>NZ_CP030038.1:5905000-8416216 GCF_015291725.1 Bradyrhizobium sp. CCBAU 51765
CTTGACCAGGAGGATGCCGTCGGTTGTGTAGCTCGAGGGCATCAGCACGTCGGCATTGGCGGTCTTGAGCTGCTGCACCTCGGCCGAGAGCGAGGGCGAGTTGGCGCGGTACTTGATGTCGGTGACGATCTTGTAGCCGCGCTCGCCGGCGATCTTGGTCTGGGCATTTCCGGAGTCGGTGCCGAAGATGGTGTCCTCGTGGAACAGCGACAGCGTCTCGATCTTGGTGCCCTTCTTCTTCATGGCATCGAAGAAGTCGAACATCGCGGCCGAGTACATCTCGTCATGCGGCGCGGCGCGGAAGTAATATTTCAGGCCGCGGCGATGCAGGCTGGGAGAGGAATTGTCGGCGGACACGAACGGGACCTGGTAGCGTTCGCAGATCTGGCTGACGGTGACGGCGACGGCGCTCTGATAGGTCCCGATGATGGCGCAGACCTTCTCCTGCGTGATCAGGCGCTCGGCCTCGGCGCGGCCCTTCTGCGGATCGGCCTGGTGATCGGCGAACACGAGACGGATCTTCGCGCCGCCGAGACCCGGCAGGCCTTCGCCCTTCGCCAGCGGCAGGTCGAAATCGGTGTTCTTGTTGATGACTTCGAGCGCAGTCTCATAGGCCTTCTGCGCGTCGACGCCTTGTTGCGCGCTGCCGCCCGAGAACGGATAGATCACGCCGATCACGACTTCCGAGGTCTGTGCGCGCGCTGCCAGCGGCACGAGAGCGGCAGTGGCGGTGGCTCCCAACAACACGTCGCGGCGAGTGATCGTCATGGCAAAGTCCCCTGTTACTGAATTTCGGCTGATCGAATGAAGCGAATGATGGATGCGGTAAAGCCTGAAGAAGCAGCAGACGCTGCCCACTAAATCACGGCCATGGTTCTGTTCTTCAGATCCGTCACCAGCATGAGGCCGGGCGAATGCGTGATGGCGAACGGGAGTTTCGCGGCGTTGATCACCGATTGCGGCGTCACCCCGCAGGCCCAGAACACCGGAATCTCGTCGTCGGCGACCGGCACCGGATCGCCGTAGTCGGGCTTGGCGATGTCCTTGATGCCGATCAGATGCGGATGGCCGAGATGCACGGGTGCGCCGTGCACGGCGGGATAGCGTGAGGTGACCTGCACCGCGCGGATCGCGTCGGCCGGCTTGAACGGGCGCATCGACACCACCATCGGACCGGCGAATGGACCAGCCTCGCCGCAGGCGATGTTGGTGCGGTACATCGGCACGCGCACATTGTGCTCGATGTGCCGGATCGGCATGCCCTCCTCGAGCAGAGCTTCTTCGAACGAGAAGGAGCAACCGAGCACGAAGGTCACGAGATCGTCGCGCCAATACTTCGTCACGTCGGTCGGCTCGTCCACGACCTCGCCGTCGCGCCAGACGCGGTAGCGCGGCACGTCGGTGCGGATGTCGAGATCGGCACCGAGGGACGGGATGTGCGGGCTGCCGACATCGGACATGCCGATGATCGGGCATGGCTTCGGATTGAGCTGGCAGAAGCGGTGAAAGGCGCCCGCATATTCGGCAGGCAGGATCGCCAGATTGCCCTGGACAAAACCCGGAGCGACGCCGGCGGTGGAGGCGACCAGCCCCTCGCGATAGGCCAGCCGAGCCTTGCGGCTCGGAAGGGAGTCGGGTGTTTCAGTTTGCTGCGCTGCCACCAAAACAGTCATGTGATCGACCTGCCTAGAAACTCGACAAAGACAAGCCAACACCAAGCGTGCTATAAAGTCTAATCGTCGTTTCTAATCAATATCGATAAATCCAATTTATCGATCGGGAAAATCCTTCCAATGCTGGACTTCAGGTCGATCGAGACATTCCTCTGGGTTGTGAAGCTCGGCAGCTTCCGTGGCGCCGCACAGCGGCTCAACACCACCCAGCCGGCGATCTCGCAACGGATCGCCCAGCTCGAGCGCGAGATGGGCGTGAAGCTCCTGAACCGCGATCATCGCGTCGCCTCACCGACACCGAGCGGCCGGCAGATGATGGTCTATGTCGAGAAGCTGATCGGCCTGCGCGCGCAGATGATGGCGGAGATCGGCGACCGGTCGGCGATGCGCGGCGTGATGCGGCTCGGCGTCGCCGAGACCATCGTGCACACCTGGCTGCCGCGGCTGGTGAAGAGCGTGAACGAGGTCTATCCGAACCTGTCGCTGGAGATCGAGGTCGACATCACGCCGAACCTCACCGCGCGCCTGCTCGCGCAGGAGATCGAGCTCGCTTTCGTCGTCGGGCCGTTGTCCGCCTCCGGCGTGCACAACCGCGTGCTCGCCGATTATCCGATCGGCTTTCTCGCAAGCCCCTCGCTGGGGCTCGGCAAGGGCCCGGTGACGCCGGCGGACCTCGCCCGGTTTCCGATCATCACCTTCCCGCGCAAGACCAAGCCTTACGAGGTTGTCCGCGAGGTGTTCGACCGGCCGGAGCTGCCGCCGATCCGCCTGCATGCCTCTGCTTCGCTCGCGACGGTCATCCACATGGCGGTCGAGGGACTCGGCATCGCCGTGATCCCCGACGCCATCGTGGCGAACGAGCTCGCCGACGGACGGCTGCAACTGCTCGACACCGATCTCGCGATCGCGCCGCTGACATTCACCGCGAGCTGGCTCGCCTCTCCCGACGTCGTCGCCGTGGAGCGCGTCGCCGAGTTGGCAAGGCAGATTGCGCAGAGCAGCCTCGCGGTTGACGCGCCCGCGCAGGCGCGTCATTGAAAAAGCGCCGGGTTTTCTACCGTCATTCCGGGGCTCGCGCAGCGAGAACCCGGAATCTCGAGATTCCGGGTTCGCCCTTTGGGCGCCCCGGGATGACAGCGATCAATGGAAGAGACGCATGAGCCGAGCCGCCACCAATCTGCAAATCGATTCCGCCCGCCTCTGGGGCTCCATTCACGAGACCGCGCAGTTTGGCGGGACGGCCAAGGGCGGCGTACGGCGGCTGACGCTGAGCAGCGAAGACAAGCAGGTACGCGACTGGTTCCGCAAGGCCTGCGAGGACGCCGGGCTCGAAGTCCACGTCGACGCGCTCGGCTCCATGTTCGGCCTGCGCAAGGGCCGCGACATGTCGAAGCCGCCCGTCGGCATCGGCTCGCATCTCGACACCCAGCCGACCGGCGGCAAATATGACGGCATCCTGGGGACGCTCGGCGCGCTGGAGGTGATCCGGACGCTGAACGACGCCGGCATCGAGACCGAGGCTCCGATCTGCGTCGTCAACTGGACCAACGAGGAAGGCTCGCGTTTCGCACCAGCGATGATGGCCTCCGCCGCCTATGTCGGCGACTTCACCACCGACGACATTCTGTCGCGCAAGGACGCCGAAGGCATCACCGTCGGTCAGGCGCTCGACGGCATCGGCTATCGCGGCAACAAGCCGGTCGGCTTCCAGAAGCTCGGCTGCTTCGTCGAGCTGCACATCGAGCAGGGTCCCATTCTGGAAGCGGAAGGCAAGACCATCGGCGTGGTCGATTCCGGCCAGGGCGTGCTCTGGTACGACGGCAAGATTTCCGGCTTCGAGAGCCATGCGGGTTCGACCCCGATGCCGCTGCGGCGCGACGCGCTGGCCACACTGTCGGAGATCGTGCTGGCGATGGAGGCCATCGCGAGGAAGCACGGGCCGAACGCGGTCGGCACCATCGGCGAGGCCGTGATCGCCAATCCATCGCGTAACGTCATTCCCGGCGAGATCGCCTTCACCATGGATTGCCGCAGCGCCGACGGCGCCATCATGGACGCGCTCGATCGCGATTTGCGCGCCGCCATCACCGATATCGCCGCGCGCCGCAAGGTCGATGTGAAGATTGATCTGGTCTGGCGCAAGCCGCCGACGCATTTCGATCCCAAGCTGATCGCGGCCGTCGAGAACGCCGCGAAGACACTCGGCTATTCCTCGCGCCGCATCACCTCCGGCGCCGGCCACGACGCCTGCAACCTCAACACGATCATGCCGGCCGCGATGGTGTTCGTACCCTGCAAGGACGGCATCAGCCACAACGAGCTGGAGGATGCCACGCAGGCCGACTGTGCCGCAGGCACCAACGTCCTCATGCATACCGTGCTGGCGATCGCCGGCGTCGCGTCCTGATTGGAGAGAGCCATGCGCGGAGTTTTCGTCGACGCCAATGAAGCCCTCGCCGTGATCATGGAGCGGCTGGAGAAACCCGGTGATCCCAAGGTGCGGATCCACAGGGACCCCGACATCAAGCCCGAGCAATACCCGGAAATCCTCGACGGCGCCGAGATCGCGATCGTCGACCACACCGCGCTTCCCACCGAGGTGGCGAGGAAATGCACGGGGCTGAAGCACGTCGTGTTCCTCGGCACCGGGGCGCGCAGCTACATGAACCCGGAGGAGCTCGCCGAGCTCGGCATCTCCGTGCATCTGATCAAGGGCTATGGCGACACGGCAGTGGCCGAATGCGCGATCGCCCTGATGTGGGCCTCCGCCCGCGTCATCGCGATGATGGACCGCGAGATGCGGGCCGGCAACTGGCTGCGCGAGGACGGCACGCAGCTCACCGGCAAGACGCTCGGCCTGATCGGGTTCGGCGGTATCGCGGCGGAAGTTGCGCGCATTGCCACGGGAAGCGGCATGAAGGTGATCGCCTGGAATCGCTCGCCGAAGAGCTATCCCGGTGTCGAATTCACCGATCTCGATACGGTGCTGGCGAAGAGCGACGTCGTGTCGCTGCATCTGCTGCTCAACGACGAAACCCGCGGCATGATCACGCGCGACAAGATCTTCGCGATGAAACGTGGTGTCATCCTCGTCAACACTGCCCGCGCTGCGATCGTCGACGAAGCCGCCATGATCGACGCGCTGAAGTCCGGCCACATCCGCCATGCCGGCCTCGACGTCTTCAACACGGAGCCGCTCCCCGGCGATCATCCGCTGACGAAACTGCCGAACGTGACGCTGTCGGCGCATTCGGCCTTCCGCACGCCGGAGGCGAGCGAGAACCTGATTGAAGCGGCCTGGGTCCACTGCCGCCGGATCGTGAAGGGATAAGAGCACAACAAATGGCTGACTATCGCACCATCAAGGCGGAAGCGCTCACCAGCGCCGTCCGCGCCATCGTCAAGGCCGGCGGCTCCTCGGACCGAGAGGCCGAGCTCGTGTCCACCAATCTCGTCGAGGCCAATCTCAAAGGCCACGACTCGCACGGGGTCGGCATGGTCCCGCGCTACGTCCAGAGCGTCACGACCGGCGGCCTCGCCGTGAACCAGCACGTCAAGATCGTGCTCGACACCGGTCCGCTTCTCACCCTCGACGGCCTCACGGGTTATGGACAGGTGATCGGCCATGAAGCGATGGAGCTGGCGGCCGAGCGCGCCAAGCGCAACGGCGTGTGCCTCGTCGGCCTCTCCAACGCGCATCACATCGGCCGGATCGGTCACTGGGCCGAGCAGTGCATCGAGCACGGCCTGGTCTCGATCCACTTCGTCAACGTGATCTCGCGTCCGATCGTGGCGCCCTGGGGCGGCAGCGATGCCCGCCACGGCACCAACCCCTTCTGCGTCGGCATCCCGCGCAGGGGCAAGGAGCCGATCGTGCTCGACTTCGCCACCAGCAGGATCGCGCAGGGCAAGACCCGCGTTGCCCACAACAAGGGCGTCGAGCTCGAGCCCGGTACCATCATCGACAATGAAGGCAAACCCACCGTCAATCCGCGCTACACCGTGATCCCGCCGTACGGCGCCATCCTGCCGTTCGGCGAGCATAAGGGGTCGGGCCTCGCGTTGGTCTGCGAAATCCTCGGCGGCGCGCTCTCAGGCGGGCAGGTGGTCAAGGGCCCGTCCGACGGCAAGCACAATGTCCTCAACGGCATGCTCTCGATCGTCATCGACCCGGGCAAGCTCGGCACCGCCGAAAACCTCGCGCGCGAAGTCGAAAGTTTCGTCGACTGGCACACCGGCTCACCGCCCGCTGCCGGCGTCGACAAGGTGAAGATCGCCGGCGAGCCCGAGCGCGAGACCAAGAAGAAGCGCCTCGCCGAAGGCATTCCGGTCGACCCGACCACCTGGCAGGAGATTCTCGAGGCCGGGAAGAAGTTCGGGCTGGACCACGCAGCGATCGAGAAGATCGTCGGCTGATTGGAGACAATACGTCGGCAGCTACACTTTCCTTTCTCTCCCTGTGGGAGAGGTGGCGCGAAGCGCCGGATGAGGGGTTCGTTCCGCGACGAATAGTTTCTCAATGGAAGGGGCTGCCTCCGCGGAGAGATACCCCTCACCCGTCTCGCCGCTACGGGCCACCCTCTCCCGCAAAGGGGAGAGGGTGAAGCACCGAACTAATCCACCATGTCCGCGACCGCCTTGCCGCAGGCCGTGGTATCGGCATTGCCGCCGAGATCCTTCGTCCGCAGCGTGCGTTCGGCCAGCGTGCGCTCGATCGCATCGACGATCGATTTTCCTGCTTCCTTCTCGCCGAGATGCTCGAGCATCATGGCGCCCGACCAGATCATGCCGATCGGGTTGGCGATGCCTTGCCCCGCGATATCAGGCGCCGAGCCGTGCACCGGCTCGAACACCGAGGGGAAATCGCCCTCGGGATTGATGTTGCCTGATGGAGCGATGCCGATCGTGCCGGTGCAGGCCGGGCCGAGATCGGAGAGGATGTCGCCGAACAGGTTCGAGCCGACCACGACGTCGAACCAGTCCGGATGCAGCACGAAGTTCGCCGTCAGGATGTCGATGTGGTACTTGTCCCACTTCACGCCCGGAAACTTCTTGGCCATCGCCTCCACACGCTCATCCCAATAGGGCATTGTGATCGAGATGCCGTTCGACTTGGTCGCCGAAGTCAGGTGCTTCTTCGGCCGCGACTGCGCGAGCTCGAAGGCGAATTTCAGGATGCGATCGACGCCGGTGCGGGTCATCACCGTCTGCTGTGTCACGAACTCGCGGTCGGTGTCGGGGAACATGCGGCCGCCGACCGAGGAATATTCGCCTTCGGTGTTCTCGCGCACCACCCAGAAATCGATGTCGCCGGGCTTGCGGCCCGCCAGCGGCGACGGCACGCCGGGCATCAGGCGCACCGGGCGAAGGTTCACGTACTGGTCGAACTCGCGGCGGAACTTGATCAGCGAGCCCCACAGCGAGACGTGATCCGGGATCTTGGCCGGCCAGCCGACCGCCCCGAAATAGATCGCATCGTGCTTGCCGATCTTTTCCTTCCAGTCGTCAGGCATCATCTGGCCGTGCTTCTCGTAATAGTCGTACGACGAGAAGTCGAAATGGTCGAAATGCACGGAGACGCCATGCTTCTTCGCCGCCGCCTCCAGAACGCGCAGCCCCTCCGGCATCACTTCCTTGCCGATGCCGTCGCCGGGAATGACCGCGATCCGGTATTGTTTCTTGCTCATCGAGAACGTCCTTGGTTGGTCCGGCAGCCGCCGCATTTTGATCGCACTGCAATGGACCAAAGTCGCGGGCGGTGCAACGCTGCACTGCAATGTTGACCATGGCGCGGCCGAGCGCCTACTGGTTTCATCCTGTACCTATCCTGCGAGTACTCCCATGGATCTGCATCTGCGTGGCAAGCGCGTCCTGATCACCGGCGCGTCCAAGGGCATCGGCGCAGCCGCCGCCGAGGCGTTTGCCGAGGAAGGCGCGCATCTCCTGCTCGCCGCCCGCACTGGCGAGGCGCTGAAGGCGCTGGCCGACCGCCTGCGCTCCGCACACCAGATCGACGCCGCAACGAGCATCGTCGATCTGCGCAAGGAGGAGGACGTGGCGCGGCTGGCGAAAGAAGCCGCCGACATCGACGTGCTCGTCAACAATGCCGGCGACATCCCCGGCGGCTCGATCGACAAGATCGACGAGGCCACCTGGCGGCACGCCTGGGAATTGAAAGTGTTCGGCTACATCAACCTGACGCGGCACATCTATGCGCAGATGAAGGCGAAGGGCGGCGGCGTCATCGTCAATGACATCGGCGCGGCCGGCGAAAAATTCGACGCCAACTACATCTGCGGCAGCGCCGGCAACGCCGCGCTGATGGCGTTCACGCGCGCGCTCGGCGGCAAGAGCCTCGCCGACAACATCCGCGTCGTCGGCATCAATCCCGGTCCCGTCGGCACCGATCGCCACGTCACCCTGCTCAAGACGCGGGCAAAGCACCAGTTCGGCGACGAGAGCCGCTACAAGGAATTCCAGAAGAGCCTGCCGCTCGGCCGCCCCGCGCATGCGCGCGAGATCGGCGACCTCATGGCGTTCCTGGCGTCGGATCGCTCCGGCTACACGTCGGGCGTGATATATACGGTGGACGGAGGCATCAGCGCGGGGTGGGGTTAATTGCTCACGTCGTTCCGGGGCGATGCAAAGCATCGAACCCGGAACCTCGAGATTCCGGGTTCGCCCTTTTGGGCGCCCCGGAATGACAATCAAGAGGTAGGAGTAAACTAATTGTCTCAAGACCTGATCCGCGAAACAGCATGCGCCGTCGTCGACAAGCTGCGGTCCGGCGACGTCTCGCCGCTCGAGCTCCTGGATGTGCTGGAGAAGCGCATCGGTGAGGTCGACGGCAAGGTCAACGCGCTGCCGATACTGTGCTTCGATCGCGCGCGAACCAATGCGAAAGCGCTGATGCAGAAGCCGGCCGGGGCGCGCGGGCTGCTCGCTGGCCTGCCGGTGCCGATCAAGGACCTCACCGACGTCGGGGGCGTGTTGAACACGCAGGGCTCGCCGATTTTCAAGGACAACATCCCCGCGAAGTCCGACCTCATGGTCGAGAACCTCGAGGCGAACGGCGCGGTGGTCTACGCCAAATCCAACACGCCGGAATTCGGCGCTGGCGCCAACACCTTCAACGAGGTGTTCGGTGCGACCCTCAATCCCTGGGATACGACGAAATCGGCAGCGGGCTCCTCCGGCGGCGCGGCCGTGGCGCTCGCAACCGGCATGGCCTGGCTCGCGCAGGGCTCCGACATGGGCGGGTCCTTGCGCAACCCGGCGGCTTTCTGCGGCGTCGTCGGCATGCGGCCGAGCATCGGCCGTGTCGCGCATACCCCGAAGTCAGGTATCGATCGCAATCTCGGCGTGGTCGGCCCGATGGCGCGCAACGTCGAGGATCTCGCGCTGCTGCTGGACGCCATGAGCGGCGACTATGCGGACGATCCGCTGTCGCTGCCGGCGCCAACGACCTCGTTCCTTTCGGCGGCTCAGGCAGGCAAGAAGCCGAAGCGCATCGCCTATTCACCCGACCTTGGCATCACGCCGGTCGATCCAGAAGTGAAGGCGATCACACGTAAGGCCGCGGAGCGCTTCGCGGAGGCCGGCGCGATCGTGGAGGAGGCGCATCCGGACTGGCGCGAGGCGCATGAATGCTTCCACGTGCTGCGCGCGTTCGATTTCGCGATCACCAAGGCCAACCTGCTGCGCACCAAACGCGACATGCTCAAGCCCGAGGTGATCTGGAACATCGAGGAAGGCCTCAAGCTCACGGTCGATCAGCTCGCGCGCGCCGAGGCGCAGCGCGTCGGCATGACCGCGCGGGCGGTCGAGTTCTTCAAGACCTACGATCTCCTGCTGGTACCGACGACGATCGTGCCGCCCTTCCCGATCGAACACCGCTATGTCGCCGAATGCGCCGGCAAGAGATTCGACAATTACGTCGAGTGGCTCGGCATCGTCTACGCCATCACGCTCGCCTGCTGTCCTGCGCTCTCGCTGCCGTGCGGCTTCACGGCGTCGGGCCTGCCGGTCGGCGTGCAAGTCGTCGGCGCACCGCGGGCCGACGCACAGGTGATCGCCGGCGCGAAGGTGCTGGAGGATATTCTGGGCCTGCGCGGCACGACCCCGATCGATCCGAAGGTGAAGAACTGACGTCGACCCCATGACGACGACGCCTCGCATCGCCCTCATCCACGCCCTCAAGCACTCCATCGCCCCGATCGAGGCGGCGTTCGCGACGGCGTGGCCTGAGGCGCGGCTGATGAACCTGCTCGACGACAGCCTGTCTGCGGATCTGGCGCGCGACGGCACGCTCGCCGATGCCATGACCGAGCGCTTCCTCGCGCTGGGCGATTACGCAGCGGCGACGGGAGCGGATGGAATCTTGTTCACTTGTTCCGCGTTCGGCCCCTGCATCGAGGCGGTCGCGCGCGCACATGCTTCGATGCCGGTGCTGAAGCCGAACGAGGCCATGATCGAACGTGCCGTAACCATGGGTGAGCGCGTCGGCCTGCTCTCGACCTTTCCGCCGACGCTGGCCTCGATGCCGTCCGAGTTCCCTGCCTCCGTCCAGATCGTGCCGAAACTGGCCGAGGGCGCGCTGGCTGCGCTCGATCGCGGCGACCGTGCCACGCACGACCGGCTGATCGCGGAAGCATCTCGCGATTTGCGCGACTGCGACGTCATCGCGCTCGCGCAATTCAGCATCGCCGCGACTGCGCCGCTGGTTGCAGAGGCCACCGGCCGCCCGGTCGTGACGACGCCGGACAGTGCCGTCGACAAGCTGATGAGGCTGCTGCAGGCGAAGGCTTAGGCGCCGGCCTTTGTCCGGCGCCGCGCATCCTTGATCGCGACCGCGAGCGCAGCCTTTGTCTCATTGACGAAATCCTCGACCAATTCCTCGCGCGTGGCATGCGCCGCCTCGCCGGTGAACAGGCCCTGCTCGGCCAGCATCACCACCCCATGCAGCGCGGCCCAGATCTTGAGCGCCTGCCGCTCGCGCAAGTAGCCGACCGCCGGGGCCTCCAGCGCCTCGATCACGAGCGCAAAGGTCTCCCGCGTCGCCTCGTGCAGCTCGCTGCCCTTGGCCGCGCAGGACACGGTGCGCGAGGCGAACATCAAGCGGTAGATACCGTTACGGCGCAGACCGAAATCGAGCGTCGCTTGCGCGAGTCGCGAGAGCTTCGACTGCTTCGACGGCTCCGCCATCGCCTCGCGTAGAACCGTTGTGAGTTGCCGGAACGCCTCCGCCGTGACCGCCGCGAGCAGCGCCTCGCGGTCGGCGAAATGCCGGTATGGCGCCGGCTGCGAAACACCGAGCTGCCTGGCAAGCGCCTTGATGCTGATCGCCTCGGCGCCGCCCCGTTCCGCTTCGCGCAATGCGGCCTTGATCAAGGCGTCGCGGAGATCGCCATGGTGATAGGTCTTCTCGGATTTGCGAGCGAATTGTGAACGCATGTTGAGTCGAAGCCTATGAGTTTGCGCTTGACAGGGGAAGCCCGCCGCGAATGTAATAGGATATAACTTAGAACAATCCCAGATGAGGAACGCGCCGCCCCTTCGGGCCCCGCGCACACACGACCGAGGAAGCCGCAATGTCAGAGCGACTAAGGGTTCACGTCGATCCGGAGAAATGCCAGGGCCACGCCCGCTGCAAGGCCCTCGCGCCGGAGCTTTTCGAGCTCGACGAATATGGCAACGCGCACGAAGCCGGCGACGGCGCCGTCCCGCCGGGGCTTGAGGACAAGGCCTGGCTTGCGAAAGCCAACTGCCCGGAAATCGCAATCGATGTGATCGAGGAGTAGCGCGGCCGCCTGCGTGCTTCCAGCGAACACGAGCCAAGGGATTCCCTGCCATGACCGACGTCAACCAGCCCACCGCCCATCCGCCCGTGACCGACTGGGTCCATGATTTCGACCACACCGATCCGCAATGGACGGAGGACCCGTTCCCGATCTGGGACGAACTACGCGCCGCGAGTCCCGTGGTGCACACGGAACGCTTCCTCGGCTGCTACCTGCCGACGACCTATGAAGCCGTGCGCGAGATCGCCAACGACACCCAGCACTTCTCCTCACGCCGCATCATCGTCCGCGATGTGCGCCCCGAAGTCGCGAGGAACGCGGCGCCGCCGATCACCTCGGACCCGCCCGAGCACAAGCCGGCCAAGCAATTGCTGCTGCCGCCTTTCACGCCGGACGCGATGAAGAAGCTCGAACCGCGGGTTCGCGCCATCTGCAACGAACTGATCGACGAGTTCATCGCCGACGGCAAGGTCGACGCCGCCGCACGCTACAGCAAATACATCCCGGTTCGGGCGATCGCGCACATGCTCGGCATTCCCGAGAGCGACAGCGATCTCTTCATCAACTGGATTCACATGATCCTCGAGCTCGGCATCAAGGACGAGAGCAAGCTGCTCCAGGCCGTGCAGGAGATGACGGCCTATTTCAGCGGCCACATCGAAACGCGCAAGAACAAGCCCAGCGACGACCTGATCTCCTATCTGATGAACGCCAGGGACAAGCAAGGCAATCCGCTCGAGGACTCCCACGTGCTGGGCTCGCTGCGCCTGCTGCTGATCGCCGGCATCGACACCACCTGGAGCGCGATTGGCTCCTCGCTCTGGCATCTTGCGAAGACGCCGGCCGACCGCGAGCGGCTGATCGCCGAGCCCGGACTGATCCCGACCGCGGTGGAGGAGCTGCT
This sequence comes from Bradyrhizobium sp. CCBAU 51765, assembly GCF_015291725.1. Taxonomy (GTDB): domain Bacteria; phylum Pseudomonadota; class Alphaproteobacteria; order Rhizobiales; family Xanthobacteraceae; genus Bradyrhizobium; species Bradyrhizobium liaoningense. Next base: position 5,917,378 of record NZ_CP030038.1, read on the forward strand.
GCGCGCCTATTCACCGGTGACGATGGCGCGCGAGGTGGTCAAGGAAACCACGGTCTCGGGTTGTCCGGTGAAGCCCGGCAACATGGTGCTGCTGTCGTTCCCGGCCGCGAACCGTGACCCCAAGATGTTTCCGGACGCTGACAAAGTCGTGATCGACCGCCGCGAGAACCGCCACGCCGCCTTCGGCCTCGGCATTCATCGCTGCGTCGGTTCCAACCTTGCGCGAATGGAGATGCAGGTTGCGCTGGAGGAATGGCTCAAGCGGATTCCGGACTTCCGGCTCGATCCGGCAGGCACTGTGACCTGGTCACAGGGCACGGTGAGAGGCCCCCGGCAGTTGCCATTTTTGCTGGGAAAGGCGATGTAGGCCTTCCCCAGACAAAAGGAAGCGGAAGGCCGGACGTGACAGAGCAAGCAATCCAACCGGCCTCCGAGACTTTTGACGTCGCCGACGCTGAACGGCGGATCAAGGCGATCTTCATCGGCTCCATCGGCAATCTCGTCGAGTGGTACGATTTCTACGCCTATACGGCATTCGCGCTCTATTTCGCTCCCGCCTTCTTTCCCGGCAACGACCCTGTCGTGCAGCAATTGAATGTCGCCGTCGTGTTCGCGGCGACCTTCCTGATGCGGCCCCTGGGCGGCTGGTTCTTCGGCTATCTCGCCGACCATTTCGGCCGGCGCATCTCGCTGACTCTGTCCGTCGTCTTCATGTGCTTCGGCTCGCTGATCATCGCGCTGACGCCGACCTATGCCACGATCGGCTTCGCAGCGCCGGTGATCCTCGCGCTCGCCCGCGTCATCGAGGGCCTGAGCCTCGGCGGCGAATACGGCGCCAGCGCCACGTATCTCAGCGAGGTCGCCGACCCCAAGCATCGCGGCTTCTATTCCAGCTTCCAGTACGTCACGCTGATCGGAGGCCAGCTCACCGCGATCATCGTGCTGCTGCTCCTGCAAAAGGTCTTCCTCACACCGGAAGAGCTGAAGGCCTGGGGCTGGCGCATCCCCTTCGCGATCGGCGCGCTGCTGGCGATCTTCGCCGCGGTGATGCGGCGCGGCCTGCACGAGACCGAGGCGTTCGAGGAGGCCAGGAAGGTGGTGAAGCCGACCGGCTCGATCACCAATCTGCTGCGCTATCCGCGCGAGCTCTTGCTGGTCGTCGGTCTCACCGCCGGCGGCACCGCCGCGTTCTACACTTTCACCACCTACATGCAGACCTTCGTCAAGCTTTCGGTCGGGCTGACCGAGGACCAGACCACCTTCGTGATCTTCGGCACGCTGATTTTCGCGACCATCCTCCAGCCGATCTACGGCGCGATCTCCGACAAGATCGGCCGCAAGCCGCTGCTGATTTTCTTCGGCGTCGCCGGCACGCTCGCTACCGTTCCGCTGCTGATGGCGCTGAAGGAGACGAAATCGCCCTTCATGACGTTCATCCTGATCTGCGCCGCCTGGCTGTTCGTCGCCGGCTACACCTCGATCAACGCCGTGGTGAAGGCTGAATTATTCCCGACCAATGTCCGCGCCCTCGGCGTCGGCCTGCCCTATGCCATCACGGTCTCGATCTTCGGCGGCACGGCGCCGGCGATCGCGCTCTATTTCAAGAGCATCGGGCACGAGGAATGGTTCTATTTCTATCTCAGTGGCATCATCTGCCTGTCGCTGATCATCTATTCAACCATGCGCGATACCAAGCACGCCTCCGCAATGCATCGGCACGAGTAGGCCATGACAGACGAGACGCCATCCGACAGCAAGCTGACGCGCACCAAGGAGAAGTGGGCGCGCGAGGGCCGGTTCCTCACCGGCAAGATCACGCGTCCGGAAGATCAGCGCCTGCCGCCCGGTCAGCACCTCACCAAGGACTGGCCGGTGCTCGATCTGGGCGTCGTACCGCCGGTCTCGCGCGAGCGCTGGCGGCTCGACGTCTACGGCGCGATCGAAACTCCCGTGTTCTGGACCTTCGACGAGTTCATTGCGCAGAAGCAGGCGCGGTTCACCTCCGATATCCACTGCGTGACGACCTGGTCGCGCTACGACAATGAATGGGAGGGACTCGCGACGCGCGAGCTGCTCGCGGCCTGCCAGCCGCGCGAGGATGCGCGCTTCGTCGTGCTGCATTCGTATGACGGCTACACCACCAACCTCCCACTGGAAGACTTCGCCGCCGAGGACGCGCTGCTCGCCCATAGCTGGTCGGGCCAGCCCCTGAGCGAGGAGCATGGCGGCCCGGTGCGGCTGGTGGTGCCGCATCTGTATTTCTGGAAGAGCGCCAAATGGCTCCAGGCCATCGAATTCCTGACCGAGGACGCGCCGGGCTTCTGGGAAGTCCGCGGCTATCATAACCGCGGCGATCCCTGGGCCGAACAGCGCTATTCGGGCGATTAGGCTCACGCAAGGACGAGGGAAGCCCATGCCGACCGAACGCTTTCAATTCACCGGAGAAGGCGGCCATCAGCTCTCGGCCGCGCTGGAGCTGCCTGACGGCGAGGCCGCGGCGTTCGCGCTGTTCGCGCATTGCTTCACCTGCGGCAAGGACGCGCTGGCGGCCAAGCGCATTGCAGTCGCGCTCGCCGCCAAAGGCATTGCGGTGCTGCGGTTCGACTTCACCGGACTCGGCTCCAGCGAGGGCGACTTCGCCAATTCGACGTTCTCCTCCAACGTCGCCGATCTCGTGCGCGCAGCCGATCATCTGCGCAGCATCCGCAAGGCGCCGTCAGTCCTGATCGGCCACAGCCTCGGCGGTGCCGCGATCCTTGCGGCAGCAGGACAGATCCCCGAAGCCAGGGCGGTCGTGGCCATCGCGGCGCCGTCCGATCCCGCCCACGTCACGGGTCTGTTCAAGGAGCATATCGACAGGATCCGCACCGAGGGCGAGGTCGAAGTCTCGCTCGCCGGACGTCCGTTCCGGATCAGGCGTGAATTCCTCGACGACATCGCCGAGCACGAGCTAATGAAGGACGTCACCGGCCTGCACAAGGCGCTGCTGGTGATGCATTCGCCTGTCGACGACACCGTCGGCATCGACAATGCGACGAAGATCTTCGTTGCGGCGAAGCATCCCAAGAGCTTCGTCTCGCTCGATCATGCCGATCATCTGCTGACGAAGCCCACCGACGCGCTTTACGCGGCCGACGTGATCGCGGCCTGGGCGAGCCGTTACATTGACTCAGCACAGCCCGCAAAAGCGATGGATCTAGCCGAGGACCCGCGAAAGGTCGTGGTGCAGGAGACCCGCAAGAGCAAGTTCAACCAGATCATCACCGTCGGGCCGCATCATCTGGTGGCCGACGAGCCGGTCGCGGCCGGCGGCGCAGACGCGGGACCCGGCCCGTATGACTTCCTGCTCGCCGGTCTCGGCGCCTGTACCTCCATGACCATGCGCCTCTATGCCGACCGCAAGTCACTGCCGCTCGAGCGCGTGACCGTCACGCTGAAGCATTCCAAGATCTACGCAAAAGACTGCGAAGAATGCGAGACCCGCGACGGCATGCTCGACCAGATCGAGCGCGACATCACGATGGACGGCGCCCTCGATGCCGAGCAACGCAAGAAGCTGATGGAGATCGCCGACAAGTGCCCGGTGCATCGGACGCTGACGTCGGAGATCCGCATCGTGACGAAGGCGGTGGACTAGGCGCCTGCACTAAAACGCGATGCGATTAGCATGAATCGTCATCGCGCTTTAGGTTGTTGTTTAAGCGTGATCTTTTCGGAAAACCGCTGCGCACTTTTCCGGATCATGCTTTAGAAGCACGATGCCATCGTCCGCACGGCCGCGCTGATCTCGCTCTCGCGCCACGCCGCGAAGCCGAGCAGCAGGCCGCGATCGCGGGGCCGGCCAACCGCCAGGCTCGACAGGGCGCGCGTCTCGACCCCCGCCGCAACCAGCCGCTTCACCGTCGCCTGATCAGTGCGCCCGCGCTTGAGTCGGGCGACGAGCTGGATGCCTCCAGGAGGCACTTCGACCGAGAGCGTCCCGCCGAGCTGTCGCTCCAGTTCCTCGACGAGGTGATCGCGGCGCGCGTGATAGAGCCGGCGCATCCGGCGCAGATGTGCGAGGAAATGCCCATCGGCGATGAGCTCGGAGAGTGCCTCCTGGATGTGACTCGAAGCGATCAGTCCGATGTGCCGCTGCGCGATCTCCAGGATGCTGGCCAGTGCCGGCGGCGCGACCAGATAGCCGAGCCGGATATCCGGCGTCGTCGCCTTCGAGAAGGTGCCGACATAGAACACGCGGCCATGGGTATCGAGCGCCTGCAAGGCCGGCACCGGCCGGCTGTCATAGTGGAATTCGCCGTCGTAATCGTCCTCCACGATCCAGGTCTTGCCGGGCCTGCTCAGGTTGAGAAACTCGGCGCGGCGGGCCAGCGACATCAGCCGCCCCGTCGGATGCTGATGCGAGGGCGTCATGAAGATCAGTTTTGGCGCCGCAAGGCCCGGCATCCGTTGCATACCCTCCTCGTCCAGTCCGATACCGCTCACGCGCGCGCCGGACGCCCGGAAGGCGGCCGCAGCACCGGGGTAACCGGGATCCTCGACCCAGACCTCATCGCCGGGCGTGATGATGGTCGCGGCAATCAAGGTCAACGCAGCCTGCGCGCTCGGCAGGATCATGATCTGGCCTGCGGCGGCCCGGACACCCCGGCTGGTCGCCAGATAATCCGCGAGCACCTCGCGCAGGCGCGTCCGGTTGACCGGGCCGAGCTCGCGCCTGGCTGCACGCAGGGCACCGCGGCGCAAGCAACGCGCCCAGACCTCGTCCGGAAACTCCCTGAAATCGCCATGCCCCGGGCGCAACGGCCTCAGCGATGCCTGATAGGACATCGGCCAGTCGGTCTGCTTGAGATTCGAGGCCCAGGGCGAAAGTCGCAACTTTCCGGAGCGTCCAGGCGCCGCAGCGGCACCCGCTCCTAGACGATCTCCGCCACCATCGACCGTGACCACCGGACGGCGGCCGTGCGATGCCGCAATATATCCCTCGGCGGCAAGCTGTTCGTACGCATAAGTGACGGTGTTGCGGGAGACGCCGAGATCGCTCGCGAGCCGACGGCTCGACGGCAGCGTACGGCCCTTCCCGAGACGGCCGCTCGCGATCAGGTCTCTAAGCTGGCTCGTCAGCTGCGTCACCAGCCCGGCGTCGTCCGTCCGTTTCAAGTCGATCAGAGCGGAGATCACCTCCTCCGAAATTGGCATCTTATTATTCTCCAATCTGGCGCTTTTTCAGGTGCCAGTAGCGATGCTATCCGGCGAACTGGACTGCTTCAAGGACTCCGAGATGAACTCACTTTCACCCCGCGCGGCCGTCGGCCTTTTCCTCATCGTCGTGCTGGCCTGGGGTGTGAACTGGTCGGTGACGAAGCAACTCGTGGAATTCGTCTCGCCGCTGTGGACCGCCGCGATCCGGAGTTGGATCGCTCTGGTCGGCCTGATCGTGATCCTCGGACTGAGCAAGAATCTGGTGATCCCGGAACGACGCGATATACCCGTCATCCTCAGCGTCGCGCTGCTGCACATGACGCTGTTCTCGATCCTCGTCGCGGCGGGTCTGCGCTTCCTGCCCGCGAGCAAGGGCGTCGTGCTCGGCTACACCACCCCGCTCTGGGTCGCACTCGCCGCCCCCATGCTCGGAAAGGGCACGCTGACCGCGCCGAAGCTTGCCGGCGCCCTGCTCGGGCTGATCGGGCTTGCCGTCATCCTGAATCCGTCCTCGATCGACTGGACCAATTCAGGCGTCCTGCTCGGCGCCGGCATGGTCATCCTGGCCGCCATCTCCTGGGCCGCGAACATCATCTATATGCGCGCGCATCGCTGGATCGCTTCTCCGCTCCAGCTCCTGCTCTGGCAGGTGCTCGTGGCCACGGCCGTGTTGTCGACACTGGCGATGATCATCGACGGGCTGCCGCAAGTCGAGTGGTCATGGCGGCTCGTGTCGCTGTTCCTGTATTCGGGCCTGATCGGAACGGTGCTGGCCTATTGGGCGATGTCGATGGTCAACAAGAGCATCTCGGCGCTGACGACGTCGCTCGGGACCACCGCGACGCCGCTCGTCGGCATCGCCAGTGCCGCGATCCTGCTGGGTGAGCCGATCGACGCGAGCCTTGCCATCGCGGCCGGACTGATCGTCAGCGGCATCGGCCTTGCGACGCTCGGCGACCGACTGCTGCGCGGTCAGGCCACTGCGAGGGGTTGAACCCGCAGCGCACCGCGCAGACCCGCCGTCGTGCCGACCAGGATGCCGGCGAGCGCCACGAACGACCCCAGCGCAAGCGTCGAGACGCCGGTGAGCCCCTGCCCGATCGAGCAGCCGAACGCCATCACGCCGCCGATGCCCATCAGCGCCGCGCCGCTGCCCGAGCGCAGCATGTGACGCGGTGAGGAATAGCCTTCGAGCTTGAACCGGCCCGTAGCGAGCGCCGTCACCAGACTGCCGGCGAAGACGCCGGCCACCGTCGCGATGCCGAAATTCAGCGTAAGACCGGTCGAGAGCATGGCGTACTGCAGAGTATCCGCGATCGGCGCAATGAAGGTGAGCGAGGTCACCGGGACGGGGTTGAAGTCGTCGGCGCCGAGACAGTCGGTGACATACCAACCGCCGGCGACGAGCAGGCCCACGACGACACCTGCCGAGATCTGACCTGGCGAACGGCGAAACGCCGGGTGCGCGAAGGCGAACAGCATCAGCCCGACGACCGTCGCGGCGGCGGCAAGCGCGCGTGAAAGCGATTCCGTGACACCGAGCATCACCAGCACGGACGGCAGCGAATTTGCGCTGACAGTCGTTTGTGAGGCCTGGACCAGCGCGATACGCGCCGGCGCGATCAGGCCCTTCAGCGTCATCTGCGCGGCAATGGCGAGCACGATCACGACGACGAAGGAACGGAGATTGCCGCGGCCGAGCAGGACCAGCGCCCGCGAGCCGCAGCCGTTCGACAGCACCATGCCGTAGCCGAACAGCAGGCCGCCGAGGAAGAGCACAGGCACTGAGAATGACTGCTGCAGATAGATCGACTTGCCGAGATCGACCATGCCGTTGCCGGCAAGGAGCTGGCTCGCAGCGATCGCAACGGCGATCGCCAGCGCATAACTCCGCACCAGCCGCCCGTCTCCCTCCGCCAGAAGGCCGCGCATGCTGCTCATCAGGCAGAAACCGCTGAGCAAGCCGACGGCGCCGTAGACGAGCCCGATGACGAGACCGGCGAGGATGACGAACTGGGCGGCTTCCATCGATTGTTCTCAGATCTCTCGACGTTCTCCGTCATTGCTAGCGCAGCGAAGCAATCCAGAAATGCATCCGCGGAGACCGGCTGGATTGCTTCGCTGCGCTCGCAATGACGATTTGCTACGGCTTCAGGATGACCCGGTCGCGCGAGGAGCCGGCGACGGCGACATAGGCTTCCCTGGCACGCTCAAGCGGATAGATCGCATTCGCCCTGATCGGAAACGGCTTCAGATGTCCGCTCGCAAAGCCCGGACCAAGGTCGCGCAGCACCGCGCCCGTCGCGGCCGAGGATAGACCCAGCGTGTCGATGCCGACATAGGTGTGCTGCCCCCGATAGAATTCGAGGATGTTGAACTGCACGATGCGGTCGATCGCGGCGATCAGGATCTGGCGGCCGCGCAGCGCAAGCGATTTGTGCGCGGCCTGGAAGTAGGGATCGCCGACGGTGTTGAAGACGATGTCGGCGCCCTTCCCGCCGGTCAATTCGCGCACGCGTGTGGCAACGTCAATGGCAGAGGCGTCGATCACCTCCACCGGCACGCTGCTATGCCCCTCATAGGCTTCCGTCCTGCGCACCACGCCGATGACGCGCGCGCCCTGCCAGGTCGCGATCTGAACCGCGGCCTGTCCGACCTTGCCGTTGACGCCGAACACCAGCACGGTCTCGCCGCTCTTCGGCACGCCTGCGCGGCGAAAGCCTTCCATCGCGGTGACGAAGGGGACGCCGATGCCGGCGGCCGCCTCCCAGGACACGGTCTTCGGTTTCTCAACGACGGCGTCAGCCTCGACCACGAGATGGGAGGCATGGGTGCCGTCACGACGGATACCGAGATCACCGGACGAGCCGAACACTTCGCGTCCGACCGTACCCGCCGGCCCGTCGATCACCACGCCGGCGTAGTCGCGGCCGGGAGTCCGGGGAAACACGGCATAGGGCATCAGCCCCGTCGCAGCCTTGATGTCGGATGGATTGACGGCTGCGGCCTTAACCTCGATCAGAACATCGCTCGGACCGCGCTCGAGTGTCAGGCGCTCCACGACTGGCGCAAGCGCGGCAGCGTTTTCAGCCTTTGAGACAAGACGCACACAGCGCGCTTCGACGGTTTTGGCATCGGCTGTCGACATGAAAAGACCCGCGATTTCTCGCGGGCCTTGTCGCCCCTGGGCGCGGTCAAGTCAATCCATCCCGTCAGTCCTTGGGGCGCTTGTCGTACAGCCGCCTGGCCTTGCCGAGCGAACGTTCCAGCGTGGCGGGCGCGACCACCTGGACCCTGGAGCTGATCCCGATCGTGTTCTTGATGTGGGTCGATATCCGGTCCGCATGGTCGAGCAGACCACGGCCGTCCCAGCTCTCGGGCCGCGCCTCCGCGATGATCGTCAGTTCGTCCATACGGCCTTCGCGAGTCAGTTCCAGGATGAAGTGCCCGCCGCACCAGTCGGTCGCGAGCAACACCTCCTCGATCTGGGTCGGAAACAGGTTGACGCCGCGCAGGATGATCATGTCGTCGGAGCGGCCGGTCACCTTCTCCATCCGCCGCATGCCGGGCCGCGCCGTGCCCGGCAGCAGTCGCGTCAAATCGCGGGTGCGATAGCGGATCACCGGAAAGGCTTCCTTGGTGAGCGAGGTGAACACCAGCTCGCCCTTCTCCCCATCCGGAAGCACCGCACCGGTCTCGGGGTCTATCACTTCGGGGTAGAAGTGGTCCTCCCAGATGTGCAGGCCGTCCTTGGTCTCGATGCATTCCTGCGCGACGCCGGGGCCGATCACCTCGGAGAGACCGTAGATGTCGGTCGCGTCCATGTCGAAGGCGTCCTCGATCTCGCCGCGCATCGCATTGGTCCAGGGCTCGGCGCCGAAGATGCCGACCTTGAGCGAGCTCTGGCGCGGGTCGAGCTTCTGGCGCTTGAACTCGTCGAGGATCGCGAGCATGTAGCTCGGGGTCACCGTGATGATGTCAGGACGGAAGTCGTTGATGAGCTGCACCTGCCGCTCGGTCATGCCGCCGGAGATCGGCACCACGGTGCAGCCGAGCCTCTCGGCGCCGTAATGCACTCCCAAGCCGCCGGTGAAGAGCCCGTAGCCATAGGCATTGTGGATGATCATGCCGGTGCGGCCGCCGGCGGCACGGATCGAGCGCGCCATCACCTCCGACCAGGTGTCGATATCGCGCTGCGTATAACCGACCACGATGGGCTTGCCCGTGGTGCCGGACGAGGCATGCACGCGCACCAGCTTTTCGCGCGGCACGGCGAACATGTCGAACGGATAGTTGTCGCGCAAATCGGTCTTCACCGTGAACGGAAATTTCGCGAGATCGGACAGTTCACGAAAGTCGGACGGGTGCACGCCGGCCTTGTCGAAGGCCTTGCGATAATGCGCGACGTTGTCATAGGCGTGCTTCAGCGACCAGGCCAGCCGCTGCTTCTGCAGCGCCATGATCTCGTCGCGCGAGGCGCGCTCACGTGCGTCCATCTCGGCGCTATAGCTACTGGCACCTTCCTTGAGCCTCGTCAGAGCCATCCTCGTTTCCCCACATTGGTTTGTTCTTTTCTTTGGTCTTATTGATCTGGCGCCGGCAGCCATGTGCCGGGAACGACACGCGAATGCCCGCGGAATTCCGCGATGACGGCGGTGCCGGCAGTGACACGCACATCATAGATGCCGGAACGGCCGCCACGAGTGACTTCCCGTGCCTTTGCAATGAGGCGGTCGCCGAGCTTGCCCGGCTTGATGAAGGTGATCTGTCCCTGCGCCGCGACAACGCGCTCGTTGTGCGAGTTGCAGGCGAACGCGAAGGCGGAGTCGGCGAGGGTGAAGATGAAGCCGCCATGGGCGATGCGCTGGCCGTTGACCATGTCCGGCCGCACCGTCATCGCAAGCGTTGCGAAGCCAGGGCCGATCTCCACGATCTCCATCCCGAGACCCTTGGACGCATCGTCCTCCGCCCACATCGCGTCAGCGCAGGCACGGGCAATATCCTCGGGCGACAGGGCGGCTTTGACGTTCACGCGCTTCTCCGGGCCAGATGCTTGCACATGATGTTCTGCTGGTTGGCTCAAGCTGTCAAATAATGCGACGCATTTGCATTCATGGGGTCTGATCTGCCCGATCAGACATGGTCATAATCGACGACGACACGCTCTGACGATGGTTTGGCCTGGCAGGTCAGGACGAAGCCGGCCTTCAGCTCCCACGGTTCCAGCGAATAGTTGATGTCCATCGGCGCCTCGCCCTCGACCAGCTTGGCGCGGCAGGTCGAGCACATGCCGCCCTTGCAGGCGAAAGGCAGATCGACCCCGGCACGCAGTGCGGCATCGAGGATCGCTTCGTCCTCGGCGACGGGCACGTCGCGCCGCTTGCCGTCGATGATCAGCGACGCAATCGCCTTCGGCGGCGCATCCGGCGCAACGGCTTTCTTGGGCCGCGGCTTGCCGCCGAATTCGGAGACGAAGCGCTCGACATGGATGCGTTCGTCCGCGATGCCGAGATCGCGGCAGGTCGCCTCGATCTGCTCGCTCATGCCGAGGGGGCCGCAGATGAAGACGTGATCGACGCTCCCCGCCGGCACCAGCGAGCGCAGCAGCACCCTCACCTTGCTGCCGTCGAGCCGGCCATGCAGGATCGGGATGTCCTGCTCCTCGCCGGAAATGACGTGGAAGAGCGAGAGGCGATCGATGAAGCGATCCTTCAGCTCCTCGAGCGCTTCGAGGAACATGATGTTGTCGGTGGTCCGGTTGCCGTAGAACAGGAAGAAGCGGCTGTCCGGCTCGCGGGCAAGCACACCCTTCACGATCGACAGGATCGGCGTGATACCAGAGCCGGCGGCAAAGCCGACATGGATGCGCGCGCGATCTGCCGGCGGGACCACGCCGAAGCGGCCGGTTGGCGTCATCACGTCAAGCTCGTCGCCGCATTTCAGCTCGTCCGCCGCCCAGCTCGAGAACGCACCACCATCGACCTTCTTCACGGCGATGCGGATCTCGCCGTCGTCGGGGCCGGAGCAGATCGAATAGGAGCGGCGCACCTCTTCGCCATCCAGCTTGGTGCGGAGCGTGAGATACTGGCCGGGCGTAAAGGCGTAATCGCCGGCGAGTTCGTCGGGAATGGCGAAGGTCATCGAGACGGCGTCGGACGCCTCGCGGCGGAGGCCGTTGACGGCAAGGCGATGAAAGCGTGGTGCGGCTGCGGACATCACGGGCACCCTACATTGGTCTCACTGCCGTCATTGCGAGCGAAGCGAAGCAATCCAGAATCCTTCTGCGGAAACAGTCTGGATTGCTTCGTCGCAAGAGCTCCTCGCAATGACGATGGTGTTGGCATTTGTGTGCCTCAATGACACTTGAAGTAATCGAAGGGTTCGCGGCAAGCCTTGCAGCGCCACAGCGCCTTGCAGGAGGTCGAGCCGAACTCGGAGAGCAACTCGGTGTTTTCCGAGCCGCATTGCGGGCACGCGACGGCCTGCTCGCCGAACAACGCGCGGCGCGAGTTCGAGGCCTGCGGCGGCGCAATGCCGTAGGCGCGAAGCTTCTGGCGCCCCTCCTCGCTCATCCAGTCCGTCGTCCAGGCCGGCGACAGAACGGTGCGCACCTTGGGATGATGAAAGCCGGCGCGCTCCAGCGCGATCTCGATTTCAAGCGCGATCATGTTCATGGCGGGACAGCCCGAATAGGTCGGTGTGATCGCGACCTCGACATGATCGCCATCGAGCGCAACCTCGCGCAGCACGCCGAGATCGGCGATGGTCAGCACCGGGATTTCGGGATCGACCACGCTTGCCGCGGCGTCCCAGGCCCGCCGGCGCAGCTCGCTGTCATGCTCCAGCACGCTCACCATGTCAGCCCCGGGAACGTTCGCTGCATCGACTGCAGCTCGGACAGGAGGTGGCCGAGATGCTCGCTGTGCCGGCCGGAGCGGCCACCCTGCTGCGTCCAGTCGTTCCGGGGCAGCTCGAGTGTCGCTTCGCCGACGACTTCGGACAGCCTCGTCAACCAGCGACCGCGCAAGCTCGCCGGATCGATGGCGATGCCGGCCTGGATCAGGGCGCGCTCGCCGTCGTCGACCGAGAACATCTCGCCGGTAAAGGCCCAGAGATGATCGATCGCTCCTTGAACACGCGCGTGGCTCTCATCCGTGCCGTCGCCGAGCCGGATGATCCATTGCGAGGCGTGGCGCACGTGATATGCGCTCTCCTTCTCCGACTTAGCGGCAATGGCAGCAAGCGTCGTATCGCGCGAGTTCATCATCGCGCGCCAGTAAAGATCGGCGAAGGCGGAATAGAAGAACTGCCGCACCAGGGTCTGGGCAAAATCGCCATTCGGCTGCTCGACCAGCAGCAGATTGCGGTACTGCCGCACGTCGCGCAAGTAAGCGAGCTTGTCCTCGTCGTTATCCCTACCTTCGACCTTGGCTGCGTAGCTATACAGCTCCCGTGCCTGGCCGATCAGGTCGAGCGCGATGTTGGAGAGTGCCATGTCCTCTTCCAGCATTGGCGCGTGCCCGCACCATTCCGACAGTCGATGGCCGAGGATCAGCGCATCGTCGGCGCGGCGCAGCGCGTAGAGCACCAGCGGCGTTTCGGAGACCTGGATGTTGGCGACGGCCATCACATGTGCCCCACTTCTTCCGGCACCTCGTAGAACGTCGGGTGCCGGTAGATCTTCGACTCCGCCGGCTCGAACATCATGCCCTTCTCGGCAGGATCGCTCGCGGTGATCGCGCTCGACGGCACGACCCAGATCGACAGGCCCTCGCCGCGACGGGTGTAGATGTCGCGGGCGGCTTGCAGGGCCATGGTCGCGTCGCTGGCATGCAGCGATCCCACATGCTTGTGCGCGAGTCCGTTGCGGCTGCGAATGAAGACCTCCCACAGCGGGGTGTTCGGCGTGGCCATCTTGATCTCCCTATTCGGCAGCTTGCGCGGTCTGACGCCGCGCGCGCTTGGCGGCATAGGCGGCTGCCGCCTCGCGCACCCAGGCGCCCTCTTCGTGCGCCTTGCGGCGCGCGGCCATGCGGTCGCGGTTGCAGGGGCCATTGCCGGCGAGCACCTGCTTGAATTCGGTCCAGTCGATCTCGCTGTAGCGCCAGTGCCCGTCCGCATCCTGCGTCATGCCGGGATCGGGAATGGTGAGGCCGAGATATTGCGCCTGCGGCACAGTGGCATCGACGAATTTCTGGCGCAGTTCGTCATTGGAGAAACGCTTGATCTTCCACTTCGTCGAGGTGTCGCTGTGCTGGCTCGTCGCGTCCGGCGGGCCGAACATCATCAGCACCGGCCACCACCAGCGGTTCAGCGCATCCTGCGCCATCGCCTTCTGCTCGTCGGAGCCGCGGCACAGCGTCACCATGATTTCGTAGCCCTGGCGCTGGTGGAACGACTCCTCCTTGCAGACGCGGATCATCGCGCGCGCATACGGGCCATAGGAGCAGCGGCACAGCGGGATCTGGTTCATGATCGCGGCGCCGTCGACCAGCCACCCGATTGTGCCGATGTCGGCCCAGGTCAGCGTCGGATAGTTGAAGATCGAGGAATATTTGGCCTTCCCCGCGAGCATGGCGTCGACCAGTTCCTCGCGCGAGGTGCCGAGCGTCTCGGCTGCGGCGTAAAGATAGAGCCCGTGGCCGCACTCATCCTGTACCTTGGCGAGCAGCGCGGCCTTGCGGCGCAGCGTCGGCGCACGGGTGATCCAGTTGCCCTCGGGCAGCATGCCGACGATCTCGGAATGGGCGTGCTGGGAGATCTGGCGGGTGAGCGTCTTGCGGTAGGCCGCCGGCATCCAGTCGTTCGGCTCAATGCGCTCCTCGGCATCGATGCGGGCCTGGAACTGCGCAGCCTTGGCCGCGTCTTCGAGACCGCGATCCTCGGTCTCGGCCGTATTCAGCGCCTGGGTATACATGCGCATCCTCCCGATTTATTGGGAGGGATAATATAACAGAAATTAGTTCATGCAAGATATTTCTGTAACATATAGGTCAGGCGCCGAACCGCCGTTCCAGGAGTTTTCGGGCCGCCGGCAACGGCCCTTTCTCATTGGTTGCATGGCCGTCAAGCCATTCTTCCGATGGGGCAAGCAGCGCGCGGTAGATCTCGCCGCAGAGCGCGCGGGCGGCCCTGCCCGGCCAATCCACAGGCAGCAGGCTCTCGGGCAGCAGCGGATCGCGCAGCACGACGCGCCGATAATAGTGGATCAAGAGGATTCGCGCGGTGAAGGCGTCGGCCTCGGACAGATCCGTGCCGCGCGCAATCGCGGCGCGCAGCGGCTCGAACGTCTTCATGAATTTCAGATAGGCATCCGCAGTACGATCGAGCGGCCAGCTCGCGCTGAGCAGGCGGCGGCCGCTGTCGTCTTCGGCCGAGACTTCGAGACGGATCGCACCCGCGGCCTCGTCGGGCACCGGCACACCTGACGGCGCGACCCACACACCCGGCAGCGGACTGCCGAAGCCGGCATTGCGCAGCGCCTCGCGCGAGGCGTCGCGGTCCTCGCCATTGCCGATGAGCAGCAGCTCGAAACGCCCGGTCCAGTCGGACGGCGGCGGATCGTAGATGTGGCGCGTGGCAGCTTCAAAAATCTGCCGACCCTTGTCGGCCAGGCGATAGAAACTGTTTCGCCCGACCTTCTCGCGCGTCAGCCAGCCGTCGGCAGCAAGCCGCGACATTGCGGTGCGGACCACGCCGCTGTCGATGTCCAGGCCTTCGAAGAATTCCAGCAGCGTCCCCAGCCACACCGAGCCGCCGCGCGGCACGATGGCATCGCCGAACACGGTGATGACGATGGAGCCGGTGCGCGACGGCTCGCGCTTGAGCTGGTCGATGATGCGGGAGAGTGGATGCGCCATGCGCGAGGCATAGCGCGTTTGGCGTGGCTGCGACAATGGATGGAAGCGACTCGCCTCTTCCATTCTCATGCGGGACGAAGTGGAGAACGAGCTACCTATGCGGATCGGGATACGCCAGGCTGCGCCAGCCGCTGCGATCAAATGGGCGCCACTGGCCCTCCTTCTGCGCAAGGCGATCGGCCACGGCATAGACGACGGCCGGATGATGGCCCATGCCGCAATGGCTGCTCTCCACCTCGATGCTCTCGGTCTGTGCGCCCGTTTTCTCCATGCAGCCCCGCCAGGCGCAGACACCGTCGGTGCGGCTGAAGATGGCGGTGGTTGGCACCGGCGGCGGAGCGGCGAGCTCGCCGCCGAAACGCGGATCGACCTCATCGGCCTTGTGCCCGCTGGCCCATTCGTAGACGCGCCAGGCGTTGGTCGATCGCGGATCGCCGGCAAAGGGGCTGCCGAGCGTGATCACCTGGCGTACCCGCTCCGGCATCATCTTGGCGAGCTGGCGGGCATAGAGGCCGCCGAGGCTCCAGCCGACCAGGCTGATCCTGCGGCCGTGCTTGTCGTTGAGCTCCTGGACCAGATCGACCATGGCATCCTGCACGCCCTCGCGCAGGCCGTAATTGCGACCCTGGCGCCAGCCGCTCACCGCATAGCCCTTGTTCGTCAAAAACGTGCGCAGCGCGCGCGTCGACGCATCGGAAGCCACGAGGCCCGGCAGCACCAGTAGCGGATGTCCATCGCCGCGCGGCGCAAGGCTCAGGAGCGGCAGCGCGCCGAGGAATGCGCCGAACTCGTGGATCGCGCGCCCTTCCAGAAACATCAGGGTACGTGACGGCGGACGCAGCGTCTGGGCAGTTGCGGTCATCGATGTTTTCCCCTGGAAAGACTTGCTGGAAAGGACGCCGGCTGCGAATCCGGCAAATGGGCATGAATTCCAATGCGCCGGCTTCTCGAACGTTCCGCAGCGCAACATGAATCAGCTAGGTGGCCGGTTCCAGACATTCAAGCGGGAGAGATGCGCGGCGGCAATAGGCCCGCACGGTAATGCTGACGGCCGTGACGCGAAAGTCACAGCAATCGAAGCAGGAATTCTGCGGAGTAGAGCGCGAGACCGGCGAGACCGCCGATCAGCGAACCATTGAAGCGGATGTATTGCAGGTCGCGGCCGATGTTGATTTCGATCAGCGTGATCAGCTGCGTCATATTCCACGCCTTGACCTGATCGGAGATGAAGGTGGAGACGCCCTTCTTCTGGTCGGCAACGAAGCTGCGCAGCACCGCTACCAAGCCCTTGTTGATCTCGCCGCGCAGCTCGGCATCGCCGGCGAGCGCCTCGCCGGCCGCGACGAACATGCCGGCGAGATGATGCTGCAGCACCTGCGTCTCGCCGCTCGCGCTACGCTCGATGAAGGAGCGCGTGTTGGCCCAGACGGTGCGGGCGAGTTCGGCAAGCTCGGGACGCGCGAGCAAATCGCGCTTCAAGCCGTCGATGCGATCGATGTAGGCCTGATCGGTACCGAGCCGATCGACGAAGCTCAGCACCATGCGATCGAACTCACCGCGGAACGGATGTTTGGGATCGCTGCGCACCTCGTTGAAGAAAGCGGTGGCTGAGACCACGATCTTGTTCACCAGAAACTTGTCGGCGCGATAGAGCCTGAGCAGGGTCGGCAACTCCGCGCGTACTTTCTCGCGGATCATCGCCATCGTTTCCTTCTGGTTCAGCGTGTCGTGCATCACACGCAGGAGATCGTCGAACAGGATCTGGTGCCGCCCCTCCGCCACGAAGCCGCGCAGCGTGCCGGCCGCGAGCGGCGCCAAATCGATCGCCTGGAGCTGCGATGACATGCGGCGGATGACGAAGCTCATCAGACCGGAGCTTTCGGTGGCGGAAACGGCCTCCGGGAGCAGGCGCAGCGCGAACCGCGCCAGATCATCGCTGCGCTTGCGGTTGCGCAGCCAGTCCGCAACGAAGGAGCCGAAATCGATCTCCTTCAGCTTCGCCTCGACGGGGCCGGCCTCGAGGAAATGCACCTGGATGAATTCGCCGAGCTTGTCGGCGAGGCGAGCCTGATTGCTCTGGATGATCGCCGTGTGCGGGATCGGCAGGCCGAGCGGCCGCTTGAATAGCGCGACCACCGCATACCAATCGGCGAGACCACCGATGGTCGCCGCTTCCGCGAAGGCTGCAACGAAGCCGAACACGGGATGCACTGGAAGAAGCCATTTCGCGACGACGAAGAGCAGAAGCGTCGCGGCCAGCACCAGCGTCGCCAGGGTTTTCACACGGCGCAGCTCGGCCGCGCGTTCGGCATCGCCGGGGGCGTCGAAGGAGAAGGTGGCGGGTGGAGTCATGACGGTTTGAGAGTACGTCATTCCGGGGCGGTCCGCAGGACCGAACTATGGTGCGCAATTGCGCACCTGAGAATTTCGAGATTCCGGGTTCGCCCTTCGGGCGCCCCGGAATGACGGTGGATGTGCTTACGGCAGCTCAAACAAAAGGCCCGCCGAAGCGGGCCTCAAATTCAGTTTCTACTCAGGCGCCAATCAGGCGGTCTTGTTGTAGACCTTGGCGAAATTGTCCTGAGCGGACTTCGCACCGTTGGCGGCGAGGTTGCCGAGATAGTCGGCGGTCGCCTTGGCACGCGAGACGAACACTTCGCCGCGGGAGCGGAGCAGGCTCGACTGGATCTCGACGGCTTCGCTGATCGATTTTGCCGACGCCAGCTTGTCGATGCCCGAGAAGAACGCCTCGGCGTCCTCGTAGATCGCCTGCTGGATATTGCGGCTGATCTTGCCGGCCTCGGCGACGGATTCGGCCACTGCGTTCTCGACAGCGGCGGTCACCCGCTCGGAGCCGGCGAAGGCCTCCGCGGCACGGTCCTTGGCAGTGTTGGCAGTCTTCTTGACGAATTCGCGGGCGGCCTCGGGAACTTCCAGATTCTGGATGTTCTTGAAAGCGTCCTTGAAGCCCTCGAAAGCGGTGTTGGTTTCAGTGGTCATGGGGGTTCTCTCCATCCTCATTGATCTGAGCTATGGGCTCACCCCGTCCTCATTGGCCCGGGGCAGTCACTTGTATGGCATAATTAATTGTGCGTTGCAACATTTGCATTGCGACGCACCATCACAAAAGTGTGATAAGCCTCGGCAAGAGGCATCATGATGCCTTTTTAGCCAACCGGTCCGATGATCGGCCCGATGCTGAGCGGGCGCTCCTAGTGCTGGACAGCGCCCGGCACCCCATACGCCTCCATCTGGGCCTGGACCTGCGCGATGTTGTGACCGAGCACGACGATGTCGTGGGTCCTGCCGTCGACATCCCGGACATGGTCGCGCAGCAGCGCCTCGGCCTTGAAGCCGAGGCTTTCGAACAGGGCGATCGCCGCCTGCTGATCGACGGTCATCTGGACCGAGAGCTTCTCCAGGCCGGCCCCGAGCGCGAGTGCAAAGGTCTCCTGCGAGAGCGCCTTGCCCACTCCCTTGCCGCGGACATCGGGCGAGACCACCATCCGGATCTCGCCGACATGCGGCGACCAGGAATGCGGATCGCGCACCAGCGTGCCGCACCCGACCACCCTGCCCTCTCTCACCGCGAGCAGGCTCTGAATCGCGCCGCGCTCGATCTCCTTGACCCATGCCGACAGGACCTTCGGCTCGCTGATGTTGCGGGGGAGGAACAGCAGATCGTGGGTCGGCAAGCCCTTGCCGAAGGCCAGCACGGCGGCCTCGTCCGCAGGCGACATCAAGCGGATCTCGACATCGCCGGCGTCGGACTTGACCCGACGCGGATAGGAACGCTGCTCGCTCATGTCGATCTCTTTCCCAGCCAGGAATCCAGTTTCGGCCACAGCCGCTTCACCGCGTTGGCGCCCGCGACGAGAGAGACGTGACCACCCTTCAGGATCACCTCCTCCTTGTCCGCCGAGCCGACCTTGGCGATCAGATGCTTGGCGGCCTCATACGGCACGATGTGGTCGTGCTCGGCGACCGCATGCAGGATCGGCACCGTGATGTCTTCCAGCTTCGCCGCCCGGCCGCCAACCGACATGGTGTCGTTGAACAGCTTGTTGTCCCACATCAGGTCCTTGGTGATGGCGCGGAAATACTCGCCCGCCAGCGGCAGCGTGTCGGTCGCCCAGCGGTCGAACATGCGGTAGGACTTCACGAACTCGTCGTTCCAGATGTTCTCCCAAAGCTGGATCTGGCTCGCCGTGCGCGAGGCGGGGCGCAGCATCTCGAACGAGGACAGGATCATCTCCGGCGGCACGTTTCCCACGCTATCGACGAGACGATCGACGTCGAAATAGCGGCGGTCGGAGAAGTTCGAGAACAGCTTCATCTCGCGGAAGTCGATCGGCGTGGTGAAGCAGATCAAATTCTTCATCGGCCCGTCCTGGTGGATCGCGCCGTAGAGCAGCGACAGCACGCCGCCGAAACAATAGCCGATGATCGAAACGTCCCGTTCGCCGGAATCGGCCTGCACGCGGCGGACGCAATCCGGAATGAAGTCGAGGACATAGTCCTCCATGCGCAGGTTCTTCTCCTCCGGCCGCGGGGCGTTCCAGTCCAGCATGTAGACGTCGTAGCCGCGCCTCAGCAGGAACTCGATGAAGCTCTGGCCGGGCACGAGGTCGAGGATATAGCCGCGGTTGGTCGTCGCCATCACGATCAGCACCGGCACGCGGTAGATCTCGTCCGACATCGGCCGATAGTGGTAGAGGCTCATGGTTCCGCGCGAATGCAGCACGTCCTTCGGTGTCGAGCCGAGCGAAGGGCCCGAGGTCGAGAAATACTCGACGCCCTTGATGCTGCGCTGGATCGCGCGCTGCACCTCGGACTGGATGCGCTCCGGGATGGACGCGAAATCAAGTCCCGTCGGCGCGTTCATTTTTGGTCTCCGCCTTCGGACGGCGGACGTTTCGTCCGCGGCGGCCGCGGAGCAGCGCCGCCCTGCTGCGCACCCGAACTGGCCGACATCTGGCTCAGCATCGACTTGATCTCGCCGAGTTGCCCTTCAATCGACTGAAGCCGCTCCGCGATACCGGTCATCTGCTCGCGGCTCGGCAGGTTCATGGAGAGCAGGTATTTCTCCATGAGATCGCCAAATTGCTTCTGAGCACCTGCAGCAACGCCGCCGGCGCGGTTCACGGCTTGCGAGAACTCGGGCGTCTCCATCGCCTTGGTCGCGAAAGAGTTGAAACCCTTCTCCATCTCGCCGACCATCTTCTGCCACAAGGCGACCGGATCGGTGATCTTGTCGGTCATCAGCATCCTCCCATGTGGAGGGCTTTGCACCCTTCTTTTCTCGCCATACCACACCGTTGCGAGATGCCGGTCAACCGGCAAGCCGCGGGCGCGGTGTCGCGCTCGCCGCTTCTTCACGGAACGAAACCGTGCGATACAGCAGCGACCAGCAGGAGGGACCGCGCCCGTGACCGCCCATCAGCCGCCCCACACCGTCCGCGCCAATGGCATCGACATCTGCTACGAGATCTTCGGCAACGACAATGCCGAGCCGCTGCTGCTGATCATGGGGCTCGGGGCGCAGATGATCCATTGGGACGATGCGTTCTGCGAGCAGCTCGCCGCGCGCGGCTTCCGCGTGATCCGCTTCGACAACAGGGACATCGGTAAGTCGAGCCATCTCACGGGCGGCAAGCGCCTGACCCCGCTCGAACTGCTGAAGCTGCGTTTCCTCAGGATTCCTGTGGCCGCAACCTACAAGCTGATCGATATGGCCAAGGATACGGTCGGCTTGATGGATGCACTCGGCATCAAGTCGGGGCATCTGGTCGGCGCCTCCATGGGCGGCATGATCGCACAGGAGGTGGCGCTGTCGTTTCCGCACCGCGTGCGTTCGCTGACGTCGATCATGTCGACGACGGGCAATCCGCGCATACCGCCGCCAACCCGCGAGGCCGCCGCGATGCTGATGGCGCCGCCGCCACGCAGCAAGGAGGAGTTCATCATCCGCTTCGGCCAGACCTGGAAGATTTTGCGCGTCGGCTCGTTTCCGGAAGAGGAAGCGCTCGACCTCGGACGTGCCGAGCGCGTGTTCGCGCGCGGGCTCAATCCGGCCGGCGTCGGGCGCCAGCTCCGCGCCGTGCTTGCCTCCGGCAGCCGCAAGGAGCGCCTGCATAGCGTGAAGACGCCGACGCTGGTGATCCACGGCACGGTCGATCCGCTGGTCCATCCCGAAGGCGGCAAGGACACGGCGGCGTCAATCCCGAATGCGAAGCTGCTGATGATCGAAGGCATGGGTCATGCCCTGCCCACGCGCTTCTGGCCGGAAATCATCGACGCGATCGACAAGCACGCGCATGGCGCGGCGGCGCGGGCGGCT
Source organism: Bradyrhizobium sp. CCBAU 51765 (assembly GCF_015291725.1). GTDB lineage: Bacteria > Pseudomonadota > Alphaproteobacteria > Rhizobiales > Xanthobacteraceae > Bradyrhizobium > Bradyrhizobium liaoningense. Next base: position 5,938,777 of record NZ_CP030038.1, read on the forward strand.
TAGGTCTTCCGTGCGATCCAGATCACGTGGCGTGCGCCGCCGCCTCTGCCGGTGGCTCGGACGTTGACTTCGTTGACGTCGAAACCGGCGCTGCGAAGGCGCTTGGTGAACGCCGGATTGGGTCCGGACGACCAGACGGCGAGCACACCGCCCGGCCGCAGCGCCGTCTTCGCCGCCTGCAATCCGCTCGCACTATAGAGCGCATCATTGCCCTTGCGGGTCAGCCCTTCAGGTCCGTTGTCGACGTCGAGGAGAATGGCGTCGAAGGCCGACCGCTGCGCGCGGATGATTTCGCCGACGTCGATCTCCCGGATATTCACCCTGACATCGTCGAGGCTGTCGCCACAGACCTCCGCCATCGGACCTCTCGCCCAAGTCACCACCGCGGGCACGAGCTCGGAGACCACGACCTTCGCCTTGGCTCCAAGCACGGCGAGCGCTGCACGCAGCGTAAAGCCCATGCCCAATCCGCCGATCAAGACGACGGGCTTGGCGACCTTCTCGATCTGCTTCGCCGCGAGCGTCGCGAGCGCGGCTTCGGAGCCCGACAGGCGATTGTTCATCAGCTCGTTGGTGCCGAGCTTGATCGAAAACTCCTTGCCCCGCCGCATCAGGCGGAGCTCTCCGTCAGAGCCGGGGATTTTGGCGGTGTCGATCTCTTCCCAGGGAATCATGCCAGACATTTAGCACGATCGGGCGGGCCGTCACCCACCCGCCCAGACATCCAGCACATACCGGTTCTTCGCGCCCATCTCCTCGATCCAGCGCGCAGCCGTGGCGGTGTCGCTGCCGGCCTTCTCGCGCTGGATCGCAACCAGCGCGGCCTTCACATCGGGCTCCATCCTGCCGCCGTCGCCGCAGACATAGATGATGGCGCCCTGCTCGATCAATGGCCAGACCTTGTCCTTCTGGGCGGCGAGCACATGCTGCACATAGGTCTTCGGTCCATCCGCGCGCGAGAACGCCGTGAAGAGCTCGGTGATGCCGCCGGCCGCCAGTGCCTTCAGCTCATCGGCATACAGAAAATCCTGATCCGGGTGACGGCAGCCAAAGAACAGCATGGCCGGGCCGAGCGCGGCGCCTTTGGCCTTGCGCGCGGCACGCTCCTGGAGGAAGCCGCGGAACGGCGCCAGGCCCGTGCCCGGGCCGATCATGATGATTGGCACGGAGGGATCATCGGGAAGCCGGAAACCCGCCTTGGTCTCGCGCACCGTCGCATAGATCACATCGCCCGCCCGTCGATTGGCGAGGTAGTTGGAGCAGATGCCCTTGTAAGTGCCTCGGCCGGAGGCTGCCGGACCTTCGACCACGCCGACGGTGATGCTGCAACGCGCCGGATCGACCGACGGCGATGACGAGATCGAGTAATAGCGCGGGGCCAGCAGCGAGAGCATCTCCAGATAGACGTGGAACGGCAATTCGCAGGCGGGATATTCGAGCAGCAGATCGAACACCGATTTGCGCCTGGCCAATATCTCGCCGTGATAGCGCTCCAGCGTTTCAGGCTCCTCGCCGACGAAGCCCAGCAGCTTCGGCTTGGTCACAGGGCACCGGGTGTGCTCCGCCATGATCTGGATCTGCTTGCGCGTCGCGACCTGCTGGAGTTCGACGAACTCGCTGAGCAGGCGGCCGACCGACACGGCCTCGCCGACCGGCAATTGCGCACGACGGCCTTCGGCGACTTGCAATCTGATCTGATCGGCCGGCAGGAAGCCGAAGCGGCGGGCAACGGAATCCACCAGCGTCGGATCGTTGCGCGGAACGACGCTCAAATGATCGCCGACGCGGTAGGTGATGTCGGACGGCAACTGCACCTCGATGTGGCGCGTCGAGCGCTCCGACGGATGCGGTCCACTCTTGTTCTGCAGCTCGTCATTGACCAGCACCTTCATCGCCACCGCGCCGCCCTGGGCGACGATGGTGTTGACAGCGGTCACGGCCACCGGCTCGATCGCATAGAGCGGATCGTCCTCGGCGGTGCGGGTGAAATTCCAGTCGATGCCGAACTCCTTGGTCGCGACTTGCGCCGCAGCCGGGAACCATTTTTGGAACTGGCCGTCGAGATCGCTGCGCGCATCGCCCTCGCCGCGCGGATAGACCGCGCGCGCACCATGCTTCGACAATTGCTCGTCGATGAAGCGCGGCACCGATTGATAGGTCGCAGCCCAGTCGCTGTTGCCGCAGCCGAACACGGCGTAGCGCACGCCGGCGAAGGCATCCTTCGGCAAATCGCTACCAAGCCATTTGACGAACTGCGTCGCATTGTCCGGCGGTGCGCCGTTGTAGGAGGCGCAGATGATCAGCACACCGCCCTCCTGCGGCAGCCTGCCGACGTAATCGTCTAACGGGCCGAGATGCACGGCAAAGCCGTTGATCTCCGCAAGATCCGCCATCCGCGTCGCGAGCTCCTCGGCAGTGCCGAGATTGGAGCCGTACAGCACCAGCATCGGCGTGTTGTGGCCGGGCCGCGTCGTGGGTTTGCGCTGCGCCTTTGATGCCGAGGACGCAGCCGCAACCGGCCCGCCATAGGCACCGCGCTCGCGATCGGCGCGCGCGCGGACCTTGATCTTGAAGCCTTCCGGCTTGATCGTCAGCGTTTCCTTCAGGTGCATCTGATAGCGCTGATGGTCGATCAGCTTGAAGCGCTGCAGGATCATGCCGAGCGCGAGCACAGCCTCGTGCATGGCGAAGCCACGGCCGATGCAGGCGCGCTGGCCATTGCCGAACGGCTTCCAGGCATTGATCGGCCGTTTCGCTTCCGCCTCGCGGCTAAAATTCTCGGGATCGAATACATCCGGGTTCGGCCCCCAGACAGAGGGATCGCGATGCAGCGCGGTCACCAGGATGGTGGTGAACGTGCCCTTTCTGAGCTTGTACTTGCCGCCGCCGATGGTCTCGTCCTTGAGCGGCGAGATGCCGTAGGCCGGCGCGGGCGGCCACAGCCGCAGCGCCTCCTTCAGGATCTGCGTGATGTAGGCGAGCTGCGTCACCTGCTGATAGGTTGGCTTCGCGTTGACGTCGGGGCCGAAGACGCGGTCGACCTCGTCATAAGCCTTCTTGAGAATGTCGGGGTGCTTGAGCAGCGCATAGAGCGTGTAGGACAACAGGCCGCTGGTGGTCTCGTGGCCCGCGATCAGGAACGTGTTGATCTGGTAGCGGATATTGACGTCGTCGAGCTGCTCGCCGGTCGCGCGGTCGACGCCGGTCATCATCGCCGCGAGCATGTCCTTCTTGTCGTCGATGCCCTCCGCGCTCTTGCGCCGCCCGGCGATGATCTCGTCGACCATCCTGTTCATGAAGGCGACGTCCTCGGCGAGCGTCTTGCGGCGCTTCTGCATCCAGAGCTGCTCGAACGGCAGGCCGCGCGTCATCATGATGGTTTCGAGCGAACGCACCAGCGACTCGACGAAGGGGTGGTAGTCGCGCCGGTAGAACGAATTGAAACGATAGTCGAAGCCGCACAGGCCGATCGTGTCCAGCGTCAGCGCGGTCATGTCGTGGACGACGTCGATCTCGTCGTCGGCGTTGAGCCGCTCCCATTTCTGGACCAGCTGCTCGGCGATATCGACCATGCTTCCGTGGTAGGACTGCATGGCGCGGTTGCCGAAGGGCTGGAGCAGGATGTTGTGCGCCTTGCTCCAGTTCGGCTCGTTGGTATCAGCCGTGAACAGGCCGTCGCCGCCGACCGCGCGCACGCGCCGCAGCGCACCGCGCACCGTCTTGTCGAACCGCTTCTCGTCCGAGAGCTCGTCGACGAGATCGTGGCCGGACACGACGACGATCGGCGAGCCCATCATGTCGAGCCAGAAGATCGGCCCGAGCTCCCTGGCGAGCCGCGTCAGGTGCTGCACGGGGGCGGATGAATCCAGCGACAGCATGTTGCCGACCACCGGCTTGGTCGGCGGATGCGGAATCGGGTCCAGACGGTTCTTGGATGACATTTAACTACGTTCCCCCCTTGCCGTCATTCCGGGGCGATGCGCAGCATCGAGCCCGGAATCTCGAGATTCCGGGTTCGCCCTTCGGGCGCCCCGGAATGACGTCTCATTTGCACCGACGGCTACGTCGTCAGCCAAACCGCCTTCTACGCCATTCGATCAGCTTGGCGCTGACCTCTTCCGGCTTCTCCTGCTGCGTCCAATGGCCGCTGTCCTTCACCAGATACTTCTCGAGGTCGGAGATCAGATTCTCCATGCCGTCGGCCGCCGAAGGCGGCAGCACCGCATCGTTCTCGGCCATGATCATCAGCGACGGGACGTGGATGTGATGATCCAATCCCTCCGCGCGTTCCCAATTGCGCGTAAAATTGCGATACCAGTTGATGCCGCCGGTGAATCCGGTCTTCGTGAACGTGTCGACGAACACCTTCTTCTCCTCCGCCGACAGGATCGGCGTGCGCGGATCGACCTTGGCATCATAGGCCGCGATCATCTGCGGAAACGCGAGGTTGGTTTTCGGCGATGCGCCGACGCCGGCGACCGGCGGCGCTTCCGGTTTCGCCGCCGGCCGCGGCAGCGGCTTGCGCATGAAGGCGTCGAAGGTCTGCTCGACACGGCTGCCGAAGATCCTGTCCGGCTCGCGTGCGGGATCCTGGAACTGGACGATGTACATCTGATCGCCGAAGCGTTGGCGGAACAGGGCAATGGGATCGATCGGCGCGCGGTCCCAATGCGGCGTGTTGACGCCGACGACGCCGGCGACGCGCGAAGGGTGACGCAGCGGCATCTGCCAGACCACGAAGCCACCCCAGTCATGGCCGACGAAGATCGCCTTGTCGATGTTCAAGTGATCGAGCAGCCCGACGAGATCGCCGGTCAAATGCTCCATGTCATAGGCTTCGACCGCCTCGGGCCGCTCGGTCGCGCCATAGCCGCGCTGGTCCGGCGCGATCACCCGGATGCCGGCCTCGCTCAGCGCCTTGATCTGGTGACGCCAGGAGAAGGCGAGCTCCGGCCAGCCGTGACAAAGCACGAGCGGCGGTTTGTCATCTTTCGGACCCGCCTCGTAATAGCCCATGCGGATTCCGTTCGTCTGTGCGAACTTGAGCGGCGGCATTTCAATCATCATGGCTTCCTATTCCGCCGCGCCCTTGATATCGGCGGACGGCGGCACATAGGCGGCCTCCAGCGCGGCAAACTCCTCCGGCAGCATATCGCACATCACCTGCACATGCGGAATGATGTTGGCGCCGACGATGAAACCGAAGTCGAGCTGGTCGCGATAGCTCTGCACGGTGATGTTGAGGGCCTGCCCGTGCGTCGAAATCGACACCGGGAAGATATGCAGCAGCTCGGCGCCCGCGGCATAGAGCGTCTGCCGCGGCCCGGGCACGTTGGACACCGTGATGTTGGCGGCCGGCGGCAGCACGTCCGACAGGTTGGAGCGGCTGTACAGCAGCGCCAGGATCTGCACCATGATCGGCGCGCCCAGCATGGAGATGTTGGAGACCTGCGGCATCAGGGCACGCAAGGGATGCGACATCTCCTTGGACTTGGTCGATTGCGCGATGATGGCCTCCAGCCGCGCCTTGGGATCCTCGATGTTGGTCGCGATCGCGCAGATCATTCCGAACACCTGGTTGTTGGCCTCGGTGTTGCCTTCCTCGCGCAGCGAGATCGGCACGGCGGCGGTCAAGGATTTCGCCGGCAGCGTGCCATATTGCAGGAGGTAGCGCCGGACCACGCCGGAGGCCAGCGCCAGCACCACGTCGTTGAGCTTGCCGCCGGCCTGCTTGGCCAGGGCCTTCGCCCGCGACAGCGGGATCGACACGCCGGCAAAGCTTCGCTCCGACGAGATCGTCTTGTTGAGCATGGTCGGCGGCGACACCATGCTGGCGAGGCTCTCGCGCGACTTGGGATCGGCGACCTTGCCGAGCACGTCGGAGACGCTTTTCAGCACGGTCGGGATGTTGCCGGCGAAGCGCACCGCGCTCTCGATCTGGTACATCGCGTTGTCGAACAGGATCGAGCCGATGTCGCTCTTGCCGGTGCGCGGCAATTGCAGGTTCTTCGCGGCCTGCGAAGCGTCGAGCGGTTGAGAGAAGAGCTGCTGATAGGAATCGAGCAGGTTCGCGGCGATGTCGCGCGGCTCCTGTCCGGGCTTGCTTCCAGCCGTCGGCGGATCGACCTTCCGCGGAATCGGCGAGATATCGTAGATCATGTTGGTCAGCGCAGCGCCCGCGCCGCCATCGATCGCAGCATGATGCATCTTGGAATAGAGCCCGACCTCATTGTCCTTCATGCCCTCGAAGACGTAGAACTCCCAGAGCGGGCGCGCGCGGTTCAGGAGCTTGGCGTGCATCCAGCCGACGATACGTTCGAGCGTGGCGCGGTCGCGCGGTTGCGGCAGGCTGGCGCGAAAAATATGACGATCGATGTCGAACTGATCATCCTCGACCCAGGAGGGATGATCGATGTCAAGCGGCGCCTTCTCCAGCCGTGCCTTGAGGATCGGCGCGATGTGCAGGCGCGAGAGGATCATCGCCTTGAAGTCTTCGAAAAAGTCGCCCTTGTAATCGTCGGGCAGGCGGAAGATCGCCATGCTGCCGACATGCATCGGCATTTCGGGTGTTTCCAGATAGAGAAACGACGCGTCCAGCGACGACAGCTTCTTCCCGTCGGCCATGGTTCCCTCCCGCAGGATCTGACGGGCGCCTTGGACGGCGCTTCTCGTCAGGCGGATACTGCCTGTTCCGGCGGGGCATATGCAATGGCAAACGGCCCGGCCCGGTCAAATGGCCGGAACTCCCCCTCCGGTTGCGCCAGGCGGTCCGCCACGGCCCACAGCGCTGCGGGGTTCACCCCGAGCCCGATGTGGCTCGCCAAATGCACCTCGATGTTCTCGGCACGCGCGGAGGGACGAAGCAGACAGGTCCGCCAGTTCACGACGCCGTCAGCGCGCGAATAGATCGACGTCGTCGGCACCGGCAGATCGCCGGCGATCGCCTCGCGCGCTTCGGCAAAATCCTCGACCCGCTCGCCTGACATCGCCTCGTAAAGCCGCGTGGCGTTGGTCGCCCGCACGTCGTTGGCGAAAGGGCTGCCGAGCGTGATGACGTAACGGACCTTGTCGGGTGCCCAAAGCGCGAGATCGCGGGCATAGACGCCGCCGAGGCTCCACCCGACCAGGCTGACCTTGCGTCCGGTCGCGGCATGGATTTCGGTCAGGCGGGTGCGCAGCGAATCCCGCATCCGCCCGAGCCCGCCGAGATTGCGGCCCATCCGCCAGGCATGTGCCTCATAACCGAGCTCGCTGAGGTAGCGCCGCATCGGCGCCATCGAGAGGTCGCTGGCGAGAAAGCCCGGCAGCGCTAGCACCGGATGGCCGTCGCCCCTCGGCGCGCGCATCAGGAGCGGCGACAGCAGCAGGCTTGCATTCAATTCGAACAGTCCACGGGCTTCGGCCAGCAGCAGGCCGAGACCTGGCGGACGAAGCCGGCCCGATTCCAGCGCCCCGTCCGGTCCGGTCGACACTATTTTTTCTTGTCGCCGCTGCGGGTGCCGCCGAGGCCGGCCATCGCGACGAACATGTCCTGAAACCGCTCGGCGATCTTGGGATCGAAGGTGAACCAGCTCTGGATCAGGGATTCCGGCGAGACCTTCTCGATGTTGCTGAGAACCTGCTGCTGCAACTTGTCCATCACCGCCGCCTGCATCGGCGCCACGTCCGGCAGACCGAAGAACTGGCGAGCCTCGAGGGGGGTGCAGTCGATTTCGATGTTAACCTTCATGTCCCCTCCAGATGAGATTCGAGCGGCCTGTCGGAGTATCGCCGCGAGTTGTGGTGCAACGCAAGCGACCTGATGCCGGTGCGACATGCTCCGTCCGGCAATCAGCCGGCATGGTCAACCAAAGTCGAAAGACATGGTCCTCCATGCCGGGCGACACGGTCAGCATTGCTGCACAGCGGCGCAACTTGGCGCGTTCCTTGCTGGAATGACGCTTGCACGGGTCGATAACTCTGGGCAACATGGATCAGTCAGCCTCGCCGAACAATCAAAAATCACCGGCGTGGCAGTGCGGAGAGGGTCAAGAATGTCAATCGGTCAAGGTCTGTTTGCGGCGGCGCTCGCCGGTGCGCTTGCGTTGGCGGTCTCGCCGGCGTCAAGCCAGACGCTACGTTATGCCAATCAGGGTGACCTGAAGTCGCTCGATCCCTACACCCTGAACGAGAGCACCACCCACGCCCATCTTGGCCACGTCTATCAGGGCCTCACCGCGCGCGACAAGGACCTCAAGATCATTCCGGCACTGGCCGAGAGCTGGGAAACGCCGGAGCCGACCCGCTGGCGCTTCCATCTGCGCAAGGGCGTGAAATTCCACAACGGCGATCCCTTCACCGCCGACGACGTGCTGTTCTCCGCCGACCGCGTCCGCAAGAAGGGGTCCAACATGCAGACCCGCCTTGCGCCCGACGTCAAGGTGGTCAAGGTCGACGACTACACCGTCGATTTCGTTCTGCCCTCGCCTAATCCAATCCTGCATAATTCGTGGGATGTCTGGTACATCATGGACAAGAAGTGGGCCGAGGCGAACAACGTCGTCGATCCGACGCCGGTGGCGGCGACCACGCCGAGCTACGCCTCGCTGCACGAGAACGGCACCGGTCCCTTCATCATCGAAAGCCATCAACCCGGCGTGAAGACGGTGTTCAAGGCCAACCCCAACTATTGGGGCAAGGTGGAAGGCAATTTGAAGGAGATCATCTTCACCCCGATCGCCTCCGACGCCACACGCGTCGCCGCGCTGCTGTCGGGCGAAGTCGACGTCATCGAGCCGGTGCCGATCCAGGACATCTCCCGCGTCGATTCCAGCCCGAATGCCCAGGTTCTGAAGGGGCCGGAGCTGCGCACCATCTTCATCGGCTTCGACCAGACTCGCGATGAGCTGCTCTACTCCAACATCAAGGGCAAGAACCCCTTCAAGGACGCCCGCGTCCGCGAAGCCTTCTACAAGGCCATCGACATCGAGCTGATCAAGACGCGCGTGATGCGCGGCCTGTCGACGCCGTCGGCTCTGATGATCGCGCCGGAATTGTTCGCGCTCTCCAAGGATTTCACGCGGCCGAAATTCGATCCCGACGGCGCCAAGAAGCTCCTGACCGAGGCCGGTTACCCCGACGGCTTCGAAGTCACCATGGACTGCCCGAACGATCGTTACGTCAACGACGCCGCGATCTGCCAGGCCGTCGTCGGCATGCTCGCGCGCATCGGCGTCAAGATCAATCTGCTGGCGCAGCCGAAGGCGCAGTACTTCGCCAAGGTGCTGAAGCAGGGCGGCTACCAGACCTCGTTCTACCTGCTGGGCTGGACGCCGAGCACCATGGATTCCCATAACGTGCTCTACGACATCATGGGCTGCCGCGACGATGCGAAATCCTCGCGCGGCGAGGCCAATCTCGGCGGCTACTGCAACAAGGAGTTCGATGCCATCACCGACAAGGTGCTGGTCGAGACCGACACCGCCAAGCGCAACCAGCTAATCAAGCAGGCCTACGAGATCGGCATGAAGGACTGGGCCTACATTCCGCTGCACCAGCAGGCGCTGGCATGGGGCGTATCGAAAAAGGTCAACCTGCCGCAGCGCGCCGACAATCTGGTCATGTTCCACTGGGCGACCAAGAAGGAATAGCGTCAGTTGAACACAGGGTCCCGGTCGCGTGAGGCGTCCGGGACCATTCCTTTTCCGGCCGACAAAGATGTCAGCCGCACGCACACCCAAGGACAGTGGAAGGCATGCTCGCTTTCACTCTTCGCCGCGCCGTTCAGGCCATCGGCGTCATGTTCGCCGTCGGCATCATCGCGTTCTCGATGTTCCGCTTCGCCGGCGACCCCGTCAACCAGATCGTCTCGATCGATACCTCGGCGGCCGAGCGCGCGATCGTGCGCAAATCGCTCGGCCTCGACGATCCCGTGCCGGTGCAGTTCGTGCGCTATTTCGCCGATGCCGCGCAATTCAAGTTCGGCGTCTCCTACCAGTTCCGCCAGCCGGTCTCGGCGCTGTTGATGGAGCGCATGCCCGCGACACTGGAGCTGGCGATCTGCGCGACCGTCTTCGCGATGGTGTTCGGCATCCTGATGGGCGTCTATTCGGCGCTCAAACGCGACACGGTGCTGGCCAAACTGTTCCAGGCCGTTTCGCTTGTAGGCATCTCGCTGCCGACTTTCCTGATCGGCATTCTCCTGATCTATCTGTTCGCGGTGACATTGGGCTGGTTGCCCTCGTTCGGCCGCGGCGAGGTGGTCAAGCTCGGCTGGTGGACGACGGGCCTGCTCACGCTGTCCGGACTGAAGGCACTGATCATGCCCTCGATCACGCTCGGCCTGTTCCAGATGACCCTGATCATGCGGCTGGTACGCGCGGAGATGCTGGAAGTGCTGCGGACCGACTATATCCGTTTCGCCCGCGCGAGGGGGCTGACCACCCGTGCCATCCATTTCGGCCACGCGCTGAAGAACACGCTGATTCCGGTGATCACGGTGGCCGGGCTTCAGTTTGGCTCGGTTATTGCATTTTCCATCATCACCGAAACCGTGTTCCAGTGGCCGGGCATGGGACTTCTGTTCGTCCAGGCCGTGCAAAATGTCGATATCCCGATCATGGCCGCCTACCTGCTGATGGTCTCGCTGATCTTCGTCACCATCAATCTGGTGGTCGACATTCTCTATACCGTGGTCGATCCGCGCCTGCGCTCGACCATCGGTCGCGCCGCATAAGGCAGCCCTGCATGTCCGACGCCGTCGTCTCCAGTTCCGACAAGCAGAACGCGCAGCCGGCACAGGCCGCCCAGAACTGGTTCAGGCGCGCGCTCGACAGCGATCTCTTTTATTCTTTCCGGCGTTCCAAGCTCACCATGGTGGCGGCGACCATCACGGTCTTGTTTTTCCTGCTCGCGATCTTTGCATCCGTGCTCGCGGTGCAGAACCCGTTCGATCCGGCGCAGCTGCAATTGATGAATTCGCGGATCTCGCCGCTGTGGACCACCGACGGCCAGAGCCCGTTCCTGCTCGGCACCGATGAGCAGGGCCGCGACGTGTTCTCTGCCATTCTCTATGGCATGCGCATCTCGCTCGCCGTCGGCGTCGCCGGCGTGATCTTCGCCGGCGCGCTCGGCATCGGGCTCGGCCTGATCGCCGGCTATTTCGGCGGCGCAGTCGACGGCGTGATCATGCGGATCGCCGACGTTCAACTCACCTTCCCCGCCATCCTGATCGCGCTGCTGGTCAACGGCATCGCGAAATCGATCCTCGGCAACCGGCTCGACGCCACCAGCATGCTGGTGGTGCTGGTAATCTCGATCGGCCTGAGCTTCTGGGTGGGGTACGCGCGGACGGTGCGCGGCTCCGTGATGGTCGAGAAGAACAAGGACTACGTGGCTGCCGCGCAGCTGATCGGCCTGCCTGCGCCGAAGATCATGCTGCGGCATGTGTTGCCGAACACGATGGGCCCGATCCTGGTCATCGCGACGATCAACCTTGCGCTCGCCATCATCACCGAGGCGACGCTCTCCTTCCTCGGCGTCGGTCTGCCCGACACCATGCCATCGCTCGGCACGCTGATCCGCATCGGCAACAACTATCTGTTCGCCGGCGAATGGTGGATCGTCGCTTTCCCCGGTTTTGCGCTCGCCGCCCTGATCCTCTCCATCAACCTGCTTGGCGACTGGCTGCGCGACGCGCTCAACCCGAAGCTTCGATGAGTATGCTGCGCCCATGACCGAACCCGTTCTCTCCGTGCGCAACCTTCAGGTGGAGTTCGCCTCCCGCCGAGGTACCTTGCGCGCCATCGACGACGTCTGCTTCGACATCGCCAAGGGCGAGGTGCTCGGCGTCGTCGGCGAGTCGGGCGCCGGCAAGTCCGTCACCGGCCTCTCGGTAATCGGCCTGATCGATCCGCCCGGCCGCATCGCCGGCGGCGAGATTCGTCTCGCGGGCCTGCGCATCGACAATCTGCCGCCGGAGCAGATGCGCCGGATCAGGGGCAAGCGCATCGGGATGATCTTCCAGGATCCCCTCACCTCGCTCAATCCGCTGTACAGGGTCGGCGACCAGATCGTGGAGACGATCCGGACGCACCTCAATCTGTCGGAGCAGGCGGCGCGCCGCCGCGCCATCGACCTGCTCGCCGAGGTCGGCATTCCCGCGCCCGAAAAGCGGATCGACGGCTATCCGCACGAGTTCTCCGGCGGCATGCGCCAGCGCGTGGTGATTGCGCTCGCGATCTGTGCCGAGCCGGAGCTGATCATCGCGGACGAGCCGACCACCGCGCTCGACGTTTCCGTGCAGGCCCAGATCATCTCGCTGATCAAGCGGCTCGGGCGCGACCACGGCACTGCGGTCATGCTGGTGACTCACGACATGGGCGTGATCGCGGAGACCTCGGACCGCGTCGCGGTGATGTATGCCGGCCGCATCGCGGAGATCGGCCCGGTGCAGGATGTCGTGAGAAACCCGCTGCATCCCTACGCCAAGGGCCTGATGGGCGCGATCCCGACGCTTGCGGGCGAGGACAAGCGCCTCGTGCAGATTCCCGGCTCCATGCCGCGGCTGTCGGCGATCCCGCGTGGTTGCTCGTTCAATCCGCGCTGCGCCTTCGCCTTCGATCGCTGCCGCGTGGAGCGGCCGGAGCCGCTGCCGCGCGGCGCGCAATCGGTCGCGTGCCATCTCTATGACACCGTGCCGGCGGAGAGCGCGGCATGAGCATTCCCTTCGTCCAGGCCACGAATCTGCGGCGCGTTTTCGACGTCTCGAAACCCTGGCTCAACCGCATGCTCGAAGGTGGTCACCTCGAATACCTCAAGGCGGTGGATGGCGTCACTTTCGACATCAGAAAGGGCGAGACGTTCGCTCTGGTCGGCGAGTCCGGCTCCGGCAAGACCACGGTGGCGCGGATGGTCGTCGGCCTCCTGCCGCCGAGTTCCGGCGACGTCCTGATCGACGGCGTCTCGATGACCGATCCGCGGCAGGCGCCGGCGCGGCGAAAGCTGCGTCGCCGCATTCAGATGATCTTCCAGGATCCCTATGCAAGCCTGAACCCGCGCTTCCGCGTGGATGCCATCATCTCCGAGCCGATCCGCGCCTTCGACCTGATCCAGGGCGAACGTGACATCCAGGCCCGCGTCGGCGAGCTGCTCAGCCTCGTCGGGCTGCATCCCGACGACCGGCTGAAATTTCCGCATGAGTTTTCTGGTGGCCAGCGCCAGCGCATCGCGATCGCGCGCGCTCTCGCCTCCGACGCCGAGTTCATCGTCTGCGACGAGCCGACCTCGGCGCTCGACGTCTCGGTGCAGGCACAGATCCTGAACCTGATGCGCGACCTCCAGGACAAGTTCGGCCTGACCTACATGTTCATCAGCCACAACCTCGCCGTGGTCCGCCACATGGCGAGCCGCGTCGGCGTGATGTATCTCGGCCGCATCGTCGAGATCGCGGAAGGACGCGAGCTGTTTGCCCGCCCGCGCATGCCCTACACCAAGATGCTGCTGGGCGCCGTGCCCGATCTCGCCATGAGCGGCCGCCAGCGCATTCCGGTCAAGGGCGAGATCCCGAACCCGATCAATCCGCCCCCGGGCTGCGCCTTCAATCCACGCTGCCCGCTCGCGTTCGATCTCTGCCGCAAGGAGATCCCGGAACTTATCGACGGCGTCGCCTGCCACGCCGTCAACACCGCGCCGGTCCCGGCGTGACGCGCGCGTGCCATGCAGCCTGCGCATTTGGCGGCGGCGTGGCCCTGTGATCAATTGCGCGCGCCGGAAATAAGGTGGTGAAGTTCATGGGCAGCAATATCAATCCCGATCCGTTCACGACGAGGCCCGAGATCGAAGGCACGTTCGGGGTCGTCGCCACCACGCACTGGATTGCGACGGCCGTCGGCATGGCCATTCTGGAAAAGGGCGGGAATGCTTTCGATGCCGGCGTTGCCACCGCCTTCACGCTCCAGGTGGTCGAGCCCCATTTGAACGGTCCCGGCGGGGACGTACCCATCATCGTCCACGACGTGAAGCGCGGCCGCACCGAGGTGATCTGCGGTCAGGGCCCGGCACCCGCGCGCGCCACCATCGCACACTACAGAAGCGAAGGCCTCGACATGGTGCCCGGCACCGGCCTGCTCGCCGCCTGCGTTCCCGGCACTTTCGAATCCTGGATGATGCTGCTGCGCGACTACGGCACGATGCGCGTGCGCGACGTGCTGGAGCCGGCGATCTCCTACGCCCGCGACGGCTATCCGCTGGTCGAACGCGCCTGCGCCACGATCCAGACCGTCGAGCAGCTGTTCCGCAAGTATTGGCCGACCTCGGCCGCGGTGTATCTTCCAGACGGCAAGGTGCCGAAGCCCGGCACGCTCTTCACCAACAAGACGCTGGCCGCAACCTACGCCCGCATCCTCAGCGAAGCCGAGAGCGGCGGTGGGGGCCGTGACGCCGAGATCGAGCGTGCGCGAAAAGCCTGGTCGCAAGGCTTCGTTGCGGAGGCCATCGACAAGTTCTGCCGGACGCAGGAGGTGATGGACGTCAGCGGCTCGCCTCATCGGGGCGTGCTCTCGGCCGAAGACATGGCACGCTGGCAGCCGACGGTCGAGGCGCCGCTCACTTACGACTATGGCCGGTACACCGTCTGCAAGGCCGGCGTCTGGAGCCAGGGCCCCGTCACGCTCCAGCAGCTCGCGCTGCTCAAGGGCTTTGCGCTCAACGGGCTCGATCCGACCGGGCCGGAGTTCATCCATCTCCAGATCGAATGCGCCAAGCTCGCCTTCGCCGACCGCGAGAAATTCTATGGCGATCCCAAGTTCAACGAGATTCCGATCGGAACGCTGTTGTCGGATGCCTACAATGACGAGCGGCGCAAGCTGATCACCGACACGGCTTCGCTCGATCTCCTCCCCGGTTCGGTCGAAGGCTTTGGCGGCGAGGTCAAGCTGCGCCGCGCCGAGGGCCAGCGCGAGGCCGTCGGCGCGCTTGGTGCCGGCGAGCCGACGGTGGGGCGCTTCGGCGAGGTGCGCGGCGACACCGTGCATTTCGACATCATCGACAAGGCCGGCAACATGGTGTCCTCGACGCCGTCGGGCGGATGGCTGCAATCCTCGCCAATCATTCCGGAGCTCGGCTTCTGCCTCGGCAGCCGCGCCCAGATGTTCTGGCTGGAGGAAGGTCATCCCGCCGCGCTCGCGCCGGGCAAGCGGCCGCGCACGACGCTGTCGCCGACCATGGCATTGCGCGATGGCGAGCCGTATCTCGCCTGGGGCTCGCCCGGTGGCGACCAGCAGGACCAGTGGATCACGCAGTTCTTCCTGCGCCACGTTCATTGCAATCTGAATCTCCAGGAGGCAATCGACGCACCGGCCTGGCACTCCGAGCACTTCCCGATCTCGTTCTGGCCGCGCACCGCGCGCCCCGGCGTGCTCGTGGTCGAGAACCGCGTGCCGAAGGCGACGATCGAGAACCTGCGCGAGCGCGGGCATATCGTCGAGGTCGGTCCCGACTGGTCGGAAGGCCGCCTCACCGCGGCCTCGCGCGTCGGCGTGCGCCGCCGCGCCGCCGCCAATCCCCGCGGCATGCAGGGCTACGCCGCAGGACGCTGAAGGTAGCACAATGACCTGGTCGATCATCGCGCGTGACCCTGCCACCGGCCAGTTTGGCATTGCGGTAGCGACCCGCTTCTTCGCCGTCGGCGCGCGGGTCCCCTACATTGCCGCCGGTGTCGGCGCCATCGCAACGCAGGCCTTCGTCAACCCCTATTACGGCCTCGACGGCGTCAAGCTGCTGCGCGAAGGTTTGAACGCGCATGACGTGCTCGCCACCCTGCTCGCGACCGACGACGGTCGCGAGAGCCGCCAGATCCACATCATGGATGCCAGCGGCGAGATCGCAGCGCATACGGGGCGCGATTGTGTCGACTGGTGCGGTCACATCGCGGGCAGCGGCTTCTCGATCGCGGGCAACATGCTCGCCTGCGCCGACGTGCTCGACGAGACGGCAAAGACCTACATCGCCAATGACAGCCTCCCCTTCCCGCGCCGCCTGCTCGCGGCGATGCGCGCAGGCGAAGCCGCCGGCGGGGACAAGCGCGGCAAGCAGTCCGCCGCGCTGCTGATCCACGGCGAGGAGGAATGGCCGGCGCTCGACGTTCGCGCCGACGATCATCCCGATCCGCTCGGCGAGCTCGAGCGGCTCGAAGAGGTCAGCCACGAGCTCTGGGTGCACTTCCGCGCCTCCATGCCGACGCGGCAGAACCCGGCCGGCAACACCGATCGCAGCGTCATCGACGCCAGCATCGCAGCAGCGCGGGCAAGGCGCTCATGAGCCCGAGCCCCCTCATCGAGATCAGGGATCTGCGCATCCGCTTTCACGGCGACGACGGCCGCGTCACGCACGCCGTCGACAGCGTCGATCTCAGTGTCGCCCATGGCGCCACGCTCGGCCTCGTCGGCGAATCCGGCTGCGGCAAGAGCGTGACGTCGCTGGCCATCATGGGCCTCTTGCCGAAGCAGAGCGCGGAGATATCAGGCGCGATCCGCTTCGACGGTTTCGACCTGTTGAAGACCCCGGACCAGACGCTGCGCGACCTCCGCGGCAATCGGCTGGCGATGATCTTCCAGGAACCGATGACCTCGCTCAACCCGAGTTTCACGATCGGCGACCAGATCATCGAAACGATCCTGCGCCATCGCGGCGGCTCGCGGAAGAGTGCGCGGAACCGCGCAATCGAGCTGCTGCGCCGCGTCCACATCCCATCACCCGAGCGGCGCATCGACGAGTATCCGCACAAGCTCTCGGGCGGCATGCGCCAGCGCGTCATGATCGCGATGGCGCTGGCCTGCGACCCGCGCCTCCTTATCGCCGACGAGCCGACGACCGCGCTCGACGTCACCTTGCAGGCCCAGATCCTGGAATTGATGCGCGAGTTGAAAGCGGCGAGCGGCGCCGCGATCATCCTGATCACCCACGATCTCGGCGTCGTCGCCGAGGTCTGCGACGAGGTAGCCGTGATGTATGCCGGCGAGATCGTCGAGCGCGCGCCGGTGGACGAGCTGTTCTCGGCTCCGCAGCATCCTTATACGGTCGGTCTGCTCGGCTCGATCCCGCGGCTCGACCACCGCGCCGAGCAGCTTGCGACGATCGAAGGCATGGTTCCGAACATGGCGCAGCCGCCCGCCGGTTGCCGCTTCGCCGCGCGCTGTCCCTTCATGCTGGATGCCTGTACGAAGGCGCCGCCGCCGCTGCTGGAAGTCGGCCCCGGTCACCTCTCGCGCTGTATCCGCGCGCCGCTCGAACTGTTGGTGTCGTGATGGCCCTGCTCGAGGTCGAAGGCCTGGTCAAGCATTTCGTCGCCGAGCGCTCGCTGTTCGGCCGCGCATTGGCGCACGTCAAGGCCGTCGATGGCGTTTCGTTCTCGCTCGACGCCGGCAAGACGCTGGCCCTCGTCGGCGAATCCGGATGCGGCAAGTCCACCGTCAGCCGCCTGGTCTTGCGGCTGATCGAGCCGGATGCGGGCGCGGTCCGCTTCGACGGCCGCGACCTGCTCTCGCTCGACGCCAACGGCTTGCGCGCCTTCCGGCGTGAAGCCCAGATCATCTTCCAGGATCCCTACGCCTCGCTCAATCCGCGCATGACGGTCGGGCAGATCCTGACCGAGCCGCTGGCGCTGCACGATCTCGTTCCGGCGCCGCGACGATCCGAGCGCGTTTCCGAGCTGCTGCGGCTGGTCGGGCTCGAGCCGCGGCTGGCGCGGCGCTATCCGCATGAATTCTCCGGCGGTCAGCGCCAGCGCATCGCCATCGCGCGCGCACTCGCGGTCGAGCCGAAGCTGATCATCTGCGACGAGCCGGTCTCGGCGCTCGATGTCTCGATCCGCTCGCAGATCCTGAACCTGCTGAGCGAGCTGCAGGACCGGCTCGGCCTCGCCTACATTTTCGTTTCGCACGACCTCGCCGTGGTCAAGCACATCGCCGACCACGTCGCGGTGATGAATCTCGGCCAGATCGTCGAGACCGCGGAGGCGGATGCGCTGTTCGCCGCGCCGCGCCATCCCTACAGCCGGGCGCTGCTGTCCGCGATCCCTGTGCCTAAACCGCGGGCAAAGAGCAGCCGGATTGTGCTGCAGGGAGAGATCCCCAGCGCGATCAATCCGCCGCCGGGATGCCGCTTCCACACCCGCTGCCCTTATGTGGTCGACCGCTGCCGCAGCGAAATGCCTCGGCTCGTCGCGGATGGCATCGGACATGCAACGGCCTGCCACCGAACATCGGAACTGCCCTCCTCGGAGGCGATCGTCCCCATGGACGGCGGCTTCTCGCCGGTCCTGGAAAAACTGGTCGCAGCCTTCAGCGGCGGGCCGGAAGCAGCACGCGGCGGCGGGGTTCGTTCATTGGGGGCGGCCCCCACAACGCCGTGAAACAGAGGTCGAGAACGATGAGCTTTATGCGTTTGACAATCCTGGCGTCGGCATTGCTGACGTCGCTCGCGGGCACCGCCCAGGCGCAGACTACGCTTCGCATCGGCATCGCCGAGGACCCCGACATCCTCGATCCCAGCATCGGCCGCACTTATGTCGGCCGCATCGTCTTCTCCGCGTTCTGTGACAAGCTGTTCGACATCGACGAGAAGCTCAACATCGTGCCACAGCTGGCGTTGTCCTACGAGACATCGGCCGACGGCAAGGCCATGACGATCAAGCTTCGGCCGGGCGTCAAATTCCACGACGGCGAACCGCTGGACGCTGAAGCCGCAAAGTTCTCGATCGAGCGTCACATGACGCTGCCGACCTCGTTCCGCAAGTCCGAGCTCGCCAGCGTCGACCACGTCGAGGTGGTCGATCCTCTCACCATCAAGCTGGTGCTGAAGACGCCCTACTCGCCGCTGATCGCCCAGCTCACCGACCGCTCCGGCATGATGGTCTCGCCCAAGGCTGCGAAGGAGGCAGGCGACAAGTTCGGCCTGCATCCGGTCTGCGCCGGTCCCTACAAATTCGTCGAGCGCGTCCAGCAGGACCGCATGGTGTTCGAGAAGTTCGCCGACTACTGGAACAAGGACAACATCCACATCGACCGCGTCGTGTTCCAGCCGATCGTCGACGCCACCGTGCGCCTCGCCAATCTGAAATCCGGCGCGCTCGACCTGATCGAACGCGTGCTCGCCACCGACATCAAGGACGTCCGCGCCGATTCCCGGCTCGTATTGTCGACCGCGCCGGAACTTGGCTATCTCGGTCTGACCATCAACATCGGTAACGACAAGAATAAGGGCCCACTGAGCCAGTCGGCCAAAGTCCGGCAGGCGCTCGATCTGTCCATCGATCGCGAGGCTCTCAACCAGGTCGTGTTCAACGGAGAGTTCACTCCGGGCAATCAATGGGTCAGCCCGACGCATCCCTATTACCAGAAAGCATTCCCGGTTCGCGGCCGCGACGTTGCCAAGGCCAAGGCTCTGCTGAAGGAAGCGGGTGTCACCCTGCCGGTGACGGTAGACTACATGATCCCGAAGGGCGCGGAGAACGAGGCCGTCGCCCAGGTCGTCCAGTCGATGGCGGCGGAAGCCGGCTTCGACATCAAGATCCGCGCCGTCGAATTTGCAACGACCTTCAAGCAGGCCCAGGCCGGCGAGTTCCAGGTCTTCCAGATCAACTGGAGCGGCCGGATCGATCCCGACGGCAATTCCTACATCTTCATGCGCAGCAAGGCGCCGCAGAATGACGGAGGCTATTCCAATCCCGAGGCCGACAAGCTCTTGGAAGAGGGGCGAGCGACAGCGAACGTCGACGAGCGCAAGGCGATCTACGCCAAGCTGACCAAGGTCCTGCTCGACGACCTTCCGATCATCTACATCTATCACCGCACGCTCCTGATCGCGCACACCAAGAAGCTCGAGGGTTACCGGCAGATGCCCGATGGCCTCGTGCGCGTGGTCGGGCTGAAGTTCAAGTGATAGATCTGATGACGACGATGGCGTGTCCCGGACGCGGCGCAGCGCATGAGCGCTGCTCCGCAGAGCCGGGACCCACAGCAGCAGCGAACCGCGGCCATTGGGTCCCGGTTCAGCAGCGCAGCATTGCATGTTGCGCAGCGCCCGGGACACAAGCCGCACCATGCTGAATTTCCTCGCCCGCCGGATCGCGCAGATCGTGTCGACGCTGTTCTTCGTGTCGGTTCTGATCTTCTCGCTACAGCAATTGCTGCCGGGCGACCCCGCGCTGGTGATGGCCGGCGAGGAGCGCGATCCCGCCGTGATCGAGCAGATCCGCCAGCAATACAAGCTCGATCAGCCGGTCCCGGTCCAATATGTCTACTGGCTCAAGGGCGTCCTGACAGGCAATTTCGGCGAGTCGCTGCGCAACAAAATGCCGGTGCGCGAGCTGATCGCACAGAAGCTGCCCGTGACGCTGCAGCTCGGCTCGATGGCGATCCTGATCGCGTTCTGCATCGGCATTCCCGCCGGAATCATCTCCGCTGTGAAGAAAGGCACGGCCTGGGACTATGGCGCCAATCTGTTCGCGCTGTGGGGTATCTCGACGCCGAATTTCTGGCTCGGAATCCTCCTGATCTTCCTGTTCTCGATCAAGCTTGGCTGGCTGCCTGCCTCCGGCTACGTGCCGCTGACCGAGGACTGGCGCGCGAGTCTCGCCGCCACCATCATGCCGGCCTTCGTGCTCGGCAACGCGATTTCCGCGATCCTGATGCGACACACCCGCAGCGCCATGCTCCAGGTGCTGGAGAGCGACTATGTCCGCACCGCTCGCGCGAAGGGTCTTTCCGAGCGCTCGGTCATCCTCAAGCACGCCATGCGCAATGCGCTGACGCCGATCATCACGCTCGGCGCGCTCGAGCTCGGCACGCTGCTGTCGGGCGCGGTGCTGACCGAGCAGATCTTCTCCATTCCCGGCTTCGGCAAGCTGATTGTCGACGCCGTGTTCAATCGCGACTACGCCGTGGTGCAGGGCGTGGTGCTGGTGACGGCCACGGTTTACATCACCCTGAACCTCGTCGCCGACGTCGCCTATGGCCTCGTCAATCCGCGGCTGAGGGGCTAGGCGATGACGGACGCTGCGCTGCCCGCTAGCCCCGCCGCCCAAGCCTACGAGCTGGACAGCCCGGCGCGTCGTGCCCGGCGGCGGCTGTTCAAGCGCAAGGCGGCCGTGTTCGGGCTCGTCGTGATCACGGTATTCATCCTCCTTGCGGCGCTCGCGCCACTCGTCGTTCCCTACGATCCGATCGCGACGAGCTGGAGCCTGGTGCGCAAGCCGCCGACGGCGGCGCACTGGTTCGGCACCGACGAGCTCGGCCGCGATATCCTGAGCCGCGTCGTCTACGGCGCGCGCGCCTCCCTGCTCGCGGGTCTCATCTCGGTCGCGATCGCGCTCGGCATCGGCGTGCCGCTCGGCCTTCTCGCCGGCTATCGCGGCGGCTTCACCGACGCGCTGATCAGCCGGATCACCGATGCGATGCTGGCCTGCCCGTTCCTGATCCTGGCGATTGCGCTCGCCGCGTTCCTCGGCCCGAGCCTCGGCAATGCCATGATCGCGATCGGCATCTCGGCGACCCCTATCTTCATACGCCTGACCCGCGGCCAGGTGCTCGTCGTCAAGGCCGAGGACTATGTCGAGGCCGCGCGGGCGCTCGGCAATCCGCCGTGGCGGATCGCGTTCTCCCATATCCTGCCGAACATCCTGCCGGCGCTGCTGGTGCAGGCGACACTCTCGATCGCCGCCGCCATCATCGCGGAAGCCGCCCTGTCCTTCCTCGGCCTCGGCCAGCAGCCGCCCGCGCCGTCCTGGGGCAGCATGCTCAACGCCGCGCAACGCTTCCTGACCCAGGCGCCCTGGATGGCGATCTGGCCCGGGCTTGCGATCTTTCTCGTGGTGCTGTCGCTGAACCTGCTCGGCGACGGCCTTCGCGATGCGCTCGATCCGCGGCAGCGCTAGAGCCTTTTCCGTTCCGATGGAATCGGAACGGGGCTCTAGATTCTTGTTTTGACGCGTTTTCTTGACGCGAACCGGTGTCCACTTCGCTCGAAAACGCTCTAGATCACAACCTCGCGCATCACGCGGCGGCAGTCCATCTCGTATTCGAGATCGACGACCGGCGGCCGGGCAAAATGCCAGGTCAGACCGGAGCGCAAGGCGCCGCGGCGGACCAGTTCGTCGACCAGCGCGTGGTGGAAGTCATGCACGGAATAGGCCTGCACGCCGGTCGTGTCCTTCCAGCCGAAGCCGAAGGCGGCCATCCGGCTCTCCATCTGCGAGGTCGTGGTGAAGCGAACCTTTTCCCGCAAGCCTTCCGGGCTGAGGTCGCGGTAGCGCACGGTGCGCTCGACATAGGTACCGCTGCCCTCGCGTGCCTCGGCGCCGCCGGCAATGACGAAGCTGGGCGTGTTTGATCGCGTCGGTCGCGTGAAGGAGAATGCGTAGAAGGACGGCTCTGACGGCGGATCGATCTCCGGGCAGACATTGCTGCGCGCCACCGGATTGGTCGTGCCGTCGAAGATGCCCCACTCGGACAACGTCTTCACATAGTGCAGGTTGAACGCACGAAAGCCCTCCTCGCTGAAGGCCGCCGGCGAGCGCAGCTCGCAGGCACAGAACGCCGTCAATGGACGCCCCGCCTCCTGGATGAACTTTGCGGCCAGCGCAAATCCTTCAGCGAGCGGCACCAGGCGATCGAACCGGACGCGTTCGATCTCATAACCCTCATCCGCGACGGCGCCGGCGGAATACTGGAACACGGATGGAATGAAACGATAGTTTCCGGCGGAGAATTCGCGCGTCATGACGGACTCCTATTCCAATTGCATGCGAGTGCCCTTGGCGCCGTTGAGCAGACGCCTCAGGTGAAAACCGGCCAGCGGATCGTCGGCATGCATCCCGACCAGCGCGGCAAAGGCCGGCATTGCGGCGGCATCGCCGGCCTCCATCTTGGCAAAAGCTTCGGAATATTGCGCCGTCGCCGGGGCTTCGAATTTCGCCTGGGGCAGCGGTTCGAACGCGCGCAGCGGCTCGCTGCGCCCGCGCAGCATCAGGTCGCCCACGGGCCGACCATGGAAGTTCGCAGCCCCCTCGGCCACGCTGGCACTGACGCAGATGCGCGTTCCCAGATACTTGTTGGCCGCCTCCAGCCGCGCTGCCGTATTGACGGTGTCGCCATAGGCCGTGTAGTCGAAGAAGCGGTTGCCGCCGAAATTGCCGACCAGCGCGGGACCAGCATGGGCACCGATGCGGGTGGTCCCGAAATTCACGCCTCTCGCCTTCCAGCGCGCCGAGAAGTCCTCCGCCCAGGCGTCGAGATCATGGGCACAGGCGACGGCACGCGTCGCATAGTCCGGCTGGTCGCCGGGTGCATTGAACAGCACCTGGATCGCATCGCCGATGATCTTGGCGACCGTCCCCTCATGAGCGAAGACAATCTCGGTCATGCCGCCGAAATATTCGTTGAGAAGCTCGCCCAGTGTCTGCGGGGCCGCGGACTCGACCAGTGAGGTGAAGCCGGTGATGTCGGTGAAGAGGGTGGCGACATCGCGCCAATGCACCTCCATGCCGTCACCCTGGACATCCGCGGCCAAGCGCCTTGCGATCTCCGGCGAGAAGAAGCGCGACAGCGAGGCATAAGCGCGCTCGGCTTCCATCTGGCGCCGCCGCACTTCGCGCAGCATCTCCACATGACGAATGGTCTTCTCGATCGTGGTCTCCAGATCGGCGAAGTCGATCGGCTTGGTCAGGAAGTCGAAAGCGCCGCGGTTCATGGCGATGCGGATATTGCTCATGTCGCCATAAGCCGAGACGATGATGGTCGACTTCTTGTCCTCGGCCTCCTGGAGCTTCGCCAGCAGCGACAGCCCGTCCATCCGCGGCATGTTGATGTCGGAAACCACCATGTCGACATGCGGGTTCAGCTCGAGCGACTCCAGCGCCTCCAGGCCGTCGCGCGCGAATATGAGAGCGAGCTTCCCATCGCGAATCTGCCTGCGGAATTTCTGCAGGATCAGCGCCTCGAGGTCAGGCTCGTCGTCGACGAAGAGAATGGTCGCAGTCATGCGGCTTGCTCGAGCCTCGTGTCGATCTCCTGCCGCAGCAGTGCGAAGTCGATCGGCTTGGTGAGAAGCCCGACGGCACCGCGCTCGATCGCCTTTCGGCGCGTCTCGGCGTCGCCATAGGCCGTGATCATGATGACGGGCACATCCGGATGCGTGGCACGCACCTGCGGCAGCATGTCGAGCCCGCTCATGCCGGGCATGTTGATATCAGACAGGATCAGGATCAGCGAGGGATCGCGAACCTCGGCCGCGCGCTTCAGCGCCTCGGGGGCCGAGAGCGCGAACTCCATCTGGAAGCGGCCTGCGCGCAGGTCGCGCCGGAACTGTTGCCGAAACAGCGCCTCGACGTCGGGCTCGTCATCGACGACCAGGATGTAAACGTTCAAGACTTGCCTCCAAGTGTACTGCCAGGTGTGCTGCCAGTCGTGCCGCCTGTGGCCATCGCCCGCGGCAGGGTGATGATGAATTCGGTGAATACACCGGGCTCGGTGTTCACGTCGATCGTGCCGCCGTGCTGTTTCACGGTGATATCATGGCTCATGGACAGACCGAGCCCCGTTCCCTCGCCGGCCGGCTTGGTGGTGAAGAAGGGGTTGAACATCCTTTCCTTCACCTCGGGCGGAATCCCTGTGCCGTTGTCGCGGATCCGGATTTCGACGCTGTCGCCGAGATCCTTGGTTGTCGCGCCCAAGGTGGGCGCGAAGCTGTCCCCCTCGCTCTCCTTGCGCTTGGCCGCCGCGTAGAAGCCGTTCGAGATCAGGTTGAGGAAGACGCGCGTGATCTCCTGCGGATAAATGTCGACCATGCCGGCAGCGGGATCGAACGCGCGCTCGAGCGTGACGTTGAATGCCGGCCTTTCGGCACGCGCGCCGTGATAGGCCAGATTGAGGCTTTCCTCCACGACGGCATTGATGTCGACGGCGCGATGCTCGCCGGAGCCTTCGCGTGAATGCAGCAGCATGTTCCGCACGATGGAATCGGCGCGCCTGCCGTGCTGCACCACCTTCTCGAGGTTGCCCCTGAGCATGCCGGTCAGCTCCTCGACCTCCTCCTTCGTCTTGCCGTCGAGAGCGGCGGATCGCAACGTTTCGTTGAGCTCGTCGATCAGCTCCGTCGACACTGCGGAGAAATTGTTGACGAAGTTGAGCGGGTTCTTGATCTCGTGAGCGATGCCGGCGGTGAGCTGGCCGAGAGACGCAAGCTTCTCGGTCTGGATCAGGCGGTTCTGCGCGGTGCGCAGATCGTTGAGGGATTGGCGGAGTTCCGCGGTGCGCTGCTCGACCTTGTTCTCGAGGTCGGCATAGGATTCCTGC
Organism: Bradyrhizobium sp. CCBAU 51765; assembly: GCF_015291725.1. GTDB lineage: Bacteria > Pseudomonadota > Alphaproteobacteria > Rhizobiales > Xanthobacteraceae > Bradyrhizobium > Bradyrhizobium liaoningense. Next base: position 5,964,105 of record NZ_CP030038.1, read on the forward strand.
AAGCGTGCACCCATGTCGTTGAACTGGTCGGCGAGCCCTTCAAGCTCGTCGCCGGTTCTAATCGAGATGCGCTGGGAGAAATCGCCGCCCCCGATCCGCTCGGCGCCGCTGCGCAGGGCCTGGATCGGCACGACCATGCGGCGCGCCAGGAAGATCCCGGCGAGCACCGCGAAGATCGATGCTGCGAGCAGCACGATCGCAAGCCGCTGCAATGAAGCATAGAGCGCGGCATAGGCCTCCTCGACCGGCAGCTCGACGAACATGGTCCAATGCAGCGGCTCGATCGGGGCCGATGCAGTCAGCACCTTCTGGCCCTGGATGTTGCGCGCTTCGGAAAGCGCGCCGGCGACGGTACCGCTCCCGGCCAGCGCGGCACGTACCTGGGGGAGTCCGGACATGTCGGTATTGCGCAGGACGAGGCTGATGTCGGGATGCGCGATCAGTCGTCCCTCCGGACCGACCACGTAGGCGTGTCCGTGCTCGCCGACCTTGATCTGGGACACAACGTCCCAGATCAGCTTGAGATTGACCTCCGCGATGCTGACGCCGGCATCCTTGCGGGCGCCGGCCAGCGCCAGCGTCATGTAGGGCTCGGACTCCCGGCGGAAGTAAACCGGGCCGTAATAGACCTTGTGCGCGACCGCCTCGGTGAACTTCGGGTCGGCCGACAGGTCGATTCCGCTGTCGAGCGCGTCCATCGCCAGCCGCGAGACCCGCAACCGCTCCTTGCCAGTCGAATCCACCTGGGCAAGTTCGGTGATGGCAGGCACCTGGCGCAGGAGGCGCAGCGCGTCGAACCGGCGCTGCTCGATCGAACCTCCCGACCAGGGCAGTTGCGTGGTCCAGCCGAGCTGGCTCTCGATCTCCTTGACGAATTGGCCGATCTTGGCGGCGGCCGCCTCGGCCTGCTCGTGCTGGACTCTGATCAGCGAAGCCTTGTGCTCACGATAATAGAAGAAGACCTCGAACAAGCCATTGGCGAGCAGAGCGATGGCGACGACGGCCACGAACAGCGCGACGTATTTGGTGAACAGCCGCGACCTGATTCCGCGGCCCGCCGTTCCGCCGGACGCTGCCTTGCCTGGGGCCGCGCTCGGCAGCGGCCCGGCTCGAGGTGTGTCGGAGTGGACGGAAAGGCTCATCCCGCGGAACCTAGCAAGAAGACCGGACCTTGTCTCTCGCAAGCGCAGGAACGGGCTTCCCCAGGACACAACGAAAAAGGGCGGCAGCGGATGACCGCTGCCGCCCTTGGACTGGCTTGCCTTGCGGCCTCAGGTCGGCCGCAGCGCCTTGGAGCCGAGGTCGAGCTCGTTGACCTGCTTGTTCCGCTCCGAATCAGCCGCCGCGCGATGGTCGGTCGCCAGCACCACATAGACCGCCGGCAGCACGAACAGCGTGAACAGCGTGCCGATCGACATGCCGGCCACGACCACCAGACCGATCGAGAAGCGGCTGGCCGCGCCTGCGCCGGTCGCGGTCAGGAGGGGGATCAGGCCGGTGACCATGGCGGCCGTCGTCATCAGGATCGGCCGCAAGCGGATGCGGGCCGACATTTCGATGGCAGAGCGGCGGTCGAGCCGCTCTTTGACCTGGAGCTCGTTGGCGAACTCCACCATCAGGATGCCGTGCTTGGTAATCAGGCCGACCAGGGTGAGCAGACCGACCTGGGTATAGATGTTCATGGTCGCCGCGCCGAAGAACAGCGGGATCAGCGCGCCTACGATCGCCATCGGCACCGAGATCATGATCACCAGCGGGTCGCGGAGGCTCTCGAATTGCGCGGCCAGCACCAGGAAGATGATGATCAGCGCGAAGCCGAAGGTGATCGCGAGCTGATTGCCTTCCTGCACATATTGCCGGGAGTCGGCCAGATAGTCGTGGCTGAAGCCCTGCGGCAGCTTCTTGGCCTCGCCTTCGAGGAAGTCCACCGCCGCGCCGACGGTCACACCCGGCATCGGCACCGCCGAGAACGTCGCCGAATTGAGCTGGTTGAAGTGAGTCAGCGAATTCGGGTCGGTCTTGGTTTCAATGGACACCACCGTCGACAGCGGCAGCTGCTGACCGGTATTGGTCGTCACGTAGTAGCCGCCGAGCGATTCCGGCGACAGCCGCTTGGCGCGCGGCACCTGCGGGATCACCTGGTAGGACCGGCCCTCGAGATTGAAGCGATTGATGTAGTTGCCGCCGAGCAGCACCGCGAGCGTAGAGCCCAGGTTCTGCATGTTGACGCCGAGATCCTGTGCCTTGGTGCGGTCGATCGTCACCTTCACGTTCGGCTGGTTATAGGCAAGGTCGCTGTCGGAGACGATGAACATGCCGCTCTTCCGCGCAGCTTCCTTCAGCTTCTCCATCTGCTCATAGACAGTCTGGAACCCGGCGGTGGAGTTGATCACCATCTGGATCGGCAGGCCGCCCGGACCGCCCGGCAGCGGCGGCAGGTTGAAGGCGAAGGCCTGCACGCCCTCGATCTTGGAGAGCTCGGCCTGCACCAGCGGCTTGAGCTGGATCGACGAACGCGTGCGCTCGTCCCAGGGCTTGAGCAGCATGCCGGCGATGCCGCCCTGCGGGCCGTTGATGCCGTTCAGCACGAAGCGCAGGTCGGTCTCGGGGAATTTCGCGAATTCCTTGTCGAGCTTTTCGCCATAGAAATCGAGATAATCGATGTTGGCGTATTTCGGGGCCTTGGTCACCGCGAACACGATGCCCTGGTCTTCTTCGGGCGCCAGCTCCTTCGAAGTATGCATGTAGAGGAAGCCGACCAGCCCGAGGATCGTGATCGCAAACAGGCCGGTGATGGCCTTGTAGTCGAGCGAGCGATCGAGCTTGCGGCCATACCAGCGCGTCATCGCGCCGAACACCCGATTCACGATCTTTGCGAAGCGCCCTTCCTCGGTGTTCTTCAGCAGCATCGAGCACATCATCGGCGACAATGTCAGCGCGATCACGCCCGACACGATCACCGAGCCCGCGAGGGTAAAGGCGAATTCGCGGAACAGCGAGCCGGTGAGGCCGCCGAGGAATCCGATCGGCGCGTACACCGCCGCGAGCGTGATCGTCATGGAGATGACGGGACCCACGATCTCGCGCGCACCTTGCAGTGAGGCCTGAACCGGTGTCTTACCCTCCTCAAGGTGGCGATGGATGTTCTCCACCACGACGATGGCGTCGTCGACGACGAGGCCGATCGCCAGTACCATCGCGAGCAGGGTCAAGAGATTGAAGCTGAAGCCCAACGCCAGCATCAGGGTGCAGACACCGATCATCGACAGCGGAATGGTGACGACGGGGATGATGACCGAGCGCAGCGAGGCTAGGAACAGGAAGATGACCACGATCACGATGATCACGGCTTCGCCCAGCGTCTTCTCCACCTCATCGATCGAGGACTGGATGAACTTGGTGGAGTCGTAGGCGACCTTCATCTTCATCGACGGCGGCAGATTCCGCTCGAGTTCAGGGAACAGCGCGCGCACCCCCTTGACCAGCGTCAGCGGGTTGCCCTGCGGCGTTGCCTGCACGCCGATGAAAATCGCGTGCTCGCCGTTGAAGGCAACACTGGCGTCCGTGCTCTGGGCGGCAAGCTCGACGGTGGCGATATCCTCCATCCGCACGAAGCCGCCGTCCTTGGCCTTGACGATCATCTTCTTGAACTGGTTGACGTCGGTGAGGCCGGTATTCGTCGAGACGTTCGAGACGATGAGATAGCCCTTGGTCTGGCCCGCCGCGGACTGGAAGTTGTTGGCGGTGATTGCCGCGGCGACGTCGGCCGGCGACACATTGCGGCCGGCCATCTTCACGGGATCGAGCCAAAGACGCATCGCGAAGGTCTGGCCGCCGAGAATGTCGGCCGAGGCGACGCCGTCGACGGTCGACAGCACCGGCTGCACCACGCGCGTCAGATAGTCGGAGATCGCCGAACCGGACAGCTCCTCGGACGAGAATCCGAGATACATCACCGCCGTGGTCTGGCCGGTGGTCTTGGTGACAATCGGGTCGTTGGACTCCTTAGGGATCAGGTACTTCACCGAGTTCGTCTTCGCCAGCACCTCGGTGAGCGCCTGGTTCGGATCGAAATTCAGCTTGATGTAGACCTGGATCGTCGAGGTGCCGAGCACCGATGACGAGGTGATGTAGTCGACGCCCTCGGCCGAGGCGACTGCCTGCTCGATCGGCGTGGTGATGAAGCCCTGGATCAGGTCCGCGGACGCGCCGGGATAGACGGTCGTGATGTTGATGACCGTGTTCGACAGCTTCGGATATTGCCGGATCGGCAGCACCATCGCCGCACGCAGGCCGATCAGCAGGATCAGCAGGCTGACGACGACCGACAGAACCGGGCGCTTGATGAAAATATCGGTAAGGGCCATCGCAGCGATCTCGATTTCCGATCTGGATTTCTATGTCTCAAGAGACGTGATCCGGCGGGGCCGGATCACGTGAGGATGTTGTCAATAGCGCGGCGGCTGCGCCGGGATCGGCGGAGCCGGATCGGTCGAAATCGATACCGGCGCACCCGATTGCAGCTTGAGCTGGCCGAGGGCGACGACCTTGTCGCCCGCCTTCACGCCCTTGAGGATCTCGACGCGACCATCGACCCGGTTGCCGGTCTGCACGAAGGTGCGCACCGCCGAGAGGCTGGTCTTGCCGTCCGCTTCCTTTTTCTCGGCGATCACAAACACCGAGTCGCCGTACAGCGTGTAGTCGACAGCCGTCTCAGGCACCGTGATCACGGCCGGCTTGTCCGGCAGCACCACCGTGGTGGTCACGAACATGCCGGGCTTGAGGATCTTCTCCGGATTGGCGATCGTCGCCTGCACGCGGATGTTGCGGGTGTCGGTCGCGATCTGCGGCTCGATCGTGGTGATCTTGCCCTCGAAGGTGCGGCCCGGATAGGCATCGACCTTCAGCCGGACGGTCTGGCCGACCTTGAGGTTGCCGGAATCCTTTTCCGTCACCGTGAAGTTGGCCCACAGCTCCGACAGATCGGTCAACGACACGATCGCCGTACCTGCCGTCAGATATTGGCCAACCTCGACCTTGCGCATGCCGAGATCACCGGAGAACGGCGCTCGCACCAGCTTCTGCGAGATCAACGCTTCGGTCTTGGCGATGCCGGCCTGCGCCTGGTCGTAGGAGGCCTGCGCGGCATCGACGGTCGCCTGCGGACCGAACTGGCGCGCGGCCAGTTGCTTGGCGCGGTCGAGCGACAGCTGCGCGACGGTCGCCTGCGCCTTGTAATTGGCGAGGTCGCCCTGGTCCGGCGCGTCGAACAGCTGCACCAGCGGCGTGCCGGCTTCGACGCGCGTACCCGGCTCGAACTTGATCTCCGTGACGCGGCCGTTGACGTCGGCGCTGACGTCGACCTGATGCACGGCGACAAGGCTGCCGACCGCGGTGAGCAGGTTCGGCACCACCTCGGACTTCGCCTCGGCCGCGCTGACGGCCGTCGGCGGCGGCTTGTTGTTGGCGAAGAACTGCTGGATCATCTGGCCGCGGAAATAGTTGAACCAGACGAGTCCACCGACCAGCGCGGCGAGAAGCGTGCCGACGATGATGAACCAGAGCACCGGCCGGACCGGACGCTTGGGAGCCTTGTTGTCGATCGGTTCGCCCGAAATCTTGTGTTCGGTTACGATGTTCATGTCATGCACTTTCTGCAATCGCCGCCTTGCCGGCATCCGCGGCCTGATCGCGGCCCAGATGCGAAGCAATTGAGGCGTCGTTAAGTCCGATACCCCTCAGGAGAAACTCACAGAGCTGCCGCTCCAGGTCGTTCGCCTTGCCGTAAGCGAGACAAGGCGTGGCCGGCAGCCTGGTCAGCGCCGCGGTCATCACCGCATGATGCGCAAACCAGAACAGGTTGAGCGGATCGCCAGCGTAGGGCCGCGCATCCCCGGCGGCCACGGCGCGCTCGAGCGAGCCGACAAAAGCCGCCCCAATCAATGTCTCGATCTTGGCATACAGCAAACGCGCGAATTCGCCGTCATCCAAATGGCTCGTGGCCATCAGTCGCAGGCGCTGCGCCTCTTCCTGATCGGGACCGTCAGCAATGTGCAGGAAATGCCCGACCATCCTGCGGATCACCTCGACCAGCGTGGCGGTCGAGGGCTCCCGTTCGAGAAGCTCGATGAAAGCCGGATCCGCTTCGCATTCGTCGCTGAGAATTTCGGCGTAGAGCGCCGCCTTGGACGGGAAATGCTTGAACAGCAGCGCCTCGGAAATGGCAGCGGCGGCCGCCACGCTCTTCGTCGTGGTGCCGGTGTAGCCATGTCGGGCAAAGCAGCGCTTTGCGGCACCGAGGATCAATTGACGCCTCAGGTCGCTCGTCATACGCAATGAGCTCATGGTGGGTGAGTAAACACTCACCCACCCAGAAGTCAAGCACTATGTTGCATCGCAACCTGAGTGCGTTGCAAATTCAGGGGAAATTCGCACCACCACTCGGGCTGCTTGCAGGGCGCCCCTCCGAGAGCCGCGCCCGGCTAGATCGGCTGGAAGCCGAGGTCGCTGCGGATCCGGTTCAGGATAAAGGTCCCATCCCGGCTCGGCAGGATCCGCTCCAGGCTGGCGCCGTCGATCTTCACATTGGCAAAGCGCGGCCCGGCCGAGACGTCGTGGACGGCTTTGGCAAAGGCCTCGACCTCGGCCATGGTGGTGACGGCCCGGCTGTCCGCAATGCCGCATGCCTTGGCGACGCCGACAAGGTCCGCGGCGGCCGAGGTATGGCTGGTCTGCCCGCCGGTCTCGCCATAGGCCTCGTTGTCGAGCACTGCGATTGACAGATTGGGCGGCCTTTGCAGGCCGATGGTGGCAAGGCTGCCCATGCCCATCAGCATCTCGCCGTCGCCGGTGATGACCAGCACCGGCAGCTTCGGCTGCGCCAGAGCGAGGCCGAGCCCGATCATCGCGGCGCCGCCCATGCCACCCCAGAGGTAGAAGTTGCGGGCATGATCGCCGGCGGCGCACATGTCGTTGGTGGAGGCACCCAGGCCCCCGATCGCGACGACGTCCTTGCGGTCCGCGAGGAGCGTCGACACCACCTGGCGGCGGTCGAGGAGATTGGCCTTGCTCATTTGGTGAAAACCTTGGCGCCGATCAGGCGCTGCGACAGAAGGACGGCGGTCGGCGTGAGCGCGTTGTAGGCCTGCGCGGCGGCGGCCTCCAGCACGGCGGGCACCTCGGCTGCGTTGGAGGCGCGCAGCACCTTGACGCCGGAGAGCTCGAACACGCCCTGCGTGGTCGATCCCATCGGCACCTGCCACGGATTGAACTCGCCCCACTCGCCGCGCATGGTCACGAGCGTGAGGAACGGAAAGCGCAGGATCGGGATCAGCGACAGCATGTTGATGCAATTGCCGACGCCGCTCGACTGCATCAGCAGCACGCCGCGCTGGCCGCCGGCCCAGGCGCCTGCGAGCAGCGCCACCCCCTCCTCCTCGGTCGTCAGCGGAATGCCGCGCATGGTGGCGGAGTCCAGCACGCGCTGGATCAGCCTGGAATGACCGGCGTCGGGGACATACGGCACCTGCCGGACGTCGAAGCGCTGCAATGTTGCGAAGATATCGTCGGGCCAGTTCGGGGCCGTGTCGGCAGCGTCAGCGCGTGCGTGCATTTTCCTGTCCGGTCGGCTAGCAAGGTAGAAAGACTGTAGACGCATGCATGCGCCGACCAGAACAACAAAAACGGCATATCGGCTTTAACCGGCGAGTATAACGGGATGAACGCAGATGCGAAGGCGCTGGCCGCCAGCTTCGACCTCGAGAAGCTGCAGCCGGAGTTCTACGACAACCCCTATCCGACTTATCGTGCACTGCGGGAGAACGAGCCGGTCAAGCGCCTGCCGAACGGCACCGTGTTCCTGACCCGCTATGACGACCTCGTCACCACCTACAAGAACACCAAGTCGTTCAGCTCGGACAAGAAGCGCGAGTTCGCGCCGAAATACGGCGACACCCCGCTTTATGAGCACCACACCACCAGCCTCGTCTTCAACGACCCGCCGTCCCACACCCGCGTGCGCCGCCTGATCATGGGGGCGCTGTCGCCACGGGCGATCGCGAGCATGGAGGGCGACCTCATCAAGCTGGTCGACGGCCTCCTCGACGCCATCGAAGCCAAGGGCGCTTGCGAGCTGATCGAGGATTTCGCGGCCTCCATTCCCATCGAGGTGATCGGCAATCTGCTCGACGTTCCCCATGACGAGCGCACACCGCTGCGTGACTGGTCGCTGGCGATCCTGGGCGCCCTCGAACCCGTGGTGTCGCCCGAGGCGGCGGCGCGCGGCAACAAGGCGGTGACGGATTTCCTCGCCTATCTCGAGACGCTGGTCGCGCGGCGGCGCGCCAAGCCGGGCAATCCCGAGCGCGACGTGCTGACGCGGCTGATCCAGGGAGAGGAGAACGGCGAGCGGCTCACCGAGAAGGAGCTGCTGCACAATTGCATCTTCCTGCTCAACGCCGGGCACGAGACCACCACCAATCTGATCGGCAACGGCCTCGTAGCGCTGGACCGTCATCCCGACCAGAAGCAGCGGCTGATCGACAACCCCGACATGATCAAGACGGCGGTCGAGGAGATGCTGCGCTATGAGAGCTCGAACCAGCTCGGCAATCGCATGACCACGGAGCGTGTCGAGCTCGGCGGCGTCGCGCTCGATGCCGGCACGTCGGTGACGCTGTGCATTGGTGCGGCCAACCGCGATCCCGCTCAGTTTCCAGACCCGGAACGCTTCGATATTGCGCGCACGCCGAACCGGCACCTCGCCTTCGCGACCGGCGCGCATCAATGCGCCGGCATGGCGCTGGCGCGGCTGGAAGGCGCGATCGCGATCTCGCGCTTCCTGGCGCGCTTCCCGAACTATGCCGTGAGCGGCCAGCCGGTCCGGGGCGGACGGGTCCGGTTCCGCGGGTTCTTGAGCGTGCCCTGCGCAATCGACTGAGGGGGCCAGAACAAAAATGTCGAAAACAACCCCATGCACAGTAGAGAGCCTGTCGGCGAACGACGCCCTGTGGTTCCGCAGAACCATCTGACATTCCGGGCAGATCGGGCCCCACCACGCGATCGGGTGCATGAAGGCTTCCAAGACGGCAGAGCGATACCCAGATCAGGTTGAGGGCCGCCGGAGCGGTCGGTTGACGCCGGCGCGCAGCAATGGAGTGACGACAGATGAGCGCGTCGGTCATTGATCTCATCGCCACGGAAGCACGGTTCGGCGCCCATAATTACGAGCCGATCGGGGTCGTCCTGTCGCGCGGCGAAGGTGTCTGGGTCTGGGATACCGAAGGCAACCGCTATCTCGATTGCCTCTCGGCCTATTCGGCGGTCAGCCAGGGCCACTGCCACCCCAAGATCCTGGCGGCGATGGTCGAACAGGCGCACAGGCTGACGCTCACCTCGCGGGCCTTCCACAACGACCAGCTCGCCCTGTTCTACGAAGAGATCGCCGCGCTCACCGGCTCCCACAAGGTGCTGCCGATGAACAGCGGCGCCGAGGCGGTCGAAAGCGCGATCAAGGCGGTTCGCAAATGGGGCTATGAGGTGAAGGGCGTGCCGGACGGTGCGGCCGAGATCATCGTCTGCGCCAACAATTTTCACGGGCGCACACTTGGCATCGTCGGTTTTTCAACCGACCCCGAGACACGCACACATTTCGGGCCGTTCGCGCCGGGTTTCAGGATCATCCCGTTCGGCGACGCCGCGGCGTTGCAAGACGCAATCACCCCAAATACCGTCGCCTTTCTGGTCGAGCCGATCCAGGGCGAAGCCGGTGTCATCATTCCTCCGGCCGGCTATTTCAGTGAGGTACGCCAGCTCTGCACCGCCAACAACGTGATGCTCGTGCTCGACGAGATCCAGACCGGGCTCGGCCGCACCGGCAAGCTGCTCGCCGAACAGCACGAGGGAATTGAGGCGGACGTGACGCTGCTCGGCAAGGCCTTGTCCGGCGGTTTCTATCCGGTGTCGGCCGTGCTCTCGAACAACGACGTGCTCGGGACCTTGAGACCGGGGCAGCATGGTTCGACCTTTGGCGGTAACCCGCTTGCCTGCGCGGTGGCGCGCGCGGCGATGCGCGTGCTGGTCGAGGAAGGCATGATCGAGAACGCGGCCAGGCAGGGCGAGCGCTTTCTCGAAGGCTTGAAAAACATCCGCGCCAATACGATCCGCGAAATGCGCGGTCGCGGCTTGATGCTGGCGGTCGAGTTGCATCCCGAGGCCGGCCGCGCACGCCGCTACTGCGAGGCGCTCCAGGCCAAGGGCATTCTCGCCAAGGATACCCATGAGCATACGATCCGCATCGCCCCGCCGCTGGTGATCACAAGCGACCAGGTCGACTGGGCGCTGGAGCGACTCGCCACCACCCTGACGCAGGATGTCTCCTGAGACTGCCTGCGTCGGAAGATCGCAATGCCGGCCATGGCCAAGAACGAACGATTGCGCCGTCTGTGCGTTGAAAATCGTGGGCGATTACGAGTTGGGAGCTAGATCATGCTTCCGCGTGGCGTTTGCCTGACGGCTGTTTTGGTTGGCGTCTCGATGCTGACGACGAGCGCGCCGGCCCAGGGACCTCTCGGACACGGACGGGGTGGAGGACCACCAGGGCCAGCCGCAGCGCCGCCTGCAGGACCACCGGCCATGGCCCGTCCGGCAGCACCACCGGCCATGGCTCGTCCTGCGGCGCCGCCTACCATGGCGCGTCCCGCCGCGCCGCCAGCCATGCCGCAGCGACCGGCGATGGCGCCAAGTCCGGCGCCGCACATCGCCTCACCGCCACCGCGTCCGACCCCACATATCAGTGCCCCGCGAGCCGCCCCGCAGGTGGCCGCGCCCCGACACGAACTCCATCGCCCGCCGGCAGCGCCGCAACGTCCGGCCATGGCGCCGCGGCCGACGCCGCATATCGCCGCCCCTTCGCGTCCAGGTGCACCGCCGGCCGTAAGCCAGCGACCGGGGCCACCGCGTGAGATGCTTTCGCGCCAATCCGCGGAACGCCAAGTCCGCATCGACCGCTTGCAGCAGCGCCTGCAGCAATTGCAATCGCAGAAGCTGGAAGGCGCAAGGGCCCAGCAACAGCAGCAACGGTTGCTGCAGTCGCAGAGCCGTCTTCTAGAGCGCGAGCAACGTGTCCAACAGCGCTCGCAGCAGGTCGAGCAACGGCAGCGCGAGATGCTGTCGCGCCAGACGACGGAGCGCCAGACTCGCATCGAACGCCTGCAGCAGCGTGTGCAGCAATTGCAGTCGCAAAGGCCGGAAGGCGCGCAAGCGCAACGCGCACAGCAGCGACTGCTCCAGACGCAGAACCGCTTGCTTGACCGTGAGCAGCGCGCGCAGCAAATTGACTTGGCGCGCCAGCAGCGGCTTGGATTGCAGGCTCCGGAGCGCGCTCCGGCACTTGCGGCTGCCGCGCAGGCCGCCGAGCGCGGACGGTTTGCGGCGCGCTTCCGCGAGCAGTCCACTTCGCAGACCCAAGCGGCTCTCGTCACTCGCCAAAGCGGCTGGGCTCCCCGACAGGCCTGGCGTCACCGTCATCCCGCGGTGTTCGTGGCGTGGCTTGGACCCGTGTTCTGGCCTTACGCCTATTCCGACATCTTCAACTACACGTTCTGGTCCTATGGCTACGAGCCCGGATATTGGGCGTACGCCTATGACGACTTCGTCGACACCATGTTCTGGGGAGGTGACGGCCCCTATTCCGCCTATGCCAGCACCAACCCGTACGACACTCCGCAAGCTGGCGGCGGCTACCACGCGCGCCAGCGTGCCAGCGCGAGCCCGCAGACGCTTCAGCAGTTGTGTGCCACGCCGGACAAGGGCGTGACCGCCTGGCCGCTTGCCGATATCGCACGGGCGGTGCGGCCGACGCCGGAGCAACGCACACTGCTCGATGAGCTGAAGACGGCGGCGGCCAACGCTGCCGGTGTGTTCAAGGACTCCTGCACGGAGACTTATGCACTGACTCCCCCTGGCCGCTTGCGCGCGATGATGAACCGCATCAGCGCGACGCTTGAAGCCGTCAAGATCGTTCGACCGGCACTGGAGAATTTCTACAATTCGCTCAGTGACGAGCAGCAGGCCCGCTTCAACGCGCTCGGCCCCCATGTCGGCGAGCGCTCGCCGCAGCAGCAGGAGGCGAGTAGCGAAGGCTGCGCCGATCCGAAGTCGGGGCTCACGCAGTTACCGATCCAGAGGATCGAGGCTGTGCTCCACCCTGCAGGTAAGCAGAAGGAGACGCTCGACCGCCTCCGCGAAGCGACGGCGAAGGGCGTCGAGGGCCTACAGGCGGCCTGTCCGAATGATGCGCCGCTGACACCGGTCGGACGGCTGGAGACGATGCAGCACCGGCTCGAGGCCATGTTGACCGCCGCCAAGCTGGTCGAACCCGCCCTGGACGAGTTCTATGCCACACTGAGCAGCGAGCAGAAGGCGCGCTTCAACACGCTGCAACAGGTCGCAAGCCCGTGAGGATGGCGTCGCGTTCTCGCGCTGCAATTTGCGCAGCGGTCGAACGACGCCAGGTGACTGGGGCATGTACTCATTGATCGGCTAACCGACTGGTGTCGGGTTAACCCCCAACAGCGGACCAAGCGCGGACATTCTCCGAGGTCGCAGGTGGGCCACTTCCAGACATCGCCGATGAGTATAAGATCAGCGTCCACGCGGAGAACGGCAAGTGGCCCGAATAACATCCTTGGTATGGATCCTAACGACTTTCATAATCATTGTGGTCGCCACTCCACGACGGGCTCTGGCAACACTAGACGCGTCTGCATGCGGGTACCTCGCTGGTCTAATCGATAAGGCGCCACCAGGGCCGTTGTTCTTGCCCAGCTATCCGACGGTGGACTCAGGGCCTCTCCATGGCGCCGCATACCTTTATGACAATGCAGTGGCCGCCATCGCATTGGTCGGTTGCGGTGAGCAAGACAAAGCACGTCGCATCGGCGCGGCGATTCTCGGGGCCATCGACAATGACCGGACCTGGCATGATGGACGGCTCCGGAACGCTTACGCCGGGGGTGTGGTGGCGAATGGCCCTGTCAAACTTCCGGGGTGGTGGGACAACACGCAGAACAAGTGGTTAGAGGATCGATATCAGGTGGGCAGCGATAACGGCAACATCGCATGGGCCATGCTGGCGTTGCTGTCGATTGATGATGTGAACACCGGCTCTCGATTCCGCGATGGTGCAGCACGGCTTGGCACCTGGGTCGCGCAATGGGCCGACAGTCGCGGGACTGGCGGTTTCACGGGCGGTACGTTTGGGCACGAACCGACGCCGGAGTTGCGGACATGGAAATCGACTGAACACAATACTGACCTCGCCGCTGCGTTTGGCCTTCTTGCAACCCGCACAGGCGACTCGCGCTGGCGTGACATGGCAAAAGCTGCTGAGCGCTTCGTGGATACGATGTGGGATCCGGCGTGCGGCTGTTTCGCCGCAGGCACCGCAGAAGACGGCGTCACGCGCAATCCGATTTTGGCCCTTGATGCTCAAGTCTGGCCGTTAACGGCGCTCCCGGGAGCGGCCAGGAAATTTGCATCGGCCATTACGACCGCCGAACAGCGAATGAGAGTCGACGAGGGCTTTTCTTACGGTGAAAACCGAGATGGTGTGTGGACCGAAGGGACAAGCCAAATGGCTCTCTTGCTGAAATTGCTCGGCAGGACTGCGGAGGCAAAATCGTTGGTTGCTGTCATCGAATCCCAGAGGTCGCCGGATGGCGGGTTCTATGCCACAAGTGTCCGAGCACTACCGACCGGGTTCATGCTGGATACCGATCCGGCTAAGCCACGCCTCTATTTCCGATTGCCACATCTTGGCGCTGCTTCGTGGGCTGCTCTTGCAGAACGGGGGTTCAATCCCTTTACGGCGACAAAAGGACTTCCGTAGTTGAACCGCGGTGCCGCCCGTCGAGGTCCGAATTAGGTCAGAAGCGCCGGTTTGAACGGCGCCGCGTCACTTCCGGTGTGCTCCGATCAGCTGACCATACCTGGCCTGGGCCAAAACCACACTTCGCCATCGGGCCATAACCGGACCTTTCAAAGGGACTACACTGGCCGCTCGTCTGGATCAATCAACGCCAAGGTGATCCAGTGCGCTTCGATAGCCGGCCTGATCACACCTTCAACCTCTACCACCGTGTCCCATGCTGACTGGATAGAGACCGCGCGCTCGGTCAATCCAATCAGACGGAATTTACCTCGCACCCGGGCTCCAGACTTAACCGGGCTAAGGAAACGAACCCGCTCGAACCCGTAGTTGACACCCATTCGTATCCCCTCGACGCCCGGCATCGCATCGAAAGCGAGCGTCGATAGGAGCGATAGCGTGAGAAATCCATGTGCAATTGTTCCTCCAAAGGGCGTTTCGCTCTCGGCTCGTTGACGGTCGGTGTGAATAAACTGGTGATCGTGGGTGGCATCGGCGAACGTGTCGATCATCGACCGATTGACCAGCAGCCAATCCGACACGTGCTCGGGGCCGTTGAGAAGCTGACGGTACGCCGTCAATGGAATAAGCTTTCGGCGGATAGCTTCGAGTTCAGCGGCTCGCTTGATGTCTGACACCTTCGACCTCGGCAATGATGATTTGGTCTTTGACCCCGTTTAAGCGAGCCCGCCGCATCGCACCAGTGGTAAGAAAGTTTCGGCCCAGACCGTCCTTGTGACGGCTGAGAGCCGTTCAAAATCTGGTCGGCTGTGGGTCAAAGGCTGCCCTGGCGGCTCCACCAATGGCTTCCGCTCAGCCTCCGGAAGCGGACCGTGCAAAGCCAAGAGGGAGTGTCAGCCACGGGCCAACAGCGGAAGTCCGGATTCGCGCGCGGGGGCGAGGCCTACCTATCAATGGGCGAGAATGTGCGCACGACCTCATACATGCCCGGCTCAAATTTCGCGATGGTGAGCGCCTCTTCGAGAAAGGGTAGCGGTCCAGGATCCTGGCGCATGGCCTCATAGTCTTCCGCGCTGCGCCACTGCGCATACATGGTCACCTTCGTGCCGTCGAGGCTCCGATGAAGGGTCGAGGAAACAAAGCCAGGTGCCCGGCTGACGAATTCATCGGTCGCGCGCGCAAGCAAATCGAGGAGCCGGTCCTGGTTGGCTGGATCTACCGTGAAGACATTTATTAGACTGATCATGCCGGTTCGGTCCTCTCTTTTGTTGCCTGATGCCTTGCCTATCACGAAGGGGGAGTTCCAATAGGACCGTCACCATTTCAGCCTCGCGCCGGATCGACCGCCCGAGGTCGTTGCTGGACGCAAATGATGCGCCACTGGGAGAACCCTATCAAACCAAAGGTAGGCCGCACCGGGTCAAGGCCATTGATGCCCGTTGCGGGTCAAAAGCTACCCTTGGTAGCCAGCATTATCTTGGTCAGCTCACCTCTCGGAGGCGGACATGGCGGCGCTTTGCGTCGAGGTCAGCCACGGGCCATTAGCGGACCATCGAGTACGCCATTGTTCGCACAACTGGCAGTTGGCCGAACCGACTAAAGTGACGCTTCTTCGCTGTGGAATTCGAGCCTAATTCCGTTGACCTTTCGCTTGCGCAAAATCGAGGCCAATCGATCGGAAACGAACCAGCAGTCGGTATAGCGATGCTCGACCCAGCATGCCCGTCCGTCAATAACAGAGGCGTTTAGCGTACACTGCCAAGGCCCGACACGGCGGCTGTAAGCCCAATTGTCGGTGTTGGCCTGTCCGACCACGTTGAAATGGCTGCGCTCAGCGACGATCGAATCGATCCGTCCAACGACATTGAAAATAAAGTGCTGCTGCTCGGCCCGAGCGTTACCGTCCTTGTCTTCGACTGTAACCGGAAAGAACTGGTGCCGCCCGGGGTCAAGCTCTTCAACAGCGTCCTTTACGCGTGAGCTGACCAAGTCGCCTCCTCGACGCATCAGCATCCAGTCGCTCATGGTCTTAGCTTTGGCCAGCCTGACGCGCCGCGGCATTACCTCGGAGGGAATTGGCACCCCGCAATTCCAGCCTACTCGCTTCAGCGACCCCGGCTGAACGAAACTATGCTCGAAATAAGCTTCCAGAACCTCGGCGTCTTCGGCGGAATATCCGATCACCGACTTGCCAAACATACCCCTTATGATCCACGCCATTTTCTGCTTTGCCTCATGAGGCTAATTTTTGGATGAAGGCAGACGAGAATGCCGTCCAGCGAGATGGTCAGTAGGCGTCATTTTCCGTCCCGGCCGACTGACGGCTTTGTATGCTCGCGGTGGCTCGGCCGGCAATCTACCGACTGCCAGCAAACGTGGCGAGCCTCCATTGCTTTTGGCAAGACCTCATGTGTTCCGCTCTGGGTCAAAAGCTACCCTTGGTAGCCAGCATTATCTTGGTCAGCTCACCTCTCGGAGGCGGACATGGCGGCGCTTTGCGTCGAGGTCAGCCACGGGCCACAAGCAGTCACCGTCAGCATTTTGGTTAATCGTCTCTGAAGGCCATCCGAGCATTGGATCGTGAAGTCGTGAACCGCCGTTAGAAAGACCCGTGGTAAGTTGAAGTTATGCTCAGCCCTGAACCATCGGTACGGGACGTACCGAAGTCGCTCACCGACGATCAAATTGCTTCAGCACCGCTCATCGTTAATGGCCTGACGGTCCGACCGCGCAAGCAAGTGAACCCGTGGCTCTGCGCACTTTGTCTGCTGCCAGAGTTCGTAGCGCTCCCCGTTCTTGCCGGTCTCGGCATGCAGCGGCTGCTGCGATACCTAGTCACCCAGCGGAAGAAGGCTAACTAGGCGTGACTTCCGCAACGGGTCAGTAGCGGCCCTTCTCGCGCCTCATGCTTCTGGTCCGCTCTTAGACCGGAAGCCCTCACTCGAGACAATCGCGTTGCATTGTTCGAAGTGAGAAGACAACTCAAGATCGGCCAAATGATCCCAGTATTCTGCCTCAGCCAGCAGCTTCCATTTGTTCATGCTGTTGTACGCGGCCTGTTGGCGACACAGTGAGCTCATCGCACGCAAGCGTCGCACTTTCTCCACTGCGAACCTCCCTTCGCGCCTGCTTGTTGCAAGCGCATCTGTGTTGTCACAGCTTCGCAGATCGAATGGACGAGTGATAGTCCGGTGTTTGACGGTGAATCGATGACAGCGCAATCGTCTGACTTTTTCACCGAATCGCTCGTGGTAACTAAACCACCATCTTGTGCCGCGCGATGCAGGTGCGCAGCACCTCGTCCATCGGTTTGCCCCACCAGTCGTTGGAGAAGATTTCGATCTCGGAATAGCCGGCAAAGCCCTGCGCTTCGACCGCCTGACGCACCGATCTGATGTCGATGACGCCGTCGCCCATCATGCCGCGGTCGTTGAGGATGTCCTTGGTCGGCACCAGCCAGTCGCAGACATGGAACGCGAGCAGGCGACCCTGGCCGGCACGCGCGATCTGGCCCATCAGCTCCGGATCCCACCAGATGTGATAGACGTCGAGCGCGACGCCGAGCATGCCGCTGCGATCAGGGTCGAGCCGGTCGCAAATGTCGAGCGCCTGTTTCGTGGTGTTCACGCAGGCGCGGTCGGCCGCATAGGCCGGATGCAGCGGCTCGATGGCCAGCGGCAGTTTTGCCTGCTTCGCATAGTCGAGCATCTCGGCGAGCGCGTCCTCGACCTGCCCGCGCGCCGCCGCGATGTCCTTCGAGGCTTCGCTGCCCGGCCGCGAATATTGTGGCAGGCCGCCGACGACGAGGACGATGCAGGGCGCGCCCAGCGCCTTGGCTTCGTCGACGCAGCGGCGGTTGTCGTCGCGTACCTCGCCCCGGCGCGAGGCATCCGACGTGAACATGCCGCCACGGCAATAGCCTGAGAGTTCGAGGCCGGCCTCGCGTACCGCGCGCGCGGCGCGCTCGAGACCGACGGCAGCGACCTGGTCGCGCCAGGGATCGATGGCGCGGATGCCATGCTTCGCACAGGCCTCGATGATCGCGACGAGGTCACCCTGCTTGCGGACCGTCGCCGTGTTCAACGACAGCCAGCGGTGATCGGACGAGAAGTCGCGCATCAGGATTCGATACCGTGGGTGGCGAGCACGGTCTTCATCCGTTGCGTCGCGAGTTCAGGGTTGGCGAGCAGTCCGGCCTTGTCGGCCAGACGAAACAGCTCAGCGAGGTGCAGCGTGGAGCGCGTGCTCTCCTGTCCCCCGACCATGGTGAAATGATCCTGGTGACCGTTGAGATAGGCCATGAACACGACGCCGGTCTTGTAGAACCGCGTCGGCGCTTTGAAGATGTGGCGCGACAGCGGCACCGTCGGCCCGAGCACGTCGTGAAAGCCGGCCTCGTCACCGGCTGCCAGCCGCGACAACGCGTAGGACGCCGCCGGCGCGATCGCGTCGAAGATACCGAGCAGCGCGTGCGAAAAGCCCTGTTCGTCACCGGCAATCAGCTCCGCGTAGTTGAAATCGTCCCCGGTATACATCTTGATGCGTTTGTCGAGACGCCGGCGCATGTCGATTTCGCGCTGCTTGTCGAGCAGCGAGACTTTCACGCCGTCGACCTTGGCGGCGTTGCCATTGATGATGGCGACCGCCGTATCCATCGCCTTGTCGAGATCCTGGGTGCCCCAATAGCCCGCGAGGGCCGGATCGAACATGTCGCCGAGCCAGTGGATGATCACGGGCTCGCGGACCTGCGACAGCACGCGGTCATAGACCTTGGCGTAATCGTCGGCGTTGCGGCCGAGTTTTGCCAGGGCGCGCGAGGCCATCAGGATGATGCGGCCGCCGACCTTCTCGACCGCAGAGATCTGCTCCTCATAGGCGCGGATCACGTCGTCCAGGTTTTTGGCATCCTCGACCGCGAGATGGTCGGTGCCGGCGCCGGAGAACACCAGGGCGTTGCGGCGCTTTGCGGCACCGACCGAACGCGTGATCAGCTCCAGCGAGGTCGGCCAGTCCAGCCCCATGCCGCGCTGCGCAGTGTCCATGGCTTCGGCAACGCCAAGGCCGAGGTCCCAGACGTGCTCGCGGAAGGCGATGGTCTTGTCCCAGTCGACGGCGACCGACAGCCAGGGATCATTGTCCGCGAAGGGATCGGCGACCGTGTGCACGGCCGAGAAAGCGATGCGGTTCAGCGGCCCCTCGAGCTTGGCGGGGAACGTGCGCGAGGCCGCGAGCCGGTAGGTCTCGATCGAGCGATCGGCCTTCGGCAGCTTGAGCGCCAATGACGACATCGGTTGGACGGGCTTGTTCATGATTTCGAACCTCTCCCCGTCATTGCGAGGAGCAGAGCGACGAAGCAATCCAGACTGCCTCGGCGGAAAGATCCTGGATTGCTTCGCTGCGCTCGCAATGACGGCTTGGTAGACATCGGGGCTTATCTAGTAGACCTCACGCCTTGATCGGGGCGACGTCGATCCAGCGCCGCTCCTTCCAGCTCTTCAGCGCGCACTCGGCGAGCTGCACGCCCTTGGCGCCTTCGAGCAGCGTGAACTTGTAGGGCGCATCCTCGTAGACGTGGCGGATGAACATCTCCCACTGTTCCTTGAAGCCGTTGTCGTAGGTGACGTTGTCGGGCAGCTTCTGCCAGTCGCCGTAGAAATCGTGCAGCCGTTTCTCGTCCGGATTCCAGACCGGACGAGGCGTCGCCTGCCGCGCCTGGATCATGCAGTCGGTGAGGCCTGCGACCGCCGAGCCGTGCGTGCCGTCGACCTGGAAGGTGACGAGGTCATCGCGATAGACGCGCGTCACCCAGGACATGTTGATGTGGGCGATGATGCCGCCCTCCAGCTGGAAGGTCGCATAGGCGGAATCATCCGCGGTCGCCTTGTACTTCTGCTCCTGCTCGTCGAAACGCTCCGGAATATCGGTGTTGCCGATGCAGACCACGCTCTGGACATTGCCGAAGAGGTTGTCGAGCACGTAACGCCAGTGGCAGACCATGTCCAGGATGATGCCGCCGCCGTCCTCGCTGCGGTAATTCCAGGATGGCCGCTGCGCCTCCTGCCAGCCGCCTTCGAACACCCAATAGCCGAACTCGCCGCGCACCGAGAGGATGCGGCCGAAGAAGCCGGAATCGCGCAGGAAGGCGATCTTCTTCAGGCCGGGCAGGAACAGCTTATCCTGTACCGTGCCGTGCTTGACGCCCTTGGCATTGGCGAGCTTCACGACCTCGATGGCCTCCTCGAAATTCGTCGCGATCGGCTTTTCGCAATACACATGCTTGCCGGCGTTGATGGCCTGCGTCAGCAGGCCGGGCCGGGCCTGCGTGGTCGCAGCGTCGAAGAACATGGTGTCGTTCTTGTCGGCGAGCGCGGCATCGAGATCGGTGGTCCAGCGCGTGATGTTGTAGCGCTTCGCAAGCGCCTCGACCTTCTCTGCGCTGCGGCCGACCAGGATCGGATCGGGCATGACGCGGTCGCCGTTCTTCAGGCGGACGCCGCCCTGCTCGCGGATCGCGACGATCGAGCGGATCAGATGCTGGTTGAGCCCCATGCGGCCGGTGACGCCGTTCATGATGAGGCCGAGGCGTTGCGTGGTCATGCCAGATACTCCTGAAGTGATTTTGGCTGTTCGAGCGGACGAAGCGCTGACCAGTCCGGATGGACCGACGTCGCAAAGCCCGTTGCATGAAGCGATCCCGTCAGGAGATCACCGTCGTGGATGGAGAGGCGGATGCCCTGCCCGGCATCGGCATAGAGATCGGGGTGCGCGGCGGCGAAGGCTTGCGCTTCAGGAGTTGGCGTGTCGCCAAAGCCGTCGACATAGTGATGGCCGTTGCGCTCGGCGTGGGTGACGCCGATGAAGGCGCCGAGCGCGAGGTCCTGCTGCACGGCGAGACCGGCCTGGCAAGTGAGGTCCTCGCCGGTCACGAAGTACTGCTCGCCGCCCGCGCTCCATTTCGCCGCGCGCGTCGCGTTGACGATGGATTTGTAGAGGCCCTTGCAGGATTTGGAGGAGATGCCGCGATAGCCTAGGGCCCGGGCGGCCGGAAAAGCGTCGTAGGAATCGTCGGCTTCGTCGATGATGAAACCGCGATCTGCCAGCGCGCCGAGCGGCGATTGCCGGGTGATGTCGCGCGGCATTGGCTGTTCGACATAAAGCAATCGCGCCGCGATCCGGCGCAGCGCGGCGTCATGATCGAGCCGGTCGATCAGCGCACGCAACGCCGAGAGGTCGGCGTACTGCTCGTTGGCGTCGAGCGTCACCTTGTAGTCACGCCCCAGCTTATCGAGCTCCTTGCCGATCCGGGCAAGCCGCGCCGCGTCGGCCGCAGGATCGCCCGACAGCTTGAGCTTGAAATAGCGCGCACCTGCGTTCTCCCGCGGGTCGGCAACGCCGCCCTCGCCTTCTACGGGATCGTCAAGACCGACGGTGTGCCTGATGGCAACACGCTCCAGCGGGGCCCGGCCGCCGAGGAACGTGGCGATGTCCGCCCCCCCAAGGTCAGGCGAGAGGCGCGCGTCCATGCCGGCGATGTTGCCGGCCATCCCGTCGAAGAAATTGGTCTCGGCGGCGCGCAGCAGCGCATCGAGGATCGCCTTGTCGATCTCCGCCGGGCCATAAGCGGCGGCGAGCGCCGGAATGTTCTTCTTCGCGCAGGTCGCGATCTGCGCCCCGATGCACGAGGCATGCAGATCGAACGCGGTCTGGTATCCGGTCCGCGCCAGGTAGAGACCGCGCGCGATCTCCAGCGCGCGACGCAAGCCATCGACCGTCTGCGCCGGCGACAGCTCCGGCCGCTTGTCGAACCATTTCGGCACCAGCAGTTCAGCACTGGCGCCGACGGCAACGCCCCTGTTTGTAGTCTTGCCCTCGACCTCGATCTCGACCCGCACGAACAGCTGCGGCGTCGCGTTGATGGTAACAGCGCCGAAGCGGAACGGCCGCGCGAACTGCACGGGACGTTCGAAGAAGGCGATGTCTCGCAGCTTCAGGCGGGGTGACATGGTCTAACAACAAAACGAGGTGAGCTTGGTGCGAGCGGTATGCCCACGGGCGACTCGCCTCTCCCGCTTGCGGGAGAGGCCGACGCGCAAAGCGCGGCGGGTGAGGGTTCTATCCTCTTGGGGAGTCTTTCCAGCGGAGACACGCTCTCCCCACCCCTCCCCCGCAGGCGGGGGAGGGAGCGCAGCGTGCACGTGGCTCCCTCGGAAAACGCCATGACAGCTAATCCAATGCACCCTGCGAGAAGAAGTGCTTGCGGATGCGCTGCACGAGCTCGGTGAAAACAGGATCGGCCATCACGTCGAGCGAGCGCGGGCGCGGCAGTGGCACGTCGTAGATCGCGGCGACCGCGCCGGGGCGCTCGGTCATGACCAGGACGCGATCGGCGAGGAACACAGCCTCCGGAATCGAATGCGTGATCAGCAGCACCGTCTTCTTCGTCTCGCGCTGGATGCGCATCAATTCGAGATTCATGCGTTCACGCGTCAATGCATCGAGCGCGCCGAACGGCTCGTCCATCAGCATGATCCTGGGATCGTGCACCAGCGCGCGGCAGATCGAGGCACGCTGCTGCATGCCGCCGGAGAGTTGCCAGGGCAGCTTCTTCTCAAAACCTTCGAGTCCGACCAGCTTCAGCAGCGCCTTGGCGCGTTCGAGATATTTTTGCCGGGGCAGCCGCTTCATGTCGATCGGCAGCATCACGTTGGACAGGATGTTGCGCCATGGCAGGAGCAGCGCGTTCTGGAAGACGATGCCGACATTGCCATGCGGCGCCGTCACCTTCTCGCCCTCGACCAGGATTTCGCCCGTCGTCGGCGGCAGCAGACCCGAGATCAGCTTGAGCAGCGTGGACTTGCCGCAGCCGGATGGGCCGACCACGACGAAGAACTCACCGTCGTTGATGTGGAAGTCGAGCGGCCGCAGCGACGGCACGTCGCCGTCGCGTGTCCGGTAGGTCTTGGACACGCCGGACAGCTTGATGCCCGACGAATCGGCGGCACGGCCGCTTACCAGGCGCAGATGCGCGGCCGGCTGGTTGATATCGACTGGCTTGGTCGCAGGGTTCATCACAACCTTCTCCACGCGTCGTCCCTGCGAACGCAGGAACCCATACGCCGTGCCGGAGCGTTCGGGCACGCGGGTTGAGACCTTCCGTAACCATCAAGGCCGGTGGTTATGAGTCCCTGCGTTCGCAGGGACGACAGAGGAGATTGATCGCTCACGACCCGCTCTTCGGCAGATAATCGTTGGTGTAGAAGGCCTTCGGGTTGTCCTTGGCCTTGGCATCGAGACCGCCATATTCGACCATCAGATTGACGGAGTCCGTCATGTTCTGGTCGGTGACCTGGAACGGCCGCTTGCTCTTGGTCTCCGCAGTCCGGTAGAGCGGAATGGTCAGCTCGAAACCTTGCGTCAGCGTGTCGATCTTGCCGCCCTTGGGGTTGGCATCGAGGATTGCCTGCGCCGCGGCTTTGGGTTCCTTCTCGGCGGCTTCCACCGCCTTGGTCGTCGCCGACATGAAGCGGCGGACGAGATCGGCGTTGGCCTTCACATAGTCGGTGTTGGCGATGATGCCTGATGAAACCATGTTGATGCCGTAGTCGGCGAACTTGATCGGATAGACGTCCTTGCCGGTGGCGTCCTTGATCTTCATCGACTGGTCCATGACGTAGCCGAGCAAGAGGTCGGCCTGGCCATTGATGACGGCGTTGAGCTTGGTCTGGCCGTCGCCGGCCACGGTCTTGAAGTCGCTCTCCTTCAGGCCGGTCTTCTTCAGGAACAGCGGCCAGATCTGGGTCATGGAATCAGCGGGCGTGATCGCCACCGTCTTGCCCTTGATGTCCTCGGGCTTCCTGATGTTCTTGTCGGCGAAGCCCATCGC
Source organism: Bradyrhizobium sp. CCBAU 51765 (assembly GCF_015291725.1). Classification (GTDB taxonomy): domain Bacteria; phylum Pseudomonadota; class Alphaproteobacteria; order Rhizobiales; family Xanthobacteraceae; genus Bradyrhizobium; species Bradyrhizobium liaoningense. The sequence continues at coordinate 5,987,876 of NZ_CP030038.1, forward strand.
AGACATCGGGCTGGTCTGGAGCAGCACGCCGGTCGCAACCACGGGCGCGCCCTTGATCGCGGCGCGCATCATGGTGGGGACGTCAACATAGCCGAAATCCGCCGTCTTGGCCGCGACGGCCTGCGTCGTCGCCGCCGAGCCGCGGCCTTCCTGGATCTCGAGGTCGATGCCTTCAGCCGCATAAATGCCCTTGGCCTTGCCGTAATAGAACGGCGCGTGCTCGCCATAGACGTACCAGTTCAGCATCAGCACGACCTTGTCGGCCGCCTGCGCCGGCATGGCCGCGAAGGTCATCAGCACCGCCGAGACAGCCCCAATCAAGCGCTTCATCGTCACTCTCCCTTGCCCTTGTTGCGTCGGCCGTTGGTGGCCGTTCGTTTCGTCACTTCAGAGCCGCAAACACTCAAGCGGCGAAAATCACGTCCTCGCGCTGGCTGACATGCCAGGGAATGACCAGCTTCTCGATCCGGTCCACGATCCAGAACAGGATCACACCGAGCAGCGCGAGAATGACGAGGGCAGCGAACATCGTCGGCAGATCGAACGTGCCGATCGAGCGCTGCATGACGTAGCCGATCCCGGAATTGGAGCCGACGAACTCGCCGACGACGGCGCCGACCACGGCGAGCGTTACCGACACTTTGAGGCCGGAGAAAATCGCCGGCAGCGCATGCGGCAGGTTCACCGCGCGAAACACCTGGAAACGGCTGCCCTGCATGGCGCGGGCGAGATCGACCATGTCAGGATCGACTGACTTGAAGCCCTGCACCGCCGAGACCACCACTGGGAAAAAGCCGAGCAGGAACGCGGAGATCACCTTTGGAATGATGCCGAAGCCGAACCAGACCACGAACAGCGGCGCGATCGCGATCTTGGGCACGGATTGCGAGAACACCAGCAGCGGATAGACGTAGCTCTCCACTGTCCTGGAGCCTGCGATCAGCATCGCCACGGGAATTCCGAACAGCGCCGAGAGCAGGAAACCGCAGACGGTCGCGTAGGTGGTCGGCCAGGACTGGCGTAGCAGTTCCGGCCATTCGGTGCGCAGCACGGCGACGACATCGAGCGGCGACGGGATCTGATAGGCGGGAATCCTGAAGATTCGGATCGCGAGATCCCAGGCGACCACGATGAAGACCAGGAACAGAAACGGCCGAACCCAGGCCGCGTTCAGCATCTTGGACACCGCATTTTGCGGCTTCGGCTCGGCCAATTTTCACTCCCGGCATCTTCTTCGTTACGAGGAGAAATTAACCCGTTGGATAAATACTGTCCAGAGCTTTCCCTGTGACGTTTTGCGCCGGGGTTCCGGGGCTGTGTGTGGGGGGACGCACAATCGCCTCCGTGTCCCGGACGCGCTGCAACGCGAAGCGTTGCGGCGCAGAGCCGGGAGCCGGCGGCCGCGTGCTCGATGGTGACATGGGCCCCGGCTCTGCAGCGCCCCGCAAGAGCGCTGCGCTGCGTCCGGGGCACGAGACCGCCCCACCCTCAATGTCATTCCCAGCGAAGGCGGGGAATCCAGCACGCCGCGGCCTCGCCGTATCCCATTAGCGTCTCTGGAATACTGGATTGCCCGCCTTCGCGGGCAATGAGAGTGGAGATTGGGGAAGAGGCGGATGCCACGTCTGCCCTGCGTGCGGGCTCCGCCCGCTACACCGTCTGCACCACCGCGCTGCGCGACTTCGGCGCCTTGGCAATCTCGAACAGTGCCACGGACTGCCCCGTCAATGCCGCCAGGACTAGGCCGACCATGTGCGCGAGCCGCTCGTCCTTGGCCTTCTTGTCCAGGAGATCGCGGCCGAAGATCACGCTGAGCGTCGCCGAATTGGAGAGATAGAAGAAACTCAGCGCCGCGATCGAGATGTAGAGCTGCACCGGATCGACCGCGACCTGGAAATCGCCGCTGTCGATGCCGCGCCGCACCACGGTGCGGATCATCTCGACGAAGGGCGAATGCATCGACTTGACCTTGGTCGATTTCTTCAGGTGTTTTGCGCGCGCGAGGTTCTCGGTCTGGAGCAGCGACAGGAACTCCGGATTGCGCAGGAAGTAATTCCAGGTGAACTCGATCAGGCGTCTGATCGCCTCGGGCGGATCGAGGTGCTCGAGATCGAGCCCCCGCTCCTCGCTGCGGATCTTGTCATAGGCGCCTTCGAGCACCGCGAGATAGAGCTCGTCCTTGTTGCCGACGTGATAGTACAGCATGCGCTTGTTGGCGCCGGCCTTCGCCGCGATACGGTCGACGCGCGCGCCGGCGAGACCATGGGCGGAGAACTCCTGCTTGGCAGCTTCGAGAATGCGCAGCCGCATCCCCTCGGGATCGCGCTGCCATTTCAGAGTTCGCTTTGCCTTCGCCTTCGCCAAACCGGGTGCTCGCTGGGTGCTGTCAAGTCAGCGTGTAACATGCGGGCGGGTGTTTGAGAACGATCTCGTGCCCCGGACGCAGCGCAGCGCTTCTTCAGCGGTGCGCTGCGTCCGGGGCACGAGAGTGCATTACGCGGTCCCTCAATCCACCGGCTTCGGCGAGCGCTCCAGCAGAACCGTCTGAATCCCGCAGGTCCCGCTCCGCACCGTCATGATCCGCGTGCCCGGCTTGCGGCCGTTGCGGACTTCGCTGACGTCGAGGCCGGAAGCGATCAGGCGGGCGCGGGTGGCGTCGATGTCGGCGACCCGCCAGCTCAGGCCCCAGAGCCGGTCATGCGTGAGGTCACCGCCGGCGACGGGCCGGCGTACCACCTCGACGATGAGATCGCCGCAGCGGAAGAACATCAGCTGGCCCCAGTCCTGGTGCGAGCGGTCGAGGGCGAGATCGAGCCCGAGCCGCGCTCCATAAAGCGCGGCGGCGCGCTCGGAATCCTCGGTGGTGATGACGACGTGGTCGAGCGCGTCGATCGGCGCGATGTCGGTCGCGGCCGACTTCGGACGCTCGTCGGCCAGTTCGAGGAAGAACATGCGCACGCCGCGCGTGAGCTCCGTGGCGGCACGCGTCCGCTTCCAGTGCAGCATGGCGTCGCTGACGGCATCGCTGCTTTCGACCTCGGCGACCGGGTCCGGCCTCAAGGCCACCCGCTCCAGCCGCCGGTGCATCTTGCCGATGTCCGCGACCCGAAAGCACAGGCTGGCGAGCATGCCCTCCTGGTCCTCGAGCAGTGCGCGCATGCGGTCGGCGGTGACGCTGAAGCCGTGAGGGGCCATCAGCTCGATCGTCATGTTGTCGAGGGTGAACAGCACCCGGTCAGCGCCCTCGCCGGAGTTCTGCCAGGCCGGCGCGCGGGCGAGCAGCGTCTGATAGGCCGCCTTGGCCGCACCAATATCGCTCACCAGAGCGACGATGTGATCGAGGCCGGTGATCATCCTGCACCCTTTTGAACGACTTGGAACCCATGGACCGGCAGACGGTCTTTGTCCGGGCTTGGCATTGGCCCGACATGGTCGTATTCCGGCACCATGCTGACCTCAAGCGCTTCGGGCGGCAGTTTTGCGAATAATTTCAGCGTCCCTCCGGAGCGGAACCGGTGCTAGAGTAATCCCGCCGGCCGGGACCACAAGCGCATCACGGACAAGCAATGCAGGCTCTCTTCATCGGACAGACCTATATCGACGTCGTCTTCATCACCGACCACATGCCGACCGGCGACGAGAAGCACGTGGCCTCGGACTACGCGGTCTCCTTCGGCGGCAACGCGGTGACGGCGGCCTTCTGCTGCGCCAAGCTCGGCATCGTGCCCGATCTCATCGCCACGGCGGCCAATGACTGGCTGGGGCGCATGTTCCAGGACATGTGCGCCAAGTACGGCATCTCGCTGCACGGGCGCAAGGTCAACCAGTCCTCGCTCTCCTTCATCATGCCCAAGGACGGCAAGCGCGCCATTGTCCGCTGCCGCGACGACGAGCACATCCACCCCTTCCCGATGCTCAATCTCGGCGGCTGCCGCGCGCTGCATGTCGACGGCCACCAGCCGGATGCCGCAATCCACTACGCCAAGGTGTGCCGCGAGGCGGGCATCCTGACCTCGCTCGACGGCGGCGGCCTGCGCACCAACACGCATGAGCTGCTCGAATATATCGACGTCGCCATCGTCGCCGAGCGGCTGTGCGAGCAGATGGACCTGACGCCTGAGAAGATGCTCGACTACCTCAAGGGCCGCGGCTGCAAGATCGGCGGCGTCACCATGGGCGAGAAGGGCCTGCTCTGGTACGACGAGACAGGGACGGTCCAGGTGATGCCGGCGATGCCGATCCCGCGCGAGCGCGTCATCGACACCAACGGCGCCGGCGACGTCTTCCACGGCGCCTATGTCTATTCCTACCTCGCCCATCCCGGCAAAAGCTGGCGCGAGCATTTCGATTTCGCGCGCGCCGCCTCGACCTTCAAGATCCAGCGCCTCGGCAACGAGGCGGGGTTGCCGACACTCGTCGACATCGCCAAGGTCAGGCACGAGTTCGAGGTCAGGGTCTAAAGCGCGATGCGATTAGGATGAATCGTCATCGCGCTTTAGGCTATTGTTTGAGCATGATCTTTTCGGAAAACCGCTACACACTTTTCCGGATCATGCTCTAGCGGTCGCAGGGATCAGGATGGGGCGCGTCTTCGTCGCCGGCAGCATCAACATGGACGTGGTGGCGACCGCCGATCGCCATCCGAAGGTCGGCGAGACCGTCGCCGGCCGGCAGGTGTTGTATTTTCCAGGCGGCAAGGGCGCCAACCAGGCGGTCGCGGCGTCACGGCTTGGCGCGCGGACCACGCTGATCGGGCGGCTGGGGAAGGATTCATTCGGAGGCGAGCTGAAGGCCTTTCTCGGCGAGCAGGGCATCGACCTCGGCTATGTCCAGGAGACGGCGGAGGCCCACACCGGGACGGCCATCATCACGGTGGCGGAGGCCGACAATACCATCGTCGTCATTCCCGGGGCGAACGGGCTGGTCGGCGCCGACGACGTCGAGGTCGTGCCGCTACTGGCGGGCGACGTCGCCGTCAGCCAGTTCGAGATTCCGCTGCCGACGATCGCCGCGTTCTTCCGACGCGCCCGCGCCGCCGGGGCCACGACGGTGCTCAACCCGGCTCCGGCGCAAGCCATGTCCCGCGAGCTGCTCGCGCTCGTCGACATCCTCGTGCTGAACGAGACCGAGCTCGGATTCCTCGCAGGCAGCGGGCTCTCCGAGAGCGACGAGGCGGCAAGGATCATTGCCGTGGCGCGGCAGCTTCAGGCGCGCGAGGACCAGACCATCTGCGTCACGCTCGGCAAGCGCGGCGTGCTCGCGCTGGCGGGGCGCGAGGAGATTGCCGTGCCCGGCCGCGCGGTGAAGGCGCTCGACACCACGGGCGCCGGCGACTGCTTCGTCGGCGCGCTGGCGGCGCAACTGGCCGACGATGTGCCCTTGCGCGCTGCCCTCGCCTTCGCCAATGCCGCGGCGTCGATCAGCGTGCAGCGGATGGGCGCCGGGCCGTCGATGCCGACGGCCGCGGAGGTGGCGGCGGTTTTGCCGCGCTAAGCGCTCACGCCAGCGCGCTCTTCAGGTCGAAGCTCTCGTCCGCGGCCTGCTCCGGCGTGATCGAGCGGTCCATGCTCTGCAGGCGGCGGCCGAACATGTGATCGCCGGCGCGGTTGATCGATTCGATGCCGAGCAGCTTGTCGCCCTTGTAGCAGAACGCCGAGAACGCCTTCCTGGCGGGATCGCCGCGCAACACGACGCGGTCGTAGCCGGTGGTAAGGCCAGCGATCTGGAGCTTGTCGTCGCCCTGGTCGCTCCAGAACCAGGGATGGCTGTCGTAGGGCTTCTTGTCGCCGGTCAGCCGCGCCGCAAGGCAGCGGGCGTGATCGGTGGCGTTCTGCACCGATTCCAGCCGCAGCGATCCGCCGAAGCGCGGGCTCGCGAACAGCGCGCAATCGCCGATCGCAGAGATGTCAGGATCGGCCGTCGCAAGATATTCGTCGACGATGATGCCGGCCGCGACCGGCAGCCCCGCCCCCGCGGCAAGCTCGATGTTCGGCAGCACGCCGACGCCGACCACGACGAGGTCGGCCGGCAGATGCCGGCCGTCGCTTAAAGAAACGCCCGTGACCTTACCGCCCTCCGCCTCGATCGAGGTGGCCTGCACGCCGAGGTGAATGCGGATGCCGGCCTCGCGATGGCGTTCCTGAAAATACTCCGAGACCTCTGATGTCACCGCCCGCGCCATCACGCGCGGGGCAAGCTCGAGCACGTCGACCTCGAGGCCCTTGATCCGCGCGGTGGAGGCGAATTCGAGACCGATGAAGCCGGCGCCGATGATCACGGCGCGCTTCTTCGACGGCATGATCTTGCGCAGCGCCTCGCTGTCGTCGAGGATGCGCAAATATTTCACGTCCGGAAGGTTGGCGTTGGGCAGGTCGAGCAGGCGATTGCGCGCGCCGGTCGCCAGCACGAGGTGGCCGTAAGCCAGCGTCTCGCCGGATTCGAGATGCACCTTGTGCCCCGCGCGGTCGATCGAGGCGGCGCGGCCCGCGATCAGCTCGATCTTCTGGTCCTGATAGAATTTCTCGGGCCGGAACATCAGGCTCTCCGGCCCCGCAGAGCCCTTGATGTAGGCCTTCGACAGTGGCGGGCGCTGATAGGGCAGATGCGCCTCGTCATTGACCAGGCAGATGCGCTCCGAAAAGCCGGCCTGGCGCAGCGACGCCGCGACCTGATAGCCGCCATGGCCTGCGCCGACGATGATCACCGGACCGCCCGTCATTGGACAGCCCATTTCCGGAAGACACGAGCGTAACCCATGCCGTCTCCTCTCTCGCTGATTCTGGTTGCTGGCCTTAGGAGGAGCCGGCGCTCGTGTCCGTCCCTTGACGAAGGCAGCCCCATTTGAGCCGATCGTTCCGCCCGGCGCAAGAGCGGCGGCCGGGGATTGTCACCCCTCGCCTTCTGCGATTTAGTTCGAGCCTCGACCTCCTGCCGGGGATTTTCCAAATGACCGCTCCCGTCTCAAAGCCCGATGATCCCGCCCTGCTGCGGATCGACGGCCCGATCGCGACCATCACGCTGAACCGCCCTGCCGCGTTCAACGCGATCAACCTTGCGATTGCCCAGAAGCTCGAACAGCTCGCGACCTATATCGAAGGCGCGGACGAGATCCGCGTCGTCGTCCTCGAAGGCGAGGGACGCGCGTTCTGCGCCGGCGGCGATCTGCAGACGATCGGAGCCGCCGCCGAAGCCGGCACGGTGACGCCCGTCGTCGGCGAGCTGCTCAAGCATTATCATGCCTTCATCGAGACCGTCAGGCGCATGCCGAAGATCTCGCTCTCCAGCGTGCACGGCTCGGCCGCCGGCGCCGGCATGGGCCTCGCCTTCGTCACCGATCTCTGCATCGCCGCCGACGACGCCAGGTTCACGCCGGCCTATGCCAAGATCGGGGTGTCGCCGGACGGCGGCTCGACCGTCGGCATCGTCGGCACGGTCGGATCGCGCCGGGCGCTGCAGGTCTTCCTCGCCGAGGACAATTTCACCGCGCAGCAGGCCTATGAATGGGGCCTGGTCGCCAAGACCGTTCCCGCGACCCAGCTGAAGGCGGCGACGCGGCAACTCGCCGAGCGCCTCGCGCAAAATCCGCCGGCCGCGATCGCAGGCACCAAGCAGCTGGTCTACCAGGCCGCGACCACGCCGGTGAAGCAGCAGTTAGACGCCGAGGAGCACAAGATCATCATGGCGATGAACACGGAGGCGTTCCGCACCGCCGTGAAGAAGTTCACGAGCAAGTCGAAGTGACGAGGCCCGCGCGCACGTTCTACGGCCTTCGTCACGGTGCGACCGACTGGAATCGCGAGGGGCGGTTCCAGGGCCGCACCGACAATCCGCTGAACGACGATGGCCTGCGACAAGCGCGCGAGGCCGCGCATGTGCTGCGCGGCATCGGGATCAGCCGCATCGTCGCAAGCCCCCTGGTTCGCGCGGCGCGGACGGCCGAGATCATCGCGGACGTGATCGCAGTGCCGCTCGCGATCGACGCCAGCATCATCGAGTTTGATTTCGGCAGCTTTGAAGGCCTCCCCGTCCGCGACCTCATGATCAAGCACGGCGTCAAATCCGCGACGGGTCTCGTGTCGATCCTGCCGGCCGACGGCGAAAGCTGGGACGCCATGGCCGAACGGTCGCTGGCCTGCGTCTCGGGGTGGCTCGCGCGCCATCCCGGCGACAATCTCCTGTTCGTCTGCCACGACGCCGTGATGCAAGCCATGGCAAACGCACTATGTGGCAGCTATTTCAAGAACAGCCACGGCACGCCGTTCCGCTACCTGCACGAAGACGCGCAGTGGCGGATCGAGCAGGTCGTTACCTAGGACAGATGCAGCCTGTCTCCGCCGGCAATTTGAAGCAGCCGATCCGAGCGTTCGTTCGCGCGGCCGATCAACGCTTATCCGTCTGCTTCCCGGTCCTCTGCATGAAGTCGAAGTCGCAGCCCTCGTCGGCCTGCATGATGGTCTCGTTGAACAGCCAGGCGTAGCCGCGCCGCGTTTCCTCGGGGACGGCGGCCGGCGTCAGCGCGGCGCGGCGCCGCTCCAGCTCGGCGGCATCGACCAGCAGTTCGATGCTGCGCTTTTCGACATCGAGGCGGATCATGTCGCCGTTCTGCACCAGCGCCAGCGGCCCGCCGACGGCGGATTCCGGCGTGATATGCAGCACGATGGTGCCGAAAGCGGTGCCGCTCATGCGCGCATCCGAGATGCGCACCATGTCCTTGGTGCCGCCGCGCGCGAGCTTCTTCGGGATCGGCAGATAGCCCGCCTCGGGCATGCCGGGCGCACCCTTCGGGCCGGCATTGCGCAGCACCAGCACGTCGTCGGAGTTCACATCGAGATCGGGATCGTCGACCCGCAAGGTCATGTCCTCGACGGATTCGAAAACGACTGCGCGCCCGGTGTGCTGCAGCAGCTTCGGGCTCGCGGCCGACTGCTTGATGACGGCGCCGCGCGGCGCGAGATTGCCGTGCAGGATGGCGAGACCGCCTTCCTTCTTGATCGGGTTGTCACGCGAACGAATCGCGTCCTGGCCCGGCACGTCCTCGGCATTCGCCGCGATCTCGCGCAACGTCTGGCCCGAGATGGTCCTGGCATCGAGATCGATGAGATCGCCGAGCTGCGCCAGCAGTTTCGGCACGCCGCCGGCGTGATGGAAATGCTCCATGTAATGCTCGCCCGACGGCTTGAGATCGACCAGCACCGGCACCTCGCGGCCGATCCGGTCGAACATCTCGAGATCGAGCCGGTGCGGCGAGCGATGCGCCATCGCGGTCAGATGGATCAGGCCATTGGTCGATCCGCCGATCGCCTGGAGGACGACCTGCGCATTCCTGAAAGAGGCAGGCGTCAACAACTCGCTCGGCTTCGGCCCCTTCGTCTTCGCCATCTCGGCGGCCACCTTGCCGCTCGCCTCGGCGAGACGGAAACGCTCGGCGTGCGGCGCCGGGATCGTTGCGCTCATCGGTAGCGACAGGCCCATGGCTTCGATCATGCAGGCCATGGTCGAGGCCGTGCCCATCACCATGCAGGTGCCGACCGACGGCGCCAGACGCCCATTCACCGCCTCGATCTCGACGTCGTCCATGTCACCGGCGCGATACTTGGCCCATAGACGGCGGCAATCCGTGCAGGCCCCCAGCACCTCGCCCTTGTGATGGCCGACCACCATGGGCCCCACCGGGATCACCACCGTCGGCAGATCCGCGCTGATCGCCGCCATCACCTGCGCCGGCAGCGTCTTGTCGCAGCCGCCGATCACGATCACCGAATCCATCGGCTGGGCGCGGATCATCTCCTCGGTGTCCATCGCCATCAGGTTGCGCAGGTACATCGAGGTCGGATGCGCAAAGCTCTCGGCGATCGAGATGGTCGGGAACACGAACGGCATCGCGCCGGACAACATCACGCCGCGCTTGGCGGCTTCGATGATCTGCGGGACGTTGCCGTGGCAGGGATTGTAGTCGCTATAGGTGTTGGTGATGCCGACGATCGGACGTTCGAGCGCGTCGTCGGAGTAGCCCATCGCCTTGATGAACGCCTTGCGCAGGAACAGCGAGAAGCCGGCATCGCCGTAGCTCGTCAAACCCTTACGCAAGCCGCTCGTCATCAGGTCGCTCCGTCCAGTTTGCCATGGTGGTACCGCCTCGCCCCGTATTGTCAACAAGACGCGCAAATGGATCCGGCGGAGCTCATCCTTTCCCGAGGACCATCGTCTGGTAGATTCTCCTCGATCTCACAACCGATTAACGCCTTGTTAGAAAACTCTAGCGCAAATGGTTCTTGAAACAAATAACAACCATGCCGGGTTCCTTCACCCGGAGAAATCCCATGAACGTACCCGGTGTCCTGATCGCAGCGGCTTTCGGCGCAGCATTTTTCGCGGTGGAGTATGTGTGGTACTACCAGCCCGAATTGATCAATCCTGACGTCCTGATCAGCGCGCTCTCCTCCGAACACATGAAAGCTCGCGCAGCCGTTCGACATGCGCTGATCGATCCAGCGACGGCCACATTCGGCGCGTTGCGTTCAGTCGAAGCCGGCGCGGCGAGGTATGTTTGCGGCGGTGTCAAGGCAAGGGACAAGTCCGGCAAGGTCATCGACGCCGCTTTCGTCTACACTGTTGCCATTGATTTTGCCCGCATCGATGATGACGGACGCATTACGCGTCAGCGTTCGGGATACCGGCCCTGCCCCACCGAGGACGACAAGGTCGCGCAACAGCGGCCGGCTCTGTCACCCGGCGCGTCGGCGGTCGTCAAGACCGTTCAGAAGATTGCCCCCGAGGTGCAGACGTCGATTGCGCCCGTCCTGACAGCGCCTGCGCCCTCGGCGGGCGGATCGTCGTCTGGCGGGACAATGGAGCAGCAGATCCGCGAGTTGGCCGGCCGGACCGTTCCGCCCGATGCCGCACATGGACAGGCAAATCCGCCCGCGAAGCGCGAGGCCGCCAAGGAAGGCGACTGGCGAGCCGATCGGCCTCCCACCGCCTGGCCCACATTCCCTCCGGACCACGCATTGGCGAAGCCAACCCGGAAGCGAACCCCGTCGGAAGCACTGGCCCTGGCGAAAGATGTCGAGGACCGCTGGAAGCGGGCGGAGTCATCGGGTGACATCTCCATGCGTCCTTCAGCGGACGACATCAACGAGGCCTGCCGCGCGCTGCTCACGATCGATTCAAGAGACGCCCAATATCCAAACGCGTGGGCCGCCTTTGCACGATTGCAGAAGATAAGCCGGGACATCGCCGGAGGTTGATTTCGATTCGCTTGACTGGCTGGGCAGACGTCCTGTCTGCAGCCCCTTGCCGGCAGCACGGTCAATGCCTCCGGCCGGCACGCCGTGGCCCACAAGCGCGCAAGGACCCCACAATTTTCCCAGCCGCTCGCGATCCGCACTGGTCTCGCATGGTCGGTGCGGCCACTTGGTCTTGCATCAATTGAGGCCCGACCCGCGCGAATTCCCGGCCCCCCGGCTCGCACCCAGGAGATTGCGCTGGAGCCCAGTCCAGCCGCGACACTTGAACGCAACTAAGAACGAGTCGCAACAATTGCATCGAGGGCATTTCTATGGAATGTTTTGCGAATGACTTGCATTTGCATACGGTCGGCGCGTGCCTGAGACCTTCTGTCCATCAGCGAGTCTCGGCTTAGAGGTGAATTGTTCGTGTCTGGAATATTGAGCTTCCCGCACGCCGTAGCGGCGGCAACGATCGTGGCCAGCCAGCTGGCAAGCTGTGCCTTGGCCTTCGCCGACGACAAGCTGGAACGCACATATGGTACGCCTCGCGACCCGCTCAGCCACGCCGCCTCGAAGCCTGCGCAAAACCTGCCGTCAGCCCACGCGGAGATCGACACCGAGCACATTTTCGGCTTCAGCATGGGCTCCGACATCGGCAAGCCCGGCGAAATCGAGATCGAGTTCGAGAATGTCGGCGCGTTCGGCAAGCGCTCCGGCAGCTACGCGGCCTGGGCCAATCTCAATCAGATCAAGTACACGGTCTCGGACAATTTCCGGATCGCACCCGGATTTGCACTGAGCGGACAGCGCATCAGCGGCGTTCCGGGACTTGCCGATCATTCGGATGTCTCTTTCAGCGGCGCCGCGCTTGAACTGCGCTACAAGCTGGTCGATCGCGCCGCCGCACCCTTTGGGCTCACCCTCCACGCACAGCCCGGCTGGAGCCGGATCGACGACGCCAGCGGCATGCATATCCAGCAATATGGCGCAGAGTTTGCCGCGCTGTTCGATCGCGAGCTGGTCAAGGACAGGCTGTTTGCGGCCTTCAACGTCTGGTACGGGACCGGCGGAACCCGCGAGATCGTCACCAATCTTTGGCGACACGATTCCGAGATGCAGCTCCAGGCGGCGATCTCGTACGCAGTGCAGCCCGAGCTCTTGTTCGGCCTCGGCGTACGCTACGCGCGGGCCTATGACGGCGGCGCACTCGACCGCTTCGTAGGCGACGCCGTCTTCGCCGGCCCGACCTTCTCCTACAGTATCTCGAAGGAAGTCGGCATCTCCGGCACCTGGCAGATGCAGGTCGCGGGCAAGGCGATCGGCGACAACCGCAGCCTCAACCTCGAGCAGTTCGAGCGGCACCAGGCACTGTTGCGTCTCAACCTGCATTTCTGATGTCCTCGCCCGACGCAGTTACGCCCGCTGCCTCGGCGACGCCACGTCCCGGGGCATGTCGGCCAAGCGCGCCCTCAGGCGCGGTACTGCAAAATCGAGAAAGGCTCGCAGTTTGGCCGGCATGAAGCGGTTGGGCGAATAGACGAAGTTGACCGGCTGCGGCGGCGGCTGAAACTCCTGCAGTAGCGCGACCAGCGCTCCGGACCGCAGCGGGTCGGCGACGAGGTATGAGAACGCGACGGTAACTCCTATGCCTGCCCGTGCGGCATCGAAGGCCGATTCGAGATTGCTCGCAATGAAGCGCGACCGCACCGGGACAGCATACTCGGTCTGCCCTCGTTTGAACCTCCAGGTGTTCGGCGACTGAAGCGGAGGATAGCTGATGCAGTCATGCGCAGAGAGGTCGTCGGGAGACTGCGGTATCCCGCGTAATTCCAGATAGGCCGGACTGGCGCATGCCACGCGGTGAATGTCTCCGACGCGCACCGCGATCAGGCCGCTGTCGGCGAGTTCGCCGACGCGAAGCGCGACGTCAATGTGCTCGTCCAGGAGATTGAGCGTCCGGTCCTGCAAATTGAGCTGAACGTCGACCTCCGGGAAGGCTGCAAGGAACTCGGCCAGGATCGGCTGCAGGCAGAGGCGGCCGAGGGCGACGAGCGTCGTGACACTCAGATCCCCGCGCGGCGTGGTGTATTCGCCGGAGGCAACCCGCTCGGCCTCGGCGACATCGGCAAGAATTCGCTTGGCCGCGGCGATGTAGGAGCGCCCGGCGTCGGTGGGAACGAGGACGCGGCTTGATCGGTGAAACAGCTTGGTGCGCAGGTGCTCCTCGAGCTCCGAGACCTTCCGGCTCACCGTTGCCAACGGCATTTTCTGGCGGCGTGCGGCGGCGGACAGGCTGCCGGCCTCCGCCACCGCCAAAACCACCGACATGCTTTCGAGACGATCCATCTAGAACTTCCATATTCTGGAAGGATAGATCCCGAATTTGCCAGATACCGGTCATTTCCGGAAGTACCTATTCCTCTCCGCACCGAAACGGAGAGCGAAAATGACCCAGACCAGAAAAGGCACGGCCCTCATCACCGGTGCTTCGACCGGAATCGGCGCGATCTACGCCGACCGCCTGGCGAAACGCGGCCACGACCTCATCCTCGTTGCGCGCAACAGGCAGCGGCTCGCATCGCTGGCGCGCAGGCTCGCCAATGAAAGCGGCGGCAAGGTAGAGACGGTGCAAGCCGATCTCACTTCCCCGTCCGACCTGCGCCATGTCGAGCAACTCCTCAGAACCGAGCCCGGCATCTCGGTGCTGGTCAACAACGCCGGCGTCGGCGCCTCAGCCCCACTGATCGCCTCCGACATCGACAAGATGGAGGACATGATCCGCCTCAACGTCGGCGCGCTGACGCGCCTGACTTACGCGGCGGTGCCCGGATTCATCGCCCGCGGCCATGGCACGATCATCAACATCGCTTCCATCGTCGCGATCGCGCCGGAACTGCTGAACGCCGTCTACGGCGGCTCGAAAGCCTTCGTGCTCGCATTCACCCAGTCACTCGTTCACGAACTCGCCGGCAAGGGCATCCGCGTGCAAGCCGTGCTGCCGGGCGCCACTGCGACCGAGTTTTGGGATGTCGCCGGTACACCGGTTCACCAACTGCCCGCCGAGATCGTCATGTCGGCCGACGACATGGTCGACGCGGCGCTCGCAGGTCTCGACCTCGGCGAGGTCGTGACGATCCCGGCGCTGGCCGACCGCTCCGCGTGGGATCGCCACGAGAGCACGCGGCTCGCCATGACGAACAAGCTCTCGAGCGCCATTCCCGCCCCTCGCTACAACCTGCACACGCACGTGAATGCGTGAGCGATACCCAGCATCAAACGGAGACAACCATGTCACGCATCATCAGCCACTCGCCCACCTCACCCATCGCGCTGAGCCGCACCATCAGCTGGCGCGACCAGTCTGAACACCTGCTCGCCTACGCCGAACCGGTCAGCCGGATCGGTCTCTATGCATCGCTTGCAATCATCTATGCCTGGTTCGGCGGGATGAAGTTCACCGACTACGAAGCACAGGGGCTGGTTCCTCTGGTGGAGAACAGCCCACTGCTGCGCTGGTTCTACGCGCTGTTTTCGGTCCGCGGCTTCTCCACCTTTCTCGGCTTCGTCGAACTGAGCATCGGGTCTTTGATCGCGCTTCGGTTGGCAAGCCCGATCTATTCCACAGCCGGTGGCCTTCTCTCGGCCGGACTGTTCGTCACGACGCTGACCTTCATGATCTCGACGCCTGGCGTCGTCGTGCCGGAGCTCGGGGCGCCCGCGATCACGGTCGCACCGGGACAGTTCCTGCTGAAGGACATCGGCCTGTTGGCCGCTTCCTTCTGGGTGTTCGCGGACTCGCTGAAGGCCGTCTTCCGCAGGTGAGAACTCGCGTCACAGCGCACAACAACCGAGCTCGAAACGAGAGCCCCGCCATGAAATCCGATTCATCCTGGCCGGGGCTCGCGCTGCTCGCAGTCTTCGTCGTCGACAGCGGCGAGAAGGATCTGACCACTGCCTCCGAGCAGGATCATCATCAAGGAGAAGAACATGAGTAAGCGTCTCGACTACAACCAGATCGCGCCGGCAGGCACCAAGGCGCTCGGCGGCGTCTACGGCTACATCCTGCAGAGCCGCCTTTCCCCCACGCTGATCGAGCTGGTCTATCTGCGGGTCTCCCAGATCAACAATTGCGCCTACTGCCTGGACATGCACACCCGCGACCTGCTCAAGAAGGGAGAGAAGGTCGAGAAGATCGCGCTGCTGCAGGCCTGGCGCGAGGCCGGCAATCTCTTCGACGACCGCGAGCGGGCTGCCCTGGCGTGGGCGGAAGCGGTGACGCGGGTTGCCGAGACCGGCGTCCCTGACGAGGCATACCAGGCCGCACGCACCGTATTCGAGGAGCGTGAGCTTGTGGACCTCACAATCGCCATCAGTTTGATGAATGCCTACAACCGCATGGCCATTAGCTTTCGCGCAACACCGGCGGCAGCGGCCGCCGCCTGATCGACACAAGCGCAACGTCGCGCACAAACGAAAGGCCATTCACATGAAGAGACATGGAATCATCGTCGCGACGGCGCTGATCGCCGCCACCAGCCTGACTTCGCTCGCCGCTCGATCCGAAGAGCCACGGCTGGGAGACATCAAGCGCACACATCTCATGAAGGAAGCTCTGAGCATCCCCGGACGCGAGGTCGTCCAGGTCCGCGTCGATTTTCCTCCAGGCGTTGTCGCCGTCAGGCACAGTCACCCGGGCGAAGAGCTCGTCTATATGATCGAAGGCGAGCTGGAATATCGGCTCGACGGCAGGCCGCCGGTGATCCTGAAGGCCGGCGACGTGCTGCTCATTCCTCACGGCGTGCATCACGCGGTGACGAACGTCGGCAGCGGCAGCGCGGCGGAGCTTGCGACCTACATTGTCGAGACGGGCAAGCCGCTGTTGACGCTCGGCAGGTGAGCCGCTTCTAACGCTTGGTCCAGTCGATCACGCGGCCTGAGTCGGCATCGAACTCCATGCTGCAGAACGTGCCGCCCTGGAAATAATCGCCGACCGGGTCCGGCTTCAGCTTGGCCTGCTCCGCCATCGCGTGCTCACGGAAATCTTCGGCGCGGCCGGTCGGGCGATAGCCGAGCTCGTAGGCACGGTGATTGTCCCACCAGGCGCGCTCATTGAAAGAGGCGCCGTAGAAGACCTCGAAATGGATGTCGGGATGTTCGAGCCCGATGCGGCAGAGCTGCACGAGGTCGTCGGGCTTGAGCCAGATCGCGAGCCGGCGCTGGTCGAGCGGCATGTCGCCGAAATTGCCGATGCGCAGGCACGTCACCTTCAGGCCGTGCTTGTCGGCGTAGAGTGCGCCGACAGCCTCGCCGAACACCTTGCTGACGCCGTAGCGGCTGTCGGGCCGCGCGGTGACGTCGGTGCCGATCCTGTGGTGGCGCGGATAGAAGCCGACGGCGTGGTTCGACGAGGCGAACACCACGCGCTTGACGCCCTTGCGATACGCGGCCTCGAACAGATTGTAGCAGCCGATGATGTTGGCCTGGTGAATTTGATCCCAGGTGCCTTCGACCGAATAGCCGCCGAAGTGGAGAATGCCGTCGACGCCCTCGCACATGGCCTCGCACTGCGCGAGATCGGCGAGGTCGGCCATCTTGAATTTTTCATCTGCGCCGAGATCCGCCGGCGGCTTGATGTCGGAAAGCAGCAGGTCCGGATAGATCGGCGGCAAGAGTTTCCGCAGTCGCGTTCCGATTCCGCCCGAAGCTCCTGTCATCAAGATGCGCGGCATGTCTGACCTCGTCCGTGGCAACCGATTTGCGGCCATGGATATCTGATGCTAGCAGACTTGGACAGAGGGAACGCAACGACGAGACCCGCACATGAACGATGCATCGTCCCATAACCAAGGCTGGCGGCCGGCGACCTGTTACCCCGATCCGGCGATTCATGCACTCGATCCCCGCTTCGAAAAATACTGGCTGAAATTGTCGGCGGTGGAGCGGCTGACGACCGGCCTGCGCTGGGCCGAGGGTCCGGTGTGGTTCGGCGACGGGCGTTATCTGCTCTGCAGCGACATTCCGAACCAGCGCATCCTCAAATGGGAGGAAGAGACCGGCGCAGTCAGCGTGTTCCGCAAGCCCTCGAACTTCGCCAATGGCAACACCCGCGATCGCCAGGGTCGGCTGATCACCTGCGAGCACGGCGGCCGCCGCGTGACCCGCACTGAATACGACGGCAGCATCACCGTGCTGATCGACTCGTTCGACGGCAAGCGGCTGAACTCGCCGAACGACGTCGTGGTGAAATCCGACGGCTCGATCTGGTTCACCGATCCCACCTTTGGCCTGCTCGGCAATTACGAGGGCTACAAGGCGGAGCCCGAGATCGAGCCCAATGTCTATCGGCTCGATCCCGCAACCGGAAAGGCAACCATCGTCGCCGAAGGCGTGCTCGGGCCGAACGGGCTGTGCTTCTCGCCGGACGAAAAGATCCTCTACGTCGTGGAGTCGCGCGGGGTGCCGAACCGCAAGATCCTCGCCTATGACGTTTCGGCCGACGGCACCACGATTTCCAACAAGCGCGTCCACATCGATGCAGGTCCCGGCACGCCCGACGGCATGCGCTGCGACATCGACGGCAATCTCTGGTGCGGCTGGGGCATGGGCGATCCCGAGCTCGACGGCGTGGTCGTGTTCGCGCCCGACGGCGTCATGATCGGCCGCATCGCGCTGCCCGAGCGCTGCGCCAATCTCTGCTTCGGCGGCGTCAAGCGCAACCGCCTGTTCATGGCGGCTAGCCAGTCGATCTACGCGCTGTATGTGAACACGCAAGGCGCGGTGGGGGGATAGTTTCTCCGCGGCGACGATCTCGTAGGGTGGGCAAAGCGAAAGCGTGCCCACCACTTCTGAATGGTGGGCACGTCGCGCAAAGAGCGCGCCTTTGCCCACCCTACGAGATCCCTCTTCCGTCATTGCGAGCGAAGCGAAGCAATCCAGACTGTCTCCGCGGAGGGAACCTGGATTCGCTTCGCCGCTTCGCTCGCAATGACAAAAAAACGCCGGAGCGGTTGCCCGCTCCGGCGTTTGGTTTGCTCGCGCTAACGATTACGCCGCGTTGAAGCCCGCGACGGCCTTCACTTCGAGGAAGTCCTCGAGGCCGAACTTGCCCCATTCGCGGCCGTTGCCCGACTGCTTGTAGCCGCCGAACGGCGCGGTGCGGTCGTTGGGCACGCCCTGGAGGTTGACGTTGCCGGCGCGGATCTGACGGCCGACACGTTTGGCATCCTCGACTGACGGACCGTAGACATAGCCCGCGAGACCATAGGGCGTGTCGTTCGCGATCTTGACCGCGTCGGCTTCGTCCTTGGCGCCGATGATGGTCAGCACCGGTCCGAAGATCTCTTCGCGGGCGATCGTCATGTCAGGGGTGACGTCGGCGAAGATGGTCGGACGGACATAGAAGCCCTTGTTGACGCCTTCGGGCAGGCCCGGGCCACCGGCAACGAGGGTAGCGCCCTCGTCGATGCCCTTCTTGATCAGGCCCTGGATCTTGTCCCACTGGCCGCGGTTGACGACCGGGCCGATGGTGGTGCCTTCGGCGCGGGGATCGCCGGCCTTGGTCTTGTCGGCCGCGGCCTTCGCGATCGCGGCGACTTCCTTCATCTTCGACAGCGGAACGATCATGCGCGAGGGTGCGTTGCAGGACTGGCCGGAGTTGTTGAACATGTGCATCACGCCGCCGGTCACCGCCTTCGTGAGGTCGGCGCCTTCGAGGATGACGTTCGGCGACTTGCCGCCGAGCTCCTGGCTGACGCGCTTCACGGTGGGAGCCGCGCGCTTGGCGACGTCGATGCCGGCGCGGGTCGAGCCGGTGAACGAGATCATGTCGATGTCGGGGTGCTCGCTCATGGCGGCGCCGACTTCGGGGCCGAGGCCGTTGACGAGGTTGAACACGCCCTTGGGCACACCGGCTTCATGCAGGATTTCCGCGAAGATCAGCGCCGAGGTCGGGGTGAACTCGCTGGGCTTGAGGATCATGGTGCAGCCGGCGGCGAGCGCGGGCGCGACCTTGCAGGCGATCTGGTTCAGCGGCCAGTTCCAGGGCGTGATCATGCCGACCACACCGATCGGCTCGCGCAGCACCATGGCCGTGCCGACCGGCTCCTCGAAATGATAGTTCTTGAGCACGTCGAGCGTGGTCATGAGATGACCGAGGCCGGCGCCGGCCTGGAGCTTCTCCGCCATCGGCAGCGGCGCGCCCATCTCGTCGGAGACAGCAGCGCCGATCTCCTTGAGACGGCCCTTGTAGACTTCGATAACCTTCGACAGCAGCGCGACGCGCTCCTCGCGGCTGGTCTGGGAGAAGGTGGCAAAGGCACGCTTGGCGGCGGCGACGGCCTTGTCGACGTCGGCCTTGGAGCCCAGCGCAACCTCGTACATCGCCTCTTCCGTCGCCGGATTGACCACGGCGGTGGACTTCTTGACGGTGGGATCGACCCAGGCGCCGTCGATGTAGAATTGCATGCGATTGACCATCGTTAACCTCTTCTTGGGGCTTGGAGGGGGCGTTTCGGCAGGCATCCTTGCACGAAAGCGCCGGCAATTGAACCCGCCATATGCGGGGCCAGCGTTGCGGCGAGCGGAGGCTATATGAGCCGATGGCGGGAAGGAGGCAAGGTTCTCTCAGCCGTCATTCCGGGGCGCGCGAAGCGCGAGCCCGGAATCCATTTCACCACCTGCCCTGACGCCCCAATGGATTCCGGGTTCGATGCTTCGCATCGCCCCGGAATGACGACGTGGTTACCTCGACTACACCGCCATCTTCCGGTGCAGCACCGGCGCGCCGGTGGTGAGGCTTTCGGCCGCATCGATGATGGCGTTGGCGTCGATGCCGTAGTGCCGATAAAGGTCCGCGATACTGCCGGTCTGGCCGAACTGCTCGACACCGAGCGCCTCGACGCGATGGCCGCGGACGCTGCCGAGCCAGCCGAGCGCGGAGGGATGACCGTCGATCACGGTCACGATGCCGCAGTCGCGCGGCAGCGGCGCCAGCAGTTTTTCGACGTGGCTGAGATGCTGGACGCCGCGGCGGTCGCGCCGCAATTTCCGCGCGGCGGTCCACCCCGCATGCAGGCGATCCGCCGAGGTGATCGCGAGCAGGCCGACGTCGCGGCGACTCTCGCCAATGAAGCCGGTCGCCTCGATCGCCTCGGGCGCGACCGCGCCGGTATAGGCGATCACGACTTCGGCATTCGGGCCCGGCTTGCGCAGCCAGTAAGCGCCGTCGGTGATGCCCTGCCTCAGCTCCGGCGTCATGATCCGCTGCGCCTGCTCGATGCTGCGCGTCGAGAGGCGCAAATACACCGAACCGCCCTCGCCCGGATCGCGCTGCATGTGCTCAAAACCGAACGCCATGATCACGGCGAGTTCGTCGACGAAGGCCGGCTCGAATGAGGCGAGGCCATCTTGCGCCATGCCGATCAGCGGCGTCGCGATCGACTGGTGCGCGCCGCCCTCCGGCGCGAGCGTGATGCCGGACGGCGTCGCCGCCACCATGAAGCGCGCATCCTGGTAGCAGGCATAGTTCAGCGCATCGAGCCCGCGCTCGATGAAGGGATCGTAGAGCGTGCCGACCGGCAGCAGCCGCTCGCCGTTGATCTGGTGCGACAGGCCGAGCGCGGAGAGCATGATGAACAGGTTCATCTCGGCGATGCCGAGCTCGAGGTGTTGGCCCTTCGGCGAGGCGTCCCAGTTGTAGGTCGAAGGAATTTTCTCGCTGCGGAATAAATCGGCCTTCTCAGCGCGTGCGAACAGGCCGCGACGGTTCACCCATGGGCCGAGATTGGTCGAGACGGTGACGTCGGGCGAGGTCGTGACGATGCGCTTTGCCAGTTCGCCGTCGCTGCGCGCGATCTCGTTGAGGACGAGGCCAAAGCCCTGCTGGGTCGACATCTGCGGCGACGGCTTGAAGGCGAGCTGCTGGGGCACCTCGACGACGGGCGCCGTCAGCCGGCGGCCGTCCTGGTTGAACGGCACCCGCGCGAGGAACGCTTCCAGTTCGGCTGCGTCCTGCGTCAGCCCTTCGAACTTGTCCCATTCATGTCCGGGCCGGATGTTCTGGCTGTCGCGGTATTTCTCCATCTGCGCGACCGTCATCAGGCCGGCGTGGTTGTCCTTGTGACCCTGGAACGGCAGGCCGACGCCCTTGATGGTATAGGCGATGAAGCAGACCGGGCGATCGTGATCGATGGAGTCGAACGCCTCCAGCATGCTCGCCATGTCGTGGCCGCCGAGATTCGACATCAGCGCCAGCAGCTCCTCGTCGCTGCGCCTGTCGATCAGCTTCGTGATCGGGCCCTGGTCGCCGATCTCGTCGTGCAGATGCTTGCGGAAGGCCGCGCCGCCCTGGAAGCACAGCGCCGCATAGAGCGCGTTCGGGCAGTTGTCGATCCAGCGCTTCAAGGCTTCGCCGCCAGCTTCCGCGAACGCCTCGCGCATCAGGCGGCCGTATTTCACGATGACGACGTCCCAGCCGAAATTGCGGAACATGGTCTCGAACTTTTCCCAGAGACCTTCGCGCACGACGGCATCGAGCGACTGGCGGTTATAGTCGACCACCCACCAGGTGTTGCGCAGGCCGTGCTTCCAGCCCTCCGCGAGCGCCTCGAAGATGTTGCCCTCGTCCATTTCGGCGTCGCCGACGAGGGCGATCATCCGCCCCTCGCGGCGGTCCTTCATCCAGCCATGCGCCTTGACGTAGTCCTGCACCAGCGACGAGAACAGCGTCTGCGCGACGCCGAGGCCGACTGAGCCGGTGGAGAAATCGACGTCGTCGACGTCCTTGGTGCGCGAGGGATAGGACTGCGCACCCTTGAAGCCGCGAAAATTCTCCAGCTTCTCGCGGGTCTGGCGGCCGAACAGATACTGGATGGCGTGGAACACCGGGCTCGCATGCGGCTTCACCGCGACGCGGTCCTCGGGCCGCAGCACGTGGAAATACAGCGCGGACATGATGGTCGCGAGCGAGGCGGAGGAGGCCTGGTGGCCGCCGACCTTTAGTCCGTCCGCATTGGAACGGATGTGGTTGGCGTGGTGGATGGTCCAGGACGACAGCCACAGCGCCTTGCGGGCCAGCGCGGTCAGGATGTCGAGGCGAGCGGGGTCAACGGGCATAGCGATGCTCCGGGAAATAAGCACTGATCATACGCCTGCGGGCCGCGCCAAACTTCTCAATTTTTCGCGCCATACCGGCTGATATTGGGATATTTTACCAATCAGACGCCTCCTGACCCAGGTTCCATCCCAATGCCAGAGCTCGACGCCATCGACCGGAAAATCCTCAGCCATCTCCAGAACGACAGCCGGATGACCATGCAGGAGCTCGCCGACAAGGTCGGGCTCTCGGTCTCGCCCTGCCACCGGCGGGTCAAGCTGCTGGAGGAGCGCGGCGTGATCTCTCGCTATATCGCAACCGTGGACCAGAAGGCGCTGGGGCTGCATGTCAGCGTCTTCATCTCGATCAAGCTGGCCCGGCAGAAGGAGGAGGACCTCAACCGCTTCGCCCGCGCAATCTCGAAATGGGACGAGGTCCTGGAGTGCTATCTGATGACCGGCAACCGCGACTATCTGCTCCGCGTCGTCGCCGCCGACCTCGCCTCCTACGAGACGTTCCTCAAGACCAAGCTGACCCGGCTCGACGGCATCGCCTCGATCGAGTCCAGCTTCGCGCTGAGCCAGGTGAAATATTCGATCGCGCTGCCGGTGTGACCTGCGTCAGCGGGATCGCACGTTGTCACATGGTCGCAACAAACCCCGCCGATGGTCGTTGTGACTGGTATTCGAGCCGAGAGAAGCACCCATGACCGCAGCCGATCGCAAATCCGAGATCTCCAAGCGCGAGCGCATCATCCAGGAAATGGCCGACGATCTCGACGAGGAACTGGAGATGGAGCTGGATGATACCCGCCTCGACGAGCTCCTCGACGAGACCGGAACGCTGAGACCGACGGTCGATCGCAGGCTCTATTTCCGGGAGCTGCTTCGCCTCCAGGGCGAGTTGATCAAGCTCCAGGACTGGGTGCAGAGCGAGAGGAAGAAGGTCGTGGTGCTGTTCGAGGGCCGCGACGCCGCCGGCAAGGGCGGCGTGATCAAGCGCATCACCCAGCGCCTCAATCCCCGCATCTGCCGCGTCGCGGCGCTTCCGGCGCCGAACGAGCGCGAGCGCACGCAATGGTACTTCCAGCGTTACGTCGCACACCTGCCGGCCGGCGGCGAGATCGTGCTGTTCGACCGTAGCTGGTACAACCGCGCCGGCGTCGAGCGCGTGATGGGCTTCTGCTCGGAGGACGAATATCAGGAGTTCTTCAAGACAGTGCCGGAGTTCGAGCGCATGCTGATCCGCTCCGGCATCATCCTGGTCAAGTACTGGTTCTCGATCACCGACGACGAGCAGCAGTTCCGCTTCACCATGCGCATCAAGGATCCCCTGAAGCAGTGGAAGCTGAGCCCGATGGACGTCGAGTCCCGCAGTCGCTGGGAGGCCTACACCAAGGCCAAGGAGACGATGCTGGAGCACACGCATCTGCCGGATAGCCCGTGGTGGATCGTCGATGCCGTGGACAAGAAGCGCGCCCGGCTCAACTGCATCGCGCATCTATTGACTCAGATCCCGTACCAGGAGGTCGTGCGGGCTCCGGTGACGCTGCCGCCGCGCGTGCGCAATCCCGACTACCAGCGAGGCCCGGTCCCGCCGGAGATGTACGTGCCGGCGAAATATTGACACTCCTACCGCCACGGCTGCACGAGGATCTTGGTGTGCGCCTCGGGATTTGCGAGATCGGCGAACGCCTTGGCGACGCCGTCGATGCCGACTTCGGCCGTCACCATCGCGGCGGCATCCACCTGCCCTTCCGCGATCAGGCGCAGTGAGCTTGCGAATTCGTCCGGCGTGTAGCCCAGCACGTACTGGACGCTCAGCTCCTTCATGATGCCGAGCATGGGCTCGCTTCTGTCGGTCTCCATGCAGACGCCGACCACGACGATCCGTGCATCGCGCGGCGCGCCTTCGAACACCTGCTGGAGCAGGCCGGGCACGCCGACACATTCGAAGATGACCGCGGGCTTCAGCGCCGGCAGCATGGCCCGGAACGGCGGCCGCGCCGCCTTCTCCGCCTCCGACATCTGCGCGTGCTCGGCCCAGGTCGCATAGGGCTGCGAGACCCGGGGATCGACGACGACGTCCGCGCCCAGCTTCGCCGCGAGCGCGCGCCGGGCCGGCGAATAGTCCGCGGCGACGATCGGGTGCAGACCCCTGAGCTTCAGCGCGGCGATCACCGCGAGGCCGACCGGGCCGCAGCCGATCACGAGCGGCACCTCGCCGCCGCTGATATTGGCTTTCGCCACGGCGTGGACGCCGACCGCCAGCGGCTCGGTGAGCGCGGCATGCTCGGGCGCAAGCCCGTTGGGCACCTCAAGCAGCAGCGCCTCGCTCAACAGCATCGCTTCGGCATAGCCGCCGACATTGTCGTTGGAATAGCCGATGCCTTCGATACCCTGCGGCGTCAGCAGCGCCGGCAGCGAGCAGACGCGGGTGCCGGGCTTGAGCTTGCGTCCGGTGCCGGTGCCGTAGTCGACGATTTCGCAGCAGAACTCGTGGCCGAACACGACGTCACGGGAGAGATCCATCGGCTTGCGCCCGACCTTCCGCGCCATCTCCACCATGCGATGGGCGTGCTGGCGCGCGTGCAGGTCGGAGCCGCAGATACCGCAGGCGAGCGTCCTGACCAGCACCTGGCCGGGGCCCGGCTTCGGCTCGGCGATCCGGTCGACGACGATCTCTCCGTTCCTGAAAATCGCGGCCCGCATCCGGCTCCTCCCGTCTTGTTTGGAGCGCTGATACCACAAAGCACGAGGAGCGAACTTGCGTCAGGCGTTCGGGGAACGCTCTTCCAGTACCAGGAGCTGGGCGCGGCGGACACGCTCGCGATGGGCGATGTAGAGGCCGCTGGCCACGATGAAGGCCGCGCCGGTGATGGTGAAGACATCGGGCACTTCGCCGAAGATGAAGAAGCCCAGAATGCTGACCCAGAGCAGCTGCGTGTAGGAGAACGGCGCCAGCACAGAGGCATCGCCGTAGCGATAGGCCAGCACGACGATCCACTGGCCCGCGGTCGAGGCGACGCCGATGAAGATGCCGAGCGCGACCGCGGTCCAGGATGGCGTGACCCAGACGAACGGTACCAGCGCGGTCAGAATCGCAAGGCCGGTCAGCGAGGAATAGGCCATGGTGGTGACAACGGCTTCGCGTCCGCTCATCATGCGCGTCAGGATTAGCGTGCCGGCCCAGCATGCCGCCGAGATCAACGGAAAGACTGCGGCGGGGTGAAATGCGCTGGTGCCCGGGCGCAGGATGATCAGCACGCCGATGAGGCCGAGCGCCGTGGCGATCCAGCGGCGCATGCCGACCTTCTCGCCGAGGAAGACGATCGAGAGCGCAGTGACGAACAGCGGCGCGACGAAGCCGGTGGCGGAGGCTTCCGCGATCGGCAGGAAGCCGAGGCCCGTGATGAAGAACAGCGAGGAGCCGAGCAGCGCCGCGCCGCGCATCACGTGAAGGCCGGGACGCTTGGTGCGCATCGCATAGAGCGGCGAGGCCGGCAGCATCACCGGCGTGAACAGCAGCGTGAAAGTGATGAATCGGATCCAGGTGATCTCGATCGAAGGCAGGCTGGCCGCCAGATACTTTGCGGTGACGTCCGAGCAGCCCAGAAAAACCGTCGAGAGCAGGATCAGCGCGATGCCCTTGAAGGGATGATCGACGCGTGCAGGCGCGCGGCGAGCCTGCTGCTTCTTCTCCGGTGCGGGCATGGGAATACTGTCGAGCCTTGCGGCTGCGGCGGGCGGCGGTGTCACGGCTGGAACCCGGGCAAAATGCGAATCGAGAACGGTCGTAAAAAACGACAAATGCGCCGCGTTCACAACTTCCGAAAACAGGATGCCGATATGCGCAGGCCGCCGCGCGCGTCAATGCTCCGTTAATATTGCCCGTTGTGCACTACAGCATGGGAAGGCTGCGCGGCTTCGGCCCGCGGGGAAACGCCGCGTCCAGCGCGGCAATCTCGTCCTTCGTCAGCACGAGGTCGCCTGCCGCCGCATTCTCGCCGGCATGTTCCGCAGACGAGGCCTTCGGAATCGCGAACACCGTGGCCGCACGGGTGAGGAAGCTCAGCGCGACCTGACGCGGCGTTGCGCGCCGCGCCTCCGCGATGCGCGCCAGCACGGCGCCGCTCTTGCTGCTGCTTGCCGGGAAATCGTCATGCCCGAACGGCGAATAGGCCACGACGGCGACACCGTGCCGCTCGCACCACGGGATCACCGCATGCTCGATCGCGCGCTCCTTCAGATGATAGAGCACCTGGTTGCACGCGATCCGGCCCTCGCCCGCAACGTCGAGAATTTCGTCGAGATCGTCCGCGTCGAAATTGGAGACGCCCCAGGATTTGATCTTGCCGGATTTCACCAGTTCCTCGAATGCAGCGACGGTGTCCTCCAGCGGATAAGAGCCGCGCCAGTGCAGGAGATAGCAGTCGAGCCGATCGGTCTTGAGCCGCTTCAGCGAGCGCTCGCAGGCGGTGATGGTTCCGCGGCGCGAGGCGTTGCTGGGCAGCACTTTCGAAACGAGGAACACCTCGTCGCGCCGGCTCGCGATCGCATCCGCGATGACGAGCTCGGCATCGCCGTACATTTCGGCGGTGTCGATATGGGTCATGCCGAGATCGAGCCCGCGCTGAAGCGCCGCGATCGCGCGCTTGCGATCGCCGTGATCGAGATACCAGGTGCCCTGCCCGATGACGGGGACGTTGGCGCCGGTCTGGCCGAAGGGATGTGTGTTCATGTTATTCCTTCAGATGCTCTAGAGATCACTGATGTCGGCAACCAGCACGCTGCCCGTCGCCGACTCCGTGATATAGAGCCGATCCTTCTTCGCGCCACCGATCGCGACATTGGTGCAGTTCGGCCCCGCGCAGGACTTGATCCGCGCGATCAGTTCGCCGTTCGGCGCGAACACGAAGACATGGCCGAGCGAGGCATGACCGACGAACAGCCGGCCCTTGGCGTCCATGGTCATCCCGTCAGGCCCGCTGGTGCCGAACAGCGAGCAGAAGCGGCCGACCTTGGACACGCTGCCGTCCTTCATGAAGGGCAACCGCCACACCGCGTTGTCGCGCGTCATCGCGACGAACAGCACGGTCTCGGTCGGGTCGAGCACGAGGCCATTCGGGCTGATGCCGGTGTCGATCAGGCAATCGAGCCGGCCGTTCGACGCGAGACGATAAACCCGACCGCTGGGATCGTGCAGGCCGGTCTGGCCCTGATCGGTGAAATAGAAATCGCCGTTGGAGGCGAGATGCAGGTCGTTGCAGCCGCGAAACGATTCCGAATTGCGCGCCGTCAGCACCGGCTTGATCCGCCCGGCCTTCGCGTCAAGCTCCATGAGGCCGTGCATGTAATCGGCAACCAGGATGCGGCCGTCGGATGCGATCTTCAGCCCGTTCGGCCAGCCCTCATATTCGGCGACCTGCGACCACTCGCCGTCAGGCGCAATACGGAAGATGCGGCCAAAGGGAATGTCGACGATGTAGAGATTGCCATCCTTGTCGAATGAAGGACCTTCGATGAAGCTGTCGGTGGCAATGCCCGGCCGGTTGGCATCGGCCCAATCGGTCCGCTCGCCCTTGCGGCGGAACTTGTCGGGCATGGCGGAGAAGACTCTTGTCTCGATCAGGCGCGGCGGCGTTTCCAGGTACATCATTGCTTTTTACGGGTGCTGAGGTGGAAGCCGCGGCAACATAGGGCACAATCGACGGTGCGTCGATTGGCGCGGGCGGCATGGCTGCGTGCCAGCCCATACCACTCTCGTGTCCCGGGCGCGCTGCAACGCGCAAGCGTTGCGGCGCAGAGCCGGAACCCAGTAAGCCACGCAACTCGGTGCAACATGGGCCCCCGGCTCTGCAGCGCACCGTCGCTCCGGACGATGCTTCGCATCGTCGGGATGACGCTGCGCTGCGTCCGGGGCACGAGATCGTAGTTTTGGCACCCACCTGCATCCAAGCCGTCATTGCGAGCGCAGCGAAGCAATCCAGAAGCCCTTATCGGGAAGAGCCTGGATTGCTTCGCTACGCGCTACGTTCGCAATGACGTTGGAGAGAGCCAGCCTACCCCGCCGCGCCGGCGACCTTGGCCGGCTTCGCCGGCGCGACCTCCGTCGTCGCGATCAGGCGCTTCAGCTCGGGGATGCAGGAGCCGCAATTGGTGCCGGCCTTGAGCCTGGCGCCGATCTCGGCGGCGGTGCGTGCGCCGCCGGCGATGGTGTCGCAGATGGTGCCGCGGCCGACGCCGAAGCACGCGCAGACGATCGGGCCGGTCGAAGCGGCGCCCTCTATCGACTTGCCGGACAGCAGCATACGGCGCTGCTCGTCGGTCACCTGGTCGGCGGCGAATGCGCTTTTCACCACCTCCCAATCGCCGGCATCGTGCGCGGGTCCGACGAACAGGCAGGTCTCGATGCGCTCGCCCGCGAACGAGGCGGCGCGATAGACCCCGCCGCCGAAGTCGCGGTACTCGGCGACGTCCTCGCCCGCGACGTTCTCGAGCCAGGCGGGCCAGCGCGAAAGATCGCCGTTGTCAGCGAAGAGATAGCCGAAGCCGCCGGCGACCGTGACGCGGGTCCACAACAGATTCTCCGGCAGGTCGATTTGTTTTCGCGACAGCGCGAAGCCGCGGAAGACGAATTCGTAAGGAGCGATCGCGGCCGGCGTCGCCTTCGCCTCCGGCTGGCCCGAGAACGGATCGGTGAAGGACTGCACCAACGCACCGACGCGGCCATGCGAGGCGTTCATCGCGCTCCAATGGATCGGCACGAACAGGGTGCCGCGCTGCTGCCGTTCGCTGACAACGGCCTTCAGGATGCACTGGCCGTAATCCGTGGTGATGCGGGCATAGCTGTCATGGGCGATGCCGTATTTGCTGGCGTCATCGGGATGAATCTCGACGAAGGGCTCCGGCAAATGCGCGCCCAGCCGTTGGCTCAGCCCCGTGCGCGTCATGGTGTGCCACTGGTCGCGGATGCGCCCGGTGTTGAGCCGCAGGGGGCGCGACGGACCGGTCTCGCCGCGCAGCGCCGGCACCTCCGGCGCGACGAAGCGGCCCTTGCCGTCATTGGTGAAGAAGCCGCCTTGCGCAAAGAAACGCTCGCCGGGCCTCTGCCCCTCGCGCGCGGGCCATTGCACCGGCTCCAAGGCGTCGAAGGCGTCGTCGGTCAGCGACGTCAGCGCGCCGATGTCGAAATCACGGCTGCCATTGTTCTCGAAGGCCGAGAGTGCGGCATGCTCGCGAAAGATATCGGCAGCGGATTTGTAGTTGAAGCTGTCGCCGAAACCGAAACGTTTTGCGATCTCGCTGAGAATCCACCAATCGGGGCGCGCCTCGCCCGGCGCCGGCAGGAAGGCGCGCTGGCGCGAGATACGCCGCTCGGAATTGGTCACCGTGCCCGACTTCTCGCCCCAGGCCAGCGCCGGCAACAGCACATGCGGACCGGCCTCGACCGTGTCGTTGGAGAGCACGTTCTCGGAAACCACGAACAGTTCGAGCTTCTTCAGGGCTTCGCGGACCATGTCGGCATCCGGCAGCGACACCGCCGGGTTGGTGCCCATCACCCACAGCGCCTTGATCTCGCCGCGGTTGATGGCCTCGAACAATTGCACCGCCTTCAGCCCCTCATGGGTGGCGATGCGCGGCGCCTTCCAGAACCGCCTGACGCGATCGATGTCGGGCGGCGTGAAACCCATATGGGCGGCAAGCATATTGGCGAGGCCGCCGACCTCGCGACCGCCCATCGCATTGGGCTGGCCGGTGAGCGAGAACGGCGAGGCGCCGGGCTTGCCGATGCGCCCCGTCGCAAGATGGCAGTTCAGGATGGCGTTGACCTTGTCGGTGCCCTGCGCCGACTGGTTGACCCCTTGCGAATAGAGCGTGACGACCTTCTCGGTGTCACGGAACATCCTGAAGAAGGTGGCGACGTCCTGCTCGGAGAGGCCCGTGGCAAGCGCCGTCGCAGTGACACTGCCGGCGATGTTGCGCGCACGCGCCAGCGCGTCGTCGTATCCGCTGGTGTTCCGTGCGATGTAGTCCCGATCGAGTGCGCCATTGTCGGCGAGATGAACGAGGAGGCCGGAGAACAGCGCCGTGTCGGTGCCGGGCCTGAGGCCGAGGAACAGGTCGACATCGCCAGCGGTGTCGGTACGGCGCGGGTCGATCACGACCATGCGCGCGCCGCGCTCCCCACGGTTCTTCAGCATGCGCTGGAACAGCACAGGATGGCACCAGGCCGCATTCGAGCCGACGAAGACGAGCAGGTCGGCCTGGTCGAGATCCTCGTAGCAGCCAGGCACGGTGTCGGCGCCGAAGGCGCGGCGATGGCCCGCAACTGAAGAGGACATGCAGAGCCGGGAATTGGTGTCGACATTCGCCGTGCCGACAAACCCCTTCATCAGCTTGTTGGCGACGTAATAGTCCTCGGTCAGCAGCTGACCGGAGAGATAGAACGCGACTGCGTCCGCGCCGTCGCGCGCCACGATGTGCTTCATGCGATGGGCGACGTGGTCGAGCGCATCGCTCCAGGCGACCCGCTCGAGCACGCCCTTGCAGCGGATCATCGGATACAGCAGCCGACCTTCGAGGCCGACGGTCTCGCCGAGCGCCGAGCCCTTGGAGCACAGCCGGCCGAAATTGGCGGGATGATCGGGATCGCCGGCGATCGCCGCGCCGCCCTTGCCGTCGGGCGTCGCGAGCACGCCGCAACCGACGCCGCAATAGGGACAGGTGGTCTTGGTGGTGCGGAGATTTGGATCGATCGCCGTCATGTCACGCCGCTTTCGAAGGCTGCGCTACCGCGCGGCCAAACATCATATCGGTACGGATCGCCGCGACCTTGTCGCGATTGCGGATCAGCTCGAGGTACCAGAGCGCATCGACGGTATCGCCGATCAGCACGGCGCCGGTGAGCCGGCCGTCGGCGATCACGAGCTTCTTGTAGGTGCCGCGGCTGCGGTCCGACAGCACGAGGCTCTCGCTGCCCTCCCCGCCCATGAAGTCGCCGGCGGAGAACACGCTGACGCCGGAGACCTTCAGATTGGTCGAGACCACGCTGCCCTGATAGGCGGCGGGGCGGCCGGAAAGGTGCCGCGCCAGCACGCGCGCCTGCTCATAAGCGGGCTCGACAAGGCCATAGCAGGTGCCGCGATGCTCGGCGCATTCGCCGAGCGCGAAGATGTCGGCTGAGGAGGTCTGCATGACGTCGTTGACGACGATCCCGCGATTGACCGCGATGCCCGCATCCTTCGCCAGCACGACGTTCGGCTTGATGCCGGCAGCGAAAATCACGGCGTCGGCCTCGATGCGGTTGCCGTCGGCGAGCTCGACGGCCTCGACCTGACCGTCGCCATGGATGCACTTCGTGCTGGCGTTGAGCAGGATGCGGATGCCCTTGCGCTCGACCAGCGTCTTCAGCAGGTCGGCGGCGGGCGGATCGAGCTGGCGCTCCATCAGCCGGTCCATCAGATGCAGCAGCGTCACGGGGGCACCGGCCTTGGCGAGGCCATAGGCCGCCTCCAGCCCGAGCAAACCGCCTCCGACCACCACGACGCGCTTCTTCGCCGCCGCCAGCGTCAGCAGCAGGTCGACGTCGCGGGTGTCGCGAAAGGTGTGCACCCCGGCTAGATCGGCACCCGGCACGTTGAGCCGCAGCGGCGTCGAGCCGGTGGCGAGGACGAGCTTGGAGTACTCCATGCTCTCCTCGCCTTCGATCTTCAGCTCGCGGCGGCCGGTGTCGATCTCGGTGACGCGATAGCCGTAGCGGACCGTGACGCCGCGGTGTCGCCACCACTCGGCCGGCCGCAGTTCGATCTCGTGCGATCCGGTCTCACCGGCCAGCACGGAGGAGAGCAGCACGCGGTTGTAAGCGAGCCGCGGCTCTTCGCCGATCACGGCGACGGCGTAGCGGCCGAGCGCGGTCTTCGCGAGCTCGTCGACCAGACGCGCGGCCGCCATACCGTTACCGACGATGATCAGCGGTTCACTCACGAGGCATCTCCTATTCGGCGGCCTGCGCTGGTGCGCCATAGGCCTCGGATATCATGTAGCCGGACAACACGCCGTAGGTGTCGGTCCAGGCCTTGGCGAGATCTGGCGTCCAGGCTTCGCCAAGACCCTTCTCCAGGGTCCACAGCAAGGTCGCGCCGACCACAGGGTAGTGCTCGGCCTTGGCGCCGTAGGCGACGTGTCGCTTGGCGAGGGCGGAGGCCGCGGGAAGAATCGACTCGAGGTTCGACAGGCCTCCGACCACGGCGGCGAGCATGCCCATCAGCTTCTTGCGCTGCTCGGTCATGTCCTCAGGAAACATCGCGCGCACGGACGGCGCCACCTCGAACAGGCGATCGTAGAACAGCACCGCGGCCTGCTCCGATATCGGCGCGACCTTGGTGAAGCTCTGCTGAATGAGGGTAATCTGTTCGGGCGTCATGATGTTCTCCTGTCTGTTTCGGTCTGCCTTCGTCCGCGCCATTGCGGAAAAAGTTCATGGATCAAACGTCATCAGAGAAACTTCTCCCCGCGTACGGAGAGAAGCGACATTCGTGCCAAGTTCTATCTTCTGAGCATGATCTGGTCGGAAAGCCGCTTCACACTTTTCCGGATCATGCTCTACACGCGCGCTCCGGCGAGGCTTGGCGCGCCTTCACCCTGCGGGCTGCGACGCAGGTAGAACCACCAGGTCAGGGCGAGGCACGAGGCGTAGAAGGCGAGATAGATCGCGAGCGCGAGCTGCGGCCCGCCGGTCATGGCGATCGACTTTCCGAAGCCGCTCGGGATCAGATAGCCGCCGACGGCACCGATCGCGCCGATGAAGCCGACCGCCGCGCCGCTTTCGATGCTCGCGGTCTTCAGCGCGGCCGCACGTGCGCCATCGCCCTTGCCGCGCACCTTGAACAGGTTCTCCTCGCGGAAGATCGAGGGGATCATGCGGTAGGTCGAGCCGTTGCCGATGCCCGTCGTCACGAACAGGATCAGGAACATCGACAGGAAGCCGATGA
The DNA here is from genome assembly GCF_015291725.1 of Bradyrhizobium sp. CCBAU 51765. Classification (GTDB taxonomy): domain Bacteria; phylum Pseudomonadota; class Alphaproteobacteria; order Rhizobiales; family Xanthobacteraceae; genus Bradyrhizobium; species Bradyrhizobium liaoningense. The sequence continues at coordinate 6,021,189 of NZ_CP030038.1, forward strand.
AATCCTTTTGCCCGACGAAGTAGAGCACGCCAACCGTGGCGCCCGCCATCGCGATGAAGTTCCAGAAGGTGATGATGGAGCCGCCGACCCGATCTGCGAGCCAGCCGCCGAGCGGACGCGACAGCGAGCCGACCAGCGGGCCCAGGAAGGCGATCGAGATCATCACGGTGGGGAATTGCGTCTTGATCAGAAGCGGAAACGCCGCGGAATAGCCGATGAAAGACCCGAACGTGCCGATGTAGAGATACGCCATGATCCAGGTGTGCTTGCGCTTGACGACCGCAAGCTGGTTCTTCACCGACGATTTCGCCGTGGTGAGATTGTTCATGAAGAACACCGCGCCGAACACCGCGATCGCGATCGGCAGCACCCACATCAGGCCGGCGTTCTGGAGATAGATGCCGTCGACGGGCGTCGCCTGGAACAGGTTGAAGACCGCGAGCGTCATCAGGATCGGGGTCAGGAGCTGCACGCTGGAGACGCCGATATTGCCGCCGGCGGCGTTGAGGCCGAGCGCCCATCCCTTCATCCGGTCGGGGAAGAAGAAGGAGATGTTGGTCATGCTGGAGGCGAAATTGCCGCCGCCGAGACCCGCGGTCGAGGCGACCAGCAGCATGAGCCAGAACGGCGTGTCGGGCTGGCTCACGAAATAGGCGAGCGACAAGGTCGGGATGAACAGGATCGCCGCGCTGAAGATGGTCCAGTTCCGACCGCCGAACGTCGTCACTGCGAAGGTGTAGGGAAAGCGCATCAAGGCGCCGATCAGCCCCGGCACGGCGACGAGCTGGAACAGCTGGTCGGTGGTGTAGTGGAAGCCGGCCTGCGGCAGCTTGGTCGTGACGATGCTCCAGATCAGCCAGACCGAGAAGCCGATATGCTCGGCTACGATCGACCAGATCAGGTTGCGCCGCGCGATCGTCTTGCCGGTCGCGTTCCAGAACGCCTCATCCTCGGGGCGCCAGTCAGAAATCCAAGTGGGACTCTTCGTCATTGCATATCCCTTCCAGTCTCACCGCTGCGTCGTTGCAGGCTCAGCCTCCAGACAAGGAGGCGCGCTCCGAGGCTTCACCCCGGTGGCGAGTTCACGATGCTGATTGATGATGTTGAGGGACGTCGTCGTTGGCGTCGCGCAAAGACACTTCAATTTCCGTGCCAGTTGCGCGCACACTGGAAATGTAGGGATTTCAGGACGTTATTCGTACTGCCCGAATTCTTTGCAGGACTTTTCCGCACGCTAAACTTGCGATTCGCTCAATCCCTGTGCGATGCACAAGGATTGAGCTCGGTGTGGATCAGCTGGGCGCGGGCATGTTTCACGTCAACGCGTGATTTACGCGGCCTCGACGAAGCGATGACGCTCGTAGAGGAATTCGAGCACGCGCTGGCGGCACTTCAGATAGGTGGCGTTGGTCGCGAGCTCGAGCCGCTTGCGCGGCCGCGCCAGCGGCACCTCCAGCACCTCGCCGATGCGCGCGCTCGGCCCGTTCGTCATCATGACGATGCGGTCGGACAGCAACACGGCCTCGTCGACATCGTGCGTGATCATCAGGATGGTGTTGCCGAGCTTCTGATGCAGCGCCATGACCGAGTCCTGCAGATGGGCTCGGGTCAGCGCGTCGAGCGCGCCGAACGGCTCGTCCAGCAGCAGCACCTTCGGCTCCATGGCGAGCGCCCGCGCGATGCCGACGCGCTGCTTCATGCCGCCGGAGATTTCGGAAGGACGCTTGTCCCTGGCATGAGCCATCTGCACGAGATTGAGATTGTGCATCACCCAGGCGTCGCGCTCGGCGCGGGACTTGGTCCTGGCAAAGACCTTGTCGACGCCGAGCTTGACGTTCTCGTAGACGGTCAGCCACGGCAGCAGGCTGTGGTTCTGGAACACCACGGCGCGGTCGGGCCCCGGCGAGTTCACCTCGCGGTTTTCCAGCAGCACGCCGCCCGTGGTGGCGCCGGTGAGCCCTGCGATGATGTTGAGCAGGGTCGACTTGCCGCAGCCGGAATGGCCGATGATCGAGACGTACTCGCCCTTCTCGATCGTCAGGTTGATGTCCTTCAGCACCTCCGTGGTGGCGGCGCCGCGGGTGAAGACCTTGTCGATGTGGTCGAGCTTCAGATAGGCGGTCATGTCCCCTCTCCTCAGTTCTGCGCGGTACCGTGGGTGACGAATTTGCCGAGCCCCGCGATCAGGCGGTCCAGCACGAAGCCGATGATGCCGACATAGAACAGCGCCAGGATGATCTCGCTGATATGCGAGGAGTTCCAGGCGTCCCAGATGAAGAAGCCGATGCCGACGCCGCCGATCAGCATTTCCGCCGCGACGATCGCAAGCCACGACAGGCCGATGCCGATGCGCAGGCCCGTGAAGATGTAGGGCGCCGCCGCCGGGATCATGATCTTTGCGAAGAATTCCAGCGGATTGAGCTGCACCACGGCCGCGACGTTGCGATAGTCCTGCGGGATGTTGCGGATGCCGACCGCGGTGTTGATGATGATCGGCCAGATCGAGGTGATGAAGATGACGAAGATCGCGGAAGGCTGGCCGTCGCGGAACGCCGCGAGCGACAGCGGCAACCAGGCCAGCGGCGGAATCGTGCGCAGCACCTGGAACAGCGGATCGAGCCCGCGCATCGCCCAGACCGACTGCCCGACCAGCACGCCGAGCCCGATGCCGGCAATGGCCGACAGCGAATAGCCGAAGGCGACGCGCTGGAGACTGGCGGACAGATGCCAGAACAGGCCCTTGTCGATGCCGCCATTGTCGAAGAACGGATCGAGGATCAGTTCCTTCGTGTCCGTGAACACCTTCGACGGCGGCGGCAGCGCCGAGCCCGCGCGGCGGCAGACCAGCTCCCACACCAGCGTCAGCAGCGCAATGACGACCAGCGGCGGGATCACGCGCACGGCCGTCTCCCGTGCCATGCGTGCGTAAGCTTCGGCGCGCGGGGGACGCTTTGGCGTCAGCGCGACGACTGGCGCAATTGTTGCGGCAGGCTTCGCGGTCTCAACCTCGATCTTGGTGGCAGTCATGCTCATCGCAATCTCTCTCCGGATTGGCTGGGACGATGCGGCCGCCGCCCATGGGCGGCCGCTGGCTCCATCAGACTTCGACGCGCTTGATCGCGAGCGACTTCAGATAGGCTGCCGGATTCTCCGGATCGAAGACCTTGCCGTCGAAAAAGGTCTCCTTGCCGCGCGAGGTGGATGTCGGAATATCGGCGGCGGCGACGCCGAGGGTCTTGGCCGCGTCCTTCCAGAGGTCCTCGCGGTTGACCTTGGCAATCAGCGCCTTGCTGTCAAAACCGGCCTCGTACTTGCCCCAGCGGATGTCCTCGGTCATGAACCACAGGTCGTGGCTCTTGAAGGGATAGGAGGCATGATCCTTCCAGAAGCGCATCTGCTGCGGCGAGTTGTCGACCACCCGGCCAGTACCGTAGTCGAACTTGCCCTTCATGCGGTCGGTGATGTCCTCGACCGGGCAATTGATCCACTGGCGCTTGGCGCAGATCACCGCGGCTTCCTCGCGGTTTTCCATCTTCTCGGACCACTGCTGGGCTTCCATCACCGCCATCAGCAGTGCCTTCGCTGCCTTCGGGTATTTGTCGACCCAGGCCGCGCGCATGCCGAACGACTTTTCGGGATGCTTGTCCCAGAGCTCACCGGTGGTGATTGCGGTGTAGCCGATGTTCTGATGGATGAGCTGCAGATTCCACGGCTCGCAAACGCAGAAGCAATCCATGGTGCCGACCTTCATGTTGGCGACCATCTGCGGTGGCGGCACCACGATGGTTTCGATATCCTTGTCCGGATCGATGCCGCCGGCGGCGAGCCAATAGCGGATCCAAAGATCATGCGTGCCGCCCGGGAAGGTCATCGCGGCCTTGACAGCCTTGCCTCCGGCCTTCTTCTTCTCCAGCGCAGTCTTGAAGGGCGCGGTGTCGATCCCGACCTTGATATCTGCATACTCCTTGGCAACGGAGATGCACTGACCATTCAGGTTCAACCGCGCCAGGATGTACATGGGCGTCGGCTGATTGTTCTGTGTCACCTTACCCGCCGAGATCAGATACGGCATCGGTGTCAGGATATGTGCGCCATCGATGCCGTTGCCCTCGGAGCCGAGCACGAGATTGTCACGGGTGGTGCCCCAGGAAGCCTGCTTCTGTACCTCGACATCGGGCATGCCATACTTGGCGAAAAAGCCCTTTTCCTTGGCGACGAATAGCGGCGTGGCGTCCGTCAGCGCAATGAAGCCGAGCTTGGCGCCCTTGACCTCGGGGCCGGCGTCCTGCGCGAAGGCGCCGGCGGGGAAATTCAGCTTGGCGGCGGCGAGCAATGCGGCGGTCGCGCCGGTGGCTTTCAACAATTGACGGCGGCTGAGGCCAGTCTTGGAGGGCCGGCGAATGCGCTTGGTCATAGGCTGTGTCGTCCTTTGCGGCTGTGCGGAATGATTTGCGGCTGTGCGCGCGAGCGGCCCGTCCGTCCGGTGGCGCCATCTTCGGCGCATGCGAACGCGCGACGGGGAGGACCCCCGTCTGGTGGCGTCAGCAAATCGGATGAGAATTCTCGCGGGACGGCTTCAATGGCGTCGGCTGGAACCATTCAAGCTTCATGCCAAGCCCGGCGCTTTGAAAAGCGAAAACGAATCAATGTGTTATATCGGCGGCGCTAGACTGTCGCAGGTCGGTTCCGCACGGGAAATTTGCGACCTGCACATTGCTTGTGCGACGCACAAAGCTTGGGCAACAGCTCAAGAAAAAGGCCGAAGCGAAGTCAGAATCAGATCAAGCAGAGCGGCATCACATTGAAATTACTCGGTATTTTTGACACTACGCGCCGGCACGCAACTTGCTTTTCTTTCAACGTCAACGAAGACTGCGGCTTGCCGCATTGATGCAGCCTCTGGCGGCCGCATCCCGGAAGCTCAACTGCTTCGCGGCCCTTCCCGGCTCAAAGTCCTCGTGACGCGATTCCCAAGGCTTCCAGATTTTCCATAGCCCTCGTGCGCGGCAGGCAGCCCGCACGGCCGAACACGTTCAGCCGCGCTCTCCGGAGCGTGTCGATCTCCCTTAGGAAGCAAAGGAACCATTGATGTCGTATCTCGCGCCTTCGGAATTCGTCACCAAGATGGTGGATGCAGGCGAGTCCAAGATCTTCATGTCCACCCGGGATACCATCATCCGAGCCTATATGGCGGGCGCCATCCTGGCGCTGGCGGCCTGGTTCGCCGTGACGATCAACGTCAACACCGGCCAGCCGCTGATCGGCGCGCTGCTGTTTCCGGTCGGCTTCGTCATGCTCTACCTGCTGGGCTTCGATCTCCTCACCGGCGTCTTCGTGCTCTCCCCGCTCGCCCTGATCGACAAGCGCCCGGGCGTCACCATCGGCGGCGTGCTGCGCAATTGGGGTCTCGTGTTCGTCGGCAACTTCGCCGGCGCCTTCACGGTGGCCTTCATGATGGCTTTCGTCACGACCTTCGGCTTCACCCAGGCGCCGGACAAGGTCGGCGCCGCTATCGGCAATATCGGCGAAGGGCGAACCCTCGGCTATGCCGCGCACGGCGCGGCAGGCATGGCGACGCTGTTCTTACGCGGCATGCTCTGCAACTGGATGGTCTCGACCGGCGTCGTCGGCGCCATGATCTCGACCTCGGTCCCGGGCAAGGTCATCGCGATGTGGATGCCGATCCTGGTGTTCTTCTACATGGTGTTCGAGCATTCCGTCGTGAACATGTTCCTGTTCCCGTCCGGGTTGCTGCTCGGCGCGAAGTTCTCGATCATGGATTATCTGATCTGGAACGAGATCCCGACCGTGCTCGGCAACCTCGTCGGCGGCCTCGCCTTCACCGGCATGACCCTCTACGCCACGCACGTCATGACCCTGCCGAAGCGCCAGGCCGCCAAGGCTGTGAAGCCCCGCGTTGCGGCCTGATCGAACCCATCTCGACAGGGGAGCCGCGACCGAGCACGGTGAGGCTCCCCTTTGCCGGTGGCGACGATGACCTGCGGACTCCAGATCTCGGTCGGCCAGCATTCCGACAAGGGCCGCAAGCCCGTCAACCAGGACTTTCACGGTGTCCTGATTCCGGGAGAGCCGCTGCTCAGCCTGAAGGGCATCGCGGCCGTCCTCGCCGACGGCATCTCCTCCAGCACGGTGAGCCAGATCGCCAGCGAGTCGGCGGTCAAGAGCTTCCTGATGGACTATTACTGCACGTCGGAATCCTGGACGGTGAAGACCTCCGCCCGCCGCGTGCTGGAGGCGACCAATTCCTGGCTGCACGCGCAGACGCGCAAGAGCCAATATGCCTATGACCGGGACAAGGGCTATGTCTGCACTCTCAGCGCCATGGTCATCAAGGCGACCACCGCGCACATCTTTCATGTCGGCGATTGCCGCGTCTACCGCCTCGCCGGCAAGACGCTCGAGCAGCTGACCGACGATCACCGCATCATCGTGTCGTCGGAGCAGACCTATCTCGGCCGCGCGCTCGGCATCAATCCGCAGCTCGAGATCGACTATCAGGCCTTCGAGGTCGAGGCCGGCGACATCTTTCTGCTGGCAACCGACGGCGCCTATGAATTCGTCGACGCACGCTTCGTCACGAGCACGATGAATGAGCATGCGGGCGATCTCGACGCGGCGGCGAAGGCCATCGTCGAGGAGGCCTACCAGCGCGGCAGCGACGACAACATCACCGTCCAGATCCTGCGCATCGATGCGGTGCCGCAGCGCGAGCCGGCCGGCATCTTCAATCAGACCGCACAATTGCCGCTGCCGCCGCTGCCGCAGCCGCGTGCGATCTTCGATGGCTACCGGATCGTCCGCGAGATTCACGGCAGCAGCCGCAGCCATATCTATCTTGCCGCCGATGTGGAGACCGGGGAACCGGTCGCGCTCAAGCTGCCGTCGGTCGACCTCCGCGACAATGCTGCGTACCTGAAGCGCTTTCTGATGGAGGAGTGGATCGCGCGCCGCATCGACAGCCCGCACGTGCTGAAGCCGCGGTCACCGTCGAGACGGCGCAGCTACCTCTACGTCGCGACCGAATTCGTCGAGGGACAGACCCTGAAGCAGTGGATGATCGACAATCCGCGCCCCGATCTCGAAACCGTGCGCGGTCTCATCGAGCAGATTGCCGCGGGCCTGCGCGCCTTCCACCGCATGGAGATGCTGCATCAGGACCTCAGGCCCGACAACATCCTGATCGACAAGACCGGCACCGCCAGGATCATCGACTTCGGATCGGTCAGGGTGGCCGGCGTCGCAGAGGCCGCACCTCGCGACGAGGCCGACGAAATCCTGGGAACGGTCCAGTATACGGCGCCGGAGTATTTTCTTGGACAGGGCGGCTCACCGCACTCCGACATGTTTTCGCTGGCCGTGATCTGCTATCAGATGGTGACGGGAAAGCTGCCCTATGGCACCCAAGTCGCGAAAATCCGGCGCAAGGCGGATGTACGCAGGCTCCAGTATCGCCCGGCCGACGACGACCGCAATGTGCCGGCCTGGGTCGATGGCGCGTTCAGGCGCGCGCTCCATCCCGATCCCTACAAGCGACACGAGGACCTGTCCGAATTCGTCCACGAGCTTCGCACGCCCAACCCGGCCTATCTCGACACGCGAATGACGCCGCTCCTGGAGCGCAATCCGCTGATGTTCTGGAAGGTGACGTCGGCGGCGCTCGCCTGCGCGGTCATCGCGCTGCTGGCGCTGCTGCACGCGCGCTAAACGTTTAAGGCGCAAGTGTCAATTTCGGCCGAGCAAGCGGAAATAATGTGGCCCGTCCGAGCATCGCTCGCTCGTGCCTCCAAAGCGGCAATATTAGGGCGGTCCGTTGGTCATAGATTATCGTCAGCTTTAGCTTGCATGGCCGCTATCAGCATACGCTCCACCAAGCCGTCGAATTCCAACTTCCCGATGGGATCGGTCGCAGCAAGCTCATCGCAAGGCCTCTTGTAGTTGCCCCACCAACCATGACGTAGTGCGTCATGGTGAAGGACGCGCGCAGCAGCTTCGACCGCTTTTGCGGTCGGCCCTTCAATCAACGCAACCGCGGATTTGCCGGCGCGCTCTCTCGTTAGCTGACTGTTTGCAGGAAGTGCGAGTTCTAATAGATAATCCCTTACAACGGCGTCTGACTTGTAGCCGATGTCGTTGCGAGATACGATCAAGCTGGCCCAGCGTTCGACGTCATGGCGGTTCAAATCGCCGTCGCAATAACGACGAAGGATCGACACCACATGCCTTCGCCCGTCCAGCGGCTTTTTAAGCTCAAGCAGCTCGTGCAGCACTGATTTTCTTTCCACGCAGAAGATCCGGGGTTTGGGCCAACGATCCAATTGTAACGGCCAAGGTTGCTAATACCAGCTGTGACTCGTTCCGGACCTTCATCAGTCGCTGATATCAATAACTTCAAAGGTCGGATCTGCTCCAGAGAGCACATCCATGCAGCCCCATCCCGTGATAAATTCGTAATGTCGAACAGGATGATGAACCTTCTTCCATGGCTCCGACTGGGTGTCCGCGAAGGTAGAACCCTCCACGCGATATGCGAAGTGCCTTGGAACTAGTCCCTCGTTCTTCGTAGGCTGTTGTTCGGTGCTGAGCGGCATTTCGTCCAAGAGACGCACTATTGTCGCGCCATTGAAGCGAACACGAAGCGCCTGCCTGTTTGCGTCCGGCAGAAGGAAGTCCGCCGAAAGGCTATAGGCTTCCCACTTGATCGTGAGAAGGTCGCTCTTATCGCAGTCGAACCTCACGCCTGCGTCGATCGCAAAATACTTAGGCACAGCTTGCTCCGGCGACACCAAGCAGGTACGCCTTCTATCATTTTTCAGCTTGAATGTCCGCAGATCGTCCAACTCGGAAATTCGCTGTGGTCCATAACTGCACTTCTTTCAGAGGCACAGCTGACGTCGTACGCGTCCAGGCTGCCGCGCCTCCCAGCAAGCCCTCACGCCGGCTCCGCAGCTTTCGTCCCCAGCGGCTTCGGCACCATGCCGCCGCCCGGCTTGAGGTGGAATTCGTACGTCATCAAATGCCATTGCCCATTCGCCTTGGTGCCGTCGGGCATTGCAGGATCGTTGCGCGGCTCGACCTTGGCGACGAGGTCGTCCTTGACGCCGAACACGACGTCGGAATCGAGATACTTGTCGCCGCCGACGAAGACGTGGGTGATCAGCGGCTCATAGCCTTTCGCATTGACCAGGAAGTGCACATGCGCCGGGCGCATCGGGTGGCGACCCGTCTGCACGATCATCTCGCCGACCGGGCCGTCGGTCGGGATCGGATAGCTGCATGGCAGGATGGTGCGGAAGAAGAAGCGGCCGTCGCTGTCCGTGATGAAGCGCGCCCGTGCCGAGGAACCGACCTCGTCATAGTTCGGTTTCTGGGAGTCGTAGAAGCCGTCGTCATCGGCATGCCAGACATCGACGGGAACGCCCGCGAGCGGCTTGCCCTTGAGGTCGGTGACGCGGCTCTGCACGAACATCCGTTCGCCCGTCTGATTGTTCGGCGAGATGTCGGTGCCATGCGCGGTCACCTTGTGCTCGCCGACATAGAACGGACCGAGCACTGTCGTTTGGGTCGCGCCCTCGCGGTCGCGGTGGTTGACGGCGTCGACCAGCATGGAGACGCCGAGCACGTCGGACAACAGGATGAACTCCTGGCGCGTGTCGGTGCATTTCTGCCCCGTCCGGGTCAGGAAATCGATGGCGTATTCCCATTCCTCGAAGGTCAGGCCGGTCTTGCTCACGTAATCGTGCAGCGACTTCACCAATTCCTGCAGCAGGAATTTTGCCCGCGTATCAGGCGTCTGGTCGAAGCTCCGAACGACGGCTTCGGTGAGTTCGGTCTCGTTGAACTGCGTCATGATGCGTTGCCCTCGCGTTTTTCTCGTTGGCCCGGGCGGGCTCCCTGGAGGCGTTCCGAAGCCGAGCCTACACCAGTCGGCCCGGCCGCGTTAAGCGCAACCGACTTGGAATGGGGCCGCCATTTCGGTATCAACTTTCCGACAAAATGCCCCGGAGGAACTGATGCTCGCCCCCACCCCCGCCTCGCCCGAATCCGTCGGCATGTCCAAGGCCGCGCTCGACCGCGTCGATGCCCATCTGAAGAACCGGTACATCGATGCCGGCCGCTTCCCGGGGACCCAGCTTCTCGTCTACCGCCGCGGCAAGATCGCTCACAGCTCGGTCCAGGGCTTTGCCGACGTCGAGCGCAAGGCGCCAGTGAAGGACGACACGATCTACCGTATCTATTCCATGACCAAGCCGCTCACCAGCGTCGCCTTCATGATGCTGGTCGAGCAGGGCCTCGTCGCGATCGACGAGCCCGTCGCCAAGTACATTCCGGAATGGAAGGATCTCGGCGTCTTCGTCGCCGGCACCTACCCGGCCTTCCTGACCCGGCCGCCGTCCCGGCCGATGCTGATCGTCGACCTGCTGCGCCACACCTCCGGCCTCACCTACGGCTTCCAGCAGCGCTCCAATGTCGATGCCGCCTATCGCAGCGAGAAGATCGGTGAGGTCGAGAAGTCAGGCACGCTCCAGACCATGATCGAGGGACTGGCAAAGATCCCGCTCGAATTCTCGCCGGGCGAATCCTGGAACTACTCCGTCTCAACCGACGTGATCGGCTACCTCGTCGGCAAGATCTCGGGGATGCCTTTCGAGCAATTCCTGAAACAACGCATCCTCGATCCGCTTGGCATGACCGACACCGATTTCCACGTGCCGGCGTCGAAGGCGCATCGCTTCGCCGCCTGCTATTCCGCCGATCCCGGCGGCGGCATGACCTTCCATGCCGGACAACGCCGCGAGGGCCTCACTCTTCAGGACGATCCGACGACGAGCTCGTTCCTGTCACCGCCCTCCTTCGTATCCGGAGGCGGCGGCCTCTGCTCCACGGTCGCCGATTATCTCACCTTCTGCCGCGCGCTGCTCAACGGTGGGGCGGTTGGCGGCGTCAGGCTGATCGGGCCGAAGACGCTGGCGCTGATGACGAGCAACCACATCCCGGGCGGACGCGCGCTGCCGGAGGTGTCGCGCTCGCTGTTCTCCGAAGCCACCTATAACGGCATCGGCTTCGGCCTCGGCTTCGCCGTCACCATGCGCCCGGCGGAGACGCTGATTGCCGGCAGCCCAGGCGAGTACAATTGGGGCGGCGCGGCCACGACCTCGTTCTGGATCGATCCGGCCGAGGAGCTGATCACGATCTTCATGACGCAGGTGCTGCCGTCGAGCGCCTATCCGATCCGCCGCGAGCTGCGCAGCATGGTCTACGCCGCCATCACCGAGAGCAATCTGTAACCAATCGCGGCCGTCGACCGCGGCAGGGCTATCGCATATGACTCGTTGCGGCGCCTGCACGCACGCCTCGTCCTTCGAGACGGCGCTTGCGCGCGCCTCCTCAGGATGAGGCTAATCAGCGTCAGTACCCGTTGAAACTGCTCCCAAGCACTCCGTCCTCATCCTGAGGAGCCCGCCCAAAGCGGGCGTCTCGAAGGATGGCCACGGGGAAAAGCTCTCAGATGCGATAGCCTACCGGCCGCGGGCTTCCCCTATCAGGCACTCATTTCAGCATCTCCGGCACGATCAGACGCGGCAGGAACAGCGACACGCTGGGCCAGACGATGACCGCCGCCAGCACGAGCAGCATCGGGATCAGCATGATCACCGTGTCCTTGAGGGCATAGCGCAGCCGCACGCCGGCGATCGAGCAGGCGATCATCAGACACAGGCCGTAGGGTGGCGTCACCAGTCCGAAGGCGAGCGATACGATGGAAATGATCGCGAACTGGACCGGATGGAGATCGACCGACTTGGCGAGCGGCTCCAGCACGGTGCCGACGATGATGATCGCCGGGATGGCGTCGAGGAAGCAGCCCACCACCAGAAAGCAGAAGGAAATGAAGAAGCCGGCCGCAACAGCGCCCATGCCCCAGGTCGAGACATTGGCCAGCAGCTCTTGCGGGATCTTGTAATAGGCGAGCAGCCAGCCGAACGCACTTGCGGTGCCGACACAAAACAGCGCCACGCCGGCAAGGCGCCCGGTGTCGAGCAAGGCCTTGTACAATTCGCGTGGCCCCGTCTCGCGGTAGAAGAATGTCGAGAGCGCCACGGAATAGAGCACCGCGACGCAGGCGGACTCGGTCGCGGTGAACCAGCCGAGCAGAATGCCGCCGACGACGATGAACGGCGTCATCAGCGCCGGTATCGACCGCCAGATGGCGGATCCCATCTCGACCCAGGTCGATTTCGGATAGGTGGGGTAGCCCCGGCGCACGGCATAGATGTGCACCGTCACCATCTGCGCGCCCGCGATCAGCAGGCCCGGCACGATGCCGGCCAGATACATCGCCGCAATCGAGGTCGAGATCAGCCCACCCCACACGATCATCAGGATCGACGGCGGAATGATCACTGCAAGCACCGCCGACACCGCGGTGATGGCGATGGAGAACGAAAGGTCGTAGCCCTCCTTGTTCTGCGCATCGATGAAGATCTTGGACTGGCTCGCCGCATCGGCGGTGGAGGAGCCCGAGATACCGGCAAAGAACACCGACAGCACGACGTTGATCTGCGCCAGGGATCCCGGCCAGTGCCCGACCATCGAACGCGACAGCGTCACGAGGCGATCGGTGATGCCGCCGATGCTCATCAGGTTCGCCGTCAGCAGGAAGAACGGCACCGCGAGCAGGATGAATGAATTGTACGCATTGAAGGTCTCCTGCGCGAGCATCATCAGCGACAGGCGCGGCTCGATCAGCAGGATCGGCACGCAGGCAAGGCCGAGCGCGAAAGCGACCGGCACACGCGCGATGAGCAGGCCGATGAAGGCCCCGAACAGCACCATCGCAGCCTGTCCGGCAGAAAGTACGGTGCCGCTCATCTCTGTGCCCCGACCAGAACGCGTATTTCATCGATGATCTGTTCACCCGCAAAGACGATCCACGTCAGACCGGCCACCGGCCAGGCGACATGGATCAGCCAGAGCGGCAGATCGGCCAATTCCGACGTTCTGTTCCAGGCAAAACGGGTGAACTCGATGCCGGCGGTGACGAACACCAGCGCCAGCGCCAGCACGCCGAGTCGCGCGAGGATCCGCACCGCGGCCTCCGACCGCCGCGACAGGTCGGGCCACACGTCGACCTCGAAATGCTGCGCCTCCCTCACACCGACCATGGCCCCGATCATGATCGTCCAGATGAACAGGAAGCGCGCCATTTCCTCGGTCCAGATGTAGGACGGAATGAACGGCGTATAGCGTGAGATGATTTGCAGCGTGACCGGAACAACAAGAATGCCGACGCAGGCGGCCAGCAGGAATTCCAGCAATTTCGCATAGGCCGCCGTGATGCGGCGCCACAGCGACGGTGTGGACGGGACGTGCATTTCGGACATTGGAGCTCCGTGCGGCGACTCATCCGCCATGTCCGGGCAGGAAGCGGGGCCTGCCCGGAATGCCGACGGCGGATCAATCGACCTCAGACGACGTTGATCTTCTCGAAAATGCCCTCGGCGCCGATTTCCTTGGCGTAGGTAGCCATCACGGGATCGGCGAGCTTCTTCATGGCGTCGCGCTCCTCGAAGGGAACGCGCTTGAGCTTGCCGGCCTTTTCGAGCGTGTCGAGCTTGACGACCTCTTCGCTCGACTCCAGCTGGCGGCCGTAGTCGCCGGCCTCCTTGCCGGCCTTCATGATCGCGTCTTGCAGATCCTTCGGCAAGGTCTTCAGCGTCTTCACCGAGAAGCAGATCGGCCGGATCGATACGGCGTGCTGGGTCAGGTTGAGATGCGGGGCCACCTCGTAGAACTTCATCGCCTCGACGCCGGCCGCCTCGTTCTCGCCGGCCGAGATCACGCCGTTCTGGATCGCGTTGTAGATTTCGTTATAGGCGATCACGGTCGGGCTCATGCCGACGGCCGCAAAGGTCTTCGACCAGATCGGAGCGCCCTGCACGCGAACCTTGAGCCCCTTGAGGTCGGCAAGATTCTTGAGTGGCTTGTTGGCGAAGATGTTGCGGATGCCGCCGCCGGCATAACCGATCAGAACGACCTCGGCCTTGGCCGCGACCTCGTCGGCGATCGGTGCCAGGATGTTGGCTTCGACCACCTTGTTCATGTGATCGATGCCCTTGAACACGAAGGGCGCATCGATGAACGGGGCCGCCTTGGCGAAGGTCGACATGTGAGCTGGGGAAACGATGCCGTAATCGACCGCCTTGCCCTGCGACATGTACTCGAAATACTGCTTCTCGAGGCCGAGCGAGGAGTTCTTGTGCAGGGTGAAATTGACGGGCTTGCCGTAGTACTTCTTCACCAGCTCCTCGAACCGGATCAGCGCCCGGTTGAAGGCATGGTCGTCATTGAACTGGACCGCGCCGTTCAGCGCGATCGGGGCTTGCGCCCTGAGGATCGACGGCATGCCGATCGCAGCCGCCGCAGTGGTCGCACCGATACCAGCGAGAAATGACCTTCGCTTCATCGTCTCCCCTCCCTTTGAGGCTCCGTCCCTGTCGCCGGGGCATGAGCGCAGCCGTTATGCGGCTTGCATTCATGGAGCGTATGAAAAACTACGGCGGGACGGAAGTCATTTCGCTTGGGCTGGACGTCCTCCTCGTCGCGGAGCTCCGCCGGTGCCGTCTGCTGCACTGCCGCGATCGCGATGATCTGACGCCACTCCAGACTGCGTCGCAGCGTCTTTCGCGGGATCGCTCCGGCCGTGAAAATCGTGGCACCGGGCAAGTACTGCCCTTATGGTCCTCCCAAAATCATGATCCGGCGCCGCTGCGCTGGAACCGGGACGCCCACGCTTGTCAAAGCTCACCCTGCCGGTCCGGCTCGCCCTCCTGGTCGCGGGAACGATGTTGCCGCTGATCGTCTTTGCCGTCGGCCTCGCCTATTCCAACTATCGCCAGGATCGCAGCGAGGCAACGCGCCGGGTGCTGGAGACCGTGCGAAGCATGCGCCTCGTGCTCGACTCCGAGGTGCAGCGGATGACCGGCGGCTTGCAGGTGCTCGCGCTCGGCGATTCCCTGCAAAGCGGCGATTTCGACGGCTTCCGCCGGCTGGCGGTCGAATTCACGAGCCAGTATGGCGGCGATAGCGTCCTGCTGCTGGCCGACAGATCCGGCCGGCAGCTGTTTTCGACCGTGACGACGGAAGCAGCGAACCTGCCGCCGCGCAACAATCGGGAGATCGTCGAGCGGGTGTTTGCAAGCAAGGCGCCGCAATATTCCGACCTGTTCGTCGGTTCGACCGAGAAACGGCCGATCGTGACCGTGGAAGTTCCCGTGCTTCGCAATGGCGAAGTGGCCTATGCGCTCTCCTTCAGTCCGCCGATCGCGATATTCCAGAAACTGGTCGAGCAGCAGCGGCCAAACGATCAATGGACGGTGTCGCTGCTGGATACCAAGGCGCGCGTGTTCGCGCGTACACCCAACCCTGCCGAGACGTTCGGCAAGCAGGCTTCCGGCGCACTCTACGAAGCGATGTCCCACACACCGGAGGCCGCGCTTTCAACGGTTTCGCTCGACGGCGTCGCGCTGTCCTCCGCCTTCACCCGATCACAGCTGACCGGCTGGACGGTCGTGGCCGGCGTCAGCGAGAGCTCGCTGATCGCGCCGCTCTGGCGCGACATCGCGATCACCAGCCTGATCGGCGGCATCCTGCTGCTGGTCGGCCTCACCTTTGCAGTCAGGATGGCGACCACGATCGCACGCGGCGAGATGCTGCACGATCTGCTGATCGAGGAGCTCAACCATCGCGTCAAGAACACGCTGGCCCTGATGCAGGCGATCGCGGTGCAGACCTTCCGCAGCGCCAGTCGGGACGAGCGGACCAAGTTCGAGGGACGGCTCGGCGCGCTGGCCGAGGCGCATAATCTCCTGAGCCAGGAGAAATGGGCGGGCTCCGAGCTCCGGGACGTCATCGCCCGCGCGCTTCAGCCGTTCCTGATGAGCAATTCCGACCGCATCCGCATGGCCGGCCCGACGGTGCCGCTGTCGCCACGGCTCGCCGTGGTGCTGTCGATGATCGTGCACGAGATCGCCACCAACGCCGCGAAGTACGGTGCGCTGTCCAACGAGACCGGCCGGGTGACGCTGGACTGGGAAGTCATCGCTGATGCGCCGAAGCCGCGACTGCGGCTGATATGGACCGAGACCGGCGGACCGCCGGTGACGGCGCCGGTGCAGCGCGGCTTCGGCTCGCGCCTGATCGAGCGCAGCGCGCGCGACCAGCTCGACGGTGAGGCAACCGTCGATTTCCTGCCGCGCGGCGTGGTCTGCACGGTGATCTGCACGCTGGACGAGGCGCCCTGATCCACGGCCTCCCCCAGCGCATATCGCAACGCAGCACGGTCATGCTGCGACAATTGCGCCTGCCCGCACCCAATCATCCGATGTTAAACATCGGATGATTGTGAAGCTGCCGGGCGTGGCAGCCAAGACAAATGAACCGGCCGCGACAGGCCGGACGGGAGAAACGTACGAGTGGCAAGAGCGCGCCCGAGCCCCGTCGACAAACTGGTCAAGCCCGGCCGCATTCGCGCCGTGCTGACGACGCTCGGCCGCGAGATCGCCCAGGATCTCATTCCCGTCGGGACGACCCTGCCGCCGGAGCCGGAGCTCGAAGCCCGCTTCGGCGTCGGGCGCGGCGTGGTGCGCGAGGCCATCAAGACGCTCGCCGCCAAGGGCCTCGTCAGCGTGCGCCCGCGCCACGGCACGCAGGTGCTGCCGCGCCACGAATGGAGCCTGCTCGACCGCGACGTGCTGAGCTGGCTCGTCGGCCAGGACGAGCCGGATCGCGACCTCCTGCTGGCGATCCAGGAGGTGCGCTCGATCATCGAACCTGCAGCCGCAGCTCTCGCCGCCGAACGTGCCACCAGGAACGACCGCTGGCGGATCGACACGGCCTTGGCCGCGATGCAGAGTGCAAAGGACCAAGCCAGCGCCCTCGCCGCTGACAAGGCATTCCATCTCGCCATTCTGGACGCGACCCACAACCCGGTCCTCCAGGGCTTTCGCGGCGCGATCGATACCATCCTGAGCACCGTCTTCTCCGTCGCCGTCGTCAGCACCGGCGGCTGGTTCAGGGATAATCTGCCGAACCACGCGGCGGCGGCGCGAGCCATCGAGAGCGGCAACCCGGAGAAGGCGCGCGCCGCAATGGAACGCCTGCTGGGCTATACCCGATTGAAGCTCTCGAACCGGAAGACGGCCATCGCCGCCGCGACCCGTAAAGCGGTCGGATCGGCCGTGCGCTCGCCCAAGAAAACGAACCTCAAGAACAAGAGAAAACGCCATGGACCGTGACACGAAGGGCTTGCCCAGATCCTCGCTCCACCGGAAATCGTAAGGCTCGCACACCGACGGAGATAGGCCATCGCGCGAGACGTGGTTACGATGGCGGGAAGATCAGCGTGAAATGCCGGCACAGGCATAGCTGAGCGCAGGGAGGTCAAATGCAGGTGACGGGCAGTCTGAAGGGACGATCGTCGCGGCTGATGCGCAGCGTCAATTCGCTGGCGGGGGCCGCGATGTTCGTCGCGCCGCTGCTTGCGCTGGTCGCGATCTGGGCCATCGTCGTACCGCTGTTCAACGTCAATCCGCGCGTGTTTCCCTCGGTCGGTGCGGTCGGCGCGGCCGCGCTGGACTCGATCCGCGACGGCACGTTGTTCACCCATGTCGGCGCGAGCCTCTTGCGTGTCGGCCTGGGCACGCTGATCGGGATCGCAACCGCCGTGCCGCTCGGCATCGCCATGGGCGTCAGCCCGACGGTTGCGGCCTTCCTGACGCCGCTGTTCCGCTTCTTCTCCGTGCTCGCCGGCATTGCCTGGATTCCGATCGCAACGTTGTGGTTCGGCTACGGTTTCGGCGCGATCGTCTTCGTGATCTTCAACGCCGTGTTCTTTGTCGTCGCCTACAACACCCTGCTCGGCGTCAGGACCATTCCACACACGCTGCGCAACGCCGCCGCCTCGCTCGGCGCCGGCCGCTGGGCGCTGCTGACCGAAGTGCTGCTGCCGGGCGCGCTCCCCAACATCGTCACCGGCATTCGGACCGGCCTTGGCTTCGCCTGGCGCGGGCTGATCGCCGCCGAGATGATCGCGACCAATGTCGGGCTCGGCTACATGCTGTTCGTCGCGCGCGACTTCTACCGCACCGAGGTGATCGTGTTCGGCATGATCGTGATCGGCGTGCTCTGGCTTCTGATCGACCGCCTGCTGCTGGTCCCGCTGGAACGCGCGACCATCGAACGCTGGGGCATGGTGAGGCGCGCATGAATCTGATGCTGCAAATCTGGGCCGGCTATACGCGCCTGACCCGGCGCTGGCCGGGGCTCGCCGCGATCATTCCCTTCATCCCGGTGCTGGCGCTATGGACCGCGGTGAGCGAGGCCGGCTTGTTTCCGCGCGCGTTCTTTCCGGGCCCGGCCGACGTCATGCGCGCGTTCTTCACCCTCACCTACAAGGGCATCCTGCCCGACTATCTCCAGGACAGCCTGATCCGACTCGCGACCGGCGCCGCGGTCGGCATGGCGCTCGGCATTCCCCTGGGGGTCCTGATCGGCACCAGCCGCTGGGCGCACCGCATCTGCTGGCCGGTGCTGCTGTTCTTCCAGGCCATCGGCGACATCGCCTGGCTGCCGATCCTCCTGATCTGGTTCGGCTTCGGATTGACGACGATGACCTTCGTCATCGTCTACACCGTGCTGTTCCCGGTCGTGCTCAACACCGTGCTCGGCGTCGAATCCGTGCCGCGCGACCTCTCGCGCGCCGCCTTGAGCCTCGGGGCCTCTCGCGCGCGCGTTTTGTGGGAGGTGACGCTGCCGGGCGCGCTGCCCAACATCATCACGGGCCTGCGCAACGGGCTCGGCTATGGCTGGCGCGCGCTGATCGCAGTCGAGATGATCGTCGGAACCTCGGGCATCGGCTTCATGATGTTCGACGCCCGCCGCGCCGGCTCGACCGTCGAGATCCTGCTCGGCATGATCATTCTCGGATTGCTCTGGTACATCGTGGACGCCTGGATCCTCGCGCCGCTCGAGCGTGCGACCGGCCAGCGTTGGGGGTTGGTGACATCATGAAGACGCTCTCGCTGCGCAATCTCGGCAAGACCTATTTCGATCCCTATGCGGGCGCGCATGTCACCGCCGTCCACGACGTCTCGCTCGACGTCGAGCCCGGTGAATTCATCTCGGTGGTCGGCCCCTCCGGCTGCGGCAAGACGACGATCCTGAACATGATCGCAGGCTTCATCCCCTATTCGAAGGGGGACATCCTGCTCGACGGCAAGCCGGTGCACGGGCCCGGCCCCGAGCGTGGCGTCGTGTTCCAGTCTTTCGCGCTGTTTCCCTGGAAGACGGTGCTCGACAATGTCGGCTTCGGCCCGAAGATGCGCGGTGTGCCGAAGGCCGAGCGCGACCGCATCGCGCGCGAATATCTGGCGCTCGCCGGGCTCTCGCACGCGGCGCACCGCTATCCCAACGAGCTCTCCGGCGGCATGCAGCAGCGGGTCGGCGTGGTGCGCGCACTCGCCAACAACCCCGACGTCCTCTTGATGGACGAGCCCTTCGCCAGCGTCGACGCGCAGACGCGCATGACGCTCCAGGAGGAACTGACCCGCATCTGGCAGGAGCGCAAGCCGACGGTGATCTTCATCACCCACGACGTGCCGGAAGCGGTGTTTCTCGCCAACCGCGTGGTCGTGCTGTCGAAGGGACGCGTGCTCGACGAGATCGCGGTCGACCTGCCGCGACCCCGGGTCTGGGACGACCTCGTCAAGGACGATCGCTTCAAGCAGCTCTCGGCGCGCGTGCTGCAGATGGTGCGGGCAGCATGAGCATCGCCTCCGAGGTCCTGCGTTCGCCCAAGGGCCGCATCGTGCTCGGCACGATCGCCGCATGGGCGCTGTTTCAGCTCTGGCTGACGATCGCGGCGCCGGGAAAGATTTCGCCGGAGCTCACCGGCACATCGGAGAAGGTCAACGTGCAGATCGAGCTGCCGTTCATGCCGGAGCGCTTCCACGTGCTCGCGTTCCAGCAATACGGACGCGTCTCGGGCACGGACGAGCACTCGATCGAACTTCGCGGTGTCAAAAGAACGGACCTCAACGCCGTCGCCCGGCCTTACTGGGTGACGGCGGTGGGGCCGATAAAAGAGGGAGGCTGAGGACATGAAACGACTCTTGCTGCTTGCGATCGCGCTTGTGGCCGGCATGGTGCCGGCGAGCGCCCAGACCTTGACGAAAGTGAAGGCCGGCATGGTCACCGGCATCGACCAGATCGGCCTGCCGATCGCGCTCGAGCGCGGCTTCTTCGAGAAGTACGGGCTCGACGTCACGATCGCACGCCCCTACGCGACCGGCGTCGATGCGCTCAACGCGCTGCAGGCCGGCGAAAGCGAGATCGTGCAGGTCGGCGTGCCCATGATCGGCGCCGTGCTGCGCGGCATGGACCTCGTCGCGCTCGGCAATTACAGCGGCAACGCCACCAAGGCCGGTTCCGACGCGACGATGGCGATCATCGCGCGCGAAGGTTCAGGCATCGTCAAGGGCGACCTGTCGAGGCTGAAGGGCAAGAAGATCGCGGCGTCCTTCGGCACGATCAACCATCTCTACATCCTGGCGACGCTGGAGAAGGCAGGGCTGAAGCCCGACGACGTGACGCTGGTCAACACGCCGCCGCCGGACATGACCGTCGCCCTGCTGGCCAAGGGCATCGATGCGTTCTCGGGCTGGGACCCCTGGCCGATCGTTGCCGGCAAGGATGTGCCGGGCGCGGTCGAGATCATCCGCGGCGGCGACGTGATCTCCTATATCGGCTTCAACGTCGCGCTTCGCCCCTGGGTGCAGGCCAATGGCGAGACCATCGAGAAATTCCTCGCAGCCGTCTCCGAGGCCGACCAATGGATGCGCAAGAACCCGAAGCTGGCGGCGCAAGTCGCCACGCGCTGGATTCCGGGTCTGAAGCAGGAGGTCGCGGAGACTGCGATGCAGTTCAACATCCAGCAGGCGGACCGTCGGCTGTCGGCGAACAACTACCGCGCGTTGTGGAGCGCCGAGGACCGGCTCGCCCGGCTCGGCATCCTCAAATCGACCTTCGACGTCAATGCCCATATCGAGCCGAAGCACATTCTCAAGGTCATGAAGGATCGTCCCGAACTGTTCGCCGACCTGCCGCCGATTCCGGAGGCTGCAGCAATCACGCCGGGCTATGTGTTCAAGCCTTAAGCCTGCTGCACACGTCGAGGCCGGCGCGCGATGCGCGCCGGCCTAACTGATCGCAATGCCGGGACTGTCTCCAGGCCCGGTTTCATTTATGCAATCGGCAATCGCCGGGCGACTGGTCTAGACCGTCGTAATGCCGTCGATCGGGCTGATATCCCCGACGAAACGCAAGAGATCGGCCATCGTGAATTCGCCCGGCACTTGCGATGGAAGCGTCGGCTTCCAGGTCTTGCCCTTGAGCCAAAGGTACGACTGGTGATCGCCATGGACGAGGCCGACGAAGACCTCGGCGAGCAGCGTCGCGCCGACCGGCCCGAGCCGTTCACCGCCGCCCCGCTGCTCCGCCTCCTTGAGAATGTAGTACCAGAGCGGGGTATGCTGGTGCAGGCCATGCTTCTTCGCCACAGCACCGTCGGTGCCCTTCGAGATTTCTTCCGGAGACAGTGGGTTCTTGATCTTCATGGCCTTGGCGACGTCCTGCCCTGACGGCAATCCCAGCAACACGCCGCGCTTGAGGTTGCGGAACGGCAGGCTGCCGCCGTCGCCGGGCAGGGTGTGGAGTTGCGGCACGACGAACGGATCGATCTTGCGCGAGGGATTGAGCGTCACGCCCGCAGGATTGTTCGGCAGCACTTGGAAGTAGCGCCGCCAGTCGATGATCCAGTTGCTCGAAAGCACCGGAAGCGGGAGCGGCGGCGTTATCGGGCTCGGCGCCAGGTCGCCGATGATTCCTCCCGAAAGCCCGGTGAACCTGAACAGCAGGTCGAGCGTCGCCGGAGTGAGTCCGCCCGGCGTGAAGATCCTGTTGTGACTATAGACCTGGCGGACCATGCTGTGCCCGAGACGGTAGACGGCGCCTGAAAACTCGACGGGCATGTAGGGCGTCTTCTTGAAGCGGTAGAAACGCCGCCCCTGCTCGAGAATCTTCGCGACGATCCCCTTCTCGGTGATCCGCTCGACGAAATCGTGCAGGACCATCCATTGATAGTGCCAGGTCACGATCCGGCGCGCTTCCTCGAAGATCTCGCCCGCCGGCTTGCCCGACGCCGCGAGCTGATCGCAGACCTTGTTGTGAAACTTCAGCATCGCAAGGTGGGTTTGCGCGACGACCAGGTTCTCGTCGTTGCGGTGATCGCCGATGAGGGCGAACCCTTCGGGATTGCGCGGCAGGTCGTTGCGATGATCTCCCGTGATGGTATCGACGTTGACGGTCTTGCCAATCAGGAGCTTGGGTCCCGGCGTCTTGCCGCTGTCGCTCGCCGAATTGCGCGCGTACAGATGGCGGCTCCCGTCGGGACCGAGACCGTAGATGCTGTCGAGATCCAGTGCGGGCGTGCGAAAATTCGTGACCGCCGTCGGGTCGGCTTCCTTCTCGCCGAAGGAGGTCAGATCGAGCGTGATGTCATGGTCGACGAATTGCCCGAGATAGGTGAAGCCGGCCGGAACTTTGAGATTGTTTCCCGCGGCGTCGCCGGGGGCGGCATCCTTCATCGCGTCGGCGAGCTCACGCAGCGGACCGTCGTCGACAGCCAGCGGCTCCAGGGTCGGAAACATCCGGCCAAACATGCCCGGATCGTCGTGTCCGGTAAGCGTATCCAGAAATTGTCGCGTCGGTTGACGTCCGGCCTTGCCATGACCGGGATGAACATTGACGTCGGTTCCCATCGCTTGCTCCTGCTCAGAATGCTTAAGGGAGAGGGGCTCCGAAGATGTCGCTTGGTCTAAAATTCTCGTTTCAGTATATGTTCAGAAGAATTGCCCCTCAGGGTGCAGTACAACGAAATATTACCACAGATTGTATGCTGCGAGTGAGCCTGCCCGCGAGGCTTTTTGCCCCACCGACGACACAGGCTTTTGATCGGCTGGAGTTCAAGCAGAAGAGACTAAGGCGCGATCGACGTGAGCGCTCAATCTTCTTCGCGCGTCAGCGTTTGGCTGCGAACCGCGACCAGATCTCGGCGTCCGTGTAGAAGTCCACGCCGCCATCGAGATCTCTTACCAGCCACTCGCCGAGATAGACGATCTGGGTGCCGCTGCGCCGCTCGTGCCGAAGCTCGAATTTTCCATCGGCATCCTTCTGCAGCGAGCAATTCGACTGAACCCAGCTCGGCCACTCCTGCAACGGCTGCCCCAGAAATTGCCAGGCAACCAGAGCAGCGTTGTCCGACAAGGGTTCTATGCGCAGTGTCTTGGTCACGTGATCTCCACCATACGAGTTGTCCCCTAATGCAACGCCTCGGGACTGGAAAGGTTTGGCATCGTCGTTCCGTGACAGCATGCCTGACGGATTTCGACGGTTCCTCTACTTTTTTGTCCGTGAAAACCCGGTCTCCGTGCCCTAACCGATCGTCTGCAGCGCCGGAAATGTCTCGAGCAGCCAGATGCTCACATTCGAGACCGCGCCGGTGAGAAAGCCGATGCCGGTGATCACCATCAAGACGCCCATGGCGCGCTCGACATTGACGAGGTGGCCCTTCATGCGCGCGAACAGCGCGGAGAACTGTTCGATCATCAGCGCGGCGATCAGAAAGGGAATGCCGAGGCCCGCGGAATAGACCGCCAGCAGGCCGGCGCCCTTCGTCACCGTGGCTTCGGCTGCGGCGATCGAGAGGATCGCGGCAAGGATCGGGCCGATACAGGGCGTCCAGCCGAAGGCGAAAGCGAGGCCCATGATATAGGCGCCCCAGAGGCCGACCGGCTTGGGGATCGGCAGCCGTCCCTCGCGCATCAGGAGGCCGATGCGCGTCAGGCCGAGGAAATGCAGGCCCATGGCGATGATGACGATGCCGGCGAGAATCGACAGCTCCGCCGACCAGGCGCGGATCAGCCCGCCGACCAGCGAAGCGCTGGCCCCGAGCGCCACGAACACCGTGGAAAAGCCGAGCACGAACAGAAGCGCCGACATCAAGATCGCGCGCTTGGAGGCCGCGACCGGCTCGTCGCTTTCGACATGCTCGATCGTGGCGCCCGTCAGGTAGACCAGATAGGGCGGAACCAGAGGCAGGACGCAAGGCGAGAGGAAGCTGACGAGGCCGGCAATCAGCGCCGCCGGGATCGAAACATTTTGCATGATGCAGTCGAAGCCATCTCAGGCACCGGTACGGCGCGCAAAAAAATGCACCCGGCCCGGAGCCGAACCGGCTCTGGTGTAGCCGATGGCTGAGAATGCGCAACAGAGGCGCACGAAAACCAGGGCTCCTCCCGATGCCATCCGTGATCACAGATGCGGCATCGGGACGCGCACAAACCTCGCCAAAAAGCGAGATTCGGCGGCGCGGCTACTTCACCACGCGGAGCAGCGGACGCCGGGGCTGGTCCTGCGTCTGCTTGGAAGGGGTCGGCGGCTCGCTCGCAGCGCTCCGCAGCATTTCGTCGCACAGCGCCTTGAGGTCGGCACTGTCAATTCCTTTCAGCTTCATCCGCACGTCGAGGATGACAATGGACAGCATCTCGGCCGACTCGCGGTTGTTGCACTCGTTGAGAGCCCTGCGGCACTCCTCGAGCGTTCCCAGCACCAACTGCAACTGTTCGTCTGAATGCGACACTTGCGTTCTTTCCGTTAACTCGGCCTGCGAGACGTATCTGTGGCGCCCCCCTTGGCCCGCATGGACGACCAAAGATAGCACGAGGCTACTGCGCCTCCGAACCTGATTTCAGCGTGTTTCTGCCGTGAGACCGTGGTTCCGGCCGCAGTCGCCCCGCAGCAGCATTGGCGATCGCCAAACTGGTCCGGGAGCAAACGTCTTGCGCGATGCGATCGATCCATCGCGTGAGACGGCATCTGCCTTCGCGCATGAAGTTCCATCACGGACAGCGCCGGCAATCCCGCAGCCATTTCACGGCTCGCAACGGAACTCACGCCAGATACCCCTCAGCCGGGCGATAGCCTGCCCCATCCCACCCCAAGACAGCACCCAAATACCGCCCACAAGTTGATAAGGATGACGTTCAAAACTCGTCATTCCCCAACCCGTCGTGGTTGTGGTTTGCGTCAGATTCTGCCAGTTTAGCTACCCAAAGGGAATTGTATGCACTCCTTGGCGGAAAGGGGCGTTCCGCTGGAAGAACGCCCAAAGACAAATATCAGCGGCCTCTCCGATTGGGATGCGGCCCGCATTTTCCTGGAAGTCGTCCGATGCGGAAGTTTCCGCTCGGCGGCCGAACGCCTGTCGCTGTCGATCAACGCGGTCCGCCGCCGGATCGATGATTTCGAGCGTCAGACCGGCACCACCCTGTTCACCCGCGACGTTCACGGCACCCATCTGACCGACGAAGGTGCGATGGTAGTCTCCGCCGTCGAGCGCATGGAGGCCGCGGCCTTCGACGTGCTGCGGACCAGCGATTCGACCGCCAACGTCCTGTCCGGCGAGGTCCGCGTCGCCGTCACCGAAGGCCTCGGGACGTTCTGGCTCGCCCCGCGGCTGGTCGAATTCCAGCAGGCCTATCCGAAGATCCTGGTCGACCTGCATTGCGCGATGCGCTCGGCCGACGTCTCCCGCCACGAGGCCGACGTCGCCATCCATCTGTCGCGTCCCTCTGCGCTCGACGTCAAGCTGGTGCGGCTCGGCCGCATGCACCTGATGTTCTGGGCCTCCGAGAAATACATCGCAAAGCATGGCGCGCCGCGCTCGGCGGCGGAATTGATCAAGCACCGCCTGGTGCTGCAATTCGCCGACCAGCTTGCCGCCAAGGAGACATTCGAGGGCTTCTTCCCCGGCGTTTCGGAGCGCGACCTCCTGGTCATGAAGACCAACGTCTCAAGCGCCAACTACTGGGCGGTCGCGAATGGCGCCGGCATAGGCGTATTCCCGAGCTATGCCATTGCGCTTGGCGGGAAGTTGATTCCACTGGAGGTCGAGCTGAACCGACCGCTGGATATCTGGCTGTCCTACCATCCCGGTAGCGGCCGCATTCCCCGCGTGCGGCACATGATTGACTGGCTGATCGACGCTTTCAATCCGGCTCGCTTCCCGTGGTTTAAGGAAGAGTTCGTGCACCCGCATGAATTCAAGGACTCGTATATGGGCGAACCCCTGACCCAGCTCTTCGGGGGATTTTCAACCGAAGAACAAAGGTGAGAACAGAGATGAAAGCAGCGGCCAAAAGAATGAAGCAGCGCAGTGCCGGCAAGCCGGACATCGAGCTTGGCAAGCGGATCCGTCTGCGGCGCGTCGAGATGAAGATCTCGCAGGCCGAGCTCGGCGAGAAGCTGGGTGTCAGCTTCCAGCAGGTTCAGAAGTACGAGAAGGGCGTCAATCGCGTCGGCGCGGCTCGGCTTCAGCAGATCGCCTCCGCCCTCGATGTGCCCGTGACCTTCTTCTACGACGGCGACAACAAGGCCCGCGAGGTCGAGAGCCTGCTCTTCCTCGACTCCGCCTTCAGCCTTCGCCTGCTGCGCGCCTACAGCAAGATCAAGGACCAGACGGTGCAGCGTCAGCTCGTCTCGCTGATGGAATCGATCGCGGCGAACGAGAGCTGAGGCCGATCGTCGGCCTGGCCTTTACGGCCGATGTTCAATCCGCCGCGCCGCAGATGCGCGGCCGGATTGGACGAGATCCGACGGGATATCTCTGTGCCCGCGCGCATGCGCGCGGCCCGTTTTGGGCGGCCCGGCCGCCCTTTGGTGGTTTGCCGCCATTCGTCGGACTTTGCGCCATGCAATCCCAGCACAGGCGGATGCAAGCTCTCCTCCCCTGCGCCGGTTGACCACGGCAGCGGCGACGCCGCACATTGCGCTCGGCCACCGACAAGCGAGCGCGCGATGCCCGACATTTCCAGCACGACCGGAACTCCTTACGCCGACGGCAAGATCGTCAAGCACTCGGCCGATGGTGTCGGCGTGGTCACCTTCAACAATCCCGACAAGCGCAATGCGATGTCGCTGGAGATGTGGGAGGGATTTGGCGAGGCGCTGGCGGCCCTGCGCGACGACGACACCGTGCGCGTCGTGATCCTGCGCGGCGCCGGCGGCAAGGCGTTCGTCTCGGGCGCCGACATCAGCCAGTTCGAGAAGGTCCGGCACAATGCAGCGGCGTCGGAGGAGTACGCCAGGCGCAGCGCCGCCCAGCGCGCGCTGCTCGCCGACTATCCCAAGCCGACCATCGCCTGCATCGACGGCTATTGCCTTGGCGGCGGCATGCAGGTCGCGATGCTCGCCGACATCCGCCTCGCCTCGCACGGCAGCCAGTTCGGCATTCCCGCAGCCAGGCTCGGCATCGCCTACGGCTATGACGGCTTGCGGCATCTGGTGTCGCTGGTCGGCCCAGCCTGGGCGCGGCTTCTGATGTACACGGGCATGCGGATCGATTCCGCCGAGGCGCTGCGCATCGGTCTCGTCGAGCGCCTGTTCCCGACGGACGAGCTCTGGGGCGAGACCATGACGATCGCCGCGACGATCGCGCAAAACGCCCCGCTCGCGATCAAGGCCGCCAAGATCACCATCGCGCAGGTGCTGAAGGACGAAAGCGCGCGCGACATGGAGGCGATCAAGGCGATCGGCAACGCCTGCATGGACTCGGAGGATTTCCGCGAGGGCCGGCAGGCCTTCATGGAGAAGCGCAAGCCGCAGTTCCGGGGTCGCTGAAGCTGAACCGGCGTTCAGGTAGATTAAATTCCTCGTGCAACTTTACGCAACCGCAACCACTTGATGTCGCGAAAGTTCTCCCGCCACCAACGAGGGAGATTACGATGACACTGAAATCTGCTGTTCTTGGTCTGGCTGCCGTCGGCGGTGTGGCCCTCGCGTCGGGACCGGCCCTCGCGGCAATGCCCAACGGCATCCCGCAGGCGGACAAGATTGCAAGCGGTCCGTCCGCCGACGTCGAGCAGGTGCGTTGGGTGTGTAACCCCTGGGGCCGCTGCTGGTGGCGCCCGAACTATTATCGCGCCTACGGCTATTACGGCGGCCCGCGCTTCTACGGCCCGCGCCCGTGGGGCTGGCGTCATCACCATCACTGGCGCCGCTGGTAAAACGACGGGGGGGCCCGCGGGCCCCCTTTTTCCTTGATTACAGTGCCCCCAGCACGGCCTTCGTAATTTCCGCCGTGCCGTTGCTGCCGCCGAACTCCATCGGCTTGATGCCGCCGGCATAGACCTGGTCCACCGCGCGCTCGATGGTCTCGCCCGCCTCGGCCGCGCTCTCGATGCCGTGCTTGTCGGCGAGCCAGTCCAGCATCATCGCCGCAGACAAGATCATGCCGGTCGGATTGGCCTTGCCCTGTCCCATGATGTCAGGCGCGGTGCCGTGGCACGGCTGGAACACCGCGTACTTGTCGCCGATGTCGGCCGAGGGCGCCATGCCGAGGCCACCGATCAGGCTGGCGGTGATGTCGGAGACGATGTCGCCGAACATGTTCTCCATCACCATCACGTCGAAATCCCAGGGACGCTTCACCAGCATCGCCGAGCAGGCATCGACATAGAGACGGTCGGTCTTCACCTCGGGATGCTTCCTGGCGATCTCGTCGAAGATGCCGCGGAAGAAGGCAAACGCCTTGAACACGTTCGCCTTGTCGACGCAGGTGAGCGCACCGGGTTTGCCGCGCGCCTTGCGCCGCTCGGCGAGGCGGAACGAGAACTCGAACAGGCGCTCGGACGTCTTGCGGGTGATCACCAGGGTCTCGCGCGCGTCCTCATGGGTGACGACGCCCTTGCCCATCGAGGCGAACAGGCCTTCGGTCGATTCCCGGATGACGACGAGATCGATGCCACGCCGGTCGGCACCGACGATCGGGCTCGGCACGCCCGGAATGAGCCGCGCCGGACGCACGCCGGCATAGAGATCGAAGATGAAGCGCAGCTCGATCTGCGGCGCGATCTCGGTATTATCAGGATAGCGCACCGACGGCAGCCCGCAAGCCCCGAGCAGGATCGCATCCGCCTCCTCGCACAGCCTGATCGTGGTGTCCGGCATCGACTTGCCGGTGGCGAGATAATTGTTGGCCCCGGCCGGCGCCTCGGTGAAGCGGAAGCGCAGGCCGGATTTTTCGCCGACCTTGCGCAGCACCTCGAGCGCCGGCGCCATGACTTCGGGACCGATGCCGTCACCGGCGAGCACGGCGATGTGGAAGGCGTTGTTTGCGGACATGGGATTCCTGTAGGGATGCGTCATCCCGGGGCGGCTCGAAGAGCCGAACCCGGGATCTCGAGATTCCGGGTTCGGTCCTGTGGACCGCCCCGGAATGACGGAAGAAGCTACGGCGTCAGCACGGTACGCCCGACCACCGCGCCCTGCTGCAATTGCAGCAGCGCATCGTTGGCCTTGGCTAGCGGTTGCCGCGTCACCGGGATCGGCGGCACCTTCTTGGTTCGCACGAGCTCGAGCAGTTCCTGCGTCTCGCGCAGATTGCCGACGTAGCTGCCCTGGATCGTCACCGCCTTGATCGGTATCAGCGGCAGCGCCCAGGTCGCACCACCGCCGAACAGGCCGACGATGACGAGCTTGCCGCCCTTGGTCAGGCAGTCGAAACCGAGTTGCGTCGTCGCGGCATTGCCGACCAGATCAATCACGGCACGGATCGGCCCGCCCGCCTTCTTGGCGAGTTGCTCGAGCGCATCCGGCGCCTTGGGATCGACGGTCGCCAGCGCGCCGGCCTTCTCGGCCGCCTCGCGCTTCCTCGCGTCGATATCGACCATGATCGCGCCCTTGCCGCCCATGGCCTTGAGCAGCGATAGCGCCATCAGGCCGAGGCCGCCGGCACCGAACATCACGATCGGCGTGTCGAAATACTGCTCGACCTTCTTCAGCGCGCTATAGGTGGTGACGCCCGAGCAGGCATAAGGAGCGGTCGTCGCGGGATCGAGCCCCCGGAGGTTGAGCAGGTAGCGCGGATGCGGCACCAGCATGTGGTCGGAATAGCCGCCATCGCAATAGACGCCGAGCGAGCGCGGCGTCAGGCACATGTTCTCGTCACCGGCAAGGCATGTGGGGCACTTGCCGCAGCCGATCCAGGGATAGACCAGGCCGACGTCGCCGAGCTTGAGATCGCCCTGATCGGTCGGCTTCACATCGGGGCCGAAAGCCAGAATCTCGCCGACCGTCTCGTGGCCCATCGTGAGCGGCAGGTTGATGCCGCGGTCCTTCAGTGACAACGGCTTGCGGCCATGGCCGAGATCGTAACCGCCTTCCCAGATGTGGAGGTCGCTGTGGCAGACGCCGGCGGCCTTCACCTTGATCAGCACCTGCGTGCCCGATGGCTGCGGCGTCGCCTCGTCGAACTCCTGCAGCGGCGCCTTGAAATCGGCAACCTTGAAACTCTTCATTGGCGTCCTCCCGGAATGCTTCTCGTTCCTGCGCAGCATGCCATGACCGGCGAGACGAGACAAACCCGGGAGCGGTCTTAGTTCAGGCCAGCGGATGATGGCAAGCCACGAACTGGCCGGGTCCGATCTGGCGCAACGCGGGTATCTCCGCGCTGCATCGCTGATCGGCGCGCGGGCAGCGGGTGCGGAAGCGGCAGCCGGACGGCGGCGCAATCGGCGATGGCGGCTCGCCTGTCGCCACGCTCTCGGCGGGCCGAACGTCCGGATCGGGCACCGGGATCGCCTGCAACAACAGCGCTGTATACGGATGGGCGGGCCTCGCGAACAACTGCTCGGACGGCGCAACCTCGCAGAGCCGGCCGAGATACATCACCGCGACGCGGTCGCTGACCGCTTTGACCACCGCGAGGTCATGCGCGATGAACAACAGCGTCAGCCCGAAGCGCGCCTTCATCTCCTCCAGCAAATTGAGGATCTGCGCGCGGATGGAGACGTCGAGCGCCGAGACCGGCTCGTCGCAGACGATGAACTCGGGGTGGAGCACCAGCGCTCGCGCGATGCAGATGCGCTGGCATTGACCGCCGGAGAACTCGTGCGGCAGACGGCCCGCCACGAGATCGGGATCGAGCCCGACCGCGGAGAGCACCTCGTGAACCCGCCGCTTGCGCTCGGCGGCATCCTTGACGCCGGCAATGATCAGCGGCTCGGCAACGATGTCGCCGATGCGACGGCGCGGATTGAGCGAGGCGATCGGATCCTGGAAGATCAGCTGCACCCGGCGGCGCATCCTGCGCAGCGCCTCGCCTTCCATGGCCGTGAGATCCTGGCCGTCGAACATCACGCGACCGGATTTGGCGCGGCGTAGCTGCAGCAGCGCGCGCCCGAGCGTCGACTTGCCGCAGCCGGATTCGCCGACCAGCCCCAGCGTCTCACCGCGCGCGACCTGAAGGCTGACGCCGGAGACGGCATGAACCGTCTTGTTGCCGAGACCATATTCGACCACGAGATCGTCGACGCTCAGAAGCGGCGCGGGGCGCACAGCAAGCTGCATCATGCCTCGATCCCCTCCGCCATCCGGATCGGGTGGAAGCAGGCATAGAGATGTCCCGGCATCTCGGCGCTGGTCAGGACCGGTTTGGCTTCATGACAGCGACCGCTGGCGTAATTGCAGCGCGGCGCGAAGGAGCAGCCCTTCAGCGGCCGTGTCGGATCGGGCGGACGGCCGGAGATCGCCGGCAGCGGCGTATGCGGGACGGCATCCAGCTTCGGGATCGCCGCCAGCAACGCCTCGGTGTAGGGCATGTGCATGCGCTTGAACAACGCCGAGGTCGGCGCACGCTCCACCACCCTGCCCGCATACATCACCGCGACCTCGTCGGCACGGCCGGCGACGACGCCTAGATCGTGGGTGATGATGATCATGGCCATATGCCGGCGGCCCTGCTCGCGCGCGAGCAGATCGAGAATCTGCGCCTGGATGGTGACGTCGAGGGCGGTGGTGGGCTCGTCCGCGATCAGCAGTTTCGGCTCGCAGGACAGCGCGATCGCGATCGCGATGCGCTGGCGCATGCCGCCCGAGCATTGATGCGGATATTGCGCGAGGCGCTGCTCCGGCGCGGGAATGCCGACGGCCGCGAGCAGCTCGATGCTGCGCTTGCGCGCCGCCGGGGCATCCAGCTCCAGGTGCTCCTGGATCGTCTCCATCAATTGCGTGCCGATGGTCAGCACCGGATTGAGCGAGGTCATGGGATCCTGGAAGACGACCGCGAGATCGCGCCCGCGCAGGCGACGCAGGCTGTCAGGCGCGAGCCGCACCAGATCCTGGCCGTCGAACATCACGCGGCCCGTGAGCTTTGCCTTCTTCGGCAGCAGCTGAAGGACCGCGCGCGACAGCATGGTCTTGCCGCAACCGGATTCGCCGACGATGCCGAGGGTGCGGCCCGCCTCCAGCGACAGATCGACATGATCCACGGCGCGCAGATTGCCACGCGGGGTCGGCAGCTCGACCGCGACGTCCTCGATCGTCAGCAGCGGCGCGCTCACAGCGCCCCCTGCCGCGGGTCGGTCAGCGCCCGCAAGGTGTCGCCGACCAGATTGAAGGCCAGCACGGTCACGAAAAGTCCGGCCGCCGGCAGGAACGCCAGCCGCGGCGCGACGTCGAGGCTTTCGCGTCCCTCGCCGATCATGCTGCCCCAGCTCGCCATCGGCGGCGGCACGCCGAGACCGAGGAAGGACAGCGCGCCCTCGACCACGATGGTGACGGCGACGCCGAGCAGGAAGAAGGCGAGCAGTGGCAGGATCACGTTGGGCAGCAGCTCGCGCAGGAGGATACGCGCGTGGCTGGCGCCGAGCGCCTCGGCGGCGATCACGAACTCGCGCCGCGCCAGGGTCAGCGTCGCAGCGCGCGCCACGCGCATGAAGGCGGGAATGCCGAGCACGCCGAGGATCAACGTGAGATTGGGAATGGACTGGCCGAGATAGGCCGTCACGGCGAGCGCGAAGATCAGCGGCGGAAAGGCGAGCAGCACGTCCATGCTGCCGACCACCAGCGTCTCGAACCTGCCGCGGAAATAGCCGGCAAGCAGCCCGAGCGCGCCGCCGACGACGAGGCCGATCATCGGCGCGATCAGCCCGACGGTCAGCGACACCCGCGCACCAAAGATCAGGCGAGCAAGCTCGTCGCGGCCGAGCCCGTCGGTGCCGAGCCAGTGCTCGGTCGAGAACGCGGCGCGGCGCTCCAGCATGTCCATGTCGGTCGGGTTCTGCAGCGGCAGCACCGGCGCGAGGATTGCGAGTGCGAGAATGATCGCGAGCCAGCCGCTCGCGAGCCAGAACAGGAGGCCGAGCTTGCGCCTGCCGCGAACCGGCGCGGACGCTGCCTCGTCCTGAATGGACAGCTCAAGCGTGGCCATGGCGGATCCTCGGGTCGAGCACGGCGTAGAGCATGTCGACGATGAAATTGACGATGACGAAGCCGCAGGCGACCAGCAGCACGACGCCCTGGAGAATGACGAGGTCGCGGGTGTAGATCGCCCCGACGAGCAGCCGGCCGATGCCGGGCAGCGCGAAGATCGATTCCACGATCAGCGTGCCGCCGAGCAGGCGGCCGATATTGATGCCTGTCACCGTCACCAGGGTCAGCGACGAAGGCTTGAGCGCATGCACGAACAGGATGCGGGATGGCTTGAGGCCTTTTGCTTTGGCGAGCGCGATATAGTCCTCCTGCAGGGTCGCGATCATGTCGGAGCGCAGCACCCGCATGATGCCCGGCCATTCCGCGAGCGCCAGCGTCAGGGCCGGCAGCACGAAGAAGCGCAGATTTGCAAGCGGCTCCTCGGTGAACGGCACATAGCCGGTCGCGGGCAGCCAGTGCAGCTCGACCGCGAACAGATAGATCAGCAGGATCGCGGTGAGAAACGAGGGCATCGACAGCATGGCGAAGGCGCTGCCGGTCATGAAGCGGTCGAAGGCGCCGCCGGCGCGCGCAGCGCACGCGATCGCAACGGGAACGCCGATCAGGAGCCCGATGAATTCGGCCATCAGCATCAGTTGCAGCGAGACCGGGATGCGCTCGGCGACCGCCTGCAACACCGTCTGCCCGGTGCGGAACGAACGGCCGAGATCGCCCTGCAACACGTGGCCGAGCCAGCTCAGGTAACGCCACCACAGCGGCTGGTCCAGCCCCATGTCGCGGCGCAGCGCCGCGACATTCTCCGGCGTTGCCTGATCGCCGAGGATGACGAGTGCCAGATCGCCCGGCAGCAGCGCGGCGATCAGGAACGTCAGCAGCGAGACGGCGAGCAGCACCGGCAGCAAAGCGAGCAGCCGCCGAACGATGAAGTTCAGCATCGCGCCATCATTCCAGCCAGGTCCTCGAGACGTCCATCACGCCGTTGTACATCTTCGGGAAGCCCTTCAGCTTGGCGCTGGACAGCGCGTAATAGGTATTCTGGAAGGTCCAGAACCAGATCGCGTCCTTGTTGATCAGGCGGCTGATGGCGCAATAGTCCTCGGTGCGCTGCCCCATATCGGCCGTGACGCGCGCATGATCGAGCAACTTGTCGAGCTCGGGATTCGCGTATCCGGCCAGCGCCAGTGGGCTGCCGCTGCGGAAATTCGCGTACATCTGCGGATCGGGATCGGCGAGATCGACGATGCGCCACGGCGTCAGCTGGAACTGGCGGGTGAAGGCGCGCGTCGGAATGGTGGCCTGGTCGACCTGCTCGATCTCCATGTTGGCGCCGACGCGCTTCCAGAACTGCTGGAGCACCTGGCCGACCATGCGGCCGCGGGGCGTCGCCGTCACCAGCATCTTGAAATCGACCGGCTTGCCGTAATCCTTGATCAGCGCCTTGGCCTTCTCGGCGTCGAACGGCAGTGCGCCGTCGTCCTTGCACTTGACCCAGGAGCCGTCGCCGTAAGGATTGCTCGCGGGCCGGCTCAGGCCGTTGCTGATTGCCTGCGACATCTTCGGGCGGTCGATCGCCATCACCAGCGCCTGCCGCACCCGCACGTCGTCGAACGGCGCCACCTTGGTGTTGAAGGCGTAGACCTGCGCGCCCGAACCCTTGTAGGTGTGCACGGTGAGCTTGGGATCCTTCTGCGCCTTCATGATGTTGTCGGCGTCGTTCTCGTCGTCCCAGATGATGTCGGCCTCGCCCGATTGCAGCGAGGCGAAGCGCGACTGCGCGTCAGGCAACGGCTTCAGGACGATGCGGTCGAGATACGGCCGCCCCTTGTCCCAGTAGTTTGGGTTCTTCTCCAGCACCATGCGGTCGCCGGCGGTCCAGGATTTCAGGATGTAGGGGCCGGTGCCGACGGGATTGCGGTTGTAGTCGTCGCCCTTGGTCTTCCAGGCCGTCGGCGAGTGGATCGCGTTATTCTGGCTCTGGATCGTGATCACCGCCGGCAGGTTCACCGAGGGGTCGGTGAGCTTGTAGACGAGGGTGTAGTCGTCCGGCGCCAGCACCTCCTTGACGTTGGTGATGTAGAAGGCGCAGCGGCACTTGTTGGCGGGATCCTTCTGCCGATCGAAATTCTCCTTGAAGGCCTGCGCATTGAACGGCGTGCCGTCGTGGAATTTCACGCCCTCGCGCAGCTTGAAGGTCCAGGTCATGTAATCGTCGGAATGAGTCCAGGACACCGCGAGCTTCGGCGCGGCTTCGCCCTTGTCGTCGAGCGTGGTCAGCGTGTCGAAGATCGCGGCGGCCGCGGTGAAGGTGGAGGTGTCGTAGACACCGACCTTGAGGGGATCGAAGCCCGGGATATCCAGCTCCTGGCCGACCGTGATGCTGCCGCCCGGCTTCTGAGCCTGGGCGGGCACAGCCAGTGCAAACGCCGCAACGAGGAGAATCGGCACGTGCTTACGCGTCGCGGCGGCAATGTTCGTCATGGTTCCTCCCGGGATCCCGCGTCCGATGTTTCGGATCGTCGAATGACTTGAGGGCGAGATTGGCGACAAATGCTCGCCACCGCAAGGGGAACGCACGGGAGTTCAAACGCCGCACGCGGCGGCGATGTTGCTCAATATGTCTCGGCTGTTTTGCCTGGCGGAATTTGCCCATCGCCTGCGAGACCGATCTCGTCGCGCAGCGCGTCCGTGTGCTCGCCAAGCGCGGCGACCGTCTTGCCCGGTGTGGTATCGGCGCTGGACATCCGGAACGGAAGATTGAGCACCCGGAAGGAGCCACCCTCGTCCTGCACTTCGGAGAGCGCCTGCCGATGCGCGAGCTGCGGATCGGCCAGCGCTTCGGACACGGTGCGATAGGCTGAGGCCGGCACGCCGGCCGCACCGAGCGCGAGGAGGCATGCATCTGTCGTGAGCTGACGCGACCAGACTTCGACGCCATCCATCAAGTCCGCCCAGTTCTCGCGACGCGCGGCGTAGGTGGCGAAGCGTGGATCGGAGATCCATTCGGGGCGTCCGATCACACCCATCAATCCCTGAAACGTCTTCTCGCTGGCGACGGTGATCATGACATAGCCGTTTGCCGTCTCGGTCGGACCGAACATCGGGCGCGGCGGCGGCTTCACCGCGAATTGAGAACTCTGCAGTTCGATCACGGTCAAGGTCAGCATCGATTCCAGCATGGAGACGTCGATGTGCTGGCCAAGCCCGGTGACCGTGCGCTGATAGAGCGCCGAGGCGATCGCGCCGAAGCCGTAGGTGCCGGTGACGACGTCGGCATGGTAGATGCCGCAATAATCGGGACGATTGCGGCCCGGCTGGTAGGCCAGATGCGCCATGTCGTAGCCGGAGGCCGCATGGATCACGGGCGCGTAGGCCGGCAGCTCGGCCGAGGGGCCTGTCTGGCCGTAGCCGGAGATCGAGCAGTAGATCAGCCTCGGATTGACCTGATACAGCCTGTCGTAGTCGAGCCGCAGCCGGTGCATCACGCCCGGGCGGAAATTCTCCACCAGAATGTCGGCCGTCCCGACCAGCCGGTGGACCGCCTCCCTGCCATCCTCGGACTTGAGGTCGAGCACCACGCTCTTCTTGCCGACATTGAGCTGGCCGAACACGGTGCTGCACCCCTTGCGCAGCGGTGGCCGGGTCCGCATCGTCTCTCCGCCGTCGGTCTCGATCTTGATGACCTCGGCGCCCATGTCGGCGAGCATCCGCGTGCAATGGGGGCCGGCGATGGTGGTCGAAAAATCCAGGACCCGCAAACCTGCCATGACCTTTGTCAACGTCCCCTCATGCTTATCTGATAACTGCATGCCTGCTCACGCCTTGGGGTCTCCTAGGAACCAACGAAGTGCTGTGTTGTTGATGCGGCGACCCTAGAGGGCGGCGGCCGAGTAGGAAAGTGGTTACCGCACGGACGCGTCGCGTGGGCGGGCTTGGGAATTCCAGGACAACTGGACCCGTTCTTGCATAGCAGCAAGCGGGATCGGAAGAGGGCAGCTGTTCTTGAGGGTCTTGTTCGTCACCACTGAGATGGATGACTTCATCCGCGTTGGCGGACTGGGCGCGGTTTCCGCCGCTCTTCCCCGCGCGCTTCGCTCCTTCGCAGATATCCGGATCATGCTGCCCGGCTATCGCGACATCATCGAGCAACTCACGCATATCCAGATCGTTGGCCGCTGCCCTGCATTCGCGGAGATGCCGGCCTGCTCGCTCGGCCGGGCCGCGACCAAGGACGGCCTGCCGGTCTACGTGCTGTTGTGCTCACAGCTCTACGACCGGCCCGGCAATCCCTATGGTGACGAGGCCGGACGCGACTGGCCCGACAACGACATCCGCTTCGCGCGCTTTGCCTCGGCGGCGGCTGAGCTCGCCATGGGCAAGCTGGACAAGAATTGGGCAGCGGACCTGATCCATGCCAATGACTGGCCGGCCTCGCTCGTGCCGGCGTACCTTGCCTGGCGCGGCGCCAAGCTGCCGTCGATCCTGACCATTCACAACCTCGCCTATCAGGGCCTCTTCCCGAAGGACTCGCTGCGGCGGATCGGCGCACCGGAGAGCTCCTTCCACATCGACGGAGTCGAGTTCTACGATCAGGTCTCCTTCCTCAAGGCCGGGCTGGTCTACGCCTCGCACCTCACCACCGTCAGCGGCACCTATGCGCGCGAGATCACCACGGCCGAATTCGGCTGCGGCCTCGAAGGCCTGCTTCGCCTGCGCTCGGATGCGGCCGAGCTCACCGGCATCCTCAACGGCATCGACGAGAGCTGGGACCCGCGCTCCTGCGCCCAGCTCGCCCAGCAGTTCGGCGCCGGCGACTGGGCCGGCAAAAGAGCCAATGCGGATTACGTGCGCAAGCAGTTCGGGCTTGCGGTGTCGCGCGGCCCGATGTTCGGCATCGTCGCGCGGCTCGTGCACCAGAAGGGCATCGACCTCGTGCTGTCGGCGGCCGACGAGATCGTCGACGCCGGCGGGCAGATCGTGGTCACCGGCTCCGGAGAGCCGGCGCTCGAGCAGGCCCTGATCGACGCGCATCGCCGCCGCCCCGACGCCATCGGAGTCGCGATCGGCTTCAATGACGCCCAGGCTCGCCGCATCTTCGCCGGCAGCGACTTCACGTTGATGCCGTCGCGCTTCGAGCCATGCGGCCTCAGCCAGATGTATGCCCAGCGCTTCGGCTCCCTGCCGATCGGGCACCAGACCGGCGGCCTCGCCGAGACCATCACCGATGGCGAGACCGGATTCCTGTTCTCGCGGCCTTCGCGGGAGTCCTTCCTCGGCGGCGTCCGCCGGGCCTTCTCGGCCTTCATGGCGCACGACCAGCTCGACACCATGCGCCGCAGCGCCATGGGACGATCGTTCTCCTGGAGCATCTCGGCCGGCAGCTACAGCGCACTGTACCGCAAGCTGGCGTCGGTGTGAGGCGCCGCCGTCATTCCGGGGCGCGCCGCTTGGCGCGAGCCCGGAATCCATCGTGCGGCCGGAATGCTCTGAGAAATGGCTTCCGGGCTCGCGCTCCGCGCGCCCCGGAATGACCGAGGAATGACGGCGGGCCGTGAACTGCACGGATAACCGACTTCCAAGTCCCTACTTCCCGCGTACGTCCATCTGCGGCCGGCCGATCCAGGCGCGGTTGAGACAGCGGGTCATCCAGTCGGGCTGCGTTTCGCCCCGCAGCCGCGCCTGCCCCTCCTGGTAGGGACCGACATAGCGCAGCCTGTCGGGCAATCTCGGATAGACGCGCCCGATCCATCTCAGTGCGTTGTCGGCGGCCCTGATATCCCGTTCGTCAAGCTCAAACCCGAATCCGGCGCGCAAGCGCTCGGGCAGCATCCTCACCGTGAGCGCGCGGTACCATCGCGGTGGCCGCAACCAGGGTCGCGCCCCCGCGAAGATCTGCGTGGCGATCTCGCGTGCCGCCGTGCTGACCGTCAGCGTCTCCGACTGCGCCATCGCCGCGGTGTAGTCGGCGAAGCCGGCCCAGTCCGCGGGCAGGTCATTCCCTGTCAGCCCGAACAAGGCACCGAACATCCGGCTCTCGGCCCAGTAGCGCTCGCGCTCTTCCAGAGTGAACGGTGCCAGAACGAGGTCATGCGCCATCAATGCGGTCTCGACCAGCGTGGCGTGGACCCAGCGTAGCGACGGAATGTCATTGGCGCAGTAACGCGAGCCTGCCGCGAACGGGCCGACGGTCTCGGGCATCTCGCCGACGATCATGTCGTGGCGCCGGTGCAGCTGCCGCGACGCCAGTAGCGCCCGGTCGAGCGAGCCGAACACCATGGCGAACACGATGCCAAAGGTACGATGGAAGCGGCCGATCGGATCGGCGAAGGTTCTGGAATGCTCGGCGATCGCCGCGGCGACCCAGGGGTGCGCCAGTTGCAGCAACAGCGCGCGGCCCGCGCCGAGAAAGATCACGGCCTCGCGGTCGATCCGCCAGGTGACGGTGTCAGGGCCGAACACGCCGGCAATTGGGCCCGCCGCGCGAGCACGGACCTGATCGAGGGACAGTTCCAGATCGCTCCCGGACACCACTTGCGAGAACTTTCGACTGCGGGCCAATACCGACGATCCGCAAGGCCCGTGGCAATTCGATGAAGAGGGACGCCGCCCCTACTCCGCCGCCATCGGCATTTCGTCCATATGCTCGTGCAGCACCACGCCGGCGAGCGGATCGAACTCGCCGATCCACGGCTTGCGCGCCAGCACCGCCTTCGTGTGGGCATAGCCGGCATGCCACCGCCGCGTGATCCCGGACGGGCTGAAATCGATGTCCTTGGTATGCGTCTCGCGCTCGAGCTGCGGCGTCAGCAGCCGCACCACATGCATGCGAGTCGGACAGCCGTAGCTCGTCAGCTCACGCACGGCGGACTCGTTGCGCTCGCTCTCGGGTAGCCGTGCCGCAAGCTGGTTGATCACATGGCGCAGGCGATGGGCCTGCTGCTGTCGCACGATCTGGCTCGCGATGCGGCTGGAATATTGCACGTCCTTGTGCCGGTTCAGCACCTCCGCCATCGTGGTCGGCTCGGGCCCGACGGGATTCCACAGATGCACGGAGAAGATCAGCGAATCCTTGCGTGGATTGTCGTCGAACACCGCTTCCGTCGGCGTGTTCGACAGGATGCCGCCGTCCCAATAGAGTTCGCCGTCGATGCGCACGGCCGGGAAAGCCGGCGGCAGCGCGCCCGAAGCCATCACATGCTTCACCGTCAGCTCGCCGTCGCGGCTGTCGAAATAGCGCATTTCGCTGGTGCCGACATGGGCCGCACCGACCGTCAGGCGCGGCGCGCAGCGATTGGCCAGGTCGAAATCGACGAGCTCGCTGAGAGTCTTCTCCAGCGGGGCGGTCGAATAATAGCCGGCGTGATCAGCCCCCAGCGGATAGGAATCTCCGGCATGCGCCAGCGGATTAGGGCGGAAGAAGCCTGGAATGCCGTGGGTGACGGTCGACCAATAGGCCAGCTTTTCGTTGAAGCCGGGAAATGCGGCACGCCAGTCCCATACCGGCTGCTGCTCCATCCGTTTCCAGAACTCCCTCAAGCGCGCGAGCCGTTGCGCCGGCGCGTTGCCTGCGATCAGGCTCGCATTGATGGCGCCGATCGAGGTGCCGATGACCCAGTCCGGCTCGATGCCGGCCTCGTGCAGCGCCTGGTAGACGCCCGCCTGGTACGAGCCGAGTGCGCCGCCGCCCTGGAGCACCAGCACGACCTGACCCGGGATATCCGCAGCTGTGCCCTTGATGCCGTTCATGCTACGCTCCTGGTGAGCCTGCACCGGTCGAATTTCGTCGGACGCGGCGGTGTTGTTACGCGCGATCATTTTAGGAGATCGCGGGGCCTTTTGGAATGCCGGTTGGCTTCCGAGTCCATACGTCCGCGCTATCGTGCCGAGCATGTCATTTCGCGCCCCAATCGGCTAGATTTGAAGCCGATCCTGCTGGGAGCCGATCCATGGAAATGCACCAGGTCCGCTATTTCCTCGCGGTGGCGCAGCTCTTGAATTTTACGCGCGCGGCCGAGGAGTGCAACGTCACGCAGCCGTCGCTGACGCGCGCGATCAAGCAGCTCGAGGCCGAGCTCGGCGGCGACCTGTTCCGCCGCGAACGGCCGGCGGCGCAATTGACCGAGCTCGGCCAGCGCATGCATCCACTTCTGAAGCAGTGCTATGACGCCGCCGCCGGCGCACGCTCGCTGGCCTCCTCGTTCAGAAGCGGCGAGATCGGTGCACTCCGCATTGCGCTGACGCATTCGATCGACCTCGCCTTGCTCATTCCGCATCTCAACGAGATCAAGCGGCAGTTCAACCGGCTCGAATTCCGCTTCCTGCGCGGCTCGAACCGGGAGGTCGGCGATTTCCTGAAGAAGGGCGAAGCCGAGCTCGGCATCGCTACGGAGATCGACGAAGTCTGGGACCGGCTCGACGTCTGGCCGCTGTTCACCGAAAATTTCGAGCTCGTGATCGGCGACGGACACCGCCTGGCCGGCCGCGCCAGCGTCGATCTGGACGATTTGCGATCCGAGCAGCTGCTGAGCCGCACTTTCTGCGAGCACGCGCGCCGCATTTCCGCGAGCCTGCGCGAACACGGCATCGACATCGAACATGGCCATGAGGTCTCGAACGAGCGCGATCTGATCGAGCTGGTCGAAGCCGACATCGGCATCGCCATGGTGCCGCACTCCTCGCCCGTGCCTGAGCGGCTGACGCGCGCCGCAGTCGCAGGACTCGACGCCCGCCGTACCGTCAACCTCTATGGGGTCGCCGGCCGGCAGCGCACGGCCGTAGGCAATGCCGTGATGCGCATGCTGCGCGGAGCCGATTGGCGGGAGATCGCGGGGTAATATTGCGAATGATCGCCGGCGCTCTTCCTTCTCCCCTTGTGGGAGAAGGTGGCGCGGAGCGCCGGTTGAGGGGTTCTCTCCGATTGCACTAC
The DNA here is from genome assembly GCF_015291725.1 of Bradyrhizobium sp. CCBAU 51765. Taxonomy (GTDB): domain Bacteria; phylum Pseudomonadota; class Alphaproteobacteria; order Rhizobiales; family Xanthobacteraceae; genus Bradyrhizobium; species Bradyrhizobium liaoningense. The sequence continues at coordinate 6,063,514 of NZ_CP030038.1, forward strand.
CGCACGTGAGGATGGAGACCCCTCACCCGCCTCGCCGCTTCGCGGCGAGCCACCCTCTCCCACAAGGGGAGAGGGGGAAGAAAAGTGCGAAGCTCAGTTCTCCCGGCTCGCGCTCTCCAGCGCTTCGATCAGATCGTCGATCTCCATGCGCTTGCGGAAATCCGGATCGACGAAACGAGCCTTCACGATGCCGTCGCGGCCGACGACGAACACGGCCGGGATCGGCAGCATCCAGCCGTCATTGCCGTGGAATTTCGCCATGTCCTGATAGGACAGCAGCTGCTGAATCTCGGTGCCGAGCCAGATCGCGAGATTGAGCGACAACGCATAGCCGTTGTCGAGATCGGTCAGGATCGGAAACGGCGCGCCGGATTCGGCCTTGAGCTGTCCGGTATATTCCTGCGTCTCCGGCATGATCGCGACGACCTGCGCTCCCATCGCCTTGATGCGGTCCAGCGCCTGGACCACGGCGCGGACATTGAGCCGGCAATAGGGGCACCAATGGCCGCGGAAGAACATCACGGCGAGCGGACCGCGCGCCAGCAGCGCGGGCAGCGCGACGAGACGCCCGCCCTCGTCGGGCAGCATGAACGGCGGCATTGCATCGCCCGGGCGCGGCGCGGCCCCGCCACCGCCGTTTCCGTCCAATCGCGCCACCAGCCGATCGACCGCCTCGCCATAGGCCGGGAAGACTTCGCGGCTGGCATCGGCATAGGCGCGGAGCTGTTCGTTCAGCGTACCGTCCATGTCGCGGCAGCGCTGGAAGGCGAGCCTGAGCTGTTCGGCGTCGACTGGCGAGAGAGACGTCATCTTTCTGCTCCGGCATTCCCTGGGGCGAATAGTAGTTTCCCGGTCCGGCCGCCCGCAAGGGGCGGCCGCGGTGCCAGGATCGGTTCAGTTCACGTAGAAGTTGCCGGTGGGATCGAGCCGCCCCGAGGCAGAGTACAGCGTGCCGTTGTCCATGAAGAAGACCGTGTTCTCGGGTACCTTCTTCGCGTGCTTCATCATGGCCTCGTGGTTCTTCTCGGCCGGCGCCATCGCCATCGCCGACATCTTGCCGGGCCCGCCATAGACATAGGCCATGCCGGCCTTGAAATCCCAGGCGGCCTCCGAGAGCGCCGATGTGGCGATGACCGCAAACGCGGCGGTGGCGATCAGGGTCTTGGACAGTCTTGTCATGGGATGCTCCTCCGGATTGACGTGAACGCCCGCCAATCGGGCGCCTTGCCATCGAACGGTGGAAGTCGCGCGAGCGGAAATGCCGATCCACAATCGGTTCGATAGCCGCCGCCTATCGGCATAGCGCCGGGCTATTGCACCGAGAGCGAAAGGGCATTTCAGGACGAACCGCGGCTCGAAGAAACTCCTGCCACTGCCGGCGACCAAAGAGGTTGCGGCCAACACAGGAGACCTCCCCATGTTCACGAGCCACGCTCTGTCGCGCCTGACCTGGCAAGGCCTTGCGATCGTCGGCGCGCTGACCCTCTCGGCGCAGCCGGTATTCGCCGGCGAATGTCCGGCGGGCAAGATCAAGCCGAACGCACAGCAGATGGTCGACCACAAGCCCGTCGGCGTGACCGACGTCACGCTCGGGGCGATCGACCTCGGCAAGCAGCCGGCGCATATCGAGGGCCGCGAGCTGCGCTTCCGCAAACTGACCATCGCGCCCGGCGGCATCGTGCCCTGGCACAGCCATGACGATCGCCCCGCCCTGATCTTCGTGCAGCAGGGCGAGATCGTCGAATACGCTTCCAACTGCGTCGATCCGATCGTGCACAAGGCCGGCGACATCCGCCCCGAAGTCTACGGCACCTCGCATTGGTGGAAGAATCTCGGCAAGGAGACTGTCATCCTCTACGTCGGCGACGTCCGCAAGGATCCGAACGATCATCACATGTAATTCGCTGCGGCCATCCTTCGAGACGCCGGCTTTGGGCGGGCTCCTCAGGATGAGGACGGAGTGCGCGGCAGCAGCCTCGGCGGCCACGGTGTCGCTTAGCCTCATCCTGAGGAGACCGCGAAGCGGTCGTCTCGAAGGACGAGGCGCGCGCTCGAGGCATGAGGGAGCGCAACGACATGACCGATCTTTCCACGCCGATCAAGCCGACCACGATGACGATGGAAGCGCATTCCCCCGGTCTCGCGCTTCGCTCGCTCGTGATCGGCCTCACCGCATTCCTGACCGTCGTAGATCTCTTCGCGACGCAGGCGATCCTGCCCTCGTTGACGCGGCACTACGGCGTCACGCCCGCAGCGATGGGCTTTGCCGTCAATGCCAGCACCTTCGGCATGGCGGTCGCCGGCCTCGTCGTCGGCTTCTTCAGCCCGCATATCGACCGGCGGACCGGCATCCTGCTCAGCCTGACGCTTCTTGCGATTCCCACCGGCCTGCTGGCGTCCGCGCCGGATCTTGGCGTCTTCACCGCCTTGCGGGTCGCGCAGGGCCTGTGCATGGCGTCCGCTTTCGCACTCACCCTCGCCCACCTCGGCGAGCAATGCAGCGCCACGGATGCCGGCAGCGCGTTTGCCGCCTACATCACGGGCAATGTCGCCAGCAATCTCGTCGGCCGGGTGGTCTCGGCGGCGGTTGCCGATGGCCTCGGCCTTGCCTGGAACTTCTATTTCTTCGCAGGGCTCAATCTTGCCGGCGCGTTGCTGGTCTATTTCACCATCCAGCGCGTGCGGCCGATGCATGCGATGATGCCGGCGGCTTCGCCCTTCTCTGCCACCATCGCGCATTGGCGCGATCGGCGGCTGCGCGCCGCTTTCGGCATCGGCTTCTGCATCCTGTTCGCCTTCATTGGCACCTTCACCTTCGTCAATTTCGTTCTGGTCCGGCCGCCGCTGTCGCTCGGCATGATGGATTTGGGCCTCGTCTATTTGGTCTTCCTGCCGTCCGTCGTCACGACGCTGCTGGCCGGCAAGGCGGCCGCGCGGCTGGGAACGCGGCCCACCATCTGGAGCGCGCTCGCTGTCGCCGGGCTGGGCCTGCCCTTGATGCTGGCGCCGCATCTGGGCGCGGTGCTCGCCGGCATGGTTCTGGTCGGCGTCGGCACATTCTTCGCGCAGGCGGCCGCGACGGGCTTCGTCGGACAGGCCGCAACCGACAACCGCGGCATCGCCAGCGGGACTTATCTTGCGTGTTATTTCTGCGGCGGGCTCGTCGGCACGGCCGTGCTCGGTCGGCTGTTCGATGCTTTCGGCTGGCCGGCCTGCGTCGTCGGTATCGGCGTGGCGCTCGCCCTCGCGGCCTTGCTCACCTTCGACCTGAAGCGCTAACGCTCGGCCGGGGCCTCCTGCGGCGGCTCGTCGTCGGCGATGGCGCGCCAAGCGGCACCGTCGAGATCGTCGTACTGGCCGCTGCGCAGCGACCAGAGGAAGGCGACGAGACCGGCACCTCCGAGCATCAAAGCCAGCGGCACCAGGATGACCAGGATCTCCATCACACGATCTCCCGCGAGGTGCTGCGGGCACGCAGCGAATTCAGCATGACCAGGATCGAGGATCCGCTCATGGCCGCTGCCGCGATCAGGGGCGTCACGATGCCGCTGATCGCGACCGGAACGGCAAGCACGTTGTAGCCGATCGCAAGCCAGAGGTTCTGCCGCATCAGGTGCAGCGCCTTGCGCGAAGCATCGATCGCGGCAACCACGGGGGCGAGCGGCCGGCCGAGGAAGACGAGATCGGCGGTGGCCTGGCTGAGATGCGCGGCCGAGATCGGCGACATCGACACATGGGCAGCCGCCAATGACGGCGCATCGTTCATGCCGTCGCCGACCATCAGCACCTTGGCGCCGCGCTGCTTCAGCTCCTCGATCCGCGCGATCTTGTCGGCCGGCGTGACGCCGGCGCGCCACTCGGGAATGGCGAGCGCATGCGCCGCCGCCTTCACTGCCGGCTCGCGGTCGCCGGACAGGATCTCGATGCCGATGTTGCGCGCCTTCAGCGCCGCGACCACGGCCTGCGCATCCGGACGCAGGCCCTGGCGGACCGAGAGGACGAATTTCTCGCTGCCCTTGCTGAAGGCGACGACGGAGGCTTCGGGATCGAGCGTGGCGCCGCCGACCAGCGCCTCGGCACCGCAGTAGGACGGACGGCCGAGGCGAAGCTCGACACCGTCCACGGTCGCGCGGACGCCCTGCCCGGGTTCCTCGACCGCGCCGACGATCGGAGACTTCGCATCGGCAGCCTGGGCGACGGCGGCGGCGACCGGATGATGGCTCGACAGCGCGAGCCGGCCGGCGAGTTCGAAGATGTCGGCGGGGATGTCGGCCGCATTCATCACTTCGAGATCGGGCAGCGTCAGCGTGCCGGTCTTGTCGAAGATGACATGGTCGGCTTCCGCCAGCCGCTCGATCGCGTCGCCGGAATTCAGCAGCACCCCGGACTTGAACATCGCGCCGGAGGCGATCGTCTGCACGGTCGGAATGGCAAGGCCCAGCGCACAGGGGCAGGTAATGATGAGGACGGCAACGCCGGTCACGATCGCGTCATGCCAGCTCGCGCCGGCGATGACCCAGCCGAGGATGGTCAGAAGCGCGGTCGCATGCACCACCGGCGCGTACAGCCGCGAGGCGCGGTCGGCGAGCCGCATGTAGCGCGAGCGCGCCTGCAGCGCGTTGTCCAACAGCCGCGTGATCTCGGCGAGCAGCGTCGCCTCCGAGGCGGCCGAGACCCGCACCCGCAGCGTGCCCGAGATGTTCATCGATCCCGCATAGACCGGCGTGCCCTCCTCCGCCGTGACATAGAGCGTCTCGCCGGTGATCAGGCTCTGGTCGATCTCGGAACGTCCCTCGATCACGGCGCCGTCGACCGCGCAGCGCTCGCCCGGCCGCAGCAGCACGATGTCGCCGGGGTGGATGGCCGCCACCGGCACTTGCGAGATCTCGCCAGGGCCCACGAACTTCGCAGCCGTCTCCGCTTTCAGCGCCGCGAGATTGCCGGCGACCGCGCGGGTCCGCCGCCGCATGTTCTGGTCGAGGAAGCGGCCGACCAAGAGGAAGGTCAGCAGCATGATCGCGGCGTCGAAATAGGCGTGCTCGGCGTGATTGATGGTCTCGACCACGGACATGCCGAGCGCCAGGATCACGCCGATCGAGATCGGCACGTCCATGTTGGTCGTCTTCGCCGACAGCGCGCGCCAGGCGGAGCGGAAGAACGGCTGGCCGGCATAGGCCGCCGCCGGCAGCGCGATCAGCGCCGACAGCCAGTGGAAGAAGTCGCGCTGCTCGGGCAGCATGTCCGAGACGTTGCCCGACCACACCGGGATCGACAGCATCATCACGTTCATGGTGGCGAATGCCGCAACCCCGAGGCACCGCAGCAGGAAACGCGATTCGGCGACCTCGGCCTCTTCCGCGCTTTCGGTCTCGAACGGATAGGCCTTGTAGCCGAGCTCCTCGAGTCGATCGATGAACCGGCCGGGATCGAGCGTGCCCGCTTTCCATTCCAGCGCGACGCGGCGGTCGGTGAGGTTCACGCGCGCCAGCGTGACGTCGGGGATGGCGGACAGGCCGCGTTCGATCTTGGCCATGCAGCCGGCGCAGTGAACGCCTTCGACCGCGAGATCGATGTGCTGGATGCCCTCACCCGCGCTTCGAACGAAATGCGAGAAATCCCGCGTGACGTGCATGACGAAGTCCTTCAGTTCAGGATCACGCGGTTGCGCGACAGGAACACGCGTGTTCCCCGCGCCTCGCCCTCGATCACCAGGTCCCATTGGCCCGGCGCGACGGACGCGGCACTGCCGCGATAGAGACCGATGCCGGATTCGGTGAGCTCGACGGCGAGATCGGCACGCTTGTCGGTAGGCCGCTCCAGCCGGCCGCCGAACTTGAGCCCGGAGATCGGCTGGCCGCCGGCATCGCGGGCTTCGACCTGGACCGAGGCGCCGCCGTCGCCGCGGCGCTCGATATGGGCGTTGACCTTCCATTTGCGCGCGGCCTGGTCCTGCGCCGCCGAGATCTCGCGGTCATAGACGAGGCCCGCGGCGTAGGGGCTGTCGACGTCGGTGCCGGGCAGCGTCGCGATCGCGAGCTTCATCATGGTCCCGTTGACTCCGATCACGACGCCGAAGAAAGCGACCAGCATCAGCAAGACCTTGGTTCCGGTCAGAGGCTTGGAAGCCATGGCAGTCTCCTGATCCTTAAGGCGAGACGAAATTGTCGGTGGCGGACGCGACGACGCCGAGCCCGATGTCCGTGACGTGGAAGCGGACCGGAATCGACTTCTCCGGGTTGTTGTCGGCCGGCGCGGTGACGAGAAGGCGGAGTTCGCTCGTCGAGTCGCGCGGGATCACGATCATCGGCCGATCCGGGGTCACCGAATCGACGCCGACGACGTGAACGGTCGAATTGACCGGCCCGTCAGCGTCGATCGCGATGACGCGGTCATAGCCGCTCTTGTTGAGCAGCCGCACCGTGTAGGCGTTGCGGATCGAGCCGTCGCTGAGCTTGACCGCGACCGGATTGCGGTCGTGCAGCACGTTGACGTCGAGCAGGCTGCGGGTCGCGAGCGTGTAGATCATGATGCCGCCGACCGCCGCGATGATCGCGCTGTAGACGACGGTGCGGGCGCGGACGATGCGGTAGATCGGCGCCTTGCCTTCCTGGCGACGGTGGATGTTGATGTCGTTGTCGTAGCCGATCAGGCGCTTCGGCCGGCCGATCTTCGCCATCACGTTGTCGCAGGCGTCGATGCAGAGCCCGCACTGGATGCATTCGAGCTGCGGACCGTTGCGGATGTCGATGCCGGTCGGGCAGACCGCGACGCATTGATAGCAGTCGACGCAGTCGCCGACCTGCTGGCCGAGCGCGCGCAGCTCGGCGGCCTTCTTGACGGAGGTGCGCTTCTCGCCGCGGTCGTAGCGATAGGTGACGTTGAGCGCCCATTCATCCGTGAGCGCGGCCTGAATGCGCGGCCACGGGCACATATAGGTGCAGACCTGCTCGCGCATGAAGCCGGCGAGGACGTAGGTCGTCGCGGTGAGAATGCCGATCCAGATATAGGCGATCATCGGCGCCTGGAAGGTGACGAGCTCCTTCACCAGCGTCGGCGCGTCGCTGAAATAGAGCACCCAGGCACCGCCGGTCCACCAGGCGATCAAGATCCAGATCGAATGCTTGAGCACGATCTCGGAGATGCGCTCGAGCTTCAGCGGATCGGACGATTTGTCCTTCTTCATCCGCTCGCGCCGGTCGCCCTCGACCAGCCGTTCGACGGCGTAGAACAGGTCGGTCCACACCGTCTGCGGGCAGAGATAGCCGCACCAGATGCGGCCGCCGACCGAGTTCATCAGGAACAGCGCCACCGCGGCCACGATCAACAGGCCGGTGAAGTAGTAGACCTCCTGCGGCCACAGCTCGATGAAGAAGAAATAGAAGCGGCTGTTGGGAAGATCGATCAGCACCGCCTGGCTGGGGGCACCGAGGCCGCGATTCCAGCGTACGAACGGCAGGAAATAGTAGACGCCGAGGCAGATCGCCATCAGGGTCCATTTGATCCGCCGAAACGTGCCCGAGACGCTCTGCGGGTAGACCTTCTTGCGGGCCGCGTAGAGCGGCCCGCTGTCGTCCGCAGGCTGCAGTTCGTTCGGATTGACGGCCTTGTTCATCGCTGAATCTTTCAAGAGGTGCGATTAAACCTAGACCCGGCGCCGAAAAGGCCCTTGATCCAACGCAAACGGGGGCGCTTTTCTTCGCCCCCGCCGGAAGTCGTCGGTCGCGGATCGGCTATTTGCCGCCGCCGAGCGAGTGGACATAGACCGCCATCGCCTTGATGGTGGCGGGATCGAGCCGGCCTTCCCAGGCCGGCATCACGCCGGCGCGACCCTGGCCGATGGTCTCGATCAGGCTCGCCTCGTCGGAGCCGTAGAGCCAGATCTTGTCGGTCAGGTTCGGTGCACCAAGTTCCTGGTTGCCCTTGCCGGTATCGCCGTGACAGGCGGCGCAATTCTCCGCAAAGATCTTCTGGCCCTTGGCGGCGTCATAGCCGTTGCGGGTGGAAAGGCCCGACAGCGACCGCACGTAATTGGCGACCGTGACGATCTCGTCGCCCTTCAGCACGCCGTCCTTGCCGAAGGCGAGCATCTGGCCCTCATGCGTCTTGGCATGGCCGGACCGTGCGCCGAACTGGATGGTCTGCATGATCTGGTCGAGCGTGCCGCCCCACAGCCAGTCGTCGTCGTTCAGGTTGGGATAGCCCTTGGCACCGGCGGCACCGGAGCCGTGACACGGCGCGCAATTATCGCCGAACACGGTCTTGCCCTTGGCGCGGGCGAGCGCCAGCAGCGCCGGATCCTTTTCGATGTCGGCGAGCGAGGCCGCGCCCAGTGCCACCATCTTGTCACCGCGGATCTTCTCAAGGTTGGCGAGCTCGACCGCGACGTCGGCGCGTGAGGAGTAGCCGAACACGCCGGTGGTGTTGCTGGAGATCAGCGGCCAGGCCGGATAGACGATCCAGTAGCCGATCGCCCACACGATGGTGAGGTAGAAGGTGATCACCCACCAGCGCGGCAGCGGCGTGTTGAGCTCCTTGATGCCGTCCCACTCGTGTCCGGTCGTGGACTTGCCGGAGACGGAATCGATGTCGCTAGAATGATCGGTCATGGTTCTCTACTCCTCCCGCAACGGCAGGTGCGCCGCTTTGTCGAACACAGCCTTGTTACGGGGCCAGAATGCGTAGGCGACGATCGCGAGAAAGATCGCGACGAACACCGGTGTCCAGATCGTCGTCACGAGATCGGACGCAAGATTATGGACGGTCAGGATGGCTTTCATCGTTCATGCCTTCTCAGCGAAGATTGGCTTTCTCGTTGTAGATCTTGAAGTCGACCAGCGTGCCGAGCATCTGCAGGTACGCGATCAGCGCGTCCATCTCCGTAGGCGTGCCGGTCTTGCCGTCGAAATTGCGCACGACGGCCTTGGCGTAGCGCTTGCCGAAGGCATCGGTGCCGGCGTTGTCCGGATCGGCCTGAGCCTTCAGGTCGGCGGCGGCATTGGCAATCTGCTCGTCGCTGTAGGGGACGCCGACCGTCCTGAGCGTGCGCATGTCGCCGGCGATCGCATCCGGGTCGATCTCGGCCCTGCTGAGGAACGGATAGCCCGGCATCACCGACTGCGGCACGATCGCGCGCGGGTTGGTCAGATGGGTCACGTGCCAGTCGTCGGAATATTTGGCGCCGACGCGGGCGAGGTCCGGACCGGTGCGCTTGGAGCCCCACTGGAACGGATGGTCGAACATGCTCTCGGCGGCGAGCGAGAAGTGGCCGTAGCGCTCGACCTCGTCGCGCAAGGGCCGGACCATCTGCGAATGGCAGAGATAGCAGCCCTCGCGGACGTAGACGTTGCGTCCGGCGAGCTCCAGCGGCGTGTAGGGCCTGACCCCGTCGACCTTCTCGATCGTGCTCTTGAGGTAGAACAGCGGCGTGATCTCGACGAGACCGCCGATCGCGATCACCAGCAGGATGCCGACGACCAGGATGATCGAGTTCTTTTCGAAGATTTGGTGGCGTGTCCAGAACGACATTGCTTTAGCTCCTCATTCCGCCGGCTGAAGAGCGACGGGCATCTGGGCTTCCTGTTCGCCGACGCGAACCGTCATCCAGAGATTGTAGGCCATGATCAGCGCGCCGATCAGGAACAGCCCTCCGCCGGCGGCGCGGATGATGTAGAAGGGATGCATCGCCTCGACGGTCTCGATGAAGGAATATTCGAGGAAGCCGAGCGAGGTGTAGGCGCGCCACATCAGGCCCTGGAGGATGCCGGACACCCACATCGCCGAGATGTAGAGAACGATCCCGAGGGTCGCGATCCAGAAGTGCCAGTTGACGAGCTTCAGGCTGTAGAGGCCCTTGCGATTCCAGGCCCACGGCACCAGGCAGTAGAGCGCGCCGAAGGAGACGAAGCCGACCCAGCCGAGTGCGCCGGAGTGCACGTGACCGATGGTCCAGTCGGTGTAATGACTGAGCGAGTTGACCACCTTGATCGACATCATCGGGCCTTCGAAGGTCGACATGCCGTAGAAGGCGACGGAGACCACGAGCATGCGCAGCACAGGATCGGTGCGCAGCTTGTCCCAGGCGCCCGACAGCGTCATCAGGCCGTTGATCATGCCGCCCCAGGAGGGCATCCACAGCATGATCGAGAAGGTCATGCCCAGCGTCTGCGTCCAGTCGGGCAGCGCCGTGTAGTGCAGATGGTGCGGGCCGGCCCAGATGTAGAGGAAGATCAGCGCCCAGAAGTGGATGATCGAGAGCCGGTAGGAATAGATCGGCCGCTCGGCCCGCTTCGGGATGAAGTAGTACATGATGGCGAGGAAGCCGGCGGTCAGGAAGAAGCCGACCGCGTTGTGGCCGTACCACCACTGGAACATGGCGTCCTGGATGCCGCCCCAGGCGACGTAGGACTTCGAGCCGAACACCGAGACCGGGAGCGCGGGGTTGTTGCCGAGATGCAGCACCGCGATCGTCACGATGAAGGCGAGGTAGAACCAGTTCGCGACGAAGATGTGCGGCTCCTTGCGCTTGAAGATGGTGGCAAGGAAGACCAGCAGATAGACGACCCAGACGATGGTCAGCCACAGATCGGCGTACCATTCCGGCTCGGCATATTCCTTCGACTGGGTGACGCCGAGCAGATAGCCCGTGCCGGCGACCAAAATGAAGAAGTTGTAGCCCAGCACGACGAACCACGGCGCGAGGTCGCCGGCGAGGCGCGCGCGGCAGGACTTCTGCACCACGTAGAAGGAGGTCGCGACCAAGACGTTGCCGCCGAAGGCGAAGATCACGGCGGAGGTGTGCAGCGGCCGCAGCCGGCCGAAGCTGATCCAGGGCAGATCGAAGTTCAGCGCGGGCCAGGCCAGCTGCGAGGCGATGATGAGGCCGACGAGGAATCCGGCAATGCCCCAGAACATCGCCATGAAGGCGGAGAACTTGATCGGCCCCATGTTGTAGTTCGGGCGGCCGTTGATTTCCTGGGGCGGCAACGCCGCCGGCCGTTCGAAGTAGCGGTTGACGATGAAGAACACCGCAGCCAGGCTCGCCGCCGCGCTGAGCGCGGCGTGAAAGGCGAAGGGAGCATCGAGCGCCTTGGCCGAGGCGATCACGCAAAGAAAAGCGGTGACTGCGAACACGACAGCCAAGCCGCTTTCACCGATGGTCATGGATTTGGGGATGGAGGGCTGGCTCATGCGGATTCTCTCTGAAAGAACACAACGCCAGAAATCACATTCACCCTCTCGGGGAATTGATTGAAATCAAGCTGGATGGATTTCTGTTAATGTGAGCCGATGCGCGGCCGGTTGAAGCGCTCTCTCCTGGCAGAAGGCAGCGAGAAAGGGTTCGGCAAACTCGTTAGGTGAAGCGTCGGCTCAGCAGTGAAACCCGCCTCCGTGGAGACAGACCTTTCATCCGGCGCCATAGCGGAAGCTTCGCTTCCGCGTTTCCAAGAACGGCGGCCGAGGGCCGCCTGTGCCACCTTCTTCCACAAGGGACGAATGGAAGAAGAGAAATCTCTCCGTATAATCACGGAGCTCCTGCTCAGTCCCGCGCCGTCGCCTTGAGCGCCGCGATGACGTCCTCACGGGCGATGATGCCGACCAGCTTCTGTGCACCGTCGAGCACGATAATGCTCCTGATGCGGTGCTCGACCATGATCTGGAGCACGCGTGTCAGCCGCGTGTCGGGGCTGACATAGATGAACTCGGGAGTCATGACGTCGCCGATCTTGCGTCTCATCAGGTCATCATAGCGCGGCAACATCTGGGTCGGCGTGAAGGCGAAGCACTTCAGGATGTCGAACTTGGTGACGATGCCGACCACCTGCCCGTCGTCTTCGACCGGATAGGAGTTGAAATCGTCGGTCTCGAACATCTCGCTGAGCTGGAACAAGTCGAGGCCGCGCTGCACCGTTTTGACGTTGCGCGTCATGTAGCCGTCGACAGTCTGTTCAAGAAATTTGTACATGACGCGTCCTCCTCGATTCGATACTGACCGGCCGGCGGTCAGTGCGACAGCAGCACGCTCCGGGCGGTTTGCGTGACCAGATACTGGGTGACGCCCCCGAGGATCAGCTCACGAAATCTCGAATGACCGTAGGCGCCCGCGACGATCAGGCCGGCACCGACGTCGCCCGCGACCTTCTCCAGATGCGCCGCGGAGCTTTCATCTCTTGCGGCCTCCGAGACGCGTGCGGTCGCGGTGACGCCGTGACGGCCGAGCCAGGCGGCGACGTCGATGACGCCGGCCATCACGGCCGAGCGGTCGTCGTCCTGCTCCGGAATTTCAACGATGCTGACGTCCCTCGCCTTGCGCAGCATCGGCAGCGCGGCGGCCACCGCCCGCCGCGCCTCCGGCGTGTCCTTCCACGCCACCAGCACATTGCGCAGGTCGAGCCAGTTGACCCGATCGGGGACGACGAGAAGCGGACGGCCGGCCTGCAGCACCAGATCCTTGGGGCTTGCGAGCGAGAAAGCATCGGAGAAGGCCGGGCTCTGCCCTCCGCTGACGACGATGTCGGCGCAACGCGCCTGCGCCAGGACGAATCGCGCCGGAAAATCCATGGCGCTGCGCCACTCCACATGCCCGCCGCGCGCCTTCGTGGCCGCGCGGAATTGTGCTTCCAGCTCTGCCAGCCGCCGCTTGACCGAAGCTTCGCCCTCGTCGATCAGCGCCTGCGCCTCGGTGCCGTCGGTGAAATAGAGTGGCGGCGCGAACTGCGCTGCGGCGACCCCGACGATCGCAGCCTCGAAGCGCTCGGCCAGCTCCCCCGCGACCTGAAGACGCGCTTCGTTGGGCTGATCGAGTGCCAAGCTGACCATGACGGTCGCGTATGTCATCGGGTATCTCCAGCATCACCAATTTTTTCAAATCGTAAGCCTGCTGCCGCGCGGCAGGATGAGATAGATCAAACAGGCGCTTTCTGGCTCTCGCTGTTCAATGAGGATACGATAGCGAATTCAACGTCCGCGCTTGCCTCTGGGCGAGCCTTGGGCGAAATTGCCGTAGCGGTAATGGCATCCTGCCTGCCCGCTGAGAACAGGAGCAGAGCTTGGCGCCGACCCGCGTGACTCATCCGGCAGACGAGGTTCGGGGCGAGCATTTCCGGGGCCGCATCGAGGGCTTCGGGGTGGGCACCTGGGACTTTGATCTGCAGACCCGCGAGCTTGAATGGTCGGAGATGGCCAAGCGGCTGTTTGGCCTCGAGCGGGACCAGGCCGTCAGCTACGACCTCTTTCTTTCGCTGCTGGAGCCGGGCGATCGGGACCACCTCCTGAAGGAGATCGGGCGCGCCTCGGAAGGCGGTGGGGGACTTGACCTGTCCTTCAAGGTCGGCGGCGCGTCCGGAAACGGCCAATGGATCCGAGCCAGGGCCGGCGTGATCCGGGACGATTCGGGCGCGCCACGTCATCTCAGCGGGATATTCCTCGACATCAACGAGGAAAAGCAGCTCGAGGAGGCCCTGCGCTCCCAGGAGAATCATCTTCGCTCGATTCTCGAAACGGTGCCCGACGCCATGATCGTCATCGATTCACGCGGCATCATGCAGCTCTTCAGCAGTGCCGCGGAGCGGCTGTTCGGCTACAGCAGGCAGGAAGCCATTGGCCGGAACGTGAGCATTCTCATGCCTGAGCCCGATCAGTCGCGTCACGACGGCTATCTTGCGCGATACCTCAGGACGAGCGATCCGCACATTATCGGCATCGGCCGGATAGTGACGGGCAAGCGCCGCGACGGCACGACCTTCCCGATGCATCTCTCCGTCGGGCAGACGCAGCGCGCGGGCGAGCCCCATTTCACCGGCTTCGTGCGAGACCTCACCGAGCACCAGCAGACCCAGGCGCGGCTCCAGGAACTGCAAGCCGAGCTTGTGCATGTGTCGCGGTTGACCGCAATGGGCGAAATGGCTTCCGCGCTCGCCCACGAGCTCAACCAGCCGCTGGCGGCGATCAGCAACTACATGAAGGGATCGCGGCGCCTCCTCGCCGGCAGCAGCGATCCCAACTCGGCGAAGGTCGAAAGCGCGCTCGATCGGGCGGCGGAGCAGGCCTTGCGGGCCGGCCAGATCATCCGCCGGCTGCGCGACTTCGTCTCGCGCGGCGAATCGGAAAAGCGGGTCGAGAGCCTGTCGAAGCTGATCGAGGAAGCCGGCGCGCTCGGGCTCGCCGGCGCGCGCGAGCAGAACGTGCAGCTCCGCTTCAGCCTCGATCCTGACGCCGATCTCGTCCTCGCCGACCGGGTGCAGATCCAGCAGGTGCTGGTCAATCTGTTCCGCAACGCGCTGGAAGCAATGGCGCAGTCGCCGCGGCGCGAGCTCGTCGTCGCCAACACTTGCGTCGCTGACGACATGATCGAGGTTGAGGTTTCCGACACCGGGTCGGGCTTCCGCGACGACGTCATTCCTAACCTGTTCCAGACCTTCTTCACCACCAAAGACACCGGCATGGGCGTGGGACTGTCGATCAGCCGCTCGATCATCGAGGCTCACGGCGGCCGCATGTGGGCCGAGAGCAACGCGGCGGGCGGAGCGACATTCCGCTTCACCTTGCCGGCAACCGACGAGAGCTGATCCATGACGACCAAGGGAAATGTCTACGTCATCGACGACGACGCAGCGATGCGGGACTCGCTGAACTTCCTGCTGGATTCCGCCGGCTTCGGCGTCACCCTGTTCGACGACGCCCTCGCCTTTCTCGAAGCCCTGCCCGGCCTCGCCTTCGGCTGCGTCGTCTCCGACGTGCGCATGCCCGGCCTCGACGGGATCGAACTGCTGAAGCGGATGAAGGCGCAGCAGAGCCCCTTCCCGATCGTGATCATGACCGGTCATGGCGACGTGCCGCTCGCGGTCGAAGCCATGAAGCTCGGGGCGGTCGATTTCCTGGAAAAGCCGTTCGATGACGACCGTCTCACCGCCATGATCGATGCGGCCATCCGCCGGGCCGAGCCTGCCGCCAAGAACGAAGCCGTCGCGCAGGACATCGCCGCCCGCGTCGCGTCCTTGAGTCCCAGGGAGCGCCAGGTCATGGAAGGGCTGATCGCGGGCCTCTCCAACAAGCTGATCGCCCGCGAATACGACATCAGCCCGCGCACCATCGAGGTCTACCGGGCCAACGTCATGACCAAGATGCAGGCGAGCAGCCTCTCCGAACTCGTCCGGCTAGCGATGCGTGCCGGCATGCTCAACGATTGAGGCAGGTCAAGGCGCCTTCCCGGGGCCATGCTAACCAGTCAGCATGATCGAGGTCAGCTCACTTGGTGCGCGGCTACCGTCCTCCCCACAACTCACCGTCTTTGTGGTCGACGATGATGCCGCCGTCCTGGGATCGTTGCGGTTCCTGCTGGAGACCGATGGCTTTGCCGTGCGGACATTCAGGAGCGGCACGGCGCTACTCAATGTCAGCGGCGCGGCCGGGCCGGACTGCTACGTCATCGACTACAAGATGCCGGATATCAACGGCATCGAGCTGACCGGCCGCTTGCGCAAATCCGACTGCGACGCGCCTGTGGTCCTGATCACCGGCTATCCCGACGAGAACATCTCGGCCCGGGCGGCGTCGGCGGGCATCAAGGACGTGGTCTTGAAGCCGCTTCTCGAAGAAAACCTGGTCAAGTGCATCCGCCATGCCATCCAGGACCGCCCCCGCGCCTAGAGCATGATCCGGAAAAGTGCGCAGCGGTTTTCCGAAAAGATCGTGCTCAAACAGTAACCTAAGGCGCAATGACGATTCATTCTGATCTCATCGCGCCTGACCTACGGGATTCTACGTAAGGCACCCTCCTTAAGATATCGCTCGAAATTTTCGAAGCCCCCGATACCGCGTAGGAAAGCGCCATCACAACGGAGATGGCGCAGATGCTGACCCAGACAATCAACACCCAGGCGATCAACACCCAAATCGGTGGCAAGATTGCCCCTGCCCACCCCGTAACCGACCAGTTCGGCGCGATCACGGGCCATGTCGGCCTGGTCGCCACCGAGTTCTCCTACGGCAAGGACGAGGAGATCTACGGCGAGGACGAGGCGGCCGAGTACGTCTATCAGGTGGTCACCGGCGCGGTGCGCAGCTACAAGCTTCTTTCCGACGGCCGTCGCCAGATCGGCGCCTTCCATCTCCCCGGCGACGTGTTCGGCCTCGAATCCGGTCCCACTCACCGTCTCGCCGCGGAAGCCATCATCGACACCAACGTTCGCCTCGTGAAGCGCGCGAGCCTCGAGAAGGCCGCCGGCACCGACGTGCAGGTTGCCCGCAAGCTATGGGCGATGACCGCCGGTGAGCTTCGTCATGCCGAGGATCACATGCTGCTGCTGGGCCGCAAGACTGCGATGGAGCGTGTTGCGACTTTCCTGCTCGAAATGGACCGCCGCCTCGCCGTTGCCGGCATGATGGCGCTGCCGATGTGCCGCCGCGACATCGGCGACTATCTCGGCCTCACCCTCGAAACCGTGTCGCGCGCACTGTCGCAGCTTCACGCCCAGGGCATTCTCGGCTTCTCCGGCGCCCGCCAGATCGTGCTGCGCAACCGCCAGCGCCTGCACAATCTCGACGCCTGATCGGTTTTCTCCCCCCGTGACTTGGCCGGCCGAACCCGATTCGGCCGGCCTTCTCTTTTGTCGCGATCAGGCCTTGCGCCGGGTTTCCGGCATCATCAGCAGGATCAGAAGGAGCCCCGTCGCGGCGACGCCGGACAGCCCGATGAATGCGGTGGCATTGCCGAACTTGTCGCTGACATAGCCGCCGAGCACCGTGCTCAACGATGCCCCGATGCCGGTCGCAGTCCCCACGATCCCCTGCGCCAGGTTGAAATGACCGCTGCCGAAGGCGACGTCGGCCACGATCAGCGGAATCATGACTGCGAACACCGCGGCGGTGAAGCCGTCGAACACCTGCACCAGCACCAGCAGGTAGGGATCGCGCACGGTCGCAAACAGCAGCCCGCGAATCGTCAACGCGCCGAATCCGATCAAGAGCAGCGGACGCCGGCCCCAGAGCTGTGCCTTACGCCCGACCGTCGGCGACAGCAGCGCCACGATCGCCTGCGGCACGATGATGCAGGCGGCGACGAGCACGGTCGCCCATTGGCTCGACCGCGCCGTCACCGCGCTCGCCATCAGCGGCATCATCGCGGCGTTCGCGAGCTGCAACAACAGCACGCTGAGCGCGAAGACGATGAGCGGACGCTGCCGGATCAAGTGCCAGATGTTGGTATCGCCGCGGTCCGCGGCTTCAGGCGGCATCTCGCCGTGACAGCGCCTGATGTCGACCTCGTTCTCGCGGATGCGCGAGAGCGCGATCAGGGTCGGGATCGCGAGCAGGAAAGTGACCAGGAACACCGAGCGGCTCGACAGGAGATAACCCGCGGTGCCCATCACCGCCGCCGCGACGCCGTTGCCCAGCGAGGCGAAGCGCGCGTTGCGGCCGAGCCGCTCGCCAATCGCGAGCGGGCCGACGAGGCCAAGGCTGATCGCGGCGATCGCCGGCCCGAGCACGCAGCTCGCCGCCGCGTGCAAGGTGGCGGCGGCGACCACAACCGGGAAGATCGGCATGGCGGCATAGGCAAGCGCGCAGACGCCGATGGTCGCAATCGCGAGGGCGGCGACCAGGCGCTCCGACTTCGCGGCATCGATGATCGCGCCGCCCGGCATCTGCCCGATCAACGCGACGATGCCGCCGATCGACAGCACGAGGCCGATCTCGACCTGAGTCCATTTCTGCGTCGTCAGGTAGACCGCGATGAAGGGGCCGAAGCCGGTCTGTACGTCGGCGAGGAAGAAGATGAACCAGTCGAGGCCGCGCAGGCTCTGGCGCGAGGGCGCCGGAATAGCCGCGGCCGAAGGCGCAGCGACCTTGTCCTGCTCGGCGCGGGCGCCGTGATCCGCATGGTTCGGCTTCCTCGACAACAGCACAGGCGATGAGCCCTCCCGGCACCTCACTGGATCGCTTGCAGCGGCTGAAGGCTGCCGGACGCGCCGAGCACGACGATCGGCGTGTCCTCCTTGTATTCCGGCGCGGCCGCGACCTGCGCCTTGGTCAATTCCAGCGTGATGCTGTCCTTCTTGTTGGCGATCTTGCCGAAGCGCAGCGCGTTCCAGTCCACCACGATCTTGCGGCTGCCGACACCGAGGAAGCCGCCGAAATCGATCGCCGCGGCCCGCACATGGCCGGTGCGATCGACGATGACGTCGACGATACGGCCCATGTCCTCGCCGGCGGCGCTGCGAACGTCGCGGCCGAGCACGCCGTGGGCCTCGCTCGCACCGATGATGGTTACCGACGGTGGCGGCGCGGCGTCCTTGGGCGTCACCGGAACGGTCGAGACCGGCGGCGGTGCCATCGGCGGCACGTTCGCTTCATTCTGGCCTGCGGGCTGATCCTCCGCGGCGCGCGACGGTGCGACCGTCAGGGCAACCACGATCGCCACGCTCAGGATCAACGCTCCGATCGCACGCATGTCACCCTCCTCACGATGCAACGCTAGCGCGCCAGCACGATCGAGACCTGGATCTGGCCGCGTGTGCGCAGAACCTCCAGCGCCACGTCGTCGCCGTGGCGGCTGACGCGAAGATCGACGCTGGATTCGCCGAGGCGCAGATCGCGCAGGATCACCTCGTTGAGGAACGCCGGCAGATGCGGATTGCGCAGGCGAATCTCGCCGCGTGCCACGTCGAACTCGAGGCCGAGCGCCGCCTCCAGCAGCGTGAACGGCGTCGCGCTGGCCCAAGCCTGCGGCGCGCAGGCGACCGGGTAGAGCGTCGGGCCGCGCCGCTTCTCGCGCCGGAAGCCGCAGAACAATTCGGGCAACCGGCGCAGATCCATATAGGTCGCGGCATCGAACAGCCCCTTGAAAACATGCGCCACCGAATGCTTGAGGCCGTAGCGCGCGAGCCCGAGCGCAATCAGCGCATTGTCGTGCGGCCAGATCGACCCGTCATGATAGGACATCGGATTGTAGCGCACCTCGCCCTGCGCGACGGTGCGGATGCCCCAGCCCGAGAAGAAATGCGGCCCCATCAGATCGGCGGCGACGAGGCGGGCGCGATCCTCACGGATCATGCCGCTGAACAGGACCTGCCCGGCGTTCGAGGTCCGCACCTTGCAGGGCCGCTTCTCGCCGTCGAGCGCGAGCGCATAGGTGCCGAGGTCCTCGCACCAGAACGACGTCTCGAAGCGCTCGGCGAGTGCCCTGGCTTCGGCCTCGAGCTTGCGCGCGCGGTCCGGCTTGCCGAGCCGCAGCGCGCAACGCGCCGCGAGCTGCTTGGCGGCAAAGACGTAGCCCTGGACTTCCGCGAGCGCGATATTGCCCTCTGCAAGCTGTCCGTCGGCATGGAAGATCGCGTCGTAGGAATCCTTCCAGCCCTGGTTCGCCAGCCCCTTCTCGGTCGCGCGCTGATATTCGACGAACCCGTCCTGGTCAGGATCACCAGGGCCGTCGATCCAGGCCAGCCCCGCCTCGATCGCCGGCCACAGCTCGATCAGCGTGGCCTCGTCGCCGGTGCGCTCGAAATAGCTTCCTGCGAGCAGCACGAACAGCGCGGTCGAATCGACGCTGCCGTAATAATGCGCGAACGGCACCTCCCCGAGCGCCGCCATCTCGCCGCCGCGCATCTCGTGCAGGATCTTTCCGGGCGCAGCGTCCGCGAGCGGATCGATCGCCGTGGCCTGGAAATGCGCGAGCCGACGCAGGACGCCCTTGGCGACGCGCGGATCGACCCAGAGCATCTGGAGCGCGGTGATGAGGCCGTCGCGACCGAACGTCGTCGAGTACCAGGGAATGCCGGCATAGGGGTAGCGCCCCTGCGGCGTCTCGGTCATCAGCATGTTGAGGTCGGCCATGGCCTGACACAGCACCTCGTTGAAGATGTTGTTGGAGGTCTCGATGCTGGCCGCGCCCATGGTCAACTGCCGCATCTCGCGGCGGTGCGCCAGCAGCCCCGGGAAAAACCGCACCGGCTTTTCCGTCACCGGCCGGTTGCAGGACACGGCCACGAACAGCGATTTGGCCTGGTGCGGCTCCAGGTCGAGCTCCCAGGTCGCGGCATTGACCGAGAGCCGCGTCGGAC
Source organism: Bradyrhizobium sp. CCBAU 51765 (assembly GCF_015291725.1). Lineage (GTDB taxonomy): Bacteria > Pseudomonadota > Alphaproteobacteria > Rhizobiales > Xanthobacteraceae > Bradyrhizobium > Bradyrhizobium liaoningense. The sequence continues at coordinate 6,083,568 of NZ_CP030038.1, forward strand.
GCGGGTCGAAATGCAGTCCGGTCGCCCGTTCGGCCTCGTCGAGGCCGCGATACTCGAACATGACGTCGGTCGGCCCGAGCAGCCGGCTGGTTCCGATCCCGCGGCGCGGCCGCCGCTCGCCGCGGACCTCGAACAGATCGGCGAAGTCGTTGCCGAACAGCAGCGTCAGGTCGACGCTGGTGCGCCGGTCGCCATGGTTCTGCACGCCGATGCGCTGATAGGCCGTGCCGCGCCACAGGAAGATCGTGCGCACGATGTGCAGCAGGTCCTTCTGCAGCACGAGGCTGCCCTGCCGGTAGATGTCCGGATTGGTGAGATCGACGGTCAATGCCGAATTGTCGTCGCGCAGATTCGAGCCGAGCAGCAGCGGCTGGAGATCGTCGAGCACGAGCTCGAGCCGCGCGAGGTAGCGCGTATCGTGATGGAACAGGCCGTCCGGCCCGCCGGCGGATGCGCCGATGTCGCCATGGCTGTCGAGCACGATGAAAGTGTCGTCGTGCTTGAGCGAACGCCGTGGCCGCGCCGACGGCCCCGTCATCGGGATATAGAACGGTTGTTCCGCGACCTGTTCCGAGGTCCGCGTCACGGAGACGAGTTGGGTGACGGCTTCGGCCGACATGAGCTGCTCCCCTGCGCCTGTTTCAAAACGCAACCGACTCGAGAAACGCGACTGTTGGTTTACGCGGCGGCTTGCGCGAGCCGGCTCATTTCCTGCGTGACCAGCTCACGATACGGCCCGTGGCCCTGCATCAGACGTTCGGGCGAGCCGTCCTCGATGATCTTACCATTTCTCAGCACCACCACGCGGTCGAAATTGCGCAGCGTGGCCAGCCGATGCGCGATCGCGATCACGGTGCGGCCGCGCATCAGGCGCGACAGCGCCTCGCGGATCGCCTCCTCGGACTCGCTGTCGAGCGCAGCAGTCGCCTCGTCCAGAAGCAGGATCGGCGCATCCTTCAGGAAGGCGCGCGCGATCGCGATGCGCTGGCGCTGGCCGCCGGACATCTTGACACCCCGGTCGCCGACCATGGTGTCGAGGCCGTCAGGCAGGCTCTCGACGAAGTCGCAGCGCGCAGCGATCGCCGCGCGCAGCACCTCGTCGTCGGTCGCATTGGGCCGGCCGTAGCGGATGTTCTCGCGAATGGAGCGATGAAACAAGGAAATGTCCTGGGGCACGACGGAAATCGCCTCGCGCAGGCTCAGCTGCGTCACCTTGGAGATGTCCTGGCCGTCGATGGTGACGCTGCCCTCGTCGACGTCGTAGAAGCGCTGGAGCAGCGTGAACAGGGTCGACTTGCCGCCGCCGGACTGCCCGACGAGGCCGACGCGCTGGCCCGGCTGGAGGCGCAGGCTGAACCGCTCGAAGATCTTCTCGCTGCCGGGATAGCCGAAGGTCACGTTGTTGAACGCGATTGCAGCGCCGCTCTTCACCAGCGGCTCGGCCTCGGGGTGGTCGCGCAATTCGTGCGGCACCAGCAGCGTGGCGATCGCCTCGGTCAGGCGTGCGACGTGCTGGGTGACATCGACCAGCGCCACCGCGAGATCGCGCGTGGCGCTCAGGATGGAGATGCCGAGCGTACAGACCAGCACGACATCGCCGGTCGTCGCCTGGCCCTTCTGCCACAGCGTGATTGCCCAGGCCATCAGCGCGATCGTCAAAAGCACGGTGATGACGGCATGCAACAGCCGCAGCTTTTCCAGATAACGCAGGCTGCGGCTGCGCGCGGTGAGCTCCCGGTTCACCGTCGCGTCGAACCGCTCATGCTCGTGGCCGATGCCGCAGAAGGCACGGACCAGCGGCATGTTGCTGATGACGTCGATCATCTCGCCGTCGACCACCGCGGCCTTGTCGGCGAAATCGTCATGCAGCGGCTTGCCGGCGGCTGCCAGATGGAACATCGCAACCACCATGCCGCCGGCGATCACGACCAGGCCGAGGGCCATGTAAGGACTGACGGTTCCAATCAGGGCAATTGCCGCAATTGTGGCGATGCAAGGCGGCAACACGTTCCAGACGAACATGTTCTCGACGGTGAACACCGCATTCGACGTCGCCGTGATACGGCTCGTCAGCATGCCGGGCATCCGATCCGAGAAGTAGCTCGGCGCATGCCCGGTCAGATGACGAAATATGTCACGGCGCAAGTCACCCGTGACACGCACGAAGGTGAAGCTCGCCGTCCAGCTCGCGATCCGCCACAGGAAGTTGTCGGCTGCGATCAGCGACATGAGCAGAATGAATGCCAGCCATACGCTGCCGCCGTGCCCCGGTCCGGCGGACAGGCTGTCGACGAGGGATTTGACGCCGTACTGGGTGCCCACGGAGCAGGCAACGGCCGCCACGACGGCGGCCAGGATCACCAGATGCGAGGCGAGACGACGCCGGAGATAGCGCAAGACAAAGGCAAATGGCCTGCGCGCGTATCCAGAAAGCTGATCCATATGACTATCGCCCCGTTATGCTGATTTTCGTTTCGTTACTGGCCGAGTGAACATCGACCACTTCGCCTCGGTTCCCGGGCAACGCCATCACGACATGCGGATGCGGGCGATGTGCGAAGATCTAGTGGCAGCATCGCGACAGTCCCCCGACGTGTCGAATATGTAACGTTCGGAGGAAGGAACTTCGCAAGTGCGGGAACGTTCCCTTGGCTGGCATAGCCGGTGCCGACGTACGGGGGGCTTTCAACGTTCATGATCGCAGAGGAGATGGTGAGATGCGCATCGCGCAGGTAGCTCCGTTGACGGAGGCTGTTCCACCCAAGCTGTATGGCGGCACCGAGCGGGTGGTGCATTGGTTGACGGAGGAGCTGGTAGCCCTTGGACACGACGTCACATTGTTCGCCAGCGGCGACTCGCAGACGTCGGCAAAGCTGGATGCGTTGTGGCCGAAGGCGCTCCGTCTCGACGGTTCCGTGCGTGATCCCAATGCGCTGCACATGGTGTTGCTGGAGCGGGTGCGGCAGAAATGTGACGACGAGGAGTTTGACTTCCTCCACTTCCATCTCGACTATTATCCTTGGTCGCTGTTCCACCGGCAGCCGACGCCATTCGTGACGACGCTGCACGGCCGGCTCGACCTGCCGGAGCACCAGCCGGTCTTCAACACCTTCTCCAGGATGCCCGTGATCTCGATCTCCAACGCGCAGCGGCGGCCGGTGCCGCAGGCGAACTGGGTGACGACTATCCACCACGGCCTGCCGGAGACCCTGCTGACGCCGAAGCCGGCGAAACAGGAATATCTCGCCGTGCTCGGCCGCATCGCGCCGGAAAAAGGCGTCGACCGCGCCATCAAGATCGCGACCCATTGCGGCATTCCGCTGAAGATCGCGGCCAAGGTCGATCGCGCCGACCAGGATTATTACGACGAGCTGATCCGGCCGATGATCGAGAACAATCCGCTGGTCGAGTTCATCGGCGAGATCAGCGATCACGAGAAGTCTGACTTCCTGAGCGGCGCGCTCGGCCTCCTGCTGCCGATCGACTGGCCGGAGCCGTTCGGCCTCGTCATGATCGAATCCATGGCCTGTGGGACGCCGGTGGTCGCCTTCAACCGCGGCTCGGTTCCGGAGATCATCGACGATGGGCTGACCGGCTTCATCGTCGAGGACGTGATCAGCGCTGCCGGCGTGGTGAAACGCTTGCCGCAACTCGACCGCGCCGCGATCCGCAAGCAGTTCGAGACGCGCTTCAGCGCACGGCGCATGGCGCTGGATTATCTTGCGGCCTATCGCAGCCTGACCGAGGCACAGGCGCCGCGGATCAAGCTGGTCAGCAGCGCGGAGTAATTCACGGCCGCGCACCGCGGCTGCCAATCGAAGCGCCCTCTCCCCTTGTGGGAGAGGGCTCAAGAATGAGGCCGCATACTTGCTGGGGTGAGGGGTTGCCTCCGCATTGAAACTTTCTCAGTGGAGAAAGACCCCTCATCCGGCGCCAACAGCATCCTCGCCTACCTCACCGCCGCCCGCTTCGGCTCGACGATCTCGAACATCCTTGGAAACTCGTCCATCAGTCCCATCAGCTCGGCGAGCTTCATCGGATTGCCCGCGAGCTCGACCTTGCCGGCGGCGACCGCTTCCGGAAAGCTCGTCAGCTTCGCGATGACCTCGTCGAGCGTTGCGCGCGCGAGCGTGAAGCTGGCATCCGCATTTTCCGCCTGCACGCCCTCGGCGTAAGTGAGCGCGCAGTTCTCCAGATTGAGCACGAAGGTCTCGCCGGTATCGGAAAAGCGCCAGTTCAGGACGATATGCTTGCCTTCCGCCTTGGGACCGTTGAGACGGATACCGAGCACGTCCCAGAGCTGGGAGGTGCGGAGCGCGGCCAGCGTCTCCCGCGGCATCGGCGGACGCGCCGGCACCTTCGGCATGCCCTGGCGCAATTCCTGCGCGCCGAACAGATAGGCGTTGCGCCAGGTCGCGCTCTCGGCGGCATAACCGAGCTGCTCCAGCGTATCGGCCAGGAGTGCGCGCGCCGCCGCATGATCCGGCTCGGCAAAGACGAGATGGCCGAGCGCCTGCGCGACGAAACGGAACTCTCCCTTGTCGAAATCGGCCGCCGCCCGCGCCAGGATCGCGTCCGCGCCGCCCATGTACTCGACATACTTCCTGCCCGACTCGACCGGCGGCAGCGGATCGAGATTGACCGGATTGGCATCGTACCAGCCGAGATATTTCTGGTAGATCGCCTTCACATTGTGCCGGATGTGGCCGTAATAGCCGCGGCCGTGCCAGGCGCCTTCCAGGCTCTTCGGCAGCTGGATCGTTTCGGCGATTTCGGCCGCGGTCAGGCCGTGGTTCATCAGGCGGATGGTCTGGTCATGCGCGAACTTGTAGAGGTCGCGCTGCTGCCGGATCATCGTGCCGATCCGCTCGCGTCCCCACACCGGCCAATGGTGCTGGCCGCACATCGCCTCGGCCTTGCCGTCCCAGAGCTGCAAGGCTTCGCCGAGATATTTCGACCAGGCCAGCGCGTCCCGCACGTCGGCGCCGCGGAACGGCAGCAGATTGTGGAAATTGTGCGTGCAGTTCTCGGCGAGGTTCAACAGCCTGTAGCGCGGAACGAAGAAGTGCATCTCCGCCGGTGCTTCACTGTTCGGCGCCATCTGGAATTCGAATGCAACGCCGTCGATCACGCGCGTCTCGCCGGTCGCCATGATCAGGTCCGTGGGGCGCAGCAGCGCGACCGATCCTGCCGCCATCGACTTGCCGAGGCCGCAATCGACCTGCCCGCGCGCGCCCTTGGCCAGAAGGGGTCCGAACTGGTACTGCGCCCGGCGCAGCATCGCCGGTCCTGCGATGATGTTCTCGGAGACGGCGTGCTCCATGAACAGGTTCGGCGCGATGATCGGCACGCTGCCGGTGGCGAGCGCATCGTCCGCCAGCACGCCGCGCGCGCCGCCCCAATGGTCGGTGTGGGTATGGGTGAAGATGATCGCCGCGACCGGTCGCGTGCCGCAGTGCTCGAAATAGAGATCGAGCGCGGCGCGGGCGCCTTCGATCGAGGTCAGCGTGTCGACGACGATGACGCCGCTGTCGCCCTCGATCAGCGTCATGTTGGCGATGTCGAGCCCGCGCACCTGGTAGACGCCGGGCACGACCTCGAACAGGCCATGCTGCATGTTGAGGCGCGACTGCCGCCACAGGCTCGGATTGACCGTGTGCGGCGCCTGCTCGGCGGACAGGAAGCCATAGGGTTCGAGGCTCCAGACCGTCCGCCCTTGGGGATTCGTGATCGTCGCGTTCTCGATCGTGCCGAGGAAGCCGCGCGCGGCGTCGTCGAAGTCGCGTGTGTCGGAGAACGGCAATGCGTTGAGCATGGCCTCGTGCTGAGCGATGACGGACGGCGATGCGTCCTTCGGCTCGCTGCTGGATTCCGTCATGTTGCTCCTCCCCGCCTGATGCACGGCATCTAACCGCATCTTGCGGTCGATTGCCATTGGAGGAGACGAAGGAAATGGAGCGAGATGAGGAGAGGGTGCACCGTTTAAGCAGCGACGCCTTCAACGGCTTGGCGCGATGCCGTGGCGTTGTCCGCCATCCGCAGCTCGCTGGCCAGCACGTAGCCGCCACGATTCTGCTTGGCCCGATAAAGCGCCTTGTCCGACCACGACAACAGCGCCTCTGCGGTTCGGCCGTTGTCCGGGGCGACGGCAACGCCTACGCTCGCACCGAGATCGATCACCTGACCGTCAACCTCGTATGGCGTGCCGATCGATTGCACGATCCGCCGTGCCATCGCCTCCGCGTCGGACGCGGCGCGCTGCACCAGGACGAACTCGTCGCCGCCCATGCGGATCACGAGGTCGTCAGGCCCGGCCAGCGCCTTGAGCCGTCCGGCGACCTGCTTCAGCAGCGCATCGCCGGCGGGGTGGCCGAACCGGTCGTTCGCTTCCTTGAAGCGGTCGAGATCCAGCGTATGGACGGCAATCATCCCGGCCGACAGCATCACCGGCAGATCCCTTGCCAGCACCGAACGATTTGACACGCCGGTTATCGGGTCGGAGCGCGCAAGCTGCTCGAACTGGCGCTTGAGCGTGATCTGGCTGATCGAGGCGTTGAAGTTGAGCCGAACCATCTCGAAGCTCGCGACCACATACATCAGAATGAGGAGACCGAGCCCGACATGGCGGAGATCGGGCTGCATGAAGCTCACGATCGCGGCAGGCGCGGCGATCGCGGCGAGATCGAGCAGCGCCGCAGCGGGACGCAGCGCCAGCCGCGCCACCACGCCGGCGCCGAAGCCGAAACCGATGCCGACCGCCATCACGCAGCAGAGCGCATCGCCCAGCACGATGCTGCGCGCGGCGAACACGCCGAGCACGAGGGCCGTTACAACGGTGCCGGCAATGTAACGCCGTTCCCAGCGCACGGCCTCGGCCCGGCCGAGCCGTGGCGGAGCCGCGAGGCGGCGGCGGAATGCAAATATCTCGACGAGACGGACAATCGCCACCACCACCCCGGCGACCGTCAGGCCGGCCGTCATCATGTCACCGGTCTCGTAGGTGGTGATGGCGCCGACCATCGCCTGGCCGGCGGCCGCGAGAATGGTTGGCATCATCGTGCCGTGAAGGCCCGTGATGACCTCCAAATGGACGGCGTCCGAAATCGACGCCGGTCCGGATTCCATTCTGTTGAAGTACATGCCAGCTCCCATCCGCTGGCATTTATCTACCGAAGACCCGTAAAGATGCGTTCGCTACTCAAGGATCGCATTTGAGCGTGCGGATTTACCGCGCATTAGCCATATCTCGCCCCAGGACGGACGGAGACGCATACTCATCGTCTCCGTCCCCGCCACGCGGCGGCTACATGCCCAGCAAGCGAGGCAGCCAGAGCGACAGGCCGGGCCAATACGTCACCACCACGAGGAATCCCAGCATGGTCAGGAGCCAGGGCCACACCGCGACCGTCAGTTCGGTGATCCCCATCTTGGCGATGCCGGAGGCGACGTAGAGGTTGAGGCCGACGGGCGGATGGCACAGCCCGACCTCCATGTTGACCGTCATCAGGATGCCGAAATGGATGGGGTCGATGCCGAGCTTGACGGCGACCGGAAACAGGATCGGCGCCATGATCAGGATGATGGAGGACGGCTCCATCACGTTGCCCGCTACCAGCAGCAGCAGGTTGACGAGCAGGAGGAAGCCGATCCATCCCAGGCCCTGGTCGATCATCCATTGCGCCAGCGCCTGCGGCACGTTCTCGTAAGTCATCAGGAACGAGAACAGCACGGCGTTGGTGATGATGTAGAGCAGCATCGCGGAGAGATTCGCCGACGACAGCAGCACGCGCGGAACGTCGCGCAGCCTGAGGTCCTTGTAGATGAACACGGCCACGATGAAGGCGTAGACCGCGCTGACGGCGGCAGCCTCGGTCGGCGTGAACAGGCCGCTATAGATGCCGCCGATGACGATCACGATCAGCAGGATGCCCCAGATCGACTTGCGGAATGCATCGAGACGCTCGCGGAAGGTGGCTTTCGGCATCCGCGGATAGTCGTTGCGCCAGGCCCGATAGAACGTGGTGGCGCCGAGCAGCGAGGCGAGCGCCAGCCCCGGCACGATGCCGGCGATGAACAGCTTGCCGACCGAGGTGTTTGTGGACACGGCGTAGAGCACCATCGGGATCGACGGCGGGATGAGAATGCCGAGCGAGCCCGACGTCGTGATCACGCCCGCGCCGAACCGCTTCGGAAAGCCTTGCGCGACCATGGCGGGAAGGATCACCGAGCCGATCGCCACGACCGTTGCCGGCGAGGAGCCGGAGATGGCGGCAAACAGCGCGCAGGCGACCACGCCCGACAGAGCCAGACCGCCGTACCAATGACCGACCAGCGAGGTTGCGAAGGTGATCATCCGCCGCGCCACGCCGCCATGGGTCAGGAAATTGCCGGCGAGGATGAAGAACGGGATCGCCATGATCTCGAAATTCTCGATGCCGGTGAACAGCTTCAGCGCCACCGATTCCGTTCGCACGTCGGTCAGCGTGAACATGAAGCTGAGCACGGTCAGACCCAGCGCGATCGAGATCGGCATGCCCGTCAGCATCAGCGAGAGCAGCAGCGCGAACACGATGGCGACGCGCGCGCCCTGCGGCAGCGTGATGAGATGGCCTGCATGGGCAAAGCAGATCGCGACGATCAGGACCGGCAGCAGCATCAGGATCCAGCCGAGCGGGCTGCGCTCGTCGCGGACGACCTGGCTCGGCGTGACCGGCGCCGGATGCACCGGATCCGCTTCGACACCCTCGACGCCCGCCATGTCGTGATGCGGCAGCTCGCCGGTGCGGTAGAACGACCAGGCGACCTGCAGGAAGCGGAAGCACATCAGGCCGGAGCCGAGCGGGATCGTGAGATACACCATCCACATCGGCGCTTCGAGATCGTTGGATTGCTGGCCGCTCTGCCACATGTGGCCAACGAAGGCGGCCCCGAAATAGCCGACGATGGCGGTGAAGAGGGCGCCGCACAGGAGACCGAAGGTGATGACGCGCCGGCGCGATCCGCCGGGAAGCAGGTTGACGAGCACGTCGACGCCGACATGGATGCCCGTGCGCACGCCGTAGGCGGCGCCGAACTTCGCCATCCAGATGAACATGTAGATGCAGAGTTCCTGTGCCCAGGACAGGTCGAGCGCGGCGAGCCACACGAACACCGCTCGCGCCGGCACGGCGAGGAAGGCGAGATTTCGCGCTTCCGCCCATTTGGCGATGTCGATCGACAGCCCGGCACCGTAGCGATGCAGCACGGCGACGAAGATGAGCGATGTCGCAGCCGCGATCATCGTCGCGATCAGCCACTCCTCGAGATGATCGAGAAAACGATTCAGCGCGCGCAGCAACTTGGTCCCCCCGGATTGGATCATTCAAGCGCAACGGCCGGGAGTGCGATCACCCCCGACCGTTGGTATTGTTCTTATTAGGGCGCAGCCCGTCAGTTCATCTTGACGTCGAGTTCCTTGGCGAGGAGATCGAGCACCTCCTGCCCGACCCGCCCCTTTGCCCATTTATACGTCGGCTGCATCGCCTCCTGCCAGGCCTTGCGATCGGCGTCGGTGAGATAATGCAGATTGGTCTTCCCCATCTTCTTGATCTCGGCCAGCGCGTCCTCGTTCTCCTGCCGCGCGATCGAGTTGGTGTAGTCGGTCGCCTCCGCCATCGCCTTGTCCAGCTTTGCGCGGATATCGGGCGGAAGACCTGACCAGAACTTCGAATTGACGATGACAGCATATTGCAGATGCGCGTGATAGGATACGGTGATGTCCTTCTGCACCTCGTAGAACTTCTGCGTGAGGTAGTTTGACGCCGTGTTCTCGCAGCCGTCAACCACGCCGGTCTGCAAGGCCTGATAAACTTCCGAGAACGCCATGATCTGCGGGATCGAGCCCATGATGCGGAGATACTGGTCGGCGACCTTCGATCCGGAGATGCGGAATTTCAGCCCCTGGAAATCGGTCGGCTTCAGCAAGGGACGGTTGGCGGACAGCATGTGGAAGCCGTTGTCCCAATAGGCGAGCCCGGTGATGCCCTTGGCCTCGAGTTTCTGGAACAGCCACTTGCCGATCGTGCCCTTCATCGCGCTGGCGTAGGTCTGGTCGTCCCTGAACAGCCAGGGCAGGTCGAGCGCCTCGAACTCCTTGATGCCGAGCGGCGCGAATTTCGCCGTCGAGGGCGCAAGCATCTGCACCGAGCCGAGCTGCAGCGCCTCGATCTCCTCCTTGTCCTTGTAGAGCGTGGAGTTCGGGTAGACTTCGACCTTGACCTTGCCGTCGGTGTATTTCTCGGCGAGCTCCTTGAATTTCAGCGCGCCCTTGCCCTTCGGGGTGTCGTTGGCGACCACGTGGCTGAACTTGATGACGATGGGACTCTGGGCTTGGGCGATGGCGGGAGCCAAGAAAACAGCCGCGGCGGCGACCGCGGCAAGCAGCTTGCGCATGAACGTACCTCCCAACAACTCGGAAACCGGGTTCTTCTTGTTCTTCAGGTCAGTCCTGGCAGCAATCCGCTGCTCGAACAACTGGACCCAAGCCCTGTTTGCCGCAGCCAAGCTAACTTGAGGACCGCTGCATGCGCAACCCGGTGTCCGTGCGCGTCCAGAGGGAACGAGCGCTTATGCCGCAATGCGGCACTGCAATCAGCCTTTGCGCTGGGCGACCATGAAGAGGCGCCGGAACGGGAACAGCGTCTGCCCCGCAGCATTCTTCGGATAGGCCTTTGCGACGCGCATCCCATAGGCGGCTTCGAACGCGATCTTCTCCTCGCCTTGCAAGACGTCGAGGTAGCGCGTCAGCCAGGTCCCCTTGGTCCATTCCTTCACGGGGTTCTCACCCTCGAGCACCTGGAGATACTCGGTCTCCCAGATGTCGATGTTGGCCGACATCGGCGCAAGCAGATCGTGATAGAAGGCCGGTCCCTCGACCGGCGGCGGGGTGACGAGATGCTCCACCTTGGACCGCCACGGACCATCCAGCGCGGTCTCGCCGATCAGCACATGCGAAGGCGCGGTGAAGTTGCGCGGCATCTGCACCGCTAAGATGCCCCCACGCGCCACCTTCTCCATCAGCGACGGAAACAGTGCCGCATGATCGGGCATCCAGTGCAGTGCGGCATTGGAATAGATCAGGTCGTATTGCCCGGCGGGACTCCAATGGCCGAGATCCTCGTGCGACCATTGCACGTCCGGCGCCGCCTTCCGTCCCGCGGCGACCATCTCGGCCGATCCCTCGACACCGGTCACGCGCGCATCCGGCCAGCGCTCCCTGATCAGCTTCGTCACGTTGCCGGCGCCGGCGCCGAGATCGGCGATCGCGCGCGGGGCAAAATCCGGAATCCGCATCAGGAGGTCGACGGCGGGCCGGAGCCGATGGCCGGAGAACTTCAGATATTGCTGCGGATCCCAGACCATCATCAGAGCCTTTTCTTTTTCGTGTTTCCTTCGCCGAGGCTCTTGGTTACCACTGCTCGTCTCGGTTCGGCAAATCGCCGCACGCGGGACGGGGCAGGAAACGAACAGCAAAACGCAAAGCAACCAAGAGAGCGTGCGACCATGGACCTCGGGCTCAAATCGAAAACCGCTGTCGTCACCGGCGCGAGCATCGGCATCGGCCGCGCCATTGCCAAGGGCCTCGCAGCCGAAGGCGTGCGCGTCATCGGCGTGGCGCGCCGTATCGACCTGCTGGCCGACCTGGCGAAAGAAGTCGGCGGCGGGTTGATCACGCCGTTCGAGCAGGACGTGATGGCCAAGGACGCCGCCGAGAACATTGCGGCCTTCGCGCTGAAGGAGCTCGGCCATGTCGACATCCTCGTCAACAATGCCGGCGGCAGCCGTCCCCTCCCCGTCGATGCGCCCGACAGCAAATGGGACGAGGCGATCGCGCTGAACTTCACCAGCTATCGCCGCATCGCGCACGCGCTGCTGCCGCAGATGATCGAACGCAAATGGGGCCGCATCGTCAACATTACCGGCAAGTCCGAACCGGAAGGCCTCAATGCCGCCTTCGCCGCCAAGGCCGCGGTGCACGCCTGGGCCAAGGGCCTGTCGCGCGAGATCGGCGCGCACGGCATCACCATCAACTGCATCCCGCCCGGCCGCATCATGAGCGAACAGATCCGCCGCAACTACGCGCCGGATTATCGCGAGCGTTTTGCCGAGGAAGAAATCCCGGTGGGCTATTGGGGCGAACCGGAAGATCTCGCGGCACTCGCGGTGTTTCTGGCCTCACCGGTGGCGCGCTACATCACGGGCACGGTGATCCCGGTGGATGGGGGATTACGGAGATACCAGTTCTAATCCGCTATCGTCTGCCCAAAAGCAGGGACGAACCAGCTGAGCGGCCGCGGCTCAATACGCTGGGTATAAACTCCCATCGAGTGCGGCCGCCTATTTGGCCACAGTAAGTTGCTGAAATTCCTATTGATCGCTTGACCATCTTTCAGACAGGCGAGTAGCTTATTGAAACAACCCATAGTAGACATATGCCCCTTAGCAAAATTACATTGCTCCAAATCGGAGATATTCATCTTCCTGACTGGCAAAGCCAGACAACAGAGGTAGACGTTAAGCTATCAACGTTCTCCCCGACGATCATTTCAAGCCTGGCAACTAAGCCACTCACATCTGTACTGGGAGCCCTTCGGTCGATTTGTCGGGACGAGCCCATCGATGCAGTGTTCACGATGGGCGACTTCACTAGCAAGGGGGTCACCGGATTAATCGCAGATGCGGTACTGATCCTTGATGGCATCATCAACGAAACGTTGGCTGACCGTCGCATTCCAATCTATGGAGTTCCCGGCAATCACGACGTCAGCCGCGAAGACGCAATCCGGTTAGGCGACACGGGGAAATTTGACGCCCTGCAAGACGCCTTCAAAGAGCACAACTGGCGAGACCCTCCAGTCCGGAATTTTGTCAGCTACGAGGTTGTTGGTGCCAGCAAAGCGAAACTACCAGTCATCATGATGAATTCGAGCATCGGATCCTGGTCCAAGGCCCTGTATCCAAGAGGGCTCCAAGATTCTTTGCTAAGTCCCAGTGGCATGCCGCTCGAACTTTCCGACGATGAACCGTTTGGCGACAAAGGTCTCCAAACTGAGCAGCCGCCAGATCTTGCCACACAGGTCTACGAACAAATTGACACTCCCTATTTCCGAGCAGTCGATTTGGAGGAGATCGCGGCGCGCATCAGCCGCGATAGAAAGACCACACTTGTAGTCTCCCACCATAACCTGCTTCCACAATATACCCCGCGCATCAGCTATTTTGGCGAAGTTCTAAACGCGGGATATGCCCCTGTTCCGCTCGACGAGACTCGACTTGCTATTTTGCTGTTAGATACAAACATCGACACTGAAGTTTGGGCACGCAGGGCCTTAACAACAGCGGAAGGAACCGAGGTTCCCAGCGACCTCCGTGCTGGACTGCCTTGCCGCAATGGAACGCTTTCTAAGGTCTTCGAGCAACTGCGACTCATGGGAAGTTTTCTGCACTGGCCCCAAGCTTCACGTAGTAGCTAGCTGCTTCTTGTCACTTAAGCGCCGGAATGTCAGGCTTGTTGGGCGCATCCCTCAAGAATACCGTCGGCGGAACGTAGCACCAAGCGACACGATCTGCTTATTCCGAAGCGTTGACCTAACAAACCCTCGTGTAGTTTTCCTAAAATCTCTTCGACGACCGTTCGGATCGCCAAACTACAAGCTGCTTCCTGCATCCTAAGATTTGACCGATGGAATATTTGCTGTCTCGAATGTTTCTGCGTCACTCTTGCCCAATCGACTTAGAATCGTTGAAGACATGAGCGTCATCGGCGTGGCGCGCCGTATCGACCTGCTGGCCGACCTGGCGAAAGAAGTCGGCGGCGGGTTGATCACGCCGTTCGAGCAGGACGTGATGGCCAAGGACGCCGCCGAGAACATTGCGGCCTTCGCGCTGAAGGAGCTCGGCCATGTCGACATCCTCGTCAACAATGCCGGCGGCAGCCGTCCCCTCCCCGTCGATGCGCCCGACAGCAAATGGGACGAGGCGATCGCGCTGAACTTCACCAGCTATCGCCGCATCGCGCACGCGCTGCTGCCGCAGATGATCGAACGCAAATGGGGCCGCATCGTCAACATTACCGGCAAGTCCGAGCCGGAAGGCCTCAATGCCGCCTTCGCCGCCAAGGCCGCGGTGCACGCCTGGGCCAAGGGCCTGTCGCGCGAGATCGGCGCGCACGGCATCACCATCAACTGCATCCCGCCCGGCCGCATCATGAGCGAACAGATCCGCCGCAACTACGCGCCGGATTATCGCGAGCGTTTTGCCGAGGAAGAAATCCCGGTGGGCTATTGGGGCGAACCGGAAGATCTCGCGGCCCTCGCGGTGTTTCTGGCCTCACCGGTGGCGCGCTACATCACGGGCACGGTGATCCCGGTGGATGGGGGATTGCGGAGGTATCAGTTCTAGTTAGGAGTGACCTCATGAATCCGCTCGGCCCGCGAAACGCGGCGTCCGGTTTTGCCGCAGGATCTCACGGTTTGACGTAGCTCCAGCCCTGTTCCTGCAGCTCCATGACGCGGACGACACCGGATTTGACGACCGTGGCCTGCGGAATCAGGCTTATGTCCTTGTTCTCCGCCTTACGCATGTTTTCCTGTGTGTTGCCGCAAGCCTTGAAGGAGATTTCGGGATGGCTCATCGCGAGGACCTCGATGCGCGGCTTTACCGGTGAGGTGTCGTCACGCAGCATGTGAAGCCCAGGACCGAAGGTGACGACCTCGATCGACACAGGCTCACCGAGATCGCGGTAGTATTGCGCGACGTTGGTCGCATTGTTGAGTGTGAGGTTCATCATCGCAGGTTCGTTGGAATTGACCTGCAATATCAGCCGATGCGGCTTCCTGGCGATCTCGGATGTGGTCATCTGAGCCAGCGCTCTCGCGCTCGCAGGGTTCTGCTTGCTCGTGTGATTCTGCCCCGGTTTGCCCGCCTGCTTATGTCTACCTGGATGCTTCTGGTTGCTCGCTTGGCTCTTCGCACTCGCCTGCGGGATCAACTGGCTGTCCTGCTGCGCCTGCGCGTTTGGTCCGGCCAGAAGCAACATCGCCAAGCCGCTGATGACTGCCATCGCCAATTTTGAATTGATCATCTCGCTTCTCCGTTCCCTAATCGTCACCGTCCTGGTCTGGCGACGGCATGTGGCCATTTGCACGCAGCCCCCACTTTGTCGCGCACGTTCTTGAATCCGCTGAGCAGGAATTGTCCCTCTTGCACCGCGCCGGTGCGGATGGAGAGACGCACAATGGCGTGACCGTCATCGGGTAGCGACCTCAGCAACTGCAAGACGTCGCCGCCGACAGCAACGCCGGAGCCGAATGACGGCGAGGCCGCCGCGAGTTGCATTGGCGGCTCCGCATTGAGCTGAAAGGAGACGGCATACTCATTGGCACTGCGTGACACCGTCGGTCCTGCGACTACGACCTCCGTGCGGCCTTTGCGGCAGTGGATCGCGAGTTGCATTGCGGCACCATCCGAGCCGCCAACGGAAGAGGTAGTGGCGGTGACGATCGGTGAATAGTCGACAGGCGAAGTGGTCTCGCTGATCAGCCAGCCATCGTCTGACGCCCGACGCCCGGGCGGCGGAATCTTGCGTGACAGATCTTGCAGACATTCCAGCCGGGCTTGCCCCTCCATCGCCGAACAAGCCCGAAGTGTTTCCATGGGACCGCTCGTGTTTTGCGCGGAAGCGATTCCGCAGGCCACATTGAAAGCGACGGCGAGTGGAGGAGCGGCACTCTTCATGGCCGTGCCTGTGCACTGCGCGCCTTGCGATCCAGCCAGTCCTGCGCGGCCTGGAAGCGGGTGAGCCCCGGCACGGTCGCCGCGAGATTGATCGACTGCCATTTCGGATCGAAGCCCGGCGCCTGCAGCCGGTCGATCCGCGAGAACAGGTACTCGACCAGGCGCGCCACGCGTTGGTAACGATTCGAATGTTGCGGCCAGTTGAACGCAACGAGCGCTGTCGGCACCGCGATGGTCGAGATCCGCTCGTCCTGCCTGATCAGACTGGGATACTCTTTGGCATCCAGGGTCGCGGGCAGATAATAGTCCTCGAACTTCCTGTCGTAGTTGACTGGGAGGAACTTGAATCCAGCCTCCCAGCGGCCCTTTACGAAGGCGTCGACGGGTTTCGATGTAATGAACACGACGGCCGACATCTCGCCCTTGCGCATCTGTTCCAGGGCCACCTGATGCGGAATGAATGTCTTGTCGACATCGATGCCGAGACGGCTGAAGATCAGTGGCCCTGAATAGGCGGCTGCGGTGCCCAATGTGTTGAAGTTCACCTTCTTGCCGGCAAGGTCCTGCAGGCTTGTGATTTCAGGCCGCACAAAAATGTGCAGCTCGGATGGGAAGAGATTGAGCAGATACGTGATGCGGCTTCGGATCTGCGGTGCCTGAACCTTGTACTCTTCGAGCGCGTCGGAATTGATGATGGCGGTATCGACGCCACGCAAATACAGCAGCGCATTCAGATTGTCGGTGGCCCCCCGCGTGACGATCGGCAGGAGATGCAGGTCCGCTCCGTCGTCGACGACGCGAGCCATTTCTGCGGCGAGGCGGATCGGTGCGCCCTCGAGCAGACCGCCGGCGAGCCCGACCGTCCAGGCGTTCATCCGGTCCTTTTCATTCTCTTGCGGGAGCGGCCTTCGGACGAGTTGAGCATCGGCCCTGGTCTTTCTCGCCGTTTGCGCTTCCAAGCAGGCCGTCTGAAGCATCGTCGCGACCGGCACCAACCAGGCGAGCAGGAGCAATGAGAGTGACCTTGGCGCTCTGTTCATGTCGTTTCCCTTCCGAATCAGCCATCGCAACCTTTCGTCCCGAGGGACTGCAACAAGTCCACTCTCAGCGCCGCAACGCATCCAACCGTTCCTTCGCTTGGCGAATACCGCCCCGGTGTGCCTTCGCGTAGAGCTCTCGCGCCTTGGCCGCTTCGCCGCGCGTTCCATAGGTCCCCCAGGCGGACAGAACCGCCGGATCGTATGTCTCCGCGAGCATGAAACTTGCCTGGGCGATGTCCTTCTCGGCCGCGAGCTCGAGTACGATCCGCGCTGCACCGATATTTCCCTGATCGAGCAACGCCTTGGCGCGCGGGATCAATCGGGCCTCCGCCTCGTTTTGGTTTGCGGCAGTCAGCGGCTCCGCGACAGTCGCTTCCACGCTCCGCGTCGCCGGCAAGATCGGGCCTTCATTTGTTTGCTGCACCTGGAGGCGCGCATCGGCCGGGCCCGATGCCGATGCACGGTCTTTCTGCTTGGCTTCGATCCCGCTCCGCTCCTGTTGCAGCGACTGCCGCAGTTCGGCAATCTCTCGGTTCGCAGCCTGTCTCTGCTGCGAGGCCTCATCGTTCGCCTCGCGCAATTGCACGTTCCGGGTTTCGATCTCACGGCGCGTTTCGGCAAGTTCCCTCGCCAGCGCGGCTGCATGCGCCTGGGCCTCTTCGAGAGCGCGGCGTTGTTGTTCGGCATTGGCCGTTACCGCTTGCGCTGCTTTGGCCTGGGCAGCGAGGTCGGCGTTCTTCTGCCGCTCGTCTTGCAAAGACTGCCGCAGCTCGGCAACCTCCCGCCCCACTGCCTCCCTTTGTTCAGCGGCCGCAGCATCCGCTATGAGCGATCCGCGAGGTATTCCGGCGAGTTCGCTCGCGAGCGCGGCGGCGCGTGACTGCGCCTCGTGGCGTTCCTGTTCGGCGCTCGCCGCTGCCGCCTGCGCGGCGTTCGCCTGCTTCACGAGGAGGCCACTTCTTTGCCGCTCCTGCTGCAGGGACTGCTGCAGTTCCGCGATCTCCCGCGCCGCCGCATCTCTACGCTGCGCGGCCACCTCGTCCGCGTTCCGGGATTGCGCGTTACCTGCGTCGATCTCGCGGCGGGCTCCGGCAAGTTCGTTCGCGAGCTCGGCGCTGTGAGCTTGCTCCTGTTGAAGTGATTTCCGCAGCTCCTCCGCGGCGATTTCCGCCGTGTGCGTGCGCTGGACTGCCTCGTCGAGCTCCCTGTGCGCCTCGGCCAGCTCGTTGGCGCGCGCTTCAATGCGCGGCGCGTCTTCGTCCAGCCGCTGGCTTGGCCGTACCACGCTTGCCGGATCCGCCTGCATCAGCGCTCCGGTCGCTTCGCGTTGAAAGAGCCCTAGCGAACCGGTCGTGATTTCCGGCCGCTGATCGAGGCTGAGCGCGCTCTCGCTACCGATGCGCGTCATGTCCGGTTGCGCCGTGAATGGTGTGAACACGCCGAGCAGGGAAGCTCCGACGAAGATGACGGGGATCAAAATTGCAGCCGTCACGAGCGAGCCGCCCGATCGTTCGTCGTCCGGATCGACATCCTCCGTCACGGGATACCAATGGGTCGGCGCAGGATCGATTGGCGAGCCGTCCCGCCAGACCCATTTATCCGCCTCGGGTGACCAGTGGCCGACCTCAACAGCCCCGGTCGCGTCCTCTACCCAGAGGTCCTCTCCGCTCCTCGGTGCTGTATCAATTGGTCGGCGCATGTATCACGCCTCTCTCGACGCCAACTCCAATGGATCGGATGGCTCGGCCTGGTCGCATGGTTCAGTGCTCGATCAGAACACGCGTAGATCGAAATGAGGTCAGGGCGGTGCTCCGCCGCGATTTAATTTGTTAAATATATAAAAAGCTATATAATATTAACTAGATGATAAGTCAAATTAAATAATTCGTCTCGAGATTTGCCGCTGCCGACGTCAGGTTCGACGACCGGTCATCGAGCAATGTCGTTATCCCGCCCACGGCTCCCCCGCCCGCGGCTTGCCGCGGGCCGCCATCCTCCGCGGAGTGAAATTGGAAGCCTCGTGCCGTCGGGCGACCGCCCCTCACCCCTTGCCCGCCGGCGGGACGACATACAGCGTCAGCGCAAACACCGCATAGATGAACAGCATCAGGGCGCCGACGAACCAGGCCGAGCGCCCGCTGGCGGTGATGAAGGCCGACGTGACGGTTGCAATCATCACCATGGTGACGGCGCCCGGCCAGAACTGCAGGTTCATCGGCGTGGGTCCCACGACATAGCTGAGCAGCACCAGCGCGGGTGCAACGAACAGCGCGATCTGGGAGGCGCTGCCGAGCGCGATGCTGACGGCCATGTCGAGCCGGTCCTTGCGCGCCGCGGCAAAGGCCACCGCGAATTCGGCGGCGGCGCCGACCAGCGAGACGACGATGAAGCCGACAAAGGCCGCGCTCATCCCGAAGGTTTCCGCCGCCTTCTGCACCGATTCCACGAAGATTTCGCTGACCAGCGCGACCAGCACCGTGACGATGAGCAGCGTGCCGGCGGCTATTCCGATCGGCCAGTGCGCCTCCTTGTCGTCGCCATGATCGGAGCTTGCGAACAGCTCCTTGTGCGTAACAAGCGAGAACAACAGGCCGAGCGCATAAGCGATGATGAGCAGGATCGAAATTCCGACGCTGAGCTTGTTCAGGATGCCCCCACCTTGGGGCAGGTACTGGAGATCGGCGACGGCCGAAGGCGCAAGCAGGGCGACGGTTGCCATCAACAGCAGGCCGGACGAGAGCCGCGCGCCAGCGCGGTTATACTCCTGCACATGGTAGCGCATGCCGCCGATCAGCAGGCAGGCGCCGAGCATGAATATCGCGTTGGTCACGATCGCGCCCGCAATCGAGGCCTTCACCAGCATGTACTGGCCCGCCCGCAGCGCGGTGATGGCGATGATCAACTCCGTCAGATTGCCGAGTGTTGCATTGAGCAGTCCGCCCACGGCATCGCCGGTCTTGGCAGCGACCGCTTCTGTGGCGTGGCTGAGCAGCGCCGCCAGCGGCACGATCGCAAGCACGGCCAGCACGAAGAGCAGCGTGTGGGAGTGCGGCGCAGCCGCATCGGCCACCAGCACGATGGGTACAAAGACCAGCATCCAGAGCAAAGGGGTGTCCCGGATTTCCCTGAGCAAAGCTCCCATATCGACGCCGCCTTCCATCGATGCGTTGATGGATGGTGTGGCGGCCCTGCGGGGTGAGTATTGATCTGCCTCAAGGCGAGACGGCGCGCCGCCAAATGGCGTGAGGCCGGACATCACGCATCGCGAGAATGCGCCCTCGTTCACGACCGCCGGCACGATAGCATCATGCCAGTGTTTTGCCCGACGGGTCAACGTGATCGAGGTCACGGATGTCGTCGCGAGGCTCCTCGAAGAATCCCTTGTCGATCAAGGGGCCTTCTACTGTGCATGGGGTTGTTTCGCGATTTTGTCTTGAGCCCACCGAAAAAATTCGCGAGACCTCCTCACCCTCCCTGCAGGATCTCCGCAATCGCGGCCCCCGCCGCGATGGTGCCGAGCCTGCCGCCGACGTCGCGCGTGGCCCTGCCCTCGCCGATCGCCTTTGCCACCGCTGCCTCGATCGCGCGCGCAGCCTCCTCATAGCGCACGGCGCCGCTGTTCTGGCCGTGCCAGGCCAGCAGCAAGGCCGACGACAGGACCAACGAGACCGGATTGGCGACGTCCTGCCCCGCAATGTCGGGCGCCGAGCCGTGCGCGGCCTGCGCCATGGCATAGCGGTCGCCGACATTGAGCGAGCCGCCGAGGCCCAGGCTACCGGAGAGTTCCGCCGTGAGATCGGACAGGATGTCGCCGAACATGTTGGTCGCGACGATGACGTCGAAGCGGTCGGGATTGCGCACCACATGCGCCATCATGGCATCGACCAGGATGTCGTCGACCACGAGACCGGGATACGTCCTTGCCGCCGCGCGGCAGATGTCCAGGAACATGCCATCCCCGATCTTGAGCACATTGGCCTTGTGCACGATGGTCAGATGCTTGCGCCGCTTCATCGCGAGCCGGCAGGCGGCGTGCGCGATGCGCTCGCAGCACGCCCGCGTGATCCTTCGCAGCGAGATCACGAGGTCAGGCGTGACCAGCATCTCGCCATTGCCCTGCTCCATGTTGCGGTCGGCGTAGAATCCTTCGGTGTTCTCGCGCACCACGACGAGGTCGAACTCGCCGAGGCGGCCGGGCCGCCCGGCATAGGTGCGCGCGGGCCTGACATTGGCATAGAGATCGAGGCTCTTGCGGAAGTGCCGCGACGGATTGATCTCGCCATGCGCCTCGTCCTTGAAGTCGAAGGTCGCGGTCGGCCCCAGGATCAGGCCATCGGCCGTGCGGACGATGTCGAGCAGCTCTGGGCGCACGGTGGTGCCTGATAGCCTCAAGCTCGCATGCCCGACCGCGTGCTCCTCCAGGCGCAGATTGAGCTGGAAGCGCTCGGAGGCTGCCCGCAGCACGCCCGTTGTCGCGGTCGTGATCTCCGGTCCGATGCCGTCACCGGGCAACACGACGATATGCATGGCGCTCTCCTGAGATTGCAACAGCCGCCGCGATCATACGCCGATGGATGGCATCAGCGCCCAACCTTCGCGCATACACAGCATGCGCGCTTGTGCCTGTGGCAGGCAGCCCGGCCGTAGTACATGCCGAGAGCCCCCAGCCCCGCCGCCGGAGCAACGCGCGAACGCAATGACAACCAGGCAATGACAATCACGTTACCGGCCGCCACGCGCGAGCCCGATCACACCATGTCCGATGGCCTGCCGGCCGGCCAGCGGCGCTGGGCTATCGCCGCGATCTTCACCGCGCTGGCGATGGCCTCGCTCGACACCGCGATCGCCAACATCGCCCTGCCCGCCATCGCAGCCGATCTGCACGTCACGCCGGAGCAGTCGGTCTGGGTCGTCAACGTCTACCAGATCGCGCTGGTCGCAACCCTGCTGCCGCTCGGAGCGCTCGGCGAGATCGTCGGGCACCAGCGCATCTATCTCGGCGGCCTGATCCTGTTCACCATCGCCTCGCTGCTCTGCGCGGTGGCGTGGTCGCTGGACAGCCTGCTCGTCGCGCGCACCCTGCAGGGCCTGGGCGCGAGCGGCATCATGAGCGTCAACACGGCGCTGGTGCGCTTCGTCTATCCCGGGCGGATGCAGGGCCGCGGTTTCGGCCACAACGCGCTGGTGGTCGCGACCGCCTTCACCTTCGGTCCCTCGATCGCCTCCGCCATCCTGGCGATCGGCCCGTGGCCCTGGCTGTTCGCCGTCAACATCCCGTTCGGCCTCGTCGCCATCGGCATCGGCTTTGCGATGCTGCCGAAGACCCCGCGCGCCGATCACGGCTTCGACTTTCTCGGCGCGATCCTCGCCACCGCCTGCCTCGGCCTGTTCATCACCGGCATCGGCAGCGCCGCGCACAATTTGTCGCCGGTGGTCGTGGGCATCGAGCTGGCCACCGCCCTCGCGCTCGGCTTCATCCTGACCCGCCGCCATGCCGACCATCCCGCGCCGATGCTGCCGATCGACCTGTTCAGCCGGCCGATGTTCGCGCTGTCGGCGGCGACCGCGGTGTGCTCCTTCGCGGTGCAGGGCCTCGCCTTCGTCTCGCTGCCGTTCTACTTCGAGGACGTGCTCGGCCGCTCTCAGGTCGAGACCGGCTTCTTCATGACGCCCTGGCCGCTGGTGGTCGGCATCATGGCGCCGATCGCGGGACGCCTCTCCGACCGCTATGCCGTCGGCCTGCTCGGCGGCATCGGCCTCGTGCTGCTCGGCCTCGGCATGGCGCTGCTCGCCATGCTGCCGGCCAACCCTGCGATCGCCGACATCATCTGGCGCATGGTGATCTGCGGCATGGGGTTCGGCTTCTTCCAGGCGCCGAACATGAAGGCGGTGATGTCGAGCGCGCCGCCGCACCGCAGCGGCAGCGCCTCGGGCATCGTCGCCACTGCGCGCCTGACCGGGCAGACGACCGGCGCCGCGCTCGCCGCCGCCTGCTTCGCGCTCGCAGGTCACGACGGCGCGACACTGGCGCTGGCGCTTGGCGCAGGCTTTGCCGCACTCGGCAGCGTGATGAGCTTCCTGCGGCTCGCCGTGAAGTAGACCGGACGCGTTGGCACGCTTTTCAGCGGGCCTCACGGCGCCTTCTGCGCGATCGGACGGCTCACGACTGCCGCCGCATCGAGCGGCTCGCACTTGACCGTCCGTGTCAGCCTTGGCGGCCCTGTCCAACCCGCGGTCTCGCTCACGGGCACAAACGTGCTCCCTTGCGGCGCCAGGATGATCGGCTCCGACTTCAGGCAGAGATCAGGAAATGCGATGCCATGGCCGCCGGCTCGGGTGAACCGCCCGACCAGCATCTGGGAGGCCTGCATCCGCGTCGCCGGCGACGCCCGCATCGTACGCTCGGGATCGAACGCGCGGTAGCACGGCCAGTCGGTGTGGTTCGGTGCGAACTCGTACACGACCCGGCACGCCGCTCCGGCCGATTTCACGAAGGGCATATTCGAAGGCGCCGCGGCATCGCGTTCGAAAACCAATGTCTGCAGCGTCAACGCTTCCGTCGTCGCGTCGGACGTGACGGGCTTGCCCGATTGGACCGCAACTTCTCCGCGCGAGAACACCAGCTTGGTTCTGGGTCGCGCGTCCCTGGTCTCCAGCACCAGCATGGGCCTCTCCGCCCAGGAGCGATCCAGTTCCACCTCGCCGTTGCCCATCATCAGTTGCACATTGCCGACGGAGGGCTTGTCCTTGGCGAAATCGATCATGCGAAGGTGCACGCTCGACTTCGCCGCCTCGAGGCTCAGGAAACGCAGGTCGTCCACCTTGCGCGTGATCGGCATCATCGGATCGAAGCGATCGTCGATGTCGAACCGCACGATCTTCTTCAGCCTGGCCGGGAGAGGCCCTCTTGCGGCGAGCGGCGGCGCAACGTCGATCACGAGCAGAGCGCCTTCGGGCGAAAAAGTATTGCCAAAGGCGCGCTGCCAGACGGCGGTCAGCAGCGAGTCCGCCTGCTGCGCGATGTCCCTCGCGAAATAGATCTGCTGCCCGGGACGAACCAGCGGAAAGTTCTGAAACGCGCCGAGCGCCGCGCCCTTGCGGACCTCCGTTTCGGGGAAGGTGACGCATTTGGACCGGTCGTCATGGTCGGTCTCCTCGACCTTCCGGGACGCCGAGCGCGAACAGAAGCTCAGATGGTGCTCTGCCGTCTTCTGTGGGCTGGCCGAGATCGCATAGATGAGATCCGAACTTCCGGGTACCTCCATCGGAAGCGGAGAGGTCGCGAACATGTCGACTTCCACGCGGGTCAGCGATGGGCCCGCATCGACCGAGCAGAGATCCCGGGTCGGCAAGGTATTGGTGAGGAGACGCGCCGCATCGGCGCTGACGACACAGGATATGCTGTTCTCCGAGTTATTCCGGCTCATCCAGATCAGATGGTTCTTGCCCGCTCCATCGACCAGGAGATGCGGCGCCGCGTGCCGCCGGCGTGGCGGCAACCAGACCGGCATGGTTTCGGTCAGCATGGGCACGCGCTTGAGCAGCACGTCCGGCAACCGCGTCACCCCGACCGAGCGCAGTTCGGCGCTGACGGCGTTGGGATCGGTGGTCCACTCGAGAACGGGAACCGCCGCGCAGGTGATGCAGGTCACGGCCAGATTGGAGCGAAGGTTCTCGAACATGAGAATGACCTCATCGGGGTCGTCCGCGTATTTGGCAGGTAGCGTCGCCTTGAATGGATGATCGACCACGCGACTGACCTGAAACCCGTTCGATCGTGACGGATCCGAGTCGAATTCGAAGTAGGTCGATCGGTCCCAGCCGCGATAGGCGTTGTACCCTCCGAGACTCACGCCGGCCAGAACCATCTTGGAATCGGTCTGACAGCGCGCCGCGCTGCTTTCCTGACTGCTGTTTCGTATGTAGACGCACAGCCGAAAAGCCGCGTTCTGCAGAATGCGGTCGCAATCGTTCTGGTTATAGCCGTAGGTCGCAAGGCCGTGGCGATAGCACAGGTCGTGAAAGACGCAGGCCTGCCTGAAGCGCTGCAGGACGAGATGGCGCTTCTGGTTGGAATCCGTCCCGCTGTCGAACAATATGTTGGCCCAGGGCGGCAGGCTGCAGTTCAAGCCCTCGCCGCTGCCGCCGATGGTGCTGACGACGTCCGGCCCCGATTGAAAGGCCGTGACCGTGGCGGGCATCTCGCCGTCGGTGATGTCGTCGACGTTCTTGTAGATGGAATCGGCGATGAAGGAAGGCAGATACGCGAAAGCCAGAACCGCCACGACAATCAATGCAATCGACCAGCGGATCACCTTCCTGAACATGGCTCACCCCCGTTAAAGCCAATCTGGCAATGACGCAGCGGCGCACCGAAATCATGGCAGGCCCGGTGCCGTCCTGATGACGATCAGCTTGAGGTTGTTCGGCTGTCAAGCCGGGATCTCATACATGACAGCCGCTTTGATTGCCGGAAGGCCCGCCCGGCGGTGCATCGAAGCGCCCCGCGGTCCCCATCGGCTCTGCGGATGTCAGGCCAGATGTCGAATTTCGGGCGCGTCCGCAGCCACGACGGGATTGGGCATGTGCTCGCCTAGCGCGGCCAGGCGCTCATCGATGGCCGCGATCACCTTGCGCGAGAACGGTCCGAGATGCGCATAGGCCGCGATCATCTGCACGGCGATGCGTGCGGACGAGGTGTCACGCTTGGCGCAATTCATGAAGGTCTGCCACAGCGGCCCCCGTGCCTCGGGTAGGGCGGTGACCACCTTGTGCACCGTCTCCATCGCCCCGAGCCTGGCGCGGATATCTCCTTCGGCCAGCTCGGGACGCTGCCTGGATCGGTCGAGCAGCGTCATCAGGCGGTCGACGCGTCCTGCATAGGCCGCCGGGCTGTAGGTGTGCTCCAGCACCCGCCTGTAGTCCAGCAGGATGTCGCGCAACGGGCGGACCGGATCGAAATTGATGCCGGCGGTGCACTGATCGGCGCCGATGGTCGGCGCCACATCATGGCCCGGATGCAGCCTGCCTTCGCGCTCGAGGCGGCGCGTGAGCTGCGTGTTCGGCAAGGCATAGAGCAGGCCGACCATGGCGACGGGAATCGCCGCCTCCTCGATGAAATCGATCATGGCCTCCGCCATCGAGACCTTCTCGTTGTCGAAGCCGACGATGAAGCCCGCGGTGACCAGCATGCCGGCGGCGTAGATCTTGTGGATGCTCTCGGCGATGTTGCGCCGTGTGTTCTGTTTCTTCCGCATCGCGACCAGCGTCGCTGGATCCGGACTTTCGATGCCGACGAAGATGCCGAAGAAATTGGCCGCGCCCATCAGCTCCAGCAGCTCCGGATCGTCGGCGAGGTTGACCGAGGCTTCCGTGGAGAATTCGAAGGGATAGCCATGCGTGCGCTGCCATTCGGCGAGCTTCGGCAGGAATTGCCGCAGCGACTTCTTGTTGCCGATGAAATTGTCGTCGACGAAGTCGAGATGGCCGCGATAGCCCATCTGGTAAAGCGTCTCGAGCTCGACGAACATCTGCTCGATCGTCTTGGTCCGCGGCACGCGCCCGTAGAGCTCGATGATGTCGCAGAATTCGCAGGTGAACGGACAGCCGCGCGAATACTGTACACCGAGATAGAGATAGTCCTCGAACTTGAGCAGGTCGAAGCGCGGCACCGGCGTCTTGGTGACATCGGCCTGGAACTTCGGCGCGGTGAAGGTGCCGGAACGCGCGCCGCTCTCCCAGGCCGCGATGAATTCGTCGATGACGCTCTCGGCCTCGCCGAGCACCCGGAAGTCGGCCCGCTCATAGAGGTGGGGGCTCGAGGTGGGATCCGGACCGCCGACCACCACCGGCTTGCCGACGGCGCGACACAGCTCGATCAGGCGCAGCGTATCGGCCTGCTGCGGCATCATTCCGCCGGTGAACACGACGTCGGCCCAGGCGAGATCATCGTCGCCGAGCGGCGCAGTGTTGCAATCGATCAGCCGGACCGTCCAGCTCTCGGGCAACATCGCGGCAACGGTGATCAGGCCCAAGGGGGCGGCAGGGCGCTTGACGCCCATCACTTTGCAGGATTCGCCAAAGCTCCAGAAGGACTCTGCCGAGAACAGCGGGTAGAGCATCAGCACGTTGCAGGGACTCGGCACGTTCATGGAACTCCTTTTGCTTCGGCCCAGTGTACCAGAGCGCAGGCGTCTTGCATCCCGGCAAAAGGGACAAACTGTCGCCGCTGCGGGGGCGCGACCCGGGCCTGGAACCGGCCTTGACGGCCGGTCGTCGCCTGAAGCCACGGATTGGCGCCCATGGAGCAGACGTCAACCCGAATCGATGGACGAAGGGATGAGGCAAAACAGCGCCGCGGTCCATACTCTCGCGCAGCCGGGCAATGCCTCCCGGCTCGCCCGCGGAGTGTTGATTTGAACAGTTCCAGTTTGCCGGACAGATTGCGCGCCTGAGTTCAATCGGTGGATTGGGCCAATCAGGGGACTTGCGATGGCAAACCTAACAATCAACGGAAAAACCTTCACTCTTGACGTCGAACCGGATACGCCACTGCTTTGGGCGATCCGCGAGAACGCCGGCCTGACCGGGACCAAATATGGTTGCGGCATTGCACAATGCGGCGCCTGCACGGTCCACATGGATGGCGTGGCGATGCGCTCCTGCGGCGTTACGGTCAGCGAGGCCGAGGGCAAGAAGATCACCACGATCGAGGGTCTCGCATCCGGGGATTCGCTGCACAAGGTGCAGGAGGCCTGGATCGCCCAGGACGTGCCGCAATGCGGCTATTGCCAGAGCGGCATGATCATGGCGGTGGCGGCGCTGCTGAACGAGAAGCCGAAGCCGACCGACGCCGACATCGACGAAGCCATCACCAACATCTGCCGCTGCGGCACCTTCGCGCAGGTGCGCGAGGCGATCCACACGATCGCAAGCGCGTAAGGAGCCGCCCCATGAACAAGCACGTCTCTCCCAGGATGAACCGTCGTGCCTTCGTCATCGGCAGCGCTGCTGTCGGCGCGGGTCTTGCAATCGGCCTCGACATTCCCTTCGGGGGCCCCGCCGTGGTGCGCGCCGCCGATGGCTCGCCCGAGATCGGCGCCTGGGTCGTGGTCAGGCCCGACGACACCGTGGTGATCCGCATCGCCCGCTCCGAGATGGGCCAGGGCTCGCTCACCGGTCTCGCCCAGCTCGTCGCCGAGGAACTCGAATGCGACTGGACCAAGGTCACGACCGAATATCCGACCCCGGGCCAGAGCGTCGCGCGCAAGCGCGTCTGGGGCGATTTCTCGACCGGCGGCAGCCGCGGCATCCGTTCTTCGCAGGACTATGTCCGCAAGGGTGGCGCCACCGCGCGCGTGATGCTGATCCAGGCCGCCGCCGATGCGTGGAAAGTGCCGGCCTCCGAATGCACGGCCGCAAACAGCGTCATCACCCATACACGCTCGGGCCGGACCACGACCTACGGCAAGGTCGCCGAGGCTGCGGCGAAGCTGACGCCGCCAGCGGACGTCAAGCTGAAGGATCCGAAGGACTGGAAGCTGATCGGCAAGGGCGTGAAGCGGCTCGACACCGTCGACAAGACCACCGGCGCCATGATCTATGGCGTCGACGTCAAGCTGCCGGGCATGCTGAACGCCGCGATCAAGGACTGCCCCGTGTTCGGCGGCAAGCTGAAGAGCTTCGACGAAGCCAAGATCGCCGGCATGAAGGGCGTCAAGAAGGTGGTCAAGGTCGGCGATACCGCGGTCGCCGTCGTCGCCGACACCTGGTGGCACGCCAAGACCGCCCTGGACGCGTTGCCGATCGTCTGGGACGAGGGCGACAACGCCAAGGTCTCCAGTGCGTCGATTGCGAAGTGGCTGGCCGAGGGACTCGACGACGCGCAGCCGGCCTATGTCGGCAACAAGAACGGTGATGCGAAGGCGGCGATTGCCAGCGCCGCCAAGAAGGTCGAGGCCGTCTACAGCTATCCCTACCAGAACCACGCCACCATGGAGCCGATGAACGCCACCGCGATCTATACGGCGGACAAATGCGAGGTCTGGTGCGGCACGCAGAATGGCGAGGCGGCCTTCGCGGCCGTGCTGGAGGCTTCCGGCCTGCCGGCCGAGAAGTGCGACGTGCACAAGGTGATGCCAGGCGGCGGCTTCGGCCGGCGCGGTCAGACCGACTATGTGCGCCAGGCTGTCATGATCGCCAGGCAGATGCCGGGCACGCCGATCAAGCTGTTGTGGTCGCGCGAAGAGGACATGGCGCAGGGCAGGTATCACCCGATCACCCAGTGCAAGATGACCGGCGCGTTCGACGCCAACAACAATCTGATCGCGCTGCACTACCGCCTGTCCGGCCAGTCGATCCTGTTCTCGCTTCGCCCCGAAGCGCTGCAGAACGGCATGGATCCCGTCGCGTTCCAGGGCGTCGCCCAGTCCGGAGACGCCGCGTTCGGCTATTCGGTGCCGAACCTGCTGATCGAGCATGCGATGCGCAACCCGCACGTTCCGCCGGGCTTCTGGCGCGGCGTCAACGTCAATCACAATGCGATCTACATGGAATGCTTCATGGACGAGCTGGCTCAGGCCGCAGGCCAGGACCCGCTCGAATTCCGTCGCAAGCTGATGGGCAATCACCCCAAGCACCTCGCGGTGCTCAATGCCGTGGCCGAGAAGATCGGCTGGGACACGCCGGCGCCGCAGGGCGTCTATCGCGGCATCGCGCAGGTCATGGGCTACGGCAGCTATGTCGCCGGCGCCGCCGAGATTTCGGTGACCGACGGCAGCAAGATCAAGGTGCATCGCATCGTCGCCTCCACCGATCCCGGCTACATCGTCAATCCGGCGCAGGTGGAGCGGCAGATCGCGGGCTCTTTCGTCTATGGTCTCTCGGCGCTGTTCTATGGCGGCTGCACCGTCAAGGACGGCAAGATCGAGCAGACCAACTTCGACACCTACAACTCGATGCGCATCAACGAGATGCCGAAGGTGGAATCGGTGATGGTGCCGAGCGGCGGGTTCTGGGGCGGCGTCGGCGAGCCGACCATCGGCGTCGCGGCGCCGGCCGTGCTGAATGCGTACTTCGCCGCGACCGGCAAGCGCATTCGCCATGTGCCGCTGCGCGACCAGAACATCACCTTCGCGTAAAGCATGATCCGGAAAAGTGCGAAGCGGTTTTCCGAAAAAGATCATGCTCGAACAACGACTCGCGGCGGCCGTATCGGCCGCCGCAACATTTTCCGGACAAGCCTCATGAATGCGCCGGTGACACGGCGGAATGCCGTCCTCGGCGTCGCCGTCGCGGCCACATCGCTCGCCGCACCTTCGATCCTGCGCGCGCAATCGGCGGGCCGCGTCGTCGTGGTCGGCGGCGGCTTTGGCGGCGCGGCTTGCGCCCGCGCCCTCAAGCGCGCCGACGCGAGAGTGCAGGTCACCCTGATCGAGCCGAACAAGACCTACATCTCCTGCCCCTTCAGCAACGAGGTGATCGCGGGCCTGCGCGAGATCGAGGTGCAGCAGTTCGGCTATGACAGGCTCGGCGCCGCCGGCATCACCGTCGTCGCCCAGGCTGCAACGGCCATCGACGCGCAAAAGCGTCGTGTGACCACGGGCGATGGCACCGCGTTTGGCTATGACCGGCTCGTGCTCTCGCCCGGCATCGACTTCCATCTCGAAGCCCTGCCCGGCTACGACGAGGCCGCATCGGAGACGATGCCGCACGCCTGGAAGGCCGGCGCGCAAACGCTTTTGCTGCGCAGGCAACTCGAAGCGATGCCGGACGGCGGCACCGTCGCCATTGCCATCCCGGCCAATCCCTCTCGTTGTCCGCCCGCGCCTTACGAGCGTGCAGGCCTGATCGCGCATTACCTGAAGACGAAGAAGCCGCGCTCGAAAGTTCTGATCCTCGATGCCAAGGATACTTTCTCCCTGCAGCGGCTGTTCGAACAGGCATGGAAGGAGCTCTACGGCGACATGATCGAACGCGTTGCCCTCTCGCAAGGCGGCCGCGTCACCGCAATCGATGCCGCGGCCAGGACCATCGTCACCGAATTCGGCAACTACACCCCTGATGTCGCCAACGTCATCCCACCGCAGCGCGCAGGCCGCATTGCCGGGGTCGCGGGCGTTGCGGATGCGACCGGCTGGTGCCCGATTGATCCTGTCACGTTCGAGTCGAAACTTGTCCCGAACGTCCACGTCATCGGCGACGCCTGCCTCGGCGGCGGCATCCCAAAATCAGCCTCCGCTGCAATCACGCAGGGCAAGGCTGGCGCCGCCGCGATCGTCAGCCTGCTCGCGGGTCGCACACCGGAGGCGCCACGACTCACAGGGGTTTGCTACAGCACCGTCGCGCCCGGCTACAGCTTCTCGCTCGCCGGCAACTACCAGCCGAGGGGCGACATCTTTGCCGAGGTCGAGGGCAGCGCCACCAGCCCGGTCGATGCGCCACGCGAATTGCGCGCCCGCGAGGCAGACGAGGCCGAGCGCTGGTTTCAGGCCATCACGGCGGATTGTTTTGGCTAGGATATGACGAGACGAAGCAATCGCCACGAACAAGGTGCGCCCCCTCCCCCGCCCGCGGGGGAGGGTTGGGGAGAGGGTGTCTCAACAGCGAAGACTCCCCCAGAGGAAAGAACCCTCACCCGGCGCTGCGCGCCGACCTCTCCCGCAAGCGGGAGAGGCAAGAGGAGGCCGCGGCTCGATCTCTCGTCTCACATTCCTTCGATTGTCGCTGCGGTGATCGCGCTAAGCCTTGCACTTGCCGCCAGCGCGAGAGCCGAAGAGCTCCTGCCCTACACAATCGTCAACGACGGCATTCCCGCCTCGCTCACAGGCGCGCCCGGCGATGTCGCCCGCGGGCGCGCGCTGGTGCTGGCGCGCACCACGACCTGCATTCTCTGCCATTCCGGCCCATTTCCGGAAACGCGGTTCCAGGGTGATCTCGCGCCTGATCTCACCGGCGCCGGGAACCGGTGGTCGGCGAGCCAGTTGCGGCTTCGACTGGTCGATGCCTCGCGCTTCAATCCGGACACCATCATGCCGTCCTACTATCGCGCCGACGGCCTCGTCCGCGTCGGACGCAACTTCGCCGGCAAGCCGATCTTGTCGGCTGCGGAGATCGAGGACATCGTGGCTTTTCTTGCAACGCTTCGGGACTAGGTTCATGCCAACCACACGACGACAATTCCTGAGCCTCGCCAGCGGCGTGACGGTCGCCGGCACGATCCCGATCGTCACGCTGCGGCCCATCGAAGCAACGCCGGCAATGCTCAACACCGCGATCCGCAACGTCGTCGGCGAAGCCCAGATTCGCAGCGGCAAGGTGAAGCTCGACATTCCGCCGCTGGTCGAGAACGGCAACACGGTGCCGATGACGGTGAGCGTTGCAAGCCCGATGACGGCCGATGACCACGTCAAGAGCATCCACGTCTTCAACGAAAAGAACCCGCAGCCGAACATCGGCAATTTCTATCTCGGCCCCTCCTCCGGCCGAGCCCAGGTCTCGACCCGGATCCGGCTCGCCGATACCCAGAAGGTGGTCGCGATCGCGCATCTCTCCGACGACACGTTCTGGCAGGTTGCCGCCGACGTGGTCGTGACGTTGGCCGCCTGCACCGAGGAGACGAACTGATGGCCGCCCTCATCAACGTTCCCTCGAAGGCCAGACGCGGCGACATCATCGAGATCCGCACGCTGACCTCGCACATCATGGAGACCGGCTTCCGCCACACCGCCGACGGCAAGCTGGTGCCGCGCGACATCATCACGAGCTTTGCATGTCGCTACAACGGCACGGAGATTTTTCGCGCCGATCTGTTTCCGGCGATCGCGGCGAACCCGTATTTGTCGTTCTTCACGGTCGCGAAGGACAGCGGCAAATTCGAGTTCGAATGGATCGGCGACAACGGCTATTCGACAACCGCGTCGGCATCGATCACGGTCGAATGATCTCCTGGCGCGCGATAGCGGTGGCAACCCTGTTCGCAGTAGCCCCAGCCCTGCTCGCCGGTGAAATCCCGCCCGATGCACGCCGCTCCGGCTACACCTTCATGGGCCCCGACACGCGCGCCATGCAGGACGACGACACCTCCAATCCCGGCATGCTGTTCGTGCTCGACGGCGAAGCGCTCTGGGCGAAGAAGACCGGCAGCGCCAACAGGGCCTGCGCGGATTGTCATGGCGATGCGCGCAGCAGCATGAAGGGCGTCGCGGCGCGCTACCCCGCTTTCGACAAGGCAATCGGCCGTCCCGTCACGCTCGATCAGCGAATCAATCTCTGCCGCGCCGATCATCAGCAGGCGGCGCCGCTGCCCTACGAGGATCGCGAGCTGCTCGCATTGTCCGCTTTCGTCGCCCACCAGTCGCGCGGCATCCCGATCACGGCCGGTGACGATCCGCAAGCCAAGCCCTTTGTCGCGCAGGGCCGCGCGCTCTTCATGCAGCGCGAGGGCCAGCTCAACCTCGCTTGCACCAACTGCCATGACGACAATTTCGACAAGCGCCTTGCGGGCGCACCAATCACGCAGGGACAGCCGACCGGCTATCCGCTCTACCGCCTGGAATGGCAGACGCTGGGATCGCTCGAGCGGCGGCTGCGCAGCTGCATGACCGGCGTCCGCGCCCAGGCTTATGACTACGGCTCGCCCGAGCTGGTCGCGCTCGAGCTCTATCTGATGTCGCGGGCGCGTGGCCTGCCGATGGAGACGCCGGCGGTGCGTCCCTGAAACGGGAGCGGCCGGGCCATTGCCCGGCCGGTCCGCCGAATTGAAAGCCGCGCCTACTCCGCCGGCGCGGCCGACATCTCCGGATGCGCGGCGTAGGGCTCGCTGGCGCCGAGCTTGGCGGCGGCGAACAGGCCGGCGGCCATCACGGCGTAGGCCAGCGCGACCGCAGGCGTCACGCCAAAGCCGCCGCCGATGCCGACGGCCTCGCCGTGCATGAAGCCGAAATAAGTCAGCACCGCCCCGACCAGCGCAAAGGCGGACGCCTTCTCGAAATCCCGCTCGATGATGAAGACGCCGATCGCGCCGAGGATGAGGCCGCCAAGGATGGAGCCGCCACCCATCACCTCCAGGCCGTGATAGAACACGCCCTGCTGAGGCAGCGCGGCAATCGCGGCGGCCTTGACCGCATCGGCCTTGTCGGCCGCCAGGCCGCCGACGGTTGCCGCCGCGTTCATGGTGGAGCCGAGCATGGTGTCGATCTGGAGCTTGGCCCAGGCGGCCAGATGCGGCGTCAGCGCCAGCACGATCGCGGGCGCGTGCTTGACCGGCGTGGTCTGGAACGCCTGCGCGCCGATCAGCATGCCGATATAGAGCAGGATCGGCGAGATCGCGACGACAGGCACCAGCGCCAGCAGCACCGAGATGATGCCGAACCAGGCCAGCACCACGACCATGATGCCGGTCGCCGCGGAGTAGCCGATCCGGCCGCCCATCGCCTTCCAGCCGGGGTGGCCGATATAGACGGCGTTGATGAAGGGATTGCCCATCAGGCAGCCGATCAGGCTGACGACGCCGTCAGCGGTCAGCACGCGCGTGGTCGGATAGTCGTCGCCGGCCGCTTCCGCGCTCTCGACATTGTCCATGGCCTCGACGAGGTCGTAGATGCCGAACGGAATGGCGGTGACCAGGATGATGCCGAGGAATTCGAAGCCGGAGAAGACATAGCCTATTGCCGGGATCGGCACCGAGAAGCCGAAATTGGCGAAGGCAGCACCAACGCCTTTGAGGCTCAAGCCGCCAAGGCCGAGCCCGAACAGGTTCGAGCCCCAGGCGATGACCATGCCGACGGCAATGGCGACGAGACCGGCTGGAATGCCGCGCCAATACTTCACACCGCCGAACCAGCTCACCAGGATGATGGCGAAGCAGACCAGACCAATCTGCGGCGTCATGTACATTTCGAGCGCCGGCCGCATCGAGATGAAGGTGACGGAGACGCCCGCGAGCGTGCCGAGCAGCGCTGCGCGCGGCGTGATCCTGCGGATGAACGGCGCGATGAAGCCGCCGATCATGAGAATGAAGCTCTGGAAGAACACCCAGACGAGACCCGCCGACCAGCCCTTGAGCGGGTCGCCGGTCTTGAGCGTGATCGGCAGCATGATCACGAAGGTGACGATGAACATGTGCGGCACGCTGACGCCTGAGGGCAGCGCGCAGACGTCGCTGCGGCCGGTCTTCTGAGCGAGGCGATAAGCAAGGTAGGCGTAATAGAAGGTGGACAGGCACATCATCAGCCCGAGCGCGGGCAGGATGCGGCCGAACACGAGGCTGTCGGGCATCTTCAGCACGAAGCGCAACAGGCCCGTAAGCACCAGCATGTTGACGAGGATGTTGGTGCCGAAGCCGAAAAACGCGTTCCAGTCGCCCGATGTCCATAGCGCCGGCTTGAACTCGGACTTGTTCAGATCAGAACTGCCGGCCGCCCCCGTCAATGTGCTCATGATAGTACCCCTATGTGGTCGAAACCTTCATTGCCTCCAGAACTGCGGCTGAATCCGCGACCCAGCCGAAGATGCCGCCCTGGGCCTTGATCATCTTCAGGCCCATCTCGTGAAACTCGGGGAAGTAGGATGCGCAGCCGTCGGAGATCACGACGCAGCGATAGCCGCGATCATTGGCCTCGCGCACGGTGGTGTTGACGCACACTTCGGTGGTGACGCCGCACACGAGCAAATTTTCGATGCCGTATTTCTCCAGGACATCGCCGAGCTCGGTGGCGTAGAAAGCGCCCTTGCCCGGCTTGTCGATCACGATTTCGCTGTCGAGCGGATAGAGCTCGGGAATGATGTCGTGGCCGGCCTCACCGCGAATGAGGATGCGTCCCATCGGACCGGGATCGCCGATGCGAAGGCTCGGCGCGCCGCGCTCGAGCTTCGCCGGCGGTGCGTCGGAGAGATCAGGCAGATGCCCCTCGCGGGTGTGGATGACCAGCATGCCGGTGTCACGCGCCGCCGCCAGCACCGCGCCGATCGGCTTCACCGCGCGTGCAAGCTGGCTGACGTCGTTGCCGAGCGTTTCACCGAAGCCACCGGGCTCCATGAAGTCGCGCTGCATGTCGATGATGAGAAGCGCGGTGGCGGGCCAGTCGAGCGTGATCGGCTCGGGCTCGGCGCTGATGGCGCCCTTTGCCGGCTCGACTGAGTTCAACATGACGCAGACCCCCGCGAGAACTCTCTCGGCCGGGAGTTCTGCAAGCGCCGTGCCATTGTGTACAATAGCGATTGGAAGGAGAGCTTCGAGAATTTCGCTGTTCTGTCAAAATGTTACGAGATGAGTGCGCGTGTGCTCATTCGCTGTGCGGCGGTTTTGCGGCGTGCATTTGCTCAATGCTTAAGCGGTGGCGAGACTTTCACCAGCCGTCATTCCGGGGCGCGAGGCAGTCGCGAGCCCGGAAATCCATCGGGCCGCAGTACCCGAGGTGAAATGGATTCTCTGATGCGCAATCGCGCATCATGGCTCGACGCTACGCGTCGCCCCGGGATGACGACGCGCGTGTGTGGCGACGCCTTGCCCTTACCGCCCAGCCCCATACAGCTGCCGATACTCGTCCTCATACGGCGCATAGGAATCCTTCAGCGTCGCCATGTTCAGCAACATGGTCGCCACCATCGCGCCCGCACTGTCGAACACGCGCGTCTTCACCCAGGCGCTTTCGGTGCGGCGGCTACCGGAGAGCGCGACCACCTCGCGCTCGACTTCGTACTCTTCGTCGACGAAGAGCGGCCCCTTCACGAGGCGGATCTCCTGGTCGGCGAACAAGCCGACAGCGGGGCCCTTGGCCGGCAGCGGATCGTCCTTGGAGCGGTACTGGAACAGCACGCTCAGCATCTCCATCGGGATGATGGGCTTGCCCCAGGGATTATCCGCACCCGAGTAGTAGGGCGAGCTCTCGGTGATGACGGCGAGCTTCTGCCGGAGTGAGAACGGATAGAGGTCGCCCATGCTCTGATCGAGGGCCATGCGCACCGGTTGCCGCTTGCCGGTCTGCGCCACCTTCACATCGCGCAGGATCACGGGATCGGTGAGCGGCTTGAGCTCGCCGAGGCGGGTCTCGAGCGCGGTCGCAACCGGCGCATCGCCGGCCGAGGCCGTACCGCGCAGCACCTCGGTGCCGTCGCGCTTGACCATCTGAATCTGGCACTGGCTCGTGCCGGGCAATGGCTTCGACAGGATCGCCTGCACCTCCTCACCTTCGTAGCAGACGCTGCGATAATGCGCGGACAGGGAGCCTGTCTCGAACCAGGCACGACCCCAGAGCCGTTCGCCCAGCGGCGCGAACTGGCTGAAATGGGTCGGCCCTTCGATGGTGCCGCCCTTGAAGCCGAGCTTCTGGGCGGTTGCGTCGTCGTGGATCGAGGCGTGCGCGTCGTAGGTTTGCGCTTGCAGCATCTGGCGCGGCTGGCGCCACGGCCCCATCAGCGTCTCGGCGGTCTCGGCGATCTCAGTGTCGAATGCTTTTGCAGCCATGATGTTCTCCGCAGGCAGCCATGACTAGCAGGAGCGCCACGGATGCTGCCAGCGATATTGACTTCGCCCACGCATACTCTTGACTGTCACAATTCGCGTCGCGCCGCCGCACTCCCCTCCCGCAGCGCAAAACTCCACGCCGGACGAAAGACAAGGACTCCCGAAATGACGCTGATGCAGGTCGAGCTGGACGATAAATACCGGCTCGAATCGAAGCGGATCTTTCTGTCCGGCACCCAGGCTCTGGTTCGACTGCCGATGTTGCAGCGCGAACGCGACCGGCTCCAGGGGCTCAACACCGGCGGCTTCATCTCGGGCTATCGCGGTTCCCCGCTCGGCATGTACGACCACGCGTTGTGGCGGGCGAAGTCGCACCTCCAGCAGCACGACATCGCCTTCGTGCCCGGCCTGAACGAGGACCTAGCTGCAACCGCCGTGTGGGGCAGCCAGCAAGTCGGCCTGTTTCCCGGCGCCAAGGTCGATGGCGTGTTCGGCATCTGGTACGGCAAGGGCCCCGGCGTCGACCGCTCGGTGGATGCGCTCAAGCATGCCAATGCAGCCGGCACCTCGCTGAACGGCGGCGTGCTCGCGCTTGCCGGCGACGACCACGGCTGCCAGTCCTCGACGCTGGCGCATCAGAGCGAGCAGGTGTTCGCGGCGGCGCTGATCCCCGTGATCAATCCCGCGACGCTGCAGGACTATCTCGATCTCGGCCTCTACGGCTTCGCGCTGTCGCGCTTCTCCGGCTGCTGGGTCGGCTTCAAGGCGATCAGCGAGACCGTGGAGAGCTCGGCGTCGATCTACAGCGATCCCGAACGCATCCAGATCAAGCTGCCCGACGATTTCGAGATGCCGCCCGGCGGCCTCAACATCCGTTGGCCCGATCCGCCGCTCGAAGCCGAGAAGCGCCTGTTTGGCGCGAAGATGGCCGCCGTGCAGGCCTTCGCCCGCGCCAACCAGCTCGACCGCATCGTGCTCGATTCCAAGCCGGCGCGGCTCGGCATCGTCGCGACCGGCAAGGCCTATCTCGACCTGCGCCAGGCGCTCGCCGACCTTGGCATCACCGACAAGGACGCGCAGGACCTCGGCTTGCGCATCTACAAGGTCGCGCTGACCTGGCCGCTGGAGGAAAGCGGCGCCAGGCGTTTCGCTGAAGGCCTTCAGGACGTCCTGGTGGTCGAGGAGAAGCGCGGCTTCATCGAAGACCAGCTGATGCGCATCCTCTACAATATCGATGCGTCCAGGCGCCCGACCGTCACGGGCAAGCGCGACGAGCGCGGCGCGCCGCTGCTGCCGAGCGAGGGCGAACTGACACCGACCATCGTCGCGGCCGCACTGGTGGCGCGTTTGCGCAAGCTTGGCCATCACAGCCCGGTGCTGGAGCAGCGCCTCGCCCGGCTCGAGGCGTTCGACAATCCCGTCACCACCGGCACGCAGATCAAGCTCGCGCGCACGCCGTTCTTCTGCTCGGGCTGCCCGCACAACACCTCGACGCGCGTGC
This sequence comes from Bradyrhizobium sp. CCBAU 51765, assembly GCF_015291725.1. GTDB lineage: Bacteria > Pseudomonadota > Alphaproteobacteria > Rhizobiales > Xanthobacteraceae > Bradyrhizobium > Bradyrhizobium liaoningense. The sequence goes on from NZ_CP030038.1 coordinate 6,122,347, forward strand.
CGGAGGGCAGCCGTGCCATGGCCGGCATCGGCTGCCACGGCATGGCCCTGAGCATGCCGACCCGCCGGACAGACCTGATCTCGCATATGGGCGCCGAGGGCGTGAACTGGATCGGCCAGTCGCCCTTCACCACCGAGCAGCACATCTTCCAGAATCTCGGCGACGGAACCTATACCCATTCCGGTCTTCTGGCGCTCCGCGCCGCGTCCGCCGCCGGCATCAACATCACCTACAAGATCCTCTACAACGACGCCGTCGCGATGACCGGCGGCCAGCCGGCCGAAGGCGCCTTCAACGTCGCGCAGATCGCGCATCAGGTCTGGGCCGAAGGCGTCAAGCGGCTCGCGATCGTCTCGGACGATCCAGGAAAATACCCGCAAGGCAACTATTTCCCGCAGGGCGCGACCATCCATCACCGCCGCGAGCTCGACGCCGTGCAGCGCGAGCTGCGCGACATCAAGGGCCTCACCGTCATCGTCTACGACCAGACCTGCGCCGCCGAAAAGCGACGCCGCCGCAAGCGCGGGCTCTATCCCGATCCCGCCAAGCGCGCCTTCATCAACGAGCTCGTCTGTGAAGGCTGCGGCGACTGCTCGCAGGCTTCCAATTGCGTCTCGGTGCAGCCGCTGGAGACCGAGTTCGGCCGCAAGCGCCAGATCGACCAGTCGAACTGCAACAAGGACTTTTCCTGCGTCGAGGGTTTCTGCCCGAGCTTTGTCACGGTGCACGGTGGCACGCTCAAGCGGATGAAGACCTCGGCGGTCGATTCCGGGCAGTTGTTCGCCGATCTGCCGCTGCCGCCGGCGCGTGAACTCGACGGTCCCTACAACATCCTCGTGACCGGCATCGGCGGCACGGGCGTCATCACCATCGGCGCCCTGCTCGGCATGGCCGCCCATGTCGACGGCCGCGGCTGCTCGGCGCTGGATTTCACCGGCCTGTCGCAGAAGAACGGCGCGGTGATGAGCCATGTGCGCATCGCGCCGAAGCCGGAGGACATCTCCGCGGTCCGCATCACCACCGGCGGTGCCGACGTCATCCTCGGCTGCGACATGATCGTCTCGGCCGGCCCGACCGCGCTCAGCCGCGCCGAGCGCGGCGTGACGAAGGCCTACATCAACGCCGATTTGCAGCCGACTGCCAGCTTCGTGCAGAACCCCGATCTCGATTTCGAGATGGGCACGATGCAGACCGTGCTGCGCGACGCGATCGGCGACAAGAACCTCGACATCATCGACGCCACGGGCATGGCCGCCGCGCTGATGGGCGACAGCATCGCCACCAACCCCTTCATGCTCGGCTTCGCGTTCCAGAAGGGCGCGATCCCGCTGTCGCTGGAGGCCCTGCTGCGCGCCATCGAGATCAACGGCGCCGCGATCGAGATGAACAAGCTCGCCTTCACCTGGGGCCGCCTCGCCGCGCAAGACATGTCGCGGGTGCGCAGCGTGCTCCAGTTCAAGAGCCGCGCATCCGCGCCGGCGAAATCGCTCGACGATATCATCGCGACCCGCGCCGAATTCCTGACCCGCTATCAGGACAAGGCCTACGCCGACCGCTATCTCGCGGCGGTCGCCAAGGTGCGCAAGGCGGAGAGCACCGTTTCGCCCGCATCGACGGAGCTGACCGAGGCCGTCGCGAAGAGCCTGTTCAAGCTGATGTCCTACAAGGACGAGTACGAGGTTGCCCGGCTCTATACCGACGGCAGCTTTGCCCGGAAGGTCTCGGAGAAGTTCGACGGGGACTTCACGCTGAAGTACCACCTGGCACCGCCGATCTTCGCAAAGCGCGACAAGGTGACCGGACATCTGCAGAAGCAGGAGTTCGGCGGCTGGATGATCCAAGCCTTCCGCATTCTCGCCAAGCTCAAGTTCCTGCGCGGCGGCCTGCTCGATCCGTTCGGCCGCACCGAGGAGCGCCGGATCGAGCGGAAGCTGATCGCGGATTATCTGGCGATGATCGATCAGCGGATCGTCGGGCTGCAGGCGGCACAGATCCCGCTGCTGGCGCGGCTTGCACGCGTGCCCGAGACGGTCCGCGGCTTCGGCCATGTCAAGGAAGCCAATATCAGGCTGGCGGCGGCGGAGAAGGCCCGGCTGGAAGCGGAGATCGAGAACAGCCGCTTTGCGGCCGCTGCGGAGTAACCGTTAGGAGAGCGAAGGCCTCTCGTCGTCATTGCGAGGAGCCCTTGCGACCAAGCAATCCAGAATCCCGCCAAAGAAACAGCCTGGATTGCTTCGCTTCGCTCGCAATGACGGAAATTGCGGAGACGGAGGAGACCACAGTCAGACAGTCGCCTTCGCTGCACTCGACGCCGCCGCGCTGCCCTCAGCCAGATGCCGCCCCGCGATGTACCCGAACGTCAGCGCCGGCCCGAGCGTGATGCCCGGAGCCGGATCGTTGCCGTTCATGATCGAAGCCATGTCATTGCCGCAGGCGTAGAGGCCGGCGATCGGGGTGCCGTCCTTGCGCAGCACACGCGCTTGCGCATCCACCGTCATGCCGATGGCCGTGCCAAGATCCGCCGGATGGACGCGCAGCGCGAAGAACGGCGCGCGGACGATCGGCGCGACGCAAGGGTTGGGCCTGTGCGCGGCATCGCCGAGATGGCGCTGATAGATGGTGCTGCCACGACCGAACCCGGGATCGCGCCCCTCCTTCGCATCGGCATTGTAATTCGCGACCGTCGCTGCAAGGACGGACGGCTTGATGCCGATCTCGGCTGCGAGCTGCGCGACGTCCGCCGCCTCGATCAACTCACCGCTCGCTACATAGCGCCGGTAATTGCGCGTGAATGGCTTGATGCGGCCGAGGCCGTAGGCCCACAGGAACCGGCTGTCGCAGATCAGGTGGAACGGCCGGTCGGGCTCACCATTGGCCTCGCGCAACATGGCCAGCACGAACTCGTGGTGAGACAGCGCCTCGTTGACGAAGCGCCGGCCGGCCGCATTGACGGCGATCACGCCGGGCTTGGCGCGGTCAGTCACCAAGTGCGGGAACACGCCGCGACTGCCATCAGTGCGGCGGAAGAGCGAGGCCGGGACCCAATAGGCCGCGCTCGTCGCGTCCGTGTTGAGCGCTGCACCGGCCGTAGTCCCAAGCCGAAGCCCGTCGCCCGCAGCCGACGGAGTGGCCGCCGAGATGAAACCTGCAGCGGCCGGGAAGAAGCGTTTGCGCAAACTCGCATCGTGCGAGAAGCCGCCGGTCGCGAGCACCACGCCGCGGCGCGCCGCGATCAGGCGGTCGCGGGCGCCGTGGCGGATCACCACGCCGGCGACGTGCCCGTCCCGCATCGACAAGCCCTCGACATCGGCGCTGAAGAGGATCTCAACCCGCCGCGCCAGCAGCGTGGCATACAGCTGCGCGGCGAGCGCATTGCCGAGATGCAATGTCGTGCCGCGCGGCCACCGCAGGCGCTGCCACGCATATGCGGAAACCAACTGCGCCGCGCGCAAGGTCGAGTGCAGCGACGTTCCGATCCGGCCTAGATGCGGAATGTCGAGGCGGCCGACCATCATCCCGCCGAACCGCGTGCACTCCGGCAGCGGTGGCGGCAATCGCGCGAAACCTTTTCCCAGCCGGGCGCCGTTGAAAACAACCGGCTCCAGCACGCGGCCGCCGGCCGTCGCCCCCAGCCGTTCCGGATAATGGTCCGGACAGGCCATCACCGGCTGGAGGCGCACCTCGGTGTTTGCTTCGAGATAGGCGATCGCCTCGGGTCCCCGCGCGAGGAAGGCGGCGCGCAGGCCGGCATTGGCGGGCTCGGGGACCGTGCTCGACAGATACCGGACTGCATCGGTGACGCTGTCGGAAAGTCCCGCCTCCTTCATCTTGGGGTTGGCGGGGATCCAGACCATGCCGCCGGACCAGGCGGTGGTGCCGCCGACGAAGGCGGTCTTCTCGATCACCAGCACGCGCAGGCCTTCGGCGGCAGCGACGGCCGCGGCCGTCATGCCACCGGCACCGGCGCCGATGACGACGACGTCGTAGGTCTCATGCGCCGGCATCATGCGGCAAGCTTCCGTGAGCGAGGCATGACAGCGTCATACCCCGCCTAGGCGCCCGGGCGCTAGCGCGCCGGCCTGCGCTCGATCGGATCGATGTCGATCGCCCGCAGGCGGCCGAGCCGCAGCACGTCCATGGCGAGCCGCCGGCCGATCCGGTCGCGGTCGAGCACGCGGATCAGATCATCGACGCCGTTGATCTCGACACCGTCGAGCCTGATCACGACGTCGCCGGGGAGCAGGCCCGCCTTGGCCGCGGGTCCATCCGGCTCGATCTGCATCAAGAGCGCGCCCATCTTGTTCTCGACGCCGGCCAGCACCGCGTGCCGCCGCGGGACCGGCGCGGTCTGGCCGGCAACGCCGATATAGGCGCGGCGGACATAGCCGTGGCGGATGATCTCCGACAGCACGAATTGCGCGGTGTTGCTGGCGACCGCAAAGCAGATGCCTTGCGCGCCGTTGATGATGGCGGTGTTGATGCCGATCACCTCGGCATTCGACGACACCAGCGGGCCACCCGAATTGCCGGGATTGAGCGCGGCATCGGTCTGGATCACGTCCTCGATGGTGCGCCCACTCACCGAACGGATCGAGCGCCCGAGTGCCGAAACGACGCCGGCCGTCACGGTCGATTCGAAGCCGAGCGGATTGCCGATCGCGATCACCAGCTGGCCGCGCCGCAGGCTCTTGGAGTTGCCGAGCGCGGCATAGGGCAAGTGGCGCGCGCCGTTGGCGCGCAGCAGCGCAAGATCGGTGTCGGGGTCGACGCCGAGCACCTGCGCGTCACCGACATGGCCCTCAACATCGCGCAGCCGAATTTCCTTCGAACTGCCGACCACATGGCTGTTGGTGAGGACGAGTCCATCCGGCGAGATCACGATGCCCGAGCCGAGCCCGCCGCGCTCGCGGCCATTCGGCACCTTCGGCCCGGTCTCGACGCGCACGACCGCGGGACCGACACGGTCGGTCACGTCGATCACGGCATTGGAATAGGCGTCCAGCAAGGCCCCGTCGTCGAGAGGGGCAGATGTCGTCGTTCGCGATGACGGCGCGTCATCGACGATGTCTGAGGTGAAGTCCAACATGGCAAGAGTCCTTGAGGCTTACACAGATGGTGGCCTGTTTCCTGCCGCGCAAGGTGCCCGCCTGGAGCGCAGGGCTGGACTGCCCGGATGGCTAGGACGTCCGCCTCAGCGAGCCGCCTCTGGCCTTGACCGGGTCGAGCAGCGACCAGTCGCCATCGGGAAGCACATGGCCCTTGGGGAATGGCGCGCGGAGCTCGAGCCCCAGCGAACCGAGCACGCGGTCGTCGCGGTAGTAGCATTGCAGGACCACGCGGACGAGCGTTGCGGCGGCGACGCCGCCGGAGATGCGGAACTGCTGGGCAACGCCGTCGCGCGCGGCGGGCTCGAGATCGGCCAGCGGCATGCCGGCGAGCCGCGACAGGTGATCCAGCGCCGTCACGACCTGTTTGGTGTCGCGGCCGAGCGTTGCGAGAATGTCGGCCTGGATGATGTCGTCATCGGCGCCTGGAACGCGATATTCCTCGCTCGGAGGAATGATCATCGCGGCGATGGTGCGGAGGTCCTGGCGCTGCCGCGGCGTGAGGGTGAGTTGATCAAACATGGCGTCCTCGCATCGAAACGTTGCGGCCAAGTTGCCGGTGCGTTCCCTCCCCCGCTTGCGGGGGAGGGTTGGGGAGAGGGTGTCTCCGCGGAGGGACTCCCCCAGAGGAGGGAGCCCTCACCCGGCGCGCTCTCAGAGCGCGTCGACCTCTCCCGCAAGCGGGAGAGGTGCAGCGAGTTCGTAGCGGGTTCGGCGCATCCATCACGTGCCTCAATCGAACAAATTGGCAAGGCGCTGCTTCATCTGGTCGGCGATGTAGAGCGCGAGGGCCTGGATGGTCGACGTCGGGTTCACGCCGCCCGAAGTGACGAAGATGCTGCCGTCGACGATGAAGAGGTTCTTCACGTCGTGCGCGCGGCCCCATTCGTTGACCACGGAACGCTCGGGGTCGGTGCCCATCCGCGCGGTGCCGAGCAGATGCCAGCCGCCCCAGGGGATCGGATTGTTGATGCAGATGTCGGTCGCGCCGGCGGTCTCGAGAATCTCGCGGCCGCGTGCCAGCCCGTGCTCCATCATTTTCCGGCTGTTCTCACTGATCGTATAGTCGATCTTCGGCGCGGGGATGCCGTGACTGTCCTTCAGCACGGGATCGAGCGTGACGCGGTTGTGCTCCTCGGGTAGATCCTCGCAGATTGCCGACACCGCGAGCCGATGACCGTTGAGCTTGCGGAATACGCGATGATGGTCGGCGCCCCATGGCAGAATGCCCTTTTGCTCGCTCGCGACCGCCTCGAACACCGGCCCCGCGCCGCGGCCGAACTGGATGCCGTAGCCGCGCACGAAGCCGCGCGACAGGTCAGTGTCGTAAAACTCCTTGCTCCACAGGCAGGTCGGCGGCGCGCGATTGCTATCGGTCGGCTCCTTCACAAATCCGTAGATTTGAGCATAGGGATGGAACATCAGGTTCTTGCCGACGAGGCCGGACGAATTGGCAAGCCCGTTGGGGAAGCGCCCCGAGGCCGAGTTCAAAAGCAGGCGCGGCGTGCCAACGCCGTTGCAGGCGATGATGACGACATGTGCGGGCTGAAACTGCTCGACGCCGTCCTTGTCGTAATAGACCACCCCCGAAGCCATGCCGTTCTCGTCGGTGGTGATCTCGCGCACCCGGCAATGGGTGCGCAGCTCGACGCCGGCACGGATGGCGTGGGGCCAATAGGTAATGTCGGTGGACGACTTTGCGCCCTGCGCGCAGGCCGGGGTGCAATGGCCGAGATTGATGCAGCGCGCCCGTCCCTCATAGTCCATGGTCGCGACCGTCGTGTCGGACGGCCACCAGTGCCAGCCGAGCTTGTTCATGGCCTTGCCGATGATGGCGCCGGACAATCCGAGCGGCTGCTGCGGCATCGGCGGATGCGTCAGCGGCGAGAGCGGATCGCCTGACAGGCCGGATGTCCCCATCATGCGGTCGTTCTCTTCGAAGAACCGGGTCAGCGCGTCGTAATCGATCGGCCAGTCGTCGGCCACGCCGTCCAGCGTCTTCACCTTGAAATCGGAGGGATGCAGCCGAGGCCAATGGGCGGTGTACATCACCGTCGAGCCGCCGACCGCATTGTAGTTGACGACCTTGATCGGGGAGTTGTCGTCGTTGATCGGGTAGTCCTCGGGCCGGCCGCGGACGTTGGGGCTCGACGACCATTCGCCGTAGAATTTGGCCTCCCAATCCCGGCCGGTGCTGGGATATTCCGCCGGGTTCATCCAGCCGCCCTGCTCCAGGCAGAGGATGTGCATCTTGGTCTCGGCTAGCGACCACGCCACCGCCGCGCCTGAAGCGCCGGCGCCGATGATCAGGACGTCCACGGGGTCTTTCATCGCAAGCTTTTCCTCCCCCTCGCCGCTTCCCGGGCGATTCGGCCTTTCGCGCTCGGCGAGGCCGGCGAACGATAGGGTCAGAGCGACGGCCTAGTAAAGCCGCGAGGCCGGAATGTCGCGCTTCGCGGGGTGCAGACCATTGGTATCGCCACATCCCGATGCTAGGAACGGGACGCACGAGCCCATCGACAGCGAGACCGTATGTCCTTCCGAAATTACTTTGCCAGCGCCCGCGCTTTTGCGCTCATTTCGTTCTTCGCCTTGTCCGGATTTCTGGGCGCCTCCTCCCCTGCCTCGGCGCTGACCGGCGCCGCGACGGCCCGCGACGGCAACTCCATCCAGCTTGGCGACGTGACGTATCGGCTGGACGGCGTCGATGCGCCCGAGCTGGACCAGGTCTGCATCGACGATCACGCCGATGCCTGGACCTGCGGCATCGAGGCCCGGGATCAGCTCACGAAGCTGATCAAGGGACGCGTGGTGCGCTGCGACGATGTCGGGCCGGAAAAGAGCTTCGGCAAGCGACACCGGGCGATCTGCACGGCCGAGGGCGACAAGTCGACCTTGAATGAACAGCTGGTCAGGCTCGGCTTTGCCGTCGCCCGGGAGCCGATCAAGGCCAACGTCAAGCCCGCTGCGGCCGAAGCCAAGACAGCCGACGCCGGGATCTGGAAGGGCTGCTTTGTTGCACCGCAAGATTTTCGCGCCGGCAAGAAGGACGGCACACTCCTGGGCGCCGCCTGCCGGCCCGACCGCGACAAGGAGATTCGCGCCGTGCTGTTCCCGGAGGAACTGACGATGCCACCCAGCTGCAGCATCAAGGGCAAGCTTGCGGTCCGCGCCCGCGTCACCGGCAATATCGGCATCTATCATTTGCGCGGCTGCCCGAGCTATCCCGCGACCACCAGACCCGACCGCTGGTTCTGCTCGGAGGACGACGCCCAGGCCGCCGGCTTCCGCAAGGCCTATAATTGCCGCCGGCCAAAGTGAACGGGCGGGTTCCGCACCTGTGAGTAGTATTCCGGCTACGTATTGATCCGGGATTGAAATTCGTCGGCAGTTGCTGCATTTCTATGCGTACGCGAGCGCCTTGCGCGAGCGTTTCCTTGGCAACAATCCGGCTCCGGCCCGATTGTCCTTGCTCGGGCGTTTCCTCCCTAGACTTGGCCGCTTGTCACGAGCAAGCGGCCGTTCTTTTCTGTGCGGGTCTATCACTGCATCCGCATGATCTGGTCCATCGGCGGCATGTTCGCGTTGAGATGCGCCATGATCCAGACCGTCCCGCCCACCACCAGGAAGACGACCAGCAGCCCGAAGGCGAGCGCCAGCACGTTGTTGGTGTTGTCGGGCCCCGTGGTGATGTGCAGGAAAAACACGAGATGCACACCCATCTGTGCGATCGCAAGCACGATCAGCGCGACCGGAATCGAGGGCTGCCAGACCAGATCGGTGCCGGCGATGAAGAACGAGGTCGCCGTAAGCAACAGCGCGAGCACGAGGCCGACCACGTAGCCGACGACCCTCGCGCCGACACTATGCTGCTCTTCCTCACCCGGTGCGAGGTCGTGCTTGACCATCCCATGCGTCTGCTCACTCATGGCGCACCTCCGAGCAGGTAGACGACCGAGAACACCCCGACCCAGATGATGTCGAGTGCGTGCCAGAACAGCGCAAAGCACATCATTCGCCGCAGCACGTCGGCGCGAAAGCCTTTCGCAAAGACCTGGGCCATCATGGTGAGCAGCCAGAGCACGCCGGCGGAGACGTGCAGGCCGTGGCAGCCGACCAGGGAGAAGAACGCGGTCAGGAACGCACTGCGCGACGGACCGTACCCGCGCGCAATGAGATCGGCAAATTCGCGGAATTCGAGCACGAGGAATATGAGCCCCAGCACGCAGGTGACGGTCATGCCGAGATAAAACCAGAACCGGTTGCGCACATCGGCGGCGATGCTGGCCATGCCGCAGGTGAAGCTCGAGAGCAGCAGGCAGACCGTCTCGATCGCGACACTCCTCTGATCGAAGATCTCCGCACCCTTCGGGCCGCCGGCGGTTTGGCCGACCAGCACCGCATAGGCCGCGAAGAAGCAGGAGAACATCACGATATCGGAGAGCAGGAAGACCCAGAAGCCGTAGGCGGTCACGATCCGCTTCGGCGCAGGCCCGGGATGCTCGATGACGACGCCGATGTGATGGGGATCGGCCCGGGCGTGGTCGGCAGTCGTGGTCATTGCCATCAGACCGCTCCCGCCATGCTGACGAGGTTGCGCCGTTCCTCGATGTTGCTGCGGTCGATGCGGGCGACCTCCTCGGCAGGAATGACGTATTCGTCATGGTCGCGCCAGGCGAACACGACGAAGGTGGCGAAGGCGCCGAGGCCGCCCAGGATCACCATCCACCAGATGTGCCAGATCAGCGCGAAGCCCATGATGGTGGCGAAGAACGCGCAGACGAAGCCGGTCGGCGAATTGCGGGGCATCTCGATGTCCTGGTATTCCGGCTGTTCGTGCGCGAGCGACTGCTGCCGGGCGTGGACCTTCATCTCCCAATAGGCGTCCTCGCCGCGCACATCGGGATTGAAGGCGAAGTTGAATACCGGCGGCGGCGACGAGGTCGCCCATTCCAGCGAGCGCCCGTCCCAGGGATCGCCGGTGCGATCGCGCAACGCCTCGCGATTGCGGATGCTGACCACGAGCTGCACGATCTGGCAGATCACGCCGATCGTCAGCACGGCCACGCCGACTGCCGCGACGATCATCCAGGGCCGCCAGGCCGCGACATCGTAATGCTGCAAGCGACGGGTCATGCCGAGCATGCCGGCGATGTAGAGCGGCATGAAGGTGACGTAGAAGCCGATGAAGGTGAACCAGAATGCGGCCTTGCCCCAGCGCTCGTCGAGGCGGAAACCGAATGCCTTCGGAAACCAGTATTCCAGGCCGGCGAAGGCACCGAACAGCACGCCACCGATGATGACGTTGTGGAAGTGCGCGACCAGGAACATGCTGTTGTGGAGCATGAAGTCGGCCGGCGGCACCGCGACGAGGACGCCCGTCAATCCGCCGATGATGAAGGTGACCATGAAGCCGACCGACCACAACATCGGCGTCGCAAAACGGATGCGGCCGCCATACATCGTGAACAGCCAGTTGTAGATCTTCACGCCGGTCGGTATCGCAATGATCATGCTGGCGATGCCGAAGATGGCATTGACGTCGGGCCCCGCCCCCATCGTGAAGAAGTGGTGCAGCCAGACCATGAACGAGACGACGCAGATTGCCATGGTCGCGAGCACCATGGAGCGATAGCCGAACAGCGCCTTGCCGGAGAAGGTCGACACCACCTCCGAGAAGATGCCGAAGGCTGGCAGCACCAGGATGTAGACCTCGGGATGGCCCCAGGCCCAGATCAGGTTCATGAACATCATGACGTTGCCGCCGGCCTCGTTGGTGAAGAAGTGGAAGCCGAGATAGCGGTCGAGCAGCAGCATCGCGAGCGTGGCGGTGAGGATCGGGAAGGCCGCAACGATGAGGAGGTTCGAGGCAAGCGTGGTCCAGCAGAACATCGGCATGCGCAGGTAGTTCATGCCCTTCGTGCGCAGCTTCAGCACGGTCGTGACGAGATTGATGCCGGCGACCAGCGTCCCGACGCCGGAGATCTGCAACGACCAGGCGTAATAGTCGACGCCGACACCGGGCGAGTAGACCAGCCCCGACAGCGGCGGAAAGGCGAGCCAGCCGGTGCGCGCGAACTCCCCGACCACGAGCGAGACGTTGACCAGCAGCGCGCCGGTCGCGGTCAGCCAGAAGCCGACCGAATTGAGCGTCGGAAATGCGACGTCGCGCACGCCAAGCTGGAGCGGCACGACGAGGTTCATCAGCCCGATCACGAATGGCATCGCCACGAAGAAGATCATGATGGTGCCGTGCGCGGAGAAGATCTGGTTGTAGTGCTCCGGCGGCAGATAGCCCTGCGACTGATAGGCCACGGCCTGCTGGATCCGCATCATGATGGCGTCGCTGCCGCCGCGCAGCAGCATCACCGAGGCGAGCAGGATGTACATCACGCCGATGCGCTTGTGATCGACGCTGGTGATCCATTCGCTCCAGAGATAGGGCAGATGTCCCTTCACCACGACCCATGTCAGGACGCCGAGGATTGCAACCAGCACCACCGCGCCGGCGACGAGCGGAATCGGTTGATCAAGCGGAATGGCCGACCAATCGAGCTTACCGAGCATCATGCCCTCCACTGTGCGACCGGCCTGCTTCGGATGCGAGCTCCGGCCCCGGCCCCGGCGGAATGTGCTGGCTCGCGATCAGGTCGAACAGCCGCGGATCGTCCAGGCGGTAGACAGGTCGGCCCTTCTCGACACCCTGCTGCATCAGCTTCTTGTAGCTGTCCGCATTCAACACCGCGTCCGTCTTCGCGGTATTCGCCACCCATTCCGGAAAGGCGAGCGGCGAGACCACGTTGACGTCGAACATCATGTCGGGGAATCCATCGCCGGAAAAATGCGCGGACATGCCCTGGAGCTTGCCTTCATTGTCGGCGCGCAGGTTGAGCTTCGTCACCATGCCGTTCATGGTGTAGATCATGCTGCCGAGCTGCGGGATGAAGAACGTGTTCATCACGCTCGACGATGTCAGCTGGAAATTCAGCTCGGCGCCCGCGGGCACCGTCAACGTGTTGACGGTGGCGATGCGCTGGTCCGGATAGATGAACAGCCATTTCCAGTCGAGCGACACGGCCTGGATCCGCACCGGGCTTCCGGTGCCCGGCACGGGCGCGGCCGGATCGAGCTGGTGCGAACCGATCCAGGCGACACCGCCGAGCAGGATGACCGTGAGTGCAGGGATCGACCACACCACCATTTCCACGCGGCCGGAATAGACGAAGCCAGGCTGGTAGCGCGCTCTCGGATTCGAGGCGCGAAACCAGAAAGCGAAGCCGAGGATCGCGATGATGGTGGGCACCACGATCACGAGCATGATGAAGACGGAATCGACCAGGATGGTGCTGTTGCCCGCGGCCACGGGCCCTTGCGGATCGAGCAGATTCATCGGCAAGCCACTGGCGGTTGAGAGCCCCCGGGACCGAGCCTAGCGCGGGAAAGGCTCCGGCAGCAAACGCTGCGACCTCAGAACGGTTCCTGCTCCGCACGGCTCAGTCATGCGCGACAGGCCGGCCGCAACATGCAATTCCATGTGATGTCAATGACATGCACGCAGGGGCCACGCCCTTCTCTCCGGTCGGGGCGATTGCTAATCTGCACGAAAATAATGGGGCGAATGGTGCCCGTGCCGGGGAGTGAACCGAGATGCGCTTGAAGGACAAGGTCGCGATCGTCGTCGGGGCCGGGCAAAGTCCCGGCGAAGGCATGGGCAACGGCCGCGCCACCGCGCTCACCTTCGCGCGCGAAGGCGCGAAGGTCTTGTGCGTCGACCATCATCTTGAGTCGGCGCAGGAAACGGCGGCGATGATCGCCGCGAAACTTGGCACCGCCGCGGCCTTCAAGGCCGACGTGACCAAGGCTGCCGACATCAAGGCGATGGTGGCCGACGCGCAATCGCGCTGGGGCCGGATCGACGTGCTGCACAACAATGTCGGCGTCAGCCTCGCCGGCGGCGACGCCGAGCTGCTGCAACTGACCGAGGAGGCGTTCGACCGCGTCGTCGCCATCAATCTGAAGAGCTGCATACTCGCCGCGAAGGAAGTGATCCCGATCATGCGCGCGCAGAGAGGCGGCGCGATCATCAACATCTCCTCGATGGCCGCGATCACAACGTATCCTTATGTCGCCTACAAGGCGACGAAATCGGCGATGATCGCCTTCACCGAGCAGCTGGCGTATCAGAATGCCGAGTACGGCATCCGCGCCAACGTCATCCTGCCCGGCCTGATGAACACGCCGATGGCCGTCGACACCCGCGCCCGCGAATGGCACAAGACCCGCGCCGAGGTCGAAGCCGAACGCGACAGCAAGGTGCCGCTGCGCAGGAAGATGGGCACCGGCTGGGACGTCGCCAACGCCGCGCTGTTCTTGGCGAGCGAGGAGGCGAATTTCATTACGGGTGTGACACTGCCGGTGGATGGTGGCTCGAGCGTGCGACGGGGGTAAAGCGAGCGCGGTGCTCTTACCCTCCCCTGGAGGGGGAGGGTGAAGTCAGCGCATGCTCGTCACCCGCCAGATCGTGCCGTTGCCATCCTCTGAGATCAGCAGCGACCCGTCCTTCGCCACCGCCACTCCCACTGGCCTTCCCCACACCTCCGAGTCGCTCACCACGAACCCCGTGACGAAATCCTCGTACTCCCCGGTCGGCTTGCCGTCCTTCATCTTGATGCGGATCACCTTGTAGCCGGTGCGCTGGGAGCGGTTCCAGGAGCCATGCTGAGCGGCGAAGGCGTCGCCCTGGTATTCGGACGGAAACTGCGTGCCCTGATAGAAGGTCATGCCGAGCGAGGCCGAGTGCGGCTGGATCAGCACGTCGGGCACCGTTACCTTGTCCTTCAGATCCGGCCGCGCGCCGGCATGGCGCGGGTCTTCATTGCCGCCGATGTAGAACCAGGGCCAGCCGTAGAACGCGCCTTCCTTCACGCTGGTGGCGTAATCGGGGACGAGATCGTCGCCGAGGCCGTCGCGCTCGTTGGTCGAGCACCAGGGCAGACCGGTCTGCGGCTGGATTGCGAGGCCGACGCAGTTGCGGAGGCCGGTGGCGTAGATCTTCCGCTCCTTGCCGTCAGGATTGAAGGCCAGCACGGTGGCGCGCTCGGTCTCGCTCGCCCAGGCCGCGCCGAGCGGCTGCGCCTTCGACCACGCCTCCAATCCGCCCGGCGGCGTGCCCATGCCTTCGGCGACGTTGCTGAGCGAACCGACCGAGACCAGCATGCGCTTGTTGTCGAGCGTGAAGGCGATGTCACGCGTGGAATGGCCGCCGTCATGCGGCAGGCTTGCCACGATCGTCTCCGCCTTGCCGCGCGCCTTGAGATCGCCGGCCTGATAGGGAAAGCGGACGACACCGTCGGTGTTGGCGATATAGACCCATTGCGGATTGTCGCCGTTCGGAAAGAAGGCGATGCCGAACGGCTGCCGCAGTCCGCTGGCGAACACCTCGTTGGTCGCGACCTTGCCGCCCTCCCCGGCGCGCAACACGCGGATGTTACCGGCCCGTGTCTCCGCGACGAAGACGTCGCCATTCGGCGCCACGCGTAAGATGCGCGGCGCGCGCAGGCCTTCGGCGAACAGCTCGATCTTGAAGCCGGCCGGCACCTGGAGCGCAGCCTCCGGCGGACGCGGCACCACGCGCGACGAGCTCGCAACCGACCGCGTGGCGCCGGGCCTGACCAGATCCTGGGGCCGGATCAGCCTGACCGTGCCGGGCTTGTCGGCCCGCCAGTCGCCATAGGCGTCATTGCCCTGCAACACCGGCTCGGCCTGCGCGCCGGCCGCAACCGCGACCAGCAGCCCCGCGGATATTGCCGCAAGCGAAATCCTGTTCTTCACGTCGCCTTCCTCTCCACCTGTACGTACCGGGCGTCAACGCCGTTCATTCGCAAACGTTCTGCGGCAGGCCAAACACCCACCGCATTCGACGCCGGCTCATGCCCGCAGGGTATGCATCCGGTGCACCCACCGTACTGGAAAACACCGCAGATAGATGCGACACATTGTAAGGGTGCGGTTGCGGTCATGAAAGCTGCGACATCGCCGTCGTGACTGATGGGAAGATCATGTGGGGATCCGTCATATCGGAATGGGCGAGCCTGCTGCTGCGCTGGCTGCACGTCGTGGCGGCGATCGCCTGGATCGGAAGTTCCTTCTATTTCATCGCCCTCGACCTCAGCCTCAGGCCTAGAAGCGACCTACCTGATGGCGTGCAGGGCGAGGCCTGGCAGGTCCATGGCGGCGGCTTCTACCGGATCATGAAGTATCTGGTGGCCCCAAGCCGGATGCCGGACGAGCTGACCTGGTTCAAATGGGAGGCCTACACCACCTGGCTGTCCGGCTTCGCGCTGATGGTGGTGGTGTACTATCTCGAGGCCGACCTGTTCCTGGTCGACAAGGCGATTCTCGACATCACGCCATTCCAGGCCGGGCTGTTCAGCTTCTGCAGCCTCGCGCTGGCGTGGCTGCTTTATGAAGCCGCCTGTCGCACCGGACTTGCGCAGCACGAATTACCCTTCGCCATCGGCGGCTATCTGTTCCTGGTCGCGCTGACTTACGCCTTCACCCACGTGCTGAGCGGCCGCGGCGCCTTCAACCAGATCGGTGCGATCATCGGCACCATCATGGTCGCCAACGTCTTCGCGCTGATCATCCCGAACCAGAAGAAGATCGTGGCCAGCCTGATCGCGGGCGAGGCGCCCGATCCGAAGCTCGGCAAGGCCAGCAAGGAGCGTTCGGTCCACAACAATTATCTGACGCTTCCCGTCGTCGTGCTGATGATCAGCAACCACTATCCCCTGCTCTACGCCACGCGCTTCAACTGGATCATCGTCGCCATCATCCTGGCGCTCGGCCCGGTGATCCGCCACTTCTTCAACGAGCGACACGCGGGGCGCAGATCGCCGTGGTGGGCGTGGGGCGTGGCGGCAGTCGGCGTGGTCGCGATCTTGTTCCTCTCCGCGGCCGGTCCGCGCGAGGTCAAGACCGGCGCGCTGCCGGCGCAGCCGACGCTCGCCAATGTCGAGGAGATCGTGATGACCCGCTGCAGCATGTGCCACGCAGTCGAGCCGGTCTGGGCCGGCATCGTGACCGCCCCGAAAGGCATCCTGCTCGACGCGCCCGAGCACATCCATCGCAACATCCGCCTGATCGGCCGTGTCGCGGCCTGGTCGAACGCGATGCCGCCGGGCAACATCACCGAGATGACCAGGGAGGAGCGCGCCGTTCTCGCGGCCTATATCGCGCAGGCGCGCTGACGCGCCGTCTTGCGCAGCCAGACCATTCGGCGGAATGAATTTCCGCTTGCCCTGCTGAAATGAAAATGACTTGACCGCCTAACCGGCGTAGACAGGACCATGGCCGCCGGCGCGCGGCGCAAGATCAGTTCGCAATCGGGGAAAGAACAGTGGCCCTCAAGAACGTCATCGGTATCGACCACGCCGTGGTCATGGTGAAGGACCTCGACAAGGCCGCCGAGAACTATCGGCAGCTCGGCTTCACGGTGTCGCCGCGCGGCACCCACAGCGCGCATATGGGCACCGGCAACTACACCATCATGTTCGATCCCGACTACATGGAGCTGCTGGGCGTGCTCGCCGCGACCGAGCAGAACGCGCCGGCGCGCGCGTTCCTCGACAAGCAGGGAGAGGGCATCGAGCGCATCGCGTTCACTGCGGTCGATTCCGCCGCCGGCGCCGAGGAGATCCGCGCACGGGGGCTGGCGCCGATCGGCCCGACCGATTTCGAGCGGCCGGTGACGCTGCCTGGCGGCACGGTCTCGGCGGCGAAATTCCGCACCTTCATGTGGCCGACCGCGGAAGCGCCCGGCGGCGTGCGCATCTTCGCGTGCCAGCACAAGACGCGCGAGACCGTGTGGATTCCCGAACTGATGCAGCACGCCAATGCGGCGAGGCGGATCAAGCAGGCGCTGATCGCAACACCCGAGCCGGCGCAGGAGGCGGCGCATCTCGGGCGGCTCATCGACCGCGCGCCGAAAACTGAGGCGGACGGCGCGGTCACCGTACCTTCCGGCGGCGATCGCGCCGACTTCGTCTATCTGACGCTGGACCAGCTCGGCAAGCGCTATCCCGGCGTGCCGCTGACCGGCCTCTCCGAGCGCGGCGGCGCGGCGCTGGTGCTCGTCAGCGGCGATCTGACGGCGACGGAGAAGGCGCTGGGTTCAGCCGCCGTCCGCAGCGGCGATGCGATCTGCGTGCCGCCGGCCGAGGCCAACGGCACCCTGCTCGCCTTCGTTGCCGGCTGATTTGAACTAATTCTTTAACGGGTGTTTACCCCGGCGGCTCTAGGACTCCCGGCAATCCAAGTCGCCGGGACCATACGCATGTTCAAAGAGGAATCGCCGATCGCCTATGACGCACCGGCCGAATTGAAGAAGTGGCCGTCGCTGAAGGGCGAGAGGCTGAAGGATCGGGGCCCGCCCTATCTCGTCTACGACGGCACGCTCGCCGAATGCGTCCGCGAACTCATGGGCAAGCCGATCAAGGGCATCTCGCTCTACGACATCATGACGACGCCGCAACCGGCCTTCGACCAGACCGTGCTGTCGCCCGGCGATGCCGCCGAGATCGCGATGCGCAAGGATTTCCCCAAGGACTAGTTCGCGGCGCGTTTCGCCGCGGGCCTGTCCTGCTGCTTCGAAGAGGATTCCGTCGGCGCATCCAGGAAGACGACGGGCGTGCCGCGCCTGACGTTTTCGCCGAGCGCACGAGCGTCCCAATTGGTCAGCCTGACGCAGCCGTGAGACGCCGACTTGCTGACCTTGTCGGGCTCTGCCGTTCCGTGGATGCCATAGCCCTGCGCGGACAGGCCGATCCAGTACGCCCCCACGGGATTGTTCGGACCCGGCCTGATGTCGAACGGTCGTTTGGATCTGACGCTCTTGAACTTGTAGTCGGGATTGTAGCGATAGGTCGGATTCTCTTGTGTGCCGGTGACCTTCAGCGTCCCCGTCGGCGTCGGGCGATCCGGACTGCCAACTGACGCCGGATAGAACGCCAGCAGAGCGCCGCTTGCGTCGAACGCCTTCATCGTTCCGCTCTTCTTGTCGACCTCGAGCCGGGCCATGCGCGGCAGCTCTCGGCGTGCCGGAATGTTCGCAACAACGATCGTCTCTCCCACCCTGTCGAAGGCCTTGCCCGGGTTGAGCGCCCTGAGCAGTTCCGCGCTCATGTGGAATTTCTCGGCAAGTCCTTCGAGAGGGCTGGTGTAGCTCAGCGCCTTCAGCGACTTCATATCGTCGAGCTTGCTCGGCAACTCCTTCAGGAACGGCCCTCTGACATCAGCGTCGGCGATCTCGTAGTCGGCGACGATCGGGCCCTCGCTCGCCGCCGTCAGCTTGTCCCAGAGCTCCGGCGCAATTGCCTTGTCGGATGCGATACCGTTCTGCGCCGCGAATGTCTTCAGTGCCTTCTGCGCGTTCTCGCCGAACTTGCCGTCAATCTCGCCGGGCGAGAACTGCGCACGATCGAGCAGGACCTGGAGCTTCACCACCGCCGGATTGAGCTTGTCGGTGGCCGGCGGCTTCGCGGGACGCGCAGCTTCATTCACCGCAGCCGGATCGAGATTGCCTGCGAGCGCCGGGCCGATGAGCCACAGCAACATCACCACGCCAAGCATCGATCGCATCGTCATCGCGCATCCTACTCACAAGCGGCCCAGCAGGTCGCGGAGAGTTTCTCTTCGGGAACACCGTAGTAACACCGAAGGAACCGGCGAGACCGCAGCTTTGCCGCAATCGGACGGTTAAGAACTCCTTGTCGCCGGCGCATCGCCAACCGTTCATCCCACAGTTCGAGGTTGTCTCCGCAAATGCGATCTGTCGTCGCGGCTTGCGCCGCATTTCTGACTCTGATGTGCGACCTCGATCTGCCGGCATCCCGGCAAGCGCCACCGTTCCACACCACCTTTCTTCAGAACAATCATGCCTCGCCACTTGTTCCGATGGTCGACCTCTTCGTCGCCAGCGTGCAGGCCATCGAGCTCGCGAACGCGCGCGCGGCCTATGAGGACGTGATCGAGCCAACGCGCGCGGTCGAGCCGGCGGTGCAGGCGCCGGCCTCACCAACTGAACAATTCTGCCACGCGCTTCGTGAAGCCGCCGAGTCCAGTGGCATTCCGGTGCCCTTCTTCGCGCGCCTGATCTGGCAGGAGAGTCGCTTCAAGTCCGACGAGGTCAGCCATGCCGGCGCGCAGGGCGTCGCGCAGTTCATGCCGGAGACGGCCGCCGAGGTCGGGCTCGACGATCCCTTCGATCCGATGAAGGCCCTGCCTGCGTCGGCGAAGTTCCTGCGCAAGCTTCGTGACGTTTTCGGCAATCTCGGCCTTGCGGCGGCGGCGTACAATGCTGGTCCCGGCCGCATCCAGAAATGGCTTGCCAGAGAGAGCGAGCTACCGCGCGAGACGCGCGACTATGTCCGGATCATCACCGGCACCAAAGCCGAAGACTGGATCGAACGGTCGGAGGCGCTGGCGATCCGCATCGACCTGCCGCACGAAGCACCGTGCGAAGGCATCGGCAGCCTCTCCAAGGCCAAGGACGTCGCCTGGGTTGCGGTCAACCTGACTCCTTCGGTCGCGAGCATCATTCTCAAGGCCGAGCAGGTCGCCACCCGCTTGGCGACGAGCCGCTCGCGCGAGCGGCTCGCGACCCTGCAGCGGAAGAATGCCACGGCCCACGGCAAGGCACGCAGCCGGATCGCGGCACGCGCTGCCGGAAAGAGCGCAAAGGCGCGCGCCGTTCGCGTCGCATCGCGCGAACGTCCGTCTGGCTAGTGTTCGCTGCTGGAATATGCGACTCCCCTTTTCCGGAGAGCCGGACCGCTGCTGCACGGAACCTGAGATGCCAACAAAGAGTGCCGGGATCATCGCCTATCGGAAGCGCGAAGAGATCGAAGTTCTCCTCGTTCATCCCGGGGGCCCGTTCTGGCGCAACAAGGATCTCGGTGCGTGGTCGATTCCGAAGGGCGAGTACGCGGATGGAGAAGACGCGGAAGCCGCCGCGCGACGGGAGTTTGCCGAGGAGCTTGGCCTCGAGGTGACGGTGCCGCTGATCGCGCTGGGTCAGGTCAAGCAACGCGGCGGAAAGGCTGTGACCGCGTTCGCGGCCGAGCTCGACATCGACACGGCCAGCATTCGCAGCAACACGTTCGAGATGGAATGGCCGCCGCACAGCGGCAAACGGCAGACGTTCCCGGAGGTCGACCGCGCCGCATGGTTCACGCTCGAAGCGGCGCAGGAGAGGATCAACGCAGGACAACGTCCGCTGCTTGACCGGCTGGCGCAGTTGGCGAGTGAGGAATAGCCGCGCCGTTCTTGCTGCGCTCGCCGGCCGTGCCTACTCCGCCTTGATGTTCGCGGCCACGACGACCTCGGCGAGCTCCTTCGTCTCCTTTGCGATCTTCGCGGCGTAGTCGGCGGGGCTGAGCACGCTGACGACGCCCTGCGAGCCGAGCTTCTCCGCAACCGCGGGATCCTTGGCGGCAGTGACGATTTCCCGGTGCAGCGTCTCCAGGATCGGCGCCGGCGTCGCCTTCGGCATGAAGAAGCCGACCCAGAACGAGATGTCGAAGCCGGGATAGCCGGCTTCCGCGACGGTGGGAACATCGGGCAGCGCTGGCAAGCGCTCGGCCGACGACACCGCCAGCGCGCGCAGCTTGCCGGCCTTCACCAGCGGCACCGCGGAGAGCGGATCGAACACCGCCAGCACCTCCTGCGCGAGGATGCCGACCTCGGCGGCCGAACCGCCGCGATAGGGCACGTGGATCATCTTGATGCCGGCCTTCTGGCCGAGCAGCTCCATGGCGAGATGGGCTAGATTGCCGTTGCCGCCCGAGCCGTAGGCAAGCGCCCCGGGCGCAGCCTTTGCCGCGGCGACGAGATCGGCGACGGTTTTGATGTTGGCCGTCTTGGGATTCTCGGGATTGACGACGAGCACGAGCGGCGCCGAGACGACGGTCGTCAGCGGCGCGAAGTCTCCTTGCGGGTCATAGCGGACGTCCTTGAACAGCGTCTTGTTCAGCGTGATCGTGGACGAGTTGCAGGCCAGCATCGTGTAGCCGTCCGCGTCCGCACGCGCGACGCCTTCGGCGGCGATCATGCCGTTGGCGCCGGCGCGGTTCTCGACCACGAAGGGCTGCCCGAGCTTGTTGCCGAGGCGATCGCCGATGATGCGCGCGACCACATCGACCGGGCCGCCCGCGCTGAAGCCGACCATGACCTTGACCGGCCGCACCGGGTACTTCTGAGCCAGGGCCTGCGTCGACAGCGCAGAAGCGCACAATCCGGCGATGACTGCCAGCAGGCGGACCGTTCGTTGCATTCGTTCTCTCCCAGGCCTCACAGCGCCGCTTGTGCATGTTTGTTCGTGCGACGCATTCGAGGATCATGAATAGCGGCCGCGCCGGATTCCGCAATCGCGTTCGGGCGTTGGCATTCCGCCGCACGGCACGTACGACCCCTTCCAAACAAAAAATGCGAAAACAACCCCATGCACAGTAGGCGGCCCCTGTCAGAACGAAGGCTTGCACAGGGCCGTGGAAATTTTTCGGATTTACAAAATAAATCCTGTCGCGTCGGGCAAAACAGTGGCATAATGGCATCATCGCAACACGCGTGAGCATCACGGCCTGCCCGTCGCAGCCGGCCCGACGCGGTTGCGCCCAAACCCTTCATCGACATCCCGAAATCCGCATTCGCGAGCAGCAGCGAACGGCCGTTCGCGCTTGCGCCGCCAGGAGGACCACAGCACATGACGATAGCTCTCTCGCGTCCCATCACTTCGCCGCTCGCGGCAAACGATCGCAGCGCCCCCGCCGTGCCCCCGCGCGTAAAACTCTACAAGCGGCGTATCGCGATCAGCCATCCCGACTCGCAGGCCGGCGAGCGGCTGCTGGCCGAGGCGCTCGGCGCCGCCGACCGCGATGCGATGCACGGCATCTTGAGGCAGTTGGTCAAGGCCAGCGTGGTCGGGCAGAAGCCGGATGAGGCCAATCTCGCCTTCATGATCTCGACGATCAGAAGCATCGCGCCGAAGGATTCCATCGAGGCCCTGCTGGTGGCACAGATGGTGTCGGTGCACATGGCCGCGATGCGCTGCGCCTGCCGGCTCGCCTGCACCGACGATCTCGCGCAGCAGGAGGGCATCGCCCGCGCCTTGACCCGGCTGTCCCGCACCTTCGCCGCCCAGGTCGAGGCGCTCAATCGCCACCGCAACAGCGACGAGCGCGCGATCACGGTGCAGAATTTGTCGGTGCAGGACGGCGGACGGGCGATCGTGGGCAATCTCACGCAGCATGCGCATCTGATCGGCGCCGATCCGGACGCCGCGTCCCGCGCAGCCGGCGAACCCGAATGGGCCGGCGCAAGGCAGGACGCCAGCGCATGAGCGCTAATCACATCCGCAACACCGCTGCAATGTTGATGAGCCCGCGCTGCAGTGCCGGCACACGCGGCGGCTTTGCCTGCCGCGCGCCCGCGCTACGCGGCAAGCTCCGCTGCCGCATGCACGGCGGCGCCCGGGGATCGGGTGCGCCACGGGGGAACCAGAACGCTCTGAAGCACGGCGCCTTCACGCAAGAGGGTATCGCAGAGCGGCGGGCGATCGGGACGCTGCTGGAAGAAGCGGAGGAACTGCTGGCGACGATCGCGTCAGACTGACCAAGACGGACCCGTCGATGAGCCGCCACCCAGCCCTCCCCCCCCCCCCCGCAAGCGCAGGGAAATCGCAGATGGCCTTCTTGAAAGACCCGAGCGAGCGCCTCGTCCTTCGAGACGACCGCTTCGCGGTCCCTCAGGATGAGGCTAAGCGACAACGGTGTCCGTTGAAACTAGCGCAACACACTCGTTCCTCATCCTGAGGGCCCGCCAACGGCGGGCGTCTCGAAGGATGTGCCACCAGGGAGATCATTCCATATGCGATTGCCCTGCATCTGAAGGGGCTGCCATATCAGGCCGGCTCTGTATCGGGCAACAACTCTTGAGGTTGGCACGTCGTCCTCAATCCTGTAACCCCACCCGAAACCTTCTCGGGACGGGACGCTCATGACCACAGCCGCCAACGACGCGGGCACCGCCACCCGCGCGCTGATCTTCGCGCTCGTCGCGCTGGCCTGCGGGCACATGCTCTCCACATTGCTGCGCACAATTCCGGCCGTCAGCCTCGACCTGATGGCTGCGGATTTCCATATCGAGCCGCAGGCGCTCGCCAGCCTCACGTCGATCTATCCCTTCGCCTTTGCGGCGGCGCAGATCCCCGTCGGGGCGGCGATGGACCGCTTCGGCGTGCGGCCGGTGTCCTTGAGCCTGCTTGCGGGAACCGTGTTCGGCGCGATGGCGTCCGGCTTTGCGACGGGGCCCGAGAGCTTCGCCGTCGGGCAGCTGCTGCTCGGCGTTGCCACCTCGGGCATGCTGATGTGCCCGATGACTCTCGCCGCCAAGCAATTGTCGCCAGCCCGCTTCGGCCTCTGGTCGGGCGCGATCCTCTCGATCGGCAATATCGGCATGCTGCTGTCGGCGAGCCCGCTCGCCTTCGTGGTCGACGCCTATGGCTGGCGCGCGGGGTTCTGGCTCTCCGCGATCGGCGGCGTCGCGGTCGCGCTCGCGGTGTTCGCGCTGGTGCCGAACCAGCCGGCCGAGCACAAGGACGAGTCCTCGCCGCTGGCGCAGATGATCGAGGTGCTCAGGCTCGGCCTCTCCCGCCCGTTGCGCGGCCTGATCGCGCTGGCGCTGGTGTCGCTGGCGACCTCGCTGGTGCTGCGCGGCCTGTGGGGCGGGCCGTGGCTGATGGACGTCAAGGGATTGTCGCGGGTCGAGGCCGGCAACCAGCTCGGCGCGTTCACGCTGGCGATGATTGTCGGTCCCCTCTGCATCGGGGTAATCGACCGCAGGCTCGGGCGCCGGCGCGGCCTGGTGGCGGGCTCGCATCTGGCTGGCGCCCTGCTGCTGGCGCTGATGGCTCTGGGCGCTCCGCATTACGCGGTCTCAGTGGTGTTCGGCCTGGCCGTGATGCCGCCGCAATACGACCTCGTGCTGTTCGTGCTGATCGGGCTTGCGACCTCCGCCCAACCGCTGCTGTTCGGCATGTCCAGGCAGCTGGTGGACGCGCAGGTCGCGGGCAAGGCGCTCGCGGCCGTCAACCTCGCCTTCTTCCTCGGCGCGGCGCTGATGCAGTCGGTCACGGGCGCGGTGGCGGCGCTCGCGGGCCTGCCGGCGGTGCTGCTGTTCATGGCTGCCATGCTGGCGCTCGGCGTCGTGATGTTTTTGACTTACACGACTGCGAATCCGTAGGATGGGTAGAGCGAAGCGAAACCCATCGTTCTTGCGGAGAGGTGATGGGTTTCGCTTCGCTCTACCCATCCTACGAATCTGCAACAGGGGAATTCGAGTCCATGCCCGTCGACACCAAAGCCGCCACCGACCGTCTCATGCGCTTTCTCTCGGTCGAAGGCGTCACCGGACAGGAGGCGGCGATCGGGCGTGAGCTGACGGCCGCGCTAAAGGAGGCCGGCGTGCCGACGAAGGCGATCCGGCTCGACGATGCCAACACCCGCATTCCCGTGCCGACCGAGACCGGCAACCTCATCGTCGACCTGCCCGGCCGCGGCGCGCTGCACAACCAGCCGCGGATCATGTTCATGACCCACATGGACACCGTGCCGCTCTGCGCCGGCGCCAAGCCGAAGAAGTCCGGGCGCAAGATCGTCAACGAGGCCAGGACCGCGCTCGGCGGCGACAACCGCTGCGGCTGCGGCGTGCTGGTGACGCTGGCGGCCGAACTCGCCAAGCAGAAGCTCGACCATCCCCCGATCACGCTGCTGTTCTGCGTGCGCGAGGAAAGCGGGCTCTACGGCGCGCGCCACGTCAAGCTCGACGAACTCGGCGCGCCCGTGATGGCGTTCAACTATGACGGCGGCGCGGCGTCCAACGTCGTCATCGGCGCGGTCGGCGCCGACCGCTGGAGCGTCGAGATCTTCGGCCGCGCTTCGCATGCCGGTGTCGCGCCGGAGCGCGGCATCTCCTCGACCATGATCATGGCGCTCGCGCTTGCGGACGTGAAGGCCGGCGGCTGGTTCGGCAAGGTGGTGAAAGGCAAGAAGCAAGGCACCAGCAATGTCGGCCCGGTCACCGGCGGCGAGGGCCGCCCGGCGGGCGATGCCACCAATGTCGTCACCGACTACGTGCATGTGCGCGGCGAAAGCCGCAGCCATGACGGCAAATTCTTCAAGGAGATCACCAAGGCCTACAAGGCCGCGTTCGAGAAGGCGGCCAAGAAGGTCACGAATGCGCAAGGCAAGTCCGGCAAGGTCAAGTTCAAGGCGGAGACCGACTATTATCCGTTCCGCATGAAGGACAGCCAGCCCGTGATCAAGCGCGCGGTCGAGGCCGTGTCCGCGGTCGGCGGCACGCCGAACGTCCGCACGGCCAATGGCGGCCTGGATGCCAACTGGATGGTCCGCCACGGCATTCCGACCGTGACCTTCGGCGCCGGCCAGAACGAGGCGCATACGGTCGACGAATGGATCAATCTCGACGAATACGAGCGCGCCTGCGCGCTGGCGGTGCAACTCGCGACGATGCGGTGAGTTGGGTTGTAGGGTGTAGGATGGGTAGAGCGTAGCGAAACCCATCGCCCAACGTTGATGATGATGGGTTTCGCTGCGCTCTACCCATCCTACAATAGGAAGAAGGGAGGCCACATGCCGCGCATCGCGAATATCGAATCCGCCCTCTACCGGATCCCCCTTCCCGTCACGTTGTCCGACTCCACCCATGGCGAGATCGCCGCGTTCGAGCTGATCACCTGCCGCATTCGCGATGCCGACGGTGCCGAGGGCGTCGGCTACACCTACACGGTCGGGCGCAATGGCGGGGCTGTGGCCGACATTCTCAAGCGCGAGATCCCGCCGCTGGTCGAAGGGCGCGAGGCCGACGACACCGAAGCGATCTGGCATCATGTCTGGTGGGCGCTGCATTATGGCGGGCGCGGCGGACCGACCGTGCTGGCGCTCTCCGCGCTCGACATCGCGCTGTGGGATCTGAAGGCGCGGCGCGCCAGGCTGCCGCTGTTCCGCCTGCTCGGCGGCTTCGATGCGGGCGTGCCGTGCTATGCCGGCGGCATCGACCTTGACCTCTCCGTCGATGCGCTGCTCAAACAGACCGACGGCAATCTCGCCAAGGGCTTTCGCGCCATCAAGATGAAGGTCGGCCGGCCCGACCTTAAAACAGACGTCGCGAAGGTCTCCGCGATGCGAGAGCATCTCGGCGACGGTTTTCCGCTGATGGTGGACGCCAACATGAAATGGACGGTCGAGGAAGCGATCCGGGCCGCCCGCGCCTTCGTTCCCTATGACCTCACCTGGCTCGAGGAGCCGATCATTCCCGACGACGTCGCGGGCCATGTGCGCATCATGCAGGCCGGCGGCGTGCCGATCGCGGCGGGCGAGAATCTGCGCTCGCTGTGGGAGTTCAAGAACTACATCGCCTCGGGCGCGGTGTCCTACCCCGAGCCGGACGTGACCAATTGCGGCGGCGTCAGCGCGTTCATGAAGATCGCGCGGCTGGCGGAAGCGTTCAACCTGCCCGTCACCAGCCACGGCGCGCACGACATCACCGTGCATCTGCTCGCGGCCTGCCCGAACAGGTCGTATCTGGAAGCGCATGGTTTCGGGCTCGACAAATATATCGAGCATCCGCTGGTGCTGAAGGACGGACTTGCGCTCGCGCCGGACCGACCCGGGCATGGCATCAGCTTCGACTGGCCGGGGCTGGCGAAGCTGGCGGCTTAGAGAGATGCGACAACAAGCGAGGTGCGCCCCCTCTCCCGCTTGCGAGAGCTTTGCTTAATTGGACGCGGGGGAGTGATTGCCGCTGTTGGGCGTTTTTTGCGTAGCGTTGGACGTCGGCGGCATCGAAGGTTTGCGCTTTCGTGGTCGACTGATTGGGTTGGGCGGTCATGCGGCAACTCCCGCAGGAGACAACGCCACCCATCGTTTGAGATTCATTGCCAGGCAGATCAGGCGCAGATGCGTCTGGTTGCGCGCCCAGCCCAGATAGCGGGCGCGCGCCCAGCGGTAGCTGCCCTTGAGGCGCGCGAAGACCTGCTCGACCGGTGCGCGGCGCTTTCCCACGGCACCGTTGAAGCGCTTCTGCCGCGCGGTCAGCGGATGATGCTTGTTGGGCCGGAACATCAGCCGCGGCTTGATGCCTCGCGCGCGCAGGCCGCTACGGCGCTCGTGCTTGTCATAGGCCTGGTCGGCATAGACCGCCTTCTCATCACCACAGACCAACTCGTCGGCGGGCACCGTATCGTTGACCGCAGCATCGGTCAGCTTGCTGCGGCGGATGATTGCCGAGCCCTGGTCGATGCCAACATGGGCCTTGTAGCCGAAGTATCGTTTGCCGCCCTTCTTGGTCCATCGCGCATCCGGATCGCGCTTGCTGTTGACCAGTTTGCTCGGCGCCCGACCGTCCGGGCCGGGGGGCTGCGGCTCCTCTGGTGGCTTCGGCGGCTTCACCGCCGCCGGGATCAGGCTCGCGTCGATTAGTGTACCCCGCC
Organism: Bradyrhizobium sp. CCBAU 51765; assembly: GCF_015291725.1. Lineage (GTDB taxonomy): Bacteria > Pseudomonadota > Alphaproteobacteria > Rhizobiales > Xanthobacteraceae > Bradyrhizobium > Bradyrhizobium liaoningense. The sequence continues at coordinate 6,150,016 of NZ_CP030038.1, forward strand.
GCACCACCAGCCCATGCGCATCGATCTGGCGCAGGATCTCACCGAACAGCCTCTCGTCCAGGCCGGCCCGCTGCAAACTGTCGCGGAAGCGCCAGATCGTGGCGTGATCGGGTGTCTCATCGCCGAGCACAAAGCCGCAGAAATCGCGGAATGAGGCGCGGTCATCAAGCGCCTCTTCAAGCTCCGGATCGGACAGCCCGTACCATTGCTGCAGCAACAGCGCCTTGAACATCACCAGCCGCGGATAGGCCGGCGCCCCACGCTCCGGTTCCGGCAGACCGCCTAGCACGCCCCCTACCGCTGCCCAATCGACCAAGTCCCCAATCCGTCTCAGCACCGGATTGCCTTTTCCCCGTCGCGACACCAGCGCGTCCGCAAAGCTCGGTTGTCCAACCTGTCGATAGGCCATTCCCGTCCTCCCTCAGCGGTCTAGGGAATCGCAGATTCGCGAATATGCAAAGCTCTCGCTTGCGGGAGAGGGTTGGGGAGAGGGTGTCTCCGCAGTGAGACTCCCAATGACGATCCAGCCCTCTCCCGGCCTCTCCCGCAAGCGGGAGAGGTGAAGTGGAGCACGCGGCACGGTTGGTGCCCCGGCGATCGCCGATCTCATTGCTGCACGCGAGGCATTCCAAGGCGCTTGATGCATGGCGCGGACAATCCGCTATTGTGCCGGCAACCTGCATTTTGCGAAAGACCCCAGCCTTGATCCCCGAACTGCACCAGAAACTGACCGCGTGGCGCCGGCATCTTCACGCCCACCCGGAGCTGTCGCTCCAGGAGAAGGAGACCTCGGCCTTCGTGCGGGACAAGCTCAGCGAGCTCGGCATTCCGTTCGAGGCAGGGATCGGCGGGCACGGCGTCGTCGCGACGTTGACGCGTGGCCACGCACGAAGCCGGGTCGGGCTGCGCGCCGACATGGATGCGCTGCCGATCACCGAGGACACCGGCCTGCCCTATGCTTCAAAGACTTCCGGCGTGATGCATGCCTGCGGCCATGACGGGCACACCGCCGCGCTGCTCGGCGCCGCGGCGCTGCTCGCCGCCGACAGCAGCTGGAGCGGCACGGTCGATTTCATCTTCCAGCCGGCCGAGGAAGGCTTTGGCGGCTCGCGCGCGATGGTCGCGGCCGGGCTGTTCGACCGCTTTCCGATGGAGCGGGTGTTCGGCTTCCACAACTGGCCGGGCCTTGCCGCCGGCACCATCGCCGTGCACGACGGCGTCGTCATGGCCTCCGGCGGGCGCATCACCATCACCATCGAAGGCCATGCCGGGCATGCCGGCATGCCGCATCTGACGCGCGACCCGGTCGTGGCGGCCGGCCATCTGATCGTGGCGCTGCAATCCATCGCATCGCGCAGCGTCGATCCGCTCGACACCGCCGTGCTGTCGCTGTGCACGATCGAAGGCGGTACCGCGCCGAACCAGATCGCCGGGCGCGTCACCATCCGCGGCACGCTGCGCTACCATCGCGAGGCGGTCAAGGACACCATCCTCGACGGCATCGAGCGCAGCTGCGCCGGCATTGCGACCAGCTTCGGCGTCAAGGTTACGCCCGAGATCGTCTGGGGCGTGGGCGTCGTGATCAATACGCCTGATGAGGCCGACCTCGCGCGCATCGCCGCGGAGAAGGTGCAGGCGCCGGTGCGGCGCGACCTCGCGCCGAGCATGGCCGGCGAGGATTTTGCCCATTACTTGCAGCAACGGCCGGGCGCCTTCGTCTGGATCGGCAATGGCGAGCTGCGCGAGGGCGCGGAGCTGCACGGACCGCGCTACGATTTCAACGATGAGATCCTGCCGGTGGCCTCCGGTTGGATGGCCGAGGTCGCCAAGGCGGCGCTGGCGTCGAATGAAAGCACCATGACATGAGGCTTAATCGCCGCAAGCGGGAGAGGTGAACGAACCGCGACAGCCGACTCAACCACGAGACATCAGTATCACGAGATCTCGCGCGGCAGCTTCCAATCCGGCCGCGGTGCGAACGTCTCCTCGACGCGCGCGACGTGGTAGCCGGCGGGCAAGAGATTGCCGCCCTCCTCGTCCGCGACCGGAACGTCGGTGACAAGGCCCTCGATCAGGGCGGCTTCCCACACCTCCTTCTCGGTTGGAAAGGGATTGCCGATCTGCTTGTTGCCTTGGAACAGCGCGTACATCGGTTCCGGTCCTGCGTTGATCAAGCTCACGAGCAACGTATCGGCCGCACGGACGTTCCCTCCGGCAAATGGCAATGGATGGCACGTGACACATGGCGCGCGTTCTGATCGGAACTTCGGGCTGGCACTACGCCTCCTGGCGCGGCCCGTTCTTCCCCGAGGGCGTGACGCTGAAGGAGCAGCTTCGCTATTATGCGGGGCAATTCGACACCACGGAGCTGAACGGGGTGTTCTACCGCACGCCGACGCCTGAGGCGGTGAAGGGATGGCGGGAGCAGACCGGACGAGATTTCGTGTTCGCGTGGAAGGCGTCCAAGTTCATCACGCACTGGAAGCGGCTGTCGGACCGCTCCGTCAACAGCCTCGAGCTGCTGGAGGACCGCATTTCGCGGCTCGGCGGCAAGGCCGGCCCGATCCTGTTCCAGCTGCCGCCGCAGTTCGAGGCGAACGCGGACCGGCTCGCCTCCTTCTTCAAGCTGCTGTCGCGAAAGCGGCGCTACAGTTTCGAGTTTCGTCATCCGAGCTGGTATCAACCGCGCATCCTGCGGATGCTGGCCGACGAGAACATCTCGCTGTGCCTGTCCGACCATCACGATGCGCCGGCGCCGTGGAAGCGCACGGCGGATTTCGTCTATGTGCGCGGACACGGGCCCGGCGGGCGCTATCACGGCCACTACACCAAGGCGACGCTGGGGCAATGGGCGAAGCGCATCAAGTCGTGGAAGCGGCAGGGCTGCGACGTCTACGTCTATTTCGACAACGACCAGAAGAGCGCGGCGCCAGCCGATGCCAAGGCATTGAAGCAGCTGCTGTGACGCTAGATGACGCCGCCTTGTCGGAGCGCTGCGATCGCCGCGGCATCATAGCCGAGTTCGGCGAGAACGAGATCGGTGTGCTCGCCGAGTGTCGGCGGGCGGCTCACGATTTCGCCCGGCGTTTCCGACAGCCGCACCGCGGCGCGGGCGACCGGCGCCTGTTTCGGCAGGCCGGGATAATCGACGTCCTGCATGAAGCCGGCGGCGCGGATGTGCGGATGGTCCAGCGCCTGTTGCGGTGAGAGCACGGGGCCGGTCGGAATCATCGCCTGGCCCAGCGCATCGACCGCCTCCTGCGTGGTGCGCTCGGCGCACCAGCGCGCCATCCGCTCGCTGATGATGCGGCCGTTGTTGCCGCGGCTGATGTCGTCGGCAAAGCGCGGATCGTTCAGCCAAAGCTCCTCCTCGTCCATCAACCTCGCCCAGCGCTTGAACAGCGGATGACCCGTCACCTGGCACAGCACCCAGCCGTCCCTGGTGCAGTAGATGTCGGCGGGCGCCGCGGTCTGGCCGAGATTGCCCGTCGGCACGCGATTGACGTTGATGACGGCCTGCTCGATCAGCGTCGCATTTGTGAAGGACAACGCGGTTGCGAGCAGCGCGCCCTCGACGATCTGCCCGCGCCCGGATTTGCCGCGCTCGATCAGGGCGGCGAGCGTGCCGAACGCGCAGTGCAGCGCGGTGCCGAAATCGACCCAGTTCACCGCGGCCCGGTACGGCGGATCGCCAGCGCCCGTCATGTACACCGAGCCCGACATCACCTGCCCGACGCCGTCGAAACCGACGCGGTCGGACCACGGGCCCGGCCCGCCGAACGCGGTCGCCGTGGTCAGGATGATGTCCGGCTTGATCGCCTTCAGCGACTCGTAATCGAGCTTCATCGCGCGCAGGGTTTGCGGCGGCAGGTTGGCGACCACGACGTCCGCGGTCGCGACCAGGCGGCGCATCACCTCCTGGCCTTCCGTCTTCATCGGATCGAGGGTGATGCACTTCTTGTTGCGATTGACCTGGAGAAACAGCGCGCCCTCGCCGCCTTCACCCACCGGCGCCACGAACCGGTCCTCGCTGCCGTCGCGCTTCTCGACCCGGATGACCTCGGCCCCGAACTCGGCCAGCAGGGTGGCGCAATAGGGCCCGGCGATATAGCGCCCGAAATCGAGCACGCGCACGCCCTCCAAGACTCCTCCCATCGGCTTCTTCTCCAGTGTTTTGCTCAGATTACAGGGAATGATTGCCGCGGCAAGATGGCGCCGGCGCTCAGGCCTCGCGGTAGTCCAGCAGGACAAGCCCGACCAGGATGAAGGCGACCGGCCAGATCCATGCCGCGACGCCGCGGACGCGGCCGTCGAGCCGCAATTCGAGCCAGCGCGCCCAGCCCGCGGCGATCCCGCACAGCGCAAGCGGCGTGTGGCTCATCTCGATCAGGAGCTGGTCCTTGATGTTGGCGATGGCATGGGAATGCGTGAGCAGGAGCGCGCCGCCGAGCGCGGTCGTCAGGGGAAACACCAAGGCCGCGCGTCCGGCCTTGTCGCCGCGCAGCCGCACGCGCCATTCGAACAGTCCGAATACCGCGATCAGCAACACGAAGATGCGGTGCTGCGCCACCTCGGGATCGCGCAGCGATTCGAAGAATCCGGCCGGCCCGAGCGGCCAGGCCTGCTCGTCGGCGCGGAGAAGCAGGAAGGCCGCCATGCCGAGAAACAGCAGCGGCCAATGCCTCGCCCAGCGGCCCCAGCGAAACCGCTCGATCAAAGCGAGCAGGCCGATCAGCACCACGAAGACGCCGGCCCAGTGATGATTGTACTCGGACCAGGCGATGTCCTCGGCGTTGCGCGGCAGGATCGTGCCTTCGCCGGGAACGTAGGCGGCCGGTGCGCTGCTGCGCCCGGCATCGGCCAGGGTGATCCTGGCCTGGAGCTGCGCGATGGTCAGCTTGTCGTAGTCCGGGCTGGTCAGGCGCGGCGGCCATTGCGGCGTGGCGCGCTCGACGATCTCCTGCCAGCTCAGCCGGTCGCGCGACAGATCGACGCCGGGCGGCAGCGACGTCAGCGACGCAGCCGCGAGCAGAACGGTGAGACCGATGCCGACTTCGACCTCGGCAAAGCGCTTGAGGCGGAGGATCGGCGTTGCGGGATCGCGCCGCAGCCGCTCGACCAAGAGATAATTGCCCGCGCCAAGCGCGAGCAGCATCAGCAGCAACCCGATCTTGGCGAGGATCATGACGCCATAGGCGGTGCCGTAGATCGCCTCGATCGAGCCGATGTAATCGAAAGCCATGACGAGGCCGCCGCCGACGATGGCCGCGACTGCGGCCATGGACATCAGCGAGTACCGCCGTGCGATGAGGCGCCAGTCGGAGGGCACCTTGCAGCCGTTCAGCGCGATCAGGAAATAGGGAAGCCCGCCGATCCAGACCGCGGCGCCCAGCATGTGGCCGGCATCGGACAGGAGCAGCGGCCAGCTGAGCACCGGCCGGCTCGCCGCGTGGGTCAGCCGGGTCTGCATCGCGAGCGCGAGCAGCGCAAGCGCGAGGAGTGCCAGGGATCGCAGGCCCTGCGCGCGTCCATTTGCCAGCACGGCGAGGCCGAATGCGCTCGCCGCAATGATGAGGCCGGCCCGGGCGAAGTCGGCACTGATCGCCTCGCGCCACGACACCTGAAGCGTCCCGACCAGCGCGGCGGCATTGAGCCCCAGCGAAGCGATGGTGAGGAGCGCCCAGGCGAAGGCGCTGACCTTCAGCACCGTCAGGCATTTCTCCTCGATCGTGAGACCGAACACCGACAGCTGCGGCTGCAACGGCCACCACAACAGCATCTGAAAGGCAAGGCCGCCGAGCGTGAAGGCTTGGGCGATCAGGATCAGGCCGCGCAGAACGACCGACAGATAGCCGAAGATGTCGAGAAACAGGTACAAGGCGAGGTCAATGAACGATGAACGGAATGTCGCCGCGCGTGATGTGTCCGTCGACGCTCAGCACCTGCCAGCGCAGGCGCCATGCGCCGCCGGAAAGCCGCGTCGCCTCGGCCTTGAGCTCGTCGGCCGGCGCATTGGCCGCGGGCGTCAGCGCCTGCGTGGCGCCGTTCGGCGCCAGCAGCGTCAGCTTGGAACGGGCGCGATCGATCCGGCTGTTGAAATGCAGGCTGATCGCGACGGCGTCCCCCGAGACGGTCGCACCGGCCGCCGGCGAGGACGACACGATGATGGCGTGCGCCGAGGCTGCATTCGGGTCGGCAAGACACCAGATGGCGGATAGAAGGATCGCGATTCGAACGAATACGCGCATGGTTGGTCACTCGCTGTCGGCAGCCGTCCCACCACCGCACCGCCCCCGGCGCGTGGTTCGTGCCTATGTTGGAACCGCGGCGCACTTCGCCAAGGGCGCGCGAGTGCCAGGCCGGTTACAATCGGCTGAAAATGATCGGCTGTTGCCGCTGCGACACACTAGCCGCCGCAAACGATGCGGGAGGCACGCCTCGAGCCAAGCACGGAGGCTTGAAGTCGACGCGACCTTCTGCATGGCGTCCGCTGCTCCGGCGGGTGGAGTGATGCCGTTATCGCGGGCGCGACTCTCGCCGCGTCAAGCATGGGGGGATCAGGCTGGGCGCCAAGACCGGCTGGAGCCGTAGTCGTTCGACGCCGGACGATGCCCTTCGCTCAACATCTTGCCAGTGGCGATGTTGACGAAGTGCAGCGAGCCGCAAGCGGGACATCGGACGGAGACGTGCGTATCCGCGGCTCCCGACATTGCGCCGGGAAGCCAGTGCTGCACGTTCATGCCAGTGCGCGGGCACTTGAAGATGATGTTGCGCTCCATGTTGACGATATGCGCCCGCCGATCCGGCATTGAAATTGCGGACCAATACTTAGGCAACTGTCCTGAACGGATCCACACGGGGCACTATCCCAGCTCCACAGCGGAGGCATTCTCGGCTTTTCCTGTGCCTGGCAGATCGTGCTGCGCAATCGTCAGCACCTCGGGGACATGAACGCCTGATCGCGCCTTTGAGCTGGATCAAGACACGTTGGCGACCCCGATTGTAGCGTTGTATTGGCATCGGGAACGCTTGCTGAGGTACCGTTGCCGGAGGAAGCGAAGTTCGGATTCCCAGGCATTCCGGGCGGCGCCTTCATAGACAGGTGCAGAAAACCGCGAGCATGGAGCAGGCCGGAGCGCGGCTCCGCCGGAGAGTTCGATGGAACGAAAGTCGGCAACGCGGGTTTGTTGGATGAGCTCGGACCCTGAATGGAAGAGCCAAGCGAACAATCGGCCTCGGCGCTCCCATGGAGCCCGGGGCCGATTTTCGTCGAACCCTTGGGATCGTCCGGGCAAAGGAGTACGCTGATCAGGAGAGCCGACATGCTTACCGACACTCACACCGACGATCTCGCCGCGGTCGTGCGCTACGCACTGGAGACGACCCGCGCGACGACTGTTTGTCCCTTCCACCGCGACGTGATCGTCCGCATCGGAGATGACGCTGCCGAGAGCCACGCTTTCGAACGCGTGAAGCGAATGGCCAGAAGTGACGGCACGAAATGGGAGAAAGAATCTCTCAGGATGGAGATTGGCCGTCAGCTCGGAGCAGCCGCCGACGGCCGCTGCCCCAAATGCGATCGGACGGCCCCGGGGCGTTGAGTCCGGCGCGCGCGACAGGATCAGGCGGATGGAACTGGTTCCTATCCTGAACAATGCGCGCAGCTCTATCCAGAGGCCAGAATTCCCGTGAAACCGACAAAGCCCGCCGCCTCCATCGTCCGCGGGGAATCCCGGACGGATACGCCGTCAGCGGACGAAGGGGATGATCGTCGGCTTTCGCCGTCAGCCGAGAGGCGTCAGGTCATCGACGAGTACGCCGACAATCTGAGGAAGATCATCCGAAGACTCCTTGGAAGGCTGAATTGATCCCGGTCAGGCGCTTCGCGCCGAAGCGCCAAATTCGAATTCACCGTCGGCTGCTTCTCTCGCCCTGTTCGCTGCGCCTCTTCCTGACGAGATCCGGCGGCGGGAACGCAAAAGCTTGATTCAGCGCAAAGGCCTGGAACGGGAGCCTGATAGTAAAGGGCGAAACTGACAGGGAATGCTCGGATGACGCTAAGACATTGGTGCGTGGTTCTCGCGATTTCGGCGGGTGCGGTCACATCCGCGATTGCTCAGTCCGACTTTCCGCCGTCCGCGAGCGCGAAACAAGAGGTGCCTCGTCTCGTCGAGGTCATGGGCATGGCGCAGCTCGAGCATCTCAAGCTGTGGTATGCAGGCAAGGCGAAGAACTGGGACCTGGCCGCGTATGAGCTCAGGCAGCTGACGAATAGCCTAGCCGAAGCAGCCGTCTTCTATCCGGCGGTGCCCATCAGCAACGTGACCACGATGAGGGAGCCGCTGGTCTCGGTCGCCGACGCGATCACGGCGGGAGATGATCGCAAGTTCACCGCTTCCATGCGCGCGCTGACCGACGGCTGCAATGCCTGCCACACCGCGATGGGCCGCGGCTTCGTGACCATCGCCGTTCCGACCGGCGGGCAGCCACCTGCCAACCAGATATTTTCGCCATCGGCGAACAGCCGGAAGAAATGATGCGCCGAAGCGGCGCGCAGCTCTGAACGTCAGCACGAGGAGGTGATATGCCGGCCGTCAGCTTTGCGCTCAGTCGCGCTCACAGCATGAATATCGAGCGCTATCACCGGCTGCTGAAGACGCATCTCACCGATGTCGAGCGTGACTACATCGAGTGGCGGCTGTCGCAGGAACAGGCCGCCCTCGCCGCTATCGATCGGCCGCATCAGAACGGTGCTCACGCAGACGCAGGTCGTGCTGCATCCGTCTATTAGCAATGCACAGGCTGTGTCATCCGAAACCGGGTTGAGCTGCATCAACCCGGGAATCGAGCAGCCTCTTACCCTCGCCTGGCCCAGATGTCAGTGACCGGCGAGCCCTTCCAATGATCGCGCAATCCATTCCGGCGGAGGCTTTGGCTGCCGAGTTCTGGCAAACGCCAAAGGACGAGCTCTTCCGCGCGCTCGGCTCAGGTCCGCAAGGCCTGACACAAACCGAAGCGAAACAAAGGCTGGCAATCTTCGGAGCAAACCGCGCCGACGCCTCGCAAGGCCGGTCAGCCCTGCGCAAGCTCGGCCAACGCCTCTGGAATCCCTTGATTGCGATGCTGCTGGCGGCTGCGCTCGTATCCGGGCTGAGCGGCGACTTCGGCAGTTTTGCCATCATCGCGACCGTGCTGTCCCTGTCCATCACGCTCGATATCGTTCAGGAGCATCGCGCCGAGCGAACGGCCGAAGCGTTGCGGGAATCCGTCGCCATTCAGGCCGACGTCATCAGGGACGGCAGCGACGCGACCGTTTCGGTGACGGCTCTCGTCCCGGGGGACGTCGTGAAGCTCCGCATCGGCGATCTGATACCGGCCGATGGCATCGTCCTCGATGCCCAGGAATTGCATGTCAATGAAGCCCTGATGACGGGCGAGCCGTTTCCGGCCTTCAAGACGGACGCTCCTTGCGCGGCGGCATTGCCGGCGGACGCCACGAACGCCCTGTTTGCGGGAACCAGCACCGTGGGCGGAAGCGGCAGGATGCTGGTCGTGAGGACCGGAGGCCGGACGCGCTTCGGCGCGATCGCCGCCGCAATGGCCGCCGACGCACCGCCGACGGCTCTCGAGGAGGGCGTCCGAAGGCTCGGCGTGCTGATCCTTCGCCTGACGCTCTTTCTCACCCTCTTTGTGCTGATGACTCATCTCGTCGCGCATCGTCCCGCAATGGAGTCCTTCCTCTTCGCGGTCGCACTCGCCGTCGGCCTGACGCCCGAACTGCTGCCCATGGTGATGACGGTCACCCTCGCCCGCGGCGCGCTGCGCATGGCGAAGCGAAAGGTCATCGTCAAGCGACTGTCCGCCATTCACGACCTGGGCGCGATGGACACGCTTTGCGTCGACAAGACCGGCACGTTGACGGAGGCCAGGATCACGCTGGAGGCGCATATCGATGCGCAGGATCGGCCCAGCGACCGCGTGCTGAGCTTTGCGCACCTGAACAGCACGTTCCAGGCTGGTGTCCGAAGCCCTCTCGACGACGCGATCCTGTCAGCGAGCCGCGATGGCGCGGACGGCTGGGTCCGGCTTTCGGAAGTCCCGTTCGACTTCGAGCGGAGGTGCTTGTCCGTCCTCGCCGCTCGGCACGACGAGCACATGCTGATCGCAAAGGGGGCTCCGGAATCCATCCTGGCCCGCTGCGCTGCCGTGGAGATCGATGGCCTGGCGCATCCGCTCGACGCCGCATGGCAACAGAAAATGGCAGACATCCAGGCTCGATATGCGCGCGACGGCTTCCGGCTTCTTGCCGTCGCCATCAGGTCCATTCCGGTCGGGCAACGGACGATTGCCGTCGGGGACGAGACCAATCTGACCATGCTCGGCTTCTGTGTCTTCGCCGATCCGCCGAAGCGGGATGCGGCCTCGGCGATCGAAGCGCTCACCTCGCTCGGCGTGACGATCAAGATCCTCTCGGGTGACCATGACGCCGTGGTCTCCCATGTCGCGCGAGCGGTCGGTCTCCCGTCGGAACGAGTCATGACCGGAGCCGAGATCTCAGAGCTCACCGATGCCGCGCTCGTCGCCCGGGTCGATGACGTCGATCTATTTGCCCGGATCGACCCCGACCAGAAGCGGCGGATCATTGCCGCACTCCGGCGCCGCAAACACGTCGTCGGTTTCATGGGAGACGGCGTCAATGATGCGCCGGCGATCCACGCAGCCCATGTCGGCATATCCGTCACGGGCGCAACCGAGGTCGCCCGCGCCGCCGCCGACATGATCCTGGTGACTCCCGACCTCTCAGTGCTTGCGGCCGGCGTGCGCGAGGGCCGCAGAACCTTTGCCAACATCCTGAAATATGTCCGAATGGGAACGAGCTCGAATTTCGGCAACATGCTTTCGATGGCCCTGGCGTCGATCGTTCTTCCATTCCTGCCGTTGCTGCCGCTGCAGATCCTGCTGAACAATCTGATCTACGATCTCTCCGAAATCGGAATCCCGTTCGACGAGGTCGACCGCGAAGACGTGGCCCAGCCCGAAACGTGGAACATGGCCGGCATCCTGCGCTTCTCCATCATCATGGGAATGGCGTCCTCCCTGTTCGATGCGATCACCTTCGTCGTTCTCCTCGAGGTGTTCGAGGCGGATGCAGCATTGTTTCGAACCGGATGGTTCGTGGAATCGATCTTCACCCAGATCCTGGTCATCTTCGTCATCCGGTCGCGCCGCATGCCATGGCGCGCGAACCGCCCCCACAACATCCTGATCGCCACGTCTGTCGGCGCCCTTCTCGCCGGGCTGGCGCTTGCGCTTGGTCCGTGGCGCGGGCTGTTCGGCTTTACCGCGCTGTCCGGAGGATTACTTGCGGCGATCATTGCCATCGCGGCGGCCTATCTGGTCTCGGCGAACGCCGCCAAGCGCCTCGCAATCCCAGAGGCTTGACACTCGAGACGATCGACCTGGTTCGATGCCGTACATGAAGGCGACAGCGCGCCGACCGGCGCCGCATTCAGCTGGAGGCAAAGCAACCCTACTTCGGTGGCTGAAGACCCCGAGAGTTGACCCATTTGTCGAGGTGAGCTGCGACATCAGCCTGGCGAACCTTAGCAAGCAGGTCGTCCCGCTCGCGGCCAGGCTTCAGTTTGGCGGCCTGCTCACGGAGCTGTTCGGCCCACGCTGAAAGGCGGTCCTGAAATGATACGGTCTGCTTGACGTGGTGCCGCTTCACAGAGATCACCCCTCCCAGGCATCTTCCGTTCAGCACCTGTTGGGCGAGGGAGCACGAGCGCTCCGACCCGGCGCTTTAGCTCAAATTAAAAGTCGATCGGCCTGCGGCTTTGCGCCAAATCAATGAAGGCGCCCGAATTCCGCGATGCGAGGCCATCGAGCTGTGGCAGAGAGAGACGCACTACATCCCTTTACCGGTGCTCAGGTCGCGCTTGAATAAATCTGTTCGCGGTGAACCTCCCGGCCGCTCTCGTCGATGACGACGATCTTGAGCGCGGGATGGCCCTTCGGTTTCTCTCTGCGCACCTTGTCGGCGAGTTTCTTGCTGTGGGCGATGGCAGCACCATCACTCACAAGCTCCAGTCCGGACCTGTCCCGGACGGGCACGCCGTCCTTGATATCGAAATAATAGGTGGGCATCGGCTGATTCCCGCGCCCCCACACAGCTTGATTGAAAGTCTTTCATCCAAAAAAGGAGCCGCCGAGATGCAGTGGGATGACCTCGGCGGCGACTTGGGGACGTAACCGTGGGGTCGGGTTACGCAGCTTAAAGACTAATGAGCCTGCGAATTCCCGACTTGATCCCCATCAAGCCAGATCGGCTGCGACATCTGTTTCGCAACTGGGACCGCCACTCAGAACTGGGACCGCCACTCAGCAAGATCACGCACATTTTGAATGACCTGCCCTGCATTTTCACTACTATATTACCTCTATGATCTACTTGCCCCAACGCAGTCATCTTCGCCGCCTGCCCTTGCGGTGGTAATATTGGATATCTTTGCGGGGGAATGCGCCATGCATCGCTACATCGCTCAGGCGAATGTCGACCATTACATCGCACTGCTGAACGGCGCCGACCTCATGCCTGACCGCCGGAGCGCGATCACCAAGATGCTGATCTCCGAAGAGGACGGGCTCGGGCATGACCTGGAGCAACTCGAGTTCTTCGAACATCGAGCCGCAGCCGGACGCAAGCGCGTGGAGCACGTCTCGAGCTTGCGAGACGGTTTTGCGTTCGGAACGCAGGAACGGCGACAGGCAGAGGAGCTGCTGGTGAACATCGAGAATCTTCAAACGCTCCTGGAAGATTCGTGTCACCGCCTGCGCAGGAAGATCCACTCGCGCGGCCTTTGAAGACCTCGGCAGGCCTGCGCGAGCATTTGCAGAGCGAGCCGTGGCCGCTCATGCGTCCCAATCACGCGGCGACCGGCTTGCTCTCCTCGCTGCGCTTGCCGAGCAGCGGCGCAAATTGCTCGGACGTCACCGTTTCGTTGGCGATCAACAGTTCGACACCGGCATCGAGGTCGCCACGCCGCCGCTGGAGGATGTCCCGAGCCCGGCGGTCCCCCTCCTCGATCAGGTTGCGGACGGCGAGATCGATCTCGCGGCCGGTTGCCTCGGCAGCTCCGACGATCTTGTCCTGGGCCGCGCCGAGAAAGGCTTGCGGCTTCGGTGCATAGGTGCGTTGCCCCACCGTCTCGTCCATGCCGTACTTGGTCACCATTTCAATCGCGACTTCGGTCGCACGCTGAAGATCGTCGGCGGCGCCGGTGGAGATCGCACCGTCGAAGATCAGACGCTCCGATGCGCGTCCCCCCATCAGCACCGCGATGCGGTTCTTGAGCTCCTCGATGGTCAGCAGGAACCTGTCCTCGGTCGGACGCTGGATGGTGTATCCCAATGCGCCGATCCCGCGCGGAATGATCGAGACCTTCTGTACCGGGTCGACGCCGGGCAGGCTGGCCGCAACGAGGGCATGGCCCATCTCATGATAGGCGACCCTGCGCCGTTCCGCCTTGCTGAGCACCCTGCTCTTCTTCTCGATTCCGGCCACGATCCGCTCGATCGCCGTGACGAAATCGTCGAACGTGACCTCCTCTCCGCTCCGTCTGGTCGCGGCGATCGCAGCTTCGTTGATGAGGTTTGCAAGGTCGGCGCCGGTGAAGCCGGTCGTGAGTCCCGCCACCTTGTCGAGGTCGACGTCTTTGCCCATACGGATCTTGCGGACGTGGACCTTGAGAATGGCGACGCGCCCGTTCTTGTCCGGCCGGTCAACCAGAACCTGACGGTCGAACCGGCCCGCGCGCAGCAGTGCGGGATCCAGGATCTCGGGGCGATTGGTCGCCGCCAGCAGGATGACACCGGCGCTCGGGTCGAAGCCGTCAAGCTCGGACAACAGCTGGTTGAGGGTCTGCTCCTTCTCGTCGTAACCTCCGAACGACAGCGGCCCGCGGCTGCGTCCCAGCGCGTCGAGCTCGTCGACGAAGATGATGCACGGTGCCGCCTTTCGGGCCTGCTCGAACAGATCCCGGACGCGCGCTGCGCCGACACCGACGAACATCTCAACGAACTCCGAGCCCGAGATCGAGAAGAACGGAACGCCGGCCTCTCCCGCCACGGCGCGGGCCAGCAGCGTCTTTCCCGTCCCCGGCGGTCCGACCAGCAATATTCCCTTGGGTACATGCGCCCCCAATCGGCCATAGCTCTTGGGGTCCTTGAGGAATGAAACGACTTCCTGAAGCTCGAACTTCGCCTCGTCCACTCCGGCGACATCCGCGAAGGTGACCTTGATGTCCTTTTCGACATAGACCTTCGCGCGGGACTTTCCGATCGCCATCAACCCGCCCAGGCCCTGGCCGCCCCCCATGCGGCGGCCGATCCAGAACCAGATCACGAAGAAGGCGATGACCGGAAAGATCCAGGACAGCAAGCTCTGCAGCAGACCGCCACTGGGAACGCCGGTCACACTCGCGCCTTTTGCCGCGAGCTTCTCGGCCAAAGCCATATCGACCCGCGCCGTGATGAATGCGGTCTTTCCACTCGGAAGCGGCTCTTTCAATTTCCCCTGAATCATGTCCGAGCCGACGGACACCTCGGCAATCTTGTCCTGTGCCAGCAGCTGCTCGAATTGGCTGTAGGGAATGGTTTCGATTGAACTGTACGTCGCGAGCCCGAACTGCAGCATGACGAGCAGCAGGCCGCCTGCCAAGACAGCGGCCATGACCATGGTCTGCTTCCGTGAACCTTGATCGGACTCCACTCTGCTTCTCCCATCACCGTCGGCTGCGCCGTGAATGGTAATGGAGAACGGCGACCTCAGCTTGATTCAGGTCAACACCGTGGTCCCATACCTCCGAGCCGATGAGCTCGACATGACTGACAGCACATGACGCTTGCGCTGGATTCCCAGCGTTCAATGCGCAATCCGGCCGTCGACCACCTCGATGATGCGGTCGCAGCGGCGCGCGAGGTCCAGATTATGTGTGACGAGCAGGAAGCTCGTGCCGCTCTCCCGATTGACCCGTCGCATCAGTTCGAAGACGGCATCGGCCGACTTCGAATCCAGATTTCCGGTCGGCTCGTCCGCCAGCACGAGATCCGGATTCATCGCGAGCGCCCTGGCCACCGCCACCCGCTGCTGCTGGCCGCCCGACATGTTGTTGGCGAGATTGTTTCCGAATCTCTCGAGACCGACCTCGGCAAGGAGATGATCGGCCCGGGCCGCGATCTCCGCGCTCGGAAATCCGCGATCCGCGAGCATCGGCATCATGATGTTTTCGCGCGCGGTGAAGGCAGAGATCAGCAAATGATGCTGAAACACGAAGCCGATGGTGTGACCTCTGAGATGCGTGAGTTCGTTGTCGTCCAGCAGCCCGGTGTCGCGCCCCTTGATGAGGAGCCGGCCGGACGTCGGCCGATCGAGCAGACCGACGATATTGAGCAGCGTGCTCTTGCCGGAGCCCGACGGACCCATCAAAGCCAGAAACTCGCCATGGCCGAGTTCGAGATCGATGTCGTGCAATACCTCGACCTCCGATGGCAGGCCCACATTGTAGGTCTTGCAGACGCGCTCGAGCCTCAGGATCTCCTCAGCCACGGATCGCTACCACCGGATCGAGTTTCGCGGCGCGCACCGCCGGCGCTGTCGCAGCCAACAGGCCGGTGACCGTGGCGAGCACCGCCGTATAGATGAAGAGGTTTCGCTCCAGGATCAACGGAAAGAACTCGCTTCCATCCGCCTGACGGGCGACAGCGTGCCAATAGATCAACGCTAGGGCGCCCATCGTCGCGCCGAACAGCGAGCCGACAAAGCCGAGCAGACCACCCTGGAGCAGGAACACCCGCAGGATCTGGCCGCGCGAGGTGCCCATTGCCCTGAGGATACCGATCTCCTTGGAGCGCTGGATCACCGACACGATGAGCACCGCGGCAATGCCAAAGGCCACCGACAGGCCCACGAACACACGGATCAAGGTGTTCGTGTAGATCTGCGCCTGGACAGCGGTGTAGAACTGCGCGTTGGTTGCGATCCAGCTATCGGCCTCGACGGCCGTCGCGGCCTGGATCCGCCTGGCGATGGTTTCGGCCGCGTAGATGTCCTTGATCGTCATGTCAATGGTGGTGACGCCGCCGATCATGCCGAGCAGAGACTGTCCCGTCCGCAGTGCGATGAAGGCCACCCGCTGATTGGCGCCCTTATTGCCGAAATCGACCAGGCCGGAGATCGTCAGCACGCGGTTGGCGGAGCTTGCCGCCTGGAGGTTCAGCTTGTCGCCCACGGTGGCGCCGAGATTCTTGGCGAGCTCGGTGCCGATGATGATGTCCTCGCTGGTCAGCCGCGCGCTGCCGGCGACGATGTAGTCCGGCACCTTGACGATGTTGAAATAGGTGTCCGGCTCGATTCCGGTCAGCGTCACCGCGCGGCTGGCGTCGCCGCGGATGGCCAGCGCGGATCCGGTGATGGTGGGCGAGACCGCGGTGACTTCGGGCATCGCCAGCATCTGGGCCCTGATCTTCGGCCACTGGTCGATCGAGATCACCCGCTGGCTCGGCCGCTGGACCACTGCGTCCTCGATCTCGCCGGCGGCGTTGCGCAAGGGGCGCGCGACCTGATCCGGCGTGAGGAGCTGGATCTGCGGTTGCGACGTCAGCACGCGCTTGATGAAATTCGCCTCCATGCCCGCGAGCATCGCCGACATGAAGACAATGACGCCAACGCCGATCGAAATGCCGCCGATGATGAAGGCGGTCTGCAACCTCCCCTCACGCAGGAAGCGCACGGCAGCGATCCACTCGAATGGAAGCCAGCGATTCATGGCCGGACGGGCCGCACGCGCTGCCCGGTCACCACGCCCGAGCTTTGCGGAATCGCGACATCACCGGCTTCGAGCCCCTCGACGATCTCGATGTTGCTGTTGCCGCGCAGGCCGAGCTTCACCGGGCGCTTGACCGCACGACCGCCCTCCACGGTCAGGACCCAGGGCTGTCCGGAGAGGATGTCATGGACCGAGCGGACGGGAAGCACCTTCGCATTGTCTTTCGCGGCAACCTCGATGTCGACCGAAACGGTCATGTCCTGGCGCAGGTCGTCGGATGGCTCCACCACCGTCAGCTTCACCTGGACGGTCGCGCGGGAAATGTCGATGCCCGGATTGATGTAGGAGACCTTGGCTGCGAAGCGCCGGTCCGGGTAGGCATCCGCGGAGGCCAGCGCGCTCTGTCCGAGCGCGAGCTTGCCGAGATTGCGTTCGTCGATCTGCAAGACCAGCTGCAGGTCACCTGACGGCGCCAGCACCAGGAGCGCTTTCCCCGCCTGCACCACGGTGCCTCGCTCGACGTTCCGGGTGATGAGAACGCCGTCGCGAGGGGCCACGATCGTCGCATAGCCCAGGCGGGAATCCGCCGTGTCCAGATTGGCGCGTGCCTGGTTGAGCTGCGTTTGCGCCATGACATAGTCGCTGCCGCCCGGGCTTGCGGTATAGACCTGGAACTCCGCCGCGCGCTTCACGGCGCGCGCGACGTCGAGCGTCTTCTGCGCGTCATCCAAGGCTGCCTTGGTCGCGTAGCCATTGTGTTCGAGCTGCGCCGTGCGGTTATAGGTCTGCTGGGCGTTCAGAAGCGTTGCTTGCGCTTGTGTCAGGGCCTCCTTCGCGGAAGGCAGCGTCAGCTCTTCGAGCTGCCTGATCCGGGCTTCGGCCTGGGCTACCGCCCCCTGCGCCTGGATCACGCTCGCTTTGAGTTCCCGTGCCTCCAGCGAGATCAGCGGCTGCCCCTTGCTGACCTTCTCGCCTTCCTGCACCAGCACATCCGCAACCGTGCCGGTGATCTGGCTGCCGATCTCGACGCGGTACGGTGTCTCGACATGCCCGCTCGCCACCACGGTCTCGATCAATCGCCCGCGCGCGACCTGGTCGACCACGACGGCTGGTCCGAACAGGATGCGGACGCTTTGCCAGGCACCAAGGGCGAGCAGAACGAGGATCGCGAGCACGAACCATTTGTGGGCGAGAACTCCCGACCACGCCGACGCGGCAGAGAACCGGGTCATGTGCTCCTGCTTCTGAAGAGATAGTGCTTGCTCGACCATGGCTCTGCGCTGCTGCGAATTCCGCCGAACTGAATACCGCACCGCCCCGGTTTCAGATTGCGCCAAGTCAACGCCCTGCCGGCAAAATGGGCGCGGTCTCAAAACATTGTCGTGTTTGCATCGATCGACGGCCTGTCGAGAACTCCTGGGGCTTCGACGCCGGCATGCGCACGTTGACGAAGATCAATCCGGTCGCAGCTCACTCGTCCAAACTGGTCCGCAAAATCGCACCGGCAGCGGCAGCAAAGCAGAGGACATGAAAAATGGCGCACAAGCAGGTCCTGTTTCACTCGGCGGCTCGTGAGAAAGTCTTGCGCGGCGCGTCCCTTCTCGCCGATGCCGTGCGCGTCACGCTCGGGCCGAAGTCGAAATCCGTCCTGATCCAGAAGTCGTGGGGCGCGCCCATCGTGTGCAACGATGGCGTCACCATTGCCAAGGAATTTGATCTCAAGGACGCGGAAGAGAACCTGGGCGCCCAGGTGCTGCGGCAGGCCGCCGAGAAGACCGGCGATGTCGTCGGCGACGGCACCAGCACGTCGACCATCCTGGCCCATGCCATCCTTGCGGACGGCGTCCGGAACGTCGTCGCCGGCGCGAGCGCGATCGACCTCAAACGCGGCCTCGATCGCGGGACACAGGCTGCCATCGCCGCCCTGCATGCCATGGCGAAACCGGTGAAGACCAGGGCGGAAAAGGTCCAGGTCGCCACGATCTCGGCGCACAATGACATCTCCATCGGCGAACTGGTGGCGGATGCGATCGAGAAAGTCGGCGGTGACGGCGTGATCTCGGTGGAGGAGTCCAAGACCACCGAGACGCTGCTGGAGGTCGTGGAAGGCATGAAGTTCGACCGCGGCTTCCTGTCGCCCTACTTCGTCACGGATGCCGACCGCATGGAAGCCGTGCTGCAGGACCCCTACGTGCTGCTCTGTGACCACAAGATCGGCGCCCTGCGCGATCTGGTTCCCCTGCTCGAGCAGGTCGCCAAGAGCGGCCGTCCGCTTCTGATCGTCGCCGAGGACATCGAGGGCGAAGCGCTGGCGACGCTCATCGTCAATCAGCTTCGAGGCGTGCTCAAGGCTTGCGCGGTCAAGGCACCCGGCTTCGGCGACCGGCGCAAGGCCATGCTGGAAGATATTGCCATCCTCACCGGCGCGCAGGTGATCTCGGAGGAGATCGGGCTCAAACTCGAAAGTGCCACCCTCCAGCAGCTCGGTCGCGCCGCACGGGTGGTCGCCGACAAGGAGAATACCACCCTGATCGGGAGTGGCGGCGATCGCGCCCGTATCGACGCGCGGCTCGCGCAAATCCGCGTCGAGATCGAGAGGACGACCAGCGACTACGACCGCGAGAAGCTCGAAGAGCGCCTCGCCAAGCTGTCGGGTGGCGTCGCCGTCATCCGGGTGGGAGCACCGACCGAAGC
This sequence comes from Bradyrhizobium sp. CCBAU 51765, assembly GCF_015291725.1. Lineage (GTDB taxonomy): Bacteria > Pseudomonadota > Alphaproteobacteria > Rhizobiales > Xanthobacteraceae > Bradyrhizobium > Bradyrhizobium liaoningense. Next base: position 6,169,536 of record NZ_CP030038.1, read on the forward strand.
CGAGATGAAGGCGAAGAAGGAGGCGCTCGACGATGCGATCAGCTCGACCAAGGCTGCGGTGGCCGAGGGCATCGTGCCGGGCGGCGGGCTTGCCCTGCTCCGCACGATCGCGGCGGTGGCCAAGGAAGAAGCCACCTGCGAGGGCGACGAACGAACGGGCTTGCAGATCCTGAAGCGCGCGCTCGAAGCTCCCGCGCGCCAGATCGCCGAAAATTCCGCAACCGATGGCGGCGTCGTCGTCGCCCGGATGCTGGCGAGCGAAGGCAATTCCGGCTTCGATGCCGCCCGGAAGATCTATGTCGACCTCGTGGAAGCCGGCATCGTCGATCCCGTAAAGGTCGTACGGACCGCGCTCGAAAATGCGGTGTCCGTCGCAAGCGTGCTTCTTCTGACCGAGGCGACGATGACGGAGATTCCGGAGCCGAAGCGCGAGCGGCTGCCCGAGCCGGACATGGCGATGTAGCAGCGGTACGCCCTGTAACGATGCCCTATCGCTCGAACAAGGACCTTCCCCCTGGCGTGCGTCACCATTTGCCGCCTCATGCCCTGGACATCTACCGGGAGGCGTTCAACCATTCCTTTGCCTCGCATGCCGGGGATCTCCGGCAGGAAGAGATCGCTCACCGCACGGCTTGGGCTGCGGTGAAGCGCTCCTACGTGAAACTTGGCGACCAATGGTTGCCAAAGCGACCGGATTCATAAGGGCCTATCGCTCTCGACTGCCCCGGCCATCGAGAAACGTCCATGCATCTGCCCGTATTGCGGGACGTCGGATGCGGAACGACGAGTTCCACACCCGCATTGGGCATGATCATCCCATGACCTGCCGACGCGCCTGATCGCGCACGCGAGGCTCTCGAGTTTGAGCGAAATCAACCAGCGCTCGACGCGCCATGGCTATTCTTTCCGGTGACCGGAATGGTCAAACTCGATGGAGAAATGATCATGGCGACCGAAACCAAACTTCCTGTCACCAAGACGTCCACCGCCCCGGCAGCCGCCGGCGAGGCATGGCAGCCGTTCCAGGCGCTGAGAAACGAAATCGACCAGATCTTCGACGATTTCGGCAACGGCTTCTGGAAACGGCCGTTCCGCTCGCTTGCCCGGCTGGAGCGCGACCTGTCCAAGAACTTCAATGCGCCGGCCGTCGACGTCGCCGAAAGCGACAAGGCCTACGAGATCACGGCTGAGCTTCCCGGCCTCGACGAGAAGAACATCGACGTCAAGCTCGTCAACGGAGGTCTCACCATCAGAGGCGAGAAGAAGGAAGAGACCGAAGAGAAGAAGAAGGACTACTACGTCTCCGAGCGCCGCTACGGCTCGTTCGAGCGCTACTTCGCGCTCCCGGACGGCGTCAACGCCGACAAGATCGAGGCGACGTTCAAGAACGGCGTGCTCAAGGTCGTCCTTCCCAAGACCGAAGAAGCCCAGAAGCCGGCCAAGACCATCAGCGTGAAGGCCGCCTGACGGCCGCCGACGCGAGGCTGCGACAGCGCAGCCTCGCGTCACCCAGGACATTCGCCAGCGAACTCGAGGACACACCATGCGCGCGCATCATATCATGACGAAGGACCTCGTTGCCGTAACGCCGCACACGACGATCGAGGAGGCGGCAAAGATCATGCTCCGAATGCACATCAGCGGCCTGCCCGTCATCGACGATGCCGGCAATCTCGTCGGCGTGGTCTCGGAAAGCGACTTCCTCCGCCGTAGCGAGATCGGCACCGGCCGCAGGCACGCCGCCTGGCTGAAGTTCTTCATGGGACCAGGACGCGCGGCGGCCGAGTTCGTTCACGAGCGCGGTCGCAAGGTGGAGGACGTCATGACGAAGCAGGTCGTCTCGGTGCAGGAGGACACAGATCTGGCCGAACTGGTCGACCTGATGGAGAAGAACGACATCAAGCGCGTCCCCGTGATGCGGGGCAAGACGCCCGTCGGGATCGTCACGAGGACGAACCTGCTGCAGGCCGTGGCGAGCCTCCTGCACGAAATTCCGGATCCCACCGCCGATGACGAGCACATTCGCGAGCGCATCACGCGCGCGGTCAACGGCACGGACTGGCGTCCGATCGGCTTCGAGGTGAATGTCCGCAATGGCGTCGTGCATCTGCACGGCCTCGTCACCACCGACGAGGCGCGTCGGGCCGCAATCGTCGCTGCCGAAAGCACCGCCGGGGTCAAGGAAGTTCACGACCATCTCTGCTTCGTCGATACCTACACCGGCTTCTACGTGGAATCGCCCGAAGACATGAAGGCCGCCGGCTGAACTCCCCGCGGATCGAGGTCACCATGCTCGGATGGTTCGTTCGGATTCTCTTCGCCATAGCAGCGCCGATCACGGCGCTGTTCGTGGCACGTGACGCGCTGAACTTCGGCTTGATCCAGACTATCGTGACCATGTTGCTCGTGACTGTCCTGGTCGGGCTGATTGCCGCCTATACCGGGCGGGACCGACAGGCACCGCGCTAGCTGCCGACGCGACACGGTGGCCGGCCCCTGCCGTCGACCGGCTCGCCCGCTCCTGGCCGAACCGATGTGCGAAGCCGCCCGATGGCGTCGGCCGGCACACAGCAGAGGGTATAGCGGTGAGCCGGTACTCCAGGAGTGCAGACGTTGCGCGCTTTTCCCGTGCGGCTACGGGCTTCACCTTAGGTGAAGCTCCCAAATTTCGGCCGGACCATTTATCCGCTAGTAAGGGTTTGTCAGCACGCACCGGCAAGGCGCCTGCAAATGAACCACTCGATTTACACTGCGGACAAGGCAACGCATCTGAAAGTGGTCGTCGTCGGATTGTTGGCCGGCATCGCCATCGCAGCGACCACGCTGATCGTGCACCTGGCCCAGCCTGAATTAGGCTTGCAGAAGGCGAAGACTCTGGCCGTCCACCAGGCACGTCCAATGCACGCACTGACCGAAATGGCCCAACGCTAGTCGAGATCGGCTGTTGGAGGATACTCAGATGACCAACGAGGCAATCAAGGCGCTGATGCTACTCGCGATGTATGGCATCCTCGAGCTCGCGCTCTATTTTTCGTCGACCGCCAGAGCTGCCAAGCAGCCGGTGCGTTCGACACCCGGTCGGACCGCGAATCCCGATCTCACCCGTCCGAGGACGGAAAACTAGGTCGATCCGCACGGTCTCCCGTCGCGAGACGGGCGTCGGTAACGATCGTTACAACGGTTCGTCATCGAGCGTGGATGGTTCTGCCTGCAGCGAGACGAAGTCACCGCCGCCGTAATCGTCCTCCGGATCGGCACTGGTCGATTGAAGACACAGCCGGTCATCGACGCCGCGAACGCCTGAAGCGTTCTCGCAAGCCACGACAGCCGCCCGGCGGGCGTTGTCACCGTTGACGACACCGCGCAGCGTCACGAAGCCGTCCCTGACGCTCACGTTCAAGCCGACGGGCTGCCAGGGCATCCCGACCATCGCCGCAAGGACCGTACGGCGGATCTGATTGTCGTCTTCCGAATAGCCGGGTGCGCCGGTCAATGGGCCGGCCACTGCGGACAAGAAGTCGGACCGGGTAATGATGCCGACAACGCGATCATTGCGCATGACCGGAACGTGATTCAGGTTTCGGCGCTCCATCAGATCGGCAATCTCCTCGAGGGGAGCATCCTCCCTGGTCGTCGCCGGATCACGCGTCATCACCTGCTCGACCTTGCGCCCGTGCTCCTTGACGAATTCGCGCGCGATTCGGTCCGTTCCGAGCAGGACGGTCAGCAGCCGGTTGCGCGTGTGCTCCGTTTCGAGCTCCGCCCGCCTGAGGAAGTCGCTTTCACAAATGATGCCAACGAGCTTTCCCGCAGCATCCGTAACCGGCAATCCACTGATGTGGTGATCGAGCATGACCCTGATGGCATCGGCGATCGAAGCCTCGGGCCGAATAGTCATCACCCGCCGGGACATGATCTGGTGCGCGCGCATGTCTTCAACTCCAGAGAGAACTCACAGGTAGTCGCCGCCCCCGACAGGGTCTTGATCGAGATCAACCGCCCGGCCGCGATCGAGGGCCATGCTGCCGTCGAATCTGGACATTGGGCATGCGCCTGCAAGCATTGTTCATGGCCGCGATCCTTGCGGCAGTCGCGGCGCCGGGCGCCGGAGCGCCGGCCGCGACGACGTCGGTCGACGTCTCTGCCGCACTCTCCGATCTCATGACCCGGCTTCAGCTCCAGCATGCCAAGCTCTGGTTTGCGGGGAAGCTCAGCAACTGGGGTCTGGCGAGCTACGAGATCCAACGGATCGATGCCAGTCTCGAAGCGGCGGGCAAGCTCCTGCCAGACCCATCGCGGATCGCTCCTGCAAAGGATCAGCTGCAAGCCGTACGCGAAGCGATCCAACAGAAAAACGTGCCTGCCTTCACCAAGACTTATTGGGCCCTCACGAACGAATGCAACAGCTGCCATCGGGCCAGCGGCTACGCCTCGATCACAATCCAAATACCGGTTCGCCCGCCTGTCACCAACCAATTGTTCGTCGATCAGGTCGCCGAAGGCCGGGCACTGGCCCACGCCTCCTGCGGAACCTGCCATATCGTCGAGGATGCCGCCAGGGAATCGCCGGCGTCCCGGCCCCCGGCGCCGAGCCTCGTGGAGATCATCAATCGTCCCTCGTTCTCCACCGATGACATCAGGCAGCTCCTGGCATCGGGCCACCGCAGGCTCGGACCCGACCAGGCCATGCCGAACCCGCGGCTCGCGGAGTATCAGATCGACGAGATCGTAGCGTACCTCGAAACGTTGAGAGCCGGCCCGCTGCGCTAAACCCGGCCAGCTCCACTCGCCCGTTGCAAGCCCGGCGGTTGATCTCGGTCAAACGGTGATCGACAAAGAGCAGCATTGTGGACCCAACGCAATCTGAACTGCGCCCATCGCAAGGCAGGCACATGACAACGACAGACGGAGCCGCTCCCTCGCCCCAGACGCGCGTGCCGGCAGCGAATTCATTTCTTTGGGGCGTCTCGACCTCGAGCTTCCAGATCGAGGGCGCCTCCCATGTAGATGGGCGCGGCGACAGCATATGGGACAGCTATTGCCGACAGAAGGGCCGCATCAAGAACGGCGATACCGGCGATGTCGCCTGCGATCACTATCACCGCTACCGTGAAGACATCGCGATGATGCGCGATATCGGCGTCGGCGCCTACCGCTTCTCGATCTCGTGGCCGCGCATCCTGCCTCGCGGTCGCGGGGCTGCGAACGAGGCGGGCCTCGATTTCTACGACAGGCTCGTCGACGCACTTCTGGCTGCCGGCATAGAACCCTGGATCTGTCTCTATCACTGGGATCTGCCGCAGGCGCTGCAGGACCTTGGCGGCTGGCAGAACCGGGACATCGCGGGATGGTTCGCCGATTATGCCGCACTGGCGGCCCACCGCTTCGGCGACCGCGTCAAGCGGTTCGCCACCTTCAACGAGCCATGCGTATTCACGCTATTCGGATACGGTCTCGGCTGGAACGCGCCCGGCATCGCCGACAGGGGCGCTTTGCACCGGGCCATTCACCACGTGAACCTCAGTCATGGCCGCGCCATCGACGTCCTCCGGCAATCGGTGACGGATGCATCGCTTGGTGCCATTCACAACCGCCAACCCTGTTATCCCGTCACCACGCGGGAGGAGGACGTTGCGGCGACGCGGCGCCTGGCGCCGTACTGGAATGACGCATTCCCGTATCCGCAACACTTTGCCCACTATCCCCTCGAGCTTGCCGAGGCCATCGAGCCTTACGTCAAGCCCGGCGACATGGCGCAGATCGCGCGGCCGGTCGACTGGTTCGGGCTCAACCACTATTCGCCGCACTACGTCAAGGCCGACAGCAATCCGATCGGCGCCGGCTTCGGTGCACCGCCGGATGGCGTGCACCGGACTGTTATCGGCTGGCCCATCATTCCCGACGCGTTCCGCGATACGCTGCTGGACATCCACCGGCGCTTCCGGTTGCCGATCTACGTGCTGGAGAACGGAACCGCCGCGGACGACAAGCCGGACGATAGCGGCCGCGTTCAGGACACCGCACGAATTGCCTATCTCGACGCCTACACAAGGGCAATGCAGGAAGCGATGCGGGCCGGAGCCGACGTCAAGGGCTATTTCGTGTGGTCGCTGCTCGACAATTTCGAGTGGGCATCGGGCTACTCGCAACGCTTCGGTCTCGTTCATGTCGATTTTGCCACGCAGAAGCGAACCCCGAAAGCGTCGGCGAACTGGTATTCCGATCTCATCCGGTCGGCACGACGGTCGCAGATTGCCGCAGACCGTGCGAGGCTCGACAACGTGACGGCAACGCCCGGCGCGATGGCCGCCTCCACGGTCTCCAGCTAGGCCGATGAGCGCGATCCTCACGATCACGCCCAATCCGGCGGTCGACGTGTCGACGGCGGTGGACAGGATCATTCCTGTCGCCAAGCTGCGCGGCATCGGGCAGCGCCGCGATCCCGGCGGCGGCGGCATCAACGTTGCGCGGGTGGTCAAGCGCCTCGGCGGGGATGCCACCGCGCTCTATCCAGTGGGCGGCCTCACGGGAGACCTGCTGCGTCAATTGTTGGACAAGGAGGGCGTCGAAAGCCTGACCTTTCCGATCGCGGGCGAAACCCGGCAAGACTTCTTCGTCCGCGAGATCGGCACGGGCCAGCCCTATCGCTTCATCCTGCCAGGGCCGCCTCTTGCCGAGGACGAATGGCAGAGATGCCTTGCCCTGCTGTCGGCGCTGCAGCCGTTTCCCAGCTTCGTGGTTGCCAGCGGAAGCCTGCCGGCAGGCGTGCCCGACGATTTTTATGCAAGGGTCGCAAGGATCGTCAAACAGCGCGGCGCCAAGATGATCCTTGATACCTCGGGTCAGGCCCTTGTTGCTGCGGTGGCGGAAGGGGTCGAACTGGTCAAGCCGAACCTGCGGGAGATGCGCGAGCTGGTCGGCCATGAGCCGTCTGATCCCGCCGAATGGGAAGCCGCCGCCGGAACTCTGGTGCGCAGCCGCAGAGCCGCGATGGTCGCGCTCACGATGGGACATCTTGGCGCCGCGCTGGTGACGAGCGACCGCGTCTGGCGCGCCAAGCCTCTGGCGATCGTGCCCGTCGGCGCCGTCGGCGCAGGTGACAGTTTTCTCGGCGCGCTGGTTTACGGGCTGGCATCCGGAGCCAGCCTCGAACACTGCTTTCGACAGGCGGTCGCCGCCGGCGCCGCCGCCCTGCTCAATCCCGGCACAGAACTTTGCCGCCCCGACGACATCAAACGTCTCGCCGAGCAGGTCATTCTCTCTACGGCAACTTGACCGAGTCGGTCGGAGGCGTCGGGGGCTCTGCCTGCCGCGGCAGCGTGTCCCGGTTGAGGCGGTCGAGCGACAGCAGGAGACCGCCGACCCGTTCCAGCGACGACATCCAATCGGCAATGCGCCCATAATTGTCGACAACCCAATTGAACGAGGCCTGCACCAGCGTGAAAGCCGCAGCAGCCTGTGTGAGCTCGCCCAGAGTCATGGCCCCGGAGAGAAACTTCGGCGCGCAGAGCACCAGCCCGATGATCGGCGCCAGAAGCGAATTGCCGTGCGACACGATCGTCGTCCGCATCAATTGCCAGCACAGGCGGCGCCACTGGTCTATGGTGGTCTTGAGGGTGCTGCGAAGGTCACGGCAGACCTCCGGCCGTTGTCCTTCCGGCGCGATGCCCTCCCCGATATCGCGGAGCTGGTGTGCCGCCGTGATCAACTCCGCCTCCGCCTGGTTCTTGATCTGAACCAGCCGGGTCAGCGGCGCCCCGACCGTCGTCATCGCCGTGGTCACGATGCCGGAATAGAGCGCCACGCCGACGACAAGGTAGCCCGGAATCCGGACGGAATGACTTCCCACCGGCAGCGCGATGTCGCCACCGACCGTCCAGAGGACCTGGATGAAAATGACCGCGCTGAGCAACGCGGAAACCAGTCCGAGCGCCAAATCGATCGGAGCATCCGTCGCAATCCTGACGTCCTCGGCGATCCGGTATTCGGGGATCTGCTGCTCGCTCTGCACAGCGGCGAGGCGGGCGTAACGGTCATCCTCGACCCAATAGTCGATCACCTTGCCGGTCAGCCATTCCCGCCATTGTCTCTGCACAGTCATGCGGCCCCAGACCGACGTGACGGCGAGCGTGATGCTCCCGATGCACAATGGGACGAGCAGGAACGCCTGCCCTCTCAGCCGCGCAGGATCGCGGCTCTCGAGCGCATCGAAGAAGTCGCGGTTCCAGTAGTTGAAGCGAAACTGCACGTAGAGCTGGAGGACGACGACGATCACCAACAGCACACATAGCACCCATACGCGCCAGGCCGATGCTCCCTGCCAGAAGCCGCGGGCGCTCTGCCAAAATCGCCACCTCGCCCGTGAAGAGCCGTTCTGGTCTGGTTCGATCATCATCGACGTTCACAGCTAAGGCGGGCAAGAGCTGCGCACTTGATCTTTCGCAAACCGACGGCGCGGAGATGCGCGAAAGTTGTCGCCATTCAGACCCATTTTGCAGCGCGGGAGAATGCGCGATGGACGCATCGGGCTACATTCGCTGGTTCAGGGACATACGTCTCGCCGACGTGCCGCTGGTCGGAGGCAAGACCGCATCCCTGGGCGAATTGTATTCGGCGCTGACGCCGGAAGGCGTCAAGGTCCCGAACGGCTTTGCGCTGACCGCGGCCGCATATCGGGACGCCCTGACCGAGGCGGGCGCATGGGACAAGCTCGGCCGGCTCCTCGCCGGGCTGGACAAGCGGCGGATCGCCGATCTTGCCCGCCGCGCCGCCGCCGCGCGCGCGATCGTCTACGCGGCGACCGACCGGGAGGATCTGCGCGATCAGGTCAGGCAGGCGTATCGGCAGCTGGAGCAGGAATACGGCCGCAACGTCGCGGTCGCGGTCCGCAGCTCGGCCACGGCCGAGGACCTTCCGACCGCAAGCTTTGCCGGTCAGCACGACAGCTTTCTCAACATCCGGGGTGCAGACGGACTGATGGAGGCCTGCCGCCGCTGCTTTGCTTCACTGTTCACGGATCGTGCGATCTCCTATCGGATCGACAATGGCTTCGATCACTTCAAGGTCGCGCTGTCGGTTGCCGTGATGAAGATGGTCCGCTCGGATCTCGCGGCAAGCGGCGTCACCTTCACGCTCGATACCGAGACCGGCTTTCGCGACGTCGTATTCGTGACCGGAGTCTACGGACTCGGCGAGAATATCGTGCAGGGTGTCGTCGACCCCGATGAATTCTACGTTCACAAGCCGACGTTCAACGCCGGTTTTCGCGCGGTTCTGTCGCGCCGCCTGGGATCCAAGGCAAAGCGGATGGTCTACGGCCGCGGGCACAACACGACCCGGAACGTGGCAACGCCGGCGAATGCGCGCCGGCAATTCTGCATCAATGACGACGAAGTCCTGACGCTGGCCGAATGCGCGATGCTCGTCGAGAAGCATTACTCGCAAAAGTCAGGCAAGCCGACCCCGATGGACGTGGAATGGGCCAAGGACGGCAAGGACGGCTCGCTCTACATCATCCAGGCCCGGCCCGAGACGGTCGCCTCGCGGCGGAAGCCGGAGGCACTCGAGAGCTATTTCCTGAAATCGTCCGGGACGGCGCTGGCCGAAGGCCGCGCCGTCGGGGAAAAGATCGCCGCAGGGCGCATCCGGCTGATCAGGAGCGACCGGGATCTCCAGAAATTCCGTCCGGGCGAGGTGCTTGTCGCGACGGCGACGCGCCCGGACTGGGAGCCCGTCATGAAGCTCGCCGCCGCGATCGTGACCGATCATGGCGGCCGGACCTGCCATGCCGCCATCGTCGCACGCGAGCTCGGAGTGCCCGCTGTGGTCGGAACGGGCGGTTTCAGCAAGAGGGCGAAGACCGGCACGGCTGTGACGGTGTCCTGCGCGGAAGGTGACATCGGTCACGTCTTCGAGGGCACCCTGCCTTACGACGTCGAACGGACCGCGACCGAAAGCGTGCAGAAGCCGCGTACCGAAATCATGGTGAACCTCGGCAATCCCGAGGTCGCGTTCAAGACCGCATCCCTGCCGAGCGATGGCGTCGGCCTCGCCCGTATGGAATTCATCATCAACCAGCATATCGGAATCCATCCGATGGCGCTGGCCTGCCCCGACAAGGTGACTTCAGTGCGGGACCGGCGGAAGATCGAGCTGCTGACCGCACGCCACAAGCAGCCGTCCGAATTCTTCGTCGAGCGGCTTTCGGAGGGCGTCGGCACCATCGCCGCCGCGTTCTATCCCCGGCCGGTGATCGTGCGCCTGTCCGATTTCAAGACCAATGAATATGCGAACCTTCTCGGCGGCGCCGATTTCGAGCCTCGCGAGGAGAACCCGATGCTCGGCTTTCGGGGCGCAGCGCGCTACGCGCACCCCGCTTATGCGCAGGGGTTTGAGCTCGAATGCGCTGCATTGAAGCGGGTGCGCGAGGCGATGGGCCTCACCAATCTCAAGATCATGATTCCGTTCTGCCGGCGTGTCGAGGAGGCGCGCAAGGTCATTGCAGCCATGGCAAGTCATGGCCTCAAGCGGGGCGAGAGCGGCCTGGAGATATTCATGATGTGCGAGATCCCGAACAACGTCATCCTGATCGACCAGTTCGCGCAATTGTTCGACGGCTTCTCCATCGGCTCCAATGATCTCACCCAGCTGACGCTCGGCGTCGACCGGGACTCCGAGATCGTCGCCTTCGACTTCGACGAACGCGATCCCGGCATGCTGCAAATGCTGTCGATGGCCGTGCTCGGCGCCAGGCGCAACCGGCGCCACGTCGGCATCTGTGGCGAGGCTCCCGCCAACTATCCGGAGATCGCGAAGTATCTGGCTGAGCTCGGGATCGACTCGATCAGCGTGAATCCGTCGAGCGTGTTGCGGACCATCGAGATCGTCCGCACCGCGGAGCGCGACAGTGGGGAAGGCCGGCGGGCTGCGGGCTAAAGCGCGATGAGTTTAGGACGAGCCGTCACTGCGCCTTGGGTTACTGTTTGCGCATGATCTCCGCGCAAACGCGTTCCGCGCTTGTCGCGCAGGAAAACCGCTGCGCGCTTCTCCGGGTCATGGTTCAGGGCGTTTGTTCCTGCGATGTACGCCAAGCGCCTGGCGCACCTCGTCGTCCTCGAGGGCATCCCTGATCGCGCGGTCGGCCGGCCTGGTCTCCAGGACCGGTGCGTCGACCGGCGCGTCCCGATCAAGTGCGGGCACCTCCGCCTTTCGCTCGGCTACGCTCTTCTTCGCCGCCTGGCCATCCTTGTCCATTGCACACTCTCCCGGGACGTGGACGTCAGTGCGACATCAGCAGGCAGACCGGAGCGTGCCGCAGAAGGCTCTGCGTCATGCCGCCGAAGACCCACTCGCCCAACCGGCTGTGCCCGTAGCCTCCGGTCACGATGAGGTCGGCGCCGACATCGGCGGCCAGCCGAACGAGGTAGCCCGCGTCAGGCTCCGCCGTATGCACGCGCACCTCGTGCTGGCAGCTCACGCCGTGACGCTGAAGATATCTGGTCACGTCCCGCACCCGGTCTCGCGCCGCATCCTGTTCGCTCGACGTGCAGATTTCGGCGACCGTGACCTGCGAAGCGCGGGTCAGGAACGGCAGCGCGTCCCGAACGGCCAGGCGCGACTCCCGGGCATCCTTCCAGCCGACCACGATCCGATCGCCCGAAAATCGGGTGACGCCGTCCGGCACCGAGAGGATCGGACGGCCCAGCCGCAACATCGCTCCCGCCGCATCGAGGTGACGGGAGTAATTCGGCTTCAGCTGGCTGCGCCGCACCACGACGAGGTCCGCCGCCCTGGACTGCTCGACCAGGAACTCGGTCGGAAAGCCGATCGTCCAGCGCCATTCCACCTTTTCACTCGGCAGGCGAACGATGCGCCTGAACCACGCCTCCTTGTCCGACAGCGTTGCGCGAATGCGCTTGAGATCCTCCTCAGTCGTCTGTTCGATGATCACGCCTTCGGCGACGAACGGTGGATCCATTGCGACGGCCGAGACGCCGAGCAAGGCGGCCTCAAAGCCGCTCGCGACCGCCTCGGCCACGGCAATCTGCCCTTCGTCCTGCTGCTCGGAATCGACGTAGACCATGACGCTGGCAAGAGACATGTCGTTGCTCCATTACCTGAATGGGACCCTTATCTCGCGTTTCCCGATGGTCCCGTTGACGCAAATCAAGCGGTCCGGCCGCGCTCCTTGATCCGGATCAATCCGGCTGGCCCAAGAGGCGGCAAGATGCGGAAATCAACACGGAGGCCAGCCATGCAAGCACAGGACGTGATGATCGCCCCGGTGGTGACCGTCGGCGGAAATGCAACCGTTCGCGACGTCGCCAAGATCCTGCTCGAGCGCCGCATCAGCGCAGTGCCGGTCGTCGATGCCGACAACAAGATCCTCGGGATCGTGACCGAAGGCGACCTGATGCATCGAGCCGAATCCGGCACCGAGCGCCACTATGCCTGGTGGCTTCGCCTCCTGACCGGCGACGCGCAAATGGCGACTGACTACGTCAAGTCGCATGCGGTCAAGGTCGGAGATATCATGACCCGCGAGGTCGTGACTGCCAGCCCTGAAACGCCGCTGAGCGACATCGCCATGCTGCTCGAGGAGCGCCAGATCAAGCGTGTGCCGATCGTCAACAAGCAGGGCCAGCTCGTCGGGATCGTCAGCCGGGCCAATCTGCTGCAGGCTATCGCGAGCGCGCGGCCGAAGCTGGAGATTTCACTTTCCGATGCGACCATCAGAAGGAAGTTCCTTGAAGAGCTCAAGAAGCAGCCTTGGGCGCATACGTTCAACCTGAACGCAACCGTCCAGAACGGCATCATCGACATCTGGGGCTTCGCGCCATCTGCGGCCGAACGCACAGCCATCCGCGTAGCGGCCGAGGCGATCCCGGGCGTCGTGCTGGTGAATGACCACCTGCTCGAAACTCCGGTCTTCGTTTACTGACGCAGGCCGGATCGCGTGCTCCGGCTCCGAGGCGACCTTGATGGCGATCAAGAGGCCCGCACCCGCCACAGCGTCGCGGCAAGCAGGAGATAGGCGGCGCAAGTCCATATCGCCTGCCAGTTCGCCGGCCCCTCGTTGAACCCTACGTAGACCGCCGCTCCGACAAACACGCCCGCAAACAACGTCTCCGCCACAGGACGGCTTCCCTTCCCGGGCGGATTGAGCAGCGTCACGGCCGCGAGCGGTAACGCCGCCATGGTGAGAGCCGCAAAAGGAAAGTCGATAAAGCGCGGGTCGAACACAAGCCCGAGCGCGGTGGCCGTACCGATCACGGCCGTTCCGATCAGGGCCAACCCGTGCATGGTCACGAGCATCGACTCCGTCCGATAGCCTTTGGGGCCGAGCAATTCCTGACAACTGGGCAGTGGGCGCCCCCATATCAGGGCGTTGGCGCCGAGCACCGGCGAAACCGTGGCGGCCACCAGCAGAGAGCTCCACAAGAGCCAGCCACCCATTCCGATACTTTCAAAGAACACCTTCTGGGCGGCCACGCCAAACAGGATTCCGGCTGTGGTCGCCGATATTGCGACCCCAAACCATGAAGCCAGGCCAGCGCGCCCGGGCTTACGACGCGAGGTCAACCACGCCGCGCCGAAGACCAGCGTCGCCAGCGCAATTCCACTGCACATTTGCAGCTTCCAGAGCGGAAAGTTGCTGACGGGGATGCCGGCAGGATATTTGAGCACGCGCTCCTCGCCTCCGAACAGGCCCCATGATCCGCCGACCGTGCCCTCGATCTCCCGCTTCCAGGATTCGTCATAGGCCTCGAACAGGTTGACGCGGAAATGCTCGCGTCGGGCAAGGTCGAGGACCTCCGAGACCACCCGAGCCTGATTGACAGGGGACGGCAACGCCGATTCCCGCATCCGTCCCTGGCTCGGCCAACCTATTTCTCCGATCAGGATTTCCTTACCCGGAAAAGCCGCCGCGACCTGTCGGCGTATTGCGTCAGCGTGCGCAACAGCGGATTCCGCCGGGATCGGCACGTTCTCCCAATAGGGCAGGATATGAATCGTGACGAAATCGACGACATCATAGAGCTCACGATTGCTCAGCCAGAATTCCCAGACGTCGGCATAGGTCACGGGGACACTGACCTGCGCCTTCACCGAGCGGATCGTGTCGGCGAGATCGGATACAGTTATGTCCTTGCGCAGCAGCGTCTCGTTTCCGACCACGAGCGCGATCACGGTCTCGGGATATTCCCTGGCGAGGCGTACCGCCGTCGAAATCTGCGTTCGGTTCTTCTGCTGGTCCTTGTCGAGGAAAATGCCCTGGATGACCTTCAGGCCCGCTTTGGCCGCAAGTTCGGGGATCTGGTCGAGACCAAGATCGTTCGCATAGGTACGGATGCAGTCGGTTATCTCCGCCAGCTGGGCAAGATCCTCCGCGATCTGCTCACGCGATACCTGCGTCGCAGGCGAAAGCGACGTCTGATGGTTGCGGAATGGAGCGTATGAGATGCACTGGACCTTGTCGTTCGGATCGATGGGTGCGCGCACCAGATGGACTGGAGTCCCCAACCACCACCACACGCCGGCGATGGCGCCCAGCGATATCAGGAAGAGCGCGAGCGAAACGCGGACAGCGTCCCGCGGTCTTCCGGCAGGCGCGACGTGACTGGCTTCCTCGCTTGGCGAGAACAACAGCCTGGAGAACCAGCTTGCTTTCCGAGGATAGACCAACTGATCACACGTGAGGTGCCGCTTTTCACCTGCCGCGATGTCGCGGACGCGCCACATTGCTTCAAGTGCGCGCCTGCGATCGCGACTGCATGAGAAGCAAGGGGATCATGCAATTGAACTTGTTCGACGGTCGCTCCCGAAGGAATTATAGGATCGCTCACGTTTCCACAAGCCGGTTCGTTCATGCCAATTCCGGTGCGGCGACGCGCGGCCCGTCATGGATGGGCCCATACGGTGCATAGTAAGGTCCCAAGGATAGTAGACCGGGGCCGGATCGTATGGATATGGGCCCCCATAAGGCCCTCGCACGGCGGCTCCTCATCTCAGCGAGATCGTGATGCGGCTGAGATTGGCGGCGAATTCCACCCCAGCCTTGGGTCCCTGCAGCACCATCGTGACGCCCTTGTCGTTCCGGAGATGGACGCCATTGACGCCGCCGACCAGAGCGGCGCCGCCACCGACAGAACTGTAAGTGCCGGCGAAGTCGCCGATGTGGCGAATTCCTGACGCCCAGCCATCGAGCCGACCGACCGTCGCGCCGGCGGTGATGCCCAGGCTGACGCCAGTCATGCGGAACGGATAGTTGCGGCCCCGATAGGTCAGAACGCCGCTGCCGGCACCACCACCGACCAGCAGGCCCGCCTTCACGATCTTGACCCGCACCTGGCCGGATGCCTGGGCAAGCGAAGGCGTCACCGGCACTGAAACTGCCAGCAGCGCCAGCGCCGCCAGGCGAATGACGAACGCCCGCCGTGCAGGGCGCATATCGTCAAGGCCTCGCAGCATCGACTTTCTTCCAGGTCTGGTCGGGATCGAACAGCGTGGTGCGCTGCGCGACGAACTCCGTCCGCCTGCCGAGGTCCTTCTGGTAGACGGTGCCGGCGTGATTGACCAGGAAGGTCATGACGCCGGAATTTCCGTACTCCGCGGGCCAGGCGATCAACGCGAAGCCACCGATCATCTTGCCCTTGACCACGTAGTTGAGCGCGCCGCCCGGTGCATCAGACCCCTGCCCTCTGAGGATACGGAAGTAATAGCCGTGATACGGAGCCGGCCTGTCACCAGCCTTGTAGCCTTCGGCCGAGGCCTGTGCCGCCAGCGCGCCGAGCGGGCTCGGGTCGCTGTCGTCCCACCAGAACAACCCATCCTTCTTGCCGGCCGTGGAGACAATGCGTTGCGCGTAGACGCCTGCGCCCTCGCCGCGATCCTTGTCGGCATATTCGTTCTGGGCATCGACATAGGCGAGACAAGTCTGGATCGCATCGAGCTCGTTGCGGCCGATACGGCGACGAAGCACCTCAATGCGCCCCTCGTCGGTGTCGAACTCCCAGCCCGTTCTGGTGTTGACGAGCGGAATCGGGAACGGGAAGTCCTCGGGTCCGAGCATCAGCGTGGCCTTCTTGTTGCCCTCCGCCTTGATCGCATGCCTGGCATCATACATGGAGACGAAGCGTGCACGGATATCGGCATCGGCGACCTCGTCTCCGGACGAGACGATGTCGGCCGCCGATCTGCCGAGGACCTTCAGGATCTCACGCGGACCGCTCTTGACCGCGGCGGCGAGCGCGGACCCCGCCTCCTCGGGCGTCCGGTAGGATTGCTGTGCCAGGCTCGCGGTGCACATCAGCGCGAGCGCCATGACGCCCGGCAAAACAGCGCGACGACAAGATTTCAGACCGATCATGGCGTCACCTCCGCCGGGATCGTCGCGCCGGCGGCGAGCCAGTCGCGGTAGGTGCGGAATTTCAGGCCGAGCTTCTCGTAATGGACCCGCAGATACCCGTCGCTGCCGCGCATGACGGCGTTCGGCATGATTTGCTCGACCTCCTGCGCCATGACGCCGACATAGGCCTTGTCGCTGCCGATATAGCTGAAGCGATAGTAGCCGAGCCCATTGCCGAGATGGCCGAGCAGGACGACATCATGCTTCAGCGCGACATCGGAGCGCCGGCCGCCGCCACCACCGCGGCCGCCTCCTCCGCCTCCGCCGCGGAAGCCGCCGCCGCCCCCCATCGACATTCCGCCGCCACCACGGCCGGCCATGCTCGGTCCGCCTCCGCCGCGCGGCATGCTCGCCATGCTGGATCGACCGCGCGCGGACGCCGCGGCCGCCGATCGCCCAGACGAGACGTTCATCGCGCCGCCACGATTGCCACCACCGCCGCGGCTTGCCGCACCGCCACCGGCGCGGCTCGCCGCCTTTGCGCGATCGCCGCCACCCTTGACACGATCGCCGGCACCTTTGGCACGATCGCTTGCGCCCGCGCGATCGCCGCCGCCCGGACGATCTCGCGTACCGGCTCCGGCGCGATCCCCTGCTCCCTGACGATCGCCGCGATCGCCCGCACGGTCACCCGCGCGATCTCCAGCACCCTGACTGGGACGCAGCACCTGATTGCCATCGCGGCCGCGGAAATCCATCCGGTCCGACGCGCCGGCCTTGATATTGTTGTTGCCGAAACGCTGCGACACGTTGGCATTGTTGTAGCGCACGCCCTGGCGATGTGTCGGATTGTGCTGCCAGCCGGCGTTGATGTTGGTGGCCCGGTGATTGACGTAGACGTTGCGGTTGCCCCAATTGCAGCCGCCTCCCCAATAATTGCCCCAGCGTCCGATCGCCCAGGCCGTACCGAACGCGAGACCCGCGGCGATTACGCCGGCGCCGATATACGACGGATATCCGAAGTAGTAGGGAGGATATTCTGCGTAAGGCCACGTTCCGTAGACCGTTGCCGGGTCATAATACGGCACGTAGATCGCTTCGGGATCCGCCGACTGAATCACGACGACCTGCTTGTTCTCCTGGGTTTGAACGCTGACCTTCTGCTGCTTCGTCGTAACAAGCTTCTTGTTGTCATACGCCTTGGTGCGCAGGCGCTGGATCGCGTCCATCACGTCCGGCTGCTGGGCAAGGAACGCATCGCCCAGATTCTTGGTCCAATCGATCTTGTCGCTCATCATGGCGAGAACGTCCGCCGTGCTCGCGAGCGCCTTGACACTGTCGTCCCAGGACTGCTTGTCGACCTCGGTCCTCAATGCATCGCCCTTCAGTGACTTGCGCTCCTTGAGCCATCGGTCTGCCTGCACCACCTCCAGTGGGTAGGTGGAGGCGGCCAGCACGTTTGCGAGCAGATCGTCCGGGTAAAGCGCGATCGGTGCCACGAGCGCCTCGATCTGCTCGGGCTTCAGCAGTTCCGCGGACGGCGCGGCCGGGCTCGCCGGCTGCATCGCCGGGGCCGCTGGCTTGTCGGACGTCTGCGCGAACGTTGCGAGGGGTGTCGCCATAAACAGCATGAGCGCAATCAGGGTCTTGCCGCTACGAAACATCGCATCCTCCATCGTCGAGGCAAGTGTCAGCATCGGTGCACCAAGCCGGCCTTCGTTGACAAAGATCAAGGAAACCACGCGCATGCGATGTGCTGCGATGCGCCCGTTGACGGTTCGGCGACCGACGGTCAATGCACGATGGGCAGCCGGATCGTGAACAGCGCACCGCGCGATGGCTGGTTCTCGGCAGCGATCTTGCCGCCGTGGGCTTCGACGATGGTCCTGACGATGGCAAGGCCCATGCCGAGGCCTTGCGGCTTGGTGCTGAAGAACGGGTTGAAGATATTCTTCACGTCTGCGGGAGCAATTCCCGGCCCGCTGTCGCCGATCCGGATCTCCGCAAACGCATCGGACTGGGCCGTTGCCACATTGATCTCCCGCTCAGTCGCATCGGCCTGCGAGATCGCGTCGATCGCGTTGATGATCAGGTTGAGAATGACCTGCTGAAGCTGAATGGGATCGCCCTTGACCCGCAGCACGCTGACGGATGGCGCAAATTTCAGGGCAATTCGGCGCCCATCGCTGACGGCGGACATCAGCCTGATCGCCTCGCCCACCGTGTCGTTGAGGTCGATATTGGCGATCTCGAACGGCGTCTTCTTCAGGATGCTGCGCAGTCTGCGGATCACCTCGCTGGCCCGCTGGTCGTCGCGCCGGATATCGGCGAGAATTTCTCCGATTTCCACCAGATTGGGCGACTCGCTCTTCAACATCAGCTCCGCCGTCTCGGCGTTCGTCAGGATCGATCCCAACGGCTGATTCAGCTCGTGGGCAATCGACGTGGTCAGCTCGCCCGCCGCCGCGTACCGGTTGACGTGGGCCAGCTCCGCAAGACGCTGCCGGGACTCGACCTCGGCCACGAGCCGCCGGCGTCGCTCGTAAAGCAGGCCGCCGATCAGTCCCGCCTGGATCAGGATGACGGTGGCGAGCATTGCGATCTGCCAGCGGTACGTCTCCCAAAGGCCCGCCTGCCGAAACAGAACTTCGCTTCCCGCGGGCAGGTCGCTCTCGCTGATGCCCCAGCGCTGCATTTCACGCCAATCGTATTTCGGAGGTCCCAACTGGAGGGGCTCGAACTTCATCGTGCCTGGTCTCTCGCCGGCCAGGATGCGGATCACGGCATCGACCGTCTTCGTGGTGGTCGCACCGATCGAATGCATCGGGCCGCCGACCGTATAGCCGTTGAAAAACGGCTCCTGGTAGGAAAATATCGGAGCATTGGCGACGGCGCGAAGACTGCGTAGCGCAAGATCGCTTTCATGGACAATGCCGGCCCCGTCGACCGACATCAAGCCCCAGAACAGAACCGTGTGCGGCGGAAGCACCGATGCTCTCTTCAGAATCTCGTCGAACGACAGTTCATTGTACCAGACGAAGGCCAGGCGCCCTTCGAAAGGTGCCGTCTCGCGCTTGATCTCGTCGAGCCAGAACTTTTCCAGGCGAGAGGCGCCGATCACGACAGCGATCGTCTTCGTCTCCGGCAGGACCTTGAGGACACCGTTGAAGGTAGCCGTGAAGTCGTTCCGGACGGAGATCACAGTGTCGTTGTCGGTCAGGTCCGAGCGGTTCACCAGCCGGTCTTCGACCACGGTCAGAACCATCGGCGTATCGGGAAAAAGCTGATCGCGATATTTCTGGGCAAATCGTGCAGCCGGCGCCCCGATGCTAACAACAACATCTGGGGGGACGCCCGCGTAAAGTGAGCGGAGATAGTTGACGAACGGCTCCTCGGGCCCGGGATTGTTGAACCGTGCCGTCAGCAGGGTGTGCTCCTGGACATCGAGCGGCCACTGCGCCTGCTGCTCCAGCGCGGCCTTGATACTCAGCGCATATTCGCTCCATGGGCGAAAGTCTCGCCCGAAGGAATGCAGCAACAGGATCCGTTTGGGCGCGCTGCGCTCGGCACCCATCGCCGGCGCGGAGACGACGACCAGAAAGGCGAGCAGGCAAGCGGCAAGACACGCGGCCCGGCCGGACGAGGCGCCTGCAGCATTGGGGACACGTCCGCTCATGCTCTCTTTCGGCGGCCACAATGATCGAACGGCTCTCATCAAAGCACAATCCGAGCACGGCCGCACGAAGGAAGCGTCTCGCCCTGGCGGGTCTTGTCAGCAGCGCGTCACGACCCGGCCATAGGCATCGACGACCTGCACGCAGGACGAGCCGTAGTAGGCACCGGCAGCTCCCGCCGCTCCTACGGCGACCGCGCGGCGTGTGGTTCTCCGGGCAACACCGGCGTAGCTCATGGGAGTCAAGGGGCGCCCGACCCTCGCCTGGGCCTCGGCAAAGAACTTTCCTTCGATGAGGCCATTTGTTTCACTCGAGGACAATCCGATGCTGAAGGCGGTTACCCCTGCGGCAAACAGGATGACTTTTCGAAACGCGATCATTTCTTTGCTCCTGTCGGCGTACCAGGGGGAAGCTCGTCGAACTCTGCGATTGCGGCACCCTCCAGATCGACCTTGGTGGCGCCCGCCGGCGCAACGAATGCGAAGACATCGGCGTTCAGAGCGTCAGTCTTCCAATCCTTGATCCTGAGCGTGTATTGCGGCGCACCGGCAAGTGTTTTGCTGGTGATGACGTATTTGTGCGGCACGGGCTTGGCCCCGGCCTCGATCCAGATCTGCCAGTCCGTGTCCGGCGTGCGGAACGCAAGATGCTCGCACTCGACGCCATCGACGACACCCTGCCCGATATGCTTGCCCTCGATGACGGTGGCCATCAGTTCGTCGAACGCGTTGGAGAGCAGCAGGTCGGCACCCGGCATCCCGGTGCCGGAACGCGCCTGAAGCGCGTCGATCATCTTGTCGATGGTCCCGGGCGCGTCTGCCTGAACATAGCTCTTGGCATTGTTGCCATAGATCGAAATCAGCTTGCCGTCATAGACCAGCTCGACATCGGCATAACCGCCGGTGCGCCTGACCCGGAGCTTGTCCGGGCGGCTCATCTTGATTTCGCCGGAGCTCGCGAACTGGATCTTCTGCAGTTCAGGCGTGATGATCTCGATGTCGCTGTCGAACGTAGCGGACATCGTCTTCTGGCTGGTCAGATAGTCCGTCATCGATTTCAGGATCTTGGCTGGATCATCGGCATGCGCGGGCGAGGTCGCCGCCAGCAGCAGAGCCGTACCGATGCCAGGCAATATCTTACGAAGGGTTGTTGATCTCATCGCGTATCCTCCTCGGATGAAGGCCATTGAGATGCGCCGCGCGCTTACTTGCTTGACATGAGTCAATGCTCCCGAACCTTGTCGTCAGGGCATTGGGCACCTGTGATAGCGGATCTCCATGTCCTCAATGCCCGGGAACTGCCGGATGAGGCTGTTTGCATCCAGCTCCTTCAGGCTGAACTGGACGCTGGAGAGCATCATGTCGGTCGCGCAGGCCGCAACCAGATTGACGCTGGGACCTGCGTCTTTCCTCGCCCTGATCCGGCAGCGCGCGAATTTTCCGATGATCTGATCTCCGTCGACGATGAAGCCGCCGCCATAGACGTCAGACATGTCGGTGAAACCGAGCTGAGCCCCCTTGCGCACGAACACCTTGTTGCAATTGTCGGCATCGCTGACCCAGGCGCCGTCGAGATCGAGCGCGTTGGCGCCGACGGCCGTAACGACAAGCGAAACCAGTGCCGCACCTGGCCCGACCATCCTCCGCAAACCCATCTGCTCCCTCCTCCTCTGTCGCTCAATGCCCGCCGCTCAGCACGAGCGTCTGGATCGGCAGCAACAGCGCCTGGATCCGCAGCAGCAGTGCATGCACGAGGCCGACGCCATCCACGACGTGCAGCGCGATCTTCCGGCTGGTCGGGGTGTCCTTGGCCGAGATCTCCTCGTGGTTGCTGGTGTAGGCATTGACGACGCAGCTCGAGCCTGGTGTGACGCCGTCGAGACCGCCCTTGTAGAGCGGCTCCAGGAACACCAGGATCGTGCCGGGACGGACCACATTCTGCGCTTCGAGCAATTGCTCGCCGGACCGGAATTGTCCGGCTGCGATGTAGTCCTGCACGGTCGTGATCACCATGGGGATGATGACCCAGGGCTTCGATATGCAAGTCGCTTCCGCGACCATGCCGGTCTTCATCACCTGCGCCTCGATCTGACCGAAGCCGGCCTGAAGAACCTTTCGGCCGGCCTCTTCCGGAATGAGGATGCCGGCCGGACGCATCAGCTGGTTGACGACGTCGCCGGGGCGAACCAGAAACTGCTCGACCCGCCCGTCGACGCCGGCACGGACGAAGGTCTTGTCGAGATCGACCCGGGCCTGGTCGAGGGCGGCCTCGGCGCTGGCCTTTTGAGCCGGCAGCAGGACGGAGACCTGCAGAGATGCGGATTGTTTCGCGGCCGTTGCGGCATCGACGCCCGCCTGACGCTGGTCGACCAGGACCTGGAGCTTTTCGATATCCCGCTGCGGAACGATGCCGGGATTGCGGCGCTGGAGCTCGATCTTGACTTCGAGCTCGTCCCTGGCCTGCTGGTAGTTGGCTTTCGCCTCCGCGATCTGCGCCTCGGCCTTGATTACATCAACCTGCGCCGTCTGCATGGTGGCGTCGACCTCCGCCACCTTCCGCCTGGCGGTCTCGAACGCAGCCTGCTGCTTCGAGCTGTCGAGCGTGAACAGAACATCTCCCTTCTTCACGGGCGCGCTGAACCCGAACTTGACCTCGGCGACACGGCCCGAGCCCTCGGGAAGGATCGGGACGGTGCGGAAGTACAGCGTCGCGGACGGCGTTGCCGGATGGAAATAGAAGATCATCGTGATCAACGAGATCGTCAGCATCAGGCAGGCCGTGATACCCCAACGCAGCTCGTGCCAGACCGAGAAGAGGGTGATCTCCTTGCCGAGGCGCTTGCCCTGGGCGTAGCGCCGGTAGAGATAGTCCGGCAGGATCGTCACGAGCGAGCAGATCAGCAGCTCAAGCATGGCTGTGCTCCTTCTCCTTGGCGGGTCCCTGCCTGTCCGCGGGAGGCGGCGCGACGGCCGCCTCGGCCTGGACTTCCCCCGCATCAGAGGCCGGCGTCGCGTCGGCGATCTTCTCGACGGATCCTGCAATGCTGCGCAGCGGCGTGCCGAAATCCGGAAGATCGATCATCGCGAGGAGCAGGCCGGCGATCCAGAAGATGTGCATGTGCGTGAACAGGGAGATCAGGCCGAGCACTGCAACGAACTCGAACTGCAATTTTTGCGATTTGTGCGCCATCCGCTCGGGCAGGCTGTGCAGCTTCCAATAGAGCGTACCGACCCAGAGCACGACCCCGATCAGGAACACGCCCATCACCACCATCAGCGTGTCGGTCCCGCTGCCCGGCGCCAGGTAGAACGGCAGATGATGCGGTGCCATCGGATGAAGCTGATCGCTCAAACGTCTCTCCCGGTCAAAAACCTGCAGGTGCGGTACTGTGTTCGGGTACGCCCTCGTTTGCTTGATTTGAATCAAGGGAACGCTTTCCGTCCGCCCTAGCGTTTCCGGCATGCTGATTGGACAACCATCAGGAGCCGCCAGCCATGCCCGGTCTAGACGACCTCATCCCCAACGCCGCCCAAATTCGAAAGGAAGCCGCCCTCAAGGAGGCTGAAAAGGCGGAGGAATATGTCCGCCTCGCCGCAGCCGCCGAGGCCGAGAAGCGCGCGCTGATCGAGCGCTTGAGCAAACCCTCCGGCAAGAGCGAGGAGGAGAAGATCAAGCTCGCCTCGACCGTCATCCAGCGTGCGGTGCGGAACGGCCTCACCGAAGTGCAGGTCTACCGCTTTCCCAACACGCTGTGCACGGACAAGGGACGCGCCATCAACCAGATGGAAAAAGGGTGGGAGAACACCCTGACCGGAATCCCCAAGGAGATCTTCCAGCTCTGGACCGATTATCTGAAGCCGCGCGGCTACCGCATCTCCTATCAGATCATCGATTTTCCCGGCGGCATGCCCGGCGACATCGGCGTGACCATTTCCTGGGACGATTAGCAACGGGAAGGATGGGCATGGCCAAGGACGCAGCTGCGGAGCGGATGAAGCGGAAGGATTACGAGAAGGAGCTCGAAAAGCTCCAGGTCGAGCTGTGCCACCTCCAGGACTATGTGCGGGAAAACAGGCTCCGCGTCATCGTCCTGTTCGAGGGCCGGGACGCCGCCGGCAAGGGCGGCACGATCAAGGCCATGACCGAGAAGGTCAGCCCGCGCGTGTTCCGGGTCGTCGCCCTGCCCGCGCCATCCGACCGCGAGAAGACGCAGCTGTTCTTCCAGCGCTACATGGAGCGGTTTCCGGCCGGCGGCGAGATCGTGATCTTCGACCGGAGCTGGTACAACCGCGCCGGCGTCGAATACGTCATGGGCTTCTGCACTGCCGCGGATCACCAGCGCTTCCTCACGCTATGCCCGCAGATGGAGAAGTACGTCATCGACGGCGGCATCATCCTGATCAAGATCTGGCTCGAGGTCGGCATGGACGAGCAGGAGCGGCGCTTCAAGGCCCGCATCGACGACCCGGTCCGGCAATGGAAGCTCAGTCCGATGGATCTGGAATCCTTTCGGCGGTGGTACGACTATTCGCGGGCGCGGGACCTGATGCTGGACAAGACCAGCACGAAGGAGGCGCCCTGGTACATCGTCCGCTCCGACGACAAACGTAGGGCGCGGTTGAACTGCATCGCCCACATTCTTGGCGCCATCCCCTACAAGCGCATCAAGAAGGACAAGATCAAGCTGCCGAAGCGCGCCGACAAGGGACGCTACAACGACCAGGCCAGCCTGAAGGGAATGAATTTCGTCGCCGAACGATATTGAAGGCGAGCGGGCTGCGGTGACGCAGCCCGTCGCCTGTTCCGATCACTTCAGACGGATCGTGACCCCGCCAACGGCAGCCGACACTTCCGCGCCGACCTTGGGACCGCTGAGCTGAAGGATCACGCCATTGGCGTTCTGCAACTGCACGGCGCCGGCTCCTGCAGCAATGGCGCCGCCCGCTCCGCCCACCGCGTAGGAGCCTTCGATGGACGCCGGCCCCTTCAGATTGAGCGCCCTACCGACGAACTTCGTGGTCGACGCCCCGATGGTGAGGCCCACGCTCATGCCCGACACCGTGAATGGATATTTCTTGCCCCGATAGAGCAGAACGCCCTCGCCGCCACCGGCGCCGACGATGAAGCCACCCTTGGTGAAGACGACCGCAACCTGGCCGGTATCGGCACGCGCCGACGTGCTGAAGTTGGCAATGGTTGCGAGCGAGGCGACCAGGACGGCGGCGAAGGTCAGTTTTCTCATGACGTGTCTTCTCCCTATTGAGCCAGGATCATCGCGAAGTAGCCGAAGATGGTGAGCAGGATGCCCGAGACGGCATAGCCGACCGGGAATCCGATCCAGGGCACGGAGCTCTGGATCTCGACCGCGGCCTCGCGGCACGGGCCGGAATGCGAGCGCGCGCCGGCAACGCCGCCCATCAGCACCGCCGGATTGATCTTGAACACGTGGAATCCGATCGCCCAGACGATGAATGGCGGGATCGTGCACGCGATGAAGCCGACGATGAAGATCTTCAGCGCGAGCGCGCCGGTGAGCTGGGCCAACAGGCCTGCGCCGGCGTTGACGCCGACGATCGCGACGAACACGACGAGGCCGAGATCCTCGAGCACGTTCCGCGCCGCGTTCGGCGTATTGCCGAAGAAGCGCAGACGCGACACGATCGAGGAGACGATCACGCCGGACAGCAACAGGCCGCCGGCGTTGCCGAGGCCGACCTTGGCACCGAAGGCGGGGAATTCGACCATGCCGATGAGGAAGCCGATGATCATGCCGATCGACAGGGTCAGCAGGTCGGTCGAGGTGTTGGCGCGGGCGATGCGCCCCCACATCTCGCCGAGCTCGTTGACCGCTGATTTCAGGCCGACCACCGAGACGATGTCCATGCGTTCCAGCTTGGTCTTGAGACCGGCCGGGATCTGCACGCCGCCACGCTCGACCTTGGTCACCTGCAACTGACCGGCGATCGCCGTCTCGCGGAAGGATTCGAAGGTACGGCCGACGACGTCCTTGTTGAAGACGACGATCTCGGCCTGGTCCATAGGTATGCCGAGCGTCTTGGCATCGGCGACCTCCGGACCGATCAGGCCCATCTTCTCGGTCAGATGCTCGGTCGCGCCGCCCAGCGCGACGATATCGCCCTTCTGCAGCACGAGATCGGGATCAGCGCCCTGCGGCTCGCCATTGCGCCCGACATTGACGATCCGGTATTCCGGATTGATCGCGCGGAACTTGGCGATGCTCATCCCGACGGTTGCGGGATTTTCCAGGCGGTAGGCTCGCAGACCGAACTGGCGATAGCCGGTCAGGCCGCCGCCTTCGAGGTCCTTGACGCCGAATTCCAGCTCATACTGCTTCGCGGCGGCCTTGGCATCGACGCCCCACCAGCGCGGCAGATATTTGCAGATCAGGATGATGCCGATGGTGCCCCAGATATAGGTGATCCCGTAGGACAGCGCGATCATGCCGGAGGCCTCCTCGGGCTTCATGCCCGGAGGCAGTTTCACGACCCCCGACGTGACGGCCTGCTCGGCCGAACCGATCGCCGCAGACATCGTCTGCGATCCCGCCAGCATGCCGCCGGCCGCACCCGGCGGAAGCGCGAACAGCTTTGCGCCGATCACCACCAGCGCCAAGCCGATCACGCTCGACACCACCGCGAGGAACAGGAACTTGATGCCGTCGCCTCTCAGGCTGTTGACGAAGGACGGGCCTACGCGCAGGCCGACGCCGTACATGAACAGATAGTAGAACAGGCTCTTGGCGAAGTTGTTCAGCTCCAGCTTCACGCCGTAACTGGACGCCCAGACCGAGAGGCCCGCACCGACCACGATGGCACCGGCGACCATGCCGAGGCCATACCCCTTGATGCTGACGCGGCCGATATAGACGGCGAGACCGACCACGAAGAACAGCAGCAGATATGGGTACTGCTGCAGGAACTGGAAAAATGCCTGCATGTTGGTCCCCTTCCAGAACTTATGACGCGGCCTTGAGCTTCGGCGTCGCGGCGGGCCTGGGCCGGCCGATCTTCGCCAGAGCTTCGGTGCGTACGAGCTTCAAGCCCTCCTTGGCGTCGTAGCCATGGATCTCCTTCACATCGAGCTTGCGCATGAAGTCGATGGTTTCCTGCGTGATGACCTGGCCCGGCACCATGATCGGGAAGCCCGGCGGATACGGGATCACGAAATTGGCGGAGACGAGCTCTGGCCCGGCCTTCAGCCGCCGGTCGATCTCGGGATCGTCGAGGCGGATATGCTCGCACCCCGCCACGTCATAGGCGGCATAGAAGCCGGTGCGGATGTCGCCCTCGTTCGTCCTGGTGCCGGCATCGCCGCGGAAGCTCGGGTGGAAATGCGAGAAGTTCGGCAAGTCAGGCACGTCGGTCATCAAGCTCTTGACCCGCGCTTCGAAAGCCTTCTTCGCGTTGGCACCGCCTTGCGCGAGCCCGCGATCGACCTCGCCCGCGATCTCGGCGAGGACGCGGATCAGATGCGCGACGTCGCTGCGGGTGTTGTTGATGTTGGACTGGACCAGCACCGAGTTGCGTGAGGTCTTGTTGACCTGGATGTTGTACTCGCTGGCGAGGATGCCCTTGAACTGGGTGCCGTCGTAGCCGGCCGTGCCGCACACCAGCGTCATCCGGGTCGGATCGAGGCAGAACTCGTCCTCGTCCAGGCTCTTCAGCGTATTTACCCAGTTGACGCCCGCTGCGAGATAATCGGTGAAGCCGCTCTGGCGGTATTGCGCCGGCACCATGGCGTCGGCGCCGAGAATGCGGAAATACTTCGAGAGCAGCGGGTTGTTGTTGACGGCATGGCGGATGGCGAGCGCGATTTCCATCGCGTTTGCGACGAGGCCGTAGCCCTCCAGCTCCATCTGCCGCCGCGAGATGTCGAGGCTGGCGATGAGCTGCTGGTTCGGACTGGTGGAGGCATGGGTAAAGACGGCCTCCTTGAACTGCTGCTCGACCGTGTGGAATTCGACGTCCTTGACCGAGAGCATGGAGCCCTGCCGGATCGCCGACATCGATTTATGGGTCGAGTTGGTCTGATAGACGCGCAACCGGATCTGGCGCGGATCGGGGATCAGCCGCGTCTTGAGCAGCACCTCGTCGGACGGGCTCTTGCCGAGCTCGGCCTGTTGTTTCTCATAGGCCGCGACCGACTTCGGATCATGCATCCAGGCCTCGATCCCGTTGGCAGCCCCCATCGCGGTGCGCCGGCGCAGGAACGGCGAGAACCGCGCGAAGCCGAACCAGGCTTCGTCCCACAGGAAGATCAGGTCGGGCTTGATGGCGAGGCATTCCTCCATGACCCGCCGGGTGTTGTAGATGTGGCCGTCGAAGGTGCAGTTCGTGAGGTCCAGCATCTTGACCCGATCGAGCCGGCCGTCGGCCCTGGCGCTGAGCAGCGCCTGCTTGATCGTCTTCAACGGCACGGCGCCGTACATCGAATATTCCGTCATCGGGAAGGCTTCGACATAGAGCGGCTGCGCGCCCGCGAGCACCATTCCGTAGTGGTGCGATTTGTGGCAGTTGCGGTCGACGATCGCGATGTCGCCCGGCGCGAGCAACGCCTGCACCGCCATCTTGTTCGAGGTCGAGGTCCCGTTGGTCACGAAGAAGACGCGGTCGGCGCCGAGCGCGCGGGCGGCCTTCTCCTGCGCCTTCTTGATGTTGCCGGTCGGCTCCAGCATGCTGTCGAGGCCGCCGGTGGTGGCGCTGCTCTCGGCCAGGAACAGGTTGGGGCCGTAGAACTCGCCCATGTCGCGGATCCAGTCCGACTTGAAGATGGATTTGCCGCGGGCAATCGGCAGCGCATGGAACGTCCCGATCGGGCGTTGTGCGTATTTCTTGAGGTTGTCGAAGAACGGAGTGTCGTAGCGATCCTGGATGCCCTCGAGGATCGACAGATGCAGCTCAAGCAGTTCCTCGACCGAATAGAAGATGCGGCGGATGACGCTGGCTTCGGGGTTGCCGGCGAGCTCCTCGACATCGCGATTCGAGATCATGTACAGATCGAGCTCGGGCCTGACACGCTTGATGATCTGTGCAAGCCGCAGCGCGGAGGCATCGGACTCGTCGTTGAGGCCAGCCGACGCCGTGATCGAGCGGAGCACCGGCGCATTGTGCCGCGAGCGCAGGCCAAACCCCTCGTTGATGATGACGGCGCCGATGTTGGGGTTGAGCGTCGTCGCGCAGAAGGCGTCTTCGAGGCTGCCGACGATGACCGGCTCATAGACGAAGGCGTCGACCGGGCGCCGCAGCTTGCGCCATTCGGCAGCGAGCGCCGGCCAGTGGCCGGGAGACAGCCCGGTGACGATCAGCGTCTCAAAATAGGGCCTGCGCGTCGTATGCGCACCGAAGGTCGGTGGGACCAGCTCGGGCACATCGCCGTCGCCCTCGTCCTTCGCGTTCCAGTCGCCGGAATGCTGGCGGAAGGATCGCGTCGCCAACGCCTGGGTGATCCGTGTCGCAAGGGCAAGCGATGTTGCCCCGTCGCCGGCCGCCGCTGCTTCGCGTAGCGCCCCCATCAATTGCAGGCCGGGATAGCCGTGAAACTCCTCCGTCACCGAGAGATCGGCCAGCGCCGCATCGTATCTCGCGCGGTCGCCGCCGCGGGCCCACGCTTTTGCAGCATCCACCAGATCACGCCAATCGTCAGCCCGTGCACCGGGCCCCGAAAAGAACTGATCAATGCGCTTCTGCGTGGGCTTGGCGTCCTTCGACATATGTATCTCCCGATTCTTATCGGTTCGCATGGAAGGTGATGATGGACCGTGGACGGCGGGAGGCCCGCTCCTTTGATCCAAGTCAACGGTCGCGAGATATCGGAGACGCGCTGGTGACTTCTCGCTCCGACGCTTCGCGCTGCAGCAGAGGCTATTTGACTTGAGAGTCGCCGAGGACGCTGTCGAGCGATCGCAGCCACTGCGAGCTGTCGGTCTTCTCCGCAAGCCCCTCCGCCTGCAGCAGGTCGCGCAATTGCGCGTGAGCGCCAACAATGCAGAAGGCGATGCGACGAGAGGCGAGCTCGTCATGGAGATCTCGCAGCATATGCGCGCCAGCCAGATCGATGTAGGGCGATGCGGAGAGGTCGCAGACCACCAGCCTGACGTCGGACGACTTCCGCAGCGCTTCGAGGACCACCGCCAGGATGGTTTCGGCGTTGATGTAGAGGAGCGAGGCCTCAGGACGGAACGCAATGACGCCAACGAGCGGCTCGACGCCATCGTGCCTGGCGTTGTCGGAATAGCGGCCGGTTCCCGGAAGCCGGCCAAGAAATGCAATGTTCGGCCGCGATGCGCGGGCCAGCAGGAGGAAGATCGATGCAATCGACGCAAGCAGGACACCCTGCAGGATGCCGAGCAGCAGCACGGCCACGAGCGCAATCGCCGCAGCATAGAAGTCAAGCCTGCTGACCTTCCACATCCGCGGCAGGGCCTGGACGTCCACCAGCCGATACACTGCGGCAAAGACGATGGCGGCCAGGACGGCCTTCGGCAGATTCGTCAGAAGTCCGGTGAAGAACAGCAGGCACAGCGCCAGCGCGATCGAGCAGATCAGCAGCGCCAGTGGCGTGCGCGCGCCCGCGCTGTCGTTCACAGCGGATTGCGACAGCCCGCCGGCAACGGGATAGCCGTGACCGCAAGCCGCAGCGAGATTCGCGGCCCCTAACCCCAGGAATTCCTGGCGCACGTCCAGTGTGTAGCCATGTTTGGCCGCGAAGCTGCGCGCAGCGGAGACGCCCTCAATGTAGGCCAGCAGCACGCAGCCTGCGGCGAGCGGAAAGAGATCGTCAAACTGCAGGAGACCAAACGTCGGCAGAGCCAGTGTCGGCAATCCCTCGGGGATCTTTCCGGTGACCGGTACGCCGGCGGCCGGAAGAGAGAGCAGCGTGGCAACGAGGATCGACAGCGCGACGATCGTGATGCCGACCGGCTTTCCCGGCAAGAGCCGTTCGCCGAGCAGCAAAAGCGCGAGCGCCACCGCGCCGATCGTCACGATGAGAAGGTTGGTGTCGCCGATCTGCGCTACGAGTCGCAACGCGCGATCGAAGAAATTATGCCCACCGCCCGCGACGCCCAAAAGGCTCGGCAATTGGCTCATGATGATGGTGAGCCCGGCGCCGGCCTTGAAGCCAACCAGTATGCTGTCGCTGACCAGGCGGACGAGGACGCTGAGCTTGAACAGCCAGCAGACGAAGCACAGGACCGCGACCGCAAAAGCCGCTAGGCTGGCGATCTGCGCGTATCGCACCGCGTCCCCGCCGGCGAGCACCCCGACCGTGGAGGCAATCATCAGGGAAATCGCCGAAGTCGGACCGATTGCGAGCTGCCGCGACGACCCGAGCAGCGCATAGCCGATACCGCCGAGCATGTAGCCATAGATGCCGACCTGCGGCGCGAGGCCGGCGAGCGTCGCATAGGCCAGCGATACGGGTATCGCGTAGGCGGCCAGCGTTATTCCGGCCACTGCGTCCGATGCCAGCCATTCGCCACGATAGGCAACAAGCCAGCCGGAGACTGGGAAGAATCGCGACCATCCCAGGGGTCGGTCGGACGGCGAGTTCATGCGTGCACCTCGCTCCGTTCGATTTCGCAGCGCAACAGGATGATCAGCAGAGCGGTCACGGGAATGCCAAGCGTGAGATCGGGAATGCCTTTGGTCGCAAAGGCCCCGACGGCCGCGCCCACGCCGAACGCGACGCAGAGCCCGGCAAATATGCCGGAGCGGCGCAGCGGCCCGGGCGGACCGCCACCTGACAGGGCCATGAGAACGCCTTCAATGGCCTGGCGCATGTTGCCGGTGATCATCACCGAGCTGTAGGCCACGCCCTCGACCTTGGTAAAAGCGGCCGTCTGCATCGCCGCAACGAACGAGATTCCGAGCGTGCCGGCGAGATCCGGCAGGCGGTTGTGCAGGACGCCGATCGTCACCAGGAGCAGGATCTCGAGGAGTGAGCTGATGGCGCCGATGCGCTGTCCGATGATCCCGCGAAGCCAGGACACCAGGAGAATGCCGACTGCAAATGCGAGAATTGGCGGCACGAAATGAAGCGCATCGTCCCAATTCCCGGCCGAGCCATGGACCCATAGCAGAACGAGGTTTGCCGTTTGGGCATTCGCCATCACGCCATGGATGATCCAGGTGTAGGCGTCGAGATAGCCGCCAACGAAAGCCAGCAGCAGCGCGATCGACACCGTCTCGTCGCGGCGCAGCGAAGGACTGACGGTGTTCATCAGGCTCATGTTCGTGACGTGGTTCGTCGCGGGTGCATTGGACCATCAAGAGTGGTCCCGCCCGCGAAAGGGTTGACTTGGATCAACCATCCCGGCCGCTTGCAAGCCCAGCTTGGCCTGCCACGAGGCGCCGGGATCCACGACGATGAACGCAGTCAGAGGAATCATTTCAACTGCGCCGGAGATCTTTCTGCTGCTATCGATGGCGCTCGGGACCGTTCTCGGCCGGATCAAGATCCATGGATTCTCCCTCGGCACGACGGCGTGCACGCTGATCGTGGCGGTGCTGATCGGTCAGCTCGGCACCTTCACGTTCCCCTCCGTGCTCAGGATCGTGCTGTTCAGCCTGTTCGTGTTCACCATCGGCTATCGGTCCGGGCCCGAGTTCTTCGCTTCCCTGAGCGTCCGAACGCTGGCGCAAGTCGCACTCGC
The DNA here is from genome assembly GCF_015291725.1 of Bradyrhizobium sp. CCBAU 51765. Classification (GTDB taxonomy): domain Bacteria; phylum Pseudomonadota; class Alphaproteobacteria; order Rhizobiales; family Xanthobacteraceae; genus Bradyrhizobium; species Bradyrhizobium liaoningense. The sequence continues at coordinate 6,202,231 of NZ_CP030038.1, forward strand.
GCTGGTGCTCGGGGGCACCGGCCTCATCGCCGTGCTCATCTTCGCCTTCAGCTTCGGCCTCGATCCCGGCACGGCGTCGGGACTTGCCGCCGGCGCATTGACGCAATCCTCGGTGATCGGCACGGCCTCGGGTGCGCTGGCCCAGCTCGGACTTTCCAAGGACGTGCTGGAGCATCAGGAGGCGAACATCGCTGCCGGCTATGCCGTCACCTATGTGCTGGGCTATATTCTCACGCTGATATACGTCCCGCTGCTCGCACCGAAGGTGATGCGGATCGACCTGAAGGTCGAGGCGAAGAAGCTCGAGGCTGAACTCTCGGGCGGCGAGCCGCCCAAGACAGAGAACCTGCACTATCGCAAATTCCAGGCCCGCGCCTATCGCGTCGCCGCGGCCGCAGGCCGCACCGTCAAGGCGATCGAGGAGGAGATCGGCAGCCGCACCGTCATCGAACGCATCGTACGCCAGGGCGCCGATATCGAGCCGCAGCTGGATACTGTGCTCGAAGCCGGTGACGACATCGTCATTGCCGGGCGAACGGCCGCCATCGTCGCCGCTCGACCAATCATTGGGACCGAGATCGATGCCGATGAGATTCTCAAGGCGATACCAGGCAACGTGGTCGACGTCCTGGTCGATAATCGCAAGCTCCACGGCCGTTCCCTCCAGGAGGTCGCCGATCGCCTTGGCAACGACGCGCGCGGTGTCTTTCTGCGCGCGCTGACCCGGATGGGCCGCGAGGTGCCCTTGAGCCCCGAGACGCGGCTCTATGTCGGCGACGTCATGACGATGGTCGGCACCACCCGCAACATCGAACGCGCCGCCGCCCAGGTCGGACAGATCGTGCGCTCCGGCGACCGCACCGATATCGCATTCCTTGCGGCCGGGATCGCCGCAGGCCTGCTCGCGGGGCTGATCAGCTTCAAGGTCGGCGGCATCGCGCTGACGCTCGGCGGCGGCGGCGGCGCGCTGATCGCGGGCCTCGTCTGCGGCTGGCTCCGCTCGCGCCGGCCGACCATCGGCGCCATGCCGCCGGCCGCGCAACAGACCCTGAGCGACTTCGGCCTCGGCGGGTTCATCGCGGCAATCGGCCTTGCGAACGGCCATGCTGCCTGGCTCGCGATCCAGGAGCACGGCGTGATGCTGGTCGGCATGGGCCTCGTCGTCACACTGGCTCCGCTGTTCGTCGCGACCCTGTTTGCCTATCACGTGCTTCGCATGAACCCGGTCATCACCTGCGGAGCGCTCGCCGGCGCCATGACGGTCGATGCAGCCGTGACGGGATGCTGCGAGGTTGCCGAAAGTCAGACGCCGGTGCTCGGCGTGGCCGTCCCCTATGCGGTCGGCAACGTCGTTCTGACCGTGCTCGGACCGATCATCGTGGCCTGCACGTTCCCTGGGTGAGGAGAAACGCATGCAATTCTGGCATAGCTCCTTCTATCGATCTCTTCTCGAAGCGGTGCTGATCATGGCCTGCTTTGTCGATCCTTCGCGGGCGGATGATCAGGGCACCTCGCATCCGATCCGGGAGGAGATATGGGCGCTGCCCCTGCCACTCCCGACCTTCGCCTACGTGGTGCGTCCAATCGGCGATGGTCCGTTTCCGCTCGTTATCATGAACCATGGCGTGTCGCTCAATCCGATAGAGCGAAGCTTCTTTCCACTGGTTGAGTTTCGCGACGCAGCCAAATGGTTCGCGACGCGCGGGCACCTCGTGGTGGCGCCGGTTGGCACCGGATATGGCGCCTCCGCGATCGACATCCCTGAACGTGCACTCTACGGCCCGTTCATCGCAAAAGTCGGCAAGTGCAGTAATCCCAACTTCCGCTCCGCCGGCATGGCCGTCGCACAGGTCGACCTCTGGATCATCGACTATATGGTCGCGGAGAAGCGCATCGTACCCAAGGACGTCATCGTCGTCGGGCAATCGGGAGGCGGCTGGGGGTCCATCGCCTTGTCCAGCGTCAATCCGCCACAAGTCAAGGCGATCATCACCTTTGCGGCCGGCCGCGGCGGCCGTGTCGACGGCAAGCCGAACAATAACTGTGCGCCCGACAAGCTGGTCGAAGCAACCCGTGAGTTCGGTCGCACCTCGCGTGTACCGATGCTCTGGATCTATATCGAAAACGATACGTTCTTCGGCCCCGCATTGTCGAAGCGCATGCACGAGGCTTTCACCGCCTCCGGCGGCAGCGCCGAATATCACCTGATGCCGCCGTTCGGCAACGAAGGTCACTTCTTCATAGGATCGCCGGACGCAATCCCGATCTGGTCGCCGCTCGTCGCGAAATTTCTGGAGGATCGAAGATAGCCGAGGTTACCCATGTTTGGAGATACGGCCATGATCAGCGCGCGCTATTGTCTGTCTGCCTCACTTATTGCAGCCATCGTCACGACAGAGCCGGTTCTGGAGGCGGTCGCGCGCGAAAAGCCGCCGGCGGCCAAGCCTGCCGAAGTCGCACCCCGGGGCCAGCGCGAGGCAAAGGACATTACATACGGAAGCTGGCGCAAGCGGTGCTTCAAGGCAGGTGCGGCTCCGACAGTGTGCCGGACCTCGATGACCGGCACCTTTCCCACCGGTCAGATGGCCGTCCGTGTGGACCTGATAGAGCGCGACGGCGACCGCAACGGGCGACTGCAGGTGTTCGTACCCGTCGGCATGTACTTGCAGCATCCCGTCAAGCTGACGGTCGACCAAGGACGTTCCTACCGGCTGCCCTACAGCTGGTGCCTCAGCAACGCCTGCATCGCGGCTGATGTCGCAGATCCCAACATCGTCAAAGACATGGAGGCGGGAAAGGCACTCGTGCTGGAAGTGATCGACTCCAATTTGCTGTCGCTGACGACCTCGCTGCCGCTGACGCAGTTCGCATCTGCCCACACGGGCCCCCCGGCGCAGATGCTCGAGCAGGACATCGACGAGTGAAACGACGGCCTACAGCGCATCGCTCGCTGCACCGTCAGGCATCGAGCTGCGCTAGTTTCTGTCGATCCAACAACACGAGCTGCCGCTGAGTCTGTCCGTCGAACCGCAGCATCCTGTCATCACGCAGGGTCGAGAGGGCGCGCGATACCGTCTCGAGCGTCAATCCAAGATAGTCGGCGATGTCGCGGCGGCTCATCGGCAAGCTCAACACGTCTGGATGATCCTGTCGCCGGTCCATCTCCAGAAGGAATGCGGCCACCTTCTCGACGGACGTCTTCCGGCCCAGGAGAAGCATGTGGTTCTCCGCGTGCTGAAGATTGCGCGTGACGAGGGTGAGCAGGCTTGCCTGGCCCGCCTCCTGGTGCTCGATCCTGTCGAGCAAATGTCGCCGGCTCGTGATGCGAACCTTGGTCTGAATAACTGCGTCTGCGGTGAAACGATGAACCGCGCCGTTCTCCAGCCCGAACAGATCGCCCGGAAGATGGAACGAGTTGATCTGCCGGCGGCCATCGCAGAGCAGTTTGTAGGTCCGGATCGCACCAGACACGATCTGGTAGACGTACTCGGCCTCCTCGCCCTCTCCGAAGACTTCCGTTCCCCTCCGATAAGTGAATTCGCTGCAACAGACCTGTTCGCCGACGAGGGCCGCAAATTGCCCGTCATTGGCAGGACGGCTCACCGTCCTGGTCATGCTCAACATTGCAGAACTCCCTACAATTTGAATTGGCAGTGAACTCGGGAATAATAGGCAATGGCACACGAGCGCTTTTGATCTAGCTCAACTCCAAGCGGTAGCTACGTAATGGCCCGGGGGCGGTGGGGACAGGAGTTCGAAAGGCCATGTGCTCCTCTGCGCCGACATGGGGGAAATTTGCGCAATTGGGGCCCTACGCCCTTCTTATATAAGTCGGCGGTCGCGCCATGTCGGCCGGCATCAAGCCGGCCACAGGGTCTTGTCGACGGACTTGGCTCATTTCGCCCTGCGACGTGACGGCGCGGGCGGCGGCACATAGCGCTGCCAGATGGTCCCGTTGTCGAACTGGATCGTCATGCCGTCAGGCGTATAGACAGCGCTTATGTCGTAAGCATCGATCCAGATGCGGCTCGCTGGCGAGAACCAGTCCGGCCATGCGCGCGACGGCACGCCCGCCTCGGTGGTGAGATTGAGCTCGGGTCCGTTCTGCGTGACGTGGGCCGGCAAATCACCGCGGCACATCTGGACGCATGTGTAAGTGCCGGTAAGGTCAACCGATTGGGCGAGCGCCGCGCCGGACGTCAGCGCAGCAGCCATGCCAGTGACCATCAATAGCCGTTTCATGCCTCATCTCCCTACTTACGATTGCCCCCGATGAGAAGCAGACTTCAATATCCGGCGCCATGGATGATGTGGTTGATCCGCGTCAACGGATACTCCCAACACGGGATGAAGAGGCAATCGCTGGCCGCTAGTTTGCCGTCGACCAGGCGCCATGGATGGGGTCGATCAACGCCTTCGCCGCGAACGGCTTGGTCAGATAGGCAATACATCCGGACTCGATTGCGGCCGTGCGACTCAAGTGGTTGTCGTTGCCGGTGATATAGATGACCGGTGCCGCAACGCCATGCTCAGCAAGCCTGCGGCGCAACTCGATTCCGGAGGCATCGCCCAGATCGATGTCGATGATGATGCATGCTGCCTCGCCGCACCCGCCGTGGCCGAGCAGCGCATGTGCCGAGTCGAACAGCAGCGCAGTGAAGCCGTGCGCGCGCAAAAGGCGCTTGATGCTCGTGCGCATCGACGCATCGTCGTCGACGACAAGAACAGGCTTGCACGAGGACAAGTTCGGGTGTCCTTCCAGGTATTGGCTGGCGTCAGTTTGCCGGACGATTTGGATCAGTCGGACAACAAGCCCGACTGCAGCCCGCGCATCCGGACTACAGCATACCCTTGCCGAGCCTTGAAATAGTCCTTGTGTGCAGGTTGCTTGACGGAGACCCGCCGAAACCACAGGCGTCGTCAGCCGGTCCGTTTGGCTTCGGGATCCAGTACGCCCAGCCGCTCCGCCATCGACACAAGTTCCGCCAGTGACTGCACCTGCATTTTCTCCATCACCTGATGGCGATGGGCCTTTACGGTGCGTTCAGCGGTGCCGAGTTCGTGGGCAATTTGCTTGTTGATCTTGCCGCGCACGATCAATTCGAACACCTGGCGTTCGCGCGGCGTCAGTGACTTCAGCCGCATCTGGAGCAAACTGAGCTTTGTACGCTGGATGTGGTCGGCCTGCTGGCGGATCAAGGCACGCGCGAGCGCATCGAGCAGCTGCTCCGACGAGACGGGCTTGGTGAGAAAATCTTCGGCTCCGGCCTTGATCGCGCGCACGGTCGTCGCCGTATCGGCGTAGCCTGTCACGAACACGATGGGGAGCGTGGACCCGAGCCCGGCGAGGTGGCTCTGTAGCTGGGGACCGGAGAGCCCGGGGATCTGCACGTCGAGCAAGATGCATCCGGGGCCATCGCCGTCCGGCAGCCGCTCGAGCAGGTCCTGGGCCGATGAATAGGTGGCGACCTCATAACCAGCGAGCTTCAGCCGGCGCTCGACGGCCGTGCGGAAGGAGGCGTCGTCGTCCACCACGTGAACCAAGCCGGGCATTTGACCTCCTGGAGGGTCCCGCAACCTTCAAATGCGCAACAAAAGCAATCAAAGAAAAAACGCGCCTGACGCGATTCATGTCGTGCAAAGGTATTTCGACCTGCCCCTTGGTACAATGACCTGAGAGACAATGGCTTATAACACGGCCTTCATCGTACACCAATCGCCCGGGAAACAGCGAGGCGCTCCCGGCAGCGAAATAATCTCAGCGACAAGCCAGTCAAGCAACCAGAGGAGGGGTCCATGTTTGTGCGTATCGCAACCGACCGGTCCCCGCGCCCCAATTCTCTCCGTGACTTCGGAATGACCAGCGATTCGAATACGATCGTCAGTCTAAGCGAATTCACCTACAAGAAGGGCACTGAAGTCTACGGGGAGAAAGAGCCGGCCGAGTACGTCTATCAGGTCAAGGTTGGTGCAGTGCGAAGTTACAAGCTGCTGACCGACGGCCGGCGCCAGATCGGCGCGTTTCACCTCCCGGGCGACATTTTCGGCCTCGAGAATGGCGGAGCTCATCGCTTCACCGCGGAAGCCATCATCGACACCACCGTTCACCTGATCAGGCGCCAAAGTCTTGAATTGGTGGCGAAGAGCGACGTCATGGTCGCCAAGAACCTGTTTCGCATGACCACCGCCAATCTCCATCATGCCGAGGACCACATGCTGCTCCTGGGCCGCAAGACGTCGCTTGAGCGGGTCGCAGCCTTCTTGCTCGAGATGGATAAGCGCCTGACCGCCGCGGGCGTTATCGCGCTGCCGATGTCGCGGCGCGACATTGCGGATTACCTCGGCCTGACGCTGGAGACGGTGTCGCGTGCTTTGTCGCGGCTGCACGAATTGGGCGTTCTCGGCTTCGTCGGCAATACCCAACGGCAGATCGTGCTGCAAGACCGGGCGAAGCTTGCCAGCCTCGACCTCCAGAGCTGACGCTGCGCGTGAAGCGCGACAATTCGTCCTGCGCCTGCACCAAAGGTCGCCGTTGAATGCACCGCAATCCGAGGCGGAGCCGGGCAGCTCGCTTATTCTGCAGAATTGCAAGCGCTAGCGTTGATCGCGGCAAGGTGCTCCACGGTCTTGCGCAGCACTTCGAACAGCATTGCGGTCGACCAGCCGAACAGCAGGATGCCGTTCATCGCAGTCATCGGGCCTAGTAGCTGGCGCGCCTGGATCGGCGTGATGTCGCCATAGCCGAGCGTTGTGTAGTTGACGAAGGCGAAATAGACCAAATCGGTGCCGGCAGGCGCCACGCCCACCATCAAATAAGCCGCCGACCAGACGACGCTTTCCAACGTATGCGCCACCATCAGAACGGCGGCGGTAGCGGCCATCACGGCCATCAGGTGCAGTCTTGGCCACTCCATATGTCGCAGTCCGGCCGAACGAGCAATGCCAATTGCACCGACTGTCACCAGCGCGTGAATCATGATGTTTACAAGGCTGACAATGGTGCCGACCACGAACTGAAGCGCCATTGTGCCCTCATCGCGAGCCAGAACATGAGGCGCGGTGGTCCTGCGAGCGCCCATCTCTTCGAGTTTCCATCTGCTCAGATCTTTGGCGTGAAGGCGCCCGTCACGGCCTTCATTGCAGTCTCGCCCATGTTCTTGGCCTGATCGGTTAGGGCCCTCATCTGGTCCTGAAAGAATTCGGATTGCATCTTGAGGGCGTCCTGCACGTCCCTGGCCTGGGTCAGCTTGTCACCGAGATCGAATGTCGCGGTTACGTTGCGCTGCATGAAATTGCAGAACTGCTTGGCCTGGTCGGCGATCGGCAGCGGCGACAAACTTAGAGCTTTTTCAAGCAGACTGAAATACTCTTCACTACCCTTGCGAAGGCGGCCGAGACTCTCGGTCAACATCGCACGTGCATTTTCAGCCGAAGGATTGATGTCCGCCATTGTCTTTCTCCTCCTCTAACCAACGGGTTCAACTCACCTGCTCCGAGACGGGAATTGCGGAGAACCGGATCGTGCACAAGGTCGTCATTGCGGCAGGGAAATCCGCCGGGTGAAGGCGATCGTCGCCTTCACCGCCGACCGCGACAGCATAACGGCGTGAGCAACCAGGATTGCACCTCGAACAAACCGGTCGAGAGCCGCCGAACTTGTGCTCACGTCGCGTATGCCGATTTTCAGCGTCGCCCGACGCGATCGACGGGGCCGCCGCGATTCATTGGCGTTCCTGGCCGCACCGCTTCACGCGTTACCGCGCGCGCGACAGGACGCGGCCTGAGCACGACGCCGGGCCGTGCAATGCAGCTCGGCGGATAATCGACGTACTGGCAGTAGACGACTGCAGCTGCCGGTCCGCTACTGACGGCAGTTCCTACGAGCGCCACCGACGCGGTTAAGGCCAACCCGGAAAGGGTCAATGTGGCTGATCGACGAAGCTTCATTAGAACCTCCTTACATTGTCATGCGAGAATGTGAGCCTCGGTAGCAGGGCGGGCACGGGCAGTACCCGCAGACGGTCGGGTAACGATCCCAGACAGGCGGCATCCCCCGCCGCTGCCGTGCCGTGATATGCGACGCCAAGTCCACCACTCTGACAAGCGGATGCGCTTCAACGGCGCTTACCTGGCCTCTGGTCGAGGCGCAGCCTCTGAACTCTCATGCGCCTGATCTCTTCGTTAAGAGCTTCTATCTTCTCGTCCTGCTGCTCGGTCCTCGATTTCGGCTGCTCTTCGCCGCGCAGCTTGTCGAGCGTCTTCTCGACGGAAAGCTTTTTGGTTTCAGCCATACGCATCCTCCGTTGAACAATTGCTATTGCGCCAATCCTCCGAACCAGGCGCCGAAATAGCCGGCATAAAGCGCCGGCAGCTCCAGATTCATGGAATGACCCATCCGGGGTACTGTCACGAGCCGGCAGTCCGGCATCGCCGCCGCCATGCTCTCGAGATCCGCCCGCGGTATCCACCCGTCCTGCTCGCCCCAGAGCACGAGGTGCGGATGCCGGATTTCCGGCATGCGGCGCTCCAGCTCCCGACTTTCCTTTTCCCGGTTGAGGTTGACCGGCGTGCCGATCCAGACTCCCTCGGAGACGCCAAAAGTCTGCTCAATGATGCGATCGAACAGCGCCGGGATCTCGCCGAGGCCCTCGCGGAATCGCGGGATCGCGTTCGGCGCAAGGCTGTCTGGCACGAACAGCGAGGACGCCGCACTGGCCATCACCGTCCGCGTCAGCTGCTTGCTCGCCATCATCGCCCGGAAAAGGCCGATCTGATCGGCATTGAAGGACATTCCGAGCGGCGTGACCGGGTCGAGCGCAAACACCCGCCCGAACCGCCGCGGCTGCATCAGCAGCATCCGCGCGGCGATGATGCCGCCGGTCGAGTGGGTCGCGAGATGGCAAAACCCGACGCCCAGCGCATCCAGTGCCGCCAGCATGTCGTGCGCATGCTGCTGCATCGAGTAGTTGGCATAATCGGCCGCGGGTTTCGGCCGATCGCTGTCGCCGCAGCCGCGCCAGTCGATTCCGATCACGCGCAGTCCGCTCGGAAACAGCGGCGTAGCGAGCTCGATCCAGTCCTTGCTGGCGAGATTGCCGTGGATGAAGACGACGGTGACGTCGCCTTGGCCCCACTCTCGCCAGCCCAACCGGACCTCACCTGCCTCAACCGTTGACATGGTCCAGCCTACTTGTTCAGGCCGGCCGTCGGTGCGGCGCCGGGTGGCGTCGGCGCCACCGGCAATGCCGAGACGGCCGAACCCTTGATCATCCGATCCGTGCCGAGCGGCGACGACGTATCGACCGTTCCCTTGATCACGAAGTCCACCACGTCGACCGGAAATTCCACCGGATTGTCGGTGTGGATGAAGTGACCGGTCTCCGGATAGATCTTGAGGATCGGCCGGTTGCCCGCACTTGTCATGCGCGACATGAACGGCGTGATGACGTCGCGTCCGAGGTCCGTCAAGCCGTTGAACGCCGGCGTCGGGATGAACGGCTCCTTGTCGCCGAAGGAGAGGAAGATCGGCGCCTTGATCTGGGCCACCCGCTGGTAGAGGTTCTTCGGGTCATCCTGCTGCAGCTCGGACCCTATCGAATAGATGTCGTAGATGAAGACGTTGGCCCATTGCTCGAGCTCTTTCGGGTTGCCCTTGATGAGCCCGACGCGCTGCTCGGTGTGGAAGCGGGCATATTCGCTATCGCTGTAGAAATAGCCGCTCTTCGCCGCCGAGACGGCGTTGGTCTCCGGATCACGTTTCTTGAAATAGAAGAAGTCGCGGACGCTCTGCTCCGGGCGTCCGATCTCCGCGGCAAGGATGCCGGTCGGCCCCCAGGTTTCCTTCCACTTGTCGAAATCATGATCGAACACCTGATCGAACAGGCGCGCCTTCTTGTCCTTGGCGATCGTGATGTCGCGCGGATATTCTTCAAGGCCCGAAGGAGCTTCGAGCGCAAGGCCCAGGACGGCGTCCGGCCACGTGAGCGCGTAGCCCATGACGACCTGGCCGCCGAGCGAATGACCGAGGTAATAGGCCTTCTTGACGCCGAGCTGATTGACCACGAGGTCGTACACGGCCTCGCGCATGTCCTGCATCGTCCGCGCCGGGCTCTTGTCGAGATTGCCGGGACCGGACATGCCGTAGTGCGGCAAGTCCGGCACGATCACGCGCAGCCCGCTGCGCAGGGCATATTGCATGACGTTACCGTAGTGCCCGCCGAACGCGCCTTTGCCATGAATGATGACGAGCACCTTTGGATCCTTCTCGGTGCCGGCGTACTCGTCCATGTAGCCGATCTGCCAGGACGTCCCCCGCTTGTCTTTCGTGGTCGCGTATTTGACCGGATAAGGGTAGGTCACAAAATCCTTCCAGAACGACTTGCCCGGGTCGATGTTCGCGGCCACGCCGGGCACGCGATAATTCTTGTCGACGTATTTCTGCGCACGATCGAGGCTCGCCACGTCATCCATGAAGGCGACAAACTTCGGATCGTGCTTGCGGTGATTGATGATCGAGAACACGCCGTAATGGGCGACCGGGCTCTCCTCGGAGATCAGCTGGGCGCCCGGCACGCGATCGACGGCGCGCTCGGCAAGCTTGAAGTTCAGCCAGCCATCGTTGGTGATGTGCATCACCATCGTGCGCGCCTGAATGCGGCCCAGGTAAGGATTCACGTTGTGAATCTCGCCCACCCTGTTGCGCCAGACGAGATCGACCGCGTCGTAGAGCTTGGCGCGCGTCATCACGCTGCTGGCAGCCTTCTCGTTCGGCGGATTCCAGTAGAACACTTCCGGCTGCACGGCCGCAAAGCTCTGCGTCGTGCGGAAAGCGAAGTCGTAGCCGGTCAGGCCGAGCACCGACCAGCCGAAGGCTATGCCGGGAATTGGGTGCTTCTCTTTCGGCAGCTTGTAGTAATCGCCTTTGGTCTGCTGCCACACCGGATCGGCCTCGATCGCGGCGGTCATGAGCTGGAAGGTCCAGTTGCCGACGGGGTCCTCGGAATCCGACTGGGTGGTGCCGCCGATCGGCATCAAGCCGCCCATGAACTCCGGATGCATGACGCCCCAGACATAGGTCTGCGTGCCTCCCATCGAGACGCCGGTGACCAAGGCAGCGCGGGCGATCTTCAAGCCGTCCCGCAGCATGCGGTAGTTCGCCTGGACCATGTCGTAGTAGCTGTATTGCGGAAACTTGATGCCGAGACCATCGGACGGTTTGCTCGCGCCCCAGGTGCCGAGCGGATCGACCATGACGACATAGTAGCGATTGGTGTCGATCGGCCGGCCCGGCCCGATGATCGGCACGCCACCCGACAAGGCAGCCCCCTTGACCCACTGCTCGTACATGTCCGTCGAGTCGCCGGAATAGTACGAGTTGATGATCACGGCATTGGTGATCTCCCCGGCAGCATTGCGCCGCGGCGTGCCGACGGCGATGTAGGCCGAGTGCAGCTTGCCCGCCCCGAGCGACTCCAGCGTCACGCCGCCTTCGCCGCCATTCTCCCATTTCGACGGATCGGATAGATCGTACTTGCCGCCGAGGCGAAAGTTCGGGATCTCGACCGTCTTCTTCAGCTCATCATGCTGCATCTGCGACGAGCGGCGGCTGTAGGGCTGTGCGACCGCCAGGGCGGTCCCCACCAACAGCAACAGCAGACTCACCCCGCAATGCCGAATGAAATTCCTTCCGGCCATGGCAGCTTCCTCCTGGCAATTTTGTCAAAAGGCTAGGTACGCGCTCGCGGCCGACCCTTGATCTAACTCAATGGATCGCTGTCTTCGTGGACGAGCATTGTGGTTGCCATTCATCCGGTCCGGACCCCTCAATGCCCTTTCTCAGTCATGGCTCGTATCGCATCCGTTATGAGCTTGACGGGCCAGCGAACGCTCCCGCCTATGTGCTGGTCAACGGGCTTACACAATATGCCGAGCTCTGGGCCGCGTATCGTGAAGCCCTGGTTGCGCGGCAATTCCGCGTCGCGACGTTCGACCTGCTCGGCCAGGGGGTGTCCGACAAGCCCGCTCTCTTCATCAGCCAGGATGATCAGGTGGCGGCGCTTCATCTCCTGGTCGACGCACTCGGCGACGGACCCATTTTTCTCGCCGGTATCAGCTTCGGCGGCCTGATCTCGCTGCGCTACGCGATCGAGCACGGCGAACGGCTGGCCGGGCTGGCGCCGATGAGCTGCTTCGCGGAGCTTCCGCCGCAACTGTTCCTGCTTGGCAACGCGCTCCGCACCGCGCTGATCCTGGGCGGCACCAGCTACCTGCAGGATTTGTTGCTGCCGATGAACGTCTCCGATCAATGGCTAGGACCGGTATTGGACAAGCTCGACAGCGTGAAACGGCAGGGCTGGCTGGTCAACGACGTCTACGCGCTGCAAAACCTGATGGAGTCCTTCCTCGACTTCCGGCCGCTGACGTCGCAGCTGTCGTCGATCATCCTGCCGACCATGATCCTGAATGGCGAGTTTGACTTCCTGACGCCCCGCGCAGTCCATGAGACCCTGCGCGCCGAGATTCCGAACAGCGCGCTCGTGATCATCCAGCGCGCCTATCACGCCTTCACACTGGAGAAGCCGGCGCTGACCGCGGACCTGCTCGCCCGCTTCGCCGAGGACGTGCTGGCCGGCCGCTGGCAGGGCAACAAGGCTGTCTGGATCGCGCCGGAAGAGACGGGCGGCGAGCTCATTGCGTTTCCTGCCGGCTACGATCATCTGCGCGCCATTCCCGTGCAGGGACCGGCCACATGAGCGAATTCCTTGGACCGCTCGACCCGCAAGGCCGTGTGCCGCCGTACCAGCAGACTCGCGTCGCCGCGTTCTTGACCTCCGCCCATGGCGCGTTGGCACGGCAGTTCGCGTTCGCGCTGCCCGCAAAGCTCGTGTCCGCCTGGCAGACCGAATTGAACGCGCAGGTCTATCATGAGGCTGAGATCGTCTCCCTGCTGCTTCGGGCGACATCCTGGGTCCCGGACCTTGCGCTGGGGTACCTGTCGATGTCCTGGGAGACGGCATGGTTTCCGCAACCAGCCGAGGGCATTCCGGACCAGCCGCTGGCGCGGGCAGTCGGCCTGGCAACACTTGCGCATGCCGTTCATGCCGGCATAAGGCCGGCAGCTTTGCTCCCGAGGGAAGCCAATGCCGACGATCCCTTCGTCATGGCCTTGCGGCGCATCGAACTGGAGAGCGGCCGGTTGCTACAGGCGCAAATCCTGTTCCTGAAGGGGCCGGAGCTTTTGGCCCATCGCGACGCTGTCAGCGCTGCGCTCGAACATCGCCACGTCGAGATTCGCAAGCTCTGGACCAGCGCGCTCGAAGGCGTCGGCATCGTGGTCCACGAATCATGAGAAGCCTTGACGCAGATCAAGGGACCAGGATGAACGCAAAGCGAGCATTCCACCGTCGCTCCTTGATCTCTGCCGACTGGAGTTGGAACCATGAGGGCCGTTTCCATCGAAGAAGCCGTCGCGATGATCCCGGCAGGCGCAAGCATCATGGTCGGGGGCTTCATGGGGGTCGGCGCGCCGTGGCGTCTGCTCGACGAGCTCGTCCGGCAGCAAAAGGCAGGGCTCTCCATCATCAGCAATGACGCTGCGTTGCCCGGCAAGGGTGTCGGGAAGCTGTTCGATGCGGATCTGGTCTCGCGTCTCACCGCGACCCATATCGGCCTCAATCCGAAGGTGCAGCAACAGATGCTGGCCAAGCAGATCGCAGTCGATTTGATTCCGCAAGGCACCTTCGTCGAGCGCATTCGCGCAGGCGGGTGCGGTCTCGGCGGCGTCCTCACGCCGACCGGCGTTGGCACGCTGGTCGCGGAGGGCAAGCGCGAGATCGAGGTCGACGGAAAGCCGTTCCTGCTCGAGACCGCATTGCGGGCGCAGTTCGCGCTCGTGCACGCTTTCCTCGCCGATTACCTCGGCAATCTCTCCTATGCGCTGACCGCGCGCAACTTCAATCCGGTCATGGCGATGGCGGCCGACACCGTGATCGTGACGGCGGAACACATCGTGCCCGTTGGCGTCATCGCACCCGACCACGTCGTGACGCCGGCGCCGCTGGTCGACTATCTCATTACCAACCCAAACGGGTGATGCCATGGATGCACAGGAGATCATCGCCCGACGCGTCGCCAGGGAGCTCAGAAACGGCGACCTCGTCAATCTCGGCATCGGCATTCCGACGCTCGTCGCCAACTACGTCCCGGCCGGGTTGAGCGTGTTCTTTCAGTCGGAGAATGGATTGATCGGCACGGGCCCGATTCCGGAGCAAGGGTTGGAGCACCCTCTCCTGACCGACGCCGGCGGCCGCCCGATCAGCGCGCTGCCGGGGGCCAGCACCTTCGACAGCGCGATGTCGTTCGGACTGATCCGCGGCGGACACGTCGATGTCACCGTGCTCGGCGGGCTCCAGGTCGATGCCCACGGACTTCTCGCCAACTGGATGATCCCCGGCAAGATGGTTCCGGGCATGGGCGGCGCGATGGACCTCGTCAGCGGCGCCAAGCGGGTCATCGTCGCCATGCAGCATGCTGCGAAAGGCAAGTCCAAGATCGTCGCCAAATGCACGCTGCCGTTGACGTCGGCCCGGCCGGTGCAGCTGGTCGTGACCGACATGGCGGTGATCGGCTTTCCCGACGGCAAGGCCACATTGCTGGAGATTGCTCCCGGCATCAGCGTGGGCGAGGTCATGGCGATGACGGACGCCGAGCTGGTCGTGCCCGACGACATCCGGGAAATGAAGATCTGAGCAGGCCACCATCATGCGCATATTCAGCAACTTCGACGAGATCAAATCCGCGGTCGGTACCGAGATCGGCGCCAGCGACTGGATCGAGGTGACGCAGGATCGCATCAACCAGTTTGCCGAGGCGACCTGCGACGAGCAGTGGATCCACGTCGATCAGGAGCGCGCCAGGAGGGAGGCGCCAGGCGGCACCACCATCGCGCACGGCCTGCTGTCCCTGTCGCTTGCGCCTCTTTTCATTCGTTCGGTGATGGGCCTGAAGGGCCTGCGCAACACCCTGAACTACGGCGCGGATCGAATCCGATATCTTGCCCCCGTCCCCGCCGGATCCAGGCTGCGCGGGCGGATCACGATCGCCGAAGCCGAGGACGTGCCGCCGGACGGCCTGCGCGTCAACTATCATCTCGTCATCGAGATCGAGGGCGGCAAGAAGCCGGCCTGCGTCGCCGAGCTGATCGCGCTGCATTATCGCTAGGTGTGCTGCCAACGCCGGGCCGCCGCAATCTCGACGCCGTCGGTCCGCTCACGGATATCGCCGGTAACCCGCACGGGGGAGAGCCTGTCCGAAGTACGGGTTTATCACGCATGTGGCGGCGCGACCGAATGCTGAAGCCTGACACTGCGGCAGCGACGTGTAGCTGCAATCGATCCATTCGCCTCCGCCAAAGGACCCTTCGTAGACCTTCATGCATACCGCATAGCGAGGATCGTAGGTTTGTGCCTGCGCCGGCACGAATTGGATCGCGAGCAGAAACAGGCTCAACCCAAGCGCACGCACCTGAACTTCCTCCGTCAGTCAGTCGATGATGTGATAGCCGCCGTCGACATAGAGAACGCCGCCGGTGATCAGCCTGGCCCCGTCGAGCGCCAGGAACGCCGTGGCATTGCCGACGTCCTCGATGCTGACGAGGCTGCGGGTCGGCGCGGTGGACTGCGCCTTGTCCATGAGATCGTCGAATTCGGGGATGCCCGATGCCGCGCGCGTGGCGAGCGGGCCTGGTGAGATCGCGTGAACACGGATGCCCTTCGGACCGAGTTCGGCCGCAATGTAGCGGACCGCCGCTTCAAGCGCGGCCTTGGCCACCCCCATCACGTTGTAGTTCTTCACGACCATCTGGCTGCCGTAATAGGTCATGGTGAACATCGTGCCCCCGTTCTTCATCAGCGGCTCGGCGAGATGCGCCATCCGCATGAACGACCAGCAGGAGACATCCATCGTCTTCAGGAAACCGTCGCGCCCGACATCCACAACGCGGCCGTGCAGCGCCTCCTTCGGCGAAAATGCGATCGAATGCAGCAGGAAGTCGAGTTGTCCCCATTCGCTTGCAATCCGCTCGAACACCTGTTCAGTCTGGCCCTCCACCATGACGTCCAGCGGCATGAAGATCGGCGCTTCCAGCGCACGCGCGAGCGGTTCGACATGCTTCTTGGCACGGTCATTGAGGTAGGTGACGGCGAGCTCCGCCCCGAGGGCGCGAAACGCCCTTGCGCAGCCCCAGGCGATGGATTGGTCGTTGGCGATGCCGACGATGAGGCCTTTCTTGCCCTTCAGGGCGACCTTGGTGTCCGGGAACACGGGAATCATGACGCCCTCTCTTGTCTTGAGTTGCCCGATGGCTGCTTCATCAGCAGCGACAGCGTGTGCTGCGCGATCATCAGTTCCTCGTCGGTCGGTACGACATAGACGGGGATACGACTCTCGGAACGCGATATCAGCCGCGAATTGCGAGAATTACCGGCGTGGTCGAGGCTGACACCGAGCCATCCGAGCTGCTCGACCACACGGGCGCGAATCGTCGCGGAATTCTCGCCAATGCCGGCCGTGAAGACGAAGGCGTCCAAACCCTGCAATGCGGCCGCGAGCATGCCGGCATTGAGGCAGATCCGATACACGAAATAGTCGATCGCCAGCTTGGCCTTGGCGTCGTCGCTGGCCTCGAGCTCCCGCATGTCGTTGCTGACGCCCGAGAGTCCCTTCAGTCCGCAATCGCGATAGAGAAAGTCCTGAACGTTCGACGCCGACATGCCCTTCTCGGAGATGAGATAGAGCACGACACCGGGGTCGAGCTGGCCGGGCCGCGTGCCCATCGGCAGCCCGTCCAACGCCGTGAAGCCCATGGTGCTTTCGACGCTTCGTCCTTCGTTGAGCGCGCACATCGAGGCGCCGCTACCCAGATGAGCCACGATGACCCGCCGGTTCGCGATGTCGGGCGCAACCCGCGGCAGGGCCTTCGCGACATATTCGTAAGACAGCCCGTGGAAACCATAGCGGCGCACCCCCTCGGCATGGAGCCGATGCGGGATCGCGTAGTGATCGGCGACCGCGCTGTGCGTTCGATGAAAGGCGGTATCGAAGCAGGCCACCTGCGGCAAGCTCGGGAAGCCGGCAAGGATCGACCGGATCGGCGCCAGATTGTGCGGCTGGTGCAATGGTGCCAGATTGACGAAGCGCTCCAGGCGGGCGACGACGCCGTGATCGATCGACACCGGCCGGTCAAAGTCCGGGC
This sequence comes from Bradyrhizobium sp. CCBAU 51765, assembly GCF_015291725.1. Taxonomy (GTDB): domain Bacteria; phylum Pseudomonadota; class Alphaproteobacteria; order Rhizobiales; family Xanthobacteraceae; genus Bradyrhizobium; species Bradyrhizobium liaoningense. The sequence goes on from NZ_CP030038.1 coordinate 6,219,482, forward strand.
CGCCATGCACGACGCGGTGTCCGACCGCGATCGGGTGGATGCGAAGCTCGTCCCGCAACCAGCTCCCGGCGATCTCCATCGCCGCCGGAACGTTTGCGACTGCCTCGATCGGATACGCTCGCTCGGCCAGCGTCTCACCGTTCGCGCCACTCGCCCGCAACCGTGGTCGGCTGGCAATGCCGTCGATCTGGCCCTTGATCTGCCGGCGAAGGATACCCTCTCCCTCGACAGAAAAGATCTGGAACTTGACGCTCGAGGAGCCTGCGTTGACGACGAGGATCGTATCCATCGCGGTCACGCAGCGACTGTCGGCGCATGTTGGCGCCGGGCGTTGGCATAGAGCGATGCCACCGCGCAGGACGCCATGCGCGCACGGGGCGTGTCCGCCCGGGACGTCAGCACGACCGGCACCCGGGCGCCGAGCACGATGCCGGCGCCGTCGGCCTTGGCGAAGTAGGCGAGATTCTTCGCCAGCATATTGCCGGCTTCGAGATCGGGAACGACGAGGATCTGGGCTCGCCCGGCAACTTCGGACTTGATGCCCTTGATCCGTGCCGCCTCGGGATCGATGGCGTTGTCGAAGGCCAGCGGCCCGTCGAGCACGCCGCCACTGATCTGGCCGCGGTCGGCCATCTTGCACAGGGCCGCCGCCTCGATCGTCGACGGGATCTTTGAGGTCACGGTTTCCACGGCCGACAGGATCGCCACGCGCGGCGATTTTCCAAAACCGGCCTGGTTGTACAGATCAATGGCGTTCTGGATGATGTCCCGCTTGGCATCGAGATCGGGAAAGATGTTGATGGCGGCGTCGGTGACGAGCAGCGTGTCTGCATAGGCCGGAACATCCATCACGAAGACGTGGCTGATACGGCGGTCGGTGCGCAGGCCGCCCGTTTTCGCCGTGATGGCGCGCATGAGTTCGTCGGTATGCAGGCTGCCCTTCATCAGCATCTCGCCCCTGGCAGCATGGATCAAGTCGACGCTCCTGGCCGCGGCGTCCTCGCTATGCGCGGCATCGACGATCTCGAAGCCGGAGATATCGAGATCGTTCCTGCCCGCCGTCTCCCTGATCTTTCTCTCGGGTCCGACCAGGATCGGTCGGATGATCCCGGCTTGCGCGCTATCGACGGCTCCGCGCAACGAGGTTTCATCGCAAGGATGCACCACCACGGTCGGCACCGGCGGCAGGGCCTTCGCTGCCGCAATCAAGCGATCGTACTTGCTGGGAGACTGCGCTGGCCTCGTATCGGCTGACATGATCTCGCTCCCGCCTCTTCCATCAACGCCTAAGATGCTTTCGCCTTTGGGTCGAAAGGGGTAATGTTGGACGTCCCCTCTCCCGCCTCGACACCGAACAGCGCGGCGATACGCTGCAGGCGGCTTGCACGCTCGCCGGTGATTTCGCCGCTCGCGGAAAGGACATCGCGGATCATTGTGAATGCCGCCAGTCGTTGCGCGACATCTTCTGGAAGCATCTTCGGGATCGCGGCCAGGGCGCCTTGCTGGTCGAGCAACAGCATGAAGAACTGCTCGCGCACCAGCATCTTGAACTCGGGCAGCGTCAAACGCGAACCGCCGGCATCGCGGCGAATCCGACGCAACGCCTCGATGCTCCGCTCGTCGACCATTCCGCGGGCCGAGCCGATATAGACCAGGCCGCGAATGGCGGCTTCACGAAGACCGCCCTCCCCCACCCTGGACTTCAGTTCGGCGATTCGCTTCTCGAGCATCGTCCGGTGCTCCGCCGACATCTCGCGCTTGCGCGAAGACTCCCAGTTCGGATCGATCCCGACCGCCGCCTGAAGTGCAGGCGAGCCGTAGACATTGAGGAAGATCGTCTCGCTCAGGGCTTCCTGTGCGTCGCGCCAGCTATCCAGCGCATGAACGATCTGCTTGGACATCTGCTCCTGGAAGGCCAGGAACGGATTGTCCTTTGCCACAGGCTTGCGTTTCTCCTCGATCTCCCCGGCGGCCGTTTTCACGGCGCCCATCCAGGGATTCTGGCTGCTGAGGACCTCGTACTGCAATCGCAGCGGATGCAGGTTGCGCATGGTCTCCGCCATCTGTGGCGTGACCATCTTCTTGATCCAGGGCTGAACGAACTTCCGGTACGCCGCGAGATTCATCTCGGAGACGCGTTTTGCGGCTGCGAAGCGCCGCTCATCCTCGGGCGAATTGCCGCCCATGGCGCGGATATCGTCGAGCGTTCGCGCCTCGCAGCGCATCACCCACTGCCCGATGACGAGATCGGAACTCGCGGTCTCCTCACCCTTGGCTTCGAACGTCGCTTCATAAAGTCCAGGCGGCAGAATGTCGATCAGGTCGATATTGCTGGAGAATTCCGCATGCTCCTTCTTCGCGACGCCGCCGGAGACGAAGATGCCGAGGTGCCCGATGCTTTCGTGAACGGTGTAGACGATGGTCTGCCCATATGCCCTGATTTCATTGACGTCTGCATAGCAATCGAGAATCCAGTCCAGTGCCTGCTGCGGCGGCGTGACATTGTCGCCCTTGGAGCAGAACAACACGATCGGCGACCTGATATTGCGCAGATCGACCTTCTGCCCGTCCGACATCTCGATCCTGCCGGCCGCGAGATTGTTGCCGATGAAGAGCTCATCGACGATGAACTGGATCTCCTCGGCGTTCAGGTTGACGTGCCCGCCCCACCAGCGCTCGAAGTCCAGGTAGCGATCGGCCTCGGTATCGACCTTGGAATAGACGTTGTATTGCTTGGTCCAGAGCGTGTTGGATGGATTCTGGTTCTCGAAGTTCTGCACCAGCCAGGCGCCATCGAACTTGCCGGCGCCGAGATCGCTGGCCAATGCAGTCAGCCAGCTCCCACCCAACAGGCCGCCGGAATAACGCATCGGATATTTGCCGTGCACGCCAGCCCAGTAAGCGAGCGGCGCGCCGGCGATGATCAATGGCCCGAATAATTCAGGCCGCAGCGACGCCAGGATCATGACGGCCCAGCCGGCCTGGCAATTGCCGATCACGCAGGGCTTGCCGTCGGCTTTCGGATGCAGGCTGATGACCTTCTCGATGAACTGCGCCTCGGCGCGTGCGATGCGCTCGATGGTCTGCCCCGGCATCGGCTCCGGCAGAAAGCCGATGAAGTAGCAGGGATGCCCCGCTTTCATCGCAACGCCGATCTCGCTGTCCGCCTTGAAGCCGCCGATTCCCGGACCGTGTCCCGCGCGCGGATCGACCACGATGAACGGCCGCCGTTCGAGATCGATCTCGACCCCCTTGGGTGGAATGATGCGCACCAGCGCATAGTTGACGGGCTCGTCGAGCTTGCGCCCGTCGATGATCACTTCGGCGGCATATTGCAGGACATGCGGAGCCGTCTGCGCGACGTGCTCGCGATACTGGTCGCCGCGCTGGCGCATGATGTCCAGAAACAACACGCTCCGCTGCCCTGCATCGACCATGTATTCGACGGCCGCGGCAACCATCCCGGACAGGGGACCACCCGGCAGGTTCGAGTTTTCCATCGTCATGTCCCGATCTCGCTGTCGTACGCATTCAGAAGGCGCTTCCGTAAGGCGCCACCGTTGATTTAAGTCAACGTTCGACGACCGCCGGCAGTGGGGCGGCGTCCGTCTTGATCCAGGCGACCGCAAGCTCCCAGGCGACCGACAGGATGATGGGGCCGATGAAGAGACCGATGATTCCATGCCCCAGCGTTCCGCCGATCACGCCGATCAGGATGACGAGTGTCGGCGTGGTCAAGCCGCGCCCCATCACCAGCGGCTTCAAGACGTTGTCGAGGATGCTGACAATTCCGAGGTAGCAGGTCAGCAGCAATGCGGTGGTGACGTCCTTGTCGGTCCAGATCCAGACGATCACGGGAATCATGACGAGGGCTGCGCCGATCTGCACGATCGAGAGCAGCAGGACCAGAACCGCCAGGAGGCCGGCGATCGGGATGCCCGCGAGCTTGAAACCGATACCGGCCAGCAGCGCCTGGACCACCGCGATACCGATCACGCCTTGGGATACCGCTCGAATGGTCGCTCCCGCCAAATCCAGGAAATGCTCGCTCTGCTCGGGCACGATCCGCGCGAGAAAGCCTCGGCCCGCGGCCACGAGCTGCGGGCCATAGGGAAGGATGACGCCGGCGACGACGACCGAGAGCAGGAACTTGACTGCTCCAACGCCGGCATCACCCACGAGACCGAGCAGCGTGCCGGCGAACGGCTTCAGATAAGGTGCGACCTGATACAGGGCCGGGCGAAGATTCGTTGAGGCCTGCTCCCACAGTTCGTAAAGCTGCGCTCCGATCAGCGGCCAGGTCTTGAGGGCCTGCGGTGGCAATGGAATTGTCAGTTCGCCCGCGGCCAGCTCGGCGGCGAAGTCCTTGATGCCGTCCGCCGCACCCATGCCGAGCCAGGCCGCAGGGCCGATGAAGATGGCGAGATTGATTACGGTGAAGATGGCCGCCGCCAGCTTTGGGCGACCGCCCAAAACGTTGGCGAGAAGGACGAAGGCCGGATGGAGCGCGACGGCAAGCACGAGGGCCCAGACCAGAATGGTCACGAACGGGCGGACCAGGTAGAATGTCCAGAAGATCAACAGAGCGAGCAATCCAAGCCGCATCAACAGCTGGATCGCGTCTTCGCCAGAGAGACGTTGAAGGAGTGTTCTCATGGCCGCCCCTCTTCGCCGGCTCGTCGGAGACGGAAGCTTGGCGAATAGACGACGGCGTTGAACTGAACGAGCACAAAGGCGATCGAGAAGACGATGCCGGTCAACGCCATCATGCCGGAAGCGACGGCCGAGAGGTACGCCTGGGCAGATGATGTCGAGAGATCAAGACCAGACGCCATGAACCTGGCTTCCAGCCGCGGCACCAACAAGCCTGCCACGATACTCGCAGCGGCATGGAGGGATGGTATCAGCCAGAGCTGCATTGCGCGTCGTCTCCATGGCGCAGCGCCAGGAGGGCTTGTCGCCCCTGTTGGCCACGCTCAGCATCGGCGCGGAGACCTCCGGTTCGTTGATCTCGATCAATGGTCGGGATGCAGTCGGCAGATCGGGGTTGGGAGATCACGCAGGCGCGTGGTGCTCTGCGCCGTCGAACAAACAAGCTCTCGATTCAATTGGTGCCGCGGGATGCCGATTGAATGACTGCGCCAAGGATGACGTCGATCCCGGCCTGGCGAAGAGACCGTTTCGCTCCGCTTGGCGCGCCGAGGCAACGCGTCGCCGGAATTCGCGCAGCCCATCCTCGGCGAAGCCGTACGTGAGTTGATTGGATCCGGATCCGGGATTCTGCGAAGGCGCATCCCGATGTGAGCGTCGAGCTCCTCGCGATCAATGGCGCGATGAATCCGTTGGCTGAAGACATCGACACCGTGATGACCGCGTTCCCCGACAGCTTCAACGGGGGGCGAGTTTCATTCCGCGGAAGGATGCGCGGCAGTGACGCGTCGCAGGGCCAGGCAGCAGTTCCCGCGAGTGATGTCAGGCGGGCGGGCGATCTGGCTGGGGCGGGAGGGATCGAACCTCCGAATGGCGGAATCAAAATCCGCTGCCTTACCGCTTGGCTACGCCCCACCAGGCGACTGACGGAATGGCGGAAGATCGGGCTACCGCGGATTCTCTCCAGTCGCAGCCGGTCTATAGGGAGCGCGGCAGCATTTCAACCGTCTGGAGGGGCAAAATACCGCAGGCCCGGGATCGGCCGCGCTCGATGCTCCATCGGCCCGCACCGGCTCCGTTTCCGGCCGGCCCCTGCCCACCTCCCGACCATTGAGACTGCCTCCGTTTCGTGAGAATACGGCGTCAATATCTGTCCCCCGGGAGTGAGCCATGACCTACCGCGCGCCGATTTCTGACATGCTGCTGTCGCTCAACCATGGCGCGGGCCTCAAGGCCGCCGTGGAGGCCGGCCATTATGGCGATTTCGATGCCGATCTCGTGGCCGCCGTGCTGGAGGAAGCCGGCAAGTTCGCTTCGGACGTGCTGGCGCCGCTCAACAAGGTCGGCGACGAGCACGGCATCAAGCTCAACGATGGCAAGGTCACGACCGCGCCGGGCTGGCCGGACGCCTACAAGCGCTGGACCGAGGGCGGCTGGAACGCGGTGTCCGGCCCGGAGGATTTCGGCGGCCAGGGCCTGCCGATCGCGATCAACGCCGCCTGCACCGAGATCTGGAGCGCCGCCAACGTCGCCTTCGGCCTCTGCCCGCTGCTGACCGCCTCGGCGATCGAGGCGCTGGACGCCCATGGCAGCGACGAGTTGAAGAGAATCTATCTCGAAAAGCTCGTCTCCGGCGAATGGACCGGCACGATGCAGCTGACCGAGCCGCAGGCCGGCTCCGACGTCGGCGCGCTGCGTACCCGGGCCGATCGGCAGGCCGACGGCACCTATCGCATCAAGGGGACCAAGATCTTCATCACCTATGGCGAGCACGACATGACCGACAACATCGTGCATTTCGTGCTGGCGCGTCTGCCGGACGCGCCCGCCGGCACCAAGGGCATCTCGCTCTTTCTCGTCCCCAAGTTCATGGTGAATGCGGACGGCTCGCTGGGGCAGCGCAACGACATCTACGCCTCCGGCGTCGAGCACAAGCTCGGCATGCACGCCTCCCCGACCTGCACCATGACCATGGGCGATCATGGCGGCGCGATCGGCTTCCTCATCGGCGAAGAGAACCAGGGCATGCGCTGCATGTTCACGATGATGAACCAGGCCCGCCTCGGCGTCGGCCTGGAGGGCGTCGGCGTTGCCGACCGCGCCTACCAGCAGGCCTTGTCGTATGCGCAGGAGCGCAAGCAGGGCCGCGCGGTCGGCAAGAAGGGCGACGGCTCCGATGCGATCTTCGTGCATCCCGACGTCAAGCGCATGCTGATGCGGATGCGGGCACAGACTGCGGCCGCGCGCACCATCTGCTATGCGACCGCCGTCGCGATCGACGTCTCGACGCGCGCCAAGGATCCGAAGGTGCGCACTGAAGCGGCCGCACGCGCGGCGCTGCTCACGCCGATGGCCAAGGCCTATTCCACCGACATCGGCAACGAGGTCGCGTATCTCGGCGTGCAGGTGCATGGCGGCATGGGCTTCATCGAGGAGACCGGCGCGGCTCAGCACTACCGCGATGCCCGCATCACCGCGATCTACGAGGGCACCAACGGCATCCAGGCGATCGATCTCGTCACGCGCAAGCTCGCAGCCAATGGCGGCGCGTCGGTGTGGGCGCTGCTCGACGAGCTCTCGGCAACCGTCAAGCAGGTGGAGGCGTCCAACGATCCCGGCTTCGGCACCACCGGTGCAAAGCTGCGCGAGGCGCTGGACGCCTTGAGGCGCACCAGCAAATGGCTCCTGGAGCGCGTTGCGTCCGCCCCCAACAACGCACTTGCGGGTGCGACGCCCTATTTGCAGCAGTTCGGCTCGACGCTCGGCGGCTGCCTGCTCGCCTCCGAAGCGCTCGCCGCCAAGGCCGACGGCAACGTGGATGCTGCGCGCTACGTCGCGCTGGCGCGCTTCTTTGCCGAGAACATCACGGTGCAGGCACCCGCGCTCGAGCGCACGGTCACGGAAAGCGCAGAGTCGGTCGCGGCGGCGGATGCGGTGCTGCTGGGGTAAGTCGGATCGGCTCGCCACGACCTCAAATATCTTGCGCGAGCCTTCCCCTTAGCCTGCCCTTAGCTTGCGGAAATTCGGGCTGCGCTCTTTCCCGGCCGCCACAGCACGATGCCCGTCGCGATGAGATCGAGCACGACGCACAGCGCGAACGCCGTGGTGTAATTGCCCGTCAAGCTCCGCACGACGCCGACGATGCCCGGGCCAAAGGCGCTGACGATGCCGCTGATCGATGTGCCCAACCCCATCGCGGCAGCGAAAGCGGTAGAGCCGATCTCGCGCTGGATGATCAAGGGCGGGAACGTGATCATGTTGCCGATCGAGAAGCCATAGACGGCGCAGCAGGCCAGCAGCACCGTCGGACTCGTGCTTTGGAGAAGCACGAACAACGCAGCCGCCTGGCTCATCATCGACGCAGCGCAGGCGAGACGCGGATCGAGCCGGTCGACGAACAGGCCAAGCGACAGGCGCCCGACCACCGCCATCGCCGCCATGATGGTGACCGCGAGCCCTGCCGCTGAGCGGCCGATCAGCGGTTCGAGAAATGTCACCTGGTGGATGATGAAGCCCATCTGCGCCAGCAGCGCCATCGCGATCGGCAGCACCATGGTCCAGAACGCCGCGTTGGCGAGCAGCGCCCTGCGCGAATGGCCTGGCCCGGCCGCGCCGCCCGCGGTCCGGCCTCCGTCCGATGCCGGTGACATCCGGGCCGGCCAGCCGATGAAGGTCACGACCACCGGCAACAGCAGCACCATCATCGCGAGCGTGGCCGCCAGCATGGCGGAACGGAAGCCGATGCTGACGGTCAGCGACAGCAGCAGCGGCACGAGGACGATGCCGCCGCAGGTGGCGCCGTTGAAGGCAAGGCTGAGCGCGAGCCCGCGGCGTCGCTCGAACCAGGAATTGAGCACGGTCGCGATCACCACGGTCCCCATGCCGGTCCAGCCGACCGACATCAGCGCATAGGCGAGATAGAGCTGCCAAGGCGTCTGCATCAACGCCAGCAGCACTGTCGAAGCACCGAGCGCCGTCAGGCCGCTCAGGATCAGCGAGCGCAGCCCGATGCGCTCTAGCAGATCGTCGGTGAAGATGACGAGGACGGAGCTCAGGAGAAACGAGAAGGTACTGGCCGCGGAGACCAGCGTGCCCGGCCAGCCGTGGGCGCGCTGAAGCTCGGCAAGATAGACGCCTTGGCCGTAGAGACCGAAGCCGAACATGAAGAAGGCCATCAGGAAGCAGGCCAGCACGACACGCCAGCCGCGATAGTGCAGCGAGGATTCGTCAATCCGGGTTGCGGCAATCATCAATCGGGCGGTCGGCCATGGAACGGCGCGAGATCATGCACCACAACCAAAGGTTATTCAAATGAAACGTTGTAGCCAATTGTTGCGGCACGTGACGGCAGCGGGTACCATGCATCAGAATTGTGGGACGTCGGCGTCGAAAGGGTTGAGCGGGGCATTGGCACGCCTGCGAGATGATATAGGCCGATGCTTCGCAAGACCCGCGAGCGTCGCGGCGCGCGATATCCGCTGCATGATCATCGCCGGCGGCTCCGGGGTCTTTGCCGCCGACATCAAGGATTTCATACGTGTCGACACGCGTGTTCACGACAAAGCATCGTGAAATCTTCGCGCGCTGCGTCTAGTCTTGTCCCATGCGATACGTCTTTCTGGTCCTGACCATCCTCGCCGCCGTCCCTGCCTCGGCCCAGCCCGCCGCTCCGGTCGAGCTGCGCGTGCTCGCGATCAACGATTTCCACGGCAATCTGCGCCCGCCACCGGGCGGCATCCGCATCAACGACCCCGAGGACAAGTCCAAGAAGGTGACGGTGGCGGCCGGCGGCGCCGAGTACATGGCGACGCTGGTGAAGCAGCTGCGCGAGGGGCGCAAGAACACCATCTTCGTCGCCGCCGGCGATCTGATCGGCGCGAGCCCGTTCCTGTCGGCGATGTTCCACGACGAGCCCTCGATCGAGTCGCTCTCGATGATGGGCCTTGCGATCAGCTCGGTCGGCAATCACGAATTCGATGAGGGCAAAACCGAGCTCTTGCGAATGCAGAACGGCGGCTGCCATCCCGTCGACGGCTGCCAGGGACCGCATCCCTTCACGGGCGCCAAATTCCATTATCTCGCGGCGTCCACCATCGAGACCGCGACCGGCAAGAGCGTGCTGCCGCCCTACGAGATCCGGGAATTCGACGGCGTTCCCGTCGCCTTCATCGGACTGACCTTGAGGGAGACCGCCGGCATCGTCTCGCCGGCGGGCATTACCGGGCTCGAATTCCGCGACGAGGCCGAGACGGTGAACGCGCTCGTGCCGCAGTTGAAGGCGCGTGGCGTCGAAGCGATCGTGGTGTTGATCCACCAGGGCGGCGAGCCCGCCGGCGACTACAACGAATGCCCGGGCATTGCAGGGCCGATCGTCGACATCGTCCACAAATTCGATCGTGCCGTCGACGTCGTGGTCAGCGGCCACACCCACCGCGCCTATGTCTGCGATATCGACGGGCGCCTCGTCACCAGCGGCGACAAATACGGCACGCTGGTCACCGCGATCGACCTCAAGCTCGATCCCGCAACGCGCGACATCGTCAGCGCCAAGGCCGAGAATGTGATCGTCGCCAACGCTTCGCTGGCCAGGGATCCCGAGCAGACCGCCTTGATCGACGCCTACGACAAGCTCTCTGCGCCGATCGCCAATCGGCCGGCCGGTTCGGTGACGCAGACGCTGTCGCGCGTGCCGAACGAGGCCGGCGAAAGCGCTCTCGGCAATATCATTGCCGACGCGCAATTGCTCGCAACCCGCGACACGAAGGATGGCAGCGCTGTCATCGCGCTCACCAATCCCGGCGGCATCCGCACCGACATCGTTCCGAAGGAGAACGGCGCGATCACGTTCGGCGATGTCTTCGCCAGCCAGCCGTTCCGCAACCGGCTGGTCACGATGACGCTGACGGGCAGCCAGCTCAAGGACATGCTCGAGCAGCAATGGCTCGATCCGAAGCGGCCGCGGATTCTCCAGGTCTCGAACGGGTTCAGCTATACTTGGGATGCATCGAAGCCATTCGGCGAGCGCGTCATCCCCGCGAAGATGACGCTCAACGGCAGGCTGATCGAACCTGGAAACGGCTACCGCGTCACGCTCAACGATTACCTCGCCGTCGGCGGAGACGGGTTTACCGTCGCCAAACAGGGCACGGCGCCGCAATATGGCGGCTACGACGCGGACGCGTTGTTCGCCTTCTTCCGGGCACACGGGCCGGTCGGTCCGCTGCCGCCGACCCGCATCCTGCGCGTGAATTGATCCGGATCAAACCGCCGGCGCTTTGCCATTCCCGGCCAAGCGCTTAGATTGGGTTTTGCATTGCGTTTTGGCGCTGGATGCGCCAACGACGTCAAAAGTCCGCATCCTATGAGGCCGACCTGATGAGCACGCTTCTCCTTTCCCACAAGGCCTGCCTCGACCATGTCACGCCCCCGGGACACCCTGAGAGGCCGGATCGTCTGCGCGCGGTGGAAGAAGCGCTGTCGCATGAGCGTTTCCAGTTCCTGGTGCGCGAGGAGGCGCCGGAGGGCGATCTCGATCTCGTCACGCTGTGCCACAACGAGCACTACGTCACCGAGCTGCGCCACATCGCCCCGTCCAGCGGACAGATCTATATCGACGGCGATACCTCGATGTCGCCGGGCACGTGGGAAGCCGTGATGCGCGGCGTCGGCGGCGCAGTCGCGGCGACCGAGGCGGTGATGGCGGGCGAGCACCGCAACGCCTTCGTCGCGATCCGCCCACCCGGTCATCACGCCGAGATCGGCAAGCCGATGGGTTTCTGCTTCTTCGACAACGTCGCCATCGCGGCGCGCCACGCGCAGCGCAAATACGGCATCAAGCGCGCGGCCATCGTCGACTTCGACGTGCATCACGGCAACGGCACGCAGGACATCTTCTGGTCGGACCCGACCGTGATGTACTGCTCGACGCACCAGATGCCGCTGTTTCCGGGCACCGGCGCCAGAAGCGAGCGCGGCGATCACGACACCATCGTCAACGCGCCTCTCGCTTCCGAAGACGGCGGGCCGGAATTCCGCTCCGCGTTCGAGAACCTGATCCTGCCGCAGCTCGAAAAATTCAGCCCCGAGCTGGTGGTCATCTCCGCCGGCTTCGACGCACATTACCGCGACCCGCTGGCCTCGCTGAACCTGCGCGCCGAGGACTATGCCTGGGTGACGCGCAAGCTGATGGACCTCGCCGACAAGACCGCAGGCGGCCGCGTTGTTTCGGTGCTCGAGGGCGGCTATGACCTGCAAGGACTGAAAGAATCTGTTACGGCGCATGTCGGCGCCTTGATGGGCGCCTGAGGACGCCCGCCACATTAAGCCCGCAAAACCCGCCTTCACTGCAAGGCAGGCGAATCGGGCAATCGGAAACGGATATGGCCGAAAATACTCAAGTCGACGTCTCCCGGCTCACCTTCGAGCGCGCGATCGAGGAACTCGAAACGATCGTGAAGCGGCTCGAAGACGGCAAGGTCCCGCTCGAAGAATCCGTGACGATCTATGAACGCGGCGAGGCCCTGAAGCGGCGCTGCGAGGAGTTGCTGCGTCAGGCGGAGGCGCGCGTCGACAAGATCACCACCGATGCCACCGGGCAGGCCACCGGCACTGCACCGCTCGACGTCCAGTAAGTCGGCCGGGAACTTTCCCGGCTCGGTCGCCTGACGACCGGCGGCCCGCAAAAAGTCTTTGCGGCATGGTTCCTGTGCCGCTTTCAATGATCGCACGGGGCTGTTCCACCGGACACTGCGGTTTCGGGCGGGTGGGGCCAATGCCAAACCCGTTCGAAATTCGGGCCGCCGATGGCAAAAAGGCTCTCATTCAGGCGAAAAAAGCCTGCCGCGGAGCCGAGCAAGGCCGGAACCCCTCATCCCGGGCCAGGGTTAACCAATCCGGCCCGCAAGTTGCACCTGCATACCACTCATCGGTGCGGCGGGTTGGCTTTGGCCCAAGCTTTGGTGTAAAGCTGCGCGGAGTGTGGCTTTTTGCAAGCCTTGAGTAGGCACCGATTGCCGACGACAAGCGCTTCGAATTGCTAATGAAATTGGCTTGGGACGGACGAAGCCGATCTGAGTGACAGGGATCACAGAGACTGAACCGGAGCGCACTTAAGCTTACCTAAGCTTGAAGACGGGGCCTTGCCCCATGCAGGTGGCTCCGACGGTTTGAGGACTCGCGCTGCGCCGATATTGTGCAAACCCATCGCGCACCGGAATGACCTTCCGGCGCTGACAAATTGGAAATCGCCGTGAACGCATACAGTAAGACGCCGCTTCTCGACACCATCCGGACGCCGGAAGACCTGCGCAAGCTCAAGGTCGAGCAGGTTCGCCAGGTCGCCGACGAGCTGCGGCAGGAGACCATCGATGCCGTCTCGGTGACCGGTGGTCATTTCGGCGCGGGCCTCGGCGTGGTCGAGCTCACCACCGCGATCCATTACGTGTTCGACACGCCGCGCGACCGGCTGATCTGGGACGTCGGCCACCAGGCCTATCCGCACAAGATCCTCACCGGCCGGCGCGACCGCATCCGCACACTGCGCACCGGCGGCGGCCTGTCCGGCTTCACCAAGCGCAGCGAAAGCGACTACGATCCGTTCGGCGCGGCGCATTCCTCGACCTCGATCTCCGCCGGCCTCGGCATGGCCGTGGCGCGCGACCTCTCCGGCGGCACCAACAACGTTATCGCCGTGATCGGTGACGGCGCGATGTCGGCCGGCATGGCCTATGAGGCCATGAACAATGCGGGTGCGATGAACTCGCGCCTGATCGTCATCCTGAACGACAACGACATGTCGATCGCCCCGCCGGTCGGCGCCATGAGCGCCTATCTGTCGCGGCTCTATTCCGGCAAGACCTATCGCACGCTGCGCGATGCGGCCAAGCAGATCAACAAGCGGCTGCCCAAGATCCTCGCCAACCGCGCCAACCGCGTCGAGGAATATTCCCGCGGCTTCATGATGGACGGCGGCACGCTGTTCGAGGAGCTCGGCTTCTATTATGTCGGCCCGATCGACGGCCACAACCTCGACCATCTTCTGCCGGTGCTCAAGAACGTCCGCGACATGGAAGAAGGCCCGATCCTGGTCCACGTCGTGACGCAGAAGGGCAAGGGCTACGGCCCGGCGGAAGCTTCCGCCGACAAGTACCACGCCGTCGTGAAGTTCGACGTCGCGACCGGCACCCAGGCCAAGGCCAAGCCGAATGCGCCGGCCTACCAGAACGTATTCGGCCAGAGCCTCGTCAAGGAAGCGCAGAAGGACGACAAGATCGTCGCCATCACCGCGGCGATGCCGTCGGGCACCGGCGTCGACATCTTCAACAAGGCCTTCCCCGACCGCACCTTCGACGTCGGCATTGCCGAGCAGCACGCGGTGACCTTTGCCGCCGGTCTTGCGACCGAAGGCTACAAGCCGTTCTGCGCGATCTACTCGACCTTCCTGCAACGCGGCTATGACCAGATCGTGCATGACGTCGCGATCCAGAGCCTGCCCGTCCGCTTTGCCATCGACCGCGCCGGCCTCGTCGGTGCCGACGGTGCGACCCATGCCGGCTCGTTCGACAACGCCTATCTCGGCTGCCTGCCCAACATGGTGATCATGGCGGCGGCGGATGAGGCCGAACTCGTGCACATGGTGGCGACCCAGGTCGCGATCGACGACCGTCCGAGTTCGCTGCGCTATCCGCGCGGCGAAGGCCGCGGCGTCGAGATGCCCGACGTCGGCGTTCCGCTCGAGATCGGCAAGGGCCGCGTGATCCGTCAGGGCAGCAAGATCGCCCTGCTCTCCTTCGGCACGCGCCTCGCCGAATGCGAGAAGGCCGCCGACGAGCTTGCCGCCCACGGCCTCTCGACGACGATCGCCGATGCGCGATTCATGAAGCCGCTGGATACCGAGCTGGTGCTCAAGTTGGCGCGCGACCATGAGATCCTGATCACGATCGAGGAAGGCTCAATCGGTGGCTTCGGCTCGCATGTCGCGCAGTACCTGACCGATCAGGGCGCGCTCGACACCGGCATGCTCAAGTTCCGCGCGATGGTGCTTCCCGACGTATTCCAGGACCACGACACGCCCGCGGCGATGTACGCCCGCGCCGGACTCGATGCCAAGGGCATCGTCGCCAAGGTGTTCGAGGCGCTCGGCAAGGACGTCAAGGCCGAGACGGTGAAGCTGGCCTGATTGGTTTCACCTCTCCCGCTTGCTTGCGGGAGAGGTCAGATCGCGAAGCGATCCAGGTGAGGTGAGGGCTTTCGCCTCTTAGGGGTTCTCGCCTGCGGAGACACCCTCTATCCACTTCTCCCCGCAGGCGGGGGAGAGAGCAGACTGCAGGTTGCGGCTTGCACCTCGACCCAAATTTTCCGGTTCCTACTCCATGAAAATCTATCTGGCAGGCCCAGACGTGTTCCTGCCGGACGCAATTGAGATCGGCCGGCAGAAGGTTGCGATCTGCGCCGCTCATGGCCTCACCGGCCTCTATCCGCTCGACAACGCCATCGACCTCGCCGCGCCCGACGCCTCGCGACAGATATTTTGCGGCAACGAGGCGATGATGGACGAGGCGGTTGCCATCATTGCCAACCTCACCCCGTTCCGCGGCGCCGGCGCCGATCCCGGTACCGTCTACGAACTCGGCTACATGGCCGGCCGCGGCAAATTCTGTCTCGCCTATTCCAATGACGGCGCCGCCTATGCCGACCGTGTCGGCCGTTTCATGGACGTCACCACGGAGGACGGCCGGCTGGTCGATGCACAGGGGCTGATAGTCGAGGACTTTGGCCTCGTCGACAATCTCATGATGATCCATGCGCTGGAGCTGCGCGGCTGCCCGCTGGTAACTCCGGCCATGATGCCGATCGACGTCTGGCACGACCTCGCCGCGTTCGAGGCTTGCGTCCGGATGGCGGCCGCGCGATTGATCGCTACATAAGCTCTTCAGTCGTCTGTCGGAGTTTCGATGCCCCCTCCCCGCAAGCGCGCGGATGTCCTGCTGGTCGAGCGCGGCCTGTTCGAGAGCCGGGCGCGGGCACGCGCGGCGATCGAAGCCGGCCTCGTCACGGCCGACGACAAGCAGGTCTCGAAGCCGTCGGAGACGATCGCCGAGGACGCGATGATCCAGGCCGAGCCCGCGCATCCCTACGTTTCCCGCGGCGGCGTCAAGCTCGCCGGGGCGCTGGAGCGCTATCCAATCGAGATCGAGGACCATGTCTGCCTCGACGTCGGCGCCTCCACCGGCGGCTTCACCGAGGTGCTACTGGCGAACGGTGCGAGCCTGGTGTTCGCAATCGATGTCGGCAGCAGCCAGCTGCATCCCTCGCTGCGCGATCATCCCAAGATCGTATCGATGGAAGAGACCGATATCCGCAGCTATGAGGGCAAGCGCCTGCCGGCGCGGCCCGATGTCGTCGTGATCGACGTCAGCTTCATCTCGCTGAAGGCGGTGCTGCCGGTGGCGCTGTCGCTGGCAGCCGCGCCGACGAGCCTGCTGGCGCTGATCAAGCCGCAATTCGAAGCGGACCGGAAACACAACAAGAAAGGGATCATCCGCGACGCCGCCGTGCACCAGGAGGTCTGCGCCGATATCGCAGCGTTTGCCGCTTCGCTCGGCTGCACCGACATCGAGATATTCCCCTCGCCGATCACCGGCGGCGACGGCAATGTCGAATTCTTCCTGGGCGCGCGCCGTGGTTGAGCGCATCAAGATCGATCATGTCGGCCATCGCGGCGACGGCGTCTGCCTCGACGCCGGCGAAGCCATTTATGTGCCCTATACGCTCGGCGGCGAGACCGTCGAGGTCGATCACGTCTTGGGCCATCATCCCGACCGCCGCAAGCTGCTCGCGGTGGAGGTCGCAAGCCCTGAACGCGTCGAGCCGTTCTGTCCGCATTTCGGCATCTGCGGCGGCTGTGCCATTCAGCATTGGGCAACTGAGCCGTATCGCGCCTGGAAACGCAACATCGTGGTGGAAACGCTGGGGCAGGCCGGCATTGATTGCGAGGTGGCGCCGCTGGTCGACGCCCATGGTGCCGGGCGCAGGCGCATCACGCTGCACGGCCGGTTCGGCACGCATGACATCCTCAAGGTCGGGTTCTCCGCCACGAGCTCGCACGACGTCATCCCGATCCATCGTTGCCCCATCCTCGATCCCGGGCTCGATGGCGCGCTCGACGCGGCCTGGGCGCTGGCCGAGCCGCTGACGTCCAGGATGCCGGTGACGAAGCCGCTCGACATCCAGGTCACGGCCACCGCCAACGGCCTCGATGTCGACGTGCGCGGCTCCGGCCCGCTGCCGACCCCGCTGGTGACGGCACTGTCGCGTGTCGCCGAGCAGCATCGCCTGGCGCGGCTGACGCGGCACGGCGAATTGGTGCTGCAGCGCCTGCCGCCGACGGTGAAGATGGGCCGCGCGGAGGTGACGCTGCCGCCGGGCTCGTTCCTGCAGGCGACGTTGGCGGGCGAAGAGGCACTCGCCGCACTGGTCGTCGAGCGCATCGGCAAGGCCAAGGAGGTCGCCGATCTCTTCTGCGGCGTCGGCCCGTTCGCCCTGCGGCTTGCCGAGAGGGCCCGCGTCACGGCCTATGACAGCGACGCCGGCGCCGTCGCGGCCCTCGCGAAGGCCGCGCGCGCACCGGGCCTGAAGCCGATCAAGGCCGAGCCGCGCGATCTGTTCCGCCGCCCCCTGGTGCCGCCGGAACTGCGCGAGTTCGACGCGGTGGTGTTCGACCCGCCGCGCCAGGGCGCGCAGGCGCAGGCACTGAAGCTCGCCGCGAGCAAGGTGCCCGTCGTGATCGCGGTGTCCTGCAACGCCGCGACCTTCGCCCGCGACGCGCGGCTGCTGATCGACGGCGGCTATCGGCTGGAGGCGGTGGTGCCGGTCGATCAGTTCCGCCACACGCCGCATGTGGAGCTGGTGGCGCGGTTCGGGCGATAGGCTGCGGACTTTCAATCGAGCCGACAACCTTGATGCCAGTCAATCGCTCTGCCCTCCGCCAGCGCTAAGAAGCGTCCGCGCCACGAGATGCGGAGCTGACGTTCGTGCTCGACCGACGACAATTCATCGCGACTTCGCTGGGGCTGTCCGCAACGGCCATCACCAGCCCCTCCGCCGCAGCGGCGGCGAACACCTACGACGAGACGGTAAAGTCGTCACGGGCTCCGCTGCAAGCCGTGCCGCGGGATCGCGAGCTCGTGCGCTTTGCCACCCTCGCGGCCAACAGCCATAACACCCAGCCGTGGATCTTCTCGGTCCGCGGCAACGTCATCGCTATTGCGCCTGACTTCAAGCGCCGCTGTCCGGCCGTCGATCCGGACGATCATCATCTCTTCGTCAGTCTCGGCTGTGCCGCCGAAAACCTCATCCTCGCCGCGTCCACGCTGGGCTGGCACGCCGATGCGGCCGTCGACGGCGACCGCATCGTGATCACGCTCGAGGAGGCCCCACAGGACACATCGGCATTGGCGGCCGCGATTCCGATCAGGCAATGCACCCGCGCAGCGTTCGACGGCAGGCCGGCCGCACCGGAGACATTGCGTCGGCTCGAGAAGGCCTGTCGCGAACCCAACGTCGCGGCGATCCTGATGACCGAACGCGCCGCGATCGCCGGGGTCACCGACTACGTACTCGAAGGCAACTCGGCGCAAATGCGCGACAAGGCCTTCATGCGCGAGCTCGTCAGCTGGCTTCGCTTCAACGAGGCGGAGGCACTCGCGACCATGGACGGATTGTTCTCGCCCGCGTCGGGAAACCCCTCGCTGCCCTCGTGGGTGGCGCGGCCGCTTCTCAAGCTCTTCTTTACCGAGAGCGGGGAGAACAAGAAATACCGCGAAGAACTCGACAGCTCTGCGGGCGTCGTCGTGCTCGCTGCCGATCGCAGCGACAAGTCGCACTGGATCGCGGTCGGCCGCGCCTGCCAGCGCTTCGGATTGCAGGCGACCGCGCTGGGACTCAAATATTCCTTCATCAACCAGCCGGTCGAGGTGGCGGCGCTGAGGCAGCAATTCGGGGCCTCACTCGGCCTCGGCGAACGGCGTCCCGATATCGTGATGCGTTTCGGAACCGGTCCAGACCTGCCGAGATCGCTGCGGCGTCCGCCGGAGCTGGTGATGCAATCCTAGCGCCGAAGGCCGCCCAGCGCAGGAGACTCGCCGGGCAGCATCGACGAGTTGATGTCACTGTCCATGAGTCCCGATTGCTGCTGGACGAACCCGGCCCCGAACGAGAGGCTGAGGTTGGAGGTCGGCTTGAATTCGACACCCGCAAACCCGCCATAGCCGGGCACAGCGCCGGAGGTGAGCGGCGCCAGCGAGCTGCCGATGCCGTTGCCGAACTTCAGCGTGTCGAAACCGGCAAAGAACGTGACGGGCATGCCACCCGCAGTCTTCATGTTATAGCCGAACTGCGTGCTGTCATAAGAGAGCGCGCTGAAATTGCCGATCGAGCCCGCCTGACTGAAGCTGCTCAAACCAAGATTGCCGCGTTGGCTGCCGACGAAGAAACCGTTCGCAGAGCTGGCGCGCCAATCGGCATCGCCGGCATTGAAGCTCGCGAAGTTGCCGTAGCTGTCCGAGCTCTGGCCGACACCGCCGCCGAGGCCGAAAGGTCCGCCGGGAATCCAATATCTCAGCGGCGCGACTTGCGCATGAACCGGCTCTCCACCGAGGCAGAGCACTGCGAGAGCTGCAAGAGCACATGAAAGTGCAGGCTTGAACATTCAGACTACCGTCGACAATTTCGCAAACTATACTCCGCGAACATCATCAATGCCAGCGGAGCGACCGCGTCGGTGTCACGGCTGCAGGTCCCCGGGGAACTGCACCTGATGCCGCACGATCCGTTGCTCGCCCGCCTGACATCCGTTCTTGCCGACATACCGGGCGTTCAGGCCGTCGTGCTCGGCGGCTCACGCGCGCGGGGCAGCGCGCATCCCTCGTCCGACTACGACATCGGGCTGTATTGTTCGAGCGCGGCCCCGCTCGATACGGATCGGCTCCTGACCGTCGTGACGGAAATCGCCGACGATCCCGGCACTGCGACCGTAACGAGATATGGCGAATGGGGGCCATGGATCATCGGCGGCGCATGGCTGTCGGTCGAGCGACAAAAGGTCGATCTGCTCTACCGTCACGCCGACGATGTCGAGCGAGTCATGATGGACTGCCGAAACGGTACCGTCCTCATGGTCTACCAGCCCGGCCATCCACATGGCTTCTGCTCGGCAATCTGGATGGGCGAGATCGCATATTGTCAGCCTCTGCACGATCCGAAGGGCCTGATCGCGCGGCTCAAGACAATCGCGCTCCCCTATCCCGAGGATCTGGGCCACGCGTTGTTGCGGCGCTTTCAGTGGGAAATCCTGTTCAGCATCGAAA
Organism: Bradyrhizobium sp. CCBAU 51765; assembly: GCF_015291725.1. Lineage (GTDB taxonomy): Bacteria > Pseudomonadota > Alphaproteobacteria > Rhizobiales > Xanthobacteraceae > Bradyrhizobium > Bradyrhizobium liaoningense. The sequence goes on from NZ_CP030038.1 coordinate 6,239,497, forward strand.
ATGCGGAACCTGCGACAGCTCGCGACGAGCGGACCCACGTCGCGGGCTGCGTCTACAGAGCGCTCGCGTGCATCGCGCAGGTGCTGTTTGCACTGAACCGCCGATATCTCATCAACGAAAAGGGCGCACTCATCGAGACGGCCGGCTTGCCGCTCACGATTCCCCATCTGGTGGAACAGTCCGACGAAATCTGGCGGCTGATCGGGGACGGCGGTTTGGCACAGGCCTGCGCGATCCTGCGGCAGGTCAATCAGCAATTGAAGGCGCTGACACGATCCGGCGGGACGCCGCTGTGAACGGCTATGCCGTCTTGTCGACGGATGACGACGAATCCGCTGGCGGATATTTTGTCACCGGCACCATGAAGGATTTGGTGCCGACCTGATAGATGACCTTGCCGTTCTGTCCGTCATCGGTCGCGATCTGCGTCTGTCCGAACATGATGACGTTCTTGTAGACGATGCCAGTGCCCTGGCGAGTGATGCCGTCGGTGGTGACGCTGACCTGCGCTTCCTTGCCGTTGACGGAGAGCACCTTGAAGCTCGCGCTCTTGCCGTTGTCGCTGGAATAGCCGCCCCAGCTTCCCATGAGGCGGCTGTCGGAGGCCGGCGGCTCCTGCTTCTCCAGATTCGCGGTCTGCTTGCCAGCGCCGCCGACCGAGAACAGCAGCACCATACTCTTCCCATCCTTGGTGCCGACCGTGACTCCGCCAAAGGTGATGAGCGTGCCATTGACCTCGCCAAAGCCGCGCTCGGTACGACCGTTATGGGTGTACTCGACCTGCGCCCGGGCACCGCGGATGTTCACGACCTTGAAGCCGACGGGCTGGTTGTTGCCCACCCAATTGCCCTTCCAGTCACCGACCAGAGCACTCTGGCGATACATCCGCTCGTTGGCGGGCGAAATCTGGTTGGTGCTCGACGTGACGATGGCCATGGCTTGCTCAAAGGCAGGTTGGAAAAACCCGCTTTCGTTCGCTCCAGCAATGCCGGGATGCCGGCTGGAAACGGAAGGAAACAGTCTGATTAGGGCCATGCACCGGTTAACGGGCAGTTAAATTCAACTGCCGGTTGGGATGGGCAAAAGGTCTCAGCCGGGACGTTAACGTCCCCAGCGGTCCGACCAGATCTTCTCGCCAATCAGGCAGTTGACGCGCGGCTCCTTGTCGGCAACGCGCATCACGGGGCGCTCGGGCGTGCGGCCGGCGACTTCCATCAGCAGCTTGGTGCGGATCGCTTCCTTGAACTTGTCGCGATCCTTGATCGTAATGACGAAGGAGCCGGGACCTCCGATGACGCAGTCCTCATAGTATAAATCGAGATTGTCGATATCCATGGTCGAGTAGGACGGCTCTTTGATCATGATCGGCAGGCCGTTGATGACGATGCCCTTCTCCAGGGCGGCATCGCGCGCCACCGTGACCGGACCGCCATTGTTGTTGGGACCGTCGCCGGAAATGTCGATGACGCGGCGCAAGCCCCGATAGGGATCCTCGTCGAACAGCGGCATCGCGAACGTGATCGCACCGGAGATCGATGTGCGCGAGGCGCGCCGGATCGGCGTTTTCATGATCTCGGCGGCGACCGCGTCCGCCGTCTCCGGCCCGTCGACCAGGCGCCAGGGAATAATCATCTTCTGATCGCTGGAGGCGGCCCACTCGAAATAGGTCACTGCGATCCGGCCATTCGGGCCTAGCTTCAGCGCCTGCAGGAACTCCTTCGACTGGATTGCCTGCGCATAGCCCTCGCGCTGGACCGCGAGCTCGTCCATGTCCATGGAGTAGGACACGTCGACCGCGAGGATCAGTTCGACGTCGACCGCCTGCGCGTCCTTGTCGGCCGCCAGCCGTTTCGATTGAGATCGACTCTCGGGCGATTCGAATTTGGGTCCCGGTGCCGCGATGCCCGCGACGTCCCCTCCGGCAAGCATGCCGGCCACCAGCACAGCCCCGATCGAGAACAGCAAACGCATCGCAGTCTCCCATCGTATGACGCGATGGTGACATGCAATTGCCTTGCCGCAAAGGCCGAAGATCGCTTGCGCTTCACATTCGAGTTAAGAATTTGCGTGTCAGCGCGAAACCGCCGCCGTGTCGCCGCGCTTGCGTCACCGAAAGACGCGCGATTACGGATTCGTCAATCCGGGGCCGCTCGAAGAGCCGAACCCGCAATGAGGAGATTCTCAGGCGCGCAAGGGCGCGCAGGAGTTCTCGCTTCGCGAGCCCCGGAATGGCGGCGGCGAGCCTGGACTGCACGCCGCGCCTACTTGTCCGGCACGATTTCCATGCTAGGGTTAGTCGGACAGATGGGGATGGAGTCCCCCGACAACCGCCCGGCGGTCGATGACCGTGCTTGGCTGATGACTCCTGCTCGAGGAGAGGCAATCTCAAGGCCTCTGCCTTTGGCGGGAGCATGGACATACCCGCCGATGGCGGGTTTTTTGTTGCCTTGTAACGAAGGCCAGCCGGAGAAGGCCAGGAGAAGACGACGACGTGACGATGCCGACACCGAATGCTGCGCGCACGATGCTGCCCAGAGGAATCTGGGTGCTCGGCTTCGTCTCGATGCTGATGGACATCTCCTCCGAGATGATCCATGCGTTGCTGCCGATCTATCTCGTCACCGTGCTCGGCGCCTCCACGCTCACCGTCGGGTTCATCGAGGGCGTTGCGGAGGCCACCGCCTCGATCACGAAGATCTTCTCCGGCGCGCTGTCGGACTGGCTCGGCCGCCGCAAGCTGCTCGCCGCGCTCGGCTACGGGCTGGCCGCCTTCACCAAGCCGCTGTTCCCGCTCGCGCCCAGCGTCGAATGGCTGGTGGCGGCGCGCTTCATCGACCGCGTCGGAAAGGGCATTCGCGGCGCACCGCGCGATGCGCTGATCGCCGATATCGCCCCGGTCGGCCTGCGCGGCGCGAGTTTCGGGCTGCGGCAATCGCTCGACACGATCGGGGCCTTCGTCGGGCCGCTCGCAGCGATCGGCCTGATGTGGTGGACGGTCGACAATTTTACGATCGTGTTCTGGGTGGCAGTGCTGCCGGCGTTCCTGTCGTTTGGACTGATCGCCTTCGCTGTGAACGAGCCGGCCCCCGACCCGAGCCGGGGGCCCGCGAAGAACCCGCTCAATCTCGCCGCAATGCGGCAGCTCGGAGCGGTGTACTGGCGCGTCGTCGCGATCGGAATCGTCTTCACGCTCGCGCGCTTCAGTGAGGCCTTCCTGATTCTGCGCGCACAGAACATCGGACTCAACGCGATGTGGGTGCCGGCGGTGCTGGTGCTGATGAACATCGTCTATGCCCTGTCGGCCTATCCGGCCGGCGTGCTGTCGGACCGGATCGGCAGGACCGGCCTGCTCGCACTCGGTCTGGTCTTCCTCGCCGGCGCCGACCTCGCGCTGGCGCTGCTGCCGAATCTGGCCGGCCTTGCGCTCGGGGTCGTGCTGTGGGGGCTGCATATGGGATTGACGCAAGGGCTGCTCTCGGCCCTCGTCGCCGACGCTGCGCCACCGAGCCTGCGCGGCACCGCGTTCGGCTATTTCAACCTTTTCACCGGGCTTGCCCTGCTGGCCGCAAGCGTGATCGCCGGCGCGTTTTGGGACGCATATGGTCCCCAAGGCACGTTCCTCGCAGGGCTCGGCTTCGCGCTGGTCTCGCTCGTCGGGCTGCTCACGGTCGGCAACGGGCTGGCGGCAAAGGACGGATAATGCAGGTCACAAACCAGGGAACGAGAAGTTGAACATCCAATACATTCTCGCTGTAGCCGCCGGCGGAGCGCTCGGCGCGGTCGTGCGCTACCTCGTTGCAATCGGTTCGGGCCGCGCTTTCGGCACCGACTTTCCTTGGGGCACCCTGATCATCAACGTGACGGGATCATTCCTGATCGGCATCTTCGCCGCGCTGTTCGCGACGAGATGGAACCTGCCACAGACCGCCCGGATATTCTTGACGGTGGGGATTTGTGGCGGATACACGACGTTCTCGACGTTCTCGCTGGATGCCTGGTATCTGATCGAGCGCGGTCAGACCGTCGCCTCGGCCGTCTACATGATTGCATCGGTGGTGCTGTCGGTGGGGGCGCTGATCGCCGCAATGCAGTTTGTTCGCGCTCTTCCGTAGGGGTGCAGCGCGGCCGGCGCATCCCTGCCCGTCCGCAATGACATGATGGCGGCGCACCGACCACCTTGGAGAAGCCCGGGCGCCTGCAATATGATCAAAAGGCTGGAGCTCATCAGGGCCGGGTTTCAGGAAACGATGAACGACACCGTCACCAAACCGAAAACCAGAACCAAGACCAAGGTCGAGCGGCCGAAGCTGCACAAGGTCATCCTGATCAACGACGACTACACGCCGCGCGAATTCGTCACCATGGTGCTGAAGGCCGAATTCCGCATGACGGAGGATCAGGCCTACAAGGTGATGATTACCGCCCACAAGCTGGGTTCCTGCGTCGTCGCGGTGTTCACCAAGGATGTTGCCGAGACCAAGGCGACACGCGCCACCGACGCCGGCCGCGCCAAGGGCTATCCGCTGCTGTTCACGACCGAGCCGGAGGAATAGGCGCCGCCTGCCGGCTTCGCCGGCAATTTTAGTGATCCGCGCTACCGCAGGTTCAATCTCCTGTGTCACCACCATGTGATGACAGTCGCATTGCGCAAACAGCTCGAGCTCAAGCCGGCCCGCCCCGAAACCTCGTTCGGTCCGTTCAGGCTCCTGCACGCCCTGCCCTGGCTGATCCTTGCGGCCGCCATGCGGGTGATCGCGTTTGGCGGCGGCCCCGTGGCCTTGCCGGCAATTGTGGTTGCCGACATTTCGGTGCTGCTGGCCTTCTTTGCCACGGCACATCAATCGATCAAGGCGGCCGGAGGCCAATCCTCTCTCGGTGAGTTGACGCTCGGCGAACAGTTGAAGCTGTCCTTCTCGGTTCTGTGGCGGATCGCCTCAGTGATGATCGCGGCCGCGCTCGGCACCGCGGTCGCGGGCCACGTCGCGTATGCGCCTCACCTGATGGCCGGCCTCGATGGCGTTGCTTTTGACCAGTTCACGCATCTCGGGCGATTCTGGAGCGCGTTGATCGCGACGCTGGTGCTCCTCATGATCGTCCGTGCCGAGCGCAATGACGGCAAGATCGCATTGTTCGCCGCCATCGGTGAGTTCGCGCGGCGCGGCGTGTGGCTCGGCGTCAGCGTGATCGTGCTCGGTGTCATCAACGTCGCCCTCGCCTATGGGCAGGAAGCGGTGCGCAGTGCGATCTGGAATTTCTGGCAGACCTCGTCGGCGACACAGTTCACCAAGAACCTGGTCTACTTCGTGTTCATCTTCAGCTTCGCGATGCTGAGGCTATGGATCACTCTGAGGATCATAACTCTGGGCCTGAAGCAGTCATATCTTCGCGGCAGCTAGCGCCGCTGACCGCGCCTTCCGCTAGGCGATCACGGCCGGCGCTTCTTCGGCGAGCCCGTACACGCGTTGTGCCTTGGAAAATCCCGCAATTGGGAATTCACCGAGCTTCTGCCAATCGTATTGGCAGACATTGGCAAAACCTTCCGAGGCGACGACGGTGCGCCCCAGGCGACCCGTGATCTTCTCCAGCCGCGCGGCGAGGTTGACGGCCGGGCCGATGCAGGTGAAGTCGAGCCTGTTGCCGCCGCCGATATTGCCGTAGAGGATGTTTCCGACATGCAGCGCGACGCCGAAGCGAAAGCGTTCGACGACGTCGCCGATCGGAAAGGCGAGCGCCTCGACGCTGGCGCGGGATTCGCGCGTAGCCTCCAGCACACGCGCGCAGACATGGGCGGCATCGCCGACATATTCGTCGATCGGGAACACCGCGAGCAGGCCGTCGCCCATGAACTTCAGCACCTCGCCGCCATGGTCGCGTATCGCCGTGACCTGGCAGTCGAAATAATGATTGAGGATCTGGACAACCGTCTCGGGCGGCAGCCGGTCCGACAGCGCGGTGAAGCCGCGCAGGTCCGACAGCCAGATCGCCGCCTGCATGGTGTCGTGATGACCGCGGCGGATCTGGCCGCCGAGGACGCGCGCACCGGCACGGTTGCCGACATAGGTGTCGAGCAGCATCTCGGCGGTGCGGCGCTGGCTGATGATCTCGCTGATGCGCGCAAGCGGCGCTATGACGGTTCGGATGGCCGCGAGGTCGTCGTCGCTGAAGCCGCCGGGCTGCTGCGTGATCCAGCTCGTCGCGTGAACGGAGCCATCGAGAAATGGCACCGGCACCGCGATATAATCGGTCGCTCCTTCAGCGTGCATGTCCTCGAGGAACGGAAATCGCTTGCTGTCGGGGTCGCCTGCGCGCCCCCGGACCTCGATCCCCTGCTCGAACACGATGCGGAGCGGGCTGCGGGCGAATTGGGGCGTCTCCAGAACCTCGAAATCGACGGTACCGATTTCAACTCCCTCGCCCTGCCGCCAGATGAAGTTGCGGCCGAAGACTTCGGGATGCAGCGTGCGGATGAAGATGCCGAACCGCCACAACGGCAGGCCGGCCGCGACCAGACGTTCGCAGAAATCGGCAATCCCTACGGCCGGCTCCTGAGCCGCCCAGGTCCCGTCGATGAGCCAGTTGGAGATGCGCCGGAGCTCGGAGCTGTTCATGGCCGCATTTGCAGACGAAGTTGCGGAGTCGTCAAGCTGCGCGGTGGGCTAGTACCGCGAGTTCAACGCCCGACCTGGCCGCGATCGCGCAGGAAGTGATCCGCCAGCACGCAAGCCATCATGGCCTCGCCGACCGGGACGGCACGGATGCCGACGCAGGGATCGTGGCGGCCCTTGGTGAAGATCTCGGTCTCGGCCCCCTGCCGATCGACGGTGAGACGCGGCTGCAGGATCGACGAGGTCGGCTTCACCGCGAAGCGCACCACCACCGGCTGTCCGGTGGAGATACCGCCCAGCACGCCGCCGGCATGGTTGGACAGAAACCGTGTGCCGTCATTGCCGGTGCGCATCTCGTCCGCGTTCTCCTCGCCGGTGAGCTCGGCCGCGCCAAAACCGGCGCCGATCTCGACGCCCTTGACGGCGTTGATCGACATCATCGCGGCGGCGAGATCGGAATCGAGCTTGGCGTAGATCGGCGCGCCGAGCCCTGCCGGCACGCCGTCGGCGACGACCTCGACCACCGCGCCGATCGAGGAGCCGCTCTTGCGGATGCCGTCGAGATAGGTCTCGAAGAATGCGGCCTTGTCCTTGTCGGGACAGAAGAACGGATTCTTGGCGATCTCGTCCCAGTCCCACTTGTCGCGATCGATCTTGTGCGGGCCGATCTGCACCAGCGCACCCCGCACCCTCACATCGGGGAGGACTTTTCGCGCGATCGCGCCGGCGGCAACGCGCATCGCGGTCTCGCGTGCGGAGGAGCGGCCGCCGCCGCGATAGTCGCGCAGGCCGTACTTGGCCTCATAAGTGAAGTCGGCATGGCCCGGACGAAACTTGTCCTTGATCTCGGAATAGTCTTTCGAGCGCTGGTCGGTGTTCTCGATCAGGAGCCCGATCGGCGTGCCCGTCGTCACCTGCGCGCCGGTCTCCGGATGCGCCATCACGCCGGACAGGATTTTCACCTGATCCGGCTCCTGGCGCTGCGTGGTGAAGCGCGACTGACCCGGCCGCCGGCGATCGAGATCACGCTGGATGTCGGCCTCGGTGAGCGGGATCATGGGCGGGCAGCCATCGACCACGCAGCCGATCGCCACCCCGTGGCTCTCGCCGAAGGTGGTGACGCGGAACATGTGGCCGAAGGTGTTGAAGGACATCGCTGCTCGCTGGCTCGTAAGTCAGTGCTGACTTGTGGTAGCGCCCGGGAACACGGCGTTCAACCCCGTTCCCGTCATTCCGGGGCGATGCGCAGCATCGAACCCGGAATCTCGAGATTCCGGGTTCGCCCTTCGGGCGCCCCGGAATGACGGTGAAGAGCTTAACTGAACTTCTCCAGCCGGCCGTCGCGGAACACGTAGACCGCGCCCTGCTCGATAAAGAGCTCCGCAGCGCTGCCAGGGGTCTCGATGCCCAGGGCCACCATCAGGGCGCGGCAGGTCCCGCCATGGGCCACTGCAACGGTATCGACGAGAAGCGACTCGTACCAGTCGAGCATGCGCAGCTGCACGGCCGCGTAGGTCTCCCCGCCCGCAGGCGCGACGGTCCATTTGTCGGCGAGGCGCCTCGCATAGACGTCCGGATCGGAAGCTTCGCTCTCGGCCAGCGTCAGCCCCTCCCAGACGCCGTAGCCGATCTCACGCAGGCGATCGTCGAGCGAATAGTCCGAAGCCGGCAATTCAAGCTTCTCGCGCGCGAGTTCCATGGTCTGCCGCGCACGGCCGAGCGGGCTCGACACGTAAGGCAGCGCCGCCCTGTCCTTGCCCTCGCGCCCGAACAGATCGGCCAGAATGCTGGCCGCCTGCACGGCCTGGGCCCGGCCGCGCGCATTCAGCGGGACGTCCCTGGTGCCCTGGAGTCGCCCGAGCGCGTTCCATTCGGTCTCGCCATGGCGAAGGAAGTAGATCGTGGGCACGGGCATTCCGGCTGAGGGCTAGTCCTTCCCGCCCAGCGAGATGTCCGGCGCATCCGGCCGCTTCATGCCGAGCACATGATAGCCGGAATCGACGTGATGCACCTCGCCGGTGACGCCGCGCGAGAGGTCGGAGAGGAAGTACAGCGCGCTGCCGCCGACGTCTTCGGTCGAGACGTTGCGCCGCATCGGCGCGTTGTATTCGTTCCACTTCAGGATATAGCGGAAGTCGCCGATGCCGGATGCAGCGAGCGTCTTGATCGGTCCCGCCGAGATGGCGTTGACGCGAATGTTCTTCTCGCCGAGATCGGCGGCGAGATAGCGCACGCTGGCCTCCAGCGCCGCCTTGGCCACGCCCATCACGTTGTAATGCGGCATCCACTTCTCGGCGCCGTAATAGGAGAGCGTGATGAGCGAGCCGCCATCCGTCATCAGCTTCTCGGCGCGCTGCGCCACCGCGGTGAACGAATAGCAGGAGATCAGCATCGACTTCGAAAAATTCTCCTGCGTCGTGTCGACGTAGCGGCCGTCGAGCTGCTCGCCATAGGCAATCGCGTGCACCAGGAAGTCGATCTTGCCCCACTTCTCCTTCAGCACCGCGAAGGCGGCGTCGATGGTCGCGGCATCCGTGACATCACAATGGCCGAGCACGAGACCGCCGATCTCGGCAGCAAGCGGCTCGACGCGCTTCTTGAGCGCATCGCCCTGATAGGTGAAGGCGAGCTCGGCACCGGCCGCGTGGCATGCCTTGGCGATGCCCCAGGCGATCGAGCGGTTGTTGGCAACGCCGAGGATCACCCCGCGCTTGCCTTGCATCAGACCTGAATTCTGCGCCATTTTGAACGTCCCGTCGAACTCTCGTTGAGGTCTGGAGGTACACCAGCCCTCCCCTGCGGTACAGCCCTAATACGCGGCGTTAACGCTGTTTCGAGTGCCGGAATAGCCGTCCCACTCGGGTGTTATGATCGTTGAGGCGCTCGCGCCGAACGCTGGGACTTCAAGACCGCAATGAACGCGTTTCGTCAGAGTGTGGAAGTCATGATCCCGGCGTTGCGGCGCTACGCCCGCGCGCTCACGCGCGATGCGGATGCGGCCGACGATCTGGTGCAGGATACATTGGTGCGCGCGCTGCGTTCGGAACGCCTGTTTCTCGGAGGCGACGTCAGGAGCTGGCTCTATACGATCCTGACCAACCTCAACAAGAACCGGCGGCGCTCACTGGCAAGGCGGCCGCAATTCATGCCGCTGACGGAGAACAACCCGGATGCCAGCGGGACCGAGGCCGAAGGACGTGACATCGAGAAGGCGCTGGCCACCCTCGTCGAGGAACAGCGTTCGGTGCTGCTCCTGGTGATGCTGGAAGGCATGAGCTATCGCGAGGTCGCCGACATCCAAGGCGTGCCGATCGGCACCGTGATGTCGCGCCTGGCACGCGCACGGGCCCACGTTAAAGCCTCGCTGGAGGGTGAGCGCCCGGCGCTCAGGCGGGTGAAATGAGGACAGCGTGATGCATCGCACATCGTCCGCCCGCAGCCAGTCGAGGACGCGAGCGAAGTTGAGCCACGAACGATTTTTTGGGCCGCAGAGCCAGAGACGACCGATATGAACGACCGCAATATCCCGGTGACCGAAGACGAGCTGCACGCCTATGTCGACGGCGAGCTGCCGGCGGAACGTCGCGCCGACGTCGAAGCCTGGCTCGCCGCCCACCCTGACGATGCCGAGCGGGTCCAATCCTGGCGGACCATGGCCGAGATGCTGCACGCCCGCTACGATTCCGTCGCACAGGAGCCGGTGCCGGCACGGCTGGAGCTGGAGCGGCTGGAACGCCGCCCGCGGCAATGGCTCTATGGCGCCGCCGCGGCGGCGTTGGTGGCCTTCGTCGCCGGCGGCACGGCCGGCTGGGTGGCACATGGCGCCGCCAACGCGCCCACCACGTTCCAGAGCCTTACGGCAGACGCGCTCGATGCTCACCGCCTCTACGTCGTCGAGGTCCGCCATCCCGTCGAAGTCGGCGGCAACGAGCGTGACCATCTCCAGGCCTGGCTGACCCGGCGCTGCGGCTGGACGGTGTTCGCTCCGAACCTGGAGGCGAGCGGGCTGAAGCTTGTCGGTGGCCGGCTTCTGCCCGGGCCGAGCGGTCCCGCATCGTTCCTGATGTATGAGGGCGCCTCGGGTGAGCGGTACACGATTTACACCGCCAAGACCGAGACTGGTGCGACGCAGATGCGCTACGCCAGAACGGACAAGGACGGAGCGCTGTTCTGGGCCGAGCGCGGCGTCGGCTACGTCGTCAGCGGCGGCGGCGATCGCGAGCGGCTGACCAAGGTGGCGCAGGCCGTATACGACCAAGCGGAGAAACACGGTACCTGAGCAACCGCATAAGCGCGGTGCCCAGATTCCGACATTGAAAATTTGGAATCAAGACATCGGCGCGTCTCATTATCGCACCGGATGATCACGCGAAAATGAGCAGCGTTCGATCCGCCGATCGACGCGGGCGGCCTCGATTGGGGCTTTTGGTACCGCGCTGGTCCCCCTCTCGAGGCCGCACCTTATTCTCGGCTGCCCGCCGGACAGCCGACACGTCTTGAAGTCAGCATCGACGTGCGATGCGCTTCAGGCGCAAGTTGAGCATCATCCTTTCGGGAAGAGAATGCTCTGATCGTCGAGGTGGCCCCGGATAGCGCCCTAGCCGAGCCCGCTACGTGGATTGTAGGGATGGTGGTCCCGCCACTTCTCCATCAATGCTTCGAGCTCGGCGTCGTTCCCGTCCGGTAGCATAATCCTGATGGTCACGAAGAGGTCCCCGGTTGCGCCCGCTTTCGGCAAGCCCTTGCCCTTGAGGCGGAAGGTCCGGCCGCTGGAGGTGTTCTTCGGGATCGAAAGCTCCACGGCATTGCCGAGGGTGGGCACGCGGACCTTGCCGCCGAGCACCGCCTCATACAACGTCACCGGCAGGTCGATCCTGAGATCGGCGCCCTCGACCTTGAAGAACGGGTGCGGCGCGATGTTGATGGTGATCAGAAGATCGCCGGGCGGATGGCCCTGCGCGCTCTCGCCCTGCCCCCGGAGCCGAATTTGCTGGCCCTCGGTGACGCCGGCCGGAATCTTGACGTTGAGCTCCTTGCCCGTCGGCAGCCGGACGCGCTTCTCGCCACCCTTGGCCGACTCTTCCAGCGAGACGGACATGGCGACATTGACATCAAGATCGAGCCCAATGCCGCCGGTATCGAATTCGAACTGGGCGCCGCCGCCGGCCCCAGGCCGGGCGCCACGCACCCCGCCGCCGAACATGCTGTTGAGGATATCCTCGAACGCGCCGCCGCCCGGGCCGCCACCCGCACCGCCACTCCGGAACGTATAGCTTTCGAACCCGCCGGGACCTGCGCGGCCGCGCGGCCCCCCGCCGCCAGGAAAACCCTGGAAGCGTGGCTTGCCCTCGGCATCAATCTCGCCGCGGTCAAACTGCTTGCGCTTGTCCTCGTCGCCGAGGATCTCGTTGGCCGAGTTGATCTCGGCGAAGCGCTCGGCGGCCTTCGGATCACCCTTGTTGCTGTCCGGATGATGCTTCTTGGCCAGCTTGCGATAGGCGCTCTTGATCGCGGCAGCGCTGGCGCTCCGCGGCACCCCCAAGACCTCATAGGGGTCGCGCATTCGTCACGTCTCCTTCAAGAAATCGAATTGTTCAAAGGGCTCCCCGCCCCACCTGCGGATCATGTGGGAAGAGAGTGGCATTTTTGCAACTAGGAGCGTGGTGAACCTAGCTCCGCCACGGCTTTAGCGTATGAATCTCCCAACGGCCACGGCTCCTTTGGCAGCCGGCGCCCTGAAGCCAGCTTTCGGTGCTGCCGTTGACGTAGCTTGCCAGGAAGTCGCGGCATCTGCGTCCGTCCTCGGCGGCATAGGACTGGGCGATCGGCGTCACCGAGCCGCGCGCCCCGGTCTCCGGATTCTCCCAGTGCTGGCTGGAATCCTTGTCGCCCTTGCTGAGCACGTCGGAGGCGGCATTGCGCGCGAAGGCGAGATCGGTCTCGGTGGGCGCCGCGTCTCTCGCCGGCCGCGCGATCGAGCCGGTGAGATCGCTGTCGTCAGTCCTGGCGAAGGCACTCGTGTCATTGCGGGAGAAGCTGCAGCCGCCGGCGCCGAGCCCGACCAGAATCATCGTCACGACGAGGCCGGAGGGCCGGATCGCCGATAGGCCAACGCGATCCCATGCCCTATATAGGGCGGTAGCGGACAAGGACGCATTTTGGGCCGCGGGACGCAACTCGGACTCCAGACATGACCGACACGACCTCGATGAAACACCAGACACCCTTAACATCCGGTGATTTCACCGCCGCCGACGAGCCATTTGCGCTGTTCGAGACCTGGCTGAACGAGGCGACCAAGAGCGAGCCGAACGATCCGAATGCCATGGCGCTCGCAACCGTCGACCCTGACGGGCTGCCGGACGTCCGCATGGTGCTGATGAAGGGCTTCGATACCGAAGGTTTCGTCTTCTACAGCCACATCGCCAGCCAGAAGGGCCGCGAACTCGCCGCAAATCCTAAGGCGGCGTTACTGTTTCACTGGAAATCGCTGCGCCGTCAGGTCCGCATCCGCGGCAACGTGACGCCGGTGACCGACGCGGAGGCCGACGCCTATTTCGCGACGCGACCGAAGCAGGCCCAGATCGGCGCTTGGGCGAGCAAGCAGTCGCAGGAGCTGGAGAGCCGCTTCGCCTTCGAACAGGCCATCGCCAAGGTCGCGGCCAGATACGTCATCGGCGAAGTGCCGCGGCCGCCGGGCTGGAGCGGCTGGCGCATCACCCCCTCGCGGATCGAGTTCTGGCATGACCGGCCGTTCCGGCTGCACGACCGCATCGAATTTCGCCGTGACGCGGCCGGCCAACCGTGGTCCAAGACGCGGATGTATCCGTAAAGATTGGGCCGCCTGAAAGATGTCCATGCCGCATTCGTCCAATGCGCCGCGCCGCACGCTGCTCCTGACCGGAGCCAGCCGCGGCATCGGCCACGCCACCGTCATCCGTTTTTCCTCGGCGGGCTGGCGCGTCATCACCTGCTCGCGGCATCCCTTCCCGGAGGACTGCCCGTGGGACGCCGGCCCTGAGGACCACATCCAGGTCGACCTCGGCAATCCCATGGATACCACCCGCGCGATTTCCGAAATCCGCGATCGGCTCGAGGGGGGCATGCTGCACGCCCTCGTCAACAACGCCGCGATCTCGCCGAAGGGGCCCGGCGGCTCTCGGCTCGGCTCGGTCGACACCGATCTCGACACCTGGACGCACGTCTTCCACGTCAACTTCTTCGCGCCGATCATGATGGCGCGCGGACTGATCGAGGAATTGAAGGCGGCCAAGGGCTCGGTGGTGAATGTCACCTCGATCGCGGGCTCGCGCGTGCATCCCTTCGCAGGCGCGGCCTATGCCACCTCGAAAGCCGCGCTCGCCTCGCTGACGCGCGAGATGGCGTCCGATTTCGGCCGCATCGGCGTGCGCGTCAACGCGATCGCGCCGGGCGAGATCGACACCTCGATCCTGTCGCCGGGCACCGAGAAGATCGTCGAGCAGCAGATCCCGTTGCACCGCCTCGGCACGCCCGACGAGGTCGCCAAGATCATCTATGTGCTGTGCACGGACACCAGCTCTTACGTCAACGGCGCCGAAATCCACATCAACGGCGGCCAGCACGTGTAACGCCAAGGGTCAGCCGGGACGATGCAAGCGTCGAGCCCGGAATCTCGAGCTTCCGGGCTCGGTCCAGCGGACCGCCGGGAACAACGAACACAATTGCACAGCTGAGTTTGGTTGCAGCTCGCGGGCGGAAGCAAGGCGATCCAGACAACGCCGCCGCAAGGCCTGGATCGCCCTTACCTTCCGTTCCTCAATCGAGTCGAATCCGACGTGACCTCTCGCGCGACCGCGGAGCGGCCGTGCTGAATGCAGTCGAGCAGTCGTCGTCGTTCTCACCATCGAGCAGCGGAGCACCACAGTGCCGGCACATGCGTGCCGACATCGACGGCGCCTTGCCGCTCGCCAGGACCTGGCGATAGTTCGCCAGATCGATGACGTTGCGGGGCGTCGTTATGTGTTTCTCAACCATGGCTGTTCCTCGCGGCTACGCACTGCTTATCGCAGACAAGTTTCGCGTAAACGTTCAGCCCACCGCTCAAATTTTACCGGAGGAATTGCGGCATGGCGCGGACATCACGGCGCCGCCTCAATCCCGATCTATTCTGCGACACGTTCTACTTTGTCTCCGCGAGCGGCGTAAGGTCTCGGTAGGTATCTTCGCTCGAGCACGACTCCTACAGCCACTTCTTCCATTTGAAGATCCAGTAAGGGACGACCGCGGCGGCCAGCATCATCACTAGCGCCATCGGATAGCCGTGTACCCATTCGAGTTCCGGCATCACCTTGAAGTTCATGCCGTAGACCGAGGCGATCAGCGTCGGCGGCATCAGGACGACGGCCATCACCGAGAACAGCTTGATGATGTTGTTCTGCTCGAGATTGACGACGCCGAGCATGGCGTCGAGCACGAAGGTGATCTTGTTGGAGAGATAGGAGGCGTGGTCGGTCAACGAGGCGACGTCGCGCTGCATGGTCTTGAGCTGCTCGCGCATGTCCTTCGACCATTTCACGCCCTCGACCACCGCGGACAGGAACGTCACGACGCGACCGATCGACACCAGACTCTCGCGAACCTTCGAGGTCAAATCACCCTTGCGGCCGATCGAGATCAGGATCTGGGAATATCTCTTTGCCTGCCCATGGCGCTCGCTCTCGGGCTCGAAGATGTCGTGCGAGACCTGATCGATCTCGGCGCCGCAACGCTCCAGAATATCGGCGCAGCGGTCGATCACCGCATCCAGCAGTTCCATCAGCACCATCTCACCCGTGACGGAAGGCGCGCAGGAGCGGGAGAGCTTGGCCTCGACCAGCGCGAACGGCTTCGGCTGGTCATACCGCACCGTCACCAGGCGGTGGTCGCCGAGGATGAACGTCACCGCCGTGGTCCGGGGCATGTCGGTATCGGAGTGGCACATCAGCGTCGCTGTCATGTAGCGCGCGCCGTTCTCCATATAGAGGCGGCTGGAGATCTCGATCTCCTGCATGTCTTCCCGGGTCGGGATGGCGATCCCCGCGAGCCGCTCCACCGCCTTGTCCTCGGCCGCGCTCGGATTGACGAGGTCGATCCAGACGGCGTTCTCCGGCACGGCCGCAAGATCCTCGATGACCGCCTTCTTCAGGGCGGACTCGGAGGGAACAAATACCGAAAACATGAAAAGCTCCAGAGATCCTGCGACAGCCAGCACTTAGCGCGATTCTGGCGGGTTCACGATGACAACAACATTAACGGAGCGTTTGGACTTGCGGCGATCCGGGGCTCAACTGTGGCATGAAATCGACAGTTCGGCGCCTCCTGCCGAAAAACCTGCACAACAGCGCAAAATTTGCGGCAGAAAAGCCACAGCTGGGCCCTCGTAGCGCGGGATAAGCCCTTCAGAGCTGGAATTGCGGCGGATTTCGACGATAATGGGCTTAACGGAGTCGAGGAACTTGGGCGCCAAGCTCAAGCCTTCCGTGCGGTATTGTTTTGATTGGAACCAAACCATGTCGTCGCTGAAAGTTATGTTGGGGATTTTTGCCGCCGGCCTGATGCTGTCGGGCTGCATGCAGGCCACTCACTATGAGGCGACCGACACCAAGTCCTTCAAGCCGAAGGACAAGGAACTGCTCGCCAAGGTCAAGTACGAGAACACCCCGGTCGCAGAGCCGTTCCGCCGCGCCATCGTCGAATACCACCGCAAGGAATCGCCGGGCTCGATCGTGGTCGATTCCGACAACCATTACCTCTATTACGTGCTCGAGGGCGGCAAGGCGATCCGCTACGGCATCACCGTTGGCGAAGAGGCCATGGCCTGGTCGGGCATCGCCAAGGTGGGCAGCAAGACCGAGTGGCCGGCCTGGCACCCCACCCCCGGCGAAATTTCGCGTCTGGGCGTGCCGACCTATGTCGCCCCCGGCCCGGACAATCCGATGGGCTCCCGCGCGCTGTACCTCTATTCGGGCGGCAAGGACACGCTGTTCCGCATCCACGGCACCAACCAGCCGGAATATATCGGTGCCTCGATCTCGTCAGGCTGCATCCGCCTGACCAACGAGGACGCGATCGATCTCTATGATCGCGTCAAGGTTGGCACCCTTGTCGTGGTGCTCGAGCCCAAGCACGGCGACTCGCCGTACAATTCGCGATTGGCGCTCGGCAACAGCCAAACCGGCCAGGCGGCCAGCTACTGATCGCCAACGATCTCTGGACAGCAAAAGGCGCCGGTTTTACCGGCGCTTTTTTGTTGCCTGCTTGGACGATGGAGGCTTCTTGGCAGGGGGCGATTTCTCTTCAGGTGAAGACGATTTCTCCGCCGGCTCGTCGTCAGCACCTTCCTTCGCCTCAGGCTTTGCCGCGACCTCGCGCGGCGGCGCCTCCTCGGGACGTTCCGCCGGCAGGAGCGGGGCGACCTGCGGCAGAGGATCCCAGACGTTCCATTGGCAGATGCGGTAGTCGTTGCGGCGCTGCGCCAGATCGAGATGGATATGGTCCTCATGGTACCAGTCCGAGCCAGGACCGAGCACGGTGGAAAAGCGCGCGCAGACCGAGTGCAGCACGCGCTCGCGAACGTCGCGCGACAGGGCGCGGTCCGTGAGGCCGATCGACTGCCCATTGGCAAGCTTGATGGCGCGGATGTCGATGGCATTGGCCTTCCCGTGCTCGGACAGCAGCGCGCCGGCGACGCGGTTGCGACCGCGGCACTCGAAGGAATCGAAATTGTCGAGGTCGCTGATGGGCG
The DNA here is from genome assembly GCF_015291725.1 of Bradyrhizobium sp. CCBAU 51765. GTDB lineage: Bacteria > Pseudomonadota > Alphaproteobacteria > Rhizobiales > Xanthobacteraceae > Bradyrhizobium > Bradyrhizobium liaoningense. Next base: position 6,256,867 of record NZ_CP030038.1, read on the forward strand.
AGCCGAGGCTGGTGGCCAGCGGCACCATGTCCTTGCGCAGCCAATCGGCGATCGCGGACGCCATGGTGCAGCGAAGGATGGCCGCCGGCTTGACCGTCACCTTGCGCTGGTCCGGCAGCACGACCGCTTCCAGCCGCACCAGATCCTCGCCGCCGCAGGCGCCGGGGCCGCGGATGTCCGGGATCGAGGGCGCGATCGCAATGTCCTCCGTCAGCGCGAGGCGGCAGGCTGAGGCCTGTTTCTGGGGTGGCGGCGCAGCCTCGGCGGGCTTGTCGGCGCTCGGCTTGTCCGCGAGGGGCTTGTCGTCAGCGCCCGGCGGGGCCTCGTCCGATGCCTTGGGCGCCTCCTCGGGGCGCGGTCTCGGCAACGGGATCTTGGCGGAATGAACCGCGGGGCGCGGCCGGGGTGCGGCGATCCCGAAGATGTCCAGCGGGGATGCATGCCTGCGCGCCTCCGCCGTCCCGGCGAGCCCGAGCGATAAACCGATTGCAGCGGTAACAATTGCCGCCCGAGCGGACATATAGCCGCGACAAGACCATTTGCGGCGAAAGTCCGGCACGCTAAAAGTCATGACAAGTCTTTGGCCCAATGCTGAGAGCGACAACGCGCCCAGCGACTTTTCGGAGGAACGTCGGAATGCTCGGTTTGATGCAAGATTGGCCCCTGCTCTGCCACCGGATCATCGAACACGCCGCCAGGATTCATGGCAAGCAGGAGGTGGTCACACGCTCGGTCGAGGGACCGATCCACCGCACCAATTACGCCGAGATCCACAAGCGCGCCCTCAAGGTCTCGCAAATGCTGGAGCGCGACGGCATCAAGCTCGGCGACCGGGTCGCAACGATCGCCTGGAACACCTGGCGCCATCTCGAGGTCTGGTACGGCATCATGGGGATCGGTGCCATCTGCCATACCGTCAACCCCCGCCTTTTCCCGGAGCAGATCGCCTGGATCATCAATCATGCGCAGGATCGCATCGTGATGACCGACATCACCTTCGTTCCGATCCTGGAGAAGATCGCCGACAAGTTGCCGAGCGTGGAGCGCTACGTCGTGCTCACCGACAAGGCGCATATGCCGGAGACCACGCTGAAGAATGTTGTCGCCTACGAGGACTGGATCGCCGAGGCCGACGGCAAATTCAAGTGGAAGGAGTTCGACGAGAACACGGCAGCGGCGATGTGTTACACCTCCGGCACGACCGGCGATCCCAAGGGTGTGCTGTATTCGCATCGCTCCAACGTGTTGCACGCGCTGATGGCCAACAATGTCGACGCGCTCGGCACCAGCGCGTCCGAGACAATGCTGCCGGTGGTTCCGCTGTTCCATGCCAACAGCTGGGGCATCGCCTTTTCCGCGCCCTCGCAGGGCACCAAGCTGGTCATGCCGGGCGCCAAGCTCGACGGCGCCTCGGTCTATGAGCTGCTCTCGACCGAGAAGGTGACGCACACCGCCGGCGTGCCGACGGTGTGGCTGATGCTGCTTCAGCACATGGCCGCCAACAATCTCAAGCTGCCGGATCTGAAGATGGTGATCTGTGGCGGCTCGGCGATGCCGCGCTCGATGATCAAGGCCTTCCTCGACATGGGCTCCAACGTCCGTCACGCCTGGGGCATGACCGAGATGAGCCCGATCGGCAGCGTCGCGGCGCTGAAGCCTCCGTTCCACAGTGCGACGGGCGATGCCAAGCTCGACGTGCTCCAGATGCAGGGTTATGCGCCCTTCGCGGTGCAGATGAAGATCACCGACGATGCCGGCAAGGAGCTGCCCTGGGACGGCAAGACCTTCGGCCGCCTCAAGGTCTCCGGCCCTGCCGTGGCCAAGGCCTATTACCGGGTCGACACTAACATCCTCGACGAGGAAGGCTTCTTCGACACCGGGGACGTCTCGACGATCGACGAGGACGGCTACATGCGGATCACCGACCGCTCCAAGGACGTGATCAAGTCCGGCGGCGAGTGGATCTCCTCGATCGACCTCGAAAACCTCGCAGTCGGCCATCCGGCCGTGGCGGAAGCCGCGGTGATCGGCGTATTCCATCCCAAATGGGATGAGCGGCCGCTCTTGATCGTGCAGCTCAAGCAGGGTCAGCAGGCCACACGTGAGGACATCCTGAAGTTCATGGACGGCAAGATCGCCAAATGGTGGATGCCCGACGATGTCGCCTTCGTCGAAGGTATCCCACATACGGCCACCGGCAAGATCCTGAAGACGGCACTGCGCGACCAATTCAAGGATTATCGCTTCCCGAACGCGGCGGCGTAACGGGCTGGCTGCCACCCTCATAGGCGCTAACTTAACGCTTGCCGTCGGTGCCGCGGACCGCCGTCACAGCTGCCGGTCAGCAGTCGACCAGACCACGCCGTTCAACGCGGTCTCGCCGATTGCAGTCGATCACGCGGGCCAAAGCGGACGATCGGCAAATGGCGCTCCTTGGCCGTTCCTCAGGCTCGAAGTGCTTCGTAGCCACATGTGGTCGTTCGCCGAGCGGTTGTGCCGGAAGGGACCGTTCTGCCGACTCGTGCGCGATGCCGAGCGTGATCAGGACTGTAGCCGGCGGTGGGCAGCGACAGCTCAGATTGTGCGCCTAACGATGCCGTCGTGGGCCATGTCCAAGATAGGTGCGAGCGGCCCCAGATCGCCGCTGACCCGCAACTCGCCTCGGGCAACAGCCTCGGCCAGCGTCCGGCGATAGATAGGGTCGGCGCTGAACAGCAGGTTGAGCCGTCGCGCGGTTGGACCGGTAACCTCGATCACGACGTCCGCTGCTTCGTCAGCACCGACGCCCGTTCGGCAGGCAAGGGCCCCGTCATCAACATCGACACGTAGACCTTGGCAAAACTCATTTTCGAGCTCTGCGCCGTCAATGTATCGCTCGATTATCGACATGCGCAGGCCTCGGGGAAGCCCGAGTTGGGCTGCAGCCTTGACGATCTCGTCACCCACCATGTCGAACCAGGCGAGGCTGCCCTGCGGCAAATTCCCGGTCACGCGCTGCGAACCGTCAGGACGATTTTGCCCTGGATGCTGCCTTGCATGGCGCGCTCGTGCGCGCGCCATGCCTCTTCCAGCGGGTAGCTGCTGTCCAACACGGCACGCACTGTGCCATCCCCAAGCAATCGGCCAGCTTCCGCGAGCTGAGGGCCATTGGAGCGAACCTGGGTCGATGAAACGGTAATACCCTGCTCGCGCGCCTGCTCGTGACCGGCAAAGCCAAGCGGGTTGACCAGGAACAGCGCGCCGCCCGGCTTCAGGATGCGCAGGAAGCGCTCCATGTTCGCGCCGCCGACAGCGTCGACCACAAGGTCTGCATCACGAACCACCTCATCAGCCGCTTGCCTGGTATAATCTATGAACTGATCCACCCCCAGCTGCTGCATCAACGCCTCGTTCTTGGCCGAAGCCACGGCGATGACGCGCGCACCCTGCCATTTCGCGAGCTGTACAAGGAGGTGGCCAACACCGCCGCCAGCGCCATTCACCACCACCGTCTTGCCGGCGAGCGGCACCGGCTGGTGCCGGTATGGCTGAAACGGGTTGGGCGCATCGTGTCCGACCTCGATCAGGAACTGCCAGGCGGTAAGCAGCGACATCGGGGCGCCGGCCACCTGCGCATGATCGACCGCAACGGGCTTATGCGCCAGCTCGGACGCCGCAACGGCCACGAATTCCGCATAGGCGCCACTGCCCTTCATCAGATCTGCGGGGAAGCGCACCATCGAGAACACGGCATCTCCCGGAGCGAAGCCGGTCACGTCATCCGCGACCGCTTCGACCGTGCCCGACACGTCCGTGCCGATGATGAGCGGGAACACCGGGTCGGGACGCCATTCGGGCGGCAGGGCGCGGTAGCCGTCGCGCAGATACAGATCGGGCGGATTGAGGCTGGCCGCGTGGACACGCACCAGCACCTCGCCCGACGCGATAGTGGGCTTCGGCGCATCTTCATACATCAGCACCTCCGGCCCGCCGAACGCATGCAGCCGAACCGCTTTCATCAACTCGCTCATCATCTCGTCTCCGCGGGCGTCTCACCGTCATTGCCGAGCAGGTAGCGCGTGACAGGAGGCTTGATAATGCCGCTGCAACTCGCTTCAGTAGTGCCATGAAGGAACGAATGTCCTTGGACCGCCTCACCGGCCTGATTGCTTTCGCGCGAGCGGGCTCGCTCGGCAGCTATGCGGCTGCGGCTCGTGCGCTGGGGATCACGCCATCGGCGGTCAGCAAGAGCGTTCAACGCCTGGAGCACCAGCTCGGGGTAGCCTTGTTCACCCGCACCACGCGCTCGCTGGCGCTCACCTCCGAGGGACGCGATCTGCATGAGCGTGCCCTGCGCCTGCTTCGCGACGCGGAAGAGATCGAACAGGCGGCGGCGCGTACGCGGGCCGAGCCGGCGGGAATCCTGCGCATCGCCGCCTCCTTCCCGGTCGGCCTGCACCTTATCGCACCGATGCTGCCCACCTTTCGCAGTCAGTACCCCGCCGTCACGATCGACTTGCGGCTCGACGATCGCCACGTGGACCTGGTCGAAGAGGGGATCGACGTTGCGGTCCGTATTGGCGAGCTGGCGGACTCACGGCTGCTGTCCCGCCGCCTCGCTCCATTACGGCTTTGTGCCTATGCTTCCCCCGCTTACCTCGCCACACGAGGTACGCCGCACCATCCGGACGAGCTGGCAGATCATGACACCGTCAACCTGCGGTATCAGAGCAGCGGGCAGCTGTTCCGTTGGCCCTTCCGCATCAGCGAGCGGGAGATCGAGATCGTGCCCGCTTCGGCCATCGTCGTTGACGCGAGCGATGCGGTGATTGCGGCAGTGGCAGCGGGCGGCGGCATCGGCATGGCGGCCAGCTTCGCTGCCGCGGGGCATGTTGCGCGCGGCGAGTTGGCGCCGGTGCTGGCGGCCCATGCCGTCGATCGCGACGCACTCACCGCTCTTTGGCCGGAGAGCCGGCGAGCGAACCCTGCCGTCCGGACATTCGTCTCGGCGCTGGCAAAGCACTCGCAAGCGCCTGCTGTCCTGAGAGCAACGCTTGCCAACGGCGCCAATCAATAGTCAGCGGCTTGAACTTGTCGAACCTCTATGTCCCAACTGCGCCTGTCGGCGGGCAGCGATCCAATCAACGCCGCTCGTTGGCGAAGGTCTGAACGGCGGCTCCCGTCCAAGCCCGCCATTTGTAAAGCGAGAAGCCGGGTGCCGGCAAAGCGACTCAATACTCTGTCGTTTGCAGCGAAGCTGACCGATCTCGGAAGCGGCCGTTCGTTGGCCGAGCACCGGCTCTCTGGTTTCCTGAAATTCGTCGAGACTGGCTATTGCGGCTGCATCAGCGGGTTGATGCTGGGTAGATAGCGATCGAGCTGAACGCGCGACCGTCATGCGCGGGAACCGCGGTGATCTGAGGATAGAGCGTGGTTGCGGCGCGCATGCGCGCAATGTCCGTCCGTATTTCGGAGCGGTTTTCACCAATCAGCAACCGCATCATCCACGGCTTCTCCGCTGGCCGCGTCAGCCCTTCCATCTGCCAAACGAGATCACCGATAAAGGCATAGCGCTTCCCCGAGTGTAGGTTGACGAAGACGATGACCGAGTCCGGTGTATGGCCCGGCGCCGGCACGATCACGACCGAGCCGTCGCCATACATGTCATGACTGACTGGGAAACCGAGGTAGGATGCGCCATCGAAGTGATATGGCCGATAGGAAACATCACGGAAGCTGTTGAGCACCTCGGTGCCCTCACCATGCGAGTCGATGAAGCGCTGGCCGGCATCGCTTACCAACACCGGTATGCCGTGGAGATCGTCCACCCCGCTGATGTGGTCCCAGTGAGCATGGGTTGGTATGATGGCCGTAATCGTGTCGGCGTGCGTCTCAGCCAACTGATCGATAACAGGCCTGCCAAGGTGATGAGGCGACTGTTGGAGCGAGGGGAGCAGTTTCAACTGCCGCTCGACATTTCGCCCGAACCCAGTGTCGATCAGCAGGTCACCCTTGGGATGCCGAACAAGGACGCCGGTCGCGGCAAATGCACGCTTCTCGCTCCACGAACCACCCCGAAACGCTAACGCCGCAGGGGCTTCATATGTACCTGTCGGCAGCGCGCTGATCGACATGGCAGCGGGAGGTGCGGCGGGCGGCAGCGCTCCGACATCGATTTGCGGCACATCGAGCCGGATCGGAGCGAACGTCCAGGCGAATGAAAGCAGCGCCACCAAGAGCAATATCGCGAACCCGATCAGCGCGCTCTTGACCGGGCGGCGACGCATCCGCAGCAAGAACGAGCTTCCGCCTTCGAAAGCGAGCGCCATTGATCTGCCTTTCGTGTAACGATAGCGTGCATTATCGCCATAACGATAGTGATGATTATCGTTAGGAGTCAATAGGGCATGAGGGATTGGTCCCCCGATCATCCGAGAGCGAAAGTGATGGCGCGCAAGCGCGCTGCAATCGTGGCGGCGGCGGAGCAGGCCTTCGTGCGGGACGGCTATGCCGGTAGCGGAATGGAGAGCATCGCCCGTGAGGCCGGCGTTTCAATCATGACGCTCTACCGTCATGCCCGAACCAAAGACGATCTCTTTGCCGCGGTGATTGAAAGCGCCTGCCATCCGGTTGACATGGAAGAGTCGGCCAAGATCGAAGATGCTATGAAGAAGCCGCTCGCGGACATCCTTCTCTTCATCGGCGTGATGTTCCAGGAGCGCATCCGCGGCCCGAAGACGACCAATCTCCTTCGTGTCGTCATGACCGAGATGCGACGATTCCCGCACCTTGGCGAGTTAGCGTACAACGGGCTGATCAACGCGCACGTCGAAAGGCTGGACTCTTTTCTGTCAGCTCGAGCCGAGACATCCGGCATGCTGGCGGAGCAACGGCGCAGGATTGGGCGTGACTTCTTCGATCGATTGGTCAGTCTCGATGACTATCGCGTGCTGCTTGGGCTGCCGCCGGCATTGGCGCAGGACATTCGCAGGCGGGCAGAATTAGCTGCTCGCGAAGTTGTTGCAGAGTTGGAGAGAGATCTGCCTGCTCCGCATCTGCGCGAACCTTGAAACGCCACCACCTCTCCATCCGATCGATCTGAATGCCGGTCCAAGCCGATACACGTGAACATCCCGGAGCTCATCATGCCCCGCCTTGCCGGAGACCGTTCAATGCCTCCCGCTCCCACGCAGCGCTGAGGCCTGCAATAGCGTCGGGAGTGGTCACTGAACCGCCCTTCTGCTGGATCATATGTTGCGTGCAGCCGCCAGTCCGAGCCGCCCTTGCCCGACGAACGGATCACGCTGCCGTCCACCACCCGCAGCCGTCGCTCGGCATACCGGCCGCGAATGTCATCGTGAAGCAAGGATGCGGCGATAAAGCTCAACCACTCGTTTGCACCTTTGAGGCGCTTCAACAGCCCGACATCCGACAAATGCGCAATATCGCATCCGGCCGCCCACGCCGCTGCGGACCGTAGGCTCATCCCGCCTGGCCCATAGGTCAGCGCCAGCCGTAGCAGGGTTGCGCCATCCCGCACTACCCGTCTACGCTTCAACGCGCCGTGCTCGCGGGCGCTTTGATCGAGATCCAGATGGTCCGGCAAACGCGACAGCAATTCGCGCCACGCAACGTCGAAATTGGGATGGGTTTGGTAGTCCATCCCGCTCATGAATCACAGAGCGATTCCCGCCGTCCACTACAAAGTTAGCGCCTATTGGCTGCCACCCTCCCCTGGAGGGCAGGGGAATCGCATGTGAGTTGTGGGGCACCGACTGTTTCTACAGCGTCATGGCCGGGCTTGTCCCGGCCATCCACGCGTTTCCACGCAGCACAAGAACGTAAATGCCCGGACAAGCCCGGGCATGACGACTCTGCAAAATGTGCACATGCGATGGCCCTGCCTGGAGGGGGAGGGTGAGTCCCTTGAATTTGCTCTCGGGCCGTGGTCTCAACGGCGTATCGTCGCGCCAGATCGGCCGGCGGCGTCCTCAACATCCGGCAGAGCTCACCCGATGGCCCGCAGGTTTTCCGCTCCCTACCAGTCGGAGCCCGTGTCCAGCCTCGCGAACTGGGCGCGCAATCTGGCCGTGTTCGCGGTGGTGGCGGTGGTGGTGTCGGTCATCGTCGTCCGCTTCGATTTCCTGGAGCCGAAACCGGCGCTTGCGACTTTCTTCGGCGGGCTCGCGATCGCCGGCCTCTCGATCTTGTTCGGGCTCGCGGGCTTTGCCGCGATCTGGCAGAACGGCTCGCGGGGCATGGCGCGCATCCTGCTCGCCTTCCTGATCGACGGCGCGATCCTCGCCTATCCCGCCTATCTGGCCTTTCAATATCGCAAGCTGCCGTCGATCTACGACATCACCACCGACCCGATCGATCCGCCGCGCTTCGACGCGATGGCGCGGCTGCGCACCGGCGAGGGCACCAACACCGCGGTCTATGCCGGCCTCTACTCGGCGGAGCAGCAACGCCGCTTCTATCCCGAAATCGTGCCCGTCGAGCTCGAGATTTCCGTCGACCGCGCCTATGCAATCGCGCTCCAGCTCGTGCACAAGCGCAAATGGATCGTCATCGACGAGCGCGCGCCGCAGCCGCCGCGCCGCATCGGCCGCATCGAGGCGGTGGCGCGCACGCCGATCATGGGTTTTCGCGAGGATGTTTCGATAAGGGTCGTGCCGGATGGCGACGATTCCCGGGTCGACATGCGCTCCGCTTCGCGCAATTTCGACAGCGATCTCGGCAGCAACGCCGCGCGCATCAAGAAGTTCATCGACGATCTCAACACCGCCGCCGATGCCGACGCGCTCAAGCCGGTGAAGAAGACGCCGGTCGCGCCGCCCAAGGCGCCGGCGAAGACGGTGAAGAAGTGACTCCCGCCGTCATTCCGGCGCGATGCGCAGCATCGAACCCGGAATCCATCCATCCACCAACACTGCCGCCCGATGGATTCCGGGTTCGCGCTGGCGCACGCCCCGGAATGACGAGAGTTTAGACCGCCATCCGATAGGTCCCGCCGATCACGGGATCGCCATCGGTCGCGACCACGCCGCGCGCCACCAGGTCTTCCAGGTGCGCCAGCACGGAGTAGCCGGCGGCCGTCGTCAGCCTCGGATCGATACCGATATAGATCGCGCGGACCATCGTCGGGATGTCGGTCTCGCCCTTGGCGAGGCGGTGCAGGATCGAGGCCTCACGCGCCTTGCGGTGACGGATCAGGAAGCGCACGAAGCGCTGGCCCTCGGGGATCTCGGGGCCGTGGCCTGAGAAATAGAGATCCTCCTCGCGTGCCGCGAGCCGGTCCAGCGAATCCATGTAGTCGATCATCGAGCCGTCGGGTGGCGCCACGATGGAGGTCGACCAGCCCATCACGTGATCGCCGACGAAGTTGAACTTTCGCTCGGGCCAGGCGAATGCCAGATGATTGGCCGTGTGGCCGGGCGTCGCCACTGCCTCGAGCCGCCAGCCGTCGCCTTCGACGACGTCGCCGTGTGCGAGGTTGACGTCTGGCGCAAAATCGCGGTCGACGCCGGATTCCGGATTGTGCTTCTCGCTCTCGAAACGCGGGCGCGAGGCGCGATGCGGGCCTTCGGCATAGACCGGCGCACCTGTCGCCTGCTTGATGCGCGCGGTGTTCGGCGAATGGTCGCGATGGGTGTGGGTGACGAAGATATGGCTCACCGTCTCGCCGCGCACGGCATCGAGCAGCGCAGCCGCATGCGCCTCATCGTCCGGACCGGGATCGATAATGGCAACATTGCCCGTGCCGACGATGTAGCTGACGGTGCCGGTGAAGGTGAACGGGCTCGGATTGTTGCAGAGCACGCGCCGCACGCCGGGGCGGACCTCCTCGACGATGCCGGGCTTCAGCAGAAAGTTGCGGTTGAACGGCACGTCGTCATTGTCGGACATGGCTTCTTCTTTGTTCTTGGCGTCATTCCGGGATGGCCCGTCAGGGCCAAACCCGGAATCTCGATTGAACAGGAATAATGCGGCCCGAGATTCCGGGTTCGCGCTTCGCGCGCCCCGGAATGACGGAGAACCAAATCAGAAGAACGCCTGAATACCCGTGATGGCGCGGCCCAGGATCAGGGCGTGGACGTCGTGGGTGCCCTCGTAGGTGTTGACCGTCTCGAGGTTATGGACGTGGCGCATCACGTGATACTCGATCGAGATGCCGTTGCCGCCGTGCATGTCGCGGGCGATGCGGGCGATATCGAGGGCCTTGCCGCAATTGTTGCGCTTGACGATCGAGATCATCTCGGGCGCGAACTTGCCCTCGTCCATCAGGCGACCGACGCGCAAGGAGGCTTGCAGGCCCAGCGCGATCTCGGTCTCCATGTCGGCGAGCTTCTTCTGCACGAGCTGGGTCGCGGCGAGCGGCTTGCCGAACTGCTTGCGGTCGAGCGTGTACTGGCGGGCGCGATGCATGCAGTCCTCGGCGGCCCCCAACGCACCCCAGGAGATGCCGTAGCGGGCGCGGTTGAGGCAGCCGAACGGGCCCTTCAGGCCGGAGACGTTGGGCAGCAGGGCGTCTTCCGGAACGACGACGCCGTCCATCACGACTTCGCCGGTGATCGAGGCGCGCAGGGACAGCTTGCCGCCGATCTTCGGCGCCGACAGGCCCTTCATGCCCTTCTCCAGCACAAAGCCGCGGATCTGGTTGTCGTGCGCAGCCGACTTGGCCCAGACCACGAACACGTCGGCGATCGGCGCGTTCGAGATCCACATCTTGCTGCCGGTGAGGCGATAGCCGTCCGACACCTTCTCCGCGCGGGTCTTCATGCCGGCGGGATCGGAGCCGGCGTCAGGCTCGGTCAGGCCGAAGCAGCCGACCCACTCGCCGCTGGCGAGCTTCGGCAGGTACTTCTTGCGCTGGTTCTCGTCGCCATAGGCGTAGATCGGGTACATCACCAGCGAGGACTGCACCGAGTTCATCGAGCGATAGCCGGAATCGACCCGCTCGATCTCGCGTGCGACGAGGCCGTAGGCGACGTAGCTCGCATTCGCGCAACCATATTCCTCGGGCAGCGTGATGCCGATCAGGCCGAGCTCGCCCATCTCATTGAAGATCTCGCGATCGGTCTTCTCTTCGAGATAGGCCTTGGAGACCCGCGGCAGCAGCTTGTCCTGGGCGTAGGCGCGGGCGGTGTCGCGCACCATGCGCTCGTCTTCGGTCAGCTGCTCATCGAGCAGGAACGGATCGTCCCACTGGAAAGAAGCCGCAGCCGGCTTGTCCTTGGCCTGAGGGCGTACGCTCATGAAACGTCCTTTCGCGTCTGGTTCCGTCAATAATTGCCCGACAAACTAAAGCGCCGCGACAACAAGTTCAATTGCATCCTGGTTTCGGTCATTCCGGCTCGCGCCACGGCGTGAACCTGGAAACGTTGTGGTCAGCTTTCGAGCTGCTCGTTGGCGACGATCTCGATGCCGAAGCCCGACAGACCCTTGTAGTCGTGCACCGAGGAGGTGAGATGCCGGATCGAGGTGACGCCGAGGTCGCGCAGGATCTGCGCGCCGACGCCGACCTCGCGCCACTGGCGGTTGCGGTCGGCCTCCGTCGACGACTCGTCCGGCAACGGCGCCACGGGGACGCCGGCCGCGCCATCCCGCAAGTAGACCAGCACGCCGCGGCCCGACTTCTTGAAATGCTCGAGCACGGCCGCCATGCGCTTGTGACCGGTGAAGGTGTCCTTGACGATGTTCGGCTTGTGGAAGCGCGTCAGCACGTTCTTGCCGTCGCCGACGCCGTTATAGACGAAGGCGACGTGAGCGATGGAATCGAACGGCGAGCGGTAGGCATAGCCCTGCAAGGGACCGATCGGGCTCTCGGTGACGAAGGTCGAGACCCGCTCGATCAGTTTTTCACGCGCCTGGCGGTAGGCGATCATATCCGCGATGGTGACGTGCCTGAGCTTGTGCTGGGCGGCGAAGCGGGCGACCTGCTCGCCCTTCATCACGCTGCCGTCGTCGTTCATGAGCTCGCTGATGACGCCGACCGGCGGCAGGCCCGAGAGCTTGCAGAGGTCCACGGCAGCCTCGGTATGGCCGGAGCGCAGTAGCACGCCGCCATCCTTGGCGATCAGCGGGAAGATGTGGCCGGGCCGGGCGAAGTCGTTGGCGCCGACATTGGGATTGGCGAGCGCGCGGCAGCACGAGGCGCGCTCCTCGGCGGAGATGCCGGTGCCGCCATCGGGCTTGTAGTCGATCGAGACCGTGAACGCGGTGGTGTGCGCGGAATCGTTGTGGGCGACCATCGGATCGAGCCGCAGGCGGCGCGCATCCTCGGTCGTCACGGGCGCGCAGACGATGCCGGAGGTATGGCGGATGATGAAGGCCATCTTGTCGGCGGTGCAGAGCGAGGCTGCGACGATCAGATCGCCCTCGCCCTCGCGGTCCTCGTCGTCGGTGACGACCACGAGCTCACCCCGGGCAAAGGCCTGCAAGACTTCCTGGACGGTATCGGGCATTCCCAATCTCTATCGGTTATGGGCCGGAGGCTCAGCTGGACGCCTTAGCTGGACTTGGCCCGGGACGCTAGTGTCCTGAACGCAACCGCATATGCCCCGGGGCAGGCCCGTCCACGCGGTTTCAGGCTTGCACCGAAGATACCAGGGATATAGGCGCGGAGGGCCCGCAAGGAAGGCGGCCGGACGCCGTCAGGGCAGCACCTCGCGCCGCTCGCCGAGCCGCTGATCGAGTTCGGCACGCTTGTCGGCGAGCAGGCCGGCCTGGGCGGCTTCGATCACGGTAAACAACTCATGGGCGTCGCTAAGCCGGGTCACGGTGACGTAGCTGGCGCCGGCCTCGTAGAGCGCCCCGACGTCGGCCAGAAGGTCGGCCGTGGCAACGATCAGCGCGGTCGGATTGAGCGCGCGCACGTGGCGGACCAGCTTCTCGTTGGTGGCACCCTTCAGCAGCGAATCCGGCACGCTGAGGATGATCATCTCGGACTTGCCGATGCCGGCATGGAGCAGCGTATCGACATTGCTGATGTCGCCGTAGATCACGTGCAGGCCGCGCGAAAGCAGGGTCTGGTACACATTGGGGTTGAAGTCGACCACCGTGATCTGCTCCAGCAGCACCGGCGCCTGCCGCTCGATCTCGGCCAGCAACGCGCTCGCGGCACGGAAAAAGCCGAGGATGACGACGCGGCGGGCTTCGCCATGGCCGCCCTCCTGCCCGTCCTCGGCATAGCCGCTACCATGGTCGAGGTCGCGCAGGCCGATCCGCTTCAGGGGGCCGATCGCCCAGCGGGTGATCTCGTCGCTGCGGGTCATCACGAAGGTCGAGAGTACCGCCAGCACCACGAAGGCGAAGGAGGCAGCATTTGCCGTCTCCGCGGCGATATGGTGGTCGGCGATACCGGTCTGGATCACCACCAGCGAGAACTCGGAGATCTGCGCGAGGTTCAGCGCCGGCAACAGGCTGGCTCGCAGGCCCTGCTTCATCAGGTAGAGCGGGGTAAAGGTGGTGACGAGGCGGCTCACCACCGTGAACGCCGCGATCATCAAGGCAAGTCCGATCACCGAGAGGCCGGGCACGGGAATGGTCATCCCCAGCGCGACGAAGAACAGCGTGATGAAGAAGTCGCGGAGCGTGGTGACCTTGGCGGTCACGTCGAGCGCGTACGGGAAGGTCGAGAGCGACACGCCGGCAATCAGCGCACCCATCTCGCGCGACAGCGAGAGCCGCTCGGCGGTCTCGGCGACGAGGAAGCACCAGGCGAGCGCGCCGAGCAGGATCAGCTCGGGCCGCCGGGCGATCTGGTGGAACAGGCGCGGCAGCACGTAGCGGCTGACCAGAAGCGCGGCGGCAACCAGCACAGCGACGCGGCCGATCGAGAGCAGGATGACGGTGACCTGGAGATTGGCCAGGCTCGGCTGCACCGCCAGGAAGAGAATCGCGAAGATGTCCTGGAGCACCAGGACGCCGAGGGTGATGCGGCCCGGCAGCGTATCGAGCTCGCGTTTCTCATAGAGCACCTTGACGATGATGACGGTACTGGACAGCGCGCAGGCGACGCAGAGATAGACCGCATCGAAATGCCCCCCGCCAAGCGACAGGCCGATGCCGACGAAGAACAGAACTCCGAGCAGACAGCCGCCGAGCAGCTGACTGCCCGCCGCGAACAGGATCACCCGCCCTGCCCGCACGATCTTCTTCAGGTCGATTTCGAGCCCGATCATGAACAGCATGAAAATCAGGCCGAGCTCTGAGATGACGCTGATCGATTCCTGCGAATGGACCCAGCCGGCGCCGAATGGACCTATGCAGAAGCCGGCGATAAGGTAGGCCAGGATCAGCGGTTGCCGGGAGAAATGGGCGAGCAGGCCCAGCATCCAGGCAAACAGGATTGAGAGAGTGATGTCGCGAATGAGCTCGTGCATGCCATATTGGTCCGTTTTGCCGCACCCTAGAGGCGGGTTGCGGTGCGGCAAGCGAGCAATTCGTCACATGCGGAGAGGGCTCGTCGCAGCCATGCTGCTGGGTCCTCTCGCCTTTGCCGATTCGCTCACCGCGCAATCCAAGGTCAATATCGAACAAAACTTTGCCGATTCGCTCACCGCTCTGCCGAAGGAGGACCTCGCCGTTTCCGGTGGGTTCTACGTGCCCGCCTATTCCAGCGTCGCGATGAGCCAGGGCAAGCTGCGCGTCGACTTCTCGGTGACCTTGAGCGTGCACAACGCCTCCGAGACCCAGCCGCTGGTCGTCAAACGCATCGCCTATTTCGACACCGCAGGCAAGCAGGTTGAGAGCTATCTGAAGGCGCCGGTCGCGCTGAAGCCGCTCGCCACCATCTCGATCTTCATTCCGACCGATGACGTGCGCGGCGGGACCGGGGCCAACTTCCTGGTCGACTGGGCCGCCACGGGCGAGATCGCCGAGCCGGTGGTCGAGGCCCTGATGGTTGGCGGCATCGCCAATGCGCATTACGCTTTCATCAGCCAGGGCCGCCCGACCAGGACGGCCGGCAAGAAGTAAGGCAGCGGGTGCAAAGCCGCCGCTTAACAAGAACAAAACGAGGAACGCTCCCATGACGTCCAGCTTCGATTTCGCGCCCCTGTTTCCGGCAGGGCTGCCGGCCCCCTCTGCGCGCTGGACGGGCCTTGCCAAATACAGCTTCGTCGGCGGCAACAATGATTCCGAACAGGTGCCGCTCGACGAGCTGATCGAAGCGACTAACACGGTGCTGCGGCGCGAGGGCCGCTCGCTCGCCACTTACGGTCTGGCACACGGTCCGCAGGGCTACCTTCCGTTGCGCGAATTCCTGGTGACGAAACTCAAACGCGATGCCGGTATCACCTGCACGGAGGACGATCTGCTGATCGTCTCGGGCTCCCTCCAGGCGCTCGATCTCGTCAACGCCACGCTGCTGGCGCGCGGTGACAGCGTGATCTTCGAGCAGGAGAGCTATCAGGGCTCGCTGAACCGCCTGGCGCGGCTCGGTGTCAATGTCGTCGGCATTCCCCTCGACGAGGACGGCATGCGCATGGACGTGCTGGCCTCCGCGCTGGCCGACCTGAAGAGCCGCGGCATCCGCCCGAAATACATCTACACAATTCCAACGGTGCAGAACCCCACCGGCAGCATCATGCCCGAGAGCCGGCGCGCCGAACTGGTGCGGCTCGCGGCCGAATACGGCGTCCCCATCTTCGAGGACGATTGCTATGCCGACCTCGTGTGGTCAGGGCAGCGGCCGCCGGCGATCTACGCGATGAGCCCGAACGGCGGCGTGATCCATATCGGCTCGTTCTCGAAGTCGATCGCGCCGGCGCTGCGTGTCGGCTTCATCGTCGCGCCCTGGGAGGTGATGTCGCGGATGCTGTCGCTGAAGACAGATGCCGGGTCCGGCGCGCTCGAGCAGATGGTGCTCGCCACCTATTGCAAGCCGCATTTTTCGACCCACGTGCCGGCCCTGACGAAGGCGTTGCGCACCAAGCTCGACACGCTGATGGAAGCGCTCAACGAGCAGTTCGGCACGGCCGCCGAGTTCGAGGAGCCCAAGGGCGGCATCTTCCTGTGGGTGAAGCTGCCCGACCAGGTCGATACGCTGAAGCTGTACCAGGCCGCGCTTGCCGCCGGCGTGTCGATCAATCCGGGACCGGAATGGTCGACCAACAAGAGCCATTCCAGCTCGCGGCTGCGGCTGTGCTTTGCAAGCCCCACGCATCAGCAGATCCGCGAGGGCGTCGCCGTGCTGGCCGAGGTCTGCCGCAAGGAGTTCGGGGTGCCGGCCCGCAGCGCCAATGTCGAGAAGCGGGCCTGATATCAGGCCGCCTGGGGCTGGCTGCCGTGGATCGCGGAGGCGAGCCTCAGCAACAGGACGATCGAGACGTTGCCCTTGCCGGCCTCGATCTGGGCGATATAGCGCTCGGAGATTCCGGAGCGGCGGGCCAGCTCGCGGCGCGAGAGATCGCAGCGCATGCGCGAGGACCGCAAGCGATCGCCCAGTTCGGTCAGAAACGCCGCCTCCGAGTAAGGCGGTACGGCACAGCTCCCCGGCAGCACTTCGCCCGCAAAATCCACGACTTGATTCAGCATTGGTCTATCCACGTTCGCCTTCGGGAATGCCATCCTACCCTCGAAATGCGCTGCCTCATTGACGCGGATCAAATTCACGAGTGATCGCCGGCCGCCGTGGAACGGCCGCGGGCGCGATGCTACACCTTGGAAGTCTTCGAGGCGGGGTTTTTCAGGACATGATGCGACGTTTGAACCGCTGGATCGCGGCTGTAGTGCTGTGGGTTGCGTTCACCTCCATGGCCGGTGCCGAGACGCTGGCCGCGACCGTCGAGGAATGGGGCCTGCTCGGCTCGTGGGCGGTCGACTGCGCGGCCCGGCCAGACCGCGACAAGGGGGCGCTGCTGACCTACGAGATCAGGAAGGATGGCCGGGTGATGTACCGGCGCAATTTCGGCGAAGCCAAAGACGAGAACGAGGTGGTGTCGGCCACAGTCAATGCCGAGGGCCTGCTCGACGTGATGGTGTTCTTCCCGGCGCTGCATCAGACTCGCGAATTCGGACTCCTGCTGCAGAAGGACGGCAGCCTGCGCGCGATCTACAATCGCAGCGAGCGCGGCGAGTACACGATCAAGGACGGCAAGTACGTCGCCACCGGCGCACCAACGCCCGCGCAGCAACGCTGCGATTAGCCGTCATTCCCAAGCATGATCCAATCGGAAACCGCCGCACACTTTGCGCTGACGCGGCTCTTTGAGGCCGGATCATGCTCATCTGAACATCCATTCAGAATTCTCTCCCCGTTCCTCCGGAACGTTCGCGTGAATACACGGTTTAGATGTGCATTCATTTGGAGGAGACATCATGAAGAAGCTTGGTTATGTGGTTGCAGCTCTCGGTGCGCTCGTGATCGCGGCCCCGACGCTGGCGAGCGCAGAGACGGTGGTGATCAAGCGCGGTCATCACCATCACGGTCCGCACGGCGCCCGCGCCGAATATCGCATGCACCATCATGACCGCGGCTGGCACCGCCACCATCGCGGAGACCGCGTGGTCGTGATCAAGCGCAGCCACCGCCATCATCACTGGGACTGATGCGCAACGCGAATGAAAATGGCCCCTCACGGGGCCATTTCTATTGCCCAAGCACTCGAGCTAATCCCACGCCGGCGCGAAGCCGGGATTGACGCAACGCCTATCCTTCGACAGCGCGGCGATTTTCTTGCGGTCGGAATCGTCGAGCGTGATCTTCAGCGCGTCGAGATTGGCCTGCTGGCTCTCGCGGCGCGAGGCCTTCGGGATTGCGGCGACGCCGTCCTGGTCGAGCAACCATTTCAACGCGACCTGCGCGGCAGTCGCGTCGTGCCTGGCGCCGATCTCGGCCAGCACCGGATCCGAGGCGATACGCCCCTGCGCCAGCGGACAATAAGCGACGAGCGGAATCGACTTGGCCTGGAGATAGCCGAGCACCTTCGATTGATCGAGCATGGCGTGATATTCGACCTGGTTGCAGGCGATCGGCGCCTTGATGTCCTCGACCGCGACCTTGAGCAGCGCCGTGGTGAAGTTGGCAACGCCGATGGCTCGCGTGCGCCCCTCCTCCTTGAGCTTCATCAAGGTCTCGAACACCGCACCCCAGTCCGCAGCCTTCGACGGCCAGTGCACGAGATAGAGATCGACATGGTCGAGCCTGAGCTTCTTCAGGCTGGCATCGAAGGCGCGCCGGATCGCGTCAGGGGCGAGGTTCTCGTGCCAGACTTTCGTGGTGACGTGCAGCTCGCCGCGCGGCACGCGGGACGATGCGATGGCCGAGCCGATCGGCTCCTCATTGGCATACATCTCGGCAGTATCGAGGTGGCGATAGCCGATCGACAGCGCGCTCTCGACTGCGGCGCGGCAGGCATCGCCCTGCATGCGGAAGGTACCGAGGCCAAGCTTGGGCAAGCTGATGCCCTGTGTTTTCAGATGGTCCATGAAACAGGCTCCTGAGATATTGCAGCCGCCGATGCGCGCAGCAATGCCGCGCGGGCAGACTCTTCGGCATGGAAAAGATACGGCGAGAGTAGCGACTATAGCGCCCGAGTCGCCGGCCAGCCAATCATCAAGATCGGGTTCTTAGGAATGCTGCACCACCACGGCCGGCCGCCCCTGCGGCTGCGGCACGATATCGACCGACCAGAGGTGACGATTGTCCACATCCTTCAAGGTCACGGTCATCACACCGCTGCGGCCATCGATGTCGACCCTGCCGAAGAACTGCAGTCCGAAACATGGCGCGAGGTTCTCGCCCTGCGCCGCGCTGCAGCCGTGCTGATACATCGCCACCGGGCCAAAGGTGTCGTCGAGCTCGCCAGGCCCCCAGCTGCCGGCATGCAACGGACCGGAGACGAACTCCCAGAACGGCTCGAAATCCTGGAATTGCGCCTTGTTCGGGTCGTAGTAGTGCGCGGCGGTGTAGTGCATATCGGCGGTGAGCCAGACGATGTTGCGGATGCCGGCGCGCTTGATGGAGGAGAGCAGACCGGCGATCTCATGCTCGCGCCGGTCGGGCGGCCCGTTGCCGAGCGCGACGGCGTCCATGCTGATCAGGCCGATCGGCAAGTCGGCCGCGATCACCTTCCAGGTCGCGCGCGAGGCGGCGAGCTCCCGCTTGAGCCAGGCGAGCTGCTCGGTTCCGAGGATCCAGCCGCGATGGTCGTCGCCCTTGTTCCAGGTCTCGTCGCGAAAGCTGCGCATGTCGATCATGAAGACGTCGAGCAGCGGGCCGTAGCCGATCTTGCGATAGACGCGGCCGTGCCGCGCGCCGATGTCGCGGATCGGCATGAAGTCGAAGAAGGCGCGGCGGGCCCGCGCGACAAGGCGCGGGGTGCCGTCATCGGCGTAACCGGCATCATCATGGCTTCCGATCGGTGACCAGTCGTTGGTGACCTCGTGATCGTCCCATTGCGCGAACATCGGCACCTCAGCGTGGAAGGCACGGAAGTGCTCGTCGAGGTGGTTGTATTTGTAGTTGCCGCGGAACTGCGCCAGGGTATGCGCGACTTCGGACTTTTCCTCGGTCACGACATTGCGCCAGGTCTCGCCGTTCGGAAGTTTCAACTCGGAAGGAATCGGGCAGTCTGCGTAGATGTGGTCGCCGGAGTGGATGAAGAAATCCGGACGGTTGTCCAGCATGGTCCGATAGCTGCGATAGCCGCCGCGCGAGACGTCGATGCCCCAGCCCTGCCCCGCGGTATCGCCGGACCACAGGAACGATATCGACTGGTGAGCTGACGGCGCGGTGCGGAAATGGCCAATGCGGCCTTCGCCGGCGAGACCGGTGGCAAAGCCGTCGAAACGCACGCGGTAGAAGATATCCTGGCCCGGTGGCAGATCGGTCAGCAGCAGTTTTGAGGTGAGATCGGCGTCGGGCAATGCATCGCCGGAAGCCGACGCAATGATCGTTTTGAAGCTCTCGACGGTCGAGCACTCCACCTGCATCCGCGCGGGCCGGTCGGCGCGCGCCCAGATCACGGCCGAGCCGTCCGAGACGTCGCCGGACTGGATTCCGCCCGCGATCTGGGGGCGGTCGGCGGCACGACTGATGGAGGGCTTCGCAAGCGAGGCGATCGCGAGGCTGGAGGCGGAGCGGACCAGGAACTGCCGCCGGGTCCATGCGCGCGGAGCGCGGAGCGTTGCCATTCAGGAAACCTTCGTCGAATCACGACGGAAGGTGCCTGCGCTCCTTGACTCCCAGCTTACGGTTTCTTGACTCCGCGCCTACGGTTTTGCGACGCGGCGATGACGGCTTTGGCCTCGACTAACGCTTCCAGTTGCAGATACCGCCGGAGCGGCATGGCCAGGTCTGGATGCGGGTATCCATTGCCTGCGCGTCGAGCGGATTGCCGTGGCGGCGCGCAAGCTTGGCGCGGGCCGCGCCGCGCGCCTGCGCGCTCCTGGCATGCGCGGCCTTCGGCTCGGCCACACGAACGCGCTCGGCCGCGACCTTCTTCGGCACGTCGACAGGCTCAGCCCGAGCCTGCGCCTCGTTGCCGCCACGCGCTTCGAGTGCGAGCGGCGCGAAGCGCGTCTCCGGCCCGAGACGCTTCGGCGACAGAACGGCCTTGGAGAGATCGAGGCCGAGATATTCGTCAGGCTTGTACTCGTCAGCGCGCGCAATGCCGCCCCCTGCGATCACAAGGGCAAGGACAATTGCGAAGGGAACGTTTTTCAGGACCACGGACGCCTCCTGAAATCGATTTATTAAAGGGCTAATTTACCCCTATTTAGGGGGCGCCGCGCGCAATTCCAGCGGTCAAATGCCGCCGTGGTTAAGAAGTTTGACGGTGTCAGGCGACCTTTCGCGTCGCTCCCGTCCCGTCCAGGAACCCGATCAGGCGGCTGCGGATGATGGTCTCCGCCTCTGCCATGATGCGATCAATGAGCTCCTTGCAGGACGGGATGTCGTGGATCAGGCCTGCGACCATGCCGCAGCTCCAGGCGCCGGCGTCCATCTGGCCATCCAGCATGATCCTGGGATAGACGCCCGCGACCTGGTCGTGGATGTCGTCGATCGTGAGCTTGTCGCCCTTCTCGCGCTCGATCTCGAGCAGGCGGTCGACATTGGCGTTCTTCAGCACGCGCTCGGTGTTGCGCAAGCGCCGCATGATCAGGCGGGTGTCGAGCTCGGTCGCTGCGACGAGCGCATTCTTCACGTTCTGATGCACCGGAGCTTCCCTGGTGGCGATGAAGCGCGTGCCCATGTTCATGCCCGCCGCGCCCAGCGCGAGCGCCGCGACCAGGCTGCGTCCGTCGGCCATGCCGCCTGAGGCGACGAACGGGATCTTCAGCTCTTCCGCCGCGCGCGGCAGCAGGATCATGTTGGGAATGTCGTCCTCGCCGGGATGTCCGCCACACTCGAAACCATCGACGCTGACGGCATCGCAGCCGATGCGTTCGGCTTTCAGGGAGTGACGCACCGATGTGCATTTGTGGATGACCTTGATGCCGGCCGCCTTCAGGGCCGGCATGTAGGCTTCCGGGCTGCGGCCTGCGGTCTCCACCGCCTTGATGCCACCTTCGACGATGGCCGCAATGTATTCGGGGTAGGGCGGCGCCGAGAAGGTCGGCAGGAAGGTGAGGTTCACGCCGAACGGCTTGTCGGTCATGTCGCGGCAGCGCGCGATCTCCTTCGCGAGCAGTTCCGGCGTCTTCTGCGTGAGACCGGTAATGATGCCGAGCCCGCCGGCATTGGAGACGGCGGCGGCCAGTTCGGCAAAGCCGACGAAATGCATGCCGCCCTGAATGATGGGGTGCTCGATGCCGAACAGTTCGGTGATCGCGGTCTTCACTTAAGGTCCTCCCGGAATTTGCTTGATGTTGAGATCAGTCTAGCCGGACTATTGCGCCGCGGTCACCATTTCTCTCCGAACGGGCGGATCTCCATCTCGAAGGTCCAGGCGCTCTTTGGCTGCTGGTAGAGCTGCCAATAGGCGTTCGCGACGGACGATGGCGGCATCAGGAGGTCGGGATTGTCGAGCGCATTCGGCCCGAGCGCTTCGAGCCTGCGCTGCCGCACCCATTCGGTGTCGACCCCGGAATCGATGATGAGATGGGCGACGTGGATGTTCTTCGGCCCGAGCTCGCGCGCCATCGCCTGCGCCACCGCGCGCAGGCCGAACTTGGCGCTGGCGAAGGCGGCATAGCCGCTGCCGCCGCGCAAGGAGGCGGTGGCGCCAGTGAAGAAGATGTTGCCGCCGCCGCGCGGCAACATCAGCCGCGCCGCCTCGCGCCCCGCAAGGAAGCCGGAATAGCAGGCCATCTCCCACACTTTCCGGAACACGCGCTCGGTGGTGTCGAGGATCGGAAAATTGACGTTGGCGCCGACATTGAAGATGCAAACTTCCAGCGGCGCGTGCTTGTCGGCGTCGTTGAGGAAGGCGATGACTTCATCCTCCTTCCGCGCATCGAGCGAGCGCGCGTGGATGTCGCCGCCGGCGGCTTCGACATCTTGCACCAATGGCGCGAGCTTGTCGCCATTGCGGCGGCCGGCGAAGATCGAGAACCCCTCGGCGGCAAACTTCCTGGCGATTTCGGAGCCGATGAAATCGCCGGCCCCGATGACGGCCGCTGTGGCGTTTCGCTTGGGCAAGGTCGCCTCCTCCGGTGAGCCGCTATAGGCAGGCGGCGGGCAGTGTACCGAAGACTATAGTTCCGAAATAGAACTGTCAAACTCAAGGGAGGATTGGTAGGGTTGTTTCGCTATTGCGTTGACTCTTCATGTCAGTTCCTTTTTCAGACTGACTGCCGCCGGAGACCGTATCATGAAATGGGACACGCTGGACGAAGAGCCCTGTTCGCTATCCCGCGCCGTCGCCGTGATTGGCGACCGCTGGACGCTTCTGATCCTGCGCGAGTGCTTCTTGCGGGTGCGCCGGTTCGAGGCGTTCCAGTCCTCGCTCCAGATCACGCGTCATCTGCTTTCCGAGCGGCTGAAGAAGCTGGTCCGCTTCGGCATCCTGCGCCGCGTCCCGTATTCCGAGTCGCCAAAGCGCTACGAATACATCCTCACTCAGAAGGGGCTCGACCTCTACCCCATCATCATGGCGATGGTGCATTGGGGTGACACGCATATGGGCGACGAGCGCGGCCGGCCGCTGCTGCACGAGCACAAGATTTGCGGCAAGCTGTTCGATCCCGTGATGGTGTGCTCGGAATGCGGTGAGCCGCTGCAAGCCAGGCAGGTGCATGTGCATGCGGGGCCGGGGCGGGACCAGGCAGTGGGGTGAGCAGGCGACTCTGGTGAGATTGCTGGCGCCGCGCCAGAATGGTCTGCGCCAGCGCGCCCCCCGCCTTGCACCTTCAGTGCGTCTTCGTCTCGTGCCACTTCTCGAGATCGGGCTTCACCTCGTCCGATCCCTGCTCCTTCTCGGGGTTGCCCTTCCAGGGCTTGTCCGTCTGTCGGTGCGAACCCCAGTCGTTCTGCTGCCGGGGATCGTCGTTGGGCCGTTCCTTGCTCATCGATCTCACCTTCCTGAAACGTTAAGCGAAGGGAACGCCGTAATAGGAGTTGATACCACGCACGGCGGCGTCATCACTCCAGTTCCAATCGCTTCGTGAGCCATATTTGGGCGCGCCTTCCAGCTCCTTGGTGGTGATGCCGGTGACATAACCGCCGAGCTCGGTGTCGTATTTCAGCGACTGCCAGGGCAACGGATAGTGGTCGTTGCCGAGTCCCAGGAATCCACCAAAGCCGAGCACGGCGTAGGACACTTGGCCACTGATCTTGTCGATCATCACGCGTTCGATCGAACCGATCCGGTTGCGATCGGCGCCATAGACCGATGTTCCCTCGACCTTGTCGCTGCCGATCAAACGGCCCGTCTCGCTGCGATCCAGTTCGTCTTGGTTCAACATCGCAATTCTCCGCTCAGCCACGTGCAAAGCCAACCGGATAGGCACGGGATCGTTCCGGTGCATGTTCCGTGAGCGGTCAGGAACATCGCGCCAAACGAGCGGTTCTCTGAGTTTCATGCACCTGACAAACCAAGGGCCACACGCAATGTCCCAGACCGTTTCCGACTTCATCGTCCAGCGTCTGCATCAATGGGGCGTGCGCCACATCTTCGGCTATCCCGGCGACGGCATCAACGGCGTGTTCGGTGCAATGAACCGGGCCGGCGGCAAGATCGGCTTCGTGCAGGCGCGGCATGAGGAAATGGCAGCGTTCATGGCGACCGCCTACGCAAAGTTCTCGGGCGAGCTCGGCGTCTGCATTGCGACCTCCGGCCCCGGCGCCTCGCATCTCGTCACCGGGCTCTACGATGCGCTGCTCGATCACCAGCCCGTGCTGGCGATTGTCGGCCAGCAGTCGCGCAACGCCCTCGGCGGCCACTATCAGCAGGAACTCGATCTTCTCTCGATGTTCAAGGATGTTGCCGGCGCCTACGTCATGCAGGCATCCTCGCCTGCGCAAGTGCGGCACCTGATCGACCGCGCGGTGCGGATTGCGCTGGCGCGGCGGACCCCGACCGTGGTCATCCTGCCCAACGACCTGCAGGAGGAACCTTACGAGGATCCGCCCCGTGAACACGGCACGCTGCATTCCGGCATTGGCTACAGCCCACCCAGCATCATGCCGCGTGAGGCCGATCTCGACCGCGCCGCGGAGGTGCTCAACGCCGGCAAGAAGGTCGCGATGCTCGTCGGCGCCGGCGCGCTTCACGCCACCGACGAGGTGATCGCGGTTGCCGAGCGGCTGTCGGCCGGCTGCGCCAAGGCACTGCTCGGCAAGGCCGCGCTGCCCGACGACCTGCCGTGGGTCACAGGCTCGATCGGCCTGCTCGGCACCGAGCCCAGCTACAACATGATGATGGAGTGCGACACGCTGCTGATGGTGGGCTCGGCCTTTCCCTACGCCGAATTCCTGCCCAAGGAAGGCAGCGCGCGCGGCGTTCAGATCGATATCGACGCCAGCATGCTGTCGATCCGTTTTCCCGTGGAGGTCGGTCTCGTCGGCGACGCCGCCGAGACGCTGCGCGCATTGCTGCCGCGACTCGCGCCCAAGACTGACGACGCCTGGCGCCGGGGCATTGAAGACGATGTTGCGAGATGGTGGAAGACGCTGGACGACCGCGCACATCAGCCCGCGGCGCCCGTCAACCCTCAGCTTGTCGCCTGGGAACTGTCCCCGCGCCTGCCCGACCGCGCCATCATCACAAGCGATTCCGGCTCGTGTGCCAACTGGTTCGCGCGGGACCTGAAGATGCGGCGCGGCATGACGGCCTCGCTGTCCGGCGGCCTCGCCTCGATGGGCGCCGCAGTTCCTTATGCGCTCGCCGCAAAATACGCCCAGCCGGACCGGCCGGTGATCGCACTGGTCGGCGACGGCGCCATGCAGATGAACAACATGGCCGAACTGATCACGGCTGCGAAATACTGGCGCTCGTGGCGGGATCCGCGCTTCATCGTCTGCGTCTTCAACAACGAAGACCTCAATCAGGTGACGTGGGAGCAGCGCATCATCAACGGTGATCCCAAGTTCGAGGCTTCGCAGCGCATTCCTGACGTCTCCTATTCACGCTTCGCCGAGCTGATCGGCCTCACCGGCATCTTCGTGGACGGCCCACAGCTGCTCGGCTCCGCCTGGGAGCAGGCGCTGGCGAGTGACATGCCGGTTGTGCTGGAAGTGAAAACCGATCCGGAGGTGCCGCCGCTGCCGCCGCACATCACCTTGCAGCAGGCGAAGAATTTCTCGCTCGCGCTGATGAAGGGCGATCCGAACGAAAGCGGGATGATCAAGGGAGCAGCGCGGCAGATGTTCGAATCGATCCTGCCCGGGAAGCAATGAGGTGAAACAATGAGCGACTTCCGCGACATCCAGCACGGCGTCAACGATCCGGTCGGAGGCCTCGACGTCAAGCGGCAGATCAACGACAACCGCACGCCGCATGAGCAGGCGCAGCACCATGCGGACGTGCGCGCCGACGCGACCCCCACGTCGGCGGAGCCATTCCTTCCGGAGCGGCTGCGGCGAAAGGCGACCGATCCGATCAATCCGCGGACCGGTCGCCGTCCTGCGGGCCAGTGATTAGGAACCTCGGCTCCTGCGACGTGTTGGTCGGCGCACATTCGCCGGCAAACGGCCGCGCGACCTATCGGAGGGATTTGACCATGAAACGAACCATCATCGCACTTGCCTGCGTGGCTCTCGCGGGCCCCGCGCTCGCCCAGTCGCTCGGCGAGAAGACCGGCGTCAACTCGGCGCTCGGCGTCGCTCCATCCACTGCCGACTTCGTCAAGCAGGTGGCGATCAGCGACATGTTCGAGATCGAATCGAGCAAGCTCGCCCAGCAAAAGGGCAACGCGCAGGAAAAGAGCTTCGCGCAACAGATGGTGACCGATCACACCAAGACCAGCACCGAGCTCAAGGGGCTTGTCAACGGCAGCAAGGTGCAGGCGACGCTACCGACCGCGCTCGACAGCTCCCATCAGGGCAAGCTCGACAAGCTCAAGAGCGCGACCGGCAAGGACTTCAGCTCGGACTACAATTCCTATCAGGTCAGCGCCCATGAGGACGCCGTCTCCCTGTTCGAACGCTATGCCAAGGGCGGCGACAATGCTGCGCTGAAGGACTGGGCCGGCAAGACCCTGCCGGCACTGAAGCACCACCTCGACATGGCCAAGGAGCTCGGCAAGGCGCCGAGCGTCGGTCAAACCAAGTAACACATTGCAGAAGGACGCCGGCGCGTCTGGCGTCCTTCTTGGCAACGATGGCCGTCTCCGCGCATTGAGGTTCGAACATCGCGGAGAGCATGATGTCGAACCACAGCAAAACCTCACTGTCCCGCCGGCACGTCGTCCACGCCGCGAGCGCGACGCTCGCGGCGGCTTCGCTGGCGTCCTCAGCAGCGCAAGGAAACGCGTCCATGGCAGATACCGACTTGACCAATCCCTTAACCCGCTATCCGAAGCCGCCGTTCAAGAAACAGTCGCAGCCCTGGCCGGGCCTTGCCGGCAGGATGGAGCCGCGGCCAGATCATGGCGAGACCAGCTACAAGGGCTCCGGCCGGCTCGCCGGCCGCAAGGCGCTGATCACTGGCGGGGATTCGGGCATGGGCCGTGCCGCCGCAATCGCCTATGCGCGCGAAGGCGCCGATGTCGCAATCAACTATCTCCCTGCTGAAGAGCCCGACGCGCAGGAGGTGATCGCACTCATCAAAAAGGAAGGGCGCACCGGACTTGCAATCCCCGGCGATCTCAAGGACGAGGCCTTCTGCAAGCAATTGGTCGAGCAGGCGGCGCAGGGCCTCGGCGGACTCGACATCGTCGTCTGCAATGCCGCTCGGCAACAAACGCGCGCTTCTATCCTCGACGTATCCTCAGAGGATTTCGATGCAACGATGAAGGCTAACCTTTACGCGCCGTTCTGGATCATCAAGGCGGCGCTGCCGCATCTCAAGCCCGGCTCCTGCATCATCGGCACGACGTCCGAGCAGGCCTACGATCCTTCGCCGGATCTCTACGACTATGCGCAGACCAAGGCGGCGACGATGAACTATGTGAAATCGCTGGCGAAGCAGCTCGCCTCAAAGGGCGTCCGCGTCAATGGCGTCGCGCCCGGACCGATCTGGACGCCGCTTCAGGTCTCCGGCGGTGCCACGATGGACAAGCTCGAAAAATTCGGCGGCATGACACCGCTCGGCCGTCCCGGCCAGCCTGTCGAGCTCGCATCGATTTACGTGCAGCTTGCCGCCGCCGATGCAAGCTATGCGACGGGACAGGTCTATGGCGCCGCCGGCGGCTCCGGACAACCGTAGTTGCGGCACGGCGGGCCGAGGCCCCGTGACAGTTCAGGAACCTTCTTTGGCTCCGGGCTTTACAAAACCGTCATGGAGGAAAACTCGCCGGCGGACCGATGGCGCTCGTAACAGTGAAACCCACCCGGATCGATACGGCGATCGCCAACGAGATCGCACACAATACCAACTCAGGACTCGAGCATGCCGCCCAGACAATGACCTGGGGCGCCGACGAGCATGTGCTGCTCGCGCTCGCTGCGGCCGGATGGCTCTACACCAGCCTCCGGCATCCGCAGCGGCGTCCCGTTGCCGATCACGTCCTGATGGTATCGCTGGTGACGGCGATAGTGCCGCATGTCTTGAAATCCGTATTCGACCAGACGAGGCCTGACCGGCTCACCGTGAGCGGCCACCGGCGCGGTATTCCCTATTCGGGACGCCCTCACGACGCGTTTCCCTCCGGTCACGCCGTGCATATGGGCGCCCTCGCCTCGGCGGCCGGCCTGTTGCCGCCGGCCTCGCGCCGCTTGGCACGCTCGCTCGCCGTGACATTGTCGCTGACACGCGTGGCGCTGCTGGCGCACTGGATCAGCGACGTGGTGGCAGGCTTCACGCTCGGCATCGTCGTCGAGCGACTGTTCAGGCGGTTCACGCTGGCGAAATCACAGCAGCAGCGGACCGAAGCCTCGCGGGTACGGCCATGACGGAATATCTCGTGCGCTTCGTCGCCGGCGGGCTGATCGTGTCCATCTTCGCAATCCTCGGTGACATGCTGCGGCCAAAGAGCTTTGCCGGGCTTCTCGGCGCAGCTCCGTCGGTCGCGCTGGCCACCCTTGGCATCGCCGTGGTCCAGCACGGCCCGCAATATGCCGCGGCCGCGAGCTGGACGATGATCTATGGCGCCATCGCGCTCGCCTGCTACAGCCTCGCCGTCTGTCATCTCCTGATGAGGATCCGTCTCGGCGCGCTCCCCGCGACGGTCCTTGCCTTTGTCGTATGGCTCGGGGTTGCCTTCGGTCTGCTCGCCGGTTTGGGAGGTGCCGCCTGATGCTGGTGAAGCTATCGTCATCCGCACTGAAACAGACGCGGTGGTACGAATACGCCGTTCGCTTCGCGCTCGGCGGCTGCGCGACGGTGCTCGCGGGAGTCATCGGCGCGCATTTCGGCGTTTCTGTCGGCGGGCTCTTTCTTGCACTCCCGGCCATCTTCTGTGCCACCGCGACCCTGATCGAAAGCCACGAGCGTCACGCCAAGGAGAAGGCCGGGCTGAGCGGGCGGCGTCGCGGGCAGGAGGCCGCAGCGCTCGATGCGGCAGGTGCAGCACTCGGCGGCATCGGCCTCGCGGCGTTCGCTGTCGTCTTCCATGCCACCGTCGGTGCAAGTGTTGCCCTCGGTTTCATCGCCGCATTGACGGTCTGGGCCATCGTTTCCGTGACGGCCTGGTGGCTCAGGCGCAAGCTTCGCATCGTCTCGCACAGTCGCAGTGCCCACTCGCCATCGGCAGAGGGCTCCCGCTTCGTGAAGCCCTGAACTAGCTAGCCTTCGCCGTCGTCGACGTCTGCGATTGCGGCGGCTGGAGCCCCGGGCTGTTGGCCCAGCGCTCGACCTGATCGATGATTTTCTGGTGGCTTGGCCGCACTGGCTTGGGCGCTTCGGGCTCTTCGGAAAGCCTGCGAGGTAACGCGACTTCGTCCGTCATGGTCTCTCTCCCTTTCAGGAAGAATGCGCCATGGCAGGGATACGTTTCAAAATTAACTACTTGATTTTATTATATATTTTTACTCATTGGGAGACTTTGGCGACTCTGGCGGAACCCTCGCCAGGTTTGTTCGTTGAGTAAACCACTCAACTTACTCAATTTGCGTGATCGCCATGAACGACCTTCGCGCCGAGCGCCTTCAGGTCATGCTCTCGCCGGAAGAGTTGGCCGCCATCGACGATTTCCGGTTCAAGCACCGAATGCCGACGCGGGCAGCCGCAGTCCGCGAACTCCTCAGGTTCGGACTGACCGCCGCCGGCGTCGATGCCGCCGTGGGCGTGAAGTCAAGCAGCTTTGGCGTGTTCGGCCGCGGACCTGATGGACATACTCAGGGTGATCCAGAGAGCAGCACCGGCGGCTGACGCACATAAGCAAACGGCCCTGGCACAGTGGGTGCCAGGGCCGTCCTTGGAGATTGCTTCCGGCGCACCGGGGGCATGACAACCGGAAGCAATCCGTCGACTCTTCCCGCGGGGATTCGTTCCTCGTGAGAACTAGCCTGTCGCGTCGCTCGAGCCGTCCGGCATCACGCCGGAGCCTGGCGTCTTGCTATTGTCATTCAGCTTGGGGTCGCGCGTCGCTTCACGCGAAGGCGAGCCTTTCGGGTTCGTCTTGTGCACGGACTGTGCACGCTCCTTGTCGCGCGGCTGCTCCTCCCCGCGCTTGTCCTTGACGATGCCTTGATCGGAATGGGCCATGGTGGGGTTCTCGCTTGTTCTGGTGTCTCGGAACGCCTACGCACCGCGGCGTCGAATGTTCCGATGCAGTGCTAACTGCGCACCGCGTGGACCGCGGCAGACGCGTTCTCTAGATGCACCTGCCGCAACGTCGTCACGGTCGCGAACGCGACCGAGACGCCAAAGGCGAGAATGAGGGAGAGAAGAGCCAGACGTGGAGCCATCGCCAAAACCTCCTTCTGAACTGGAAATCGACGCGATCGAATGTTCCCGGATGATTCGCAAATCGGTCGCTTGCCTTCCGTGAGCGGTCTCACACGCAGATTCACGAGAACGAGCGGATTACGCCTTCCGCTTGGGAGCAGCGCGGACCGCAACGGGCGGGACTTCGCCATCGAGCCAATCCTGTTCGTTGGCGAGCGCCGTCCAGGCGTCGGCCATGCGCGAATAGCGCTTATGGGCGGGTTGTCCCTCGGCTCGCTCGGCAAGCTGAAGACAATTGTCAGCGTTATCCCTGAAGATGTCAGACTGTTTCATGTTGAGCACGTGGGGACGGAACTCTCGCGCCGCAACCCGCTTACCGGATCGTAATGGACAGGGAACTTCGCACCGTGTTCATCATTGATATCGATGCGAGTTCTTGCCGCCCTCATCCTGGCGTTCATCAACACTGCGGCGCTTGCCGACAGCACCGGCGAGCGAAAGCCTGGCGAACGGCCACCGACCGCGATTGAGGTTATCAGCGGCGTCTACAATTTCAGCCGATTTCAACAGGGTCTTCTCGAGAATACCGACCTCAAGGGCAATGCGGAGGTCAAGAACCTCGCCGCCCTGCGCGCCGAGGAAGCGGCCAGGCGCGACAAGAGCCTGAAGAAGGTCCAGGAGGCCATTGGCGCAGAGCCGCGCGTCGGCAAGGCAACATCCTCGACCGCGAGCCTGGTCGAGCCCGAGATGTCGGATGGCCCAAGCTACGTCAGGAGCTTCTATGCCGCGCAGATTCCCGAGTATGAATCGGTCATCGGACTGCTCGAGCGCTATCTGAAGGCGCCCGACAATGCAGCGCTCGCAGCGTTCGCGCGCGAACAGCTCCCGATGTTGCGCTCGCAGGTCAGGGACGCCGAGCGGACCATGGCGGACAAGTAGCCGTTTCTACTTGTCGTTAGGATGACGTTGCTGGCTCTGCGGCCGTACGGTGCGATCACTCTCCGGCATCTTGTCCCGCCCCGCATCGCCATTGTCGTCCTTGCCGCCCGAAGATGACGTGCCGCTGCCGCTCGGATTCGACCGGCTGGCCGTTCCGGTGGTGGGTGTTTCCACCCGCGGATTGGCGGAGCTTGCGGCGGGATCGCCAGTCACGGCACCGCGCCCGCTGGGAGCACCGCCCTGTGCCAGAGCCGATCCCGCGGCAAACACAGTCATGGCGACGACGGCGAATCCTGCTTTCATATCCGTTCTCCCTGTGTCTCTCTGCGGGTTAACCTTAGGGCTCGGCGCTCCGTTCCGAAGTCGGGCGCGGGACGAGCAGAGCGTCGGCGGCCACCAGGGCATTCCTTCTGAGCATGGAACCAATTCGGCGGATCATTGTTAGTTCAGCCGGGCTGAGCAAAGCGGGTTCCAATTCCTCGCGCCGCACCTTGGCGCTTGATTTCGAATTTGGCTGACGCTCTATTTCATTTCGACCAAACGCGTCGTGCCGCGGATTCGGCCGACGCCTGCGGGGGAATTCAGTATGAGCGACCTCGATCCCGGAACTGCATCAGGCTCCGGTCGTCGCGTCCCTAAGCCAAAAATCAACGGTACGTCGGATCCGGATTCCCGGACGGAACTGCTGCTTGCCTTGCAGGCGATGCGCAGCGGTGACTTTTCGGTGCGCATGAGCGGCGAATATCTCGGCATCGATGGCAAGATTGCCGACACCCTCAACGAAATCATCGCCGCCAACCAGCGCATGGCGCAGCAGCTCGAACTGGTCGGCCAAGTGGTGGGGCGCGAGGGCAAGACTCGCCAGCGCGTCAAGTTCGGCCTCGCCTCAGGCTCCTGGGCCGACATGGAAGGTTCGGTCAACACGCTGATCGACGACCTGCTGTGGCCGACGCGCGAGGTGACGCGCGCGGTCGCCGCCGTCGCACAAGGTGACCTGCTCCAGACCGTCAAGCTCGACGTCGATGGCCGTCCGCTCGGCGGCGAGTTTCTGCAGTCCGCGAACATCGTCAACACCATGATCAAGCAGCTCGGCGTGTTCACCTCCGAGGTGACGCGCGTGGCGCGCGAGGTCGGCACCGAGGGCAAGCTCGGCGGCCAAGCCCAGGTGCCTGAGGTGACCGGCGTCTGGAAGGACCTCACCGAGAGCGTCAACTCGATGGCAAACAACCTGACCAACCAGGTTCGCAACATCGCCGAGGTGACGATCGCGGTCGCCAATGGCGATTTGTCGAAGAAGATCACGGTCGACGTCCGCGGCGAGATCCTGCAGCTCAAGGAAGCCATCAACACGATGGTGGACCAGCTCCGCTCCTTCGCCTCCGAAGTGACGCGCGTGGCGCGCGAGGTCGGCACCGACGGCAAGCTCGGCGGCCAGGCGATCGTGCCGGGCGTCGCCGGCACCTGGAAGGACCTCACCGACTCCGTCAACGCCATGTGCGGCAACCTGACCGCTCAGGTGCGCAACATCGCCAACGTCACCACCGCCGTGGCGCGCGGCGACCTTTCCCGCAAGATCACCGTGGACGTGCGCGGCGAGATCCTGGAGCTAAAGGACACCATCAACACGATGGTGGACCAGCTCAACTCGTTCGCCTCGGAAGTGACGCGCGTCGCGCGCGAGGTCGGCACCGAGGGCAAGCTCGGCGGCCAGGCCCAGGTGCCCGGCGTGGCCGGCACCTGGAAGGACCTCACCGACAACGTCAACTTCATGGCCTCGAACCTGACAGCGCAGGTCCGCAACATCGCCGACGTCGCCACCGCCATCGCCAGCGGCGACTTGTCGAAGAAGATCACGGTGAACGTCTCCGGCGAGATCCTTCAGCTGAAGGAGACGCTGAACACGATGGTCGACCAGCTCAACGCCTTCGCCGGCGAAGTGACGCGCGTCGCCCGCGAGGTCGGCACCGAGGGCCGGCTCGGCGGCCAGGCCAACGTGCTCGGCGTCGCCGGCACCTGGAAGGACCTCACCGAGAGCGTCAACTCGATGGCCTCCAACCTGACAGCGCAGGTCCGCAACATCGCGGAGGTGACGACGGCGGTCGCCGGTGGCGACCTGTCGAAGAAGATCACGGTGGACGTACGCGGCGAGATCCTGGAGCTGAAGGACACCATCAACACCATGGTGGACCAGCTCAACGCCTTCGCCGGCGAAGTCACGCGCGTGGCGCGCGAGGTCGGCACCGAAGGCAAGCTCGGCGGTCAAGCCGTCGTGCGCGGCGTCGGCGGCACCTGGAAAGATCTCACCGACAGCGTCAACTCGATGGCCTCGAACCTCACCGGCCAGGTCCGCAACATCGCCGAGGTCGCAACTGCTGTCGCCAAGGGCGATCTGTCAAAGAAGATCACTGTGAACGTGTCGGGCGAGATCCTTCAGCTGAAGGAAACGCTCAACACCATGGTGGACCAGCTCAACGCCTTTGCCGGCGAAGTCACGCGCGTCGCGCGCGAGGTCGGCACCGACGGCAAGCTCGGCGGCCAGGCCGACGTGCCCGGCGTCGCCGGCACCTGGAAGGATTTGACCGACAGCGTGAACTCGATGGCGGGCAACCTCACGGCCCAGGTCCGCAACATCGCCGAGGTCGCGACCGCGATCGCAGGCGGCGACCTCTCCCGCAAGATCACCGTGGACGTGCGCGGCGAGATCCTTCAGCTCAAGGATACGCTGAACACGATGGTCGACCAGCTCAACCGGTTCGCCGGCGAGGTGACGCGCGTCGCGCGCGAGGTCGGCACCGAAGGGCGCCTCGGCGGCCAGGCCAACGTGCCCGGCGTTGCCGGCACCTGGAAGGATCTCACCGACTCCGTGAACTCGATGGCGGGCAACCTCACCGCCCAGGTCCGCAACATCGCCGAAGTGACGACCGCCGTGGCGCGCGGCGACTTGTCTCGCAAGATCACCGTGGACGTGAAGGGCGAAATCCTCGAGCTGAAGAACACCATCAACACCATGGTGGACCAGCTCAACGCCTTCGCCGGTGAAGTCACGCGCGTGGCGCGCGAGGTCGGCACCGAAGGCAAGCTCGGCGGCCAGGCCGAAGTGCCCGGCGTCGCCGGCACCTGGAAGGACCTCACAGACAACGTCAACTTCATGGCCTCGAACCTGACGGCCCAGGTCCGCAACATCGCCGAGGTCGCGACCGCGATCGCCGGCGGCGACCTCTCGAAGAAGATCACGGTGGACGTGCGCGGCGAGATCCTTCTGCTGAAGGACACGCTGAACACCATGGTCGAGCAGCTCCGCTCCTTCGCCGCCGAAGTCACGCGCGTGGCGCGCGAGGTCGGCACCGAAGGCCGACTCGGCGGTCAGGCCGTCGTGCCCGGCGTCGGCGGCACCTGGAAGGATCTCACCGACAACGTCAACCTGCTGGCGGCGAACCTCACCACGCAGGTCCGCAACATCGCCGAAGTGACCACGGCCGTGGCGCGCGGCGACCTCTCCCGCAAGATCACCGTCGACGTCAAGGGCGAAATCCTCGAGCTCAAGAACACCATCAACACGATGGTGGACCAGCTCAACGCCTTCGCCGGCGAAGTGACGCGCGTGGCGCGCGAGGTCGGCACCGAGGGCAAGCTCGGCGGCCAGGCGCAGGTGCCCGGCGTCGCCGGCACCTGGAAGGACCTCACCGACACCGTGAACCTGATGGCTGCGAACCTGACCGAGCAGGTGCGCGGCATCGTCAAGGTGGTGACTGCGGTCGCCAACGGCGACCTCAAGCAGAACCTGACGATG
Organism: Bradyrhizobium sp. CCBAU 51765; assembly: GCF_015291725.1. GTDB lineage: Bacteria > Pseudomonadota > Alphaproteobacteria > Rhizobiales > Xanthobacteraceae > Bradyrhizobium > Bradyrhizobium liaoningense. Next base: position 6,291,955 of record NZ_CP030038.1, read on the forward strand.
AAATCGCGCGGCGAGGTCGCAGCTCTCGCCGACACCATCAACAACATGACCGAGACGCTCGCGACCTTCGCCGACCAGGTGACGTCCGTTGCGCGCGAGGTCGGCGTCGAAGGCCGGCTCGGCGGCCAGGCCAACGTGCCCGGTGCTGCCGGCACATGGAAGGATCTCACCGGCAACGTGAACCTTCTGGCTGCCAACCTCACCTCTCAGGTGCGCGCCATCGCGGAAGTGGCGACCGCCGTGACCAAGGGCGACCTGACGCGATCGATCCAGGTCGACGCCCGCGGCGAAGTCGCGGAGCTGAAGGACAACATCAACACGATGATCACGAATCTCCGTCTGACGACGGACGTGAACACCGAGCAGGACTGGCTGAAGACCAACCTCGCCAAGTTCACCAACATGCTCCAGGGCCAGCGCGATCTCACCACCGTCGGCCGGCTGCTGCTCACCGAGCTGTCGCCGCTGGTGAATGCCCATACCGGCGTGATCTACCAGGTCGAGAACGAGGACAACTCCCAGCTGCTGCTGCTCGCATCCTACGCCAGCGACGGCATCTATCCCTATCAGCGCGTGCTCCAGTTCGGCGAAGGCCTGATCGGCCAGTGTGCCCTCGACAAGCGGCCGCGCATGGTCTCCGACATTCCGTCCGACGTGGTGCCGATCAACTCGGCGCTGTTCCGCGTCGCACCGAAAAACCTCGTCGTGCTGCCTGTCCTGTTCGAAGGCCAGGTCAAGGCCGTGATCGAGCTCGCCTCCCTCGTCTCCTTCACGACCTCGCAGATGACGTTCCTGGAACAGCTCACCGACTCCATCGGCATCGTTCTGAACTCGATCGAGGCGACGATGCAGACCGAAGGCCTGCTCAAGCAGTCGCAGCAGCTCGCCGGCGAGCTGCAGACCCAGCAGCGCGAATTGCAGCAGACCAACGACCAGCTCGAGCAGAAGGCGCAGCAGCTCGCCGAACGCAACGTCGAGGTCGAACGCAAGAACCAGGAGATCGAGCAGGCCCGCCGCGCGCTCGAGGAAAAGGCGACCGAGCTTGCGCTGACCTCGAAGTACAAGTCCGAGTTCCTCGCCAATATGAGCCACGAGCTGCGCACGCCGCTGAATTCGATCCTGATCCTCGGACAGCAGCTCACCGACAATCCAGACGGCAATCTCTCGGCCAAGCAGGTCGAATTCGCCCGCACCATCCACGGCGCCGGCACCGACCTGCTCAACCTCATCAGCGACATTCTCGATCTCTCCAAGATCGAGTCCGGCACGGTCACAGTCGACGCCGAGGAGATCCTGACCGCGAACCTGCTCGAGACCGTCGGCCGCCCGTTCCGGCACGAGGCGGACAACCGCAATCTGTCGTTCAAGATCGACGTCGATCCGAACCTGCCACGCAGCATCGTCACCGACTCCAAGCGCCTGCAACAGGTCCTGAAGAACCTGCTCTCCAACGCCTTCAAGTTCACCGCCGAAGGCGAAGTGCGCCTGAAGGTCGCCGGCGCGATCGGCGGCTGGGGGACGGATCACCCGGTGCTGAACTCCGCGCCGGCCGTGATCGCGTTCGAAGTGTCCGATACCGGCATCGGCATTCCCCTGGAGAAGCAGAAGCTGATCTTCGAGGCGTTCCAGCAGGCGGATGCCGGCACCAGCCGGAAATACGGCGGCACCGGCCTCGGGCTCGCGATCAGCCGCGAACTTGCGAGCCTGCTCGGAGGCGAGATCCATCTCCGCAGCACACCGGGCAAGGGCTCGTCCTTCACGCTTTATCTGCCATTGAAATATTCCGGCCCGACGCTCGCACCGCGGGCTGCGCCGGCGCCGCAGCAATACAGCCAGCCGCCTGCGCTGCAACCGGCCGCGCCGGAGCAGCAGCGCGTCATCGAGCAGCTTCCCGACGACCGCTTGAACCTCGATCCCGGCGACAGCATCCTCCTGATCGTCGAGGACGACCCGCATTACGCGCGTGTGCTGGTCGACCTCGCGCGCGACAAGGGATTCAAGGTTCTGGTCGCCGCGCGGGGCGCGGAGGCGCTGGAGCTCGCCAAGCAGTATCAGCCGAGAGCAGTCTCGCTCGACGTGTTCCTGCCCGACATGCTCGGCTGGACTGTGCTGAGCCAGCTCAAGCACAATCCGTTGACCCGCCACATCCCCGTGCAGATCATCACGCTCGACGAAGACCGCCAGCATGCGATGGCGCGGGGCGCGTTCTCATTCGTCAACAAGCCGACCACGCCTGAAGGCGTCTCAGCCGCGCTGACGCAAATCAAGGAATATGCGCGGCCTCGGCGCAAGCGACTGCTGATCGTCGAGGACAACGAGGCCGAGCAGCTTTCGATCCGCGAGCTGCTGTACCACGACGACATCGAGATCGTGTCGACGGCCACCGGCGCGGAGGCACTTTCGACGCTGCGCGAGCAGCCGTGTGACTGCGTGGTGCTCGATCTCCGGCTGCCCGACATGAGCGGCTTCGAGGTGCTGGACCAGATCCGCAACGACGAGCGACTGTCGAGCATTCCGGTCGTGGTCTTCACCGGCCGCGAGCTTTCGGCGGAGGAGGACGCGGAACTCCACACCATGGCGCGCAGCATCGTGGTCAAGGGCGTGGAATCGCCGGAACGCCTGCTCGACGAAACCGCGCTGTTCCTGCACCGCGTGATCACGGAGCTGCCGATCGAGAAGCAGCGTATGCTGGAGAAGCTGAACAGTTCCGACGAGGACCTGATCGGCAAGACCGCCCTGCTCGTCGACGACGACGCCCGCAACATATTCGCCCTGTCGAGTGTGCTGGAACGGCGCGGCATGAAGGTGCTGACGGCGACGACCGGCAGCGAGGCTGTGACACTGGTCGAATCCAATCCGGAGATCGCGATCGTGCTGATGGACATCATGATGCCGCAGATGGATGGCTATCAGACCATCGGCGTGATCCGCGAGAACCCGGCCTTCGCCCGTCTTCCGATCATCGCGCTGACCGCCAAGGCGATGAAGGGCGATCGGGAGAAATGCCTCGAAGCCGGCGCGTCCGATTATCTCGCCAAGCCGGTCAACACCGACCAATTGCTGCTTGCGATCCGCATGTGGCTGCACCGCTGAGTTGGGCCCGCGTATGGACCAGGAAAAGGTCAACATCCTGCTCGTCGACGATCAGCCGGCCAAGCTGCTCGCCTATGAGGTGATCCTGAAGGATCTCGGCGAGAACCTCGTGATCGCCTCATCGGGACGCGAGGCGCTGGAGGTGCTGCTCAAGACCGAGATCGCGGTGATCCTGGTCGACGTCTGCATGCCCGAGCTCGACGGCTTCGAGCTCGCAGCGATGATCCGCGAGCACCCGCGGTTCCAGAAGACCGCGATGATCTTCATCTCCGCGATTCAGGTCAGCGACATCGACCGGCTGCGCGGCTACGAGATGGGCGCCGTCGACTACGTGCCGGTGCCGGTCGTGCCGGAGGTGCTGCGCGCCAAGATCAGGGTGTTCGCCGAGCTCTATCGCAAGACCCGCGAGCTCGAGCGTCTGAACCACGAGCTTGAGGACCGCGTCCGCGCGCGCACCGCGGAACTGGAGCACTCGACCGCGAAGCTGCGCGAGAGCGAGCAGCGGCGCAGCATGGCGATCGCCGCCGGCAAGATGGGGTCCTGGGACTGGGACTGGATCAGCGGAGATTGGATGTGGGACGAGGGACAGTACCGCATTTTCGGCGTCACCCCCGAGAGCTTCGAGGTCAATCCGGCCAACGTTCAGGCCCTGTTGCATCCTGACGACGTCGATCAGTTGCGCAGGGCGATCGCCGAATTCAACAAGGGCACGCGCGCCTATGAAACGGAGTTCCGCATCGTGCGGCCCGACGGCGAGGTACGCTGGTGCGTCGGCACGGCGGCGGCGACGGTCGACGAGCGCGGGCGCGTGGTGCGCGTCAGCGGCGTCACCGTCGATATCACCGAGCGCAAGCGCGCCGAGGAGCGGCAAAATCTCCTGGCGCGGGAGGTCGATCATCGCGCCAAGAACGCGCTGGCGCTGGCGCAATCGATCGTGCGTCTCACCCGGGCGGACGAGGTCAAGGACTATGTCAACGCCGTCGAGGGACGCATCAATGCACTGGCGCGCGTGCACACCATCCTGTCACTGTCGAGCTGGGAGGGCGCCGAGCTCTCCAGGCTGATCGACGAGGAGCTTGCGCCCTATTCGCTCGGCGACCAGATCAGATTGGCCGGTCCCGAAGTTCAGTTGCTGCCGGCGACGGCCCAGACGCTGGCACTCGCGCTGCACGAGCTCTTCACCAACTCGGCCAAGTATGGCGCACTCTCGACTCGATCGGGGCGGCTCGCGATCGATTGGCGAGTCGAGGACGAGCTGCTCACGCTGAGCTGGGAGGAATCCGGCGGTCCGCTGGTCATGGCACCAAAATCTCGCGGCTTCGGAACGCGAAGCCTGCTTGCGAGCGTCGAGTCCCAGCTTGGCGGACAGGCGCAGTTCGATTGGCGCGCCGAAGGCCTGTTGTGCCGCCTAGAGGTGCCGCTGACGCGGAGGATGGCCGGACTCGGCAAGTTCGACACCGGCGGCTCCGCAGAGTTGCAGCGCGCGTCCGGCTAACCGGAGGCCGCGCTCGTCATGCGTTGGGCCATCCGCGGTTCGCGCGGGACCCGCCCTTCCAGCCAGGCTTCCGTTCGGGCGAGATCGCGCAGTGCCCTGGCGTAGCGGCGCGCCGCGCTTCGCTCGGCTCCGCGCGGTAGCCTGCGGGCCTTGCGCAGGATGTCCGCAGCCGCGTTGCGATAGGCCAGCGAGCGGTAAAGAAAGACTACCTTACCCATATCCATGTTTCCCGTTTTGATGGCGCTCATCCTCGCAAGCCCGGCATGAACGTCGGATGAAGCGGGCGATGACAATTATTTCAACCGAATGGAACCAGACAATCACGCGGGTGTTTGCATGCCAATCCGGGATGCACTCCCATGCGCATGAAGAAGTCGTCTGAGCTGATCTCTGCCAGCGGACTTATCAAGCTGATGACGCATGCAATGATGGGCGCGGCCCTCGGCCTCACTTTCAGCCTCACGCTCGTCCTGTCCAATCCAGCCGTGGCCAACCTGCTCAATAGCGGCGGAAGCCAGGCCATTCTGGTCTTCACTCTCACCTTGGTGACGACGTTCGCGATCGGTGCGACGCTCACCGGCGTCGTCTTCATCATTGACGAGGACAAGCAATCTTGAAGCGCGCGTGATCCGCGGGAGATGCTTTGTCGGGAACTCCTGCGGCGGAGAGCGGTTGGCTGCCTGCGTCAAATTAACTCAGGGAGTTTCCCGCATGAAGACGACCAAGCTCGCTCTCGCCGTAATGTTGGCAACCGGCCTTGCCGCCGCGCCGTTCGCCGTGCAGGCCAAGTCACACAAGGCCAAGCATGGATCCTCGATGTCATCGTCGCAGACCACCGGCGCCAACACCAAGTCTTCCAAGGGCGCTGATCCTTCCGGCCAAGGCGGCTCCGGCCCCGGCTCCGATCAGGGCGGCACCATGACGAACAAGGGCGGCATGACCAACACCAAATAGGCCACTCCCTGGAATCCATCGAGGGCCCCGCCCGTTGCGGGGCCCTTTCTCTTGGGACTCGGGCGCAGTTTAAAATCCGGTACGCGTCCGGATCCCTCCTTCAACCACGCGCTCCCCGATCTCAGCGGGGCCCGGTCGCGCGCACGGGATTGCCCGTCTTCGCGGAACGAAGGCGGACCCGGTCGCGGACGTCAGGCAGAACGTCGCTGCCCCCAGCTGCCTTCCATTCGCCGATCAGGAGGTTGATTCTCCGGCGCAGATCCATCTGCGCCAGGGCCCTTTCCGTGCAGTCGCTGCCGCGCTCGACGAGATCGCGCACCGACGCCTCGACGTCGGCCATTTCGAGCCTCAAGACTCTGATTTTACGTCGAATTTCATTAATTCTGTTGTCCATGGCTTGTTAGAACAAAATAAGAACATATAGTCAAGTCACGATTCCGGAAGGGAGAATGCAGATGCAGGTTCAAGGTAAATACGACGCCAGGGTTTTTCTCAGCGAGCAGATGACGCGGGCGCAGGGTCTCAGGCTGAAGCGGCTGAGCCAGGAGGCCTATCAACCTGCCCAATTTGCACGGGACCTGTCCTTCGGCGAGGCCGCACGGCGCATCCAGGCGCTGGAGGCGGAGATCGAGTTGGCGAACTCCTTCTAGACTGGCTGTGTCTAGCGCCTGCACGTTGTGTACGCGCTGCCGGAACCATGGCTGAGCCGAATGGTTCTCCTCGCCAAGGGAGAGCATGCATGGCACGCAAGGCAAAGAAACGTCGCTACTCACGCAGCTCCGGCAGCGATGTCGAAAGCGAGATGCGACGCTACAAGAAGGGTACCGCGAAGAGCGGGCGCGGGGGACGCGGCGGCCGCGTGAAGAGCCGCAAGCAGGCAATCGCGATCGGACTGTCGAAGGCGCGCAAGAAGGGCAAGAAGGTCCCGAAGAAGGCATCGACGCGGAAGAGTGCCAAGAAGACGTCGAGAAAATCGTCTAAGTCAAGCAAGTCGTCCAAGAAGTCGTCGAAGCGTAAATCCAGCAAGCGCTGACGCTGACCCGTCTCAGATCATGCTGCCCGGCATGAAGCAGCGGATCGAAATCCCGAACGCCGTCTTCACCGGCCACACCATGGTGCGGCCGGCCCGGTTCGGCTCGGTGATGACGGCTTCGTCCGGCACATCTATCCACTGCCCGTCCAGACGCACGCGGTAACGCCCGTTGTGCGACTCCCAGTCGGGGTCGGCGACAGCAAATCCATCCGCATCCGAGCAGCACGGGCCGAGCTGGCTGCGCAGACTGTCGAACCATGGTTTCAGGGGGGAGTTCGCGTAGCGGCCGTCATCACGCCCGAGCGCGTTTCCGCCCCAGAGCACCAATGACGCTGCGAGCAGTGCACTCCTCCGCAAGAGCTTCAATCGAACCATGTCGGCACCGATCAAATGCGAACCGCCGGCAAGTTCCACAAAGCGGCGGTAGGCTCGAAGTTCCACGACAGCAACCCACCTTTGCGGCTTCCTTGCCGCAGCGGTGTTGGAACTGTGACGAACGAACACGGCTTTTTCGGACGAACTACGTCACCATTCCTGTGGTTAACGAGAATGTTATCAATAACCCAACGGGAATTTCGAGGCTGAACAGGAAAGGCGGCCCGGGGGCCGCCTTTTTTTGAGGTGGGTTGCTCGACGCGCGTGACTCTACGCGAGCGGAACTGCGACGAATCTCGTCGCCTCCGCGCTTCTGACCTGCAACAGCACGCTGCGCTTGCCCGACGATTTGGCCTGCGCCAGCTCCGAACGGACGTCGCCGACATTGGCGACCGCCTTGCCGCCGACATTGAGGATGACGTCGCCGGTCTGAATGCCGCGCTGTGCCGCCGGCCCTTGCGGATCGACCTCGGTGACGACGACACCCTTCTGGCCCGCACCCTGGACGTCTCCTGCCGGCGCCAGGCTGAGGCCGAGGCGCGGCGTGCCGGCATTCGGCTGCCCCCTTCCCTCGTCGGCATTGCCATTTCCTTTGGCTTGCCGCTCGTTCGGCAGCTCGCCGAGCGCGAGGGTCACCGTTTTGCTGTCGCCCTTGCGGAAGACATCGAGCTTCACGGACGTGCCCGGCGCCAAGGTGGCGATGGTGCGCGCGAGGTCGCGGGAGTCCTTGATCGTGGTGCCGTTGACGGCGGTGATGACGTCCCCCGCCTCGATGCCGGCCTTCGCCGCCGGGCTGCCATCCTGCGGATTGTCGACGATCGCGCCGCGCGCCTCCTTGAGGCCGAGGCTATCGGCAATATCAGACGTCACGGGCTGCACCTGCACGCCGAGCCAGCCTCGGGTGACCACGCCCTTGTCCTTCAATTGCGCGACGACGAGCTTGGCGGTCGAGGCGGGAATATCGAAGCCGATGCCGACCGAGCCGCCCGAGGGCGAGAAGATCGCAGTGTTCACGCCGATCACGTTGCCGTTCATGTCGAAGGCCGGGCCGCCGGAATTGCCCTTGTTGATGGGCGCATCGATCTGGATGAAATCGTCATAGGGACCATTGCCGATATCGCGGCCGCTGGCCGAGACGATGCCGGCGGTCACAGTGCCGCCAAGACCGAAGGGATTGCCGACCGCGACAACCCAGTCGCCGATACGCGGCTTCTGGTCGGAGAATTTGACGAACGGAAAGTCCTTCTTGCCATCGACCTTGATCAGCGCGAGATCGGTCTTCGGATCGGTGCCGACCACTTTCGCAGTGTAGGTCGTGCCGTCATCCATCGTCACCTGCACGGACTCGGCGTGGTCGACGACGTGGTTGTTGGTCACGGCATAGCCGTCGGGGGAAATGAAGAAGCCGGACCCTTCGCCCGTGATCATCTGATGGCGCTGGCGCGGCATGCCGTTCATGCCGCCCGGGAAGCGGAAGCCGAACTGTCGGGAAAACTGGTCGAACGGCGTATCCTCGTCCGAATCCATCCGGTTCTGCTGCAGCATCGCGGTCTTGTCGCTGTCCTGGTCGATCTTCACCCGCACCGAGATCACCGCGGGTTTGACCTTGCTGACCAGATCGCCGAAGCCCGGCGGCGTCGCGGCGGCTTCCGCAGCCTGAGCCGGCGCAATGAAGGAGTTCGTACCGAACGGCGCGGAGCCTGGCGCCATTGACAGGGCGGCCACGCCCAGCGCGGCCACGGTGCCGAGCAGCGCGAGCCGGCGCGGCCTCAAGATCTTGCGGGACGTGGTGGTGTCGGAATTGACGCGATCGTTCATGTCGAAATATCCATGTTGAGCTGGTGTCGCCTTGTCCTCAACATGGTCGCTGCCACCTTACGGCGTCCCGTCCGTCCGATTAAATCTCGGCAAAGAATGGCAGAGCGGGCGCGGCAGGCAGATCGGCGCCGCCCATTTGATGCAGCTCAACACGGGCGCTTCGCGCAGTGAAAAACTGCGTTCATGAGGTCCACCGGAGGCGCGCCATGTACAAAGACATTCTCGTCCACATTCCCACCGAACGTCCCATGCGGTCCGCGATCGAGGGCTCGATCTCGCTCGCGTCGTACCTCAACGCTCATCTCGACGCGGTCGCGGTCGGCTATGTCGCAACCAGTACAGCTTACGTGATGGAGGGCGGCGCGGCGGTGGCGGCCGTGTTCGAATTGGAACGCGAGCGGGCCGTGGAGCGGGCCGAGGCCGCGCTCGCGGTGTTCAGGAGCGAAGCGGCGAACGCCGGCATCTCCTACGCCTGCCACGCGCTCGGCGCGATCCCGGCGGATGCAGCCGTCTCGCTCGGCGAGATGGCGCGACTGCACGACCTCAGCATCGTGCTCCAGCCGGATCCGGCGCAGGGCGCGTTTGACAACGACGTGCCAGGCGAGATTCTGTTTCAGGCGGGCGGCCCGGTGCTGTTCCTGCCCTACACCTTCCGTGGAGCCTTCAAGGCGAACCGGATCGGCATCTGCTGGGACGGCAGCCGCCTCGCTGCCCGCGCCGTGCGCGACGCAGCGACGTTCCTGGCGCGCGCCGGAGAGATCGTGATCATCACCATCAACGAGGCCGACGCCGTCTCCGGCGAGGCTTCAGCGAGCAGTCTGGCAAAACATCTCGGCCGGCGCGGACTGCCGACCCGCACGGTCAGCCTGTCGGCGGCGCGGGCCGACATTCAGCCGACCATCCTGTCGCTGGCGGCCGACGAGAGCCTCGATCTCCTGGTGATGGGCGGCTATGGCCATTCGCGGTTGCAGGAGCGCATTCTCGGCGGCGTCACCCGCGCCATGCTGGAAGCCATGACAGTGCCGACGCTGATGTCGCATTGAGGCGAGCCGGGTGGCGCCTTTACGCCGCGACAGGAGCCTCCCAGGGCGGGGGCGCGGCGACGTCCCCGTTGCGTTGCACATTGCACGCGTCGAAATGCGCCTTGAGTTCGACTTCGGCGAGGTGTTCGAAATGTTCGGCCTGGCCGAGGAGTTCCCAGGTCTGGAGCGGCCGGTAGGCCGCCTGCTGACGACAGAGGGACGCCAGCGCCCGGTAGCGACGTACGTTCTCCATGAGACCCTCCCTCGCATCTGCCGAGGTTATTGTCTTAATTTACGTCAGGCCGATGGCGATTGTGCAAAAGATTTGCTGCGCCCACCCTCGCTTGATCTCGGCTCGTTCCTGGGAAATGCGTACGCGGGTCGAAGTTCCAAATTGCGCCAAGGAACGTTCGGCCTTCGCTGGTCTATCGGTTACGGCCTCCATCGCTTGCGCGCATCCGCTGCGCAGAACTGTTCTGCAGGTGCGGAACTCGGCCGGCCTCGGCGGCGGCACGAATGGCCGCAATATTAGCGGCATACTCGGCGGCGCTCCTGCCACGAAACACGGCGGAACCCGCGACCAGCGTATCGGCGCCCGCTGCGGCCACGGCAGCGGCATTGTCGCGCGTGACGCCGCCATCGACTTCGAGATGGATCGGCCGCTCGCCGATCATGGTCCTAATCCGCTTGATCTTCTCGATCTGCGACCAGATGAATGACTGGCCACCAAAGCCCGGATTGACCGTCATCACCAGCACGAGATCGATACGGTCGAGCACGTATTCAATCGTCGCCTCAGGCGTCGACGGACAAAGGCTGACGCCAGCCTTCCTGCCGAGCGAGCGGATCGCCTGGAGCGAGCGGTCGAGATGCGGGCCGGCTTCGGCGTGCACCGTGATGAGGTCCGCTCCGGCTTTCGCGAACGCCTCGAGATAGGCATCGGTCGGCGCTATCATCAAATGCACGTCGAAGACCTTGTTCGTCAACGGCCGGATCGCCTTGATGACGTCAGCACCGAAACTGATGTTCGGCACGAAATGCCCGTCCATGACGTCGCAATGGATCCAGTCGGCCCCGGCCGCATCGATCGCCGCGACCTCCTCGCCGAGACGGGCGAAATCCGCCGCCAGGATCGAGGAGGCGATGAGAATGTCTTCGCTCATGGCTTTGCACTCCGCGCGTCGGCGCCGCCGCTGAAGACGCGGCTCGCAAGAACGTCCATGGGATCGATGGTCTCGAGGTCGGCGACATCGAGCATGCGATTGAGATCGGACACCAGACGATCGGCTTGCCGCAGGCGGATGCGGTCGACCGCGTTGCGGATCGAGCGGGCGTTGGAGAAGAACGGCTGGGTCCGGCGCAGCGTGATGTATCTCTCGAACGCCTCGCGCGCAGCTGCCGAGAAGCGATAACCTCGCTCCTTCAGCATCAGCTCGGCGATGACGAGCAGTTCGGCTTCCGCGTAGTCAGGAAATTCGACGTGGTGGGCGATGCGCGAGCGGAAGCCGGGGTTGGAGGCGAAGAAGCTCGTCATCCGCTCGCCATAGCCGGCGAGGATCACGACGAGGTCTTCGCGCTGATTCTCCATCACCTGGAGCAGGATCTCGATCGATTCCTGGCCATAGTCGCGCTCGTTATCGGGCCGATGCAGATAATAAGCCTCGTCGATGAACAACACGCCTCCCATCGCCTTCTTCAGGATCTCCTTGGTCTTCGGCGCGGTGTGGCCGATATACTGGCCGACGAGGTCGTCGCGCGTCACGGAGATCACCTGACCGCGCCGCACGAAGCCGAGGCCGTGCAGGATCCTGGCCATGCGTAGCGCCACGGTCGTCTTGCCGGTGCCGGGATTGCCCGTGAACGACATGTGCAGCGTCGGCGGCGCGGAGGCGAGGCCCGCGCGCTGCCGGATACGTTCGACCAGCAGCAGCGAGGCGATCTGGCGCACGCGGTCCTTCACCGGCTTGAGCCCGATCAGCTCCTGATCGAGCTGTTGCAGCGTATCGGTGATCCCGGCCGCTTCGGCCTCCTTGCGGAGATCGAAACGAGTCTCGTTCTGTTCGGTCATCTTTGCATGGGGAACATCGAGCATCGGCACCTCGAAGAAAAGAGCTTCGCCGCTGGGAGCGGCGAAGCAGTGGTCCGCCAAGGATGCGGAGCAGGGAGAGCTCCGCGCGGAGGAGAAGGGCTATTGAGAGGCGTGGGCCGGGGGCTTTCGCACGGTGGTGTAGCGGATCGCGCGTCCGGCCGCTTCCTGCCGCACCAGCTCGAACTCCGCCTCCTGCTTCGGCCGGTTGACGAGGAAAGTGATCCGCACCGATTCCCAGCCATGACTGGCATCGAAGCCGCTGATGCGGATGTAGCGGTCGCCATATACCCTGCGGCACTCGGCGAGCTCCATCATCACGCCAGCGGCGTCCTGGAGATCGAACATCGGCAGGCCCCACATCTCCCAATAGGTATTGCGAGGATGCGGATCGTCGGTGAACTCGATGTTCACCGCCCAGCCGTTGGCAAGGCAATACTGCACCTGGCTGGTGATCTGCTCGTCAGTCAGATCGGGCAGGAACGAGAAGCAGCCCTGGGTGATCTTCATCTCAATTCTCCTCAGACGGTTTCCAGCGCCGTCGGCACGAAGTCCGGCGTATCGGTGGATTGATAGTTGAAGGTGACGTCCTTCCAGACCTCGAGCGCGGCCTTCAGCGGCGTGCAGGTCTGGGCCGCCCTGGCGAGGATCTCCGGCCCTTCGTGGACGTAGTCGCGGCCCTCGTTGCGGGCGAGGATCATCGCTTCCAGCGCCACGCGATTGGCAGTCGCGCCCGCCGCAATGCCCATGGGATGGCCGATGGTGCCGCCACCGAATTGCAGCACGACATCCTCACCCAGCAGATCCAGCAATTGGTGCATCTGGCCGGCATGGATGCCGCCGGAGGCGACCGGCATCATCTTGTTGAGGCTCGCCCATGACTGATCGAAGAACAGGCCGTGTTCGAGCTTGGTCGGGTTGAAGTCCTCGCGGCAGACATCGTAGTAGCCGCGCGTGGTGTTGGGATCGCCTTCCAGCTTGCCGACCACGGTGCCGGCATGGATGTGGTCGACACCGGCGAGCCGCATCCATTTGGCGATGACGCGGAACGATACGCCATGGCTCTTCTGCCGCGTATAGGTCGAGTGACCGGCGCGGTGCAGATGCAGGATCATGTCGTTGCGGCGCGCCCATTTGGCCATCGACTGGATCGCGGTGTAGCCGATCACGAGGTCGATCATGACGATGCACGACCCGAGTTCCTTGGCGAACTCCGCGCGCTCGTACATGTCCTCCATCGTGCCCGCGGTGATGTTCAGGTAGGTGCCCTTCACCTCGCCCGAGGCGGCCTGCGCCCGGTTCACCGCCTCCATGCAATAGAGGAAACGGTCGCGCCAGTGCATGAAGGGCTGCGAGTTGATGTTCTCGTCGTCCTTGGTGAAGTCGAGCCCGCCCTTCAGCGCCTCATAGACCACGCGGCCATAGTTGCGCCCGGATAGACCGAGCTTCGGCTTCACCGTTGCGCCCAGCAGCGGCCGACCGAACTTGTCGAGGCGTTCGCGCTCGACCACGATGCCGGTCGCCGGCCCCTGGAACGTCTTCACATAGGCGACGGGGAAGCGCATGTCTTCCAGGCGCAGCGCCTTGAGCGGCTTGAAGCCGAACACATTGCCGATGATCGAGGCCGAGAGGTTTGCGATCGAGCCCGGCTCGAACAGGTCGAGGTCATAGGCGATGTAGGCGAAGTACGAGCCCGGCGTGCCCGGCACCGGATCGACGCGATAACACTTGGCGCGATACTTCTCGGCCGCCGTCAAGCGATCGGTCCACACCACGGTCCAGGTCGCGGTCGAGGATTCGCCGGCCACCGCAGCAGAGGCCTCGATCGGATCGACGCCCTCCTGCGGGGTAACGCGAAACAGCGCGATGACGTCCGTGTCCTTTGGCGCGTAATCGGGCTCCCAATAGCCCATACGCTTGTACTCCATCACGCCGGAGCGATAGCGCTCTTTGCCACGGACCGTGCCTGCATGTGCGTTCATGTCTCTCTCCTGCTCTCTTCTCTGCTCTTTCTGATTGACTAGGCCGCTACGGGCTCGCGGGCGTCGATGCGCGGATCGAGCTCGCCGGCGCGATAGCGCCGCGCCATCTCGCTCATCGGGACCACCTTGATCCTGCTCGCATGGCCGGCGGTGCCGAACTGCTCGAAGCGCTCGCGGCAAAGCTCGCGCATCGCATCCATCGCCGGTTTGAGGAACTTGCGCGGGTCGAACTCACTGCGGCTTTGCGCCGCCACCTTGCGAAACACCGCCGTCATCGCCAGCCGACAATCGGTGTCGATATTGACCTTGCGCACGCCGCTCTTGATGCCGCGGACGATCTCTTCGACCGGGACGCCCCAGGTCTGCGGCATCTCGCCGCCGAACTGGTTGAACATGTCCTGGAGCGACTGCGGCACCGAGGAGGAGCCGTGCATGACCAGATGCGTGTTCGGCAGCCGGCGATGGATCTCCTCGACCACGCGCATCGCCAGGATGTCACCATCGGGCTTGCGGCTGAACTTGTAGGCGCCGTGCGAGGTGCCCATCGCGATCGCCAGGGCGTCGACCTTCGTTGCGCGGACGAAATCGACGGCCTGGTCCGGATCGGTCAACAGCTGATCGTGGCTGACCTTGCCCTCGACGCCGTGACCATCCTCCTGCTCGCCGCCGCCGTGCTCGAGCGAGCCGAGCACGCCGAGTTCGCCCTCGACCGACGCGCCGACCCAATGGGCGAGATCGACGACGCGGCGGGTGATCGCGACGTTGTAGTCATAGTCGGCCGCGGTCTTGGCGTCGGCCTTGAGCGAGCCGTCCATCATCACCGACGTGAAGCCGTGGGCGATGGCCGAGGCGCAGGTCGCCTCGTCATTGCCGTGGTCCTGGTGCATGCAGAGCGGGATATCGGGATAAGTCCGCTCCAGTGCGTTGATCATGTGCGAGAGCATGAGATCGCCGGCATAGCTGCGCGCGCCGCGCGAGGCCTGGATGATGACGGGCGCATCGACCTCGGCCGCCGCCTGCATGATCGCGATGCCCTGCTCCATATTGTTGATGTTGAACGCCGGCACGGCATAACCGTGGCTGGCGGCATGATCGAGCAGCTGGCGAAGTGTGATACGGGCCACGGGACGTCCTCCTTATTGTCTCTTGCGGGCAATCGCCCGGCGGGCGGCTTCCGCAATGCTTTGCGGCGTGATGCCGAACTCGCGGTACAGTACCGGCGCAGGCGCCGAGGCGCCGAAACCGCGCATGCCGACGAACTCGCCGTCGGCGCCGATCCAGCGTGGCCAGTCGCCCAGCACCGCCGCCTCGATGCCGACGCGCGGCGCGGTGCCGAGCACGGAGGCGCGGTAATCCTCCGGCTGCTCCTCGAACAGCGCGAAGCAGGGTGCCGAGACGACGGCCGCACGGATGTGCTCGGTGGCGAGCAGGCGGGCAGCGTCGATCGCGATCGAGACTTCCGAGCCGGTCGCCACCAATGTCACGTCGCGGCCGCCGTCCGGGGAGACAACGAGGTAGGCACCGCGCGCGACGCGATTTTTTCCGCGCGCATCGCTGCGGAAGGTAGGCAAAGCCTGCCGCGACAGGCACAACACGGACGGACGATGCTCCGCCGCCAGCGCGCAGTCCCAGGCCTCCAGCGTTTCCACGGCATCAGCCGGCCGGAACACGAGCAGATTGGGAATCACGCGCAACGCCGCCAGATGCTCGACCGGCTGGTGCGTGGGGCCATCCTCTCCTAGTCCGATGGAGTCGTGCGTCATCACATGGATCACGCGCAGCCGCATCAGGGCCGCAAGCCGGATCGCCGGCCGGCTGTAGTCGGAGAACGCGAGGAACGTGCCGCCGTACGGGATGAAGCCGCCATGCAGCGCGAGGCCGTTCATCGCAGCTGCCATGCCATGCTCGCGAATGCCGTAATGGATGTAGTCGCCGCCGAATGCACCGTTCCCGACCGGCGCCTGCGCCTTGGCATGCGTGAGGTTCGAATGTGTCAGGTCCGCGGAGCCGCCGACCAGGCCGGGAATTGTCCCGGCGATGCCGTCGAGCACCTGTTGCGAGGCCTGCCGCGTCGCGAGCTTTGGCCGCTCGCCGGCAAAGCGCTCGCGCAATTTCGCCGCGGCCAGCGCATAGGCGGCGGGCAGAGCCACGGCCTTGCCCTCGACGAACAGATCGCGCTGCTCGGGCGTTGCAGCTTCGTAGCGATCGAGCCAGGCGAGGCGATCGACTTGCCCGCGCTGCCCGATCATCCGCCAGGCCTTCTGGAGCGGGATCGGCACCACGAAGGGCTGATAGTCCCAGCCGAGATTCCGGCGCGCCGCCGCCGTCTGCTCGGTGCCGAGCGGCGCGCCATGCGCCTTCTCCGTGCCCTGCCTATCAGGCGCGCCATAGCCGATGATGGTGCGGCAGGCGATCAGCGACGGCTTCGGAGTCTCCCGCTCCTCCGCTATCGCCTGCGCCACCGCTTCGGGATCATGACCGTCGACGCGGCGCACCGACCAGCCGGAGGCGGCGAAGCGCGCCAGCTGGTCGTCCGACGTCGCGAGCGAGGTCGGACCGTCGATGGAGATGCCGTTGTCGTCGAACAGCACGATCAGCCGGCCGAGCCCGAGATGGCCGGCAAGCGAGATCGCCTCCTGGCTGATGCCTTCCATCAGGCAGCCGTCGCCCGCGACGACATAGGTGAAGTGGTCGACAAGGCCGTCGCCATGCCGCGCATTGGCCATGCGCTCGGCGAGCGCCATGCCGACAGCGGTCGCAATCCCCTGCCCCAACGGCCCCGTCGTAGTCTCGACGCCGGGCGTGTGGCCATGTTCGGGATGCCCCGGCGTCTTCGAGCCCCACTGCCTGAAGGCCTTGATATCGTCGAGGCCGACGTCGCCGCCGGTGAGATGCAGCAGCGCATAGAGCAGCATCGAACCGTGGCCCGCCGACAGCACGAAGCGGTCGCGGTCGGGCCAGTTCGGATGCGCCGAGTCGAATTTCAGAAAGCGCGAGAACAGCACGGTCGCGACATCGGCCATGCCCATGGGCAGCCCGGGATGACCGGACTGCGACGTCTCGATGGCGTCCACCGCGAGGAAGCGGACAGCGTTGGCGAGATCGTGGTGCGTGACCGCCGTGAGGTCGGCTTCGGCGTGGACGGAGATGTTCATCGGATTCTCTCCTCGTTCACTTCAGGTTTCGCTTGCGCTCGATCAGCTGCATGATCAGCGGCGTCAGGATCAGCTGCATCGCAAGGTCGAGCTTCGCGCCCGGACACACGATCGAGTTCGCGCGGGACATCCAGCTTTGCGGCAGCATCGAGAGCAGATAGGGGAAGTCGATGCCGCGCGGGTTCTTGAAGCGGATCACGACCATCGATTCGTCCGGCGTCGGGATCCAGCGCGCGACGAACGGGTTGGAGGTGTCCACCGTCGGCACGCGCTGGAAGTTGATGTCGGTCTCGGTGAATTGCGGGCAGATGTAGTGGATGTAGTCCGGCATCCGCCGCAAGATGGTGTCGGTGACGGCCTCGGTGGAATAGCCGCGCGCGCTGCGGTCGCGGTGCAGCTTCTGGATCCATTCGAGATTGATCACGGGCACGACGCCGATCTTCAGATCGGCATAGCGCGCGACATTCACCTTGTCCGTAACCACGGCGCCGTGCAGGCCTTCGTAGAACAGCAGGTCCGAATTCTCCGGCAGCCCTTTCCATTCGGTGAACGTGCCGGGAGGCGCGCCGTGCAGCGCCGACTCTTCGGCGTCGTGCACGTAGTGCCGCGTCACCGCGGTGCCGGTCTCGCCGTAATCGCGGAATGCTCGCTCCAGCTCCTCGAACAAATTGGTCTCGGGGCTGAAATGGCTGAAATGCTTGTTGCCGCGCTCGGCCTCCTTGGCCATTTGCGCGCGCATCTCGGCGCGGTCGTAGCGATGGAAGGCGTCGCCCTCGATATAGGCGGCGTTGACCTTCTCGCGGAAAAATATCTGCTCGAACGTCTTCTTGACCGAGGTGGTGCCGGCGCCGGAGGAGCCGGTGATGGAGATGATCGGGTGCTTCCTGGACATGGCGCGCCTCGCTCAGAGCCGGAAGAAGCCGCGCCGCGCGAACAGCGGCGCAGAGACGCTGGCAACCAGCAGCGGATCGCAATGCAGCTCCTCGACGCGCCGGACCTCGTTGCTCGAGCCCATGATCAGCGGGACGCGCTGGTGCAGGCTCTGCGCAGACAGTTCGAGGATGCGCTCGCGCCCGGTCGTGGCCGAGCCGCCGGCCTGCTCGATGACCATCGCCATCGGATGCGCCTCGTAGGTGAGGCGCAGGCGGCCGTCGCCATAGCCGGGCCGCGCGTCCGAGGGATAGAGGAACACGCCGCCGCGGGTGAGGATGCGATAGGCTTCCGCGACCAGCGAGCCGATCCAGCGCATGTTGAAATCGTGGTTGGCCGGCCCGTCGACGCCGGCGAGACACTCGTCGACGAAGGCGCGCACCGGCGGATCCCAGTGCCGGCGGTTCGACGCGTTGATCGCGAACTCCTCGCAGGCCTCCGGGATCTGGACCGCGCTGCGCGCCAGGCGGAAGCAGCCCGATTTGCGGTCGAGCGTGAAGATGTCGACGCCGTCGCCGAGCGTCAGCACCAGCGAGGTCTGCGGACCGTAAGTGACGAAGCCGGCAGCGAGCTGCGCCGAGCCGCGCTGATGGAAAGCGAGCGAGAGATCATCGGGCGCCGGCAGGATCGAGAAGATCGTGCCGACGGTCATGTTGATGTCGATGTTGGAGGAGCCGTCGAGCGGATCGATCGCGATGCAGATGCGCCCCTGACGATCGACGATCTGGGCCTCGCGCATCTCCTCCGACGCCAGCACCGCGATCGGCAGCCGGCTGAGGCAGCGGCGCAGGATCGCATCGGCCTGGATGTCGAGATCGCGCTGGAGATCGCCATCGCTGTTGCGGCCCGTGGTCAGGCCCGAGGCGTCGGCGAGATCGCCGGATCCGATGAGATCGGCGATCTCAATCGCGGCTGCCGCGATGGCATCCACCGCGCCCGCCACCGCCAGCGCGTGGGATGCGGTCTCGGAATTCCGCTGAAGGTGGTCGTCCAGCCTGAGTTGCCCGGTCATCTGCGTCCATCCCCTCCGTCGGCGCCGCATCCAGTTTCCCTCCCCGCTGGAGGTCGGTGCGATCAGTCCCGGCATCAGGAGATTGACAGGGGCGGCTTAATAAGGAAAATTTCTATTCATAATGAGCCTCAAAGAATTTTCTTATAATGGTCCCGGCCACGCGGCGGCCCAGCTCCGGCATCTGACGATCCGGCAGCTGCGCTCGCTCGCGGCGCTTTCGACCAAGGGCAGCGTGACGGCGGCATCCAGCCACCTCGGGCTGACGCAGCCGGCCGTGACCCAGCAGCTCCGGCAGCTGCAGGACCTCGCCGGCCTGCCGCTGGTGCAGCGGACCGGCGACGGCATGCTGCTGACGGAAGCGGGCAAGGAGGTGCTGGCGCTGGCCGAGCGGGTCGAGGCCGCCATCACGGATTGCCAGGGCGCGCTCGACCTGCTCGCGGGGCGGACCGGCGGCACGGTGAAGCTCGGCGCGGTCTCGACCGCGAAATATTTCGTGCCGCATGCGATCGCGGCGTTCTCCAGGCGCTACCCCAAGATCGAGATCAAGTTGACCATCGGCAATCGCGAGGAGATCCGCGAGGCCATGCACGGCTACGACCTCGACTTCGCGGTGATGGGTCGGCCACCGGCCGACGTCACCGTCGACGTCCGCCAGCTCGGGCGCAATCCGCACATCATCGTCGCCCGCAAGGGGCACTGGCTGGAGAAGGATTCCGGCCTCAACCTCACCGACCTCGTGCACGAGACCTTCCTCACCCGCGAGCCCGGCTCGGGGACGCGGACGCTGATGGAGGGCTTGTTCCAGAAGTCCGATCTCGAGCCGATCATCGGCATGGAGATGAGCAGCAACGAGACCATCAAGCAGGCGGTCATCGCCGGGCTCGGCATCGCCTTCATCTCGGCCCATACCGTGGCGCATGAGCTCGCCGAGGGCCGGCTCGTCGTGCTCGACGTCGCCGGCCTGCCGATCGTCAGGCAATGGTACGTGATCCGCCGCAGCGACAAGGTGCTGTTGCCGCCGGCGCAGGCGATGTTCGATTTTCTGGGCTCGGAAGGGTCGAATTACCTGCCCGACGTGCCCGAACTCGGCGGGCGATAGAAGGCCAGCGCTCAGCTCATCAGCTTCATGGCGACGGTCGCCGCCAGCACCACGATGATCTGGAGCAGACGCTGCGTCGTGAAGATGCGGTTGAAGGTGGTCATCGCTTGCCCCGGCCGACGTGAAGGAGATCTCGATCGGCCCGTTGCTAGCATACAAGAACGCGCAGACAACTCCGTAATTGTCCCGTGGGCGATCGCGCCTTCGGCGAGCCGGCTCACGGCCGCGCCGATGGCCGGCGATCAGGCCGCGAGCGGGGCGCTGCAGTCCGTACGCGTCGCGAAATAGGCCTCCAGCTCCGACAGCGCCCGCGCTTCCCATTCCCTCGCCTGCTCCAGCAGTGACCAGCTCTGGCCCGGGCGGAATGCGGCGGTCTGGCGATAGAGCGATGCGATGCCGCGGTAGCGCCGCACGTTCTCCAAGATGGCGTGACCGTTCATGTCCGAAAACTCCCTCGTCATTCCCGCGGGAGAAACTGCGGCCAAATCTTTTTCGAAAAGTTAGCGGCGCGCGGCAAGTTCGCGGATGGTTGCCGGACTGTTGCGCGGGCGCAACGCGCGCGGTGGGGGTTTATTGCGGATTCGTTGCCGCGCTCTCGCCGGAAGGCTTCAGCCCGCCGCTTCTGATGATCGTCACCGTCTTGCGGCAGAGATCGGCAAGGCCGATCAGGAGTATGGCCAGCAAGCAGAACAGGTTGATGGAATCGGCGCTTGCGCTGGTCAGCGCAGTGAAGGCGAAGAAAGGCGGAATGAACGCCCACCACACCAGCGGAATGGTGAGCAGCGCGGCAAATGCCGCCGCCGGCGCGCCGGCCACGAACGCAAGCACGAACAGGCCGGGCAGGAACGCTGCGAAATAGAGCTTCGCGCCGAGCGCGACGCAGAGGCCCTGAAGCACGGCCGACATTGCGACGACGGCCAGCCCGAGCAGAAACGCCTGCCACGACCATGGCCGTACCCACGTTACGCCGAACAGCCTCGCACGCCTCATCCGCCTCCCCCTGCCGCCCGTTAACCAGGTGCGTTTACAACCAATTTACTACAGCGGCGTCGGGGCCGCGAGACGGAAATTGCGTCCTCGCGGGGCTGGCGAACAGGCCGCATCGCACAGTTCGGCCATACCGGCGGCTACTCGGTGGCCGCATAGAGCAGGCCGGCGACGGGCAGCGCAAGGCCAATGGCCGATGCGAGTGCCCAGCCACCTTGCGCGAACGCGAAGGCTCCGACCGCGGAGCCGGCCGCGCCGGCTGCGAAGAACGTCGCCATGTAGAGTCCGTTGAGGCGGCTGCGGTGCTCGTGCCCGAGCGCGAAGATGGCGCGGAAGCCGAGCACGACATTGCCCTGGACGCCGATATCGATGGCGATCGCAGCCACCACCAGACAGGCGAGGTTCAGCATCGAGCCGGGCGCGCCGACATAGGTCACGAGGAAGCCGCCGGCTGCGAGCAGCATCGCGACCAGCGTCGCGATGCGGCTATGGCCGTGGTCGGCGAGGCGGCCGGCGATCGGGGCGGCGAACACGCCGGCGACGCCGACCAGCGCAAACAGCGCGATGCCGCGCTGGGAGAAGCCGAACTCGCCGGCGAGTTGGAGCGGCGCCACCGTCCAGAACAGGGTGAAGGCGCTGAACAGGCTCGCCTGATAGAGCGCGCGGCGCCGCAGCAGCGGCGTGGCCCGCACCAGCTGCGGCATCGACAGCAGCAATTCGCCGTAGTGCATCCGCGTCACCGGCTTGCGCTTCGGCAGCGTCATCCAGAGCACGGCTGCGAGCACAATCATCAGCGCGGCGGAGCAGAAGAACACCGCGTGCCACGACAGGGCCGCGGTGACGAAGCTCGACACCGGGCGCGCCAGCATGATGCCGAGCATCAGGCCGGTCGAGACGTTGCCGACGACGCGGCCGCGGATGGCTGCCGGCGCCAGGTGCGCCGCATAGGGAATGATGATCTGCACGGCCACCGAGCCGAGGCCGATGAACAGCGCGGCGATCAGGAACGGCAGCGCATGGGTGGCGAACGCGGCGGCGAGCAGCGCCGCAGCGCCGAGCGTGATCACCGAGCAGATCAGGGCGCGGTTCTCGACGAGATCGCCGAGCGGCACGATCAGCAGCAGCCCGGTGCCGTAGCCGATCTGCGTCATCGTCACGATCAGTCCCGCCGCGGCATGCGACAGGCCGAGCGCAGCGCTGATCGGGGCGATCAGCGGCTGGGCATAATAGATGTTGGCGGCGATCATGCCACAGGCCGCGGCGAGCACGAAGGTCAGGCGCTGCGACACCGCATCCGGTTCGGGTGCGGTCTCGATCGTGGCATTCATCGTCATTCGCATGGACTCCAGATAAGGTATAGGAAATGACCATTCCCTATTATGACAAAGAATTCAGGCGAGCAGCTTCATCGCGACGCCGACGAGGCGCTCCCCGTCGAGCGGCAGGCGCGCCTTGCCGACGACGCGCATCCCCTGCGTGATGCAGAGCATCAGCCGCGCGGTGTCGTCGGCTGCGACATGACGGGGAATCGAGCCGTCGGCCTGCCCGTCGCGGATGAGGCCGGCGATGAAGTTTTCGTTGGTCGCGAGCTGCGCGTTGACGCGGGCAGCGACCATTGCGTCATGCGCGGACAGCTCGACGGCGCTGCCGACCACGAGGCAGCCGCGCCGTCCCTCGATTCCCTGGGAGTGCTCGACATAGGACAACAGCACGTTGCGGATCTGCTCGCGGCCGTTTGCGCCCCGCGCCGCCGCGCTGCGGGTCTGCTCCTGGCGCAGCGCCGTGTAGCGCTCGAAGGCGGCGAGGAACACCGCATGCTTGTCGCGAAACGCCTTGTACACGCTGCCGGTGGCGAGCCGCATCGCCGCGGTGAGATCGCCGATCGAGGTGGCATGGTAGCCCCGCTCGCGAAACACGCGCACGGCGCGGTCGAGCGCGGTGTCCATGTCGAACTCCCGGGGGCGGCCGGGACGACGGGCAGACTGAGATCGGCGGGCAGCCTTTTGCATTGCGGCATAATAGGGAATGGACGTTTCCGAATAAAGACACGTGGTTGTGAAAGGGGGCAATGACGATGACGTCATTCTCGTGTCCCGGGCAAGCTGCAACGCGTAAGCGTTGCGGCGCAGAACCGGGATCCGGGGCAGCATGGCACCGCGTGGATGGATGGGCCCCGGCTCTGCAGCGCACCGTCAAAGGGACGCTGCGCTGCGTCCGGGGCACGAGAGCGGAGTGTGGCGCATGCTCAGCAGCGTCGCTCGTTCGGCTCGCATTTCAAATCGCAGACACGCCTTCGCGTTCTCGCGGCTGAATTCGCCCGAGCTTTGCTTGGTCACCCACCCTCTCGATCAAGAGGGCGCAGGGAAGACCGGGTGCTGACCTCGCACCCGCGGTCCGCTGCGCGAAAATGTAGCGCAAAGAGACCGCACAGCAGCATACAGGTGGTGCCAATCACTCGGCCTTCCCTGCGCGATGGTCGGACGGCTTATGCCGTGCTCTCCCGGGAGCCGAGTTCGTTCTGGCCTCCCTCACCCTCGCGAAATTCACCGGCGCCGCGCCGGTTGACGCGACTGCCGCATTCGCAAGGGCTTGACCGTAGCAACGACGGCCAGGACCACACGGTTTTGCCGTACGCACGGCCCGCCATTTCGCCGCAGTTTTCCCGGCCCTGTCGACGGAGCCGGAAACTTACAGGCGAGACGAAGCCTGGCAGCGCCGTTCGTCCGCGCGCGGCCACGAGCTCACCGGGGACTACCCTCCCTGCCCGCACCTTTCGCGCCTTTCGCGCCCGACGCTGCCGCGTCCACCGCAAGCCCGGCTCGCGACAATGACGACCTCATGATCGCCCCTCAAGAATGAGCCGGGATGGGCGACACATACGCCATTTCCGAATTTCGGTAAAGTGGAATATTTTCGCACGAGCGGATTGACAGGGAAGCGAAACACCGAGCTTCCCGGCGTCATTCCGGGGCGCCGCAAAGCGGCGAGCCCGGAATCCATTTAACCGCTTGTACAGCGGCCCGATGGATTCTCAGGTGCGCAATTGCGCACCATAGCTCGATGCTGCGCATCGCCTCGGAATGACAGGAGGGAGAGTGTCACCCCTTGCGCGGCACCGGCGTCCCATCCGCCATGGTGGTCACGCCCTTCCGCTCCACGATCATTCCGTAGGCCCGCGGCTGGCGGTGGACGTCGAAATTGAAGGTGGTGCGCTTGTAGGAGTTGCAGAGATCGAGATCGCAGCGCGCCAGCGCGATCTCGTCGCCCTTGGTGGTGCAGGCCGCCATGATCTCGCCGGAGGGCGCAATGATGCAGCTGCCGCCGATGTGGTCGACGCCCTCCTCGATGCCGGCCTTGGCGACGCCGACCACGAAGGTGCCGTTCTGATAGGCGCCGGCCTGCATCACCAGATGATTGTGGAACAGCGAGAGATCGTCATGCTCGGGCGCGGGCGGATTGTGCACCGGCGTGTTGTAGCCGATCATCACCATCTCGACGCCCTGCAGGCCCATGACCCGATAGGTCTCGCTCCAGCGGCGGTCGTTGCAGATCGCCATGCCCATCACGCCGCCGAAGGCATCGGCCACGCCGAAGCCGCTGCCAGGCTCAAAATAGCGCTTCTCCAGATGCTGGAATTCGCGCCACGGCTCGTGCTCCGCATGGCCGGGCAGATGCACCTTGCGATATTTCAGGACGATCGCGCCGCTCTTGTCGACGAGAATGGAGGTGTTGTAGCGCCTGACAAGTCCGGCCTCGACCGCCAGCTCGGCATAGCCGAGGCAAAAGCCGATCCCGAGCTCGCGCGCGAGATCGAACAGCGCCTGCGTTTCGGGGCCCGGCATCTCGCGCTCGAAGAAACTGTCGATCTCGGCCTGATCCTCGAAATACCAGCGCGGAAAGAACGTGGTCAGCGCCAGCTCGGGATAGACGATCAGGTCGCAGCCGCAGGCCCGGGCCTGGCGCATCAAGGCCATCAGCCGCGCCATCACCGCGGTCCTGGTCTCACTCCTCGCGATCGGGCCGAGCTGGCCGGCTGCAATCGTCACAAATCTCGCCACGCGTCATTCCTTCGTTTTTCCGGGTGCGTCGGGCTTGCGCCTCCGCCCACGCTGGCCGCCTCGGCCCATCATCCTGATGGCACAATCAAGTTCCGTGCCTGCGGGTATCATCGTGCGGGCGCCGGACGAGCGCGCGCCGAAGTTCCGGAACTTCGTTGCTGATCTGCAACGGTTCCCCGCGATCTGAAGCCGGACAAAACAAACTCCCATTCCGGCCACGAACCGCTCTCACAAGGCCGTGAGACTATCAGGGGAACGACGATGCGTGCACAACGCGTTTGGAAAGTGAATGGGGCCGCCAGCATCGGGCAGCTTCAATCGAGACTGGACGATCTGAACAAGCGTCTCGGCCAGCTCGAAAACCAGCATTCGGATAGCGGGACGCTGGAAGAGCTGCGAGCGATCGCGCTCAGCCTGTCGCGCGAGATCGACGACATCCGCTGCGCCGAGGCGACGGCGGCGTTGAGCGAGCTGTTGCGGAAGTAGCGGACGCCCGCGATTCGCATCGCGAAGGAACCAAGTTCCGCCGCCGTCATTTCCATGCAGAGCATGGATCAAGATCATGAGCAGGCGAGCCCGTCTCGCGCGCGGCGGCCGCCTTCACCATCGCGCGCCACTTTGCGCTATGAAGAATTTGGCGCTGTGAGGAATCTCGCATGACATCGGACCCCGAGGAGTCTGTGCGGCTACAGGGCTACGGCGAGATGACGCTGCGCACGGCCGTCGAGACCTTGATGCTGCTCGCGCCGCGCGAGCGATCCGAGGCCGCCGTCTTCCGGGTCCGTGATGATGTACGTCTGGCGCAAAGCGAGATCGCCGAGCTCGCATCAAGCTGGGGCATCGAGCCGGCGCCCAAGGTGCGATCGCCCAGACTGGTCCCCGAGCAGCACTGGCAAGACATCGTTCGCGGCATGGTGCGCGAGGCCCCGCTGCCGTCGCTGCTGGTGGCGTTTCTGGTGGGGGTGCTGGTGGCGCGAAGGTAGCCGCGCCTGAGCTGCTTGCAACAGGGTTACTTCTGTTCGCTTGCCCGCATCTGCTCGGCGAAAGGACGCAGGGCCTCGGACATGTCGTCGAGGCGCTTCTGCCACTCCGCACCGGGCATGAAGGCGATCACCGGCTCATCCCCGGGCGAACCCGTCAGGTACTCTGGATTACGCAAGCCCTCTGCTATCCCGGCTTCCAGCTTCTTGACGATGTCGTCCGGAACGCCCTTGGGGACCGCGAAGCCGCGTTCGGCCGTCGTCACGACCGGAAAGCCCACCTCTTCTGCCGTCGGAACGTCGGGCAGCGATGCAAAACGTTTCTTCGACAGGATCGCGATGACGCGAAGTGGCCCCTTGTTGGTGCCATGCAGTTCGGGAATCTCGCTGAGACTGACCATCCCGACTTCCAGATGCCCACCCAAAAGATCGGTGCGCTGTGCCGCCGTTCCTCTGTAGGAGATTTCGTTGGGCTCGACCTTCGCGACGGCCGCGAGCATGCGAATGGCCAGATGACCGTTCGTGCCGGCGCCGTTGTGACCGAAGCTCACCGACCCCGGCTTGCTGCGAAGTGCGGCAATAACAGCCGGCAGATCCTCGAATCTGCTGTTCGCAGACACCACGATCACGTTCGGATCTTCGACGACCCGTGCGACCAGCCGAATCTCGTCCGTGGTGTATTGGGTCTTGCGGGTCATCGGCAGGAAATTGTAGCCCGGCACGTTGACGACACCCATCGCATAGGCGTCGGGCGCCGCGCGCGCGATCGAGGCAAACGCAATCTCTCCGCCGGCGCCGGGCTTGTTCAGGACGACAAATTTCGCCTTGCCGCCGAGCGCGCGCTCCACAAAGGGCAGCAGCTTGCGAGCCATGACATCGGTGCCGCCGCCCGGCGCGAAGCCAACCACGACCTCGATCGGCTTGTCGTCCGGCCAGGCAGCCCATGCCGGCCCAGAGACAGCGATGCTGAAAGCAGCAACGAGCGCGATGATCGTCTTGTTCATGATTTCCAACCCTGGTCTTGTTTTTGGCCGATCGCGCTCTCGAACGCGCAACCGGCTATGCACTCATCTAGCCGTCGGCCTGACCGGATGGCAACTGGCCATCCCGCGCGCAGGGATTTGATCGCGCGCAAAAGCCTCGACAATGACCCAGGCTCGTAGATGCACCGTCATCGAAATCCCGGTAGCTTGCGCATCAGTGTGCGTGAGATATCCTTGATGGCGAAGACAGCGATTGACGATCTGGAAGGTGGCGCTGCGCCGTGCGCCTGGTTCGAGGGTGTCCCCTCATTCCACGATGCGCCATTGCGGGAGCTGGAGCTTCGCCAGGGTGCGCCCGGGCGGCTGGTCGCCACGCCTTCCAGATGCCCCCCGAAGTCGATGCAAAGGGCTACTTCGTGCTGACGAAGCATGTGGACGTGACGTTCACCATCTTCGATCTGATTGAGGTTCAGCTGTTCGACATCACCGAAGCCGGGATCATGTTCGGACTCGGCATCGAGATCGATCCCGACGCCACGAGGCTGAGCTTCGAGTCCAGCTATGGGGTGCACGGTCGGATCAAGGCCACGCGGGTCGTCGTCTCGTTCGAGCCTCAGCCGGCCAGTCTCGCCTGAACCTGACGAGCCATGCCACTGCGGCAAGCGCCCCTGCCCGGCCAAATCGACCGTGGACCCACCCTGAAAATCGTTGCAGAAAGGCTTCCCGAGGCGCTGGCGGCCGGTCCGCCAAGTCTCTGGGAAACGCCGATTTTTGGAAGAATGGTCGGAGTGGCAGGATTCGAACCTGCGACCCCTGCGTCCCGAACGCAGTGCTCTACCGGGCTGAGCCACACTCCGACAAGAAGGCGGCTTATAGCGTCGGGTTTGACGCACTGCAAGCGGCCGAGCCGAGGAATTTTATCCCTGTGAAAACGGGTCTTGAAACGCTGATTTTGCCGGCCGGCGAGGCCGGCGCGGAAGCCGCCGCCCGGCGACTGGCCGCCGGCGGGCTGGTCGCGTTTCCGACCGAGACGGTCTACGGGCTCGGCGCCGACGCCGCCAACGCCACGGCGATCGCCCATCTCTACGCCGCCAAGGGCCGGCCGGCGTTCAATCCGCTGATCGCGCATGTCGCCGACCTCAAGGCCGCGCGGCGGATCGGGCGGTTCGACGCGCGCGCGCTGGAGCTTGCGGAGGCGTTCTGGCCGGGGCCGCTGACGCTGGTGGTGCCGAAGACGGACGATTGCCCGGTGGCGGATCTCGCCACTGCAGGCCTCGATACTGTCGCGATCCGCGTCCCCGCCCATCCGGTGGCGCAGGCGATCCTGCGCGCCTTCGGCGGCGCCGTGGTGGCGCCGTCGGCCAACATCTCCGGCCACGTCTCGCCGACGCTCGCCGCCCATGTCGCGAGCGATCTTTCGGGACGGATCGACCTGATCGTCGACGGCGGGCCTGTTACGGTCGGGGTCGAATCGACCATCGTCGGCTGCTTCGACGTGCCGATGCTGCTCCGCCCCGGCGGGCTGTCGCGCGAGCGGATCGAGGCCGTGCTGGGCGCACCCTTGGCGCGGCCGCCGGTGGAGGCCGAGAGCGACGAGAGCCAGCCGCTGGCGCCGGGCATGCTGGCCTCGCACTACGCGCCGCGCGCCGATGTGCGGCTCAATGCGCGTGAGGTGGCACCGGGCGAGGCGCTGCTGGCGTTCGGCCCCGCGCGCCTGCCTGGTGTTGACGCTGCCGCCGCCGTCATGAATCTGTCGCCCACAGGCGATCTCGATGAAGCCGCCGCCAATCTGTTCGGCTATCTTCGCAGCCTCGACGCGAAGAGCCCGCGGGGGATCGCGGTGATGGCGATTCCCGAGGAAGGACTTGGCGAAGCGATCAATGACCGGCTGCGCCGGGCTGCGGTTGCCCGATAAGAAGCTTGAGAAGAGACACGAGAATGAACGTCGATAAATCCGCCACCCCGCCGCTTGCGCCCGAGCTGATCGCCCAATTCCGCAAGATCGTCGGCAACCGCCATGCCATCACCGATGCGACCGACATCGAGCCTTACGTCACCGAGGAGCGCAACCTGTTCCACGGCCGCTCGCCGCTGGTGCTGCGCCCGGGCTCGACCGCGGAGGTGTCCGCGATCTGCAAGCTCGCCTCCGCGCACAACATCGCGCTGGTGCCGCAGGGCGGCAACACCGGGCTGGTCGGCGGGCAGACGCCGCACAATGGCGAGGTGGTGGTGTCGCTGCGCCGGCTCGACAAGATCCGCGAGGTCGACACCGCCTCCAACACCATGACCTGCGAGGCCGGCGTGGTGCTGCAGATCGCGCAAGCGAAGGCGGCGGAGGTCGACCGGCTGTTTCCGCTCTCGCTCGGCGCCGAGGGCAGCTGCACCATCGGCGGCAATCTCTCGACCAATGCCGGCGGCACCGCGGCGCTCGCCTATGGCGTTGCGCGCGAGATGGCGCTGGGCCTCGAGGTGGTGCTCGCCGACGGGCGCGTGCTCAATCTGCTGTCGAAGCTGAAGAAGGACAACACCGGCTACAACCTGCACAACCTCTTCATCGGCGCCGAAGGCACGCTCGGCATCATCACGGCGGCGACGCTGAAATTGTTTCCGAGGCCGCGTGCGGTCGAGACCGCCTTCGTCGGGCTGAAATCGCCGGCGGCGGCGCTCAAGCTGCTCACGATCGCGCAAGGCGAGGCCGCCAATGCGCTGACGAGCTTCGAGCTGCTGTCGGAGATGGCGGTGGATTTCTCGGTGCGGCACGGCATCGACGTGCGCGATCCGCTTGAGGCGAAGCATCCCTGGTACGTGCTGATGGAATTGTCTTCGCCGGGCGAGGACGCCCGCACGCCGCTGGAGACGATCCTGACCCGGGCCATGGAGGAGGAGATCGTCGACGACGCCGTGATCGCAGCCAACCTCACCCAGCGCGGTGCGTTCTGGAAGCTGCGCGACGAGATGTCCGCGGCGCAGAAGCCGGAGGGCGGCTCGATCAAGCACGACATTTCCGTGCCCGTCGCGGCGGTGCCCGCCTTCATCGCCGAGGCCGATGCCGCCGTGGTCAAGCTGATTCCCGGCGCGCGGCCTGTGCCGTTCGGCCATCTCGGCGACGGCAACCTGCACTACAATGTCAGCCAGCCGATCGGCGCCGATACCGCGGATTTCCTGGCGCGCTGGCACGAGATGAACGCGGTGGTGTTCGAGATCGTGCTGCGCATGGGCGGCTCGATCTCGGCCGAGCACGGCATCGGCGTGCTCAAGCGCGACGAGCTGCCGGAGGTGAAGGACAGGACCGCGATCGAGCTGATGCGCTCCATCAAGGCGATGCTCGACCCGCTCGGCATCATGAATCCGGGGAAGGTGCTGTGAGCGTGGCCCCTGCTGCGCTCGCGATCAGCGCGATCGCGGATGCCGACGTCGAGAAGGTCGTCGCGCTGTGGCAGCGCTGCGGCCTGACGCGGCCCTGGAACGATCCGCAGGCCGACATCGCGCTGGCGCGGCGGCGCGACAATTCCACCGTGCTGATCGGCCGCGACAACGGCGCGATCGTCGCCACCGTGATGGTCGGCCATGACGGCCATCGCGGCTGGGTCTATTACGTCGCGGTCGATCCCGACAGCCGGAAGCGTGGCCATGGCCGCGTCATCATGGCGGCGGCCGAGGACTGGCTGCGCGCGGCCGGAATTCCAAAACTGCAGCTCCTGGTCCGCCGCGAGAACGCGCAGGCCAATGCCTTCTACGGATCGCTGGGCTTCGAGCTATCGACCTCCGTGATGTTCCAGAAGTGGCTCGACGGCCGCACCACCACGCCAAGCAACTGAGAGCGAGTGATGACCATTTCCGACCGCGTCCGCATCAAGGACGTCCGCGTGCTCTCGAACGGCTGGACGCCGCTGAAGAACACGACCCTTGAGTATCGGCGCGCCAATGGCGCCTGGCAGACGCAGCACCGCGAGACCTATGAGCGCGACAACGCCGCCGCCGTGCTGCCCTACAACCGCGCCCGGCGCACGGTGATCCTAGTGCGCCAGTTCCGCCTGCCGGCGTTCATCCGCGGCTACGACGATCTCCTGATCGAGGCGGCCGCCGGCGTGCTTGATAACGCTTCCCCGGAAGAGCGCATCCGCGCCGAGGCGGAGGAAGAGACCGGCTACCGCCTGCACCACGTCCACAAGGTGTTCGAGGCCTTCATGAGCCCCGGTGCCATCACCGAGAAGCTGCATTTCTTCGTCGCCGAGTACGAGCCTGAAATGCGCGTCAGCGACGGTGGCGGCCTCGAACACGAGGGCGAGGATATCGAGGTGCTGGAGCTCGGCATCGACGAGGCGCTGGCGATGATCGCCGACGGCCGCATCATCGACGCCAAGGCGATCATGCTGCTGCAATACGCGGCGCTGCACGTGTTCAGGTAGGTGCGCTCTTCACCCTCCCCTGGAGGGGGAGGGTCGATCGCGCGCAGCGCGAGCGGGGTGGGGTGATCCCTCCACTCGGGCACTGTTGGATGTGGAGAGACCGTCACCCCACCCCGTCTCACATTTCGCTACGCTCCATGTGAGCCGACCCTCCCCCTCCAGGGGAGGGTAAGAGGCGCCTTCCACGCGACTTTAGCGTACAATGCAATTCTGACCTGCGCCGCCTCTCCCCCGGTTGAGCTCACTCCTGACTATCTCTAGTCTGGGCCCAACCAAGAACCAGGAGACGCGCCCATGTCCGCTCCGCGCGACGACGAATTCGGCTTTGCGCCCGACTACGATTCCCCCGTTCCCTACATGCAGCGCACCCGCGATTATTACGCGGCGATCGGCTACACCACGCCGTATCGCTGGGCGCATTACACCGAGGCGCCGTTCCAGCCGCTGAAGAAGCCGCTGTCGCAGTCGCGCGTCACCATCATCACCACGGCCGCGCCGTTCGATCCGGCCAAGGGCGACCAGGGGCCGGGCGCGGCGTATAATGGCGGTGCGAAGTTCTACCAGGTCTATGACGGTGACACGTCCAGGGAGCACGATCTGCGCATCTCGCACATCGGCTACGACCGCAAGCACACCTCGGCCACCGACAGCGGCACCTGGTTTCCGCTGCCGCAGCTCCTGAAGGCCAGCGCCGCAGGACGGATCGGCGAAGTCGCTCCGCGCTTCTTCGGCGCGCCGACCAACCGCAGCCATCGCGTCACGCTCGATACCGACGCGCCGGAAATTCTTTCGCGCTGCATCGCTGATGCGGTCGACGTCGCCGTGCTGGTGCCGAACTGCCCGGTCTGTCACCAGACCACGGCGCTGGTGGCGCGGCATCTGGAGCGGAACGGCATTGCGACCGTGGTCATGGGCTGCGCCAAGGACATCGTCGAGCATGCCGCCGTGCCGCGCTTCCTCTTCAGCGACTTCCCGCTCGGCAATTCCGCCGGCAAGCCGCATGACATCGCCTCGCAGGCACAGACCCTGGAGCTGGCGCTCAAGCTGCTGGAGACGGCAAGCGGTCCGCAGACCACGATGCAGTCGCCGCTGCGCTGGAGCGAGGACGCCTCCTGGAAGCTCGACTACAACAACGTCGCGCAGCTCTCCCCTGAAGAGCTGTCGCGGCGCCGCGCCGAATTCGACAAGCAGAAGGAGATCGCGCGCGGCAACCGCGCCGCCTGACGTCCTCCAACAACAATAAGCCAAGGGAGAGAGACGTGACGCGACCGTTCGAGGGGGTGAAGATCCTGGATTTCACGCAAGTGCTGGCCGGCCCCTATGCGAGCTACCAACTCGCGCTGCTTGGAGCCGATGTCATCAAGGTCGAGCGGCGCGAGGGCGAGGACATGCGCCGCACGCCGCTTTCCCGCGAATGGGCCGAGCGCGGGCTGGCGCCGGCGTTCCAGGCCGTCAACGGCAACAAGCGCAGCCTGACGCTCGATTTGCAGAAGCCGGAAGCGATCGCGATCGTGAAGAAGCTCGCAGAGACCGTCGACGTCGTCATGGAGAATTTTCGCCCGGGCGTGATGGACAAGCTCGGCATCGGCTACGAGGCCCTGTCCGCGATCAATCCGAAGCTGATCTATTGCGCGGTGTCGGGTTTCGGCCAGACCGGCCCGGATCGCCTGCGGCCCGGCTATGACGGAAAGATGCAGGCGCTGTCTGGCATCATGGCCATCACCGGCCACCCCGAGACCGGACCGACCCGCGCCGGCTTTGCCGTATGCGATGTGCTGTCGGGCGCGACGGCGGCATTCGGCGTCTCGAGCGCGCTCTATCAGCGCGACCGCACCGGCAAGGGCCAGCTCATCGACGTCTCGATGCTGGAGGCGACGCTGGCATTTCTGTCGGGCCAGGTCGCGGACTGGTCGGTCGCCGGCCATCGCCAGACCCTTTCGGGCAACCAGGCGGTGAGCCGCAGGACCACGGCCAACCTGTTCAAATGCGGCGACGGCCACATCCTGCTCGCCGTCAACAACGAGAAGCAGTACCGCGCGCTGATGAGCGCGCTCGGCCGCGAGGACACGCTCACCGACCCGCGCTTTGCCGACTGGTTCGCACGCAACGAGAACGAGGGCGCTCTCCGCGCCATCATCGAGGAGGCGCTGGCGAAAAGGCCGGCGCGCGAATGGGAGACCATTTTGGAAGACGCCGGCGCGCCCTGTGCCAGCATCTGGAAGGTCGAGGAGGTCATCGACCATCCGCAAATCAAGGCGCGTGGCGCAATCCAGGAGCTGGATACGCCGTACGGCCGGCTGCGCTTTGCCGGCAGCGGATTCAAGCTCGCCCATGGTGGCGGACGGCTGGACCGGATGGCGCCGGAGCTGGGGGCGGACACGGATGCCGTGCTGAGTGAGCTGGGATTCGATGCGGCGGAGGTCGCGGGCTTGAGGGCGCGGGAGGTCGTTTAAATTTCCGCTGCCGTAGGGTAGGCAAAGCGAAGCGTGCCTACCAGCGCGCGTTGAAGGAGAGGTCGTGGGCACGGCGCAAGAGCGCCTTTGCCCACCTACGGCAGCGCGACTAGAACAACGAGCCCTGGCCGTCATCTGGCGAGGCAGCAGCCACCTTCCGCACTGCCTTCTTCGGCTTCACCGCCTCTGCCTCTGCCTCCGCCTCCATCTCCTCCGCGCTGATCGGCAGCACGAGCTGCTCGTCGTCATTGGCGACGCGGTTGACGCGGGTGGAAACGGGGTGCCAGGCGAATTCGCCGATGCGCGGAGCGGTCATCAGCGGCAGGATCGCATCGACCTCGTCGCCGCCGATGTCGAGCCAGCGCTCGAAATCGCGCGGGCTGATGGTGACGGGCACGCGGTCATGAAGCGCAGCGAGGTCCTCGCCCGCCGCCGCGGTGACGATCGCGACCGTGTCGAGCTCCTCGCCGTTCGGCCCGACCCAGGTCTCGAACACCGCGGCAAAGCCGAGCGGCTCGCCGTCGGCGCGGTGGATGAAGAACGGCTGCTTGCGGCCGCCTTCGGTCTTCCACTCGTAGTAGCCGTCGGCCGGAATCAGGCCGCGCCGGCGGCGAATCGCCCTTTTGAAGGCGGGCTTCTCCAGCACCGTCTCGGCGCGGGCGTTGATCAGGAGCGTAAACCCGCGGGGATCCTTGACCCAGCCCGGCAACAGGCCCCAACGCATCAGCCGGAAATGGCGCGAGCCGTTCTCGAGCAGCACGACCGGAATCGGTTGCGTCGGGGCGACATTGTACCGGGGCGGGAAATTCGGCTGCTCGACATAGCCGAACAGTTGCCGCAAAGCCGCGGGGGCCGAAGTTATGACGAAGCGTCCACACATGCCTAGGTGCCTATATAAGGTCCGTTCAGGTCCTTTTAACCCCGAACGCTAACACTGCGGCAGATGAGCTCAACGGCCTCCCAACCCGCGCGGACGCATGTACAGACGGGCCCCGAGGCCGAGGCCTGGGCCGAGCGCCTGCGCGTGGCCAATATCAACCCGCGGACCGGGCTTGCCACCGACTATCTCAACCATTTCAATGAAGCCGTGATGCTGCTCGAAATGGTGCCGGACATGCCGGAATGCGCCGAAGACTTCCTGACCTGGACGCCGCTGTCCTATGCCGAGCATTTCACGGCGTCGAATTTCAAGGCACGTGACCTCGCCATCGAGGCCTATGAGAAGGCCGATCCCAACGTGCGTGCCCAGTTCGACCACATCACGGACACCATGACCTCGATCCTGACCGCGGTCGGCTCGGCCATGCGCGAAGTCGAGAAGGACACCACCCGCGTCCGCCTCGCCGAGCAGGCCACCCTCTGGGTCAAGCCGCTGATCGCGGCTTGCGGCGGCATCATCAATGGCGGCGCGGAAGCCGATGTCGACACCATCATGGCGAACTCGGCCGGATAGGTGGCGAGATTGGCCGCGGTCGTCCAGCCCATCCACCCCCAGCTCGCCGTCAGCGCAGCCATCTTCCGCGACGGCAAGGTGCTGCTCGTCCGACGCGCCCGTTCGCCTGCCAAGGGGTTCTATTCGCTTCCCGGAGGCCGGGTCGAATTCGGCGAATCGCTGCATCAGGCCCTGAGCCGCGAGGTTGACGAAGAGACCGGCCTTCGTATCGAGATCATTGGCCTCGCCGGCTGGCGCGAGGTGCTGCCGGCCGTGGCCGGCGCCGGCCATTATTTGATCATGTCGTTTGCCGCCCGCTGGGCGGCCAAGGAACCGGCCTTGAACGACGAACTCGACGATTACCGCTGGATCGCGCCGGACACTCTCGGCAGCCTTGGCGACCTCAAGCTGACCGGTGGGCTGGAGGAAATCATCGTGTCGGCAGCGCGTCTGATTGGCCGCTGACCGAGCCACGCGCTCCGACACCTCTCCCGCAAGCGAGAGCTTTGCTTAATTGGACGCGGGGGAGTGATTGCCGCTGTTGGGCGTTTTTTGCGTAGCGTTGGACGTCGGCGGCATCGAAGGTTTGCGCTTTCGTGGTCGACTGATTGGGTTGGGCGGTCATGCGGCAACTCCCGCAGGAGACAACGCCACCCATCGTTTGAGATTCATTGCCAGGCAGATCAGGCGCAGATGCGTCTGGTTGCGCGCCCAGCCCAGATAGCGGGCGCGCGCCCAGCGGTAGCTGCCCTTGAGGCGCGCGAAGACCTGCTCGACCGGTGCGCGGCGCTTTCCCACGGCACCGTTGAAGCGCTTCTGCCGCGCGGTCAGCGGATGATGCTTGTTGGGCCGGAACATCAGCCGCGGCTTGATGCCTCGCGCGCGCAGGCCGCTACGGCGCTCGTGCTTGTCATAGGCCTGGTCGGCATAGACCGCCTTCTCATCACCACAGACCAACTCGTCGGCGGGCACCGTATCGTTGACCGCAGCATCGGTCAGCTTGCTGCGGCGGATGATTGCCGAGCCCTGGTCGATGCCAACATGGGCCTTGTAGCCGAAGTATCGTTTGCCGCCCTTCTTGGTCCATCGCGCATCCGGATCGCGCTTGCTGTTGACCAGTTTGCTCGGCGCCCGACCGTCCGGGCCGGGGGGCTGCGGCTCCTCTGGTGGCTTCGGCGGCTTCACCGCCGCCGGGATCAGGCTCGCGTCGATTAGTGTACCCCGCCGCACCACCAGCCCATGCGCATCGATCTGGCGCAGGATCTCACCGAACAGCCTCTCGTCCAGGCCGGCCCGCTGCAAACTGTCGCGGAAGCGCCAGATCGTGGCGTGATCGGGTGTCTCATCGCCGAGCACAAAGCCGCAGAAATCGCGGAATGAGGCGCGGTCATCAAGCGCCTCTTCAAGCTCCGGATCGGACAGCCCGTACCATTGCTGCAGCAACAGCGCCTTGAACATCACCAGCCGCGGATAGGCCGGCGCCCCACGCTCCGGTTCCGGCAGACCGCCTAGCACGCCCCCTACCGCTGCCCAATCGACCAAGTCCCCAATCCGTCTCAGCACCGGATTGCCTTTTCCCCGTCGCGACACCAGCGCGTCCGCAAAGCTCGGTTGTCCAACCTGTCGATAGGCCATTCCCGTCCTCCCTCAGCGGTCTAGGGAATCGCAGATTCGCGAATATGCAAAGCTCTCGCTTGCGGGAGAGGTCGCGCTGAAAGCGCGGGTGAGGGCTCTCTCCTCTGGGGGATTGTCCCGGTGTGGAGACACCCTCTCCCCAACCCTCCCCCGCTCGCGGGGGAGGGAGCGCACCGTCCGTGTGGCTTGCCTTGCGTCCACTGAGCGAAGGGGGCATACAGCCGCCGATGTCGACGCGATTTTTGGCCATTTTTGCCCTGATTCTCGCCTGCGCCGCCGGATCCGCCCGGGCCCAGGACGCGGCGGCGCCGTTTGACGGCGAATTGCAGCGGCTGGCCGAGATCCTCGGCGGGCTGCACTATCTGCGCGGCATCTGCGGGTCCAACGAGGGCAACAAATGGCGCAACGAGATGCAGGCGCTGATCGATGCCGAAACCCCCTCCGGGGAGCGCCGCACCCGCATGATCGCCGGATTCAACCGCGGCTATAACGGCTTTCAGCAGACCTACCGCAGCTGCACGCCGGCCGCGACGGTGGCGATCCGTCGCTACATCGAGGAAGGTTCGAAGATCTCGCGGGATCTGACCGCGCGCTACGCGAACTAAGCTCCTTCCACCTGTCATTCCGGGGCGCGCTTAGCACGAGCCCGGAATCCATTGTGCGGCAGTCTCTGCGGCCAGATGGATTCTCAGATGCGCAATTGCGCATCGTAGCTCGCGACTTCGTCGCGCCCCGGAATGACGGCGGCAGATGCGGGCGCGGCGCGACGGGAACCCTGTCATCGACTTTGTGCACAGCCGTTAACCGTTCTTAAAGATGTGGCCTAGCGGTCGTTAACGACCGTGCTACACCTCTCGCACAGCGCATCGCCCTGGATCGCGCCCCAGCCCTGACCGAGTTTCATGAACCAGCCGATTTCCTACGCCCGCGCGCCGCTGCCCGATCACGAGCAGAAACAGGCTGCCCTCAGCTATCTCAACGAGGCCTGGGCCGAGGCGCGCCATGACGGCGTCGACGGCGATTGCCTGGCGCAGGCGAGCCTGTTCGCGGCACTGGCCGAGCTGGTTGGCACCTATGGCGAGGACGCGGTGGCGAAGTTCGTCGAGGGCTTTCCCGGCCGCATTCGCAACGGCGAATTCTCGGTCGGCATCTCCAGGCAGTAAGCCCGTCGAAAATGACCCCGCCACGCGGGCGGGGCCAGTCGACGGATGAATGACTCTGCGAAAGCATCGCGAAGTCTGCCGCCGTTATCGCACGGAAGCGATCGGACGCAGACAAGCATTAGTCTCGCGATGGCCGGGAGATGTTCCCGAAGGAGTCGGGAATGCGCTTTTCCTACCCTCCCCTGGAGGGGGAGGGTCGATCGCGCGCAGCGCGAGCGGGGTGGGGTGATCTCTCCCCACGAGCACTGTTCGACGCGGAGAGACTGTCACCCCACCCCGTCTCACATTTTCGCTGCGCTCAATGTGAGCCGACCCTCCCCCTCCAGGGGAGGGTAAGAAAGTCCGCCTAATCCGTCTCGATCGGCAGCGACGGATCCCTCGCCCACTCGCCCATGGAAGCATCGTAGAGCGTCAGCTTGTCGTAGCCGAGCTGCGCCAGCATGAGCAGATCGATTGTCGCCGAGATGCCGCCGCCGCAATACAGGATGACATCCTTGTCTCGCGTGACGCCTTGGGCGGCGAATTTCGCTTCTGCGTCCGCGAGCGTCGTCAGGGTCCTGTCGGGATTGACGAGGGTTGCCGCTGATACGTTGACGCTGCCGGGAACGCGGCCGGGCCGGCCATAGCGGCTCGGTTCGAGGCCGGAATGAAACTGCGGTCCGAGAGCATTGACGATCACGGTCGAGGGATCGCCGATCCGCGACATCACCGTGGCCTTGTCGACGAAGCAGCCCGCGCGCGGCGTCGCCTTGAATGTCGTCGCCGGATATCCCTTCGGTGCGCCTGTCTCGATCGGCCGCCCCTCCTCCTTCCACTTGTCGAAACCGCCGTCGAGCACGAGCGCGTCGACTCCGAGCGAGCGCAGCATCCACCAGAACCGCGTCGACCACATCATCGTGCCGATGCTGTAGAGCACGATGGTCTTGGATGCGTCGGCGCCGTGGCGGCCAAAGGCGGCCTCCAACTGGGCGACACCAGGCATCATGAAGAACTGTTGCGACGAGGTGTCGGAGAACTCGCCTTGCAGGTCGAGGAAATCGGCGCCGGGAATGTGGCCGGCTGCAAAGGACTTGTCGCCTGGCACCGCGCGATAAGGCACGTCGCTGCCGGGTGGGACAGGCTCATTGTAGGTCGTGCAATCGTAGAGGCGGAGGTTGGGATCGGCGAGTATGGCGGCGAGTTGGTGGGTGGTGATGAGGGGGGATGGCTGGGACATGATGTGCTCTCCCAATTTGAGCTCTCGCTTCGTGGCACACTGTCATTGCCCGCGAAAGCGGGCAATCCAGTATTGCAGAGGCCGCAGCCGTATCGCCCAACTGCCGCCGCGGCGTACTGGATGCCCCGGTCCCGTCTCCGCCAAGGCTACGCCGAGGCCACAAGGGTGCTCGGCCGCCGAAGCTTTAGCGAAGGCGGCAAGCCGGGGCATGACAGCGGAGCAAGAGGCTTGGCCTATTCCTACGCCTTCAGTGTCTCCAGAAACCGTACCGGCTCGCCCTGCGAGGCCATCACGAGCTCGCCGTGCCACATCACGCGGCGGCCGCGGATGAAGGTACCGACGGGCCAGCCGGTGACGCGGACACCGTCATAAGGCGTCCAGCCTGCCTTGGACGCGACCCATTTGTTGGTGATGGTCTCGCTGCGCTTCAAATCGACGATGGTGAAATCGGCATCGTAACCGGCGGCGATTCGCCCCTTGCACGCGATGCTGTAGAGGCGTGCGGGACCGGCACTGGTGAGGTCGACGAATCTCGCCAGCGACAGCCGGCCGGCGTTGACGTGATCGAGCATGATCGGCACCAGCGTCTGCACGCCGGTCATGCCGGAGGGTGAGGCCGGATAGGTCTTCGACTTCTCCTCGAGCGTATGCGGGGCGTGGTCGGAGCCGAGCACGTCGATGATGCCCTGCTCGATGCCGCGCCAGATACCGGCGCGATGATCGGCCCCGCGCACCGGCGGGTTCATCTGCGCGAGCGTGCCGAGCCGCTCGTAGCATTCGGGCGCGACCAGCGTGAGGTGATGCGGCGTCGCTTCGCAGGAGGCGACATCCTTGTGGTCGCGCAGGAACTCGATCTCTTCCTTGGTCGAGATGTGCAGCACGTGAATCCGCTTGCCCGTCTCGTGCGCGAGCTTGACCAGCCGCTGCGTCGCCATCAGCGCCGCGGTCTCGTCGCGCCAGACCGGATGCGAGCGCGCATCGCCCTCGATGCGCTGCGGTTTGCGCTCGTTGAGCCGATACTCGTCCTCGGCGTGGAAGGCCGCACGACGGCGGATGACCTGGAAGATGCGGCGCAGGCTTTCGTCGTCCTCCACCAGCAGTGCACCGGTCGAGGAGCCGATGAACACCTTGACGCCGGCGCAGCCGGGTGCGCACTCGAGCACCGGCAGGTCCTGTACGTTCTCGCGGGTGCCGCCGATGAAGAAGGCGAAATCGCAATGCATGCGGTGATGGGCCCGCTTCACCTTGTCGGTGAATTCGGCCTCCGTCACCGTCAGCGGCGCCGTGTTCGGCATTTCGAACACGGCGGTGACGCCGCCCATCACGGCGCTGCGCGAGCCGGTCTCGAGGTCTTCCTTGTGCTCCAGCCCGGGCTCGCGGAAATGCACCTGCGTGTCCATCACGCCGGGCAGGATGTGCAGGCCCTTGCAGTCGATCACCTCGGCGGCGCTGCCTTGCGACAGCGGGCCCAGCTCGGCGATGCGGCCTCCCGTGATGCCGATGTCGCGAACAGCCTCGCCGTCCTGGTTGACCACGGTGCCGCCCTTGAGGATCACATCGAAATGCTGGGTCATGGGGCCTCTCTCATCCTCAGGGCGCAGGGCTCGAGGTCTTGTCGTTTATGCGTTGCGGGCTTACGTTCCGGAGCAACATGTCGCAAGAGATTTTCACATGAAATCGGCGTTTCTTCCCGACCGGGGCGTGATCAAGGTCGCGGGTGAGGATGCGCGCAACTTCCTCAATGGCCTGGTTACCACCGACGTGGACAGGCTGAAACCTGGCCTTGGGCGATTCGGCGCGCTGCTGACGCCGCAGGGCAAGATCATCGTGGATTTCCTGATCACGGAAGTGCCCGCGGGCCACGGCGGCGGGTTCCTGATCGACTGCCCGAAAGCGCTGGCAGATAGCCTCGCCACCAAGCTGAAATTCTACAAGCTGCGGGCCAAGGTCACGGTGGACAACCTTTCCGACGATCTCGGCGTGCTTGCGGCCTGGGACGGCCAGCCCGCCGCCCAGCCGGACCTCGCCTTCGTCGATCCGCGGAATGAGGGGCTCGGCTACCGCATCCTGATCCCGGAAAATCTCAAGCAGAAGCTGTCCGACCTGATCGGTGCCAAGCTGGTCGATGCGGCCGAATACGAGGCGCACCGCATCGCGCTCGGCGTGCCCCGCGGCGGGCTCGATTTCATGTACAGCGATGCGTTCCCGCACGAGACCAACATGGACCGTCTCGCCGGCGTCGATTTCGACAAGGGCTGCTATGTCGGCCAGGAGGTCGTCTCGCGCATGCAGCATCGCGGCACTGCACGCACGCGCAGCGTGAAGGTGCTGCTCGACGGTGCGTCACCCGAGCCGGGCACGACCATTCTTGCCGGCGACAAGCCGGTCGGCACCATCGGCTCGACCGCCGACGGCAAGGGCATTGCCCTCGTGCGCATCGACCGCGTCGCGGAAGCGCTCGACGCGGGCCAGCCGCTCACCGCTGGTGGGCTGCCTCTGACGCTCGCTGAACCAGACGTCGTTCGAATTCCAGCCAAGCAGCCCATCGCATGAGCCGTGCCGCCCGCCTGCATCCCGACGGCCTGAAACGGTGTCCCTGGCCTGGCGAAGATCCGCTTTACGTCGCCTATCACGACACCGAATGGGGTGTACCGGAATATGACGACCGCGCACTGTACGAGAAGCTGATGCTCGACGGCTTCCAGGCCGGCCTGT
This sequence comes from Bradyrhizobium sp. CCBAU 51765, assembly GCF_015291725.1. GTDB lineage: Bacteria > Pseudomonadota > Alphaproteobacteria > Rhizobiales > Xanthobacteraceae > Bradyrhizobium > Bradyrhizobium liaoningense. Next base: position 6,334,040 of record NZ_CP030038.1, read on the forward strand.
CCTGGATCACGATCCTGCGCAAGCGCGACAATTTCCGCAAAGCCTTCGACGATTTCCAGCCGGAGAAGATCGCGCGCTACAACGCGAAGAAGGTCCATGCGCTGATGAACGATGCCGGCATCGTGCGCAACAAGGCCAAGATCGACGGCGCGATCCTGAGCGCGAAATCCTATCTCGACATCATGGAGAAAGGCCCGGGCTTCTCGAAGCTGCTGTGGGACTTCATGGACGGAAGGCCGCAGGTCAACCAGTTCAAGACCACCGCGAGCGTGCCCGCCTCGACGCCGCTGTCGGTGCAGATTTCCAAGGAGCTGTCCTCGCGCGGCTTCAAATTCGTCGGCCCGACCATCGTCTATGCCTTCATGCAGGCGACCGGCATGGTCAACGATCATCTCGTCGACTGCCACTGTCACGCCGCCTGCGGCAAGACGCAGCGCAAGCCGCGCCTCAAGGCCAAATGACGGCGAAGAAGACCGCGCGCGATGCGCCGTCCCGCGCCTGGCAGCGCATGCTGTCGGGCCGGCGGCTCGATCTGCTCGATCCCTCCCCGCTCGACATCGAGATCGCCGACATCGCGCACGGCCTTGCCCGCGTCGCGCGCTGGAATGGGCAGACCATCGGCGCGCATATCTTCTCGGTCGCGCAGCATACGCTGCTGGTGGAAGCCGTGCTGCGGCACGAGATGCCGCGGGCCGACCAGCGCATGCGGCTCGCAGCCCTGCTGCACGACGCGCCGGAATATGTGATCGGCGACATGATCTCGCCGTTCAAGGCCGTGCTCGACGGCCATTACAAGGCGGTCGAGAAACGCCTCCTCGGCGCCATCCATATCCGCTTCGGCCTGCCGCCGGTGCTGCCCGACGAGATCACGCAAGCCATCAAGGCCGCCGATCGCGGCGCAGCCTATCTGGAGGCGACCGAGCTTGCCGGCTTCAGCGAAAGCGAGGCCAGACGCCTGTTCGGCAAGGATCCCGGGCTATCCAACAGCGTCCGGCGCGACTACATGACGCCCTGGACGGCGGCACGGGCCGAGAAGCAGTTTCTGGAGCGGTTCAGCGCGGTGTTTGCGTAGCTCTCGTAGGATGGGCAAAGGCGCGCTTGCGCCGTGCCTACCAACCTGAGCAACGTGCGCGCAGTTGCGAAATGGTGGGCGCGGCGCGATGCGCCTTTGCCCACCCTACGCGCGCTCGCTATAATCGCCGGCAAAAAGGTCTCCCATGATCCATGTCTGTTCCCTCGCCGCGCTTCCCGAAACTGTCCGCATCACCGGCGCCAGCCATGTGCTGACGGTGATGGCCAATGTCGAGCAGGTGGCACGTCCGGTGTCGGTGCTGCCGGCCAACCATCTCAAGGTGTCGATGGATGACATCACCGAGGAGATGGACGGTTTCGTCGCACCATCGGAGGCGCATATCGAGCAGGTGCTGAACTTCGTGCGCGGCTGGGACCGCAGTGCACCGCTGGTGGTGCATTGCTATGCCGGCATCAGCCGCTCCACCGCCAGCGCGTTTGCAGCGGCATGCGCGCTCAATCCGAATCGCGACGAGATCGAGATCGCGCGGAAGATCCGCGCGGCCTCGCCGATCGCCTCGCCCAACCGGCGCATCGTCGGCCTCGCCGATCGCGCACTCGGGCGCAACGGCCGCATGCTGCGCGCACTCGACGAGATGGGCCCGGGCGCGATGATGGTGGAAGGCCGCCCCTTCGTGATCGAGCTCGAATGAGAATTGCGCGCCACAACGCAGGTGAGCCCCCTCTCCCGCTTGCGGGAGAGGGTTGGGGAGAGGGTGTCTCCACGACGGGGCAATCCCCTAGAGGAAAAAACCCTCTCCCGGCGCTACGCGCCGACCTCTCCCGCAAACGGGAGAGGTTAGACCGAGCCCGCGGAGAAACCGCCGCAACTAGATGGCCTCTCTCTCTCCCGCCATCCGCGATCATCATCGCATGAGCGACACGCAGCTGACGCCGATCGAGATTGGCCTCACCGCCGCAATCGTTGCGATCGAGAACCACGAGCCGCTGATCCTGACGGCGCCTGGTGCCGACGGGCTTGCCGGCCTGCCGTTCGGCCCGTTCGACGCGGTGAGCCATCGCACCTTCGAGATCGGCCTGCGCGCCTGGGTCGAGCAGCAGGCGGGCCTGCGGCTCGGCTATGTCGAGCAGCTCTACACCTTCGGCGATCGCGGCCGCCATGCCGAGGCCGGCGACACCGGCGCGCATATGGTGTCGATCGGCTATCTCGCACTGACGCGCCCTGTGGACGGCGAGCTCGCCGCAAACGCGGCGAGCTTCGCGCCATGGTATCGCTTCTTCCCCTGGGAAGACTGGCGCGAGGAGCCGCCAGGGATCATCGCCCGCGACATCATCCCGGCGCTGACGAAATGGGCCGAGGAGGAGACGCCGGAGACGACGCGCGCGCTGCCGCGGAAGGATCGCGTACGGTTCTATTTCGGTCTCGACGGCGCGCCCTGGGACGAGGAGCGCGTGCTCGACCGCTACGAGCTGCTGTACGAGGCCGGGCTGATCGAGGAGGCGCGCCGCGACGGCCGCCCCGCAGCCTTGGCGCGCAAGACGCTTCCCCCGCTCGGGACCTCGATGCGGTTCGACCACCGCCGGATTCTCGCCACGGCGATCGCGCGGCTGCGCGCAAAGCTGAAGTATCGCCCTGTCGTCTTTGAACTTTTGCCAGCCGAATTCACACTTACCGAACTGCAGCACACGGTGGAAGCGATCTCCGGCCGGCATCTGCACAAGCAGAATTTCCGTCGCCTGGTCGAAATGGAAGCCCTGGTCGAACCGACTGGCGTCATGTCGACACAGACGGGCGGACGGCCGGCGGCGCTCTATCGCTTCCGCCGCGACGTGCTCCAGGAGCGGCCCGCGCCGGGCTTGCGCGTGCGCTCCCGGCGCTAGATCCTGATATTTGGGGTGCCGGCCCCTGCCCGCCGGTTGCCTGGAGGCTTCATGTTCGACGGCCCATTCGACGTCTTTGCGCCGATCATTGCGATCGTCGCCTTCCTGATCGCGATCAAGGCGTCCAACCAGGCCGCCGAGCTGCGCCGCCGGCTGAGCTCGCTCGAAGAGATGTTCTACGCGCAGCGGCAGGTGCAGCCGCCGCCGTTGATGCCCGCACCGGTGCAGACGGAGGCGCCCGCAACAGCGCCGGCAGAGCCGCCGCCGCTTGCACCCGAGCCCGAGGCTGCGCCGCCTGCGCCGGTCGCCGCAGATGCTTCGCCGCCCCCACTCGAAGCCGGCCTTGAAGCCAGCGCACCGCCGCCGCTGCCCGCGCCGGCACCCGGTTTCGAGGAGCGGCTCGGCACCCGCTGGGTGGTGTGGATCGGCGGGCTCGCGCTCGCGCTCGGCGGCTTCTTCATGGTGCGCTATTCGATCGAGGCCGGCCTCCTCGGCCCCGGCGTGCGCGTGTTCCTCGGCGGATTGTTCGCACTGGCGCTGTTAGGGGCCGGCGAATGGACGCGGCGCAAGGAAGCCATCTCGAGCATAGCGGCGCTGCCGATCGCGAACATCCCCGCGATCCTCACCGCGGCCGGCACGGCGGTCGCGTTCGCCACCATCTATGCCGCCTACGCGCTCTACGGCTTCCTCGTGCCCGCAACCGCCTTCGTGCTGCTCGGCCTCGTCGCGCTCGGCACGCTTGCCGCCGCGCTGTTGCACGGCCCAGCACTCGCCGGCCTCGGCGTGGTCGGCGCCTTCGTGACACCGATCCTCGTCTCCAGCGGCAAGCCGGACTATTGGGCTCTTTACATCTATCTTGCGATCGTCACCGCCGCGAGCTTTGGCCTCGCCCGTATCCGGCTTTGGCGCTGGCTTGCAGTCACGACGATCGTGTTCGCCGTGCTCTGGATCTTCCCGGGTCTCGACGCCGCCGAACTGCAAGTCGCGCCGCACGCCTTCCATGTCATCGCGGGCTTCGTGCTGGCCGCGCTGCTCGTCGTCTGCGGCTTCATGTTCGGGCCCGGCATCGAGGACGGCGAGATCGAGCCGGTCTCGTCGAGCGCGCTCGGCGCCTATCTGTTCGGCGCGCTGCTGATCGTGCTGTCGAGCGCGCACGCCGATCTGGCGTTGATCGCCTTCACGCTGCTGGTCGCGGGAACGCTGTTCGTCGCCTGGCGTGCGCCGGCGGCCACAGGCGCCCTGGGTGCGGCCGCGGCGACCGTCTTCATCGTGTTCGCCGAATGGGCGGTGCGCGCCAATCCCGATATGCTGGTGCTGCCCGGCGGCCCCATGCCCGGCATCGGACCGACTGCGACCGACGGCGCGGTGACGCTGCACCTGGTCACGGCCGCGATCTTCGCCGCCGGCTTCGGCATCGCCGGCTTCCTGGCACAGGGCCGGTCGAATTCGGCGATCATTCCGGTGGTGTGGTCGACGGCCGGCGTCGCGACGCCGATCGCGATCCTGGTCGCGCTCTACGCGCGCATCGCTCATCTCGACCGCTCGATCCCGTTCGCGATCCTGGCGGTGCTGCTCGCCGCCGCCTTCGGCGCTGCGACCGAGGCGCTCACACGCCGCGAGACCCGGCCGGGCGTTGCGATCTCCACGGCCTTGTTCGCGACCGGCACGCTCGGCGCACTGGCGCTGGCGCTGACCTTCGCGCTGGAGAAGGGCTGGCTGACGATCGCGCTTGCGCTGATGTCGCTCGGCACGGCCTGGATCTCGATGCAGCGGCCGATTCCGTTCCTGCGCTGGCTCGCCGCGATCTTCGCGGCACTCGTCACCGCGCGCATCGCCTACGATCCTCGCATCGTCGGCGACGCCGTCGGCACCACGCCGATTCTGAACTGGCTGCTGTGGGGCTACGGCCTGCCGGCGCTTTCGTTCTGGGCCGCGAGCGTCTTCCTGCGCCGCCGTGCCGACGATGCGCCGCTGCGCATGGTCGAGGCCGCCGCGATCCTGTTCACCGCGCTGCTTGCCTTCATGGAGATCCGCCACTTTGCGACCGGCGGCCGCATGACCGCGGCCCCCTCGCTGCTCGAATTCGCGCTGCAGGCCTGTATCACGCTGGCGATGGCGATCGGGCTGGAACGGTTGCGGCTGCGCAGCCGCAGCATCGTACACAATGTCGGCGCGGTCGTGCTGACCGCGATTGCCGGGCTCGTCAGCGTGTTCGGTCTGTTGATCCTGGAGAATCCGCTGCTGTGGCACACCGACGTCGGCGGCGCCGTCTTCAATCTGCTGCTGCTGGGCTACGCGCTGCCGGCGGTGCTGATGCTGCTGCTGTCCTATGCGGTGGTCGGCGAGCGTGGCAAGGTCTACGCCAATACGATCGCGGGCGGCGCGCTCGTGTTCGCGCTCGCTTATGTCACGCTGGAGATCCGCCGCTTCTATCACGGGCCGATCCTGTCCACGGGACCGACCACGGGCGCCGAGCAATACACCTATTCGATCGGCTGGCTCGCTTTCGGCGTGGTGCTGCTCGGCGTCGGCATCCTCGTCAACTCGGAACGGGCGCGGCTGGCGTCTGCCGCCGTCATCGCGCTGACGATCCTCAAGGCCTTCGTCATCGACATGTCGACGCTGACGGGCGTCTACCGCGCGCTCTCCTTCATGTGCCTCGGCGTCGTGCTGGTCGCCATCGGTTGGCTGTACCAACGCATCCTGTTCCGGCGGCAGGTTACGCCGCCGCCGGCCGCGCCGCAGCCGGGCACGTGAAGGTCAGGCCGCGCGGACCGATTCCAGGAACTGCGCGACTTCGACCTTCAGGCGGGTGCTGTCGGTCGCCAGCGACTTCGCCGCCGACAGCACTTCGCCCGAGGCCGAGCCGGTCTCGATCGCGCCGCGCTGCACGTTGGTGATGTTGGACGAGACCTCCTGGGTGCCGAGCGAAGCCTGCTGGACGTTGCGCGAGATCTCCTGCGTGGCCGCGCCCTGCTCCTCGACGGCGGCGGCGATGGCCGAGGATACCTCCGACAGCCGCTCGATGGTGCCGCCGATCTCCTGGATGGCGCTGACGGATTCCTGCGTCGCGGCCTGGATGCCCGAAACCTGCGCCCCGATTTCACCGGTCGCTTTCGCGGTCTGCTCGGCAAGTGCCTTGACTTCGGAGGCGACGACGGCAAAGCCGCGTCCGGCCTCGCCGGCACGCGCCGCTTCGATGGTCGCGTTCAGCGCGAGGAGGTTGGTCTGGCCCGCGATGGTGTTGATGAGCTCGACCACGTCGCCGATGCGGGAGGCCGCCTGCGACAGCGCGTTGACGCGCTCGTTGGTCCGCGCCGCCTGCTCGACGGCTTCCGCAGCCATCCGCGCCGAATCCTGCACGCGGCGGCTGATCTCGGTGATGGAGGACGACAACTCCTCGGAAGCGGACGCCACCGCCTGGACGTTGGTGGAAGCTTCCTCCGAAGCGGCCGCAACGACAGTCGCGAGCTCCTGGCCGCGCTGCGCCGTGCCGCTCAGCGTGGCCGCGGAGGCCTCGAGCTCGGTCGAGGCCGATGACACGGTCTCGACGACCTCGCCGATCATGACCTCGAAATTGCGGGTGATGGCATCGACGCGGCGGCCACGCTCGATCTTGGCCTCGGCGTCGCGCGCCGCCGCCTCGTCGGCGGACTTCTTGGCGATCAACGCCTCCTTGAAGATCTGGAGCGCATCCGCCATCGAGCCGATCTCCGTCTTCTCGCCGCGATGCGGCACCTCGGCCGAGAGGTCGCCTTCGCCGAGCGACTGCATCGGACGGATGATCGAGGCGATGCCGCGAGACACGTCGCGCACGAGATAGTAGGCGGCAGCGATCGCGATCGCGACGGCTGCAACGATGATGCCGACGAGCACGCGGAAGATGGTGGCGTAGCTGTCGGCCGCCTGCTTCGTTTCCGCTTCGGCGCCGCTGTTGTTGAGCTCGATGCTCTTCAGGAGCAGGGGATCCGCCGCCTGAGCCATCTTCGCGACCTTGGTCTGCAGCAGCTCGTTGGCATCGGTCGGGAAGCGGCCGGGGCTCTTGCGCGACAGCGCCATCGTCTCCTGAACGCCATTGAGGTATTCGGCCCAGGCCTTGGTCCACTGCTGATAGATCGCGCGTTCCTCCGGCAAGGTGATCAGGCCTTCATAGACCTTGCGCGTCTTCTCGATGCGCTCGCGCAGCGGCGCCATGCGCTTCTCGGCAGCGTCCTTGCCTTCGATGCTCTCCTGCATCAGGTGAAGTCGCAGGACGACGCGCAGCTCGTTGATGTCGGCGCGCATCGAGCCGAGCGCGCGCACGCTCGGCAGCCAGCTCTCCGCAATCTCGACCGTATGGGCGTTGATGTTCTGCATCGTGCCGATCGCCATCACGCCGACGCCGGCGAGCGAGAGCACGAGGACCGACAGCACGGTCAGCAGCTTGAATACGATCGACAATTTCGACATCACGACAATCCCGATGTAGCCAGCAACGCGCGAATGACCTGCGCCGCGATCGTCGCGACGGACGACAGGGCGGAGGTCAGTTCAACAATGCTGGCTGGTTCTTGTCCCGAGAGATTGCGCCCATAATCGCAAACAGGCGTTAACAGGAACCTACGTAAAACTACGGCTCGCGCTCGTGGTCGCCATTCACTGCAACCCGTCTGTTGCAGCCGCATGGACGTCTCCTGCCGCGATGCGGACGCGGCTTGATGCGCGGCATCATTCGAGCGGGCCGGCGGCTTCCTCCGAGGCGGACCGCGAGCGTCAGGCCGCGCGCACGGTGCCCAGGAATTTTCCGACCTCCAGCTTCAGCCGGTTGCTGTCGCCGGACAGCGATTGCGCCGCCGCCAACACCTGCGAGGACGCCGAGCCGGTCTCGCTCGCGCCTTGCTGCACATTGATGATGTTGGACGACACCTGATGGGTGCCTGCCGCCGCCTGCTGCACGTTGCGGGAAATCTCCTGCGTTGCGGCGCCCTGCTCTTCGACCGCGGCTGCGATGGTCGAGGAGATCTCCGACAGCCTCTCGATGGTGTGGCTGATGTCCTTGATCGCGCCGACCGAATGCTCGGTGGCGGTCTGGATGCTGGCGATCTGCTGGCCGATCTCGCCGGTCGCCTTCGCGGTCTGCTCGGCAAGCGCCTTGACCTCGGAGGCGACGACGGCAAAGCCGCGGCCCGCCTCGCCGGCGCGCGCGGCCTCGATGGTTGCATTGAGCGCCAGGAGATTGGTCTGGCCGGCGATGGTGTTGATCAGCTCGACCACGTCGCCGATCCGCGCCGCGGCAGCGGAAAGCTCGCCGACGCGATCGGTGGTGGTGCGGGCCTGGTTCACCGCATCGCTCGCGACGCGAGCCGATTCCTGCACCTGCCGGCTGATCTCGGTGATCGACGACGACAGCTCTTCGGTTGCCGACGCCACCGACTGCACATTGGTGGACGCTTCCTCGGAGGCGGCAGCAACCATGGTGGTGAGCTCCTGTCCACGCGCCGCAGTCGACGTCAGCGTCGACGCGGAAGCTTCCAGTTCGGTCGAGGCCGAGGAGACGGTATCGACGATTTCCCCGATCGCGGCCTCGAAGCTGTCCGCGAGCTTGTGCATCTCGGCCTTGCGCTGCGCGGCCGCAATCTGGTCCTGTCTGATCTTGGCTTCGGCCTCCTCGCGCGCCTTCTGTTCCGATACGACCTTGAACTTTTCGACCGCCGCAGCGACGCCGCCGACCTCGTCCTTGCGGCCGAGACCGGGCAGCACCACGGAGAAATCGCCGCCGGCGAGCTTGTCCATGGCCACGGTAAGCGCGCGGATCGGCCGCCCGATGGTCAGGAACGACATCAGCCAGGAGCCGACGAGGACGAGCACCGCGAACACGCCGACGATGATTCCGATATGCTCGCTCGAGGCCATCTCCTGCACCGAGGCGGCGATATCCTCTTCGCTCCGGTGCCTGGCGAAATCGGCGACCTGATTGGCGACCTGATCCATCTCGCCGGCAATCGGCAACGTGACCTCGCGCGTGAGACGCGCCCCCTCTTCGACGAGCCTGGTGATGCGGGCTGTGTCGTTTGCGCCCATCGCCGCGATGGTTTCATTGCGTACTGAGGCGACTTGTTGCCCGGCCTTGAGATAATCCGAGGCGCGGGTCTTGAGCGTCTCCATCCTCGCGCGATCTTCCGCCGCGGGCGACAGCTTGAGCATTGCATCGGCAACCTTGACCAGCCGGCCGGAACGTTCGACGAGCGCATCGCTCGCCTTCTGCAATTCGCCCGAGTTGCCGGCGAGACGGATGTCGCGTACGGCGAGCTGCATGCTCCGGACCGAGAACTTGGCCTCGACTGCCTCACGCGCCAGCTCCTGCTGGGCGAATGCGGCCTGGCTGGATCGGCGCACATGGCCGTTTCCGACCATCTGGCTTGCGATCATGGCGCCAACCAGGAACACGCCGAGAGCCGAGGCGATCGCCAGCTTGGTCCCGATCTGCAGATTTCGAAAGAGACTCAACATCGGTGCGTTTCCCCGGAAACGAGCAGCCAAGTCTTTGTTGGCCGCTTGGACGTTGATCGTCCTTACCGAAAAGCTACAGGTCGGAGTCCAATCTTCTGGTTAACGCGATGCCTCGCAGAAATACTGTCTTTTTGCGCTACATGATTGAAGATGAAGAGGAATGATCTCGTCATGGTTGCAAATTGCAGCTTGAGATCTGAGCTAGGACGCTTTGCATCCGACGGTTTCTCCGACCAGGCTGATTCGAAAGACCGGCTTCTTGCTCTCGTCGAGCAGCTCCATGCACCACTCGGCGTTCGGCTTCAGGCTGCACGCGATACCGCCGAGCAGATCGGCACACACCTTGGTCATCTCGGTCCAGGCCGCCACGCGATCCTCGAACTCGTACGGCTGGTCAGCGGCGCCGGAATAGCGGCCGGTGCTGATGCGAAAGAAATAGAGCGACATCGTTGAGCCCTTGTGTGGGACCACCCCCCGGCCGCACTCAAATTGAGGCGCGAACAGCTACCAACGCATGAAGGCCGCAGCCCGTATGACTACGGCGCGGCGGCTTCGCGCTCGATGGACGTCTTCGGCGACAAAGGCGCGGATGGTCCCGCGCGGCCAAGTCACTGGGTCGACCGGCGCAGCTCCAGCGGGCCCTCGTTCTTCGCGGGCTCGGACTTGACTTCGGACTTCGCCGGCTCGAGCCGGCTGCTCTCGACACGCGGGGTCTCGACGCGCGCGGCGACTTCGGTGTTCGATGTGCCGATCGAACCGGTGCGCTCCGAGGTCCTCAGTGAGCGTGGCCGCGCCGCTGCGCGCGCCATCAGCATCTGGTTGCCGCCCTGGTGATGGAAGTCGCAATAGGCGAAGCCCATGCCCGACACCGAGCCGCGGAAGCTACGATCGTCGGTCTTTTCCAGGTTGAAGCAGGGCTCGAAGGGGATGCCCTTGATCGAGGCACAGACGTTCTGGCCGCGGATCTGGAGCGTATTGCCGGGCAGACGGAGATGACGGACCGGGCCTGCTCCCGAGAACTGCACCGCACCGGCGGCACCGAGATCGTCGAGGATGCGGCCTGCGCCGCGGGTGCCGTCGAAGCAGGTGAAGGCAAACACTTTGCCGGCTACGAAGCGGCGCGCCTCGTCGGCGTTCATGCTTCCAGCAATGGCGGGCGCAAACGTTGCTGCCGCCGTGACAGCCCCCAACACAATACGCGCAAGCATGCTCAACTCCGAACCCAACCCCCCGCAGCGGGCGATGCCCTATTTCTTTACCCGCTGCTTACCATACGAACCAAGGCAACATTGGAGCAGCTTGGTTGGTAAAGTCTAAACGCCGTCAGCCAATTTTAACCACGATGCGGCCCCGGACTTGGCCGGCCAGAATTTTCGCGCCCCACTCCGAAACCTCGGTCAGCGAAATTTCCTTAGTGATTTCAGATAGTTTTGTCCGATCCAGATCGGATGCGAGGCGTTGCCAGGCCACCTTCCTCGGCTCGATCGGGCACATCACGGAATCGATGCCGAGAAGGCACACTCCGCGCAAAATAAACGGCGCGACCGAGGACGGCAGGTCCATGCCGGCGGCCAGACCGCAAGCCGCAATCGCTCCGCCATACTTCGTCATCGAGAGCAGGTTGGCGAGGGTGGTCGAGCCGACGCTGTCGACGCCGCCAGCCCAGCGCTCCTTGGCGAGGGGTTTTGCCGGTGCCGACAATTCGTTCCGGTCGATGACTTCGGCTGCTCCCAGATGCTTCAGATAGTCGGCCTCGGAGGCCCGGCCGGTCGAGGCGATGACGTGGTAGCCGAGCTTCGAGAGCACGGCGATCGCAACCGAGCCGACGCCGCCGGCAGCGCCGGTCACCACCACCGGGCCGCTCTTCGGCGACAGACCGTGCTTCTCGAGCGCCAGCACGGCGAGCATCGCAGTGAAACCGGCGGTGCCGATCGCCATGGCATCGCGCGCCGACAGGCCCTGCGGCAAGGCGACCAGCCAGTCGCCCTTCACCCGCGCCTTCTCCGCATAGGCGCCGAGATGGGTCTCGCCCATGCCCCATCCGGTGCAGACCACCTTGTCGCCCGCCTTCCATTGGGGATGCGAGGAGGCTTCGACGGTGCCGGCGAAGTCGATGCCGGCGATCATCGGGAAGCGACGCACCACCGGCGCCTTGCCTGTGAGCGCAAGGCCGTCCTTGTAGTTCAGCGTCGACCACTCCACACGGACGGTGACGTCACCGTCCATCAGCTCAGCTTCGTCGAACTGCGTGAGCTGGGCGGTGGTGCCCTTGTCCGCCTTGTCGATCCGGATCGCCTTGAATGTGGCCACGACTTCACTCCCTGACTTGTTTCAGGGATTGTTTAGCCGATCAGGCCGGCTGTGCAACCGCCCGCTCGACAGGTTTCTCCACAATCGGAAGATTGATCAGTGCGGAAAGCACGCCGAACAGGATCGAGAGCCACCAGATCGGCGTGTAGGAACCGAACCGCTCGAACACGATGCCCCCTAGCCAGACACCGAGGAAGCCGCCGACCTGATGGCTGACGAAGGCGAAGCCGTAGAGCGTCGCGAGCCAGCGCGTGCCAAACATCAGCGCCACCAGTGCCGAGGTCGGCGGCACCGTCGACAGCCAGGTCAGGCCTGAGATCGCGCCAAACGCGATCGCCGAGAACGGCGTGATCGGGAACGCGATGAAGGCGAGGGTCGCAAGCGCGCGGGTGAAGTAGATGGTCGAGAGGATGTAGCGCTTGGGCAGATAGTTCTGGAGATAGCCGACGCTGAGCGAACCGATGATGTTGAACAGGCCGATCGCCGCGATCACCCAGCCACCGGTTTGCGTCGAGATGCCGCTATCGACCAGGAAGGCCGGCAGATGCACGGTGATGAAGGCGAGCTGGAAGCCGCAGGTGAAGAAGCCGAGCACCAGGAGCACGTAGGAGCGGTGGCCGAAGGCCTCCGCAAGCGCCCTGGTGAAGGTCTGCTCATCCGCAGGCGCCGTATTGGCCGTGCTTGCGACAGGCGGCGTCGACAGCGCCAGCGACAGCGGGATGATCAGCAGCATCAGGAAACCGAACACGGAGAGCGCCTGCTGCCAGCCGAAATTATCGATCAACGCGACGCCAATCGGTGCGAACAGGAACTGCCCGAACGACCCCGCCGCCGTGCCGGCACCGAGCGCAAGGCCGCGTTTCTCGGCCGGCAACAGCTTGCTGAACGCCGACAGCACCAGATTGAACGAGCAGCCGGCAAGACCAAAGCCGATCATGACGCCGGCACCGATGTCGAGCGAGAGCGGCGTCGAGGAGTAGCGCATCAAGATCAGGCCGCCGGCATAGAGCAGAGCGCCGACGCACATCACCCGGAACAGGCCGAAGCGATCCGCGACCGCGCCGGCGAGCGGCTGGCCCAGCCCCCACAACAGATTCTGCACGGCAATCGCGAGGCCAAACACGTCGCGGCCCCAGCTGAATTCGTGGCTCATCGGCTGCACGAAGAAACCGAGCGCCGAGCGCGGACCGAAGCCGAGCATGCCGATCGCACAACCGCAGAGAATGATGACGGCCGGGGTGCGCCAGTTGGAGGAACGTGAGGCCGGAGCGAGTTCGCCGATCTGTGTCGACATGGTCTTCCTCGTCTGTCGTTGGCGAATCCGCGATCAGCAGCCGCGGGAGAGCCGTTTAATGCATCTGCATGAAGATCCCAAGTCAAAAAGATCGCCAAGCCAAAGACGATTGCATTCCACGAGGAGCTGCCGCGGGAGCATTGCGTTTCAATGCTGCCTCGCCCGACGTGTCAGCCGCGATCTGACGGGAATGTGTGCGGCAGGGCCTAGCAGGCCCCATCGGAGCATGCTATCTTCGATTTACTCAAGTTGAGCATATACAAGGGCAACCTGCTCTGACCGGCCTCTCGGCCGGATTTCTCAGGCTCTATATATTCTCAACTTGAGCATAATAACCCGCTTGGGAGGCTTCGATGCCGATCACTGGAATTTACGGCCCCGACGATTTTGCCAACCGGCCACAGGGCCAACTCATCACCCCTCCCCGCGCCGCGCCGGTGCCCGCGGGACCGACATGGCCAATGCCTTCCCTGGAATGGACGCCGGGGGTCGAACGCGCCACCGCCCCGCTCTACGAGCGCGTGAAGCACGTGATCCCGCCGATCGAATGGCCGCTGATGGCACCGACCATCAACGCGATCAACGAGCTGAAGCGCGCGCGGGGCGCGGTGATCCTCGCCCACAACTACCAGGCTCCGGAGATCTTCCACTGCGTGGCCGATATCGGCGGCGACTCGCTCCAGCTCGCGGTCGAAGCCACCAAGGTGAAGGCAGGCATCATCGTCCAGTGCGGCGTGCACTTCATGGCAGAGACCTCGAAGCTGCTTAATCCGGACAAGACCGTTTTGATCCCGGATTCGCGCGCGGGCTGCTCGCTTGCTGCCAGCATCACCGGCGCGGATGTGCGGCTGCTCAGGGAGAAATTTCCGGGCGTGCCCGTCGTTGCTTACGTCAACACCTCGGCGGAGGTGAAGGCGGAGGTCGATATCTGCTGCACGTCTTCGAACGCGGTGCAGGTGGTCGAGAGCCTGGGCGCTCGAAGCGTGATCTTCCTGCCCGACCGGTACCTCGCCACTTATGTGGCTTCGAAGACCGACGTGAAGATCATCGCCTGGAAAGGCGCCTGCGAGGTGCATGAGCGCTTCACGGGCGAGGAGCTGCGATCCTTTCGCGAGGCCGATCCGTCCGTCCAGATCATCGCGCATCCGGAGTGCCCGCCGGACGTGCTGGCCGAAGTCGACTTCACCGGTTCTACCGCGCACATGATCAACTGGGTGCGCGCGAAGCGGCCCCGGCGCCTCGTCATGATCACCGAATGCTCGATGGCCGACAATGTGCGGGCCGAGCTCCCCGAAGTGGAGATGCTGCGGCCCTGCAATCTCTGCCCGCACATGAAGCGCATCACGCTCGCCAACATCCTGGAGTGCCTGCTGACGCTTCGCGAGGAGGTGACGATCGATCCCGCGCTTGCCGAACGCGCGCGGCGCTCGGTCGAGCGGATGATCAATCTGAAGAACTAGCGACACACACAGCTGTCGTCCCGGACAAGCGCAGCGCAGATCCGGGCCCCATAATCACAGGCAGATGTGGTTGCGAAGAACGACGTTGCACAGCGTCGCGCAACAACTTCCGCCGCGGCGTATGGGTCCCCCCGTGCGCAATTGCGCACCAGGCGGGGACGACAGCGGAGTGAAAGGACAGAACCATGACAACAAACACCATCCACGACCTCACCCGCAACGCCGACGACGTCGTCATCGTCGGCGGCGGCCTTGCCGGACTGTTCTGCGCGCTGAAGCTAGCGCCGCGGCCGGTGACCTTGATCTCGGCGGCACCGCTCGGACAGGGCGCGTCGTCCGCATGGGCGCAAGGCGGCATCGCCGCGGCGGTGGCCGAAGGCGACACGCCGGAGGCACATGCCGCCGACACCGTCGCGGTCGGCGGCGGCCTTGTCGATGAAACCGTCGCACTCGGGATCGCGCGCGAGGCGGCGCCGCGCATCCATGACCTTCTCGCTTACGGGGTACCGTTCGACCGCGATCTCGAAGGCAGGCTTGCCGTCGGACGGGAAGCTGCGCATTCCGCGCGGCGCATCGTGCATGTGCGCGGCGATGGCGCCGGCGCCGCGATCATCGCGGCGTTGAGCGATGCCGTACGTCGCACGCCCTCGATCCGCCTGATGGAAGGCTTCGTCGCCGAAACCCTGCTGACCGAGGACGGCGCCGTCACCGGCCTTCAATTGCGCGAGGCCGGCAATCCCGCTGCACGACCGGCCGTGCTCGCTTCACGCGCGATCGTGCTAGCGACCGGCGGTATCGGCCATCTCTATGGCGTCACCACCAACCCGTGTGAAGCGAGCGGCTCCGGCCTTGCGATCGCAGCCCGCGCCGGAGCCGTGATCGCCGATCCTGAATTCGTGCAGTTCCACCCCACCGCCATCATGGTCGGCCGCGACCCGGCACCGCTCGCGACCGAAGCGTTGCGCGGCGAAGGCGCAACGCTGATCAACGGCCATGGCGAGCGTTTCATGAGGGCACGCCACCCGCTCGCCGAGCTTGCACCGCGCGACATCGTGGCCCGCGGCGTGTTCACCGAGATCGCGGCCGGGCGCGGCGCCTTCCTCGACGCGCGTGCTGCGCTGGGCACGCGCTTCGCAGAAAGATTCCCGACAGTGCATGCGAGCTGCATCGCCGCCGGCATCGATCCCGCGACGCAAGCCATTCCGATCGCGCCGGCCGCGCATTATCACATGGGCGGCATCGCGGTCGACGATCGCGGCCGCAGCTCGATCGACGGGCTCTGGGCCGGCGGCGAAGTCTCCTCAACCGGTGCGCATGGCGCCAACCGGCTCGCCTCGAATTCGCTGCTCGAAGCCGTCGTTTATGCTGCACGCATTGCCGACGACATCGCCGGCCGCGCGATCCCCGCGTCCGCCCGCTTTCCCGGTGCGTTGGCGACGCCGCGCGCAGGCACGCCGGATGCTGCAGCGGTGAAGCGGCTGCGCGCGATGATGGGCGCGCATGTCGGCGTGATCCGCGACGGTGACGGGCTTGCGGACGCCGTGCGCCACTTCGCCATGCTCGAACGCGAGGCCGCAGACATCGCCCTTCGCAACATGGCGACTTCGGCCCTGCTCGTCGCCGCTGCGGCCTGGACGCGGCGCGAGAGCCGCGGTGCGCATTTCCGTTCCGATCATCCCGCTGACGCCCCCGGGCCGGCCCGGAGAACGATGACGACGCTCGTCGCGATGCGTGAGGTCGCGGAGAGCCTGAACGAGCGTCCGCTGCCACGTATTGCGCAATCCATGATCGCCTGAAGGAGGCCCCATGATCACCCCGACCTCGCTGCTCTATCCCGACGCCTTTCTCTCTCCGCTCGCGATCGACGCGGCCGTCCAGCGCGCGCTCGACGAGGACCTCGGCCGCGCCGGCGACATCACCTCGCTTGCGACGATCCCGGAAGCGACCAGGGCGCAGGCGATCCTCGTCGCGCGCCAGTCCGGCGTGATTGCCGGATTGCCGCTGGCGCTGGCGACGCTGCAAAAATTGTCGCCCGACATCGAGCTGCGCGCACATGTCCGCGACGCCGCACGGGTTGTCCGCGGCCAGCATGTGCTGACGATCTCGGGCCCGGCGCGCGCCATTCTCACGGCCGAGCGAACTGCGCTGAACTTCGTCGGCCGCTTGTCGGGCATAGCCACGCTCACGGCGGACTATGTCGCGCGCACCGAAGGCACGAAGATGCGCATCTGCTGCACGCGAAAAACCACACCTGGATTGCGCGCACTGGAGAAATACGCGGTGCGCTGCGGCGGCGGCTTCAACCATCGCTTCGGGCTCGACGACGCCATCCTGATCAAGGACAACCACATTGCGGTCGCCGGCGGCATCCGTCCGGTGCTGGAGCGCGCCCGTGCCCACGCGGGGCATCTCGTCAAGATCGAGATCGAGGTCGATACGCTGTCGCAACTGCGCGAGGTGCTCGACAGCGGGATGGCCGACGCGGTGCTGCTCGACAACATGGACCTTGCGATGCTGCGCGAGGCGGTGCGGATCAATGAAGGCCGCCTCGAGCTGGAGGCGTCCGGCGGCGTCACGCTGGAGTCGATCGCCGCGATTGCGGCGACCGGTGTCGATTATGCGTCGGCGGGTGCGCTGACGCATTCGGCGCCCAATTTCGACTGTGCGCTGGATATCGAGGCGTGATGAATTCCTCTCCCTCTCCCCGCTTGCGGCAGGGCTATCGCATTTCGGAGCTTTGCCTGCGGCCATCCTTCGAGACGCCCGCTTTGGGCGGGCTCCTCAGGATGAGGACGGAGTGCGTGGCAGCAGCTTCAACGGGCACTGACGCTGATTAGCCTCATCCTGAGGAGGCGCGTAAGCGCCGTCTCGAAGGACGAGGCGTGCGCGCAGGCCGCCGCCACGAGTAATATGCGAAGCCGCTCGAGCGGAGATGAAGGACAACTACCTTCGCTCGCTCACACCCATCTCGGCCGAGCTCTTGGCCTCCTGCACGAGTTCGGCGGACAGCGCGGCGGTCTGCGCCGGGGTGCCCCAGCTCGGCTCCTCGCTGCCGTCGCCCCAGTTGCGCGGCCGATAGAAGGTGTGCACGCCGGTCTTGTACAGCTTCTTCATCTCGGCGACCCAGGATGGGCGGACCCAATAGGCGTGGTAGTGCGTGGACTTGCCGACCTCGGGCAGCCAGATCTGGCCGTCGAGCATCGCCTTGGAGATCTTCCTGGCGCGCTCCCACATTTCGGGCTCGCGGATCACGTCTGGATTGTTGTCGCAGGCAAAGGTGAACTGGCAGGCGAAATGGCGGTACTTGTTCTGGTAGACCACGCCGCACACGGTTTCGGGATATTTGCCGGAGAACACGCGGTTCATCACCACCTGCGCTACCGCGATCTGGCCGCGCACGGCCTCGCCGCGGGATTCGAAATAGACGGCTTCGGCGAGGCATTTCTCCGATTTGGCGCGCGACTTGTCGTCGAGCGCGAGGCGCTCCGCCGGCGATCTGGCGCGCTGGTTGTCGGCATTGACCTCGCCCTTCGGCGCAACGCTCTCGCCGCCTTCGATCTCCTTGGAGATCTCCACCGATGGCGGCGACAGCGAAGCCGTCACCTTCATGTCGGGATCGGGCATCACGATCAGCGGCTCGGCGCCCGGCTGCCAGCTCTCGATGGGCTCGATATTGCCGCCGAGCGATGAGCTGCCGAAGAACAGGCTCGAGGTCTTGACGGCGAAGGGATCGCGCGCCGGTGCCGGCGCGGCGGGAGCCCGCTTCAACGCCTCCAGCGGCGCGGTCGCGAGCGCGCGCGCAGCGTCGCTGGCCTGCGGCGGATTGGAATATTGCGGCAGCGGCGGCGCGCGCAACGCTTCCTGGAGTTCGGGATCGAGCACGGCCGCGGATTCCGGCGACATCGCCTGCGGCAACTCGGCGGTCTTGGCGCCGAACACCGAGCGGTTCGACGTCGAGGGATCTTCCTGTGCCGGCTCTGCAGCCGGCGCGACCGTCTCGGGGGCCTGCGTCGGCGCGACGGTTGCGAGACGATCACCCTTCAGCGAGCGATCGACTTTGGGAAAGTCGGAGGCCTGGTAGCGCGGCGGCGCCTGAAGCGCAGGATTGCGGCTGATCGCGCCGGTGACGTCACGGCCGTCGAGGCTCGCGAGCCGAACCATCGCGCTCTGCGGAGCGGAGGTGCCGATCGGCCGCGAGAAGCTGTAGGTCGCAAGCTGGATCGAGGACGCAGCGGAAAATACCTGCTTCTGCCAACGCTCGGCGACGCCGGGCTGGCGCGCCAGCAGCGAGGCAATGTCCTGATAGCCGGTCTCTCTCGGCATCAATGCGAAGATGCAGAGACCGATGCCGAAGGACGCGAACCGCGCGCCCTTCGGATGGTTACGCAACACTGACATCGATACGCTCACGCTACGCTTACGCTCGTCTGATCGAACTCAGTACATCCGTGCAATTCGATCTTTATCGTAAGTAGCTAATTTAGGTTGCCGGGGCGTTAATCCGCGTTGCGCAAACGGCACACTCAAGCGAACACAGGGCTTTCCCCGGGGCGACGTCGCGCAGTGGTAAATGCGGTCTCACGCGACGCGGTAAACATCCGGTCAACGCGCATGGTGAAGGAACTCTTGCGCATGCGTATCATTACGGGACGTGTGAGGGGCTGCTGTTGTTGGGTTCGCGCAAAGCGCTTCCTCATCACCGGTGTCATTCCCTGCGAAGGCGGGGAATCCAGTACGCCGCCGCGTCTCGATTCAATCACTACCGTCTCGGCGTACTGGATCGCCCGGTCAAGCCGGGCGATAACAGCGGAGCGTGTGGCGAGCACGTCCCCACGAACACGTCTTGCGACGAAGCAATCCACAGTCCCTCCGAGGAAGGATTCCGGATTGCTTCGCTGCGTTCGCAATGACGATGTTGAAAGAGCGTGACGTAAAATGAAAGAGGCGGGGCTTGGCCCCGCCTCTCTCATTCCGGCATTTTAGTTCTGCTTACGCCTGGCTGGCGACGGCCTTGCCGAGCGCCGCTTGCGCCGCTGCGAGCCGGGCGATCGGCACGCGGTAGGGCGAGCAGGAGACGTAGTTGAGGCCGATGTGGTGACAGAAGGCGACGGAGGCGGGATCGCCGCCGTGCTCGCCGCAGATGCCGACCTTGAGCGAGGCGCGGGTCTTGCGGCCGCGCGCGACGCCGATCTTGACGAGCTCGCCGACGCCTTCCTGATCCAGAGAAATGAAGGGATCGACCGATAGGATGCCCTTCGCGACGTAGGGACCCATGAAGCTCGCCGCGTCGTCGCGGCTGATGCCGTAGGTCGTCTGCGTCAGGTCGTTGGTGCCGAACGAGAAGAACTCGGCCGACTGCGCGATCTCGGCCGCGAGGAGGCAGGCGCGCGGCAACTCGATCATGGTACCGACCTGATAGGCCAGCTTGGTGTTGGTGTCGCGCATCACAGCCTGGGCGGTCGCATCGATCCGCGCCTTGACGAGATCGAGCTCGGCCTTGGTCGCGATCAGCGGCACCATCACCTCGAGGCCGACAGCCTTGCCGGTGCGCTTCTGCGCCTCGACCGCCGCCTCGAAGATCGCGCGCGCCTGCATCTCGGCGATCTCCGGATAGGCGATCGCGATTCGGCAGCCGCGGAAGCCGAGCATCGGGTTGAACTCCGAGAGCTCGCGGGCGCGGTCGGCGAGGCGCCGCGGGTCGGTGTTCATGGCGCGTGCCACTTCCTCGACCTCGGCATGGGTGTGCGGCAGGAACTCGTGCAGCGGCGGGTCGAGCAGCCGGATCGTGACGGGCAGGCCCTTCATGATCTCGAACAGCTCGACGAAGTCGGCGCGCTGCATCGGCAGCAGTTTTGCGAGCGCGGCGCGGCGCGACTGCTCGTCCTCGGAGAGGATCATCTCGCGCACCGTGCGGATGCGCGTCTCCTCGAAGAACATGTGCTCGGTGCGGCACAGGCCGATGCCTTCCGCGCCGAACTTGATCGCAGTGCGCGCGTCGTCGGGCGTGTCGGCATTGACGCGCACGCCGATCTTGCGGACCTGGTCGGCCCAGTTCATCAGCGTGCCGAACTCGCCGGAGAGCTCCGGCTCGATCATCGGCATGCGGCCGGCGAGCACCTGGCCGAGCGAGCCGTCGATGGTGATGACGTCGCCGGTCTTGAAGGTGCGCGAGCCGATGCTCATGGTGCCGCGGCCGTAATCGACGCGGATGGTGCCGCAGCCGGAGACGCAGGGCTTGCCCATGCCGCGCGCGACCACCGCCGCGTGCGAGGTCATGCCGCCGCGGGTGGTCAGGATGCCTTCGGCAGCGTGCATGCCGTGGATGTCTTCCGGGCTGGTCTCGATGCGGACCAGGATCACCT
Organism: Bradyrhizobium sp. CCBAU 51765; assembly: GCF_015291725.1. Taxonomy (GTDB): domain Bacteria; phylum Pseudomonadota; class Alphaproteobacteria; order Rhizobiales; family Xanthobacteraceae; genus Bradyrhizobium; species Bradyrhizobium liaoningense. The sequence goes on from NZ_CP030038.1 coordinate 6,354,868, forward strand.
TGCGCCCGTCGGCCTGAAGCTTGGCCGCTTCATCCGAGGAGAACACGATCTCGCCGGAGGCAGCACCCGGGGATGCCGGCAGGCCGGTGGCGATCACGTCGCGCTTGGCGTTGGGATCGATGGTCGGATGCAAGAGCTGATCGAGCGAGGCCGGATCGATCCGCGTCACCGCTTCTTTCTTCGAGATCAGGCCCTCATTGGCGAGCTCGACCGCGATGCGCAGCGCCGCTTTCGCAGTGCGCTTGCCGCCGCGGGTCTGGAGCATCCAGAGCTTGCCCTGCTCGACCGTGAACTCCATGTCCTGCATGTCGCGGTAGTGCTTCTCGAGCAGCGTGTAGATCCGCGTCAGTTCCTTGAAGGCCTCCGGCATCGCCGATTCCATCGACGCCTTGTCGGAGCCCGACTCCTTCCGCGCCTCCTCGGTGATGTCCTGCGGCGTGCGGATGCCCGCCACCACGTCCTCGCCCTGCGCGTTGATCAGGAACTCGCCGTAGAGCTTGCTCTCGCCGGTCGAGGGGTTGCGGGTGAAGGCAACGCCGGTCGCCGAGGTCTCGCCCATGTTGCCGAACACCATGGCCTGCACGTTGACCGCGGTGCCCCAGGATTCCGGAATGTCGTGCAGCTTGCGGTAGGTCACCGCGCGCGCGTTCATCCAGGATGAAAACACCGCGCCGATCGCGCCCCAGAGCTGGTCGTGCGGATCCTGCGGGAACTCCTTGCCGGTCTCGCGCGCAACTGCGTCCTTGTACTTGCCGACCAGTTCGACCCAGTCCTCGGCGGAGAGGTCCGTGTCGAGCGTGTAGCCCTGCGTATCCTTGAAGGTGTCGAGGATTTCCTCGAAGTGATGGTGCTCGAAGCCGAGCACCACGTCGGAATACATGGTGATGAAGCGGCGATAGCTGTCAAAGGCGAAGCGGCGGTCACCCGACAATTCGGCGAGCGCTTCCACGGTCTGGTCGTTGAGGCCGAGATTGAGCACGGTGTCCATCATGCCCGGCATCGAGGCGCGCGCGCCGGAGCGCACGGAGACGAGCAGCGGGTTCTTGGCATCGCCGAAGATCTTGCCGGTCAACCTGCCGACATAGTCGAGCGCCTTCTCAACCTGCGACTGCAATTCCCTGGGGTAGGTCTTGTCGTGTGCGTAGAAATAGGTGCAGACCGAGGTCGGGATGGTGAAGCCGGGAGGCACCGGCAGGCCGAGATTGGCCATTTCGGCGAGGTTGGCGCCCTTGCCGCCGAGCAGGTCGCGCATTTCCGAGCGGCCCTCGGCCTTGCCGTCACCGAATGTGAACACCCATTTGCCGGCCTTGGCCGCGGCTGGCGCCGCCTTGGCGGGCGCAGCCTTCTTCGGTGCGGGCTTCGTGGCGACCTTCGGCAGAGCCGCCTTGGTCACGGCCTTTGCCGCCGGCTTGGCTGCGGGCTTGGCGACCGGCTTCGGCGCGCTTTTGGCCAGCGTCTTGCGGGCCGGCGGCGCGGCTTTCGCGACGGCAGAGGACTTTGATTTCGCTGGCATTTTCTTAGGCTTCGAGGCGGCTTTGGCCATAGCTTGCACACAACCTGCGAGAGGAATGGGAAATCGCGGGCCTTACACCACTTTGGGCGGGCCCGCGCAAGTCGGACAGTTCCGAAAAGTGACGCCTAGAAGCGGAGCCACTTCAGGAGCCCGAGCCCGATCGCGCCGTTGACGATGAGGAAGATCGCGACGATGAGGTTGAGGAGTCGCGGCATGATCAGGATGAGCACGCCCGCAATCAACGACAGGATCGGCGAAATGTGGGCGACGGTGATGTGCATGAACTATCTTTCTGTGGAGGTGAGGCGAATCGCGCGCGGATCATAGCCGGCCCGGTTCCGGGAGTAGAGATGCGCAGAGCGCATCGCGAGTTCCGCCCTTCGCGAAAACTGCCCGAAATTGCCGCGAATGCGGCAGGCCTTTTCCCGGAACATTGCCATGAGGCACGCATTGGCAACCGGTCGCGCCAGTCGCGCGTCCGAAAAAGAAGTCGAAGGAGTTGCCCATGCGGAACAGGATTCTTGCTCTTGCAGCGCTCGCGGCCGCGACCGGCTCGCCCCTTGCGGCGCAGGCGCAAAGCAGTGTCACTGTGGGACGCGCGCCGGCCGTGGTCGACAGCGCCCCGACCATTGCGGTCGACCAGCGGCCGGCCTTCCGCGAATATGTCGTCGAACAACGTGTGCCGCCCTTCCGGATTCCGGATCGCGTGGTGGTCGGCACCACCTTACCCGAAAGCGGCGTCACTTATTATGACGTGCCGCAACGTTTCGGCGCCACCACCTATCGCTACACCGTCGTGAACGGCGAGACCGTGCTGGTCGAGCCGCGCTCGCGCCGCATCGTCGAGGTGCTGGACTGATCGACTGACCGAGATCGACTAGATGTCCGGCGCGCCATATCAGGCTGGCGCGCGCAGTGTTGAACGGACATCTGCCCCGCCCGGTCCTCCCCCCGCCGGGTGGGGCACTTTTTACGCTCGTCATTCCGGGGCGCGCGAAGCGCGAGCCCGGAATCCATCGTGCTGCGCTCAATGGGGAGAAATGGATTCCGGGCTCGCGCCAAGCGGTGCGCCCCGGAATGACAGCTGTGTTGCCGCGCGAAACGCGCCTCAATCCTGGATCTTCGAGAAATCCGCCACCGCCCGCGTCGCGCTGCGGATCTCGTTGAGCAGCTTTAGGCGGTTCTCGCGCACCTTCGCATCGTCGTCGTTGACGCGAACCTTGTCGAAGAACGCGTCGACCGGCGAGCGCAACTTTGCCATCGCGCTCATCGCGGCGGCGAAGTCTTCCTTTGCCACCGCAGCGCCGGCTTCCGCCTTGACCTCACCGATCGCCTTCGCCAGCGCCTTTTCCTCAGCGAGGCTGTAGAGCGCGGCATCGGGCGCACCGTCGAACGTGCGCTTGTCCTTCTTCTCCTCGATCGAGAGGATGTTGCTGGCGCGCTTGGTGCCGGCGAGCAGGTTCTTGCCGTCGTCGGTATCGAGGAATTTACCGAGCGCCTCGACGCGACGGACGATCATGAGGAGGTCGTCCTGGCCGCCGAGCGCGAACACGGCGTCGACGAGATCGTGCCGCGCGCCCTGCTCGCGGAGCTGGACTTTGAGGCGGTCGGCGAAGAAGGCGAGCAGATCGCCCGGAAGCTTCTGCACATCGGCGGGCTTCATCGACAGGCCGACGAGTGCCGACGCCGCCACCTTCATCAACGACAGACGCAGCGCATTTTCCGCGATCAGCCGGATTACACCCAGCGCCGCGCGACGCAGCGCATACGGATCCTTGCTGCCCGTCGGTTTCTCGTCGATCGCCCAGAAGCCGACCAGGGTATCGAGCTTGTCGGCAAGTGCGACGGCCACGCTCACCGGATCGGTCGGCACACGATCGGCCGGGCCCTGCGGCTTGTAGTGCTCTTCGCTAGCCGCAGCGACGGAGGCGTCCTCACCCTGCGCCAGAGCGTAGTACTTGCCCATCAGGCCCTGCACCTCCGGGAATTCACCGACGACTTCGGTCAGCAAATCCGCCTTCGCCAGATGTGCGGCGCGCTTGGTCTTAGCAATATCGGCGCCGACCAGCGGCGCAATCTCGGCGGCCAAGCTCTCGATGCGCTTGATGCGTTCGGCCTGGGTGCCGAGCTTCTCGTGGAATACGATCTGCTCGAACTTCGGCAGCCGTTCCTCGAGCTTGGTCTTGAGATCGGTCTCGTAGAAGAACTTCGCATCGCTCAGCCGCGCGCGGATCACGCGCTCGTTGCCGGCGATGATGGTCGCACCACCGTCGGTCGCCTCGATGTTGGCGACCAGGATGAACTTGTTGGCGAGCTTGCCCGTTTTGGGATCGCGCACCACGAAGCACTTCTGGTTGTTGCGGATGGTGGCGCGGATCACCTCCGCCGGAGTCGCCAGGAACTCCGGCTCGAACGAGCCCATCAGCACGACCGGCCATTCGACGAGGCCGGCGACCTCGTCGAGTAGGTTCTGGTCCTCGACCAGCTCGAAGCCCTGCGCGAAGGCCAACTGCTTGGCGTCGGTGAGGATCGCGTCCTTGCGGCGCTCGGGGTCGAGCACGACCTTGGCGTCGAGCAATTTTGCTTCGTAGTCCTCGAAGCGGCGCACGGAAATAGCCGCGGGCGCAAGGAAGCGATGGCCGTAAGTGGTCTGGCCGGCCTCGATGCCGTCCACCGAGAATTTCACGACATCAGGCTCTTCGGTCTCGAGCCCGAACGTCGCGGTGATCGCGTGCAGCGGGCGCACCCAGTTGAGCGAGCCGGGTTTTCCGGAACGCGCGCCCCAGCGCATCGATTTCGGCCAGGGGAAGGTGCGGATGATGACGGGGAGGATTTCCGCGAGCACGTCGATCGCGTCGCGACCCGGCTTCTCGATCAATCCGATGTAGAAATCACCCTTGGGGTCGCGCTGGATCTTGGCCTCATCCAGCGACTTCAGACCGGTCGCCTTCAGGAAGCCCTGCACGGCCGCATCGGGCGCGCCGATTTTGGGGCCGCGGCGCTCGGTCTTGAGGTCGGGCTGGCGCGCGGGGATGCCGTGCACGGTGAGCGCGAGGCGGCGCGGCGTCGCGAAGGCTTTCGCACCCTCGTAGACGAGACCTTCGGCGACAAGCTTGTCGGTGACCATGCGCCGCAGATCGTCGGCCGCCTTCCCTTGCATGCGCGCGGGAATCTCTTCCGAGAACAGTTCAAGCAAAAGATCGGGCATCAGGCCGCTCCGCCCGCTTCAGTGTGGATCCAGGCCTCGCCGCAGGCCTTGGCCAGCTCACGCACGCGAAGAATGTAGCTCTGGCGCTCCGTCACGGAGATCACGCCGCGCGCGTCGAGCAGATTGAAGACATGGCTCGCCTTGATGCACTGGTCGTAGGCCGGCAGCGCCATCAGATGCTGCTTCTTGTTGCCGCCTTCGCGCCAGCCGGCGTCGAGATATTTCCGGCAGGCCGCTTCCGCCATCTTGAACTGCTCGAACAGCATCGCGGTGTCGGCATGTTCGAAATTGTGCCGCGAATATTCCTGCTCGGCTTGCAGGAAGACATCGCCATAGGTGACCTTGGCGTCACCCTCGCGGCCGTTGAAGTTGAGGTCGTAGACGCGGTCGACGCCCTGCACATACATCGCGAGGCGCTCGAGGCCATAGGTGAGCTCACCCGCGACCGGCGCGCATTCGAAGCCCGCGACCTGCTGGAAATAAGTGAACTGGCTGACCTCCATGCCGTCGCACCAGCACTCCCAGCCCAAACCCCAGGCACCCAGCGTCGGACTCTCCCAATCGTCCTCGACGAAGCGAATGTCGTGCACGGCGGAATCAATGCCGATCGCGGCGAGCGACTTCAGGTACAGATCCTGAAGATTCGGCGGCGACGGCTTCATGATCACCTGGAACTGGTAGTAGTGCTGCATCCGGTTCGGGTTCTCGCCGTAACGGCCGTCCTTGGGCCGTCGCGAGGGCTGCACATAGGCCGCATTCCAGGGCTTTGGCCCGAGCGCGCGCAGGGTGGTCGCCGGATGGAAGGTGCCCGCGCCCATTTCCATGTCGTAGGGCTGCAGGATCACGCAGCCCTGCTCGGCCCAGAACCGCTGGAGCGCGAGGATGAAGCCCTGGAACGAGCGTTCCGGGCGCATATGGGCGGGCAATGAGGCGTCCATCGTCAGATCGGGCTCTCGCGGGGGGTTTTGAATCGCGCGGGACCGTATCGACGGCGGGGATGGGAATCAAGGCGAAGGGGCCTTCTTACCTCTCCCGCTTGCAGGAGAGGTATAGGCCGCCTATGGCGGCCGTTCTAAGAGACGCCGAGGCAAAGCCTCGGCTATGGCGAAGCGCCGGGTGAGGGCTTTCTCCTCTTGGGGGTTCTCGCTTGCGGATAGACCCCCTCCCCAGCCCTCCCCCGCAAGCGGGAGAGGGGGCGCACCTTGCGCGCAGGAAGAGCTAACCCGGCCGGTAAGCTCCGGTCACGGGGTCACGCTTCAGCGTCTGGATATCCCCCATGCGGGCGGCCTCGGCGACGCGTGACAGGCGCATCTCCTCCAGCTCCTGGTTGATCCGGACAGCGGTCTTGTAGGCCCAGCGGACCACGGCAAGCCCGCCCAAGACGCCCGCGAAAGCGACGAACGGCGGCATCGGTCGATCCTCGTCTAGTGCTCAGCCCCGACCTGCATTGTTGCGCAGATGGGCCAGCGCCGCAATTGGCGCGGCCCGGACCAAATGGCGCTGCCTAGAACCCGAATTTCGCCCAGATCGCCCGCGTCTCGACCGCCGAGATCAGCTCGTCCGGCAAGCCGGCCATTGATTCCAGGGCTGAAAGCTGCCCCGCGCCGGGCGATTTCCGCCCCAAAAGGCCGGAGAGCAGCCCGGTCGGCTGCGCGATCACGGGGGTGAGAACCTTCTCGCCATAGCGGGCACGAAGAGTTGAGCGGAGATCGCCGATGCCGTCGGCGAGCCCCAGCGCGATGGCACTGTCGCCAGCCCAGTATTCGCCCGTGAACAGGGTCTCGTCCGCTCCCTTCAGCCGCGCGCCACGGCTCTCCTTGACCAGCGAGATGAAGATCCCGTGGATCTCGCGCTGGATCGCCTTCAGCCTGGCGACGTCATCAGGGTTTTCGGGAAGGAACGGGTCGAGCATCGCCTTGTGTTCGCCGGCCATATAGAGGCGCCGCTCGATGCCGAGCCGCCTGATCGCCTCCTGAAAGCCAAAACTGCCGCCGACCACGCCGATCGAGCCGAGGATCGAGGACGGATCGCAGATGATCTCGTCGCCGGCGCAGGCGATCATGTAGCCACCAGACGCCGCGACGTCCTCGACGAACACGAGCACCGGCAACTTCTTCTCCGCCGCAAGTTGCTTGATGCGCAAGTAGATCTGACGCGACTGCACCGGCGAGCCGCCGGGAGAATTGATCACCAGCGCCACGGCCTTGGCGTGCCGATACGAAAACGCGCGCTCGAGCACCCGTGCGATTCCGGCAAGCGTCAACCCGGGGCGCAGCGGCGTCACCGCACCGATCACCCCTGACAGCCGCACCACCGGCACCACCGGGGTACCCGGCCGAAAGCGCGCCGGCAGATATTGCATGAGCTTGTCGGCCAGGCCGGAACTCTCACGATCGTTCAATTGTTCGGCCATGCCGTTACCTCTGATTAACCATTTCTTATCACGCGACTGTCATTGGAAGTGCCCGGAACGTGCTTTGCAGTTTTCCCGTTGGGAGGCTGCAATGAGGCAGCGGAGAACACCATGAAAATCTATCTTCTGATGCTGCTGATCGGCGCGCTGTTCATGGCGATCCGCCTCACGTCGCCGCAAGAGCAGCAGTCCGAATCGCTTCCCCGGTAAGCCCTCACGGTTCCACCAGCGGCAAGGCCGCTCTCCCTTCCAGAATCTCCGTCACCTCGCTTTTGGACAAGCGTGACTCGTCGTTGAGCATGAGGCCCGGCAGCAATCGCGTCGGGGCCCGGCCGCCTTTCACCGCACGCACCAGCACGCGGATCGCGGGCCGCCCCGCCTCGCCGTGAACCGGCAGGATCGAGAGACTGCCGAAACCGCGTGACAGCGCTGCCAGGACTTCGGCGATTCCATCTGCACGCCAGATCAGGGTCAGCACGCCATTGGATCGGAGGATACGCCGCGCTGCATGCACCCACGCATGCAGGGTCACTTCCGTCGCCACATGCGCGCTGTGACGCGCCCGGTCCGGCGAGGCGCGATGCCGGGCCGGATCGTTGAAAGGCGGATTCATCAACACCACGTCGACGCTGTCCGGCGACAGCCCGTTTGACGCAAAGGCCTGCGGCTCGCCCGTGACGTCGAGCACGATCGTTTCGACGGCAATCGCATTCGCCGCCGCGTTGCCACGCGCGAGCTCGGCCAGCTCGGGATCGATCTCGACCAGGCTGAGCCTGATGCCGGAGACGCGGCGGGCCAGCGCCAGACCGGCCGTACCGACACCGGCGCCCAAATCGACTACGCGGTCCCCCGCCAGGGCGTCGGTCGCCGCTGCAAGCAGGATGGCGTCATGCCCGGCGCGATGGCCGGATCGCTTCTGCTTCAACCGCAATTGCCCGCCGAGAAAGGCGTCCTCGGTAATATCTGCGGCCTCAATCATCGCCGCGCAGTTCGTGGCTGAGGCCAGCTTCGGTGAGGAGAGCCCTGGCCTCCTGGACATCGTCCTCATGGACCAGGATCCGCCGCGGCAATACGCCGAGCGAGCCCTCGATGATGCTCATGTTCTGGTCCAGCACCAGATGATGGATGTTGGCACCGTCGAGCAGCGCGCCGATCGCCGACACCAGCACCATGTCGTTGGTCCGAACCAGTTCGCGCAAAACGCAGATCTCCTGCCTGAAAGGGGGGCATGCGGCAAATGTCAATGGTTCCGAGGTCTTGCCGCGTCCGTCGCCAGTTTCTATTGTCTTTCCATCAGAATAGCCCTTCCGGGGCAAATATTGGAGACCGGCGTGGCCGTCATCGTACCTTTCGAAACTCCCGGCGCGTCGATCGAAGAGCTGGTTGCCCTTGTCGCCCCTGACATGGAGCGCGTCAACGCCACGATTCTGTCGCGGACCGGCTCCGAGGTGACCATGATCCCGGAGGTCGCCAACCACCTGATCTCCTCCGGGGGCAAACGCCTGCGCCCGATGCTGACGCTCGCCATGGCCAACCTGGCCGGCTATACCGGCGACGGCCATATCAAGCTCGCGGCCTCCGTCGAGTTCATGCATACCGCCACCCTGCTCCACGACGACGTCGTCGACGAGAGCGAGATGCGCCGCGGCAAGCTCTCGGCGCGCATGCTCTGGGGCAACGAGGCGAGCGTCTTGGTCGGCGACTTCCTGCTCGGCCAGGCCTTCCGCATGATGGTCGAAGTCGGCTCGCTCCGCGCGCTCGACATCCTCTCCGCGGCCGCCGCCACCATCGCAGAGGGCGAGGTGATGCAGCTGGCCGCCGCCAAGAACACCGCGACCACCGAGGACGAATATCTCGCCGTGATCCGCGGCAAGACCGCCGAATTGTTCGCCGCCGCCTGCGAGGTCGGCCCCGTCATCGCCAACCGGCCGAAGGCGGAGCAGACCGCCTGCCGCTCGGTCGGCATGAATCTCGGCATCGCCTTCCAGCTCGTCGACGACGTGCTCGACTATGGCGGCAAGAGCGCCAAGCTCGGCAAGAACACCGGCGACGATTTCCGCGAGGGCAAGATCACGCTGCCGGTCGTGCTGGCCTTCCGCCGCGGCAACGACACCGAGCGCGCCTTCTGGATCCGCGCGCTGGAGCGCGGCGAGATCGGCGACGGCGATCTCGACCATGCCATCGGCCTGATGAACAAGCACCGCGCGCTCGAGGATACGCTGAGCCGCGCCCAGCACTACGGCGCCATGGCCGTCGATGCGCTCGCGCTGTTCCCGCCCTCGCCGATGAAGAGCGCACTGGAGCAGGTCGTGGCATTCTGCCTGGCGCGGTCGCATTAGGCTGCGGCCGACCGGTCTCTATCGATTCCGCACACGCAATCAGCCCCGTCATTCTGAGGCGCGAGTGGCGATGCCTGGCATCGCACCGCGGGGCGATCGCATAATATGAATTGCACGGGGACTGTCCGCAGGCTTGCTCCGCCTCTCCCGCTTGCGGGAGAGGCCGACGCGCTCGCAGAGCGCGGCGGGTGAGGGCTCTCGCCGCACAGGGACGTCCTCAGTCAATCTCAATAATCCCAGCGCGGAGACACCCTCTCCCCAACCCTCCCCCGCAAGCGGGGGAGGGAGCCCACTGCCGATGCCGCTGCATTCTGCACATCGTATGCGATTGCCCTGCATCGCACCGGGAGCCTCAGGGTAGCGGTCATGCATATGTGCTCGCAATGACGGAGTCGGGCGCTGGCCCATCGTTCGCAAATTCGCATTCTCCATCGGAGCGATGGCTTCGCTGCTCCCCCTCCTGCACCCGCCGCGTCCAGCAGCGTGAGTAACTTGTATTTTGCAAGTTACTCACCTATCCTTCCCCCATGCAGCCCAAATCTCCCTCCATCCAGGAATGCCCCGTCGGCCGCGCCGTGGAGACGGTCGGCGAATGGTGGAGCATCCTGATCCTGCGCGATGCGTTTCAGGGCGCGACGAAGTTCGACGAATTCGCGCAAGGCCTCGGGATCGCGCCGAACATCCTGTCGCGGCGCCTCGCCCATCTCACCGCGAGCGGCATGTTCGTCCGGCGCCGCTACAACGAACGTCCGCCGCGCTACGAATACGTGCTGACGGACAAGGCGCGGGATTTCTTTCCGGTGATCGTCGCGCTGCTCGCCTGGGGCAACAAGCATCTCGCGCCGAAGGGCGAATCCATCCTGCTGGCGAACCGGAGCGACGTTCGCCCGCTCGATCCGGTCGTGGTCGATGCCGCCGACATGCGTCCGATCACGCTCGCCAATTCGGTCGTCATCGCGGGGCCCCGCGCCAGCCGCGGAATGCGCGCGCGGCTCGCTTCGCTGAGGGCCATGAACCCGGCCGTTGCGCCGGCTGGAGACTGACATGCGTCGTATCGTCGTGACTGGCATGGGCGCGGTGTCGCCGCTCGGCTGTGGGGTCGAATTGTCGTGGCGACGGTTGCTCGCCGGCCAAAGCGGGCTGCGCCCTCTGCCCGATTGGGCGCAGGCACTGCCGGCGCGCATCGCCGGTCTCGTGCCCGACAAGGCCGATGATGCCGATGGCGGCTTCGATCCCGCGCAGGCCGCCGCGCCAAAGGACCAGCGCAAGATGGACCGCTTCATCCTGTTCGCGCTGCTCGCCGCCGCAGAAGCGGTCGCACAGGCCAAATGGATGCCGCAGGACGCAGGCGCGCTGGAGCGCACCGCGACGATCATCGCCTCCGGCATCGGCGGCTTTCCGGCGATGGCGGAGGCGGTGCGCATCACCGAGAAGCGCGGTGCACGCCGGCTCTCGCCGTTCACGGTCCCTTCGTTCCTCGCCAATCTCGCCGCGGGCCAGGTTTCGATCAAACACGGCTACAGGGGCGCGCTGGGCACGCCGGTCACGGCGTGTGCCGCCGGCGTGCAGGCGATCGGCGATGCCGCGCGAATGATCCGCGCCGGCGAGGCCGATGTCGCGATCTGCGGCGGCGCGGAGGCCTGCATCGACATCGTCAGCCTCGGCGGCTTTGCCGCGGCCCGCGCGCTGTCGAGCGGCTTCAACGACGAGCCCGCGCGCGCCTCGCGCCCGTTCGATCGCGACCGCGACGGCTTCGTCATGGGCGAAGGCGCCGGCATCCTGGTGATCGAGGCGCTGGAACATGCACTGGCGCGCGGCGCGACGCCGATCGCGGAGATCGTCGGCTACGGCACGACCGCGGACGCCTATCACATGACCTCGGGTCCGCCCGATGGCGACGGCGCCCGCCGCGCCATGGAGATCGCGCTTCGGCAGGCGAAGCTCGAGCCTGCGGATCTGCAGCACCTGAACGCGCACGCGACGTCGACGCCGGCCGGCGACGAGAGCGAGCTCGGCGCGATCGCCGCGCTGTTCGGCCGTAACCGTGGCATTGCCGTGAGCGCGACCAAATCGGCCACCGGGCACCTGCTCGGCGCCGCCGGCGGGCTGGAGGCGATCTTCACCGTGCTTGCCTTGCGCGACCAGATCGCACCGCCGACGCTCAATCTCGAAAATCCGGATCCCGGCGCTGAAGGCATCGACATCGTTGCCGGCGCAGCGAGAGCGATGCCGATGCAGAACGCCATCTCGAACGGGTTCGGCTTCGGCGGGGTGAACGCCAGCGTGATCTTCCGCCGGATGGGCTGAAGAAGACTTGCAATCGCCGGTCGCTCCGCTACGAAAACAGGATGACCGAAACGAATTTCTGGCTGTTCCTGACCGGAAGACCGCGTTTGATGCGCCGTCTCACCCAGAGCTCCGGCGTCTTCATCGCCAGCCTCGGCCTGGCGCTGGCGCTGGCGCTGCGGCCGGCGAATGGATAGCGCCACGATGCTCGCCCCGCAAAGCCGCTTCCATGAATCGCACGGCCTGCGGCTGCATTACGCAGACTGGGGCAATGAGGACGCGCCACCTCTCATCCTGGTCCATGGCGGCCGCGATCATTGCCGGAGCTGGGATCACATTGCCCGATCGTTGCAGCCGCATTTTCACGTGCTCGCGCCCGACCTGCGCGGCCACGGCGATTCCGACTGGACCCGAGGCGGCAGCTACGCGCTGACGGAATATGTCTACGATCTCTCCCAGCTCGTCCGCAATATCGCAGCGCCTCAGGTCACTCTCATCGGCCATTCGATGGGCGGCATGGTCAGCCTGATCTTTTCGGGCTCATTCCCCGAACAGGTCTCGAAGCTCGTGGTCCTCGACGGCGTGACCATGTTGCCGGATGCGCCAAAGCCGCCGGCGCATGAGCGCATCGGCAAATGGGTCGGCCAGCTCGACAAGCTGCACGACCGCACGCCGCGCCGCTATGCCACGCTCGAGGACGCCGCCGCGCAGATGATGCTTCACAACAAACGGCTGTCCCGCGATCTCGCCCTGCATCTCGCCACGCATGGTGCGCGGCAGAACGAGGATGGCACCTACAGCTGGAAGTTCGATCCCTATCAGCGCGCCGCTGCGCCGCACCGGCTCTGGCCCGACGATCACATCGAGCTCTGGTCGCGCATCAGCTGTCCGACGCTGCTGCTCAATGCCGGCGAAAGCTTTCTCGCCGGCGCCAGGGCGGCAGGCCTGGAGCGGTACTTCCCGCAGGCGCGCATCGAGACCATTGCCGGGGCGGGACACTGGCTGCAGCACGACAAGCCGCAGCAGGTGTTGGGCGTGATCCGGCGGTTTCTCGGGCTCGACGAGGACGGCGCGGGTTAGCACAACCCTATCCACGTCATTGCGAGCGCAGCGAAGCAATCCAGACTGTCACCGCGGAGGGATTCTGGATTGCTTCGCTACGCTCGCAATGACGATCAGAACTAACTCAAGGTCCCTGCATGCACCCACCAGCCGTGGTGGTCGCGCCGGATCTTCTCGGCGGCGGCATGGGCTTCGGCCGCCGCGCCGTAGATCGCAAAGCATGTCGCGCCGGAGCCGGACATGCGGGCGAGCTTGACGTCGGCGGAGGTGCGCAAAGCTTCCAGCACCTCGCCGATGACGGGCTCGATGCGCAGCGCAGGCGCTTCAAGGTCGTTGGCGACGGTTTCCAGAACCTCGACCCAATCGGAAATAGAGGCGCCCTCCGCGGGCCAGGCCGGAGCGCGGATGACGTCGGTGACGCCGACCAGAAGCTCGCCGTTGCGCAGCCCCAGTGCCTGGAACACGTCCTTGGTCGCGACCGGCACGCGCGGATTGACCATGACGCAGGGCATGCTCGGCAGCGCGAGCGGCAATAGCTGCTCGCCGACGCCGGTCATGTCGCAGGCGCGCGAGATGAGGCACACCGGCACGTCGGCGCCGGTCGCGAGTGCGACCTTTTGAACGCGGGGATCATCGAGCGACAAATCGTTGAGACGCGCCAGGAGCCGCAGCGCCGCCGCAGCATCGGCCGAACCGCCGCCGATGCCCGCCGCAACGGGAAGCACTTTGTCGAGCGCGAACGCGCCCAGCTTCAGGCCGGGCACCGCCTCGGCCAGAAGCCTGGCGGCCTTGAGCACGAGATTGTCGGACGTCTCGCCGCAGGCCTCCGCCAGCGGCCCGGTGGTGGTGAGCTTCAGCTCGCCGCCCGGCTCCAGCGTCAGCCGGTCGGCGCAATCGGCGAATGCCACCACGCTTTCGAGATCATGATAGCCGTCGGCACGACGGCCGACGACGCGAAGGCTCAAATTGACCTTCGCCCGCCCCTCTTCAATCAACGCCGACATCGGCGACACGCCCCCAAACAAAACCTCAGCCGCCCTTGCCGTCGTCCTTCTTCTTATCGGCCTGAGCCGCGGAAGAGTTCGAATTGTCGTCGGCGAGACCGTTGGCGATCTTGGCCTCGATCTTCGGAAGCTCTTCCGGCTCGGGCTTGAGATCGCGGGCATGCGACCACTGGAATTTTGCCTCCAGCGTGCGGCCGACGCGCCAATAGGCGTCGCCGAGATGGTCGTTGATGGTGGGATCCTCGGGCTTGAGATCGATCGCGCGCTCGAGGTTCTTCACCGCCTCTTCGTAGTTGCCGATGCGGTAATAGGCCCAGCCGAGGGAATCGACGATGTAGCCGTCGTCGGGACGCTGCTCGACGGCACGCTTGATCATCTTCATGCCTTCGTCGAGATTCACGCCCTGGTCGATCCAGGAATAGCCGAGATAGTTGAGGACGTGCGGCTGGTCGGGCTGAAGCTCCAGCGCCTTCTTCATGTCGGCCTCGGCCTTGGCCCACTGCTTGGAGCGCTCCTCGCAGATGCCACGATAATAGTACCAGACGCTGTTGGCCTTGTCGTTGCCGGGCTGCAGCACGTCGATCCCTTGCGAATAGGTCGCGCCGCAATCGCCGAACCGCTTGCGACCGCGCTCGATATTGCCGAGCGCCATGATGGCTTCGAGGTCCTTGGGGTCCTCCGACGTGACGCCCTTGAGGATCTTGATCGCCTCGTCGGTGCGGTCGGCGGTGTCGAGATCAATGGCGAGCTGTATCTGCGCATTGCGCTTGAGCGGCGAGGTCGCGGGCACGCGCTCATAGACCTTGATCGCCATCTTCGGCCGCTTCACCGATTCATAGAGATCGGCGAGCGAGAGCAGCGCCAGCGGATGGGTCGGCTGGAGGTAGAGCGCGAGCTGGAGATAGACCAGCGCCAGGTCCTCGCCGCCGCGGCGGGTCAGCGTGGCCCCGATGCCATAGAGCGCCTCGGCGGCGCCGGCCTGTGCGGAATCGACGAGTGGCGGCATCTTCTTGCCGGCCTTGGTCTCGCGCAGGCCTTCCTGGATCAGCGGATGACGGGCGAGCTTCTTGTCGAAGGCCTGGTAGACGGTGGTCGCGGCGGCGGAATCCTTGTTGCGCGAGAGCCACCGTGCATAGGCCTCGGTCACGCGCAGCATGGAATCGTCGAGCTTGTAGGCGCGCTCGAAGCGGGCGCCGGCGTCCTTCTCCTTGCCGGCGAGCTCCAGGATCATGCCGGCGTGAAGGTCCTTGAACAGCGGATACCATTCCGGACCGGCCAGCTTGTCGATGGTGGCGACACCACCCTTGGCATCGCCGGCACCATAGGCGGCCCAGCCCGACAGCAGCGTGGCGACGAGATCGGTGATCGGACCGCGGACCGATTGATTGATGTTGGTCTGCGCGGCCGCGTATTTCTTCAGCTTGAGATCATGCACGCCGACGACGAGACGCGCGACGCGGTTGGTCTTGTCGATGGTGAGGATGCGCTCGGCGAGCTTGACCGCCTCCTCGAGGTCGCCGTCGGCGACCGACGAGATGAAGGCACGGTCGAGCAGCTCGTTGTTCTTGGGATCGGTCCGGAGCGCCGAACGGTAGAATGCGGCGGCGGAGGCCGCGTCACGCTCGACGCTGGCGTGGCGGGCGGCGAGATAGCTGCCGGCACCGGTGAGCGACTTCAGATCGTTTCGGGTCGGAAACTGCGCCGCCGTGTTCTCCGGGTGATCCGGCGTCTGCGCCAGGACCGCACCGGGGACCGCCACGATCGCGGTGCCCGTGAGAGCGATGGCGGCAGCAGTCCAGCGGATGAAACGATTTGAAAACATCAGGGGCTCGCCTTGAGTTGGTAGTGCCGGGTTTGCAACAGGGGGCCGTATCGCATGCGAACGCGGCCGGTGGCATAGGGACCCGGAACCGTCGGGGCGACAATGCCGCTTTTGGCGCTTCGCCGCAAGGATTCGGGCCGGCCGTTCCCCGCGCTTGCCGAAATCGGCCAGACGAAACCGCCGGGAGAGCCCCAAGACGCCGCTACTATGGCCTTATCGTGGCCGCGGCGCGTGGCCGCAGCCGGGTCCTCACGCGAACGTGCGCCAGATCACGCGCCCCGCCCTTACATCGCCTCGTAATTCGGGCCGCCGCCGCCCTCGGGCGGAACCCAGGTGATGTTGCCATTGGGGTCCTTCACGTCGCAGGTTTTGCAGTGGACGCAGTTCTGGGCGTTGATCTGGAAGCGCGGGCCTGAGCCCTCCTCGATCCATTCATAGACGCCGGCCGGGCAATAGCGGTTCGAAGGACCTGCGAAGACGTCATGTTCGGAGGTCTTCTGAAGGTTCATGTCCGTAACCTTCAGATGGACCGGCTGGTCCTCCTCATGATTGGTGTTGGACAGGAACACCGAGGACAGCTTGTCGAACGATATCTTCCCGTCCGGCTTCGGGTAGGCCTTGGGCGTGTGCTGCCGGGCCGGATCGAGCGTGGCGCGATCAGGCTTGGCGTGCGACTGGGTGCCGAACAGCGAGGCGCCGAACAGCGTGTTGCACCACATGTCGAAGCCGCCCAGCGCGACGCCGAGCACGGTGCCGAACTTCGACCACAGCGGCTTGACGTTGCGGACCAGAAACAAATCCTTGCCGACGGACGACGTGCGCCAGGCATTCTCGTATTCGACGAGTTCGTCATTGGCGCGATCGGCGGAAATCGCCGCTGCGACGTGCTCGGCGGCGAGCATGCCGGTGCCCATCGCATTGTGCACGCCCTTGATGCGCGGCACGTTGACGAAGCCAGCCCCGCAGCCGATCAGCGCGCCGCCGGGGAAGCTGAGCTTCGGCACCGACTGATAGCCGCCCTCGGTGATCGCGCGCGCGCCGTAAGCGAGCCGCTTGGCGCCTTCGAAGGTGCCACGGATCGAGGGATGGGTCTTGAAGCGCTGGAATTCGTCGAAGGGGGACAGATAGGGATCGTCGTAGTTGAGATGGACGACGAAGCCGACGGCGACGAGATTGTCGTCATAATGATAGAGGAACGAGCCACCGCCGGTCTTCATGTCGAGCGGCCAGCCGAACGAATGCTGGATCAGGCCCTTCTGGTGCTTGGCGGGATCGATTTGCCAGACTTCCTTGAGGCCGATACCGAACTTCGGCGGCTCGCTCTTGGCGTCCAGGGCGAATTTGCTGATGAGCTGCTTGGTCAGGCTGCCTCGGGCGCCTTCGGCGAACAGGATGTATTTACCGAGCAATTCCATGCCACGGGTAAAAGAGTCCTTCGGCTTGCCGTCGCGGCCGATGCCCATGTCTCCGGTGGCGATGCCCTTGACCTTGCCGTCCTCGTCATAAAGCACTTCGGCCGCCGCAAAGCCCGGATAGATCTCGACGCCGAGCGCCTCGGCCCTGCGCGCCAGCCAGCGGCAGACATTGCCGAGCGAGCCGATGTAGCAGTGATGATTGTCCATCAGCGGCGGCATCAGAAAATTCGGCAGCTTGATCGCGCCACCGGCCGTCATCCAGTAGAAGCGATCGTCCTTGACCTGCGTCTTCAGCGGGCAGTCGGCATCCTCGCGCCAGTCGGGGATCAGCTTGTCGAGCCCGGCCGGGTCGATCACCGCGCCCGAGAGAATATGCGCGCCGACCTCGGAGCCCTTCTCCACCACGACCACGTTGAGATCGGCGTTGAGCTGCTTCAGCCGGATCGCAGCGGACAGACCCGAAGGGCCGGCGCCGACGATGACGACGTCGAATTCCATGGATTCGCGCGGGGGAAGTTCTTCGGTGCTCATCTGATCTCAGCCCTTGAGACGGTCCTCGGTCGTTTGCGCCCTCTTGTTTCCGATTTTTCCGGGTAGGACAACCATGGAAATGCGTTTCGTCGGGGTGCAAGGCCGTCCAAGGTGATATAAAAGTCAGACTTTCCCATGATCCCTGAACCCGCACCCACCGTCCGAGAGCTGCTCGCCTTCTATCTGGAGGCCGGTGTCGACTGCGCGCTTGCGGAGGAACCGATAGATCGCCTGGCGGAAATCGATGCTCCGCCGCCCAGCCCGCGCACGCCGCCGGTCGAGGCACCGCGGCCGGTCGCCGCGCCCGCGGTCATGCGCGGCGAAGCCGCGCCTGCACCGGACGTCGCCATCGCCTCGGCACGCGAGGCCGCGCGCACAGCGCCGACGCTGGAGGCACTGCGCGAGCTGATGCAGGGCTTCGAGGGCTGCGCGCTGAAGCACACCGCAACGCGGCTGGTGTTCGCCGACGGCAATCCGCAGGCGCGCATTATGTTCGTCGGCGAAGCGCCGGGCCGCGACGAGGACATTGAGGGGCTGCCTTTCGTCGGACGCAGCGGCAAGCTGCTCGACCTCATGATCGGCGCGATCGGGCTCAACCGCACCACCGCCTACATCGCGAACGTCATTCCCTGGCGACCGCCCGGCAACCGCACCCCGACGCCGCAGGAAACGCAGATCTGCCTGCCCTTCATCCAGCGCCATATCGAGCTCGTGAACCCGGACGTGCTGGTGACGCTCGGCAATCCTTCGACGCAGACTCTGCTCGGAACGCGTGAAGGCATCATGCGCACCCGCGGCCGCTGGTTCGATTACGACACCGGCGGGCGCACCATCCGCGCGCTGCCGACATTCCACCCGGCCTATCTCTTGCGCTCGCCCTCGTACAAGCGATTGGCGTGGCAGGATCTGCGATCGATCGCGAAGGCGCTGGCGGAACGGGCGGTGTAACCGCAAACGCAGTCATTCCGGGGCTCGCGAAGCGAGAGCCCGGAATCCATCGAGCGGCAGAGTTTGCGGACGAATGGATTCCGGGCTCGCGGCTTCGCCGCGCCCCGGAATGACACTAGTCTAGCCTACGTCCCCTTTGGCCGCACGATGGCCCAGCCGATGCGGAGCAGCTGCTGGCGGCCGGTCACCAGCCATTCGAAGGCGCGCGGGACTTCCGGCACGATGCCGGGGAAGCGCTTGAGGATGTCCGGCGGCGGGGTGCCGGCGGTATCGGATGCGCGCCAGACCACGACGCCCCCGGTCTCGCTGAATTTTGCCTGATTCATCCACGGCGTGCGCGCAGGATCGGCATCGATGAACAGATGCGGCCGGCCGGAATGCAGCGCGATCAGGCTGGCGAGTTGCGTCTCGCCGGCGACGGCACGCAGGCGATGGTTGGTGCGACGGGCAAAGCTCTCGTCGAAGAAGTCCGAGATCGCGCGCGCCGGCATCGAGGTCGCAATCTCGTTGGCGCCGGTCCACGGCAGGAACAGGACGGCCAGCACCACGCCGGCGGCGGGCGCGACGATGGCAGCAGCCCATACCGTGCGCAGCATCCGCGTGCGGCGCATCGCGATGAGATCTCCGGCCGCAACGACCACGGCAAGCCCGGGCATGACCAGCACGACACCGGCGCCGCCGACGACGGAGTCGAGCCCGAGCAGGCCGGAGATCAGCACCGCGCCGAGCGGCGGAGCCAGCGCGAAGAAATACACGAAGTTGCGCGCAAGCGGCTGGACCGTCGGGCGGTAGATGATCGGCGGTTCCTCGCCCTTGCCGTCGAACAGCCCGGTGTTGAGGAAGGTCAGCGCCGGGATCGCGGCAGCCCCGAGCACCAGGCCGCCGAACAGCCAGGCCGCATGCAGCGCACGAGCGTTGAGCTCGGCGACTTGCGGCAAGGCCGGCATCGTCAACGTCTCGGCCCGCATCAGCCACACCGCATAGGGCAACGCCAGCACGGCGACGACGATCAGTGCAAAGAGCGGATCGAGCCCACGCAGGGTCCGGCGGCCGCCGGCGGTCGAGACCGCGAAGACGACGATCAGCCCGAGCAGAAAGATCGCCGCCGGCGTCGTCAGCAGCAGGAGGCCCGCTTCGATCGACCAGGCGAACCAGGCATTGCCGCGGCGCAGGCCGATGATCTGCCAGGAATGCAGCAGCAACAGCGCCCAGAGCGGCCGCGCCAGCACCAGGGGACCGAAGTCGAGCGCAGGCGAGGAGAAGGCCAGCACTGTCATCGTCAGCAGCACGGCGAGCACCGCCTGCTGCGAGCCGACCACGGCGCGGGAGAGATGATAGAGCGCGATGAAGGTCGCGATCTCGCAGAGCTGGGCGAGGACATAGACGCCCAGCATGTGGCCGCCGGCGGCGCGATAGGCGATGTCGGCGAGCCAGACCGGCAACGGCGGGCCGAGATCGGTGCCGACCTGGTATTCCCTGCCGAAGGCCAGCAGCGTCGCGAGGCTGCCGGGCGGGCTGCGGTAGAACACCAGCGCCACGAACAGCCACATCAAAGCCTGGAGCAGCACGGCAATCCACACGATCAGCCGCGGCCGGGCGCGAATGAGCTCGATGACCAGGGAGGTAAACCGCATGCAACGTCCGAATGATGCAGCCAGTCCAGCCGGCCCTATTCGCTCACGAACACTTTGATAAGGGGCACCGCGCGTCGTGGCAACTTCGGTCTGCCCCCTCTCCCCGTTCTTACCGGCTGAGGCACAAGCACACCTGAGCTATCGGTCGTCATGCCCGGGCCTGGGACGATGCGTAAGGCGTGGATGGCCGGGTCAGCCCGGCCATGACGGATGGTAGAGCTGTGGGGTCGATTTAGAGATTTGCCGAGACGTCGATCTCGACGGCTGTGTCCACTTGCACCTCGACCGCTGTCACCGCGAACAGATCCTGCACCGGCTCGACCGTCCACGGCATGTGCTTGGCGCGGGCGGCGACGACGGGAGCGAAGAAGCTGCGGTGGTGGATGGTTGGACCCAGGCGGTCGAGCGCGTCGAGGTGCTCGGGGACGGCGTAGCCCTTGTGCTGCTCGAAGCCGTAGCCGGGGCAGTCCTGCGCCAACGCGCACATCAGCCGGTCGCGCGTCACCTTGGCGACGATGGATGCCGCGGCGATCGACAGCACGATACCGTCGCCGCCGATCACGGCCTCGCAGTCGCATTCGGTGTCGAGCCGGTCGCGGCCGTCGACGAAGACATGCCTGGGCGTCTCGGGCAGTGCCACCACGGCGCGCTTCAGCGCCCACAGCGAGGCACGCAGGATGTTGTCGCGGTCGATCCGCGAGGGCGAGGCGACGGCGACCGAGACCTGCGCGGTGGCGCAGATCTTGTCGAACAGCTTCTCGCGCTCCTCGGCAGTCAGCCGCTTCGAATCATCGATGCCGCGCGGGATGCGATCGGGATCGAGAATCACAGCCGCCGCCACCACGGGACCGGCCAGCGGGCCGCGGCCGGCCTCGTCGCACCCGGCAACCGGCCAGACGCCGCGCTTGATCAGCGCACGCTCGCGGCGGAAGCTGGGGGGAGCAATGGCAATGATGCCTTTCCTGCCGGCAGGAACCTTCGGAGCCTTGACTGCAGATGTTTTGGCCGCAGGCGTCTCAGCCAGCTTGGCAGACGCAGCCTTCTTCGCAGACGCCATTTTTGGCGCGTCCTTGGCTGGGTTCTTGGCGGAATTGTCCCGAATCATAGCCGGGATCGTGCGCAAGGGGCTTCGCCGGCGCAACCGGGAACCCAGGATATTCCCACTATTCAGGCCGTCCTAGTCCGCCAGATGCACCCGGCGGTCCTCGCCCACCTCGATACCGGGCGCGACCACGACCTCCCAAGGATGGCCGTCGGGGTCGGTGAAATAGCCGGAGTAGCCGCCGTAGTCGGTCTCGTGCGCCGCCTTCAGCAAGCTGGCCCCCTTCCCGATGGCGAAGGCCAGCACCGCATCGACCTCCTCATGCGTCCGGCAGTTCCAGGCGAGCGTCATGCCGCGAAAAGTCGACGGCCTCGGCGCGTCCTGCAAGGTCGCATCTGCAGCGAGCTGCTCCCACGGATACAGGGCGAGCACCGGACCGCCGGTATCGTAGAAGGCGACGGCCTCGCCGGTTGCCTTCAGCCGGCGCGAGAAGCCGAGTGCATCGTAAAAGGCGATGCTGGCGCGGATGTCTCTCACGCCAAGCGTGACGACGGTGAGCCTCGGCACCGGAGCCGCCAATTCCTGACTCATACCATGCCTCTTCCACCTTCCCGTCAGAACAGGCTGAGCTGATCGCCGTTCCGCTTCGGCCGCGCAAAGTGATCCGTGGTCAGCTTGGAACGCCGCTTGTTGAGACCGAGCCTGTCGCAGGCGATCTCGAAGCGGCGGCCGATGGTCCAGGCCATCGGGCCGGTACCCTTCATCCGCTCGCCCCATTTCGCATCGTAGTCGCGCCCGCCGCGCATGTCGCGAATCAGGGTGAAGACGTGGCGATAGCGGTCCGGATAGTTCGCCATCAGCCATTCGCGGAAGAGATCGCGAACCTCGAGCGGCAGTCGCAGCAGCACATAGGAGGCTTCCTTGACGCCGGCATGGGCGGCGGCATCGAGGATGCGCTCGATCTCGGAATCGTTCAGCGCGGGAATCACGGGCGCGACCATCACCGTGGTCGGAATGCCGGCATCCGAGAGCAGCTTCAGCGCCTCCAGCCGCTTCGGCGGCGTCGAGGCCCGCGGCTCCATGGTGCGCGCGAGCTTCGGATCGAGCGAGGTGACAGAAATGGCGACCTTGGCGAGGTTGCGCTTGGCCATCCGCGCCAGAATGTCGATGTCGCGCACCACCAGCGCCGATTTGGTGACGATGCCGACCGGATGGTTGGCGCGTTCCAGCACCTCGAGGATTCCGCGCATCATCTTTCGCTCGCGCTCGATCGGCTGGTAGGGATCGGTGTTGGTGCCGATCGCGATCATCCTGGGTTCGTAGCCTGGGGCGGCGAGTTCCTTCTCGAGCAACGCCGGCGCGTCGGGCTTCACGAACAGCTTCGACTCGAAATCCAGCCCAGGAGAGAGGCCGAGATAGGCATGCGTCGGTCGGGCGAAGCAGTAGACGCAGCCGTGCTCGCAGCCGCGATAGGGATTGATCGAGCGGTCGAAGCCGATGTCTGGGGAATCGTTGCGGGTGATCACCTTGCGCGAGGTGTCGACACCGATACTGGTCTTGAACGGCGGCAGCTCTTCCAGGCTCTGCCAGCCGTCATCGAAAGCGACGCGCGCCTCGGCCTCGTAGCGGCCGCTGGCATTGGATTGCGCGCCCCGCCCTCGCCTTCGCGCGCGATCGATGGCGACGCCAAGCTCGGGGAAATCTGAAGGCGCACCCGCCGGCTCGGAGGGCGCCGTGACCGGCGGGTGCTTGAGAGCATGAGAGGATGCTGGACTCATGCAATCAAGATAGCATGCATAAGGAACAAATCAAGAACACAAACAAAAAACGTGAAAACAACCCCATGCAAAGTAGCCGCCCAAATTTCGGGCGCGCACCTTTGACCTCACGCAACACGCCCGTCACGAGGATTTCGTTTGATCCCCAACAGGGATCGATCGTGCCGGAACAAAGTTGGTGACGATCGCTGGGTGAAAGCCGAAGGAACATGACAATTCAACAAAAAACGGCCGCCGCGACCGGCGACCTCGATCTGCTCGATCGCTATTGGCGCGCCGCCAACTACCTCTCGGTCGGGCAAATCTACCTGCTCGACAATCCGTTGCTGCGCGAGCCCTTGCGGCCCGAGCACATCAAGCCGCGTTTGCTCGGCCATTGGGGCACCACGCCCGGCCTGAACTTCATCTATGCTCATCTCAATCGCGTGATCCGCGCCCTGGACCTCAGCATCATTTATGTCTGCGGCCCCGGCCATGGCGGCCCCGGCATGGTCGCCAACACCTATCTCGAAGGCAGCTACAGCGAGATCTATCCCGACATCGCGCGCGATGCGGACGGATTGCGCAAGCTGTTCAGGCAGTTCTCCTTCCCCGGAGGCATTCCGAGCCATGCGGCGCCGGAAACGCCGGGCTCGATCCACGAAGGCGGTGAGCTCGGTTACGCGCTGGTGCACGCCTATGGCGCGGCATTCGACAATCCTGATCTGATCGTCGCCTGCGTGGTCGGCGACGGCGAGGCCGAGACCGGCCCTCTCGCCGCGTCCTGGCACTCGAACAAGTTTTTGAACCCGGCTCATGACGGCGCCGTGCTCCCGATCCTGCATCTCAACGGCTACAAGATCGCAAATCCCACGGTGCTCGGACGGATGGGCGATGCAGAGATCCGCGATCTCTTCCGTGGGTTCGGCCACGAGCCGCTGTTCGTCACCGGCGATGATCCCAAATTGATGCACCGTGCCATGGCGGATGCGCTCGATGTCGCACTCGCCAGCATCCGCTCGATCCAGCTGCACGCCCGCGACGGGCGGCCAAGCATCGAGCGGCCACGCTGGCCGATGATCGTGCTGCGCAGCCCGAAGGGCTGGACCGGCCCGAAGGAAGTCGACGGCAAGAAGGTCGAGGGCTTTTGGCGCGCGCATCAAGTGCCGGTCGCCGGCTGCCGCGAAAACCCGGCACATCTGAAGGTGCTCGAAGACTGGATGCACAGCTACGAGCCGGAAAAACTGTTCGACGCGAACGGCGCGCTCGCTCCCGAGCTTCAGGCGCTCGCACCCGAAGGTGTCAGGCGCATGGGCGCCAATCCTCACGCCAATGGCGGCCTGTTGAAGAAGGAGCTGAAGCTGCCCGACTTCCGCAGCTTCGCAGTCGAGGTGCCGCAGCCGGGCGGCACCATCGCCGAAGCGACGCGCGAGATCGGCAAATTCCTGCGCGACGTCATCCGCCTCAACGCAAAACAGCGCAATTTCCGCATCATGGGGCCCGACGAGACCGCGTCGAACCGGCTGGATGCCGTGTTCGAGGCCACCGAGCGCGTCTGGATGGAGCCGATCGAATCCTACGACGTGCACCTCGCCCAGGACGGCCGCGTGATGGAGGTGTTGAGCGAGCATCTCTGCCAGGGCTGGCTCGAGGGTTATCTGCTCACGGGACGGCACGGCTTCTTCTCCTGCTACGAGGCCTTCATCCACATCGTCGATTCCATGTTCAACCAGCATGCCAAATGGCTGAAGGTCACGCGCGACCTGCCGTGGCGTCGCCCGATCGCCTCGCTCAACTATCTCCTGACCTCGCATGTCTGGCGCCAGGACCATAACGGCTTCAGCCATCAGGACCCCGGATTCGTCGATCTCGTCGCCAACAAGAAGGCGGACATCGTCCGCATCTACTTCCCGCCGGATGCCAACACGCTGCTGTGGATCGCCGATCACTGCCTGCGCACCTACAACCGCATCAACGTGATCGTCGCCGGCAAGCAGCCGGCGCCGCAATGGCTCTCGATGCGGGACGCGGCGACGCATTGCGCTGCCGGGATCGGCATCTGGACCTGGGCGGGAACGGAGGATGGAAAGGGCGAGCCCGACGTGGTGATGTCCTGCGCCGGCGACGTGCCGACGCTGGAGACGCTCGCCGCCGTCGACCTCCTGCGCAAGGCGCTGCCGGACTTGAAGATCCGCGTCGTCAACGTCGTCGACCTCATGACGCTGCAACCCAGGGAGCAGCACCCGCACGGCCTCTCCGACCGCGACTTCGACGGCCTGTTCACGTCGGACAAGCCCGTGATCTTCGCCTATCACGGCTATCCCTATCTCATTCACCGGCTGACCTATAGCCGCACCAACCATGCCGGCATGCATGTGCGCGGCTTTGCCGAGGAAGGCACCACGACGACGCCGTTCGACATGGTCGTGCTCAACGGGCTCGACCGCTATCATCTCGCGATCGAGGCGATCGAACGCGTGCCGGGTCTGGCGGCCAAGGCCGCGCATGTGAAGCAGCAGTTTCGCGACAAATTGATCGAGCACTCCCGCTATGTGCGCGAGCATGGCGAGGACATGCCCGAGATCCGCGACTGGGTCTGGCCGAACAGCGCCGGCGGCGACACGCCGGCCGAAGCCAGCGACTAGCCATGCCGGACACGATCCTCGTCCTCAACTCGGGATCGTCGAGCATCAAGTTCGGCCTGTTCGATGTCTCGGCGGCTGAGCCCTCCCTGCTCTGCAAGGGCCTGCTCGACGAGCACGAGGCAAAACCCCGGCTCGTGGTGAAGGGCCCCGCGGGCGAAGACCTGTTCGAGACACGACGGGACGCGCCGGACGCCGATGGCGGCCATCTGTTCGCCGACGTGCTCGGCTTCATCGAGGACCGGTTCGGCGAACGCAGCCTGCGGGCCGTCGGTCACCGCATCGTTCACGGCGGGCCGGATTATTCCGGCCCGGTCGCACTGACGGACGACATCACCGCGAAGCTGGAGGCATTGACGCCATTGGCGCCGCTGCACCAGCCGCGATCCCTTGCGCCAGTCCGGACCTTCGCGGCGATCCGGCCCGAGCTGACGCAGATCGCATGTTTCGACACCGCCTTCCACCACGGCCTCGCGCCGCCGGCGAGCCGCTTCGCCATCCCCAGGCGATTCGAGGCGCGTGGCATCCGGCGCTACGGCTTTCATGGCCTCTCTTTCGAATATGTCGCGGGGCGCCTGGCCGAGATCGCGCCGGAGTTCGCGACCAGACGGATTGTCATCGCGCATCTCGGCAACGGCGCCAGCCTCTGCGCGTTGCGCGATGGTCGCAGCATCGACACCACGATGGGGCTGACGCCGCTCGACGGCCTCGTGATGGGCACGCGCTGCGGCACGATCGATCCCGGCGTGCTGCTCTATCTGCAGCAGCACGAGAACATGTCGGTCGACGAGGTCCAGCACCTGCTCTATCACGAGTCAGGCCTGTTCGGCGTCTCCGGCACCTCCGCGGACATGCGCACGCTGCTGGCGAGCAGCGCGGCTGCGGCGCGAGAAGCCGTCGATCTCTTCACCTTCCGTGCGGCGCAGGCTGTCGCGATGATGACGACCACCCTCGGCGGCCTGGACTGCCTGGTCTTCACCGGCGGCATCGGCGAGCATGCCAAGGAGATCCGCGGCGCGATCGGCGAGCGTCTCGCCTGGATGGGCGTGCGCATCGATGCCGCCAGCAACGACCCAGCGCGCGGGCGCATCAATCGCGGCGACAGCACCGTCGATATCTTCGTTATCCCGACCAATGAAGAGATGACGATCGCGCGCCATTGCGCCGCTCTGATCCGTGGGCGCCACGTCACGTGACATTTTTATGAATGATCTGCCGCAATGCTGCCGCCGTGGTTTCGCGGCACAGATACCGCATCAATCCTGGTTGCGGACCGATCATGAAGACCCAGATCATCGAAGAGCTCGGACAAGGCAGCATCCTGTTGCCCGCGCTGGTGGCGGAAGGGCTCGCCGCCAACGACCGCATCAAGGTGCGGATGAGCGCGTTGCAGGCGGCGGCCCGGCATGCGCAGGAGCCTGACCGACCCGCGAATGACCTTGCCGTCGAAAGTCAGACTGCAGGCATCGCCCCCGCGGGGATCGCGGCGCTGATCGGAGGCGCCCGTCTGATCGGACAGGGCCGGCTCGCGGCCCCCGATCTTGCCAAGCTGATGCAGGAGATTGCGGACGATGCTGCGGCCATGATCCGCGCCGTCGGCGCCGGCGCGGTGAGCGACGGCGAACGGGCGCAGGCGCGGCTCGACGCGATCCGCACAGCCGGCCTGCTCGATGCCACCGGCGAGATCGAGATGTCCCGCATCTCGCGCCTGACCGGCGTCGCCGACGCAGGCAGCGACAGCCTGCATCGCCTCGTCATGGATCTGCACAAGCAGCTCAACAGGCTTGCGGCGAGTTGCTCGGAGGAAGCGCTCGACGGCGCCCATGTCTTCGGCTTGCACAGCGAGGACCGGCCAGCCGTCGCGGCCTTCATGAAGGGCCTGAACGCGACGCGGGGTCTCAAGTTCAACCATCCAGGCCTCGACACCATGGCTACGCGCGCCGGCGGCCGGCTGCTGATCCAGAACGACATCGGCACCACGGACGCCCATGTCGTCGTGATCGCGGTGAAGAAGAACGCGGTCACCGTCACCTACACGGACGTGCACCTGGCGCGGGCGAAGTTCTTCATCTCGCTGTTCGACGAATTCGAAGCAACCTGGAGCGGGCTCGATCGCCACACCGCAGCCGGCCTCGGCGAGGACAACTCATTCTATCTCGTCACCGGGCAGTATCAGGCCGGTCACGCCGCGGATCGCAACGAATTCCTCGCAGCGCTCGGTGCCGCACTGGTTTTCCTGATCGACTGGAACAAGGCGCGCAAGCTGCTCAGGACCTGGGTCGCCAAGGATGACGCGGCACGCATCCTCGAATGGGCTGCGCGTCAGCGGATCGGCCATCGCGGCTTCCTCGAGCTCGGCGGCAACGATCTGCTCGGCTCCGCTGTCCGGAACGCCGCCCCCACACGGATCGGATTCGGCGAGCGGCTCGACCAGGCGCTCGGCCGCAACGCTGCGATCGATTTTCTGAAGGCATCTCTGCGCGCCTCCACCGAGGCACTGCTTGCAGGCCGCTCGGTCAGGACGGTGCGCGACCAGATCGAAGCCGATCTGATGCGGCACCTCGATCGCGTCGACGGCACTCTGCTGGCAGCCGTGCTGCGTCAGATCGGCCTCGCCCACGATCTCGTCGCGGCGATCTCGCGCCATATTGCCGCGCTCCGCGCGAACCAGCCCGCCGACGGCAAGCTGTTGACGCAACGCTGCGGCGCGATCGAGCAGAAGGCCGACAGAATCGCGATCGAGAGCCGCAACGAGGTCGACCGCCTCAATGCCCGCCCGCTGATCGGCCAATTGATCGATCGCGCCGAGGAAGCCGTCGACGAGCTGGAGCAGGCCGCATTCATCGCCGCGCTGATGCCGGAAAGGACCGATCCATCCCTGCTGGAATCGCTGGCCGAGCTTTGCACCGTGGCAGAGACCGCGACCGAAGTGGCCGCGAGCGGCGTCGCGGCAGCGATCGACGTGCCGGAAGGACGGCGCGCCGATTCCGAGGACGCGCTCTCCGCCGTGACCCGCCTGATCGACGCCGAACACGCCGCCGACCGTCGCGAACGGGCGATCACTGCACTGGTCTTCCGCGGCGGCTTCGACGTCGCGACCTCGCTGTCGGTGATCGAGCTCGCCCGCGCCGTCGAGCGCGCCACCGACCGCTTCGCCGCATTCGGCCATCTGCTCCGCCGTCACATCATGATCGATCTCGCAGCTTGAGGAAGCCACCATGCATATCGTTCGTATCGGCGCTGAGGCTGCCGAACTGCAGCCCGCCGAGGAGATCGGCGCCAAGGCCGCCAATCTCGCCCGCATGGCGGCGCTGGGCCTGCCGGTGCCGCCTGCCTTCGTGCTCCCGGTCAAGCTCTGCGCCGACATCATTGCCGGCCAAGCGCAGGCCACGCGACACCTGCGCGATGGCTTGAAGGAGGGAATCTCGTTCCTGGAGAGCGCCACCGGAAAGCGCTTCGGGGACCGCCGGCAGCCGCTCCTGGTGTCGGTGCGCTCGGGGGCGGCGCGATCAATGCCGGGCATGCTCGACACCGTTCTCAACGTCGGCTGCACGGTCGATGCCGTGCACGGCCTGATCCGCGCGACCGGCCGGCCGCGGCTCGCCTGGGATTGCCGCCGCCGTTTCCTGGAGAGCTTTGGCGAGACCGTGCTCGAGCTCGACCCGGCCGCCTTTGCCGCCTGCATCTCGGAGCTCGTCGGAGCGGAAGACGCCGGCAGCGACCGTGAGCTCGACAGCGACGCGCTCGAGCGGCTTGCCGGCCGCGAGCAGGCGCTGGTCGAGGATCGCGCCGATGCCCCGCTGGAGGACGCCTTCGCGCAGTTGGAGGCGGCGGCCCAGGCGGTTTATCGCTCCTGGATGAGCGAGCGAGCGCTGACCTATCGAAGCCTCCAGCACCTCGAAGCGCTCGAGGGTACCGCCGTGACCGTACAGGCGATGGTCTTCGGCAATGGCGGACTTGCCTCCGGCGCGGGCGTGGCATTTTCGCGCGATCCATCGACGGGCGCGCGGCGCCCGATGATCGACCTCGTCCTCGATGCGCAGGGTGAGGACGTGGTTTCCGGAAGACACACACCTGACACGGCCGAGGCGATCGCCCGCGAGCTGCCGAAACTCGAATCGGAACTCGGCGATGTCCTGAGGCGACTCGAGCACGCGTTCGCCGACGTCCAGGACGTCGAGTTCACGGTCGAGAATGGCCGGCTCTGGATCCTCCAGACCCGCACCGCCAAGCGCACGCCGCGGGCCGCCGCCAGGATCGCGATCGACCTCGTGCATGAAGGCCTGATCTCGAAGGACGAGGCCTTGGAGCGGATTGCGGAAATCGACCTCGCCTCGCTCACCGAGACCAGGCTGGTTTCCTCCAGCAAGCCCGCGACGACCGGCATCGCCGCCTCCGGCGGCATCGGGATCGGACGCGCGGCGTTCTCGTCCGAAAGCGCCCAGCGCCTCTCGGCGGCGGGCGAGCCGGTCATCCTGCTGCGCCCCGATACCAGCACCGCCGACGTCGCAGGCTTCGCGCTGGCTGCCGGCATCGTCACGTCGGTCGGTGCGCGCACCTCGCATGCGGCCCTGGTGGCGCGGCAAATGGGCAAGCCCTGCGTGGTCGGCTGCCGCGAGTTGAAGATCGATCTCGTCGCAAAGCGAGCCCAGCTCGGCCAAGTCGGCTTTGCCGAAGGCGAGTGGATGACGATCGAGGGCGACGCCGGAGAGCTCTATCTCGGACGCTGCGAGACGATCCGGACCCGGCCCGAAGCCGAGCTTGCCGAGATCGCCACGTGGCAGGCGCAATCCGGCCAACACGGCAGGCGCGCCGCCGCGCCTCAGTGAGTGCCGGTCAGGATCTGGAAACAGCCGATCGCGACCTCGATCACGATCAGCACCACGACCGCAATCTCCAGGCGGAGCGAGCGCTGGGTGTCGATGATGTCGGTCAGTGCGTTGGCGGTCTCCGACACCGCACTGAGCTTGCGCTCGAGCGTGTCGAGACGCTCCTTCAATTCGTACTCGTCTTCGAGACGGGAATAGAGCCGGTCGAGCTCGGGCTTCTCCCAGAGCACGTCGGGCTTCTCGGCGATCGCGACGCGGCCGGCGACGCGCTGCTGCACCAGCAGTGCATTGCCGATCAGTTGCAGAATGCCCTTGCGCCGGCGCGGCGTGCGGCCGCGTTCGGCGAGCTCCCGCGCAAAGGGCTCGATCACGTCGAAGACCGCGGCGACGCGGCGCTCGTCGCGCGCCAGCGACGTGCTCTTGGCGAGCGCATCGGCAACCAGCAACAGCCGGTCGTCGGAGAATTTGGCGAGGCAGATCGGCCCGCCCGGCTGGATCGCCTCTGCGGCTTCGTCGTGGCAGAGCTGTGCCTGCGCGATCTCCTCCTCGAACGGGCTGAGCTCTCCGGTGACGCGTGACTTCAGGTTGTCGATGAGGACCTTCTCCTCGGACGGAAGCAGCCCGATCAGCACGACGACGCCGTAGCGGAAGATCACGGCAAGACCGCCATGGACGCGGAAGGCGGCCGGCGTCGAGGACACCAGCGTGCCGATCTCCAGCCCCGACGCGTTGATGCGGTCGCCCAGCATCAGCGCCCGGATCCGCAAGGTCGGCGCAGCCTCCTGCTTCGGCGACGCAGGCGCCATGCCAGCGGCGAGTTGATCGGCGTTCATGTGAGGCCTCCCCCGGGACCAGGATCGCACATTCTCCGTTCGACCTTATCTGGCAGGCTTCGTCCTCGTCTGCGAGAGGCCGACCGCGCGCAACGAAGTGTTGCCATGAAACTTCGGGCTAATACCGCCGGGATGACCTTGTGCCGAAACATTCGGCAATATCCAGGCCCGCACATGACACATTTGGCTGCGATGACTGGCTGCGGTTTACCATCGCATGCCGAAGCGCCGCCGGAAAGTTGCACTCGGCGACGCTACGGGTTTATGACAACATCATATAAAACTACGCTTCTCCCGAAGTGCAGACACTGAAGCCTCAATCATGCTGAGCGTCATCATTCCGACCGAAGGTGTCGAGCAGACGGCGGTCGCAACCCTGGCCGCGCTGGTCCCCGGCGCCGCCGCGGGCGTCATCCGGGAGGTCCTTCTGGTCGACCGCACGCGCAATGGCGTCATCGAGCGCGTTGCCGACGTCGCAGGCTGCCGCTTCATCGCTTTCGAGGGACACTCGCAAGGCGCCGCGCTCGCCGCCGGCGCGCTCCAGGCCCGATCGCCTTGGCTGATGTTCCTGCCCGCAGGCGCCGTGCTGGAAACCGGCTGGATCGAGGAAACCACCCAGTTCATCCAGGCGGTCGCCAGCAGTGGCCGGGATCGCGCAGCCGTGTTCCGCTATGCACGCTCGCCTTACGTAAATACCGCATTCCGCGACGTCGCCTGGGCCGTGGCGCGCAAGCTCGTGGGTCCGCTCGGCGATCAGGGGCTATTGATTGCGCGTGATCATTACGACCGGATCGGCGGCTACCCGCCCCAGGCCCGCCATTCCGAGGCGCGGCTGCTCCGGCGGCTCGGCCGGTCGTCCCGGACCATGCTGCGCAGCCGGATCGTCATGGTCGGCTGAAGCGCCGAGATACTTGCCAATGTCAACCAATTAATTGACAATGGCAAATATCGAGGTGATCCCATGCTGTCGAAAGCTTCGTCGTCAAGCGCCGTGGCCGAAGGGGCCGACGACGACCACGTCGCAGCGGTTCGCGCCTTCAACCGCTTCTACACCCGCAAGCTCGGTGTGCTCGACCAGCACCTCGGCAAGAGTCCGTTCTCGCTCAGCGAGGCGCGGGTGCTCTACGAGCTCGCCCATCGCCACGACCTTGCCGCAAAAGAGATCGGAAACGAGCTCGGTCTCGATCCCGGCTATCTCAGCCGCATCGTCCAGAGCTTCGACGAGAAGGGGCTGATCACGCGGAAGCCCCTGCCCGCGGACCGCAGGCAATACCAGCTCAGTCTGACCGCCAAGGGCCGGCAGGCTTTCGCCAAGCTCGACCTGAGCTCGCAAAACGAGGTCGCCGCGATGCTGGCTCAGCTCTCGCCCGGCGATGCGACGCGGCTCACGCAGGCCATGGCGACCATCGAGGCCGTGCTGGAGCAACGCCGAAGCCCGCCCGCGGCGTTCATGCTGCGCAGCCACCGCGTCGGCGACATGGGCTGGGTCGTCTCCCGGCAGGCTGCCGCCTACGCCGCGGACTACGATTGGGACATCAGCTACGAGGCGCTGGTCGCCGAGATCTGCGCGCAGTTCATCAGGAATTACGACGCCGCGCGGGAGCACTGCTGGATCGCCGAGGTCGGCGGCGAGCCGGTCGGCTCGGTGTTCCTGGTCAAGGCCACGGACGAGATCGCAAAACTCCGCCTGTTGCAGGTGGAGAAGAAAGCGCGAGGCCTCGGCGTCGGCCGTGCGCTGGTCGAGCAATGCATCCAGGGCGCCCGCGAGCGGGGCTACAGCAAGATGACGCTGTGGACGCAGAGCATCCTGGTGGCTGCACGCGGCATCTATCAAAGCGCAGGCTTCAGGCTCGTCGCCACCGAGCCGCATCACAGCTTCGGGCAGGATCTTGTTGGGGAGACCTGGGAGCGCGATCTCTAACGCTCTTGCAGCGAGCGAGGTGCGCATAAATGGGCCCTCGCCCCTTGTGGGAGAGGGCATGTCAACCGGCAGACACGGGCTCGCCTGGGTGAGGGGTATCTCTCCGCGCGCGCCGTGTCGATAGATACCCCTCATCCGGCGCCATAGCCGAAGCTCCGCTTCGGCGTTCTTAAGAACGGCGGCAGAAGGCCGCCTATGCTACCTTCTCCCACATCCGCCTTCGCCAAGGCCTCGGCGGACATGAGGGAGAAGGGACGAAACGGCGCGCGCCTACACCGTCGCGCCTTGCGCCTTCGGCCGGCGCAGGTGCTCGTCCAGCCGCGGCATGATCTCGACGAAATTGCAGGGGCGCGTGCGGTAGTCGAGCTGGGCTGCGAGGATGCCGTCCCAGCCATCGCGGCAGGCCCCCGGCGAGCCAGGGAGACAGAAGATGTAGGTCGCGCCGGCGACGCCCGCGGTGGCGCGGCTCTGGATCGTCGATGCGCCGATCTTGGCGTGGCTCAGCATGTGGAATGCGATCGAGAAACCGTCCATGCGCTTCTCGAACAACGGCTCGATCGCCTCCGGCGTGACGTCGCGTCCCGTAAAGCCGGTGCCGCCGGTGGTGATGACGACGTCGACGCCGCCATCTGCAATCCAGCGGCGGATGACGGCGCGGATCGCCTCGACATCGTCGGTGACGATCTCGCGCGCGGCGAGATGATGACCCGCCGCGGTGAGGCGATCGACCAACGTCTGGCCGGACTTGTCATCCGCAAGCGCACGCGTGTCGGACACGGTGAGCACCGCGATGTTGAGCGGGATGAACTGCTTCGTTTCGTCGATGGAGGCCATGTTGCGTCTTTCGTGTCCCGGACGAGGTGCGGCGCATCAGCGCCGCGCCGCAGAGCCTGGACCCACTTGAGAGATTTGTGAGACCGGCATTGTGGGCCCCGGCTCTGCAGCGCACCGCTGAAGAAGCGCTGCGCTGCGTCCGGGGCACGAGCCTTCCTTACAACGCCCCCGCGCCGAACGTGTTGCAGGCCTGGACCGTGCCCTGCTGGTAGCCGGTCAT
Source organism: Bradyrhizobium sp. CCBAU 51765 (assembly GCF_015291725.1). Lineage (GTDB taxonomy): Bacteria > Pseudomonadota > Alphaproteobacteria > Rhizobiales > Xanthobacteraceae > Bradyrhizobium > Bradyrhizobium liaoningense. The sequence continues at coordinate 6,389,121 of NZ_CP030038.1, forward strand.
GAACCATTGCTTGCGTTGCGCCGCCGAGCCGTGGGTGAAGGAATCCGGCACGACGCGGCCCGTGGACTTGCGCTGCAGCGTATCGTCGCCGATCGCGCTCGCCGTGGTCAGCGCAGCCTCGATGTCGCCGGGCTCCAGGAAGTTCGGACGCTTCTTCGCCTCGCGGTTGACCCAGACGCCGGACAGGCAGTCGGCCTGCAACTCCACCTTCACCTGCAGCGCATTCGCCTCGGCCTTCGAGCCGACCTGCTGCTGCAGCCGCGTTACGCGCGGAATGATGCCGAGCAGGTTCTGGATGTGATGGCCGGCTTCATGCGCGATGATGTAGGCCGTCGTGAAATTGCACGCCGACTTGCCGGAGCAGCCGCGAAAGCGCGTCTCGACCTCGCGGAAGAAGGCGGTGTCGAGGAAGATGGTCCGGTCGGGCGGACAATAGAACGGCCCCATCGCCGACTGCGCCATGCCGCAGCGGCCGCCGTTGGTGGCGTTGCGGAACAGCACGATCTTCGGACCGGTGTAGGACTGGCCGCTGGCCTGGAAGATCTCGCTCCAGCGATCATCGATCTCGCCGAGAATGCCGGAGATCATGCTGCCCATCTCGTCGGTCGGCGCGCCGCGCTTGCCCGAGGACGCCTGGCGATCGGTCTGGTAGGTCGGCGCATGGCCGCCGCCGGTCAGAATCTCGGCGCCGCCGATCAGGATGCGTGGATCGATGCCAAAGGCGTAGCCGACCAGGCCGAGGATAATGATGGTACCGATGCCGAGCCCGCCGCCGCCGATCGGCAGGCCGAACCCGCCTCCGCCGCCGCCGCCAAAGCCACCACCTTCGTCGCGACGATCCTCGATGTCGTCGCTGCGGCGGAAGTCATCGTAACGCATGGCGGCTTTCCCTCGGGGGTCCCTGATTCAGTTTCGACGGCGCACAAGTACGCGAGAAGCTCAACGCGCCACACAGGTAAAATTTCCGTTGCCTTTATCAATATCGTGGCCGGCAAAAATTGCCTAGTGCGACAGCATGTCGATGCGAGCAATTTTTTCCGAGGGTCGAGCAATTTTTTCCGAGAGAAATTTGCGGCCTTCTTGCGGCCATGATTGTTGCAGCGAGCCGAGCAAACGCGAAATACACTGCAAAACACGGCGAATGCGCACAACAACGTTCGCACAACCGGCAAGGCGAGGGCTGCTCACGAAAGCGGCGGGTTAAGTCGTTTTTTACTTTGCCCCTTCAATGTAACGGCCAGTCGGTTGTTTGGTCCCGCGTCGCCGACAGCGTCGCCTGAGTCAGAGTTCTTGAGTCATGGTAGAGTCGCGTCGCGGGGCGTCTGCAAGGGCGCCCCGCACAAATTTCGAGTCTCCTTCGCATCGCATCATTCTCGGCGATTGCGTCGCCGAGATGTCGAAGCTTCAAGCTGGTTCGGTCGACCTGGTGTTCGCCGACCCGCCCTACAATCTCCAGCTCAAGGGCGATCTCAAGCGCCCCGACGAATCCCATGTCGATGCCGTCAACGACGACTGGGACAAGTTCGATTCGTTCTCCGCCTATGACGACTTCACCCGCGCCTGGCTGCTTGCCGCCCGCCGCGCGATGAAACCGTCGGCGACGATCTGGGTGATCGGCTCCTATCACAACATCTTCCGCGTCGGCGCGATCATGCAGGACCTCGGCTTCTGGCTCCTGAACGACATCGTCTGGCGCAAGACCAACCCGATGCCGAATTTCCGCGGCCGCCGCTTCACCAACGCGCACGAGACCATGATCTGGGCCGCGCGCGACGAGAAGGCCAAGGGCTATACGTTCAACTACGAGGCGCTGAAGGCCGCCAACGAGGACGTGCAGGCGCGGTCCGACTGGCTGATCCCGCTCTGCACCGGCGAAGAGCGCCTCAAGGGCGCGGACGGCAAGAAGGTGCATCCGACGCAGAAGCCGGAAGGCCTGCTCGCGCGCGTGCTGCTGTCGTCATCCAGGCCCGGCGATCTCGTGATCGATCCCTTCAACGGCACCGGCACCACCGGCGCGGTCGCCAAGCGCCTCGGCCGCTCCTATATCGGCTTCGAGCGCGACAAGACCTACGCCAGGGCGGCCGAGGCGCGCATCGCCGCGGTCGAGCCGCTGCCGGAAGAGAGCCTCGCCCCGTTCATGACCGCGCGCGAAGCGCCGCGGGTGGCGTTCGCCGAGCTGATCGAGCGCGGCATGATCATGCCCGGCACGAAACTGTTCGACGCCAAGAAGAAGCTGGGCGCGCTGGTCCGTGCCGACGGCGCCATCATGCTGGGCGACAAGGTCGGATCGATCCACCGCATCGGCGCCGTGGCGCAAGGCGCGCAGGCCTGCAACGGCTGGACCTTCTGGCATGTCGAGACCAAGAAGGGCCTCAAGCTGATCGACGAGCTGCGCGCCGAGATCCGCGCCGGCATGGCGGCGGAATAGTTTCCCCACGCCGTCATTCCGGGGCGCGCGCAAAGCGCGCGAGCCCGGAATCCATTCAACCGCGTCCCATGCCGCCCCATGGGTCCCGGGCTCGCGCTTCGCGCGCTCCGGAATGACAGCGGCGTGAGTTGAAAGCCGCCGCCGCCAGGACTAGATTGTTCCGATCAGCCCCGTCCTGACCGGTTGGGCTCCATGCGACGACATTCCGAGACATTGCTGCTGGTGCCGCTGCTGCCGATCTTCCTGGCCGGCATGTTTCCGATGTTCCTGATCGCGCTGTTGGGATTTTTCGGGCTCGCGCTGTTCGGCATGCTCGTGATTTGCGTCGGGCTCGCCAGCTCCAACGAGGCGCACGACAATTTCAACCACGACGTCATCGTCCACGGCTACGCGCGCGGGCCGGAGCGCGCGGCGCGGGCTTCCGACATGCATCTGGCCGCGCGGCTCGGGCTGCGGCTGGAGGCCGTGGGCGCGGCCATGGTCGTTACGGCGACAATCGGCCTTTGTTACGCCGCTTGACCTGCGCACCGCGCAGACACCGCCCGGCAAACTCGCCGGTTGCTCTCCCGCAACGGGTTCAGGCAAGACAAGGTCCGCCTAACCACGCCGCGTCCGCGCGCGCAACAGACACCGAGGAGATGCTCGATGCTCAAATTCTATTTCAACGGATCGCCGAACCCGACCAAGGTTGCGCTGTTTCTGGAGGAGTCCGGACTGGCCTTCGAGCCGGTCAAGATCGACACCCGCAAGGGCGAGCAGTTCGCGCCCGAATTTCTGAAGATCAATCCGAACGGCAAGGTGCCGGCGATCGACGACAATGGCACGATCGTGTTCGACTCGAACGCCATCCTGCTCTATCTCGCCGAGAAGACCGGCAAGTTTCTGCCCTCGAACCGCGCCGAATTGCTGTCCTGGCTGATGTTCGTGGCGACCGGCGTCGGGCCCTATTCGGGTCAGGCCGTCCACTTCAAGCATTTCGCGCCGAAGGACCAGAACCACGACTACGCCCACAACCGTTACCAGTACGAGACCGATCGCCACTACAGGATTCTCGACGATCACTTGAAAGACCGCCGCTACATGGTCGGCAACGACTATTCGATCGTCGACATGGCGTTGTGGGGCTGGGCGCGGATGGTGCCGTTCAAGCTCGGCGACGACGCCTTTGCGCGATACCCGAACGTGAAGCGACTCGTGGACGAGATCTCGGCCCGCCCGGCGGCGGCACGCGCCATCGCGCTGAAGGACAAGTTCACCTTCAAGGCCGAGATGGACGACGAGGCGCGCGCCAACATGTTCAAGCACATGACGACCAAAGTGGCTTGATCACGTCACCTTCAACGTTAGAGGCCACGCGCATGCGCGTGGCCTCTAGGCCTTGACTTCACGCGGCGTGGACCGAGCTCAGGAACTTGGCCACTTCGAGCTTGAGGCGGTTGCTGTCGGCCGAGAGCGAGCGTGCCGCCGACAACACCTGCGAGGAAGCGGAGCCAGTCTCCGAGGCGCCGCGCTGCACGTCGCCGATGTTGGACGACACCAGCTGGGTGCCGTGGGCCGCCTGCTGGACGTTGCGCGAGATCTCCTGCGTCGCAGCGCCCTGCTGCTCCACGGCGGCGGCGACCGTCGACGAAATTTCCGACAGCCGCTCGATGGTGCCGCTGATCTCCTTGATCGAGCCGACGGATTCTTCCGTGGCGGCCTGGATGCCGGAGATCTGCTGGGCAATCTCGCCGGTGGCCTTGGCGGTCTGCTCGGCGAGCGCCTTGACCTCGGAAGCCACCACCGCAAAGCCGCGGCCGGCTTCGCCGGCACGCGCCGCCTCGATCGTGGCGTTCAGCGCCAAGAGGTTGGTCTGGCCGGCGATGGTGCTGATCAGCTCGACGACGTCACCGATGCGCGCGGCGGCCTTGGAGAGCGCGCCGACACGCTCGTTGGTCCTGCTCGCCTGACCGACGGCCTCGGTGGCGATCCGGGCAGATTCCTGCACCTGGCGGGCAATCTCGGATACCGAGGAGGAGAGCTCCTCGGTCGCCGAAGCGACCGCCTGCACATTGGCCGAGGCCTCCTGCGAGGCGCTGGCGACCTCCGTCGAGAGGTCCTGGGCCCGCGCGGCGGTCGTGGTCAACGTGCCTGCGGAGGCTTCGAGCTCGTTTGACGCCGACGACACCGTGTTGACGATCTCGCCGACCGCCTGCTCGAACTGATCGGCGAGCCTGACCATATCTTTCTTGCGGTTCTCGGCCTGCCGCGCCTCGAGCTCGGCCTGCTCGGAGCGCATGCGCTCGGTCTCGATCATGTTGTCCTTGAACACCTGGATCGCCTTGGCCATGTCGCCGATCTCGTCGGCCCTGCCGCGGCCGGGAATCTCGACCTCGAGATTGCCGCCGGCCAGCCGTCCCATCGCGCCTGTCATCGAGGTCAGGGGACCGACGATGCTGCGGGCGATCAGGAAGGCGACGATGCCGCCGAACAAAATGGCGAGGCCGCCGGCGACCTCCTGAACGGTCGTCGTGCCGGCGATCACAGCTTCGGCATTGTTGCGCGAGTCCTGGTAGTCCTTCTTCAGGGTCGTTTCCACGACCTTGAGCCTACCGATGCTGTCGACGATGAGGGGCGCGAGATTCTTGTGGTAAATCTCGTCGGCCTGAAGCATCGCTGCGGAGGTCGTCTCGAACGCCGACTTGTAGATTCCGAGCGAGGCCTTCACCGGCGCCAGCGTGGCTCGCAACTCCGTCGCCTGCGGGCTCTTTTCGAGTGCCGCGAGCCGTTGCGCTGCCCTGTCGACGCTCGCCCTGAAGGTCGCAGGGCCCTGCGTATCGCGAAGGGCCAGAAACCGCCAGTTTGCGATCCTCACGAGCAGGATTCGCGATTCGAGATCGGCGACGAGGGCCGCGGTATCTTCGTCGACGGCGGCGCGCGCCACGTCGACGAGCTTGCCCGTCTTGACGGCCAGATCCTCCCCGCTCGGCAGCAGCGTCGCCTTGCCCGTTCTCGCCTCGTTGACGGCGTCGCCGAGATTGTCACGCAGGCGTCGCATCTTGGCGATGTCGTCGATGAGGCCGTTGTAGAGCGCTCGCCGCTCCTCGGAGGCCGTCCCCTTCGCGCCGATCCGCAGCAGCTCGGTCGCCGCGGTCTCCCGCTCCGCCGCTTCCTTCATCGCGGCTTCGTTGGCGTCGTAAACGTAGCGAAGATTGGCCCGCTGGATCGCCTGAAGGTTGGTCGAGATTTCCAGCACCCGCGCCGTGCTGTCCGAGAGGGCGGATTGTCTTGCGACCTGACCCTGCACGTCCTGCAAATTCCAGACGGCAACCACCGCCATCACGAGACCGACCGCCACCAGGGCCATGAAGCCTGCGTACAGGCGCCCCCTGATCCGCAAACGAAATTTCGGCATTCCCACTGTCCACCCAGATGCATTTCACTTCGAGCGGCCGAGCAATTCCGGCGATCGTCGCCGGCCACCCCGGCAGCCGCGTATCGCGTCTTTGCGACTCGCGCTGCACCGCGACACAATGGGGGACACTCGTTAATTGAACCTTCAAATCTTTCGCGCGATTGAGGTCGGCCGGCACGAAATCTGCTGTTTTTGTCGGCAGCTATGCAAAGTTCGCGCGCGAATGCGCAGCGTCATGCGGAGCGCTGCATGCGAACGCTCACGAGGCGCCGGCCTTCTGCAATTTGTCGAGTGCATGCTCGACCACTTCCAGCGTGTAGGGCTTCTGGACCACCGGCGCCGACGCCAGTTGCTCGGGGATCGGCGCGCGCTCGCCATAGCCGGTCGCGAAGATGAAGGGCACCCCGATCTCCTTCAGCTTCTGTGCCACCTTGATGCTGCTCTCGCTGCCGAGGTTGAGATCGAGCAAGGCAAAGCTCGGCCGTGTGCGCTCGATCGAGCGTAGCGCCTGGTCGACGGTTGCCGCAGTGTCGACGTGGCGGGCGCCGAGATCGAGCAGGATGACCTCCGCCGCCATGGCGATGATCAGATTGTCCTCGACGATCAATGCCGTGTCGGAAATCCTGGGTCGGGCGGACTGCTGCTCTTCGACGCGCATGGCGGCTCCTGCGATGGACGGGACCAATTCGACGAAATTGGGGGGAATCACGAACTTCGCCTGCACGCCCAGGAGGTCGAAGCGGATCTCGGCATCGCCCTTGAGGTCGAACGGCACCGATCGCTCGATGATCGTCGTGCCGAAGCCGCGCCGCGACGGCGGCTGCACCGGCGGACCGCCGCTCTCCTTCCATTCGATGACGAGACTGGAGGACGGATCGAGGCGCCAGACCACCTCGACACTGCCGGTGGAATCGGCAAGTGCGCCATACTTGGCGGAATTGGTCATCATCTCGTGCACGACCAGAGCCAGCGTGGCGAACGCCTTGGGATCCAGCGCGACGTCCGGACCGCCCATCTTCACCCGTCCCGCGCGCGCGCCGAGATAGGCGCCGGCCTCGGACTCGACCAAGGTGCGGAGCGCGACCGGGGCCCAGTTCAGGTTTGTGATCTGATCGTGGGCGCGTGCCAGAGCCTGGATGCGGCCGCCGAGCACGCCAGCGAACTCCTCGACGCTGGTCGCAGTGTCCTTGCTCTGCGCCACCAGGGCGCGCACGAGGCTCAGGATGTTGCGGACGCGGTGATTGAGCTCGGCGATCATCAATTCCTGCCGCTCCTGCGCCCCGCGGCGCTCGCGTGCGGCGAGGTCGGACAGTTGCAGGATCACTTCTAGCAGCGTGACGCGCAGGCTCTCGGCGATGCGGATGTCGGCCGCCGACCACGGCTTCGACTGCCCCGCCACCGTCTCCTGCCAGAGCTCGAAGCTCTTGCGCGGCGTCAGGCGCGGCCCGTGCGGACCTTCGTCGTAGACCTTGTTGGGATCCCCGGCCCATTTCACGGCCTGCAGGACCTCGCGCCGGAAGAAGATCAGGCAATCGCGCGGAGTGCGCGAGATCGGGATGGCGAGAAAGCCCGCCGCGCGGTCACGGAAGGCCTGGCCGGCGGCATAGACCTTGGCGATCTCGGCGCTCGCGAAAATCCGCCCCGGCGAAGTCCGGTTGATGAAGGCGACGAGATCCTTCACCTCGTCTTCGGTCGGCGTCTCGCCCTCGAGCGCGATCTTGTTGTCGGACCAGACCGCGACGCCGTCGCACTCGATCATCTTGCGGTAGTCACTGAGGAAATCGACGATCGCGCGGCGGCTGTGCCCGTGGGAAGCCGCCATCTCGATCAACCGCTCCTGGACCTGATGAGCGCGGGCCTCGTAGGCGACGTCGCCCTCGCGTTCGCGGCCTTCCACGATCCAGGAGAACATCTGACCGAACAGCTCGGAGGCCGTACGCTTGTCGAACGAAATATACCGCGGCGAATAATGATGGCAGGCAAACAGACCCCACAGCTTGCCGTCGCGCAGGATCGACACCGACATGGAGGCGGCAACGCCCATGTTGCGCAGATATTCGACGTGGATCGGCGAGACCGAACGCAGCACGCTCATCGAAAGATCGAGCAGCCCTGCGTTGTGCGTAGCCGTCGACACCAGCGCGGCCGGCTCGGCATTGACGTCGGCGATGATGCGCAGCCAGTTGCGCTGGTAGAGGGCCCGCGCCTGCCTTGGAATGTCCGATGCGGGATAACGCAGGCCAAGGAAGGATTCGAGCCCCGCCTCCGCGGTCTCGGCGACCACCTCGCCCGATCCGTCCGGATGAAACTGATAGACCATGACCCGGTCGAATCCGGTCAGCACCTTGAGCTGGCGCGCCGCCTCCCGCGCCAGATCAGCCATGCCGCGCGTCTTGCGGATCCTCTCGAGCATCAAGCGCACGAGTTCGCCCGAATTGACGCCGGGCTCGTGCGCGCTCGGCTCCGCCTCGATGATCAGATAGACGCCGGAAAGATGAATCGAAAGATCGAAGGGCGGCTTGCCTGGCTGCAGCTCCACGCCGAACAGGCGTTCGGTCGCGTCCGGGCCACCGAGATGGTCAACGTGTCCGCGGATCGTTTCGACCGCCGTCGCAGAGACGACGTTCGACAGCGGTTGCTGGAGCAGGTCGGCAACATCCGTCCCAAGGAAGCTCCCTGCGTTGTTCGATGCCATGCAGATCGTGAGATCCGACAGCACAGCCAGCAGGAAGCCAAACGGCTGCACGCTGCCGGGAATGTGAATCGGCTCGCGGTCACAATTGGTGAGATTGACCGCCTCGTTCATGCCCGGTCCGCCGCCCGCTCGAATGCGTCGAAAGCAATGCGAGCGAAATCGATGATCTCGTTCTCGTCACCCGGCTCTTCGCTCGCGAGCTTCACCAGAAAGCTCTGCCAGAGCCGCTTGCCCGCGCCATGGCGGAGATAGGTGGTGGCTTCACTGATGCGCGGATCGCCCGCGTCCGCGACTGCCTTCAGCAGGAACTTCGCGCCAAGCCGCGAGCCCTCCAGCACATACATCGTGCCCAGCACCCCGCTACGCGTCAGCCGCGGCACCGACACTGTCGACGCAGCGCTCGTGCCGAGGCGTCCGAGATCAACCGCAATCGCAGCGCTGCGCGACCGTTCGGGCCAGTCCGGAAACATGCGCTCCACGCCCGCCTCGACGAGCGCGACTTCGAGCGGAAGAAGAGCTCCGGCGCTGGCCTGAAGAAAGCGGCGATAGCCGGCCAGCCCGCCGAGATCGAATGCGGAAAGCTGGGTGTCGAGCGCGCGGTGCGCAGCCGAGGTCGCTTCTCTCAGTCGTTCGCGGAGTCCGGAGAAGCTGCAGCCCACCTGTGTTGAAACGTGCGAAGCCCCAGCCAGCATGAAATTCCCGGAAAAGCAGGTTGCCGGGGCGCGATCGCTCCCGAGCGGAGGGAACGCCGGCGGAAACCGAAGGTTCCGCCGGGATCGGAAGGAAATAGAGGCCACTCCGCCTCTATTTCCGCCGGACAGGTTTTCTCAGCTCGTACTCGATCTCCGACCGCGTCATTCCGCAATCGAGAAGTTCCCGCTCGCTCATGGCGGCGAGCTGGCCATGTATCCGCGTGCGCTCTCGCCGGAGCCGGATGATCTCCGACAGCTTTCGCCAGAACCGGATGCCCCTCACAGACCGGAACGAAGGGCGCCAGCCGGCAGACCAGATGGTGCTCAAACCGCTAGCCCGCGGCTCTCGCGACCGTTTGTGGAAACGGACCGAGCGCGCTCTCGGTCAGGATCGAGTCGCAGTATTCGCGGATCTCCTTGATCTTGCCGTCCGCGAGGCGAAACACCAGGCAATAGTCGTTGTCGTAGCGCACGCCTTCGGGCGTGACGTTGTCGCCCTTGGCTTCCACGACGACGATGTCCCCGTCGGCGATGAAGCGGTGAGCGATTGTTCGCGTCCGGTCGCGCAGGCGCGTCCGCACATAGCCGTGCAGGTCGTTGAGGATCGCCTCCTTGCCTGAAAAGGTGCGGGACCAGGAATATTGCCCGGTCACGACCCATTTGGCGTCGTCGGCAAGACTGGCGGTGAACAAGGCTCGGTCGCGCACGGCCGGATCGGGATTGGCGGCGGCGGCAAAGATATCCTGCATCAGTTTCTTGTTGGCGGCAGCGCTCATGGCGGCATCTCCGTGGTGTGACATCGCGAAGATCATCACCGGCCGGACGGCATTCTTCAAATCGATAGTGAATATGATATAAATTCACCTTATGAATTTGAATTCGCTTGACCTCAATCTGCTGACCGCGCTCGATGCGCTGCTGCGCGAGGCCAATGTCAGCCGCGCCGCGCTGCGGCTCGGGCTGTCGCAGCCGGCGGCGAGCCATGCGCTCCAGCGCCTGCGCGACATTTTTGGCGATCCGCTGCTGGTACGCACCGGCGCGCGGATGGAGCTGACGCCACGGGCCCTGGCGCTGCGCGCCCCGCTGGCGCAGGCGCTGGATCAGGTGCGCGGGCTGTTCGTGCCCGACGATTTCGACGCCGCGCGGAGCGAGCGGCAATTCCGCCTGATGATGCCGGATCTCGCGGTCGAGCTGTTGATGCCGCGCTTCATGGAGAAGGTGACGCAGGCCGCGCCCAACGTCCGCATCGACGTCGTGCCGTGGCGGGGATCGGCGATCTTCCATGCCGAATTCGCCCGCACCATCGATCTCGTGATCTCGATCGGAAACGCCTTCAAGGGTTTTCACCGCCAGCTGCTCTATACCGACAGCGACGCATTGGCGGTGCGGCGCGGCCATCCGATCGGCGCGAAGCTGAAGCGGCGCGAGACGTTCCTGGCTGCGCGCCATGTCGGCGTGATCATCCGCGGCGGTGCCGAGGACCTGATCGACCCCTGGCTGCGAGCCAAGGGCATCGAGCGGCACATTGCGCTGGTGGTGTCAGGCTATCTCGAGGCGCTGCACGTCGCCGCCCGCACCGACCTCGTCGCCTTCGTGCCGCGCCGGCTGATCGCGGCGCTGTCGAAACAGCTCGGCCTCGTCACGGTAACGCCGCCGCTCGATCCCGGGATCGACGAACAGTTCATGTTCCCTCCGACCCGCGCGCAGATGGACCCCGGCTCGATCTGGCTGCGAAGGCTGATGCTGGAGACCGGGCGGGAATTGGAGCAAGCCAAGCGCAAGCTCTCGTAGGGTGGGCAAAGCGGAGCGTGCCCACCACCTCTCGCCGTCCGAGAAAGACGGTGGGCACGGCGCTTTGCGCCTTTGCCCACCCGACAAGAGCCCTTACGCCTTCTGCGCCGCCATCACCTTGCTCACCGCGGGGCGGTCGGACATGCGCTTGAAGTGATTGGCGATCTTCGGCGTCGCATTGATGTCGACGCTGTCGCCTTCGAGCCAGGTCGAGAGCGTGTAGAGATAGGGATCGCAGATCGTGAACTGCTCGCCCATGACCCAAGGTCCCCGAAACATCTTCTGCTCGATCAGCTTGAAGCAGGCGGCCATGGTCTTCGGGACCATTGCCTTCATGTCGGCGAACGAGCTCTCCTGCGTCGCCCAGCGCGCGCCGCGCATCTTGTGGGCGTGGTTGATGTGCACGGTCGAGCAGAGATAGGAGTTGAACGACTGCACCTCGGCGAAGTCGAAGGGATCGTCGAGCGGCGCGAGCTTCGCCTTGGGGAACACTTGCGCGATGTAGGCCAGCATCGCCGGCGTCTCGGTCAGGACGCCGCGGTCGGTGACCAGCGCCGGCACCCGGCCCTTCGGGTTGATCGCGAGATAGTCCGGGCTGGTCTGCTGGTTGTCCTTGAAGCTCAGCCGTTCGGCCGAGTAGTCGGCACCGGCTTCTTCCAGGGTGATGTAGGTGGCGAGCGCGCAGGTGCCGGTGGCGTAGTAGAGCTTGAGCATGTCGGACCTCATGGGAAAGCCGAAAATTAACGACTGTCGGGCCCGACGTCCATAGCACAACATCCTCTTCGCAGTTGCCCACCGCCATCCGGCTGTGCCAAGACGCCTGCGATAGGGAGGGGTTTCTCATGACGGTACTCATCGCCGGTGGCGGCATCGGCGGGTTGACACTTGCGCTCAGCCTGCACGGAATCGGCGTTCCCGCAAAAGTGTTCGAGAGCGTCGCGGAGCTGAAGCCGCTCGGCGTCGGCATCAACGTGCTGCCGCATGCGGTGCGCGAGCTGATCGAGCTCGGCTTGATGGACAAGTTGGACGCCAGCGGCGTGCGGACGCGCGAGCTCGCCTATTTCTCCAAGCACGGCAAGCCGATCTGGAGCGAGCCGCGCGGACTGGAAGCCGGGTACAAATGGCCGCAATTCTCGATCCACCGCGGCACGCTGCAGCAGCTCCTGCTCGACGCCGCGATCGAGCGGCTCGGCCGCGAGAACATCCTCACCAGCCACCATCTGACCGGCTGGACCGAGACGGCGGACGGCGTGCGCGCCGAATTCATCGACAAGGCGACCGGCAAAGCCGCCGGGACCTACGACGGCGCGATTCTGATCGCCGCCGACGGCATCCATTCCGCCGTGCGCGAAAAGCTCTATCCGGGCGAAGGCCCGCCGATCTGGAACGGCCGCATCCTCTGGCGCGGCGTGACGCCCGCGAAGGCTTTCCTCAGCGGCCGCACCATGATCATGGCGGGGCACGAGATCCTGAAATTCGTCTGCTATCCGATCAGCAAGGCGCCGGATGCGGCAGGCAACTATCAGATCAACTGGGTCGCCGAGCGGCACATGCCCCCGACCTATCAGTGGCGGCGCGAGGACTATAACCGCACCGCGCGGCTGGAAGAGTTTTTGCCCTGGTTCGAAAGCTGGACATTCGACTGGCTCGACGTGCCCGGGCTGATCAAGAACTGCCCGCACGCCTATGAATATCCGCTGGTCGACCGTGATCCGGTGTCGCAGTGGACCTTCGGCCGCGTCACGCTGATGGGCGATGCCGCGCATCCGATGTACCCGATCGGCTCGAACGGCGCCTCGCAGGCGATCCTCGATGCCCGCGTCATCACCCGCGAGATTCTCGCCCATGGCCCGACGAGCGCCGCCCTGCTCGCCTATGAGGCCGAGCGGAGGCCCGCGACCACCGACCTCGTCCTGCTCAACCGCAAGAACGGCCCCGAGCAGGTGATGCAGCTCGTCGAGGAGCGCGCGCCCGACGGCTTTGAGGTCGTCACCGACGTCTTGTCCCAGCAGGAGCTGGAAGGCATCGCCGCGAACTACAAGCGCGTCGCGGGATTTCAGGTCGACGCGCTGAATGCGAAGCCGCCGATCGTGAGCAAGAACGCGCGGGCGAGTGCGTGAGGCGCTCGCTCAAGGCGAGATGCGCATGAATGCGCCCTCGCCCCTTGTGGGAGAGGGCAGCTCCGCTGGTGCGCGGAGAGAACCCCTCATCCGGCGCTTCGCGCCACCTTCGCCCACAAGGGGAGAAGGAAGAGCAGTGCGCAACGCTAAACTATTTGCCCACCACCCTCGCCGCCTCCAGCAGCCGCTCGCTCGCGCTGGCCGTCGCCAACAGCGTGCCGTCCTCCGCCATCAGCTTGGCTTCGACGAAGGCGATGGTCTTGCCGAGCTGCGTCACCTTGGCTTCACCGACGATCGGACCGGGCCTGGCCGGGGCCAGAAAGTTCACGGTCATGCTGATCGTGGTGGTGTAGAGCCGGCCCTCGCTCATCATCAGCACGGCCGGGCCCATCGTGTCATCGAGCATGGCCGAGAGCATGCCGCCCTGAATGAAGCCCGCGGGGTTGCAGAACTCCGGCTTGCCTTCGAAACCGAGCTTGATCCAGCCCTCCTGCGGTCGGGCATCGAGCAGACGCCATCCCAGCAGCTCGGCACAGGGTGGCCTTCGGAAATTGTCGAGCGCGGTCTTGACCATGCGGCACCTCCGTTGCCCGTCCAGCTAGCAGGGAGTTGCTGACAGCCTGGTGTCAGCAACGGCGCGGCCGTCCACTCAAATTAAGGCCATTTCAACCAACCGGCTTTACGGCCTGTTCAATACGATCCGAATGCCCGGCTGGACAGTCAGCGGTTGAAAGTTACCACATGGGACAAGCGACGGTGACACCGGAGCCCTCTCCATGCAAGCCCTCTTGCAGCAGGCCGCCAGCCGCCTGCACGCGATCGAAGATCGATTGACCGTCAGGACGCAGATCGCTGCGGCCGTCGCAGCAATGTCCATCGTGCTGGTCGGCACGCTCGCCGCCGGCGCGGCCCTCATCAGCTACCGGCACACGGCCGCACTGATCGAGAGCAATGTCGCTGGAATTGCATCCAACACCTCCGCCCGGCTCGATCGATTCATGGCGACCCGTCAGCAGGAGATGAAGCTGTTCGCCGAACTCCAGCCGATGCAACGGCTGTGGCAGGGCAATCCTGATGAATTGCGCAGCGCGCTCGAGGCGCTGCAGCGCTCCTTCGACTTCGCCTGGATCGGATTTGCCGACGTCGAAGGCAACGTCGTTGCCTCGACCGGCGGCCTGTTGCAAGGCAAGTCCGTGGCTACACGTCCCTGGTTCAAGCAAGGTCTCGATAGAATAGCCGTCGGCGACGTCCACGAAGCCATGCTGCTGGCCTCGCTGCTGACACAGCGTGCCAACAACGAGCCCTATCGCTTCGTCGACATCGCCGTCCCCGTCCACGACGCCTCCGGCAAGCTGCTCGGCGTGCTGGGCGGGCATTTGGACTGGACCTGGGCCAGCAATCTGATCAAGGACGTCGAAGCCAATGGCGGCCATACCGACACAAGGCTCTCGATCCTGAGCAAGGCTGGTGTCGTTCTGGTCGGCCCGCAGCAGGAGACCACCCGCTATGCGGGCGACGAACTCGCCGGCATTCTGAAGGTCGGCGACGGCACCCTCCGGGAAACGGCGGACGGACGGCAGATTCTGACCGCATTTCATGTCGGCCGCGGCTATCGCGACTATCAGGGGCTGAACTGGATCGTGACCGCCAGCCAGCCAGCGGGCGTCGCGCTCGCCGCCGCGATCTCATCGGCGCAGACGATCCTGGCGATCGGTGCGGTCACCGCCCTGATCGCGCTATCGCTGGCCGTGCTGGTCTCGCGCCGGATCGCGGCCCCCATCATCGCCATCACGCAGGAAGCCGACCGCATCGGACGCATCCACGGCCCGACCATGCTGGCGCGCCAGAGCGGATCCGCCGAGGTGGTCCAGCTCTCGCGCGCGCTGCGTTCGCTTCTGCGCCGCATCGGCCTTGCCGAAGAGCGTACCAAGGAGGCCGAGCTCCGCGCGACCGAGAACGCGGTGCAGCTTCAGGAGGACATGCTGAAGCTGCGCCAGCTCGCCGACACCGATTTCATGACCGGTCTGATGAACCGCCGCTCCTTCCTCGCCGTTGCCGACGACGCGGTCGCGTTCTGCCGCCGCTACAAGCGCAACATGGCAACGCTGATGATCGACATCGATCATTTCAAGAAGATCAATGACACCCATGGCCACGCTGCGGGCGACGACGCCATCAAACGCGTCGCCGAGATCGTCAGCCAGTCGATCCGGACCACCGACAAGGCCGCCCGTTTCGGCGGCGAGGAGTTCGTCGTGTTGCTGCGCGAGATTGATGAGGAGACCGCCGTGCTGCTCGCCGATCGGATCCGGACCTCGATCGAAAGCGCGACGGTGCGCTATGGCGACACCGTCATTCCCCTCACCGTCTCCGTCGGTCTTGCGCTGTTCGACGAAAGCGACCGCGACGTGCAGGACGTGATCGAGCGCGCAGACCAGGGCCTCTATGTCGCCAAGAAAAACGGCCGCAATCGCACCTTCCTGATGACGGCGACGGACGAACGCGCCGCGCATGCCGCCTGAGCGCTTAATCCAGCGCGTGCGCGATCACCTTGCGCATGACGTTGGGCAGCGCCTCGTCCGCGAGCGTTGCGATCGGCACCCAGCGCATGCCCTGAGGCGCGCGGGTGCGGGCGTCCACCTTCGCGGTGTAGACCACCAGCTCCAGCGGAAAATGCGTGAAGACATGGGTGACGACACCCACCTTGCGCTGCCAGCGCGACAGCCCCTTCAGCTCCGGCGCCTGCTGCTTCGCCGCCGCATCCTCCTGTCCGGCGAGCCAGTCCGAGCCCGGCACTTCCGTCATGCCGCCGAGCAGGCCCTTGTCGGGCCTCGACCGGACGAGCAACTCGCCGCCGCGTGTGACCACGAACGCTGCGCCACGCCGCAGTGCCCCACTCTTCTTCGGCGCCTTGCGCGGAAAACTCTCCTGCGTGCCCCGCGCGCGCGCCGTGCAATCCTCGTTCAGCGGACACAGCGAGCAGGCCGGCTTCTTCGGCGTGCAGATCGAGGCCCCCAGATCCATCAAGGCCTGTGCGCTGTCGCCGGCGCGGGTGTCGGCAAGCAGCGTCGCGGCCAGCTGCTGGATCAGCGGCTTGGCCTGCGGCAGCTCCTCCTCGACCGCGAACAGGCGCGACACCACCCGCTCGATGTTGCCGTCGACCGGCATGGTGCGGCGGTCGAAGGCGATCGCGGCGATCGCCGCCGCCGTGTAGGGCCCGATCCCCGGCAGCGCGCGCAAGCCCTCCTCCGTATCGGGAAACACGCCGTCATGCTCGCGCGTCACCGCGACCGCGCAAGCATGGAGGTTTCGCGCGCGCGAGTAATAGCCGAGCCCCGCCCACATCCGCAGCACGTCGTCCAGGGAAGCCCGCCCCAACGCCGCGACATCCGGCCAGCGCGCGACGAATTTCTCGAAATAGGGGCCGACCGCCTTCACCGTGGTCTGCTGGAGCATGATCTCCGACAGCCAGACGCGATAGGGATCCGACGTCTCACCGGGAGCCGCGCGCCAAGGCAGGCGGCGACGGTGGCGGTCGTACCATTGGAGGAGCGCCAGCGGTCGAGCCAAACGTTCCGGTTGCACTGGTTCCGATTTTGCCCTGCGGGCCGATTGGAGGGGCATGCTCGCACTGTAACGACGTCGGGCCGATCTCTCCACGGCATGCCCGCGCTTGTCGCAGGCATCCACGTCTTTCTTCGCGGCAAGACGTGGATGACCGGGACAAAGCCAGGCCATGAGGTCAGCAGTTCCTGAGGCGCCGCGCGCGGTGCTATAAGGTCCCATGTCCAAATTCCCTCCCAAGCCCGGTCCCATCAGCGCCAAGCCGCTCGGCATCCTGCTCGACGACGTCTTTGCCGAGGCCTATGCCAAGCAGGGTTTTGCCGCGCGCGAACTGGTGACGCGGTGGGCGCAGATCGCGGGACCGGAGATCGCGGCCCATGCCGAGCCGCTCAAGATGCAATGGCCGCGCCCGGTGGAGGGCCAGCCGCAGGAGCCGGCGACCCTGGTGCTGCGGGTCGAGGGACCGATGGCGCTGGAGATCCAGCACTCCGCCGATGTCATCCTGGAGCGGGTCAACCGCTTCTTCGGCTGGAACGCGGTCGGCAAGCTCGCCTTCCGCCAGGCTCCTCTGTCGCGCGCCCAGCGCCGGGTGCGGCCCGGCCCGCCCGACCCCAAGAGCGTCGCCAAGGTGGCGGAGAGCCTGGGTGGCATTGAGGATGACGAGCTCAAGTCGGCGCTGGCCCGGCTGGGGGCCGCCATCAAGCGAAATTGAGCCTCATTCCGCCGCCAAACTGGACCCGTCCGTGCGGCTCGCCATTGCCTCAATCGACGTTTCGAGCTAGCGACAGGCCGTCCGGGCGGGAACCTCGGACGAACCTTGCCAATCCCGGGAGCCGACCTTGATCATCACCCGCCGCGCCTTCACCACGATGCTGTCGCTGACCGGGCTTGCCGCGCTCACCGGGCTCTCGCCGCTGCGGTTCGTTTCGGAAGCCATGGCGCAATCGGCCGCCGATGTGGCCAAGCCCGTGTCCCTGCCCGACATGGCGCTCGGCCCGAACGATGCCGCCGTGACCATCACCGAATACGCCTCGATGACCTGCCCGCACTGCGCCGCCTTCAACGAGCAGGTGTTCCCGAAGATCAAGAAGGAATACATCGACACCGGCAAGGTGCGTTACATCTTCCGCGAGTTCCCGCTCGACATCAAAGCCGCCGCCGGATCGATGCTGTCGCGCTGCATCGCCAATGGCGACGCGCCGAAATATTTCGCGGTCACCGACATGCTGTTCCGCCAGCAGAACGACTGGGTGTTGAAGAACACCACGGAGACCTTGACGCGGATCGGCAAGCAGGCCGGCCTCACCCAGCAGCAGGTCGAGGCCTGCCTGAAGGACCAGGCGCTGCTCGACAAGATCGCTGCCGACCAGAAATATGCCAGCGACGTGCTGAAGGTCGATTCGACGCCGACTTTCTTCATCAACGGCGAGAAGATCAAGGGCGAGGCCTCGTTCGAGGAATTCGCCAAGAAGATCAATCCGCTGCTCAAGAGCTGATTCGCACGCGACAATCCTGATTCGCGCATCTCGAGCCGCATTCTTCCCGACACAAATCCCTTGGGAAAAGCGGCTTTCGCAGGTTGCCCTCGCGGCGCACCGCGGCCATTGTCCAGCCGCATGAGCCGCCTCGCGCGACTCACCCAGACAGCGACATTGCCTTCCATGGTATTGTCCCGGCAGGGAGATTCGCGCCTGCCAACAGAGATGCGTGCTTATGAAAATCACCCGCCTGCGCCTTCACGGCTTCAAGTCCTTCGTTGAGCCCACGGACTTCGTCATCGAGCCCGGCCTGACCGGCGTGGTCGGTCCCAACGGTTGCGGCAAGTCGAATCTCGTCGAAGCGCTGCGCTGGGCGATGGGCGAGACCTCGTACAAATCGCTCCGCGCCGCCGACATGGACGCGGTGATCTTCGCCGGCTCCGGCAACCGTCCCGCGCGCAACCACGCCGAAGTGACGATGACGATCGACAATGCCGATCGCACCGCGCCGGCGGCGATGAACGACAGCCAGCTTCTGGAGGTCTCCCGCCGCATCGAGCGCGAGGCCGGCTCGGTCTACCGCATCAACGGCCGCGACGTGCGCGCCCGCGACGTACAGATCCTGTTCGCGGACGCCGCCACCGGCGCGCGCTCGCCGGCGCTCGTCCACCAGGGCAAGATCGGCGAGATCATCCAGGCCAAGCCGGAACAGCGCCGCCGCGTGCTGGAAGACGCCGCCGGCGTCGCCGGCCTGCACGCCCGCCGCCACGAGGCCGAGCTGCGGCTCAAGGCTGCCGAAACCAACCTCACCCGCGTCGAGGACGTGATCGGCCAGCTGGCGGGCCAGATGGAAGGCCTGAAGAAGCAGGCCCGTCAGGCGGTGCGCTATCGCGAGGTCGCAGCCAAGGTCCGCAAGGCCGAAGCCACGCTGTACCATCTGCGCTGGATCGGCGCGCATGCCGACGTCAACGAATCCGCGCAGACCCACGATCTCGCGGTGCGCGAGATGGCCGAGCGCACCCAGCACCAGGCCGAAGCCGCCCGCATCCAGGCGATCCGCGCCGCCGAAATGCCGGCGCTGCGCGATGCCGAGGCACGCGCCGCAGCCGGGCTCCAGCGCCTGACCAATGCCCGCGAGCTGCTCGACCGCGAGGAAGAGCGCGCCAAGGAGCGCGTCGCCGAGCTCGAGCGGCGCCTCGCGCAGTTCGAAGGCGACATCTCCCGCGCCCAGCAGCAGACCATGGACGCCGACGTCGCCCTGCAGCGGCTCGACGCCGAAGACGCCGAGCTGAAGGAGGAGATCAAGTCGCGCGTCGAGAAGCGCTCCGGCGTCGACGAACGCGTCGCCGAAGCCGAGGCGGTGCTGACCGAAACCGAGCAGAGTTTCGCCGAGCTCACCACCGCGCTCGCCGACCTCACCGCCAAGCGCAACCAGCTCGAGGCCAACGTCCGCACTCACCGCGACAAGCTCGCCCGGCTCGACCAGGAAATCGCGAATGTGGCGGCCGAGGAGCAGAAGCTTGCGCAGGAGACCGGTGGCTTCGGCGATCTCGATGAGCTGACCGCTCTGGTCGAGACCGCGGAGCAGACGCTGGCCGCTTCAGAAGCCGCCGCCCAGGCGAGCGAGGCTGCGCACGTGGCCGCGCGCCAGACGCTGGAATCCTCCCGCTCGCCGCTGGTCGAGGCCGACAAGCGCGTGCAGCGGCTCGAGACCGAGGCGCGCACGATCTCCAAGATCGTCAATGGCGAGACCAAGAATCTGTGGCCGCCGATCATCGACGGCATCAACGTCGACAAGGGCTTTGAAAAGGCGATCGGCGCCGCCCTCGGCGACGATCTCGATGCGCCGATCGACCCGTCGGCGCCGATGCGCTGGACCAATGTCGGACACACCGAAGGCGATCCGGCGCTGCCCGAAGGCGTCGTGCCGCTCGCCGATCACGTGCAGGCGCCGGCCGAGCTGGCGCGCCGCCTGGCGCAGATCGGCGTGGTGCCGCGCGAGCGCGGGGCGGAGCTGGTCTCGCAGCTCAAGACCGGCCAGCGGCTGGTCTCGCCCGAGGGCGACGTCTGGCGCTGGGACGGCTTCGTCGCCGCGGCTCACGCCCCGACCGGGGCGGCCCGCCGCCTTGCCGAGCGCGCCCGCCTCGTCGACATCGAGAACGAGCTGGAGCAGGCCCGCATCGACGCGCAGATCAAGCGCCAGGCGCTGGAGAACGCCGAGTCCGAGCTGCAGATGGCGGCCAGCACGGAAGGCGCGTCGCGCGAAGCCTGGCGCGCCGCGCAGCGCGAGCTCAATGTCGCGCGCGAGCGCCATGCCACCGCCGAGCGCGAGATCAGTCGCCACGCCGCACGCAAGGCCACGCTGTCGGAAGCGCACAGCCGTCTCGCCGCCGACCGCGCCGAAGCCGAGGCCGCCTACGAATACGCCGAAGCCGGCATCAGCGAGCTGCCGTCGAGCGAGGACACCGAAACGCGTCTCGCTGCCGTCCGCAGCGACATCGAGGGCCATCGCCGCATGGCCGCCCAGGTCCGCGCCGAGGCGCAGGCGCTGGCACGCGAGGCCGAGCTCGCCGACCGTCGCGTGCAGGCGATCCTCGCCGAGCGCACCGAGTGGCAGAACCGCAAGGAGAGCGCGGCCTCCCATATCGACACCATCCAGGCCCGCATCGCCGAGCTCACCATCGAGCGCAGCGAGCTCGAAAACGCGCCGGCCGTGTTCGCGGAGAAGCGCAGCGCGCTGATCACCGAGATCGAGTACGCCGAGAACGATCGCCGCATGGCCGCCGACGCGCTCGCTACCGCGGAAAGCGCGATGGCGGAGACCGATCGGGTCGCCAAGCTGACGCTCGAGGCACTGTCGAGCTCCCGCGAGGCCACTGCCCGCGCCGAGGAGCGCATGGAAGGCGCCCGGCGCCGGCTGGAGGATGTCGAGCGCGAGATCCGCGACATGCTCGAGGTCGAGCCGCAGGCGGTCGCCGGCCTTGCCGAGATCGAGCCAGGCGCCGAGCTGCCCCCGCTGCACGACATCGAGGAAGACCTCGAAAAGATGCGGCGCGACCGCGAGCGCCTGGGCGCGGTCAATCTGCGCGCCGAGGAGGAGCTGCGCGAGGTCGAGACCCAGCATACCGGCCTCGTCACCGAGCGGGACGACCTCGTCGAAGCCATCAAGCGGCTGCGCCAGGGCATCCAGAGCCTCAACAAGGAGGCGCGCGAGCGGCTCCTGACCTCGTTCGAGGTCGTCAACAACCACTTCAAGCGCCTGTTCGTCGAGCTGTTCGGCGGCGGCGAGGCAGCGCTGCATCTGATCGAGAGCGACGACCCGCTGGAAGCCGGCCTCGAAATCATCGCCAAGCCGCCGGGCAAGAAGCCGCAGACGCTGTCGCTGCTCTCGGGCGGCGAGCAGGCCCTGACCGCGATGGCGCTGATCTTCGCGGTGTTCCTCACCAACCCCTCTCCGATCTGCGTGCTGGACGAAGTCGACGCACCGCTCGACGACCACAACGTCGAACGGTACTGCAACCTGCTGCACGAGATGACCAGCTCGACCGACACGCGCTTCATCATCATCACGCACAACCCGATCACGATGGCGCGGATGAACCGCCTGTTCGGCGTCACCATGGCCGAGCGCGGCGTCTCGCAGCTCGTCTCGGTGAGCCTCGCCGAGGCCGTGGACATTCTCGACCAGAACGTGGCGTGATCTTGGGCCGTCATTCCGGGGCGATGCGCAGCATCGAACCCGGAATCTTGCGCGACAACTTCTGGATTCCGGGTTCGCGACTTCGTCGCGCCCCGGAATGACGGTGGGCAAACATGATCGCCCCCACCCTTCCCGCCGAACTGAAGGCCGCCCTCGACGTCAAGCTCCAGGGCTTCTCCCGCACCGACGCCGCACAGCGCTCCCAAAAGATCTCGACGGCCTATCGCGCCGGAGGCACATCCAGCACGATCAAGTCGGAAGCCGATGCCCTCTCCTACGCACTGGCGCGCATGCCGGCGACCTACGCGGCTGTGGTCGCCAGCCTCAATGCTCTGGCTGAGATCGCACCGGACCTCGCGCCCGAAACGCTGCTCGACGTCGGCGCAGGCCCGGGCACCGCGAGCTGGGCCGCCGCGGAGGCGTTTCCCTCGCTGCAGGATTTTACCCTGCTCGACGCCAACGCCACGCTGAGCCGGCTCGCGCTCGAACTGGCGCGCGGCAGCTCCCGATTGGCGGAGTGCCGCTATCTGCCCGGCGATGCCGGCGGTAACCTCGCCGAGGTCTCGCCAGCCGATCTCGTCGTCGCCAGCTACGTCATCGGCGAGCTCAGCGAGGATGGTCAGCGCAAGCTGACCGAGGCGATGTGGGGCAAGGCGCGCCACGCGCTGGTCGTGATCGAGCCCGGCACGCCCGCCGGCTACGCCCGCATCCTCGCACTGCGCCAGCAATTGATTGCGGCCGGCGCCTACGTCGCCGCACCCTGCCCGCATGAAAGGTCGTGCCCGCTCATCGCGCCCGACTGGTGCCATTTCAGCCAGCGCCTACCGCGCTCGCAGGCGCACCGCCAGATCAAGGGTGCCGAGGTGCCGTTCGAGGACGAGCGCTTCATCTACGTCGGCTTGACCCGCACACCGCCCGCAATGCGCGCGGCGCGCGTGCTGGCCCCGCCGGATGTCGGCAAGGCCGAGATCACGGCAAAGCTCTGCGGCCAGGGCGGCGTTGAACTTGCGAAGGTACCCCGCCGCGACAAGACCGCCTATGCACGAGCCCGGCGCTGGCGCTGGGGCGATGCCGTCATTGCCGAAAGTTAACCCTGTCAAGGGCTTTCGCCTTGAACTCGGATGCCTCCCGATCCGACCAAGTCTAACCTCCCTCTGCATCGGGCTCTCATCCTGCGCCAATCTGGTCTACGCTAGCGCCCGCCTTCTTCCCTCTTCAGGAGTTCTCCATGTCGACCGGCTGGATCGTTCTCGGCGTCATCGTCGTCCTCGTGCTGTTCGCCTTCAGCGCCTATAACCGCCTGGTGGCGCTGAGCCAGCGCGTCGGCCAGGCCTTCGCCGATATCGACGTGCAGCTCAAGCAGCGTCACGACCTGGTCCCGAACCTGGTCGAAACCGTGAAGGGCTATGCATCGCACGAGCGCGGCACGCTCGACGACGTCATCAAGGCGCGCAACTCGGCGATGTCGGCGCAGGGACCCGCGCAGGTGTCCGCGGCCGAGAACCAGCTCTCCGGCGCGCTCGGCCGGCTGATCGCGCTGTCGGAGGCCTATCCCGACCTCAAGGCGAACGCCAATTTCCAGCAGCTCGCCAGCGAACTCTCCGACCTCGAGAACAAGATTGCGGCGAGCCGCCGTTTCTTCAACAACGCGGTCCAGGAATACAACACCGGCATCCAGCAAATGCCCGCCGCGCTGTTCGCCGGCATGTTCGGCTTCACCAGGAAGGACTTCTTCGATCTCGGCGCCAGCCGTGCCGAGGTCGAGACCGTACCTCAGGTGAAGTTCTGATTGCCTGACATGCCCATTGTTTTTCTCCGTCATTCCGGGACGTCGCGAAGCGACGAACCCGGAATCTCGAGGTTCCGGGTTCACGCCTTCGGCGCGCCCCGGAACGACGGACATTGACGAAGACGCGTCATGGCCGCGTATGGTCTCTACACGCACATCGCCTCGAACAGGTTTCGTTCGATGCTGCTGCTTGCCGGCCTGTTCATGCTGGTCTACGTGCTGGTCTTTGCCGGCGCTCTCGTCGCCGAAGTTCTCATCGACAGCAACCGGACCGTCGCCTTCTACCTGAGCCACGCCTTCCAGGATCTGAAGGTCGCAGCGCCTATCGCCACGGTCGTGGCGGCGGCGTGGACCGTGATCGCCTATTTCTTTCACCAGTCGATGATCGATGCCGTGACCGGCGGCCACGACGTGACCCGGCAGGAGGAGCCGCGGCTCTACAATCTGCTGGAAAACCTCTGCATCTCGCGCGGCATCACCCTGCCGAAGCTGAAGATCATGGAGAGCCCGGCCCTGAACGCATTCGCGACCGGCCTCAATCCGCGGCAATATTCCATCACCGTCACCACCGGCCTCCTCGCCGCACTGAACGACAAGGAGATCGAGGCGGTGCTGGGCCACGAGCTGACTCACATCAAGAACGGCGACGTGCAGCTCATGGTGGTCGCGGTCATCATCGCCGGCGTGGTCGGCTTCTTCGGCGAATTGTTCTTCCGCCTGTTCACGAACTTCAACTGGAGCTCCGGGGGCTCGGGGTCCTCCTCATCCCGGTCGTCCTCGTCATCGAGCGACAGCAAAAGCTCCGGCGGCGGCGCGGCGATCGTGATCATCATCGCGATCGTGCTGATCGTGGTCGCCTGGCTGCTGTCCCAGGTGGTGAAGCTCGCACTGTCGCGGTCGCGCGAATTTCTCGCCGACGCGGGCTCCGTCGAGCTGACGAAAGATCCGGATGCGATGATCTCGGCGCTGCGCAAGATCGAAGGTCGCGGCGAACTGCCTGGCGCGACCTCGGCGGTGATGGAGCTCTGCGTCGACAATCCGCGCGAGGGCTTTGCCGATTTGTTCGCGACCCACCCTTCCGTGCAGTCCCGGGTCGATGCGCTGGTCAAGTTCGCCGGTGGCCACGACCCCGGTCCGCTGCCAGACCCCGCCGAAGAGACGGATCAACCCGGGACGGAACAACCCGAGGCACAGGCCAACCCACAGGATGCACAGCCGCTGCCGCACGGGCCGTGGAACGACACGGGCAATCCGGCTGGACCGCCGCCCGTGCCGGCCCCAGGCCCCTCGGGAGCACCGGCGGGCAATGCGATGGGACCTTGGGGCCGCCATTGAGCGCGTGATTTACCGCTACACGCGGCGGTTTTCCGGGTGATCCGGAAAAACCACTGGAATTGCCGCAACTGCGGCCCAAGGAATTGAATTCTCCCTTGTTTCTGCCATGTTCGCGCCCAACAGCAGACTCGGGACATCGATCTGGGGCCCGGCCGATTGCGATCTCGCGATCGGGGGCGCGCGTTAGGGGACAGCAATGGCAAAGCCGGCAGTGGTTGTGGTGGGCGCGGATAAGGGCGGGGTCGGCAAGACCACGGTGTCGCGGACCTTGCTCGATTATTTCTCAGCCAACAACGTGCCGACCCGCGCGTTCGACACGGAGTCTCCGCGCGGAACCCTGAAGCGCTTCCACCCTGACATCACCGAGATCGTCGACATGACGACCACGGCCGACCAGATGAAGATCTTCGACACGCTCAACGCCGTCAGCCCGTCGGTCACCGTCATCGACGTCCGCGCCGGCCTGCTCTCGCCAGCCCTCGCCTCGCTCCGCGACATCGGCTTCCTCGACGCCGCCAAGGCCGGCCAGATCACCTTCGCGGTATTCCACATCCTTGGACCCTCGATCGCCTCGCTGGAAGAGATCGCCGAGACCGCAGGCTTCATGGGCGGCGCGAAATATTTCCTGGTGAAGAACTTCATCAACGACACCCAGTTCTTCCAGTGGGACCAGGCGACCTACAATTCCTACTTCCACCGCATCAAGGACGCGACCGAGCTGACCATCCCCAAGCTCAACGAAATGGCCTATGAGCAGGTCGAGGTGTCCTCCGTCCCGTTCCTGAAGTTCGTCGCCAACAAGGGCATCAACGACGAGGCCGCCAACTACTCCTTCGTGCTGCGCGGCTATGTCCGGCACTGGCTGGCCAATGTCTGGAGCGAGTTCGACCGCATCCGGCTGACCGACATCGTCGGTTCGAAGCCCGCGACCCGCAACAGCGAAAAATAGTTGCGCAAGCCGGGCGGATACGGCTGGATTGGGCAGTGAGTTGGCCTGATATAGCTGCCGATGCCCGCGACACCCGTCTACATCATCTGTTCGCCCCGCCCGCAGGTCGGCAAGACCTTGCTGGCGCGGCTGCTGACGGAATTCCTGCTGCTCAAGAACGGCAACGTCGCGGCCTTCGACGTCAACCTGAAGGAGCCATCGCTGCTCGATTACCTGCCGAAGGTAACCGAGACCGCCGACGTGATCGACACCTACGGCAAGATGCAGCTGATGGACCGCGTCATCCTCGACGACGGCGTTGCCAAGGTGATCGACCTCGGCTTCCACGCCTTCGACGAGTTCTTCAAGATGACCGACGAGATCGGCCTCCTGAAAGAGGCCGCGCGCCGCCATGTCGCACCGCAGATCCTGTTCGTCGCCGACACCGATCGCGCCTCGGCCCGCGCCCATGAGATGCTGCGCGGGCAGATCCCGCGCATGAACCTGATCACGGTGGACAACGAATATATCGTGCGCGGCGAGCTGCCGCCCGCGATGGAAGGCGGCCGGCTATTCCGCCTGCCCGCGCTGCCCGGCTTCCTCAAGACCTATATCGACCGGCTGAGCTTCTCCTTCACCGGCTATCTGCGCCAGGAAAAGGACGCCTCGACCGAGCTGCACCAGTGGACCCGGCGGAACTACATCGCCTTCCGGGAACTCGAGCTCAGCCTGATCCTGCAGCGGTCTTGATAGCAATCCATCCGGGCGTATCCTCCGCCCGTCCCGCTCAATGCCCCTCGAACGTCATCAGCGTGCGCACCGGCACGTCCATGGCGCGCAGCTTGGCGGCGCCGCCGAGCTCGGGCAGGTCGATGATGAAGCAGGCGGCAACCACGTTGGCCCCGATCTGACGGAGCAGCTTCACCGCGCCCTCGGCGGTGCCGCCGGTGGCGATGAGGTCGTCGACCAGGATGACGCGCTCGCCGGGCTGAATCGCGTCGACATGCATCTCCATCTCGTCGATGCCGTATTCGAGCGAGTAGGCGATGCGCACCGTGGTGTGCGGCAGCTTGCCCTTCTTGCGGATCGGCACGAAGCCCGCCGAGAGTTGATGCGCCACCGCGCCGCCGATGATGAAGCCGCGCGCCTCCATGCCGGCGACCTTGTCGATCTTGTTGCCGGCCCAGGGATTGACGAGCTCGTCCACCGCGCGGCGGAACGCGCGCGCGTCCGCGAGCAGGGTCGTGATGTCGCGGAACATGATGCCCGGCTTGGGATAGTCGGGGATGGTGCGGACGCTCGCCTTGATGTCGTGGTCAAAAGTCATGGTTATCTCGCTCTGGCTTTTCCACCGTCATTGCGAGCGAAGCGAAGCAATCCAGATCTTCTCCGCGGCAGCAGTCTGGATTGCTTCGTCGCCAGCGCAAAATTGCTTCGCAATTTTGTCGCAGGCTCCTCGAAATGACGGTCCTTACTCAATTCGCCCCCGCTTCCAGCCGGAAGGCATTTTCGACAATACGCAAGCCCACCTCGCCGCCGAGCGACATCAGCGATTCCGGATGGAATTGCACGCCCGCCACCGGCAGGGACTTGTGCTCGAGCGCCATGGCCACGCCGTCCTCGGTGCTGGCCGTGACGTTCAGCACCTCCGGCATGCTGTCGCGCTCGACATAGAGCGAGTGATAGCGGCCGATGACGATCTCGTTCGGCAAATTGCGCATCAAGCGCCCGCCGCGCACCTGGACCCGCGACGGCCGGCCGTGGGCGGGATGGGTGAGCTGGCCGAGCTCGCCGCCGAAATATTCACCGATCGCCTGCACGCCGAGGCAGACGCCGAATACCGGCAGCTTGTTCTCCAGCGCCGCATCGATGGTCTTCTTGATCCCGAAATCTTCCGGCCTGCCCGGGCCGGGCGACAGCACCAGCAAATCCCACCTCTTCTGCTTGAGCATGTCGAGCGCATGCACATAGCGGACCACGGTGACGCTGGCGCCGACCTGGCGGAAATAGTCGGCGAGCATGTGCACGAAGCTGTCGTCGTGGTCGATCAGCAGCACCTGCTTGCCCGAGCCGGTGGCATCGGGTGCAAAGGTCGACAGCGGCTTCGGCGGATCGCCGCGCAGCGCCTGGAACAGCGCGGCAGCCTTGACCTGGCATTCGCGGTCTTCCGCGGCAGGATCGGAATCGAACAGGCAGGTGGCGCCGACCCGCACCTCGGCAAGCCCATCCTTCATGCGGATGGTGCGGATGGTGAGGCCGGTGTTGATGCTGCCGTCGAAATTCACCGCGCCGATCGCCCCCGCATACCAGCGCCTCGGCGAGCGCTCGTGATCCTCGACGAACTGCATCGCCCAGAGCTTTGGCGCGCCTGTGACGGTCACGGCCCAGGCATGGGTGAGGAAGGCGTCGAGCGCGTCGAAGCCGGGGCGCAGCATGCCCTCGACATGATCGACGGTGTGGAACAGCTTTGAGTAAGTCTCGATCTGGCGACGCGCCAGGACCTTGATCGTGCCCGGCACGCAGACGCGCGCCTTGTCGTTGCGGTCGACGTCGGTGCACATGTTGAGCTCGAACTCGTCCTTTTCCGAGTTCAGCAGCTGGCGGATCTGCTCGGCATCGCCGATCGCGTCGGCGCCGCGCGCAATCGTGCCCGAGATCGGGCAGGTCTCGACCCGGCGACCGTCCGAGCGCACGAACATTTCCGGCGAAGCCGAGACCAGAAACTCGCCCTCGCCGAGATTCATCAGCGCGCCATAGGGCGACGGGTTGATGACGCAAAGCCGCTGGAACACTTCGGCCGGCGAGCGGTCGCACGGCTCGGCGAAGAGCTGCCCCGGCACGGCTTCGAACAGATCGCCCCGCGCAAACGCCGCGCGCGCGGTCTCGACCGTCGCCTGATACTCACCGGGCGCGTGATCGGCAAAGCCCTGGCGCGGCGTCTTCAAGTACGGGCTGTCGGCGGTCTCGCGCGGCAGGCCCTCCGTGGATTTGCCCTTCCAGGCGAAGTCGTAGGTAAGCACCACGCCGCGGCCGGTGGCGCGGTCATAGGCCAGCAGGCGATCGGGCACATAGAGCACGATGTCGCGCTGGTCGGCCTCGCGCGGACGCTTCTGCACGAGATCCTCGATCTGGAACACGAGGTCGTAGGCGAAGGCGCCGAACAGGCCGAGCAGCCCGTCATCATTGGCGGAGAAGGCGGCGACGAGGTCGCGCACCAGCGACATCACGCTGGCGCGCCGCGTGCGCTGGTCCTCCTCGACCGGCGCATCGCCGCGGATGATGTGGCCGGCAAGGCGTGTGGCCGATTTCTCGGATATCACCACGCAGGGCTCGCGCAGCACGTCGCCAAGGAAGGCGATCAGCACCTGCCCGCGCCCGTTCAGCGCTTCCAGCCTGAAATTGACGCCTGTGGTCTCGAGCTTGAGCGGCGGGTCAGAGAAGCCGAGGTCGAAGCTCTCATAGCGGCCGGGCACGGTCGTGCCCGAAGACAGCACCACGCCGCGGCGACGGTCGAGCAGGCTGACGAGGTCGTCGAGCCTGTTGGCGCCGCCGGTAAACTGCTCCGCCACGCGCGTGATCGCAAGACCTGCGCGGGTCACATAGTCGCTTCGGGCCGGGAGGGCAAAGACGGTCCTGTTCATGGGGTCCTCTTACGAGACTTGCCGAGGGAACGCCACACAGGACAAACGATCAGGCCGCCGCACTGCGCTGGCGACCTCAGACGATTTGGGAAAGAAAAATCGCACCGGCCACCTCTTCAGGAGGTGCGCCACCAAAGACGGGCTGGGCGGACGGCGGTGCTCATGGGCGGGATACTCACCATGGCACGGGGGCGGCGTCAAGGGCGGCCGGGCTGCGGGTCAGAGGCCACACTTTCTTCCAGAGGACTGCCATCTCGGCATCGCTGGCAAACTCGCCGCGCTCAGCTTGATCGAGCCCCTCGCGAACGGCCGCCCTGTACTCCTCCGGGATCGCGAAGACCTCGCGCTCCCGCTTTTTGTTCTCGGATCGGTCTGGCACGCCCCTAGCCCAGATGTTTCCTGAAAAACTCCGTCGCCCTGCCCCAGGCAAGCTCGGCGGCTTCGCGGTCGTGCACGGCCTGGCGCTGCTCGTTGACGAAAGCGTGCTCGGCGTCATAACGGAACAGCTCCAGCGACTTGCCGGCGGCCTTCATCGCCTTTTCGAAGCCATTGACCAGCTCCGGCGTGCACCAATCGTCCTTGTTGGCGAAATGGGCCTGGAGCGGGATCTTGACGTCGGCGGGCTTGGCCGCCTGCTCGGGCGGGATGCCGTAGAACACGACGCCGGCCGCGAGCTCCGGGATCTTGGTCGCGCCGATGATGGTCACGGCGCCGCCGAGGCAGAAGCCGGTCAGCCCGACCTTGGCGCCGTTGCGCGCAAGATATTGCGCGGCGCCACGCACCGCCTGCGTCGTGGCGTCCATGAAGTCGAGGGAGCTCATCTCCTTGTTGGCAGAATCGGTGTCGTGATAGGGCACCACCTTCCCCTTGTAGAGATCGGGCGCCAGCGCGTCGAAGCCGGCCAGCGCAAAGCGGTCGCACAGGCCCTTGATCTGGTCCGACAAGCCCCACCATTCCTGGATCACGACCACGCCCGGCGCGTTGCCGCGCGCGGCGTTGGCGAGATAGCCCGCGGCGTCCTTGCCGTCCGGGCGCTTGAACGTGATGGTGGTTCCCATGGTGTCCTCCGACGCGTTTTTGGGGGAGCGGTTGAGGGCTATTGTGGCGATTGAGCGAGCGATACGCAATCGCGCCAAGCAACACACTCTCGTGCCCCGGATGCAATGCCGCGCGCCGCCTTCGCGGCGTGATGCGTTGCTGATCCGGGGCCCAGCCACACGCATCCTGGGTCCCGGCGCGCGCTTCGCGCGTCCGGGACACGAGTCCGACAAAAAAGCCCCCTTCCGGGGGCTCTTTCTTTTCTCGCTCGTCTTGCGCGGCTCAGTGCGAGGCGGCCCAGACCTTCTTCTTGGTGAAATACATCAGCCCCACGAAGATGATCAGGAACACGAAGACCTGGAAGCCGAGGCTCTTGCGCGCTTCCATGTGCGGCTCTGCGGTCCACATCAGGAACGTGGTGACGTCCTTGGCGTACTGCGCGACCGTGGTCGGCGAGCCGTCGTCATAGGTCACCTGGCCGTCGCTGATCGGCTTCGGCATCTTGATGGCGTGACCGGGGAAGTACTTGTTGTAGTACGAGCCCTCCGGGATGGTCACGCCCTCCGGCACCTTCTCCTCATAGCCCTGGAGCAGCGCGGCGACATAGTCAGGCCCCTGCTCCTGGTACTGGGTGAAGACGTCGAAAATGAACCAGGGGAAACCGCGCTTGTAAGAGCGCGCCTTGGTGATCAGGGACAGGTCGGGCGGCGCCGCACCGCCGTTCGCCGCACGCGCAGCCTGCTCGTTCGGGAATGGCGAGGGAAAATAATCCGCCGGCCGGCCCGGACGCTCGAACATGTCACCCGCATCGTTCGGACCGTCCTTGACCTTGTACTCGGAAGCAAACGCCGCGGCTTGCGCCACCGAATAGCCGGGGCCGCCGGCCTCGGCGAGGTTGCGGAAGGCAATGTAAGACAAGCCGTGGCAGCTGGAGCAGACCTCCTTGTAGACCTTCAGGCCACGCTGCAGCGCCCCGCGGTCAAACGTGCCGAAAGGGCCCGAGAACGACCATTTGTTGCCGGGCGGCGTATCGCTGCCTTCAGATGCTTTCGCGCTGTCGATCGAGCCAGCGAACAGCGAACCGGCGAGCGCCAGCACGATCGCGGTGGAGACCATCGGCGTCGACCGGCTGCCGGTCTTGGCCAGGACTGCATCCGAGATCGAGTTCGGCACCGGCCGCGGCTTCTCGATGCGCGCGAGCAGCGGCAGCACGATCAGGAAGTAGGCGAAGTAGCAGACCGTCAGGACCCGGCCGGCAATGACGTAGATGCCCTCCGGCGGCTGCGCGCCGAGATAGCCGAGCAGGATGCAGACCGCGACGAAGATCCAGAAGAACTGCTTGGCGAGCGGACGGTACTTCGACGACTTCGTCTTGGCGGCATCAAGCCAGGGCAGGAAGCACAGGATGATGATCGCCCCGAACATCGCGATGACGCCTGCGAGCTTGTTCGGGATCGAGCGCAGGATGGCGTAGAACGGCAGGTAATACCATTCCGGCACGATGTGCGGCGGCGTCACGCCCGGGTTCGCCGGAATGTAGTTGTCGGCGTCGCCGAGATAGTTCGGCATGTAGAAGATGAACCAGGCGTACAGCAGCATGAAGCAGGCAACGCCGAACATGTCCTTGATGGTGGCATGCGGCGTGAACGGCACCGTGTCCTTTTCCGTCTTCGGCTCGACGCCGTCGGGATTGTTCTGGCCGGCGACGTGCAGCGCCCAGACGTGCAGCACGACGACGCCCGCGATCACGAACGGCAACAGATAGTGCAGCGAGAAGAAGCGGTTCAGCGTCGGGTTGCCGACCGAATAGCCGCCCCACAGCAGCGTCACGATGCTGTCGCCGACATAGGGAACGGCTGAGAACAGGTTGGTGATGACGGTGGCACCCCAGAAGCTCATCTGGCCCCAGGGCAGCACGTAGCCCATGAAGCCCGTCGCCATCATCAGGAGGTAGATGATGACGCCAAGGATCCACAGCACCTCGCGCGGCTCCTTGTAGGACCCGTAGTACAGGCCGCGAAACATGTGGACGTAGACGGCGACGAAGAACATCGAGGCGCCGACCGCGTGCATGTTGCGTAGCAGCCAGCCGTAGTTCACGTCGCGCACGATCAGCTCGACCGACTTGAAGGCGAGATCGGCATTCGGCGTGTAGTGCATCGCCAGGATCACGCCGGTCAGGATCTGCATCCCCAGCATGAAGGACAGAATGGCGCCGAAGGTCCACCAATAGTTCAGGTTGCGCGGGGTGGGATAGGCGACGAAGGAGGAATGGATGAGACCAAAGATCGGCAGGCGCCGCTCGATCCATTGCAGGGCCGGATTGCTCGGCTGGTAGTCGGATGGTCCGCTCATGATGCGATCCTGAGGAAATAGTACGACGAGACGGCGCGAAGCTTCGGACTAAGGCCCGAAGGTCAGCCGATCTGGATTTTGGTGTCGGAAACGAACTGATACGGCGGCACGGGCAGGTTCGAGGGCGCTGGGCCCTGGCGAATGCGGCCGGACGTGTCGTACACCGAACCATGGCAGGGGCAGAAGAACCCGTCGTAGCTGCCTTCATGAGCGATCGGGATGCAGCCCAGATGGGTGCAGATGCCGATCACGACCAGCCACTGCTCGTGGCCGGACTTGACCCGGGCCTCGTCGGTCTGCGGATCGGGCAGGCTCGCCACGTTGACGGCGCGCGCCTCCTCGATCTGCTTCTTGGTGCGGTGGCTGATGTAGATCGGCTTGCCGCGCCAGAACACCTTGATGTCCTGGCCTTCCGCGATCGGGCTGAGATCGACCTCGATCGGCGCGCCGGCGGCGATGGTCGAGGCGTCAGGATTCATTTGGGAGATGAAGGGCCAGAGCGCAGCCGCGCCCCCTACTGCTGCAGCTGCCCCCGTTGCAACGAATAAGAAATCACGGCGTGTCGGATGGTCCGCCGAAGACGCTGTCGTCACGATTCCAACCCTTTCTTCTTGTGCTACCGGTGGAACCGCTCCGAGGGGCGCCCAAGAGGTCCCCGGAAAGGCTGCCGGCGCCCGCGGCCCCCCGCGGCGGCAGAACTTCGCTTGTCCACCTCTAAACGGGTGAAACAGCAGTCCAGAATCGTTCTATTGGCACCCTTGCCGGGCGAGCGCAAGCCCGCTAACGGCGTGGGAGCGTGCCATGCACGAATTCCCGGGCGGGCGATGTTTTATTGAGACATTCCCGCCCGCATCGACCCCCGAACACAGCCCATGCAGATAGCGCTTTTTCAGCCTGACATCGCTCAGAACACCGGCACGATTCTCAGGCTTTGCGCCTGTCTGGGCATGGACGCCCATATCATCGAACCTGCGGGCTTCCCCGTCTCCGACCGCTTGTTCCGCAGGGCGGGAATGGATTACCTCGACCATGTCCGGCTGACCCGCCACGACTCCTGGTCGAAATTCGAGGACTGGCGCGCGGCACAGGGCTACCGACTGCTGCTGTTCACCACCAAGGCTGCGACCGACTACCGCGATTTTCATTACCAGAGGTCGGACATCCTGCTATTCGGACGCGAGAGCGCCGGCGTCACCGACGCGGTGGTCGAGGCCGCCGACGCGCGGCTGGTGATCCCGATCGAGGCGGGACTGCGGTCGCTGAATGTGGCGATGAGCGCGGCCATGGCCGCAGGCGAGGCGCTGCGGCAGATCCGGAACCCGCAAGTCTGACAGGTTGAGGAGAGACGATTGAGTTACGCGGTCAAGGAAATCTTCCTGACCCTGCAAGGCGAAGGCGCCCATGCCGGGCGTGCGTCCGTGTTCTGCCGTTTTGCCGGCTGCAACCTCTGGAGCGGCCGCGAGGCCGACCGCGCCGACGCGACCTGCAAGTTCTGCGACACCGATTTCGTCGGCACCGATGGCACCCTCGGCGGCCGTTATGCCTCGGCCGTGGAACTCGCGGACACCATTGCCGCGCAATGGACCGCCTCGGGCGGCAATCGCTACGTGGTGCTGACCGGCGGCGAGCCCCTGCTCCAGGTCGATGCCGAGCTGATCGAAGCGCTTCACGCCCGCGGCTTCGAGATCGGCGTCGAGACCAACGGCACGATCCCTGCGCCTGATGGCCTCGACTGGATCTGCGTCAGCCCCAAGGGCGGCAGCGAGCTGGTCCTTCGCCAGGGCCACGAGCTGAAGCTCGTCTATCCCCAGGCGCTGGCTGCGCCGGAGACTTTCGAGGATCTGGCTTTCGAGCGCTTCTCGCTGCAACCGATGGACGGGCCCGAGGTCATCAGGAACACTGCGCAGGCGATCGACTACTGCCTGCGCCATCCGCAATGGCGGCTCAGCGTGCAGACGCATAAATCGCTCGGCATCAGATAGGGACAGATTTTGTAGGGTGGGCAAAGCGGAGCGTGCCCACGATTCAAGATCACGGTAAGAGACGTGGGCACGGCGCAAGGGCGCCTTTGCCCACCCTACGGCACACTCCACGTGGTAAGCGACCGGGAATGCAGATGGACGCCTCAACGATAGACGACCGCAAGGCCCGCGCCCGCGCCTGGTTCGAGCGATTGCGCGACGACATCTGCGCGAGCTTCGAGCGGCTCGAGGACGACGCACCGCCAAGCCTCTATCCCGGCGAAACCGGCCGCTTCAGGCGCACGCCCTGGCAGCGCACCGATCATACCGGCGCGGCCGGCGGCGGCGGGGTGATGTCGATGATGCATGGCCGCCTGTTCGAGAAGGTCGGGGTGCACTGCTCGACCGTGCACGGCGAGTTCGCGCCCGAATTTCGCGCACAGATCCCGGGCGCCGCAGAAGACCCGAAGTTCTGGGCCTCCGGCATCTCGCTGATCGCGCATATGCGCAATCCGAACGTGCCCGCCGTGCACATGAACACCCGCTTCGTCGTCACCACCAAGGCCTGGTTCGGCGGCGGCGCCGACCTCACGCCGGTGCTGGAGCGAAGGCGGACGCAGGAGGATGCTGACACGATCGCCTTCCACGCCGCGATGAAACAGGCCTGCGCGCAGCCGAATGGCGTCGCCGACTACGACAGGTACAAGAAGTGGTGCGATGAGTATTTCTACCTGCCGCACCGGAAAGAGGCGCGCGGCATCGGCGGCATCTTCTACGACTGGCACGACAGCGGCGACTGGGACGCCGACCTCGCCTTCACCCAGGACGTCGGCCGCGCCTTCCTGAAGATCTATCCCGAGATCGTGCGGCGCAATTTCGCGACAGGCTGGAGCGCGGAGGATCGCGAGGAGCAGCTGATCCGGCGCGGCCGCTATGTCGAGTTCAACCTGCTCTACGACCGCGGCACCATCTTCGGACTCAAGACCGGCGGCAATGTGGATTCCATCCTGTCGTCGCTGCCCCCGGAGGTGAAGTGGCCATGACCACGATGAAACTTGCAGTGAGGCCGCTGCCGCGCGCCATGCTGATCGACATGGACGACACCATCCTGTCGGCCTATGGCCGGCCCGAGATCGCCTGGAACACGATCGCGAACGAGTTTGCCGAGGAGCTTGCGCCGCTGCCGCCGGCCCAGGTCGCCACCGCGGTGCTGGCCTTCGCGCGAAACTTCTGGGCGAACGCGGAAGCGGCGTGGCGGATGAAGCTCGCCGAGGCGCGGCACCTGACGGTCAAGGGCGGCTTTGCCGCGCTTGCGGCGGCCGGCCACCGCGCCCTGCCCGACGATCTCGCCGTTCGCCTCGCCGACCGCTTCACCGCCTATCGCGAGGAGGAGATGTTCGTGTTTCCCGGTGCGCATGAGGCGATCGACCGGTTCAAGGCGCTCGGCATCAAGCTCGCGCTGGTCACCAACGGTGCCGCGGACATGCAGCGCGCCAAGGTCGAGCGCTTCGAGCTGGCGCACCGCTTCCACCACATCCAGATCGAAGGCGAGCACGGCTTCGGCAAGCCCGAGGAGCGCGCCTATCTGCACGCCATGCAGGCGCTCGGCGTCACCGCCGAGGAGACCTGGATGATCGGCGACAACCTGGAATGGGAAGTCGTGACGCCGCAGCGTCTCGGCATCTACTCGATCTGGATGGACGTGCATGGCGACGGCCTGCCCGAAGGCTCGACGGTCAGGCCCGACCGCATCATCCGCTCGCTCGGCGAGCTGCTGCCCGACCAGGCGTAACCAGGCAAAACAAAAACTGCGAAAACAACCCCATGCACAGTAGCCGGCTGCTGCAGAATCAAGGATTTACGGATTTTTCGAAATCCGCTTTGACCCGTCGGGCAAAACAGGGGTATGATGTCATCGTCGCGGGCTTGTGATGGACGGGCTTCTGCGTGAGCCGCATCATCAACCAGTGCCAGCCGGACCCGCCGATCACGCGCAAGCGCCTGAGACCGTAGCGCGACGCCCCCGCCGAATTTCCCGGGACGCGCAGCCGACGTGATCGGCATGTCATGACCGCCTGCTAGCCTCACGGCCGATCAACCCGAAAGGACAGTCCATGGAATTGAAAGCCGGCGACGTGGTGATGCTGAAATCCGGCGGCCAGCCGCTGACCGTTGCGGAGGTGAAGGCGGACGAGGTGCTGTGCCTGTGGATGGGCATGGAAGGCGACCTGTTCCGCGAGACGCTGCCGCTGGCCGTGCTCGTGCAGGTCGAAGAGGATGATGAGGATGAGGATGAAGAGGAGGACGACGACGAGGAGGAGTAGGCGCGCCTGACACTGCATCCTCGTTGGATCGGAGCGTTCCGCTGCGACGCTCCCGATCTCCGCTTCTCTGCCAACAGCAGTGCAGCAGAGGTCATCGCTGGATGTCGCAGGAGGGCCAACAGGCGACATCACAGACGTGAGCGTGGCCGGGCCAGCAGCGTACACGCTGGACAACTTTACCGAGAAGTGGCAGTCTTCATCGCATGGATAACAATCGCTCGCGCGCTTCTAAGAAGTTTAGCACCGCCCATTCGTTGGCGGGTTAGCGCGCGGTCCATAGTGTTCGCACTACCCGCCCTGGAGGCGGGATTTTTTGTGCCTGTCTCCCGGTTTCACATTGAAGGAGACAGCTATGCTGGAGAAGCAGATCGCAATTAGGCGCGCCACGGCTGATGATTGCCATGCCGTCCACGACATCGTTTTACGGGCGTTACGCGAAACCAATGCCAGGGACTATCCGGCGTCTGTGATCGACCGCCTGGTTTTGACATTGCCAGAAAAGGTCGCGTCAAACCTTGAGGGCTGGCATGCCTTCGTCGCCATCGTGGATGGGCGGGTTGTTGGAACCGCAAGTCTCAGCGGCGATACCGTCAAGTCTGTCTTCGTCCATCCTGACCATCAGCGGGGGGGCATCGCGACGAAGCTCATGGGCGCGGTCGAAAACGTTGCCCTTGCTCAATCCATCCGCGCGTTGAACGTGCAGTCTTCGATTACGGCACAGCCCTTCTATGCGAAGTGGGGCTTCAATGTCGTTCGGGAAGAGTTCTACGGGGAAGAGCGGACAATCGTCATGTCGAAGCCATTTCGGGGGGCGTCGGACTAACGTTCGATCAACCTGGACGGATCAAGGGATTACCTTGAGCAGCGGGAGAGGTCGCCTTTGGGCGACAAGGCGACCTATCCAACGCCGGAGCAGCCCGTCAGTATCGGCTGCCTTCACCCGCAACAGCATTCCCTGCAGCTACCCCAAGACCCTGCAGCGGTGGAGTTCGAAATCGTCGAAGTCTGCATCGCTGAGTGTGGACCTGAGCGCCTCGACGAGGCGATGGCTCATAAAGATGCGGCTTTGGCTTATCCCAGCGCACATCCACAGATCGGACCCAGCCAGAGCAGCGGACGAAACCGCAATGTCGCCATCCTTGAGATTCAGCAGCGACCAAACGGACTGACCTGTTTGGCGGCTAACACCGATTTTTTCGATGTTGGTGCTCGCATCCGGAAGGAAACAGTCCTTCGTAGGCCCGAAATTGACGATATAGAATGGACCGGGCAGCGGTGTTTTCTCGTCCGCCTCGTAGATGGTATGGGGCACGAGCCCGCCGCCAACACCGAAATCGAACTTGGAAAGGACCTCGGCGACTTTACCCTTCGCGGCGAGGAAGGCTCCTATAAAGAGAACGTCTTTTGCGCGCTTGAAATGCGACATGCTGTACACGGCCGAGGCCTCCGGCAGCTCTTCGCGCTTCATTGTCTGGCCCGCCGCATGCTTTAAGATGGCCGCAAACACCTTCTCGCTTTTCTTTGGAACGCGGTGTTGTACGTAAGGCGCTTCCCACGGTTCGCCGAACCATTTTTGGCGAAGACCGAGTTTGTCACCGAGCACGCCATTGCTCATCACTTCGCTTATCCAGACTTGACCATTCATGCTAAGCTCGCACTCGCTGCGTAGCTTCCAATCCCGCGGTGATCTTGACATGCGAGTTCCGCAGTTGCGATCGCATAGGGCCGGAATGTCCGCAACGGCTCAAAAGCTGCCGCCGGGCATACGGCATCGATTGGTCCGCCAAGGGGCCAACAGCGGAAGCCTAGAATTTGCGATCCAAGACGCCAGCCGAGAAGCGATTGTTGGGTGCTCTCATTTGCTTCGACGGCTTTTTTGCACGAGGTCATCTACATACGCCTTGCACATATGGAGGTCGGCACCTGTTTCCGCCCGGACAAGGGCGATGGCTGCGATGGGGTTGCGGTCTTGTAGGAGGCTCGCCACGCGATCAAGCACAGTGCGTTGCAAGGTGATCTCTGGACCTCGATCCGCCTGACGAGGCTCTGGCTGGATCGCTGGAGCAATCTTGGCGGTCCATTTGACCATGTCACCGCAACGTTCGGCATATCCGCACGCGACGAGCGCGGCAATCTCGCTATCAAATTCGGCCGTCGGCTTGAACGGTTCAGAGCCTGAAAAGAGCTGCGTCCCGGCAGGGCCGTATTCGCAAGCGGTCTCGACATATGCCTCCAGCAGGCGTTTGAACAACACATACGAAATCTCACCACAGGCAAGCACTCGCGCTCGTGTTTCGTGAGCTTGGAAGAACTTATAGACGGCAAATGTTTCCTCGCCCGGATGCCCCTTTGCATCGACATATTGCTGCCGAGTCATCCCTTGGTAGCCAGTCGCAGTCGTTACCAAGGTCAAGGCGACGCCAAGCTCCCAAAGCACATCGCATCCATCTTCGAACGGAGTTTGCGCGTAGTGCCAATAGTAGTCTGGCAGGTCGCCAGGTTCGAGCGTCATTGAAAGGCGCCGCGCGAGACCGACGGCAAGTTCCGCGGCCAACCGAAGGTGTTCTGATGGTTGATCGGCCTTGGTCATTTCATGATCAATCCAGTATCGGACGACGCGCAGTTCGCCGCAAAACCTACATCCGGAAAGTTAGGATTTGGTCATCGGCTGAGTCTGCAATGGGCCATGACCGGACATCCTAAAGCAAACTAAGCTTTACCAGCGCGAAGTCGAACGAATGGCGAAGGTCTTTCGGTTGTGAACATTCATGCTTCAACTTGAATACGAAAGTGGTACTCTCAAGCAGCGGGAGCGGAATTGACCGTCCCGCTTTGGGGAGAAACATGGTCATGACGTTGTCGTCGCACTTGGTTGCGCGTAGCGCTTTCGCCGTCTCGTCAATCACACTGCCGTTGCTGTGCGCCCTTGCCGGCACGGCTATGTCGCAACCGACGCCGCCCGGGGCCGAGCTTCCAAGCGTTACCGTCGAAGCGCCCAAGCAGATGATGCGGTCCAAGCCTGCGCATCGTGTGGTCGCGCGCAGTAGAAGGTTCGCCGCCATCTCTCCTGCCGCGGCAATAGCCGCGCCGACCTCGGATGTCACCAAGCTTGCCAAGCTCGCCGCCACCACCAACAACTGCGTCGGCGGCTGCCAATCGAGCTTCAAGTTGGGCGACAAGCCCTGGGTTGGCTGCAACGTTTCGGGCGGCGTGTACTCGGCAACGTGCCGCAACGTCGGCAATTACAAGAGCTACGAGGAATGCAAGGAAGCCGGACGGCTCACTGGCTGGCGGTCAGGCGAGACCTCGGCTTATTGCAGCAGCGTGGCGATAGCAGCGGGCTGGCGTTGAAGCAAAAGTCGGCGGCTGGGTTTGTGGCGGACGCGTCGGCTCAAATGGCTCCACGGAGCGCAGAGACATCCTGCATTGCCGTCAGGGCCATCCCCTCATGGCGAACTACGCCCGAAGCCTGCACAGCGCAAGTCAGCTTAGGGTCACATTGAGAAAGGCTCAACGGAGCAATTCGCGTCCGCTGAAATCTGCGAAGCGGGCTATTCGATGGGGTTTGACACGGCAGTTCGCGCCCAATCGATTGCTGATGCGATTTCCTTCCTTCAACGAAGCATGCGATCGTAGAGCAAAGACGACGTCTTTGCTGCACATTCGACTGGTGCATCAGATGTCCGTTCAGGGTCATGAGCGCCTAGCCTGATGCGGTTCGGGTCACCTTCAGGACGCAGGGCTTGCGGCGTGTCGACCAAGATCGGCCACGGGCCAGAGCCGGACCAACTCGCAACATCACGAATCGGGGATTCGGATTGCTTGCGCTTCATCGGCGCCCCATCTCGAATGGATCGCAAAGGATCCGAAGATGGAACGTTCCGCACTTGTCGCAGGAGCAACCGGCATAGTGGGCAACAACCTGGCCCGGCATCTCCTGGCGCGCGGGTGGTCCGTGTCCGGGCTGGCGCGCAGGCCAGGAACTGATATCGCGGGTATGTTGCCGATCGCCGCTGATCTGTTGGATCCGGCGTCGCTCGGATCGGCGTTGCGCGATCTGCGTCCCACGCACGTTTTCTTCACCTCGTGGCTTGCACAGAAAACGGAGGCAGAGAATATCCTGATCAACTCTGCGATGGTGCGCAACTTGCTGGATGCATTGTCATCTGCCGGGTCGGTCAGGCATGTCGCACTCGTAACCGGCCTCAAGCACTATCTCGGGCCGTTCGAATCCTATGGTCAAAGCAGCTTGATCGCCACGCCGTTTCGAGAGGATCAGCCTCGGCTCGATACTGAGAATTTCTATTATGCCCAGGAAGATGCCGTGTTCGCGGCGGCGAAACGAGACGGCTTCAGCTGGAGCATTCACCGGCCACATACGATCATAGGCTATGCCGTCGGGAATGCCATGAACATGGGCACGACGCTCGCTGCGTATGCCACGATCTGCCGCGAGATCGGACGGCCTTTTCTGTTTCCAGGCTCTGCAACTCAGTGGAACGCACTAACGGATATGACGGACGCCAGACTGTTGGCCAGACATCTGGAATGGGCGGCCACGACAGATGCTGCCCGCAATCAGGCTTTCAATGTTGTCAACGGGGACGTGTTCCGTTGGAAGTGGATGTGGGGGCGCCTGGCGGCCTGGTTCGGACTGCAGCCAGCAGCGTTTCCGAGCGAGCGCCTTCCGCTTGAGCGACAGATGAGCGACGCCGGCCCGATCTGGTCCGACATCGCCCGGAAGCATCATTTGGCAGAACCGGATCTCAACCGACTGGCGTCTGCGTGGCACACCGATGGAGACCTCGGCCGGCCGATCGAGGTTGTCACCGACATGGGCAAGAGTCGTCGGCTGGGATTCCTCGACTATCAGGCGACGGACGAAAGTTTCTTCGACCTGTTCACGACTCTGCGAGAGAAGCGAATCATACCGTGAGCGAGGCGGCTCGCTCGAGGTGTTCGAACCGACCGCAACTTCCGCTTTGGGTCAGCGGACGCTGCCTGTCCGTTGTGCCAGATCAAGTTCGTTGTCGGTCAAACTTTGCAAGTCTCGACGCACGCGATCGATGACGCTGCCATACTCCCGGCGCTCGCTTTGCCTAAAGAGGCGAACGGTCGGATACCAGGGGCTGTCTTCGCGATGGAGGAGCCAGCGGTAATCCGGCATAAAAGGCAGCAAAATCCAGGTCGGTTTCCCAAGCGCGGCCGAAAGATGAGCAACGCTGGTATCCACAGTGATGACAAGATCGAGGCAAGAAATCAGAGCCGCGGTCTCCACGAAATCGGTAAGATGCTGTGCAGCGTCGAAGATATCAACTCGGGCCAGCAGTTCAGCTCGGTCGTTCGGCCTGACGTCCTTTTGGAGACTAACAAAGCTCGCTTTGGCATCCAAAAGGCCTGATAGCATCCGGAGCGGCATGGACCGATTGTGGTCGTTCAAATGTTCAGGATTACCTGACCAGACAAGTCCTACTCGCGATCGAGCACGCGGACCAAGCCGACTCTCCCAAGCTTGAACGCGCTCTCGAGAAGGCTGTGGCAAATAGGATACCGCCGCTGGAATGGTTTCCAATCGGGTTCCAAAGACGAGCGGCAGGTTGCTAAGAGGACAATGAAGGTCGAAGGGCGGCAAGAGAGCCCCCGATGATCCCGGCAGGCATTGCCAGACGCCCTCGATTTTTGAGAATAGCGGCCGCAATGCGTCCTGCACCGTCAAAATGACGCGCGCACCACGGCCAGCAAGCAGTGGAATATAGCGCACGAGTTGAATGGCATCCCCCAAACCCTCGTCAGCGCAGACCAGTATCGTTTTGCCGGCGATGTTTCCGTCACCGAGCCATTTAGGTCCAGGAAGCGGCGGATATCCGTTCGGCAAGCCCGGAACCTCCCAACGCGCCTGCATTCCCTTGAGGCCACGTTTGAAATCGCCGGTAAGCATCTGCAGCAAAGCAAGATTCCAGACGGACCTCGAATGCTCTGAGACAACGGCCGCGGATCGCTTGTAAGCAGACATTGCCTCTTCGACACGCCCCAAGTCGGAAAGTACGCTTGCCCGGCCGACAAGGGCCTTTCCGGCATTAGGATTGATCTTCAAAGATCGGTCGAAGAAGGACAAAGCCTCTTCCAAATGGCCTTGTGCTCGCAGGAGAGCACCAAGGTTAGCTAGAGTATCAGGGTTTTGGGGATCCAGTTTGGCTGCGCGCCTGCAATCTGCCACTGCCTCTTCGATCCTCCCGAGGCCGTTCAAGACGAGTGCACGCGTGTGCAGGGTCGGCGCAATATCGGGCTGCAAATCGATGCTACGGTTCAGATATGCGAGCGCCTCCGCAAGTTGTCCCGCCCCATGCAGAAGATGGCCTGCCTTATACGCAGCGTCAGCATGCCCAGAATCAAGTTCGAACGCGCGACGAAAGCAGAGTAAAGCTTCGCTTTTTCTTCGAGCCCGGATCAGCGCATCTCCCATCTGCCGCCAAAGTTCGGCGTCGTTGGGCTTTAGCTGTATAGCCTTGTCAAAGACTCTCAGAGCCTCGTCAAGGCGGCCAGCACTCGCAAGCGCATTACCCAGCGTGGCCAGGTAGGCCGGTTGGGGGTCTTTCCGGATCGCACGGGAGGCCCAATCTATCGCTCTGTCTGCGTGGCCGGCGGCAGTATCTACAACGGCCATGAGGTGCATGCTTTCGGCGCTCTCCGCATCCAGCTTGAACGCTTCCTTGACGCGGGACTGCGCCTTCAGGAGCTGCCCGCTTCGCAAATGTTCGATCGCGGCGGCATGAAGTTCCTCGAGGCGCATTGCTGCACGGAGATTTCTATCGACCGGCTCGGATTTCTGCTGGACGATTTGACGTTCGGAATGTGCCATTGGAACTCCACGAGTAGCCAGGCACAATCTCTAGGTGATTCGCTTTTAACGCGTAATAAATCGTAAGACAGCCTATCGTATGCATCAAACGTAAGGCTGCCTCGGTGGATTTGCATAGCCTGCGGAGCGTCCTCTACAAGAAGCCCAGCGGCAGTCTGGTCACCGGTCGTCGAGGCGCCGGATGCAGCCTGACCACTCGGCAATATGCGCGACCATTTGGTGGTCAATCTTGAGAACGCTGGTCAAGCGGGGACTTGCAAGAGCTAGAAGTGCAAACACGTGACCGTCAGATTGAAGGCATCAAACCAGTTCATCGCGTGCTTGATATCGATGCTCTTTGGAATGCGGAACGCTCTGGGTGAATTTTCGCAGACGGGGCGAGCCCGACAATCAGCTGATCACGTATAGTGACCATCCACTCAACTTTGTCGGGTTGATGGGACTGCATCTGTTGTTCGTCGTTATCGGTTGCTTAGGATGCGTTCTCTTCGTGCGAACGCTTCGTTCTTGGCTCAAACAACACAACTCTGGCAGATAGATTGAGGCATGTCGGCGATGGGCCAAGCGCAGACTAAGCGTCCGCAAGCGAACGGCGGTGGATTAAGGGGCCACTATCGGACTTCAGATCCGGATCAAGCGAAGGCCAGTGACCAACGCCACAGTTATCGACAGGCTATATGCTCCCAACCGAAGGTTGCACAGGCCGGTATGTATGCTAGGGTGCACTTACCGGTACGGCATCTTCCGCCCGGACCTGGAAGGGCATGATCATGAGATTGTCATCGAGCCTTGTCGTGCCTTCAACCGTCGCTGTCTTGTCGACTGTCTTGCTGTGCGCCCCGGCGGCGTCGCAGATCCCAAC
Organism: Bradyrhizobium sp. CCBAU 51765; assembly: GCF_015291725.1. Classification (GTDB taxonomy): domain Bacteria; phylum Pseudomonadota; class Alphaproteobacteria; order Rhizobiales; family Xanthobacteraceae; genus Bradyrhizobium; species Bradyrhizobium liaoningense. The sequence continues at coordinate 6,434,075 of NZ_CP030038.1, forward strand.
CGGCTCCGCCGCCACGCTTCCTCCCGTCACAGTCGATGCGCCGAAACAGGTGGCGAAGCCGCACGTCTCGGAGCGGGGAACAAACACGACGGCGCCGCGTCGGACTGCATCAACAATGCGACCGTCAACCGCGCGCGCGCCTGCATATGCGCCAGGTTCTGTGATGGGGAGGATTGCCAGCCTTGAGAAAGTCGCCAGCAGCTGCAACGGTGGCTGTGCATCTAGTTTTCCGAAAGGCAAGGAGCCCTGGATCGGATGTAGCGAGTCGGGCGGCCAAATAGATTACGGACCCTTCTCACCAACCTGTCGAGACACCATCACCCACACATCTTACCTGGGTTGCGTCGAAACAAAGACGTTCTTGGGCGAAGGCCGCAACAAGGCCCACTGGTTGTGCAGCAGCCTGGCCGCTGGAAACAGGTTTAAGGTCGCAGAACTCAAGCGATCAGGGCGCCGCTAGTCCATATTGCCTTTGGTCACGCGCAAGCACAGCGCACTGAGCGACGTTGAGACCAAACGGGTTCGCGTGCTGGCGCTGCGGGCTGCCGTCTTCAATTCGGCTCTCTTCAAACGCTCTGGCGAGCGGGAGTATGACCCTCGAGTCCGCTCTGGGTCAAAGAGGCCCTGAAGAGCCTGCCCCGGGCTGTTCGCATGATCATCCGGAAACAGACTTCGCAGCGCTCCGGGCTAGGATCAGCCACGGGCCACGAGCGGAATCGTCGGCGCGGACAATTGAGACCTCCACGGTCCTTCTTGATGATCGCTCGCATGGCTAATGACGCCAATCGGCGCACCCTCTATGCCGCCAGCCCACTCGCGCCAATACGTCGGGAACACATGAACGGGCAAACCGGTCTGTGAATTTATCCAACCACGAAGCACGCGGCGGCATGGGAAGACGAGCGCGTGTACCTCACCGGCAGGATCGAATACCGCCAGTTGCAGGTTACAATCAAACGGTGCCGTTGCCGTGGATTGCCACATGACGCGCTCCCCTTCTTCGCAGGCGGGAGCGCGATTGGTCTCTCTGCCACTGACGCCTACGGGGCAGAGCCTCGGCCAGTGATGCAATCAGTATATCAGGTTCGCCGGGGAGCCGCATAAATTGATGCGCCAGGGGAGTTGCCCCTCTCGCGCAGGCGATGACAAAAATCTTCAAGCACCGTTTGCAAGTTTTCGCAGCTTACGAGCAGCCGCTCCGCTTGTTCGCGCTCCGCGGTGCCGAAGGGAAGGCCATTGCGCATGTCTCTGACACGGTTCACCCGGTCACGGCCCTCTGCCACTCTTTTCTCGGCAAATTCCAGGTGCTCCAGATCATGCGCGAGCTTATCGAGTTCAGCGATCAACAGCTTGGTGATATTCGTTCGCTTGTCAGACGTAAGATCGCTGCCGTTCAGCAGGCCGATAAAGTGATCTACGTTGGCTTTGGCGACAAAGCGGTGCATTGGATTCCCCTGGTCCACGCCCCACGACGACCGATTTTGCAACCGAACCGGGCAATAAGAAATCTACTTCCTGGTCACCTCGGCGTGAAGGTAGAAAAGGCCGCCGTGGCGCAGCCTGTGTCGCAATGGAAGGGACACCCCGCGCTCGGGGGGCGTGCCGGGTCGCCATTTATCAAAGCCGGACTGCTGCCGCCGTCGCGCACCGCCGTTATAGGCGAGAAAGGGGCCACCTCACGATGGCCCCCTTGCCGGTCGCAATCTTGTTCGTACTGAAATGCCAGCCCCGGCCCACGTATTTCTAATTGATTTTATGGAGCTGGCGAGTCCGGGAATCTGCGGTGTTCCTGTGCCTGCATTGGCAGTGTCGCGACGTAGTCGTCTATCACGCATCCCCTCTCTTGGTCCGAGCCAAGTTGATTTATCGATGCTCATTGGGGCCACGGCCGGCAGCACCGATATTTGATCGCGATCAAGTTCTGGTCCGACCTTGAAGCTACGAAAGATGAAAAGCACATGCGGACCCCACAAGATGAAACAGGCAACAGGGCCAGCCATTTACTCGGTCCACCCGTGGGACCCGGGCAATCCTGAGAAAGGTGCCCGCCATCAGCTCCTAAGCGAGGATGAGCGCGCGAAGCTTGCAAAAATTGCGCAGATTGTACGCTTCGCCAAGGGCCAGGAAATCTACGCGGAAGGGTCGGTCGCGCAATCGGCATTCAACGTCATCGACGGAGTGGTCGTGGCTTACAACGCAGAGCATGTAGTCTCCTTCCTTCATCCCGGCGACCTGTTCGGTTTGTCGGAAGAAGGGCGGTATGCCAGTACAACAAGAGCTGCAACGCCTGTGACGGCCTACAAAATGCCGCTGGCCGCTGTGCGCCGCATCCTGGCCAACAACGCCGATCTCGACGTCAATCTCATCATAAAGCTTTGCGAAGAACTCCGCCTAGCCCAGCGCCATGCCGTTCTTCTCGCCCAAAAAAAAGCAGCAACGAAGCTTACGATGTTCTTGGGGCTCCAGGAACACCTGCAAGCTGCGCGAGGTGAGCCAATCTCCGAGATACATCTTCAAATGGATCGATCGAGCGTTGCTGCCTACCTAGGCATAACTCTGGAGGCGCTCAGCCGCGCCTTTCGATCATTGACCTCGAAGAAGCTCATTTCGGTTCGGGACCGCCAGCACATAACCGTGCTCGACCGAGAAGCATTCAACCGGGTGCAGGCATGACATCAATGAAGGATACCGAGACTAAAGTCGCACGAGTCCGGCAGCCGGTAGAGCTATTCTGCGCGTTGAAGGGAAAAAGAAGCCCGCTCAGGTTGGGGGACTGAGCGGGCCAACCTACATTGAGCTGGGGTTCTTGGGGTTGGTGCTCAATGTAATCCACTTGGTTCAGGCGTTCGCGCGATCTCCGCCTCGGGATCGCAACACGTCAACGGATGGGGGCTCCGTACGGTCGTGCTGCTGAAATCTAGAGCGCAGAGCGGATTCCTCTTCCGCAAGCCGGGTTCGAAGATACGAGCGTTCGATGTCCGTCAGACGAGTCTGAAGCAGGCGATGGTAACGGAAGATGTTGTTACGGTGCGCTTTGATGATGGCATCGTCTGCAACAGGCATCATTTTCCTCCCCTATTCGGAGAAAGATTGACCGTCGATCCGAACGCGGACTTGATCCAGCTCAATACTCGCGAGCGCTGTTTGGCAGATTTTTGATCGCGATCAAACCAAGCGGTACCTCAGGAGAATTACTGCGATGTCGGCTCTGCATCGCCAACATCGGACAAGACCCGCACCTGTTTCGGACGCATTGGCGCCCGGATGGCGCGCGGGCTGGGACGGGCCTCCTGCACCGCGACAAAAAGGTGCATCTACTCGATCACCTCATCAGCGCGGACGAGTAGCGAGGGCGGCACGGTGAGGCCGAGCGCCTTGGCGGTCTTCATGTTGATTATCAGCTCGAATTTCGTCGGTTGCTCAACCGGCAGGTCGGCAGGCTTGGTGCCCTTGAGTATCCTGTCGACGAAACTGCCCGCACGGCGAAACAGATCGGCTGTATCCGCGCCGTAGACGGACAATCCGCCATTGGCGTAGACTCGAAACAAGTAGTTTGCGGGCAGACGATGTTTCGCCGCGAGCGCGATTATTCGCGGAGCCTCGACATAGGTGAGCGGATCACCGAAATCGATTATCGCATCGGCATTCTGGGCGGAGGCCGAAGCAAAGGCGCTGTCAAGTTCCTCGGCCGAGGCCGCTTCAACTGTCAGCAGCTCTATGCCGAGCCTCCGCGCCATGTTGCGTGTCTCTTCCACGAGGTAGAGCATCGGGTTCTTTGGATTGATCAAGATCGCGATTTTCGAGGCGCCGGGCACGAGCTCGCGAAGGATCTCGACACGCTTTCCGAAGAAATCTTCAGGCACATTGGTGGCAATACCCGTTATGTTGCCACCCGGTCGCGATAGACTTTGCACGAGGCCGAGGCGGACGGGATCAGCCACAGCCACGAATACGATCGGAATGGTGGCGGTTGCCGATTTCAGGGCTAAGGCCGCTGCAGGTCCCGCAGCGACGAGTACATCGGGATTGAGAGCCAGCAGGTCGGCGACCGAAGCTGGCAATCGATCGGCAGGATGAGAGAAGCGGAATTCGATAATGAGGTTTCCATCCGTCCAGCCGTAGCGTCGGAGCCCATCAAGGAATACACGCTCGGCTGGATTAAGGGCCAGCCCGCTCCCATCACCTATGGCAAGAAAGCCGATGCGACGAGACTTCCTCTGCGCCCACAGACACCGGGGCGAAGCGAGCAACACAGCAGTAGCCGCTATGAACTTCCGCCGCTTCATTCGATCCTCATCAGATGTGAGGACGCCGGGCGCGAGAGTATCACATCTTGATAGTGGTCGCACTCACTGCGGCGCCGGAAGGCGCGCGTGCCTGCTTCGCGACAGGGCAAGAGGCGAGATCTAAGACGGTCGCGAACTCCGGCGCGCCGGCTGGTGCAGACTGCCGCTGCAATCAACGGCCGCCCTGTCAGCCTGCAGCAATTCGATGGCGCATCGGATCATCGCCAGGCTGAGCGCATCCATTCCCGGCGATATCAATCGGCGGAACTGTCCGATCTCATTGTCTATCTGGTCGCACTTGTTGCACATGCGCATCCCGCGGCTTGCAGGCGGGAGCAACGAGCTCTCAGTCACCCATAGCAGCCCACGAATCCGAAAAGGTGATTGAGCTTAAAGCCGATCGTCCGGCGGCGTTCCGCGAAAGCCGTATGAAATCGCTTTCAGCCTCCAGACGTCGCATCGGGCGGCTTGCCGACGCATGCAAAAACGCCGCCCGCTTGAAATAAAGCGCAGGCGGCGTCCTACCAGCCCCGGGAGGGTGAGCGTAAAATCCCGACAGGTATTGGTCGCCGCGTTGCGTGCCAAGGTTCATTCACATCGGGCCATGGCGCGAGCTAAAAAGCGATGTGATCAGAATGAATCGTCATCGCGCTCCAGATTGTCGTTTGAGCATGATCCCTTTCGGAGAATCGATGCACACTTCTCCGGATCATGCTGCAAATCTCAACGTGGCGGCTGCAGTCCCGGCGAGGTCAGCCACTTGTTGACCTCTCCGGCGGCATCGATCTGCCGGGCCTTTCGCAAAAGCTCTGTGCGGCGGACGCCAAGGGGCATCCCTTTGGCCTGCTGACGAAGGTTGAGTGCCTCTTGTGCCAGGCGGTATTCGAATGTCGAGGTTGGTTCCGGGGATCGACGAGCCGACATGTTTGATGCTCCGCTGCGGGGTTGAGCGGGAGCGCAACTCGCGTTCACACCACCGGTAGATGCTGCGGGCCGCTCGGCGGTGGCGAGACAATGCTCCCTTGTCTGCCGGATAGCGAGCGCTTTCGTCATTCAGCTGCCCCTCTGAATTGGAGCGCGAAGTTCAGGAGCGCGCCGCGGTCGGTGCCACTCAGCAATCGCGGCAGATATTCTTCAGCTTCGCAGCGACTCGGGCCTCTTCGGCGAGAAAGGGGTCCTGGTAGCCGGACGATGAATCGACGGTGGTTTTGGCGGGCCGCCCTGTTTTTGGAGGAAAAGCCGCATCGTAACAGGACAGGCGCGCGTTGGCGCTTTCGATCGCACGGCAGTTCGGCTCCGCGGCAAGAGCTGCGGGCGTGGATGTGCCCAGCGCCGATGCCAGCAAAAGCGCCGCGATCCATGTGCCTGGTCGAGCCATCCTCATGCCGAACACTCCATCGCTATTTGGTTCCGCTCGCCCAGATGGGACGCTCGCCGGTCCAGGCCGGTAGAGCATCCCATTCGGACCAGCGCATCCTGCGCTCCTCGCCTCCGACCCTGACGAAAACAAAGGGAGCATCGTCCCGACCTGTTTTCGAACCCACGAAAATCGCCGGAACGCCGTAGGCATCCCTGATCACTGCTGTATTTGCCATTCCCGCCTCCTGTCTCGGTTCACGCCCTGGCTCGAGTCCTTGCTTGAAGGCGGCTCCCATTGAACGGACCTGCCGCTCATAGAACGGCCACGATCGCGATCAGCAACACGAGGAAGATCGGCACCAACAGCGGTGGCACCAGCCACTCACGAATATCGAATTTGACCTGATTGGACATCTGACCGCCTTCTTTCGGGTGGAGGCGGGAGCGTAGAGCTCTCAGTCACCGATAACAGCCACGTCGCGTGCGGTGATGCCAGCTGTGTAGCACCCCCCTCACCAACTAGCGAGGCCAATCTTGGCCGATGGTCGATTGCGACAGGGGTTGCTTCGAGTGACGTTGCGCCCACTGCAACAGGCAATCTCCTTGCTTCCAGTGAGCTTGATCGAACGCCAGGTTCCGCCCTGGCAAAGCCTCTGCAGTTGGCTTCAGGATATGATCTTGCCGGCGAATGACGTCATTGCCGCAGGAAAACGACAGCCAATCAGACCCTTTTCGGCGTTATCTCGCGAGACGTATCAGCGTCGAGATACCGATGCTAGATTTCCTGCTCCTGCCCAATAGGAGGACGACATGTCCGATAGCGTCTACAAGGTCATCGAACTGGTGGGTACCAGCACGGACTCATGGGAGAAGGCAGCCGCCAATGCGGTCGAACGAGCTGCAAAATCTCTCCGAGATCTTCGAGTTGCGGAGGTCGTCAAGCTCGATATGCAACTGGATGACAAGGGGAAGGTCGAGGCCTATCGCGCCAAGCTCAACGTATCGTTCAAGTTCGAGGGCTCCTGAGCCTCGGCACCTCGCCCCCACTTGCGGGGCGAGGATGGCTCATTGGAAAGGGTGCGTTGCGCAGCGCCCAGCCGGACGATGTCGCCCGTAGCGAAAGTTGCCCTGGTCCGACTGGGACGATATGCTTTGATGCGAGGGGGCGTGTGGCGCATGGTGGCCCCATGTACATGGTCATTCGCAAGTACACCAGTGTTCGTTCGGTCGCGGACGCCGCTCGTCGCGCCAAGAGCGGCGTCGGTGAGATCCTGAGGCAGTCGCAGGGATTCAGATCCTACCATGTGATGGACGCGGGCGACGGTGTCGGTATCGCCGTGATGATATTTGATGACCGCGAAAGCGCCAACGCAGCGAACGCCAAGATACTCGCGTTTGTTCAGGCAAGTCTGCATGACCTCGATCTTGGGGTTCCCGAAGTCACCACCGGCGAGGTCTTGGTGGACATAGAGCATAATGGGCTTCGGGTTTGAAATAGCCCAAACGTCACCCGTTGCGTGGTGGGTGCGGCCGCTGCTCGCGTAGTCGACCTGATGTCGTCCTTGCGCCTGCAACGATCGCGCCATGGACATGCGCGCCCCCCGGACGGGAATATTCGACGGCGCGTCCTTTTCGAGGAGCAGCAACGACATGAAGCAACACACCTCCGAAGCATTTTCCACCACAGCGAACGGCTGGACAGCACTCATGCTCATGGGCGCCGCGATGCCGCCCCGGGATCCCGATGAAGACGAGGAGGACGAAGACGATGATGAGGACGATGAGGAAGGCGATGCCGACGAACCGGCGGTCGTGCGCGAGCCCGACGAAGACTAGACTAGCCCGCGTCCGGCAGTCGGCGCTATAATCTCTTCCATGAGCTGGGATGCAAAAGACATCGCGCTTCTCAAAAGGCTCTGGTTCGAAGGACAGAGCGCGGCGCAGATTGCGCGCCGTCTCGGCTGCAGTCGCAACGCGGTCTGCGGCATGCTGACCCGTCTTGGCCTGAAGCGCGGCCACAAGTCGCCCACAGCACGGCCCAAGATAAGGCCGGCCCCGAAGCTGAGGCCGTCGTCGGCCCCCTGCCCCGGTCCGGTCACACAGAAGGTGTCGTCGAGGAGAGCGGAGAGGCAGCAGCCCAAGGAATTCAGCAGGCAGCAGCTTTACGCCATTCTGGCCGAGGCGGTCAGAAACACCGGCTAAGCGACAACCACGAGCGTCCTTGTGCTCCGTCAGTGTCTTGGCAGTGTCTTGGCCCAGTTCGATGGGTTCGGGCCATTGCATCTCGTCGTCAGGCGAACAGGAAGTCGTTTGCTGTGAGCGAACCTGCGAAGTTGTGCAGAGTCACTTGATCCGCTCCCGCGGTAACGAGGGTGTCAGTTCCAGATTGGGTGATGACAAGATCGTTGAACGCGTGCACGCCCGCCACATTGCTGAACTTGATCTGATCATGCTGGCTCTGGCTGAAATCTTCGATAGTGTTCCGGGTCCCGACTGTCGCCGGGCCATCGTCTTTGAACACGAACAGATCTCGGCCGCCATCAGCGCCGCCTTGCAACAATCCGTCACCCCACATCACATTACTGACTGTCCCGCCGGGAGCTGCGGTTCCGGCGAACAAGATATCGTCGCCGCCTTCGGCGCAGCCGGATAAGGATTCCGCATCACCATAAAGAATGTTGCTCGCCGAGCCAGTGCCGAAGTTGTCGCCGCCGGCAAGACTATCGTCGCCGCCCCCGGCGCAGCCGGACATGGATTTCGCGTCACCGAAAAGAATGTTGCTCGTCGAGCCAGGGCCGAAGCTGTCGCCGCCTGCGAAGGCGTCGTTGCCGCCCTGAGCACGGCCGGACATGTCGCCGCCCGCGTCACCGTAGAAGGTGGTGGAGCCAGTAAGGGAGCTGTTGCCGCCCGTGAAGGTGTCATCGCCGCCCCGAGCTCGGCCCAACATGTCGCCGCCCGCATCGCCATAGAAAGTGTTGGTAGAGTCGTTACCTCCGGTGAAGATGTCGTTGCCGCCCCGAGCATGGCCAGCCATGTCGGCGCCGGCATCGCCAAAGAAAACGTGAGAGGCAAGACTGCCGCCGGTGAAGCTGTCGTTGCCCCCCTGAGCAGAACCGGAAATGTCGCCGCCCGCATCGCCGTAGAATGTATTGGAAGCGCTGCTGGAGCCCGTGAGAGCATCGTCGCCGCCCCGAGCATGGCCGGCCATGTCGCCGCCCGCATCGCCATAGAAAGTGTTGGAGGAGGGAGCAGGGAGGTCGATGATGCCCGTGAAGATATCGTCCCCGCCGTGAGCATGGCCGGACATGTCGCCGCCGGCATCTCCCCAGAAAGTGTTGAAGGAGAACGCGCCGCCGGTGAAGGTATCGTCGCCGCCCTGAGCACGGCCGGTCATGTTGCCGCCCGTATCGCCGTAGGACATGTTGGAGGTGAAAGAGCCGCCCGTGAAAGTGTCGCTGCCGCCCCGGGCATGGCCGGACATGCTGCTGCCCGCATCGCCGTAAAACGTGTTGGTGCCCCCACCGCTGCCGCCCGTGAAGGTATCGTCGCCGCCCCGAGCATGATCGGACATGTCACCGCCCGCATCACCGTAGAAAGTGTTGGTAGCGGGCCCAGTTCCGCTGAATATGTCGTTGCCGCCCTTGCTGTGGTCGGACATGTCGTCGCCCACGTCGCCGTAGGCAGTGTTGCTCGGAGAAGCGAACGTGAAGGTATCGTCGCCGCCACGAGCAAAATCGAACATGTCGCCGGCCGCGTCACCGTAGAAAGTGTAGTGGATGGGGGCGCCCCCCGTAAACGAGGGCCCGGTGAAGGTATCGTTGCCGCCCCTCGAAAAATCGAACATGCTGCCGCCAGCATCTCCGATCAAGATAGTTGTGTTTGGGTCACCCGCGAGGACGTCATCGGTGCCCCATTGATGATTGGTGAGATCACCAGGGGTAAATGGAACGCGCTTAAACTTGAACATGGCAAGTTCCCCCGCGATTCAGATGACCACCTCAGAACGCGCATGATGCTCAAATCGGAGCGGGATTATTGACGAAGGTCAACTCGCGGGGCGCGGCATCGGTTTAGCCGCCAAGCGAACACGGCCTGACTGATTGGCGTCAGGGGCTCCATCGCTCCTGTCATCGGAGGAGCTTAGCAGCTCCCGGCTTGCGCTCGCAGCCGACGTCTGCAGGCACGATGGTCCGGTGCGAACGCCAACTGACCGGCGTCATCTACGCGACGAGCTGTCTCGCCGCGGCCGAGATCATCACCAGCCCGCCCGTGATGACCGCGACGTCGAGGATCGCGGCGTGGATGTGCACCGGCATCCGTACGACGACGGCCTTTGCGAGAAATGCGCCGGGGATTGCGATGCCGCCGATCAGAAGCGCGAAGGCGAGCACCTGCGCCGTCACGGCGCCGGCGAGGCCGAACACCGAGATCTTGATGAGGCCGGTGCCGAGCGAGATCATCGCATCGGTCGCGATCACGGCGGCGCCTTCGAGCCCCGTGGCCATCAACAGCGACAGCAGGATCACGCCGGAGCCCGAGGTGCCGCCGACCAGCACGCCGTAGCCGACGGAGCCGGCCGCAAGGCCGGTGTCGCCGATCCGCACGCTGCGCCGTCGCAGCACGCGGCGCAGCGGCACGCTCAGGATCAGCATGGTGCCGATCACGAGCGCCGCGCCCGCACCGGTCAGGCGCGTATAGCCGTAAGCGCCGAGCGCCGTCGTCAAGCCTGCGCAGGCGAGCACGATCAGCGCGCGGCGGCGGTCGGCGTAGCGCAGATAAGCGATGGCGCGGCTGAGATTGGTGAACATCGCGGAGATCGCGATGATCGGCACCACGGGCTCGGCGCCGACCAGCGGCACCAGCACCAGCGGCATCAGGGCGCCGGTGCCGTAGCCGGCGAGACCACCGATGACCGAAGCAAACAACGCCATCGTTGCGACCAGCAGGAGCTGCAGAAGCGAGATGTCGGCGAAGCCTGAGACGATGGTCAATTTTTCTGATCGCGGCTGATTCGAGCCGCAGCCTGATCTGCAATGGAAACGAGCACGGCCTCGTCTAGTGGAGAATCCGCGGCCAGGCAACCGCCGAGGCACGCGGCGGCCGAACCGGCCCGCCCTGATGACGGGGGTGAACCGCGGGCGGCCCCTGGCGCCGCCTTTGGCCAAGGTCACGTTTTCTCATCGCGGCGGATTCGCGTCACAGCTTGATCGGCGATGGCAGCGAGCGCGACTTCCTCCAGTGGAAAATCCGCCGCGAGCCAGGCGTCCTCGGCGAGCGTCAACACATGTCCGAGCGCGGGTCCTTCGGCCAGACCGCGTGCGATGAAGTCGGCGGCCTTCAGCGGAAATTTCGGTGCGGTCCAGCGCTGCGGCAGCTCGGCGAGCGCGCGCCAGCGCGGCGAGGTGACGTCGCCGCCGTTCCTCGCCCAGCCCAGCAATACGCGATCCTGATAGCGCTCGGCACCGAGCCGGTAGAGCAGCCGCCGTGCATCGGCTTCGTCCTTGGCGGCCAGGCGCCACCAGCGATGCCCCATCGAATCCAGCGCCTTGGTTTCGGCGTTGGAGAGCCGCAAGCGCGCAGCGACGCGCTTGGCGTCTTCGGTGACGGCGACCGACAGCGCGGCCAGGCGTCGCGTGCTGCTTGGCGCGAGACCGAGCTCGCGCTCGATCGCGATCATCGTCGCCAGGGGGCCCGTATAGACGACGCCGCCGATCAACGCCTGCAGCAAGCCGCCCTCGGCCATGGCCAGCACGGCCGCGGCTGCACCGCCGGCCACCAGCAATTTCAGCATCTCCATGCGCACCCGCTCGGCCGAGAGGCTGGCGAGGCCCGCGCGCCCGCGGATGCAGGCGAGATAGCCATCACGGTCGGGCTCTCCGGCACCGAAAGCGGCGTGGATGCGGAAGAAGCGCAGGATGCGCAGATAATCCTCGGCGATGCGCTGGTCGGGATCGCCGATGAAGCGCACGCGGCGGGCTCTCGCATCGGCGATGCCACCGACATAGTCGTACACGACACCATCAGCATCGACCGACAAGCCGTTCATGGTGAAGTCGCGCCGCTCGGCATCCTTCACCCAGTCGCGGCCGAACGCGACCTTGGCCTTGCGGCCGAAGGTCTCGGTGTCCTCGCGCAGCGTGGTGACTTCATAGGGATGTCCGTCGATCACCAGCGTGACGGTGCCGTGGTCGATGCCGGTCGGCACGCCCTTGATGCCGGCGGCCTTGGCACGCCGCATCACCTCGTCCGGCAGCGCCGTGGTCGCGATGTCGATGTCGCCAGGCAGGAGACCGAGCAGCGCATTGCGGACGGCGCCGCCGACCACCCGCGCCTCCTCGCCATCGCTGCCGAGCAGTTGCAGGACACGCGCGGTCCCGCCTGCGGTCAGCCAGGGCGCATGGGCGAGTAGCGGCTCGGCGCTCATCGATGGGCCCCTATTTTTCCACGCCCGGCACGAGCTTGCCGTTCTCGATATGGGCGGGAACGTAGGTCGAATCCGGCGGCGCGCCGGAGTACTGGGCAAGGCCGATCAGGCCGGCGATCACGAGCGCGAGCGCGACCAGGGTGAGGCGCGCAACGACGGTGACCGGCCATGAGGAGCGTTCGAACAGGCCTGACCGCGTTGCGGCGAGGAACAGGGCATAGACGGCAAAGGGGATGAGGAAGATTCCGATCTCGGTCAGAATCGTCCGGATCATGATGAATAGATCCGCTCATACAGCACACGCAACATTCCGGCCGTCGCACCCCAGATGTAGCGTTCCGCGAACGGCATCGCGTAATAGGATCGCGCCAGCCCACGGAATTCCTTGCTGTGCACCTGGTGGTTCACCGGATCCATCAGGAAGGATAGCGGCACCTCGAACGCATCATCAACCTCGGAATGGTTGATGGTGAGCGAAAAGCCGGGCCTGACCCGCGCGACCGTCGGCAGGATGCGGAAGCCGAAGGCGGTGCCGTAGAGATCGAGATAGCCGAGCGGCTCGACGAAGTCTCTGGACAGCCCGACCTCCTCCTCGGCCTCGCGGAGCGCCGCATCGAGCGGCGAGGAATCGGTCGCGTCGATCTTGCCGCCGGGAAACGCGATCTGACCGGCATGGTCGTTGAGATGGGCCGAGCGCTGCGTCAGCAGGATGGTGGGCTCGGGATGGTCGACCACCGCGATCAGGACCGCCGCCGGCCGCACCGGCTGCTCGCGCGCGATGATCTCGAGCATCTTGTCGGTGCCGGGATCGCCCGAGGCGGGGATGATGTTCGGATCGTACAGGCCCGGTGGCACGTCGAAGCCGAGCTTCGCCCGCGAACGGGCGAAGAAATCCTCAGCTCCCATCGCGACGGGCGCGTTCGTCAGGATAGGCTTGTTCAAATTCAAAGCGCGGCCCTCACCTGCTCCGCATCGGCCATGGCGAAGAATTCGCCGGCCGACTCGACGCCGAACATCGGCTGGCCATCGACCATCCGCTCCTCGCCCATGTCAACCAGATCGTAATAGAGCGCCCTCGTGACCTTGGCCCAGAGATCGGCGCGGACGTGCAAGTATGGCGTCAGTCCGCCATCCGGTGCCTGCTCGAAACGCAGCCGGTGCCCGGCATCGCAGGTGACCCAGTCATCGACATTGGTGCGGAAGCGCAGCACGCGATGGTTGCCCTCGCCGTCCTTCTGCATCTCGACCGCCATGAACGGCGCATCATCGACGCGGATGCCGACCTTCTCCACCGGCGTGACCAGGAAATGCCTGTCGCCCTCGCGCTTGAGGATGGTCGAAAACAGGCGGACCAGGGCAGGACGTCCGATTGGCGTTCCCAAGTAGAACCAAGTACCATCGGATGCGATTCGGATATCGAGATCGCCGCAAAACGGCGGATTCCACAGATGCACCGGAGGCAGCCCCTTTTTGGCGCCTTCGGCATTGGCAGCGCTTTTGGCGGCCGCAGTCAGCCCATCGAGACCGCGATCGGCGCTCTGCCCTTGGTTCGCCATGGTTTGCCCTGACTCTGTGATTGGCACGATTGGTGCAGGTCTACGTTGTACTCGGGTGTGCGGTTCCATCCGGAATAGCCCGGTGTGGAGGTCGCCACTTCGTGATGCCGTACATACCCCGAAGCCGATAAGGTGGGGATAGGTTAATTCAACGAATACATGGCCTTCCTGCAAGTCTAGCATAGGGCCCATGACGTGGCGTGATGACCCGACGTGACGTGGTGACGTGACGATGCAGGCAAGCCGCGTGGCAGGCTGAAGGAGCGAGCGAATGGCGGAGAGTGTCGAGAAACTCGAGGACGGGATCGTCCGTTCGGCCGAGCAGGTGTCGAGCCAGATTCGCGCCGCAAAGGAAGCGATCGCCTCCGTCATCTTCGGCCAGGATCGCGTGATCGAGAACACGCTGGTCACCATTCTCTCCGGCGGCCATGCGCTCCTGATCGGCGTGCCGGGCCTTGCCAAGACCAAGCTGGTGGAGACGCTCGGCGTCACGCTCGGTCTCGACGCCAAGCGCATCCAGTTCACCCCGGATCTGATGCCGTCCGACATTCTCGGCGCCGAGGTGCTGGACGAGAGCACCGCGGGCAGGCGCGCCTTCCGCTTCATCGCCGGCCCCGTGTTCGCGCAGCTGCTGATGGCCGACGAGATCAACCGCGCCAGCCCGCGCACGCAATCGGCGCTCTTGCAGGCGATGCAGGAGCAGCACATCACCGTCGCCGGCGCGCGGCACGATCTACCCAAGCCGTTCCACGTGCTCGCGACGCAGAACCCGCTGGAGCAGGAAGGCACCTATCCGCTGCCCGAAGCCCAGCTCGACCGCTTCCTGATGGAGATCGACGTCGACTATCCCGATCGCGATGCGGAGCGCCGCATCCTGTTCGAGACCACCGGCGCGGAGGAGACGCTGGCCAGGGGCTCGATGACCGCAGATGCGCTGATCACCGCGCAGCGGCTGATCCGGCGCCTTCCGGTCGGCGATTCCGTCGTGGAGGCGATCCTGTCGCTGGTGCGCTCGGCCCGCCCGGGTCCGGACGCCGGCGAAGCCGGCAAGTTCATCGCCTGGGGACCCGGCCCGCGCGCCAGCCAATCGCTGATGCTGGCCGTACGCGCACGTGCACTGATCGACGGGCGCCTCGCGCCCTCGGTCGACGACGTGCTCGACCTCGCCGAACCCGTGCTGAAGCACCGCATGGCGCTGACGTTCCAGGCGCGCGCCGAAGGCCGCACGATTCCGGACGTGATCCGGCAATTGAAGACACGGATCGGTTGATGGCAGCGGAGAACGGGCGCGCAGCGAAGGAAACACTGGCGATCCGACGTGCCGATGGCGAAAGTCGCACGCTCGCCGCTTCGCTGCCGCGTCTGGTACTCGAGGCCCGCCGCATCGCCGCCAACGTCATCCACGGCCTGCATGGAAGGCGCCGCGCCGGCGCCGGCGAAAACTTCTGGCAGTACCGCCGCTTCGTCTCGGGCGAACCAGCGCAGAACGTCGACTGGCGCCGCTCTGCGCGTGACGACCATCTCTATGTCCGCGAGCTCGAATGGGAAGCTTCGCACACGGTCTGGATCTGGCCTGACCGCTCGCCCTCGATGGCGTTCGCCTCGAAGACCGCGCGCGAATCCAAGCTCGAGCGGACGCTGATCGTCGCCTTCGCGCTGGCCGAGCTGCTCGTCGCCGGCGGCGAGCGCGTCGGCATTCCCGGGCTGATGGCGCCGACCGCAAGCCGCAGCGTCATCGACAAGATGGCGCAGGCGATGCTGCATGACGATGCCGACCGGCTGAGCCTTCCGCCGTCCTTCGTGCCCGCAGCGCTGGCCGAGATCATCGTGCTGTCGGATTTCTGGTCGCCGATCTCCGAGATCAGGACGATGCTCGCAGGGCTCTCCGGCTCCGGCGCGCACGGCACGATGGTGCAGGTCGTCGATCCCGCCGAGGAATCGTTTCCCTATTCCGGCCGCGTCGAGTTCGTCGAGCCCGAAGGCTTTGGCGTGATCACCGCCGGCCGCGCCGAGAGCTGGGCACAGGACTATACCGCGCGGCTCGCGCTGCATCGCGACCAGATCCGCGCCGAGACCAACAAGCTGGACTGGCTGTTCACGACGCACGCGACCGACCGTTCGGCCGCCGAGCTGCTGCTGTTCCTGCATGCCGGCATGCAGGTGAGCAAGTCGGGCGCCCGCACCACGACGATCAAGGCGGGGCCGGCCGCATGATGGGATTGCCGCTCGCCTTCACCCAACCGCTGCTCCTGATCGGCCTCGTCAGCCTGCCCGTGCTGTGGTGGCTCCTGCGCGTGATGCCGCCGCGGCCGCGCCGCATCGAGTTTCCGCCGACGCGGCTGCTGTTCGACATCGCCCCTAGGGAGGAGACGCCCTCGCGGACGCCGTGGTGGCTGACGGCGCTCCGCCTGCTCGCCGCCGCGCTGGTGATCTTCGCCGCCGCCGGCCCGATCTGGAATCCGCAAACAGGCAGCGCCGGCAGCAGGGCGCCGCTGATGATCATGTTCGACGACGGCTGGAGCGCCGCATCGCACTGGGATGTCAGGATCCGGACCGCCGACGAGCTGATCGCCAATGCCGACAACGACAGCCGCGCCATCGCGCTGGTGCCGCTGTCGGAGCCGAACCGCGACATCACCCTGATGCCGGCGGGTGCGGCGCGCGTCGCGCTGCGGCAACTCGCGCCGAAGCCCTATTCGATCGACCGCGTCGAGACGCTGGCCGCGGTCGACCGTTTCCTCAAAGTCACCGGCGACTGCGAGATCGCCTGGCTCTCCGACGGCATCGACACCGGCCGCGGCGAAGACTTCGTGCAGGGCCTCGGCAAGACCATCGGCGATCGCAGCCTGACCGTGTTCGAAGGCGGCACCTCCTCACCGCTGGCGCTGGTCGCGGCCGAGAACGCCGCGGCGAAGATGACGGTGAAGGTGCTGCGCACCGACGGCGGCATCGCGGTCGGCACCGTGCGTGCGCTCGACCAGAAGGCCGCGCCGATCGGAGAAGCGCGCTATTCGTTCGGCCCGCAGGACAAGGAGACCGAAGCCGCGTTCGATCTGCCGGTCGAGCTGCGCAACGACATCACCCGGCTTGAAATATCCGGCGAGCGCTCGGCCGGCGCCGTGCAGCTGCTCGACAAGCGCTGGCGCCGCCGCGCCATCGGCATCGTCTCGGGCTCGACCAGCGAGACCGCGCAGCCGCTGCTGGCGCCGACCTTCTATCTCACCCGCGCGCTGGCGCCGTTCGCCGACGTCCGGCTCGCCGACAAGGGCTCGCCGCAGCAGGGCATCACACAATTTTTGGACCAGAAGCTGCCGATGATCATCCTCGCCGATGTCGGCACCATCTCCCCTGAACTCCGCGAGCGCATCAATGCCTGGATCGACCAGGGCGGCGTGCTGGTTCGCTTCGCCGGCCCCCGGCTGGCACAGGCCGAGGACGACCTCGTGCCGGTCAAGCTGCGCAAGGGCGGTCGGACGCTCGGCGGCAGCCTGACCTGGGAGAAGCCGCAGCATCTGGCCTCGTTCGCGGCCGACGGCCCGTTTGCCGGCGTGGCGGTCCCCAAGGACGTCACCGTAAGTCGCCAGGTGCTGGCCGAGCCCGACGCCGTGCTCGCCACCAAGAGCTGGGCCTCGCTGGAAGACGGCACGCCGCTGGTGACCGGCGAGCATCGCGGCAAGGGCCTCGTCAGCCTGTTCCACGTCAGCGCCGACATGCGCTGGTCGGACCTGCCGATGTCGGGCACCTTCGTCGAAATGCTGCGGCGGGTGGTCGACATGTCCGGCTACACCGCCAAGCCCGGCGCCGGCGTTGCCAGCGAGGCGACCACTGAAACGGTGGCGCCGCTGCACATCCTCGACGGTTTCGGCGCGTTCGGCCCGCCGCCGGCGACCGCAAAACCGCTGCCGGCCGATTATCGCGATCGGGCCACACCTGATCATCCGCCGGGCTTCTATGGTCCGGCAGAAGGACCGCTTGCCGTGAACACGCTTGCTGCCGCCGACCGCATCGCGGCCCTGAACACCGCGAGCCTGCGCGCCCGGCACGCCACCTACACCAATGCCGAACCGCGGGACCTCCGCGGCTGGCTGCTGTCCACCGCGCTCGCGCTGTTCCTGGTCGACGCCATCATCGTCGCGGTGCTCGGCGGCGGGATTGCCGCGCTGCTGCGCCGCCGCGCCGCGCCCGCAATGATCGTGTTCGCTCTGGCGCTCGCAGGCCTGATGTCGTTTGCACCGGCGCCGGCGCGCGCCGACAGCGCCGCGGACGAGTTCGCGATGAAGGCGGTGTCGCAGACGCGACTCGCCTATGTCGTGACGGGCAATGCCGACGTCGATTCCATCGTCAAGGCAGGGATGAACGGGCTGACGCTGTTCCTGGCCCAGCGCACCGCGCTCGAGGCCGGCGATCCCGTCGGCGTCGATCCGGCGCGCGACGAGCTCGCCTTCTTCCCGCTGATCTACTGGCCGATCGTGCCGGGCGCGCCGAAACCGCCGCAGGACGCCATCAACAAGATCGACGCCTACATGAAGCAGGGCGGCACCGTGCTGTTCGACACCCGCGACGCGATCGAGGCACCGCCCGGCGCGAACGGGGCGTCGCAGACCCCGGGCATGCAGACGCTGCGCGAGATACTCTCCTCGCTCGACGTGCCCGAGCTCGAGCCGGTGCCGCGCGAGCACGTGCTGACCAAGACCTTCTATCTGCTGCGCGACTTCCCCGGCCGCTTCACCGCCGGCCAGACCTGGGTCGAGACGCTGCCGCGCGAGGAGGACGAGGACAGCGCGCAGCGGCCGGCGCGCGGCGGCGACGGCGTCTCGCCGATCATCATCACCTCGAACGATCTCGCCGGCGCCTGGGCGGTGCGGCCCGACGGACAAGCCATGCTGCCGGTGACCGGCGGCGACGCCCGCCAGCGCGAATTTGCCTACCGCGCCGGCGCCAATATCGTGATGTACACGCTGACCGGCAACTACAAGGCCGACCAGGTGCACGCTCCGGCGCTGATCGAACGGCTGGGGCAATAGAGATGCGCGCGACGCGCTTGATCCACACACTCCGTCATTCCGGGATGGTCCGAAGGGCCAGACCCGGAATCTCGAGATTCCGGGTTCGATGCTTCGCATCGCCCCGGAATGACGTTGACAAGGTGGTTTGATGAATTACGGCATCGCATTCACGCCGCTTGTTCCCGCGATCGTGCTGTGGCTCGCGCTCGCCGCGATCGTCGTCATTGCGCTGGTGCTGCTTCTGGCGCGCGCACGCGGCGCCGCGGTGCGCGTCGCCGCGCTGGCGCTGGTCCTGCTGGCGCTCGCCAATCCCTCCTTCACCCGCGAGGACCGCGATCCCCTCACCTCGGTGGCGGCCGTCGTCATCGACAAGAGCCCGAGCCAGAATTTCGGCAACCGCAACCGTGAGGCCGCCCAGGCGCAGGAAGCGCTGGTCGACAGCCTGAAGAAGATCAAGGGCCTCGAAGTCCGCGTCGTCGAGGCCGGGCAGGCCGACGGCGAGACCGACGGCACAAAACTGTTCGGCGCCCTCGCCTCGGCCTTGGCGGACGTCCCGGTCGACCGCGTCGCCGGCGCGTTCCTGATAACCGACGGCCGCGTCCACGACATTCCGGCGAACGCCGCCGCGCTCGGTTTCCAGGCGCCAGTGCACGCGCTGGTCACGGGGCAGAAGGACGAGCGCGACCGCCGCATCGCGATCACGGCGGCACCGCGCTTCGGCATCGTCGGGCAGACCCAGACCATCAACTACCGGCTCGACGACCAGGGTGTCTCCGGCGAGCGCGCCAGGGTCACGATCCGCCGCGACGGCGAGGTCATCAACGAGCGCACGCTGGGAAGCGGCCAGGCCGCCAGCGTCGACGTCGACATCAAGCATGCCGGTCCGAACATCGTCGAGATCGAGGCCTCGCCGCTCGAACGCGAACTGACGCCGGTGAACAACCGCGCCGTCGTCGCCATCGACGGCGTGCGCGACAAGCTGCGGGTGCTCCTGGTCTCGGGCGAGCCGCATTCGGGCGAGCGCACGTGGCGCAATCTGCTCAAGTCCGACGCCAGCGTCGACCTCGTCCACTTCACCATCCTGCGCCCACCGGAGAAGCAGGACGGCACGCCGATCAACGAATTGTCGCTGATCGCGTTTCCGACCCGCGAGCTGTTCCAGCAGAAGATCAACGAATTCCAGCTGATCATCTTCGACCGCTACGCCCGCCAGGGCGTGCTGCCGATCGCCTATTTCGACAATATCGCGCGCTATGTCCGCTCGGGCGGCGCGGTGCTGGTCTCGGCCGGGCCCGACTACGCCTCCAACACCAGCATCTGGCGCACGCCGCTGGATTCCGTGCTGCCGGCCGAGCCGGTCGGCGTGACGGAAAAGCCGTTCTACGCGCACCTGTCCGACATCGGCAAACGCCATCCCGTCACACGCGGGCTGGAAGGCTCGGCGAGCGAGCCGCCGCACTGGAGCCGGTTCTTCCGCACCGTCGACACCCGCAATGCCGTCAACCCGCCCGTCATGACCGGCGCCGACGGCAAGCCGCTGTTGTTCCTGTCGCGCTTCGGCGAGGGCCGCGTCGCGCTGCTGCTCTCCGACCACATCTGGCTGTGGGCGCGCGGCTATGAGGGCGGCGGACCGCATCTCGATCTGCTCAGGCGGATGTCGCACTGGCTGATGAAGCAGCCTGATCTGGACGAGGAAGCGCTGCGGCTCCAGGTGCAGGGCAAGGACCTCGTCGTGGTGCGCCAGACCATGGCGGACAGCGTCCAGCCGGTGAGCGTCACCTCGCCATCGGGCGTGTCGCACGACTTGACGCTGGCGGCTGCAGATCCCGGCGAGTGGCGCGCCAGCCTTCCGGCGAACGAGCTCGGCCTGTGGCAGGCCACCGACGGCACGCTCAAGGCGCTGATCAATGTCGGCCCGACCAATCCGAAGGAGTTTTCGGAAGTCACCTCCACGGTCGATACCTTGAGGCCGCTGACGCAGGCAACGGGCGGCGACGCCGTGCGCGTGGCCAGTGGCTCCAGCGTCGAGCTGCCGCGCATCCTGCCGGTGCGGTCGGCCAGCGTCTTCCACGGCGACGGCTGGATGGGCGTGCGGATGCGCGACGCCAGCGTGGTGAAGGGCGTCGGCGTGCTGCCGATCTTCTCCGGCCTGATCGGCCTGTTGCTGCTGCTCGGCGCGTTTGCGGCGACGTGGGTACGCGAGGGGCGCTAGAGCTGTTTCCGATCAAGTTGGGTCATAGGCGTCGTAGCCTGCGGCGGCGAGATAGTTGCGGCACTCGTCAGAGGTGAAGCGGGTAAAGGCTTGCCGGATGGCGGCGCGAAGATCTGGGTCGGTGCGGGCTTCCGCGGTCCGAAGCAGCGCTTTCAACAGCCGCCTTTTCGTTGCAATAAGACGAGTTAACTTTGTGTCACGCGAGACGATGCAACCGCAAGCATTCGGATGCCGCGGCGGCGGCGGCCTTTCAAGCGGCCAACGGGCGTCACGCGGCGAGCGGCAGCGGAGCGAGGAGACGGCGATGGCGACGCCCTACAAGATCGAGATTTCCGACGACCGCCTCGCGACCATCGCGCGCAAGGTCGCCGCCTACGACTGGAGCGAGCTTCCCGACGCGGGAGGTTGGCGATCGGGCGTCGGGGTCGCCGACCTCCAGCGGCTCGTCACCTATTGGCGGGATGTCTACGACTGGCGTGCCGTCGAGCGGCGCCTCAATCGGCTTCCGAATTTCATGACGGATATCGACGACGAGCACCTGCATTTCGTGCATTTGAAGGGCGACGGCTCGAAGCCGCCGCTTCTACTCCTGCACGGCTGGCCAGGCTCGTATCTCGAGTTCGAGCCGCTGCTGGAGCCGCTGGTGGCGGACGGTCACGACGTCGTCGTCCCGTCGCTGCCGGGCTTCGCTTTCTCGAAGCCGATCACCGGCCTCGTCGGGCCGCGGCGGGCCGCGGCGCTGATGAACGGGCTGATGGGCGAGCTTTACGGTGCCGAGCGCTTCATCGTCCAGGGCGGGGATTGGGGTAACGCCATCGCCGCGTGGATGGCGCACGACTGGCCCGACGCGCTGCTCGGCATCCACCTCAACATGGTCAACCTGCACGCGGAGGATGCCGCACCAACGAGCGACGCGGAAAAGGCATTCGTCGCCAAACGGGACGAACTCTTGGAGCTGGAGAGCGGCTACAGTCACCAGCAGGGGACGCGCCCGCAAACGCTCGGCGCGGCGATGGCCGACAGCCCCGTCGGCGCGGCCGGCTGGATGCTCGAGAAGATCGGCAAGTGGGCCGATCTCCCGGTGGCGCCCGATGGCCGCCCGGACATCTGGAGCAAGTTCTGCGAAGAAGAGCTGCTCACCAACATCATGCTCTACGTCGCGCCGTCCTCGGTCGTCACCGCGACCTGGATCTATCAGGGCAGGCGCCTCGAAAAGTCGAACAAGTTTCCCGCTGGAACGCGCATCAAGGTGCCGACTGGCGTCGCCGCCTTCCCCGACCCCGTATTCATCCCGCCGCCGCGCTCCTTTGCACAGAAGACCTACGACATCGTGCACTGGAGCGACATGCCGTCGGGCGGCCACTTCGCCGCTTGGGAGGAGCCGGACCTGATGCTGAGCGACCTGCGGGCGTTCGTCGCCCTGGTCCTCGGCAAAAGCTCGTGACGTCGGCAATCTTGGCGACCGCGGAATTGGCAGCTATACCCGCGGCCCTGCCGCGGGCGTGGCGGAACTAGCCTAGTTGCCCAAACGACACATCAGGTCCTCGGTCTTCATGCGCCGATCCCGCCGCCGTTGACATCCGCAGACCGATCCGGCGATGTTACACTATAACATCGCGACGTCCTGGAATTGACGTCCCGATGTGGGGGTGGCGTTTCCAGATGAAGTGGTTCCGGTCGCATATCAGGCACGGCGCCCGGCTCGCGTTGTTCGCGATGCTGGTGCAGCTCGCGCTGACATTCGGCCACAGCCACTGGTTCGCGCAGGCCGCGCCACTCGCCCAACCCTCGCTGCAGCAGACCGACGGCTTCAAGGGCGTTGCCGCGATCGACCGCGCCGCGGTCCAGAAGCAATCGCCGGCCGGCCCCGACCGCGAGCATCAAGGCGACGACAGTTGCGCGATCTGCGCCGTCGTCGCCATGGCGGGCACGATCCTGTTCGCGACGCCGCCTCTGTTGCAGCTGCCGCAGGCGATCGATCTGCTCTACCGCACCACCGACGCCGAATTTCTCCATCTGAAATCGGCCGGCACGGCATTTCAGCCCCGCGCCCCTCCCGCGTCCTGACTTCCAACGCTTGATCACGCCCAGCCTCGCCGCTTGCAGGCCAATGGCCGGGAGAAGTTGAAGTCGAATTCCGTCGCACTGCGACGGCAGGCCGCCTCCGATCAGCAAACCATCATCCGGACGGCGCCTGACTGGAATCAGGACAATGTCATTCAAATCGCGACGCGCGCAACGACTTGGCGGAGCAAGCCTGCTCCTGCTCGGCGCTGCCGCCACGCCCGCCTTCGCTCAAGAGCCAGCCCAAGACAAATCATCGACGGAAATCCCAGCCGTCACCGTGACGGCGCCGAGCCCGATCGTGCGCAGGGCGGTGGTTCCGTCCCGCAACGCCGGCCGCGGCACGCGGACCGCGCGGGTGCGCAGCCGCGAGCAAACGGCGGAAGCAACGCCTGCGGCTTCCGCGCCCGCCGCGCCTCAGCCGGGCGTGCTGCCAATCGTGACCAACCAGTTCGCCACCGTCACCGTGGTGCCGAACGAGGAGATCCGCCGCGAAGGCGGCGGCCAGCTCGGCGATCTCCTGTTCTCCAAGCCCGGCATCACCGGATCGAGCTTCGCGCCCGGCGCATCCAGCCGGCCCATCATCAGAGGTCTCGACGTCAACCGCGTCGGCATCCTCGAGAACGGCACCAATGCCGGCGGCGCCTCCGACCTCGGCGAGGATCATTTCGTGCCGATCGATCCGCTCGCAACCAACCAGGTCGAAGTGGTGCGCGGGCCGGCGGCACTGCGTTACGGCTCGACCTCGATCGGCGGCGTGGTCAGCGCCACCAACAACCGGATTCCGGATGCGCTGCCCTCCTGCGCGCCGTCGTTCCAGAGCTACGGCCTGCCGACCAAGGCGCCGCTCGCGAGCGCCGCGACGTCGCCTTGCGTCACCGCCGAGACGCGCACCGCGTTTAGCTCGGTCGACCGCGGCGTCGAGAGCGGCGTGCTGCTCGATACCGGCGGCGGCAATTTTGCCTTCCATGCCGACGTCTATGGCCGCACCACCTCGGACTATTACATCCCGAGCTATCCCTATCTGACCGACCAGTCGCGTCCCGTGAACGGCCGCCAGCCCAACTCGGCGACGCGCTCGGACGGCGCCTCGATCGGCGGCTCCTACTTCTTCCAGGGCGGCTATATCGGCGCGTCGATCACGCAGAACGACTCGCTCTACCATATCCCCGGCATCGACGGCGCCGACCACAACACGCGGATCGACGCGCACCAGACCAAGATCAACGTCAAGGGCGAGTACCGCCCCGACGCGGCCGCGATCGACACGATCCGCTTCTGGGCCGGCGCGACCGACTACCGGCACAACGAGATCGGCCTTGCCGATCCCGCCGACCTCAACACCGACGGCATCAGGCAGACCTTCACCAACAAGGAGCAGGAAATCCGCACCGAGGTGCAGCTGATGCCGTTCAACGCCCGCTTCGCCGAGGTGACGACGGCGCTGGGCTTCCAGGTCGGCCATCAGGAACTGAGCGCGCCGAGCCCGGACAATCCCGGCACGCTGTTCAACGGCTTGTGGGACCCGAACAACAGCACGCGCGTTGCCGGTTACGCCTTCAACGAGTTCAGGTTCACGGAGACGACGCGGGCGCAGATCGCCGGGCGCATCGAGCACGTCGAACTGCACGGCACGACGCCGAACTTCCCCGCGGACTACCTGCCCGACGGCACGCCGCAGACGCCGATCGCGCGCAATCCGTCCTTCACGCCGAAGAGCGGCAGCATCGGCCTGTTGCAGGACCTGCCGGGCGGCATGGTCGGCAGCATCACCGCACAATATGTCGAGCGCGCGCCAAAGGCGGCCGAGCTGTTTTCCCGCGGCGGTCACGACGCGACGGCGACGTTCGACATCGGCAACCCGAACCTCACCATCGAGACCGCGAAATCGGTCGAGCTCGGGGTGCGCAGGGCGACGGGGCCGTTCCGCTTCGAGGCGACCGTCTACTACACGCATTTCGACAATTTCATCTATCGCCGCCTCACCGGGGTCATGTGCGACGACGACTTCGCCTCGTGCGGTGCGCCCGATGGCGAACTGAACCAGGCGGTCTACTCGCAGCGGAACGCGAACTTCCGCGGCGGCGAATTCCAGTCGCAGCTCGACGTCGGCGCCTTCCAGGGCGGCATCTGGGGCATCGAGAACCAGTTCGACTTCGTCCGCGCCACCTTCAGCGACGGCACCAACGTGCCGCGGATTCCACCCATGCGCATGGGCGGCGGGGTGTTCTGGCGCGACGACAACTGGCTGATGCGGATCAACCTGTTGCATGCCTTCGCGCAAGACAACGTGGCCGAGATCGCGGAAACGCCGACAGCGGGCTACAATCTGTTGAAGGCCGAGGTCAGCTACAAGACCAAGCTCAATCCGAATCCGTTCGGCGCGCGCGAGATGCTGGTCGGCCTCCTCGGCAACAACCTGCTCAACGAGAACATCCGCAACTCGGTATCCTACACCAAGGACGAGGTGCTGCTGCCCGGCATCGGCGTGCGGGCGTTCGCGAACTTCAAGTTCTAGCGCTCATACGCCATGAATTGTGCGGGAGGGCCTATCCCTCCCGCGTGAGCGGAATACAGAACCTCGATCATGCTCTAGTTGGCAACGAAGTGCGCGTGGCGAAGGCCCTTGTGATGGCCGTCGGCCGGCGGCTTTCCTGCAATCAACGCAATGCCAACGGCCAAGCCGATCGTTGCCGCCAGCAGTCTGACCAGAGAAGGACGCATTCCATCCTCGACATTGCGGCGTCAACATCGTGGCGCCGACATCGTCGGCGCGAACATGGGTTCTGCTTTGCCAAACTAAGCAGCGAAACTATGACGGAAAGGGAACTATCGTTCTGATTGCATATCCATGAAACACAATTCTATTAAACGTTTTGGATTTGCGACTGAAGCGCACAATTTTTGAGCAACGCGACGCGACATTCACCGCGCGTGTTTGATTGCCGGTGTTCCACCATTTGTCACCCGGTCGGGTGACGCTGCGTTGCTTCGCAGTCATTAGCATCAGAAGCACCGAGCCCGATATTCGGCTCGACGTCGTGAATTGGTTCACACGCATTATTCTACCGCGCGAGTAGGGTCATCGGAGATCGATACCCGCGATTGCCACCAAAGTCTTGCTGTCGGAGGTTTTAATGCCGCCTATCGATCCAAAGGCAGCTTCCGCTTTCTCCGTCGTCAGATCATTTCCAGCAATTCCCACGGTCTGTCTGGGAATCTTCGCCGTCGCACTTGCCATCTCGTCGAGTGCGACGAAAGCAGCTTGCTGGGTCGTGCTGCTGTCCGCGCTGGTTTCGAGTATCGCAGGCTTCGCATTCTCGCCGATCGCCGGTGCCTTCCTCTTCCATAGCTTGAGCGAGCCGATCACGATCGTCCGGATTCTCCTGGTGGCTTCGATCGCCCAACAAGTCTACTGCGTCTGGCGCTTGCGTGAATCGATCGAGATGCGCCGGTGCGCTCCCTACCTCTTCGGCAGCATCTTGACGTTGCCCATCGGCCTTCATCTCCTCTGCAACACTTCGGCGTCCACCTTGCTGCCGATGTTGGGAGCTCTGTTGATCACCTATGGCACCTTCACGGCGCTGAAGCCGACTCTGCGGTCCGGGAAAAATCCCTTGTGGGGACGCATCACGGTTGGCGCGCTGGGAGGCATTACCGGAGGCCTCGCAGCATTTCCTGCCGCTTTCGTTTCGATGTGGTGCCATGTCCAAGGTTTCGACAAGCACCGCGCCCGCGCAATCATCCAGCCCTTCATCCTGGTCAACCAGCTCCTGTCGCTGTCCCTGCTGATGGTCTTGCGGCCGCCAGAGGCGATGCCGCTCGGCCTCCTCTTCTATGCAGCCCCCGCCGTGCTCGGCGCCTATGTCGGGCTGATGATCTTCAACCGCGTCGATACCGCTACGTTCAACCGCATCGTGGGCCTGCTGCTGATGGCTGCCGGGATCGGCTTTGTCAGGCCCCTCTGAAGGTTCGGAGTATTCCCCATGCAAAAATCCCCGCAGGATCTCCCCCAGTCAGACCGCCCCGTGTTGCGCAAATGGCGGCTTGCGGTCGTCAGCTTCTATGGATCGCTGCTGGCCGTCATGCTGATGCTGGCGCTGACGATCAGTCATGATGTTCAAATTGCAGGCACGAGCGTGCCTCTCGCGTCTCTGAAGAAGTAGAAGGGCTCGTCTGGCGCATCTGGGATCGCAATAATGGAACGCATCCTCGATTTGATATACGAGGCCGCCGGCCAACAAGACCTCTGGCCTGCCGTTCTCACCGCTATCGCCGATCTCACAGGAAGCGAAGGCGGGATATTGTTCGGACAATCGGTCGCGGCCGAGCAGGTCTACTTCGATTTCAACGGCCGCTTGAACCAGCAATGCAATCAGGCCTACCAGGAACGCCATATGCAGAATGCCTGGTCGGAGGCCATGGAGGACAAGCCGATAGGGCAAGTGGTCCTGTCGGACGAAGTGGTGCCGCTGCGCGAACTCGAAAAATCGGCCTTCTACGACGAGGTCCTCAGGCCGCAAGGCATCGGACACAACGCGATGATTGCGCTGGCAGCGAAGGATGACTTCCGTGTGGCCTTCAACATCTGCCGCAGCAGGCGCCGCGGAGAATTCGACGCAGCCGGCCGTAAACACATCGAAATGCTGGCTCCCCATCTGCGGAGATCCGTCACATTGGGATTTCGCCTGACCGGGTATCACGCATTGAGGAGAGCCGCGTTCGACGTGATCGATCAACTGGCGGACGGCGTCGTCGTCATGGGTCCCAGGGCACATGTCATCTTTGCGAACCAGGCGTCCTGTTCGCTGGAAGCGGAAGGGACTCTCAAGCTCAGGCCTTCGATGGCGACCTGGTCAGCCCCGCATTCGAGACGCCTCGCAAACCTTGTCCGGTCGACATTGGCCGGCGGAGCCGGCGGAACGATGAGTGTTCCCGCGGTGGAGGGGACGCGGCTTCTGACTATTGTCGTCGTGGGACTGCGCAGCGAAGAAGTCGGGATGCTCGGTGGGGCCTTCATCCGCAACGCGGCCTGCGCCGCCTTCGTGATCGATCCCTCGCAAAGAGGAACGGCGAGCTCGCAGCAATTGACGGACGCATATGGCTTGACCAGGGCGGAAGCGCGCGTGGCAGTTGCAGCGTCCTCCGGCGGGACGACATCCGAAGCAGCCGTCATGCTGGGACTGTCCGCCAATACGGTCAAAACGCATCTCAGGCGAGTCTTTGTCAAAACCGACACGAGAGGTCAGGCTGAGCTTGCCGCACTTCTCGCGACGATAGGTGTCGTCAGATCCCCTGGCGAGGCCTCGTAGCCACGATCGAGCGGAGCGAGAGCCGGGACTTGTCCGCCTGGCCTTGGACTGCGCCTTCGCCCTTCGAGCTACGGCGGACGCTCCATCCGGACGTGGAGCTGCGGCTGCAGCTACCCCCGCGCCTTGCTCCAGTCGGGGCCGACCGGGCCCGACACGCCCTCAAAGGCGCCGTCGACGAGCTCGAACACCAGGATACGGGCGGCATCGACGGGGCCCGGCATGGTGACGCGGCCCTTGGGGACCGGCTTGAAACCGACGCGGCTGTAATAGGGCTCATCGCCGACCAGCAGCACGAGCCGGTGGCCTTTCGCTTTCGCATCCTTCAGCGCGCGCTCCATCAACGTACGGCCGACGCCGCGGCCGCGGAACGGCGGCTCGACGGTGAGCGGCCCGAGCAGCAGCGCGGGCGTGTCGCCGATCAGGATCGGCAACTGCCTGACCGAGCCGACCAGCAGCGTGCCGATGCGGGCGGTGAAGGACAGTTCGAGCAGATGGTCGACGTGCTCGCGAATCCGGTAGGCGCTCAGCACGAAGCGGCCGGGACCGAAGGTACGTTCGTGCAGCCGCTCGATCGCCTGAGCGTCGCCGGCGGCCTCGGGAAGGATGGTCAGTGAGAGGTCGGTCATGTCATCCGGCGGAGTAGCATCTGCGAATGCGGAGGTCCATGGGCGCGGCCCCCACTCAGTCCCGTTTCAACGCAGGCTGGGACAGGTAGGCCAGCATCTTCATCTCTCGCCGCCCCCGCGTGACCGTGTCGAGCACGAGCCCGGACGACGCCGACAGCAGGGCCATGATCATCAGGCCCGTCGACAGCACGGATCGCAAGACAGATCAGACCGAAAGCGGGTTTGGCAATCTTCATCCGGTTTTCCGTGGCGGCGGTCGAGCCGGTCACTGGCACAGGCCGCCCTCAGCGCCACGTCGCAATCAAGGGCCGGTCGTCGAGCACTTCCGCGATCCGCAGCCGCGTGCCGGGCGTGGTGCCCTCGGGCAGCGCCGTGATCGCGAAGAACCCGCATTCGACGATCTCGCGGTTGGGCGCGGGCAGGCGGGCCTGCCTGAACTGCCTGACGACATAGACCGCGACATGGTCGCGGCGGGAGACGTGGCTGTTGAGGAAGATGCCGTGCAGCATGGCGTCTCCGGTGAGATCGATGTCGCCCTCCTCCTTGAGCTCGCGCCGCATCGCCTGCTCCATGGTCTCGCCGTGGTCGACGCCGCCGCCAGGCAGATACCAGCCGCTGACGTAGCTGTGCCTGACGAGAAAGACCCGATCCTCGGCATCCAGCACCACGGCGCGGACGCCGAGCGTCATGCCGCGGACGAGCAGGAAGTAGGCGTGGAAGAGCCGCCGCAGCAGCGGCTCGGCTTTCCGTCGGACACGGTTCAGACTTTCTCCCATCAGACTTCCCCGCCGCCCCGTTTCAGGCCCTGCTTGCGCGCCGGGCGCGACCTTGCCATTACGGTAGAGCAATAGCGAGGCAATCGCGCGTCATGGCTCCCTTCACGCTCGCCCATCTGTCCGACCCGCATCTGCCGCCTTTGCCGAAGCCTCGGCTGATCGAGCTCGCGGGCAAGCGCGCGCTCGGCTATGTCAACTGGACGCGCAACCGCCACAAATACCAGCGCCGCGAGGTTCTCGACGCACTCGTCGCCGATATGAGGGCGCAGGCGCCCGACCACATCGCGGTGACGGGCGATCTCGTCAACCTCGCGCTGGAGGCGGAATTCGCGCCGGCCCTCGCCTGGCTCGAGAGCGTCGGCCCGCCTGAGCGCGTGACCGCGATTCCCGGCAACCATGACGCCTATGTCCGTGCCACCTTTCATCGTTTCGGCGAGACGTTTGCGCCCTATCTTGCCGGCGACGACGGCCGCATCGGTTTTCCGTCCGTGCGCCGGCGCGGACCGCTTGCGCTGATCAGCCTGTCCACGGCGGTACCGACCCTGCCGCTGATGGCGACGGGCACGCTCGGGCCCGATCAGCTCGCCTCGCTCGAACAGGTGCTCGAACGGCTCGCGGCGGAGGACGTCTTCCGCGTGCTGCTGGTGCATCATCCGCTGAAATCCGATGCCCGCCAGAAACGGATGACGGACGCGCCCGCGCTGCTGGCGCTGCTCAAGCGTCACGGCGTCGAGCTGATCCTGCACGGGCACGACCACGTTCATTCGACGATATGGGTCGAAGGTCCCAACGGAAACATTCCCGCGCTCGGCGTTCCCTCGGCCTCCGCACTCGCGCACGGACGCTACCCGGCGGCGGCGTATAATCTGCTGACGATCGAAAAGGACAATGCCGGCTGGCGCTGCGAGCAGACGGTGCGGAGCCTGGGGGCTGGATTTCAGGTCGGGCAGATCAAGCATGCGAGGTTGATTTAGTTGGCTGTCATTCCGGGGCGCGCGGCAGCGCGAACCCGGAATCCATTCACCCGCATGCGCTGTTGCTCGATGGATTCCGGGCTCGCGCTTCGCGCGCCCCGGAATGACGAGGAGAGAGTCTCACCAGCTCCGCAGGGCGGCCAGCACCGCAACCCCGAACAACGCGGCAGCGCCGAGCACGAACCCGAGCACGAACGGCCAGACGCGCGAGCGGCGCGGCGGCACGGTGGCCGGTGCCTGCGGTTCGGGCGGGACCACCATCGCACGCTCGCGCTCGACCATGCGGCGCGCGACATAATCGGTGACGGCCTCGACGATCACAGCGGTGTCGTGCGATTCGGCGAGCACGATGCGGCCGAAGCGGGTGTCCTGGACGAAGCGGTACATCCGCTTGTCGCGCCCCATCACGATGTGGGCGACGACGTCGATCCAGAGTCTTGGCGTATCGCCCTGGCTGATGCCGCGGTCGAACAGGTCGATCTGATCAGGCACCTGCGCGAACAGGGGATCGAGCCCGTCGTTGAGGATCTCGAGCCGCGCCACCTCGGCGTCCCTGAGATCGACCACGACGCCGGTCCGGTCGGCGGCCTCGATCCGTGCGCGCAGCAGTGCATCGCGCAGCCGCACCGGGCGCGGCTGGCCGGGATGGGTCCCGCTGGTCTCGGGCTCTGACATTGTCGGCCTCGTCCTCGACTTTCCACCATTAACCTATCAGCAACCACATCCTCCGCAAAGCCCCACAATTCCAGATACTTACAGCGCCCCACAGCCTTTACACCTGTGCCAAAAACAGACGATCCCACCCAGGCTCGAGGCCTGGATGGGACCATCCGTCCTTGGACGTCTTCTTAGGTGAGTTCGGCAGCCGCCTGATCAGGCTGCCGGGGCGCGCTGCGGCTCTTCCACGATCGAGAAGCGGACGCCGGCCTTGTGGCGGCTCTCTTCCGACACCTCGCGCCAGCAGTCCTCAGCCTCCTTGCGGGACTTGAACGGACCTTTGACCTGGGCCGAGCCTTCCACGAGCTTGTGGAAGTTCATCGAACCGAACTCGCCGCCGATCACCCAGAAATTGCTGCCTTTGGTCATTGTCAGTCTCCTATCGAGAGTAGCGTGGTTCGTTAGCCGAACTGGTTCATGGTGTTGTGGGCGCCGCCCGCCTTCAGGGCCGCTTCGCCGGCGAAGTACTCCTTGTGGTCGTCGCCGATGTCGGAGCCGGCCATGTTCTGATGCTTCACGCAGGCGATGCCCTGACGGATCTCGGCGCGCTGGACGTTCTTGACGTAGCCGAGCATGCCCTGCTCGCCGAAATACTCCCTGGCCAGATTGTCGGTCGAGAGCGCTGCCGTGTGATAGGTCGGCAGCGTGATCAGGTGGTGGAAGATGCCGGCGCGCTTGGCCGAATCCGCCTGGAAGGTGCGGATGCGCTCGTCGGCTTCCTGCGCCAGCGGCGTGTCGTCATACTCCGCCTTCATCAGCTCGGCCCGGTTGTACTTGCTGACGTCCTTGCCGGCTTCCTTCCAGGCATCGAAGACCTGCCAACGGAAGTTGAGGGTCCAGTTGAACGACGGCGAGTTGTTGTAGGCGAGCTTGGCGTTCGGCACGACCTTGCGGATGCGGTCGACCATGCTGGCGATCTGCTCGATATGCGGCTTCTCGGTCTCGATCCAGAGCAGGTCGGCACCGTTCTGCAGCGAGGTGATACAGTCGAGCACGCAGCGGTCTGCACCGGTGCCGGGGCGGAACTGGTAGAGGTTGGAGGGCAGCCGCTTCGGACGCATCATCTTGCCGTTGCGGTTGATGATGACGTCGCCGTTGCGGGCGTTCTCCGGCGTGATCTCCTCGCAGTCGAGGAAGCTGTTGTACTGGTCGCCGATGTCGCCGGGCTTGTGGCTGACGGCGATCTGCTGCGTCAGGCCGGCGCCGAGCGAATCGGTGCGGGTCACGATGACGCCGTCTTCGACGCCGAGCTCGAGGAAGGCGTGGCGGCAGGCACGGATCTTCGCCAGGAAGACCTCATGCGGCACGGTGACCTTGCCGTCCTGGTGGCCGCACTGCTTCTCGTCCGAGACCTGGTTCTCGATCTGCAGCGCGCAGGCGCCCGCCTCGATCATCTTCCTGGCGAGCAGATAGGTCGCCTCGGCATTGCCGAAGCCGGCATCGATGTCGGCGATGACGGGCACGACATGAGTCTGGAAGTTGTCGATCTTCTCGATCAGCTCCTTCTCGCGGGTCTTGTCGCCTTCCTTGCGCGCCTTGTCGAGGCTGCGGAAGATGTCGTTCAGCTCGCGCGAATCCGCCTGGCGCAGGAAGGTGTAGAGCTCTTCGATCAGCGCCGGCACCGAGGTCTTCTCGTGCATCGACTGGTCGGGCAGCGGACCGAACTCGGAGCGCAGCGCGGCGATCATCCAGCCCGAGAGATAGAGGTAGGTCCGATCGGTCTTGCCGAAATGCTTCTTGACCGAGATCAGCTTCTGCTGGGCGATGAAGCCGTGCCAGCAGCCGAGCGACTGGGTGTACTTGGTGGGGTCGCCGTCATAGGCGGCCATGTCCGCGCGCATCAAGGCCGCGGTGTAGCGGGCGACGTCGAGACCGGTCTTGAAGCGGTTCTGCAGGCGCATGCGCGCGACGGCCTCGGCCGTCACTCCGTTCCAGGTCGGCTGGGTCTCAAGGAGCGCCTGGGCTGCCTCGACCTCGCTCTGATAGGAGGCCGGACGCAGGAGGGGGCTGATGCCGCGGGGCTGGTAGTTCATGGACCTGATCCTTTCGCTGACGATGGCGATGGCTAGCCATCGACATTCTTGACAGTGCATTGCGAGATGCGTGTCAGGAGCTAAACGCGAAAACGGAAAATTCGGATAGAGGGCTTGTTTCTGATTGGTGATGTCATGTAACATCAGAACATGTAATAGATGTTATTTTGTAAATTTTGTAAATTAATGGGTTAGCAAGCCTGACCTTGATGAGCCTGGAGGCCTGAGACATGCCCGCCGTTTCCGGCAAGAAACTCTTCGTCGGCCCGCGCTTCCGGAGGATCCGGCAGCAATTGGGGCTGTCGCAGACCCAGATCGCCGAGGGGCTCGGGATCTCGCCGAGCTATGTCAACCTGATCGAACGCAACCAGCGCCCGGTGACCGCGCAAATCCTGCTGCGCCTTGCCGAGACCTATGACCTCGACCTGCGCGACCTCGCCACCGCTGACGAGGACCGCTTCTTCGCCGAGCTCAACGAGATCTTCTCCGATCCCTTGTTCCGCCAGATCGACCTGCCCAAGCAGGAGCTGCGCGACCTCGCCGAGCTCTGCCCCGGCGTCACTCACGCGCTGCAGCGGCTCTACGCCGCCTATACCGAGGCGCGCCAAGGCGAGACGCTGGCCGCCGCGCAAATGGCCGACCGCGACGTCGGCACGCGCTATGAGGCCAATCCGGTCGAGCGCGTACGTGAACTGATCGAGGCCAACCGCAACTATTTCCCGGAGCTCGAACAGGCCGCAGAGACTCTGCGCGACGAACTGAACGTGCCGGCCGAAGGGCTGTATGCGGCGCTCGCGGCGCGCCTGCGTGAAAAGCACTCGATCCAGACCCGCATCATGCCGGTTGACGTGATGCGCGAGACGCTGCGGCGCTTCGACCGGCATCGCCGCCAGCTCTTGATCTCGGAGCTGGTCGACCCGCCCGGCCGCGCGTTCCAGCTTGCCTTCCAGCTCGGCCTTGGCGAATGCGCGCAAGCCCTGGAGACCATCGTCGGCCGCGCCGGCCCGCTGGACGACGCGCCGCGCCGCCTGTTCCGCATCACCCTCGGCAATTACTTCGCAGCGGCGGTGATGATGCCCTATCCGGCCTTCCTTGCCGCAGCCGAAGCGCTGAATTACGACATCCACGTGCTGGCGCAGCGCTTCAATTCCGGCTTCGAGCAGGTCTGCCACCGCCTCACCACCCTGCAGCGGCCGAACGCGCGCGGCATTCCGTTCTTCCTCTTGCGCGTCGACAATGCCGGCAACGTCTCGAAGCGCTTCTCCTCCGGCACCTTCCCGTTCTCGAAATTCGGCGGCACCTGCCCGCTGTGGAACGTGCACTCGACCTTCGACACGCCGGACCGCCTGCTCAAGCAGGTGATCGAACTGCCGGACGGCACGCGCTATTTCTCGATCGCGCAGATGGTGCGCCGCCCCATCGCGCCGCACCCGCTGCCGCAGCCGCGCTTCGCCATCGGCCTCGGCTGCGAGATCCGTCACGCCGCACGCCTGACCTATGCCGCCGGCATCGACCTGGAGAAAACCGAGGGCACGCCGATCGGCGTCAACTGCCGCCTCTGCGAGCGCGAAAACTGCGCCCAGCGTGCCGAGCCCCCGATCACGCGCACGCTGATCCTGGACGAGACGACGCGGCGGGTGAGCTCGTTCGCGTTCTCGAATGCACGGGAGTTGTGAGGGGGCGATTGGTGTGCACTACGCACACCACTGTCATGCCCGCGCAGGCGGGGCATCCAGTACGTCGCGGCCCATCGACTCTATCACTGCTGTCACGGAGTACTGGATTGCCCGCCTTCGCGGGCAATGACCGCGGAATGTGTGGCGACCGCCAGAGCCTACGCCAGCGTATGCACGATCACCGGCCCCGCCACGGCGCGCGCGTCGCCGGCCAGCAGCGGGCCCAGGTTCTTCTCGATCCAGGCGATCGCGCGCCGGTTCGCCTCCTCGGCCTGCTCGAACTTGTCGAAGATCGAGATCGCGGTGACCGTGTCGTCGCCGGCATAGACGACGTAGTAGGCGCGAAAGCCATCGACGTCGCTGATGATCGGAACGGCGCCGTCCTTGATGCGGCGCGCCAGCTCTTCCGCGCTCCCGCTTTTCGCCTTGGCCTGACGGATGGCGGCATACATGGCATCCTCCTCCGGCTATCTGGACTTTGGGCCTGTGACCCGGAGCCGATGATACGCCGATGCAGGCGGCCGATCCACGCTTGGTTAACCCCGCGCTAATCCGCCCGTGCGATCTGCAACCAGAGATTAAACACGCCTCAACATCGGCGCCCTAGTCTCGCCCCACTCACGTTTCGCAAGCAACGGCGGCCTATTCTGCCGGGCGAAGTGACATCAGGGGGCTTCATCATGCGCATTGCGTTGCTGCTGACCGCAACCATCGTCGGCGCGCTCTTCGCCAATCCATCTCGTGCCGGGTCGCTCGATGCCGACGCAGCGCCGTCGTTGCCGCCGGGCTTCCAGGGCTACCGCGGCTACATGTTCGACCTGTCGGAGAATTCCGACCGCAAGGACGTCGACAAGCTCACCGACAATCTGAAGCAGCAGATCGACGCCGTCGAAGCGGCCGGCCTGTCGCCGCGCGTGCTGCGCTTTTTCCGCACCGTGCCGATCATCGCGAGCGAGCTCGCCTGCCTCGACGAAGGCGCCGCGACCGCCTGCTACGGCCGGGTCGCTCCCAACGTCGAGCGCCGCGTTCCGCGCACCCTGACGGTGTGGGACCACGACAAGCAGCGCTGGACCAATCCGAACGCCGTCGACCTCGCGGTCGACTCGGGGCTCGGCGTGATCATGCTGCGGCCGGACATGATGCGCTACGAAAAGGAGGCCGTGCTGCTGCACGAGCTTCTCCATGCCTATCACGCACGGCTGCTGCCGGACGGCTACGCCAACAAGGGCGTGATCGCCTATTACGCGCTGGCCAGGTCCAAGGACATGTTGCCCAAGGAAGCCTACGCGATGAAGAATCCCATGGAATTCTTTGCCGTGACCGCGAGCATCTTCCTGGCCGGAAAAAGCGAATTCCACGACCCGAAGTCGCGCGAGGCGCTCAAGGAGAAGATGCCCGACTATTACAAGTACCTGGTCGGCGTGTTCGGCTTCGACCCCGAGCCGACGGCGTCGAACGGCCCGGTGGCCTCGCTGAAGTAAAGCAGACAACGCGTCTGCCCAAGCAAGCCAGCCAAAAAGCCGCGCAATATGCGCGGCTTTTTTTGCTTCGCAAGCTGGAAGCTGCGGATGACGCGCTGGCGGGAATTGCCAAGGCGGGGCCCGATCTGCATAGTCCCGCCGCATCGATACCGTTTTTCGAAGAGGATGAGAGAACATGGCGGACGCAGACCTGGATGTCGTGATCCGGCAACTGGCCAGACAGCTGCATACGGGCCTGATGACCCGCGCCAAGGAGCGGCGGGATCGCTTCAACGGCCTTGCGGCCAAGGCCAAGGGCAAGGAGACCGGCGAGCGCTTCAAGATGATGGCCAAGGCCACCATGGAGCAGGCCACCGCCGCAGCCAAGCGCCTCCAGATGTCCGCCGACAACGTCGCCGACAGCTACGCGCGATCGATGCGCCTGGCCGCCAGTGCGCCGATTGCGGTGAAGATGGAAAAGAAGGCGAAGGACAAGCCCGAAAAGAAGGCCAAGACGAAGAAGGCGAAGGCCAGGAAGGCGAAGTAAGCGCTTTCTTCCTTCTCCCCTTGTGGGAAAAGGTGGCGCGAAGCGCCGGATGAGGGGTTGCTAACTGGACTGCGAGATTTTCACTTGCGGAGAGATACCCCTCACCCGTCTCGCCGCGTCGCGGTGACCCACCCTCTCCCACAAGGAGAGCGGGGAAGAGCCCGCAGCTCTGGATATTTCTACCGTCTCGGCGCCGACACCTGTGTCGGCTCGGCGCTGGCGAGCTCGGCGAGCTTGGCGCGCGCTGCCTCTCGCGCGGCGCCGTTCTTGCCGGCGGGCAGCGCCAGCGCGGCCTCGAAATCGGCGCGGGCATCGTCGGCCTGACCGCGGGCGAGGAACGCGAGGCCGCGATCGAGACGGGCCTGCGCATCGGAGGGGTCGAGGCGGACCGCGGTGTTGTAGCTCAGGATGGCCCGATCGAGATCGCCCATGGCGGCAAGCGCAAGGCCGCGCTGGTGATAGGGTGCGGCGAGCTTGGGATCATGCGCGATCGCCTCGTCATAATCCGCAATGGCACGCTCCAGATCGCCGTTCAGCCGAAGGGCCATCGCCCGGTCGCGATAGAGCGAGCCACGGTTGGGATTGAGATGGATGGCCTCGTCGAAATCGGCGATCGCCCGCCTGAAATCGCCGTGACGCAGCGCGATCCGCCCGCGCCCCGCATAGGCGAAAGCGATCAGCGAGCCGCGAAGCGGCGAGAAGCCGATCACGGCCGAGCAGATGTCGGGATCGTCCTCGTCGCCGCAATTGACGACCATGTGCGTGGACAGGCCGATGAGCACGCAAAGAACGATCAGCAAGAGTACGGCAGCTCTGGTCATCTTCGACGGTGGCCGGAAGCGGACCGGCCACGCATCCCCTTTCGAAGGAATGGTCACGTCGAGGTGTTAACACCGGCCGGGATGACCCAATGTGCGCCAGGTCACAAAGCCGCAAATCCTCACCGGTTCCGTTGGCTAGCCCCAGGGACCGCGGGAAGGACCGCGGGAAGATCCACGTGACGAGGAGCGGCCCCAGGGACCGCGCGGCGGGTAGTTCTCGTTGGCCCCGACCGACGGCGCCGCCCGCCCGCCAAGCTCGGACGCGAGCTGTTGGAGGGCGGCGACACGGTTCTGGGTCGAGGGGTGGGTCGCGAACAGATTGTCCACACCATGTCCCGACAGCGGATTGATGATGAACATGTGCGCGGTCGCGGGATTCCGCTCGGCCTCGTAGTTCGGCACCTGATGCGCGGCGCCCTCGATCTTGACCAGCGCCGAGGCCAGCCACATCGGCTGTCCGACGATGCGCGCGCCGAGATTGTCGGCGGCGTATTCGCGCGTGCGGCTGATCGCCATCTGCACCAGCATGGCGCCGAGCGGAGCGAGGATCATCATCAGGATCGAGCCGACGATGCCCAGACCATTGTTGTTCTCGCGATTGCCGCCGAAGAACATGCCGAACTGGGCCAGCATGGAGATCGCGCCCGCGATGGTCGCAGTGATGGTCATCAGAAGCGTGTCGTGATGCTTGATGTGGGCGAGCTCGTGCGCGATCACGCCGGCGAGCTCCTCGCGGCTGAGCTG
Source organism: Bradyrhizobium sp. CCBAU 51765 (assembly GCF_015291725.1). Classification (GTDB taxonomy): domain Bacteria; phylum Pseudomonadota; class Alphaproteobacteria; order Rhizobiales; family Xanthobacteraceae; genus Bradyrhizobium; species Bradyrhizobium liaoningense. The sequence goes on from NZ_CP030038.1 coordinate 6,472,668, forward strand.
GTTCATCAGGCCGGTGGTGACGGCAACTGCGGCGTTCTCCGGGTTGCGGCCGGTCGCGAACGCATTGGGCTGCATCTCGTCCATCACGAACACGCGCGGCATCGGCAGGCCGGCGCGCCCGGCAAGCTCGGCGACGAGGCCGACCAGCTCCGGTGCGGTCGAACGGTCGACCTCATGGGCGCCGTACATCGACAGCACCATGCGGTCGGAGTTCCAGTAGGTGAAGAGATTGGTCGCGGCGGCAATGACGAGCGCGATCATGGCGCCCGAGGCGCCGCCGATGAGATAGCCGACGCCCATGAACAGGGCGGTCAGGCCTGCGAGCAGCATTGCGGTACGAAAATAGTTCATGGCCGTCTCCTGGAGCGGCCGCGGGCAAGCCTTCGGCCGGCTTCCCCGAAGTATGAATGCCGCCGACGACCGCAAGGTTCGTGCGTCGCCGGGCCGCAGATCCATGGCAGTGTGGCCAGCCTTTCGGTTCCCGCTAAACCTTGACGGTTATTTACGCAAAAACACACGTGGGTGCTTAGCAACCTGGAAAGCGCAGGATTGGCTTAATCCGCGGTTGCCGGGCACGTCGTACGGTTCCTGCGCGTTGCCCCTTTGTCGGCATTCCGCTCGCAAGGTGACCGTCATGATGGACCGCTCGCGCGCCGCCTCCGTCGATCCCGCATCTGCCCCTGTGCCTGCCCCCTCCCCTGACCAGAAGACTGATGCGAAAGGCTTGCAGGAGGCGCTGCACGAGCAGCTGTTCGCCAATGACGAGCCCAGCCATGCGCCGGACGGGCAGACGGCGCCGGAAACCGGACGTCGCTGGTCGTATCTGCGGCGCGGTGCCAAGATCGCCATCGGGCTCGCCATCGTCGCCGTGTTCGGCTGGCTGCCGCTGCGCGCGATCTGGGAGAATTCGAGCGTCGAGGCGGTGCTGAACTCCCGCCTCGTCACGTTGCGCACGCCCATCGGTGGGCGCGTCGCGGCCGCCCAGCGCGTCACCGACCAGACCGAGCTGGAGGCCGGAACCGTCGTCCTGCGCGTCGTCAACTCGCGCGGCGATCGCACCCTGCTCGACGATCTCCGGCGGCAGAAATCGCGCCTGGAGAACGAGCGGCCGAGTCTTGCCGCCAAGCTTGCCTCGGCGCAGGCCGCGCAAAAGGACCTGGCGCGACAGGCCGCGCAATTCCGCAATGGACGCGTGCTCCAGCTCGAGGCCCGCATCGCCGAGATCCAGACCTCGATCGAGGCGGCGGCGGCGCGGCGCGAAGAGGCCAGTGCCGCCGTTGAACGCGCCGCGGCGCTGGCCAAATCCGGCAATGTCTCGACCGTCGAGCTGTCGCGGCTGACGCGCGAGCTCTCCGTGTCACAGCAGACCGAGCTCGGCGCACGCAAGCGGCTGGATGCCGCCAGGGTCGAGCTCGCCGCGGCGCAGAGCGGCTCGTTCCTCGGCGACAGCTATAACGACCGGCCGAGCTCGGTGCAGCGCGAAGAGGAGATGCGTCAGCGCGCCGGCGACCTCGAGGCCGATCTCGTCCGCACCGACACCGACATCGCCTGGCTTGCCAACGAGATCATCGTCGAGGAGGTCCGCTTCGCCGATCTGTCCGAAGCCAACATCACGACACCCGTCGCGGGGCGCGTCTGGGAAATGATGACCTCGCCCGGCGAGGACGTGCAGGCCGGCCAGCCCCTGCTCAAGGTGCTCGATTGCAGCGGCGCCGTCATCACCGCCAATGTCACCGAAGCCGTCTACAACCGCCTGCAGCTCGGCGATCGCGCGACCTTCGAGCCGAATGACGGCGGCGAGCCGGTCTTCGGCACCGTGGTCAATCTGACCGGCGCCGCCGGTGCACCCGCCAATCTCGCCATCAATCCGGATGCGCTGAGCAAGGAGCCCTATCGCGTGACCGTGGCATCGCGCGATGCCGCGACCCGCGCCTGCACCGTGGGACGCACCGGCCGTGTCGTATTCGACCGGCGCGAGACAGCGCCGTGATGATGGCGCTGACGCCCGGCCTGATTGCGCTCGGCGCCTTCATGGCGATCGTGCCGCTGCTCAGGCGCGACAGCACGATGGCGCGCTCGTTCCTGACCATCGTGTCGGTGGCCCTGCTGCTGCGTTATCTCCATTGGCGTGTCACCTCGACGCTCCCGCCGCCGCATCTGACCCTCGATGCCGTGGTCGGCTACCCATTCCTGCTGCTGGAAGCGGCCTCGCTCGTCGCGGTCGCGCTGTCCCTGCTGTTCCTGAGCCGGACGCGCGACCGCACCGGCACAGCGAGGGTCGACGGCCGTGCCACCGATCCGCGTGCACCGTTGATCGACGTCTTCATCTGCACCTACAACGAGGAACGGCCGATCCTCGAACGCACCATCATCGGCGCGACCGGCATGGCCTACGGCCACTACCGCGTCTGGGTGCTGGACGACGGACGGCGGCCCTGGCTGCGGCGCCTTTCGGGCGAGCTCGGCTGCCATTATCTCACGCGGCACGACAACCTCCACGCCAAGGCCGGCAACATCAACCATGCACTCAGGCATGTCGGCGCGCTGCCGGAGCGGCCGGAATTCGTCGCCATCCTCGATGCAGACTTCGTGCCGCGGCCCGATTTCCTTGCGCGGACCATCTCGCTCATGGACGACGAGTCGGTCGGCGTGGTGCAGACGCCGCAGCACTTCATCAATCCAGATCCGATCCAGACCAACCTCGCCACGACCGATGTCTGGCCCGACGAGCAGCGCTTCTTCTTCGACATCCTGCTGCCGGCCAAGGACGCCTGGGGCGTCGCGTTTTGCTGCGGCACCTCGTCCCTCATTCGCTATGCCGGGCTGACGCAGATCGGCGGATTTCCGACCGATTCGGTGACCGAGGACTACCTGGTCACGCTGCGCCTCAAGGAATACGGCCTCAACACGATCTATCTCAACGAGCGCCTGACGATCGGGCTCGCGCCGGAGGGGTTGAAGGAATACATCACCCAGCGCGCCCGCTGGTGCCTCGGCTTGATGCAGATCGTGCGCGGTCGCAGCGGACCGCTGTCGCGGCACTCGAAGCTGTCCTTGATCGACCGGCTCTCGCTGACCGACGCCTTCATGAGCTGGTCGGCGGTGTACGCGTCGAAGGTGGCGGGCCTCGTCGTGCCATGGTTTTTCCTGCTGTTCGGCATCAAGGCGGTTCAAGCCGACCTCACCGAGCTGTTACGCTTCTTTCTGCCTTTCTATGTCTGGCATGGTCTCAGCATGGCCTGGCTGTCACGCGGCCGCTCGCTCGCGATGATGACGGACGTCTCGCAGCTCATCGCGGCGCCTGCAGTGCTCCAGGCGGTGGCCGCCGGCCTGCTGAAGCCGACAGGACACAAGTTCAAGGTCACCGCGAAAGGCGGCGACCGCAACAGGCGATTCGTCGAATGGCCGCTGCTGCGGCTCTATGGCGGCGCGCTCGTCATCACGCTCGCAGCCATCGCCTATGCCTTCATCCTGCACCTGCGCGGCGAGAACATCGCCTATGGCGGACTGGCCCTGGCCTGGAGCCTCTACAACGCGGTCATCCTCACCGTGGTCTGCTTTGTCTGCATCGAGCAGCCGCGCAAGCGAAAGGCGGAGCGGTTCAGCCGCAATGAGACCGTCCTGCTGCGCCACGACGGCAGGTCGCATCTCGCGCGGCTCGGCGACATCTCCATCACGGGCGCGCGCCTGATCGATCCCGATCCGCCGGCGCCGGGCAGCACCATCGAATGCCGCATCTACGGCCGCCCGATCGCGGCCATCGTGGTGCGGCGGACCGCGGACGGATTCGCAGTGCGGTTCGAGGAAGGCATGGATACGCGCGTGCATGCGATCAGGGCATTCTATGCCGGCGAGTATGTTCGCGCCTTTCGGGGAGTGAGGGCGCTGCCGGTCGGGAAAGCGCTGCTGATGCGGCTGTTCGGCTAGGCCTAGACGACATCGCCCGCATTCCCTGCGCTGGCGGAGCATGGAAAGGATGGCCTGAGGCCGTCACTTCACCTAAACTTCAGCCGAATCCACGCCTGTCCTTTCCCCGCCGGAACCCCCATGGTCCAGACCCGATTTCTGATCGCGGCCGTCACGCTTTTCGCGTGCACCGCCACCGCTTCCGCCCAGATGCTTCCACCTCCCGCCAGGCCGGCAGCGCCCAAGGCGCCCTCGCCGCGCGCGGCCTCGTGCCACAATGGCGCGAGCTTCGATCGCTTCCTGGCGGACGTGAAGCAACAGGCGGTGGCTACCGGCGTGTCGCAGCGCACGATCGCGGAGTCTTCGCCGTATCTCGTCTACGACCAGGGCATCGTCAACCGCGACCGTGGCCAGCGCGTGTTCGGCCAGCTCTTCACCGAGTTCGCCGGCCGCATGGCGGCGCCCTATCGCATGCAGAACGGCCAGCAGCACATCAAGCAATACGCCGCGGCCTTTGCACGCGCCGAAAAGGAATATGGCGTGCCAGCGGCCGTGATCGCCGCATTCTGGGGCCTCGAGAGCGACTTCGGTGCCAACATGGGCAATCTGCCGACGCTGAAATCGCTGGTGTCGCTCGCCTATGACTGCCGCCGCTCCGAGATGTTCGTGGGCGAGACCATCGCCGCGTTGAAGATCATCGATCGCGGCGATCTGCACCCCGACGAGATGATCGGCTCCTGGGCCGGCGAGCTCGGGCAGACGCAGTTCCTGCCCGTACACTACGTCAACTACGCGGTCGATTATGACGGCGACGGACGGCGCGACCTGCTGCGGTCGCCGGCCGACGTGATCGGCTCGACCGCGAACTACATCGCCAATGGTTTGAAGTGGCGGCGCGGCGAGCCGTGGCTGGAGGAGATCAAGGTGCCGCCCAACCTGCCGTGGGAGAAGACCGATCTCACGGTGCGCGAGCCGCGCTCGACATGGGCGCAGCTGGGCGTCACCTATCCGGACGGACGGCCGCTGCCGAATGACAATCTTGCAGCGTCCGTGCTGCTGCCGATGGGCCGCTTTGGTCCGGCCTTCCTCGCCTATCCGAATTTCGCGGCCTACACCGAGTGGAACAACTCACTGATCTACTCGACCACCGCGGGCTATCTCGCCTCGCGCATCGCCGGCGCCGCGCCGATGCGCAAGCCCTCCGCGCCGGTCGCGCAGCTGCCGTTCAACGAGCTGAAGGAATTGCAGCAGCTGCTGGTGCGCGCCGGCTACAATGTCGGCAAGGTCGACGGCGTGCTCGGCCAGCAGAGCCGCACTGCGGTGAAGGCGATGCAGATCAAGTTCGGCCTGCCGGCCGATTCCTGGCCGACGGCGGAGCTGCTGGCGCGAATACGCGGCGGCACGGCGCAGGCGCAGCCCCAGGCGACGATCAGATAGACAATCTCTCCGCAGTCATTCCCCGCGAAAGCGGGGAATCTAGTACGCCGCAGCTTCTCGATTCAATCACTGCCGTCTCGGCGTACTGGATCGCCCGCCTTCGCGGACGATGACGGCGGAGAGTGACGAAGCGGAATTTTCGCATCGCACAAGCCGCGCTCTGCGATTGTATTTTTCCATGAGGCCCCCATGTGAGTGGCTCAGGTTTTCTCCTGAAATTTCCCACCATTGAAGCGAGCATCACATGTCCTTCTACGACGCCGTCGTCCCCGCCTATCTGCAGATGCTGAACAGCGTGACCGGGCTGCTCACCAAAGCCGAGGCGCATTGCGCGGCGAAAAAGATCGATCCCGGCGTCCTGCTCGGCTCGCGCCTGTTCCCGGACATGTTGCCGTTGTCGAGGCAGGTCCAGCTCGTCAGCGATTTCGCCGCCAAGGGCTGCGCCCGGCTCACTCACAGCGAAGTGCCCACGACGCCCGACACCGAGACCAGCTTCGCGGAATTGAAGCAGCGGCTGGCGAGGACGATCGACTACGTCAAGTCGTTCAAGCCCGAGCAGTTCGAGGGCGCCGAGACCAAGGACGTCACCTTCCCGTCCGGCCCCAACAAAACCACCACGATGAAGGGCCAGGAATTCCTCAGCTCGTTCTCGCTGCCGAACTTCTATTTCCACGCCGCGACCGCCCACGGCATCCTGCGTCACAACGGCGTCGAAATCGGCAAGCGGGATTTCATGGGCACGAACTGATTTTCAGGATCGCACGGCCGCGTAGCGGAATTCGGCCGCGGCGGCCGGAATTGCACATGATTTATGCTACGCGGGCGCTGCCGCGTAGCTCGCCTGCACTTTCCGTATGGCTCATCCCTTGCGCCTGATGTCGCGATGCACAACTGTTCAAAACCTCTCACCGCCTGGAAGCATTCACAATGAGCCGTTCGACCAAATTGTTTGAGACCTACAAGCTCGGGCCGATCACGCTGGCCAATCGTCTGGTGATGGCGCCGCTGACGCGCAACCGCGCAGCGCCCGGCACGTTCGTTCCGAGTCCGCTGGCGGCCGACTATTACGGCCAGCGCGCCTCCGCAGGGCTCCTGATCACCGAAGCGAGCCAGGTCTCGCAGCAGGGTCAGGGCTACCAGGACACGCCCGGCATCTACAGCAAGGACCAGGTCGCCGGCTGGCGCAAGGTCACGGACCGCGTGCATGAGCGCGGCGGCAAGATCTTCATCCAGCTCTGGCATGTCGGCCGCATCTCGCATGTCGACCTTCAGGCCAACGGTGCAGCCCCGGTCGCGCCGAGCGCGATCCGCGCCAAGGGCAAGACCTTCGTCAACGGCACCTTCGCCGACGTCTCCGAGCCGCGCGCACTCGAACTCTCCGAAATTCCCGGGATTATCGACGACTTCAAGCGTGCGACGAAGAACGCGCTGGAAGCCGGCTTCGACGGCGTCGAGATCCACGGCGCGAACGGCTATCTGCTCGACCAGTTCGCCAGGGACGGTGCCAACAAGCGCACTGACGCCTATGGCGGCTCGATCGAGAACCGCGCGCGGCTGATGCTGGAAGTCGCCAAGGCCGTCGCCACCGAGGCCGGCAGCGATCGCACCGGCATCCGCATCTCGCCGGTCACGCCGGCCAACGACCTCTCCGACAGCAACCCGCAGCCGCTGTTCGATCACATCGTCGACGGGCTCAACGCCCTCAAGCTGGTCTATCTCCACGTCGTCGAAGGCGCCACCGGCGGGCCGCGCGACATCGCCCCGTTCGACTATGCATCCTTGCGCAAGCGCTTCGCCGGCGCCTACGTCGCCAACAACGGCTACGATTTCGAGCTTGCGACCAAGGTGCTGGACGCGAACGCGGCCGATCTCATCGCCTTCGGCAAGCCCTTCATCTCCAACCCCGACCTGGTCGAGCGGCTGAAGAAGGGGGCGCCTCTGAACGACTGGGACAAGAACACCTTCTACGGCGGCGGCGCAAAGGGATACACGGACTATCCGACGCTGGCGGCCGAACCGGCGGAGTGATGTCCGCTTCCTCCGCCGTCATTGCGAGGAGCGCTTGCGACGAGGCAATCCAGAATCTTTCCGCGGTGACAGCCTGGATTGCTTCGCTTTGCTCGCAATGACGACGCGGAGGCAGTCGAGTTCAGTAACGAGAAAAAGGCCGGGATCGCTCCCGGCCTTTCGTGTTTGTGACTGTCCAAGCGCCGCTTACTTCGCTTCCGCGCGCTTGGGCGGGCTCGCCGGCCACGACTTGATCAGCGTGTCGTAGTCGACCGTCTCGCCCTTCGGCTTCTCGTTGGCGAGCTTGCGCTGGGGCGCGACGGTGCCGTCCTTCTCGGCCTTGGCGAACCAGTACTCCGGCTTCTCCTTCTTGTGGAGCTTCGGACCGCAGGCACCCTGCACGCCGGACTTCTCCAGGCGCTCCATCACGGAGTCCTGAGCGGCCGCGAGGGCATCCATCGCCTGCTGCGGGGTCTTCGCACCGGACGACGCATCGCCGATGTTCTGCCACCAGAGCTGCGCGAGCTTCGGATAGTCGGGCACGTTGTTGCCGGTCGGGGTCCACTGCACGCGCGCGGGCGAGCGGTAGAACTCGATCAGGCCGCCGAGCTTCGGCGCACGCTCGGTGAACGACTTGTCCCAGATGTCGGATTCACGGATGAAGGTGAGACCGACATGGCTCTTCTTCAAGCTCACCGACTTGGAGACGATGAACTGGAGATAGAGCCAGGCTGCCTTGCGGCGGTCCGGTGGGGTCGACTTCAGCAGCGTCAGCGAACCGGCGTCCTGGTAGCCGAGCTTCATGCCTTCCTTCCAGTACGAGCCGTGCGGCGAGGGAGCCATACGCCATTTCGGCGTACCGTCCGCGTTCATCACGGCGATGCCCGGCTTCACCATGTCGGCGGTGAAGGCGGTGTACCAGAACATCTGCTGGGCGATGTTGCCCTGCGCCGGCACGGGTCCCGACTCGGAGAAGGTCATGCCCTGGGCCTGCGGAGGCGCGTACTTCTTCATCCACTCGAGATATTTGGTGATCGAGTAGACCGCTGCCGGTCCGTTGGTGTCGCCACCACGCTCGACGGAAGAGCCCACCGGACGGCAGCCCTCCATGCGGATGCCCCATTCGTCGACCGGCAGACCGTTCGGAATGCCCTTGTCGCCATTGCCGGCCATCGACAGCCAGGCGTCGGTGAAGCGCCAGCCGAGCGAGGGGTCTTTCTTGCCATAGTCCATATGGCCATAGACCTTGACGCCGTTGATCTCCTTGACGTCGTTGGTGAAGAACTCGGCGATGTCCTCATAGGCGGACCAGTTCACGGGCACGCCGAGCTCGTAGCCGTACTTGGCCTTGAACTTGGCCTTGAAGTCGGGATTGGTGAACCAGTCGTAGCGGAACCAGTAGAGGTTGGCGAACTGCTGGTCGGGCAGCTGATAGAGCTTGCCGTCCGGCCCGGTGCCGAACGACTTGCCGATGAAGTCGTTGACGTCGAGCATGGGGTCGGTGACGTCCTTGCCCTCACCGGTCATGTAGTCCGACAGCGCGATGGTCTGGCCGTAGCGGAAATGGGTGCCGATCAGGTCGGAGTCGTTGATCCAGCCGTCATAGACGTTCTTGCCGGACTGCATCTGGGTCTGCAGCTTCTCCACGACGTCACCTTCCTGGATGAGGTCGTGCTTGAGCTTGATGCCGGTGAGTTCGGAGAACGCTTTCGCCAGCGTCTGCGCTTCGTATTCGTGGGTGGTGATGGTCTCGGAGACGACGTTGATCTCCATGCCCTTGAAGGGCTCGGCGGCCTTGGCGAACCACTCCAGCTCCTTCTTCTGGTCTTCCTTCGACAGCGTCGAGGGCTGGAATTCCGCGATCCATTTCTGGATCACGGCCTCATCGGCGGCGCGGACCGGCGCCGAGACCGCAAGCGACACCGCAACGATCGCGGCGGCGCTGGACATGGTCAAAAAGCTATTCTTGGTCAATGGACCTTTCCTTCTCCTAAACTGTCGCATGTTGTTCCTCCGTTGCAGCGACAAACTTTTATACAGGCCCGGGTTGGTCCCGGATCTGGCCGTCCCTTCGCCAGTTTCAGACCGTGCGGAAGATGAGCACGGCCGTGACCAGCGAAATTCCGCTTGCGAGCCACAGGCTCGAAATCTCGAAACCCTCCTCTCCGATCGGCAGCGTGGCGATGGGGTCGGTGCCGACGAGACCGATCCACGCGAGGTGGATGACGGCGGCCGCGATCAGCGAGATGAACAGGCGATCACCGCGCGTGGTCGGGATGCGCAGCACGCCGACGCGCTCGGCCTCGGGATACACCGCGGCGAGCCAGGTCATTACCGCGAGCGTGCAACCGAGCGCGGCGAAGAAGATCGCGGTCGGCAGCGTCCAGGCCATCCATGCGATTGACTCCATGGTCGCCTCCCTACACGCGGCCGAGCGCGAAACCGCGCGCGATGTAATTGCGGACGAACCAGATCACGAGCGCGCCCGGGATGATGGTGAGCACGCCGGCGGCCGCGAGCAGGCCCCAGTCCATGCCGGCCGCCGACACCGTGCGCGTCATGATCGCGGCGATCGGCTTGGCATGCACCGAGGTCAGCGTGCGCGCGAGCAAGAGCTCGACCCAGGAGAACATGAAGCAGAAGAAGGCGGCGACGCCGATGCCGCTCGCGATCAGCGGCACCAGGATCTTGATGAAGAAGCGCGGGAAGGAATAGCCGTCGAGGAAGGCGGTCTCGTCGATCTCGCGCGGCACGCCGGAGACGAAGCCTTCGAGGATCCACACCGCCAGCGGAACATTGAAGATGCAATGCGCCAGCGCGACCGCCCACGGCGTATCGAACAGGCCGATCGCCGAATAGAGGTTGAAGAACGGCAGCGCATAGACCGCAGCCGGCGCCATGCGGTTCGACAGCAGCCAGAAGAACAGATGCTTGTCGCCGAGGAAGCGGTACCGCGAGAACGCGTAGGCCGCGGGCAGCGCGACCGAGATCGAGATGATGGTGTTGAGGATGACGTATTGGAGCGAGTTGATGTAGCCGGAGTACCAGCTCTCGTCGGTGAAGATGCGCTGGTAGTGCTGCAGCGTCGGGGTGTGCGGCCATAGCGTCATCGTCGAGACGATCTCGCTGTTGGTCTTGAAGCTCATGTTGACGAGCCAGTAGATCGGCAGCAGCAGGAAGACCAGGAACAGCCCCATGATGAGGCGGCGGCCGGGGATCGAATGCATCAGGCCACTCCTTCCCTAGGCTCGAGTGCGGGCACGGGCTTGAGCGCGGCCGAAGGCTTGGGCTCCACCGCCGGCTCGCTCGAAGCCTGGACTTTGCGTTCCACGCCAGCGTTGGTCATGACGGTGTAGAAGATCCAGCAGACGATCAGGATGATGAGGTTGTAGACCAGCGACAGCGCCGCGGCCTTGCCGAGGTCGAACTGGCCGAGCGCGATCTTGACGAGCTCGATCGACACGAAGGTCGTGGAATTGCCGGGCCCGCCGCCGGTGACGACGAACGGCTCGGTGTAGATCATGAAGCTGTCCATGAAGCGCAGCAGCACCGCGATCAGCAGCACGCGGTTCATCTTCGGCAGCTGGATCGCCTTGAACACGGCCCAGCGCGAGGCGCCGTCGATCTGCGCCGCCTGGTAATAGGCCTCGGGAATCGACTTCAGGCCGGCATAGCAGAGCAGCGCGACGAGGCTGGTCCAGTGCCAGACGTCCATCACGATGACGGTGACCCAGGCATCGAACTCGTTGGCGACGTAATTGTAGTCGAAGCCCATCGCGTTGAGGACATAGCCGAGCAGGCCTATGTCCGGGCGGCCGAAGATCTGCCAGATCGTGCCGACCACGTTCCACGGAATCAGCAGCGGCAGAGCGAGAATCACAAGGCAGGCCGCGACCGTCCAGCCCTCGCGCGGCATCGAAAGCGCGACGACGATTCCGAGCGGCACCTCGATGGCGAGGATCACCAGCGAGAAGAACAGGTTGCGGCCGAGGGAAGCGAGGAAGCGGCCGCCGAGATCGGTCGAGGGATCGAGCAGCTCCTTGAACCAGCCGACACCGTTCCAGAAGAACTGGTTGTTGCCGAAGGTGTCCTGCATCGAATAGTTCACCACCGTCATCAACGGCAGCACCGCCGAGAAGGCGACGACCAGGAACACCGGCAGTACCAGGAACCAGGCTTTTTGGTTGACGGTCTTGTCCATCAGGCGGCTCCCTCCACCAGAAGGCTGTCGGCATAGACGTGCACGTGCGACGGATCGAATTTCAGCCCGGCGCTGCTGTCCGCGCTGGTGAAGCCCGCCGGCGCGCGCGCCGCCAGCTTCGCGTTGCCGACGCGCACGCGCGCGAAGCGGATGCGGCCGAGATCGTCGATGCGCTCGATCCTGGCGGCGAGCAGACCGGGCGCGGGCGCAACGACCTCCACGAATTCGGGACGGACGCCGATCTCGATCTTCGCGCCCGAAGGCAGATTGTCGTAGCTGCGATCGAGCGCGATGACGTGGCCGCCGATCTTGGCCTCGCGCCCTCGCACCTCCGCCGGCAGGATGTTCATGCCGGGCGATCCGATGAAATAGCCGACGAAGGTGTGCGCCGGCTTGTCGAACAGTTCGGCCGGCGGGCCGCTCTGCACCACGCGGCCGTCGTGCATGACGACGACGGTGTCGGCGAACGTAAGCGCTTCGGTCTGGTCGTGGGTGACGTAGATCATCGTGAGATCGAGTTCGCGATGCAGCGCCTTCAGCTTGGAGCGGAGCTGCCATTTCAGTTCGGGATCGATCACCGTCAGCGGCTCGTCGAACAGCACGGCCGCGACGTCCGAGCGGACGAGGCCGCGGCCGAGCGAGATCTTCTGCTTGGCATCGGCGGTGAGTCGGGTGGCCTTGCGGTTCAGATATGGTTCGAGGTCGAGCAGACGGCCGATCTCGGCGACGCGCTTGTCGATCTCGGCCTTCGGCACGCCGCGATTCTTCAGCGGGAAGGCCAGGTTCTGCCCCACCGTCATGGTGTCGTAGATCACGGGAAACTGGAACACCTGGGCGATGTTGCGCTTCTGGGTCGACAACGGTGTGATGTCCTTGCCGTCGAACAGGATCTTCCCACGCGACGGCGTGATGATGCCGGAGATGACGTTGAGCAGCGTGGTCTTGCCGCAACCGCTCGGGCCCAGCAGCGCATAGGCGCCGCCCTGCCGCCAAGTCATAGTGACAGGCTTGAGCGCAAAGCTTTCCGGGGCGGCGTCGTTGCCGCCGTAGGAATGAGCGAGATCGACGAGGTCAATGCGGGCCATGGCGCACCTCCCTCAAACTTGACCGGGAGCCGCGACCAAACGGTCGGCAGCATCGAACACGAAAACATCATTCGGGTCGAGCACGGCGTCGAGCGTCTGGCCCGGCTCGAATTCGTGCACGCCGTGCAGCACCGCCACCCAGTTCGAACCATCGCGGGTCAGATGCACGAAACTCTCCGAACCGGTGATCTCGGTCACCGTGACAGTGGCATGGAAGGCATGGCGGTCGGCCTCGCCATTGGCGAGCGCGAGCTGATGCGCGCGGAAGCCGACGCGATAGACGCCGTCAGCCAGCGACGCATACAGCCCCGAGGCCGGTGAGGCGATGCCGCCGGCATATTGCACGGAGCCATTCCTCTTCTCGATGCCGACGAGGTTGAGCGGCGGATCGGAAAAGACCTGCGCGACGCGCAAGGTCTTCGGCCGGCGGTAGACGCTGGCGGTCTCGCCCATCTGCAGCGCCTGGCCCTCCCACATGCACACCGTGTTGCCGCCGAGCAGCAGCGCCTCGGTCGGCTCTGTGGTGGCATAGACGAAGATCGCGCCCGAGGCCTCGAAGATGCGCGGCAATTCGGCGCGCAGCTCCTCGCGCAGCTTGTAGTCGAGATTGGCGAGCGGCTCGTCGAGCAGCACGAGGTCGGCGCCCTTGACCAGCGCCCGCGCGATCGCGGTGCGCTGCTGCTGGCCGCCCGAGAGCTGGAGCGGCGTGCGCTTCAGGAACGGCTCGAGCCGCAGCAGTTTTGCCGCCTCCGCCACGCGCGCCTCGATCTCGTCGCGCGGCTTGCCCTGCACGCGCAGAGGCGAGGCGATGTTCTCGTAGACCGTGAGCGAGGGATAGTTGATGAACTGCTGATAGACCATCGCGACCGAGCGCTGGCGCACGTCGGCGCCGGTGACGTCCTTGCCGTTGACCAGCACCTTGCCCGTGGTCGGCTTGTCGAGACCGGCGAGCAGCCGCATGATCGAGGTCTTGCCCGACAGCGTCGGCCCGAGCAGGACGTTGAGCGTACCGCTCTCGAGAGTCAGGGAGACATCGCGGATGTGCTCGACACCCTCGACGGTCCGGGTCACGTGATCCAGTGTCACGGTCATGAGCGTCCTCCCGCTTCCAGCAGGGGACTTTGCGGCACGGCGTGGGTCCTGATCCAGTCGTCGAGCGTCGCAATCTCGTCGGCAGATAGTCGCAGGCCGAGCTTGGAACGGCGCCAGACCACGTCCTCCGCCGTGACGGCCCATTCATTGGCCATGAGATAGCGGACCTCGCGCTCGGTCAGGGTCGCGCCGAAAGCCTGGCCGAGATCGCCCAATGATTTCGCATCGCCGAGCAGCTTCATCGCCCGCGTGCCATAGGCGCGCGCGAGCCGCCTTGCATGCTCATGGCTGAGGAAGGGATAGCCGCGCTGAAGCTCGGCGATCAGGCCGTCGATATCCGACACATCCATGTCGCCGCCGGGCAGCGGCCATTTGCCGGTCCAGCCCTCGCGCGCTTTCGCGCTGCGAAGATAGGGCGCAAGGCGTTCCAGGGCCTCTTCGGCGAGCCTGCGATAGGTCGTGATCTTGCCGCCATAGATGGACAGCAGCGGCACGCCACCGGGCGTGTCGAGCTCGAACACGTAGTCGCGCGTCGCGGCCTTGGCTTCGCTCGCGCCGTCGTCATAGAGCGGCCGCACGCCGGAATAGGTCCAGACCACGTCATCCGGCGTGACCGGCTTGGCGAGATATTCGCTCGCCGCGGTGCAGAGATACTGGATCTCCTCGGCCGTCGCCTTCACCTTGGCGGGATCGCCGTCATAGTCGCGGTCGGTGGTGCCGATCAGCGTGAAATCGTCCTGGTACGGGATGACGAAGATGATGCGGCCGTCGGCATTCTGGAACATGTAGGCACGGTCGTGGTCGTAGAGTTTCTTCACGACGATATGTGAGCCCTGCACCAGGCGGACTTTTGCCTTCGCATTGACGCCGACGCCGCGACCGAGCACGTCCTCGACCCAGGGACCGCCGGCATTGACCAGCGCACGCGCCCGGACCTGCGAGCGCTCGCCGGTCAGCGTATTGACCATGCTGACCGTCCAGAGGCCGCCGGACTGGCGGATCTCGGTGGCGCGGGTGCGGGTCCGGATCTCGGCGCCCTTGTCGGCGGCATCGCGCGCGTTGAGCACGACGAGGCGGGCGTCGTCGACGAAACAGTCGGAATATTCGAAGGCGCGGCTGTAGCGATTCGGGATCAGCGGCTTGCCGACCTCGTCGCGCCTCAGATCGACCGAGCGCGTGGCGGGCAGCAGATGCCGGCCGCCGATATGGTCATAGAGGAAGAGGCCCAAGCGCAGCAGCCAGGCCGGGCGCAGGCCGGCATGGTGCGGCAGGACGAAACGCAGGGGGCGGATGATGTGGGGCGCGATGCCCCAGAGGATCTCGCGTTCGATCAGCGCCTCGCGGACCAGGCGAAACTCGTAATATTCGAGATAGCGCAGGCCGCCATGCACCAGCTTGGTCGACCAGGACGATGTCCCGCTCGCCAGATCGTTCATTTCGCACAGGAAAACCGTGTTGCCGCGGCCCACCGCGTCCCGCGCGATGCCACAGCCGTTAACACCGCCTCCGATGATGGCGAGATCGAAAATACGCTCCAACAGACGCATCCCCCGGCGACCGCTCGTTCCGTCGAGCGGCTACTTTCGTTTTTGATTAGATCACACCGAAAAACGAAAGCAAGATGAAAGAGAGGCGGAAGGAAGTGAAAGAGGATCTTTGTTGATGGGCATGAGGGCCGCCAAGTCGGCAGGCAGACGGATAAAGTTGCGGCAAGACGCGCGATTGAACGGCAACCATGGACCAGCCGGCCGGCTTGCATGTAGCAACATTTCTACATAAATTCCCCAAACAGAGCATGGCCACGGCTTGGAGGCTCAGACGATGGTGACCACCCTGACCAGCCGAGAATTCAATCAAGACACCAGCGGCGCCAAGAAAGCGGCATCGCAAGGACCCGTCTTCATTACGGACCGCGGCCGTCCAGCCCATGTCCTGCTAACCATCGAGGATTATCTGCGCCTGACCGGCGGACACATGAGCCTTGCGGAAGCTCTGGCGCAAACGAACTCGGATTTTGATTTCGATCCGCTTCGCGTCAACGAGGGGATCTTCAGGGTTGCTGATCTCGACTGATGTTCCTGCTGGACACCAATGTCATTTCCGAATTGAGGCGACCGGACAAGGCCGATCAGCGCGTCATTGCCTGGGCAGGCGCAAATCCAGCAGCAAATTTCTTCATCTCAGTCATTTCGATTCTCGAGATCGAACTTGGCGCACGCCTGATCGAACGCAGGGACGCAGCGCAGGGTGCCATCTTGCGCAGCTGGATCAACAGCCAGATTCTGGCTCGCTTCGAGGGTCGGATCCTGCCTATCGATACGGCTGTCGCGCAGCGTTGCGCGCAACTTCACGTTCCCAACCCGCGCGCTGAACGCGACGCGCTCATTGCTGCAACCGCGCTGGTTCATGGTTTGACGGTTGTTACGCGCAATGTAGAGGATTTCAAACCGACGGGCGTTCCGCTGCTCAACCCGTGGGACGACGCTTAGCCCCTATCTCAGCCGCACCACTGGCGCGGCTTCCGGCGCGGCATCCTGGGCGTCGGCCGGGGAATCGTCGATATCCGCGCCCTTCGGCATCGCCTCGACCACCTCGATGCCCTTGCTGTGGCAGATGGTGGCGAGGCGCTCGGGGAGCTCCTGGTCGGTGACGAAGGTCTGGATCTGGGTGATGTGGGCGATCCGCACCGGCGCGCTACGGCGCAGCTTGGTGGAATCGGCGACCAGCATGACGCTGCGGGCATTGGCGATGATGGCCTGCGCCACCTGCACCTCGCGATAGTCGAAGTCGAGCAACGCCCCCTCCTCGTCGATCGCGGACGCGCCGATGATGGCGTAGTCGACCTTGAACTGGCCGATCAGCTGCGTCGCGGTCGAGCCGACCACCGCGCCATCGGCGCGCCGCACCGTGCCGCCGGCGACCACCACCTCGATGCGGGGATGGCGGTAGAGCAGCATGGCGACGTTGAGGTTGTTGGTGATGACGAGCAGGTCCTCGTGCGAGGTCAGCGCGCTCGCGACCTCCTCCGTCGTGGTGCCGATGTTGATGAACAGCGAGCAGCCGTTCGGGATCAGCGACGCCGCCGCGGCGCCGATCGCCTTCTTCTCGTCGGCAGCGACGAAGCGGCGCGCCTCATAGGCGAGATTTTCGACGCCGGAGGCGATGATGGCGCCGCCATGGATGCGGGTCAGCGAACGCCGCTCACAGAGGTCGTTGAGATCCTTGCGGATGGTCTGCGCGGACACCTCGAAGCGGCGCGCGAGCTCCTCGACCATGACGCGGCCGGAAGCGCGCGCGATGTTGAGGATTTCGGCTTGGCGATGGGTCAGTCCGGTCACGGCAACGGCCTCAAATCAGAGTGATGCATGGTGCGGCGGTTCGCGCCTTCGGTCAATGCGCGCGCTGATCACGGTTAACGGATGAGGGGCCCTCACCACGCCATTTCCTACCACGCCATGGCACTCGCGAGATGCGCGAGCAGCGTCGGATCGTCGAACGCGCTCGCGGATGTGACCGCGCCTGCTCCAACCAGGTCGGCATGGCTGAGGCTGGTCCGGATGCCGATGGTAGGAATTCCGGCCGCCGTGGCCGATTGCACGCCGGTGCGGGAATCCTCGAATGCGATCGAGGTTTCCGGCCTCGCGCCGACGAAACGCAGCCCTTCCTGATAGGGCAGCGGATGCGGCTTGCCGTGCGGCAGCTCGGCGCCGATCACGAGCGCCTTGAAGCGATGCGTGATGCCGAGACCGGACAGCAGTAGCTCGGCGTTGAGGCGCGGCGCATTGGTCACGGCGACCATCGGGATGCCGGCGCTGTCGGCCCGGTCGAGCAGCGCCATCAAGCCCGGCAGCGGTGCGATCTGCCCGGCCACCAGCGTGCGGAAGACCTCCTCCTTCTCGTCGAGGATCAGGGCCCGCCGTTCCGGCGCCTCGTCGGGCAGAAAGCGCTCGCCGATCGCCACATTGGCGAAACCCTGCAGCTCCCTGGAGAAGCGTGCGTGGTCGAAGACGTGGCCGTGCGGACCGAGCACCTGGTTGAAAGCCTTCAAGTGCAACGGATCGGTGTCGGCGAGGGTACCGTCGATGTCGAACAACAACGCCTTGCCCATCGCATCGTAGCTGGCCTCGATCATTTCCGTACTTTCCCAAATGCGCGACGCATCGATGCGCGAGACGTATCAATACGGTCCCGATCGCGCAATCACGCATTCAGATGACGACAATGCCACCCTCGACAAAGTCACGCGCGGCTGCAACACTCGGTGCAAGATCAAAAAGGAGGAAACGATGACCATCAACCGACGCGATCTGGCTCTCTCCACTCTCGCCGTCTCGGCGCTTGCGCTCGCCACGCCGGCGCTCGCCGCGTCGGCAGACGAGGAAGCCGTGGCAAAGAAGGTCGAGGCCTTCCGCCTTGCCCAGATCGCGGCCGATCCGAAAGCGCTTGCTGCGCTGTGCTGGGACGATCTCAGCTACAGCCATTCCAGCGGCAAGGTCGAGGACAAGGCGACGTTCATCGCCAACGCGACCGACGGCAAGTCGAAGTTTCTGTCGATCGAATACAAGGACCCCACCATCAAGGTCGTCGGCCCCGCGGCGATCGTACGTTTCCACTGGCTGGGCGAGCAGGAGATGGCGGCCGATGGGAAAAAAGTATCGACCAACCTTCACATCCTGATGAACTGGCAGAAGCAGGGCGACGAGTGGAAGCTGCTGTCGCGGGCTGCGACGAAGTTGTGATGACGTCTCTTCCCCCTCCCCTTGTGGGAGAGGGTGGCTCGCCGCGTAGCGGCGAGACGGGTGAGGGGTTTCTATCAACCAGCAAGCCTCTGGCGATTGAATTCGCGGACACATACCCCTCATCCGACGCTTCGCGCCACCTCCTCCCACAAGGGGAGAAGGGAGGGTAGATGTGTGCTCGGCAAAAAATTCCGGCCTCGCGCTTCGCGCGCCCCGGAATGACGGCGCTTACGCCGCTTCCTTCACGTCGCCGTTAACCAGCTTGCGCGCCGCGCGTTCGGCTTCGCGGGCGTTGCGGAAGAGCTGGCCTTCGAGACGGTTGAAGCGGTGGGACGAGGCGAAGAAGCAGTAGCCTCCTTGAGAGCGAACGACGATACCTGCGGTCTGCGAATTGACTTCAATGATGTAGCTGTCCGGCATGGTCCGTGGATCCCTCAGTGCGGGCAAATAACGGCACTCATGCCCAAAGGTTCCCAGGCATTTGAGGCCGTTTCCACCCCGAATCGACACGCAATTGAGTACGCCGGGACCTCATCCGTTTTATGACTGGTTCTTGGCGAAGCCGCGACGAGGATGACTCACCCGCGCCGCGTTCTGCAGCAATCGCCACGTCTCGCAGGATGAGGCCGAGCGTCGCGCGCGATTACGTCGCGATCGGCGGATCGTTTCGCTGGATTTCCTGCGGACGGCCGTGGTCGTCGATCGAGACATAGGTGAAATTGCCGTCGGTGACGAGGAACGGATGAAGCTCCTTGCGCCGCAATGCCCAGGCCTCGAGATGCACCGTCAGCGAGGTGCGCCCGACGCGGACGAGATTGGCGTAGACCGAGACGAGATCGCCGACATAAACCGCTTTGCGAAAGTTCATCGCCTCGATCGCGACCGTCACGGTGCGCGACCTCGCAGCCTTCGAGGCGAACACGCCGCCGCCGACGTCCATCTGGCTCAGGAGCCAGCCTCCGAAGATGTCGCCGTTGGCATTCGTGTCGGCCGGCATCGCTAGCGTGCGGATGCAGAGATCGCCGCTCGGCCCGATGGCTTGTTCGCTCATGTCTTTCTCACTTGAAATTGTCCCAGCCCGGATCAGGCGCGAAGCGCTCGCCGAATCGCTCGGCCAGCGCGCGCAGGGTGGATACGACATTTTCGACGCCGCGCGTGCGCGCATAGTTCAGCGGGCCGCCGCGGAACGGTGCGTAGCCGGTGCCGAAGATCATGGCGCCGTCGACCGCATCGGCATCGTCGACGATGCCCTCTCGCAGAGCCGCGACGCAGACATTGGACATCGGCAGCACCAGGCGGTCGATCATCTGGTCAGTGACGCGCGGGCCGGTCTCGGGAAGCGGTGCCTTCTCCGCCTTGCCGTCCTTCCAGGTGTAGAAGCCCTTGCCGGTTTTGCGGCCAAGCTCGCCCTTGGCGACCTTTTCGCGCAGCCAGGCCGGCGTCGGCGGCAGCAGATCGCCGAACTTGGTGCGCAGCATGTCGCCGACATCGAGGCAGATGTCGAGCCCGACCTGATCGGCGAGCTCGATCGGCCCCATCGGCATCCCGAACTGCTCGGCCGCGGCGTCGATCAGGCGCTGGTCGGTCTTCTCGTCCAGCATCACCATCGCTTCCAGCATGTAAGGCGTCAGCGCGCGGTTGACGAGGAAGCCGGGCGAGCTCTTCACGGCGAGCGGCAGGCGGTCGATCGCGCCGACAAAGGCGAGCGCGTCCTTCAGCACCTGCGGATCGTTGCCGTCATGACTGACGACCTCGACCAGCTGCAACCGCGACACCGGATTGAAGAAATGCAGGCCGACCAGCCGCTCCGGACGCGCCAGAGTGGTGCGCAAGTCCTGAAGCGGAATGCTCGACGTGTTGGTCGCAAGGATCGCGCCGGGCTTCATGCGCGGCTCGAGGCCGGCATAGACCTTCTGCTTCAGCTCGAGCTTCTCGGGCACCGCTTCGATGATGAGATCGGCGTTGCGGACGCCCTCCCCGTCGATGTCGGGGACGAGGCGGTCGAGCGCGTCGCGCACGTCGGTGGGCTTGCGGATGATCTTGCCGTAGAGCTCGGCTGCGCGCTTCACCGCACCAGCGATCGGCTCCGCCTTCATGTCGGCGAGCGAGACGCGAAGGCCCTGCCCCGCACACCAGGCGGCGATGTCGCCGCCCATGGCGCCGGCACCGATGACGTGGACGTGCTTGACCGTGTTGCCGCTGCCTGCCGCCTTCTTCATCTGCTCGCGCAGGAAGAAGACGCGGATCAAATTCTGCGCGGTCGGCGTCACCATCAATTTGGCGAAGGACGCCTGCTCCGCCCGGAGCATCGCGGCCTTGCTGCCGCCATGGGTCTCCCAGAGATCGATCAGCGCGTAAGGCGCGGGATAATGCTCGCGGGATGCAGCCTTCGCCGCCTCTGCGCGCATGCGCCTGGCCAATAGGCCACGCACCGGCCCGAGATTGGCGGCGCGCGTGAGCAGACCGGGCCTGGCCCGCTTCAGCCGGCCGAACAGCGCGTCCTTCACCGCGCCCTGGACGTGGCGCTCCTGCGTCACGGTATCGACGAGGCCGAGCGCCCTGGCGCGGCGCGCATCGATGGTGCGGCCGGTCAGCATCAAGGACATCGACTGGGTCGGATTGACCAGCGCGGTGAACCGCGCCGTGCCGCCGAGACCGGGATGCAGGCCGAGCATCACCTCAGGGAAGCCGAAGCGCGCACCGTCGATGGCGATGCGCGCCTGGCAGGCGAGCGCGACCTCGAGCCCGCCGCCGAGGCAGAAGCCATGGATGACCGCGACCGTCGGCAGCTTCAAGGCTTCCAGGTGGTCGACCACCGCATGCGCGGCGCGGATGCGCGTCTCGACCATGGCGGGATCTGACGCGCCGCGGAATTCGTTGACGTCGGCGCCCGCAATGAAGCCGGAGGGTTTGGCCGAGCGGATCACGAGGCCGGCCGGACGCTCGGTCTCGATCGCGGCGAGCACGGCGTCGAACTCCTCCATCACATCGGAGGACAGCGTGTTGGCGCTGGCGTCAGCGCGATCGAACAGCAGCCAGGCAATACCATCGGCGTCACGCGTCAGCTTGAAATGCCTGTACGGGCTGTCGGCCGCGGGCGGAGGGCCGAGCGTCAGGACGCGGTCGCCCAGCGCGGTCATGATCTTCGAATCCATGGTCACACCGCCTCGATCAGCATGGCGCCGCCGAGCCCGCCGCCGATGCATTCGGTGGCAACGCCGCGCCGTGTGCCGAGCCGCTTCATGGCGTTGACGAGATGCAGCACGATGCGGTTGCCGGACGTGCCGACGGGATGGCCGAGCGAAATGGCGCCGCCGTCGACGTTGAGCCTGTCACGGTCGATCTCGCCGGCGGCGCCGTCCAGCCCAAGAATCTCGCGGCAGAATTTGTCGTCGTTCCAGGCGGCGAGACAGCCGAGCACCTGCGTCGCAAAGGCCTCGTTCAGCTCCCAGGTATCGACATCCTTGATCGTGAGATTGTTGCGCGTGAGCAGCGGCGTCGCCGACATCACGGGCCCGAGCCCCATGATGCTGGGATCGAGCGCGGCCCAGTTGCTGTCGACGATGACGGCCTTCGGCGTCAGCCCATATTTTGCGACCGCGGCGTCGGACGCCAGGATTACCCAGGAGGCACCGTCGGTGATCTGCGAGGAATTGCCGGCGGTGACCTGTCCCCAGGGGCGCTCGAACACCGGCCGGAGTTTTGCCAGCGACTCGACCGTCGAATCCGGACGCACGCCGTCATCATGGTCGAAGAACTTGCCGTCGCGGGAGAACGCGGTCTCGACCTCGCCCTTGAGAAAACCCGCGCCTTGCGCATGCGCGAGGCGGCGATGGCTTTCGGCGGCGTAAGCATCGGACTGTGCGCGGGTGATGCCGAAGAGATGGCCGACCACTTCCGCGGTCTGGCCCATGTTCAGCTCGGTGACGGGATCGGTCAGCCCGCGCTCGAGGCCGATAATCGGCTTGAGATAGCGCGGCCGCAGCTTGAAGGCCGCCGCGAGCTTGGCGGCGACGCCCTTGGCGGTGGCGAGGCCGGCGAACCAGCGCACGCCGGAATTGGGCCAGACCAGCGGCGCGTGGCTGAGCGCCTCGGTGCCGCCGGCGAGGATCATGTCGGCATGGCCTTCGCGGATGTAGCGGTAGGCGGTGTCGATCGACTGCGTGCCGGAGCCGCAATTGATCTGCACGGTGAAGGCGACCATGTCTTCGCCCATGCCGAGCCGGAGCGCAGCGACGCGGGCCGGGTTCATCTCGTCCGCGATCACGTTGACGCAGCCGAGGATGACCTGGTCGAAGCTGTCAGGCGAAAACGGCTGGCGCGCCAGCAGCGGCCGGCCGCATTGCACGGCGAGATCGACCGGCGTGAACGGACCGGGTCCTGAGCGCGCCTTCAGGAACGGCGTCCTGCTGCCGTCGACGATGAAAACCGGTCGTGCCATCAGCTCGCCGCCCTCTGCTCACCGAGTTCCTGGAAGAACTGATGCACATTGACGCTTTTCTTGTAAATCGGCGACAGCGCCTCCGGCGCAAAATCGTCGACCTCTATCACTTTTGTGACGGCTTCGCGGGCTGCGGCGAGCTGCTCGCCCTCAGCCTGCGTGATCACGCCCTTGGCGACCGCTTCCTTCCAGTCGCGGATCTGCGCGGCGCGGAGGCGCCTGGCGATGGCGTCCGTGCCGGCGACCAGCTCGAACGCGCGCTCCAGCCGGGCAAAGCCGCCGTCATCGTCGACCCGGGCGAGATCCGGCGTGAGACGCTCGCGTGCCGCCGACGGCTCCAGAGCCAGGCTCGCGCATTGGTGGACGACGCGGTCGGAAGGGCCGAGCACGCGCGCGCCGAACGGCTGGACCACGAGCCTGAGGAAACCCGCGACGAAGCGGTTGGGCAGATTGGCGAGGATCTCGGCGAGCCGGTTCTCGATGGTCCGGAAGCCCGTCGCCATGCACCATTCCAGCGCGGCAAAATCCTCCTTCTGCCGGCCCTCGTCCTGCCAGCGCTTCAGCGCGGCCGAGAGCAGATAGAGCTCGGACAGGATGTCGCCGAAGCGGGCCGACAGCATCTCCTTGCGCTTGAGCGCGCCGCCGAGCGTCAGCAGCGCCATGTCGGCGCAGACCGCAAAAGCCGCGGAGTAGCGCGAGAGCTGGCGAAAGAACGGCGTCGCATCGCCCGCATCGGGCGCCGGCGCGAATGCGCCAAAGGTCCAGCTGCGGCCAAAGGCGCGGAACAGTGTCCGGAAACTATGACCGACATGCTTCCAGAACGCCTTGTCGAACGCGGTGAGGCCGCGCTCGCGGTCGGAATCGGCGAGCGCATTCATCTCGTCGAGCAGATAGGGGTGCGCGCGGATGGCACCTTGCCCGAACACGATGAGGTTGCGGGTTAGGATGTTGGCGCCCTCGACCGTGATACCCACCGGCACGGCGCGGTGCAGATTGCCGAGATAGTTTTGCGGACCGTCGATCACGGCCTTGCCGCCATGGATGTCCATGGCATCATCGATCGCGGTGCGCATCCGCTCGGTCGCGTGCAGCTTCATGATGCCGGAAATGACGGCGGGATGAATGCCGGCATTCAGCGCCGCACAGGTCAGCCGGCGTGCCGCGTCGAGCTGGTACGCGGTGGCATTGATGCGCGCGAGCGGCTCCTCGACGCCTTCGAACTTGGAGATCGAGATGCCGAACTGCTCGCGGATGCGGGCATAGGCGCCGGTGGTGCGCGCCGCATAGGCGGCCCCGGCGGCCGAGAGCGACGGCAACGAGATGCCGCGGCCGGCGGCGAGCGCGGTCATCAGCATCTTCCAGCCCTGTCCGAGGCGCTCCTTGCCGCCGATCACGTAGTCGAGCGGAATGAAGACGTCGCGTCCCCAATTCGGACCGTTCTGGAACACCTGCATCGATGGCAGATGGCGCTGCCCGATCTCGACGCCGGGCAGATTGGTCGGGATCAGCGCCACGGTGATGCCGAGCTCTTCCTGATCGCTGACGAGATGATCGGGATCATGGGCCTTGAAGGCGAGGCCGAGCAGCGTCGCGACCGGACCGAGCGTGATGTAGCGCTTGTGCCAGTTGAGCCTGAGGCCGACGACCTCGCGGCCCTCGAACTCGCCCTTGCAGATGACGCCGGTGTCGACCATCGAGGCGGCGTCGGAGCCGGCCTCCGGACTGGTGAGCCCGAAGCAGGGAATGTCGCGGCCATCGGCGAGGCGTGGCAGCCAGCGTTCCTGCTGCTCCCTGGTGCCGAAGCGCATCAGGAGCTCGCCCGGGCCGAGCGAGTTCGGCACCATCACGGTGACGGCCGCCGCGATCGAGCGGGTCGAGATCTTGCGCACCACTTCCGAATGCGCGTAGGGCGAGAAGCCGAGGCCGCCGAACTCCTTCGGGATGATCATCCCGAAGAACTTCTCGCGCTTGACGAAATGCCAGACATCCGGTGGCAGGTCGCGCCATTCCCAGAAGATCCTCCACTCATCGAGCATGGCGCAGAGCTCGTCGACGGGGCCGCTGAGGAAAGCCTGTTCCTCGTCGGTCAGCCTCGCCTGCGGCACCTTCAGCAGCTTCGACCAATCAGGGTTGCCGGTGAAGAGATCGGCATCCCACCAGACGTCACCCGCCTCCAGGGCCTCGCGCTCGGTCTCGGACATCGCCGGCAACACGCCGCGCGCCCAGGAAAAGATCGGCTTTGTGATGGTGTCGCGGCGGAAGCTCATGGCAGACCTCATGCATCGGCGCGGTTATCGAGCATTTTAGCGGAAAGTGGCCGGGGTACGTGAACACTTCGCGCGCAAAAGGAAGCGAATTGACGCGGCCGGGCGGCCGCCCAGGCCATAACGGCCGGGGCTCAGGGGCAGTTCCGGGAGGGGGAATGGGGCACAATGTCTTCTCACCGTCATTCCGGGGCGCGCCTCTTGGCGCGAGCCCGGAATCCATACTCCCGATTGTGGTTATGGATTCCGGGCTCGACGCGACGCGTCGCCCCGGAATGACATGTGGAGAGAGAGAGGCGCCGGCCTAATCCGGCCGGATCATCTCGAACATGTTTTCCGGCTTGATCTCGAAATAATCGCCGCGGCGGCCGGCGCGGACGATCGGGCGGGCGGCGGCGGTCTGGTAGACGCCGTCCTTGATCATGGCCTTGTCGATATGGACGGCGACGACCTCGCCGAGCGTCAGCCAGGCGTCGGCCTCCTTGCCGTCGGCGCCCTTGAGGCGGACGATGTCGGACACCTTGCACTCGAAGGCGACGGGGCTCTCACCCACCCGCGGCACCTTGACGAGCTTGCCGGGCACGGCGGTGAGCCCCGCAAGCTTGAACTCGTCGACCTCGGGCGCGACATGCGCCGCGGTCGCGTTCATGTGCTTGGCCAGATCCATCGTGGCCAGATTCCAGACGAACTCGCCGGTCTGCTGCATGTTCTCGACCGTGTCCTTCCAGTTGGTGGAGGAGAAGCCGATGATCGGCGGCACGTAACAGAACGCGTTGAAGAAGCTGTAGGGCGCGAGGTTGACGTGGCCCTTGGTATCGCGGGAGGAAATCCAGCCGATCGGCCGCGGCGCGATGATGGCGTTGAAGGGATCGTGCTTGAGGCCGTGGCCCTTGGAGGGCTCATAGAAGTACAGGTCTTTGTCGGTCACGCGGGTGCTTCCTTTTCGTCATTGCGAGCGCAGCGAAGCAATCCAGAATCCCTCCGCGGAGACAGTCTGGATTGCTTCGCTGCGCTCGCAATGACGGAGTTTGTTGGTCCGTCCTGGCCGCCTCCAGCCGGTCAGCCCGGGCGACCGGCTGCTTATAGAGGGAAACCCGCCGCCCCGTCAGTGGCGCGGCGACAGACCCGCGATGACGAAATCGATCATCTGGTCGATGTTCGGGCCCGGCTTGGTGGCGCACTGGGCGATCATCTGGGGGTGGAAGAAGCGGATCATCGCGGTGCACGAGCAGAGCGCGGCCAGTTGCAGGTCCGGCGCCTCGAACTCGCCGGAGGCGACGCCTTGCGCGATCATCTGGCCCACGACGCCGGCGATGCACTCCATATGGGCGACGCAGACGTCCCAATCCTCCTCCATCGCGATCGCGACCATCTCGTGCAGCTTGTTGTCGCCGACATAGCGCTCGGTGTTCATGCGATGGATAGTGGTGAGCAGCTCGCGGAAGCGCTCCTTGACCGGGCCGGGCCGGGCCACGATCCGCTGCGCCTCGAGCTCGACCTCGCCCATCAGCGAACGGGCGACCGCCTGATGGATCGCCTTCTTCGATTCGAAGAAGCGATAGACGTTGGCGGGGCTCATTCTGAGCTCCTTGGCGATGTCGCCGACCGTGGTCTTCTGGTAGCCGATCTGGCGGAACAGCCGCTCGGCCACCTCGAGGATACGATCCCGGGTGTCGCCTTCGATATGTTCCGAAATAAGGGCCATCAGTCAGGACTCATCGCTCAGCACTTCATCTCACTTATTCAGCCGCTTCAGCAAGCGGAATTGCTGGATGTTCATCGCTGCCATGCTGCGGCGCGGCGGGCTGCTCGGGCGTACCGGCCTCGTCCAGGCTCTTGCGGAACCAAAGTGCATAGAGGCCCGGCAGATACAGCAGGGTCAGGAAGGTCGCGACGAACAGGCCGCCCATGATGGTGATCGCCATGGGGCCCCAGAACGCCGACCGCGACAGCGGGATCATGGCGAGGATGGCGGCGAGCGCCGTCAGCACCACCGGACGGGCGCGGCGGACGGTGGCTTCCACGATCGCCTCGCGCCGGGTCAGGCCGTGGCTGACGTCGGTCTCGATCTGGTCGACCAGGATGACCGTGTTGCGCATGATCATGCCGGCGAGCGCGATCAGGCCGAGCAGCGCCACGAAGCCGAACGGGGCATTGGCGACGTTGAGGCCGAGCGAGGCGCCGACGATGCCGAGCGGCGCGGTCAGGAACACCAGGATCAGGCGCGAGAAGCTCTGAAGCTGGATCATCAGCAGCGTCAGCATCACCATGACCATCACCGGGAAGAGGATGAAGATCGAGGCGTTGCCCTTGGCGGATTCCTCGAACGCGCCACCCGCCTCGATCCGGTAGGCCGGCTCGAGGTGGTCCTTGATCTCCTTCAGCTTCGGCGCGATCTGGTTGGTGACATCAGGCGCCTGCACGCCGTCGACGACGTCCGAGCGCACGGTGATCGCCATGTCGCGGTTGCGCCGCCACATGATCGGCTCCTCATGGGCGTACTCTATCTTGGCGATCTGCTGCAGCGGCACGGCAACGCCGTTGCGCGAGGTGATGGTGAGATCGCCGACGCCGCCGAGGTCGAGGCGTTCGGACGGGACCGCGCGGGCGACCACGCCGACCTTCTCGATGCCGTCGCGCACGGTCGTGACCTGCGAACCCGAGATCAGCATCGCCAGCGCCTGCGAGACGTCCTGCGGGGTCAGGCCCATGGCACGGGCACGATCCTGGTCGACGACGAGCTTGAGGTAAGGCGATTGCTCGTTCCAGTCGAGCTGGACGTCCTTGACGCTCTTGTTCTGTCGCATCACGTCGCGGACCTGGTAGGCGATCTCGCGCACCTTGTTGGCGTCGGGGCCAATGACGCGGAACTGGACGGGGAAGCCGACCGGTGGACCGAAGTTGAAGCGGTCGACGCGCACGCGCGCCTCGGTCAGGAAGCCTTCGGCAGCTGCGTTCTCGATCTTCGCCTTGATGCGCTCGCGCGCCTCGACGCCCTTGGCGACGATGACGATCTCGGCGAAGGCCTCGTTCGGAAGCTGCGGATTGAGGCCGAGCCAGAAGCGCGGCGAGCCCTGGCCGACATAGGCGGTGTAGGTCTCGATGTCCTTGTCGTCCTTCAGCAGCGTCTCGGCCTTCTTCACCGCCTTCTCGGTAACGTTGAAGGCGGTGCCTTCGGGCAGGCGCAACTGAAGGAACAGCTCGGGCCGCTCCGACAGCGGGAAGAACTGCTGTTGCACATGGCCGAAGCCGATGATCGAAGCGACGAAGACGCCGACGGTTGCGACCACCACGGTGATGCGGTGGTTGACGCACCATCGCACGATGGCGCGCAGGCCCCGGTACATGCGGGTCTCGTAGACCGCGTGCGGATCGTGGTTGTGGTGCGCCTTCATGTTCGGGAGCAGCTTGACGCCGATATAGGGCGTGAAGATCACCGCCACGAACCAGGAGGCGACGAGCGCGATCGCCACGATCCAGAAGATGCTGCCGGCATATTCGCCGACCGCGGAATTGGCAAAGCCGATGGGGAGGAAGCCGGCGGCCGTGACCAGCGTTCCCGTGAGCATCGGAAACGCGGTCGATTCCCAGGCAAAGGACGCCGCGCGCACGCGGTCCCAGCCCTGCTCCATCTTCACCACCATCATCTCGACCGCGATGATGGCGTCGTCGACGAGCAGGCCGAGCGCAATGATCAGCGCGCCGAGCGTGATACGGTGCAGGTCGAGCGACATCGTGTTCATGACGATGAAGACGATGCCGAGCACCAGCGGCACCGACAAGGCGACCACGATGCCGGTGCGCCAGCCGAGCGCCAGGAACGAGACGAACAGCACGATGACGAGCGCTTCCATGAAGGAATGCACGAACTCGCCGACGGCGTGCTCGACCACCTTGGGCTGGTCGGCAATCAGCTTGACGTCGATGCCCTGCGGCACGGCCTTCATGAACTCGTTGGTCGCCTTCTCGACCTCCTTGCCGAGCTCGAGAATGTTGGCGCCCTTGGCGGTGACGACGCCGATGCCGATCGCGGGCTTGCCTTCCTGGCGCACGACGAAGCTCGGCGGATCGACATAGCCATGGGTGACGGTGGCGATGTCGCCGAGGCGGAACACGCGGCCGTTGCTCTCGACCGGGGTCTCGGCGACGGCCTTGGCACCGTCGAGCGCGCCGGTGACGCGCAGCGGCACGCGTTGCGACGAGGTTTCGACCGTGCCGGCCGGCGTCACGTTGTTCTGCTTGGCGAGCGAATCGAACAGCGCCTGCGGCGTGATGCCGAGGGTCGCGAGCTTGGCGTGGGAGAACTCGACGAAGATGCGCTCGTCCTGATTGCCGTAGACGTCGACCTTGGTCACGCCGGGCACCTTCAGGAGGCGCTGACGAAAACCTTCCGAGACCTTCTTGAGCTGGGCATAATCGGCGCCGTCGCCGGTCATCATGTACAGGATGGAATCGACGTCGGAGAACTCGTCGTTGACGACGGGCCCGAGAATGCCGGACGGCAGCTGGCCCTGCACGTCGACCAGCTTCTTGCGCAAGAGGTAGAAGAGATAAGGCACGTCCTTCGGCGGGGTGTTGTCGCGGAAGGTGACCTGGAGCGCGGTGAAGGCGGGCTTGGAATAGGTCTGCACCTTCTCGAAATAGGGCAGCTCCTGGATCTTCTTCTCGATGGGATCGGCGACCTGGGTCTGCATCTCCTGCGCGGTCGCGCCGGGCCATATCACGGAGACGTTGACCACCTTCACCGTGAAGAACGGATCCTCGGCGCGGCCGAGCTTCTCATAGGAGAAGAAGCCTGCGACGCCGAGCACGATCATCAGGAAGAGAACCAGCGTCGGATGGCTGACGGCCCAGGCCGAAAGGTTGAAGCGCTTCATCGCTCTCTCCGAAAGAAGATCCAGTTGCAAATACGACAGCCGCTCTATTCAATCCGTCGTCGCGAGGCAGCGAAGCAATCCAGGGGGCTGGGCAGGTTCTGGATCGCTTCGCCGCTTCAGCCTTTGCTTAGGGACAAAGGCCGAAACTCACCTCACACGACGTAACTCTATTCCTGGTCATTCCGGGGCGCCCGAAGGGCGAACCCGGAATCTCGAGATTCCGGGTCTGGTCCTTCGGACCATCCCGGAATGACAGGAACTAGAAACTCAGCGACGACACGACCCGCACCCGCTGGCCCGGATCGAGCTTCTGCACGCCGAGGGCGACGATCTTGGCACCCTCCTCGACTCCGTCCGTGATGACGACGTCCTTGCTCTCGTAGGACTTCACCGTCACCGGCTTCAGCGCGACCGAGCCGTTGTCGTCGACGACGTAGAAGGACGGCTTGCCGCCTTCGTTGAACAGCGCCGACAGCGGCAGCCGGGCGACGCGCTCGGTTGCGGCGTCAGACAGCGTCAGCGTCGCCGTCATGCCGAGCGAGACCTTGTCGTCGGCCTCGGGCAGCGAGAACTTTGCCAGATAGGTGCGCGTGGCCGGGTCGGCCGCCGGCGCGATCTCGCGCAGCTTGGCCGCATACTTCTTGTTCGGCTCGGACCAAAGAGTGACGCTGGCGACGCCCGACTTGGCGCGTCCGACCAGCGTCTCAGGAATCGCGACGACCGCTTCCTTTTCGGCAAAGCGGGCGACACGGATCGAGGCCTGGCCCGCGGCAACCACCTGGCCGGGCTCGATCAGCGTTGCGGTGACGACGCCTCGGGCGTCGGCGTTGAGCGTCGCGTAGGAAAGGGAATTCTTGGTCAGTTCGACCGAGCGCTCGGCCCGGTTCAGGCGCGCACGGGCCTCGTCGGCGGCGGCGCGACTCGAATCCAGCTGCGCATCGGTGGTCCAGCCCTTGGCCTTCAGGTCCTTGGCGCGCTGCTCGGCGGCGGCGGCCTGGGCCAGCACACCGGTCGCGGCAGTCTGCTCGGCGACGGCCTGCTCGGCCTGGAGCTTCAGGTCGACCTCGTCGAGGGTGGCCAGCGGCTGGCCAATTTCGACCGTCTGGCCGACTTCGACCAGGCGCTTGGCAACCTTGCCGGCGACGCGGAAGCCGAGATCGCTCTCGATCCGCGGCCTGATGGTGCCGACGAAGCTGCGCTCCGGCGTCTCGGCACTATAATGCGCGGTCGCAACCAAAACCGGCCGCGGCGGCTCGGCCTTCTCGGCGACAGTATCATTGCACCCGGCCAGGGCTGCGGCCATCAGAGCCAGCGACACACCCGCCAAGAGCTTGGAATAGCTGGATAAAACCGACCGGACGAACATCGAAGGACACTCCTGCATCTCGTTTTGAGGAATGTCGACTAATCACTGACGAAAGTCAATAATCGTCAGTCATCAGGAAAGTGTGATCGTTAAGCGGTGGTCAGGATTGGGACGGCCATGTTGCGAAGGTGAGATTGTGGAGTGCGCAAGGGCTCGTCCGCGGAGCCCTGACGGCGAAGGCAGCAATGGGAGGCAAAGCTGAGCGTGCCCACCAACCCGGCCAACGTAGGGAAAGATGTTGGACACGGCGCGCAGGGGGGCGCGCCCTACAGGGCTAACGCCCCAACCGCCCCTGCTCGGCGAACTCGTGCTTGCTGTCGTGGCCGCCGACGAAGACCAAGATGCCGGCGATCAGGGGCAGCACGGCGAGGACGAGCAAACCGGTCGAGGTCTGCCCCGTGGCTTCCTTGACCCAGCCGATCAGATAGGGCCCGCCGAAGCCGGCGAGGTTGCCGATCGAGTTGATCAGGGCGATCGCGCCGGCCGCCGCCGTGCCGGACAGCCAGGCGGTCGGCAACGTCCAGAACACGCCGAAGCAGCAGAACACGCCGATCGCGGCGACCGTCAGCGCCACCATCGTCAGGGTGGGATCGGTGAGAGAGGAGGAGATGCCGAGAGCGACGGCGGTGAGCAGCAGCGGTGCACCGACATGCATGACGCGCTCGCGCGTCGCATCCGAATGCCGCGCCCACAGGACCATGGCGATGGTGCCGAACAGATAGGGAATCGCGGTAACGAAGCCGGTCTGCGCGTTGGTGAGGCCGAACGCCTTGACGATCTGCGGCAGCCAGAACTGCATGCCATAGAGCGCGCCGACGAAGCCGAAATAGACCAGGCTGAGTGCAATCACCTTCGGTGACGACAGCGCTTCGCCCAGCGAGAAGTGCTTCACCGCCTGCTTTGCCGCGATCTCCGAGTCGAGCTTCGCCTTCAGCCAGGCCTTCTGCTCGGCCGAGAGCCAGTCCGCCTTCTCCGGTCTGTCGGTGAGATAGAACCAGGTGACGATGCCGAGCAGCACGGAAGGAATGCCCTCGATGATGAACAGCCACTGCCAGCCCTTCAGCCCCATCATGCCGTCGAGCCCGAGCAGCAGGCCCGAGATCGGCGCGCCGATCACGGTCGAGACCGGAACGGCGATGGCGAAGGCCGCGAGGAAGCGGGCGCGATATTGGGCCGGATACCAGTAGGTGAGATAGAGGATGATGCCGGGGAAGAAGCCGGCCTCGGCGACGCCGAGCAGGAAGCGCAGCACGTAGAAGCTCGTCACGCCGCTGACCATCGCCATCAGTGCCGAGATGATGCCCCAGGTCACCATGATCCGGGCGATCCAGCGGCTCGCGCCGAATTTCTCCAGCGCGAGGTTGCTCGGAACCTCGAAGATGAAATAGCCGATGAAGAAGATGCCGGCGCCCCAGGAGAAGATCAGCGGGGTGAACTTCAGCTCCGCATTCATGGTCAGCGCGGCAAAGCCGAGATTGACGCGGTCGAGATAGGAGAAGAAGTAGGCCAGCACCAGGAACGGAATCAGGCGCCAGGAGATGGCGCGGATGGTCGAGGTCTCGATGCCGCTCTTGCTGGCGCTGTTGGCACCGCCGGCAGAACCGGCATAGGTGGTCTGGCTCATGGCTT
The DNA here is from genome assembly GCF_015291725.1 of Bradyrhizobium sp. CCBAU 51765. GTDB lineage: Bacteria > Pseudomonadota > Alphaproteobacteria > Rhizobiales > Xanthobacteraceae > Bradyrhizobium > Bradyrhizobium liaoningense. Next base: position 6,505,712 of record NZ_CP030038.1, read on the forward strand.
CCCCCCGGGTTGTTGCTTTTCTAGGGCCGAGTGGCGGTTTTGAGCATCGCGGGCAAAGAGTCAATGGAGCGAGCAATGCGCGGGGCGCAGCCGGATCAACCTCTTGCGCCGCTCCTGACATCGCTGATCCGCGCCGCCCTCGCCGCGATGGTGATCGTCTGCGGGTTGTGCTTGCGCTGGTACGGCTTTCCGCTCGGGCTTCCGGCCTTCGTGGTGAAATATGGCGGCTCGCTCTTGTGGGCGACGATGGTGTTCTTGCTGGTCGGGGTTGTGCTGCCGAGGCTGTCGCGGATGCAGATTGCGGCCATCGCGGTGGCGATTGCGGTCATCGTGGAATTCTCCCGCCTGGTGCACACGCCATGGCTCGATGCGTTCCGGCTGACAGCGGCCGGCGCGCTGCTGCTCGGTCGCATATTCTCGCTGTGGAATCTGGTCGCCTACCTCATCGGTATCGTCGCCGGCATCTGGCTCGACAGCCGCGTCGCGAGAAACCGGATTCAGCCCCAGCCGAACACGCTCAATTCGCAACAGGCCGCGTCGACCCGCGAATGATCAATTCCGTCGGCACGGTGAGACCACGGCCGCGCTCGATCTCCTCGCCGCGCATACGCTCCAGCAGCATGGTCGCGGCATGGCGGCCCATCGCCGCGAGATCCCACGCAATCGCCGTGATCGGCGGCGTGTGCAATTCGGCGAGATCCGAATCGCTGCCGGCCACCACCGAAATCCCGTCCCCGACCGCGATGCCCATCGTTCGCAGCGCTCTCAGGCAACCGCCGAGCATATCCATCGCCGCGACGAAGAGCGCCGTCGGGGGATCGGCAAGGCTCATCAGCGACGCCGTCGCCCGATAGGCTTCTTCACTCGAGAGCACATTGTCGCGCAGCAGCCTCGGATCCGGCACGACGCCCGCCGCCGCATAGGCCTCACGAAGTCCCTCGAGGCGGCTGCGCGACGGGAAGGCCTTGGTGTCGCCGACAAGCACGGCAATTCGCCGGTGGCCGAGGCCGAGCAGATGGCCCGTAGCAAGGCGCGCGCCCTGGCGATGATCGGCTGTGACGCGATCCAGCGCCTCGATACGATCCCGGTCGATGAGCAGGACCGGCATCGGCGCCTCCGACAGCGCTTCGCGCACGTCGCGATGCTGCTCATCGGTCAGCGTCATCATCACGCCATCCACCCGGCGCCTGCGGAAAGCGCTCAACAGGGCGATCTCGACGTCGGGACGATTGGTCGTGCTCGCCAGCAGCAAGGTGTATCCGGCCTCACGCAGGACCGCTTCGGCCTCCTTGATGAACAGCGCGAAGCGCGGGATGTCGAAATCACGAATGGCGCAGGCGACGAGCCTCGACCGGCCCGCGCGCATGCTCTGGGCCGTGACGTCGACCTCATAGCCGAGATGCGCCATGGCCCTTTCGACGCGCTCGCGCAGCTCCCTGGTCACCGTGGGATGATCGTTGAGCACACGAGATACCGTGCCGATCGCGACGCCAGCCTCCCGGGCGACGTCCCTGACCTTCACGGTTTGCGATCGGCGAGCGTGTGATGCCATGCCATCTTATGAACCGGTTCACAGATCACGGCAAGCTGGCGCGCCCAATTCTGCTGCATAATTGGCCAATCTGCCTCATAGATGCCCTCGAAGGCCGAGCCATGATGAGTTATAAATGAACCGATTCATTAGCTCCACGATAGAACCCGGCACAATGGCCGTGGGCGGTGAAGCGCCGCTCGAGGGAGACCCGTCCATGCCGCAGCCCAAGATCGCCTTTGTTGGATTTGGCGAGGCCGCGCGATGCTTTGCATCGCATCTGGCGACGCGGACCGGCGCACCGATGCTCGCATTCTGTCAGGGCAAGACCAACGCACCGCCCTACTCCAAGGCCTTTCGTGCGATGGCTGCCGGTTGCGGCGTCACGCTCGCCGAGCGGCTCGAAGACCTCGCCGACGCGGACGTGATCTTTTCCGCCGTTGTCGTTGCCGTCGCGGCTGAGACGGGTGAGGCGATTTCCAGGATCATTCGTCCCGGCTCTCTCGTGGTGGACATCAACGCGGCGACCCCGCGCACAAAAAAACATGTCGCCGCAGCCGTGGAGGCGCGCGGCGGCCTGTTCGCAGATGCGAATCTGATGGGATCGGTCGACCTCTACGGCGCAGCGGTCCCGCTCTACACATCCGGCAGCGGCGCCGCACGCTTTGCGGAGACTTTCGGGCCACTGGGCTTCCGCATCGAGGTGGCCGGTGCAGACGCCGGAACGGCGGCGGCGGTGAAGATGCTGCGGAGCGTCGTGACCAAAGGCATGGAAGCGCTGCTGGTCGAGGCGCTGACCGCCGCGACGCTCGCCGGCGTGCGCGACGAAACCATGCGCGGGCTATGCGCCTCGATGGATGCCACCACGTTCAGCAAGTTCCTGGACATGTGCGTCCGCTCGGACGTGCTGCATGCCGAACGCCGTGCCGTGGAAATGGACGGCGTGGCAGCGGGCCTGCGCGAATTGGGCTTTGATCCCGTCATGACGACTGCCACGGCGGCGCGCTTGAAGGTCTCCGCGCGCCTGGGCCTGCGGGAGGAATTCGCGGAACGCTCCAGCTACTCGGCCGACGAGGTGCTGGACCGATACGCTCATGTCGTGTCCGGAGCCTCGGCCGGGTTCGAAGACAGGCCGTAGACCGGACGACGACGACGCTCACTCCGTGAGCTGAAACCGTTCGAAGCGATCGAGCTCTTCCTCGATCACACGCTTGAGCTCCCTGCGCCCCGCGGTCTTCCTGCCCGGCCCGACCCAGGTCCATTTCTGCATCAAGAGCTTCTTCGCCTGCCGGTCGGTCTTGAGATCGAGCGCGGCGACGATCTCGTCGCCGACCAGCACGGGCAGCGCGAAGTAGCCGAGCTTGCGCTTGGCCTTCGGCACGTAGGCTTCGAACAGATGGTTGTAGCCGAAGATGAGATTGGTGCGCTTGCGCTGGATGATCAGGGGATCGAACGGAGAAAGAATGTGGACGAGATCGGGCGGCGGCCCTTCGCCGCCCGCCTCCAGCGCTGCGGGCGAGGCCCAATGCTCCTGCTTGCCGGCGCCCTCGAGCGTAACAGGCACGAGCTCGCCGCGGCGGACGCGCGAGGCGATCAGGCGCGCGACCGGCTTCTTGCTCGGCGCGTCGAGATGGCAGATCGAATCGAGACTGACCACGCCCTGCGAGCGCAGCGCGCGGTCGAGCAGATAGGCCGTGATCTCCCTTGCCGATGCCGGCCTCGGCAGCTTGTCCCAGCCGAAATGACGGTTCATCAGCTCATAGGTCTTGAGCATGCCCTGGCGCTCGCTGATGGTGACGGCGCCGGTATAGAAGGCGAGTTGCAACGCGCGCTTCGACGGCTTGCGGCTCTGCCAGAGGTGCTCCTTTTCGACGAGCACGTCGTCCTCGATGTCGCGGATCGTCAGCGGGCCGGCGCGCAGCAGTCGCATCACCTTGCGCGTGTCGGCCGGCTTCACCGAACCGAACCATCTGTGTCCCTCGCGCCGGTGCTCGCGCATCGCCGGCAGGAAGAAGCGGAAGTCGGCGGCCGGCACGTAGGAGAGCGCGTGCGTCCAATACTCGAACACGCTTTTGTCGACGCTGTGGGCCTGGCGAAGATCGGCGCGGCGGTAGGACGGGATCCTGCTGAACAGGATGTGGTGATGGCAGCGCTCGATGACGTTGATGGTGTCGATCTGCACATAGCCGAGATGAGCAGTCGCGTCGGCGACGGCCTGCGCGCCCTCCCCGAACGGCGCGCGCACGTCGAGCCGCTGGGCGTGCAGCCAGATCTGCCGGGCCTGTTTGGTCGAGAGCGGAAGTGGTTTCGGGGCGCGGGGCATTGCGGAACGCAATGTAGCCGGATTCGCCGGGAGGCAAAGAAGCAGGGACACGAAAAAGCCGCGCTGCCATCTGCTGCCAGCGCGGCCATCGCGTCCGGGATCGCGGGAGCCTACTTCATCGCCATCGCCTTCTCGGCGCTCATATAATGCTTGCAGGCGCCGCGCATGTTGCCTTTGCTCATGTCGGAATTGGCCGCGGCCATCGACTTCCTCGCTGCGACCTTGCCCGGTGTGTCTTCGCCGCCCATCCCGGCAACGAGCTTGGCCATATTTGCACTGGTGCACGCCATCTTGGCGGCGGATGCGGGGGACAGCGCAAGCGCCACGAATGCCGTCGCGAGCAACAGGGTCTTCATCAATCTTCTCCTCCAGAAAGGGCAGCCGGCCTGATGCCGGCCACCACAACTGCCATTCTTCGACGGCAAGTTTTTCAGGGAGAAGACATTTCGTTGCTGCACAGCCGAATCAGCCCGCTCTCGACGTGCGGCTTTTGGGCGCTCCCCGACGCTCCCGGTCGCAACATTCTGGATGAATTCCTGTTCGCGGGCGGGGCGCGCGGGGCGACGCCCTTTCGACGATCGGGAACGGGCTTTCCGGGGTTCCCAGTTCCGCCTCAAGCCGCAGACGATCAAACCGGATCAGCGTCTCCGCGGCCAATTTCGAATGTGAGGAAGATCACATCGAGGCTTTTGAACCTCCCCTAGGCTCGCAGCATCAAATCGCCATCAGGCGTAGCAGCGAGGATTCGACAATGATCCGTTTTGATAAGTCTTTTGCATTGAAGGCGATTACTCTTTCCGCAGCCCTGTCGATGACGGCAGGGCTGGCCCTGGCCGGCGACAACAATATCTCCACCGACAAGATCCTGGACGCATTGAAGCCCAAGCCGGCAACCCGCGGCCTGTCCGTCGGTCCGCAGGCCGACACGACCGCGCAAACCAAGGAAGCGACCTTCCTGAACACGGTGCGCAACCGCTCGACCCGGTCGCTCTCGACGGGCGAGCGCGAGCAGATCGCCGAATTGGCTGCGACCAAGCCGAAGATCGATCTGGAGATCCAGTTCGATTACAACTCGGCGGACATCGCCAAGACGTCGGTGGCATCGGTGCAGGCGCTCGGCAAGGCGCTGTCCGATCCGGCGCTGAAGGGCTCGACCTTCGTGGTCGCCGGCCACACCGACGCGACCGGCGGCGAAGAGTACAATCAAGGGCTCTCCGAACGGCGGGCCGACACCATCAAGAAATACCTGGTGCAGAACTACGGCCTCAACGGCACCGATCTCGTCACCGTCGGCTACGGCGAGACCAAGCTGAAGGATGCCGCCAACGGCACCGACGCGATCAACCGCCGCGTCCAGGTCGTGAACATGGACACCAAGACCGCGGCGAAGTAACACGCGATCGTCGCGCAAGAGACACGCCGCCTGCCGCTACCCGGCAGGCGGCGTTGTCATATCCAGCTTTGAAACAGCATCAGGCGGCCGAAGGTTCGCATGGACGTGCCGATGAAGGCTGCGGAGATCGGCAACATGACCGCAAAGCCGATCGCAGCGACGCCGACATAGGCCCACAGCAGCCAACGCGGCAGCCCCTCCCGGCGCAGCACATAGACCAGCGCCAGCGACGCCGCGGTCGCGGCCGGCAGGTAGTAGTAGATGAAGCCCAGGGTACGCGGCAGCAACGCCCAGGCGAGCCAAGGACCGAAATAGAATGCCGCGATCAGGAATGCATCCCACCGCCGGACGACGATGAAATCGCGCAGCACCACAACGAGCGCGAGCAGAGCCGGCCAGAGCACCAGCGGATTGCCGAGAAAGACGATCGCAGCGACGTGGTCATCTCCCGTCTTGTCGAACAGGAACCACACCGGGCGCGCGAGCAACGGCCAGGACGGCCATGCGCTCATATAGGTGTGGCCGGCGATGGCCGTCGTGGTGTTGTCGGCGAAGATCCGCCGCTGCGCCTCGATCAGATCCGGCAGCGACACGCCATGGAGCGGCACGAAAGCAGCAAGGTAGGTCACCATCGGCAAAACCACGAAGCAGAGCGCGACGTGATGCGGCCTCAAGCCGGGCCACAGCTCCGGCCGATACCAGTCCTCCGGCTTGGCGTCGGCGAACAGCGTACGCCAGCCCTGCATCAGGCGGATCACCGCAACGATGACGATGCAGACGCCAAGTGGAAACAGGCCGCTCCATTTGCAGGCCGCAGCACAGCCGAACAAGCTGCCCGCGAGCGCGAACATTGCCTGCGGCCGCTCTCTGCGAAAACCATGCATGAAGGCGGCGGTCGCAAGCAGGCCGAAGCCGAGCGCAAAGATGTCGAGCATCGCGATGCGCGCCTGCACGTACAGCATCTGGTTGAACGCCGCAATCAGCGCCGCGGCGATCGCGGGCCCTTGCGCGGAAAACAGCGCGAGCCCGCACAGATAGATTGCGACGATCGCCAGCGCGCCGAACAACGTCGCGGGGTAACGCCAGCCAAGCGCGTTGTCGCCGAAGGTCGCGATCGACGCCGCGATCAGCTCCTTGGCCAGCGGCGGATGCATCGGATTGAGCATCGGCTGCGACATCACGGGCGCCAGCATCTGCCGCGCCGCCGGCACGTAATGCACCTCGTCGAAGACGAATTTATCCGGCGTAGTGAGACCGATCAGCAGCGCCAGATGGGCAACCAGGAAAATCGCGACAGCAAGCACTGCGCTCCGCGACAGCTTTGGAACTGCGAACGCCTCGAGGGGCTGCTGTTGAGATATCTTGCGTGGCAAATTTGCGTCACCGCGGACAAAAACAAGGATCGTCGTTTTCATTGAACGCATTCTGCCGCAACTGTCACTAAGCATAGCGCACGTCCCGCGCCGCTTGTGATAATTACGCCACATCGCAAGCGAGCGCGATCCGGTACGATCAGGGACACATCGATCGGTTGCGAAATGAATTTGCGTTTTTGGCTTTTCTCCATCCTCTCGTCGGCCGCATTGTGCGCCGGCTCTAGCGCGCAGGCGCAGACTCGCGTCGGCGAAGCCGTCGTGATCCAGAACGAGGTGGTGCGCGTGGCCGCGACCACGACGCCGATCAATGTCGGCGACAGCATGCTGCGCGACGAGACCGTGCGGACCGGCACCGACAGCGCCGCGCGTTTCGTGATGGCGGACAGCACCAATCTGTCGCTCGGCCCGAGCGCCACGCTGAAGCTCGACCGCACCGTCTTCAACGACGAGCGCAGTTATCGCGACGTCGCGATCCGCATGACCACCGGCGCCTTCCGCTTCGTCACCGGGCGTTCCGACAAGGCTGCTTACAAGATCACGACGCCGCTTGCGACCATCGGTGTGCGCGGCACCACGCTCGACATTCTCTCGCAACGCGGGCGCTCCGTGGTCGTGCTTCAGGACGGCGCGGCCAGCGTCTGCACCAAGAGCTCCCAGTGCGTGCAGCTCACCCAGCCAGGCGACACCGCGATCATCACCTCGACCGGCGGCAGGGTGAGCATCACCAAGTCCAATACGCCGCCCTGGACGTTTGCCGCCAATTGCGCCGCGAGTGCCGGACTGTGCGCGGTCAATCAGTACGCCGGCGCCTCGCCGACCATCATGCCCGCCGTCCAGGACGACGGCATGCTGTGCGGGCGCTGACGATGACGAAATACCGCTTCCGGCGCCTCATCCTCATCGGCGTGCTGACCGCATCGGCCGCGTTTGCGCTTGTCGCCTCGGGGGCCCGCCCGGCGGCTGCGCAGGCGTCGGAGTGCGGGTCCGAGTGCAGCGAGCCGACGCCTTATCCATCGCCGACCTACTCGCCCTCGCCAACGCCCTCCCCGAGTCCTGCGCCCTCACCATCGCCGAGCCCGTATCTTTCCCCCAGCCCATATCCGTCGCCGAGCCCGACACCGATCGGCGCAGCTTCCAGCGGCAATTCGATCGGCGGCCTCGCCAACCAGCGCTTCAACCAGATGATCACCAACCGGGTGCTCGGCACGGTGCTGCTCGGCGTCAACGAGCAGATCAATTGCGGCGACTGCATCAGCGCATTCGGCTCGGCCGGCTCGTTCTCCGCCGGCATCCACGGCCGCAAGGCGCTGACCAACAATCTGTCGCTGCTCGCCGGCATCGCCTACACGCATTACGACGAGGGCGGCTACAAGATCACGAGCGCACCGATCGGCGCTTTCGCGTTGCGCTATGACTTTACCGATTGGGGCTCGTCGCGGCCGTTCTTCGACGTCGGCACGATCCTGACGCCATGGGAGAAGGCGCGCTACACGCGCAGCTACGACACCAGTCTCGGCCCGGTGAGCGTGACCAGCTCGACCAACGCCTCGAACTACGCCGTCTACGGTCGCGCCGGCTGGATAAATCGCCTCTCGCCACGCGACGAGGTCGCGGCCTCGATCGAGGTCTGGCAGCTCTGGCAGCGCGTCTCCGGCTATAGCGACAGTACGGTGACGTTCAATCCATTCGACGCCAGCATCGCTGATGGCACCGACCGCACCAGCCTCGTCAAGATCGGCGGCCAGTGGACGCATCTCTTCGGCAGCAACATCGAGACAAATATCAATGGCGGCTGGGTGCAGTCGTTTGCAAGCCACAGCGGCATCGTGGCCACCGTGACCGGCAACGGCGTGGTGGTGCCGACCATGGGCAACCAGGGCTGGTTCGAATATGGCGGCCGCCTCGGCTTCCGCGTGCAAAAGGGCTGGATCGTGGATCTCTTCGCCAACGGCACGTTGGGCCCGCAGCCGGTCGGGAACACGATCCACGGCGGCGTGGGACTAAGGATCAATTATTAGGACGGAGATCTCGCCCCAGATTCCGCTGTCATGTCCCGCGAAAGCGGGACATCCAGCACGCCGCGACCCATCCGTTCAATCACTTCCGTCTCGGAGTACTGGATCGCCCGGTCAAGCCGGGCGATGACACCGATCGTATGACGAAAGCATCCGCCTCACGCCGCCGACTTGCCCTCGAAGGCCTGGCGCAGGACGGCCACGTCGAGCTTGACCATCTTCATCATGGCCTGCACCGCGCGCGCGGCCGCTGCCTTGTCCGGGCTCGACAGGAACTCGAACATCACACTCGGCACCACCTGCCAGGCCACGCCCCATCGATCCCGGAGCCAGCCGCACTGCTCTTCCTTGCCGCCATGGGCGAGGAACGCGTTCCAGACGCTGTCGACCTGGGCCTGGTCGTCGCAATGGATCATCAGCGAGATCGCGTGCGTGTACTCCATCTTCATGCCGCCATTGAGCGCGACCAGCGGCTGTCCGGCCACCGTGAACTCGACGACGAGCACGGAGCCCTCCTTGCCGGAGGGGCCGTCCGAAACGTTGCGCTGGACGTGCGTGATCTCCGAGTTCGGAACGAGTGAGACGTAGAATTTTGCAGCGTCCTCGGCATCGCCGTTGAACCACATGCAGGGCACGAGCTTGGACATCGTGAATGCTCCTCTTCAGATCTTGCTCGGATCAGGCGTTCGCCATCTCGGGCTGCAGAGGGGCTGCCGCGAGATCCATCCAGTTCACACCCCACATATGGCCGTCGGGATCCTCGAAGCTGCGGCCGTACATGAAGCTGTATTCGTCCTTCGGGCTGGGATCGGCCACCCCGCCTGCCGCCGCGGCCTTGCCGACGATATCGTCGACGTCGCTGCGACTGTCCGCGGACAGGCAGAGCAGCACCTGGTTCGAGGTCCTGGCATCCACGATCGGCTTCGGCGTGAACTGGCGGAATTTGTCGTGGGTCAGCAGCATGGCGAAAATGGTCTCGGAAAAGACCATGCAGCTCGCGGTCTCGTCGCTGAATTGCGGATTCTTGACCGCACCGACCGCCTCATAAAAGGCGGTCGCGCGCTTGAGGTCGGTCACCGGCAGGTTGACGAAGATCATCTTGGGCATCGGAAGCTCCTCGGGTGGGGTTCTGCCCAAGGACGGACGGCCAGGCCGCCATCCGACACCGCTTCCGACTAATTTTTCGGACCCCGATCAGCGGGGGTCCTGCCGCACCGAACCCCGCGCGCCGAGCAGCCTTACTTCTTCTCGTTGGGATCGCGGTGCACCGGGTCGATCCAGAGCACGGTCTCGGGCTTCTCCACCGGCTCGATGTCGAGATTGATCGCCACCGCCTCGCCGTCGCTGCGCACCAGCACGCATTCCAGCACCTCGTCCGGGCTGGCGTTGATCTCCTGGTGCGGCACGTAGGGCGGGACGAAAATGAAGTCGCCGGGACCGGCTTCCGCGGTGAACTGCAGGCTCTCGCCCCAGCGCATCCGCGCCTTCCCCTTGACCACATAGATGACGCTTTCGAGATGACCGTGATGATGCGCGCCGGTCTTGGCATCCGGCTTGATGCTGACCGTGCCCGCCCACAATTTCTGCGCGCCGACGCGTGCGAAATTGATGGCGGCCGCGCGGTCCATGCCAGCCGTCGAGGGCACGTTCGTGTCGAGCTGGTTGCCCGGAATGACGCGCACGCCGTCATGCTTCCAGCGATCATGATCGTGGTCATGGTGGGAATGCGAGTGGTCATGGCCGGTCATGGGTACTTGCCTTCTGTTGGTTCGTGCGCGGCAAACTACCCCAAAGCTGCAGCCGCAAGCCATACTAAAAATGGAACCCTCGTAGCCGCTCGGTGTTGTCATTGCGAGCAAACCGAGAGGAGAATTTCATGGGCAGCACCACTGACAAGATCAAGGGCACCGCGAACGAGGCGATCGGCAAGGCCAAGCAGGGCATCGGCGAAGCCACCGGGTCCGATCGCATGAAGGGCGAAGGCGTGGTCCAGGAAGTGAAGGGCAAGGGCCAGCAGGTCATGGGCGACGCCAAGGATGCCGCGAAGGAAGCGATGGATCGCGCTGCTGCTGCCGCAAAGCGCGCAGCGGAGTGACGCGCTTAGAGCTGAAAGCGAAAGACCGGCCGAAAGGCCGGTCTTCTTGTTTGTCCAGACATTCGGGGCGGCACGAAGTGCCGACCCCGGAATGACGGCGACGCCGTCACTTCACCGCGAGCAATTCCACGTCGAACATCAGGGTTGCGTTCGGCGGAATCACGCCGCCGGCGCCGCGCGCGCCATAGCCGAGCTGCGGCGGGATGATCAGCGTGCGCTTGCCGCCGACCTTCATCGAGGCAACGCCCTCGTCCCAGCCGGCGATGACGCGGCCCTTGCCGATCGGGAATTCGAACGGCTCCTTGCGATCGACAGAGGAGTCGAATTTCTTGCCCTTCTGGCCGTTCTCATAGAGCCAGCCGGTATAGTGCATCACGCAGATCTGACCGGGTTGCGGCGAGGCGCCGGTGCCGACGGTGGAGTCGATGATCTGCAGGCCTGAAGCTGTGGTCATGGTCTTTCCTGCGGTCTGGGCTGAGGCCGTGGTGGAAACGAAATCGGACACGCCACCAATCACGGTGATCGCGAGTGCCGACATGATAGCGAGGAGCATGCGCTGAAAACGCTGCATTGGGCACCTTCCATTTGAGGCGGGAGGTGTCTAACCCAACGACGTCGCCGTTTCCACCCCTTTAGACCTCGATATTTTCCAGCCGTACCGGCAGCTTGCGGATGCGCTGGCCGGTGGCGTGCGTGACGATGTCGATCACACCTCGGACGCCTCCAGCATGATCGAGATCGAAGCGGTCGATGCGGCCCCTGGCGATGACGCTGGTGAGGGAACGCGCAGGCCGGATTATCCAGCGCATGGACGCGACGGGCACATTCGCATCCCTGCACAGCCGCACGCGCCGTCATCGGAACCAGCAGCACCTTCCATGAAGGCGCGCCGATCGAATGATGTTCCGGAACTTGATTTGTCTGACATGGGCCGGCCTCCGCCGCGATCTCAAAAGCAGCGCACGCCTGCACTGCTCATCGCCCTTAACCGGGAGCAATGAGTGCAGTTCCGAACGAGAAAGGGCGGCACAGCAAATGCCGCGCCGCCCTTCGTCAACTTTTCCTGATCTCGCGCGGGGAACTGCGCCGGCGATCAATAGCCGAGTGCGCAGCCGTCCTTGCGCGGATCGGAGCCGCCGGTGAGCGTGCCCTTGTCCCAGTCGATCCAGATCGCCTGGGCGCCGCCGAGCGGACCGACCACGCTGGTGGTCTTGTGGCCGAGCTTCTTCAGGCCTTCGACGATCGCAGCCGGCACGCTGTCCTCGAGTTGATATTGGCCCTCGTAGTGCAGGCCGCGCGGCATGTCGATCGCCTCCTGCACGTCGCAGCCATAGTCGAGGATGTTGGTCAAGACATGGGTCTGGCCGGTCGGCTGATACTGGCCACCCATCACGGCGAACGGCATTGTCGAACGGCCGCCCTTGGTCAGCAGGCCGGGCATGATCGTGTGCAGCGGGCGCTTGCCGCCTTCGATGCAGTTGGGATGGCCCGGCTGGATGCGGAAGCCGCCGGCGCGGTTCTGGAACAAGACACCGGTCTTGTTCGAGACGATCGCCGAGCCGAAGGAATGCGCAACCGAGTTGATGAACGAGCAGACGTTGCGGTCCTTGTCCACGACCGTGATGTAGATGGTCGAGGGATTCATCGGCGGCGCCACGTTCGGCAGGTCGAGCATGCCGTCCAGGCGGATCTTGCTGATGTACTCGTCGGCAAAGCCCTTCTCGAGCATCTCGGCGACATTGATCCTCATGTGCTCGGGAGAGGCGACATGCATCTCGCGGTTCATGTAGGCGATGCGCGCGGCTTCCGCCTCGAGATGGAAACGCTCGACGCTCACGGGCGCGTACTTGGTCAGATCGAAGCGCGACAGGATGTTGAGCATCAAGAGCGCGGTGACGCCCGGGCCGTTCGGCGGGCACTGCCAGACGTCGTAGCCCTTGTACATGGTGCCGATCGGCGTCGTCACCTCAGTGGTATGCGCGGCAAAATCGTCGAGCGTGTGCAGGCCGCCGATTCCCGTGAGGGTCTCGACCATGTCTTCCGCGATCGGCCCCTTGTAGAAGGCGTCGCGGCCATCCTTGGCGATCGCGCGCAGGGTCTTGCCGAGCTCGGCCTGGCGAATGACGTCGCCGGCCACCGGCGGCTTGCCGCCCGGCAGCAGGTAGCGCACCGTGTTGGTGCCATTCTTCAGCTTCTCGAACTGGTTCTTCCAGTCGAAGGCGATGCGCGGCGCGACGACGTAGCCTTCCTCGGCCGCCTTGATCGCGGGCTGAAGCAGCCGGTCGAAACCGAACTTGCCGTGGTCGCGCAGAACCGTCGCGAAGGCATCGATCACGCCGGGAATCGAGACCGCATGCGCCGAGGTCAGCGGCACGGAGTTGATCTTGCGCTCGAGATACCAGTCGGCGTTCGCCGCCCTGGGGGCACGGCCGGAGCCGTTATAGGCGATGATCTTGCCCTCGCCGCGCGGCTGGATCAGCGCAAAACAATCCCCGCCGATGCCGGTCGATTGCGGCTCGATCACGCCGAGCAGGGCAGAGGCGGCAACGGCCGCGTCCACCGCCGTGCCGCCATCGCGCAGCACCTCGATCGCCGCGAGCGAGGCCTGCGGGTGCGAGGTCGCAACCATCGCGTTGGTGGCGTGGACCGTGGACCTGCCGGGGAAATGGAAGTTTCTCATCGAATTTCTTGCTCTCTTGGCCGTGGGCGCGAGTGGCGCGCCATCTCGAAAACCGCGTCTACATGACACATTCCGGCCCGGCGGGGCAATGCTGGCATACCAGGAAAATGGCTGCCATCTGCTGGGCGTATGGAGTTTTCGACGCCGGCAGCCGTGCGGGTTTTCCGGATGGCTGCCGCCTGCTAAACGAGCCGCCATGTCTGATCCGATTTCGGCCGCTAAGGTCGCGGCCTTCTATCAATTCGTCGCCCTCCCCGATTACCGCGAGCTGCGCGAGCCGTTGCGCGACTTCTGCGCTGGTCTTGCGCTGAAGGGCAGCGTGCTGCTGGCGCAGGAGGGCATCAACGGCACGATCGCCGGCGCGCCGGAGGCGATCGATCGCTTCGCCCACGAACTCGCACACGGCGACATGTTCGGCGGCAGGCTCAACAAGCTCGAATTGAAATTCTCGACCGCCGAGGCGATGCCGTTCGGGCGGCTCAAGGTGCGGCTGAAGAAGGAGATCGTCACGCTCGGTGACGAGACTGCCGATCCGACCCGCCAAGTCGGCACCTATGTCGATGCCATCGAGTGGAATACGCTGATTGCGAAGCCCGACACGCTGCTGCTCGACACCCGCAACGCCTTCGAAGTGGCCATGGGGACGTTCGAGGGCGCGGTCGACCCCGGCATCAAGAGCTTCGGCCAGTTCAAGGACTTTGCCGCGGTTGAGCTTGATCCGGCCAAACATCGCAGGATTGCGATGTTCTGCACCGGCGGCATTCGCTGCGAGAAGGCGAGCGCGCATCTGCTCGCGCGCGGCTTTACCGAGGTCTATCACCTCAAAGGCGGCATCCTCAAATATCTCGAGCAGGTGCCGGAGGCTGAGAGCCGCTGGCGCGGCGAATGCTTCGTGTTCGACGAGCGCGTGGCGCTCGGCCACGGTTTGCGCGAACGGGACAAGGGGCACGGCCGTGACGAATGAGATCAAGACGCTGAGCGAACGCATCGACACGCTGGAGACGCGCCTTGCCTACCAGGACGACACGATCGAGACGTTGAACCAGACCATCACCGCACAGTGGAAACAGATCGACTCGCTGACGCGGCAGATCGCGCAGCTCAACGAGCGGCTCCAGGAGGCCGAGACAAATGCGCCGGGGCACGCCAACGAGCGTCCGCCGCATTATTGATCGGTCTTACTCGCCGGACGCCTTGGGCAGCAAGTTCAGGTTCATGACCTCGCCGGACATCACCAGGCGGTCGCGGCCTGCGTCCTTGGCGGCGTAGAGCGCCCGGTCGGCAGCTTCGACCAGCGAGCCCACTCCCGCCGTGCGCTCCAGCGCCGGCCGGCAGGTCGCTCCGCCGACCGAGGCGGTGACGCATCCGGCCGGCAGATTGGTGCTATGAACGAGGCCGGCCTCGTGAATGGCACTGCGGATCCGCTCGCCGATCCGGGCGCAGCCGGCGGTGTCGATGTTCGGCAGCAGCACGGCGAACTCTTCGCCGCCATAGCGCGCCGCCAGATCGCCGGCGCGCTGCGTCTCGGCCGCGATGATCCTTGCGACCCGGCGCAGGCAAGCATCGCCGGCGGGATGGCCGTATTCATCGTTGTAGGCCTTGAAACGGTCGACGTCGATCATCAGCAAGGCGAGGCTGGAACGGTCGCGATAGGCGCGCGCCCACTCCTCCTTCAACCGCTCGTCGAAGCAGCGACGATTGGCAAGGCCGGTGAGGCCGTCCTCGATCGCAAGCGTCTCCAGCCTGGTCTCCAGCCTCTTCTGCTCGGTAATGTCGCGCGTGATCGCGACCATGCCATCGACGTTGCCGTTGCCCTTGCGTGTCACCCGCATGGTCGATTCGAGCCAGACTTCGCCGTTCTGCCGGTGCGCGTTGCGATAGGTGAAACGCGCCTCCTCCTTCTCGCCACGCTTCATGGCGTCGATGATCGCCTGGACCTCCGGCAGATCCTCCGGCTTGATGCCCGCAAGAGCCGGCGTGCCGATCAGCTGATTGGGGCGCCTGCCGACGACGCGGACCGACGAGGGCGAGACATAGCGCAGCCGCTCGTCGAGGCCGATGCGCGTCACCATGTCGCTGGAGCCTTCGGCGAGCAGACGGAAATGCGCCTCCTTCTCGGCCAGCGCGACGGCCATGCGCTGGCCCCGGTGCAACTGCCGCACCAGCACGCCGCCGATGACCGCGATCAGCATCACCAGCGCGAGCACGTAGAGCATGCGGGAGATTGCCGCGGCACGCCAGGGCGCGAGCAGCTCGTCCTCGTCGACCGAGGCAACCAGAAGAAGCGGGAAACGGCTGCTGCGATTGAAGAAGCTGACGCGTTCGGCGCCGTCCAGCGCCGACTTGAAGTGATAGGCGCCGCTCGGCCGCTGCAGGCTCGGCTCGCGGAAAAAAGGCGTGTCAGCGACGCTACGTCCGACGAATTGCTCGTTGCCGCGATCGCGCGCGAGGATCATGCCGTCGCCATGCATCAGTGTCACGGAACTGTTGCGGCCGATCTCGAACTGCTCGTAGAAATGCGAAAGATATCTGGAGCTGATGGTCGCGAGCACCACGCCGCCGAAGCTGCCGTCCTGCTTGTTGAAGCGGCGTGACAGGGGGACGACCCATTCGCCATCGAGCAGGCTCTTCACGGGACGGCCGACATAGGCCTCGCGCTTCGGCGAAAGCTGGTGATGTCGGAAGAACGCATCATCGCTGAGGGTCGAGCCGACCATACCGGGCGAGGTCAGCCAGTTGCCCTGATCGTCGATGATGTCGAGGCTGTGGATACGCGCGATCGCCTTCTTGCGCGCCTCCAGGAGCTGTCCAATCTTGGCGACCGTGGCCGGCGCGGTGCCATCCATCTCCAGCCGGCTGACCACGCCGACGACGCCGGAATCCAGGAGATCGAGGCTGTCCTCGGCATGCTGTGTCAGCGAACGGGCGACGTTCGCCATCTCCGTCTCTGCAACCTTGAGCACTGCGTCGCGTGTCGCCCACTCGCGCCAACCGCTGACGCCGAGGATGGTCGCGCAGGTCAGCACGACGAAAGCCGCCGCGCGCAGCGGCAGGCGGCTCGATCCAGGTCGTTGGGTAGCAGCGCTCATGCGGCAGTGTCCTCCGGTCGACCGGAAACTCTGCCGCTTCTGTTAGGGAACCCTGAAATCGCTACCGGAATACGTGGCGATCGACCCGCTTCCAGTAGTCCTACGGACGCAACGATCAACGCATCGCTAACAGGGCATTAGCAAGCCTGTCGGAATCCGGCGCGCCCGCCGCTGCTAGCTGAAGATGGCCTTAACCTTGTCCCAGAGCGAGGGATGGTCGGCATCCGCATCGGCTTTCGAGGGCGTCGGCTGCGCGGCGCTCACGGGATCGGAAGCCGGGAACGTATCCTTCAGCCCGGCGTCGAGCTTGGATTGCCGGTCGGCAGCAAGGGCTTCGTGCAGATCGTCGGCATGCTTGTCGTGCGGCGCGGGATTGAATGTCTCAGCCATGATCTCCTCCATGGACTGTCAACGCGGACCGATTGCACAGGTTCCCCTGTTCCGCTGAAGGCCGCGGCGGTGTATCAGGGGCGATAACCTTCTTCAGGACCATTCGTGCCCCAGTCTGCAAAAAAGCCATTCATCGACGTGCTCTCCGGCCAGCGCCAAGCCATCCCGCCGCTGTGGATGATGCGCCAGGCCGGGCGCTACCTTCCGGAATATCGCGAGGTGCGCGCCAAGGCAGGCGGCTTCCTTGATCTCTGCTTCAACCCGGAGCTTGCCGCCGAGGTGACGCTGCAACCGATCCGCCGGTTCGGCTTCGATGCGGCGATCATCTTCTCCGACATTCTGGTGATCCCCTATGCGCTCGGACGCTCGGTGCGGTTCGAGGTCGGCGAGGGCCCGCGGCTCGAGCCGCTGGACGATCCAGCCAAGGTCGCGACGCTGGCGCCGCGCGCGGACCTCGGCAAGCTCGCACCGGTGTTCGAGGCGCTGAAGATCGTGCGCGGCGCGCTGGACCCGAAGACCGCGTTGATCGGCTTCTGCGGCGCGCCGTGGACGGTCGCGACCTACATGGTCGCCGGCCACGGCACGCCGGACCAGGCGCCGGCGCGGATGATGGCGTACCGTCATCCCGAAGCTTTCTCGGAGATCATCGACGTGCTGGTCGACCGCTCGATCGAATATCTGTTGGCACAGCTCGCAGCCGGTGCCGACGCGCTACAGATCTTCGACACCTGGGCCGGCGTGCTGCCGCCCGCCGAGTTCGCGCGCTGGTCGACCGAGCCGACGCGGCGCATCGTGGAGGGCGTGAGGGCCAAGGTGCCGAATGCAAAGATCATCGGCTTCCCCCGCGGCGCCGGCGCACTGCTGCCCGGCTATGTCGAGGCAACCGGCGTCAATGCGGTCAGCATCGACTGGACCGCGGAGCCGGCCTTCATCCGTGAGCGCGTGCAAAGCAGGGTCGCCGTGCAGGGCAATCTCGATCCGCTGGTGCTGATCACAGGCGGTGCCGCCCTCGACCGCGCAGTCGACAATGTGCTGGCCAATTTTGCGCAAGGACGGCTGATCTTCAATCTCGGCCACGGCATCCAGCCGGAAACGCCGATCGCCCATGTCGAGCAGATGATCAAGCGCGTGCGGGGCTGAGGGACAAGCCGTCTACCCAGGTCGTCATGGCCGGGCTTGTCCCGCCTGCGCGGCCGAAGCCGCTTCGGCGCGGCGAAGGCCCGGCCATCCACGCCTTGCCGTGCGACACGAAGAACGTGGATGCCCGGGACAAGCCCGGGCATGACGAGCCGTTTTAATCGGGTCCTACGAGAAGTACGAAAACAACCCCATGCACAGTAGCCAAGTCATTGAAAACACGAAGCGGGCATGATTCCTCCCACCCGTTTGACACGTCGGGCAAAACAGGCGCAGAACGGCATGATCGGAATTGCGATTTTTGCGTAGCTCAGCGCGGCCGGCTGCGCTCGATGATCTCCGCCGCACCCTTCGCCAGCAGGTCCAATCCCACCGCACGGCCGAGCTCGCGCGGACGATCGGCGAAGCCGTCGCGCGCGGCCTCGATGATGGTGTTGCCGGCGAGGTCGAGCACAGATGCCGTCAGCGCCATCCGATGGACAATGACGGTCGAAAATGCCGCCACAGGCGAATTGCAATGGCCGTTGAGCACCCACAGCACCTCGCGCTCGGCGTCGGCACAGGCACGCGCGGCCGGATCGTCGATCGACGACAGGATTTGTCGCGTCTGCCAGTCCTGCGCGGCGCATTCGACGGCGACGATGCCCTGCCCTGCCGCGGGCAGCATCTCCGCTGCCCTGAATTCATAGGCAATGCGGCCGGACAAGCCGACGCGATTGAGGCCCGAGCGCGCCATGATCAGTGCATCGGCCGGTCCGACCGCGCCGCCGTCGGGCAGCCGCTGCTTCTCGCCGTTGTCGAGCTTTCGCACGCGCGTGTCGGCTGCGCCGCGGAAGTGGATCACCTCCACCTCCGGAAACAGGCGCCGCGCATAGGCCGCCCGACGCACGGCGTTGGTACCGATCTTGAACCCCTTGCCGCGCGACTGGCGCAGCGCTTCCAGCGTCACGCCAGGCCGCAGCACCAGCGCGTCGCCGGGCGGATCGCGCGACAAGGTAGCGCCGATGACGAGGCCCGGCGTGTCTTCGTTGCCGGGCATGTCCTTCAGCGAATGCATCGCTGCCTGGAGCTCGCCCGACAGCACGGCAGCGCGGATCTGCGCCACGAAGGCGCCGCCCTTGCCGCCATGCGGCAAGAGCTTGCTGGTCTGGTCGAGATCGCCCGTGGTGTCGAACTTGACGATCTCGACCTCGAGACCGGGCACCGCGGCGGTCAGGCGGCGCGCGATCTCTTCCGTCTGCGCCAGCGCCATGGTGCTCTTGCGTGTGCCGATCTTCAGTCGCCTTGCCAAATCGTGGTCCTCTCGACGATCGCGGGTCAGCCCGCATCCTCCAATAACATGTCGGAGGCCTTTTCGGCGATCATGATGATCGGCGCGTTGGTATTCCCGGAGACGAGATCCGGCATGATGGAGCCATCGACGACGCGAAGGCCGTCGAGCCCCCTCACCTTCAGCCGCTGATCGACCACCGCGAGCGCGTCGTTGCCCATACGACAGGTCGAGGTCGGATGATAGATGGTGCTGCCGCGCTCGCGGCAGTAATCCAATATTTCGGCGTCCGTAGATACCTTTGCCCCGGGATCATACTCATCCACCACGAACGGCTTCAGCGCCGGCGCGTTCAGGATCTTGCGCAATATCTTCAGGCCCTCGACGTTGGTGGTGCGGTCGGTCTCGGTCGACATGTAGTTGATGCGGATCTCCGGCGGCACGGTCGGGTCCGCGCTCTTGATGCGCAAGGTCCCGCGGCTCTCGGGCCGGAGCTGGCACACTGACGCCGTGAAGCCGGAGAAATCGTGCAGCTTCTCGCCCATCTTGTCGGTCGAGAACGGCAGGAAGTGGACCTGGATGTCCGGCGAGGCGAGCCGCGGGCTGGTCTTGAAGAATGCGCCCGCCGTGCCGGCCGCAATCGTCAGCCAGCCCTTGCGGAACAGCGCGTAGCGCGCGCCGGCCATGGTGCGGCGGAGCGGATGATTGACGGTGTCGTTCAGCGTGATCTTCTGCGAGCAGCGCATCACGATGCGGACCTGCATGTGGTCCTGGAGATCGCGCCCGACGCCGGCTGCGTCCAGCACCACATCGATGCCGTGCTTGCGCAGGAGATCGGCAGGACCGACGCCGGAAAGCTGGAGCAGCTGCGGCGAGTTGTAGGCGCCGCTCGACAGCACGATCTCCTTCCGCGCGCGCACACGGCGCAACGCGGCGCCTTGCCGGTATTCGACGCCGACCGCGCGGCGCCCTTCGAACAGGATACGCTGGCCGAGGGCGGACGTCTCGATCTTCAGATTGCCGCGCGTCTTGGCGGGCCCGAGATAGGCCACCGCCGTCGAGGCACGCCGGCCGTTGCGCGTCGTGGTCTGGAACAGGCCGACGCCTTCCTGCGTGGCGCCGTTGAAGTCGGCATTGTAGGGCAGACCGCTCTCGACCGCGGCGTCGATGAAGGCTTTCGACAGCGGATCGGTCACGATCATGTTGGACACCGGCAGCGGGCCGCCGGTGCCGTGATACTGATCCGCGCCGCGCGACTGGTTCTCGGCCTTCTTGAAATACGGCAGCACGTCGTCATAACCCCAGCCGGTGTTGCCGAGCTGGCGCCAGCGGTCATAGTCCTCATGCTGGCCGCGGACATAGAGCAGGCCGTTGATCGAGCTTGACCCGCCCAGCGTCTTGCCGCGCGGCTGGAACACCTGGCGTCCCTTCAGCTCGGGCTCCGGCTCGGTCTGGTACATCCAGTTGACCGTCTTCTCCTTGAACAGCTTGCCGTAGCCGAGCGGGACGTGGATCCAGATGTTGGAATCCTTCGGGCCGGCTTCGAGCAGCAGCACGCTGTGCTTGCCGCTCGCGGAGAGCCTGTTGGCGAGCACGCAGCCGGCGGAGCCGGCGCCGACGATGACGTAGTCGAATTCGGGATCGGACGGCGCGAGGGAGGAATTTGCGTTCATGCGCTACTGTTCTTCTTGTTGGTGTGGGCGTTTCCAGTGTCGTCACTTCACCTCTCCCCAGCGGGGAGAGGTCGGATTGCGTAGCGATCCGGGTGAGGGGCCGCAACGGCAGGTGAGACCGTAACCCCTCACCCGGATCGCATCTTCGATGCGGTCCGACCTCTCCCTACGGGAGAGGTGATCCGAGTGCGGCGTCGATACCGCCCACATCACTCAGTCCGCATTAGCACAATCATGGCTTGACGCGCAGCGCCTCGACCAGCGACTTGAACGCACGGGCGTATTCCGCGCCTGCCCTTGCGATGTCAGCGCGTCCGGCGCAGGCCACCGCGGCTTCCGTCACCGCGCCGAGCAGCAGCCGCGCCAGCGGCTCGACCGACTGGCGGGCGATCAGGCCGCCCTCCATCGCCGCCGCAATCGCCCGCGGCAGCTTGCCGCCGAAATGCCTGGCGTCGATCTCGCGCCAGCGTTCCCAGCCGAGCACGGCGGGACCGTCGCGCAAAATGATCTGGCCGGTCGGGCCCTTCGCTGTCGCCGCAAAGTAATGCTGGGTGCCGGCGACCATCGCGGCGAGCACGTCCTTCTCGGCCCGTGCAGTGCGGTCGATCTCGGCAACGAGGTCGCGCGAGACCTGGTCGAATACGGCTTCGAACACCGCCTCCTTGGTCTTGAAGTGATGATAGACCGCTCCCTTGGCGACGGAAGCGCCTTCCGCGATCTCGTCCATGGTGGTGGCGGCAAAGCCTTGCGTCCCGAACAAGCGGCGCGCCGCCGTCAGGATCGCCTCCGAAGTCGCTGCCCGTCGCTCCGCCTGCTTCGCCATGGCTCCCCTCTAGTCGAATTCGCTGCACGCGGCCAGTTGACTTTTCGACTATCGGTCGGTATTTACCGACTATCAGTCGGTTTTGTTGTGAGGTGGTCCATGCCCAGCCGTGACATCGTCGAAGCATTTGCCAGGCGTCTGGAAGATGGAGACTTCGTCGGCGCGATCGAACAGTTCTATGCGCCTGACGCCGCGACTTACGAGAACAACGCCGCCCCGACGGTCGGGCGCGACAAGCTCGTCGCCAAGGAGCGCGGCGTGCTGGCGGCTTCCAAGAAGGTCAAGGCCGTCCGGATCGGACCGAGCCTGATCGAAGGTGACAATGTCGCGACGCGCTGGACCTTCAGCTTCACCAATGCCGAAGGCGTCACGCGGACGCTGGACGAGATCGCGTGGCAGATCTGGCGGAGCGACCAGTTGATCGAGGAGCGCTTCTATTACGATCCGAAGCAGCTCGGACGCTGACCTGCAGCGCGCATAGGCGCGACGCAGGTGCTCACTCTCGGCCGGGAAGGTGAAGATCATCCAGAACTGGTTGCGGGTCCTTCGCGGCACTTGCCATTTAAAGACCGATAGGTCTATATATCTGCATGAGGCAAAAGACTCCAGCGCGGCTGCCCCGTGGCCGGCCGCGAAGTTTCGACATGGACGTCGCTGTCGAACGCGCGATGGATGTGTTCTGGTCGCGCGGCTATCACGCCACGGCGCTGCCCGACCTTCTTCGTGCGACCAGGCTGTCCCGGGGCAGCCTCTATGCCGCTTTTGGTGACAAGCATTCGCTCTTCCTGCGCGCGCTTGACCGCTACATCGCGGATGCCTTGACGCGGATGGAAATGGAATTCGACCCCGGCAACGATCCGGTCGCGGGCCTGCGGGCCTACCTTGCCGGTTACGTCGAGCGCACCAGCGGGAGCAACGGCCGGCGCGGATGCCTCTTGGTGGCCACAGCAATGGAATTGGCCGGCCAGGATGCCGAAGTGGGTCGGCGCGTTGCGAGCTTCTTCAAGGCGATGGAAGCCAAGGTAATGGATGCACTGTCCCGCGCGAAAGCGGCGGGCAAGTTGGCGGACGGTGTTGAGCCGGCAACAGCCGCCCGAATTCTCGTCTGTTTCGTCGAAGGGCTGCGCGTGGTCGGCAAGACCGCACCGGCACGGATCACATCCCAAGCCACCGCCGACGCTCTCATCGGCCGTTTCGTCAGGTAAGCACCCATGCGCCCCTCGCTCATCGGCTTGCCTAAATCTGGACTGATCGATCTTGAAAGGACGCGCGCCATGTCTGCCATCCAGATCGTCTGCGCAATCGCCGTTCCCCTGATCTGGGGCTATCAGTTCGTGGCCATCAAAGTGGGCGTTGCGGAGTTTCCGCCGCTCTTCTTCCTCGCACTGCGCTTTCTGGCGATCGCGCTGCTGCTTGTTCCGTTCGTCGACAGGCCCGCGCGTCGACAGCTCGGCCCTGTCGCAGCCATTTCGCTGTTCCTGGGTGGACTGAATTTCGGGTTGTTCTATGTTGGCCTTGGGCTCGGCTCGGGGAGCATGTCGGCGGTCGCATATCAACTCGCAACGCCCTTCACCGTCCTGTTGGCCTGGCCGCTGCTGGCGGAGAGGCCGTCTCTCGCCACCTGTGCCGGAGTCGTGCTTGCATTCGTCGGCGTGACCGTGTTGGCAGCGGAGCCGGGCCAGTCCGCCAACCCGCTTCCGCTGCTGCTTGTGGTTGGAGCAGCTTTCGCCTTCGCGGTGTCCAACGTCTTGACGAAACGCTACGGCCCCTTCGATCCCTTGACGCTGATGGGATGGTCGTCGCTGTTCACGGTGCCGCAGGTCATGTTGATGTCGTTGCTCCTCGAATATGGACAAGCGGCGAGCCTTGTGACGGCAGGCGAACGAGGCTGGCTGGCGCTCGCCTACACGGTCCTCATCGGTGGCATCATTGGGTTTGGCCTCTGGTTTTGGCTGATCGCCCGTTGCTCGATGGCTCGCGTCGCTCCCTTCGGTCTGCTGCTTCCGGTATTTGCCTTGCTTTCGAGCGTTTTCTTCCTTGGCGACCGCATTACGCCGAAGCTGATCATCGGCGGGCTGCTCGCGATTTCCGGGGTCGGCATCACACAAGTAAGGCCGCGCGCTCGCTCAATTTGACCCCGGAAGCCCCTTCGCGGTGGCCTGCGGAGCTCGCGGCCGGGGGTGAGGCGAACATCGCCCGAGCTGCTGCGGCGCCAGTTCAAGAGGATACGAGCACGGCGCCGTCGCCGCGCGTTGTATCGATTTTGTTACCGATACCGTGAATTGAACACGCAGATGTGGTCACGCCGGTCGTGGCAAACGGGGATAATTCATAGTTCGTCAAAGGTTTGCAACGAATTCTCCTGATCGAGCCGGACAACGGCCGGTGCTGCTAGGCTATCGCATGCGGACTCAAACGACCAACTATGTCGCGCGGCTGTTCGCCGGCGATCTGTCGGCCTTTGGCGGTCCCGCGACCGACGAGGCCGTGGCCGGGTATATCCGGGCCGAACAGATGTCGCTCGTGCTCGGCTATTCGGTCGGCATCATGCTCGCCAATGCCTGCAATGCCGTCGTTCTCGCCATCGCACTGTGGCAGTCGCCGGCCAAGATTCCGGCCCTGATCTGGGGGGTCACCGTCGCCGGCGCCGCGATTGCTTTCGGGCTGCAATCGCGCGCGTCGCGCCGCATCACCAAGCCGCAATTCGTCTCGCGTCGTGCCATGCACCGGCTGGTGCGTAATGCCTTCATCCTCGGCGCCGCCTGGGGCATCGTCCCGGTGGCCTTCTTCGCCGACGCTTCGAGCGGCGGCCAGCTCGTCATCACCTGCCTGTGCTCGGGCATGCTGGCCGGCGGCGCACTGGCCTTCGCCACCATTCCGATCGCGGCCATCGCCTTCACGGCGCCGATCTTCGTCGGCATCGCGATCTGCCTCGGCAGGAACGGCGACCTGGCCTTCCTGCTGATCGCCTTCCTCGTCGTGGTCTATGGAAGCGTGCTGCTGCGCGGCGTGTTCGTCAATTCGTTCGCGTTCGCGCGGCGCGTGATGCGGCAGATCGAAGCCGAACGCACGGTGCGGCTGGATCCCCTCACCCATCTGCCCAACCGCGTCGCCTTCAACGAAACGCTCGATGCCGCGCTCAAGCGGCTGGCGCTGTCGGGCGAGGAATTCGCGGTGCTGCTGCTCGACCTCGACCGCTTCAAGGAGGTCAACGACCAGTTCGGTCATCCCGCCGGGGACGAATTCCTGGTCCAGGTTGCGAGCCGGCTGCAACGCTGCACGCGCGCGGCCGAACACGTCGCGCGCATCGGCGGCGACGAGTTCGCGCTGGTCATGGCCAATCTGGCGCGGCCGGAAGATGCGCTCGAAATCGCCGAGCGCTTCGTCGCGGCCTTCACCGAACCGTTCCAGATCGAGGGCCGCCAGATCGTCGGCGCGACCAGCGTCGGCATCGTGCTGGCGCCACGCGATGGCAGCACCGCGCTCGACATCATGAAGAACGCCGACGCGGCGCTCTACCGCGCCAAGAAAGCGGGGCCGGGCACGGTGTGCTTCTTCGAACAAGCCGACGACAGGCTGTCCCGCGACCGCAAGGCGCTGCAATCAGACCTCGAAGGTGCGATCGCGCGAAACGAGCTGTTCCTGGTGTTCCAGCCATTCCTCGATCTCGGCACCAACCGGATCACCGGCCTGGAGGCGCTGCTGCGCTGGCAGCATCCTTCGCGCGGGCTGGTGCCGCCAAGCGAATTCATCCCGATCGCGGAGGAGACCGGGCTGATCCACGAGATCGGCGAATGGGTCATCCGACGCGCCTGCGCAAGTATTGCCGAGTGGCCGGAAGACATCAGGGTCGCCGTCAATTTCTCGGCAGCGCAATTTCACAACACAGGCATCCTCCAGATCATCGTGCAGGCGCTCGCCGATGCCAGGATCGCCCCGCACCGGCTCGAGATCGAGATCACGGAATCGATGCTGCTGTCGAAATACGGCTCGGCCGCGACGATCCTGAACGCGCTGCTGGAGCTCGGCGTCACGGTGGCGCTGGACGATTTCGGGACCGGATTTTCCTCGCTGACCTACCTGCGCAAGCTGCCGTTCAACCGCATCAAGATCGACCAGTCCTTCATCCGCGACATGCTGGTGCAGCCGGACTGCGCCGCGATCGTCAAATCGGTGATCGGGCTCGCGCGCGATTTGCGGATCGGCGTGGTGGCGGAGGGTGTCGAGACTGCCGACCAGCTCGAATGTCTGCGCCAGATCAGTTGCGACGAAGTGCAGGGGTACCTGATCAGCCGGCCGGTGTCGGCCAATGGCGTGCTGGCGTTGCTGGATGCGAGGAAGCCTCGGGCGAATTTTGCGGCGTAGGCGATTGGCGCAAAGTAGTGGCCACAGCGGCGGTGAGCCCCCTCTCCCGCTTGCGGGAGAGGGTTTGGGAGAGGGTGTCTCCACGGCGGGATTCCCCAAGAGGAGAGAGCCCTCACCCGCGCCTTTGGCGCGACCTCTCCCGCAAGCGGGAGAGGTCGAGCCCGCGGCGCGGTCCATTGCTCCCAGCCGGCGACAGAA
This sequence comes from Bradyrhizobium sp. CCBAU 51765, assembly GCF_015291725.1. GTDB lineage: Bacteria > Pseudomonadota > Alphaproteobacteria > Rhizobiales > Xanthobacteraceae > Bradyrhizobium > Bradyrhizobium liaoningense. Next base: position 6,532,070 of record NZ_CP030038.1, read on the forward strand.
CTTGCTCAGACCGCGTCCGCCCGCAGCAGCGTGTCCACCGTGATGGTGCCGCGGGCGCGGGAGACGCAGGCGCAGATCTTCTGGTTGCTGTGCTTCTGGTGATCGCTGAAGAAGACGTCGCGATGGTCGATCTCGCCGTCGACCTCGACCACGTCGATGGCGCACAGGCCGCATTCGCCGCGCTTGCAGTCGAACATCACGTCATGGCCGCTGGCGTTGAGCACGTCCAGCATCGAGCGCTCGCGCGGGATTTCGAGCTCGATGTTCGAGTCCTTCAATCGCACGCGAAACGTTTCGGTCGGCAGCGTGCCGCTGGAGCCGAAGGTCTCGTAGCGGAGATCGGAAAGCGCATGGCCGGCGCCGATCCAGGCATGGCGCGCGGCGTCCAGCAGCCGCATCGGGCCGCAGAACAGCGCCAGCGTTGCCTGCGGCAACGAGGCGAACAGCGCGTCGAGATCGAGCCGCCTGCCCTCGTCGCTCGCGTGGACGACGAGGCGATCGCCAAGCATCGCGGCGAGCTCGTCGAGATAGGCGGCCTCGCGGCGCGAGCGCACCGCATAGTGCAGCATGACATCCGACCCGCGGCGCGCCAGCGCCTGCGCCGCGCCGAGGATCGGGGTGATGCCGATGCCGCCGGCGATCAGGCAATAGTTCTGCCGCGTCCAGTCCACGGCGAGCAGCGAGGCGGGCTGCGTGATGTCGAGCCGCGCGCCCGGCTGCAAGGACCACATGTAGCGCGAGCCGCCGCGGGAATCCTCGGCGCGGCGTACCGCAATTCTGAAGCCGTGCGAAGCGGCCTCGCCGACCAGCGAATAGGACCGCGTCTCCGGCTGGCCGTCGATGGTTACGCTGACATTGATGTGGCTGCCGACCGGATAGGCCGTGACGTCGAGCTGATCCGGCCTGATCAGGAATTCGCGGATGCCGGGCGCGAGGTCGCGGGTCGAGACGAGCGTTGCAGGAATCCAGGTTTCGATGAAGCGCATGGTGACTGCCCTCAATCGTTTGCGGTCTTGATCAACGCGAGCGCCGGCAAGAGGTCGAGATGGGTCCGGTTGCGCAGCGCGAGCCGCAGGTTTCGTACCGCAAGCCGCGCATGCTCGCGCATGACGGCCTCGGCGCGCGCGCCTTCGCGGTTCTCGATGGCGTCGATCACGACGCGATGGTGCTCCTGGGCGATGATCAGGATCTGCTGCGCCTCAGGCAGCGCCGACTGCGCCATCACGAAGCCGCTCGGCGAGGCAAACGGCAGCGCCGAGGCGCGGTCGATCTGGCGGATCAGCGGCGGGCTGCGCGACAGTTCCGTCAGCACGGCGTGGAAGCGCGCGTTCAGCGTGACATAGGACGAGAAGGCATCGACCGAGATCGGCACCTGCCGCAGAAGCTCGTCGATCGCCGCAAGACATTCCTTCAGCGGCTCCAGCTCGCGTGCGGAGACGCCGCGTTCGGCCGCGAAGCGCGCAGCCAGGCCTTCCAGCGTGCCGCGCAGCTCGATGGAGTCGGAAATGTCGCGCTCCGAAAACGCCTTCACCATGAAGCCGCCGGAAGGGATCGCCTCCAGCAGGCCCTCTTCCTCCAGCCGCACCAGCGCCATGCGCACCGGCGTGCGCGAGGCGCCGGTGGTCTCGACCGCCTGAAGCTCGGAGATGCGCTCGCCCGGGCGCAACGCCCCCGACAGGATCTGGTCGCGCAGCGCGAGCTGCGCCTTCACGGTCTGCGAGACAGAGCGGTCGACCTCGCGCTCGGCCATGTCCCTACTCCGCGGCCTGGAGGTGTTGCGGCGCATTCTCCCTGGCAATCATCTTGTCGATCAGCTTGCGCGACCACATCGCGCCGGCGTCGATGTTGAGGTTGTAGAAGATGCGATCGGGGTTCTCGTCCATCGCGCGCTGCTGCGCTTCCAGGATCAGCTCGTCCTCGTGGAAGATGCCGGAGACGCCCTCGCGGATCTCGGTGGTGATGCGCTGCTCGCCGAGGCGGTAATTGCGGACGAACGCCCAGAAATAATGGCAGGTCTTCTCGGTCTCCGGCGTGATGGTGTTGAGCACGAAGCCGTTGACGCCCTGCGAGCGGTCGCCTTCCGGCGCGCCGCTGCCGCTAGGTGCGACGCCGACGTCGATCGCGATGGTGCACGGCGCCTCGAAGCGGATGATCTGCCAGCGATCGACGAGCCCGGGCTTGCCGAGCTGCCTGGCCCAGAACGGCGGCGGCTCGATGTTCCGCATCCAGCGCGTCACCGTCACCGTCTTTTCGCCATGGGTGACGTCGAACGGCGCTTCGGCGACCGCGTCGTTGCCGATCGATGAGCCGTGCACGAAAGTCTCGTGGGTGAGGTCCATGAGATTGTCGAGCACGAGGCGGTAGTCGCAATTGACGTGGATGGTCTTGCCGTCGCCCGCCCAGGCCGGATCGTGATTCCAGTGCATGTCCGGCACCAGCGCGGGATCGGCCAGCGCGGGATCGCCCATCCAGAGCCAGATGTAGCGGTGACGCTCGACCACGGGATAAGCGCGCACGCAGGCCGACGGATTGATGGTCTCCTGCGAAGGCATGAAGGTGCAGCGCCCCTGCGCATTGTACTTCAGGCCGTGATAGCCGCAGACGACGGTGTCGCCTTCGAGCCGGCCCTTGGACAGCGGCACCAGGCGATGCCAGCAGGCATCCTCCAGCGCGGCCACCGCGCCGTCGGCCTTGCGGTACATCACGACATGCTTGCCGCAGATCGTCCGCGGCAGCAGCGCCGCCTTGACGTCGGCGTCCCACGCGGCGGCGTACCACGCGTTCATGGGGAAGGGTTTTGTCATTGTCTCACTCCCACGGGCTTATGTATGCGTTGTGTATACATTATCGCGGGAGCAGAATCATTCAAGGCTAAAATTTGCTTATCTAAATACCTTATTCGTCCATTCGGTATACAGATAAGCCACGCCGTTACCCTCCCCCTGGAGGGGGAGGGTCGCTTCGCATGGAGCAAAGCGGAATGCGGAGCGGGGTGGGGTGATCTCTCCACACGGACACTGCCCGAGAGGAGAGATCACCCCACCCCGCTCGCGCTGACGCGCGATCGACCCTCCCCCTCCAGGGGAGGGTAAAAGAGTGGCCAGGTTGGCGCCTACGCCCCGAACACCTTCGCCAGCCCTGCCTGCGCTTCTTCCTGAATCTTCTTCAGATGCTCGGGGCTGCGGAAGCTTTCGGCGTAGATCTTGTAGACATCCTCGGTGCCGGACGGCCTTGCGGCGAACCAGCCGAAATCGGTCTCCACCTTGATGCCGCCGAACGGCTGGCCGTTGCCGGGCGCCTTGCTCAGCGTCGCGCGAACCGGATCGCCGGCGAGATCCTTCAGGCCGAGTTGCTCGGGCGTGACGGACTTCAGGATGTTCTTCTGCGGCCCGGTCGCGGCGACGTCGATGCGCGCGTAATGGGGCATGCCGAACTCCGCGGTGAGATCGCCGAAGAGCTGGCTGGGATCTCGGCCGGTCTTCGCCATGATCTCGGCAGCTAACAGGCCGAGGATGATGCCGTCCTTGTCGGTGGTCCACACCGTGCCGTCGCGACGCAGGAACGAGGCCCCTGCACTCTCCTCGCCGCCGAAGCCGAAGCCGCCGGTGAGGAGGCCGTCGACGAACCATTTGAAGCCGACCGGCGTCTCCACCAGCTTGCGGCCGAGCTTTTTCGCGACGCGATCGATGATCGAGCTCGACACCACCGTCTTGCCGATTGCGGCGTCCTTGCCCCAATGCGGGCGGTGCGCGAACAGATAGGAGATCGCGGTCGCCAGATAATGGTTGGGGTTCATCAGGCCGCCGGTGCGCGTGACGATGCCGTGACGATCGGCATCGGTGTCGTTGGCAAACGCGACGTCGAAGCGGTCGCGCATCGCGATCAGGCTCGCCATCGCGTAGGGCGAGGAGCAATCCATGCGGATCTTGCCGTCCCAGTCCACCGTCATGAAGCGGAAGGTGGGGTCGATCGCCTCGTTCACCACCGTGGCCTTCAGGCCGTAGCGCTCGATGATCGGATGCCAGTAATGCACGGCGGCACCGCCGAGCGGATCGATGCCGATGGTGACGCCGGCGGATTTGACGAGGTCGAGATCGACGACATTGCCGAGATCGGCGACGTAAGGGGTGATGAAGTCACAGGCGTGGACGTTCGCGGACTTGCGCGCCCTGGCATAGTCGATGCGCTTCACGCCCTTGAGGCCATCGGCGAGATAGGCATTGGCGCGCTTCTCGACCACGCCCGTGACGTCGGTGTCAGCGGGGCCGCCATGCGGCGGATTGTACTTGTAGCCGCCGTCCTCCGGCGGATTGTGCGACGGCGTGATGACGACGCCGTCGGCGAGGCCGCTGGCGCGGCCCTTGTTGTAGGTGAGGATGGCGTGCGAGATGACGGGGGTCGGCGTGTAGCCGCCGTCCTTGTCGATCATGACATCGACGCCGTTGGCGGCGAACACCTCGACGGCGCTGACGAGCGCCGGCTCGGCCAGCGCGTGGGTGTCGATGCCGATGAAGAGCGGGCCCGTCAGCCCCTTTTCTCGTCTGTAGTCACAGATGGCCTGCGTGGTCGCGAGGATGTGTCCTTCGTTGAACGTGTTCTTGAACGAGGTGCCGCGATGGCCCGAGGTGCCGAACGCCACGCGCTGCGCCGGATCCGATGCATCGGGCTTGCCTGCGAAGTAGGCCGTCACCAGCCGTGGAATATTGGTGAGCGCGTCCGGCGAGGCCTGCTTGCCCGCCGCGGGATGAACATCAGCCACTGAAATATCCTCGTCCTGTCGTCACGGAAATAGCGGGACACCATAGCATCGGCCGCGCCCCCGCCAAGGCCACAACACGCGCGACGGGGAAGGCGTTCCCTGGGGGTGATGGTGGGGTTACGTCACCGATTGGAGCGCCCGCGCGCGGCGGTGACCGCGCGCCAATGGCCGGTTTGTTAACTCCGGAGCTTTATGACAGAGCCATGCTGTGGGATCGGGCACGCTTCAATCTGGGCGCGACGTGGAGGCACGTGGCGGTCGCCTTGCTGTTGCTGGCCTCGAACGGCGCACATGCGAGCGACGGTGATATCGACGGGCCGCGCACGACATCGGCGATCTCCAGCGTCGGGGCAGAACTCGGCGCCGGCGAAACGCCCTCATCCCGGGCCATGATCCGGAAGATCATCGAGAGAGAAACCGCAAAGACCAATTTGCCGGCCGACGTCGCCGAAGCCGTCGTCTTTGTCGAAAGCGGCTATAACCCGGCGGTCATCGGCAGCGTTGGCGAAATCGGCGTGATGCAGGTACGGCCCGAGACGGCGGCGATGCTGGGATTCCGCGGAAGCAATGCGGAACTCGCAGAACTGGACGTCAATATCCATTACGGGGTGCTTTATCTCAGCCGGGCTTGGCACCTGGCGGGCGGGGATCTCTGCCGCGCCCTGATGAAGTACCGGGCAGGTCACGGCGAAGAAGAGATGACCACGCGGTCGCAGGTCTACTGCAATAGAGCCCGCAACCGTCTCCTCGCCATGAACGCGATGCCGCCAGGGACGGCAGCTGCGGCTGCCCCCGATGCGGCGCCCCCGGTCGCTGCCGCGGCTCCGGCAAAACCGGCGAGCCGCCCGAAGATGCCGGTGCAGCCCAAAACGGTCTATGCCCACTATCGTCAGGGCACCGCGGCCGCCAGCCGCGCCTATTGGGCCGCGCACGAGGCCCGGATCAGCCAGATCAAGGCGCGCATCGGAGCCAGATGGAAGCGCGTCGCATCGCGTTGACGGCCGCCGGCTTGCTCCGCCGTAAGCTCCGCATCTACTGTGTGTCGCAAGAATCCGCAATCTGGGAGGTGGCGCCATGGAGGTCATACTGCTGGGCACCGGTGGCCCGCGCCCGGACCCGCACCGCATGGCGACCACCACGCTGATCAGGCTCGGCGACGAGAACATCCTGTTCGACGCAGGCCGCGGCGTCGTGGTGCAGCTCAGCAAGGCCGGTGTGCCGCTCGGCGCCATCAACACGGTCTTTCTCACGCACCATCACTTCGACCACATCGGCGACCTCTATGATGTGATGCTGAATTCATGGATGCACGGGCGCAAGGACGAGCTGCGCATCTATGGACCGCCGGATACCGAACGGCTCGTCAGCACGCTGATCACGCAGGTCTACGACAAGGACATCACGTGGAGGGATAAGGGCGAGCCCGCCTTCGGCGGCTGGAAGCCTGTCGTCGCAACGGACATCGTACCGGGTCCTGTTCTCGACACCGGCCGCTGGAAGATCAGGGCCGAGCCGGTCTCGCACGGCGACGGCCTCGACATGCCGCCGGCCTTCCTCGCGCGCTGGATGTGTCTCGGCTACCGCTTCGAGGCGGAAAGCAAGGTCATTGCGATTTCCGGCGATACGGTCCCTTGCCCCGGTCTCGAGCGGCTGGCCGAGGGCGCCGACCTGCTCGTCCAGTGCTGCTTCCTCGCAACTCCCGAGATCAACAACGAGCACCTCCGCCGCCTTGCGAAATACACGATCGCCTGTGGTGACACTGTCGGCAAGGTCGCGGCCAAGGCCGGCGTCAGGAAGCTGGCGCTGACCCATCACCGGCCGCGCACCGACGACACCATGCTGAAGGCGCTGCTTGACGATGTGCGGCAGGACTATTCGGGGCCGGTCGTGCTCGGCGAGGATCTCACGCGCATCGAGGTCTGAGACCATCGGCCGTCCGGCCTCAGGACGATCCGACCTCGATCCGGAACGACAGTTGCTCTTGCGCCTCCGGCGCAATGTGCATCAGGCCCGGCTTGTCGGTGAACTCGCCGTCGAAGCCGGCTGGACTGGCATGGCCGCGCCACGGCTCGATGCAGAGGAACGGCGCACCTGACGGTTTCGACCAGACGCCGAGCTCGCGGAAGCCGCGCCAGGACATTTCCAGCCACGGACCGGTCGATACACCCTGCCCCGCGGCATAGCGGACCGACGTGCTCTCGATCCGGTCGAAGATGATGGCGTCGTCGGTGAACAGGGAGTCGGACAGAGGAAGCGAGTTGCCCATGACCGGGCTCGGCTCCGCCACAGGCCGCAGCAGTCCACCATCGAGACGGCGGACGGGAGACGACTCCGCGCGCGCGAAAGTCAGCGCATAGCTCTCCTTTGCCATACCGGGCCGGAGCGGCCAGTTGAAGGCGGGATGACCACCGAGCGACGCGGGCAATGTCTCCTTGCCGGTGTTGGCAATCGTGAACGTCAGATCGAGGCCGGTGTCGTCGATGGCATAGGCGGCCGTGAGCCGGAAGCCGAACGGATAGAGCGCGCGCGTCGCCTCGCTGTCTTCGAGCACCAGGGAGCAGCGGCTCTCGCCGCGTTCCGCCCACGCAAAGCGGCTGTCGCGGGCAAAGCCGTGCTGGGTCATCCGATACGTCTTGCCCCGGTGCCGCAATTCGTCGTTGGCGAGGCGCCCGACGATCGGAAACAGCAGTGGCGCGTGGCGCGGCCATTCCGGCCCCGCCTGCCAGACGAATTCGATGCCGCTGTCGTCCTTTAGCGACCACAGTTCGGCACCGTGCGCCTTGATGGTTGCCGTGAGGGAGCCGCTGCGGAGAGAATAGGTATCGTCGCTCATGCGCGACGTCTACACCCCCAACCCACCCGCAGCAAGGCAGCGCCGACCATCCAACTCGAACGTTTTGGCGCCGATCGAGCGCTGCGTCATATTTCCGTACCCAACGATTGCTCTGTTGGCGCAATCACCGTCTGTCTCCCCGAGGCCGATCCGACCCTGCCGATGAAATCCCGTGGTAGCCAATTGAAGTTCTTCATCAACGGCCGCTTTCTGTCGCAAAAGCTCACCGGCGTTCAGCGTTATGCCGCTGAAATGGTCAAGGCGATCGACGTGCTGCTGGCGTCGGAGCAGACTCCTGCCTCGCTGCGCAACGCCGAGTGGGAGTTGCTGACGCCAGCGGATGCAAGCGAGACCCTTCAACTCGATCGGATCAAGATTCGCGCCGTCGGCCGGTTGCATGGGCACGCTTGGGATCAGATCGATCTCGCGCGCGCCGCGGCCGGAGGCCGCTTGATCAGTCTGGCCAATTCCGGCCCCGTCTTCCATCGCGACCACATTGTCGTGCTTCACGACGCCCAGGTCTTTCGCAGACCCGACTTCTTCAACTGGCGCTACTTGACCGTTCATCGCACAATGGGGCGGCTGCTCGCCCGCCACGCAGCCATCGCGACGGTGTCGGCATTTTCCCGCAGAGAACTTGCCGAGGTGCTGAATCTATCGGCACCGAACATTCCGGTCTTCCCCAACAGCGCCGAACACTTCGCCGCCACGAAGCCCGACCTTGGCATCCTTGCGCGCCTGGGCATTCAACCGCAGAAATTCTTCCTGTTCGTAGGCTCGAAGACCAAGAACAAGAATCTCTCCGTAGCGATTCGCGCGGTCCAATTGCTCGACCGGGCCGACGTTCCACTGGTCATCGTCGGAGGCGATAACAGCAAGGTCTTTCAGGACAATTCGGGCGAAGGAGTTTCCGGCCTGCTGCTTGCCGGGCGTCTGACGGACGGCGAGATTGCAGCTCTCTATGCGCATGCATCGGCATTCGTGTTTCCCTCGCTCTACGAGGGGTTCGGCGTACCGCCGCTCGAAGCCATGATCTTCGGCTGTCCCGTCATCGCCTCGACGGCAGACGCCGTCGTGGAGACGTGCGGTGATGCGGCTGCGTATTTTCGCGCCACTGATGCCGACGCACTGAAGCAGCTGATGCTCGAAAGACTGGCAATCGGCGCGATCTCCGACCAGGAACGCATACGGCAGCAGGATCGCCTCGCCTTCTATTCGTGGAAGAAGTCGGCGAAAGCGCTGCTCGATCACCTCGAACGACCGGCGCACATCGCCAGCGCTGCTTGAAGCTCGGCGCAGCTCGCCTATTGCGCGCAATGGTTCTTGCACAAACCGTTTGCAACCCACGGCTCCCTGCACAGTTCCACAAGAAACTTTTTTCGCTCCTGCAGCGATTGCGGCGCAACAACACCACATCGCTGCCCCAATATCGCTACGTATTCGAGGAACTGTTCCACCAGCAGTGAAGCTCAGAACAAGGATGCACGATGCCCGGCTCTCCGACGCAGCCTTATGCAAGACAGACGACGAAGGTGCTGCACGTCGCGGAGACGATTCGTGGCGGGATTGCAAGCTACCTGAATGAGTTACATCCGCAACAACAAGCGAGCTTCGGCGCCGAGAACGTGCACTATGTCGTTCCCTCGGATCATCGCCGCGATCTCGCCGCCGTCGATGACAACCAGATTACGACATTCGAGCGATCCGGCCGCAGCATCGCCGGGCTATTGCAGATGCTGCGCGCAAGCATGCAGGCGCTGGATGCGTTCAGGCCGGACGTGGTGCACCTGCATTCCTCGTTTGCGGGCCTCGTGCTCCGGCCCGCGCTGGCGGCCCGCTCGGACGGACCGCGCGTCGTCTATTGTCCGCACGGCTGGGCGTTTTCGCGCGAGACCGGCCGCCTCAGTCACGTGGTGACAAAGGCGGCGGAGAACCTTCTCGCGCGCACCTCGGACCGGATCATCTGCATTTCCGGCGACGAGTTCAACGAGGCGGTCCGCGCCGGAATTCCCGCCGACCGCCTCACCGTCGTCCACAATGGCATCTCGAAGAGCCGCACGCTGCAGCCCGTTGCGGCGGAATGGACTTCCAAGAAGGTCAAGGTCCTCTTCATCGGTCGTCTGGACCGGCAGAAGGGCTTTGATCTCCTGATCGAAGCGGCTCGCTCGCTCGAGGATGTCCTCGACGTCCGCATGGTCGGCGCCTCCGTCGTCAACAAATACGAAGGCCCGGCCGTCCCCTCCAACGTGTCCCTGCTGGGCTGGCTGGACCGCCCAACCATCGAGACCCAGCTCGAGGCCGCCGACCTCGTCGTGATCCCGTCACGATGGGAAGCGTTTGGCCTCGTTGCCCTGGAGGCGATGCGCGCAGCCAAGCCCATTCTGGCGTTCCGCAGCGGCGCATTGCCCGAGATCGTCGTCGATGGCGTCACCGGCGTACTGTGCGAGCCCGTCGCCGTCCAGCCGCTCGTCGACGGTTTCCGGCGAGCACTGGATCTCGATCTCAAGGTGCTGGGGCAGCGCGGCTACGACCGGTTCAAGCAGCTTTATGACGTTCAGAAGACGCATGGACAATTGCAGCAGGTCTATGCCGAGCTCCTTCAGGACGACCGGACACCGATCGCAACGAAGGCGGGGCTGCAATCGGATCTCTCAAAGTGACGATCAGCATGCACGCTTGCCCTTGCAGATGCCGGAGATCGCGCTGGCGATCCACCAAGCCCGGTCTGGTGTCACCGCCGATGTATCGCGCGTGAGCATGACCTAGACCATGACACGCCCACGCACCTTGATTCGCGACACTGTCCGCCTCGCGGGCTTCATCTCTTCTATCCTTCTGTCGGTGCCGGCCTGCGCTCAGCACGCTCAACCGCTCGATGCCCGATTCCTGCTGGGTGTCGGCACCCATCAGGGGCTGGGCGGGCCGGTGAGCGCGCGCGGGTACGTGCCCGCAGAGAACGTCGCCCAGATCAAGCAACTCGGCCTCAATTCCTTCCGCGACGACTTCCCCTGGTCCGATTTCGAAACGGCAGGACGCCGGATGGGCTTCACGCCCAGACTCGGCAGGCTGGAGGCGCAGGTCAGGTCCGGCGTCGCGCGCCCGCTCCTGATCCTTGCGTTCGGCCATCATCTCGTTCCGAATTCGTCACCACCGACGACCGACGAAGCCCGGCAGCGATTCGCCGATTATGCCGCGGCCGCGGCGCAATCGGTCGTGGCGCAACACCCGCTGTTCGAGCTCTGGAACGAATGGAACCTGGCGGCAAAGAAAGATGCCGCGTTCTCACCGGAAAACTATCTGGCGCTCGCGGAGGCCGCACGCCCGGCGGTGAAGCGGGTCGCGCCGAATGCGCCTTTCCTGGTCGGGGCGCTCGGCGACGATCCGGGCTGGACTTGGACGGAGAAGATGCTGCGAACCGGCATTCTCCAGTACGCGGACGGAGCTTCGATCCATCTCTACAATTTCTGCATGGGCCCGAGCAAACGCACCTCCGCCGAGATCATCGATCGGCTCACCACGTTCCATCGGCTCGTGAGTCAGGCGAGCGGAAACGCCGACTTCCCGATCTATGTCACCGAGACCGGCTGGACCACGGCCACCAACAAATGCGGCGTCAGCGAACAAGCCCAGGCCGACAACACGGCACAGCTCATCCTGTGGGCGGCGACCGCGGGACGCTGGCTCAAGGGCATCTGGCTCTATGAGCTCAAGGACAGCGGCAGGAATCCATCGGAGCTGGAGGACAATTTCGGCCTCTACCGTTTCGACAACTCGCCCAAACCCGTCGCCTGTGCGGCCCAGGGCGCCTGGGCTTTCATCCGCTCCAGCCTGAATGCCGAGCGACGAGAACTCGCCAGCGGCGTCGTGTCGATCAATGCGTCAACGGCTTCCGGCGGCAGAATTGCAGTCTGGTCCGAGGCCCCGGACCGACGTTACGAAATCCGGCTCAAGGAGGATCAGGAAGGAGCAACCTTTGCGATGCCGTGCGATTCGGCGGCAAGACCGGCGTCCAGGGCCTGGATTCCGGTTTCGAGCACACCGGTTCTTATTGCAGTCAACAACGGTGCCATTCCCGCCCTGGAGATACGGCCGGCGCGGTAGGCGTGAATTTGCAAACACGAGGTTACGCGATGAAAGTTCTTTTGACGTCCACGCTTTATCCGACACCTCAGGCACCAAAGATCGTTGGCGGTGCAGAGGTCTTCGCGCGACGTTTCGCCGAAGGCCTGGTGCAGCGCGGAGACGAGGTCGAGGTGATACGGGCCGCACCGGCGCCCCAGCAGGCTCGCGAATCCTGCAACGGCATCAACATCTATTCCGCGCCGGTGCAGAACATCTATCTGCCTTTCACCGAACAGAAAAACGTCGCACTGCGCAGCATCTGGCACGCGGTCGACGACTGGCAGATGCAGGCGCCCCTGATCGCGGAACGAGTCCGGGCCTTCAAGCCGGACGTCCTGCATTCCAACAATTTGTCGGGTCTCACCACCGCGATCTGGCGCGTTGCCGCCCAGCTCGGCGTCCCGGTGCTCCATACACTTCACGACTATTATCTGACCTGTCCGCGCTGCTCGCGTTTCGACAAGGGACGGTCTTGCGAGCGCACTTGCACGAGCTGCGGAATCTTGAGCTATCATCGCAAGCGCGCCACGCATTGGCTCAGTGCCGTGGTCGGCGTGAGCGAGCGCGTCCTGTCCATTCATACGGACATGGGCATGTTCACCGAGACGCCGATCCGTACCGTGATCCGCAACGCCTCGACCGAACCGCCACGTGAGCCCTATCCCCGTCCGATCTGCACCACTGAAGTGACGTTCGGGTTCATAGGCCGCCTCACGGAGGAAAAGGGCATCGACAACCTCATGCGCGCTCTTGCCCTGCTGCCCCGCGATCGCATCCGCATGATGATCGCCGGCCGAGTCAGCGACGAGGAGCAAGGACGACTCCGGGGCCTCTCGCGGGATGCGCGAATAGAGTTCATGGGCTTCGTGGCGCCGGACGATTTCTACAGGCAGGTCGATGTGGTGGTCGCGCCGTCCATCTGGCACGACCCCGGTCCACTCGTCGTCGCAGACGCCAAGGCGGCTGGCAGGCCGCTGCTCGGAACGCCCTTTGGCGGCATGCCCGAGGTGATCGAGCATGGCGTGACGGGCTGGCTGACCGAAGCCGATCCGCAATCCCTGGCCGACAGCATGCTCGCAATCGCGGCGGATCCGCACAAGATCGACGAGATCAGCCGGCGCCTCATCGCGGATACCAACAAATGGGTATTTGCCGACGTGCTGTCTTCATACAAGAACCTGTATGAGCAATTGCGCGAGAAACGGATGTCGCGCTTGCACGCAGCAACGGCCGAGGCGCCGCTGGGACGGACCATCGGCAAGGGGCGCCTCATTCCGAGATGACACGCCTCCTGGCGATGGCGGGCTATTTCTATCAAAGCGCCGCGGCGATCATCCTGATCTTCGCGATCAGTCATCTGTTGCCCGCCGCCGACTATACCAATTTCTCCCTGGCACTGGCCTCGAGCCAATTGCTCTGCGTCCTGATGTTCGAATGGCTGCAACTCGCCGGACTGCGCTTTCTGGCGGCAGCGAAGGAGAACGAAGCGGCTCGGTTGAGGTGGTCGCTGCTTGCGGCGGGTCTGTCGAGTGCGGGCGCGCTCGTCCTTGTCGGGAGCTGCGCATCCTTGGCCAGCGTGCTCCCGACAGGGATCGTCGCCCTGGGCCTCGGCATATCCGTGCTCCAGGGCTTGACCGATCTCTATTTCCTGTCGGTCCGCCTGTCCGATCGGCTGGGCATCGCATCGTTTCTTCTTGCGTTTCGTGCCACCGCCCTTCTGACCGCGGCCGCCGCCGGCGCAGCGATCTCCGGAACGGCCGAAGCGACGCTGCTCGGCGTTGCCACCGGCCACATGCTGGGCCTTCTCGCCGGGCTGGTGGCCTATCGCACCCCCCTGGAGCGCGCTTCGCTGCGAACGATGCTCGCCGACTGGAAGGATTTCTCCCGCTACGGCATGCTCGCCGCGGGCGCGTCGGTCATCCATCTGTCGGTGCCGGTGCTGCTCCGTGTCATCGTCATCGGCCGGCTGGGTGCGACGGGAGCTGGCGCCGGATTTTCGATCGCGCTCGATTTACTGCAACGTCCCTTCTGGGTCCTCAATGCGGCGATCCACACCGTGAGCTATCCCGAAGTGGTCAACGATTTCGAGCACGGGACCGGCACAAAATCCGTGCAATCTGCACGCCGCATGTTCGAGTTCATGATCTGCACGACCCTCGTGCTACTCGGCGGATTGGTCGGCTTCATTCCGGATGCCGCGCGCATCCTGGTGCCCCGGGAGAGCCTGGATGGATTCCTGGAGACGGCGCCGGCGATCGCCGCCTTCTATTTCCTGCATACCCATCTGCAGGCGACGATAGCCGTTGTCCCCCACCTCGAGAAGCTGGCGACCAGGCTGGTCCTGGTCGCCGCCGGACAGCTCGCCCTCGTTGTCGCCCTCTCCCTGGTCGCCGTGTCGGCCGGCCTGTCGCCGCGAGCGGCGGTGGGCTGTGCTTCGCTCGCCACCCTCGCAACGATCCTGGTCGCGCTCGGTCCTACGCTGCGGTTCGAGGCATTCCCGCGCTGGTCCTTGGTCATGCAGGCGCTGGTGGCCGCGATCCTGATCGGATCGCTCGGTTCGATGCCGACGGAGCCCGCGGCATGGCTCGCCGGCAAGATCATGATCGCCGCGATCGCAACGGCGATCATCGCATGGCGCGGCGACTTTCTCATGCTGGCTCGCCGCGGCTGATTTGCCGCACCCGCAAGCCTGCCAAATCAGATCCGACGTCCGAGACGGAATCGGGCTCGCTACCAACTGCGCAGCGGGTGCGTGCACCATCACCGAACTGTCACAACCCTCCCGGGTATATCCTACACTTTAATCGCCCATAGAAACGGCATCTGCAAACGTTCTGTGCAGGAAGTTTCACGAAGAGTGGATGACACTCCGTAGGATTGCGGATGCTGCACAACCCATTGCCGACATCACGCACTGCAAGCGTGCAGCATCGTTCCCCTTCCCGACCTGTCGCATGGATCCGATCGGCACGGCCTGCGCATACATTCAGCAGTCAGATCGACAAAATTCTTGAAAGCGCCTTCCTCACGCCATCCTGCTCCGGCATCGCAATCAACGTTCTGCTGCAACAGAGCAAGTCTGTTCCTGCACAAGGAACCCGTTTCGCTCGCTATTTGTAGCTTTGGTTTTTATCTGAAATTCACACTCGACAGAGAAGCTTAACGCAAATCCCTGCGAGCAATTGGTTCGCGCTGAAATCGAGTGTGCAATGCCTGATCAAACAGTCCTCTCCGCCAGCGGCTTCATCAACTCCATCGGCGTCAACACACATGCCGGCTTCGGGTGGACCGGCTACAACAATCTCGCGCTGATGGTCGACGATCTGGAATATCTCGGCGTCACCCATCTCCGCGATGCGATGGGAACCAGCCCCGCTGCACAACCGGTGGTCGAGGGTCTCGCCGCCGCCGGTTACAAGTTCGACTTCCTGGTCTCGTCCGCCCTGCCGCAGTCGGGGACGGCCGGACTTCAGAAGTACATCGCCTCGCTCGAGAAGTTCGCGGCGACCCACGCGGGCAGCATCAGCGCCATCGAGGGGCTCAACGAGGCCAATCACCAGCCCTTCAGCTACAATGGCAGCTCCAGCCTCTCAGCCGCAGCCCAGTTCCAAAGCGCGCTCTATCAGGCCGTCAATTCCAACGCGGCGCTCGCCAGCGTCCCGGTCTACAATCTGTCACTGGCCTACAACGATCCGCAAGGCTACGCCCAGCTCGGCAACATGTCGGGCTCGGTCGACTACGCCAATGCCCACGCTTATGTCAGCACCGGCCTGACGCCCGGCAGCTCCATCGCGGCAACGCTCAGCGCCGTCATGACCGCGGCACCGGGAAAGCCCGTCGTCATCACCGAGACCGGCTATACCACGCAGGCCAACACTCAATATCTCGGCGTCAACGAGACGGTGCAGGCCAAATCGATCCTGAACACGCTGGTCGATGCCTACAAGGCCGGTGTCAGCGCGACCTATCTCTACGAACTGTTCGACCGCGACTCGTCGGCCGGCAACACCAACCCTGAAGCGAACTTCGGACTGTTCAATTCCGACGGCACGCCGAAGCTCGCCGCGACGGCGATTCACAACCTGACGACCATTCTGGCCGACGACGGCAAGGGCGGCCTGCAGCCGACTGGTCCATTGAACTACACCCTGAGCAACATGCCGGCCACAGGCAACAGCATGGTGCTCGGCAAGAGCAATGGCGCCTACGAGCTCGTCGTCTGGGCCGAGCCGAAGCTCTGGAACGACGCCACGGATACCGAGGTGTCCAACGCGGCCCAGACGGTCACGGTGAATCTCGGCGGCGTGCATCATACGGTGAAGGTCTACGACACGCTGACGGGAACCACGGCGATCGCCAGCTACACCGACGTCAGCACGATCACGATTCCGGTCAGCGATCACGCGCTGATCATCGAGATCGACGCGCCTCCGACCACGCCGACTCCGCCTGACACCCGGGCCAGCGTCAGCGGCACGGCTGCCGAGATCGTGCCGCAACTGTCCGACCTGAGCGAGTCGACGGCGCTGCAGACCATCACGTTGACGGATTCGCACGTCCTGCCGGTCGCTTCGAAAGCGACGATGGACTACATCATTGCCCATTACGGCAGCGCGCTGTCCAAGATCCAGGGCGGATACTCGTTCTCCGTGACGAATACGGCCGCGACCTGGACCAACACGAAGACTTACGACGCGAGCGGAAAGCAGCTGTCGAGGTCCGACACCGGCCTCAATTCAAGCGGGCAGCCGACCTCGACCACCGTCGTCTACAGCGACGGTTCCCAGGACCTGATCAGCTACACCAATGGTGTGAAGACGAAGTTCGTTCATGTCGGGACCGACGCAACCCGGACCACCGACACCTACAACACGGCCGGAGCCCTTCTGAGCGAGATCGTGCAGAAGTCGAACGGCTACTACTCCACCACGCTCTACACCAACGGCGTGAAGACCGCCGCCTACGTCAAGAACGCCGATGGTTCGCAGGACAATTATTCCTACAACGTCATCGGAAAGAGCTTTACCACACAGGTTCAGCACCTTGACGCCTCGGGGAAGGTCACCTCGGTCACCCGCAGCCATGCCGACGGCTCGCTGGATTCGACCCAGGTCTACAACAGCGACGGCAGCAGCGTGATCACGTTGTACAGCGCCACCGGCGTCAAGCTGGTCGCGACCAGCTATCATGCCGACAAGAGCAAGGATGTCTGGACCTACAACATCAAGGGCCAGACCTATGCGACCGAGCACGACGTCTACGATGCGACCGGATTCCTGACGACCCTGACGCGCCTGCATGCCGACGGCAGCCTCGCCTTCAAGCTGATGCAGACCGCGGACGGCACCAAGACGACCGACTGGTATAATGCCGCCGGCAGCCTCACCAGCGAGGTGGTTCAAAAGGCCGACGGTTTCACCTCGACGACCCTCTACAGCAACGGCATCAAGACCAAGGCCTATATCAAGAACGCCGACGGCAGTCAGGACAATTACGCCTATGGCATCACCGGCCAGAGCTACGTCACGCTGATCCAGCACGTCGATCCGTCCGGCAAGGTCACGGCCGTCACCCGCAAGCATGCCGACGGCACGCTCGACTATTCGCAGGTCATCAATGCCGACGGAAGCAGCGTCATCACCAACTACGACGCTGCAGGCGTGCGAACCAAGCAGACCGACTATCACGCCAACGGCAGCAAGGACGTCTTTCTCTTCAACATCACCGGTCAGAACTACACGACCGAGCACGACATCTACGATGCGACCGGCTTCCTCACCACGCTGATCCGCAAGCACGCCGACGGCAGCATGGCGTTCAAGCTGGTGCAGGGCAAGGACGGGACCAAGACGACGGACTGGTACGATGCCAAAGGCGTTCTCACCAGTGAAGTGCTCGAGAAGCCGAGCGGCTACAACTCGACCACGGTCTACACCAATGGCGTGAAGAGCGCGGTTTACATCATCAACGCCGACCAGAGCCACGACAACTACAGCTACAACATCGTGGGCCAGAGCTACACCACGCAGCACCAGCACATCGATCCGGCCGGCCGGACGACCGAGGTAACCCGTTGGCATGCCGACGGCTCGCTCGACTATACCGAGGTCGTCGGCAACGACGGCAGCAGAGTGGTGACCAACTACGACGCCTCGGGCATCAAGAAGACGGAGACCGACTATCACGCCGACGGCTCGAGGGATGTCCATCTCTTCAACGTCGTCGGTCAGAACTACACGACGGAGCACGACACTTACGATTCCACCGGCTTCCTCACCCACATCGTGCGCACCCACGCCGACAACAGCCTGGCATTCACGTTGGTGCAGAGCGCCGACGGCACCAAGACCTCCGACTGGTACGACGCGAAGGGTGTCATCACCAGCGAGGTGACGACCAAGAGCGATGGCTACAACTCCACGACCGTCTATACCGCCGGCGTGAAGACCGCGGCCTATATCAAGAACGCCGACGGGACGTCGGACAATTGGAACTACAACGTCACCGGGCAGTCGTATACGACCCAGCATCAGCACCTCGATGCCTCGGGCAAGCTGGTCGAGCTCACCCGGACCCATGCCGACGGCACGCTGGACTATACCCAGGTCATCCACGACGACGGCAGCAAGCTGACCGACATCTATAACAGCGCCGGCGTCAAGACTCAGGAGGTCGCCAACAACGCCGACGGCTCGAGGGACGTCTTCCTGTTCAACTTCAACGGACAGGCCGGCACGACGCAGCACGAGAACTACAACACCGCCAATGCACTGCAGTTCATCGATCAGACCAAGACCGACGGCACCCATAACGTCACGGCCGTTGGGAGCGGCGTAACGATCCAGGGCGGAGCCGGCAACGACGTGTTCTCGGCCGCGCCGAATTCGACCACCATCGCCTACGATCACGGCCAGGACCAGATCCTCAACTTCCAGGCCGGCAACGCCGCAACTCACGACGTGATCCAGATCTCGAAGCTGCTGGCGGCAGACTACAGTCACCTGCAGATGACACAGTCCGGCACGAACGCGCTCATCACGTTCTCGGCCGAAGACTCGATCCTTCTCAAGAACGTGTATGTCAGCAGCCTGACGAGCCACGACTTCTTGTTCGTCTAAAGTCGCGGCAGATTGGCATCTATCGAGGCAGCGTGGGACGGGGGAACCCCCGTCCCACCCACAGCAAGCGGCCGATGCGCCTACAACAGGCAAGGACCGCCTTCGGACTAATCACCTGATACAGCCGCACCGACCCCGGCTCGTTCAAAGGCCCATCAGCACTGCACATGATTGGCGGTGGCTACGAACTTGCGTCACAATTGCTGTCTAAAAGAGACCTTCTTGTTGCTGCAGGGATATCGACGCCGACATGGAAGTCCGCGAACCAAAGCGATTCGTTCTTCTCGACTTCTACCGGTTCATCGCCGCGCTAGGCGTCTTCATCTTTCACCTGAAGAACATCGACAAAGGCATCTCGCCGGCCTGGAACGGCTCTTACGGCCTGTTTGTCGACATGTTCTTCATCCTGTCCGGTTTTGTAATCTCCTATTCCTATCCCGCGACCTCGACAGGTCTGCGATCCTATGTGCGCTTCCTCGTCAGGCGGATCGCGCGAATCTACCCCTTGCATCTGCTCACATTATTGATATTCGCGGTCCTTGCTCTCGTGGGCATATCCGGGCCGACCTCGCACGCGAGCTGGCTGGATTTCCTTCACAACCTCCTCCTCGTGCAGGCGTGGGGCGTCACAGATCACCTCAGCTTCAACTCGCCGGCCTGGTCCATCAGCGCCGAGCTGTTCTGTTACGTTCTATTCCCACTGTTCATGCTGCTGGCCGGCAGGGTCTCGCCGCTGATGCTCGCGATCATCGTCGCGCTCTGTTACGGAATCCTCGCCCACGCTCACCTGCCGATCTGGCAGGAACGCTCGCAGATGTACGGAGCAACCTTCGATTTCGGGATGCTGCGGGCCCTTCCGAGCTTCCTGAACGGGATTCTCCTGACCGTCCTGTTCAGGCTCTCGAGCGACTGTCGCAGGAAGCCCGTCGCATTCGCCGGAATAGCGCTGTTCGCCGGCTCGGTCCTGCTCCTCAACCTCTATGCCAAGCCCGACCTTGCAATCATATTGTTCTCTCTCGCGATTCTCGTCACGGCCACCGGAGAGAGCGCGTTCGCCCGGTTTCCCGGCTCTGACTGGCTTGGCCGCCTCGGCAACACATCATACGCGATCTACATGGTTCACGAAGTGCTGCTGATCCTGCTTTTCAAGCCGGCGTGGCACTATTTCGGACTTCAACCAAGCATGTTTCCAGTGTTTGCGCTGGTCTGCTGCATCATTCTGACGGTCGTCGCCGACATGACGTATCACTATGTCGAGAATCCCGCTCGAAAATTGATCAACCGGCTTGCGCCGGGCGATGCAAGGTCGGCCCGCATCCCGAAGGCGGAGCCGCTCGATCTTTCGGAGACCCGGCAAGCGGCCAACGCGAGCTAGGTGTCTGCAGGGCGGATCCTGCAGCTAGGTTCTCGACGATCGCCGCACACGGCTCAGGATTTCCTGGCATATCCGCACCACGGCCGGCCGGGCGATCGCGACAACGACGACGAGATAAACCGAAGAACCGAGCAGCACGAGCGCGGCGAGACGCAGCCATGGCGACATGGCCGGCATCGCAACGGAGGCACCAGCCACCGCGCATGCCATCACCGCGGAGCCTGCAAGTGCGGGCACCAGCGCCGCGGCGTAGGGCCTGATACCGAGCGACAGGATCCGCATCGAGGCTCCGGCGGATAGCGGATACAGGAACAAGGCGCGAGCGACGTAGCCGACAGCAATCGCGATGAGGCCAAACGGCGCAGCGAGGATGAAGATGGCTATGTTCGAAACCGCGTAGATCAGCGTCAGCCAAGTTTGCCAGTGCGGTTTGCCGAACGCCAGGATAACGGAGTGATTGTAGAGGCCGATCGTGGTCAGGAATCCGGTGACCGACATGATCGCGAGCAGAGGGGCGGCCTCGCCCCACTTGGACCCGAAGAAGCCAGTGATCAGATCCGGCGCCAGAACCGCTATGCCAGCGAAGATCGGAGCCGTCAGCAGCGACGTGTACATGACGAAGGCAACCAGCGTCGAACGCGATGCTTCACGGTCATGCTGGAGGCCAGCGATGGTCGCAAAGAACACCCGGTTCAACGCATTTCCAATCACGGTACTCACGGCATTGACCAGGCGCTTGGCCAGGCTGTACAAGCCCGCGCCGGCGGCGCCGGTGTACCAGGTCACGAAGATCAGATCGGAATTGGCATTGGCGAAGTTCGTGATTCCCGTCATCGCCACGTAGCGCGCATAGCTCAGGAGTTCGACAACAGCCTGCCGGCTGACCCGGAGCCGAGGACGCCAGGGCGTCAGAATCCAAAGGCTGACCAGCGAGATCAACGACGTCGAGACGAGCTGTCCGACCAGCGCAAGGACCCCGTACCCCTGGATCGCCAGCCCAATCCCAACCGCCCCGCCAACCGAGATTGAAGAAAGCGAGCGGATGGCGAGGGATCGAAACTGTTGATTGCGCATCAACCAGGCTTCGTGCGTCCGTGACAGGCCCTGTACGGCCACCACGATGCAGAACCCCTTGAGAACGATGGCAATGTCCGAAAGACCCGAGAATCGTTCGATCGCGCCGCTCGAGGCGAACAGTGCGAGCGCTGCAAACAAGGAGAGGCCCGCGATGAGCCAGAACGAGGCAGTGTAATCCTCGTCCTTCGGCTCGGCACGCGCCTGGACCGCTATCGCGATGCTCTCGATCAGGACTGCCCGGCAGAATTCGAGC
The DNA here is from genome assembly GCF_015291725.1 of Bradyrhizobium sp. CCBAU 51765. GTDB lineage: Bacteria > Pseudomonadota > Alphaproteobacteria > Rhizobiales > Xanthobacteraceae > Bradyrhizobium > Bradyrhizobium liaoningense. Next base: position 6,553,607 of record NZ_CP030038.1, read on the forward strand.
GCCAGCGCCCCCGTTGCCACGATGCCGAGAATCTGCGGCGACAGCAGCCGCGCCATGATCATGTAGATTGCGAGCGTGAGAGCCTGCCCGACTGCGGAATCGAGTGCGGACCAAATGACGCCCGAAACGATCGAGCGCGGCTTGATATTCTCGTGGCGCAATTGGAGGCCTGTCACAATTTCCGGTTAGGCCGACTTTCGTCGTTGAGCCATTGGCTGCAATGGTCCAATAGTCGCCTTGTTTACGAGGACACTACGGCAAGAAAGCAGCTACAATCCGAGGCAGCATGAATTTTCGGACCAATCTACGACGGTTGATGAACGAGGTCGGTTGCGACTTTATTCATCAGCTGCCGTATCCGCACGTGGACTTGTTCTTCTGGCGTCCCGACGACGGAACGATAAATTTCGGTGACTATCTTTCGATCGTCGTCGTTGACCATCTCTTGCGGCATTTCGGCTATACGCTCGCCGACGAGGTGCCCCGGCAAACGCGCTTGTTCGCGATCGGCTCCGTGCTCCATTACGCGCGAAACGGCGATGTGATCTGGGGCAGCGGCGTGAACGGACGCCCCGGCCAGGATGACCTCAATCGCCGCGTGCAGAACCTGGACGTGCGAGCGGTGCGCGGCCCTCGTACACGGGAGGTTTTGCAGCGTCGGGGCATCGCGGTACCCGAAGTGTTCGGGGACCCTGCGTTGCTGCTCCCTCAGCTGTTTCCGAATCGCTTTCGCCCCACGGCCAGGAAGCCGTGGGTGTTTGTTCCGAATTTGCACGATTTGAGTCTCATCGACCGTGGCGCCGATACAGTGGTCTCACCGCTGGGATCATGGAACCGACGAATTGACGCCATTCTCGAAGCGGAGCTGGTTCTGGCAAGCTCGCTCCACGGCATCATTGTCGCCGAGGCATTCGGGATACCGGCTCGCTACGTGCGTCTGAGCAGCGGAGAATCCGAGTTCAAGTATCGTGACTATTACGAGGGCACCGGCCGGTTTGCCGTCGAGTTTGCCTCGAGCATTGACGAAGGTCGCGAGATGGGCGGGGCTGCGCGCCTCAACTTCGACCATCGTGCCTTGATGAGTGCATTCCCGATCGACCTCTGGAGCGGAAACAGCTGATATGGCCAAGCGCCTCCGCGTCGCCATCTACGCACCGCATTTTGCGGAATATTCCTACCGTCTCGCATCGGGATTGGCCCGCCATAGCGATGTCCGGCTGGTGCTCAACCGCAAGGACGCCAATCAGCAATGGGAGCTGGCCGATATCGCCGTGCCGGCTCCATTCGAGACGAGAGTTCGCGACCTGAGCCTGCGCCGCGGCGGCGCCATCGGCATCCCGGCCTCGTTCCTCGACATAATTTCGTTTCGTCCCGACGTGATTCATTGTCACGAAGTTCCGGAGATCTACACGTCCAGACTGATCCAGCTTCTTCGTCCGCTCGGCATTCCGCTAGTGTTGACCGTTCACGACGCGATCCCGCATTCGGAAGGCGGCTCCGGTACGTCGCCGCGTGAAGATGCATGGCGCGGGCGCATGCGCGCAGCCGCGTCGGTCGTCACCACGCATGGCAAGAGCTGCATCGCCGATTTTCGCCGTGCCTCGCCTGACTTCAAAGGGGAAGCGATCTCCAGCATGCACGGCGTGCTCATGGTCCCACCGGCTGGGGGCGCGGTCACTGCGCCGGAGGCCGCGCGCATCCTGTTTTTTGGACGGATGTGGGCCTACAAGGGCCTCGACGTCTTCATCGATGCGATCGACATGTTGGCCCGGCGCGGTGTGGCCCATGAAGCGATCGTTGCCGGCCGCGGCCCCGAGATGACACGGCTCGGGGCGCGCATGGCGGCGATGCCGACGGTCAAGACCATCAACGCCTATATTGCGCCTGCGGAGACCGGACGACTGTTTCAGTCCGCGACCGTGGTGGCCCTGCCCTATAAGGATGCGACGCAGAGCGGCGTGCTTGCATCCGCCTATGGGAATTCCCGCCCCGTGGTCGCCAGTGCCACTGGCGGCATTCCCGACGTCGTCACCGACGGGGTCAACGGGCTCCTGGTTCCTCCCGGCGATGCCGCGGCGCTGGCCGATGCGCTCGAGCGCGTGCTGACGTCGAAGCCTCTCGCCGCAACGTTGACCGAGGGCGCACGGCAGACCGCCGCCGGCATCCTCAACTGGGATCGCATCGCTGAAGGACTGCTGGGGTCCTATCACAGGCTCGCCGGTCGCACCGCGAGCTGAGCGCGGCCGGTGCCCTCAAACCGATTGCTCGATCTGCGGCCGGGAGAACATGCCGCGGATCGCGCCATCCAGCAATCGCCTTAGCCTGACCTCGATCAGCTCATAGCTGATCGCGCTTGCAACCAGCGACATCACCAGCCCAAGCCCGATGAAGGCGGTCCACAGCAGCCAGCGGTCGACGCCGGCGGCGACCAGCTTCAGGCCGATCACCTGCAGGGGGAACAGCACGAAGGGGTGCACCAGATAGAGGCTGTAGCTGATCTTGCCGACATATTGCAGCGCCGGCAGGCTCAGAGCTTTGCCAAGGCCTGATTCCGGCGCAAGCACCATGCCGAACAGCAGGAATCCGGGAATGAGCCCCACGAACGGGTGAAACAGTACCAGGCTCGCATACAGCGCCGCCCCGCAAACGAGGCCTGCGAGAAGACCGAGCCGTCCGGGAATGGAAATGCGGAATCCCGTCGCACTGAACAGCATCCCGATGCAGAAGAACGCGGTGATCGGCCAGTGCATCAGGCAGGCGATGCCAAGCAGGATCAGGGGCGCCGCCAGCAATCTGCCACCGGTGCGCCACACCGAGAACGTCAGCGCAAACCAGATGTAGAACGCCCACTCATAGGTCAATGTCCAGGCGTTCTGCTGGGCGATGGGCAGGCCGAGCGCGTCCTGCACGAAGAACAGATTGGCCGCGAAGATCGCGAGGTAGCTGCTCAGATCGATGCCGCGGAAGAACTTGTAGGCCACGATCGGACCGATCGCGAACAGCGCAAGATGCAGCACCACGAACACTGGCATGATGCGCAGGACGCGGTCGAAGAAGAATCGCGACAGCGACCCATGCCGCACCAGGCTCGCCGGGATCAGGAATCCGCTGATCATGAAGAACAGCTCGACGCCGTGCCCGCCGACATTGATCACCGATTGCAGCCAGGGCCAGAGCGGCGGCAGGAAGCCGGGATCCGGGATGTCGTACATGCCCCCCTTTGGCATGTCGTAGAAATGATCCATCAGCACGCTCAGCGCAGCGATCGCGCGAAGGCCCTGGACCGACGGAACGAACGATCCGTCATAGGCAGCGCCTGGCTGGTGGGGTGTTTTGATCACTCTGCGGCACCCTGGGTGCTGAGGGCCGGCTCCAGAATGACAGGTTTTCTCCGCGCCGAGCGGAACCTCTGCCCGAAGGAAATGCTGGGCTTCTCGATGAAGGCAAATGTCATCCAGCTGACCAAGATCGACAACGCAAGGATCACGGCCAGGAAGATCGACCATCCCAGCGGCCCGTCGCCGAACCAGAACAGGCGGTGGACGACCACGATCACGAACGGCGACATCAGGTAGACCGAATAGCTGATCACACCGACGAACGCCATCGGACGCCACGCCATTCGCTCGCCGAACACGGCAAAGGCGATGAAGACCAGCGCCGCGCAGACATAGGCCGATCCGATCGAATAGCTGTAGAAGAAATTCTCGTGATAGACGCCTCCGAAACGCCGATCGGACAGGGCGGCGGCGAAGATCGCATACAGCAGCGTGCAGACGGCCACATGGGTCCATCGCAGCTTGCCGCCAATGACGGTGTCGCGGATGATCTTGCCCAGGAACATCGCCGAGAGGTTCAACCCGACCTCCATCACGGAGGATACGGTTCTGTTCTCGATCAGAAGCGCAGCGGTCGTTCCGACCAGCGCGGCCGCGACGACGATCGTCACCGCCGTGAAGCGCTGGTTCAGCAGTCCCATCGCAAAGAGGATCGTGCATCCGACGTAGAACAAGAGCTCGATCGCCAGCGTCCAGTAGAACACCCAGAGGTTCGGGACGTTCACGAAGGTCTGCAGCATGGTCACGTTGGCGGCGATCTGCCCCAGCGGATAGACTTTCGAATTGAGCAGCTGCATCGTCACAAGCCCGACGACGAGCGAGGTCCAGTAGGCCGGATAGAGCCGGAAGAAGCGGCTGATCGTAAAGTCCCGCACGGGTGTGGCGCTGTCCGGGAAGCTGAACGGAATGACGAAGCCGCTGACGAAGAAGAACAAGACGACGCCGAACCGGCCGAAGTTCATGTAGTAGCCGAACACGTCATGGATGGGCCAGTAATAGGCGCCCGTCGGATGCTGCTCGACGATCACCTCGAATACGTGCTGGACCAGGACCGACAGCACGGCAATGCCGCGGAGCGTATCGATGAATGCAAGGCGTTTATGCATGATTCGTTCTCACCTGCTCCCGCTCGCCGCCGGTAGATCCGGGCGGAAGCCTTCCAGCGGCGGCATCGGCTGCCGCATGACGATCGGCACGGCGTCGACGCCCCGTGCGGAGGTCGCACGCCGCGAGAAAACTTCGCTGAAGCTCAATGCGATGATCAGCAGGCCGGATGCCGGGCCGTAGTTGAGCACCGTGATCGTGAACAGATTGACGACGAACAGCAGCGTCAGCTTGTACACGTCGGTCGCACCGAACGTTGCCCGGAACACCATCACCATGAACGCGACGAAGGGAAGACCGAACATCAGGTAGGTCCCGATGTAGAAATTGTCGACCGGCACCCAGTAATGCGCAAGCGGCGAGAACAGCTTCTGCGGATAGTTGAAGCAGCCCGCGCCGCAGCCCGTCACGAGGCCTATCGGCATGAGCTGGCTCATATAGACGAAGGGTAACTGCCAGCTGTTGTTGATGCGATCGAGAATGCTGAACAAGGTCGAGTGCGGCACGGCGGCGGTGCCGGACGCCAGCACGATCATGAAGAACGGCACGAAGATCGCGACGAAAGACCATTGCGCAATGGCCCGGATCGCGGGGAAGCGCGATCTTTCCGGCAGCATCCGCACGAACACCAGCAAGAGCAAATAGAGCACGAGCACGATCATGGTCGTCTTGCTCGTGGTCAGCTTGATGGCATAGATCGCGATGGAGCCGAACAGGAGGCACCACGTCGTGCTCATGCGAATGGAGGTGATCGCGAACGATACCAGGATGAAGAAGGCCGCCATGGTATTGTCGGCTGCAAAGCCCATGAGGCGCTGGTCGTCGCCGCCATAGGCCCACCACAACCGCCCGGCCTCGCGTACGGCGCCGAAGGCCTCGTATTTGTAGCCCACCCAAGGCATCAGATAGAACTTCGTCAGGAAAACGCCGATCACGGACAGGTAGAAAGTCACGGCGATGACCGACAGCAGCTTTCGGTATGAGCCGAGGCTCGAATCGCAGAAGCAGAATCCGACGAAGACTGGCAGCATCATCTTGAACGACGAGATCGCTGCGTTCATCGTCCCCATCATGAAGTAGCCCAGCACGAGCGACAGCATGATCTGCACGAGCACCAGCAGAGCCAGCGTGCTGCGACTGCGCAGGACACAATGGACGAAGAACTGGGCGAGGCACAGGAGCGCAACGCCGTCGGGCACATACCACAGCGCATCCATGTGATAGATACTGGTATAGTAGCGCATCACGCCGCCGAAGGCGTCGCGGACCAGATAGGCGCCGAGCGCGATCGCCTCGATGTTGAGGCTGATCAGCGTGATTTTCGGCCGGTTCAGCGCGAGGATGGTCATGTCCGGCTCAGTTCGTCGGCCGCGCCGATGGCGCCGGAGAGGCGGAGAAATCGGTCCGGCTCCCGAGAGCGTTCCGCATCCACCTGCCGCCGGGAATCTCGACGTAGCGATAAGTGAAGTGCGAAACCACGAGCACCGCGGCCAGCGAGACGACCAGGTTCAGCGTGGCCGGCAGACCCGCCCAGACCGAATCCAGCGCAGCGATCCGCCCAGCTCCCACGGCCCGCACGAAATACTCGGCCAGCAGCACCACGAGCGCGTGCACCATATAGATGGAGTAGGAACGGCGACCGAGCCAGACCAGCGGCTTGGCCACCAGCATCCGCGGCACCAGCAGCGCATCCGGAAAGGCCAGCAGACTGCCAAGGAAGATCGCGAACGTCACCGGCGCGAGGAAAGTTGCCGCAGGATTGGTCTCCGCCAGGGACACCAGGACGATGCTGGCGATCATGGCGACGAATTGCAGCATGCCCTGCACGGCAGGACCCGGCTTCGCCGGCAGGCGATCGACGATCCTGACCGTCAGCACGCCCAGGAAGAAGCTCACGAAGCAGCGCAGGATCCCGAAATCGGTCTGAAGCCCGAGGCTCCTCTTGTCGAGCACGAAGATGATGAAGACCAGGCTGCCGACGGCAAGCGCCCCGCACAGGACGTAGAACCACAACAAGGAACGCATGCGCTGGGCCAGCAGCACGATCAGACCGAACACCAGATAGGTGTAGAACTCGACGCTGATGCTCCAACTCGGCGCGTTCCAGCTGAGATAGTCGATGAACCCCATGGAGTGCAGCAGCAGGACGTTGAGAATGAAGGAATAGGCGTTGTTCACCTCGAAGGCCGCCGGCGCGGCCACCACGACGCCGGCCATGACCAGGCTGATGCGCAGGAGGCGAAACAACAGATTTGCCAACAGCATGACGATGTGCAGCGGATAGACCCTCGCCAGGCGCCGCACCATGAATTCGCGCAGCGAGAAGCGCCCGAAGTCGCTCTCGACATAGCTGAGCGACATAACGATCCCGCTGAGAACAAAGAACAAATCGACCAACAGCCAAGCGCTCCTGAAGAACGAGCAGTTGATCCACGCATTGTGCGGGAATGCCGCGAGGAAAGTCGGCATCAGCAGCAGGTGGTGAATCACCACCGAAGTCGCGGCGATCCCCCGAATGCTGTCGAGCGGCAGGACATGCGTCTTCTCACGATGAACCGACTCCGTCACATCAACATTCCATAGCTATTGCACCGCAGCAGTGTGTATCAGGTCTCGCGCATGTTCAATCTTCGCGATCGCGGACTCGCGCTCGATGCATGCTGATCGACGATACTTTCAATGCTCGCAGATCATTCCGACATGCGAGCGCCAACTTCACGCCACTTTTTGTTCGAGGCGCGCATGCTTCGGGCGCAAATTTCATGAGCCGTGATGATTGCGAGCATTTGCGTGGAAAGTGTGCGCGAAATTCGGCGCTGTTGCGGTAGGGCGCAGCGACATTGATCCCGGATCTCTTCGCGTGCAGATGTCGCATATGTCGCGCCGATATTTTTCGGCAGGAAGGGAACAATGTCCGCGCATGGCGCTTGTGTCGGTTTTGCGACGCGTGTTTGCGGCGCCTTGACGGACGAACGCCTCATTTGTTTTCACGTTGCAACATTCCTGGGCGCAAGCATGCCGATCTCGCAGGCATTGCATCTCCCGCTTTTGCAACCGATCGGAAGCAGCTAACGCATTCGTTGTGGACGATCGTTGTATCGAGCTTTTGCGCCGCACAAAAATTGACACAGTTGACTGGCAAGTTTCGTGTGTTCTCCTACTGCAACAGGGACGAAGGGACACGGATGGGCTGCGGAGCAACACGTCGTCACATGAAGCTGGGATGGCTCCCGATCGCCTCTGCCCTGATTCTCATCAGCGTCGATGCTTGCCATGCGCAGTGCGTCGAATTCTCGGACCGCGCCTCGCAGCTCGAACTCGACACCTTCGTCAAGTCGCCCTCCTCGCTGCTGGAGCGGCTGCGCAATGACAAGGAGAAGTTGCGATATCGGCTCTCTGCCTATCTCGTGACGGATCCATCGGTGTTGCCGTCCGTGCAAACGCTCATCTCAGCATCGGCTTCAGCCGATCGGTCAGCCATCGGCGCCGCGCTGCGGATAGCGGAAGGCCGGTGCACGTCGACGAAGCCTGACGCGGCGCGCAAGATCAAGGATTTTGCACAGCGGATCGGAGATCTCAACGTGCAAGCAGGCTATTCCGCGGCGGGAGAGGACAACTCCGGCGCCCCGCTGGCCCAATCGCAAGGCAAGGGGCTTGCGCAGCCGCGCCGAGGCGGAGCCCTGCTCGACGGCGAATGGAGGACCAAGCTGGCCGACCCGTTCAAACCCGTCCCCATTCCGAATTGATCAGCGATCGTCAAAGGCAGCGAATTCACAGATGTATCAGCCTAGAGAGCACTTTCAGTCGGGCCACCGCTTCGGCATCGAGTTCGGCGGAGCGGTCCTCAGCTTCGAGCGCGTGACCGATGTGCTGCGCCGCCAGTGGCCGATCATCGCGGTGTGCGTCGGAGTTTCGCTGGCCCTGGTGATCGTGTACCTGGCCACGGCGCAACCGATGTATACGGCGAATGCCCGCATCATGATGGATACGCGTCAGGCGCAGGTGCTGGACAAGGACAGCAACGCCAGCAGCGCTCTGATCGATACCGGCTATGTCGACAGCCAGGTCGAAATCATCAACTCGGACGACCTGATTCTGTCCGTTGTCCGTCGCCTGAAGCTGACGGAGGATCCGGAGTTCAATGGTTCGAGTCCAGGCCTCCTCTCCCTCATCATCGGCAAGGCCACGTCGATATTCAGCTCCCGCGAGCCCGCGTCCCAGGAACGAATCGAACATGCCGTGGTCGGGCAGGTTCAGAAGAACCTGCGAACGGAGCGCGTCCTCGCCACATATGTCCTGTCGCTGAACTATCGCTCGCGGAGCCCCGACAAGGCCGCCAAGATCGCCAATGCCATCGCCAATGCCTACCTTGTCGGCGCCCTCGAAGCCAAATATCAGTCCACCAAGCGGGCAACCGAGTGGCTTCAGCAGCGCAGCCTCGAGCTGAGCGAGCAGGCGACGGCCAGCGACCGCGCCGTGCAGACCTTCAAGGCCGAGCACAACATCGTCGGTACCAGCCGCGGCCTGATGTCCGAGCAGCAATTGTCGGATCTGAATACGCAGCTGGTTCAAGCGCGGGCTGCGACCGCCGAGGCCAAGGCCCGGCTCGACCGGATCGACGCGATCTCCGATCAGGATCTCGCCCAGCCGACGGTGACGGACGCTCTCAACAACGCGGTGATTACCCGCCTCCGCGCCCAATATCTCGACCTCCAGGCCCAGTATGCCGACTGGTCCAAGCGCTACGGCAAGACTCACCTTGCAGCGGTCAATCTGGCCAACAAGATGGAGGAACTGCGCAAGAACATCGCCGATGAGCTGCGTCGGATCGGCGACGCTTATCGCAGCGACTACGAGATCGCAAAGAGCCGCGAGGCCTCGCTCGAGAAGAACGTGAAGGAGCTCGTTGCCCAGGCGGGTCACACCGGCCAGGCCGAAGTCAAGCTGCGCGATCTCGAAAGCGCCGCCGACACCTATCGCAATCTCTACAACAACTTCCTCGAGAAACTGCAAAGCGCGACTCAGAACCAGAGCTTTCCGCTCAGCGAGGCGCGTCTCATCAGCACCGCCGCCAAGCCGGATCGCAAGAGCTCGCCGCGCACGGTTCTGGCGCTGGTGGGAGGCCTGGTGGGCGGTCTCTGTCTCGGCTTCGGCGTCGCTTTTGCGCGGGAACTGCTGAGCGACGTGCTGCGGACCCCCGGCGAGGTCGAGGACGAGCTCGGCGTGAAATGTCTCGGCGTCCTGCCCGATATTCGGTCGTCCACGAAGGCCGGCCCATCCGATCTGTCCCGCTACGTCGTCGATCATCCATTCTCGCGGTTTGCCGAGACGCTGCGCAACATCAAGGTTTCGATCGACGTTGCCCGCCTGACCCGCGAGATCAAGGTGATCGGCATCGTCTCTTCCCTTCCCAAGGAAGGAAAAACGACTGTCGCCGCGAATTTCGCGCAGTTGGTCGCTCTGACAGGGCACCGCACGGTTCTGATCGACGGCGATCTGCACACGCGTTCGCTGACGCGAGAGCTCGCGCCCAATGCCAAGAGCGGACTGGTGGAGGCGCTGAACGATCCCGCGAGCCTCGGCTACCACGTGCAGCGGAGCAAGGAAACGGGACTGGATTTCCTCCCCTCCGTCGTAGCTTCCCGCATGGTGAATTCGGCGGACGTCATCGGATCGAAGGCGATGGCCGAACTGCTCAAGGTGCTGAGAGACCACTATGAGTACATCGTGATCGATCTCGCCCCGGTGATGCCGGTGGCGGATTCGAAGGCCGTGAGCTTCCTGATCGATGCCATGGTCTACGTCATCGAATGGGGGCAGACGACACGAAGCGCCCTTCAGGAGTCGGTTTCCGGCTCGGAAGTCCTCCAGAAGAAGCTGCTCGGCGCCGTGCTCAACCGCGCCAACCCGAAGATGCTCAAGCGCATCGAGGCCTACAAGGGCAAGCACCACAACAGCTATTACGTCGAGCATGCCTGACGCGCAGGCGCGGCGGCTGGCTTTGGGTTGAATAGATTGCCGCGGGTCGGTCACTTTCCCGCTTGCGGGAGAGGCGTAGGCCGCCTCCGGCGGCCGTCATCTCAAAAGACGCCGAGGCTATGCCGAAGCGCCGGGTGAGGGCTTTCTCCTCTTGGGGATTGTCCCATTGCGGAAGTACCCTCTCCCCAACCCTCTCGCGCAAGCGGAAGCGAGGGCCCACCACCGTCGTCGCAGCGATCAATCCCTTCAGCCGAACAGGACGACCCCGGGCCCGCTGCCGTGGCAGCGGGCCTTGTCGTGCTTAGCGGAATTGCCGCGCGAAAGGGCCATCGAGTGCGTCTTCGCGCACGAGGCAGTTCGAGCCCGTCGGGTGATCGGAGATTGTGCCGGGCACACCCGGGCCTCCGTATTCGTCCGGAATCCACAACTTGCGGTTATTGCTCTAGCCAAAAGCAAGGATTGACGACAAGATGGTGGCTCAGGCAATGCCGCCATTGGCGAGACCTCCGTCGAAGAGAGACGGGACAATCCTGGCCTTGATGCCTCAAAATGCTGAAACTTTAGGCATCTTTCTTTCTCGGTGCCCTGAGGCTAGTCTGGCCTCATATTCGCAGTTCCTTTTCCGGTGGCTCGGATGCTGATCGTATTTACGATTCTGACGATTTGGGTTTTGCTCAACATTCTATTCGTGTTGGTCGTAGTTCCCCCGCGCAAGTCGCTGCGGCCACCCGCGACGACGACGCTCTCACCGGCGCCCATCGACCCAAGCCGGCGTGAGATCGAGCATGACGAACCCTTCTCGATCCGCCACGTCATCGTCTCCGTTGCAATGGGGGCCTTCTTCGTGCTCGTGCCGCCGCTGCTCGCCCTGCGCGATGCAATCATGCGGCTCTTCGGCAGGCCACCGCGCAGCGGAGCCTGAGGCCCTCGGGCCGGAGGTTCCAGCAATTCAGAAATCGACCGCCTAATAGGCTTCCTGGAACATCACTGCGGATGCAGTGCGGGCCATGATCTTCAGGTCGAGCCAGATGCTCCAGTTGCTGACGTACCAGACGTCGTACTCGACCCGCTTCTCCATCAGATCGATCGTCGGCGTTTCTCCCCTGAATCCGTTCACCTGGGCCCAGCCCGTCAGGCCCGGCTTCATGTGATGGCGGTAGACGTACTTGCTGATGAGCTCGTCGTAGTAATTGTCATGGGCGAGCGCGTGCGGGCGCGGGCCAACCAGTGACATGTTCCCACGCAGCACGTTCCAGAGCTGCGGCAGCTCGTCGATGCTCGTCATGCGCAGGAAGCGCCCGATCTTGGTGACCCGAGCATCCCTCTTGGTCGCCTGCGTCACTGTCTCACCGTTCTCACTGACGGTCATGGTTCGAAACTTCCAGATCTCGAACGGCCTGCCGTTAAAGCCGCGGCGCGACTGCCGGAATATGACGGTTCCGGGGGAATCCAGCTTGATCAGCACGGCAACGGTCAGCAACAGCGGCGTCAGCATCACAAGCGCGAACAGAGCGACGCCGATGTCGAGACAGCGCTTCTGCAGCCGCTCGAGGATCGTGAGCGGGGGCCGCTGGATCTCGACCGCGACGGTTCCGCTGACCGGCAGAAAGGGACGGGTCACCAGGTCAGCGACCGAGTCGTCCGGCAGCAGGCGAATGGGCTGCGGGACGGCGCGCAAATATGGCCCGAGCTTGCGCAGCATCGGCAATTCGTTCCAGTCGATCGCAAGCAGGTATTCATCGACATCAGCCGAACGCGACTGGCGGATGACGTCGCGGATCTGACGCTCCCAGTGCCCATCATCCCGGTCGGCTCCGAGCACGAAATGGCGCGTGACGTCGAAGCCATTCCTCCGCAGATCCTTGAAGCGGTTCGAGGTGAAGTCGAGCGGCTTCAGGCTGAGCAGGATCACCTTGCGGTCGACCAGCCGGCTTCGCGCAAAGCTCGTGCCGAACACGGCCTGCCAGCCGAAGCGGAGGCTGATCAAGCCAAGTCCGCCGATCAAGGCGAACACGATGACGGTGCCACGCGATAGGTTGTCGGTCGATTTCAGCAGGAAAGCCGCAACGGCAAGGATCGTGAGCGACGTCAGCCAGATAAACACCGCCATTCGAAGCTGCCACACGAGATTGAGCAGGCGGTGCGTGGAATAGACGTCGCGGAAATAGGCAATCCCGACGAACACCACGCCGACAAACAATCCGGCTCCCACCGACGCGCCGTCGGGAGGCGAAGTGACGGCCATACCATACAACGAAGCACCCGCCGCATAGCTCAGCAGGATCAACAGAAAGTCAGCACCGATGACGACGATCTGAAAAGGCCTCTGAAGAGCGCTGCCGCGCGCAGACGACAGCGCATGCGCATTCTCAGAACCATAAGTTGCAACAGCCATTCGAACCTCTGCCTATCGAGAGAGTGCATGACGCTCATCGTGATGCTGAAGACTCGTCACTTCCCCGCAGTGAAAGTGTTGATTGATCGCAGCGACATTGTGGCGCTGCACGCAAAACTTTTGCGGCGCACGGATGACGCGTCGTGTTGACATGCGCAGCGAAATTCGACGCGCCGAAAATGTCGTCACAGTGCTGACATATGAGCGGACGGACTGCCCTATTTTGAATCAAGTTCCGCATCGAATGCGAAGCGGTCGTTGCATCAACGCTGCTTCGCTCAACTTTGAGGCGGTGCATTGCTCCCGCCGAAAGCAAAGCCGGGTCGACACGAGAATTTCCTCGGGCTTCAATCTGTGGATGCATGCAAGACTTCGTGCTAAGTCATGCAGACTTGCCGCACGCTTCGGGGCAGCGATGCAATTCTGCGAACCGCTCCTGTTCCTGAAGCCCGAAACAAGGCCGGCAAAAAATGCCGCGCCCTTCTTTTGGCGTGATCAGGTCGGAGAACAAGACGCGGCCCCACCGAACGCACGTTGTTCGTGTTGGATGGAAGCTCTCCGGTGCCGACGACTTGGGGACATTTTTTCGACCACCCGATCGATTCAGCGCCATGATATCCCTCGTGCGACCACGCCCGCCCACTCCCAAGCCGCAATTGCCGGACGGAGTTCGGATCTATGCGATCTCGGATATCCACGGCTGCGCGCATCTGCTCCAGCCCATGCTGCGGGTGATCGACGCCGACGTCGCGCGCAGCCGGCCGCGCTATGCCGTCGAAGTCTTCATGGGCGATTACATCGATCGCGGCCCGGATACGCGCTCCACCCTCGACATCCTGGTCGAGCGGAGCCGCAGGGGAAATGCGGTTTTCCTCAAGGGCAACCACGAGGCCTTTCTGGTGAGGGTGTTCGAAGACCCTTCGCTATTCGAGGACTGGATTGCCTTCGGCGGCACCCAGACATTGATGTCCTACGGACTTGCCCCGCCGGACCTCAAGCGCGACGAGCCGGCATCGATCCTGCGCGACTTGATTCGCGCGATGCCGACCGAGCATCTGGAATTCCTGGACAATCTGCGGTTGAGCTTCAGTTGCGGAGACTTCTTTTTCGTCCATGCCGGCGTTCGCCCGGGCGTCCCGTTGGCCGAGCAGACGGAACGCGATCTGCTCTGGATTCGCGAGGAGTTCCTCCGGAGCGAGGAGCAGTTCGGCAAGTATATCGTCCATGGCCACACGCCGGTGCGCAGCGCGGAATTCCTGACCAACCGCGTCAACATCGACACCGGCGCCTATGCGACCGGCAACCTCACGCTGATGAGCATCCAGGGAAGCCGCATGCTCGCGGTGTGATACGGACGCGACGTGCCCGCCATGGCGAGACGCTTCGCCTAGTTGAGCAAGCGGCGCTTATCTACCCGGGCCCGGGTTTCGGCCATCCAATCGTTCCAGGCCCGCTCATGTCTGACGTAGAGCTCGAGCCAACGCTCGTTCTCGCCCTCGCGAACGCAACTTTCCTCGCCAGCCAAACCGGCGCTCAAGCGGGCATCAGGATTGTCCAGGGTTTCGAATTCGATCGTCTCCGAGATCGTCAACCCAACAGGCACACGTTGTCCGGCGCCATCGACGATGTAGCGCCGAGGCGCGTCCTTGTTCACTCATACCTCATGCCCATTCTTTCAGTGAGACCCCAGATGCCTGCGAGCCGATCGGACCTTACCTAAAAGGCTCGCCGGGCATGGCCGAATGTCGAGGTGGGATTCGGCTGGGCCGCTCGACGCGAAGTACCGCGGGATGAGTTCGCAGGTCCTCGCTGAACGTGCCAGGCGCGCAGTACGTATCCCAAGATGACGCCGGTGCCGAAAATGGAAGCGGAGACAAGTGCAGAAGCCATAGGAGTCGTCCCGGATAGTGCAGGATTTATCAAGGCCAAGCAGTGTGTCGACATCATGGTTCTCGGCGATTCCTGGCGCCGAAAGATTGTTCAGGCGTGACCTCTCGTGAGCATGCAGCGCTTGTGGCAGCCCTGTGGGGCCTCCCGTGCATCTCATCTCGGCCGCAACGTTCGAGATCTTTCTAAACGGGTCACCCTCTATATCTCTATATAGAGAGATTGCTCTTGGCCTTCGTATCCTGTTGCCGCAGAGCAGACGCCTCTTCCTCGCGCAATGAAATTTAGGACAACCGGCGAGCCCATGCCCTTGCAACCATCTGGAACCCGTCGCATTATTTCACATCTCACTCACGAGGGATTTAATCCAATGCAGGTCCGCGCCCTTATTCCATCCATTGCCCTGGCTGCCCTCGGCCTCGGCTTGACGGTATCCGTGGCTCCAGCCGCCGAGCTCGCCCTTGCTCCGGCGCAACAGCGGGTAGCCCACGTTCAAGGCGGAGTTGTGCTATGGGATGACGTCTACCCGCCCGCAATTTACGGCCCCCAGCTTCGCCCGGTCGAGGAAGTCGCAGCCATGAAGGCGCAGGCGCGCCCGGTGTCCCAGCGCTGGTGGGGATATTGGTACGTCCGGTAGGATCCCGAAGCGAATTGACTTGAGCGACTTTGCACTAACACCAAAGGCGCTGGATTGACCGGGGAGCGGGTCGCCGGATTTGAGCTAGCGCGTTCTCTAATGCTGCTTCTCGTCATTTTGGCTCGGGGCCAGTATCGCCCACATGCCTCGCAAGTGCCAGCAGGCTGGCTTGCAACCCCAAGGCATCGACCGACGGATTGTACTTGAGGTGGGGTCATGCGCAATACGTCATGGCGCGCGACTTCACCGCCCCGGAGTCGGCTCTGGCTCATAGATATCACCTACATCCCGACTGAAATGGCTAGCTGTATCCGGCTGCCGTCATCGACCTGCTCAAGATCATACGCCTGCGCGACCAGATGCGCTCGAACTCGCACCATCCGCATTGACGATCGCCATCCGTCAGCAGCGGTCCGCTGCCGGATTGATCAATCAATTCCGATTGCGTGGTGCCGCGTGCCTTCCAAGGACATCGCTCACGGCAAAGCAATCAAAAGACGAGTGCGGGTAAGATCGAATCGGGGACATTCTTGAAGCCGGACCAGGGAGGGCTGCCATTTCTCCCTTGCGGATTGCAGCATCTACAACCGTCGGTTTTACAAATTCAGTTGGCGGAGCAAAGCTTCACGCTCGTCGAGAAGTTCTCGTAGTCGTCGAGCATTGTCGGATTGCGTCTCCTGCCACTCTATGCGGTCCTCGGCAGTCCACAGGTAAGACTCGCAATTCAACCGAGCTTTCTCTGCCCTATCAAACTCGGTGAAGAGTTTGATGTCGCGCTCAACCTGGTCCAGCTGTTCCTGCAGAGTTCTTGGCATCAGCCGTTCCCTCGGCTCTGCCTCTAGCCCATTTCGATTTTCCGTGTATTCGGCGTAGCGATCAATAGGCATTCACTCGCCTCGGGCGCATGGATCGTCGCTCAGACATCACCACAGGTTGCATTTCTAGGTCTAGATATCCTTATTTCTCGATTGAGGTCAAACGAGGACGGCTGCGACGCAACTTTTGATCTGGAACGGGGGCGCCGGATCCGGACCACGAGGGCAACAAGATTGCTGCAAATTTCTCGACTTGAGAACAGGTCCCAGGAGCCGCCTACATATTTGTATCTTAAAATTGAATTCCTAGTTGAATACAACTAAGGTCTGGAGCCGGTCCGTGAGCGCCTGGAATTGAAGGCGCAGCGCGGCATCCGTCCGGTCGTCGATTCGCCACGACCGAAGCGCTGAAGGCCGCGACGAGCCGCTACTGCTCATATGGATCTCTGCGATGAAGTCGGCCTAGACGCCCGAGCTTATTGATCGCATCGCCACACCAGGCAATCGCTCCATGGTTGGCACATTAACGGCCCTTGGTCAGCCAGGTTGTGCTGGATCTGCATCATGATCTGCACGTGTCCACCGGAAGACGACGCAGGATCAGGAATCCAAGGCCTGTGGCTTGAGCCAATCAGTGGCGCGGATCGGATGGCTCCGAGATTGCATTGCAGGACTGGTCCCCATCGGACGCGAGGCGATCGCGCACGACCCGCGCGGGCTCGCCAATGGCCACGACCTCGGGAGGAACGTCCTCGCGTACGGTGCTCCGCGCGCCGACGACGGCGCCTCTGCCCACCTTCACGCCCGGCGCAACAAATACGTCGCTGGCGATCCAAACTTGATCGCCGACCGTGATCGGGGCAGTGATGTAGCTGAACGCGAGGTCGGCCATGTCATGCGATCCCGTGCAGAGATAGGATCGCTGCGAAATGACGGAATGAGAACCGATTGAAATGCAATCCAGGCTGTACAGCTCGACGTGATCACCAATCCAGGAATAGTCCCCTATCTCAGTCTTCCAAGGGTAGGTCACGCGCACCGTCGGGCGCAGCAGCACCTTGCGGCCGATCTTTGCTCCGAACAGGCGCAACAGAAAGCGCCGCCATGCAAAAAAGGGCTGAGGCGAAAGTGCAAAGAGTGTCGATTGAACGACCTGCCAAAGCAGCACGACGACCGCTCCCCGTCCGCGAAACCCCGGCGGTACACGAAACTGATCCAGCTTCTGAAACTCGCGCATTCTGGTAAGTTTGGCCGACAGAGGGAGGGCTACGCTTCACCGATCGTCTATGGCGGATGCCTGGGTCGTCAGGTAGGCCTCATAGGCGCGCCGCATCCCGGCCTCCAACGGAGTCTTGGCCTGCCACCCGAGTGCTGAGAGAC
This sequence comes from Bradyrhizobium sp. CCBAU 51765, assembly GCF_015291725.1. Lineage (GTDB taxonomy): Bacteria > Pseudomonadota > Alphaproteobacteria > Rhizobiales > Xanthobacteraceae > Bradyrhizobium > Bradyrhizobium liaoningense. Next base: position 6,571,142 of record NZ_CP030038.1, read on the forward strand.
GACTGACATCAAGCAGCTTGCGCGGCGTTCCGTCAGGGCGTGTCGGGTCAAAGACGATATCCCCCCGATAGTCGACGATACCGGCGATCATACGGGCGAGCTCAGCGATGGTGATGTCGCTGCCGGTCCCGATGTTGATCGGCCTCTCGTCGGAATAGTTCTTCAGCAGGTGAATACAGGCGTCCGCCATGTCGTCCACGAAGAGAAACTCGCGACGCGGCGAACCGCTTCCCCAGACCGCGACGCTCTTGCTTCCGGCGACCTTGGCTTCGTGAAAGCGTCGGATCAGGGCCGCTGCGACATGGCTATATTCCGGGTGATAGTTGTCCCCGGGGCCATAGAGATTGCTCGGCATCACGCTAATAAAGTCAGAGCCATATTGGCGCCGATAAGCCTCTGCCATCTTGATGCCGGCGATCTTGGCGATCGCATAGGGCTCGTTGGTCGACTCAAGCAGACCAGTCAAGATCGAGTCTTCGCGCAGCGGCTGAGGCGCAAATTTTGGATAGATGCAGGATGAACCGAGAAACATCAGCTTCTCGGCACCGCTTGTATGCGCAGCGTGGATGACGTTAGCCGCGATTGCGATGTTCTCGTAGATGAACTCGGCGCGAAGCTTGTCGTTCGCGGAAATTCCTCCCACCTTGGCCGCTGCGACGAACACGACCTGCGGCCGCATCCTTGCGAACCAATCGGACACCTGAGCTTGGTTGATCAGGTCGATTTCGGTTCGCTTTGCGGTGAGCAACCGCACGTTTTCCTGCGCGAGCCTGCGCACGAGCGCAGCGCCGACCATCCCCCGATGCCCGGCGACGTAGACGCTCTTGCCATTCAGATCAAACTTTGTGGTTGGCACTCGATAGCTCCCGCCTTGCATCCTTCAGATCGCTTGCCACCATCTCGTGCACGAGCTGGCCGAACGTCCGCTTCGGCTTCCAACCCAGCATCCTGTTCGCTTTGCTCGCATCGCCAACCAGAATGTCCACCTCGGTCGGGCGGAAATAGGTCGGGTCGATTCGAACCACCGTCTTGCCGGTGCTTCTGTCGATGCCAGTCTCATCAACGCCCTTGCCGCGCCATTCGATCTCGCGTCCTACCTCCCTGAAGGAGAGTTCGACCATCTCGCGCACCGAGCGGGTCTCGCCAGTGGCAAGCACGAAATCGTCCGGCTTGTCCGCCTGCATGATCAAGTGCATCCCTTCGACATAGTCCTTGGCATGCCCCCAATCTCGTTTCGCCTCGAGATTGCCCAGGTAAAGCGTATCCTCGATCCCGACCTCGATGCGGGCCACGGCGCGCGTGATCTTGCGGGTCACGAACGTTTCACCGCGGATGGGACTCTCGTGGTTGAACAGGATGCCGTTGCTGGCAAACATCCCGTAAGCCTCGCGGTAGTTGACCGTGATCCAGTATCCGTAGAGCTTCGCGACACCATAGGGCGAGCGCGGATAGAACGGCGTTGTCTCCCTCTGCGGGATCTCCTGCACCAGCCCATATAGCTCGGACGTGGATGCCTGATAGAACCGCGTCTCCTTCTCCATGCCCAGGATGCGGATCGCCTCCAGAAGCCGCAGTACCCCGATTGCGTCGGCGTTAGCGGTGTATTCGGGACTCTCGAAACTGACGCCGACATGGCTCTGCGCCGCGAGATTGTAGATCTCCGTCGGCTTGATCTGCTGCACGAGCCTGATCAGATTGGTAGAATCCGTCATGTCGCCGTAGTGCATCAGGAACGGCACATCACCAATGTGCGGATCGCGATATAAATGATCGACACGGGCAGTATTGAAGGAAGACGAACGTCGCTTGATGCCATGAACGACATAACCGAGCGATATAAGGTGCTCGGCGAGATACGCACCGTCTTGTCCAGTGACGCCCGTAATTAGCGCAACCCGCCCACTCATATGCGAAAACCTGCCGTTGACCGCCGGGATTGGAAACAAATACGATAACGATGGAACCGCTCAACCACCGTTGTCATGTAGAAGCGACCTTCCATGCAGGTCAATCGTAGCAGGGACTGATCATTAACGCCGGAGACATTCTGACGTGTCACGTCAGGACAGACGAAGAGCGTCATTGATCGACGTCGTCGCCTTCTCGGAAACCACACCCGTCCCGTGTTCAGATCTACCCGGCAGACCGCAAATCGAACTCATGCTCTCGATCCAGCGACGCACGATGGTACGGCGGTCCCAACGTTCGATGGAACGTTTTCGTCCCTCTGCGCCAAGCCTCTCGCTAAGAGAAGGATCTTCGCTTAACTGAAGAATGGCATCTGCAAGCGATCGAACGTCTCCCGGCGGAACGAGCAAACCGGCACCCTGCACTTCGGCAGCAAGTCCCGTGCCCCGTTCTGCCATCGCGACGACGGGGCGGGCGGACGCAAACATCGCCCCCAACTTAGACGGCAATACAAGGTCGGCCGCCTCCGCCCTCTGCGGGACTACGTGAAGGTCAGCCGTCGCCAACAATTCGTTGAAACTTTCGTTCGACTGGAGTCCCAGGAAATGAATTCTCGGATTCTCAGAGGCCATGTCCACCAATCTTGCCTTGTGCGGCCCTTCACCGGCCAGAATGAAATGCAGTCGCGGATTACGCCGAAGAAGAGCGGCGGCTTCGACGAGGAGGTCGAGTCCCTGCTTGGCCGACATGGTCCCGGAGTAGAGAGCAACGGCGTCATCTTCGTCGATATTCAGGGATGCGCGATATTTGGTCTGCTTCGGACGGGGAAATATCACATCCGTGTCGATCCAGTTTCGGATCTCGGTCGTTCTTTGCGGATCGACGTCCTTGTCCCACAAACGCTCCACCATTTGCGGACAGATGCTGGAAACGCGATCAAACGATCTGAGGACCGCCGCCTCCGCCTTGAGCATCACCTTCCGTAGGGAAGCATTCCGGAGCAGTCCTAGACCGTATGCGGCATCAATTTCGAAGTCTTGCACATGAAGCCACGACTTAGCGCCGGTGCGACGAGCAACAAAGGAAGCAAACCGGGCCGACATCAACGACGGCGCGACGGAAATTATAATGTCGGGCCGCCAGGAATATGCATCGATCAGCGCCGGCACCAAGCTTGTCAGCGCAAAGGACAAGTGGTGAATCAGACGCTTTGCACCAGTCGGCTGCTTGGGAACGTAGATCGGCGCTCGCATGACGCCCACGCCCCCCATCATCGAGCGCCTGAAATAGGAGCCACTCAAACCGGCTGGGATGCTCCAGGCCGGATAGTAGGGAGGCGCCGTAACGACCCTCACCTCGTGGCCCTCGGCAACAAGGCTTTCGCAAAGCTCCGTATTGTATTTGGCCACGCCGATCAGATCGGGAGCGTAATTGATGCCGACCAAAAGAATACGCATTCAATCCAAATCCTAAACGATAACTCGTATCCAAAGAGCCCAAGACAGCCAAGGATCACCGTTTGGCTTTGCAGCCTCCGCTGAAACGATCGCTGCCGCGGCGGCTAATCGCCGCTTGAACTCCGGTGCAAAATCGAGGGGACTACGTTCGGTAAGGCCCGCCAATCGTCGGAAAGAAAAACTTCGCTCCGCATCGACACGCTTCTGCCGATCTTGGATCCTGACCGAACTCAGCCCCGCAGTCCGTGAACCTCCGGGCCAGTACGTGCGCTTGCGCAAGGTACCAGTCTGTCGTTCCCCGCACTTTCGCTTGCGAGGTTGGTGGCAGCTCTCATTAACGGAGTAAAGAAAGGATCATTTTAATGATGAACGCGTACCGTCAGGAGCCGTCAAGCGCGACAAGCAACGCAAGCCCTCCGAGAAACGTCCCGTCTAGTAAGGCCGGCGAAGGATCGGGCTGGTCTCCGCTATACAGACCCGATCCCAATACCAACCGTAGGGAGTTTCCACGCGGACTTGAGGGCAACGCCGCCGCGGTACATAGCGGTATGGATATGGTTGAGCCCAGAAGGTGACCGGAAATACGTGTTCGGCCGGCGTCGGGACGACGGGTGCCGGCAACTGCATCGCAGCGATTGCCTGCGGCCCGGCCAACAAGACCATTGCCGATACCAACAACCCCAAACGCCGGATAGTCTGCTTTGCCATCACCTTCCCCTGCGCTCGCCAACCGGCGACGAAATGCGCCAAATCAGAATATTTCAAAATTCAGCCGGATATCGAGCAGATTGTTTATCAACGGGATCGGAAAAAGGCAACGGACCATAGCGTACTCATCCACCAGCCCGGAATGTCGAATCGGGGCCGCTAGAAGGCGCCGGCACCCTCCTTTTCCGGCGCTCGCCGGTACTCGCCCTTGATGAATTGTGTGCTGACAGCCTGAAACAGCGGGGCGTTCTCCCTGCCAAGACCCGCGAAGACCAGGATATCGCGCAGGGTTCGCCACCGACTTTCGTCGTATTCGCCTATTCGGGCGCCGACAGGTAGCACCAGCGACCGCTGCTGCTCCATTTCGAACTTGACGCGCTCGGGATCGAGGCCGGACCGGTCAAAATCGACAATGATCGGAATCGCCCGGCTGTAGTCGGCATAGGCAAATTGCCACCCCCGAACCAAGCCGTGCAACAGATCGGCAATTGCGGACGGCCGCTCTCGAATCAGATCGTTGCTGGCGAAATAAACCTGCCCAGGCACGTGGATTGCGTAGTCCTGGGGTTTCATGACGTTCAATGGGACGTAGTTCGCGCTTGTCTGGCTAGGCTGCTGATCGATCGGGACAACGATCGCGTCCACATCCCCAGATCTCAGTGCCTGGAAGTCGGCCCGGTCGGAAACCTTGACGATCTGGCTACGTGGCAATCGAAGCCTGGCCATCATGGCGTCGAAGACGACTTCTGCCTCACTCCCCTCGCGGCAACCGATGCGCTTGCCGATGAGGTCATCCGGCCGATGCAAGCCCGACCGCTCCAGCGCGAAAATCGCCACCGAGGTGTCAAGGAAGCTGGCTGCAAAGGCCGTGACAGGAGCCCCTCGCCAAACCGCAAGCAAGAACTTCTGGCCCGTCGTCACCCCGATTGCATTTTCCCTCGCAACCGTTTCGACGAAATTGGGATCGTCTGGAAGGGCTCTCATTGCGACGCCTCGCTTGAAATAGCCCTCCTTGGCAGCAATCATCTCCCCGGCGAAGCGAGCGGAGTAGGGCCCATCCAGGAAGAAGCTAGCGTGAAACGCGGAATCGGCGGGGGTGTGGACGGGCGTAACGTCGGGAATCAAGGCGAAGACAACAAGGCCGGTTGCGGACAGCGCCGCGAGACCGATCGCCACCCGGCGCGTCACCGTTGATCCCGATCGCCGTCGTCGGTGACGCATGAACGTATCCCCTTCCGACCTTCGAATTTTGTGTTCCAAATGGCAGAATTAGGATAATAAGAGTACAAGAAGTAAGGTTATTTTTTCATTCGTCTTGTTTCGGCTACGGCCTTTCCTGATAGCACCCAACCGGATCTTCCTTTTTCTGAGTTGATATTATGACAATTGCATCGGCTCGCCCGACCTGCGCCGCGGACAGTCCGGTAGAGATTCACGTTCTCGATGAGGCGAATCCGGCACGTGCAAGTTTAGTCGTACGATGGTGGCGACCCAACATTGTCGAGCTGCTTGCTCTTGTGGCCGACGCTATCATCATCGTCGCAAGCGGCGTCGGCTGCGCCGCCGGATACCAGATCTATGCACGGCCTGAGCACGATCAACTCGATGTCTACACCGCACTCAGCTTCCTCGTTGCGCTCAACTTTATACTTCTGATCAAGGTTCAGCACGGCTACGCTCTCAAAAACTTTACTGACCTGCCGCGGCTATTCAAAAAGACACTGGCAACGTGGACAGCCTTGTTCAGCGCGCTGATCGTTATCACCTTCGCCATGAAGGCCAGCAATCAAGTCTCGCGCGGCACGATAATCTCGTTCTACCTGGTCACTCCAGTCCTGCTTCTGCTGGCGAAGGCAGCCATTGCGCGATTTGTCACGACGGCGTTGCGGAACGGTGGTGCCTTCGCTAGGCGCCGTGCTGTGGCGATCGCCGAGCGCGGGTTGCTGTCATCGGAGGCAATGGCAGAGCTCACACAGCATGGCTACCGGATCACGCGGATCATGGAGCTCCGCCCGGAGTGCCTGACTTCGTCGACGCTGATCCCGTCGATCGGACCGCGCCTCGACGACTTCATCGCCTACGCGCGGGAGAACCAGATCGAACAGGTGTTCCTGCTGCTCAAGTGGGATCATTGGCACGCGATCGACATGATCGCGGACGCGCTGAGAATCCTTCCGATACCAGTAAATCTCGTCTCCGATCCGGATGTCTCGAGGTTCTTGCGCTACCCGGTCACGACCGCCGGAAGCAGCATGATTGCAGAGATACGGCGTGCACCAATTTCGCGACAAGAACAGGCTCTCAAACGCGCGTTCGACCTGATCGGTGCCAGCCTCGGCCTGCTGGTGTTCGCACCGGTCATGCTGATGACCGCGATCCTAATCAAATGCACATCGACCGGCCCGGTGCTGTTTCGGCAGACCCGGAACGGCTTCAACGGTCGCGCCTTCAAGATCTACAAGTTTCGGACGATGCGCGTGCTGGAAGATGGACCGATCATTCTGCAGGCGCGCAGGAACGATCCTCGCGTAACCCCGGTCGGCAGATGGCTACGTAAGACCTCGATCGATGAACTGCCGCAGCTCCTCAATGTCCTGCTCGGCGACATGTCGCTGGTCGGCCCCCGCCCCCACGCAGCTGCGCACAACTCGGAGTATAAGCAGGTCATCAGCAACTACGCGTTTCGCCAACACGTCAAACCAGGCATCACGGGCTGGGCCCAGGTCAACGGTTACCGCGGCGAAACGCTGACCATCAACATGATGAAATCCAGGGTCGACCTGGACTTGTGGTACATCAACAACTGGAGCATCTGGCTCGACGCGAAGATCATTTTGCGCACCGTGGTACAAGTGACTCGCGATCCCGTGGCCTACTGATGTCTTGCCCCGCCCCATCCGGTAGAGGCATTCCATTCATTCAGCGATGCCGCCAATCATATGGGCACGCGCCTGATCGTGGATTCGTTCGCCCAGAATGAGAATCAGGCAATTAACTCTGTCCTCAAACAAGCTCGCATCGGGGCTGCGCATCATCCTATAACGTTGCGCAAGAGGGCACCAACGCTAAGGCCCTAGCGCCCGCCAGCAGCAATCCAATTTCAGGAAGATGAAAACCTACCTCATCAAATATTTCGTTCTGGGCAGCGAGCAGGTCATCTTCAGCTTCTCCAATTTCTTCTACCTGGCGGTGGTCGCGCGCCGGCTGCCGCTGGCCGAATTCGCCGAGCTGAGCCTTGGATATACCTGCTACCTCATTCTCATCGGCGCTCATCACGCGGTCATCTGCGATCCCATCATCGCGACCGGAATCAGCGCACAGGACAGTCAACGATCATTGTTGCGGCGCCTGTGGACGATCAATGTATCCTTTTGCTGCCTGGCACTGGCCGCAGGATGCGCACTCGTCTTGAACAGCAGCACTCACGAGATGCAAACGCTCACCGTTGTAGCTCTCGCCTGCCTGTTCTTCAGCTTTGCCGGTCCGGTCCAGTTCGTTCGGCGAATTATGCACATTCAGGGACACGTGCAAGCATCCGCCGTCGCAGCAGCGGCTTACGCAACGGTCCTGATCGTGTCAGCCTGGATGCTGTCCCACGTCAATCTGGAATCGCACTTTGCATATACCGTACCCTTCATCCTCGGCAATCTGGTCTTCCTTGTCTCAGCTTGGCGAAACATCCCACGCAAGCTCAACGACAACCAGAACATGTCCCTGAGGTCCCATTTCCGGGCGGGATATTCGTTCCTGATCAACAACCTCCTCGGCCTGGCGACGACAAATATCTATCCGTTCGTGTTCGTGTTTCTGAACTCGCCCGAAGCCGTTGCAAGCTATCGGCTGATGTTCGCCGTGATAGCTCCATTCGCGCAGTTGCTTGGCGGGCTCTCAGGATTCATCACCCCGCGCATTGCAGTCGCGAGGATCAGTCAGATTGAAACGCCTCACCTGCTCATCCTGGCTCTGATCGTCTTTGCTCCGCTTCCGTTGGCCGTCATGGCAATTTGGTTCGGCAGCGACGCGGCCTCTCTCATCTTCGGAGCCAAGTATGTCGCGCTGGGAGGATCAATCCCCGTTGCATTGATTTCGACGAGCTTCGCCCTCGCACTCGCGACCGTGAGCATGTGGCTGAGGGCCAATCACCGGCTCGGCCTGATGCAGGCCGGCAGCTTGATCTCCGCGGCGATCACCGCCGTCATCGCGATTCCCAGTTGCCTGGCTCTTGGCGTTACCGGTGCGTTCGTGTCGCTGGCGATTGCCAATGGCGCCGCGGCGCTTTGGGTGGCAGTCAAGGGAACCTCGGGCCGTATCCGAACGCAGCCCGGTTAGCCGCTCAATTCTGCGACGTCTCCGGCATTGAGCTGCGGCGAACTGAGGGAGCTGCAGGAATATGGACGGTCCGTTTGGTGAGAAGGAGCATGACCGCCGAAGCCACGACGGTAGAGCTATGGATTGCCCATTCCGACCACCCCACTTGAAACGGGCCGCGAAGCAAGATCATGCAAAGCATCGGCGAAAGACAGAGAATGAAGTACAGCGGCGACAGCCGTTGGGCAGCGAGGCCGCGACGTTCTACCCGATCGAGAACATAGACGATCGCGACGGACATCAGCATCGCTCCAACAATCCCGAAGCTGAAATAGCCCTCGATCGGCGGCGGAGCCGAAACGTTATCGGTGCCGAAGCCTTTCAGGATGAAGATGTAGTCATGCATGATCTCGCCGACTGTTCTTCCCTTCCCCGCCCAAAGGTCGCGCGGAACGAAGAACAGCAGTGCCCCCATGATGTTCGATCCCCATTCCAAGCCCTTCATTTCGACCCACATGATGGCGTAGCAGAACAGGTCGAGGCCTGAGAAATCAGGATGGACGAAGAACTGGGAGAACGGCCGCTGATCGAGAGAGACGTTTGCGTACCGGAAAATGGATCCGAATATGGGCGACGCCAGCAACCCGGCGAAATAGGTGACAAGAAACAAACGAACGCTTCTTGGACCAAATACCGCAAGCACGCAAAATACGATCAATGTCGAGGAGCGAAAACGTGCGGAAATGAGCGGGTTGTTGATGAAGAGACCCGCCAGAAGCAGAACGGCAAAGCACGTCACCCAGCCCGTGTTCCGGCGAGCCAAGGCGACACTGGCGCCGATAACAGGAGCAACCAGGGTAAATGGCCGGAAGAATGCCGTGACCAGAATGTTGATCATCTTGCTTTCGCCAACCACCGAACCGAAGGCCTCGCGGTTCACCTGAAGCAATGACGAGCCAAGATAACCAACCAATCCGAGCGATACGACCATCGAGGCAGCTGCCAGAAGGGTGTAGTTCGGGTTTGGCTCGGCGGCGAGGCTTCTGTCCAGAAACCGGTTATGGCGGGGTTCGGGAGCTCGAAAGGGACGATAGACGACGAAGCAGAGGCCCACGATCGTCATGAATGCGCAAAGGACGCTGGCCGGCACAACGAGACTTACATCAGCCAGAATTGGATCGAAGTCGTTTCCGATCTGCTGAAGAGGCGCCACGGCCAGAAACAGAAGGTTGAAGATGAAGAAGACAACGAACAGCAGGTAAGATCTGGCCAGAGCGATCTTCAGTCCGAATAGGGAAACGATCCCGTTCACCGCGAGTATCATGGCAGCGATCAACGAAGCACGCGGGCTGGACCAGGCCTGGGTGAACGAGAGGAGCAAGTAGGCTCCGGCCGAGCCGATCACGACATAGTCGAAGACGCTCTTCGGCGTCACATACAACTGGGAAGCGGCTGCACTACGCGAGATCTGGTTCATAACCTAAGAACATTAGAGTTCGCCAAGCTCCACGTTGCGGCGCCGGCTCTGGAAAGAGCACATCCCACCGCAGTTCGGCCTCGGTGCAGATCGTACAATACATATCTCGGTCGCGTTAACGCTTCGAACTCGCTCACCTTGCGGCCAAATCTCAGGTGAGATATCCTTGTAATATATAGAAGATATCAACGGAATACTTACTTGAATGTCCTTTTTCCCGGCCCGGATTAATGACGACCTTAAGCTGCACGCCCGTATGGACCGGCGTCGGCTTCTCTCCGCCGGCATCCTCCTCGCGGGAGCATCTTCAATGCCGGCCTCGGTGGCGGCCGCGACGAGTTCAGGAGCGAAGGCGAAGAAAGTTTACGCTCATTGGCATTGGTTTCCGACCTCGTTCGATAACTGGCCGGCGGACAAAGATCAGTATGCCGATTATCTGTCGCCAGACGGGACCCAAGGTAAACTTCGGGCCGAAGGCGGCTTCGTTCGCGAACGGCCCCTGCCTCGACCTCCACGCCCAGAGGCAAACTGGGCTGTGCTCGACATGCTCGATGAGATCAAAGCCGCTCGTCACATCGGGCTGGATGGTTTCCTGTTCAACATGGGAGGCATAGACGACGGCTCCCCGTACATGATCCACCTGCGCAACATGCTCGAGGCCGCCCAACAGGGCCCGCCGGGATTTGAAGTCATACTATCGATCGATACCGTAATTCTGGTGAAGACGCCGGTCGATGCAATCGCCGACGCAATCCTCAAGCTGGCGCGGAACTCCCACGTTGCGCGTCAATCCGATGGCCGACTGATCCTCGGGGCCTTTTCTCCCGAGCAATGGGACGTTGGCCGATGGAAGGAACTGTTGCAACGACTGACGGCCAGCGGAGAGAAGGTCTTCTTCTATCCTACATTTCTTGATGTGCGCAGAACGATCGATTTCATGGATTTGATCGATGGCGCATCGATGTGGGGGGTCGACAAACTGAGCGACATCCCTCTGCTCAAGAAAGTAGGAAAGTTGGCGAAGCAGGCCGGGAAGGTCTGGGCATCCGTGGTGTGGCCCCAGGACTTCCGGCCGCACAATCGCTGGTTCTCGGAATGTCACAATAGTGAATTATTCCGGGCTTCATGGGCCGCGGCGATGGAAATCGGCTCCGACGCGGTCAACATCGCCACCTGGAACGACTATTCCGAAGGATCCGAAATTCGACCGTCCACCAGCATTCAATATGCTTTCTATGATCTCGCTGCGTTCTATATCGCTTGGTTCAAGAACGGCACGATGCCGCCGATCACTGAAGACGTGCTCTACTATTTTCACCGAATCGAGTCCACGGAGGCGGCTGGGACCGGCTCTGCTCAACCGTTTAGGTTCGCGACAAATCTGGTCAGCCGCTTTGCCGATCCGCCTCAGAACGACATTGAGCTGCTTGCGTTCTTGAAGGAGCCGGGCGAGCTCACGATAGTGACCGCGAAAGGCGCGAAGAGCCTGAAGGCGAAAGCTGGAATCACGTCGTTCCGAATTCCGCTGGTGCCGGGCAAAGTGAGTTTTCGCCTCAGCCGCGGAGACGCCAGCGTCATAGAGCTCCCGAGCGCGTTCGAAATTCGTGAGACCTCGGCCTATCAGGATTTGCTGTATCACGGCGGATCGTCGTCCCGTCCACCGGTCTAGAATATTCCGGTCGTGGTTCAGGCGAGGACTGCCTGGATATTTGGCCGTCATTTCTCTTGAGCGCACCAGCGTTAGTGAGTCCCATGCATTCAACTTTCTTCCCGGAATTGGCTGCCGGCGGATTTTCCAGAATCGACGGTACGATCGCGTTCTACCAACGCGTGAATGCCCTCGTGACGCCGAGCACCAGAATGATCGATTTCGGCGCAGGCCGCGGCTCGATCCATGAAGACGCCAGCTCGGAGTACCGGCGCAATCTCTGCAATTTCAAGGGACGCGTTGCCCAAGTCATCGGACTGGACGTCGACGAAGCCGTCTTCACCAATCCGTCGCTGGACGAGGCGATGCTCTTGGATCCGACGGGACGTGCGCCGCTGCCTGCCAATTGCGCCGACATCATCCTGTCGGATTACACATTCGAGCACATTCCGGATCCGGCTCAAAGCACCGCCGAGATGGACAGACTTTTGAAGCCCGGCGGCTGGATCTGCGCGCGAACCCCAAACAGGTACGGCTACATCGCATTGGCCAACCGCCTGATCCCGAGCGGAATTAGCCGCACCATACTCAGCTCGGCACAACCCGAGCGCAAGGATGAGGACATCTTTCCGGCGGTCTATCGTTTGAATACGCCGGCTACGCTACGGAGGTATTTCCCACCCGCGCGTTTCGACCATTTTGTATATGCTTGGGATGCGGAGCCATCCTACCACGCCAACAACCGCGGCCTCTACCGTGCGTTCCAACTCGTTCAGTCGCTTACGCCTCACGCCTTCAAGACGGTCTTGATGGTCTTCATCCGGAAGAAGCTCGACTGTCCGGCGGAAGCCGCCTAGCTGGTGCGCCGGTGAATTCGCGTCCTCGAGGCGATACACTATCGAAATAAACCTTAAAGCCGAGATCTTGACCAAACCGCAGCACTTTCGGTTATTTTGAGTGGGCGCGAGGAACGACTATGCTGAAGATTGTTATTCAAGTTTTATTCCTTTTCATCCCCTGGAGAGTCCGTCGGCTGGTCCTCAACGCGATCCCCGGTTTTTCGATCCATCGCGACGCGCGGATCGGTCTGTCCCTGATCCTCGCCGACGAATGCGTCCTGGAAGCGAAGACCTACATCGGTCATCTCAACTACATCGGCCGGCTTGATCGGTTGCAGATGGATGAAGATGCGGTCATTGGCAATCTGAACTGGATCGGTGGACTGTCAACTCGCCTGAATTCGCCGGCCTTCCGAAACAGGACGAAGCGACGTTCGGATCTTATCATGCGCAAAGCGAGTCTGGTGATGAGCCAGCATTACATTGATTGCACCGATCGGATCGAGTTTCGTCAATTCTGCGGTCTCGCCGGATTCCGCAGCCAGTTGTTGACCCACGGGGTCAATCCAATGTCTGCCCGGCAGACATGCTCTCCAATCACGATAGGAGCCTACACGATGATCGGCACCGGCGTGATCATTCTGCAGGGCGTCACTATCCCGGACTATTGCGTTGTGGCTTCGGGCGCCGTCGTGACCCACGTCGCGCCCCAAGAATACTCGATGATCGGCGGTAATCCCGCGGTTCACCAGCGAGACATCCCCAAGACCGCAAAGATCTTTCACCGAACGGCTTTCACAGTCACCTGATATTCAAACGCGGCTCGTAGCCGTATCCCGGGCCCGGCCCATGTGTCGCGCACAGTGATTTGGCCTCCACGGCCCGTCGGGCGACATCAGGGATCCGCGGCGCTGCCCCGCCAAATGCTGCGCTCGCCACCAATTATTCATTGGCTAACATGCTGAAGGACCGACGACCTCGTGCCCGGTAAAATGATCGTTGTGGCAGGCCCCCTTCCTCCGCCGGTTCATGGCGCAGCTCTCATCACCAAGCGGGCGGCCGACACTCTGCGCGCTGCCGGATTTCAACTCGCGTTCGGCGACACCTCACCAGGCGATGCTCCCGATCGGTGGCGGCATCATTTCAATCGCGCACGCGCATACGTCCGATGCGGACGAACTGTCCTTCGCCACCCGGAGGCCTCGATACTCTACCTCTCTCTGTCCGGCGGATATGGACTGCTCTATGACCTACTGGTCGTCGTCCTTGCGCGGTGGCTCGGGAAGACGATCGCGTTCCATCATCACAGCTTCGCCTACCTGACGAAGCGTAACGCCATCTTGGCGTCCATTGTTCGCATGGCCGGCGCCGACCAGTTTCATATCGCGCTCTGTCCCAGGATGGCCACGACCCTTTCGGAGCTGTATGGCAAGCACCTAAGGACAGTCGTCATTTCCAACCTGGCGTTTATCGATTTGCCCTCTGTCGAACTACGGAGCTATGACCGGACATTCAGCTCGATTGGCTATCTATCGAACATCTCGCTCGAAAAAGGTATCGACCGCTTTCTCGACCTGATGGCTCGACTGCGCAAGAGCGGATCCGGCCTCACGGCACGAATCGCCGGTCCCTGCGCCGATCTCGAGATTGAGCACTACATCAAGCGCCGCGCGAACGAGATCGGTGGGATTGAGTATGTGGGGCCCGTATATGACGGCGCCAAGGTCCACTTTCTCTCCTCGATCGACGTCCTGGTATTTCCGACGAGATACGTCAACGAGGCGCAGCCTGTGGTGATCTATGAGGCGCAGATGGGAGGTGTCATCGTCGCTGCCTCCAACCGTGGATGCATCGCCAACATGGTGCCGGAAAAACTGCTGCTCGATCCGCGCGCGTCAGATCTCGACGGGATCGCGGAACAAATCCTCGCGTGGGAGAAGTCGGTCGCTGACTTTCAAATCGCCCTGAACGAGGCCGAGCGTAATCGCGCAGCGCTGCTCGTTCAGCGCGGAGATGACGCGAGAAAGTTCGTAGACCTTTTCGATGCCCCTGCGATCAGATGAGCAGGGCGCTCGGCGAGCTCATTTTTGAGACAGTGAATATCGAAACATCGACATCTTCATCGTTCCCAGAATCGTGTCGACGCGCTGATAGCCGTAGACGGTCGCATCCTTGCAGTGATCACTATGGTAGTAGCAGATCTTGACCCTGATCATTCGAGAGCAGTTGTTCTTGACGCTCACGATATGATCCATCAGCTCTCCGTTCTGGACATGCCCTTTGGCGGCCGCCTCAACATTGAGGCAGGGACGATTGGCGCCGTCACGAATGACGGGCGATTCCGATGTGTCGGCGGCGCCCTGCATCGTGAGTTTTGATTTCGCGCTTTCTGCGTGAGCCAACGGAACGTTCTGGATCAATGTCCAGGCCGGAGCCATGCAGATCAGCAGGACAAGCCGAAAGAGCGATCGAACCATTACCGCCACATCCTTTCAGGTAAATCGACTCCCGGCACAGTGGCCTTCACGCCGTCATATGCCAGCCGCTTCGCAAAAGTTTCACGGGCGACCAGGCGAACGCCCCCGAGGCTCGCCAGCAATCTATCCCTCTGAGGCCAGCCGACTCCCGTCAGGTTGCGTGCCGCATCATCGGTGAAGTCGCTTTCGACCATGCCAGCGAACTCGGCAACGACCTTTTGCTGCAGCTGTTCCCCGAGCAGTGGAAATATCGCAAGCGCCAACCTGTTGCGGCGGAGCGCGATCCACCCTTCGTATGGTCCAGCCGCGTACGACTGTTCAAGATAGCGAATATTTCCCGCATCGAAACCGTCTCGCTCGTTCTTCACCCAATACAGCAATAGCCAAAGAAAAGCGTCGGCCGGATCGAGCATCAACGACGACTTCAGCTTGTTCTCCGCGGCCGACAATCTGCGCTCCAGGTCCTGGGAACCTTTTCCCTGCAGGCCTTCCTCGGCCGAGCGAAACGCAATCAGCGCTCGGGCTCGTACCAGACTGGGGTAGGGAAGGCTCGATGGCGAGTCAGCGTCCATTCGAACCGCGATCGACTCCACGATCCCCGGCTTGAGCTGTTCACCGATCAAAATGTGCGTGGCGACGGAGCTGACCTGCAGATCGGTCCAGAACGATGGCAACACGACCAGTGACCAGGCTACTCCAGCGATACCCGTCAGAAGCAATACGCCCCTGCAACATTTTCGCCAGATCCCGCCCATGTTAATCGACGTAGCCGTAATGGGCATAGTTCTTCTTGTAGTAGTAACGGCTGTGGTACGGCTCGTAGCGAGCAAGGCGCTTCGTATCTGCCTTGTTGAGAACGACGCCAAGCAGCTTGTCTTGGATTTCCTGAGAACCACGCAGATTGTGCCTGACGACATCCATCAGGGTCTTGCCCCACTCCACGACGAATATGTAGGAGTCGACGAAAGTCGACGTCACGCGCACGTCCACGACCGGCGCCATGGGCGGCATGTCGAGCACGATGTAATCGAACTTGTCCCTCAGCTCGCCAATCAGGCCATGCATCATCTTGGATGCCAATATCTCGTTGGTATGAAGAAGCTTGGAGGTCGTACCTGCAGCCAAGATCGAGAGCCCCGTCTGCGCATCAACCGTCAACGCTTGCTCTAGTTTAGCCTTATGCGCGAGGATCTCGACCAAACCGGACTCCGCGTCGGGCGTCAGCGCGCGAGAAAGCGAGGGATTGCGGAGATCGCAATCGATCAGGAGGACGCGCGCACCGCCATGGGCCATCAATTGCGCCAGGTTGGCAGACAGCGTGCTCTTGCCTTCATTCGGAAGAGTCGACGTAACCGCCAGCACGCGGTTTTCTCGAACAATCGAGTTCAGATCGACTGCCACCTTCGTCGAGCGCACCGCTTCGGAGAAGCGCGAGAGAGGATGATCAACGACGTAACGCAGCAATTTCGGCCTTGCGTCCTTGGTCGCAGCTGCGTTCACCGTCGGCAACAGCGCTATACAACTCGCGCCGAGCACCTCTTCGACCTGCTGAGTCGTCCTGAACACCCGGTCCATCATTTCACGCACGATCGCCAGGACGAAGCTCAGCACCAAACCGCCAAAAAGAGCCACGCCGAGCACGATAAGAGTCTTTGGATAGCTCTTGACCAGCGGTGTCGTTGCTGCACTGATCACGCGCGCTTCACTGATGGGGAACGATTGCTGCTGGACCGATTCCATGTAGCGCTGCAGGAAATTGTCGTACATCGCCTGATACGACTGCGCATTGCTGTCGAGCTCGCGTAGCCGAACCTGCGCCTGATTGGTGAGCTGAGACTCCGAGACCACGGTGGCCAAACTAGCCTTGATGCTCTCCTCGCGCGTGACGGCGATATCGTAGTCGCTCTTGTAAGACTCCTGAATGCGCTTGAGCTCGTCGATCATGTTCCGCTTGATCTCGTCCATTTGGCGACGCAGGTTCACTGCGGCAAGATGATCGTGGCCATACTTGGCGGCCCAGATCGCTTCCTTGGCGGCCATGTCGACATACTGGCCTCGCAGCTTGACGATAGTCTCGTTCCGAAGAGCATCCGCCACTGCCGCGTCCGGTATTTCGCGCTTCAGAATATCGTTGATGCGGTCCAGCCGCGCCCTGGCCTCGGCCGTCGAGGCATGCGCCCCGACCAACTGGCTATTCACTTCGGCGAGCTGTTGCTCGTTCATCAAGCGCCCGCCGGTATCGACAATGTTGTTGGCCGTTTTGAAATCGACAACCGCCTTTTGTGCCGCGGATGCCTGAGCGCGCAACTCCTTGATGCGATCCTGCAACCAGACGCTGGCGCGACGCGTCGATTGGTACTTGGCTTCCAGCTGGTCAACAATGTAGGCGTCAGCGATCGCATTGGCGATCTGCGCCGCTTTCGCTGGATCACGCGACGTGAAGCCGATCTCCATGACGTATGTGAGACCGAGACGCTTGATGGTACGATTGCTCTCAAAGCGTTGCAGGGCTTTGCGCTGCAATCTGAACTCGGAACCAGCACGGCCACTGGAAAACAGATCGGAAAAGAAATTGCCGATGGACCCGATCAAGCTTCCGCCGTTGCCGAGGAACTCCGGATCTTCCGTCAGGTGCAGATCACGAATGACCGCCAAGCTGATGTTCTCGGACTTGAGAATTTCGACCTGCGTTTCCACCGACGCGGAGTCAGGGGCCACGTCACCGAGCATCGATTGCTGCTGGAACAATTGTACTTTGCGAGTGTCGATGACGATCGACGCCGTAGAGGTGAATTGCGGAGCTTCGGTAAAGAGATAGAGAAGCGCCAAGATCACAGAGGCGGATATGATCGCGACGATTGTTGGGAACTGATGCCGGATGACATCCAAATGCAAAGTCAGCGACTGAAACGGGGAGCCTTGAGTCTCGGCGAATTCGCGATTGATCTCTGATGTGGACTTGTTCAGCTGCAACATCCGGTAATTCCTGAAATCAATCAATGCCCGTACTTGGGCCGACAAGCGCGCGGCGACGTGATTTCACGTGTCCGCAAATCCCGCATAGTCATCGAAGCATGGACGCACCATGTGCTTCACGGGCAGTATATCGCGCGAGTCACTGCGGAAGATCAAAGGCAGCGCGTGACACGCTGCCTTGGTTTATTTTCTCTAAGAGGATGCCGGCGCAAGAGGCCCGGACGTTATTGCGTCGGACTGACCGCAGGATAGGCGGTCGAGGGAGTCACTGAACCCGTATAAGTCGTCACACTGTTCGGGTAGTGCAGGCCACCAAAGTTCTGGACACCGGAGCCGCTGCCACCAAAGGCAAATCCGAAACCGGTCGTCGGGCCCCCACCACCGGAGCCACCACCCCCGGCACCACCCGCCGCAGCGATTGCAACATCACCGGTTGCGGCCTGATAGGCAGCAATCACGTCCGGATTGTTCGTTCCAGCGACGGCGGCCTGAATCTCATTGGCAAACGCCTGATCGGTCTGTGCCGCCATGCGGGCGACCTGGGCAAGTCCAGCGACGATCGCACGCAACTGATCCTTCGTTGTCGCCGGGTTCTTCAGCAGTTCGATCAGACCCGGCACTGTCGTCGGATCCGACGCTCCAAGGTCGCGGACGCGCGAAATCAATTGCGGACCGCCGTCAGGATATTGCTGCAAAAGCGTTGCAGGAGATCCCTTGAAATCGGAGATGATCTGAGCCTGCAGTTGCCGGCTGGGCGGATAAACAGCCGCGCTGGCGGCGGAGGATATCGAGCTTGCGATCGCAATCACCACAGCGGCTCGAACCGTAAACCTGATAAGGTTCATAATTTCCTCAACAACTAGTTTGCCTTTATGGCCCGAACGAAACGATGGGAAAGTAGTCGAAAGAGGCAGTCCTGTCCACCAAATCTAAAGGAATAGTTAAGGCCCAAGTACCTGCAAAGAGGACTGTTTTGGCGATCCCGAAGTGCGAGCACGGGTCGACAGCGCATTTGCCGCAGCCCCTTTCGGCTCGACGCTCCCCTCGCCGGAGTGAAAGGATTGCGCCAGGCCGACCCCGAAAAGCGCAAAGAAGGGGATGCTGTAACCCGGTATCTGCAACGTGAAATCAAGGCCGGAATGGAACAACGGCAGCAGCGCAGTGCCGATGGCGGCCAGGGGAATCGAAGCGTCACGCTTGCGGCTGAACACCCCGCGCGCAAGCACCGTGAGCATGACCGCCCAACCGGCCGCCAGGAGGAGCGTCATCGGAATTCCGGCCTCCAAAGCGACCTCCAGAGGGGTCGAATGGGCAGCATTCCAGGTACCGCGCATAGAAATATTCGGGCTGCGGAAGGCTGGAAAGGCCGACTGGAAAGTCCCCATCCCAGTACCAAACCAGGGGTTATCGGCGATGATGAGCAGCGAGGACTTCCACCCCTCAAGCCGGCCACTATCGGTCAGCCCCTGGCTATCGAAGCGGCCCACGACACGACCACCGAGCAATTCCAAGAGAACAAGAGCGACCAAGGCGGCGGCCGCCAAGGCCATCCAGACGCCGGTGCGCGGTCGAAGGTCCTTCCGGAGGAAGACGACAAAGACGAAGATCATGGAGAGGAGCGAAACAGCCACGCCCGCGCGCGAGCCAGTCATGAACATCGCCATGACGCAGATCAGGAGCGCGGCGAATTTCAGAGCTATCGAAGCCTGCGGAATTTTAGCCAGATCGCGGGAGAGATTGCTCCATCTGAAGCGTCCTCCGGGAAGGTGGCGGCGCACGTCCGTGAGAAGCAGAAGTATCCAGATGACCGCACATGAGCCGAAATAGGCCGCGGCGGTATTGCGGTTGATGAACGTGCCGGTGACGCTGCTAAGATAGGCGGTCTTGTCGCGCCACAGAATCATGGTCGGTTCGATGAGAAACGAGAGGACGCCATATGCAGCGTAGAAGCTGCCTGAGAGCGCGATCACCAGCATTACCTGGCGTGCACGGCTCGCGTCGGCGCCAATGACGAGCCCCACCAGAATAGCCAAGATGTTTGCAAGTGGTGCCCCCACAGCAAAGAAAGCTTCGTACCTGACAATCGAGGCCGATGGCGCAACGGCTGTATCGAACAGCGAGCCGAGCTGCTTCCAGATCGGATGATATGGCGCAATCCGCGGGCTGTCAGACAGCTGTTCGTGCAGCGCGAAGCCGTAAGCGGCGACAACGATGAGGATGCCTGCGATGATCCAGAGATGGGAACGACGCAGGGCGTTCGCCGGCGCAAATATCAGGGCAACTCCCAGACAAGCGCACCAGAAGGCAACGGCCAGATTGTTGGTCGACCCAAACGGGAACGGCGCGCTCGCTACAACAAAGAACAGCACACAGCTGGATGCGAGATCAGCCGACCAGCGAATGTTCATCGAAACACGGCCCATCGCTTTCGTCTGACACACCCCAGTGGAGAATACATTAGAGCGGATGATCCCGCAGGCGTCCAGCAAGTGCCGCACTCGGAAGAGACGGCGGTGGATGATCCATTCTGAACCGTACCCCGCCTACAGAGGTTAATTCCCGGCGTCAACTCATCCGGGAGCACAGTTAAAGAGGGAGAACGTTCTGCCGGCCCTGCCCGCAATGCGTCCCGATCCTGGCAGCCTCGAGTTCGTTAACAGGACGGTTCGCCCCAAGCGCGGATCTCATCCGATGAAGGGGCTGGACGGTCCCAATTTCAATCGTCTACGCTGGATTTCCGCAACGTGGTCCGGTAGTGCTTCGCCCGCACCGCATCTCCAGGCTTGCGAAAGCCCACGTCGCCAATTGCCGGCGGATTGTTTCCGAGAGAATTCCTGCTTCCGATCGAACGTTTCCACGAAGTTCTTATGTCAGACGACCAGCGTTGCTGGTCGTCGCTCTGCGAGGGTAAATTGAATATTGATGTCATCTTAGCGACACGCGGCAGACCGGCAGACGTTCAAGTTCTTCTAGACCAGCTTCGACTTCAAGAACGCGCGCCTGATAGCGTCATGCTTGTGGGCGCTGAACCCAAGGATTTGCCCGGTGCTGCCGCCGTCCCAAATGATCCGAGCGTGCACCGACTGGTTTCTCCTCGGCCGGGACTGACGTCGCAGAGAAACCACGGCGTACAAACGGCCAAGAAGATAAGCACTCCCGAGGCCTGGCTTGCGAAGATCATTGTCTTCTTCGACGATGACTTCAGGCCCGCAGCCGATTGGCTGCAGAAATGCGAAGCGCTGTTTGCGGCAAGTCCACAGGTCCTCGCCGTTACAGGAGCGGTGATCATGGACGGGGCAAGAGGCAGCATCGCAATCACCGAGGATCAGGCTTCGGATGCGCTGGCGCTGCCTCGGGCGAGCGATCAGACCGGATACAGCAAGGGGAAGCAGGGCCTGTACGGGTGCAATATGGCCTTCAGAGCGACAGTCTTCGACCAATGTGCATTCGACGAGAATCTGCCGCTCTATGGTTGGCTGGAGGATACGGATTTTTCCGGACAGATCAGGAAGTTCTCGGACATCTATCGAGCTTCAAACTTGATCGGTGTACATCTCGGGTCAAAGTCCGGACGGGTCAGCGGCTACAAATATGGCTACTCGCAGCTTGCCAATCCGCTCTATCTTGCGCGCAAAGGAACAATTACCCTCGGAAAATGCGCATACTTTTGGACACGAGCGTTCGTGTCCAACGCGCTGCGCTCACTTCGCGAGCATCCGATGATCGATTATCGAGGCAGGCTAGCCGGAAACATGGCTGCAGTGGCGGATTTTATAGCCGGATCAATTCATCCAACCAACATCTTGTCCTTCCACCGCTAAAGCATGATCCGGAAAAGCGCGCAGCGGCTTTCCGAAAAGATCATGCTTAAACAACATCCTAAAGCGCGATGACGATTCGCCCTAATCGCATCGCGCTTTAGAAACGCATTGCGCACGACGCTCATCACGCTCTGGACACGAGTACGAAAACCATGATTGACGAAAACCTCATTTACGATCTCGGCGCCCATAAGGGTGAAGACACCGGGTTCTATCTCAAAAAGGGATTCAAGGTCGTTGCCATCGAAGCTGTACCGGAATTCTGTAGCGCACTTGGCCAGCAATTTTCCCAGCAAGTTGCCACGGGACAACTGAAGATCCTCAACCTGGCCGTCGCCAAGACGCCGGGGAATATCGACTTCTACGTCAACACCGAGCACTCGGTCTGGGGAACGGCAAATCTCGAGTGGGTCAAGCGAAACCAGATGCTGGGCGCAGCGAGCGTGCAAAAGATAACGGTCAAAGCCGAGCGGCTGGCCGATATCATGCGCGACCACGGCATTCCCAGATATTGCAAGATCGATATCGAAGGGAACGATTTCGACGCATTGTCATCGCTCGAGAACATTTCCGAACCCCCGCGATTTGTGTCGATCGAGTCCGAGAAGAAGAATTGGAATGATCTCGTAAAGGAGTTCGAACTGCTCAGGAGCCTGGGCTATTCCAAATACAAGATTGTGGATCAAAGCCTCGTCTCCCTGCAGGAGCCGCCTCAGCCAGCGACCGAAGGCTGTTTCCAGCCGCACAAATTCGAACAAGGCAGCAGCGGACTGTTCGGCAACGAATTGCCCGGGCGGTGGATGGACATGTTCGAAACGCTTGAGGTCTACAAGGGGATCTTCCGCGGCTATGCGCTGGCGGGAGACGCCGGCATCTTCCAGGGACGAAAGAGCGTATTCCGCATGCTTGGCGGGATTCAGGCCGCGCTGGTGCGCGCGGCCGGGCGAAAGGACTACCGCTTCCCGGACTTTCCTCCAGCGGGTTGGTACGACACGCACGCAGCGCGATAGCGTGTCGGGAGCAGATCAGATCGGGAAGCGCCAGCTCATTTGCCGAGGCTGATTGCTCCTTGCCCGAACTAGAGAGGGCAATCGATCGAGTAGATCCGAAGATCCACATTCAGGCGGCTGTTCCGGGTCTGTGCCCGGTAGGCATAGAATGCCCCGAGGCTATCGTTCCCGGGGTCGAGTTTTATTCCGGGGGTTAATTCGTCGGGCGGGACCAGAAGGCCGATGTGCCGGTTGAGGGCGGAGATCTCGATCCGCCCCTCGCCGTCCGCAAAATGCCCGCTGAGCTGGGTCACGGTGACCTTCGGCAGCCCGCGGCGCTGATGGCAGACATCCTCCTCCCAGAGCTTGGTCTGTTGCACCAGCGGTTTGCCGGCGCCATCGGGAACGACGATATCGGGAAAAGACAGGCGAAGCATTCCGAAGAACTTGCTCTCCTTGGAGTTCGCCGAGAGACGAACGGTGAAGGACAGCTCGCCCTTGGCCCCCCTCAGGCGCGACAGGATCGGAGCATCCGGCTCGGCGGAGACCAGCACGTCGATCCGATGGCGGACGCCCAGTTCCGCGGCAGCACCGAGAGCCTTTCCGATCGGTGCAAGCCCGAAGGCGAGAGGAACGAGCACCAGAAGACGCCAGAATGCTCGAAACCGCATGAAGCCCCTTGCAACACTGCGGGGTGGACCGATGACGGCCACGCCGCGTTCAGTGGCGCCTTGATCCAAATCCCGAACTGGTAGCCCCGGCAGAACCGCTTCGATTGCTAAACGAAAATGGCACCGGGACAAGGCCCGGTGCCATCGGTCTTGGTCGATCAAGTTGGCGTCTTACGGCGCCAGCTTGATGTTGTTGCGGAAGATCAGGGCATCGTTGGAGAGGTTCACGGCATCGCTGCCGGTCGCCATGATCACACGCAGATAGGTCAGGAACTTGGCGACTTCGACGTTGCGCGAGTTCGAGACGTAGATGATGTCCTGGTTCTTCATCATGACCTTGGTGGCGAGGAAGAAGCCGCCCGGATCGCGGAAGTTCACGTTGAAGATGACCGGGATCGTCTCTGACGTGTACTTGCTCACGTCGATGCCGAGCTGGGCCGCGACCTCGCGCGGCTCGCGGCGATAGAGATACACCGCAGCCGGATCGGCCTGGCCATCCAACAGACCACCAGACTTGCCGACCGCTTCGCCGAGGTTGATGCGCCAGGCATCGAAGTTGAATTCGCCGCTCTGGCCGCTGGCGCCGAATGCCAGGAATTTCTGCTGTTCGCGATAGACGTAGATGCTGTCGTCCGGGCGAACATAGACGTTGTTCTCGGGCGCCATCACGAGATTTTCGAACGGCACGGTCGCCCGCTTGCCGCCGCGCTCCAGCATGACCCAGGTCTCGAAGCCCTGGCCCTTGATGCCGCCGGCACGGGTGATCGCATCGAGCACGCGATCCTTCGCACCCGCCGCGCTCGCCGGATAACGCGCCGGCGAATTGACCTCGCCGAGCACGCTGATGAGCTGGGTGCGCTGCGAAGACATCGCCACGACCGCCTGCGGCTCGATGGCGCGGTTGCCGATCTTGTCAATGATCGAGCGCTGGATCTGGACCGCCGTAAGGCCCGCGGCTTTGACCTGGCCGGCATAGGGCACCGTGATGAAGCCGTCATTGTCCACCGCCTGATCCGGGATGGTCACGAAGTTGCCCGGACGGACGCCGGCTTCCGCCGGGATGAACAGACCGCCTGCCGCGGCTTCGAAGATGGTGACGCTGACGACGTCGCCGATGCCGAACACGATGCTGGCGGGCGGGCGGCGATCGGTGAACACGCCGGCGAGCCCCTTGGGCTCATGGGTGTGCAGGATCTTCACCGTAGCCGGATTGAGCGGCACCAGCTCGTAGGCCGGCGCGTTCTCGGTCTGGATCTTGTTGTTGACGTCGTCGGTCAGTGGACCCGAGCCGGGATTGGTCGAACAGGCCCCGAGCGCTAGAGCGACCGCCAGAAACGCAGGCTTCAAAACATAGGTCTTGGCAATAGATGACATGAATCGCGCCCGATAGTCCCAATTGACGTAAGTTGGTACGGCCTAGGGGGGGGGTGCGACAAGCGTTCCGGGCGGTTAACAGAGCGATCCGTTGGCTAGTGTTGCCTGCGAGCCACTCTTGGAGGCTTGGTTTAACCCTTTGTGACTATTTGTTGTATTTCGTGTGCCCGGCGGGCGGGCAAAATGCGCAAGTTGAGGCCTCAGCATGTCGGGCGGAGGCCTCGCCGCCCTTCGCCAAAGCTGGGTCCATTCAGGATAGGACTCCCCCGTGTCTGGCCTCCTTCTGATCCCGCTGTTGGCAGGTTCCCTCCTCAGCGCCGCTGGTCGGCCCTGGAGCCCTGCCGCCCCCTGCCCCGGCGGCCCAGAATCGTCGTGCCACGAAGCGCCACTTGTTGCGGTCGCCCAACCGGCCCCCTCCTCCGTCTGGAAATTAACCCGGACCCAGGGGGCCAAGGACGGCGAGAGCTTCGCCGCCATTATGAAGACCGCGGATACGGCCCGGTCGGACCCGGACTTTGCCGGCCTGATCGTCCGCTGTGCGCCACAGGGCAAGATCGACGTGATGGTGGCCTTGATCCGGCCCTTCCCGCCGCGGAGCCGCCCGAAGGTCACGATCGCTGCGACCGGCGGCGGCACCTTGACCTTCGACGCCCGCATGGCGGCCGCAGGCGCTACCGTGCTGCTACCGGACGAGGTCTCTGCCTTTGCCGCCGGCAAGTGGCAGACAGCGGCCTCGCTGTCTGTGGCGGTCAGCGAAGGCGACAGCGAGATCAGGGGCGTAGTAGCGCTGAACGGGCTGCGAGAGGCCTATCATTCGCTGCTGGCAAGTTGCAGCCAATAGGCCAAATTTAGCCATACAACTTAAGGGTCTTTTTAGGGAGGGGAACCTAGTGTCCGGAGCACGGAGAGTGTTTCGGATGACCGCGTTTTTGATTTTCAGCTTTCTCGTCGGTGCCGTGCTGGGGCAGCGCTTTCGCGTCCTGGTGCTGGTGCCGTTGACCTTCGTCATGTTGCTTGCCGCCGTCCCGGTCCGCTTGATGATCGGTCTCACGGTGATCGAGAGCCTGAAAGGCATGGTGTTCGCAGCCATTGCCCTTCAGGGTGGTTATCTCTTCGGGTCAGGGGCCCGCTTTGGCCTTGCTGCCGCGCGTGCCGGGCGCGTATTCGTCCGCCCGGTCAAGTCTGTGCGCTGATGACGCCGGGCTGAGGCTGCCACCAGCCTTCGCAGGGCGCGCGAAAGCCAGGCGGGTTGTCGACGAAGACCTCTGCTTGAAAACCCACCGCTCGCTTGTATTGTGACCTGACCGTTTCAGGATTCCCTTCGAGCCCCGTTTGTCCTTCGCTTATTTTACCCTCATCGTTTCCATCGCTTCCGCTTCCGCTCTCGAAATCGCCGGCGTCAAGTTCGGGGCACAGTTCGCGACGATGGCCGCAGCACTGAGCTTGCTGGCGGCCGTCTCGAGCACGCGCAAGGCCGGCTACGATCACTATGTTCGCGCGACCTCGTGGGGCCGGTGGATCCTGATCGCCATTCCGCTGTGTATCGCCGCCCAACTGGTCCCTCTTCCGCTCAGGTCGGCGCATCCGATCTGGGCGAGCGCTCACGATGTCCTCGGCGGTCTGCCGCTCGGGCCGATCACAGCCGACATCGGCTTGACCCTGAACGCGCTGCTGCTGGCGCTCGCGGCGATCTCGTTGCTCGGCGTCACCGTCCTAGTCGTGCGCAACCGCAGCCGTGCCCAGTTGATCCTCTTTGTGCTGAGCGGCGTAGCCGCGGTTGCAGCCTTGATTCTCGACTTGCATCGGCTGTTGCCGGCGTTTGCTGCAGACGTACCGCATGACCTCACGACGACCTTGGCCGGCCTTGGCCTCATGCTCAATCTGGCGGTCATTCAGCTCGCCGCTGAACGGGCCGAAACGCATCACTCGGTGCTGCGCTCGGTCGCGATCGGCCTTTGCGGCCTGGTCGGAGTTTTGGTCAGCGCCGCCGCGATCTTTGGGTTTTCCGGAACGAACAGTGCAATCGCAGCGGCTTTCGGCGTTGTGCTGATGCTGCTGATCCTCGTCATCCGCAGATTGGATCTGTCACCATTGGCCGCGAGCGCATTGTCGGTGGCAGCCCTGGTCGGCGCCGCGATCGTGCTCACCTTCCTGTTCGAGAAGAGCTCCGGACCGGTCCTGATGCGGCTCGTCCCGGAGATGGGAGCCGAGACCAAGGCCGCCCTCGAGCGAATGTTGGCCGACACGCGCTGGTTCGGCGCTGGTGCCGGGACCTTTGCTGCGGTGGGCAGGATCTATCAGAGCGATGCCGGAGCTGTCTTGAACGCGCCCTCGGCGGCCATGGCCGCCTTTGCGGGGATGGGATGGATCGGCTTGGCTGCCATGATAGCCGTGAGCCTGATCGCTTTGGTCCGCCTGTTCTTCGGCGCTCTGCAGCGCGGACGCGACTCGTTCTTTCCCGCGGCAGCCGCGGCCTGCGTTCTGTTTGCGCTCGCGCAGAGCTTTGCGGGTCCAGGATTGCTTCGCCCGGCAGCAATCCTGTGTCTCGCGGTGATCGTGGGATTGGGGCTGTCGCAGAGCGTCAGCCAGTCCGGATCACGATAGAGCGCCGGGTGATCAGACGGAGCGATCGCCGAGTGAGGCCCAGTAGTTCGGGTTCTTGGGCGACTGGATGCGGACCCAGCGATAGGGCCTCTTCGACCAGGGCATGATATGGCCGGAGAGATTGTCCAGCACGAGATCGCCTGAGAAGGTCCGCACCACGACGACGAGATGATGCTCGCCCCAGGAGGTCACGACCTCGCTGAGCAGCACCGAACGCGCCGGGAAGCCCTTGGCGATCAGATCGTGGCGTTTTGTCACAGCGTAGTCGTTGCAGTCGCCGCTCGCGGGATGCAGCAGCCACTTTTCGCCGCGCAGCCCTTCCAGGTTGGGTTCGGGACGGATCGCGCTGTTGACCCGCTGGTTGACCTCCTGCATCTGCGCCAGGCGTTGGGCCGTTAGCTTCAGGCGTCCGCCGCGGAAGACGATCTGTTGCGGCCGCGGTTTGCACTCGTCCTTGTACTTCAGGCAAAAGATGGTGAATGCCATCGGCGCCAGCGTCGGCTGGTCGAACTTGATGTACTGGATGGCACCGCGCAGCCCCATGGGCGCGCCGACGAACGCGGCTTCCGCATTCTGCTGCCCCCCCGCAGCAACGACGATTGCGGCCACGGCCGCCAGGAATTTCACGACTTTGCGCATGTTGCGCTCCCCGTTCTTGTTGGGGGGACGCTACATGAGACGCCTTGAAATACGGCTCAAACGCTGCGCGACCCTTTAATCAAAATGCGGGCTAAGCGGTCGGAAATAATTAAGAATACCGAAGTGTGACTTTTCTGCTAAGAGCGGTCGCGACGATCCGCTCGTGACGCCAGAAGCGATTCGACCGACCTGATGGGTTTTTCCAGCCATTTTCGAAAGAAGACCAAGCCTCGGCTTCCCGACGGCGTTCGCGTCTATGCGATCGGCGACGTGCACGGCCGTGCCGATTTGCTTCAATCGCTGTTAACCGTGATCGACGTCGATCTTGCCCGCTCGGCCCCCGAACGCGCCATTCAGGTCTTTCTCGGTGACTATGTCGATCGCGGCCCGGACTCACGCGCCGTTCTTGATCTCTTGATCGAACGCTCGAAATCGCACAAGACGGTTTGTCTGAAGGGCAACCACGAGGTCTTCCTGCTCGAGGTCCTCAAGAACCCGGCCCGCTTGCAGGAGTGGCGCCACTATGGCGGCCTGCTGACGCTGGTCTCCTACGGCATCACGCCGACCATGAATCCGTCCGCGGAGCAGCAGGTCGAACTGATCGAGGGACTGAAACGTGCGCTGCCGCCGGAGCACTTGGCCTTCCTCCAGCAATTGCCCTCCTCCTTCACGTGCGGCGACTTCTTTTTCGTCCATGCCGGCGTCAAGCCGGGCGTCGCGCTCGATCGCCAGAAGGATGCGGATCTGCTCTGGATCCGCGAGGAATTCCTGATCTCCGAGGAGCGCTTCGGCAAATATGTCGTTCACGGTCATACGCCGGTCAGCGCGCCCGATATCCGCCCGAACCGCATCAACATCGACACCGGAGCCTACGCCACCGGAAACTTGACGCTGCTGACCATCCAGGGCGATAGTCTGCTGGCAATTTAAAGGGCTCTGGCTAGACCTCGGTCCCGTCGTAGGGCCCGCCCGCACAGGCCTCGTCAATTCCTCCATGAACCGCATGATCCCGCTTCGCGTCGTCGGCATCTGCACCGCAATCGTGCTGGCGCTTCACGCCGGCATGGCGTTCTACGGCGATCTAACAAGGCCGAACTTTCGCGCCGGCGATTTGTTCTCGGGCAAGCTTCCGCCCGACAAGGCGAAGCTGGCAGCCGCCGCTGGCTTGGCCGCGTTTTCCTGGGATGGCGATCTGCTTGCGAACTACGCGGCGGCGATGGCCTCTGACGTTCTTCAAGGTCCGTCGACCGCGGCAGGCGGCAGGGCCAGCGAGAACAAGGCAGCCCAGGCCGCCGTCTTGGCTGCCTTGGAAATCTCTCCGATCCGGCCCGCGCTGTGGCTCACGCTCGGCATGCTACAGGCCCAATCCGGCGAAGCGGTCACGCCGGCGGTGAAGATGTCCTACTTGACCGGATCGGTGCCGATCGACGTTGCCTTCTCTCGCGTCCGGACCGTGACGTCGAGCGCGGCGGCGACCGATGAGGAGATCAAGCTCCTGGCGCAATCCGACATTCGGTCGGCGCTGGCCAATCGCTCGCGTTACGAGCCTCTGCTGATCGCGGCCTATGTGCAGGCAACGCCGCAAGGCAAATCGCTGCTGCTGGAGACGACGAAGATCACCGATCCCAAATTCAACGAGATCTTGCGGCGGTACTGAGCCTGCTCCAGCCTTGTGGCTATCGCGTCCGGGGCTGAAGCGAATTCCTCAGCGTACCGATTTCGGATTGACGGGCACAAAGTCCTCGTCGCGGCGCGGCTGATCGGATCGCCCCTTGTAGACGAACATGCCCTTCTTGGTCGCGACGATGTCGCCTCGCTGCAGGCTTTCATCGTTGAGCAGGCTCTCGGTCGCGACAAGGTCCGGATCTACCGGAATGGGCTTGGAGAGCTCGGGATGCTCCCGCCGCTCGCGCAAGACGTCTTTGGCGCGGCGCCGTGCGTCCTCGATCCGCTGGCGCCATTCGTCGCGCGTGACTTCCGGCTCGCTGGATGAAAGATAGTCGTTGAGCGAGGGCGCCAGTTCGGTCTGAGCGAGACCCAAGGCCGGACAGGCGAGACCAAGGCCGAGTCCACCGGCGATGGTTGCGACCGTCCGAGACAGCTTCCCAAACCGCTTTTCACAGCGGCCACGTCGACCCTTTCGCACGATGGTGCCTCCCTGACAGAGCGACAAGGACGACCATCGGCCAATGTCCTCGTCTTCCATTCCTCAGCCTACACCTTTGCCGATGGCAGGAAAGCCAGTTCGCGGGCGAGCTTCCCTGGGGCCTTCCCGCAAAAAATCGAAAAACAACCCCATGCACAGTAGCCGGAGCCAGTCGGATCAATGGGTTACAGTTTTCCGAAATGAAATTGACCTGTCGGGCAAAACAGGGGCAAAATGGCATGGTCCGGAGAGAGGCCAATCGGATGACCGAAGGACCTGAGATCCGCGTCACGGGATCGGCTCAAGGGCAGACGGCTCTGCTCTAAGACCTCATTAGGTCATTGCTGCTAACTTTCGGCTTCCGCCCCGTGGAGTTGCAGAGAATGCGCGCAAGTCCGGTATTGCTGGCAGGTGTCGTCGTTGCGGCTTCGGTCATATCTGGCCCCGCGGCGCACGCCAGCCCCCTCTGCATCAAGAAACGGACGCCGTTCGCCTTATCGCAGGATACGGTGAGGTGGACGATGTCGATCGAACCCGGGGCCGACTGCATCCAGGGGCTACGTTGGTCGTACATGCAGATCTTCAACGTCTCGGTCGTGAGCGGACCATCGCGAGGGCAATTGGCGGTGGTCGGGTCCGGCTTCCGCTATTCGGCCGAAAGCACGGCGCGCGGTGCCGACAGGTTCACGCTGCTGATCTCGGGCAAGAACCGGCACAACCCTGGCACCTCTACCCTGGAGGTCGAGGTCAACCCGCAATAGCTTGTCTCACAGCGCCGCCGAAGCGGCTAATAGCGGCTCGACCCGCTCCCCCGGGTTCTGTTCCCGTGATAGGGCCGGGCGCGTCCGCCGCTCGTGACCGGCGGCTCGATCCGGCTCGGAATATTCCGAGTCGCGTTGGGAGGTGCGGGCTGCGAGGGGTTGACGATGACGTTGCGATTGGGCGTCGAGGAGTCATTGACGCCCTGGGCCCAAGCGCTGGCAGGGACGGCAAACGCGAATATGATCAAAACCAATCGTTTCATGCGATATCTCCCGATCAAGAACGTCAGGGAGGCGGGCACCGTTCCTTCACGGCTGCTTGACAGTTCGTTGCGTGACCTCACCTGGGCACGGCAACCAGCTTGCCATCCCTCCAAACGCCTTGGGCGGCCCTTCCGGCAGGAAGGCTCCCCGTCACGTTCCGGATTGCGGTCGGCCGGGACGCAGCTTGGGTGGTCTGCGCTTTTTTCGTCGGGGTCGTGATGATGCTGGAGCTGGTGGTGTTGGCCTGATCCTTGGTCCCTTGCGCAGAAGCGGACTGAACCAGGAAGGCCAAAAACATGGTTGCTGTCAAAACGCCGCGCATGGTCAAACACCGGAATGGGGAGCTGCGCGAAATGTCACAGGTTTCTGCCCAAAAGCAAGCGCTTCGAGACGATCGCGCAGGACCTTCGCAGGGCGGCCATAAAGCGCTCACCCCGGCCGGGGAGAGCCGGGGCAAAAGGCCTAGCGAAACAGCAATATCCGGGCTAGTTGATCGGCCTTGATGACCGAGACCGGCGACACAGCAGCCAACGCCTCGAAGGCGCAAGAGATCAAGTCCGGACTCGTCCGCCTGCTATCCGGGCGGATCCGCGAGATCTCCGACGACCCGCGGCAGATGCGGGATATCGTCTACGAGTTGGCCCGCGTCAAGCTTCTGGAACAATTCACCCCCGCCAGTGCGTGGGAGGCACGAGAGCTCCAGCAGGTCCTCGAACGCGCCATTCGGGAGGTCGAACGGTCGTTTGATCGAGACGGAACTTCCTCATCAGCAAGGGCGAGTGCCACCGTCGCGTCGAATTCTCCGCAAGTGGATGCCCCTCCTCACGCGCGGGTTACTCCCCCGCCCATTCCAACGTCGCCTGCTTTGGCTTCCCCGCCCCCTTCCATGGCCGCGGAAACGGCACGTCGTCCTGTCGCATCGCCCAGGTCGCCCGACCATCCCAAACAAAGGGGGGCCTTCAATTCTCTCATTCGATTGACCGCGATCCTCCTGCTCATTGCGGGCGCCGGGACCGCGATCGTCTCTTGGCCACGGCTGAGGACACAACTGACCGCATTGTCGCAGGTAGCGCCGCCGTCCGAGCGGGCGAAGACTTCGGAGCCTCAACCGACCACGATTCCAAGTCCCTCGCTGGGCGAGACCTTGGAACGAACGCCGGAGAATCCAAAGGAGCCGGCGCCGATTGCGCACCCCTCGATGCCTTTGCCGACGACGTTCGGCGTCTACGCCTTGAGCGAGGGCCAACTGCATGAGCTCAAGCCGGTGCCCGGAAAGATTCCGGACCGGCGCGTCGCGATCTCGGCAGCCATCAACGCGCAGAGCGTGACCACACT
Source organism: Bradyrhizobium sp. CCBAU 51765 (assembly GCF_015291725.1). Taxonomy (GTDB): domain Bacteria; phylum Pseudomonadota; class Alphaproteobacteria; order Rhizobiales; family Xanthobacteraceae; genus Bradyrhizobium; species Bradyrhizobium liaoningense. The sequence goes on from NZ_CP030038.1 coordinate 6,603,544, forward strand.
GATGGACGGCGATGTCAAATTCGTCGTGTTCAGGCCCGATGGGGGCGTCGACGCAAGCGGGACTGAAGTTCGGGTCGTCGCGAAAGTTTCCCGGGCGTTGGGCGTCGATGCCAGCGGGAAGGCCGCCATGGTCAACGCCGGCGATTCCTGGGTCATCCGCAGCATGTCGTACCCCTACAAGGTAGGTCCGATCGAACAGCAATCGCGAATGCTGTTACTCCAGCCGGAGCAGGACGGCTTCACGCTCGCTCCCGGCCGCTACATCGTCGTGGTCAAAGGGATGGGCTACGACTTCACGGTCGCCGGAACGGTCACTGATCCCAATCAATGCGTCGAACGCATCAACGCGGCGAACGGCGCGTTCTACTCGCCCTGTCCGCCGCCACGACGCTAAAGCAACACCACGCCAAAGCAACATGGGTTCTGATTGTCTCAGAACCGAAGCCCTCGATTCCTGTCTCGATACGTCTTCTTCAAGCGAGCCGTCCTCCACTCGCTCGAAAACGCTCTCGTCGCCTTTCTGTTTTTCATTTGGACGGCTTGTTGTCCTTTGGCGCATCCGCCGGCATGTCGTCGACCTTGCCGTTATTGGCGACGCATTTCTGGAAGTACTCGCGCTGATCCTTGCCCGTTCCCTTGGCGCTGCCGGCTGCGGGATTGCCGATTTGCCTGGGCGGAAAGGCCTTGGCGACCGCAGCATCGCATGCGCGCGCCACTTCGGCGGTGATGGCCGAAGCCGTCGCCGGCGCAGCCAGAGCCAAAATACCTGCCAATCCAACCAACGTCTGTAGATTTTTGACCGGCACCTCTGCTCTCCTTCAAATCCGTGAATGCTTGCCGGAACCATAGCAAAAAGGATCGCAGCACCAAACCGCAAAGCGATGCTGAATTGTCACGCGCTCTGCCCTGAGTGCCGCATACGACTCTTGGCGGCATCCTGACGGCACGCCTGTTCTTCGAGACGGCGCTTACGCGCCTCCTCTCCATGTGCAGCGTCCGCTTTCGGCGCTGGCGGCTCAGGATGAGGCTATTCGGCGTCCGTGGCCGTTGAAACTGCTGTCGCGCACTCCATCCTCATCTCGAGGCGAACGATGGCTGCAGAGCGCGCAGCAAGATCCGCAATACTAGCTATCGAGCTGCGGCGGCTTGAAGTCCGGAAAACGCGTGAGCATCGCGGTCTTGACGAACTTCAAGTGAGCAATGGTGCTTGCCAATTCCTTGAGCCGGCGCTGGCCGTTCGAGATGTCGGCCGCGAAGAGATCCTGATGATGATTGTCGAGCGGCTCCCGCTCGAGATATTCGTCGGTCCCGTTTCCGAAGGTGACGGATGCACGCGCGAGGGCATCGTCGACGCGCCGGTTGAGCCCGGCCTGCTCCCTCTCCGCCTCCTCCAATGCCGTTTCGATCGCCGCCAGGACGGCGCCGATCCGCGCGCGGTCGGTCTCCGCATCACGCTCGACGGAGCGGGCCTTGAAACCCTTGTCCTCGCGGCGGGAGCCGAGAAGATTGTGTGCGCGCGCTCTCAGGAACAGCTGAAACATCCGGGCCATCCCACATTCGAGATTTAGGCGGCATACCATCGGTCAGACATAGTTAACAAAGCCTAAAGCTTGCGCCCGCCCCAGCCGGCTTTGTGCGATCAGACCAGCCAAACGCATTTCGAATGCGGCCACGGGCGGTTGCAGACGACATTGACGAAACATCCGTGATCATACGGAGCGCCATGCGCGAACTTCCTCTCGGTAAGGTTGAGAGGTTAGCTTAATCCGCGTTGTTTGTTGCGAATTTTCACGCTTTCCTTATCCATCACTCGCACCGGGCTTCCCCAAGGCCCGGCCCCGCCCAAGCAAAGCCGTCGAGCGATATGGGTCCGCTTGGCGGCTTTGTCGTTGTGTCGACGAGAGGATGATTTCGCTATGGCGCGCAGGCCCTGGTCGTTCAAGGAAGACCGCCGGCTCATGGAGTTGGCGAAGTCTTCAGCCTCGCTGGAACAAGCGGCGAAAATTCTCGGGCGCTCACCCGATGCAGTCAAGCGCATGGCGTTACGGCTTGGCCTTTCGTTGAAATCGAAGACGGGCAAGAAGACCTGACTTCGGCGCGGCAGCGCGCGCCTCACGCCGCACAGTCCCTCGCTGCGCCTGCAACGTCGAACCGCCCGAACGTATCAGCTTGAAAGCAGGCCTGTGCGAGCGGCGCCTTGATGCGGCAGGCCCCTTTAACGATATTTTCGGCTTTCGGACCTGACGGACAACCAACCTTGTATGTTGGCGCCATGCGCAGGAACCACCTCATAGCAGCTGCGAGCATCTGTCTTGCGCTGATCGTCTATGCCACCCTGGCGAGGCTGGCGGGCAGACCCGCGCTCATGGGGCATCACGAGGCCTATTGGGTCGTCGTGATCGAGCGCTTCAGCGCCTACGGGCTGCTCGGCTTCCTGCTCTCCTTCCTGCTGCCCGGACGGTTCCGCCTGGCCTGCTCTCTCGTCATCGCGGTCGCTATGGGGCTGGAGCTGATGCAGGCGTTCATACCCGACCGCGATCCGGGCTTCCTCGACGTGTTGCAGAAGGCGGCGGGAGGCACGGTGGGCGTCATGCTCGCCCAGATGATCTTGGCGTTCCTGCCCAGACCACCTTCCTAAGGCGGCCGGCTCAAGCCACCCCGCGCCTGTTGCGGGATTCGGAGGGAGCCAGGAGTCCGGCCATCTGCCGATGGGTGTTCTGCAGCGCTTCAATGGCGAGATCGAGATCGAAATCCGTCTCGCGAACGGATGCAAAGAATTCGACCATCAGTGCCGGATCGAGTTTGACGCGTGTCATCCCATCGCGGCTCTTGCGACGATCGAGTGACAAATGGATGGCCCGGTCCCGGGCCTCCATGGCGCTGCAGCCGCAAAGCGCACCGAGTTCGTCGTATGTCATCCAGATTTGAGGCATGTTCTTCCCACCATGCTTGACCGGCCGCAATACTAGCTCTCGCTTCTAAAGGCAGCATTGCTTCAGCGCGGCTGCGACGCGACTTCGAGACAACAATGTCAATGCAACGCTAATCAGGGCGGCAGATGCGAGCTCTTGTGGCGCTGCGCGGATCGCCGTCGGTCTGGCTCCTACTTGGGCGAGCCAGCCGTGAAAGGACGCCGCGTGCGGGAACGGGCGTCGAGCCCCTTGGGCAGCTTGTCGGCCTTGAGCTTCACGACCGCGCTGCGGGCGTCGGCAGCCGGCGCGTCTTCCTGACTGTAGATCAGCGTCACCTCGAACTTCACGTCAGGCGCCTGCCGGGCCGTTCCCGAACAGGTCGCCATCGCGCCGGTATACACGCCGGAGAGCTCGACCTCGACTTCGTCGAGCCCGAACACGGTCGGCGGGCCGTCGGCATGTCGCCGTGTGGTGAGGACGGCCGTGAATCGCTGGTCGTCATGGAACTGATAGGAGCCGCCATAGGTGAAGAAGCTGTCACTGCCGGAAATCCGACCCTGGGCCACATGCACGATACCGGTGCCTTGCGCTTGCGCGGTTCTGAACCACGCCGCGTATTTGCCCTCTTTCAGCATGGAAAGATCCACCCATGAATTCCATGCGTATTTGCAACGAACCGTGCGGCCGCGACAATGACCGCGGCGGCGAGCATTCCGCCACGGTTAACACCGTGCAAAGTCAATCCGTCAAATTTCCGCCGGCGCAGGAGGCGGCGCCCGCAGCAAGCCTCAGAACAATTCTATGCCGTCGTCCGCGGTCTCGACTGCCTCGACCGGGCGCAGGGCGGCGATCGACCCCAGCCCGAAGGTTTGCAGGAACTCCCGGTGCACGTCGCGCTCGCGTTCCATCGTGTAGCGCGCAAAGAGCTGGTCGAGCACCGCTTCGTCCTGCGCTTGCGGCCGCGGCTGCTGCGCGGCTGTGCTCGCGGCCTCGAGCCGCGCCGCGACCGCGGGCAATGCCGCAGAACCTTCGCCGAGCGTGGTCATCAGGCCTTGCGCCGAATTCATCAGGCCCTCGAATTCCGCACCTTCATCGACGAGCCGGCTCATCAGCTTGCCGAGCCGGTCATTGCCGGCCTCGACCTCGCGCAGCGCCTGGAGGATCTGCGGTTCGAGCTTGGCGAGCTGCGTGGGATCGCCCTGCACGCGGAGCTCCCTCAGCTCCCCCGCCGACCGCTCGATGCCGTCGAGCACCGGCCTCAAACGCCCCGCTCCCACCGAGACATGGTCGGCGGTTGCCTTGAGCTCGTTGGCAATGACGACGAAGGCGCTGCCGCGGCTGCCGAGATGGCTGGCCTTGAGGCCCGCATTCATTCCGATCAGCGTGATGTCGATCGTCGCCTCGGCCAGCCCAGCGATCGCCTGGCGAAATTTCGTCAGCGTATCCTCGACGATCGCGAGCGCCTCGTCGACCGAGCGGCCCGCCCCCTCGCAGGTGGCGATCAGCGTCGATGCGTGCGCCAGCGTCTGCTTGATGCGTGTCAGGAACGACGACGAGCCGCCATCCTCGCCGCCAAACAACGTGCGGCCGTGCCCGACGACGCTGCCCGCATCGTGCAGGATGGCGGTCAGCGCGCGAACGATCTGGCCGATGTCGCCGCCGAACTCGCGCTGGGCGTCCCTGAGCTGGGCCGCCTGCAGCTGGCAGATCGCACGCGCGCCGTCATCGCTCGCGATCGGCTCGGGAACGAGGCTCGGGGCGGCTCCAGACACAAGGCCGAGACCGTGGGAGACGTGCTCGAGACGCTGACGCGTGCTGTCGCCCGCCTGCAAGGAAACGATCGCGCTGCCGACCGCCTCGGCGATCTTCCTGGTGCTGGAGCCTGCGCGGTCGGCCAGATGGCTGCTGTTGCGGCGCTGGTCATGCAATCCGGAATAGGCGGAGCCGAGTTCGGCGCTCTCCGCCGCCAGTTGATTCCGGTAGCGGCTCTCGAACTCCTTCTGCCGGCCGAATGCGGTGGCGACCGCCTCCGAGAGGCGCTGCTGATCCCGCGCACAGCCCTCGATCGCGCCCTGCACGGCCTTGCCGAGATCATAGGCCTCCTGCGTGAAGGCGAGAAAGCCCTCGCGATCGCCGTCGAGCGCGGCTGCCTCGATCCGCGCGCTGCGGGCGATGATGGTGATCATCTGAATGTGCTTGAACAACGGCTTGAGCAAGGCGGACGCCTCCGCCGTGTTCTTGCCGATCGTCTCGAGCAGGGCGCTTTCGGCCGGCAGCGCCTGCGCCAGGTCGCTGAGCCGCGCTGCGATCTCCTGCAGAGCGGTCGCGGCGCCTTCGATCTCTGCGCCGGAGAGTTCCGAGGAAAGCGTTGCGAGGCCCTGGTTCAGCTCCTTGAAGATGAGATGTCCGCGCCCGAGCTCGTGACCGACGCGCGCGAACACGTCCTCGATACGCGAGGAGACGTCCTCGATTGCGGCGATCGCGTCGGCAAGCGTGTCGGCGGGAATGACGGACATTGCGCTCAACCTGCCACCGCAACGTGCCCGGTCTGATACCAGAGCATGATTTCGCGCGGGATATGGTTCAGCGATACGACCTTCTCGACGCCGCCATGGGCGATGGCTTCCTTGGGCATGCCGAACACCACGCAACTCTCTTCATCCTGAGCCCGCGTCGAAGCGCCGAGCTTGCGCATCTCCAGCATTCCGCGCGCGCCGTCATCGCCCATGCCGGTCATGATCACGCCGAGCGCGTTGGCGCCGGCATGTTGGGCCGCCGAACGGAACAACACGTCGACGGACGGACGATGCCGGGACACCGGCGGCCCATCCTTGATCGCGATCTGGTAGCGCAGGCCGATGCGCTGAAGCAGCATGTGGCGGGCTCCCGGCGCGATATAGGCGCAACCCGGCAGCACCGGTTCGCCGTCCTCGGCCTCCTTGACCCGGATCTGGCAGACGCCGTCGAGACGCCTGGCAAAGGCTGCGGTGAAGCCTGCCGGCATGTGCTGGACGATGACGATGGGCGGACAGTGCGGCGGCAGCATTTCAAGGACGTCGTTGAGCGCTTCGGTGCCGCCCGTCGAGGCACCGATGCACACGATGCGTTCCGTGGTCGGCCGGACCTTGCCCTGCACCGGCGGCGGGATGATGGCATCGGCCGTCAGTTTCTTCTCGATTGCGCGACGCTCCGCACGCGGGCGCACCCGGGCGCGGGCGGCCGACTTCACGGCCTCACGCAGCCGCGTGGAGCATTCGAGCAGCGCCTGCCGTGTGTCGATCTTCGGCTTCGGCACGATGTCGACTGCACCCGCCTCGAACGCCTCGAACATCACGTTCGAGCCCTCCTCGGTCAGCGAGGAGCAGATGATCACCGGTATCGGACGTTGCGCCATGATCTTGCGCAGGAAGGTCATGCCGTCCATGCGCGGCATTTCGAGGTCGAGAATGATGACGTCAGGCAGCTCCTTCTCGAGCCGCTTGGCCGCCACGAACGGATCGGACGCGGTCGCCATCACCTCGATCTCGGGATCTTCACTCAGGATCGTCAGCAGGATTTGGCGCACCGACGCCGAATCGTCCACGATCAGCACGCGAACTTTCTCCTTCGGCATTCTGGTTGCGCTCCGGCTAGACCTGGAAGATGGTTGGCTGAACCTGCTTCAGCCCAGGCACAGCACTGTGAATCATCGATTCCGAATGCCCGACCAGCAGATAGCCGCCCGGACGCAGATGGCTGCACAATTGCTCCACCACCTTGCGCTGGGTCTCGCGTTCGAAATAGATCAGGACGTTGCGGCAGAAGATGATATCGACGTCACGGTCGACGGGATAGGACTTGTCCATGAGGTTCATCCTCATGAAGTGCGTCATGCGACGCAGCTCAGGGACGATCCGCACTTCGCCGCGCGATTTGTCCCGCGACGACGAAAAATATCGTTTCACGAACTGCTCCGGCACCGGGGCGAGCACGTCGCGGTTGTAGATCGCCGTCCTGGCGAGGCGCAGCACCGCAGTCGAGATGTCGGTCCCGAGGATGCGGTACTGGAAGCGTGAACCGGTCCGCGTCATGTCGTCCAGCACCATCGCGGTCGTGTAGGCTTCCATGCCGGTCGAACTCGCCGAGCTCCAGACCTTCAGATTCGCGCTTCTCCGTCCACGCGCCTTGAGCAGGGCGGGAATCGCGACGTCGCGCAGGAAAGTGAAGTGCTGCGGCTCGCGGAAGAAGTCGGTCTTGTTGGTCGTCACCACATCGATGAGATGAGTGAGCTCGGTGTCGAAATGGTCCGCCTCGAACAGGTTCTCGACATATTCATTGAGGCCGGAGAAGTTCAGCGCGCGCACGCGCTTGTGCAGCCGTCCCTCCAGCATCAGCCGCTTGCCCTGCGGTAGCTTGATGCCGACCTGGCCCTCGATCAATTCGGCGATGGTGCGGAAATGGCGGTCCGAAAGATGCACGGCCGTGTCCTGCATGGCAGGCATCATGGCCGCCTGCCCCGACCAGGGACGGCCACCTGCATTGCATAACCGGCCATACGGAGCATCCTGAATCCTACACTTTAACTAAAATTGCCGAAGACGGATCGGCCCGCCGATTGAGGGGCCGATCCGTCAGAATCCTAGCGCTGGAAATCCGCGTCCCGATCGTCCTCGCCGTCGTTCATGTCGAACGCGAAACCGCCGCCACCGGCAGCCTTCACGGCGCGCGCCGGCTTGGCCAGCGGCTTCCTCGCCGGACGTTCGACCGCCGCCATGGTGGCCGCCTTGGCGCGCAGCTGATTCACCGCCCGGTCGATCGGCGCGGCATGGCCTTTTCCACCCTGCTCGATGCGGAAGTAGGCGATGGTGGACTGGAGCTGCTCGGCCTGCGAGGCGAGCTCCTCCGAGGTCGAAGACACCTGCTCGGATGCGCTGGCGTTCTGCTGGCCGACCTTGTCGAGCTGCTGGATCGCCTGGTTGATCTGCGCCGAACCGACGTCCTGCTCGCGGCAGGCCGCGGTGATCTCTTCGACGAGCTCAGCGGTCTTCTTGATGTCGGGAACGAGCTTGGACAGCATCGCGCCGGCCTCCTGCGCCACCTTGACGGTGTCGGTCGAGAGCGTGCCGATCTCGGCCGCTGCCGCCTGGCTTCGTTCGGCGAGCTTGCGCACCTCGGAGGCGACCACCGCAAAGCCCTTGCCGTGCTCGCCTGCGCGCGCGGCTTCCACTGCGGCATTGAGCGCGAGCAGATCGGTCTGACGCGCGATCTCCTGCACGATCGTGATCTTCTCGGCGATGGTCTGCATCGCGCTGACGGCGCGGCCGACCGCTGCGCCGGACGCTTCCGCATCCTTGGCCGACTGCGCGGCGATCTTCTCGGTCTGGTTGGCGTTGTCGGCGTTCTGCTTCACGTTCGAGGCCATCTCCTCCATCGAGGAGGAGGCTTCTTCGGCAGAGGAGGCCTGTTCGGTCGCACCCTGCGAAAGCTGCTCGGCGCTCGCGGAGAGCTCCTGGCTGCCGGCCGAGACGTTCTGCGCCGCGGTGAGGGCTTCTGCGACGATCTGCCGAAGCTTCTCCACCATGCGTTCGAGTGCAAGGCCCAGCGTATCCTTGTCGGACAGCGGCTTGGCTTCGACCGTGAGGTTGCCCTGGGCGATCTCGTTGGCGACGGCGGCGGTCTGATTGAGATTGACGGTCATCGCATTCAGCGACTTGATGAGGTCGCCGATTTCATCATTGCTGGATGAATCGATCTTTTGGCTGAGATCGCCGATCGCCACTGCATCGGCAAGGCCGACCGCATTGGAAAGCGAACGGCTGATGTTCAGAGCCATCCAGACCGCGGCAGCGATAGCGATGACGAGCGAGGCGAGGATCAGGGAAACGAGAATCAGGGTGGCGTGGCTTCCGTCGATTTTGGCCTGCTCGCTCTCCGCGGCCATCTGCTTCTTCACATAATTGATGTAGTCGCTCGCCGCCGTGAGTGCCGGCGTGGAGGCCTTCAGGCCCTCGGTCATCGACCGCTCTGTGGCCCTGGCCTTGTCCTGTTTGGCGAGCGCAAGCGTCTGATCCTGTACCGCGTTGGAGTTCGCGTAGGCAACGGCGAAAGTCTCGATCATTTTCCTGCCGGTCTCACTCGCGCTGGAATAGACCTCGTCCTTCACTTTCATCGCGCGTTCGCGCAGTTGAGTGATCTGGCCGATGAACTTGTCCTGGTCGGCCTCCCCCGCGAGGATAGTGTTCTTCTCGGCCCGCACCTGAAGCAGGACGGCCTCCTGAAGTTCGCCAACCTTGGCCAGCCGGCCGGCGCGGGCAGACAGATGCTCGGCCGTCGCGACCATGTCGTTCAGCTTGAGATACGCGACGCCGCCGGCGATCATGGACAGCAGGATGACGACGCCGAAGGCGGTGGCAAGCTTGGCTTTGACGGTGAATCTCATGTCAGTCTCGTTGGTTCGAATTAGGGTGTTTACGCGTGATCACGCTTCACTCTTACTCAGGCGGCGCGAGGTGCGTCCGCGCCGGCATCGCGCCCTTCCGGGATCTTGTCGTTCGCCATCAGCTTGGCGAGGTCGAAGATCACGACGAACTTCTCGCCTTTGCGACCGATGCCGGCGGCATAGTCGGACTGCCATTTGCCGCCGATCTCGGGGATGGGCTCGATCGCCTGCTCGTCGATGTCGGTGACTTCGAATACGCAGTCGGCGACAAAGCCGACGCCGACCAGGCGGTCCTTCATCGGCACGTCGAGGATGATGATGCGGGTGGCTTCGGTGGACGGCACGCCCGGCAGCCCGAGCTTGGTCCGGAGGTCGACGATCGGATAGCCGCTGCCGCGCACGTCGATCATGCCGAGCAGGAAGTTCGGGGCGTGCGGAAGCCGCGAGATCGGCCGCATGTCGAGGATCTCACGGACATTGCGGATGCTGATGCCGAACGTCTCGCCGGCGAGCCCGAGCGTCAGATATTGCGAGGTTGCGGCCATGATGCAGTCCAAGGATCCGGATGTTGGCAAATGAATGCGGTCCGGCATAACGGCCGGACCTGCTAATCAACGCTGGAAGTCGGCGTCGCGGTCGTCTTCGCCGTCATGCATGTCGAAGGCGAAGCCACCACCGCCACCGGCGACCTTCATCGCGCGTGCCGGTTTGCGGACGGGGGCCGGCTTCTTCGTCTCGCGATCCACAGCCGCCATATGCGCAGCCTTGGCCCGGAGCTGACCGACGGCGCGGTCGATAGGCTCGGCCGCGGCATTCGCCTTGCGTGCCGTGTGCTCGATCCGGAAGAACGAGATGGTGGACTGGAGCTGCTCGGCCTGCGAGGCGAGCTCCTCCGAGGTCGAGGACACCTGCTCGGATGCGCTGGCGTTCTGCTGGCCGACCTTGTCGAGCTGCTGGATCGCCTGGTTGATCTGGGCCGAGCCCACGTCCTGCTCGCGGCAGGCCGCGGTGATCTCCTGCACCAGTTCCGCGGTCTTCTTGATGTCGGGCACGAGCTTGGACAGCATTTGGCCCGCCTCTTGCGCGACCTTGACGCTCTCGGTCGAGAGCGTGCCGATATCTGCCGCGGCCGCCTGACTGCGCTCGGCGAGCTTGCGCACCTCGGAGGCGACCACCGCAAAGCCCTTGCCGTGCTCGCCTGCGCGCGCCGCTTCCACCGCCGCGTTGAGCGCGAGCAGGTCGGTCTGGCGCGCGATCTCCTGCACGATCGTGATCTTCTCGGCGATGGTCTGCATCGCCTCGACGGCACGACCGACGGCGACACCGCTGGCTTCGGCGTCCTTGGCAGATTGCGCCGCAATCTTCTCGGTCTGGTTGGCGTTGTCGGCGTTCTGTTTCACGTTGGAGGCCATTTCCTCCATCGAGGAGGAGGCTTCCTCGGCGGACGATGCCTGCTCGGTCGCGCCCTGGGAGAGCTGCTCGGCGCTGGCGGAGAGCTCCTGGCTGCCGGCCGAGACGTTCTGCGCCGCCGTAATCGCCTCGGTGACGATCTGCCGGAGCTTCTCGACCATCACGTTCAGCGACCTGACGAGATCTCCGATCTCATCGTTGCTCGCCGAGGGGATGGTCCGGCTGAGATCACCCTCCGCGACCGCGCCCGCAAGGCCAACAGCCCTTCCGAGCGAACGACTGATCGAGATGGAAATCCACAGCGCAGCCCCGATCGCAACCGCCAGCGAGACGCCGATCAGCATCGTCAGCAAGAGTTGGGCCTGGTGCCCCTCTGCCTTGGATTGGACAGCCTGCTCGGCCATCTGCTTCTTCGTGTTGACGACATAGGCCCCCATGGCTTCCATCGCGTCCGCGACGACCTTGCGGCCGTCACCCATCGAGCGCTCCATGGCCTTGGTCTTGTCAGTTTTCGCAAGCCGAAGCGTCTCTTCCTGGTACGTATTCATCTTGGCGTAGGTGGCTGCAAAGCTGTCGAGCAGCTTCCGGCCCCCCTCGCTGGCGAGCGCGTAGACCTCGTCCCTGGTCCTCGTCGCTTCGTCGCGAAGCCTCGCGGCCTCAGCGGCAAACTGCTCGGCCTGAGCTTCCGTTCCAAGAACTGCGTTCTTTTCGGCGCGCAGCTGAAGCAGAATATCCTTTTCGATCTGCGTTGCCTTCTCCATCCGGTTTGCACGCAGGACCATGCTGTCGGCGGTGGCCATCATGTCGCCGAGCTTCATGTACGACACGCCGCCCGCGAGCCCGGACAGGACAATGACCAAGCCAAACGCAGTGGCAAGCTTTGCTTTGACGGTAAATCTCATTTCCAGCCCCTACAGATCTCGCCCCGAGACCTCATTTCAATTCAGAATGCGTTCCATGTTGGGAACGATGACGAACTCTTCACGCCACTTCGCGATAAAGCGAATGAACTCTGGTTTCCAATGCATGCCGACGCGTGGCGTCTGCTGCACATCCGTCTGCGCGATCTCCGTGACTTCGTAGACCTTGTCGGCGGTGAGGCCGACCAGAACCGGTTCGCCGTCGAAATCGAGTTCGATGACGACGATGCGCGTGTCGGCCGAGTCGTCGAGCTGCGGCATGCCGAAGCGAATGCGCAGGTCGGCGAGCGGAATGACGTTGCCGCGCACGTTGATCACGCTGGGAACGAAGGCGCGCGCACCCGCCACCTTGGTCACGGGGACGGGATCTATGATCTCGCGCACGAGACCGGCGTCGAGTGCAAATTTCTCCTCGCCGAGGCCGATCATCACGACCTGCATTGCGCCGCTCTGATGCTCGCTGTCCAAATTCCCGTTCATCACGCCGCCTCGTTGATATGCTGCTTCTCGACCTTCGACTGCGCCAGCGAGACCAGCTGCGCGACGTCGAGGATCAGAGCCGCCGTGCCGTCGCCAAGGATCGTCGCGCCGGAGAAGATCGTGACGTCGGAGTGCAGCTTGGAGAGCGACTTGATCACGGTCTGGTGGTTGCCGATGATCTGGTCCGCGACGAGGCCGACGCGGCTCTCGCCTGTAGAGATGATGATCGTCTTCTGGTGCTTGTCCGGCGAACCGGACGAAGACATGATCTCGCGCAGCCGCAAGAACGGCACGAGGTTGCCGCGCACATTCAGGAAGTTGCGGCCGCGCGAACGTTCGTCCTCGGCCGTCAGCTCGACGCACTCCTCCACCGCCGACAGCGGAATGATGTAGCGTCCCTCGCCGACGCGGATCAGGAGGCCTTCGATGATCGCGAGCGTCAAGGGCAGGCGCAGCGTCACGGTAGTGCCCTGTCCCGGCCTGGTCGACAAATCGATCGTGCCGCGCATGTTCTCGATGGTGCGCTTGACCACGTCCATGCCGACGCCGCGGCCCGACAGCGCCGAGATGGTCTGGGCGGTCGAGAAGCCCGGGTGGAACAGGAATTGATGGATCTCGTGATCGGTCAGCACGGCGCCGGCGGCAATCAGCCCCTGCTCTTCCGCCTTCGCGCGGATGCGCGCGGTGTTGAGGCCGCCGCCATTGTCCTTCACGGTGACCAGCACCTGCGCGCCGGAGTGGACGGCGGCGAGCTCGATCCGGCCCTGCTCGGCCTTGCCATTGGCAGCGCGCGTGGCGGTGTCTTCGATGCCGTGGTCGATGGCATTGCGGATCAGGTGCACCAGCGGGTCGGCCAGGCACTCGATCATGGTCTTGTCGAGCTCGGTATCCTCACCTGTGGTGACGAATTCGACCGGCTTGGACAGATCCCGCGACAGATCGTGCACGAGCCGGCGGAAGCGGCCGAACAAGGAGCCGATCGGCACCATGCGTGCACCTATCGTGGTGTCGCGCAAAGACGAGGCAAGGCGCTCGATCTCCTCGGCGATCATCTTGATCGAGAGGTCGGAGCCGGAGGCGGCGAGCTGGGTCAGCCGCGCCTGCGCGATCACGAGCTCGCCGACGCGGTCCATCAGCTCGTCAAGGCGTTCGGCCTGGACGCGGACGGTGGCGATGCCGCGCTCTTCGCGCTTGGCTTCGGGTTTCGGCTCCGGCCTCGGTTCAGATTTGGGCTCGCTCTTGGCGACGGGCTGGTCGGCGACCGGCGCGGCGGGAAGCTCTACCGGGGGCACAGGCGTCTCGGCCATGGGCCCCGGCTCCTCGTCGAGGAGCTGAAAGAGCGGTGCAGGCGCGGGCGGTTCGACATGCTCGAGCGGCGAGAGCGTCAACTTCAACTCGTCCTGGACGAACATGAAGACGTCGTCGATCGCATCCTTGTCGCAGGCCGCGTGCAGCTTGACGTCCCACTTCAGATAGCAGTCTTCCGGCTCCATCTCGTCGAGGAACGGGACGCCGTCGGTGACAGGCACGACGAAGCACGGGCCGAGCTTGCAGAGATCTTCCAACAGGTCGAGCGGATTCGAGCCGTTGCGCAGGATATGGGATTCGAATTCCAGATAGAGGTGCCAGCCGGCCTGCTTGCTGCCGGCAGGAGCCAGCGAGGCCGCCTCGGCGATCTCGACGACCGGAGCGTCAGACCTGTCGGCCGAGACGAAGCGCTTGAGATCGTCGAGAATGGCTTCGCCGATAATGTCGTCGGTCGACTGCGGATCCTCGATCAACGCGCGGATGTAGTCCTTGGCAGCGAGCGCGACCGAGATCAGTTCCTGCGTCGGCTTGATCTCGCCCTTGCGGACACGGTCGAAGGCGGTCTCGAATTCGTGGGTGAAGGAGGCGACCTTGTCGAAACCGAACATGGCGCCCGACCCCTTGATCGTGTGCAGGGCGCGGAAGGCGGAATCGACCAGTTCGCGGTCATCGGGACGCTGGCCGAGATCGAGCAAGGCCCCTTCAAGAACTTCAAAGAGCTCACTGGCTTCCTGACGAAAGACCTCGGTCGGGTCCATTGCGCTCATGTACGCACCAACTTGCCGACCACGGCGAGCAGCTGTTCAGGCTTGAAGGGCTTGGTGATCCAGCCGGTGGCGCCGGCGCTCTTGGCTTCCTGCTTCACCGTGTCGTTGGATTCGGTGGTCAGGAACACGATGGGCATGCCGACCGCGCTCGGCAGCTTGCGCAGTGCGCGGATCAGCTCCAGCCCGTTCATGACGGGCATGTTGAGGTCGGTGATCACGAGGTCGAGCTTGCCGGCCTGCGCCTTGGCGAGCCCTTGCGCACCGTCGCCGGCCTCGATCACGTTGTGACCGGCCGGCTCGAGCACGACCTTGATCATTTGGCGAATGCTGGGGGAATCGTCGACGGTAAGAATCGTGGCCATCAGGTGCCATCTTTCTTTTGCGGGAAGTGCTGATCGATCATCGCCTCGCTGGTGAAGCCAGCACGGCGAAGGGTGTTGCGCAGAGACTGGGAGAATGACGTGAGCACCACCGGACGGCCTTGGGCCTCGCCCGTCTTGGCGGTCGACAGCAGAAGCTGGATCGAGGTCACGTCGGCCTTGTCGACGCTCGAGCAGTCGATCTCGAGTCGCTCCTGGCGGCCGAAGGCCTCGCGAATGAGCTCATAGACGCTGCGAATGGCCGCAATGCTGCAATCGGCGGGCAACCGCAACGACCACTTCGGCTCCGAGGGATTGAGCGCCATCGCTGCACCCGCCTTTGCTAGAATTCCGCCACTCGTTTGACGCGAATCGAGTGAGCAAACTCCTAACACGGGCATCCGTACAACTACGGGTCACACTTGCTCGGAATTCGCGCAACTGTGCGCAAGCGTGTACAACCTGCTGAGATGTCATCGAGACGTGCGCATCCGTGCGGCCGTTTGCTTCGCGTTAAATTCGCTTGGACTATGGCTGGGGTTCGTGTCTTTGCCAGCGAAGAGAGCCCCGGCCACCGATGCTGACCCAAGCGCTCGTGGTTGATGACAGCCGCTCCGTCCTCAACTTTCTGAAACGTCACATCGAGGCGGGAGGTCTGGTCGAGGCCACCACCTTCCTCGATCCCGTGGAGGCGCTGGCCTGCGCGCAGGAGCGCGTTTTCGATCTGGTGCTGGTCGACTACGAGATGCCGCATATGGACGGCATCAGCTTCATCCGCACCTTCCGCAGGCTACCCGGCTGCACCGACATCCCGATCGCGATGATCACCTCGCGTCAGACCGATGACGTCAAGATGGAAGCGCTGCAGGCCGGTGCAACCGATTTTCTGCCCAAGCAGCCGCAAAGCCTTGAGATGACGGTGCGCCTGCGGAATTTAATTCAGCTTGGTGCAGCCGTGCGCAAGCTCAACGACCGCGCTGCGCATCTGGCCAGCGACGTCGCAGCAGCAACGCGAAAGCTCGGCGAGCGCGAGGAGGAGATCATCCTGCGGCTCGCGCTCGCGGTCGAATACCGCGACAACGACACCGGCGAGCACACGCTGCGGGTCGCCAGATACAGCCGTATCATCGCCGACCAGCTCGGCCTGCCGGCCCGGCTGTGCCGCGACATCTATCTGGCCGCTCCCCTGCACGATGTCGGCAAGGTCGCCATTCCCGACAACATTCTGCTCAAGCCGGGCAAACTCACCGACGACGAGATGGCGGTGATCCGGACGCATGCGACGATCGGCGAGCGGATCCTGGCCGATTCCAGCTGCGAGCTGATTCAGCTCGGCGCGCAAATTGCCGCAGGCCATCACGAGCGCTGGGACGGCGCGGGCTATCCGAACGGCCTCAAGGCGGATGAAATCCCGGTCGCCGCGCGCGTGGTCGCAGTTGCCGATGTCTTCGATGCCCTGACGACACGGCGGCCATACAAGGAGCCGATATCGCTCGAGGCGGCGCGCAATTACCTGGCTGAGAACGCGGGCCGGCAGTTCGATCCAGCCTGCGTCGAGGCTTTCCTGTCGCGCTGGGACGAGGTGGTCGAGATCGCCGCCGGCCAGCGGACGACCGCTTTTCAGAGGACCGATGCCCCTCTCGCTCCGTCGCAGTGAGTGTGGCGGAGAGCGGTTCGACCGAGGGTCGTTCGGCCGGGGCCGTCCCGACCGCCTGACATTGGCGATCCGCCAACATCTTGCTGCGGCTTCATTTTTCTCCGGTCGCCGGTTTGAACCTGTTCCTGCTAGAGTGGCACCAATAACCAAGAGTGATTCTGGTCACACTTGCCCGGACGCCCTGCTGCTACGCATTGAACCGGGACGGGGCGGCAGAGCATCGTCGAATTGGATGAGAATTCCCATGAAAAGCCTGATTGGCGCCTGTGTCGGCGTGTTTTTCCTTGCGGCTCCCGCTTTGGCGCAGACTCCTGCCGCGATCGTCGAGGACGTCCAGGGCAAGGTCGACGGCATCGCGTTCATGGACTATGTGGCGCCGGGCAAGATCATCAAGCTCGGACCGAAGGCCAGCATCACGCTCAGCTACCTCAAATCGTGTGAGCGCGAGACGATCAGCGAGGGCGTCGTTCTGGTCGGCACAGAGCAGAGCACCGTACAGCTGGGCGAGGTCAAGCGGGAGAAGGTGCCCTGCGATACCAATGCGGCAAAACTGTCGGAGCGCCAGGCGAACCAGAGTGCCGCAACGTCCTTCCGCAGCGTGGGGCCGGACGCCAAGAGCACCCCGTCCAAGCTGCCGACGCTCTACGGTGTCGCACCACTGGTGCAGGCGAGGAGCGGGGGCACGCTGGTGATCGAACGCACCGACGGCAAGGAGCCCACGATCACCGTGCCGCTCAGGAACGAAACCATGGTCGGCGGCAAGTTCTATGACTTCGCCAAGGCCGGGAAATCGTTGACCCCGGGCGGCAGCTATCTCGCCATTCTCGGCGCCAAGCGCTACGCCTTCCAGATCGACGCCAGCGCCACGTCATCGCCGACGCCGATCGTCGGCCGCCTGCTGCGGCTCGAATAGGCGGCTCCGCGAAGGCGCGATGCGGCGGATCGGCAGGCGGGACATCGTTGCGACGATCCTGATTGCGCTCCTTGCGGGCGCGGTCTTCACGTCACCGCCGCTTCAGGCGCTGCAAGGTCTCTCCCTCGACATCCTCACGGCGCTGCGCGGCAAGGTCATTGGCGATCGCCGTGATCCCGCCACCTCGCCCGTCGTCGTGGTGGCGATCGACGGAGAGACCTACGACACACCGCCCTTCAAGGGATCGCCGACGCAGACCTGGACGCGCGAGATCGGCCGGGTGCTCGGGAGCATCGCCGAGGGCGGGGCCAAGGTGATCGGCTTCGACGTCATCTTTCCGAGCTCGATCGAACAATCCGAGATTTCCTTTGGCGACGCGCCGCTCGGCACGCGGATGAAGGGCTTTGACCGGGACTACCTGATAGCCCTGCGGCAGATCTCCGACACCGGCAAGCTGGTGCTCGGCGAAATCCTGAGCAACGACCACCCGGAGAGGCCCTACCGCGCGCAGCAGCTGGCAGTGAAGAACAACATCCGCGCTCTCAACGTCCATACCGACCCCGACGACGTGGTCCGGCGGATGCCGCTGAGTTTCTCCATCGATGGCAAGCCGGTGCCCGCGATGGCTGTCGAACTCGCCGCGCGGGCACTCGGCGCCAAACCCGAGGTCGGCCCATCCGGCGTGGTGGAGTTGTCCGGCTATGCGATTCCCAGCGCGGTGCCCAACACGCTGACGCTCAACTTTCGCGGCCTGGGCCGCGACGTCCCGACCTATTCTTTCGCCGACCTGCGCGCCTGCGCCGAGAAGGGCGATCGCGATTTCTTCCGCCGCGGCTTCGACGGCAAGGTGGTATTGCTCGGCACCATCCTCAATTTCGAGGACCGCAAGCTGACCTCGATGCGATTGTCCGGTGGTTATGACGGCTCGCCCGCGCCACGATGCGCCCTGCCCGCCCGCGCCGGCACTGCGCAGCAGGCCCGTAGCGACATCGCGGGTGTGTTCGTGCACGCCGCTGCGGTCCGAAATCTGATCGAGCAAGACGCGGTGACCGAGCCCGGCTTTGCCGCGCGGACCGTTCTCACGATTGCGCTCGCGGCGATCATCGCCTGCGCGGCCTGCATGCTTGCACCGGTCGGCGCGGTGATCGCCTGGCTCGCCGTCATCGCCGTTTACGCAGCCTTCGCCGTCGGTGCGTTCGTGCATGCGCTGGCGCTGCCTCTTGTCGAACCGGCCCTGGCAAGCCTCGCCGCGCTGGCGATGATGATCGGCTACCGGTTCGTGCTGGCCGATCGCGACGAGCGCTTCCTCCGCAAGAGCTTTGCCTATTATCTCGCGCCCGAGGTCATCGATACCATGGTGGCGTCCGGCAAGATGCCGGCGCTCGGCGGCGAGATGCGCAACGTCACGATGTTCTTCTCCGATCTCAGCGGCTTCTCCTCGATCGCGGAGACCATCACGCCGGTCGAGCTGGTCACGCTGATGAACGAATATCTCTCCGCCATGACCGACATCATCGAAAGCCACGGCGGCTACGTCGACAAATATATCGGCGATTCCATCGTCGCCATGTTCGGCGCGCCGGCCGACGATCCCGCGCACGCGCGCAACGCGGTTCGTGCCGCGCTGAAGTGCCACGAGAAGCTGGCGGAGCTCAATGCCGGCCATCCCGCCTTCGCCGGCCACGGCCTGTCGCATCGCATCGGAGTCAACAGCGGCGAAGCCGTGGTCGGCAATATCGGCTCGCGGCGCCGCTTCAATTACACCGTGATGAGCGACACCGTGAATGTCGCCTCGCGGCTCGAGGGCGCCAACAAATATTACGGCACCGCGATCATGGCGTCGGAAACCACGATGGCGCAGACGGACGACACCTTCGCCTGGCGCGAGCTTGATGCGATCAGGGTCCAGGGGCGCGGCGAGGCGATCAGGGTGTTCGAGCCGCTGGCGGAGAAGGACGCCGCGAGCGACGAGCAGACCAAGGTTGCCGCGGCGTATGCGGAAGGGCTGGCGTGCTGGCGGGCGAGGGAGTTTGCAAAGGCGGCTGATGCGTTCGACGGCGTAGCGAAGATCGATCCTGCGTCAGCTCGGTTCGCCAAGCGTGCGAAAGTGCTGACGGAGACTCCGCCGCCGCCGGATTGGACACCGGTCAATACGCTGGAAGGAAAGTAGCGCGGCTCACCAAGTGCGCCTTCTTCCCCTTTCCCCCTGTGGGAGAAGGATGGCAGCACTCATGTTAGCGAGATCATTCCCTAGAACGGCAGCCCTACGTAATTCTCCGCGAGCAGGCGCTGCGCCGTCTCGGACGAGAGCAGATAGTCCAGCTCCGTCTGCTGAAGCCGGTCCTCGTATTCGAGCCGGTCGGGAAAACGGTGCAGCAGCATCGTCATCCACCATGAGAAGCGTTGTGCCTTCCAGATCCGCGCGAGCGCCTTGGCGGAATAGCCTTTGAGACCGGAATCGTCGCCGCCCTGATAGTGCGCGAGCAGGGCGTGGTAGAGATAGTAGATGTCGGAAGCGGCGCTGTTCAGCCCGCGTGCGCCGGTCGGCGGCACGATGTGGGCCGCATCGCCGGCGAGGAACAGCCGGCCATAGCTCATCGGCTCGGCGACGAAGCTGCGCAGCGGCGCGATGCTCTTCTCGATCGACGGTCCCGTGATCAGGCGGCCGGCGACCTGCTCCGGCAGGCGGCGCTTCAGCTCGGCCCAGAACGCATCGTCGCTCCAATCCTCCACCTTGTCGGTCAAAGGCACCTGGATGTAGTAGCGGCTCAGCACCTGCGAGCGCAGCGAGCAGAGCGCGAAGCCGCGATCGTGCTTCACATAGATCAGCTCGGGCGACACTGGCTTGGTGCGCGACAGCACCCCCAGCCAACCGAACGGATAGACCTTCTCGTATTCGCGCAGCACGTCCTTCGGGATCGACCTGCGGCTGACGCCGTGGAAACCGTCGGCGCCGACGATGTAGTCGCAATCGATGCGGATCGTTTCACCGTTCGAGCGATAGGTCACGTAGGGCCGGTCCGACGTCAGATCATGCGGTGTCACATCCTCGGCATTGTGCACGACCTTGCCGCCAAGCCGGTCGCGCGCCTCATAGAGATCGCGCGTCAGCTCGGTCTGGCCGTAGACCAGTACCGAATTGCCGCCGGAATGCTTGTGCAGATCGATCTTGGAGAGCACGCCGTCATGGGCGATCTCGAAGCCCTGGTGGATCTCGCCCTCGCGGTCCATCCGCTCGCCGCACTGGGCCTCGCGCATCAGCTTCGCAAAGCCGTGCTCGAGCACGCCGGCACGGATACGGGCGAGCACGTGATCGCGGCTGTATTTCTCCAGCACGATTGTGTCGATGCCCTTCAGGTGCAGAAGCTGGGACAGCAACAACCCGGACGGCCCACCGCCGATGATACAGACCTGAACTTTCATTTTTGCATCCTCCCGTCGGCACTTTTTTGCAGATTAGGCGCTGCAAACCGATGGAGGGTTTTGCCTTTGTCTTGTACTATTCGAACATGAGAAGAACAGCCCCTGCCCCTGCGATCCGGGTCTACAATCTGTTCGGCGAGTCCGGCGATCTGCCCGACGTCGTGCATTGCGAGACGATCGCGTCGCGCTCGGTGCTGCACGACTGGACCTTGGCCGTGCATCGCCATGCCCGGCTGCACCAGGTCCTGCTGATCGAGCGCGGCGGCGGCGAGGCGACGCTCGACGGACGCCTGGTGCCCTTGAGGCCGATGCAGATCGTCAACGTGCCTGTCGGCCACGTCCACGGCTTCCGCTTCGTGCCTGATACCCAGGGCTGGGTGCTGACCATCGCGGCGGAAATTCTGGATGAGGCGCTGCTCGCCGCCGAGGGCCTGCGCGGTGCGCTGTCGCGATCGGCCGTGGTGCGCGGCACGCCGCAGATCCGCGCCACCATGAAGCAGATCTTCGCCGAACACGCCGCCCGTGATTTCGGCCGTGCGCACGTGCTGCGGGCCTTATCGTCGGCCATGATCGGGCTCGTGGCCCGCGCGCTCACGAGCGAGAGCGGCGGCAACGGCACGGCGGAAAGCGGACTATTCCGCCGCTTCGAGGCGCTGCTCGAACAGCACCATCTGGAGCGCTGGAGCGTTGCGGACTACGCAGGCGCGCTGTCGATCACGCCGACCCATCTCAACCGGATCACGCGGGCGGCAACCGGCGACACAGCCTCGCATCTGATCCTCAACCGGCTGATCCGCGAGGCGCGGCGCAACCTCGTCTACACCAACCTGCCGGTCTCGACGATCGCCTACGCGCTCGGTTTCGAGGACCCCGCCTATTTCAGCCGCGTCTATGCCGCCGCCACGGGACTGTCGCCGCGCGCGTTTCGTGCGCAGTTGCATGACGGCGAAGGCTGAACCATCGGACGAAAGACCACGCGCGCTGATGGTCGGAGGCCACGCCGCAGTCGCGTTGGTTGCCGGCGCGCCCTACTTACCTTCGTATAAAGAGTCCCATCCTTTGGATAGAGGCCCTTTACCTCCGTACAATTGAGCGGCGAATGCGCGCGCCTTAGCGTGACTGCATTCAGCGCCCTGGCGCTGGTGGCATGGAACCTCCCTAACCTCGGCGCAAGGCGGCTGCCCCTGTCCGGTCGTCTGCGCCGCCTTTTCAGCAAGCCATCGGCGCCTTCAGTATTTTCCGGCCGACACATCGCGCCATTTCGGCTGGATCCGTCAGCTTTCGTGTCGAACTCGGGATTTGTGCATAATGTCATCGTTTGGGAAGATCGCGCTCTTTATCGATGGCTCCAATCTCTATGCCACCTCCAAGGCGCTCGGCTTCGACATCGATTTCAGGCGGTTGCTCAGCGAGTTTCAAACCCGGGGTACGCTGCTGCGCGCCTTTTACTACACGACCATCGTCGAGGATCAGGAGTTTTCGTCAATCCGCCCGTTGATCGATTGGCTCGACTACAACGGATACACCGTCGTCACCAAGCTCACCAAGGAGTTCGTCGACGCCACCACCGGCCGCCGCAAGGTGAGGGGCAGCATGGATGTCGATCTTGCCGTGAGTGCGATGGAACTCGCCGAACACGTCGATCAGATCGTGCTGTTCTCGGGCGATGGGGACTTTCGGTCGCTGGTCGAGGCCCTGCGACGCCGCGGTGTCCGCGTGACGGTCGTCTCCACACTCTCCACTCAGCCGCCCATGGTCGCCGACGACCTGCGCCGGCAGGCGGACGTGTTCATCGACCTGGCAGACCTGAAACCGAAAGTGGGGCGCGTTCCGGTCGACCGGCCGGGATCGCGCGAGGTACGGCAGCCACCGCAATTCCTCGCGCGCGGATCCATCAATCGGAGCGACCGGGTGGAATGAACCGGGGACGGCCGCCGGCACCTCAGACGTCGAAGAACACCGTCTCCTCCGGCCCCTGCAAATTGATCGTGAAGGAATACACGATCTTGCCGGCGCGCTCGCTGCGCGTTGCGATCAGCGTCTTGCGGCGGGTCGGCTGCTCGATCAGGTTGAGCACCGGATCGACGGCGTTGGCCGCCTCTTCGTCCGAGAAGTAGAGCCGCGTGTTGAGGCCGATGTTGATGCCACGCGCGACGACCCAGACATTGATGTGCGGTGCGCATTTGCGGTCCGCCTTGTCGGTGATCGCGCCCGGCTTGATGGTCTCGAAGGTGACGAGGCCGCTCTCGAAGTCGGAACCGGCGCGGCCCCAGCCACGAAACTCCGGCTCCAGCGCGCCCGCCGAGCGATCGGCCGGATGGTTGTAGCGCCCAGCCGCATTGGCCTGCCAGATCTCCAGCAGGACGTCGCGCAGCGGCGTGCCGGTGCCGTCGAGCACCTTGCCTTCCAGCGTGATGCGTTCACCTGCAGTGTTCGGCGTCACCAGCACATTGGAGAAGTTCTTCTCGAAAATGTCGAAGCCGGCCATCGCCGGGATCAAGCCGATATGGACGTAGGGCCCGGCCGTCTGCGAGGCGGTTTCCTTGAGATAGTTGAGCGGCTGCGGCATGGCTCAGTTCCCCTCGGTACGATTTTCGAAATAGGTGGAGCGCTGGCCGCGCAGGACAATGTCGAAGCGGTAGGCGAGCGAATCGAACGGCGTGGAGGCGTTGAGGTCGAGCGGCGCGACGAGGCGGTCGAGCGCATCCTTGTCCGGGATCGTCGTCAGGATCGGGCAGACCGGGATCAAGGGATCGCCCTCGAAATACATCTGCGTAATCAGCCGCTGCGCGAAGCCCGAGCCGAACACCGAGAAGTGGATGTGGGCCGGGCGCCAGCTGTTGACGTAGTTGCGCCAGGGATAAGGACCCGGCTTCACGGTGCGAAAATAATAGTAACCGGTCTCGTCGGTCAGCGCGCGGCCGCAGCCACCGAAATTCGGGTCGATCGGCGCCAGATACGTGTCCTTCTTGTGCCGGTAGCGGCCGCCGGCATTGGCCTGCCAGAACTCGACCAGCGTGTTCGGAACGCCCCGGCCGGTCTCGTCCAGCACGCGGCCGTGCACGATGATGCGCTCGCCGACGGGATCGCCGTCCTTGGCGTAGTTGCGGATCAGGTCATTGTCGAGCGGGCCGAGATCATTGTGCCCGAACACCGGCCCCGTGATCTCCGAGACCGAGTTCTCCAGCGACAACAGCGCCTGGCGCGGCGAGCGCAGCACCGAGGATTTGTACCCCGGCGCATGCGCCGGCGGATGGATGGAACGGTCACGCTGGAAGAAGCCGCCGTCGCCGAGCGGCGGCGTAAAGGGCTCGGGACGATTGAGGCGGGGATCCCGCAAGGCTGGCGCCTGGGCATTCATCGGCGTTGTCTCTCCCTGTGGCGCCCCGGGATCCGGGCGCGCGGCTTGTCGGGAGATCATGGATCGATCTATTCTCAAGATAAATAGATCGATTATAATGAATTCCATGAAGGAAATCGATCATTTGGCCCTCGACGGCCACGCTCTCGAGCTGTTCCTCGCCGTGCTGGAGGAAGGTTCGGTGACAGCGGCGGCGACACGGCTCGGCCTGACGCAATCGGCGGTCAGCCACGGGCTGAACAAGCTGCGGCGGATTGCCGGCGATCCCTTGTTCGCCAAATCCGGCCGCGGCATCGTCGCCACAGCGCACGCCCAGGCCCTCGCCGCGAAGGCGCGCGCGTTGATCGACGAAATGCGCAGCTTTGCCGGCGGCGTCAGCTTCGCGCCGGCGCAGGCCCAGCTGTCGCTGACGATCGCCGCCAACGACTTCCAGCGCGACCTGCTGCTGCCACGGTTCTTCGGTCACGTCGCCGGGCAGGTGAAGAGCCTGAACCTGCGCGTGATCCCCTCGCAATCGCCTTCGCCCGCGATGCTGCGCGAGAACCGCTGCGACCTCCTGATCACGCCCCTGCCGCCGTCCGGCGTCGACATCGTGCAGAAGCGGCTGCTGAGGGATCACTATGTCTGCTATTACGATGCAAAGGTGCGGGCTGCGCCTGCCAGCCGCAACGCCTATCTCGCGGCGCGTCACATCACCGTGGTCTACACCGACAACGAGCGGCTGGACTTCGACCGCCGGCTGGCAGCGAACGGGCTTCACCGCGACATCGCGATCTCCGTGCCGAGCTTCTCCGGCGTGCCGTCCTTCCTGCGCGGCTCGCAGATGCTTGCGAGCATGCCGAGCCTGCTCGCGCCCGGTGTGATGCGCGGTTTCGCGCAAACGCCGATACCGCTGGCGTCCCGCACGCGAACGCTGGCCGAGCTGCCGATGTTCATGGTCTGGCACCAGCGCTATCAGAAAGACCCGGCCCATCGCTGGATCAGGAGCCAGCTCGAGACTGTCGCGGCGACGGCCGCCGCCTGAACGACCAGCCGCAAATCCTGATTCCCGCCAAACCCACTGGTTGCGCAAGGGGAGCCACGCTAAAATCCCCCCATGACAGTGACCGACATTGCGAGCCGGACCTACAATCACAGCTGGCGGCTGGATCCCATCATCCGCAGCCTGCTTGATACCGACTTCTACAAGCTATTGATGTTGCAGATGATTCGGGAAGACTACCCGGATCAGCAGGTGACCTTCTCGGTCATCAACCGCTCACGCCATGTGCGGCTTGCCGAGATCATCGACGAGGGCGAGCTGCGCGCCCAGCTCGATCACGCCCGCACCATCCGCTTCAGCAAGAAAGAGCTGATCTGGCTTGCCGGTAACACCTTCTACGGCAAGACCCACATGTTCTCGGCCGACTTCATCCGCTGGCTGGCGGAATTCCGCCTGCCCGAATACGAGCTGCGGAAGGTCGACGGCCAGTACGAGCTGCATTTCCACGGCCCCTGGACCCACACCACGATGTGGGAGATTCCGGCGCTGGCCATCCTCAACGAGCTGCGCTCGCGCGCGGCGATGAAAGGCCGCGGCCGCTTCGAGCTCGACGTGCTCTACGCCCGCGCCAAGGCCAAGCTTTGGACCAAGGTGGAACGGCTGCGCAAGCTCGAGAACCTGCGGCTCTCCGACTTCGGCACCCGCCGCCGTCACGGCTTCCTCTGGCAGCGCTGGTGCGTGGAGGCGGTGAAGGAAGGCCTGGGCTCGTCCTTCATCGGCACGTCCAACGTGCTGCTCGCGATGGACAACGATCTCGAAGCGATCGGCACCAACGCGCATGAGCTGCCGATGGTCGCGGCCGCGCTCGCCAGGGACGACGAGGAATTGCGTTGGGCGCCCTACCGCATTCTCGACCAGTGGCGACAGACCTATGGCGGCAATCTCCTGATCGCACTGCCCGACGCCTTCGGCACCAAGGCCTTCCTGCGCGATGCGCCGGAATGGGTCGCCGACTGGACCGGCTTCCGCCCCGACAGCGCGCCGCCGATCCAGGCCGGCGAGGAGATCATCGCCTGGTGGGACAAGAAGGGCCGCAACCCCAGGGACAAGCTGCTCGTCTTTTCCGACGCGATGGACGTCGGCTCGATCGAGGAGACCTACCACCACTTCACCGGGCGCGTGCGACTCTCCTTCGGCTGGGGCA
The DNA here is from genome assembly GCF_015291725.1 of Bradyrhizobium sp. CCBAU 51765. Classification (GTDB taxonomy): domain Bacteria; phylum Pseudomonadota; class Alphaproteobacteria; order Rhizobiales; family Xanthobacteraceae; genus Bradyrhizobium; species Bradyrhizobium liaoningense. The sequence continues at coordinate 6,629,658 of NZ_CP030038.1, forward strand.
CCAACCTCACCAATGACTTCGTCGGCTGCACGCCGGACGGCTCGTTCAACCTCGACCCGATCTCGCTGGTCTGCAAGGTCTCGTCGGTCGACGGCCATCCGGCCGTCAAGCTCTCCGACAATCCGGAGAAGGCGACCGGCCTTCCCTCGGAGATCGAGCGTTACCTGCGCGTGTTCGGCGACGCGGGCCGCGTACGCAAGCCGGTACTGGTCTAGCCGACCTCCCCTTGATCAGGTGAACCGCGCACGACGAATGCGCTGCATCGGCTCGCCGATGCCGCGCCGGTCCCGGTTCGCCGGCATTTGAAGCGATTTGCGGGCGCCTGCTTCACGACGGCTTCACCCTGCGACGGAGTCCTCAGCACCATTCAGGTCGAGTTAAGCAACCATCCCGTCTACTTGGCGTTGCAGGCGCAACGCTCCGTTGGGATCGTTGATCGACTTGGGGAATAAGGTGTTTCGCAAAACAGCGACGTCGGTGGAGGGACATTGCTTCCTTCACGTCATCAAGCTCGTCTCGCCTTTCGTGATGGTCGTCATGCTCCAGGCGGCGATCGCGGGATTCAGCCTCGAGGTGATGTCGTCGGTCCGCGCCTATGTCGCGGGCGAAGCGCTATGGTCGCGCTCGCAGAAGAATGCCGTCTACTTCCTCAATCGCTACCTGCATTCGGGCGAGGCCAGCCAGTTCGCGCAGTACCAGGCCGCGCTCGCCGTTCCCATCGGGGACGAGTTCGCGCGCTGGGCGCTCGAACGCGATCCGGTCGACGTCGAGGCCGCCCGTATCGGCTTTCTCCAGGGCGGCAACCATCCCGATGACGTACCAGGACTGATCTGGCTGTTTCGCTACTTCAACCGCGTCAGCTTCTTCCAGGACGCGATCCGCGAATGGGCGGCCACAGATCCCATGCTGCTGGAGCTGAGCGTGTTCGGCGAGTTGATCCGCTCCGAGCTGGAGAACGGTCCCATTCAAGACAGCCGCCTGCAGTTCCTGTCGTCGCGGCTCTCGGAGCTCAATACCCAGTTCACGGTGCATGCCAAGCGTTTCTCCGCCGTCCTCAGCGAAGGCTCCCGCACCATCAAGGTGACGCTGACTTGCATCAACATCGTCACCGCCGCGGCGCTGATCCTGCTTCTGATCTGGCATACGCGGCGGCTGGTGCTGCAACGACAGGCGTTCGAAAACGCCCTGCATGCCGAGACACAACGCCTGGCCTGGCAGGCATCGCACGACTGGCTGACCGGCCTGTCGAACCGTCGCGCCTTCGAGGCGCGCCTGCAAAGCGAGCTGGACAATGCCGCGGCGGGTACGCTGGGCCTGATCCTGCTTGACCTCGACCAGTTCAAGGGCGTCAACGATAGCTGTGGCCACCTTGCCGGTGACCGGCTTCTCCGCGATGTCTCGCGCCTCCTGCAACAGGGCCGGCACCCGCGTGATCTGGTGGCCCGGCTCGGCGGCGACGAATTCGCCCTGATCCTACCGCAATGCTCGCCCTTGGAGGCCATCGACATCGCCGAGCGTCTGCGCAGGTCGCTCGAGCTGCTCAGTTTCGCCTGGGACGATCGTTGCTTTGTGGTGACCGCGAGCATCGGAGTAACCTGCATCGTCGACCGCAACATCACGCTCGAGGATGCGATGCGGCGCGCGGATGCTGCCTGCTATCGCGCCAAGGAAAAGGGACGCAACCGCGTTCAGGTCGAGAGTGGAAGCCTTGGCGCCGTCGCCGTCGCAACCCGCCCGCGCGAAGCTGCGCGCGCCTGACGCGGCTCGCTGCTGTCAGCGCTGGGGCAGAATCCCGAGCCCTCCGAGATGCACGTCGAGGAATTGTTCGATCTGCTGGCGCAGCATCTGCGGCGGCACGGCCACCATGCGCTCCTCGAGGCCGAGCGAGATGATGCCATGCACGGCGGAAAACAGTGTGCGCGACAGCAGCGCGATCTTCACGTCATCCGCATCCGGCAATAGCCGCACCAGGGGTGGATGCATCAGCGCAAAGGCATCCATCACCATCTGAAGGATGTCGTCCGGATAAGGTCGATCGTCCTCCATCCGATGCTCGAACAAGGAGCGCAGCAGATTGGCGTGTCCTGCAAAGAAATCGAGATAGGTCTCGGCAAGCCCATAGAGCTGGCGAACCGGATCCTCGGCGGGAACGCCTCGCAGCCGCGCCGTGAGCGCCTGAACCGTCTCCCGATTGACGGTCAGGATGACCCCGTCGAAGTCGCCGAACTCGTTATAGACGCTGCCGACCGAACAGCCGACAGCCTCGGCAACATCCCGAACCTTCAATGATCTCAGCCCCTTAGCTGCGATAATGCCGCGGGCGATCTCCAGGATCTGGCGCCGCCGCCGGCTTTTTTTCTGGTCGCGCAGCGATTCTTCTTGAACATTGTTCATTTTCAAGCTACTCATATGAACATTGTTCAATTTAACTCGGAGACCTGCGAAATGCAAACCCTCGCTGTTGATATCGCCTCCACCTTCGTCGATGACGCCACGGCTCTCGTGACCGGCCTCGGCCGGGCCGCCCTCAAGGTCGTGATGGCGCCGATCGATCGCATCGCCAATGCCTGCGACATTGCCGGCGTGCTTGCCGAGCGCCGCGCGACCTTGCGGATGTGGCGGACGAACCGCGCCCGAGCCCGCCACGAGCGGCGCCGGTTCAGCCTGCTCGGTCGCTTCTCGCCGTTTCGGCACCTCGCCCATCTCACCTGAGACGCAGCCGGCACGTTCCGATCGGTTCGAATGCAAGAGCCGGTTACAATGTTGGACTCACCATGCCCCGACATTCGCGCCAGACAGCGCGGCCCTCGGCGATGCGGTTCAGCTTTTCCTCATTGCCCGGCGCGATATCCGGGCGAGCGCGGCCGCCCCGCCCGAGCTCGACGCGGCCTCGACCAGATATTTGCGAACCTGACGAGACCACTTGGAGACCAACAGGATCAGAGGACTGGGGGGACAGTGCAGGCGGCGATGTCGTTATCCTGCACGCGTTCGTCCCAAATGCCTTCCGACCTGACCGTCTCACCGGCAATTCAACAATCTCAAACTGTATTTCCAAGGCAGGACTAGTCATGATCAGGGAATTGATGTCGTCACGCCGCTTCGCGCCGCTGTTCTGGGCGCAATTCTTCTCGGCGCTCAATGACAACGTGCTCAAGAATGCGCTCGTCATCATCCTGCTTTACAGTGCAGCGACGGGCCACGGCGATGCCCTGGTGACGATCGCAGGCGCCGTCTTCATCTTTCCCTATTTCATCCTGTCGGGCCTCGGCGGCCAGCTCGCCGACAAATACGTCAAATCCGTCGTCGCAAGGCGGCTCAAGTTCGCGGAGATCTTCGCCGCCGGCTTTGCCGCTGCCGGCTTCTTTCTGCATTCGGTGCCGCTGCTGTTCGCAGCGCTGGCGCTGTTCGGCGTCATCGCCGCCCTGTTCGGCCCGGTGAAGTACGCCATGCTGCCGGACCAGCTCGAACTCGGCGAGCTCGCGACCGGCAACGCGCTGGTCGAAGGCGCCACCTTCATGGCCATCCTGCTCGGCACCGTCGCCGGCGGCCAGTTCGTGGCCGGCTCCGCGCATATGGGCTGGGTCGCATCGGCCGTTGTCGTGCTGGCCCTGATGTCCTGGGCCTTCGCCGCCCGCATTCCCGCGACCACGCCCTCCGCGCCCGATCTGCCGGTCGACGCCAATCCCTGGACCTCGACGCTCGGCCTGCTCAGGACGCTCTACGCCGACCACCGGCTGTGGGACGGCACCGTGATCGTCTCATGGTTCTGGCTGGTCGGCGCCATCGTGCTGTCGCTGCTGCCGGCGCTGGTCAAGGACGTGGTCGGCGGCACCGAGAGCGTGGTGACGCTGTGCCTTGCGATCTTCGCGATCGGCATCGCCATCGGCTCGCTGTTCGCCGCAAGCCTGAGTCACGTTCGCCCGAACCTCGCACTGGTGCCGATCGGCGCCATCATCATGGGATGTGCCGGCCTCGATCTCGCCTGGGCCATCGGCGTGACTGCCAAGGCTCAGGACCTCACTGCGGCCGGCTTCGCGACCTCGTTCGCGGGCCTGCGCATGCTGGCCGACTTCGTCGCCTTCACATTCGGCGGCGGCCTGTTCGTCGTTCCGTCCTTTGCCGCGGTCCAGGCCTGGTCGGCGCCGTCCGAGCGCGCCCGGATCATCGCCGCCGGCAACGTGCTGCAGGCCGCCTTCATGGTGGTCGGCTCGCTGTTCGTCGCGCTGTTACAGGCGGCCGGTCTCCATATCGGCTGGATCTTCTTCGGCCTCGGTCTCGCCAGCTTCGGCGCGGTGTGGTTCGTCCTGACCAAGTGGGGCAAGGAAGGCGTGCGCGATGCCGGCGGGCTTCTGTTCCGCGCGCTGTTCCGCACCGAGGTCCGCGGGCTCGAGAATCTGCCGCCTCCGGGTACGCGCATGCTGATCGCGCCCAACCATGTCAGCCTGATCGACGGCCCGCTGCTGCACGCCGTGCTGCCGATCGACGCGAGCTTCGCGGTCGATACTGGCATCGCCAGGGCCTGGTGGGCCAAGCCGTTCCTGCGCGTCGTCAAGCACTACACCATGGATCCGACCAAGCCGCTGGCCGCGCGCGACCTGATCAAGCTCGTCGCCGCCGGCGAACCGGTGGTGATCTTCCCGGAAGGACGCATCACCGTCTCGGGATCGCTGATGAAGGTCTATGACGGCACCGCGATGATCGCCGACAAAGCCGACGCCGTGGTCGTGCCGGTTCGCATCGAAGGCGCGCAGCGCTCCTATCTCAGCTATCTCAACAGCAGCCAGATCAAGCGGTCGTGGTTTCCGCGCGTGACGGTCACCATCCTTCCGCCGGTCAAGCTCCCGGTCGACGAAACGCTCAGGGGCAAGGCGCGCCGCAATGCCGCCGGCGCCGCGCTGCAGGACGTGATGATCGACGCGCTGGTGAAGAACGCCATGCTCGATCACACCCTGTTCGAAGCACTCGGACACGCCTATCGCGACCGCGACACCGGCAAGGTCATCATCGAGGACGCGCTCGGCACCAAGCTGACCTATCGCAAGCTGATCCTCGGCGCGCAGGTGCTGAGCCGCAAGCTGGAGAGCGGCACCGCAATCGGCGAGAATGTCGGCGTGCTGCTGCCGAACTCGGCGGGCGTTGCCGCCGTCTTCATGGCGCTGCAGAACATCGGCCGGGTGCCGGCGATGCTCAACTTCTCGGCCGGCCCGGTCAACGTCCTCGCCGCCATGAAGGCTGCGCAGGTCAAGACCGTGCTGACCTCGAAGGCCTTTATCGAGAAGGGCAAGCTCGACAAGCTGATGACCGCGATCTCCACCGAGGCGCGAGTCGTCTATCTCGAAGACGTCCGCGCTTCGATCGGTGCCGTCGACAAGATCAAGGGCCTGCTCGCCGGCACCGCGCCACGCGTGTCCCGCCAGGCCAGCGATCCGGCCGTCGTGCTGTTCACCTCGGGCTCGGAAGGCACGCCCAAGGGAGTCGTGCTGTCCCATCGCAACATCCTCGCCAACGCGGCGCAGGCGCTGGCGCGCGTCGACGCCAATGCCAATGACAAGGTGTTCAACGTGCTGCCGGTGTTCCACTCGTTCGGGCTGACCGGCGGAATGATGATGCCGATGCTGGCGGGCATCCCGATCTACATGTACCCTTCGCCGCTGCACTACCGGATCGTGCCCGAGCTGATCTACCAGACCGGCGCGACGATCCTGTTCGGCACCGACACGTTCCTCACCGGCTATGCCCGCTCGGCGCACCCTTACGATTTCCGGACCCTGCGCCTCGTCATCGCCGGCGCCGAGGCGGTCAAGGACCGCACGCGGCAGGTGTTCATGGAGCGCTACGGCATCCGCATTCTCGAAGGTTACGGCGTCACCGAGACGGCGCCGGTGCTGGCGATGAACACGCCGATGGCCAACCGTCCCGGCACCGTCGGCCGCCTGTCGCCGCTCATGGAAAGCCGCCTCGATCCGGTCCCCGGCATCGAGGACGGCGGACGCCTCTCGGTACGCGGCCCGAACGTGATGCTCGGTTACCTCAGGGCCGAAAATCCCGGCGTGCTCGAAGTGCTCGCCGAGGGCTGGCACGACACTGGCGACATCGTGGCGATCGACGGCGCCGGTTTCATCACCATCAAGGGCCGTGCCAAGCGCTTTGCCAAGATCGCGGGCGAAATGGTTTCGCTGTCCGCGGTCGAAGCCATCGCGACCGCGCTGTGGCCGCAGGCGGCCTCCGTCGCAGTGTCGATCCCGGACCAGCGCAAGGGCGAGCGCATCGTCTTGCTGACGACACAGAAGAACGCCGAGCGCAGCGCGATGCAGGCTCAGGCCAAGGCGATCGGCGCCTCCGAGCTGACGGTGCCTGCCACGATCATGGTGGTCGACAAGGTGCCGCTGCTTGGCACCGGCAAGACCGACTATGTCACGGCGACGACTATGGCCCGCGAGCAGGCGTCTCCGCCAGAGCGTGAGGTGGCGTAAGAGGTTCCGGAACGGGCGGCGCGCGGGTCACGCCGCCGTCCGCCGCTCCTGCGCGTAGCGTACCAGTGCGGTGAAGCGGTAGATGCCGTGCACGAACTTGCCGTAGGGCATGCTGATGAACAACGCGAACACGGCGCCGAGATGCAGCGCGAGCAGCGGCCCCATCGCGGCGGTCTCGCGCAGCACCAAGAGCAGCATGCCGGTGAGGCCGGTCAGGAACAGCATGGCGATGAAGCCGACGTCCATGCCGTAGCTGTGTTCGTCGAGCAGCGCCGGATCGCGTCGCATTTTGGCCGTGAACAGGCCGATCGGCCCGACGATCAGGCCGATACCGCCCAGTGTTCCCAGCACCACGGGCAGGTCCCACCACGGATAGGGCGCCTCGCGCCCGAGCAGATAGTGGTAGAGCGTCGCCACCGACGTCGCGGCGAAGCACAGCAGGAAGCCGTAGAAGGTCAGGTGGTGATAGAACTTGCGCCGGTCGGTGGGCTTGTCGTCCTCGTTGTAGCAGCCGACGCCGCCGCCATGGAGATAGCGCAGCTCGCCGGCGTCGCGGATCGCCTGGAAGATCGAGCCTCCGTCCGCGCGGCCGCCAATGGGTGCGCCGATGTCGCGCCAGAAGGCGCGCACGCTCATGACGAGGGCCAGGATGGCGTAGAGGAAGGCGGCACTGAACAGAGCAGCCATGGTGTTATGTGGCATGAGCTTGTAGAAGGCGCCTGGCCCGGTGTGCACGCCGAACAGCACGCTACGATCTTTGAGCGCAGCAAAGCCGAGGATGAAGGCGGCCATGCTGAGCGCGGCGATCATGCTGATGACGAGGCCATTGCGCGCGAACGCACCGGACAGGGCCTGCGGCCAGGCATAGGCCGCATAGGATTCCGCGCGCGCAACCGCCAGCGTCTTGGGGACGTTGACGTTGAACTCGTGCGGCGGCGAGAACTGGCAGTCGACGTAGCAGGCGCCGCAGCCATGGCAGAGATTGGCGAGATAATTGAGATCGCCGTCGGAGAAGGCGCGGCGCATTTCCATGGCCGGAAACACCGCGCACAGACCTTCGCAATAGCGGCAGGAATTGCAGACCGTCATCAGGCGGTCGGCTTCGTCGAGAATCCTAGTTCCGTGCATGTTTTGCTGCTTCCCGTCCCGCGATCCGCCCGAACACGCTGCCGATGGTCATGCCCATGCCGGCGGCATAGCCCTTGCCGAGCACGTTGCCGGCCATGATCTCGCCGGCCGCGAACATGTTGCCTGACGGCTTGCCGTCCTTCATCAGCATTCGCGCCTCCTTGTTCACGCGCGTGCCGAGATAGGTGAAGGTGATGCCGGGCCGCACCGGATAGGCGAGATAGGGCGGCGTCTCGATCCGGCGCGCCCAGTGCGTCTTCGGCGGCGTGATGCCCTCCGTCACGCAATCGTCCAGAATGGTGTGGTCGAAGGTGCCGGGCCTCACCGCGGCATTGAACTCGGTGACGGTCTTTTCCAATGCGACCCGATCGAGCTCGAGCTTGCCGGCGAGCTCCGCGATCGTCTGCCCGGCGATCGGCGGAAACAGCGTCGGCATGAAGCTGGTCACGACGGTGGAATCGAAGATGATGTAGGCGATCTGGTCGGGCTGCGCCGCGACCAGCCGGCCCCAGATCGCATAGCGCTTCGGCCAGATGTCCTCGCCTTCGTCGTAGAAGCGCTGCGCGTGCTTGTTGACGACGATGCCGAACACGACCGAGTCGTGCCGCGCGATGATGCCGCCGTCGAATTTCGGCGCGCGGGCATCGATCGCGACCGCATGACACTGGGTGGGATCGCCGACCTCCTGCACGCCTTTGTCGAGCAGCATCTTCAGGATCGAGCCACGATTATACGGCGTGCCGCGGATCAGGAAGTTATCGGCGGCCTCGCCCCAATATTGCTTCAGCCATTCGATGTTGGCCTCGAATCCGCCGGCGGCGGCCACCAGCGAGGTCGCGCGGATCTCGCTCTCGCCCTTGATCGGCCGCTTGAGGCGAGCAGCGAGGAACATGCCGTCCTCGATCACGAGATCGGTGACCTCGGCGTCGTATTCGACCTCGACGCCGAGCCGTTCGGCGGTGAGATAGAGCGCGTTGAGCATCGCGCGGCCGCCGCCGAGAAAGAAGGAGTTGGTGCGGCCGAGGCTCAGCGTACCGCCGAGCGAAGGCTGCCAGCGCACGCCCTGCTCCACGATCCAGTTCAGGATGTCCTTGGACTCGCGGATCATGTGGCGCGCCAGCACCTCGTCGGTCTGCCCGCCGGTGACGCGCAGCAGATCCTCCCAGAACTCTTCTTCCGTGTAGGGACCAGTCAGGATTTCGGTCGCCGCGTCATGGGCGCAACGCATGTTACGGGTGTGGCGGGTATTGCCGCCGCGATAGAACTTTGGCGCCCCCTCAAGCACGAGCACGGATGCGCCGCCGCGCCGGGCACTGATGGCCGCGCACAGCGCCGCATTGCCGCCGCCGATCACCAGCACGTCGTATTTGCTGCTCATACCGTCTGCCCGATGGCGCCCGAGATTAGAGACTTTCTGTCCGTCAGCGGCATGCTCGACCAATTCCACCATTGCGCACCTTTGTATACAAAGATATACGGAAGGCACGCAAGTGGCGTCTCTGCATGGGCAGGATGCGCATCGAGGGACAATGGCCAGACGCCCGGCAAGGACAGGCGGGTCGATTTCGCGCAGCGCAGGCGTTGCGCTGGGCGAAGCCGTGTTCCGCTCGCTGTGCGCGGCGCTCCAGGCCGGCAGCTACCGCGCGGGCGACCGCCTGCGCGAGGAGGAAGTCGCCCAGCGGCTGAAGGTCAGCCGCACCCCGGTTCGCGAAGCGCTGGGCCGCCTCGCGGCACGCGGCTTCGTCGAGCCCGCCGCTGGCCGCGGGCTGATCGTTCGCAATCTCGACATCTCCGAGGTGCTCGAGCTCTACGCCATGCGGGAGATCATGGAAGGCGCCGCCGCGCGCCTCGCCGCCGAGCACGCCTCAACGACGGAGATCGACGCGCTCCGAGACATCGAGCAGGCCTTTGTCGAGGCGCCGCAGACCGACGCCGCGGAGATGGCGCGGCTCAATCGCGCCTTCCACGAGGCGATCTGCCGCGCCGCGCGCAACCGCTATCTCGACAACGCTTCGCGGGAACTGCAAGACTGGATCGCGCTGCTCGGCCCGACCACCTTCACCGTATCGGGGCGCCCCTCGACCAGTCACGGTGAGCACCAAGGCATCATCGAGGCCATCGCCGCGCGCGACGGCGACAAGGCGGAAAAGCTGGCACGCGCGCATATCCGGGAAGCGCTGCGCTGCCGGCTGAAATTGTTGCAGAAGCAATAGGTGACCTACCGCCTCACCCTGCGCGCGGGACGCGCGTCTTCAGCCGAGGCCGGCAAGGCTTCGTCAAGCAGTTCGGTCGGACCGCCCAGCGTGCGCGTCAGGCGGATCGCAGCCTTCAGCAACAGCGACGTCATCGCCTTGATGTTGTCCCGCGTGAAGCGCAACTTCGGCCCCGAGAGCGACAAGGCGCCAACGCATTTGCCAGCGGGACCGAACACCGGGCAGGCAAGTCCGGCGCAATCCGGATCACGCTCGCCAAAGGACATTGCGATGCAGCCCTTTCGGATCTCGTCATAGCCCTCGCCTTTCTCCCCGTCGAAGGCGAGGATGACGCGGCCGGCCGCGCCGCGGTCGAGCGGCAGGAGCATGCCGGCCTCGACCCGGTCCAGCGTCGAATGCTGGGAATCGACCCGAAAGACGCACAGCCTGCGCTTGGCGTCATGCCGCACGTGATACGACGGGCTTTCGGTGCCCTCGGCCACGAGCTGCCGCAACAGCGGCACCACCCGATCATGCAGATTGTTGCTGCGCTGGTAGACCGCGCCGAGCCGGAACGGCGTCGGCCCGAGATGGTAGCGGCCGTCGGCGAACTGCACGAGATAGCCGAAATCCTGGAGCGACGTCATCAGCCGCAGCAGCGTGCTCTTGTACATTTTGGTGCGCCGGGCGAGCTCGGCCAGAGTCATCGGCTCCGGCGCATCCTCGAAGGCCGCAAGGATGCTCAGGGCGCGGTCGACGGCGGCGACACCGGACGAAGGCATGCGGTCTCCTAGTCAGGGAATCCGGAGGGATCGATGAGCTTTGCGATGACGGGAAAATAGGCGTCGCCCATGCTCTTGTCGATCGTCTCCTGGAAGATCGTGCGCATCAGCGCCGCGCCGCGCAGATTTAGCCCGGCCTGCGCACCCAGCTCCAGCGCATAAGAGAGATCCTTCATTGCATACTCGGTCGAGAACGCACGCAGCGGAAACTCCCTGGCGACGATCGCCTTCATACCATGGTTACGCAGCGCGAAGCTATCCGCCGACCCCTTGGACAGGGTCTCCAGCAGCAGCTTCGGCTCGACGCCGCTGTGCTTGGCGATCGCGACCGCCTCCGCCAGCGCATTGACGGTCTCGAACAGCACCATGTTGTTGAGGATTTTCGTGACCTGCCCGGCCCCGGTGTCGCCACAGAGGGTGACATCCGTGGCGAAATGCCGGATCAGCGGCTCGACCTTCGCGAACTGCTCGACTGTCGCGCCGACCATGACGCTGAGCGTACCGTCCTGCGCAGCCTGACGCGTGCGCGCGATCGGCGCGTCGATCCAGAACGCGCCCTTGTCAGCGAGTTGCTTCGCGAACGATCGGGTCAGGCCGACATCGGAGGTGCCGAGATCGACCACGGTCTGGCCGCTTCCGATGGCCGGCAGGATGCCTTCGAAGACCGACATCACATGCTTGGCGCTGGGCAGGCACAGGAAGATCGTCTCGGTGGCGCCGACGACATCTTCAACCGACCTCGCCGCGGTCCCTCCATCCGCAACGATCCGCGCCAGCGGCTCTGCGGCGAGGTCGAACGCCAGCACGGGCCGTCCGCTCTTGCGCAAGAGGTTGCGGCAGATCGGCTCGCCCATGACACCGAGACCGATGAACCCAATTGAACCAGACATTCCGTTATTCTCCCTCGAAAATCCTGCGACCGGGCGGGTGCGGGCCCGCCCGGTCGACGCAGTTACTTCACCAGCGGACAGCCGCCCTCGCTCATCGGCCGGAACACCTCTTCGCCCGGCTTGGAGCTGACGATCCGATAGTAGTCGAACTTGTACTTGGACTCCTCCGGCTTCTTTACCTGAACCAGATACATCGTATGCAGCACGCGCCCGTCCGGGCGGACCGCAACGTCCTTGTTGTACATATCGTTGACCTTCATCTCGTGCATCTTGGCGGCAACGGCCGTTGCATCGGTGGTGCCCGCCGCCTTCACGGCGGCAAGGTAGTGATGCACGCCGCTATAGACCCCGGCCTGCACCATGCTCGCGACCTTGCCGTCCATCAGAGCGGCGTAGCGCTTCGACCAGGCCCGGGTTCCCTCATTGAGGTCCCAATAGAACGAGGTCGTCACCTGCAAGCCCTGGGTGACCTTCAGGCCGAGCGAATTCACGTCCGTGATGAACACGAGAAGACCAGCGAGCTTCTGGCCGCCTTCGACGATGCCGAACTCGCCCGCCTGCTTGATCGCGGTCTGCACGTCTGCGCCCGAGGTCGCCAGCCCGACGACGTCGGCCTTGGAGCCCTGCGCCTGCAACAGGAAGGATGCAAAATCGGCGGTGCCGAGCGGATGTGCGGCCGAGCCGATCACCTTGCCGCCGGCGGCCTCGATGAACTTGGTCGCGTCGCGCTGAAGTGCGTGGCCGAAGGCGTAGTCGGCCGTCACGAAGTACCAGGTCTTGCCACCGGCCCGCGTGATCGCATCGCTGGTGAGCTTCGACAGCGCGTAGGTATCGTAGTTGAAGTGGAAGCTCACCGGCGAACAGGACTTGCCGGTGAAATCGGACGAGCCGGGGCCTGAGATCACGAAGATCTTGTTCTTCTGCTTGGCGACTTCGAGGATGGCAAAGCCGGCCGACGAGGCCGCGCCGTCCGCAATCATGTCGACGCCCTCATTGTCGAACCATTTGCGCGCGGTGGCCGATGCGATATCCGGCTTGTTCTGGTGGTCGGCCGAGATGATCTCGATTTTCTTGCCGAGCAGCTCGTTGCCGAAATCCTCCGCCGCGAGCTTTGCGGCGGCAACCGAGCCGCGCCCGCCATTGTCGGCGAACACGCCGGACTGGTCGTTGAGCACGCCGATCCTGATCACATTGTCGGCTGCAAGTGCGGTGCTCGCTTGTGCGGCCAGAATTGCCGCCATGATCCAACGCAACTTCATAAGATAAGCCTCCCGTTTACGAATTTTGCTTGTTGAGGATGTCTTGCAGGACCGGCGCGATGTAGCGGCGGAACTGTTCCGGGTTCTCACTCATCGGAAAATGGCCGAGCCGCTCCATCACGGTCGCCTTCGCGCCGGGAATGCTGGCGGCTGTCCGCAGCGTGTCCTCCGGCGTGCAGGAGAAATCGTACTCGCCGGTGAGGAGATAGAGCGGACACTGGCTGACGTCGATGTTACGGGTGCGCCCGCGCAGATCGCCATCGACGCGATAGAAATAGAGATCGCCCTTGAAGATGCCGGGACCGCCCTGCTTGTAACCCCATAGCGTTTCGTTCCGTGCCGCCTCGGGGCCGCCCGGCGCGATCAGCCCGGACACCAGGGCGGCGCAGACCTCGCCGCCATGAACGTCAGGCCGGTTCAGCCAGGCCGTGTCGTACCAGGGCTGCTGGAAGTCCGCCGCCTCGAGCCCGATCAGGGCGCGAAACTCGCGCGCGTGCTCGATGGCGAGATTGAGCACGATGCGGCCGCCGATGGAGCAGCCCATCACCACCGGGCGCTCCAGCTTCAGCGCGTTGCAGAACGCACGGATGGTCGCGGTGTAGCTTGCGGTGGTCAGCCGATATTCGGTGCCGTATTGGCTTTCCGGCGGATTGGACTTGCCGTGCCAGGGCATGTCGAAGGCGATGATGCGGAAATGCCTGGTGAACTCGTCATCGCCGAGCAAATGGCGCCATTGCCGTGCGTCAGAACCGGCGGTGTGGAGGCAGACCAGTGGAATGCCGCTGCCGCTTTCCTCGAAGTAAATGCGGTTGATCTCACCGCCGATTTCGACATGCACGTAGCGACCGACGATCGGCTCGATGAAGCCGCTCATGACGCGCCTCCAAAGCCGTTCTGTCGGGGCAGCGCCAAGAGATCCTTGAAGTACTGAAGATGCGTCATGAAGGGGTGCAGATCCCCCTCAAGGGTCGCATGTCCGCGCTTGGTCAGCGCCAGCAGGTCATGCCAGCCCGCCGGCGGCATCTTCTGCCAATAGGCGGCAAGCGCAGCCGGCGTCGCACGGTAGGCGAACCGCCACGAGCGCATCAGGACAGGAGCCGGCGTCATATCCACGATCTGCCCGGCGCGGATAGCAACGTGAAATGGTTGCGTGCTCGGCCCGAGCAGGCAGTCGACGTCGAGCCAGCGCCCGTGGGCGGTCAGAGCGGCATCGCGTGCCAGCAAGTCGGGGATCGCCGTGAAAGCCGCGACGACGGCGTCGGGCGTGAATGACACCGGCTGGCCGTCGCCTTGATGGACGCGTTCGGATTCCATCGTTTCGTCCCTCCCTCTCCATCGTTCTGTTGTACAGAACGCCATTCTATTTCATCTTCACTTCTATACAGGGCTTGCGAGCGAACTCAAGTGCACGGGGCCGCATGCGGTGCCGCGGGGACGCCGCCTGTTCAGGGATGAAGCTTTGTCTCGCCGCCGGCGCAGCCCGAGATCAAGCTTCGAGGACGCGCGCGAGCAGCCAATAGCCGCCGAGCAGGCCGATCACCGCGGACACTGCATAGACCAGCCCCGCCGCCCTCACCGGCTCGGACCGGTCCTGAGCACTCAGTCGATCGGCCACGCGGAGGATCGGCAGCGCGACTGCGACGATCGCGACCTGCCCGATCTCGACGCCGATGTTGAAGGCGGCCAGCGCCGGCACCGCTGCGTTGGGTGGCAGCCCGATCTCGCGAAGCGCACCGGCGAAACCAAAACCGTGGATCAGCCCGAACAGAAAGGCCATGCGCCAGCGCTTGTCGACATCGCGCGAGAAGAAGTTCTCCACGGCCACGAAGACGATCGAGGCCGCGATCGCAGGCTCCACAAGGCTGCTCGGGATGACGAGGACATCAAGCGCGGCCAGCGACAAGGTGATCGAATGGGCGATGGTGAAGGCCGTCACGATCTTGACGACCGGAATGAGCCGTCTCGCCCACAGCACAACGGCAATCAGAAATGCGACGTGATCGTAGCCGAGGAAGATGTGCTCGATACCCGTGAGGAGATAGCGCTGCATCGTCGACCACAACGGCGGCGGCGCGCTCGAGAGGATGACCGTCGTATTGCCGGCGTCGAGCAAGGCCTGCGCCTCCGATCTGCCCTGCGCGATCAGCACGACCTGTCGCGCGGCCGGGTCTCTCTCGGTCAGCACGGTCGAGCGATAGATGAGGTCGCCGGGGGCGTCGGCACAGGCAAAGCTGTTGCGATAGATGATGCCGTCACCGTCCGGCAGGATCGCGGCATCTCCGGCCGAGCAAGCCCTGGCGCCGCCTGTCACATTCAGGTGCGTGCTCATATAGACGAGGATGGCGGATCTGGCAGCTTCGACCGCCGCAGGATCGACCGTATCCTGTCTTGCATCATAGGTCCTCGTGCCGATCAGGCGATCGACATCGCTGCCCTTCAATCCGATCTCGACGCTCACCGTGCGATCGGCGGTCAGCGCCACGCGCGCCGCGACGAGGTTGACCTGGTGCGCTTCAGCCGGGAGAGCGATGCCGAGCAGCGCCGCGAACCACAGCAGCAGCGCGCACCTCACGATCCCGCTCCGTCACGCCAGCACATCCGCCACGACCGCCTTCAAGACATCCCGCACATCGGCCGGCTTTAGCCGCACCTGTAATCCGCGCTGACCGCCATTGAGATAGACCAACTCATGCGCGAGCGCGCTCTGCTCGAGCACGGTACGTACCGGCTTGCGCTGGCCGAACGGGCTGATGCCGCCGACCTTGTAGCCGGTGACGCGCTCCGCCTCGGGCGGCTTCATCATCTGCGCCGACTTGCCGCCCGCGGCGGCGGCGAGCTTCTTCATCGAGACCTCCTGGTCGGACGGCACGATCACGCAGACCGGCTTGCCGTCGACCTGCGCCATCAGCGTCTTCAGGACCCGCGCGGGGTCCTCGCCAAGCGCGGCAGCCGCCTGGAGCCCGATGCTCTCGGCATCAGGGTCGTAGTCGTAGGCATGAACGGTGAAGGCGACACCGGCGGCTATGAGTGCGCGTGTTGCGGGGGTGACCTTGGACATGGGCCATATCTACCACCGTCATTGCGAGGAGCGAAGCGACGGGGGGATGGGGGTACAATTGCCCGCCACAAGCTGTCGTCCCCGCGCACGCGGGGACCCATAACCCCAGGGAGGAGTTTGGCGAAGGCTCCTAGTCGGGACGACGACCGTCCGCAATCGCGAGATCACGCGGTATGGGTCCCCGCGTGCGCGGGGACGACAGTCGGATTTGGCGGCGCCAGGCTGCCAAACCCGACAAGAACGTCCTACTCCGCCGCGTCACGCATCTCCGCGCGCTCGGCGCGCACCGCGCAGAATTTGAATTCGGGGATCTTGCCGAACGGATCGAGTGCCGGGTTGGTCAACAGGTTCGCCGCCGCTTCCGCATAGCAGAACGGCATGAACACCATATTCTCCGGCACGTCGCGGTCGGAGCGGACCTTGACCTCGACGGCGCCACGGCGCGTCTCCAGGCGAATGAAATCGCCCGGCGCGAGCTTCTTCTTGCGCATGTCCTTCGGCGACATGAAGGCGACCGCCTCCGGCTCGATCTGGTCGAGTACCTGGGCGCGGCGCGTCATCGAGCCGGTGTGCCAGTGCTCCAGCACGCGGCCGGTCGACAGCACCATCGGATATTCGTCGTCGGGAATCTCGTCCGGCGGGATGACCTTCGCCGGCACGATCTTGCCGCGACCGCTCGCGGTCGGAAAACCCGTGGTGAAGATGATCTCGTTGCCGGGCTTGTCGGGAGCGTCGGCCGGATAGGTGACCGCGCCTTCGCGCAGCAGCCGCTCCCAGCTGATGTTCTTCAGCGACGGCATCAGCTCCGCCATCTCGGTGTAGACGTCGCCGGCGCCGGCATAATTCCACGGCAGGCCCATGCGCTTGCCGATCTCCTGGATGATCCAGAGATCCTGCCGTGCATCGCCGGGCGGCTTGATCACCTGACGCGCGAGCTGCACGCGGCGGTCGGTGTTGGTGAACGAGCCCTCCTTCTCGGCGAAGGCCGAGGCCGGCAAAATGACGTCGGCGTGGAACGCGGTCTCGGTGACGAAGAGGTCCTGCACCACAAGATGATCGAGCATGGCGAGCGCCTGGCGCGCATGCTGGAGGTCGGGATCGGACATCGCGGGATTTTCGCCCTCGATATACATGCCCTTGATCTCGCCGGCATGGATCGCGTTCATGATCTCGACCACGGTCAGGCCGCGCACGGGATCGAGATCGTGTTGCCAGAGCTTTTCGAAAGCGCCACGCATGTCGTCGCGCCCGACCGGCTGATAGTCCGGCAGGAACATCGGGATCAGCCCGGCGTCGGAGGCGCCCTGCACGTTGTTCTGGCCGCGCAGCGGATGCAGACCGGTTCCGGGACGGCCGACCTGGCCGGTGATCAGCGCCAGCGCAATCAGGCAGCGCGCATTGTCGGTGCCGTGCACGTGCTGGCTGATGCCCATGCCCCAGAAGATGATCGAGGATTTTGCCCGCGCATAAGTTCGCGCCACCTCGCGCAAGGTCTGAGCCGGGACGCCGCAGATCGGCTCCATCTTCTCCGGCGTGAACTCCTTGATCTTCTCCTTGAGGTCCTCGAACCCCTCGGTGTAGCCGGCGATGTACTGTTCGTCGGTGAGGCCCTCGGTGATGATCGTGTTGATCATCGCGTTCAGCATGGCGACGTCCGAGCCGGGCTTGAACTGCAGATGCCTGGTCGCATGACGCGACAGCGACTGCCGGCGCGGATCCATCACGAACAGCTTGGCGCCGTTCTGCTTGACCGCGTTCTTGATGAAGGTCGCGGCCACCGGATGGTTCACGGTCGGGTTGGCGCCGATCACCCAGATCACTTCGGCATCCATCGCGGCGGAGAACGGCGCGGACACCGCGCCCGAGCTCAGGCCTTCGAACAGCGCTGCCACCGACGATGCGTGGCACAGGCGGGTGCAATGGTCGACGTTGTTCGAGCCGAAACCGGTGCGCACCAGCTTCTGGAACAGATAGGCCTCTTCGTTCGACCCCTTGGCCGAGCCGAAGCCGGCCAGCGCCTTGACGCCCTTCTCGTCGCGGATCTTGACGAGGCCCCTGGCGGCGATGTCGAGCGCTTCCTCCCAGCTCGCTTCACGGAAATGCGTGAACGGATTGGCCGGATCGACCTGGTCGTTGGCGTCCTTCTTCGCATTCGGCAGCCGCACCAGCGGCTTGGTCAGGCGATGCGGATGGTGGATGTAGTCGAAGCCGAAGCGGCCCTTCACGCAAAGACGATTGTGATTGGCGGGGCCGTCGCGGCCTTCCGCATAGATCACCTTCTCGTCCTTGACCTCGTAGGTGACCTGGCAGCCGACGCCGCAGAACGGGCAGAGCGAGTCGACCTTCCTGTCGGCATAGGTCACGCGGGTTTGCTTGTCGTCGAGCATCACGGCCGGCATGAGCGCGCCGGTCGGACAGGCCTGCACGCATTCGCCGCAGGCGACGCAGGTGGACTCGCCCATGGGGTCGTCGAAGTCGAACACGATCTTCGAATCGTGATTGCGGTAGGCCATGCCAATGACGTCGTTGACCTGAACCTCGCGGCAGGCGCGCACGCAGAGGCCGCACTGGATGCAGGCGTCGAGATTGACGCGCATCGCCGGATGGCTGGCGTCGGTCGCCCAGCGCTCGGCGGCGGGGAAGCGGCTCTCGGTGACGCCCGTCGTCTCGGCCCAGTGCCAGAACTTCGACTCTGGATCGTGCGAGGTCTCGCGCGCCGGTTGGTCGGCGACAAGCAGCTCCATCACCATCTTTTGCGCCGACACCGCGCGCGCGGACTCGGTCTTCACCTTCATGCCGACCGACGGGGTGCGCTTGCAGGACGCCGCCAAGACGCGCTCGCCCTCGATCTCGACCATGCAGGCGCGGCAATTGCCGTCGGGGCGATAGTCCGGTGCCGGCGAATAGCACAGATGCGGAATCTCGCGGCCCTGGCGCTTTGCGACCTGCCAGATCGTTTCGCCGGGATTGGCCTCGACCTGCTTGCCGTCGAGCTCGAACGTAATCTTGGTCATTCGGCCGCTTCCTTGAACTCGTCAGGGAAATATTTGATCACGGAGGACAGCGGATTCGATGCCGCCTGTCCGAGCCCGCAGATGGAGGCATCGCGCATCGCCTGGCTCAATTCTTCGAGCAAGGCACGGTTCCAGACCGGCTTCTGCATCAGCAGCGCTGCCTTCTGGGTTCCGACCCGGCACGGCGTGCACTGGCCGCAGCTCTCGTCCTCGAAGAACTTCATCAGGTTCAGCGCCGCCGCACGCACGCTGTCCTTTTGCGACAGGATCACGATCGCGGCCGATCCGATGAAGCAGCCGTATTTCTCCAGCGTGCCGAAATCGAGCGGAATGTCGTCCATCGACGCCGGCAGAATGCCGCCGGACGCGCCGCCCGGAAGATAGGCGTAGAACTGATGGCCATCGGCCATGCCGCCGCAATATTTCTCGATCAGCTCACGCACGGTGATGCCGGCGGGCGCGAGCTTCATGCCGGGATTCTTCACGCGCCCGGAGACCGAGAAGCTGCGCAGACCGTGACGCTCGTGGCGGCCATGGCCCTTCCACCAGTCGGCGCCCTTCTCGACGATGTCGCGCACCCACCACAACGTCTCGATGTTGTTGATCAGCGTCGGCAGGCCGAACAGGCCGACCTGGAACGGATAAGGCGGCTTGTGCCGGGGCAGGCCACGCTTGCCCTCGATGCTTTCGAGCAGCGAGGATTCCTCGCCGCAGATGTAGGCGCCGGCGCCGCGCCGCATGTGCAGCGTCGGGCCGCCCGGCGGCAGCTTTGCGATCTCGCGCTGGAGGATCTCGCGTGCGGCCGGATACTCGTCGCGCAGATAGATGTAGACGTCGGAGGCCTGGACCACATGCGCGCCGATCAGCATGCCCTCGATGAAACGATGCGGATCGGTTTCCAGATAGTAGCGGTCCTTGAACGTGCCGGGCTCGCCCTCGTCGCCGTTGATCGCCATCAGCCGCGGGCCGGGCTCGCCGAGCACCGCGCGCCATTTGCGCCCCGTCGGGAAGCCGGCCCCACCGAGGCCGCGCAGCGAGGCGTCGTCGAGCGCCTTCAGCAGATCGTCCTTCGACAGCTCGCCCGAGCGCACGCGACCCAGCAGCCTGTAGCCGCCGCCGGCGACATAGGCGTCGTAGTCGACATATTCGGGCAGATGCGCGTGGGTGTCGCCGGCCTTTGCCACCGCCATCACATTGGCGACGGTGGCGTGATCGACGAAGTTGTGACCGACCTCGGCAGCGGGTGCGGTGTCGCAGCGGCCGACGCAGGGCGCGCGCACGACGCGGATACCGGGACCTGACGCGCTCTGCAGGTCCTCGAGCAGCTTCTCGCCGCCGAGCATCGCGCAGGTCAGCGAATCGCAGACGCGGATCGTCAGCGGCGCAACGTCAGGCTCGCCCTCCTTCACCACGTCGAAATGCGCGTAGAACGTCGCGGTCTCGAACACTTCGGCGAAGGCGAGCTTCATCTCGTCGGCGAGCGCCGCCAGATGCGCAGCCGAGATCTGGTGGTACTTGTCCTGGATCAGGTGCAGATATTCGATCAGCAGATCGCGCCGCCGCGGCCTGTCGCCGAGCAGCTGCTCGATCTCGTGCGCGGCGGTGGGATCGACCTGCCGCCCCTTGGGCGTGGCCTTGGCGCGCCGACGTCCCTCACCGGGATGCTCGAAAGGGCGGACCTCATGCACGTCGTGGCTCATCGATTCGTCTCGATCTCGTCTTTTGGAACGGCTCCAGTCTTAGCCTCTGGCATGCCAGATGCCAAGAAAAATGTCATGTTCACGGAAGCAGTTAAGCGCGGCCCAAGGCCAACCATGATTGCTGCCTGAACACGGCCTTGCGCTTGTCACAACGCGCCTGATGACAGAACGAAGCCCGAATTGGCCTGGAGATCAATAAAGGCTTCCCATGCTGCGATAGCGAAATCGTATCGCGGGAGCGCGCATCGCGCGCTCCCGCGGTGAATGCGCGATCAGAAGATCTTGACCGCGCTCTCCAGCGTCTTCCACACACCCCAGGCGAGGGGTACGCCGACGAAGGCCCAGAACAGCGCCGCCTTGGCGTCGAGACCGCCGAAGCCGATGCCGTAGGAGCCGTGCGGTCCTGCGGCGGCGGCGCTGGCGCTCGCGGCCTGGAGCTTGGCGACGTCGGCATCGCTCATGTGCCACTTCGAGTCGACGGGCTTGATCAGGTAGTTGCAGATCAGGCCTGCGACCAGCATGGCGCAGAGGATGTACATGGTGGTGTTGTAGAGCTGGTCGCGGGGAACGCCGGCCGCGAGCTGGAACTCGCGGATGTAGTTCACCACGACCGGGCCGATGATGCCCGCGGTCGACCATGCCGTCAGCAACCGGCCGTGGATGGCGCCGACGAACTGTGTACCGAACATGTCCGCGAGATAGGCCGGCACGGTGGCGAAGCCGCCGCCATACATCGACAGGATGATGCCGAAGCCGAGCACGAAGAGCAGCTTCGAGCCCATGGCCGCGAAGGTCGGCGCCAGCGCGTAGAGCACGATGCCGAGGATGAAGAACGTATAGTAGGTGTTCTTGCGTCCGATCTTGTCCGACAGCGAGGCCCAGAAGAACCGGCCCCCGATGTTGAACAGCGACAGCAGGCCGGCGAAGCCCGCGGCGATCGCCGCGATCTGCGCCTTCTGTCCGGCATCGAGCTGGTTGAAGCCGACGTCGGGCATGCCGATCAACTTCCCGGCGAAAATCTCCTGAAGCATCGGCGAGGCCATGCCGATCACGCCGATACCGGCGGAGACGTTGAGGCACAGCACCCACCAGATCAGCCAGAACTGCGGTGTCTTGTGCGCGTCATTCAGGTGGACGTTGTTCTTGGAGATCATCGCATTGGCCTTGACCGGTGCGGTCCAGCCCTCGGGCTGCCAGCCGGTCGGCGGAATGCGATAGCGGAACGCGCCGATCATCATGAACACGAAGTAGATGATGCCCATCGCAACGAACGTCTCCCAGACGCCGACCGAGGTCGGGCTCTTGAAGTAGTTCATCAGGAGATTCGCCAGCGGCGCACCGATCATGGCACCGCCGCCAAAGCCCATGATGGCCATGCCGGTCGCCATGCCGCGGCGATCCGGAAACCATTTCACCAGCGTCGACACCGGCGAGATGTAGCCGAGGCCAAGACCGACGCCGCCGATCACGCCCGAGCCCAGCCACATCAGCCAGAGCTGGTGGGTGTAGATGCCGATCGCGCCGAGAAACAGGCCTCCGCACCAGCACAGAGCGGCAACGAAGCCGGCCTTGCGCGGACCGACCCGCTCGAGCCAGCCGCCCCAGATCGCGGCGGAGACGCCGAGCAGCACGAAGAACAGCGTGTACATCCAGCCCAGGCTGGCGACCTTCCAGTCGCAGCTCGTGGTGAACAGCTCCTGCCACAGCGACATGTCCGGACAGGCCTTCGGCGCCGTGATGCCGATCGCACGCGACAGCGGAAGCCAGAATACCGAGAAGCCGTAGGCCATGCCGATGCAGAGATGGATGCACAACGCCGCCGGCGGCACCAGCCAGCGATTGAAGCCGGCCGCCGCGATCGTGCGTTCACGATCGAGGAAGCCGGAAGCACCGACCGGTGCAAGAACGGTATCGGCAGTCGTCATAAGCATTACCTCCCAGGCGCGGCCTTGCCGGCACATCGGTTTGAGACCGGTCGTGCGCGTGCTTGGCAGCCGCGCATGACTGGTCGGATTTCATGCCGAAGCGGAAGCATCCGGTGCGCATCGCCTCGTGTGCGCCGAGCAAGCAGCCGATCGCGGGTCGTCCGTCGCCTCGCAAGCAGCGTTGTCGTGACGGCTATTGCGCCCTCATCCCCCTCAACACCCTGTCATGAGATGAGCAACGCACGTGCCAGAATCCGCATCGTGACGATTCAACGACTTCCCGCAACGCAATATATTGCAGGGGACAGAATGTCCTGGAAGCCTCGGACAAAATGTCCAATCAGGTCGCTTCCGGCAGCCACACCGTGAATGTACTTCCGGAGCCGACGCGGCTTTCGGCCGTGATCTGTCCGCCCTGGCGCTCGACCAGCGTCTGGCTGATGGAGAGGCCGAGCCCGGTGCCTTGCCGCCGCTTCGTGGTGTAGAAGGGATCGAATATCTTCTCGATCACCTCGGTGCTCATGCCGATGCCGGTATCAGTGACTTCGATGGCGACGCCTCGATGGCCGTCGCGCTCGGCATCGAAGGAGCGAAGCGTCAGGGTTCCGCCGTCCGGCATCGCGTGGATCGCGTTGACGATGAGATTGACCAGGACCTGCTGCAGCTCGTTGCGGTTCATCAGCACGAGCCGATTGGCGCGGTCGTCCCTGACCACGCCGATCTCGGTCTTGTTCAGAAGATGCTGCACCAGCGGCAGGCAGTCGGAGATGACGCTGGCCGGCACATGGCGCTCGACATAGCCGGCATATTCCTCCGGCCTCGCAAACTGCAGCAGCTTGGTCACGATCTGGCTGATGCGGTGAATCTGCTCGTCGAGCAGGCGGAACTCGACCTTCGCCTTGTCGGCATCGGCGCCGAACACGCTGCGGATGACGTCGAGATTGCCCTGCATCACCGCGATCGGATTGTTGATCTCGTGGGCAACGCCGGCGGTGATCTCGCCGATCGCAGCCAGCTTCTCGGACATGATGAGCTGCTTGGTGGTGGCCTCGAGCTTGAGATTGGCGTGCTCGAGGTCCCGGGTGCGCTCCCGCACGCGGACGTTCAGCTCCTCATTCCACTCCCGGAGCTGTCGGTCGCGTTCCTGGATCTGGTCGAGCAGGCTGTCGAGATGAACCGCGACGCGGCCGATCTCGTCACCCAGCACCGGCATCTTGGTGCGGGCGGAGAGATTCCCGCGCTCCACCTCGCTGATCGTCGCCGTGACGCGCTCCAGCGGCATGAAGATCGAGCTCGCCCAGCGCAGGAAGATCGGCACGGTCGCGGCGGTGATCGCGATGAACGCCGCGACGATGATCACCAAGGTCTGGTATTTGGCCTCGCTGAACGGCTTCTCCAGGAAACCGACATAGAGCATGCCGACGCGCTTGCCGTAACTGTCGACCAGCGGCTCGTAGGCGGAGATGTACCAGTCATTGACGACGAAGGCGCTGTCGAGCCAGGTGCGCCCCTCGCCCAGCACGGCCGAGCGCACCGCCGCCGACACGCGCGTCCCAAGCGCGCGCCGTCCCTCGAACAGGCGGACGTTGGTCGATATCCGCACGTCGTCCAGGAACAGCGTCGCGGTGCCCTGGCTGCCCTCCGGCAGGCTCGCCGCGCGATAGACGAGATCGTTGATGGTGTCGATGAATTCCAGGTTCTGGTTGAGCAGCGTGCCGCCGACCAGCGCAGCGGCGCCACCGTCGGGCAGCATCGCCCGACTCGCCGCGTGCACGACCATGCCACGCGTCTCCGTGCTGCGGTCGGTCGGCACCGCGTTCGGGGTCGGCACGAGATCCAATCGCGCGCGCTCGGCCAGGGCCGGCGAAATTGCGGCGAGTTCGTCGTTGCCGAAAATGTCGATGCCCGTCGCAGGGACCTGGCCCGACAGCGCCGAGGTGATGATCGGCCAATCACTTCTCGGTTGATGCTGCAACGGCGGCGATGAGGCCAGGACGTCGCCGCGACCGTTGGTCAGATACAGGAAATCGAGACCGATCTCCTTGCGGGTCTCGTCGAGCAGATCCTGCAGGGAGCCGCGCGCATCCGGCGCCAGCACCTCGTGGAAGCGGGCCGACAGGCTGAGCGCCCGGATCTGGAAACCGGTCTTTTCCAGGATGCGGGCAAGATATTGGTGGGCGATGGTGAGATCGCCGTTCACCTTGGAGATCAGGGTCGCGTCGAATTTCGCGTTCCAGCGATAGATCGCGACGCCGAGCAGGAGCGGCAGGATGACCAGCATCGGCAGCAGCGCGATCGCGAGCAGCCGGAAGCGGACGGAGCGTCCCCGCACGGGCTCGCCGCTGCGGCCGGCGGCATCAGACATCCCACAACGCGCATTTGCGGTCGATGGTCTTGCGCGAGATGCCGAGACGCCGAGCCGCCTCCTCGCGGTTGCCATTGACCTCCTTCAGCACGCCGAGAATGTGACGGCGCTCGAGCTCGGCGAGACTGTCGGCGGGCGCCGACTGACCGTTGTTGCGGGGACCGGCGAAATCATCGGGGAAGGCGCCGAGGATCAGCGTGCGCTCGATCAAATTGCGCAGCTCGCGCACATTGCCCGGCCAGTCATAGCTTGCGAGCGCCGCCCGCACCGAGGCGTCGATCGCCACCGGCGGCATGCCGAGCTGCACCGACAGCTTGCTCATGAAGATGGTGGCGAGCTCCTGCACGTCGTCGCCGCGATCCTTCAGGAGCGGCAGGCGGATCTGCATCACGTTGAGCCGGTAGAACAGATCGGCCCGGAAGCGGCCCTTCTCGACCTCCTGCTGAAGCTCGGCATTGGTGGCGAAGATGAAGCGCAGGTCGACCGGAACTTCACGCTCGGAGCCGACCGGACGGACGCGGCGGTCTTCGAGCACGCGGAGCAGCTTGCTCTGCATCGGCAGCGGCAACTCCCCGATCTCGTCGAGGAACAGCGTGCCGCCATGGGCATACAGGAACAAGCCCTCGCGGCCCGAATCGGCGCCGGTGAAGGCGCCCTTGATGTGTCCGAACAGCTCGGCCTCGATCATGTCGGGCGGGATCGCCGCGCAATTCACCGGCACGAACGGCTTGTCGGCGCGGTCGGACAGCGAGTGGATCGAGCGCGCTGCCACTTCCTTGCCGGTACCGGATTCGCCGGTGAGGAGAATCGAGGTCGGCAGGCGCGCGACGCGCGCGATGGTCTCACGCACGCGCAACGTCGCTGCCGACTGTCCGATCAGATTGTCGCGCAGAAAGGTGCGGTCGGACGAGGCACGCAGAGCATAGCGCAGGACATAATTCTCGCGCTGGAGGCGGACGCGGTCGAGGCATCGCGCCACCGCGTTGAGGATCTGGTTGGAGCGGAACGGCTTGAGCACGAAATCGGCCGCACCGGCGCGCAGGGCCTGGATCGCGGTGTCGAGGTCGGCATAGGCGGTGATCAGGATGGCATCGGCGAAGAAGCCGACGGCGCGCTGCTCGGCGAGCCAGTCGACGCCGTTCTTGCCGGGCATGATGTTGTCGAGAATGACGACGTCGTAGCGGTTGGAATCGAGCTTGCGCGAGGCCTGGTCGGTATCGGCCGCCTCGTCCACCAGCTTGCAGCGCGGCTCAAGCGTGCGCACCAGGAAATTGCGCATGCCCGGCTCGTCGTCGACGATCAGGATGGAGGCCTGCGCCAGCGCGCTGAACTCCGGTCCTGCAGCCGCCTTGCCGAGCTTGACGTCAGGCTCGCGTCCCGCCGCGGGATTTGCGGCTGCGCTTGCCCTCGATGTTGTGAAAGTCATGCCCGATGTCTTGGGTTTGAGGGTCTTGGGTTTGAAAGTCTTGGGTTTGAGATCGTCGACCGCAATAAACGGCGTCTTTCGCATTGCAGCGAAGCTACGGCCGTCCCCCCGCAGGCGCAGCATAGTCAAACGTCGCCGCCGTGAACATTCGCCTTTTTACGGGGCGCCGCTCTTTTCGACCAGGAACACGATGCGCGCCTCGTTGCGCTCGGTGATCTCGACCTTGTCGCCGGTCTCGCGGATCAGGTTCGGAATGTCAATCACCGACAATGGATCGGTGCAGTGAACCTCGAGCTGATCGCCCGGCTGCAAAGGCTTGAGCGCCTTGCGCGTCTTCAGGGCGGGCAGCGGGCATTTCAGTCCGGTGAGATCAAGCGTCGTTCTGGTCATGGCTGCAACATGGCGGGACCGGTCGATCGCGTCAACGCAAAGGCGCCTAGAGCAGACCGGCGTAGGACAGGAAGCCGACGTCCTGCCCCGGCTCGACATTCGTGATGTCCTCGCCGAGTTCGACGAGGCCGTCGGTCTCGACCAGCGATGACAGCAGCCCGGCCCCTTCGCGCGGAAACTTGATCGCCTCGAGCGCACCGTCCTGCGCGCGCCGCAGGGAGGCGCGCACATATTCCCGCCGGCCGGCCTTCTTCCTGTAAGTGAACGCCGCGCGCAGCGGGATGGGTGTCAACGGCTCCGGCAAGCCACCCGCGAGCGCCAACACCGTCGGTCGCACCACATGGACGAACGTCACGAAGCTCGCGACCGGATTGCCGGGCAATCCGATCAGCGGCGTGCCGCCGATGATGCCCATCGCCACGGGACGGCCGGGCTTGATCGCCATCCGCCACAGCACCAGCGAGCCGATGCTCTCGACCGCCGCCTTGACGTGATCCTCCTCGCCGGTCGAGACACCGCCGGTGGTGAGGATCAGGTCATGGTGACCTGCGACCTGCTTCAAGCCGTTCGCGAGCGACGTCCGCTCGTCGCGCAGAATGCCGAGGTCGCTGACATCGCAGCCGAGCCGGCGCAGCATCGCCATCAGCATGAAGCGGTTGGAATCGAACAGCTGCGAGGCGGAGCGCGGTTCGCCAGGCGACGCCAATTCGTCGCCGGTCGAGAACACGGCGACACGGATGCGCCTGACGACCTCGAGCCCCGTCAGGCCGAAAGCGGCGGCAAGGGCGACATGCTGCGGTCGCAAGCGTTGGCCGGCGCGGAGCGCGACGTGCCCCTGCGGAATGTCCTCGCCTGCGGGACGGACGTTGGCCCCACGCTTCAGCCCCGGCGGCAGCACGATCCTGCCGGACTCATCGATGCGGACGTCCTCCTGCATGAAGACGGTGTCCGCATCGGGCGGCATCGGCGCGCCGGTGAAGATGCGCGCGGTGTGACCGGGCCTGATCGGCGCCTGTGCAACGCCGCCGGCCTGGATGCGACCGTCGAGCGGGAACGCCCGCGCGGCGCTTTCCGGAAGGTCGGCGTTGCGCAGGGCGTACCCGTCGACGGCGGAGTTGGTGAACGGCGGCAGCGGCAAAGGTGCGGCCACGTCGCGCGCGAGCACGCGCCCGTCGGCATCGACCAGCGCCACGGCTTCGAGATCGACGATCGCGTTGACGCGCGTCGTGATGAGGCCAACGGCTTCGTCGACCGACATCATCGGGCCGCCGAAGGCAAAGCAGTCGTCCGATAGTTGCGCCATGGTGCCTCGTCAGCGTATCGCGGCGCTCTTTGCCACCGCTTCCTCGACCGGCATCGCCGCGCGCAGCAACAGTTCCGCGGCAGCCGCGATATCGTCGAGATGGACAGTCGGCAGCCTCGTGTCAATCGCGACGTCGCTCGCAATCCCGGCAATCCCGGGATCATCGGGAAACAGCAGCGGCTTGCCGTTGCCGGCGCGGTGCACCTCGATCTTGCGATGCGGCTCACGCTTGAAACCCTCGACCACGACAAGATCGACAGCGGAGAGCTTGCCGAGCAGTTCCGGCAGCCGCGGCTCCGCCGCCCCGCGCAACTCGTGCATAAGGGCCCAGCGGTTCGAGGAAGCGACCAGCACTTCCGCCGCGCCGGCCTCGCGATGGCGCCAGGAATCCTTGCCGGGCACGTCGACGTCAAACTGGTGATGGGCATGCTTGATCACGGAGATGCGCAAGCCTTGCGCATTGAAATGCGGGATCAGCCGCGTCAACAACGTGGTCTTGCCCGCACCGCTCCAGCCTGCAAGGCCGATGACTTTCATGCCCTTCGATCTCCGCCAATGGCTCGTCAGCTGATGGAACCCGCCGGCCTATCCCCGTCATTGCGGGCGGAGCGAAGCAATCCGGACTGTCGCCGCGGAAAGATTCTGGATTGCTTCGCTCCGCTCGCAATGACGAGCGGAGGCATTTTGCCCATTCCAGACCATGCTTATATCGGCTTGACCCGAATGTCATGCTAACGTCACGGCCATGATGAAGATCGACAAAGCCCCGGTGCCCCTGATCGTCCCCAACCCCGACGACCCGCGCCTGACCCAGAGTGTAACCGGGACCGACCAGACCGGCGCCAAGGTCGAGATCAAGGTCCCGATGGAGCGGCCACTGACGCTCTACCTGAATGCCCAGGAGATCGTCACCATGATGACGATCGGCGACTATCCCGAATATCTGGCGCTCGGCTATCTGCTGAACCAGAACATGCTGAAATTCAACGACGTGGTCACCGAGGTCGAATACGACGACGACCTCCAGGTGGTCGTGGTGCGCACCGCACATCACACCAATTTCGAGGCCAAGCTGAAGAAGCGCACGCAGACCTCGGGCTGCGCGCAAGGAACCGCCTTCGGCGATCTGCTGGAGGCCGTCGAGAGCGTCGCGCTGCCGAAGGCCGAGCTGCGCACCTCCTGGCTCTACCAGATGACGCAGACCATCAACACCATGCCCTCGCTCTATCTCGAGGCCGGCGCGATCCACGGCTGTGTGCTGTGCAAGGCGGGAGAGCCACTCTGCTACACCGAGGACGTCGGCCGCCACAACGCCGTCGACAAGATCGCGGGCTGGATGTACCGCCACGGCGTCGAGCCTGGCGACAAGATCCTCTACACCACCGGGCGTCTCACCTCGGAGATGGTGATCAAGACCGTCCGCATGGGCATTCCGATTCTGGTGTCGCGCTCCGGCTTCACCGCCTGGGGCGTCGATCTCGCAAGGCAGGTCGGGCTGACGCTGGTAGGACGCACCCGCGGAAAGCGCTTCATCGCGCTCGCAGGCGAGGAGCGCATCGTCTACGATCAGAATCTTGCTTATGTCGAGGAGGAATCGGCCAGGCACAAGCGCAAGGGTGAAGGTGGTGACGACTAGGATTCCGGCAACGAGCGTTCCATCGACTCTCGGCGTGCTGCTCGCCGGCGGCCTCGCACGGCGCATGGGCGGCGGCGACAAGCCGATGCGCACCATTGGCGGGCGTACCATCCTGGAGCGCGTGATCGCGCGCCTTTCGCCCCAGTGCAGCGGGCTGATCCTCAACGCGAACGGCGATCCCGCCCGCTTTGCTGCGTTCGGCCTGCACGTCGTCGCCGACGACGTGCCCGGCTTTCCCGGCCCTCTCGCCGGCATCCTTGCTGCGCTCGACTGGACCGCGACGAACCGGCCGGAGATCGAATGGGTGCTCAGCGCCGCCGGCGACTGCCCGTTCCTGCCGCGCGATCTCGTCGCACGGCTGCATGACGCACGCGCGCGCGAGAACGCGCAGCTTGCGGTCGCCGCGTCAGGCCGGCAGTCGCACCCGGTGATCGGCCTGTGGCGCGTCGCCTTGCGCAACGAGCTGCGCCACGCGCTGGTCGTCGAGGACCTCCGCAAGATCGACCGCTGGACCGCGCGCTATCCGCTCGCAACAGTGACGTGGCCGGCGGAGCCGCTCGATCCGTTCTTCAATGCCAATACGGTCGAGGACATCTCCGAAGCCGAGCGCCTGGCGGCGCTGGATGAGGCATCCTAGCAACTTCAAGATTTCGGAAACTCGTTGAGCAGCTGCGACCAGATGATTACGAACGCGATCAGGCCGCAGAGGCCGACGACGATGGTGAACCGCGGCAAGCGGCCGATCGCGATCAGTAGCCAGGCCGGGACGAAGAACAGCATGAAGATCATGCCCAGCGGAAACACCGCGAGCCATTGAAAGCCGGTGCCGTCCCCGGGCGGGACATGAGCGATGAAGTAGAAGGTGTAGAGCCAGAACAGCGTGCCGGCCGCTGCGACGAGTGCAGCAATCTTGCGGAAATTTGCGGATGTTGACGCGGTCATGATCTGGCTCACGTCCCTTGGTCGCTGCGGCGGCCGTCTGAGTTCATGGCCCTTGAGCAAACCGCTCCGCTCAGGCCGCCAGCGGCACCACCAGCCCCGTCACCATAGACCCTGCTCGCGTCGGTCCTTTCCTCCAGCCAGATGTTGGCGCGCGAGGTCTCCTGCAAGGTTGCTATGCAGGCCGAAATCCGGCTCGCTCGAGTGCCGCGCGCGCCTCGTCCGAGCCGAGTGCGTCGAGAAAAACCCGCACGGCCGGCCGGTCTTTGCGCGCCGTCACCAGTGCGAAGTCATAATGCTCTTCCGCCAGCGGAATGAAGCCGAGGCCGACCGCATGGGCGACCGGCGCGATGGTCATACCCCAGTCGGCGCGGTGCTGCGCCACGGCCGCCGCCACCGCATTGTGCGAACGCGGCTGGTTCCAGTAGCCTTCCGGACGCGCGCCGCCAAGCAGCCGGTCGATCAGGATGCGCGTACCGGCGCCCTGGTTGCGGTTGACCATGATGCAGGCGAGGTCGGCGAGCGCTGCGGCAACAGCGTCCTTTGCGCTCAGACCCTCGAAACGTTCGTCGCCCTTGCGGAAGACGATGCCCTGCATCCGCCGCCAGCCGGGGACGAGCTCGAGTCCTTCGACGAGATAGGGTGTGTTGTAGGTCTCGCTCCTGTCGTCGAACAGATGGATCGGCGCGAGATCGCATTCCCCGCGCCTGGCCGCCGCAAGCCCGCCGAGGCTGCCGATCGCGATTGAGCGCACCGTCAGGCCGGCATGCGCGAGCGGTGCGGTGACGAGATCGAGGCCGGTGCAATGGCTGCCGACGATGACGAGATCGGGCACGCGCACATGCGGCGTGAACAGCGTCACGTCGGCTGCAGTCCCGGCCGGCATCTGGTCCGCCAGCGCATCGATGCGCAAGAAACCGTCCGCCTGCGCAAATGACGTGATCGCGCCGGACCCCTTGCCGGAGGGATAGGCGATCAGGCCGTCCCTGCCCTGGACCAGCGAGACCATGATGAATTCGGTGCGGCCGAGTTCGGAGGCGATGCGCACCGGCACGGTCGCATTCACCTTGGCATCGGAGCGCGGCGGCAGACCGGCCATCTTGCGCAGCACCGGCATGATCATGTCGTGGAAGGTGAACATCGCCGAGGTCGGAAAGCCCGGCAGGATCACCACCGGCTTGCCGTCGCACACCGCAAGGCACAGCGGCTTGCCGGGCTTGAGCGCAACACCATGCGCGATGATGCCGGGTGCGCCGAGCCGGCCGATGATGCGATGGGAGAGATCGCCCGCGCCTTTCGACGTACCGCCCGACAGCACCAGCATGTCTGAGTCTGCAAGCGCGCGGCGCATGGCCGCTTCGAGCCTGGCTTCATCGTCGGGAATGGCGCCGAGGAAGACGGCCTCGCCACCATTCTCGTCGACCGCGGCCGCGACGATGGCGCCGTTGGTATCGTAGATTTCGGCAGGCGCGAGCGGCTGGCCGGGCTGCACCAATTCGTCGCCGGTGGAGATCACGGCAACCCGCGGCTTGCGCACGACACTCACCTCGGCAATGCCGCAGGCCCCCAGCATGCCGATCTCGCGCGAGCCGATGAGAGTGCCGGCGCGCAGCAGCGCCTCGCCGCGCGCGATGTCGGATCCGGCGTATGAGACGAATTGCCCCGGCGAGACGGCGCGACGGACGTCGATCGCATCGAGGCCCGCCGGCTGGGTGTGCTCGACCATGACCACGGCATCGGCGCCGCGCGGCAGCGGACCGCCGGTGGCAATCGGCGTCGCGGTGCCCGCCGCCACCTGCAGCGTCGGCGCGGTGCCGCAATGAATCGCCTCGCCATTCAGCGCGAGGCGCACGGGCGCGCCCTCACCGGCCGGCGCAAGGTCCGCGGCGCGCACGGCAAAGCCGTCGACATTGGACCGGTCGAACGGCGGCACGTCGATCGGCGCGGTGACGTCTTCGGCGAGTGCCGCACCGAGCGCGGCAGCGAGCTTGCGCGACTCGCTCGGAAGCGCGCGCGGGAACAAGGCCGCCTCGAAGCGCGCTAGGGCCTCCTCGCGCGAGAGGATATCGAGGAACTGCTCCTGCTCGAGCGCGCTGCGGTCCGGTGATTTCGGGATCATCGTCATGCCAGGACCCATATCACTCCCGCAACAGATGGGCATCGAACGCCGTACCTGCCGCAAATCCCTCGTGACCGGCGGGAATGAGCAGCCACGCGTCCGCACGGGCGATGGCCTGAAGCGGCCATTCGCCCACGGCAAGCGGCATCCAGGCGCGATGTTCCCCGGCCAGCAAAGCGATCTCGGCGATGCCGACGCCGGATGCGATTTTTCGCGCGAGCGGCAAGGTCACCCGTCGGCGCGGCCGACGTGCCGACAGACGATCGACCAGCGGCAGCACGAGTGCGAGCCAGGCCGCAAGTGCATGATCGGGCGAGCCGGGCAAGGCGACAACGGGAACCTGTCCGAGCCGACCGACGGCGGCAGTGCGTCCGGGCTGGAGCGCAAGGCCGTGCGCCGTCACTTCGCCGCGCCGGGCCAGGGCCGCGATGGCGGCGTCCTGGCGGCCAACGCCGCTGCCGCCGATCATCAGCAGAAGATCGCAGGAGGACGCATCGAGCACATCGGCAATCGATTCTTCGTCGCGTGCCCGCGCTTGACGCGTCTCGACGTCGAGTCCCGCCGCCCGCGCGAGCCCGGCGACCATATGCATCGTTGCCGTAGCGCCCGGAACATTGACAATGTGCAGCCGGGGCCGCCGCACGCCGAGTGTCTCCAGACCCGCAACGCGCGCCATCAAGAGATCAGCCGCACCGACCGGATGGCCCTCGGCGCCGGCAGGCGTGCTGTCCGCGATGTCGCTGCCGGCACGCCGGACCCCCTGTCCGGGCACGCCCTCCGCCAGCACCTGCACGAGCGAGCCCGACACCTCCACGGCATCGGCATCGAGCACACAGTCGGATCCTGCCGGCATCGCGTCGCCGGCCTCGACCCACACCGGCACGCCTGTCAAACGCAGCGGCGAATAAGAGGACGCGCCGACGAGATCGTTGGCGCAAAGCGCCCAGCCGTCCGCGGCGGCAATGTCGTGGGGCGGACGAGCCGCGAGCAGCGGCGTGCCCGCCGCGATGCAGCCGGCCGCTTCCGCCAGCGGCAGCTCGACCGCTGCACGCGGCTCAAGCCCGTTCAGCAACGCGGCGAGGGCGGTGTCGAGCGGCGTCAGCGAGGGCGGCAGGCGCTGGGTCATGCGCCATGATGGACCATGCATCGCCCGCTTTGGCAACCGCCGGCGATGCGGGCTTCAACCGCCCGACCTGTCGGAGTTGGGGAAGAACAGCTGCTGCCCGTCGACCTTGTAGCCGGCGATCGCCGTCTGCCCCTCCGGCGATGTCAGCCAGTCGATGAAGGTCTGCCCGAGGTCTTTCTTCACGTTCGGAAACTTCTCTGGGTTGACCAGCATCACGCCGTACTGGTTGAGCAGGCGCCTGTCGCCTTCGACGACGATGTCGAGATCGCCGCGATCCTTGAAGGCGATCCAGCTGCCGCGGTCCGCCAGCACATATGCATTCGCGGCGCGCGCTGCGTGGAGCGCCGAGGCCATGCCCTGCCCAGCCTCGCGATACCAGGCGCCCTTGGCGGCGGCGATGTCGATGCCGGCGACGATCCAGAGCGCGAGTTCCGCGGCGTGGGTGCCTGACCGATCGCCGCGCGTCACGAACGGCGCGCCCTTGGCTTCGATCGCCTTCAGCGCCGTTGCGATGTCCTTGCCCTTTACGCCCGCGGGATCGCTCTTCGGCCCTATCAGCACATAATCGTTGTACATCACGTCGTAGCGCTTCACGCCAAATCCGTCGGCGATGAACTTCTCCTCCTGAGGCCGCGCGTGCATCAGCACGACGTCGACCTCGCCCCGTCGTGCCCCGTCGAGCACTTCGTCGGCGCGCCGCGCGATCACGGTGACCTCGATGCCGGACTTGCCGCGGAAGATCGGCAGCAGATGATCGAGCAGGCCGGACTCCTGCGTCGCCGTGGTCGTGGCGAGGACGAGGCCGCGGTCCTCCGCGGATGACGCCGCAATGCCCGCGGCAAGGCCGCAGAGAAGCGCAAATACAACGGACAGGCGGCCCATGATCGGGGTTCCCTTGGCTATGACGAGATCATGATGATGAGCGATTGCGCCGCACTCGTGACGCGTTTTCGCGCGGCCCGGCCGGGAAGTTTCGGCAATGCCGCCGAGCGCACCGCGCGAGCAATTGATTCAGGATCGTTCACCAAAGCAGAAAACGCGCGTGCGGGATGTATTGCAAAGCGGCGAGATGATCGGGCATGGTTCCCGCCGACAAAAAATCTGAAATGCAGAATTCCACCTGCGTCGGGCGTCAAAAAGAAGCAATAATTTGCATAGGAATGCAGGATGGAATTCCTGACGACCAGCGAAGCCGCCGAATATCTTCGGCTCGGCGAACGCAAGCTTTACGAACTTGTCACGACCGGCGCGATCCCCTGCACCAAAGTGACGGGGAAATGGCTCTTCCCGCGGCACGAGCTCGACCTCTGGGTCCTGTCGGGACTGGCACGTCCGGCCGGCATGTTGATCGCGGAGCCGCCGCCGGTCGTCGGCGGCAGCCAGGACGAACTGTTGGATTGGAGCCTGCGCGAATCCGGCTCTGGCCTGGGATCGATGAGCGAGGGCAGCGCGCGCGGGCTGGAGCGCCTGCAGCGCAACGAGGTGATGGCTGCGGCGGTGCACTTCCACGCCCCGACCGCCTCGGACGATCTCGCCAGCGATGCCAGTATCGAAGCCCTGCGGGCGACGCCGGACCTGCATGATGTGGTGCTGGTCGCGTTCGTGCGCCGCGAAGAGGGTCTGGTGCTGCCGCACGGCAATCCCAAGCGGCTGCACGGCCTGACCGACGTGCTCGCAACCGGCGCCCGGATGGCGATGCGGCAACAGGGCACGGGCGCGCAGATGCTGCTCGACGTGCTCCTGAAGCGCGCGGGCGCCTCGACGCGCGATCTGCGCCGCATCGAAACCGCGGCCCTGACCGGGCCGGATCTCGCCGAACTGGTCCGCGCCGGCCAGGCCGATTGCGGCATCGCGACCCGCGCCGCGGCGCGCTCGGCCGGTCTCGATTTCGTGCCGCTGGTCTGGGAGAATCTCGACCTCGCGATGCGGCAGCGCAGCTATTTCCGCCCGGCGATGCAGGCCATGCTCCGCTTCCTGAACGAGCGGCGACTGCGCCAGCGCGCCGAGGAACTGACCGGCTACGATCCCTCGCCCGCAGGACAGATCCGCTTCGCAGCCTGACGTTGACGTCTGCCCCCGAATAGTTGCAAAAGAAACCAATTCAGCCGGGCCATACCCGGATGCAACATCGGCCAACGAGCCGGCTCAGGGGAGGACAAGCGTGAATCCAACCAGATTTGGACTGCCGGTCGCGGCTGCCTTGGTGACGGCATTGCTGCCGGGCGCCGCAATGGCGCAGGTCTCCGACGGCGTCGTCAAGATCGGCGTGCTCACCGACATGAACGGTCCCGCCTCCGCGCCGACCGGCCAGGGCTCGGTGACCGCGGCGCAGATGGCGATCGACGATTTCGGCGGCACTGTGCTCGGCAAGCCGATCAGCGTCGTGATCGGCGACCACCAGCTCAAGGCCGATATCGGCGCCTCGCTCGCGCGGCGCTGGTACGACGTCGAGCAGGTCGATCTGATCGTCGACGTGCCGGTCTCCGCGGTCGGGCTCGCGGTGCAGAACATCGCCAATGAGAAGAAGCGGCTGTTCATCACCCATTCCACCGGGACCGCGGATTTCCACGGCAAGTTCTGCTCGCCTTACGCGATCCAATGGGTGTTCGACACCCGCGCGCTCGCGGTCGGCACCGCGGACGCGGTGGTCAAGCGCGGCGGCGACAGCTGGTTCTTCATCACCGACGACTACGCCTTCGGCCACTCGCTGGAGCGCGATGCGTCCGCCGTCGTCACCGCCAATGGCGGCAAGGTGCTGGGCTCGGTGCGGCCGCCGCTGGCAACGCCCGACCTCTCCTCCTTCGTGCTGCAGGCCCAGGCCTCCAAGGCCAAGATCATCGGCATTGCCGCCGGTCCCCCCAACAACATGAACGAGATCAAGACCGGCGCCGAGTTCGGCGTGTTCAAGGGCGGCCAGCAGATGGCGGCGCTGCTGGCGCTGATCACCGACATCCACGGTCTCGGCCTGCAGGCGGCGCAGGGCCTGCTCCTGACCACCTCGTTCTACTGGGACATGGACGACAAGACCCGCGAATGGTCGAAGCGCTACTTCGCCAAGATGAACAAGATGCCGTCGATGTGGCAGGCCGGCGTCTATTCCAGCGTGATGCACTATCTCAACGCCATCAAGGAGACCGGCACCGACGATCCGCTCAAGGTCGCAGCCAAGATGCGCGAGAAGCCGATCGAGGACTTCTTCGCCCGCAACGGCAAACTGCGCGAGGACAATCTGATGGTGCACGATCTCTGGCTGGTGCAGGTGAAGACGCCGGAGGAAAGCAAATATCCGTGGGACTATTACAAGATCCTCACGACCATCTCCGGCGACAAGGCGTTCGGTCCGCCGGACCCGGCCTGTGCGATGGTGAAGAAGTGACGATCGCTTAAAGCGATCGTCATCCCGGGGCGGTGCAACGGGATCGCGCGAAGCGCGACCCAGGGCACCGAACCCGGGATCTCGAGATTCCGGGTTCGGTGCTGCGCACCGCCCCGGAATGACGGCCGCTTGGGCGGCCGTCACTTCACCACGCCAATCTCACGAAAATACTGCATCACGCCGGGATGGATCAGCTCCGGCTTCGGTGCGGCCGCGACCGTGTTCGCCGCATTGGTCTCGCAGGCCTGCGCGAGCTTCTTGCAGAACGTGGCCTCGACGCCATGCAGCGTCCTGGCGAGCCGATAGGCGACATCGTCCGGCAGATCCTCGCGCGTGAGGATGAAACTCCAGGAGCCGAGCGAGGCGATCGGCTCCGTCTGCTTCGGGTAGGAGCCCGCCAGCACGGTGAGCGGCTTCAGGAACGCATGCCTGGCGCGGATGCGCGTGATCTCTTCGGCACTGGGCGCGATGAAGCGTGCGCCTGCCGCGCTCGATGCCACCGCGGCAAAGCCGGGCCAGCCGATGCCGGCGCCCCACAGCGCGGCGACGCGGCCGTCCTCGACCATCGCGGGGCCATCGCCGGCGCGGTCGAGATAGACCGCCTTGAAATCCTCGTCCTGCTTCAGGCCGAGCCCGTCCAGCACATAGCGCGCCAGGATCGGCAGGCCCGAGCCCCTGGCGCCGAACGCGACGGGCTGGCCGACGAGATCGCGGATCGTCCTGTAGGGACTGTCCGCGCGCACCACGAACAGGCCGGGGTTGGAATAGATCGCGGTGAGGATCTTCAGCCGCACCGGCGCGCGGCCGATGCCCGCGAAGGCCTCATAGGCCGGCTCGCCCGCGACCAGCGCGAGATCGAGCTCGCCCTTCTCCAAAAGCGGGATGTTCTCGTTGCTGCCCCTGGTGTTGCGCGGCGCGATGGACATCTGCGGATCGGCCGCGTTCATCACCTCGGCAAAGGCGTTGCCATAGAGCGGAAAGCCGCCGCCGGGCGTCGCGGTGCCGAGGCTGATTGTCTGGCTGATCGTCGTGGTCGGAATGGCCGTGCCTCCGGTCTGGGCGGCAGCGGGACTTGCGAGCATCGCCGCACCGAGAAGGGTCATCGCGAATCTCATGGTCGCTCCCGGCGGACCTGCGTCAACACCGACTTGCGGCGATATAGGCAGCGACCCGATTTTGTGAAAGCATGCAGCCAACGACAATAAAGCAATGGGAGACGTCATGGTGCGAATTTTGCGTCACGGTTTGTTCGGGCTTGCAGTCCTGTTAGGTCTTTTCAGCACCACCCCTCCCGCCTCCGCCGCCTACCCCGACCGTCCCGTGCACTGGCTGATCGGCTTTTCCGCCGGCGGCCCGGTCGACATCGTGGCGCGGATCATGGCGCAGTGGCTGTCGGAGCGGCTCGGCCAGCAGGTCATCGTCGAGAACCGCACCGGCTCCGGCGGCAACATCGCCGCCGCCGCCGCGATCAACGCCCCGCCGGACGGCTACACCCTGCTGTTCGTCGCGCCCAACAACGCGATCTCGACCTCGCTCTACAAGAAGCTGCCGTTCGACTTCCTGCGCGACACCGTGCCGGTGGCGAGCATCATGCAGCTCACCAACATGCTGGTCGTCTCCAACGCGTTTCCACCGAAGACGGTTCAGGAGTTCATCGACTATTGCAAGGCCAATCCCGGCAAGATCTCGTTTGCCTCGTCCGGCAACGGCACCTCGGTGCACATGTCGGCCGAGCTGTTCAAGGTGATGACGAAGTGCGACATGGTGCACGTGCCCTATCGCGGCTCGGCCATCGCCTTCCCCGACATCATCTCCAACAAGGTGCAGCTGATCTTCGACAACCTGCCCTCGGCCATGGAGCAGGTGAAGGGCGGCAACGTCCGCGCGCTGGGCGTGACCTCGCCGCAGCGCTGGCCGAGCGTACCCGACGTGCCCGCGATCGCCGAGACCGTGCCGGGCTTCGAATCGGTCGGCTTCTACGGCATCTCCGCGCCGAAGGGCACGCCGCCCGAGGTGATCGAGGTCCTCAACAAGGCCGTCGGCGAAGCGCTGAAGGACCCGAAGCTGGTGGCCAAGCTCGCCGAGACCGGCGGCATCCCCAAGCCGATGACGCCGGCCGAGTTCGGCAAGCTGGTCGCGAACGAGACCGAGAAGTGGCGCAAGGTGGTCGAGTTCGCCGGGGTCTCGGTGGACTAGGCAGCCGCCGAGCTCGGCCGCACCATGTTTGAGGGGGCCAACAGGCCCCCTCAAACAAAGTTGCGAAAACAACCCCATGCACAGTAGACGAGTCCAGTCATTTCAATAGGTTACCGCCCACCCACCAAAATCCCTCGGAAAAGCGGTTTGCTTCGTCGGGCAAAACAGGGGTATACAGGCATCATCGTCAATTTCGGTTAATCAAAAATTACCCAGGACGGTATGACGGCGTTCCCATCCGCCAGAGCCAGCATTGCACCCCCGCCTCAGGCCCTGTAAACGAACCGCGCACCGTTGCCGGCCGCCCCTGACGCGGCCGCCTCGCGGCGGGGCCTGTAGCTCAATGGTTAGAGCCGGCCGCTCATAACGGTCTGGTTGCAGGTTCGAGTCCTGCCGGGCCCACCAATGAAATCAGTGACTTATCAAGGCCGGTTTCGTTTCATCGGAAGCACCGCACCAGATATCGCACCAGATACGTGCGCTTTTCGTTCGCTGACTGGGTAGCACTTAGCGATTCTGTCGACGGCATCGGACAAATCGTCGGGATTGTGATGGCCATACGTGTTGACAGCACCTCAAGCTACATCCCGAGATACCCCGCTGCCTGCCACGAATCCGCGCCTCGCTGCATGAGCCAAGTCGCTGCGATCTGTCGCAGCGTAGCACCGATGGATGCTCGTAACTGGACGCCGCGGTAATCGCTCCCTTCTCGAGGAGCGCTCGTCCAACGACAACGCAGGCATAAGGGAGGGACTGGGTCCCCCAACATGCCAACTCGAGCACGGATACCTCGGTCCGGTAGCTTTGGCCGACGCGACCCACGTTTCTGGTTTCAGCCTCCTCAAGGTTAGGAAGTCAATGCCATCGTTTGTCGTCCATGCGCGTTCTCAATCTTAGTCTCAACGTCGTGAGGTTGTGGTCGTTCAGCAGGTCGGTCTGACACAGGCCGAGAAGGCGGCCGCTGTCGACCCCGCGGAGCCGTCGTCATAGGCGCGGAAAAACTCGCCGCGGGCATCGCGTCGTTCGACATCGAAGGAGCGCCGAAGTCAGTTACAAGTGACGAACGTCGTTTTGATGGAAAGCAGACGCTGTCGTTTGATAAGTTAATGAGGAGACTTGTTGGGAAGGCAGAGGCTCGAGGGATTGGGATCTTTGGTATTGTGACGACGTTTGACTGCGATCAAACTTTCATCCTATTCGGGATCTAAAGCTGATCAATAGAGAGCAGGTTGTTGATTGGAAGATTGAACCACGCAAGAGCTTCAAAGGCGACTCATGGCTCGGTCCAAGCGGAAGAGTTTCGACTAACTTGGAGCAATGAAGAAAAGCCCGGCCTCGTGAGAGCCAGCGGCATCGGACAGCGCCAGTGAACCAAACTGGCCCCGCAGTAGGCACGCAGGCGGCCGGATCTCGTGCGGGAGCATCCGTGCTTAGGTGAGCCGACAACGAATGGCGCACGCGAACTTTTCATTGTGAAACACAATGCCGATTAAGCTCGATGCTGCGACGGCGTTGAGCCGCACTTCCCCAACCTGCGGGCGATGTCTGGAGGTTTATTGATTGTCCCGACCGGCTCTTAGCTGGAATAAAAACGTGCGCCCAAACTCCTCCCCTCTGATGGACGATATCTGGGTAGGCGCCATCGGATCGGTCCCGGGAAGCTGTTGGCAACGCTCAAAGCGCGCTCCTCGTCCGTCTCAAGAGCTATTTTTTGGGCGAGCATGACGGCGCCCTCGACCAAGCCACCCAGCGGGACGAAACACCAGCCCCTGTCGAGCCGCCCGTACTCGTCGATCTCGTTGACGTTCCCGGATGTTCCCCGCCGGATGCGATACCGCTTCCCACTGTCGCATCCTACCACATCGAAGTACCCCCTGGTATCGAACGCTGCCCTTTGCTCGGACGAAAGCCAAGAACGCAGCAGTCGTAGCGCACGCCCCTGAATCGTCTTCTCGGCCTTAGCTGCTTGATAAAGCCTGCTAACCGCGACGCTTCGATGGGGCCAAAAGCCGATGCGACGAAGCCTTCTCGTCACCTCGTGATCACCCGCCCACGAGCCGGGGGAAGAACAACGTTTCTTCCGCGATCGGATCGAACGCGGTGATCCTGCTCACCTCACCGGGCCCTTTCCGCACCGCCGCGGTATATCCTTTGAGAGCAAATTGCAGAAAACGCTTCTCCGCCTCTGCCAATGCTTCTGAATTTGAGTTGTCGAAGAAGTGTCGGCTATCGCCGCTATGATCCATCACGATTTGAATTGCCATGCTAAGGCTCCCGATTGCACTTCAGAAGGAATGTGAAAGCCGAGCTCTCGTTCCTAAGCTCGCAATTAACAGCTGTGGGACTTTCCACATTGCAGGTAATACGTTGCACTGGGTGCCGCTCGCTGGCCGGAAAAAAGGCCCCAGCACAACCCGCCGGAGCCGTTGGAGGCCTCGACAGTAATGGGGAGCCGCCGAGGCATGCTAATGTCTAGGAAGATTCGGCAATCGGGTATGTATAACCGGTGTCTCGATCGCTCTCTCTGAGTGAGCGACAGGCTTTGCTTTTCCACACCCACAAGAGGCTGTAGCTCGCGCGGGTTCGAGGCCACCATCGATCTATATTTTGCGAGGTACTTACGATGCCGCTTGAATGGGGGCATGCCTCGCCCAGTCCGACGCCCCAAGCCCACGCATGCTGACGGTCGACAGTTCAAGACCACCTTCGGCGGAGATGCGTGAGACGGGCTTGCGCGGCGTCCTAGTCTACTGCCATTGCGGACACCACGTTGAACTGAGCGCTGATCGCTAGGCTGATGACGTCCGGCTGTCAGATCTCGAGCCGCGGTTTGTCCGTCAGGGGTGCGGCTCTCGGGGAGCCGACGTTCGGCCCCGACTTCGAGCGCGGCGATGCACGACTTGCAATCGTAGACCATCCGGGCAGTGATCAATTCAGATCGAAGTCACAGGTGCAAACCGATAATAAACCGGATGACGAAGAATGAGCCAACGGCGACAACAGCCGTCGCACTGATCGCAAACAGGACTCTCCAAGTCTCGTCCAATCGACGCCTCGTACAGAAACGGTGCCCGTGGTGGCCCCAGCATCGGGCCGGGGGGCATGATGATGCTGGGGCCCCCGGACAGGCTCTTGCCTCCTGGGACAGAGGCCGTCACCCGCGAGACACAAGCACATTTCCGATCAGCTGTTTGTGCGCTTGCCGATTATTCCCGGATGTGTATCCAAATTCCCACAGCTATGCTGACAAAAGGGAAGGGCCGCAGGCGCCGCTCCTGGTAGACTCCTGCGGCCGGCGCCGCGACGTTCCGCAGGATCGGCGCGGGACTCTTGAGGGCTCTAAGATGTCGCTCGGATCGGATCAAGCCGCCTGGCGGTCCTGCGGGCGAACATACCGTTGCCAAATCAATGTCATTCGAAGGATTGCACCTTAGGACCGAACATGGCACGGCTTATTTTCTAGCCCCAGTGCTCCCGGCTGCCGATCCAATTGCGGGTCGGAGCGTAGCGGGCGAATGGCCCGAAAAGTTCCAAATTCGG
Source organism: Bradyrhizobium sp. CCBAU 51765 (assembly GCF_015291725.1). Classification (GTDB taxonomy): domain Bacteria; phylum Pseudomonadota; class Alphaproteobacteria; order Rhizobiales; family Xanthobacteraceae; genus Bradyrhizobium; species Bradyrhizobium liaoningense. Next base: position 6,672,498 of record NZ_CP030038.1, read on the forward strand.
AATTGGCGAAATGATTCGCGACTGGCGGCGTACATGTGTTAGGGAGCTTGCGCATATTCTACTTGTTCTACTTAGATCCTCTTTTACCCCGCAATGTTTTGACAAGTGGCCGCAGCAGGACGACTGCTGCGGCCTTTTGCTGACAGTCGCTCCGGCCGAGCGTTTTCCGTTCAATTGACAACTTTGTGGTTCGTTGCCATTGGAGACAATACCTATGCCTGAAGAAAATTGCCTGATTGTCCGTGCTGCCGGGAGGCAACTGGACCTTTTGCGCGACGAAGCCTTCCGTATCGCGAAAGATGCAAATGTTGGCTGGTGGACAGACCGCGCGCAGGTCGGCACTAAGTTCTGCTTTGAAGACGCCAAGGCAAAAGCGTCATTTGCGGCGGCCTGCAACAATCTCGGTATTCCATACAGAGAAAACTAGTCAACGAAAAACCCGCCGGCCTCGACAGCCAGCGGGTTCTCAATGCCCATGCGTACCGCGGTACTCGTCACCAATCCGCGATGATCTATCGTAAGCCGGTATCGGTTCATGCCTGGTTACCGCTCGACGTCGGTGGGCCATGAGGCGCTGCCAGTCTCGTTTTTTGGGTCCTCCGCCGCGGCAACGCGACACTTTGCCGGTCGACCCCGCGGTGAGGGTCTCTGCCACAGTGATTCTGGAGAGACATGCATGTGCGGCGCGTGATGGCCTGAGGATTGAAGCGGTAGCTGGCGAAAGAGCAATGCGAAGCGGTAAGGTTCAAACAATGGGCAACTGCGGGAAGAATTTCCCGCTTGTTCTGCTCGCTTGCCACCGCTGCCTCTGAAAGCGCTGGAGGCGAGCGTAAACCGACTGACGCGTCCGACCTAGCCGTACTCCGATTTCGTCGGCAATGGCTCCGTCGCCAAGAAGGGAGATTAATTGCCCCTCCTCTTCCGGTGACCAAGATCGGCGCAAGTTGCGGCTTTTCGTCAACGTGGCCTCGTCCGAGCTTATGGGCGCGGAGGCGCGGGCTGACGCGATTTGTCGAGAACTCGATTGGGTTGTTCAACCCGCGTCGGGTGCGGCGATCGACTCGGCTCAGATGCGCGGTTGAACCGCACCATCCAAGCGGCTAGACGGGCATAGCTCTGTCGAAGAGCGGTGCCAAACCCTGCAGGTACATCATCGTCGTCCATGCCACAAGAATAGCTCAGGACAGTTTAGAAGACGTTGCCGAAGGTCCGACGGTAGAGACATCATGAACATGCCACATCGCTGCATTCCGGCCGACAATTTGTGCTGACCGTTCAATCCTTTTGAGATCTGAATCCTATGATCTGCGTGTTTATGCACCTCGCTTTCGAGCATGTTGCTCAAGCTGCTGTTTCAGCAATTGCTGCAGTGGGCTCCAACAGATTTCGCATAGATCGCAGACTTCGTCCGGCATGACCTGCTGATCCCGATCGGCCCAATTGACATTGATATGAGCCCAACCAACATGATTATCCGCTTTCCGTAGGCAACAATCGCAGACGAACGTCGTCTCGGTGCTCATCACCCAACCTCCGGTTCGCTTAGCCGAACAACACAGGCCGGTAGCCTAGGTTCCCGCAGAGGCAAATGGGTTAATGCTCGCATCAGCGGTGCCGCAGACCGCCATGCACATTTGGAGCGCGGGGCTTCGTGCTTCCCGACCGCCGCTTCGACCTCCCCGCCATGGCAGACGGCTATGTCGTGGAAACCAAGCGCTGGACCTAAAGCGCGATGAGATCAGGATGAATCGTCATCGCGCTTTAGGTTATTGTTTGAGCATGATCTTTTCGAAAAACCGCTGCGCACTTTTCCGGATCATCCTCTAAAACGGCGGTCAAGTGGCCGATTAGCGGATCCGGAGTGTCTCGCAGCAACTCCGATCGAAACCATCTCATGGGATCCGGCAATTCTTAAAGTCCGGGACTTCGAGATGCGCCAGTGGCCGCCAGGCCTCAGACGAGCAACATTGTTCAGCATTAAACCGCCAGACAGCCCCGGCCGGGGAGGCGTTTGCGGGTGTAGGCCGGGCCGCTGTGGGGTCCGGGTTGCGCCAAGCAGACGCGAGCCTACCCACATGGCGAAAAGCACCCCTGTTCACTTTCGCACAGTTCCGTCGCCTATTTTTGCCGCTCGTACATTCGCCGGTGTTACACTCATAATGGCGTCGCGGTAGCCGGCGACTAAGAGCGTGTTTTGAGCAGGTCAACGTAGCGCGCGTGCAATGTTACAAAGCGCTTGGCTCCGTCGAGGAGCACTTTGACCTGAGTCGCCGTTGCCCCTTGGCCAACGATAATACCGATCCGACCACTCAGGCGCGGCCCGGCCGAAGCAGCAACAACAATCCTGCGCCCAGTCATCAGCTCTTCTTTGATAACAAATAGGTCTGCGGACTTCGGCAAGTTACGGTTTGTGCTCCGGGGCATGGCTTGTTCACCACCATCTATCGACGTTGAACCCGCGATTGACGGTGCACGCCTCGGTCGCGACCGCAAAGAGGCCGACAGGAGCGATCCCCAACATTAGGCGGTCCGCTACAGTTGTCCACCGCCCTAGTCGCGGGTAATCGGCGCGTATTGAATATGGGTGTCTTGACGACCCCGGTGCTACCAAGCCGCCCTCGGCATAATCCATGTTATTGATGCCGAACTCGCGATCTGATCCCACTTAAAAGAGAGGCGAATCACATGGGCGAGCAACAAGCCCCCTTTGAGATGAGTTATTGGCTGACGTCCCAGCTGCGAAGATTCGCACCAAGAGCTGCTAGCCGTCGTGCTTGATTTCGTAGACCCAATCCGGCTCTACCGGTGCGGTCTTGGCGACCGTGGCGATGCAGGGTCCAATGAAACTGGGAGCGGGGCGTACGCTGAAACTGGATCGCCATCGGTTGAGGCAAGTTCTATTTTTCCAGTCGCGGGAGCCGACCTTCCGGGGCTCCCGCTTCCGTTGTGTCCGGGTTGGCGACGATCCGGACGGCGTTGCCTTCCGAGACAGATGCATTCTATAGTCATTCTCATTCATGGAACTAAGCCGAAGGTTGAACGTTTTGATCGTTTTTATGGCCCTCGGAGGCAAGATGATTTCCGCCGCGCATTGCTTAGAGTTTGCACGTCAGTACAGAGCCCTCTCCCAGAACCCCAACACTTCCCCAGACCGCGCCTTCCTGACGAAGAACATAGCTCGGAGCCTTACCGGGTTGGCGGGTCAATTGGATCGGCTTGATGCGCTTACAAGGGAGGAGCAGCAAAGATGCCCCGCGCCGGGGGCTCCTTAGAAGTTAAAGCTGGAACTAATGTCTTTGTGCGCTACCTACCGCACCATCACCGGCCAAGGCTCTGCCCGTAGGCGTCAGTGGCTGGATTCGGACAACATCGGCGCAGATTCGCAAGGCGCTTGATAGTTCAAAGGTCTAAGTCCGAAATAACTTATGTTCCTGCGATGATCTGCACGCGGACGTACAATCAATACCCATCAGCAGAAGGAACATGCGATGGGATTGAAGCGACGGCGATTCAAGCAGACGGATTCTCTGGAAATGCGACTCGAGCAATTTGCACAGGATATGCGTGAGCGGGCAGATGGAAAGCCTCCCGGCAACGAGCGCAATGCCTTGCTCAAGCGAGCACGCAATGCAGATCAAGCAATCGACATTGAGCGGCAACTTCGTCAGGACCACTAGGAACGCCCAAGAGAGAAGCGGTTTAGCCTGGCTCCTCCTTCGGAAAACTCTTGCCCTCCCTGCTCCCTGGCAAATCGCCGCTTGATTGCCGATCCGGCCATGTTGAGAATCCAGCCCTCCAAGCGCGCCGATGGCCGCACATCGTCACTGGTGGCCGGAAGCCGCGTTGTTTTTGCTAAGCTCAAAAAACGGGAAGTAGGCGACGATCAGGAAGAAAGCGAACGTTCGAAGCTCCTTAGCGCGCAGCTCGGGGTGCCTACAACTGCCTTTCGTCGACGCTTAACTGAGATGCTGCGCAACGCGCGTAGGCCACCGCTTATATCCATTGCCTTTATGCACCATCGCGCTCGCGGGTGAGTCCTTCCAGGCGAGTCGGCATTGGTAACCAGAGACCTGGCGCCCATCTCGAGCGTCGCAAATGATCGATCTCAGGGCCATGACGATGTGGCAAAGCACGATGACCGCGCGCGGATGGGCCTGCAATGACTTCCTCCTTTCAGAAGCAAGCGTCGGAAAGCGCACCGCTTCGGCAACCGGCGCCGCAACAGACCATGTCATTCGGAGTCGCCCAACCCCAGGCCGTCAATCAGCGCTGACGAAGGGCGCGCGCAGATTCTTCTTTAGCTAGAAATTGTGTCCCGAAGTCTGTTCAAGCTGGACGCCTGCTGAGCCCTTTTCTCACTTGCAGCGGCTGATTCGCCTACGCTCATGGAGCCTGGGGGATGCTGCGAGCCGCCCAATACTTGCGCATGTCCTCCGATAACCAGCGCTACTCAACTGCAAATCAGCGGAATGCAATTGCCGAGTACGCGAGCCAGCACGGACACAAAATTGTGGCGTCATACATCGACGCCGGAAAAAGTGGACTGTCGCTAAGAGGCCGCGACGCACTCAAGAATCTGGTTAGCGATGCACTGGCGGTTCAGCGCAAATTCGAAGCGATCCTGGTTGTTGACGTCAAAGATGGGCCCGCTTTCAGAATCCCGACCAGGCCGCCCACTATGAGTTCCTTTGCAGGCAAGCTGGGGTACGCGTGATGCTACTGCGGCGAACCGTTCGGTGACGATGTGACTTCCATCACCACCATCATCAAACATCTGAAACGGGTGATGGCTGGAGAATATAGCCGCGAACTTTCCGAGAAAATGCCCCGTAAGCGCCAGCAGGCCCAATTAGATATCGACAGGGCGGCACGTTGATCTACGGCTTCCGTCGTCTGTTGGTCGATGCTGAGCAGAGTGCTCGGCAGGTCCTGCAACGTGGAGAAAGGAAGGCGCTCACCACCGACAAGGTCATGGTCATCCCAGGACCACCGGAATAACTTGAGGTGATTAGGCGACTTTTTTTCGGATGTACGTGCGCCAGAAGCTCTCGATTGCCGTCCCGGCGCCGGAAACCATCCTCAGCTACTTCGGTTCGCTCCGAAGGGCGTATGAGGCCATTGGATAGACTCCGCCGCCGATACCTCCGTTCGGTATGAATGCGCTGCATTGGAGCAAGAAGGAGATATTGGCCGGCTTGCGGAAGCTCTATGCTGAGCACGCGCAGATCACCACCGGTCTCATTGATGGCGCGCCCGACCTGCCGTCCAATAATCTCATTCGCCGTTACTTCGGCTCAAGGACAGCAGCAATGAAACAGGCCGGCTTTCCTGTTTTATCCCGCAGCAAAATTCAGCAGCGTCTGTGGAAGGGCAGGAAAAGACGCCAAGTGCGATGAATTCCATCATGGCGTTCGTTGGACGGAGGTGAGTCTACTACAGGCCTTGCGCCAGCTTGAGGAGCAGAACGGCTACATATCGGCGACGCTGCTCGACCAGAACGGTGTTACTCCGAGCGCCTACCATTTTACGAAGCGCTTCGGTACGAATGCAAGGACCTTGGCGGACTTGCCACCCCGGACGGCCTCCGACGTCATGAAGGCCGCCTTGAAGCGGAAGGAGGAAGGCAGGGCGATCATTGGACGTTAGCCCCGACTTCAAGGGCAGCGCGCCCGTCTATGGTATCGCTCAGAAGACATCCTGGTTGGACTGAAGCGGCTAGCGGAACAAAAGGGCCGGGTTTCAGCCCGACTTATCGATGAGGACTCTGACCTGCCTTCGTGTGGCACAGTGGTTCGTCACTCCGGCTCACTCACGGCCGCCTACGAATTGATCAGCCTGGTGCGTCTTGCGGGAAAGCCAGTGCGGTTTGGCTTGCCGCCGAAGGCGAAGCAGTCGTGGCTGTGCCCTAGGCTTACACGACGAGCTGCGAAGCAGCCCTTTGCTGCGGTTAACCCAGACCTGTGGCTCAAAAAGTTGGTAACAGTGTCGCTAAAACCCCTGAACTCGCTTGAAGCGCGCAAGTTGCCCACTTCGTCGCACACCAATGATAAATTGAGAGTCTGAGGGCCCCCGGGCTCACCAAAAAAGTCCGTAACTCATTCAGGCGCCATTTCGCCGGATCGGAATCACCGCACCAGATACGTGGGCTTTTCGTTCCCCAGCCGGATTTCGACTGGTGATTTTTTCCACGGCATCGGACAAAAAATCGGGGTGGTGATGACCATAGGTGTTGAGCAACACCTCTAGCGACATTCCAAGATAGCCAGCTGCCTGCCAAGGGTCCGTACCTCTCTGCATGAGCCAAGTCGCAGCTGTGTGCCGCAAAGTGTGAGGGGAGATTCGCGGGCCGAGGCCTGCGAGCCTGACTGCACTCTTGAATGCAGTCTTGACTGACGTCACAGCCTTCCCATTGTACTCCACGAAATGCTTCGCCTCTGGACTAGCTCGGTGCCAGCGCCGCAGGTGCGCGAGCAAGCGCAAGGGGACCGGCACGGTGGGTTGCCGTTTGTTGGTTTTCGCGCTGCCCTGCTTCAGGCGGTAGTAGCGGCCGCGCTCTAAGTCGACGTAAGAGCGACCAATCGCGGGAATGGGAGATGCAGCTGCGATAGCTCCAGCACGAGTTCCGCTGTAGATCCCCAACAAAATGAACCGTGCAAGATGGCGTAGCGGACGCTTGCTTGTCGGGACCTTCAGGTCGTCGGTCGGCCGACGCGAGCCCTTCTGCATTTCACGATAGCGCCAGCACGTCCAAATCAGTTTGGCCGCATCGCTGCGCGTCAGCCACTGGTCTCGAGGCTGGCCTCTCTCTGGTAGTGAGATCTTCACGATTTCCCGGTGAAATCCTTCGGCTGCATGGTGGCCAATCGCAGCTCGTAGGTCTTCAAGGTCTCGCCGAGCGCCTCCCTTTTTGCCGCGCCACTTGGTGTAGGAGCGACATGCCTCCCCATTGACCTCGCCAAGCATTTTTGCTCCCCACCATTCGTTTAATCGTTCTATTCGTTTCTTGAACTTGCGGATATCGGGGATGGTGTCCTCATTTTCGCAATCAGCGTTGAAACGACAGCGAAGCTTGTCCAGTTGTGCATCCAAATAAATCGAGAGGACATCCGCGATTGCGATATCGTCTATGTGGCGGACACGTCGCTTGGGGGTATGTTTGGAGCTTATGTAGTCCCTTAGTTTTTCCTCCGCGGCCGCAATCTCATCTGCAGCGCAGCTTGTGCCGACATCCCGGCCGTTGTCTCTGATGATCCAGGTTGCTTGGTGGGTAATCTTTCCGCTCTTGTTTCGGCGGGCGGCCTTAATCTGAAGTCTGGCGCCCTTGCTTCTTCGCGGCATAGCTCTCGCATCCGTCCGATATGAGCCAGCGTTGTAAATTCCTTGCCGGCAATCTTCTCAATAACCAATCGGTTACGATCGCGCTCGCGACGTAAGCCCGCGACCGTCATTCCTCCCAAAGGAAACGCGATCTTCACGGCATCAGCAAGGCGAAGAGGGGTATCGGGTGTAATTTCAGGTTGCGTTCGATTTGTCATCGACGCCTTATCGAATATTGTAGAGCGGAAGCTTACTCGTGCTGCAACATTCGTCGCGGAGACCTACTCCGTGGGCAAGCTCAGCCCCACCTCTATCGCGCACTCGAGCGTAAAATCGTACAAATAAGTAAAGACGACAACAGCGGTAGGGAATCAGTAAAGCTCACACTCGGATCTCGGCATGATTCAAGAACGGGCCGTTCCGGATGAAGCGTAGGGTGCTATGGTCGAGGCAATTAGTTATAGATCCAAAGTTACTATCGAGCCGATTCCCACGCAGACCTACGTCGCAGTTTAGTGACGTTTGGACCAAGGAACTCGTTGACGATATGGACGATCAAATGATCCCGCCTCGCGGGATGTCAAAAGAGCAGCCGCGGCCTACGCCGGTTATGAAACGCTATCAGCTTTCAACGACTGGATTGGGCGGGGATCATGCCGGGACCCATTCCCGGAACACATCGGTGGGACAGGAAAGCTATAGATGCAGCATTTGACCGGCTCTCCGGGCTCAAGCCCACGGTTGAATCGCAGCGGTCGCCTTATGACGAATGGAAGGCCTTGCAAAATACGGATGCGCCTCGAGCGCATCAACACGTTAAACGAAAAGCTCGCCGATGAAACGGAAAGACGCACTGCTTCGCGCGGTTGGGAGGTCCATGGATCGGATGGCGCAGCACCCGTCCAACTGAAAGTTCTCTTCCAAGGAGCAGGTCGTAAGTGGTTGATTTGTAGGCTTGGCACATGGCGCCTCGAACCTGGGACCCGCTGATGCAGCTCCAGAAGATCGAGCGGCTTGCGCCATCGCTTAAAAATTCTCTTCTCGAAACCTGCGTCCGATTTTCTGGCGCGCGCAAGAAGCTGAGGCATCCTTCGCTTCAGATCCTTGCACATATCGCGCGCGACAGCTGGAATAAACTGCGACAGCAAGTTGGCCGAAGCCCCGGCGATATCCTGCTCAGTTAGATCAGGATGCGCTTCCAAGGCCCTGTCGATCAATTCTTCAAATATCTGTTCAAAAGTCTTCATGATTCAGGCCCCCACAGGCCGGCATCCTAACCGATTTGCAGCTGATAGTGGGATTATCGGGACCGACGACAACGGTCCTCAATTTCGGCAATTCCCCGAACAGCCGACGACAGGATCATAGAACGACTCGGCTATAAGACGTGTCGCTGATGGCGCTCAAGAGAGTGATATTGTCATGTCCGAAATCCCGTCTCTGCCCCTGCCGACCTCCCTTCCGCGGGACGAGGCTATGCGATCGTGGGGACAAGCAGCCTCATCCTATGAGCCGGATGTTTGGGAGTTCGAATACCGCGTCCATCCTATCTCGGTCGCATGCCGGAAGCCGAATTGCGAGCCCGTTACGACGGGATTGCCCGGAATCTCCAAACCATTGTCAGTGATGATCGCAACCTCATCCCAATCAATTCATTCCTGAGTTCTTGGTATTGGTATCGCAAGGAACATCAGACTCGCTAATGCAGGTGCCGAGGCACAGCACCGCCGGGCCCCGCGTCACGATGTCGGAGACTGGAAAAGGCATCACGCGCGCTGGGAATCATAGGCATTCAGCAAATCGAGCTCGAACTCATATTCAATGACGAGCTTCAAGGCATGGTCCTCGTCCCCCCTCGACCTCCATTAACCAGCGGCGTAACCGTTCGCCGTCCGGTTTTTGCGCGCTGCAATGCGCCAGGATCAAAAAGCGGAGCCAGCGCTGTTGGTCGAGCGGATGCGATGAGCCGGTGGATTTGTTCGCCAAATCCGAGAAAGCTTCGAGCGCCTTAGCCGCCTCAGGCGAGACCCACTCTTCAAGGGACTGCCGGGGAGAAGAGAGTTCTACGACGAAGCCGGTCGAAGGCTGCTGGTTTGGCGATCAGGCGTTCGAATTCTTGCAACAGGCCATTGTATTGCGCGTAAGTAAGCCGGTCGAACTCTCTTGGAACGATATTTGTAATCGTATACCCGCCTTCGCGGGACCAGAGCGTGAGCCTGGCCGCAGGCAGGCTCTTGTCGCTCTGCCGTTGAAAGACGAGGACATCGTCGCCGCGTGCCATGCGACTAAGGTCCTTCTCGGCGTCTATCCCACGCTCCCATGGCGTTGCTGCAGCGGCAATAAGCGCCTCCCGCAGCTCTGCACGCCTGGTTTCGGGACCAAGGATCGAGAGATCCTGGAAGACTTCGATCGCGTGTTTGTCGCTCATGTGTTTGGTCTCCGATCGAACTAGCTGATCAGGCTCGTTATGGCCTGCGGCGCGCCAATGAAGGCGTAAGGATTCAGGAACTGGCGGCGCCAAAACAAGTTTCGATCCACTTGTCCAAGCGCGGCTTCGTCACAAACAGCCGACCAGCGATCCTTGATGGTCTTGATTTGATGCACGACAATCGCGACGGCATCCGCCTCGTTGAGAAGAAACGATGGCGCGCCTTTCAGGCAGAGCGCAATCTGACTGTGTCGATCCTGGCCCAATATAAGCATCGCTTGCGTCGCCTCGCCGCCCGTGCGGCTTTGCGGGCAAATATCATAGGCAGGTGTGAGCGTCAGATTCGTGCCGTCCCAGAAGGCTGCGTGATTTCGGGCATGGTCATCCGTGTTGCCGCAGAGCACGTTGAAGACAATGCGCGAAAACAACTCCCGTAGCGTCTCCTTGGGTTCCGTAAAACGGTGGCGGATGGTCGTGGCCAGCTGTTCGTAGCTGGCGTAACGGGCCATCATTTCGTCCAGTTCAAGCAATGTTAGGGCGGATACCATGGCCTTGCGGTACCATCCGTCGGTAGCCTTCGCACGATCGAAGCGCTCGATGAGGAGGATGTCCTTGCCCGCCACGCGTTGAAGGTTCACAGGCGCGACGCGAAGCCCGGCCGCCGCGGCCAAGCGCATTGCGATGAATTCCGCCTTCACCACGCTATAGAGGTCGGTTTGCGAAGAAAACTTCGCGATGAATTTCTTATCGTTGGAGGTAATCGTCGCTTTCGGGCGCGCCCCGCCAATGGAGCTACCGTGGAAGAGAGCCCGGTTGAGCTCGGGCGTCAGCGGCGTTCCTTGTTCGACGAGCGCCGCCGCATTCAAGAGCTCATCGAGAGAGGCGCCCTCGCCTTCACGCGCGACATAGGCGGAGGGCGAGGCTTGAAAATCGAGCGCGCCGATGCGATCCGACCCTGACTCGAGGAGAAAGGTCAGCTCGGCAAGACTGCCCGCGTCAATCTCCTTCTCACGGGCACCGAACTTGCGATTGAGGATCACGCGCCGGCCCCAGGCGTCGGGAGCGGCGTCGCGAATACAATTCGGCATGTTCAGACCCGCAAGAAGCGGAAGGATTCCGCTCCGCAGCGGCAATTCGGGCTGGTAAAGCGCAATGGCGTCCTTGCGCTCGATATAGCTCCGTCCATAGTTGAACAGGAGCTGTTCGCCACGCGCCGACAGAAGTCCTGCAACAACCGGTTTCGTCTGGCCCGGTAGCCAAGTCCAGACATAGGCCTCAGTGAATTTGGGATCAGAAGTCATCCTTGACCTCTTCACCCCGCCGGGCACGAATGGATTTAGGCAAAAGCGTCATGACTTCGCGATTGCTTTCGATCGCCTGAGACATTGTCGCCTGCTCGACGTCGAACAGCCTGACGCCGACAATCGCGGCGACCTCAAAGACAGCGCCAATTGTGGATCGCGGGTCGCCTGCCTCTATGCGCCGCAGCAGCCCGCGCGAGATCCCTGCCCGCTCCGCGACATTGAGCGTGCTCATCTTCCGTTCGATGCGGGCCTTGCGCAGGAGCTGCCCAAGCAGCACCGCAGCATCGGCGGCATAGGCAGAAATGGGATGATGGATCTTAGCCATGGTTCATAAATAGATCGTCTCGCCGCTCGTGGATCATATATAGACCAAAACTGCAAAAGCCAATTGGGTGGTTCATAAAAAGCCCAAATGAGCCCCTTATGGTCCATTAATGGATCATCTAGGTTCCACAGAAAACGGGAAATTATCAAGGAGCTGCCGAGGACCGCCATTCAAGCACAGAGCTCGCCTCGTCCAAGCTTCCCACAGGAGATTTTTCGCATCTAAAGGCGCGACAGATTGCGGCATCGACCTCGCGAACATAGCATGAACGCAAACGATTGAAAAACGGCAGACAAATCCGGCGACTTTGAAATTGAGCCTGAGTTCGAATGGGGACCGAGCCGCATGTAGCTTGTCGAACTCGCCTTCTGGCGCCCTTCAACACTGCCCGACGATGAAATGGAATCCTGCTTTCCAGACCGAAATGGAAGATGGAGCAGCAGCCAAACCAAGGCTGCCGTTCTCAGACTCGGTGCGAAGGGTCTCGACCTCAATCAGAATTGGGCTCTTGTCGAACAGAATTGGTTCTGTCCCGTTTGCCGGCGCAGCAAAGTCGATACTCTTCCGCCTTTCCGGTCGCGGTATTCTGCTCGCCAATTTGGAAGAGCATCACGATCACCTGCGGGACTATTATGGGGCGTCGAGGTCGCACGTTGTTCGGGGACCGCTGGACCGTGGATCTTCCGTCAGGATGTGGAGAAATAGCCGACACCGTCGAACACTTGGTATCCAGCTTCCCTCGCGAGCTCGTCTGTTCGGAATGTAATGCCGCGGACGGCAAGGCAAAGCTCATGATGAAAGGCGCCATTCCGGCGTATTTCAGCTTTTCGCCGGCTGAAATTCGCACGTTTATCGAGCCGGTTGCAAACGCGGACCACCGGATCCTCGAGGGCCGCGTTGAGAAGGCCTGGCACGCCTGCGCGCCCTCGCTAAATGCTCGTATCGCTTTGATCGATCAAACGTTGAACATGATTCATTCTGGCGCGCTCTACGGGGAAAGAGGCACATCGTCCTTTCAAGCTCGCCATCAACGGTCACGATGAACTGCCGCTCCTCGTACTCCGTTCCGTTGCTGGACCAAGGCTTGACGGTGAGCTCTTCTATGATCGTCCTAGTTTCCAACCAGTCCCTTCTTCGATTTCTCGGTTCAGCGCAGCGAACACGTCTCCGCCTTCATCAACCTGACCGCCGACGAGCTCCCAGCAACCGGGAAGAGGCGACGGCTCATTGTGCGCTTCTGCACGAAAATCCGTCCCAACGAGTCCGGGATTAGCGCGCGTGCGACAATTTGCTTTTTGGACGCCATGTTTCTAATCTAACGTGTAGTAGAAAAAATGCCGGTATGACGAGTCTCAACGATATTTTAGACCGATTTCGGCCAGGCCCGCCGAGCGGGACAATTAAGCTCGGCGTACTGGGGGCACCGGGCACGGGAAAGTCGACTCGCACGGCGCGTCTGTCCGAGGCTCTTGTCGGACGGTGGCTGCCCGTTTCCTTGTAGCCGCCGACGGCATGATGTCGAGCGTGGCATCGCGGCTCCAGGTCCAATACTCAATGTTTCATCACTCGATCACTTCACGCTCTACAAGTATGTACCAAATAAGGTCCAGAGTGATTGCTACATGCTTGTGGACGAGTGGGGTACCCCGTGTTCCCACCACAGACGGAGACATGATCTACGTCATTCAGCGACCGGCGGCTCTCTTCGACAGTTTCAAGGCTGGTCCCCAACGTTTTCTGCGCGAAGCGGCAACTCGAATAGCAAACTTCGTCACGCTCCCGCTCCAGGCCACGCTCTGTGAGGGCTTCCGAAGGGCGTTGAATCAACAATCGTTCATCCGCGCCGTGTCAGACACCGGAGCGTGTCTCATTGGCGATGCTTGGTCTCACAAGGACCTCACCGCCCAGGGAATTAAGCCTTTCTTGATGCCAATTTGCTGGCAGAGCTCATTATTGCACGTCCGTACATGGACGCCCGCTTCGAGCAGGAGCTCAAGCTCCAGTGGTCTCAGCGCACCGCATTATATGCGGGAGAAGTCGAGCGAGCACATAGGCTTGCTGGATTCCTGCCTGCAACCCCACCGCAGATCGAAGAGTTGCAGACGATCGCCAGAAATCCCGAACCGAGTTCGAAATTTCTCGGGCTCGAAGCCAAGAGCTATTACGAGAAGGACTTCGTCAAAGACCTGACAGCTTGATGCCAACCGCCGCGACGAAGATGTCGCAGCACGTCGTTGAGAAGAAGCATCTTGGCGGAAGGGCCTCTTCCATCCCTGTAATTGGCGCTAGCGCGCAATACGCGGGTGCTCTCCGGGATGGTCGTCGACCCGAAGGTTCATGATAGAGGCCGATGGCGAACACGGATTGGCATCACCAAACTGCACCACGTTCTGGACTGCGACCGATAATTGGAGTGAAAAGTCGAGAGGCTTCGGCGGAGGTGCGCTGGTGATGGGATTGCAGCTTGCATCCACACCTCCAAACGGCTGATTACCCTTCAGATCTCTGAACCAAAGCATCTTCTGAGCGTCCGTCGTACAGGCGCTCGAAAATGTAATGGGGGCCGACGGCAATTGGGCGGTGCTGTGACAACTCAAGCACCCCGAAATCGGATTGTCGACCGGCCCGTTCGCGCGCCCCGCCCATCCCAAATGGGAGGCTGCGTAAGCAGGCGCCTGGTCCGAGATCGTGGTTTCGGTCAGCTTCTTGCCTGCTTGCTGGTCAGCGGGTGTGAAGCCGAAGTCATTTCCCCATGAAAGGCCTACCGGCCGGAGCCTCCGCCACGGGGAGGTATCAGTTGCATTGCTGTCAAAAGCAAAAGTCCCGAAGACCCACCCGGTTGGCGAACGACTATCCACCGCGGCGACGTCCATCTGCATGAGGCGCACGGTTTGGGGGCCGGCAGCTGTCCGGATCGTCCACTGCGGAGCACCCGACAAGACGTCAGAATCCTGAAAGTCATTCGCAGTAACGTCGCTGAACAAGATCTTGAAGGTCATTGCTCCTTGGGGGAATTGAGCTTTTGCTAGATCGGGCGAAGCGCCGCCCAAGACCTGTCCGATCGTGACGGCACCCGCTGCATTGTAGAAGCCGACCGCATAATTGTGAATGGTCACTCCTGGCTTGAGACCGAGCTCCGGTCCGGTCACAGAACGTTCTGAGGTCAAGCCGCGCATCGGCTCTCGTGCACGCGGTCCAAAATTCATCAGCGGCATGTGAAACCAGGGCCGAACGTTGTTAGCTTCCGGCTTGAAGTCGGCATCGATCATGCCATCAAATGCATAGTCTCGCAGGGCATAGAGGTAAGCATCGGCGCCCGTCACTCCGTCCTTGAAGTCGATATTCGACCACGGTGCGTCGTTCGCCGGGACAGCCGTAGGGTACGATTGGGACAGTTTGAACCACGGACCAGCGCTCGGTACCATCGCTGATGGCGTGACGAAGTCTGGAAAGGCCCCGGTGCATTGCGCAATGAAAGGTGCCGGCTCAGGAGCCGGAACGCCCTTCCCTGTCACCGAGAGGCAAGTCGATCCGGGAGCACAACCGCTAGCGGCATGTCCATGTGTTGGAGCAAGGCATGTGATCGTGGTCGCAAAAAGGACGTTGCGAAATATACGACTTCCTAAATGTTGAATAACGCGCATGAGCCTCTTTCCTCTATGACGCACCACTTCATTCCGATACAATTACAGCGCGAATTCGCCTTTGCAAGCCCGAATTGATTCCCAGTAAGTTTTCGCTCAGAGCTTGGAAGTAGGCCCTGACCTTTAAAGAGAGGATGATGATCGTGTTCTGTACGAAACGTACGGTGCTTCTCCTTTTTCTCTTTGCAGCAAGCGCGCAGGCGCAGACTGCAACGTCATCTGCTTATTTGACGGTAGATGGACAAGTGACGACTCCACTGTCCTTCTCTGAACCCGACTTTCAGGCACTTCCTCACACATCGATCACCGTCACGGATTCGGCCGGGAAAAGTACGACCTATTCAGGAGTTGACCTGGCTGTCCTTTTGAACAAAGCGGGGGTGCCGCTCAAGCAAGACCTGAAAGGTGCCGACGTCGCAAAATATCTCCACGTTCAAGGCGCTGATGGTTTCGTCGCGATTATTTCTCTGCCCGAGTTTGATAACGGCACGTTCCTGGTGGCAGATGCGCAAGATGGCTCCCCATTGCCGAGCGGGACCGGTCCTCTCCAGGTCATTTCACCTCAAGAAGGTCGTCGTAGCCGCTGGGTGAAACAACTGAACTTGCTGCAGATCACCAAATCTTCACCGCAATAGCCGCACCAGAGCGAGGACTAGTCACTGGCGTCCAATCCGAGCGGCCTCACTCTCTGCGCATGAGCCAGACGAACACGGTCGAATAAAGCGGGTCGTCCCGAATACAAACCTTGCTCAGAGACAGTACGTCTAGCCGGTGTTCGTCGGCGGCGCGCCTGATAGATGCTTCGTTGATATATGAGTTATCATGCCCTTCCGCGTCGATAAAACGCGCGCTCCTGACCCAGTCGGCACCGATCATGTAGCCGTCCTCAGCGAGTTGAGCCGCGGCGTTTCCAAGAGCCCATGCGTAGCGTTCTGGGCTTTTGCAAAGCCCAAACAGACCAATTGCCGTAATCAAGTCGTGCTGCGGGCCGGGTACGTCACAAAAGGGCGTGCTGAGCACATCATGGATGATGAACTTGTCGATCTTCTCCCGCACGCACGCCAAGTGATGGTGGTCACGCCCGAACCTTGCTAGCACTTGCTGGTAGCAGGGAGGGATGTCGTCCGATAGAATGAAATCGTGAAGCACCTTGAGTGCTTCGGCGCTTTTGTCGCAGCAATCGATGCTCGTTCGGACATTTGCGGGAATAGACCAGAACAAGGTCGTTGGACCGCAACCAAGATCAAGCCAGCACTCGACCTCTTCTACGCCCGCGATGAGCTCGAGAATTTCGTCGGTCCCCTGCCCGTCCCGGAAGGATTCATTGAAATACAGGGATCGGTACTGCGAGAAGTAATCAACATGCTCTTGATCAAGCCTGGTGTGTGACAGCGCGTCCCTCCAGGGAGCGCTGGAGGACTTCACCCGGCTTTCGTCCTCACCCAACCACCCGCCAACATATTGAGTTCGGCTTCGCATCACGTAGCTTCCGCCACGATGAGCAGGCGGGCAGAGTTTTCGCTGACGGGCACCCGCCTGTAATTGCCATATGCTTCTACCATCCGAAACCCAGCGGCTTGCAGCAGGGCGGACATCTGGCAAAGCGAGTAGATCCTTAACTCGACCGTCGAGACAAACTCTTCGGTCAACGCGCCATTTACGAGAGTGTAGAAGAACGTTAGCTCAAGCAGCTGATTTGAACGGAGGCGTTGGGATCGCGATCGCCTGAGGAGGCTACCATCGTCCAGGCCTCTTTCCCACTCTGCGATGAGTTCGTTGTCACCGAGTCCGGCCGCGAAGTATTCAGGCCCATCCTCAGTAGGTTCGCTCGACCGGGCGAACGTCGCGAGATCTAGAACCAGGCACCCTCGCTTCGACATGTGGCGCTTGAATGATGATAAGGCGTCCAGTGCCTCGGTCTCGCTGCCGAGAAGCTGAAAACACTCGCGCGGACACACGATGAGGTCGAACATGGCGGAAAGCTTGAGAAACCGCATGTCCTCAAGAACAGTCTTTACGTTCTCGATTCCGCCGCGTGCCGCCAAACGCCTTTGCAGCTGCAGAAGCATTTTCGGGTCACGGTCGACCGCAGTGATGCGCTCGACGCGGCGCGAAAGTGGGAGCGTCAATCTGCCGCAAGCGCACGGCACCTCGAGGACATTTCCCCCCCGCATTTGCCCCACAGAGGCGATGAACTCGACTTCATCCGGGAACGAGCCAAATTCACAATCATAGAATGCACTTCTCTCCCTATAGCCGATTGGAAGGGGGTGATTTCCGCCTATTGGACCCGAGCCTGCTTTACCCAAAGCACCAACGTTAGAGCTCATTGCTCGTCTCACCCAAGCGACTGACGAGATCGGCGGCCGTGATATCGGCTGAAGATAGGTTAGCGAGGTTCTGCCATTCAGCGGCGAGGTTGGCTCTATCGAACAACAGACGCTCTGAGAAGTGATTGCATTTGCAACCAGACGTGTAATTGTAGTTGGCATTGACTATCAAAGGCGAATGGATGGCACCGAACAGATTGTCACCTACACTCAATCCTTCTAGCACGCCCAGGCTTGCCAGATCGTCCAAGTCGACACCGGTGCCTGGGCTGGCAAAGAAACCGTCACCAGCTCTGAACTTCGCGATCGGCTGATGGAGGAAACGAAACGAGCACTCCTTTCTTGCAAGCAGCTTGTCCACATCGTGCGAAGCTATGGCCTCACTTTCGCAGGACCACGACTTTTGTCCGCCTATTCTTCCCCGTCTAGCCCGTCCCGTCCTTATGACAGGCTCGAAGTAGCTCCGAAGGCCTTCGTGAGCGACAAACGTGGCTAACGCAGGAACATCTCGAGCGGAAGCATCGCTGACGGGAAACTCTATACCGAAACGGCCGCGATGGTTCCCTTTGAACACCGCCATCAGGTCCAGCAGGCTCGTTGGCAGCTCCAGCGCGTGATTAGTAAGCACGACCTCACGATAGTCGTATTCTCCGGTTCTCGGATTGCGCCAGCTTGAATTATTGGGGCTCGATGTGCTCCAAATGGAATGATAGATCTGCAAGACATCCTTGTATTCCTCGATCTGCGCGATGAACGCGCGCACAGTCGGCTTGCTGTCGCCGGCAGCAGAGAAGCGCTCAATATTGCGAGCAATCTGTTCACGGATGTGAGAGCTCGAAAAACGGCCGTATGTTCGCCAATGACCGGCAGCCGCTTCCTCGCTTGAAAATATCAATCCTGCAGTGAAGATGAGCCATTGCATGCCGGATGCTGCGACGAGCTCCAGCAGATCGAAGAACCGTGGGAACACAGTTACTTCACCGTCCCCCGATGTCTGTATCACCTTGGCTCCCAGTGCGCGAGCTTGGGAGATGGTGCCGGCTGCTCCATCGAAATAGGAGGTTATCTGCTCTTCCATATACGGGTGCTTGTCGATCGGAACGGCGGACGCATAGCAGCCCGAACACGCCAAATTGCACTGCTTCGGACAAAAAAGATGCAGAGAATCTATGCAGTTCGTCAACGCGCTTCGCACGCGGCTCATCAGTTCCTCTCTGGTCGCTCGCCGGATGCTATCGAGGTGGGACGAGTAGGCCGAATCCGCCGTAAACCAGCCGGGCAAATCCAGATTCACGGACCCGCACTGACCGTCTGGCAATCGCCGCTCGCCGGCAAACCTTTCAATTGAGGTCGCATAGAACGGTATCCGATAGGCCTTGGATATCGCAAAGTCGAGCGTCATCGCATTCTTAGCCATCTCGATTGAATGCGAGGTCTTCGGAAGGTGCCCAGGCAAGACGTTCGTGCACCCGAATTCGCTCTGTTTGGAGAGGAAGTAGCGCAGGACCTCCGGATGGATCCTTGAAGGGCTCGTCTCAAATTGCGAGAACATACCGAACTCCACATCGTTTAGGCGATTGGCATTCGCGTTTCTAAGGCATCATGCCGAATGAGCTCTGGATGAACGAGCTCGCCGGCCTTGGCTATCATGCATCGTTCGATCATTCTTGACCGACCGCCGCGCAAGCAGACATCGGTCAACTTGCGAACATATCTGATCACACGCTCGGATGTCGCTTTAGATGCTGTTACCGGTACCGATGCAGGCAGATGATCGATCTTGATGTGCAAGACGCTGTTTATGAGCCGCGCTGGAGCGCGATGGCTTGTTGTGCTCTTAAAGGACGGCAAGTATCCCTTCCCGTAGCCGCAAGTGACGTCCACGATCACCGACCCAGGTTTCATGGTGGACACCATGCGTTCGTCCACCATCGCGGGCGTATCGAAGGTGGAAATCAGGATTGCGCCGATCAGTACGTCAGCCTTCTTGACTTCCTCACGCAGGACACCTCGGCGATTGAGCAGACATCTCACGCGCCTACCGAACTCCTGCTCAATTTGCGCTATCTTGGTGGCGTTGCGCACGAAGATTGTCACCTGAGCGCCCAATGCGATCGCCGTTTGCGCCGCTGCGCGCCCGACATTTCCAGCGCCAATAATGACCACCCTAGGAAAAGGCCCGTTCGGCGCCGCGCCCATCAGCAATCCTCGGCCGCCGAGATGAGACTGTAAATGGTAGGCGGCATAGATCACGGCCATTCGACCGGCAATATCGGAATCGGACACCGAAGCCGGATAGGTGCCCGCGCGTGAAATAAACTCGAAAGCGTACGCGGTGAGCTGCGAGGTCTTTAGTGCCTTCATCAGCGCAGGGTTTCCCTCTGCGTGCATGAATGCGGCCAGATGGGACCCTTTGCGGAAGAATCTATATTCTTCGGGTAGAGGGGCCTTATACTTGAGGACGAGATTAGCTTGCCATGCCTCGAGCGATGTTACGATGCGCGCCCCAGCCTCCGCGTAGGCTTCGTCGGATATTCCAAGCGATGCCGCAGCCTTGGCCTCGACCATAACATCGTATCTATCCTGGACCAAAGTTTTGATTTCGTGTGGCAGCAGGAGCACCCGCCTCTCGCTCGTTCCTCGCTCCTTCAGGAGCCCAATTGACTGCCTAGCCATCGCCGGTCTCAGCCGACGGGAGATGGGCTGCAATCCGCGCGCCGTTTGACCTATTGGCCTGCTTCAGGAAATCTGACGCACCGCACAACAATGGATCACCGGTGTAGATCTCGGACATAACCGGGCATCTGCCAGCGCAAGCGTGTTTGGCGCTCCCAATGTCGCAGCTGGCGCAACCCTTGAAGTCGTTGAAGGATACAGCCCTGATGTCCTTGAAGGATGTGTCCCAGAGTTCGGCAAAGCTCGCTTCTCGCAAGGTCCCTGCAGAGTATTTCTTGGCGGACATGCAGACCGAGCACGGGTAAACCTCGCCGTCCGATGCAATATACGCGAGCGAGATGCCACAAAACTCCCGCTGTATGGCGTGCGAAAGCCTATACGAGAAGGACAGAAACTTTTGAACGCAAAGGCCAATCCTCTGCATCTTTTCGATCCGATCGAGGTAGTTTCTAAAGTAGAGAGGCGAGGCACTTTGTGCGACATTGCCATCTGGTGTCAGATGGGGAAACCGCTTTCCTCGCCCGACAGGGCTAAAAGGCGTCACTCCGAAAAACAGATCCTGCTGCGAAGTGAACTCGAAAATCTCCTCCAGTTCAGCGAGATTGGAATTCGTCAAAGTCGTCATTACGGCTGAGCGGATCCCGTTCTTCTTGAGTAGTTTCAGCTTTTCGATCGTTTCCTCATAAGTTGACAGATGCCGCATCTTCCTGTGCGATTCGGTCCCGTCCAGGCTCACGCTGACAACGCACTCCTCACGTGGAATTTCATCAATGACCGATTGAGAGAGGTAGGTGCCGTTGGTAGCAATCGAAATGACGAAGCCGAGATCGTGAGCATATTTGACGATGGACATGAAATCGGGATGAGCAAAGGGCTCACCTCCGCAGAACACGATCGAGAAGACGCCCTTCGCCTTCAGTTGATTAAGTATCGCATAGATTTCGGAAGTGCTCAGCTCGTTTGTTCTTTTCGGACCGGCCTCGACGTAGCAGTGCAGACACGGAAGATTGCAGTACCGCGTGATTTCGAACCACACGATCAGCGGAGCTGACAGACGGAAGCTGTCGCCAATCGGGACCGTATCTAATCTAAAGGGTTCAAACTCTTGCTGCTCCGCCTCTGCGTTGATCAGAGCGGCAGCCTCGTTTGAATAGAAACCAATATCGCCAGTGTCCGCAAACGCGAGTGTGTAGCCGAATTCCTCGATGCGCGACCGCGTTCGTTTGCGCATGAATTTCACTCGCGCTTGCGGAGCTGACAGGGCTGTAAAGCCGATTTAAATGGCGTTTCCAACGAGGAACGTCGCCGGGGAGATCTTCCCGGTGTCCACGTGCGCCTCGAACTCTGCGCTAGCTGTCAGCTTCCTGCTGCCGGTCGCTTTCGCGAATTCCTCCAATTGCTTCTTTTGCTCAGGTGTGAGTTCAAGAGCCAATGTTTGCGGGGCCGGGCTTTTGGACATCGAAACTCTCCTTTTGCGCTGCGGGAATTACGTTTCACAAAACTGTCACTACTCTTGATTGTACCTTGTCCACATGATGACTTTACGAAGATCAACGCGATAGTTGTCTTTTAGGAAATTCACAGGATAAAGTTGCGACGCTGGTTATGGCTTGCAACCCCGCCACCGTTTCAGCGAGTCTGCCCTGATGATCCAAGCCCGCCGGTCCCACGGCACTCACCTGCTGATCGATCTGTGGGGAGCACGTCATTTGGAAGACGCCGATCGCATCAGAGAAACGATGATCAACGCTGCGTTGCAGGCTGGAGCAAAACTGCTGCATGTGCATCTGCACAAATTCGAGCCCCACGGGGGTGTCACTGGTGTCGCGCTGCTAGCCGAAAGCCATATCAGTATTCATACCTGGCCAGAAAGCAGTTACGCAGCGCTAGATGTGTTTATGTGCGGCAGCGCCGAGCCCGAGCGAACAATACCGATCATCAAAGCCACGTTCACTCCGCGACAAACGATTGTTCTACAGGCAATCCGAGGCACTGATGGTGGCGGCTCATCGATGATTGAGACTGCAAGCTTTGCACATTGCGACGGTCTGAGAACCGGGCCAACGACCGCGCAGGCCCGAGGTTGAGCACCGCACGGCCTCCGGGCCGGGCTGGTGGCAGTCGCGGCTTGCGCCCTTGTCGATCGACCGGATCGCCTCCTAGGGGCCAAGCAACACTTCGATCTGACCTGCCTAGAGCGCCATTTTTTCTAGCCTGCCAGGCGTGACAAACGCCGAATGGCCTGTTCGATTTCGGTGCGATCGTGTCGCCGGCGCCTGAACTCATGCCTCGCCCAGCGCTGCTCAGTCTGATAAGCGGTCATAGTTCGGCACGGATAGCGACCGCAGCACCCGCATGGCGCAGCACCTCCCAGACGGATCACGCTCACGGGGCAGCATCCAGGCGCAAGATGGCTTCGCATCTTGCTCGGACGCTTTGATGCTCGGTGTGCATGTGCATCGAGTAGATTTCCTCAAGCCCAAGGAAGACATCATCAACCGCTCCGGAGCCGCGTGCATTTTCAAGATCCTTTTCGACCCCCGCCAAAATCTTCAACTCTTTGGCGCAAGCTCTGTCTGCCTTCTGTTTTGTTACCGCTTTCACCGTCGTTTTCTCCGTCGATCTTTCTGAGATCGAGATAGTCGTCCGGAGCCAGAAATAAGCAACGACAGGCGCTCCCTCGCACCTTTAGGCTTGCGCCACTGGACATACGCGCGAGGACTCCGGACTTTGGGGAAAAACGATTACGCCTGCCGTACGAGGTTTTCTGGACCTCATCCGACAATAGGAAATGCGATTCGGCCATGTCAACGTTTAAGTTGTATTGTTTTGTATAACACGTATTGAGTCAGTAATTATATCGACAGACAAAGGTGCACCGTGCTTGAATCGCGCAATGAAGCGCAGAATCAAACCGAACTCGCAGATGTTGACGGAAAGCGAACTGCTCAACTGCTGCGTTGCTCGACGAGCCACGTGAGACATCTGCGGCTCACTCGTCAGCTCGGGTGTTATCCAGGCCTCGGCCTCTCACAAGCCGATCTGGAAATATACGTCGCGGCAGAAGATCATCAGAGTTCGAATGCCCGGAACAGCCAACGGGTGCGCCGACGTACCCGCTGACACGCGGCCGCGCGTGCTGCAGACGCGGGGCGCACTGCAGCCATTGTCCGAGCCAAGCCGCCTACCCCTAGCTCAAAAGGCAGGCAGCAGGAGCGGTTCGAGCGGATAACGGACGTTCGACGACCTTTTTGCGCACGACACAGCCTCGATGTGCCGAAATCCCGCGATGCCGGTCAGATAGTCTGCTGAGTACCACGGGGCTCACCAACCAATCGAGGTCGCACTAACGCGCAATGACAAAGTTGCGCCTGCCTAGATTAGCATTTCGCATCGGCTGCGCTGGGCTGGCGTTGCTCGCCGGTACTGCCGTGACAGACGCCTCTAGCTGCAATCGGCGGGATGCGCTCGGCACGGCGCGGGTGCTCGCTGTCGATGCCGCACTCTTCCCGCGGGTGGGGCTGAAGAACTTTCCCGAGACGCTTCCTCTGGCGGACCATGAAGTCGTCCTCACCTTCGATGACGGACCGCGGACGCCCAACACGGACAAGGTGCTGGCTGCGCTCGCACAGGAATGCGCGCGAGCCACGTTCTTTCTGGTCGGCCGATCCTCGGCGGAATTTCCCGAGCTCGTGCGGCGTATGGCCGCCCAGGGCCACACCGTAGCGCACCACAGCTGGTCGCATCCGATGATGTCGAAAATCTCGTTCGAGCAGGCGAAAGAGGACATCGAGCGCGGTATCACCGCCGTCGAAATGGCGCTCAACGGTGTGTCCACCAAAATGCCCTCGACACCGTTCTTCCGGTTCCCCTACTTCGACGCGACACCTGCGATGCTCGATCTCTTGCTGGCGCGCGGAATTGTCGTGTTCGGCGCTGACCTTTGGGCGAGCGATTGGGAGAACATAACTCCAGAGCAGGAGCTCACAATCCTGATCGAGCGGCTCGAGGCCGCTCGTAAGGGCATCATTCTGCTGCATGATGCGCAGACGCGGACGGCGGCCATGCTGCCTGGGTTCCTGCGCTACCTGCATCAGAACGGGTATCGGATCGTGCATCTGGTGCCGGCTGCCGCCAAGAGCGCTGAAGCCCCATTGACGTCTTGGCACCACGCCTTCCCGCAGTGAAGGCGCGCGAGAAGTGTCGGAGATCACCTCCTGGGTTCAGAGACGGCTACGGGCGACCTCGTGGCCTGATCTCGTTCGATTTGCGAAGCCTCAACGTGACGAAGCTGTTCCTGCGGCATGGCGATCACGCCGCCCTGGACGCCCTTGCGCCAAAGCGAAACAAGAGCTGCTCCACTTCGGCGGCCGGCCTGGCACCGCTGAACAAGAATCCTTGCACCTCGTTGCAACCTTCGGCCCGAAGCCAATCGAGCTGCTCCGTGGTCTCCACCCCTTCCGCTGTCGTCGTGATGTTGAGGCTCCGGCCGAGGCCCGAGATCGCCCGCACGATGGCCCCGCAATCGGAGCGTTTCGCCAGATCCTTGACAAAAGAGCGATCAATCTTGATCTTGTCGAAGGGAAAGCTGCGCAAGTAGCTGAGGCTCGAATAGCCCGTTCCAAAGTCATCCAGCGATATTGAGACGCCGAGCTCGCGGAGCTGGTGCAGGATCGCAAGGTTTGCCTCCGTCTCCGCCAAAAATACCGATTCGGTGATTTCAAGCTCGAGCCGCTTCGGGGCCAAGCCGGAATTCGCCAGCGCTGAAATCACCACCTGAACCAGATTGCGGCTACGGAATTGCACCGGCGACAGGTTGACCGCGACCTTGATCTCTAAAGGCCACTTTACCGCCTCTTTACAGGCTTCGCGCAGCACCCATTCTCCGAGGGGCCCGATCAGCCCCATTTCTTCCGCAAGGGGAATGAATTCGGCCGGCGAGATCATGCCCTTCCCTGGGTGCGGCCAGCGCAGAAGCGCTTCAAAACCTGAGATCTTGTCGCTCGCGATCTCGACCAGGGGCTGATAGTATAGCTCGAACTCGCTGCTGGCAAAGGCGCGGCGCAAATCAAGCTCCATCTCGCGCCGTCGCTGCACCTGCTGATCCATCTCCCGCTCGAAAAAGCGATGCGTTCCGCGGCCATCCTCTTTGGCGCGATAGAGCGCGATATCGGCGTTACGCATCAACTCGGCGCTGCTCGCGCCGTCGCCTGGTGACAGCGCGATTCCGACCGAGGCACCGATAATGACCTCGTTATCGTCAATCTCGTATGGCGCACTCAATGTTCTGATCAGGTCGCCCGCGAATTGGCTCACATGCGTCGGCGAGGTATCATCCGTGAGAATGATCGAAAATTCGTCGCCGCCGAGCCGTGCCGCCAGATTGTTGCCGGCCACCCTGGACCGCAACCGGTCGGCCACTTGCTCGAGCAGGCGATCGCCGATGAGGTGGCCGAACGAATCGTTGACGTTCTTGAAGAGGTCGAGGTCGATACACAGCGCCGCGACGCGGTTGCCGACTGCATTAGCGCTTTCGAGTGCCTCTGCGAGCCACCTCTGGTGGAGTGCGCGGTTGGCCAGGTTGGTCAACCCGTCGTGAAGTGCCATATGGGCGATGCGGGCCTCGGCCTTGCGCCGTTCGGTGATGTCGACCACCACAACCAGATAGCCCTCGCGTCCCTCGATCATAAGGCGCCGCCCAAAGGTCAGCGCAGAAATCTCAGTGCCATCAGCCCTGACATGGCGCCAGGGATGTTCAGACTGAGAGATGTCGCCCGCTTCTCGCAGCGCTCGCGTATAGCTGACCCGCTCGTCGTCTGGCCAAATCTCCTGAACTTTCATTCGCAGGAAGGTCTCGCGAGCATAGCCATAGTGCTGCACTGCCGCGTCATTGACCCTCACGAAGTCCATTGTCTCGGCATCTAACGCCCACATCGGCATCGGATTACTGTCGAACAGCAACCTGAACGAGGCATCCCGGCGCTTGAACGACGTAACGTCGGAAATGACCACGGACACGATGTCTCCGAAGGCACTGAGGCGCAAGCGCAGGCTCTGATCACCGTATTCGAGCTCGAACTCGTCACCGAATTCATTCGCGACCGCGGCGCCCAACCGCTCCATCACCTCTTCCGAACAAAGCAGATGGTCTGAATTGCCGAGGCGCTGCCACAACAGGTTGCCCTCTTCCACATCGAGGAGCCTTGCGGCTGCCTGATTGTGGTGCACAACTTGAAAATCAAATGGCCTGCCTGCGGGATCGCGAACGGTTGAGAGCGAGATAACGCCATCGTCGGTCTTGCAAAAGATTGCATCGATCAAATTGTATTCTGTAGCGCGCTCGTTGACATAGACGCCGACCAGCGTACCGGCCCAACGCGATAAGGTCGGCAGCGCCAGCACGTCGTAGGTCCGTACCATGCCGGCTTGCACGCAATGAGCGGTTGCGAGATAGGGATGGTTGTTTGCAATCGAATTCGAGGCCGCCCCGGTGAGGGCTGTCGCGCAGTCTGGACGCAACGCATCAAGCGGAATGTCCCAGCGGGCATCGCCCAACCAGTTCTGCACATAACGGCCAGTGCGCGAAACAGTAAACGCGCCATTGTCACACCTGAGCAGCACAAGATGATCGGCAAGCCGCCCGAGGCTCCCCAGCAGCACATTTTCATAGCGGGGAAGCGCTTCACCGGGCTCGAGCGCAGCTTGCCACTTGCGCCGCAGGATTGGCATGTCATTGAGCAGCCTGGTATCTGATTCCACGGATTGCCTGTTAGCAGCACTCATCACACGCCCCACTGACTTAAGCTTCCTGCCCGGGGTTCATAAAATCCAGCTTGGCTTAATTCGCTCTTAAAAGACGAGACGGTCGCGCTCTAGCCCTGCTGATCGATGGCGTTGCCTGGAACATCAGGCCCGATCGCTTTCGCGCCTCACAGCGCAGAAACTCTGCGGCGATAAGGCAAAATTCGACGAAAAGCGTTTGCCCGCGCCACGGTGACGACGAGAACCTTCGTAGCTAACGATTTGAGCCTCACGCATTCTACGAAGGAGCGCCGTCAGTTTCGCCCGAAATTTTTTTGTCGGATTGTCCGATTTGTGCGACCACTAATTATGGACGGTCGCAGGCTCAGCAGGTCCACAATGTTGATTGTGCTTGAAAGGCCGTCCCAGGGAGATGCACGATAACTAAGCGCATGTTAAAGAAATGTGACGGTTGCCAGCGCGAGGAGGCCACGGATGAAAAAGAGCGATGTGACGTGCTCGGAATGCGGTGCTGGCTTTCGCCGTCTTGAGCTTACGTCTGAACGCGGCATCCAAGGAAACTACCACTGCCCTGCTTGCGGCACACTGATCGAGGAGCTCGGAGCGGCTCACCTCGTGATTTATCGCTTGACTGTACAGCCTTCCACCAAAGCGATCCGCAATCAATAACGTGTCTGAGTTGCCCTGGCCTGGTTAAGGAGCCTGAGTTGGTTTCGCTCACTGTTGGTGTCTGACAGTGCGCATCAAATATCAAGCCGCTGCTGGCGACGGATGCGACGGCTGGTTCGGAGCCCGCGCGGGCCGAGGCGAAGAGTTCGGCCTTTTTCTGATTGAACGCGTCTTCGGTCCCGCGGATGCCCTGGAGGCTCGTGATGACGGTACCGAAGACGGCGAGGCCTCCAAGCGTCTGCAAGACAGCGGAGCGGACCTTCGAACGCATCTCGATGATCTTGCCCAGGTCCTCCGCCGGAATGGGAATAAGCCTGCCGTCTTCACCTACCGCGCGATGGAGGGGTACCGCATAGACCGGAACGAAAATAATCAGAGTGATCGAGACGACCACATAGAGCGCAATCGAGGTGAGGAGGACATCCACCGGGATGTACAGGCCCCATAACGTCAGCCCTGCGTCCATCGCTCACCATGCCTGTTTGCGAGCTCATCCGCCGGCATCAATCTGCAAGAACACTATCGAGCAGATGTGCAAGGCGTATGCCCGCCTTGTGCAAGCGCTCCCGGATGATGACGTCGCTCTTCGCCAGATACGCCCCATCGATCGTCACGCTGCCCCCGTCTGGTGGATCGCAGGATTTCCCATGGAAGGTGCAATAGCCGGTTTCGGCTGCCTCGCTGATGGCGAATGATTCATTCGCCCAGGCGTGAGGATCGGACGCATTCCTCTCGGCGATTTGCTCGTCCGTGATGGCGTCGAGCAGCTTGTCGGCCGCAAGCTTCACATCCGACCCAACCGCGTGCACTACGAGGCAATTATCCCAGGTGGAATGAAGATTTCGGCGCGTGGCCGATTGCGCGATCTTGCCAACGAGCGGCGGGGTTTCGGCTATCGCCGCCTGTTCGTGCTGCTGCGGCGGGAGGGCGAGCCATCGGGGATCAACCGGATCTACCGGCTTTATTGCGAGGAAGGGCTCACCGTCCGCAAGCGGCGGGCTCGCCGCAAGGCCGTCGGGACCCGAGCCCCGATCCTAGTCGAGGCCAAGCCCAATGCCCGCTGGTCGCTGGACTTCGTCCACGACCAGTTCGCCAATGGTCGACGCTTCCGCATCCTCAACATCGTCGACGACGTCACCAAGGAATGCCTGGGCGCCATTCCGGATACGTCGATCTCGGGGCGGCGCGTGGCCCGCGAACTCGCGGCAATCGGCGAGCGACGCCGCAAGCCAGTGACCTGCCACTGAATTTTCATCCAGCGGCAGTTAGAGTCTCGGGGTTTTTTTGCAGCGAGGCCGAACTTTGGACCATTCAGAACTAGAGTTTTTCGCCGTGATCACGTTGGCGAGCTGGATGCGCCGACGTGGTTTTGCAGCAAAATCGGCGGTCGATTGCCGATCGCGCCATGGGGCCGCTCTTCATTGTAGTATCTGCGCCAAGTCTCCACCTTTTGCTGGGCGTCCGCAAGGGACAGGAACCAGTGGGCGTTGAGGCATTCGGCCCTGAAGCGGCCGTTGAAGGCCTCAATGAACGCGTTGTCGGTTGGCTTACCGGGCCGCGAGAAGTCCAGGGTGACACCGCGCTGGTAGGCCCAGAGGTCAAGATCGCGGGACACGAACTCGCTGCCTTGATCGACGCGGATCGTTGCCGGGAATCCCACTTCCTTGCAGGCCCTTTCCAGCACCTCCACAACATCGGTGCCGCGGAAGGTGAACCGTGGCGCCAGCGCTGGCGAGAAGCGGGAGAAGGTATCGACAATCGTGAGCACGCGCAGCTTGTGTCCGGTCGCCAACTGGTCATGGACGAAGTCCATCGCCCAGGTCTCGTTCGATCGCGTCGCCGGCCTGCGATCATCGCGCAGCTTGGCCTTGACCCGGCGCTTGGGCGTTTTGCTGCGTAATTGCAGGCCCAATTCGCGATAGATGCGCCGCGTCTTGTTCTGGCCATGGCGCCAGCCTTCACGACGCAGCAGGACGTGAACACGACGATAACCGTAGCGAATACGAACATGGCAGATCTCCTTGATCTTCTGTTCGAGGGCAGCCTGGCCAGGGCGACGGGACTTGTAGTGGTAGGTCGAGCGGTCAAATTCGAGAGCGTCACAGGCCCGGCGGATCGAGACCTGCCATTCGCTGCGGACCGCGTCGACCAGCATGCGCTTCCGACCAGGCTTCATAGCTTTCGGCGGATCACGTCCTGCAGCATCTCCTTGTCGAGCGACAGGTCCGCGACCAGCTTCTTCAGCTTGCCGTTCTCCTCCTCGAGCTGCTTCAGCCGACGCATCTCGGTCGGCAACAGCCCGTCATACTTCTTCTTCCAATTGAAGTAGGTCGCCTGGCTGATCCCGGCCTTACGGCAGATCTCCGCCACCGCGACCCCGTCGTTGCCCTGTTTCAGGATGAACGCCTTCTGGGCGTCTGAAAACTTCGAGGCCTTCATGGTCCATCGCTCCTCCCAGCCGAAGGGTTCGGCAGCGAGAACTCTAGCCAAAAATGGTCCAGTTTGCCGGCCTCAGATCATTTTTGTAGATCAAGAGAGTACGGCTTGCCCATCGATACCGGCCTCCGTCCAGCCAGTACGGTGAATCAGAAACCGACTGATTTGGGAATCTCAAATCGATTCAGACTAAACCCATCCCGCTTTAAAGAGCCCCGGGCGCGGGGCATCTTTGCTGCTTCTCCCTTGTCAGCGCATCAAGCCGATCCAATTGACCCGCCAACCCGGTAAGGCTCCGAGCTATGTTCTTCATCAGGAAGGCGCGGTCTGAGGAGGTGTTGGAGTTCTGGGAGAGGGCTCTGTACTGGCGTGCAAACTCTAAGCATTGCGCGGCGGAAATCATCTTGCCTCCGAGGGCCACAAAAAAGATAAAACTTTAACCTCCGGCTTAGTTCCATGAACGCGAATGACTATAGAATGCATCTGCCTCGGAGGCAACGTTCCCCGTCCGGATCGCCGCGACCCCGGACACAACGGAAGCGGGAGCCCCACTAACGTGCGGAAGGTAGGGCTCCCGCGAGTGGAAAAATAGAACTTGCCTCAACCGATGGCGATCCAGTTTCAGCGGACGCCCCGCCCTCAGCTTCATTGGACACTGCATCCCCACGGTCGCCAAGACCGCACCGGTAGAGCCGGATTGGGTCTACGAAATCAATCACGGCAGCTACCGGCTCATGGTGCGAAAGCACGATGACCGCGTGCGGATAGGCCTGCCATGACTTCCTCCTTTCAGAAGCAAGCGTCGGAAAAGCGCACCGCTTCGGCAACGGGCGCCGCAACAGACCATGTCATTCGTTGCCCGCAGTCAAATTCAGCAGCGTCTGTGGAAGCGCAGGAAGACGCCGGGTGCGATGAATTCTATCATGGCGTTCGTTGGACGGAGGTGAGTCTACTACAGGCCTTGCGCCAGCTTGAGGAGCAGAACGGCGACATATCGGCGACTCTGTTCGACCAGAACGGTGTTACTCCGAGCGCCTACTATTTTACGAAGCGCTTCGGTTCGCTGACCAATGCAAAGGACCCTGGCTAACTCTCCGCTGGGGGACGATCTCGCGTATAGCCGATCGGATAAGCCTTGAACTTCTTCTTCGAGGGCTTGCGCCTTCGACCTCCGGCAACCGCCTGATACCGTGGCGCTGGAGGCAACGATGCAGAGATGACCGCGTAGATGCGTGATGGTCGGCTGCAGCGTATAGAGGCAATCGTCGAGTGGCAGCAGCGTGTGCCGCCGGAAAGCGACGATAATCGCCTCCTCCTCGATGGAAGGACAGTCGACTTAGTTTCCTTGGGGCCTGTCGGCAGATCGGTGACAGTCCCGCGCTGCTTCCACTTCAAAACGTCTTCTGGTTGATTCCGTAGCGCTTCGCGAGGGCTCTCAGGCTCTCCTGACTATTTTGTATTGCTCGACGGACTGCCTCCGTCCTGGTGGCGCAGCCGTATCTGGGACAAAACACCTAGCAGGCTGTTGAAGAAGTCTTACGGCGCGCGATGAATGGGATGTTGTCACCGTTGAGGAGGCAGATCTCCCCTTCGAGTGAGCCGTCATCCTGCAGTTCGGCCCAGCCGTCCCCCTCGGCTGGCTCCATTTCGTCGTTTCCCTGCCAGCCGAACTCGACGGTATCGCCGTGGCAGGCTCCATGAATGGAGCCAGTGAGGCAATCGAAGGCGAATTCGCCGCCGGCCTCATCGAACAGGATGTAGGCGCCCGCCAAGGCCATATCGTAGCCGGGCGTCTCGACGACCTGCCATCTGCCTCAAATGCTCATGCCGGTGCCGCCAGAAGCTTGGGAAGCCGGATCAGATTGTAGGCTGCAAGCGCCAGGACGAAGACGGCATCCACGCGGTCGCGGCCTCGCAGCTTGACCTTGGCCAAACCAGCGGAACTCTTGATCCGGCCGAAGACTTCTTCGATGCGTTTGCGGCAGCGTTGGCTGACGTCGTAGCCGCTGTGACGGGTGGTACGCGCGTCAATCGCTGTCTTGCGCCGCTTGCCGGTCTTACTCAGATGTCCATCAATCGCGATATGCGGGGTAACCGATCTATCTCTCAGGTCGTGCACGAACTGCGTGACATCATAGGCCTTTCCGCCCCCAGAGTGATCCGCTTCGCGCACCTCCGACTG
This sequence comes from Bradyrhizobium sp. CCBAU 51765, assembly GCF_015291725.1. GTDB lineage: Bacteria > Pseudomonadota > Alphaproteobacteria > Rhizobiales > Xanthobacteraceae > Bradyrhizobium > Bradyrhizobium liaoningense. The sequence continues at coordinate 6,704,571 of NZ_CP030038.1, forward strand.
TCGATCGTGGCAAGCGCAATCTCCCGTTCGGCGGTGCACGTCGCTTGGCTCACCCCACCCAAAACCGCTAAACCATTGCGGTTCTCCATCAGAGCATGGCCCATATAGCTCAGCTTGGCTGGCTGGTCGTCACCCTTCTTGTAGAGCCGCGCCTCAGGATCGGTCGTGCTCGCATGGGTCTCGTTGGATCGCTTCTCCTTGTGGAAGCTGCGCTCGGCGTTTGCGCCCCGGACCATCCTCGTCCTTATCGCTGCCATCCTTCTTCCGGAAGCTCTTGATCGAGGCCCAGGCTTCAATGAGCGTACCATCCACCGAGAAGTGATCGCTCGATAGCAGACGCTTGACCTTTGGCTGCGCCAAAAGCGCGTTCAGGAACTTGGCCGCAATCTCGCCTTCGAGCAGCCGGTCGCGGTTCTTCGAGAAGGTCGAATGGTCCCAAACCGCATCGTCCACCCCAGGCGTGGCTCAGGTAGAAGGCGACGGTCCGGTTGCTATCGCTGAGAACCTCGGCAACCAGCGCGCCGGCGTAGACCAGCACATAGACCAGCGCGAACAGGCAGCGGAACAGAAGATCGAACTCTATCCGTTCCATCAGATGCCGTTCCGAGCGCCCCCCATAAAACGCCTGGAGGAGCATCGCCCGAAGCAACTTCTCCGGTGCGATCGAGGGGCGACCGAAGTCCGTGTAGAGTTTGCCGAACTCCCCGGAAAGGTCGCCCAGCGCCGCATTCGCCAACCCTCGGATCACCCGTAGCGGACGGTCGACGCGAACTCGAACCTCCAGGTCCACATAACTGAAAAGCGAGCCAGACCCTTCGTCACTCCCCCGCATCGCGTCCCCCAGTTAAATCCTGGTCCCAGAGAATCACGATACGAAGTGCTTCGCTACCCACTTCTTCAACAGCCTGCTAGAGCTCGTTCGTCGCGCGCCGAAAGATGCATACGATGATCGCTGAGAACTGGCAGGCGATAGATCGAGGACGCGATTGACGCACGTGAGGTGCTGCCAGGCAAATGCGAAATCACACTTCAACCACGCCGAAAAGACTACCCCGGCTCCGACCCCAAAAACGTCTTGCTGTACCCTTCCCGGCCACCGCGACGACGCGCTCCGCGATTGCTGTGGGCTGAACCGTGCGCATCGGCAACGGTTCTGCCGGGACGCACTGCAGCTGAAAACCTGAGCCTACCTCGTATTGCTACTCGATTTGCTACGCGCTCTCAGCGCGCGCGATGATTCGCTGCGTTTGTATTCCCACATCCGCCGATTACTCGCATAGTGCGTGTGGTACGCTAATTCTGAGCGCGTCACGTGAGCTATGGAAATCAGTAATGGCTGTGTACTTGGTCACTTGGGATCTAAACAAACATAGGGGCGAACTATGCGCAGGCGCGACAGAACCTGATCGATCACATTTCACGCTAGGGTCACACTAAGGACGATGGGCCTCGATTCCGTGTGGTTCATCCAAGCACCATCGACAGCTGAGGCACTATATGCCGACATCCGAAAATACATGGACAACGCAGACAGGCATATGGTCACGACCTGGTGAGTGGTCAGTATCGGGGTCGATTGTCCCAATCGGTCTGAGACTGGATCTACGCGCACATCTAACTGAAGGCCTTTACGCCTCAGGCCCAAATCCGAGTTTAGAACGCAAAGCATGAAAATGAGTTCATGGGACGGACTAAGCCCCGGCCAGTTTTTGGCGCGAGTAGGGTTTTCAATCGCTATCACAGCTGCAGTTGCCGTCGGCACATTCGTCGCAATCCGCTACATTGTCGGCTTCTATCGATGATCGCAGCTCGCAGTGCTCAAGCACTACGGCCCGCGAGTGCCATGCTCGCTTGGCTCTGCAATCGTCCGTGGCTAGGGCTTTGCTCTCATTTCAGGCGGGGAGCTCAGTCGAGGACCAAAATCAGTGGCGATCAACCCATTGCGGTCACCGAGACCGCGGACGGCACGCAGATCGAATCCGAAGGCACGGTTACGGTCGCAGTGGATCGCATCCAGAAGATAACCCTCGCCAATATTTTGCGCGTACAATCTTTCGACGGAGGGTGAGTTCGTCTCCCATAGGATCGAGTTCATCCACGGCGGCAACGCCATTATTGGCTATTCAAAGACCGGGAAGCTGATGGTGGTTTGAAACAAATAGTCTGACAAACAGTGTGGACGGTAACCACATCATTCTCGATGACGTCGACTGAATGGCGCGCGCGGCTACCGGGCAATCATTGCGCGATCAAGATCGCGAATCAGAAAAATTCGAACAAATCCCGCGCAAACGCCGAAGATCTGCAGCTATTCATCCTGACTCGTCATTTAGACTGCGGTTTTCACAGGACGCGCGACTATGCAATATCTCGATTTGCTATTTCTGGTCCTGGGTGGTCTCACAGTCGGAGGCCTCATCGGCGCGCTGATCAAACCTCTCTTCGGCCGTCGCGAGCGCGGCGTGGCCCGCACCGGCGAACCTCGAAAAAAGCGCGGCCCCTACAAAAAGCGGACACCTGCAACGGCTATCTAACGCCATGAAAGGCACGCCGTATCTAAGTTATTCTAGCACGCAGAATCGATATGTTGATCATGTGGCGCACGTACCCGCCCACGTTGCGTACTCATTTTTGTGTCGCACGAGCCACGAGAGTATTCGCGATATCGATCTCTCGTGTACCGCCTGCACGGGTGGTCCCTTGCTACGCGCGGCGCTCCGGCTGTGGGGCGAGCATTTCCAGGCATGGCCATATGGGCCCGTGCTTGGTCGCTGTATCGCGAATTCAAGGCGAACCGATCCGAGTGCAGTCCGAATGGACTCGCTCAAAAGTTATCCACCAACAATTTAGTTGTGTATCCAGCTCAACACAACTATGATCTCCAACATAAACTTTTTCCTGCGCCACCTTTCGAGCTGCTCGCACGAGCTGCTTTCACAATGCATTTCATAGTTTCTGCGGTTGTTTGTGGATTGGGGGAAATCAATGGAGAATGGCCCAACGCGGCGCTTCGTCGTAACGGCGAGTAAACCCAAGGGTAAGCTGCTTTCTGGGGTCAAGGCAGCTCTTGAGCGTCTCGGACCGCTCGGATGGGAGGCGCTGCTAGAGCACCACGGGCTCGATCTCTCCGCAGATGATCTCGCACACGAGCTATCGCGACCATTGACCCGCATAGACCGGTCCTTCCCAGGCTTCGAAGATTTCGCCCAAGAAGGCAATCGCGGCGTCGAGCCGGGCGCGCCCGCCAGAAGTCTCCTATTTCACGCCTTTGCATCCCCTCGGATCACGAGCTTTCGACATCGCGGACGCCTCACGAAGCTGAAGGGATTCCCCACCCTCACGGAGATCGAAGCGATCGAGAATTACGTATTCGGCCATCAGCCGCCTTCGATCGAGGATCTGCGCGCTCGAGCCCAAGGGGCCCGCCTGGCCATCGTAGTCTTCGCAACCGAATACAGGGCGGCGCTGGGGACGGTCCATGGTCGGCATGCCGACATGGTCTTTGCGCGAACCGGAATCGCTCGGATTGGTACGGAGCCGCCGCTGTACGACGGAGCAGCACGCGGGTTTCTCCCCTTCGTAAAAGACAAGGACACCGGTATCCGCGTACTTCCTTGTCGATACGCCGCATACGTCGCCTGTCTGGTGCCAGGAAAGAAGGGCGCTCACGGCCCTCTCCGCTTTATCGACGGAGACGTTCAGGAGAGCGGAACGTCGGGAAGAAGCGCGCTGCGGGCCGGCTTACAAGATGCACCCGAAGCGCTACGCGTGGATGAGCCCGGCGACCACAATCGACGTTTCTGGGTGCCGCTTCACAAGCTATTCTCGGGAGGTGAATGCCTTCTCGACCGTGACATCGAAGTGCGGCTGTCCGCTTCCCATGTGAACGAGAAGATCAGGCGAGCTCACCTGAAGTTTCTCTCCAATGGACACTTCGGCGGGTGGTCTGAGCCCGCTTTGAGCGATGCCCCGTTCATTTTCCATGATGGGATCGCGGACTTTTCGGCCGAACCCGACGACGGCGGTTGGCTGCTACGACCCTTCTCTCACCCGCGACTGACCGAGCCCGCCTCCTACAAGGGCGAGCCACTGACCTTTTGCGTACCGAAGACTCCCGATAGCAGCGGATCTTGGCGTGCTTATCAGTCCAGCTTGAACCTACTTCCGCAACCGAGCGGAGCCCGCTCGGCACCGGAATATCTCCACGCACGACACGCGATAGCCGATGATGGATCGGAGCGAGACCTCAACGACGAGCCCGACATCATTAAGCTCGTCGAGGGTGGAGGGTACCGGGCCCGCCACTACGTCGACTTTACCGGCGACGGTTGGATCGACGTCGAGTGCCCCGAAATCGCGCTAGATCTTCCTCGCAGAATCCCGGCCTATTCGATAGTCGCATCGCCCGACTTCTTCCCCCTGGTCGATCAGACATCGCTTATGCAGTGGGCTGATCAATCCGTATTGCCCTCGTTGATGCACTCGCTTTGGGACGCGCCTGGATCCAGCCTTCCCCAAGCTCTCTCCGACCAGCGATACGCCGCCAATCTGCAGATCAGTGGCGCGAACTTCGATCCGGACGACGATACGATGACCGCCATCGTTGGTCCCTTCGGCTCCGGCGCCGGCGCGCTCTGCCAGCTAAAGTCCGTAAACAACCACCGCGCTTCGATGCTTCCCGATGGAGCCGCTGGCGTTTTCGCACCGGGGTGGGATGTTTCTTACGACAGAACGTCTGAGACGGATCCCGAAGACACCGGCAAAAAGCTGGCTCCGGGGGTAACGTTCCTTACCAATTACGGGCTCGGCTCTCCCTTCATGGAGGATAGCAAACTGTGCGCGGCTCGCAGCTCGTTCTGGCCTGCGGCCGCACCGGACATCACTCGTACTTTTGCCCCAAGCAAGAACTATGCAACGGCGACGCCGCTGACCGACGAAGTCATCGGACTGGGATCGAAGCCGCCATGGGACGGGGTCCGGGGGCCGACCCTCAGGCAGAAGGAAGGAAAGGTCGAATACGCCTCCCTCGCCTACGCGGATTATGTCGAAAAGGCGCTCAGCGGAGGGTTCGATATAAGCGAGATAGGAAAGACGACCGTCGAGGAGTACGTCGCCAGAACCCTGACCATGGGACTTGTCTACCGAGCGCTCGGCGTAGAGACGCACGACGACAAACTCAAATGGTCCGTTCTCAGCTTCCGCATGGCCGATCCGTCGGACGCCGACTTGCTGGCTGCCCAAAAGGCAACGGGACGTCGTCTAAACAAGCATTTCACATACCGCTACCTCGTATTTGACCATGCCGATCGCGGAGCCGCCGACCCGACCGATTTCAAGAAGGTGTTGGTCAACTTTGGATCGCTCAAGCTTCTCTTCGCCGATCCGACGCTCGTATTGACCAAAGATTCAGCGGGCGATTGGAGCGCCAATGAAGTCCGACGCTGACATTATAGTGGTCGGCGGGGGGCCGGCCGGATCGGCGGCGGCGATACATGCGCGCCAATCGGGGCTGACCGTCATCGTCATTGAGGCCGACGGTCAGCCGCGGCGTAGACCCGGTGAAACGTTGCATAGCGGCGCCGCTTCAATACTGGAGCAGCTCGGCGTCAGAGAGGCGTTCGAACACGCTATCGGCGGTCGCTACGGATCCATTCAAGTCGAGTGGAGCACCGCCCGATCGAGCGATCGAGGGTCGATACCATTGGCAGCGGCCAGCGGGTTTCACATCTTCAGAGACAAATTGGATGCTGTCCTCATAGAGCGGGCGGAAACGTTGAGCGCGGATGTGCGGCGCCCCTGTCGTGCACTTCGTCCCATTGTGCGCGACCAGGAGGTGGTCGGAGTAGAGACCGACTCCGGCCCTCTCGAGGCGCCCTTTGTGATCGACGCCTCCGGGAACGGCAATTGGTTTCGAAAGAGCTACCCCTCGCGAGTAGACGTCCTATCGCCGCGCCTGTTAGCTCGTTACGGATATTGTCGAGTTGACGATCTAAGAGACTTCGGCTCCCCCTCGATCAAGGGCGACCAGAGCGGCTGGCAATGGATCGCCCGCGTATCGGACGATACCCTTGCCTGGGTCAGCTTGGCTCTCCCCGGTGCTTCCGCTCGCCCGGTTAAGCCGACTGCGCTCGCTGCGCTCACGGACGTGAGCCCGACGCGCGGAGCCGACGTTACTTGGAAGCGAGCCGATGCATACTCGGGCCCCGGCTTCTTCCTTGTCGGGGACGCAGCTTTTCAATTGGATCCAGCCGCAGGCCACGGAATTTTGCGGGCCATGATGAGCGGCATCATGGCGACGTACCAGGCGGCTGCAGCGATCAAAGGCAGGGTCGGTCCAGATGAGGCTGCGCAGCTCTACCGCGGTTGGATGGCAGAATGGTGGAGGCGCGATACCTCCGCACTAACCGAGATGTACCTCAGATTGGACGCAACGTGGGATCGATCAAGCAGTACCCGTGAACATCACCAGTCGGAGGCAGGGGCATAGCTATGACAAAGACCAAAATCGTCGATATTCGGAATCATGTTTTCGCTCCGGCGGCGATCGAAGCGGACGATTTCGTCGTCTGGAGAAATCTCGACGCTGTACCACACACCGTCGAGACCGCTCCCGACGCCAGTTTCTACTTCAATGTCGGTCCTCTTGCGACAGGCGAGGTGTCCAGTCCGGTCTGGTTTGGAAAACCAGGGAAATTTCCCTACCTATGCCGATATCACGCGGACATGACCGGCGAAATCGAGGTTGTCGCTCGCGGAGCAAAATTGCCGCAGCCCGCGCAAATGGATGGCGGACATCACGACATGCCCGGGCACGATATGCCCGGACATGGAGGGCACGATCTCTTCCATTTTCATGGCTTTGTGACCGGAGGCCGATCGGGGACAAAACTGTACATGTCCCATACGCCCGTGATCGCCGACGATCGTCACCGCTTTCAAGTCATTCTGCGCAGCAGCTTCGTCGAGCAGAAGCACCGTGACATCTACGACAAGCTCAGGGCCTCGTCATTCGGTGCCGGCAAAGTCCAAATATTTCACGATCATCTCTCACTAGTCGATATCGGCGACGGGACGATAAAGGATCTGCCGCAAGCATCGGTCGAATATTATCCTCCCGAAAGCCCTGACGGGATCGCCGTCCCTGGCCTGGAGGAGAACATTCCGGTCCGGATCGACCGGGTCCTGCATTTCCATCAGTTCGACCCGGACGCCAGCTATCCTCTCGGCCTGAGATATCTCGTCTATGGCGATGCCGACGACGTATTCATGGACCATCACATCATAGGTGCGCCAAGCTTCCATTCAGTCGCAAAATTGAAGGATGCGCCCGCGTTCTGGGAACCGACCAGGTTCGACGGCACGGCTGGAATTCTAATTCCAGAAAAGCGCATCGTAGACGTCTCTCCAAAGGTCCTGCGCAAAGTCGCTTTCGTCGACAATGCCTATCACCTCGCCTACCTGCCGCCATCGGGCGCATACAGGCAACCGCCACCAGACCCCTTGATCCGTCGTGACGGAACGCCTCCGATTTATGACGTGACCGTGGACGGCGCCGGCAGTGATCGCGTCACAATAGACAAATTCATTCATTTTGATGTCGCGCTGCTAAACAACCGGGTCGTCATCGCCTAGGAGTACATCGCTTTGAGCATATCGCGCAGAGACTTGATGAAGGTAGCAGGAGCGTTCGCGGCTGGGGGAGGCTCTGTACGATCCGTCGCTGCGGCTTGCACAGCAGGAATTACGCCGAATCCGAGCTCGGTCATGCCGCGCATGCCCCTCGAAGAATTCGTCGAGACCGCGAGCCTGCTCGACTCCTTGAGACGCGGCGTCAGGGAGATGAAGAAAAGGAAACCGTCCGATCCATTGAGTTGGTTCTTTCAAGCCGCGATCCACGGCGTCCAGCTGGATCCTACGGACCTAGGTTACAAATACTACAAGGCGGCCTTGGACCAGGATCCTGGAGTGGCGCAGGTCGATCAGAAGTACTGGAAGCAATGTCCTCACTTCGGGCAGCATTCCGCCGACTTCCTACCGTGGCACCGGGCCTACACGTTCCACTTCGAACAAATTCTGCGGGAGCATACCGGCGACAGCAACTTTTCGCTTCCCTATTGGAATTATGGCCCGAGAACGAACCGGAAATTTCCGAAGGCGTTTGGAGTACAGCATCTGGACGGCAATCCCGGCAACGACGCCGATGAGAACATAAACCCGCTAATCATGAAGGAACGCGACTTCTACCTGACCTACTACGAACATCCCCTAATACCGAACATGCCGCTGCTGGAGCTGTCCGACGCTGTCGTCGACAACACTTCTGCTCTGGCCACGGACATCTTCTTCGGTACCACAGAGGATACCGGTATCGGAGGGGGAATAGCGGACAACAACCCTGGAACGCGGGGACTGCTCGAGAGCCGGCCTCACGACAACATTCATCGTGTTGTCGGGGGAATCATTCCCGGAGCTGCGGTTGGCCACGACCAGAATGGCCATGAGATAGAGGTCGATGCGCTTGGCGCCATGGCGCAACCGCCGACCGCGGGCTTCGATCCGATCTTTCCGGTGCATCATACCAATATCGATTGGATATGGTCTCAATGGAGCGTCATGCCAGGCAAGAAGTGGGGTACCCTTCCGGACGCCTCTTGGTTCATGGAGAGGCCATGGTTCTTCTTCGATGCGAAGGGAAACTGCATCAACGAACCGCGGAAATCATACTTCGATCACCGAGCGCTCGGAGTGAAATTCAAGTACGAAGACCTGTCCAGCATGCCCCTTCCCTTACCCTCCTTTCCCGCGGCGCTAGTGGTGGCAGACAGCGGAACGGCGTCGAGAATAAAGTCTACTCAGGCGGTCGCGACTCTCGATTCGAGAATCGAGGCGGGATCGGCTCAGAACACAACGATCGTATTTCCTTCTCGAACGCTTGATGCGTTACGATCGGCCTCCTTTGACCGTTCTCAGAAACGATTATTGCTCCGAATTTCGATAACGGGCTTGAATAGACTGCCGATCGTCGGCTTCGATGTTCACCTGACCCGCGCGGCTCCAAGCGGGGAGTTGAAACGCACTGATCCGAGTTTTCTTGGCTCCGTACATTTATTCGTCCATGCACACCATGACGACGAGGTCTTTCAAGATTTCACGATTCAGGACCCGACAGTTGTCGATTCCGCGTCTCCGGCCGTCACCTTCGTGCCCGTCGCGCTCACACAAAGCATAGGTACGGGCCGGCCGAATCTCCAAGGAAGCCCGTTAAGGATCACGAGCATCTCCGTTCTCGCGCAGGACCGGTAAGTGACGATAAAGTCCGAAACATTCTTCCAAACATGTCGCGGATGGAGCAGGTGATCCTAATTGCCGGGGCGTTGCGAGAACCTAGCATCAAGATGGTGCTGAAGAAGTACGACGAACAAGCCGCTACCCGCGCAAACGCAAGCTTGGTCATATCGGGCCGAAAGGGGCGCCCCCTAAACCCTGATGACGCCGGTTCGATTGCGCGCATGGTGCAGTAGTTCATTTAACCGCTTCGGCTGAATCCGTTGTCCAAAATGCGTGGTGTCGTTCTCATGGAATGCAATGAAGTGCGCGGAGAAGATCTGCTCCCCAGCTCTCAAATCCTCTGATCCGGCGTCCAATATGTTCGTTATGATCCCTTTGACAGGGTTTTTTGCAGGCATTTCCTCGTAATGGAAAATCATAGAACGGAGGCCGCTTTCGACCGGCTCAACTACGTGAACCCGCTTCCTGATCAAAAAGGCGAAGCCCGAATGCCCGAACTGAATCTTGCTTTTTCCGATGGTACGATCCGATACGGTGTAAGTGTCGTCGGCGTATGAGATCTCCATCGGAAACTTGTCGAACTTGTCGTTGCTCGCGGGCCAATAAGCCTCGTATTTTCCGATCATGTTGTCGAGAAGCTTCTGCGACGTCGGCTCGGCCACGACCGCCTCGAGCAATGCCGAATGCAGCTTCGATTTCGTCGTGACGTAAAAGGCGTTACAGACGGCTTGCACGTAGGCTTGATTGAGTCTTCTGCCGGCAATTCGGTTCTCAAAATTCTCGAGATCGTCCTTGAGAGTCCTAGCGTTATTTTCATTCAGTATCGCCAGGACGCGATTGAGTTCTTCCGTCGATTTTCGCATTCGTTCGATCGCAGTATGCAAACGCTCACGTGTGTAGAGCTCGATATCCATGCCGAATTCCGGAAGAAAAAAATGCAGAAATGATGCGGGAGCGCAAATTGGGTACAAATTTACGGGAATGTCAAATTACTCGAAATTTTCGTACGGCACAACTTTGGGTACGAAACGAAGCAACCCAACTAATTGACCCCTCTAATCGAAATTGACCCGCGCGCGGACCACTTGGCATTCTTGCGACCAGCGGGAGGAGCCACGACCAATGCACGGGGAGCGCCGTAGATGGGGACAAAGATCAAGTAGCTGCTGCAGGCGGATTGGAGAGCGGATCTGCTCTCCATGTGATCCGCAGGAGAGAGCCGACCTGAAGCGCCTGGGCGGCGGGGCCGGATTCGCACCAGGCTTCAATGTCGAACGTTCAGGAGGCATTTCGGTGAAGCAGTTAGCGAAATACGGCCGCTCGGCGGCCTTTTGAAAGGGCGCCTCTCTTCGTTTGAAGGTTTTGATCGTCCTTTCGGTCGAACCATTAGCCCGGCGCCCGTTCCGGCACTATTGGCCGCTTAAGTAAGTTGCGTAACAAGAGCTCGTGTAGCGCAGCTCGGCTCTCATTTTGGTCTCGCGGTTCGACGAAGGAGTGACTTGAGATGAAAAAGGCCAGGGAAAACGCCATCGGCAAGGTGACGCTTTCGATGACCTACGAGGAAGCGCGGGACGCCGTCGACAAATACTTGAAGACGAACTCGCGCCGGTATCTCGACATCCTCGAGAAAGCGAGCGACGTGGTGGAAACCATCCGCCGCGGCTCCAAAGGCATTCTCATCGCCGACGCGTACACGCGCGCAAAGAAGCAAGGCGGCGAGGAGTTTAAGGACCGCGCGAAGATCATCCACAAACTGATAGAAGGCCGGGCTGCGGACGCCAACTTTCGGATCGACAACATCGCCGACATGGTCGGAATGACGGTCGTAGTCTTCTATCCGGACCAGATCAACGCGTTCATCCAGGTCTTCTCGTCGGAAGCCAAGAAGGAAGGCTTGTTCCTGGACAAGTTCAGCGACGGGAAGATCAGCAAGATTCATAAGGATCGCGGATACCACGCCACCCATCTTCGCATCGGGTACAAATCGGTCGATACGGAAAGATTGAGGATGGAGATACAGGTCAAGACCATGCTTCACGATGCGTGGGGCGCTAAGACTCACGATCTGACCTATAAGCCCATCGGCGACCTGGACCCGCGACTGAAAGCTCTGATGGAAAGCTTCGGCGAAAGCCTTCAGGCGATCGAGGTGCAAAGCCAGACGCTGCGCGACTCGATTCTATCGAGGGTACAACTGATGCATTCCAAGCGGCGCGATGCGAGGTTGGAGCTGATGTCCAAGCTCACCCGCCATCGCATCAGCTCGCCGGAGGGCAGTGCGGCTTATGATGGGTTGATCGCACGCATCAAGATGGACCATGTCCACCTTTCAACGTGCGCGGCGCGCGATGCGGACTTGGCGGACCTGCTCGCGGCAATCGAGCGCCTCGAAGAGGTCGGCGTCAATGCAAAGGACCGCTTGAAGCTGACGGTTGCGTTGGCATCCTACCGAGACGACGGCATCCTCGACCCGCGGATCGACGACGCGATCGATGCCTGGAAGAAGGAAGAGCGCGATGAGGGGGTTGCTGAGCCGATCATGCAGGTATGGATCGAAAGCTCGGCACTGTACCAGACCAATCGGGTCTCGGACGCGATCGCCATCCTGCGACGATTTTTGGCCGAGAATCCGATCGACGAGCGGACAGCGGTGTTGGCCAACAACCTGGCTAACTACGTCACCGAAGTTTGCCTGGATCGGCCGAAACTCGACAAGGACGCTGAACAGGAGGTTGCGGCGCTACTTACTGGAATTGAGCCTTTCATCGACAAATTCGAGCGCACTGCGTATTTGAATACGAAGGGCGCCTATCTGGTGGTGTTCGGGGACGACAGCAAGCTCGATGACGGACTCGACCTCATTTGGGAGGCATCGAAGCTGCTGCTGTCATCCGGGGAGGCTGGGCATGGTTACTGCGAGCTCTATCAGGCTCACGGGTGGCGGCGCAAACTGCACCTATGAATACTACCAAGGGAAGATAGGACGACGAGCCATATAGCACCTTTTGTTCGAACCGGAGGGCAAGCCCCGTTTGGGCTTGTCTCGATTCACCTCGAATGTGGCGACCTCGACTCTACAAGTCAACGCGCTACCAAGGGGTTAACCCCTGTTTGTTAGAGGTTGTGTGCGGCTAAGCACACATCCTCGATCTGTCTAAACGATACTCTCACGCGCTGGCGAAACCGTGACGACAGTTTGTCCTGCGACAGCGTGACAATCACGTCGGCGCGATGTTGTTCGATCGAAGCTAGATCGCTGAGAAGGGATGTCGAGGCATTGCGACCCAGGCTTGCCCCAAGAATTTTCCTTAGGTTTCTCCGGGAAAGGATCACACCAAATAAGCCACTGACAATATTGGGATATTTGGTTTGGGGCACCGTGGCTCGAACCTGGGACCCGCTGATTAAGAGTCCTGAAGATCAGCAGTCTCAACAAGGTAACCGCAAACCAGAGCGATGAAGGCCCTTTGATAATTACCGGGAGAGCAAACCGGGATCATAGCGCCCATAGGCATGACGGCTTCCGGCTATCGCATCGATCTGGGCTCGAGGCCGTGCTCCCGGAGAACCTTGTGCATCAGCTCGCCCTTGATCTCACGTGCGATTTCGCTGAGGATCTGTGCTCCGACCATCCGCCGGGCATCAACATCATCCGTCAGGCCATGCTCCGCGAGCCGCTCGTTCAAGCGCGTCGGAAACTCATCTTCCAGCGCATCGGCAAGCCGGTCCTGCATAGCGGCATGATCATCGGGGGCGATTCGCCTCACCACCGTATCCCAAGGCTCCCAGCTCGTTGCTAGAAAATCCTCCAAACCCGTCGCTTCCTGTTCCCGCACCGACGTCTCTGCCCTGGCAACGTCCTCCGGAGTGACGTCAGAGAGATTCAAGAAGCGCATATCCGGGGCGATGTGACGCAGTTCCAGCCGATCCCGTAGCTGGGTCTGATAGGCAAGATAGACCTCGATCTCGTCGATATTGGCCTGCGGGTCGGCACGCCGAAGCGAGCTGACCGTCTCGCGTGCGATGTCGTCAAGCGCCCCCAAACGAAACATGACACGGCCATGTTGGAGCAGTTGGTCGAGCCGATTGTCATAGAGCCCATCTTTGACATCAGCGTTCAGGCGTGCGGTCTGCATGCCGTTCCAGGTCAAAGTGATGCGATCCTCGCAGGACGCAGTCGCTCCATTAGCCAGCTCGAAAAACTGCTTGCGCAGTCGCGGCCTCATCGCGGCCTGTAGCAGATTCTCGGCCACCTGGTCGCGGAACGCCTGATGACCATAGTTTACGGTGCCCGCAAGTCTTTCGAGAAACAGAGCGAAGTCCTGCGCACCCGGCTCTGCGGCGAAGCCCTGCCACGCGTCCACTGCGCCAGGCTGGTCCGCGAGCCAGTCCGCGACAACCTCGTGCAGGGGCCGCGACTGGTGTTCCATCGGTTGTAGCGACATCGACAGGAAGACCTGCGGGCCGGCATAGTCCGCGCCGCGCGTGGCTGTCGCCAAATCGGTCAGCACCGGGGCCGGTATCGGATTAGACCGCAGGTCGATGCTGGACGCGCTGCCGAGCTGCGTCAGCACGGTCGCGGGCAGGCCGGTCAGCTGGTTGTTACTGGCGCCGAGCATTTCAAGGCTGACGGGGAGTGTCTCGGGCAGATTGGTCAGCCGATTTTCGCTGACGTCCAGGTATCGAAGTCTGGCCGGAATGTCGGGCAGGCTTGTCAGCTGGTTGTCGCCTGCGTCCAGGTACAGCAGCCTTGCCGGAAGATCGGGCAGGCTCGTCAGCTGATTTTCGCTGACATCCAGGCGGCGGAGCCTGGCAGGAAGCTCGGGCAGACGGGTCAGCTGATTATTGCAGGCGGAGAACTCCTCGATCGTTGCCGGAAGGGCGGGCAGATCGGTCAGTTGGTTGCCATCGACGGTCAAGCTGCGGAGCCTGGACGGCAGCGCTGCCGGCAGGCTGGCCAGCTCGTTGGCCATGAGGTGGAGGTGCCGGAGCCTGCTAGGGAGGGCGGGCAGACTAGTCAGCCGGTTGTCAGAAGCGTAGAGGTCCCGGAGTCCGCCCGGAAGCTGGGCCGGCAGACTGCTCAACTGGTTACCGATGACATTGAGGGTTCGGAGCCTGGGCAGGAGTGAGGCTGGCAAGGCAGTCAAGGACAATGACGACAAATTCAGCTCGTCTCTGACATCACCCTCGTCCCGCCATGCCCTCGTCCGGCGGACTCCCTCTTGCCTATTCTCGCCTTCGCCCTGCCCCTCTTCCGCTGCCCAGCTCGCCAGGGTGCTGTCCTGCGACGAGACGAGGTCGGCGGCGGCCGCTCCTGTGGCCCACCGCGTCAGGGCTGACGCCCACTGGGTTAGGCACGAGGGGGACTGCCCGGCGGCCCCCGACGTTGGCTCGGTGCTTTCGGATTCGGAGGGTATGCCAGCGCGAGTCTGGGCCTGTTCTGTATTCATTGAACTTCATGACATGTTTGGTCTCAGCCGATAAGGCGGCTCTTTCGGCTAGATCGAGACGTTCGCATGCTAGGAAGCTCAGCTGTCGATAAGCTGACGAGGTCAGGTTATCCGATCGCCTGCGGCCCTACTTTGGCGCCGGGCCCCAAAGGAAGCAGGATCCGTATCATCCTCATCCCGATGACGCTCGCATCATCGATGGCATAGTCAATAAAACGCTGAGCAAGCTTAAAAAGAACGAGACTAACAAAAGGAAAGCTGCCTGGACGGCCAACATCAACGGAAGTTTAGTGCCGGCTGCAACTAAGAAGAAGGGGAGCATGCGCGAGCCGACAAAGATCGGCGGCACGAGCCTTTGCAAATTGGGTTATCGGCAACTCGGCGGCGAGGACTCCGCTCCCCGCGATGAATTGCAAGCAAGCTCAGCCGAGGAACTGACGGCGAACCACATGCTGTAGGCTCAGCTGCTGTGGATGCGAAGCCTCAAGTATGATCTCGCCTCTGTGGAGCCCTATCGGAAGTCATAAGGAACTGTTCGTGGTATAGTGAGAGCTGCCGCTAGACACAAATGGGCCGCCGTCGTCATCACTCAAATATCGTCGGCGCGAGAGTCTCCCCGATAAGGATTTACCTCGATGCACAGCTGTGTCAATGCAAGGCGGCGGAATACGTGGACACTTTCAGAATCTCGCGCCCATAGCGGGGCCGTCGTGCTTCGCTCGGCGCAATACGGCGACATTGGGTGCGGTTAGCCGACTTTGCCCAGCAAAGGATGCGAGCACGGCGCTGTGGGGAGAATGCCTCTAACAGGAGCCCGGCGAGCGCCGGGCGGTGTTGGAGCGCCTTCGCCGAGCCTTGCATGGCATCTCGACGAGGGATCATGATCGGATCCCGGTGAGAAAATGATCGGCTTCGCTTTTAAGGTGATGGCTGGTTCGGGCAAGCACATTGGCAGACCTCAACACCTGCGACGATGATGCACCTGTGATAAACGCCTTCTGCGCGACCTGCCGGATGTTGCCCGCGACAGTCATCGACATCGCGGCCGCATGCTGAATATTTTGGGCAATATCTTTCGTGACTGCGCCCTGTTGGTCGGTCGCCGCGGCAATCGCTGATGCAATTTGTGAGATTCTGCTAATGCTGTTTCCGATGTTTGTGATGGCGCTGGCCGACTCCAGTGTCGCTGCCTGAATGTCAGCAATCTGCTGTCCGATTTCAACGGTCGCGTTCGCCGTCTGAGTTGCTAACGACTTCACCTCGAGCGCCACAACTGCAAAGCCGCGGCCGGCGCCGCCGGCACGCGCGGCCTCGATTGTTGCATTGAGCGCCAGAAGGTTGGTTTGCCTGGCAATCGCTGCAATTAGGTCAACCACCCCACCCACTTTTGTTGCAGCAGCCGATAGCTGCTTCATCCGGCGATCCGTTTCTTCAGCCTGCCGCACGGCTTCGTGGGCGATTTCCGTTGATCGCGCGACCTGCCGGCCGATCTCGGAAGCGGACGCCATCATCTCTTCCGTTGCCGCAGCAACCAGCTGAACATTGGCTGACGCCTCCTCCGATGCCGACGCAACGTTATCAGAGATCTCCCGAGTAAGCTGTGCCGTCTCTGTCAGCTCCCGAGCGGAAGCCTCCAGTTCGGTCGATGCGGAAGACATCGTATCAATGACGCTGCTAACGGCTCGTTCAAATGTGCCGGCCAGCTCGCCAAGCTCCGCCTTGCGCCGCTTCGCGGCTACACGATCCTGCTCTTGATTCGCCGCAAGTTCCTCTTGCAATTTTTCCTTCGATCTCACCTTAAACGCTTCCATGGCCTGAGCCATATCGCCGATCTCGTCTGAACGGCCAAGACCCGGCAGCGTGACATCGAACTGCCCGGCCGCAAGTTGACGCATCGCCTCGCTCATCCGAATAAGAAGCCTTGCCAGCTTCTGACCGACAAGCACCGCAACGAAGCCGATCCCGAGAGTGGCAAGCCCGATTGCCCACCTCAAAGCCTCTCGAAGGCGCGACGCACGTTCTTCAGCAGAGCTAGCGCGAGCGTCCGCGCCTGCTATCGCTTTCAAAAGAAAGGGACGATTCCGACCGTAGATTTGGACGAGATCGTCAACTTGGTCGTCCAGCGCCTGCTGCGATACAAGAAACGCAAGAAAGCTCGATCGATAAGAAGCAACAAGCTTCTTCAGCTCACGCTTGGATTCCGGGGCAAGTTCTGAAGCAGCAAGTGCGGCCTCGAATTCGACGACGCGCTTTTCCAGCTCATCGCCATACCTCTCCTCATGACGTAGCATGAAATCCTTTTCATGCCGTCGCATCATCAACATCAACATCGTTAGGTGCGGCTCATTGAAATGTGCAAGTCGCGCTTCTGCCTGATGCACGGCTTCGCGAAGCTTACCTTGGAGTCCATCATTTTCCGTGAACCCGAGCACCCGCTGCGCGGAGACGACGTTCTTAAAACGAGTCGCATAAAGGTTGATTCCGGCGCGAAGGAACTTCACGTCTCTTAGGGGATCGTCCTCGGGCGAGGAAGCGGCCCGCTCTTCGATTTGGCCAAGGTCCGCCAGTGCGTTATTTACGCCCTCGGCTTGCCGCGCGACCACGGCTTCGTCGTTCTTGCGCAAAAACTCCAACGCCAGCTGCTGCGATTCAAGAAAGGCCTGAGAAAGAGACGTTAGATGGGCGCGAAGATTGGCGCTCTCGCTTACTTCACTCTGCGCCTTCGCGAGATAATTAAGTCCGGCAACGCAAGTCGCGCCAGTGACAAGCACGCCCGCGATCCCCAAAAACACAATCTGAGTTCGGAGGCTCGGTCGCAACCGACGAAGGACCGTTGATCGGAGCCGTTTCGCGATTGTAGGGGCGGTCATCAGACTTCCAATTGAATATGAGATCGACGGCGAACAAGGGGCCTGACAGCAAAGCAGCAACTTTCTTGGCTAGGGCCAAGAATGATGGCCCAGTCGGCGGGGAAGAAAGTTGTGACGCCGCTGTTGCGCCTTATGCGGTTGAGGCGTCAGCCGTCCTTCGGGCTAGATCAATCTATCGAAGAGGCCGTTGGTGCGCTCGGCCTGCAGAACTGACAAGGAGAACGCGGCAAGTTCGACCGCACCGCGAGGCCGGCAACTGAGTTCGATGGTGACAGGCGCTTTGTCCCTTCAGCAACGGACGGATTTGGGACCGTGATTACACATCGGCCGCGCCGCTCGTTCACATTTATTGTCGCCGTATCCATTGAGATGCGACCGCTTGGTCCATGCCTCTATGATCACCGTGACGAATCCGGGGCGCAAGCTTGTTGATCGGAGCTTCAACGGCCAGCCCGCTCTCGTTCGAATTCCGACGGTGAGGACCGCGAGCATTGCGGATATCTGGTGCGGTCCCGCCCGTCGACGCGACGCCTTCAGTGGCGCAATCATTGCCGGGCAGGTCCAGCTACGGCCATTCCAGTGAAGCGGATCAACGCTGTGATGCTGAGGGCAATGGCGCCCACGACGGCAAATATCGTCCGCCAGATTGGTGAAGGCACCGTCATCAGAGGCGATTCCATATGTGGCGCCATAGCCCGCTAGGGTAGCGGCGCGACGTAGAGAAGGATGGTCAGGAGCCGAACCCAAGCCCATGGCGCGAGAGCGAGCGCAAGCCGGGCGACACCAAAGCTCACACCGTCCGCCACAAGGCCCGTTACGATGCCTCCGTTCAAGCCGGCACGGGTATGGAAGCCGAACATGGCAATCATCATGCCAACGAAGACCGGGAGCGCAGAGGCAGCAAGCATGAACACCAGCCAACAGATCAAGCCGATAACAAGGATAATGAGTGGTGGTCCGAGGATGAACATGGCGGGTGGGTTCCGTCAGATAGAGGTCTGACGGCTGCGCCTTCCACCACCACCACGGCGCGCGCGATACTATAGCAGGACACTCAGCGATCCGATCGTCACAAATCCAGTTGCGGGATTTTTGTCATTAGCGCCGAGCTTGCGCTCAAAGGGCTCGTGCAATCGGCATTTGATCCTTTGATCTTAAAGTGGGCGCCTGCCTTTTGAAATCACCTAGCGCAATCAGTTTCAGAAAAGTCCCGTGTTCTTCTCCATTTCGGCTGCCACTCCGTCGTGTGTTGCTTTTGCGCATCCGGGGTCACAATCGCCATCACTCCCAAGCCTTGGCTGTCTTCCGTTTGGCGGCGCTTTGGCACGCAACTATTTCCACGCAAACATAAACGTTGCGCATTGGATCTGCCCTCGCAAATGTCGGGTGTGGAGAGACTGTCGAAAGCTCAGATTGTCAAATTTGACAACGTCGGCAAGTTGACGCGACAAACACTTCCGAAGACCCCGCAAAGCCTACGAGTTCATTCGGCACGCGGCTTGCCTATTCGGGAAATCATCACCAATCGTAGTGCGGTGATCTTGGGGACGGGCCCGGCGCGCCCGCGTGTCTGGTCTGCTCCGACGATTGTCGTGCGGCGATACTTGAGGAGGCGGGTCGTGAACTGGCAAGTTCCGGGGCAAACTTTGATGCGATGTAACATTTTTTTGTGGTGCGACAACAATTGCGCTCCTCGCAAGCAGCGCAGCGAAGCCGGCGGATCTTGAGCAACTTAAACCGCCACAAGCGGTGTGGAACTGGTCTGGAGGCTATATTGGCGGGCATGCCGGCGGTGGGTAGGAGAGCAAATGTCATGCCGCGATAGCAGAACGATGAAGGATAAAAGTTGTGACTGTCTCAGCTGGCTAGCGATTAGAACGATTTGGCTGGGCGTGTAGCCAATCTAACAAACTGGCGAGATATTGGCCGAATACAAACAGGTCCTCGAGCGAGAACCGGTCGAGCAGAGCGGAGCGCCAAGACCCCCAAACCGCTTCAATCCGCGCTTTTAGAAGTTGCAAACTACTCCTGGCGTCACGCTAGGAAAACTCGTTGTGAACGGCGGAAATGTTGGCACAAGCCGCGCCGCCCTGTGGCTGCCCTTGAGCTATTTCTTTTTTTTCGCAATCTTGCGCTTCGGCTTCCGAGCTCTGGTCGCAGATTTAGCAGACTTTGACTCGGAGGGGGCCTTCTTCGCTCGTGGCGATCTTGGGCCGGTCTTCTTAGTCACAGGACCATCTTGAAAAGCGCTCTGCACTCGTCCGGCCAACACCTCGACGCGGTGTTGTAGGCTCGCTGCTTCATTTGTGCGACCAGCGGCGCGGAAATGGTTTGCGGCCCGTCGGAAACACGCCTCTGCGGCTTTGCGATCAGTCACGCTCTCAGTAAGCTCACTTCTGAGCAAGAGAGTGTCACCGAGGTGGCTCTCCACGCGCGCAATTTCAAGCGGGTCCCGCTCGACTTTGGGATAATATTCCAGAAGGCGCCGGTAGTGCTGTATCGCCGCCGAGAGGTTTTTTGCTTGGTTTATCCGGGAGGAGACTTCGACATAGGCAGCGGCGAGCCGTGCTTCTAAATGCATCCATGGGATGTCTCGTTTGCCATCTCTCGACAACAACTTTGCGACGTGTCCAAGCTCGCTCTCCGATTCGGCTGGAGACTGCGGCAAAGCGGCCAGGGCCGCGGTGAGGCGGCGTTCGAGCTGTTGTCGAACATCGAGGGCAACTGACGATCGGCCTTGCTCCTGTTCCGGCGGCTCCAGCAGAGACTGAACAAGTGCGCGCACGAACAACGACGCAAGCTGTCTATTGACCGTTAGATCCTGTCGCGGCGCATCGCTCAACACGCATACTGCTAGAAGATGCGCCTGCGGAAACTCCTCCTGCAGCTCGGCGATTTCGTCCATGCCGGACGAAAAGCCGGCGGCGGACAAAGCCGACCGGCCCCTTTCCATTCGCATATCGGCGAGAGTCCCGAAGGCTACATGCGGCGCCCCAGTGTTTGGAATGGAGATATACCGAGACCAGTCGTCGCCGTAGGACACTCTGTGCGCAGCATTGAGAAGTCTCATTGAAGGAGCCAGCGTTTCGCGCTCCTCCCGGGCGAACTCGGTCGCGACCAATAGTCGACTTCGGTCGGACTCGTTTGCTCGATAAGCGGTCCCGACCACGATGATTGCCTGAGGAGGATCGGCACGCGGCATGCGAAATTTGCTTGGAAACAGTGACAAGCTCATCCCGCCATCAGGTCCTTTGAGTTCAAACGAATCGAGCTCGTCCCGCGAGCTCCCAGTCCGACGAAATTCGCGGGCAAGCAGTTCCTTCACTTCGCCGATACTGGTGACAATCCACGTAGATCGGATTGGGCCTTGGGTCGGAATCATTGCGGCTAAAGGTCCGCAAATCGTGAAATCATTCCCGGATAGGCGAATCGAGACCTCGCTACTCAGACGCTTATGCAACCTTTGGGTCAGGGATCGCGTCGTCACGTAGCCGTTCACGGTCGCCGTACGCAAGGCGTCCAGTATCTCCGCCGTAAAGGACCGTGGTGCAACAGCCCGCCGCCCAAATCCCTGGGCAACAATTGTCAGGATGTTTGGGAGCACGGGATGAGGTATCCGCTGCACGAAAGACAGCGGCATGATGGTCTCGCTCCCCAATAGGGGCGCGCCTTCTCCATCGATTATGCACACGATATCGTCAAACGAGCCGTGATTTGCTGACTGAGATACAATCTCCGAGAGCGCAGTATCTTCCGGTTCTGACGAGCCCATCCTCAGAAAGAGCTGCTGCTGGCCGTCGACAACCGTATGTCCAGCAAAATAGATGAAAACTCGGCGATGGTCGCCAGCGCCTTTGGCGTGCTTGGCTAAGCTTTCGACCGCATCCAGCAGTTGAATTCGGTCGGGCTGTTCCAAATAGAGAACCTGCTCGCGCGCGATGCCTATTTCGCCGAGCCACCTCACAAAACTTTGCGCGTCGGCGTGAGCGTCGGCAATCAGCGGCATCCCCGGCACGCCGGGAGCGCCAATGACCAGGGCGAACTGGCTAACGGTGTTGAGGGGTGCAGTTGGAGCTTGCTCACCTTCATCGTCGGCCAGCGGCTCGACCGCGATTTCCTCCCACACTCCGACCCTCAGCCGCCATTCGCCACTCGAGTTCTGCCGTACGAGTCCGTTTTCAAGCAGCGCTTTCCAAGCGTCATCCTCTGTGTTTTCTGGGTCAAGTGGTAGATGGCGCCCGTATCGGAGCTTATCCAGAACGTCAGCAAGCCGGCGCTCGGAAAACCTGTTTCTAAATTGGTGAGCCCTCGTCTTCAAATCAGCGGCCGTTGCTGGATCGCCAAGCAGAGCCCGGCTCACTCGGGCGAATGCTGATGCGAAATCGGGAATTGAATGTTCACCGCGTTCGTCGAGGTATCTCACGGCGTATCTGCCCACGCGATCCTGGATATTTTCCAGATGCATCGAGACGCGCGCCTCCAACTCGGACGCAGCAGCTTCGGCTTCAGACTTGCGCAGAGACCGCATTAAGATTCTTCGAGCGAGCGCACGGACCTCAAAATAGGTGTGCTCCGGATCGCTGTTCGCCGCCGCTTCCGCGGTGCCGACGATCCCACTCAGCATAACCTGCGCAAGCACATAGGGAGAGGTATCTCGTCCGAGAACTGCTTCTTGGATCAGCCGCGCGACGGGAAGCGTGAAGGGGGTCGTGCACAATAGACGCGCAAGCCTGAGCGCGTCGGGTGACTGCACCGCGAGAGCTGAGATGATCTGCTCGAAATCGGACTCGGAACGGTTGGCCTGGTTCGGCTGCAATGACGTGATGCGCGAGGAATCCAGGAAGATCACCGGATTGCTTCCGCCGAGCCCCATCTGCATCTTGGCAAATCGGTGTACGCTCGCGGGATCGAGGCCTAGCACCGGCACGAAGGGACTGGTCGTTTCGTCAGAGATCGTCCACCAATAACGGCGTACGTCGAGCTGCGCTACGGGAAGCCCCGGCTTCACAGCCGAACAGAGGCCTTGAGGCTCTCCCAAGGGGGAGCGCTTGCGATCACCCTCTGGCAGTAAATAGATGAGAGCGACCGACGATGTGTCCAGCCAATCGCGCAGAAGCCGATCATAACTGCCATTCGTCCAATTCGGCGAAGAACCGTGCGTGGCGAGAAGGACCAGCCTTGCAACTCCGCTGCCGGCGACGAACTTCGTTGAGACGCGGGCGCCGGCCTGTGACACGAGCACGAAATCAGAACCCTCCGCATCCGTCGCGCGCGACCGCTTCTCAAGGTGCCAGAAACGCACATCGTCGAAAGCGCCGCTTTCATGCAGGATCTTGAAAAATTCGCGAAGTGTTTGTCGCCAGATTGGGATCGCCGGATCGTCCTCGAGCACGAGATCGACGGTAAACCAGCGCTGCTCCGACGGCTTGAGGATCGGAAAGGGAAAACCGATGGTCGCGGATGCGTCGACTGTTTGCTCCTCGTCCATTTCTGACAGCTCGGCAGATTTTCTACGGAGCGTGAACGGCCGTAAAGCGCGCGAGAAGTCTAGGCGGTTTGGTAAGGCACGCGCTGAAGGAACGGAGCCGAGCGAGGCCCTGCGCGTCCCCACCCCGCTCGGCGCGTCGGCCCAGACTTGGGCGGGCGCGGCGCTTCGTGGACCGGCGGCGGCTTCGCTGGTCCGCTCGATGACGGCAGCACCACCGAGCGCCGGCTGCGTTTGGACGGCCGGCGTGCGTTGCTGCACGTCTTCCACGTCGTCGAATAACTTGTTTCTGACGTGGTGGGCCAGCCAAAAGCAGTCGAGCATATGCTCAGCGGCTAGATCTACACCGCCCGAGCGCAGCCCCCTCAAAAGGTCGGAAAGCTGCATATCAGCTCGCGGTGAGTGAGCGGAGAAGGTTTTGCTTCAGTTGTTCGAGTTCCTCGTTGTCGAAGGATCTTGTACCATCGGCTAGCGAGACCGTCAGGAACATGGCGTTCAACAGCTGGTCCGTTGCGAGATCCTCATTTTTAGCCAGCCGTTCCGCGAATTCCTGGATGAGGTGACGTCTCTTATTCGTGCGATCCTCATCCTCGTACTTGCCCAGCTGTGATTCGACGATGTCAGCCAGTTGTGTCTCGGAGGGCTGGGTAACGTTCAATCTGATGCAGCGGCGCAGAAAAGGAGCAGGAAAATCGCGCTCAGCATTCGAAGTGATGACCACAAAGGGAAATTCGCCGCACACGATCCTTCCGTCGGCGATCGTGACCAGATCTCCAAAGTAGTCTCGCACCCGGACTTCATGCGCATTCGTGCCCCGCTTCCGGGATCGGGCTGTCGTCGGCTTCGGCTTCAGGCGCACGAGCTCGGGGATTTCATAGGTACCCTCTTCAATAACGTTCAGCAAATCGTTGGCGAAATCCAGATCGGACTTGTCGATCTCATCGATGAGGAGAGGCCGCGGCCAGGTCTGGCCCATCAGCGCTGTACCCAAGGGGCCAAGGCGGAGGAAGTCCTCCACAGGCGGATCCTTTGTCTTGCTCGCTTGGAGGCGGCCAACCGCATCATACTCGTAGATCCCGCCCTTCACTGTAGATTTCGAGGAGATCGGCCAACGGATGACAGATCCAAGGCGGAGTTCGTAAGCAACTTTTGAAATGAGGGTCGATTTGCCAGTTCCTGGCCTGCCGGTAAGGAGCAGCGGGCGCCTAAGATAGAGGGCAGCATTGACAGCCATCCTCATCGGTTCAGTGGGAATAAAGGGGTCGGCCCTCTTCTTCTCGGAGGCCAAGTCCAGCCCCGCGGGACGCGATAATTGGCTGTTGCGGCCAGCGAACCGCCATGGCGGCGCCGGCGGAAGATCGTAGAGCCTGTCGGTCTGTTCTGCGTCTTTGCCGGTAAATATCTTCCAGTCTTGTGTCATGTGCTCGTTCGCGAAGGAGATGAGAGTTTCAAAAATGGCTTGAAATCAGGATCGTCCCATAGCAAGGCCCCGTGCACCGCCAACTCGTTGCATTCCTGCCGTCCGTTACGAATCCAGCTTGGAAGGTCTTTGAGCTGACCCACACCGGCTAGGGCGTCTAGAAGATATTTCTTCAGTGCGATCGTCCAGTCTCCGCCGCAGGCCGGCTCCTTCTGAAGCCAATAGGCGTAACCAACTCCGCGCAGCACCACGCGTCTTAGAATATCGCGGCGCCCTGTTTCCGCGTGAGGATCGGGCCCGCAAATGAAGCCGGCATAGCAGAAGCCTTGATCACCAGAAAACATCTGCGGCAGCTTGGTTGCTTCGCTCGGAATCTGTACGAGCTTGATCTTGTCCGGAGAGCATTTCGCCATTGCCTGCTTGTAAGCCAGAACGGCTTGTGGCGGCGGATCTTGATAGGCTCGGTACTTGTCGCGCAGCAGAACGACGTAGTGCTCACCTAGTTCGCCCTCGTTGGGCCGCGGTATTTTGTGGAATTCGTGATGAAAGAGGAAAGGCCGCACCACGAATTGGATCTCGCTGATCTGGACTCCTTTCTGAACCATGGAGTCGAGCGCGCTGTTCACGGCAGCGCTCAGCTCATCCCAATCCGCTAGCTGCCGTTGGAAAGGCGGAACATTCAGCCACTTCCCCGCCCGCGTGCATGCAAATGCGGAAAGAAGCGAAGGGTCTGCGCGTTCATTGCCGTCAATTTCAACGATAAGCAGCTTCTCGTCTGCTTCGGCGGCTAATCTTTCCCTGACCGAGTTTCGCCGGTACGCGAGAGGTGCTGGCAACTCCTCGAGCCACCGTTTCAGAGGCGCGCCCTCGGGATCGAAACTGAGCCTCGTCACGAATTGCAGGAAGGCGTCCGATATGTCCGTAAGGTCCTCGGCATCGAACATTTCCGCGAGCTCGGCGAGCATCTGGACCAGGTCGGGATCACCTTCCACTGGCAGTCTCAAATCTGCAAGGGTCGCCTCATAGGAGTTGCGGATTGCTTGCGAACTCAGATTTGCGCTGGCAAGCAACGCCTGCATCTCCAATACATGGGGCGGATATGACCGTGCGGAGGCTCCGCCGAACCGTCGGCCTGCGATCGTCGTCGCCTCGTCATCGGCATCAAGCGTGAACGGCTTCAGCTTGGCTCTATCCAGCTCAGGTAGGAGTGTCTTGAGCACAATACCCGTGTCAGGCCAGGTTTTCTGCCGACCAAGCCAATCCAGCGCGACGTCAGAAAATCCGCCTCTGGAGTACCCGCCTTCTCGTGTGGCGAAAGCTGCGACCTGTCTTGCGTGCCGTTGCCCGCTGACCGAAAGCTGGTCCGGATCAATCACGTCGCTGTACCTTGCGCAGACGTCGACCAGAAAGATCTGCTCGGTGAAACAAGTGTACTCCGGATGGGAGCCGAGCCGGCGGAATCTCCGTGTGGCATTGAAAGTGCGGTCATCGCATCTCGCGGCATCGTAGTCGCTGCAGAGAAGGATCCGATCTCCTGCGCCGGCATATCCATGTCCGCACCAGTATAAGAACAGCCGCGAGTCCGGCGGTATCCCAGCTGGAACGGAGGCCAGTTCATTGAGAATAGCCGCCTTCGTCGGTTCCTCCAAGACTGTTACGCCCTCGGCCCGAAGTCTCTCGATGTCCACTTCGCCCCTATACCCGTCCGACGATGAGGTCCGATTGACGAGAAGGTGAATGTTCTTTGCCTTGGCGCCCATCCCCAAGAGGTGACGAGCAGCAGTCATCGCATTAGCAAACGGCGAGGAGATATCGATTCCGCTACGGGAATATTTCTCAATTCCAACGATTACGGCCACAATCTCTCTCATTATTCCTGCCCGGTGATGAAACTTCTGATCCTGGTCCAGACGACTTCGTTGCCAAAGTAGGCGCTGTGAGATTCAGGGAAGGGTTGCCCTGAGGCGACCTCGAAATCGATCGCATTGGGAAAAATTCTCGAGGCGAAGAAACTCAGAAAATCATTTCTGTCGAAGACATTCAGCCATCTCGGAAAGCCTTCGCGCAGCTTCTCTCCAGGTTTCAATGAGGAAAGCGAACCTATTTCGTGCATGAACGACGATTGGGAGCCGAGGGTCACGAGACCATCGACCTGCGGAATGTCGCCTAAAGCCAGCAGATCCACACAGGCCATGCCGCCGAGGCTATGTGCGACGATGGTCACTGGCGCAGGACAGGACTCAATCTTGCTCTTAATGAACGAGCGGATCTTGGCTCCGTTGGTCTGATAAAGCAGGACGTCTCCGAGAGGGAGAGCCGCGACCGCATTGAGCGCGTTGCGACGATCTCTGACGTATCTCGTCCCGGCGCGCGCCACAAATTTGAGAAATCGGTCGCTTATCCCGAACACCTGTTGCTTCCAGTCAATCAAGAGCCGCTGCACCAGCTTCTCGCGGTGAACGGCGGACAGAGCGGGGCGCGAGCGAGAGATGGCTTCCACATGCAGCTGCGCCACCAAAGCTCGGGCGAGCGCGCGGAACGCTTCTTGAGGTTCATGCTCGGACGCCTCAAATGCGCGCTCGGTGACCTTATCGGATAAAATCCGGGTTCGGGCGGGCTCCCAAACATCCTCAAGGCCACCGCGAGCGAGCAATTGCCGGAACTCCAGGCTGGGAGCGTACGCCCTCACCTGTTCGAGATTTTGCTCGGCCGGCGTTGGTCCTTCCGGATTCAGAACGCCTGCATTTGCAGCACTTTCATCGGGAATTCCGAGCAAGGAAAGTTCGACAAGCGGATCATCTAGGATCCAGATCCACTGAGCGAGATCCTCTTCCGCCTTGAGCTCGACTTCCGCGGTCGGAACATCCGGAAGAGAAAGCCCTTCGAATTCAACCCCGAGGGAGTCTCCCCAAGCACAGGGGAACAAATTCCGTCCCAAGCTGCACTCGCTGGCCGTTTTCTCGGCGACCTCTAAGCTCTTCTCGTAATTGCCAAGCCGAACACCAGTGCCGTGCACGAGAAGAATAGATCCTTGCGGCATGATAGGACTCCGCTGATCACCACCTGCACGAGCCTACCGCGCCCCCTGCACGTCTTCAATCGGTGGCGTGCTGTTTGAACGCGGACGGAACGCGCACGCTCAACCTACTGAGCCAGGCTATTCCCTTGCCAGCCCACTCGTCCCGACGACAGGGACAAACGGCCGCCGCTCGCGCGGCCATTTTGCTTCGATGAGTCGCGTGCGCGTCCCAGAAACACTCTAGCTAACATATTGATCTTTAACTCGATTTCGTCGGAAAAATTGGGGCATCCCTGAGTAGAACCAGGGTGCCACCGCGCCCCACGCAGGTCAGCAGATCAGACCGCCGGGGTTCCGGACGCGCACGTCGTTCGCGGCTCCGCGCCTAGCTCGCCGGCTCGTCCGCCCCCTTTCCGAAGGCCAAACGCGAGCGGGAAGGTTTCGGCCGAAAGAGACTCGAGCGCGATCTGCTCTTCGGTGAGGCGTTTTTCGATGAACTGACGCTCCACATCCGACAGGTTCGACTTCAGCAGGCGACGATAGCGGTGGATGTTGTTGCGGTAAGCACGAATGCGGGCGAAGTATTCATCGAGCATCCTGGACGCTCCTGACGTCGTCGCAATGTCTACGAAGAGATATTCAGGCGAGCATGTCGCTGGTTAACGCGCTGCCTGTCGTCGCATCGCGGAAACCGTTCGGCATGGCAGCTCGTAATATCATTCCTAGCATTTCCATTTCGACGATCCGCAGCGTTTTTCGCTCGCCATGCGCCGATTTTCTGCTCCGCTAGTCCCTCAAACAGAGCTGGACGCTTGTAAGACGCAAGGAACGGTTGGCAGGCCGCGGGTGGCGGAGGCTTATCGCCAACAAGCTCGTCCGTCGGTATTCTCTCCCGGCGAGCTGAACATCATCTGCCGATGTGCTATACGGAGCTTCGGTGAGAACAGGTTTGTTTGAGAGTTTCGATGTCTCTTTCGATTGGATTGATTGTGGACGGTTATGTGAAACTAAACAACCGCAGCGCGCTGGAGAACCTTCTGACGCATCGGCGGGAGCTACTGCTGAAGTTGAACCGTGTAACCGGAATTGATCCGACGGAAGCGATCGCTCAGGTCAGTCAAGAAATCACAGTGATCGAAAAGGCACTTGCGGCGCTCGCACGGGAGTAAAACCTCTGCGCGGACGGATACACCCCTGCGAGCTAGCCGGGTCGCCATGCCGCAGGCGACGCGACCGCGACCGAACCTAGAGAACAGGCCAGGATCTTCAGCACTGCGACTTGTAAATTCACCTCAATGACAAGCGAGGTCCTAGATCTATCGCCACATCGTTGGCGCTTTGGAAAGAGCTTCCTGACCTATCTGTCTAAGCAGATCGGGCCGCGTCTCACCTCTGGTGGCGGCCTCCAGGATTTTGGAAGCAACGTAGGCGCGGACACCGGCGTCATACGGTGAGACGTTCTCGCAAACCTCCTCCAGGATCGTGCGCAGGAGCGCGGTCGTGACACCGTCCAGCATTGGGAGATCTCCCTCATCCCATCGAGGAAGATAATGGACATTTGCTGGGCCGCAACGCAAGCACATCAGATCGCGTGAGGCTTTGTGACTGCAGGTGAGCCGATTTTCACGGCGGTGCAAATTGCGGCAGCTCGCTTAATCGGCCTGCTTTTGCTTTTCTCGTCGCCCCTCTCTGGCTTAACTGACAAGCTTGGCGAAGCCCAGAGCCCAATGCGACGCCCTGCGATTACGCAAGGCATGCTGGGACTTCTATTGCGCGCCGGACTGGCTGACCGGCTGCGGCTGGCCAATGTGTTCGGACGGCGCCACTTCGGTTGCCGATCTCATCAGGTTCAATTGCGGTCAGAGGATTTGCCGCTTATCGCGCCTGCCGCGTCCAACCAAGCCCGAGCGCTTCGCATCTTGCACTGCAGAGGGACGTCGCGATCAATTGTTGGGATGAAGTATATCTTCGCGTCAAAAACCAGCGTCAGCCCTGTGTTTGGCGCCGAAATCGCGCCAAGATCTGACGCCACGATCAGTGACCCGTGACTTGCCCCCTAGCCGGTCGGCTCGCGATCGTGAAGCGATTTCATGGTTACGGACGTGTGGCGAATAATTCATCGCACGTATTGGCAGCACACGATTTTGAGCGATCCTCCTTTGGCAATGCCCGCTTACAGGCGGATGATCTCAGTAGCGACTTGCGCTTTGGAGATATAAGCCTGTCGTAGCCGAAGGCCCAAGCACGGGCACGCGAACGTCGTGTGAAAATTCATCGGAGGCGCTGCCGTAATGCAGGATTTGAGCGCGGGAGCGGGGCTCGTCGCATTAATCGATATTGCCATTTTGTTACAGTCTCCGCCCAGAGCGATCACACGCAGCCGGAGCGCGGCATATTCCGCGGCCACATTGTAAGCCATTACTGCAACTGAGCATGAGCCATGAGCCAGATGGCGTCGCCGAACGTGCGGTCGCATCAGCGAGCTGGGCGCGAACCCTTTGGAGGGAGTGAGCTAGCAAACCAGCTCGCCGCGGCCTGCATGTGAAAACTCCAATCTGACGGCGAGGCGCCTCGTTCAGCGAAGAGAAGCGACTGGGCTGTTCAGACTTTCTGCTGTGTTTGTCGAATCGGAAAGGGAGCCACATGAATCATCTCGGCAGCAGCCAACGTCGCACAACATCTGTGATGACGGCCGAACAGTACGAGCTGGAGCGCTGCAGGCAGGAAATTGCGCGCCTCAAACAGCTGGTTGTACGACTTTCTGAAATTGCTTTGCGCCACGTCGTAGAAAGCGTGCAAAGCAGTCAGAATGGCCCGGAACGTCTGAGCGAGCCGCCAAAGTCATAATACGAAAAGCGAACCCGCGCTTGGCTGCTCTCTGCAGAGTGGAGCGGCTCCGTCTCGCTCCACTTGAGCGGCAGAGCCGATCAACCGACATCAAGTGCTCGAGTGTGGGGCAGTTATTTAGGACGTAAAGGAGCAGTTTCGGATCGCGTTCGAGAGCTCTTTCAGGATGTTTGAGGATTTCAGCGCCAACTGATCGGATTCGACTGCTTCTGAGCGCAGTCGCTTGCGGATCTGGCTACGGGCTAGCTCAGAACTACATTGTCGATCAACCGAGTCGAGCCGACGTACGCTGCGACACAGAGCACCGCCGGATAGCGCAGCGGGCTCTCGGCAATCCTGAGAGTCCCAGCGTCGACAAGCTCAAGGTACTGCAATCGATCGATCAATTCCAAATGCTTTGTTGCAAGCGCAATCAGCGTTGCCGCGTCGCGCTCCCCTGAGGCAAACTCTTGCGCTGCGGCGAACAAGCCACGGCTGATCGCAAGGCTCCGACCGCGTTCTTCCGGGCTGAGATAACGGTTTCGACTGCTCATTGCCAGCCCGTCCGGCTCCCGCACAGTTGGCACGGTGACAATCTCGATCGGAAGGTTCAGATCAACCGTCATGCGGCGTATCACAGCGCATTGCTGAAAATCCTTCTGTCCAAAGTACGCGAGGTCCGGCTGCACGATGTTCAATAGTTTGCAGACGACAGTCGCTACACCACGAAAATGTCCGGGCCTGAAACCTCCGCAGAGCGGTTTTGCGAGTTCGCCCGGCTCGACAAAGGTCTCGAACTGAGCCGGATAGATCTCCTCTGCACCTGGCGCGAAGATGATGGAGGCGCCGGCATTACGGCACAAGGCTTCATCGCGCGCGAAGTCGCGAGGGTACCTGCTGAGATCCTCATTTGGGCCGAACTGAGTGGGGTTGACGAAGATGCTAACGACAGTGACGTCGCAGTGTCCACGGCTGGCCGAGATCAGGGACAGGTGGCCATCGTGCAGGTATCCCATTGTCGGAACGAACCCAATGCGCTTACCGGCGTCGCGGACGTCTGCAAGGGCCCGACGCAGCTCAGCGAGCTTCGTAATTACTTGCATTTCTTACCTTGCTTCAGATTGAATTGGAGGGCACCCAATTGGCGATGGCATCGCGAAGCTGATCAGGAAGCCGATAGCACTCCTCTGAGCCCGGGAATGCACCTTTGCGAATATCGGCAGCCCAGCGCGACAGCGCTTCCTGGAACAGCTGGAATCCATTTGTATAGGCACGAACGAATTTGGGGCGGTGGCCTTCGGTTAGACCCAAAACATCATGGAACACGAGCACTTGGCCCGAGCAATCGGGTCCTGCTCCGATTCCGATGGTGGGTATCGTGAGAAATTCGGTCGCTCGCGCCGCGAGCTCGGCAGGGATCCCCTCCAGGACCAAAGCGAAACAGCCGGCTTCCTGCAGACGGTGCGCGTCGTCGAGCAGCCGCAAGGCGGTATCCGTTGTCCTTCCCTGCACCCTGAAGCCACCCATGACGTTGACGCTCTGCGGGGTCAGACCGAGATGTCCCATCACAGGAATTTCGCAATCGACCAAGGCGCGTACCATCTCGACGCGTTTGGCACCACCCTCGAGTTTCACAGCATCGGCGCCACGCTGCAGAAAACCTCCTGCATTGTGAATCGTATCCTCAGAACCGACATGAAAGCTCAGAAACGGCATGTCGGCCACAAGCAGCGCATGAGGCCTCGTGCGCGCAACAGCCTCCAGGTGATGATTCATCATGGCCACGCTGACGGGCAGCGTGTTGTCGAATCCCAGACAGACGTTTCCAACGCTATCGCCGACCAGGATGATATCGACAATGGGATCCGCGATGCGCGCCGCAACCGCATCGTAGGCGGTGGTCATCACGACACGACGTCCTTCATCCTTCCACTGCTGCAGTTCCGGAATCGTGACACGTTCTAGAGGCTGCTCTGAACTGTGGCTCATATCGAATCCGCTCCCCACACACCGTCGGCGCTTCCTAGAGAAGGCAGGAGAAACCTGTCAATGGCATGGAGGATGGAGATCCCAGTTCTCTAAAACTGGAGAACAGCGCAAAAACAGTCCAATGGTCGCGCAACCATGAGCCAAGACCTTCCTCATCACGATTTCACCACCCGATGGCTCGTCTTCCCCTACAGTTTCAGCGACTATGCCGGCCGGAGCCTCTATCGAGGAGCGGCGCTCGCGACGAGCCACCATCTGCACGCGTTTCTGGGCTGATTGCAGTCTCTCCAAACGGTGACGGCTCGACCGGACCCAGCTGGAGATGCGCGCAGTGGGGACTCCGTTTTGGGGGCCCACCTCCGTGCCTGCCCTAGGGGTACTCGTGAGGCTCCTGCTTCGGCGCCAGCGCGCCGAGCAAAGCGAACGGATGGCAGGCCAGGAACGTCCAAAGCTGACAGGCCGCTGTGAACGCAGCGAGAGTCGCGGTCGAGTAGACGTCGTCGCGAAGGCGCTCAGACCGAGCCAACCTGCCGGCCCTGTAGGCCCTGAAGTCGATTATTTTTGCCGATGCTTCTGTCACTTGATTTCCACGCGCTCTATAGGGCCACTCGAATTCGCAACAAGTCCGACCAGGGCGGTACCGGCACAGCTCGGCCCAGTCCTAAGCCGCTCGCAACCATCGAAGCCATTTCTGATCGGCCTCCCGTCGCGCCTTGAAGCGGTTGACGCATTTCTTGGAGCAGAGGGCCGTTCGCCACCAATAATGGCGGATCAGCCCAAACTTTCCGCCGCATATCGCGCAGCATACGGCTGAATAGTCGAGGGAATTACGGGAGCCAACGTGCATTTCTCGCCTCCTGTCGACATTTACTTGGGAAACCCCGCTGCCCCTCACGGCAGCACCACGCACGCACCAACGGTGCGGCCGCCCGGCGGTCCGTCTTCCTGGTCTTGCAGCCATCAAAGAGCCTTGACTCTGATGTGCGGCTGCCTTGCGAAGCAGTACTTTCCACAGAATGCCTCGCCGAGAATTTCCTCAAAGATAGTGGATTTCTCTATCGTGATTGAGACAATTCGCCCGGCATTTCAGCTAAATGCTGCGCGTTCATAGCCAGTCCGCAGGATTGCTGCGCCAGTTGGGTCAGGAGCGATTAAAGCAAGTGCTCAAAGCACGATTAGCCTGGTAGCCGTGGGCACAGCATCCTCCTTGCAATTCAAACGGCAGCAATACGGACACGCCGTGCAAGATCCTGGCACTGCAGACGATTGCAAACTTTATGGCACCTCACATCAGCAAGTCCGCAGCGTCCCGGATCGCAGCATAGATTTCATCAAGATCGGCCGCCGTAACGCAGTAAGGAGGCATCACGTAGATCGTGTTACCGAGTGGGCGTAACAGCAGATTCCGCGCTTGGAAGAAAGCCAAAAGCTTCGGCCCGATGTCCGCTAGATAGCCGGCATCGCTCGTGTTGAGTTCGAGCGCTGTGACTGCTCCTGTGCGTCGGACGTTTGCGAACCGTGAATCGGCGCAAAATGGCGCGAGTGCCTGTTCTTGCATCCTGGCCAAGGATGCCACCCGCCTGCGATATTCCTGTTGCTGCCACAGGTCCAGATTGGCCTTGGCAGCGGCGCAGGCCACTGGATTGGCCGTATATGAGCTCGAATGGAAAAACGTACGCGTGCGATCTTCAGAATAATGCGCGTCGAAAATATCGGCACGACAGAGTGTGACGGCGAGCGGCAGCGCCCCAGCCGTGAGGCCTTTCGAATAGCAGGCAATATCGGGCGTGACATCGGCCTGCTCACACGCAAACAAGGTACCCGTCCGCCCCCAGCCGGTCATGACCTCGTCCGCAATGAACAGGACGTCGAAGGCTTCGCAGATTCGCTTCATCTCTCTTAGCACCGAGGGAGAATACATCAGCATTCCACCGGCACCCAATATCAGGGGCTCCACGATAAAGGCTGCCGGATGTGCGTTTCGACACGCGTTTTCAAGCGCATCGAGCGCTATTTGCTCACGATCTCTTGCCGGGAACGGAATCGAGGTCACCTCGAACATCAGCGCCCCGTAAGCCGCATTGAAGACGCCTCGGCTACCCACCGACATCGCCCCGATCGTGTCGCCATGGTACGAGTGCTGCATCACCACAATTTGGGTTCGCTGTCTTCCGGTATTGTGCCAGTAGCCGAGCGCCATTTTCAGCGCGACTTCGACGCTGGTTGATCCGCTATCGGAGAAGAACACATGCTCGAGCGCCGGGGGGGTGACCTTCAATAGTTCCCTCGCAACTTGCTCAGCCGGGTCGTGAGTGTATCCGGCGAAGATGACCTGGTTGAGCTTGCCTGCCTGTTCTCGGATCGCGTTCACGATGCATGGATGGCAATGGCCGTGGGTCACGACCCACCAGGAGGAGATTGCATCGATAAGGCGTCGGCCATCTTCGGTGTAGAGATAGGCCCCCTCTCCCCGCAGCACCTTCGTCATGTCCCGCTGTAGAGCATGCTGCGTGAACGGGTGCCAGACCGGCGACCTCTTGGCTATCGTCATAGGTTCAGGAAATCACTGCCAAGAAAGGAGTCTTTGAAAGCGGCCTGCAGCCTTTCGTCCGTGAGGGGAACAAGCCACGGGAGCCGTCCCAACCAACGCACTCTCCCGATCTCGCAAATCGCGCTTTCAGTTTCGGCGTTTCTTTCGCCAATGAACGCAATTCCAAGGATTCGAATCTGACGCTTCCGCAGAGCCTCTATGGAGAGCAGGGAGTGATTGATTGTGCCCAGTCCCGTCCTGGCGCAAAGCACGACGGGAAGCTGCCAGCGTTCGAAGATGTCAATGTAAAGAGTGCGCGCTGTCAGCGGCACCATGAGTCCGCCGGCACCCTCAATCACGAGCTGCCGCTCGCCGCTGTCCGGCAGTCCAAGCGTCTCTGTGTCTATGCGAACGCCATCGATCTCCGCGGCGTAATGGGGCGAGGCAGGCGTCCGAAATCGATAGAGCTCCGGGACAATGCGATCGGACGAGAGGCAGCCGAGGCGGCGGACGCACTCGGAGTCGGTCTCTTGTTCGAGCCCGGCCTGGACCGGCTTCCAGTAATTCGCGCCTAGAAGGCCGGCGAGCCCTGCGGAAAATACCGTTTTGCCGACTCCGGTGTCCGTACCAGCCACGACGATCCGCTTATTCATCAAAACGAGCCCCTCGTCACCTCAACAAGCGCATCGAGCATTGCGCGCACGTCCGCCTCCCCAACATTGAGTGTCAACGAAATCCGCAAACGGGCGGTGCCTGGTGGGACGGTTGGCGGCCGAATTCCGCGGATGTCGAAGCCGCGCCCCTGCAGAGCAGAGGCTAGTCGCATTGCACGAGCATTGTCACCCACTATGTACGGCACGATCTGAGAGGTCGACGGCGTGTGCAAACCAAGGGAGGTGATCTGCCGATGCGCGAACGAAACAAGTTCGGCCAGCCGTTGCTGCCGCTCCGGCTCCTCCCGCAGGATGAGGAGTGCCTCTCGAACGGCAACGGCCAGCAATGGTGATGGGGCCGTGGCAAAGATAAACGGACGGCAGCGATTGACCATGAAATCGCGCAGGATGCCGGAGGCTGTAACAAGTGCACCCGCCGCACCGAGCGCTTTGCCGCAAGTATGAACGACGATGAGATTGTCGCGCCTCTCATAAGGGGCCGTGAGCCCTCGTCCCTGAAGCCCGTAAGCTCCTGTGGCATGAGCCTCATCCACGATCAGAAATGCGTCATGGCGATCGGCGATTGCCACCAGCTCTTCGAGCGGAGCGAAGTCGCCATCCATACTGTAGAGACTTTCGGCCACAATCCAGACGCGGCCCGCTCCACCTTTGGTTCGCCAATCGCGAATTGCGTCTTCGATTGACTGGGGATCATTGTGCGCGTGAATTCGGCAATCTGCGCGGCCGGCTCGCGCCCCCTCGTGAATACTGGCGTGCACGAGCGAGTCGAGAACGAGCAGATCGCCGCGCTGCGGTAGCGTTGTCAGGACGGCAAAATTTGCGATATAGCCGCCTCCAAAGAAAAGCGCTGCCTCCGCACCAAAGAACTGAGCCGCCTCCGCTTCGAGCCGTTCATGCTCTTCGCAATTGCCGCGCAGAAGCCGCGACCCGCCGGCTCCAACCGGAGTGCCCGCCTCGAGCGCGGCGACCATCGCCTTTTTGATGCGCGGGGCGCACCCGAGCGCCAGATAGTCGTTTGATGCGAAATCGATTCCCACGCGCGGCTTGAGGCAGCGCAGCCGTTTTTCTTCGTTCAAGGCATTCAACGCTGCGACGTAGGGACTAAGTCTAGCTGCTTGCATTGACCGCATTCATTGCTCCCAGGATCGCATCAAATCACGCAAAAGATCCGTTGGCCGTTGAAGAAGGATGGATGGCCCTTGAGGCTCAACTTGCCAGGATGCGATTGTCTTGGTCCACACGCACAATGAGTGGCTTGAATATCTTTGCTTCGACCTCGTCGAATGAGGCATATGCAACGATAATGATCTTGTCTCCGGGCATTGCGAGTCGGGCGGCCGCACCGTTCAGGCTTATCGTGCCAGACCTCGGCGGCGCCTCGATCACGTAGGTGGCAAAGCGCGCCCCTGTTTCGACGTTGTAAATTTCGACGCGCTCGTTGATCAGCATTCCCGCCGCCTCCAGGAGCGTACGATCTATCGAGATCGAGCCTTCGTAGTGCAAATCAGCTTCGGTTACTGAGGCGCGATGGATTTTTCCCTTCATCAAGGTTATCTGCATTGTTCACCTAGGCGGGATGTAGGGGCAACTGCGCGCACTTCCCTCCGGCGAGCCCGGACGTGATGCCGAGCCGGGCCAGCAGATCCGCATCACGATCAACTTTCGGGTTTTTGGTGGTCAAGAGCACGTCGCCGATGAAGATCGAATTTGCTCCGCCCAAGAAGCAAAGCGCCTGCAATTCATCGCTCATGTATTGCCGCCCGGCGGACAAGCGAACCACACTCCTTGGCATCATGATCCGCGCGGTCGCCACCAGGCGGACCAGCGCGATCGGATCGGGAGGCTCCGCGTGGTCTTCCACCGGCACGCCTTCGATCTTGTTCCACAGGTTGATCGGCACGCTTTCGGGATGGTTGGGAAGATTGGCGAGCAGCACGAGCATACCTAGGCGGTCCTCGATGTGCTCCCCCATGCCGATAATCCCGCCGCAGCAGATCTTGATGCCGGCATCGCGCACATGCGCCAGCGTATCGATGCGGTCCTGCAGGCTACGGGTCGTAATGATCTTGCGGTAAAACTCGGGTGATGAGTCAACGTTGTGATTGTAGAAGTCAAGGCCAGCCTCGGCGAGGCGCGCGGCTTGGTTCGCTGTCAGCATGCCGAGCGTGACGCACGTTTCCATGCCGAGTCGCTTGACCGCGTCGACCATGTCGCAGACGGAATCGAGATCGCGATCTTTTGGCGTGCGCCAGGCCGCGGCCATGCAGAAGCGCGTCGCGCCCGCATCCTTCGCGCGCCGCGCGCTCGCAACCACATCGGCGCAATGCATCAGACGGGTGGCCTCCAGGCCGGTCTCGTAATGCGCGCTTTGCGAGCAGTAGCCGCAGTCTTCCGGACAGCCGCCGGTCTTGATGCTGAGCAGGCTCGCGGTTTCGACGTGGTTTGGATCGAAGTTCTTGCGATGAGCGCGCTGCGCCTGAAACACCAGGTCGGCAAAAGGCAGGTCGTAGAGCGCCTTCACCCGTTCGACGTCCCAATGATGACGTACCTGCGCCCCTTTGCTTGCCTCCTTCCGGCGGACTTGCGCAGCAGCATCCATGATCCAATCCCGCTCAATTGTAGATAATCGCATGAATTATCTATAGTCATCACTCTCGAAGAGATGCTAATCGAGCTGCCTCGCAAATGCACCGACTATTGCGGTAGATAATCTATGATCACTGCTGACAACATGACGACGGTCGCGCGCATCGCGGATTCAATCGCTGAGCGCATTATCAGCGGCGCCTTAGAGCCAGGCGCGCCACTGCGTCAGGATCACGTTGCACGAGAATTCAATTCCAGCCACGTCCCGGTGCGCGAGGCCTTTCGGCAGCTGCAGGCACAACATCTTGTTGTCGCTGTGCCACGCCGCGGTGTTCGGGTTGCCCCGCTCGATACCCATTCAGTGAAGGAGATCGCCGAAATGCGCGCTGCGCTGGAAGTGGTGGCATTGCGCCATTCGGGGCCAAGGCTCACAACAGCTCATTTGGCTCGGATCGAGCTCACCGTGATTGAAGGAGACAGCGCAAAGACGATCGAGGAGTTTGAGATGGCCAACCGCGCCTTTCACCAAGCCTTGGTCGCGCCGTGCGGAATGCCGCGTCTGCTCGCGAGCCTCGATGGACTGCAGCTTGCCAATTCTCGATTGGTGTTCGCGATGGCGCGATCGGTGGGCTGGCGACCGCGCTCCAATCAAGATCACCGCCTGATTCTGCAAGCCCTGCGAGCGCGCAATATCGATCAAGCCTGTAACCTGCTGACGCGGCACATTCAATCCATTGAGCGCCTTACCCTTCCGGCGTCCTGAACAAATCTGGCAAGCTTCATTGCGGATCGCAGACGATCGCAAGCGACGATCATGCGGTAAGCGACTGGCCTCATTGCAACGGGTTCTATTCCCAGATAGTTATGCCCCGCTAGCGACATCTCCGGACGGCCATGATTCGTCACATCGTCTTCTTCAGCGCCAAGGACAAGGCGCATATCGACCAGATCATCGAAGGTCTTTCGCGTCTCACCGCGATACCACATGCGCGCCGGCTTGAGGTTGCCCGCAACCGCAAGACCGATCAGCTCGGCAACGATATTGACATCGTGGTCTATGGGGAGTTTGACAGCGAGATGGAGCTCGCAGCGTACAAAGCGCACAATCTCTACCAGGAGGCGATCAAACGGGTCCGACCGCTCCGCGAGCTGCGGTTCGCGGCCGATTACGATGTATCACTAGATACTCCTTTCGCCTCAACGGCAGGATGATCGAGGTGCCGTGGCAGCAAAAGGTCCACCGCCGGCTTAACTTGGCAATGGCCTCAAGTTTCGTGCCATCGGAGACCGGCGTCGCTCTCATCGGGTGGGGCAACAGATGGAATGGCCCTTTCACGACGTCAGCGGCCGGCGGCCGATAATCCGATGTACGTTCGCGAGTTGCAGTGGGTTGAACCTTTCACAGCGATGCGACGTCTTGGGCATCGCTCGCATCTCACGTTTCTCGATAGCGCAGCAAGGCACGAGCTGCTTGGCCGCTACTCATATGTAACGTGCGACCCGTTCAGCACCTATAGGGTCGCGAACGGCCAAGCCAGATGGAACGGACTGACTCTCGAGGCCGATCCATGGAAGGTCCTTCGCACGCTACTCGCGAAGTACCCGCAAGATTATCGTCCCGATCTCCCGCCATTCCAGGGAGGAGCGGCAGGCTATCTTGCCTACGACATGAACAGGACATTGGAGCGATTGTTTGCGCCGGCAATTGCCGGTCTGGGTTTGCCCCAATCCATCCTGCATTTCTATGACGTGGTCATCAGCTTCGACCACCGGGATAACAAATGCTGGATCGTCTCGACCGGATGGCCGGAGCAGGATCGCGTGCGACGGAGTGACCGCGCGCGTCGTCGGGCCGATGAGTTTGCAGCATTGCTTGACGGTCCAATGGCGCCACAGAATGGTTATCCCAGCAAAGCAGGCGCTTGGAGCTCGAACTTCAGCCGCGAGGGCTACATTGCGGCGGTACAACGCGTGATCGACTTGATCCGGGCGGGTGACGTGTTCCAGACGAATATTGCGCAGCGCTTCAGCACCCGCCTGCCGACCTCGTTTGATCCGCTCGCCTTCTATTGCCAGCTACGATCATTGAATCCGGCGCCTTTTGCGGCCCTGCTGCGATGGGGAAAGTTGACCATCGCCTCAAGTTCGCCGGAACGATTCCTGAAGCTTAACGAGCAACAAGTCGAGACACGACCCATCAAGGGCACGATCGCACGTTCGCCTGATTTCAATGAAGACCACCGCCGTGCGGCTGTTCTCCTCGCTTCCGAAAAGGATCATGCAGAGAATACGATGATTGTCGACCTTTTGCGAAACGATCTGTCACGCGTTTGCACTGCGCATTCAGTCGAGGTTCCAGCCCTGTGCAATCTCGAGTCCTATGCCTCGGTGCACCATCTCGTGTCGATCGTTACGGGGGCACTTGCCAGATGGGAAGACGCCGTTAGCCTGCTCCGTGCTTGCTTTCCGGGGGGCTCCATTACGGGAGCGCCAAAGGTGCGGTCGATGGAAATTATTACAGAAATCGAGCGCATAGCGCGGGAGGTCTATTGTGGTGCGATCGGCTTCATCGGCTTCAACGGGCACATGGACACGAGTATTGCGATCCGCACTGTCACGATCGACGGCGACATGGCTGTGTTTCATGCGGGCAGCGGTATAACGGCCCTGTCGGAGCCCGAGGCCGAATACGAGGAAACGCTCGCCAAGGCAGAGCGAATCTTTGATGCATTTGGTTCTGAACGAGCTGGCGCATTTTGATTATCATCATCGATAATTACGATTCGTTCGTGTTCAACATTGCCCGCTATTTCCACAAGCTCGGTGAAGCAACGGAAGTGATCCGAAACGACGCTATCAGCATCGGCGAGCTCGTTGGTCTCAAGCCGCGCGCGGTGGTGATATCGCCCGGTCCCTGCACCCCAACTGAGGCAGGAATATCGAGAGCAGTGGTCCGCGAACTTTCAGGACGCGTACCAATTCTCGGCATCTGCCTTGGACATCAGTGTATTGCTAGCGCTTTCGGAGGACGGGTTGCGCGCGCACAACGGCCCATGCACGGTCGGCGCTCATACGTTGCGCATGACGGCCGAGGGTTATTCAAGGGGCTGCCAACCCCGCTTGGCGTTGGGCGCTACCATTCTCTTATCGTCGAGTTTGAGCAGTCATGTGCGCAGAACCTCATAGTGACAGCGCGTTCAGAGGAAGGGGAGATCATGGCCCTCACGCACCGCTATCATCTCACCTGTGGCGTCCAGTTCCATCCCGAGTCGATCCTTACCTCACAGGGGGACGTCCTGCTTATGAACTTCTTGCGACTCGCAGAGGATTTGCGAAACCACGCGGACGAATGAGAGGCTCGGCCTGCCGATCAAGATGGTGCACCGTTGGTGTCCGCGTCTCTACGAGCACCGCCATATGGTAGGCATTTTGTGGTAATCAGCGCTGTTCCGCGCTCGGCTCCGCAGTCAGCGGCGCGCCTCCGACAGAAACCGGACCTTGCGGTTTTAAGGGCCGGACGTCCCTCTTGGCCGGCTTGGATGTGGTGCGCACTGGTGGCGAAGAAGCAGCAGGAGCAGGAGACGCAACAAGCGCCGGATTCTGCAGCTGCTCGATTCTTTGGGTCAGGGCGGCGATCTGATCCGAGATCCGCTTTAGCTCGGCTTGCTGCGCAT
Organism: Bradyrhizobium sp. CCBAU 51765; assembly: GCF_015291725.1. GTDB lineage: Bacteria > Pseudomonadota > Alphaproteobacteria > Rhizobiales > Xanthobacteraceae > Bradyrhizobium > Bradyrhizobium liaoningense. Next base: position 6,746,382 of record NZ_CP030038.1, read on the forward strand.
CGACGTTGCGATTGAGCTCGGCAATTTCATCGGCTGTCTTCTGCTGCCCCGATTGGATCCCTAAAAGCACGTCCCTATCATCAGGTGACAAGCCAAGCGTGGGAGGCACGACTTCATGTGCCGAGGGCGCCTCGGCAAACGTTTCGATATTCGTCAAAAAATAGACTCCTCCGGCGCAAAGAACGAGCAATACGGCTAGAAGAGCAAAGATCCACCGAAAGCCTTTCAACGGTCTCTGCAGGACCGGCAGCAACTCCGAAGCTTGGGATTGATCCGTCACAGCCACACCCCGCTCTCATCATCTCGATCTGCTTTGGTTGTTCTGGTTGCCGCGAGAGCAGAAGATGGTCAAGAGCTGCCTCGAGCCGCAACCCCCGCTGCATCGTTTTCAGCAATGTTGTCCCCAAAGCCGGGTCTTGATCGCATCAGGGTTTTTGCGAGCAACGCACTGCGCTGCAGGTGGTGAGGTAAATAATGAGGGCCGGTAGAGTGGATTACCCGTGAAGCACATTCATACCTGTGCTCTTGAGAGGGCCGCCTCACCGAAAGGCAATGCGCGTCGGGGATTTGCTAGGTGAGGCTTCCAGCGGTCCTGTGCCTGATTGTTCGAGGGTCGGTAGTCGTAGCGTCGAAGTTGACCTGGCGCAAAAATGCTGCGCAACCCACGCAACAAACGCGTGATGCGCAATCATAAGACTAACTATAACGACGCGAATCGAGGAAGCGGATCCCTACGGATTCCTGAGCAGATCATCTGCAAGCGCCGGGCCTCCATACGCGGAACACATACCAGCGCCCCTGTCCAGCTGCGTACCATCTTGCGTGAGGTCTCGCAGGGATCCTAGCGCGACCACAGGTCGGGCCGCGGGATGAAAGCAAATGCGAGCAGGCTCGAGCAAAGCGGCGCAAGCCCAGCCGCGGTCAGCGCCAACAGGCTGCCGGACACAATGTCATGATTGCGCATGAACCGTCCTTCATGGCGCCCGGAAGCAGCACGAGGGGGCGGCTGCCTTCGTGGTGAATAGCCAATCACCGGATTCCCACTCAAATTTGCTGCACTATTCCTGCAGTCTGCAAGGGGAAGAAGCATTTTTTAAGCGCAATCGCCCCACTGTTCGGCGGCTGCCGGCGAGAACGAACGGGTATCAAAATTTGTGGGGTGTTTGCTGGCCAATAGGCCGTGGGATGCCCCGTAAGAGCCGCCCCTCCTCCCAGGCCCGCGCTGTGAATCGTTTCATAATTGCGATATATCGTTTCGAGTAATCCTTGTTGCATGCGTGCTCTCCTAATCCTCCTCACGGCTTTTACGATCATGTTGGCAGCACGTGACCGGCACCAAAATGGCTTCGTGCCACGCCCGACGGCATCCATGCCCCCGGTCGACGTGCCGTAACCCAGGCACCTGCCTCTGTCCGCAAACGACTTGACGCAGTTCATCAATATTGGGCAACCACTCAGACCCATACTTGCGATCTGCACCGCTGCTGTAGGCAGCACATCTTCCCTAGCGTGGGGACAGCCACGTCATTCTATCATTGCGGAACTGGCGTAGCGGCACTTAAGTCCGGCAGCGCAGGCCCAAGCTCAAGGAGCCGATCGGCACACTTCGTTGGCCGCCATCTCAAACTGGGCGTACGACTATAAATTCAACGCCAGAAGGAAAGGACACCTACCGCTTGTCGACATCGACATCGATCGGCCGACATATGACGACGCTCTTGATTGCAAGGATGAACACGATCAGGGAACTTGCATCCTCGAAGGTCTTCCGGCGGCGATTGCGATCCTCAAAGACAATTCGCGCTCTGAGGAAGAAGGTTGCGCGCGCTGAAGCTTGTTGCCCATCTGGCTGGGGACCTGGAGCAGCGTTGCACGCAAGCGAACATAACGGCGATCAAGGCGTTAACAAACTGCATGTCATCTTGCACGCAAAGCGATACGACGGCACGTCATATACGCGCGCGCCGACATTCCACAGCATATGTGAGGACTCTCTGATCGATCTCCAGGCGTTTTCGTGGGGGAGTTAAACTGATGCGCTGGATGCCGATCTGCTGCCGACAGTCGAAGCCCCGACCCATGATGAAGCACGGGTTGCTGCTTGCGCGAACGATACGCACGCCCTGGGTATAAGAGCCTATCAGCTCCTGCCCCCAGGAACGCTGGACCACAACGATTCGGGCGACGCCGTAGAGTTCGGCAACGATTATGCCGTGGCCATCAAAGCGGACCTGGATCGCGAGCTGGTAAAGGGAGCCGCGCGGCTTGGCTATTCTGGAAGATGCACAGGGCAATTCCTAGACGAACTGCCTACCTTAGGTCGGCCGCAGAACACCTCCCGCTAATTCTCGATAATCATGATTTAACAAGATCAGTGTTGGATGCTTTGTACACTCGAAGTCCGCACGATATCCCGAGGACGGTTCTGCGCGATGAGGTCGTGCGGTTGAGGGCAATCGGCGCGCGAACCGCGTACTAAGGTTGAAACTCATTAAATCCACCATACACCAGATAGCAGCATCCAGCAGATACTATTGAGGACGCGTCGGTCGTTTTACCCGAGGGGCTCCACGCTGCTTGTTTGGTAGCATAGACTCGATAGCTGCCCATTCGTAGTCCGTTAGTTCATGGCGCATGATTCGAAGCCCCAGTTTGGGAGCTTGAATCACGGGCGCCGGGCCAATCACAATGCTTTTGCCATGTCAGGCCGACTTGTCCTCACGACTGCCCTCAAGCTTATCTCGCAAGGCCGTGATCACGCGATGGACAATCCGTATATCCTTGACCGACAGCCCTTCTGAAAGATCGTTGATCCAGGGAGCCTGCAACTCCATTGCGGCTTCGAAGGCGCGCTGTCCATTCTTAGTGAGCACGACGAGCTGCGCCCGTCGGTGATGCGGGTTGACCTCAAAAGATACGAGGCCCTCTCTGTGCAGATCATTGATAATCCGCTGCACGTTTTGACGATTGCCGCCGAGGTCACGTGCGAGCCAAGCGACCGGTTGGGGACGTTCGGCGGACACAATGGCGCCAAGCACCTGCCAGCGTGCGCTTGTTAGGCCGAGCGGGGCGACCAGACGGTCGCCGGCCGTCAGAAATAGGCTGTCGAGCCTGAATAGATCGAGAACAAGGTCGGTCAGGGCGTCACCCTCCGGGGTTCGGTTGGCTCTTTTCATTTGTCACCATTGTTTTGTATTGACATCATGATGTCAAAGTGGTATGTGGTCATAATACCAATTAGACATCACGTCTCAAATAGCAATGGAGGCACTCATGTCGCTGCTACGCCCACTCGACCCTTCCTTCCCGATCGACCGCCAGATCGCTATCGACGCAAATTCGGTCGTCCTGGTGAACCTATTCACTCTCGACAAAGCCGATGAGGCGGCTTTTCTCAAGACCTGGCAGGACGACGCAGCGTTCATGAAGCGACAGCCGGGCTTCATTTCCACTCAGCTGCACAGAGCTCTCGGCGACAGCTCGACCTATCTGAACTACGCCGTCTGGGAATCCACCGCACACTTCCGCGCGGCCTTCACCCATCCTGACTTTCTAGCAAAAATCGCCAGCTATCCGGCCTCCGCGATAGCCTCCCCTCATCTGTTCCAGAAAGTTGCCGTGCCCGGCATCTGCGTGGCCTAGCCCTGCTCTTTTTAGGAAGGGAAGATACTCATGATCAAGTTGATCCATCCTGTCGCTGGCGCCTTGGCTATCGGAACGATCGGCACATTTTGGCTGTCGACGGTACTGAGCGAGCTGTTCGCGTCCCATGCCACAGTTGCAGCGGTTAAGAGCACCATACCGTGGGGTTTCTTGTTGCTGATTCCGGCGCTCGCTGCGACCGGTGGTACAGGTGTCATCTTGGCAAAGGCGCGCCGGGCCGGACTGATCGGGACCAAATTCAAGCGCATGCCATTCATTGCAGGAAACGGCATCCTAATTCTTATTCCGTCTGCGCTCTTCCTTGCGTCCAAGGCTCAGGTGGCTGAATTCGATGCCACATTCTATGCTGTGCAGGTGATCGAGCTCGTGGCGGGCGCAACAAACATTACACTTCTTGCTCTCAACATGCGGGACGGTCTCAAAATGAAGGGATGGTTGCGCCACAAACCCGCTTGATCACCGGAACCAGAACTGCGCGGACAACTGATCTGAGGCCCGGTATTGTCGTGGCTTATCAGAACGCGCCCTAAAATGTTATAGCTCTCCCGCCGGAGAACAGGCCGGATGGTATCAGAATGCGTAGCCCGATCAGCAATTTAGAACGTTCGGCCCTTCAGTTTACCTTCGGCAGCATAACCCTGACCGTGGTAACACTGGCCTGCTTGTACCTTCACGCGCATTTCGCCGCGACGGCGTTCGCGTATTTGTTAGTGATCTTGCTGTTTTCGCTGATGGGCAGCTTCATCGCGTCGTCGGCGCTTTGCATCGTAACCATCGCTGGTCTCGCTTACTACTTTGCGCCGCCGGCGTTCAGCCTGCGTATCGATGACCCCCAAGATCTGCCGGTGGTTGTTGCATTCTTTATTGCCTCGATTGTGGGAGCGCACCTGATCGGAAAGCTCCGCCAGGAAAGAGAGGCTGCGCGTGTCGTTGCGGCCAAGCTTCAGCGGAGTGCGGCCGATTTGGAGGATCGCGAAAAGCGGTGGCGCGCCATCTTCGAGCACAATCCCGCCATGTACTTCATGGTCGATGAAGCCGGCACTATCCTCAACGTCAATTCACTCGGCGCGACACAACTCGGCTATGCTCCTGCTGAACTGGTCGGCCGATCAGTGCTGGACGTATTTCTCGAGGAGGATCGCCCTTTCGTTCGCGAATGCGTTCGGACGTGCCTTGAGGATGTCGGACAAACGCGCACGTGGGACGTCCGGAAAGTCAGGAAGGACGGCTCGGTGTTGTGGGTACGTGAAAACGCCAAAGCCATGCTTTGGGGCGATGAGCAGCCCATTGTCCTTATCGCCTGCGAAGATATCACGGAGCGAAGGCGGACCGAACTTGCCCTGCAGCGGAGCGAAGCACATTTAGCCCAGGCGCAGGAATTGAGTCACACAGGCAGCTTCAGCTGGAACCCCACTACGGGCGAGGCCTTCTGGTCAAAGGAAACATTTCGCATTTTCCAATTAGATCCTGACAGAGTGCAGCCGGGGCCGCAGCTCGTCGTTGAGCGCACTCATCCAGATGATAGGGCTTCGGTTAAAGAAATTATCGATCGCGCGATGCGAGACCCGAGCGATTTCGAGCACGAATACCGGCTTCTGCTACCGGACGGCTCGGTAAAGCACATCCATGCGCAGGCACGGGCGACGAGAACAGCCTCTGGTGGCATCGAGTTTGTTGGGGCAGCTACGGATATCACTGCGGCGAGGCGAGCAGAACAGCAGCTGCGCCGCAGCGAGGCCTATCTGGCCGAGGCCCAGCATCTCAGTCACACGGGCAGCTGGTCCTGGGACGTCTACGGTCTAGATTTCGTGTATCGCTCCGCCGAGGTCGATCGTCTGTTCGGCTTTAGCCCACAAGAGCCGGTGTCGATCGAGACCATTCGATCGCGCATCCATCCGGACGACTTGCCGCGGCTGGAGGAGGTGCAGCGCCAGGCGATTGAACACAAGGAGCGGCGGTTCGAATATGATTTTCGTATCCTTCTACCGGATGGCGGGATAAGACGCATACACTCCGTTGCGCACGTGGTGGTTGGCAGCGATGGCAACGTCAGCGAGCTGATCGGAACACATATGGATGTGACCGAGCAACACGCAGCTAGGGAACGCCTGGAAAACACACTTGCCGCGCTGCGCGAAAGTGAACAGCGCTTTCGCGACTACGCCGAAACAGCTTCCGACTGGCTCTGGGAGACCGGGCCGGATCATCAGGTCACTCACTTATCCGAGCACACCAGTGCTGCGGGAATTTTGGCGACAGGATTGATCGGCCTGCTTCGCTGGGACATTGCGTGCGACCTCGAAGAGGAACCCGAGAAGTGGCGGCAGCATCGGGCGACATTGGAGGCCCATCTTCCGTTTCGGGATCTCGTCTACCGCACCGTGAATCGGACAGGTTCTCCGATCTACGTCCGCACGAGTGGCAAGCCTTTTTTCGATGGAAAGGGCAATTTTCTCGGCTACCGTGGCGTCAGCACTGACATCACCGCCACCATTCGCGCCGATCAAGCCGAACAAGAACTACGAAGGGCACAGTCGGAGCTTGCGCATGTGACGCGTGTAACGACTTTAGGAGAGCTGACAACCTCCATCGCCCACGAAATAAACCAGCCACTCGCCGCTATTATCAGCAACGCCGATGCGTGCCTCGGTTGGATGGGCCGGGAAGCGCCTAATCTTTCCGCCGCCCGCTCTTCGGTGGAGTGGATCATCGAAGACGCAATCCGGGCAAGCGAGGTGATCCGTCGTATTCGCGCGCTCGCGAAGAAGGGCGAGATTGAGATGGCGCCGCTCGATATCAATGAGGTCGTTAAGGACGTCATTGCGACGGTAACACGAGAGCTGGTGAGCCACCGAGTGACGTTACGAACCGAGTTGACGGCAGGGCTGCCTAGGATCCTCGGCGATCGGATTCAGCTACAACAGGTGATCATCAATCTCGTGATGAACGGAATCGAAGCCATGGAGGCAGTTACCGACCGGACGTGCGAACTGCTGATTCAATCATCAAAGAACGATCTGGGGCACATCCACCTTGCCGTGACCGATTGCGGCGTCGGCATCGCCGAGAACGACGCGGACCGCGTCTTGGATCCTTTCTTCACCACCAAGCCGACTGGCCTTGGAATGGGTCTTTCAATCTGCCGGTCGATTGTGGAAGCTCACGGAGGACGACTGTCAATGGTCCACAAAAGTGGACCGGGCGCGACCTTCCAAGTTGCCCTACCGCCGCATAAGGAGGCCGTCTCGTGACTGCACGATTTGGCGCGCCAGGTGAAGGCAGCAATGCCGAGTCCTCGACAAGGGCGGTTGTCTTCGTCGTCGAGGATGACATCTCCATGCGTCGCTCGCTTACGAACCTTTTTCAATCGGTAGGGTTAGGCGTCATTGCATTCGGATCGGCGCACGAAATGCTGCAGAGCCCAATCCCGGACATTATTAGCTGCCTAGTTCTTGATGTCCGGTTGCCAGGCTTGAGCGGCCTTGACTTCCAGACCGAGCTATCGAGGTTGAACATGCATATTCCGATCATTTTCATTACCGGCCATGGCGACATTCCAATGACTGTCAGGGCCATGAAGGAAGGAGCGGTCGATTTTCTCAGCAAACCGTTTCGCGATCAGGAACTGCTTGATGCCGTGGTTGCGGCGACCGAACGCGATCGCAAAAGACGGGAGGCTCAGCAGACGGTCGCGAACCTGCAGTCTTTATTTGAGACCTTAAGCCCGCGCGAGCAGGCGGTGATGAAACTGGTCGCTGCCGGCCTGATGAACAAGCAGGTCGCCGCCGAGCTTGGGCTCGCCGAGATTACGGTCAAGATCTACCGGGGACACGTAATGAAAAAGATGCGTGCACGCTCGCTGGCCGACTTGATCAGAATGACTGAGACGCTGGGAGTTCGCACTAATCGTCCTGAACAAACGCAAGTATGATTTTACAAGTTCATCAGTCGAGCCCACTTTTCGCGCAAGGTGGCTAATGCTTGCAGCCGCTATTCCCGCTTCAGGAGGGCTCGTCTTGTCCACGCCTTTGATTTTCGTCGTTGACGACGACGCCTCAGTCCCTGCGGCGACAGAGACTTTTTTGAAATCGCGTGGCTACATCGCCCAAATATTTGCGTCGGCTAAACACAGGGGAGCCCGGAGCAGGCTAAAACGCTTTGAGAAGCCGTACGGTTGATTGCGATTACTGCGGTTTGGAATAACCGGCTTGGTTCCGCGCTCATCGAGTTCTTCACGCAATTCGGCGCTATCATAGGCTTTGTCACCGAGCATCCGTTTCGGCCGCTTGACCCTGCGGATCAGGCGTTCTGCGATCAGACAGTCGTGCGCTTCGCCTCCAGTCAACAGAATGGCGATCAAGCGCCCCTTAGCATCTGCGAGTGCGTGTATCTTCGTGTTGCGCCCTTCGCGCGAGCGACCAACAGCCTGCTTCTGCCCCCTTTTCCGCCCGCTGCCAAGCGATGCGCGCTTTGACGTGGGTGGAGTCGATCATCTGGGTGTCCGCTTTACACCGAGAACGGCCGGCCCGGGATCGCGACCCGCCTCATGATCGGGCTCTTGCTGCTCAAGCACATTTACGGGCTGTCCGACGAGGGGGTGTGCGAGAGCTGGGTTCATGACCTAGAGTTCTTCCAGCACGCTTTCACGCACGAGCGCTCGGACCTGAGCCATTGGCGCAAGCGGCTCGGCGACAAGCTGGAGCTGCTGCGGACCGAGCGCCTGCGGGTGGCGCACGAGGCCGGCACGTTACGCAGCCAGAACCTCAAGCGCGTCACGGTCGATACCACAGTGCAGCCGAAGGCCATCACCATTCCGACCGATGCCGAGCTGCTGCATGCGGGCATCAAGGGCCTCAATCAGTTGGCGAGAAGGCACGGGGTCAGGTCCGGCAATCCTATGCTCGCGTGGCCAAGGCCGCCGCGATGATGGCTTCCCGCTACGCTCGCGCCAAACAGTTCAGGCAGCATCAGGGACAGTTGCGCATCCTGAGTAGCAGGCTCGGGCCAATCATTCGCGACATCCGCCGCAACATCGAGGGCCAGCCGGCACTGGAGGAGGCCTTCGCCCTTTCGCTCGGCTGGGCCGCGCAGATTCGTTCGCAGCAGCAGCGCCAGCGCGGCTGGAAGCTTTATTCCTTCCATGGTCCGGAGGTGGAGTGCATCGGCAAAGCCAAGGCCGCCGCGCCTTACGAATTCGGCGTGAAGGCCTCCGTCGTCACCAACAATCGCCGCGCTCCCGGCGGAGTGTTCGTGCTGCACGCGAGCGCAATGCCCACAATCCGTATGATGGGCACCCCTGCGGGGTCATCGAGCGTACCGAGACGCTCACCGGCTGTCCGATCGAGCGGGCCTATGTCGACAAGCGGTACCGCGGCCACGATGCGCAGAATCCCCGTCGCGTCTTCATCTCCGGCCAGAAGCGCAGCATCTTCGGTGTCATCAAGCGCGAGCTGCGCCGTCGCTCCGTCATCGAGCCCATTATCGGGCACATGAAGGCCGAAGGCCACCCTCGGCCGCTGCTACCTCAAAGGCCGCGCCGGCGACGCCGCCAATGTCGTCCTCTCAGCCGTCAGCCACAACTTCCAGCCGCATCCTCGCCCGGCTCAGAGAACTCTTGGGCCTCTTCCTCGAGTTGCTAATGGCGAACGCTCGCCTCTCCAACACAGCTCAATCCGGCTTCTTAACTCAGGAGTTGGAGCCTGGAGTTCAAAGTGCGGTTCATTCGGCCACTGGATCCGGACGCGAAGAAGACGGATGCCGTACCACAAGCGGCGCTCTATCGAGTCGCTTGACTAGTCTCGTATCGAGTCACCTGCGTGCCCCGCGCTCCGTTCCGGCAAAAGGATACCCTGGATAGCCGCTAAAAGCGGAACCTAACAAGGACTTGCAGAACGCAGGCGTGAGCTTGCCGCGGTGGATCACGACGTCTTCGTGACCCGTTGCAGCTCGAGCGTTCTGCCAGAGGCGATTGTAGCCGCGCTGTTCGTTGGATTTCACGTGGCAAGCGGCGAATTCGGCGTCATCCAATGTCGTTAACTGCCACGCATAGACCGGCCGCTTCGTATGGATGTGCACCCACATCGGATTCACCGTACCATTGCGCAGTGGCGTAGGCTGCAGCTTGAGCTCGAACAGCGTTCCCGGCTCACCCTTCAGCGCGCGCGGTGACTCCAAGGGAGCCAACTCCTCGGCCGCCTGCAACCGTTCGAGGTACTTCTGCGAGGGAAACGCATAGGTCTTCATGCAATCGATCTCGATCGAAGCCTTTTGCGCCTTCGCAGTACGTGCCTGCCCCTTAACCTCCGACAACATCGCCTTGAGGCGGACTATTTTTTTTTGCACTTCGGGCACTTGGATAGGCGTGAGCAGGCCGCGTCGGCGAGGTTCGTCCAGCGCCTTTACACAGGCCTCAATCTCCGCGGATTGGCTCTGCAGCCGCTCAACCACGGTGTCCACGACGTGCTCGGCATCTTCGGGCTTCATGTGGCGCGCTTGCGAAACGGCTCTTTGCTCACTGGGCAGATCGAATTGCAAGAGTTCGTCCAATCGCACGAGCAGGCGCGTCAGTGTCTCCTTCGATGGCGGGGCCTGCCATATTGCCAAGTGTTCCCTCGCGGACGATGACATCCTCGTATGCGCCTCTTCCGCGCTCGCGAGTTTCTTCGTGCCCAGATCCGAGAGCACAATAACCTTGGTGGTTCGCGCCGTGTCGGCTTCGGGCCTAGCGAGGTGCGGCTCGGGCTGCCCGGCTGCCGAGCTCCCCGCACCTCCGGCCTGCCTCCGCTTGCCCTTCCCTTTCCTTCGCGCTGGACTGCCTTCGGCCGCCGGGTCGTTGCCGGCAGGGTCGGCCGGTAACGCAAGGCCAGCCTCCGTTGGCGGTGCAATGATGGCTGCTGTCTTCGGCTGCACTGCTAGCAGGCGCATGACCTCATGGGCCGTGACCCACGATCCTTCCACGATCTGATCCAACAGATCCAACGGAAGCTCGGGACTTGCTCCCTTATTCCTTAGCTCGGAAACCATGTTGGGCAACGCCGACGCAAATTCCGATAGCCGCTCCATGACCCCTTCCAGAACGGCGCAGTGCTCTGCGTCCAGGGCTTGTCCTTTGCTGTTCAGAACAGCGTCGCCCGTTGAGAGGAATGCCGGAACAACATCGCCCATGAAGGTTCCGAGTAGACGCGCCCGACCGTTCTCACCCAAGAGGATTTGCCTGACGGCCGGGTCGAGCGTGTTCGCGTGCGACTCAATCATGACCCGCGCCAGAAGGACTTGCGATTGCAGATGCACGCACCTCGTATTCAGTGCCCAGCCGGTATGCAGCCGTAGTGTCGCCTGTTCGGCCTGTCGCCTTTCGGCCGTTGCACTTGGCAAGCTGGCAGTGGCTGCGCAGACGGACTGCATCCGCTCAGAGCGCAATGCCTTCCTTTCCCACCACTCCGTGCAGGCCAAATAGTGTTTCGCCACACCGGAAGCCGCTCGGATCAGCTGGTCGGGCGGAGCATTAGATTGGCGCATCCGCTCGAGTATCCTTCCCGCATTCTCCCTACTCTTCTCCAAGGCGTAGATAGTCGGTTCGGCCAGCGCGTTGCACTCGTTCCCTGCATCCAGAGTCCGGTCACGAATTCGGCAAGCCTGCTCTTCGGACAGAATGCTGCGCGCCACATCTGGAGACAGGCTCGCGTAGTAGTCCAGAACTGCTGCGCCTGCTTTGACAACCTGATCGATCAGCTCTTGCGCCTCAGACGCGCTCTGAGCGCCCATGGCAGCACTGTGGCAAGCATCAAGTTCCTCAAGCAGGCCGTCCATATTTTGTTTCGCTGCCTTGATCCCCTCCTCGCTTGAGGAAATGGGGACTGCCACACCCGAAGCTGAGGGCAGGCTCGCGAGCGTCGCCATTCTATCTTCAGACGCTAAGCGCATCCGTTCCACGACGGAGTTGAAAACTCGGTCGCCTTCCGCAGGGACAAAATTTGGCTCCAAATGCGCACTGCTCGATACCGACGCGGTGTCGGCTCCCGCAGCCCCAACGTGCGGTTCGCCAGGTCGGCCAATGCCCGTCATGTTCCATCTCCAATACGGTCAACAATGCGCAGCGTCCCTGGATAGGCCGCCTGGCTGACGGCTGGCTGACGAAGGATGCTCTCCGAATGCACAACCCCGCCGTCCGAGTTCCAATTTCATGGAAGCTGTTGTGGTGCTGAGACAGCAATAGGGCATGCCCATAAGGTGCGGGATAGTCGATTGTAGCGCCGGTCCGCATTCCGCCGCCTCGCCGTGACCAGTATGGAAATGTGCGCTGCCAGAAATAGCCCTGCCAAAGTCCTTCCCGAATACCGAAAGCCGTCGAGCATGGCGAACCGCAGGGTCGATTCAGGCTTTCGGCAGCAGCAAAGCTCTTATTAACCGGGAGGAGATGCTATTGGTCGACCAAAGAGTCTCGGATCCAACTATGCGTAGATCTGGCTCGATGTGGAACGTTCCGTCAACTCGACCTCTTCTTCTCGCGTTCGAGTGAGCAGAACCTACGCTGCGCAAGTCCTTTTCAGAATAGGACCTCGCCGAGGATGCTGCCCAGTTAAGCGCACTTAGAATAAAAATAGCGCAGTGAGCGTGCCAAGCACACCGAGCGCCAATCTGATATCGGCGAACTACCGTTCGCCCGTCTCGAAACAGCAGAAAGCGTGAGAATCGGTTCCACCACCAAGATTGCTCCGACCGATATCGCGACTATTATGCAGATATTTCGAGATGCATGTATCCCAGTGCATGTCCGAAGACGAGAAGGATACCGCCGAAGGGCATTAGCAGAAACATCGGCAAGAGCGTTGTCAGGTCCCCGCCGGCCTTTCCAAACTGCTTTGAGGCAAACAACCTTGCGATTATCGAAAGCGCTACTAAGAAATGGCGTCCACCGCTCAATCTTCAATGCTGAACTCAGCGCCTGACGTATCGAAAGCGCTGTCAAGGTGGTTTCCAATCAATGGGCAGCATCTCCTGACTGCCTTGGACGGCTTGAGCGTCGATCTACAGGATGCATGCACATGATTTGAGGCTGGCGGCATGGGCCTGAACACGACCTCGGTCCGGATCAAGGTGATGTGAAACCGGAGGTGACGCGGCGGCTCTTCAATATCGTTCAGGAGATCGGCGCGAAGACGATCCATTATTTCTATGACTTCGGTGACAGCTGAGACCAAGTGATCAAACTCGAAAAATAGTTCGACACCACGACGATAGAGGGACTTCCCTCCCCCTCAAGGACATCGGCGGAGCCCGGCTATGCCGAATACCTCGACGCCAGCGGCGACCCTACTCATCTGGAATATGAAAATATGCGCCTCTGGGGCACGCACAGTTCGATCCCAACCTCGTCGCCCCGAGAATGCTCGAGGCCGGCGCCAGCGCATTGTCCAAAATTTGGAAGCCGCGGCGTCGCGGCACGCGGCTCAAATAGATGTCAAGCGTCAATCATCAAAAGGGCCGCAGAGCTACGCTTACAATCCGCTTACCGGTCTGGCAAGCCAAGTCGGCAATGAAGAGGCGAGGAACTTCAGCTCGTTCACTTCAGCCGGAGTGAGTTTCTGGCTGACGGAGCGCAGCGTTTGTCTTGCCGCTTTGGGACCAACCCAGGCAAGCGCGCGCACGCTCGACGGCTTGCGAGGGATAGCTGCCAACCGGGCGCATGCTTGAGCTCCAACATCTGCTTGCCGATGTAAAGCTTACGAGAAGGACCGGACGTTAGATATAATCTAGCATCCCAACGGAGCAATCGCGGTTGCTGCCACAGAGCAGATAACAGCAGACCTCCTCAACTTCCCGAGGTCCTCACTTAACGAGTAACGCACATTTGCTCTGTATAAAGTCCAACATCAGCAGAACAGGCAGCCGCAATAGTGTGGCCGGCAAGCCAGAGGAATGCAGTTCAGAACTGTCGAAGAGCTCAAGCTAAATGATCTCGAAGTATCTCCGACGTTCAAAGTCGGTGACCCGATGTTGAACGGCTTCCCACTCCCAACGGCGCGAGCAAGAAAACGCTTCAACAAACCTTTCTCCGAAGACATCACTTGCCGCCGCAGATTCTGCAAACCGAGAAGTTGCCTCTGATAGGCTTTGAGGCAGTCTCGCGGACGGCCGACACATTTCCGCGCTTGCATCACCGACGATCGAGGCCGGCAGTGCCGGACCTGTCTCGACACCCAATATTCCCGAACCAATCGCACTTGCGAGCGCGAGATATGGGTTCAGGTCTGCGCCAGGTAGCCTATACTCCAGGCGATGGGCAGATGGCTCTCCCGGAATGGCGCGAACTGCGCAGGAGCGGTTGTCAACTCCCCAGCTTGGACAGATTGGTGCCCAGCAGCCAGGTACCAATCTCTTGTAGCTGTTGAAGTTCGGCGCAGCGAGCACACAGAACTCATTCATGTATTCTAGTTGTCCGGAGATGAATTGCCTCATAAGCGTCGAGACGTTGCCGAACGCATCACTGTCGTAAAACGCATTCTGACCATCCGAGGACATCGAGATGTGAATATGCCCGGACTGGCCGGGCCATTCCTCGGAAACCTTGGCCATAAATGTAGCCATCATGCCTCGCGTTTGCGCCCAGGCCTTTATCATCGACTTGAATATGGTTGCTCGATCGGCAGCTTCCAGCGCATCACAATGACGAAGTGACGCTTCGACCACGCCGGGTCCCGTTTCAAAGTGCAGTCCGCTGAGAGGTATTCTAGCCTTCTCACAAAGCGCCAAGATCTCATCAAACAGCTCATGTTGCGCGACAGAGCGCGCAATCGAGTAGCCGAACGGGCCGCGAGTTAAAGGAGCCCACTCGCCGAACGGCTTTTCTTCAATCGTGTCTGCGCTCTCCTTAAACAGCATGAATTCAAACTCGAACCCGGCAGTGCAGTCGTATCCGTGTTCAGCAGCCCTTCGCAGGACCTTACGCAGAATACCGCGCGGGCAGATGTCCTCATGTGCGCCCGTGAACTCCGCGAGGTAGAGATATTGATCGCCAAGATGAGACACCGAACGGCCGGTGCCTGACAGAATACGAAGGTCAGCATCTCCGAACGCTGATAGCGGCTTTTGCGTGAAACTGGCCGGAATGACCCGGTCCGTACAATCCCACGCCAGCACCGCTTCAGAGAACTTGATAACTTTATCTCCATCCGAGAGATCTTCACCCAAGACGTGTTTGCCTCGCAGAACGCCATCGAAGTCGCTTGCGCCGACCATCGCCACGCGGGATGGATTCCCTCCGGTCAACCTGGGATCAGTTGGCATTAGTCGCGGTCCTGCATCACTAAATCGAACACCTGGTCCATCCGCATTGCTCGCAACTTGCGATAGTCACTCTCAAGCTGAGTCAAGTCGCTATTCACGAGATAAACGATGCCTGGTGTTGACGCCAAGTCGATCGTGGGAACTAGCTCTTGACCAATCGGAACGAATGCAATGGCATCCGCGAAACTTGGGAGCTTGCGGATTGCTTCGAGTCCCGGGTAGCCGGCAACGACACCGCCCATATCTGAGATCAGCGAGACGCAAAGTGCGTGAGCCTGCCGCTTGTAGGGCCCGCGCAGCCTCATATATTCACCAAAGCCGTTGGGATCTGCGTAGCGCCAGGCCGTCAGGGTCATATGGTTGTGCCCCAACGCCATTGTTCGTGCTTTTGCCGACATGGTCCCTTGAAGCCTCGCTCCGAAGTCCACCAGGACCGGTCCCCGATGATCGACGATGATCTCAGCATGAGCCGGTCCGTCGACGATCTGTAGTGCCTGCAACGCACGCCCCAAGTAGTCTGACAGTTCCTGAACGATTGGTTCGCTGCCCTCCAACAATCTCTCAAGTGAGCAGACCGATGATGCCCCCTCAATTGGAACCGTGTCATATGTCCAGGCCTCCGTAACGAAGGCTTCCCCGTCCATCGATACGGCATTGACCGTGTATTGCTGGCCATTTATTTTTTCTTGCCCAAGGGCAAAACGATTCAATGCTCCGACACGGTTCGTCTTCCCGACAATTGCGCTAAGAGCCCGCTGAATATCAGCATCTGTCGAGCAAAAGAATACATCCTCGGTACCCGTACTGTTCAGAGGCTTGATCACGATCTGATCGAACTTCGCTTCGCGCTTCCAGCTCGCGATCTCTACAGGACTGTCGGACACGATTTGTCTGATCGATCGCACGCCTGCGGAGGTGAGCGCGCAAGACAATCGCGCTTTGTCACGCCGAGCAGCGGATAGCGCGGTCCCATTTGATGGTAAGCCCAGCCGCTCCGACAAAGAATCGGCGAGTTCAACTCCGGTCTCGCAGCCCGCGATAACGAACTCCAATTCCCGGCCATGGAGAGCCTGAAGATGATATTCAACGATGTCGTCGTACCCCATGCGCTCCCTGGGGCGAATGACTTCACCATACAGATCCGCATTGAAATGCGATTGGAATATGGGCGGAATCTGTGCAGCCGACATCACATGCACCGTTCCAATTCCATAGCGCTTGAACTCTTCCGGTAGGTATCGGCCGGTAGAGTAGGCGTCTACGATTACACAATTCCGTTCTTTCATGCGGATCTCCGATACTGCAAGTAGATGTTGCCGACAGCAACAGCCGTAATGAGAACATTTCCAACGAACGTGTGTGACGAAGGCACGATGCGAGAATCGAAGTACTGGAACAGGAAGGTGATGATAGGGGCGGTGGACAGGACCATGTTGACGGTGAAGGGCTCTACGTGCCGAATGCCCTGCTGGATCAAGAGCAAAGGAATAAGGATCGTCGACAGCCCAATTGCGGCGATCGCAAACCAATGCTGCGAGATCTCAGGCAAGATAGATGAATGATCGACTAGTCCCAGCAGCAAGAGAATCGTTCCATAAAATCGATGCGCCAGGACTTGTCGGCCGGAAAGCCCACGATCGAAGAGCAGTTTGACAAGTATATTTGTAAGGGCCAGCGATAGGCCGGCCACGATGGCCAAGACGATGCCAAAGGACGATCGAGCCCCCCACTCCACGCCTGCGTTGCCGCTGGCCGAGATCCAAATCATGTAAGTTCCGATCGTTGCGATCGTGACGCTCACGACAATATCAGCTGCTGGAGGGGCACCCTGGCGCCTGATCAGTGCATTCAACCACGCTGTTGCGGTGGGCCCCAGCGCCACCATGAAGGCGACGACGATCGCGGGTTCTGCGTATTTCAATCCGATAAATAAGCCGATCCAGCTGATTGCTGTCACGACATTGAGCGCGACAAAGACCAGGAGCGACCATTTCGTCACCGTTGCCCCGCCTCCCCCGTGGCGAGCCAGGAGATTGAACATCAGACAAACCACAGCGAAGGACAGCAGGAGCGCGACGAACACATCCGCTTGCTGAAAATACGACGCCGCATAAACCTCGCCTGCCGCGCTCAGGACGACGTAAAGCGTTACAAAGAGAACTCCCAGAGCGAAGCGATTCGCCAATCGTCCAGTCTTCCTGTGCCCGCGAGGCGACGCACGGCCCTCGCAGGACCCGACGCGTGCGTTGGCTCCGAGGAAATGTCCTTTCGACGTGCACGGACCACGTTTGGTTCGAAATGTCACAATCCGCCTCTAGTTCTTTTTCGTTCGGTAGTATCCAACACACGCCTCTCCAAATGCCTTGAACAGTTGCTTGCTGAGGAGATCGGTTGAGACGTGCCATTCGGGGTGCCATTGCACACCGATTTGCAGGGTCGGGGCGCCAATCACCGAAGCCGCCTCGACTAAGCCGTCAGCCGCCCACGCCTCCCGCCTCAGCGCCGGCGCAAGCGCCTCGATGCCTTGATTGTGCAGCGAGTTGACTTGCGCTTCGATCGCCCGCGCGATAGGAAAGAGCGCGCCATCGGAACATATGCTGACGCTGTGCGCGGCG
Organism: Bradyrhizobium sp. CCBAU 51765; assembly: GCF_015291725.1. Classification (GTDB taxonomy): domain Bacteria; phylum Pseudomonadota; class Alphaproteobacteria; order Rhizobiales; family Xanthobacteraceae; genus Bradyrhizobium; species Bradyrhizobium liaoningense. The sequence goes on from NZ_CP030038.1 coordinate 6,763,946, forward strand.
TCGTACTGACGGTCTCTTGAACGATCTGGCTTCTCGGCATGCATCGCGCCACTTTCCGGCCTCCACTCCGCAAGCGATGAGCGAAGCGTGCCGCCGAAATAGACGTTGAGTTCCTGAAGCCCACGGCAGATGCCCAGAATTGGCATTCCGAGCGCGATGGCGCTCTCTATAGTTACGGCAGAGAGCCTGTCCCGCGGACGGTCAAGGATCCCAACCTCAACGTCTTGCCGGTCGTCCTCCGCCAAGGACGCAGGCGCTCTCAGGACGGCGGGGTCGATGTTCGATTCATCACCTGTCAACACCAAGCCGTCGAGCCGGCGCATGATCGCCGGGGCGACCTCCTCCCTCGCATCTTCGGCGTCCACCGTCGGCAATATGACGCAAGCCACTCCCGCATGACGATGAAGTGCCTGCAAGTACTTGCGCCGCAACCAGTCGCGATGCACACCATCGACCAGAAGACGGTTCGAAGTGACGCCGACCACGGCTCGGGTGCTCTCCGGCCCTAGCAACGTCACGCGACCTGCCCTCGCGCGCGAATCTCGGCAACGGACTGCTCATACAAGCGTCGATTTCGCTCCTTCAACTGAGCTATGACACTAGGTTGATCCTGAGGCCCCTTGACAAAGAGCCCGCCCCAGGTCGCTGCAACCTTCGCATAGTTCGGATCCTGCATTCGGATTTTTTGAGCTTTGCGCAGCAACCAAAACGGGATACCCGGCGAAAGGTGATGCTCAAGGTGGTACTCATCCAAATTCTGCCCGAGGATGGCCCGCTCGAGGAAATTTCCTTTCCGATTCCGGGTGAGATAGACGTTCTGCGTCTCGGTTTCGCACATAGGTGAGTGCTCAGCGAGCTCGATGAACCATCCGAGGACCTGAAACGTGGTGAGATAGGGCACGATCCAGAACAGGACGACGATATGGAGCAGCCCAATAGCATATGACCCGGCCAGGATGCTGATCCAGAAGAGATAGAAGCCATACTTGTCGACAAGTATGGCTGAGCGGCTCTGATCCTCGACATCTGTGACCGAAAATCGATTCGTCCAAAGGTACTTCAGATACGCCACTGTCGCGCCGCCGAAGATCGGCTTCCAGATCATGTTGAAAGCGTACCGCTCCGGAGGCTGCACCTCGTAAACGCCGCTGGCCAGGAAGAACTTCAGGTCGGGGTCCTTGTCCGGGTCTCCAAGATAGGGGTGATGCAAATAGACGTGCGAAATCCGGTAGGCCCAGTGGCGCTGGAACAAGGGATAGGAAGCGAACAGAATGCCCAGGACGTAGTTCCAGGTCGTGTTCTTCGCGAGCGTGCGGTGAGCCGCATCATGAGCGATGGTTGTCAATCCGCGCTGATAGGCACCAATTAGAAGGACGGCCAGCGGGTAGAGCCACCATGAGACCCACACAGTCGCGAGCGTGCACGCAGTGATGATAGCGTAATCTTTGGCAATATACGCGGCTCCCGTTATGTTGTCGGGCCTCAGCTCAGAGAGCTGCCTATTGATCTCTCGGCTGAATTGAACGGCCTCATAACGTGATGACCTCAATTTCCAAGCGTCTGCCTGATTCATGAGAACCTCCTCCTGATCGCCTTGCAGGTTGTCAGATTGCGGAAAGCGCCTTGTCCAGATCGCGCAGGATGTCGTTGACATCTTCGATGCCGACGCAAAGCCGGATCGAGCCGCCAAATATGCCGGCGGCTTCGCGCTTTTCCCGCGGGACGGTGGTGTGGGTCGTCGAGACAGGATGGGTCACCAGCGTGCGGGCATCGCCTACATTCGAAACGTGATACATCAAGTCGACGTTCTGGATGAACTTGCGCCCGGCTTGCTCGTCCTCCACTTCGAACATGACCATCGCCCCGTGGCCGTATGCAGCACTCAGTGTCTGTTCGACGATTTCCCGATCGGCGCCTTCAAAGAGCCCCGGGTAGAAGACACGGCGTACTTTTGGATGCTTCTTGAGAACGTCGGCCACGATCCTGGCATTCGCGCAGTGCTGCTTCATGCGAAGTGGCAGCGTTTCAAGCCCTTGTATCAGTTGAAAGCTCGCAAACGGAGCGATGGCCGCGCCGGTATCGCGCAACCATGTCATGCGAGCCTTGAGAAGAAACTCGCTCTTTCCTAGATCGTCGACATCGCGCACCGCGTTATGCCAAACAATTCCGCCATGCGCATCGTCGGGACGGTTGAACAAGGGAAAGCGAGAGGCTCCCCGGTAGCTAAACTCGCCGTTGTCAACGATCAGTCCACCGAGCGTCGTGCCATGGCCGCATATATATTTCGTTGCGGAGTACGTCGTAATGGCAGCGCCGAGATCCGACGGCCGGCATACCAGTGGCGTCGTCGTATTGTCTACGACCAAAGGCACGCCGTACTTTCGGCCGATCTCGGCCAGCTGTTTGACGGGGAGCGGAATCAGACAAGGATTCGAAATCACCTCTCCGAACAGGCATATCGTGCGATCATCAATGGCACGTTCAAACGTCTCTGGCCTTCGAGGATCGGCCGTCCTCACGCTGATCCCAAGACGCTTTAAGGTGTTGTGAAGCAGGTTCCAGGTATTGCCATATAGATACGGAGAGGCGACGACATTGTCTCCCACTTCGCCACTTGACAGGTTGACGATAGCAAGGAACGTCGCTGCTTGACCTGACGCAACGGCGAGCGCGTCCTTTCCCATATCGACGGCGGCGTAGCGCCTTTCCAGCGCGCGCGTCGTTGGATTGATAATCCTTGTGTAGGTGAACCCATCGGCCTTGACATTGTAGACGTCGGCAATGTGGTTTAGATCGCCATCGAGTTCATAAGCCGTATTCTGGTAAATCGGCACTGCGACGGCTTTCGTTGCTACGTCCCGCCGATAGCCCGCATGCAGAACAGCAGTCTCGGCCGAAAACGGCAGTTGCCGGTCCCCAGCCGCTCGCGCCGGCATCGTTACTCGAGCCCCGCACGACTCTTGGGCCGACATCGGCGCCGCTGACCGAGCCTGACCGGACCGGAAATATGTACGAAAAGCGCAGCCTAACTGCTCGATCCAGCTGGATTGGATTTCCCCAATACAACCGACGCGGAAGCTGCGCGTCGCAACATGCAGCTTCGAGTAGATGTAAAGGTTGTGGGCCGCCAAGTGGCGATACAGCCCATCGAATCCTGCTTGGTCCACGATTCCGGATGGCGCACTGAACGCGACGCAGACCGGCGACTGCAACTCCGTGGACAGCAGCGGAGACACCACACCTTCGAGTTCTTTGACGAGATCGCCCCTGACCTTCTCATACCTGCAGCGCCTGGCATCAATGCCCTCCTCGTGCAGAATCTCCAGGGCCCTGGTCGTTGCCTGAACGATGTGTGTGGGAGGGGTCGATCGCCATTCACCCGTGCACTCGAGCGAGAGCCATTGATCTCTCACGTCGAGCACAAACGACCTCGGTTCTTGAACCGCATTCTCCAGCAGCTCGCGAGACGCGATGACAAACGCTACTCCCGGCGGCCCCTCTATGCACTTGTTGCTCGAGGTGACCAGGACGTCAGGTCCACTCTGGCGCAGATCAATATTAAGGGCGCCGAAAGAACTCATCCCATCGATAATGGTCTTTACGCCACGTCGCCTCGCCTCCTCCACGATCGCGTCCAGCGGATTGACGATTCCGGTTGTCGTCTCACAATGCACGAAACACAGGTGCGTAACGCCAGGATTTCGGCTCAGATGCTCGCCAATTTCTTGCGGATCCAAAGGATCGGTCGCTCGCTTGACAAGCCTCAGTGCTTCGACGCCCCACAGCCGCAAAATCTGCAAAATGCGCTCGCCATAGATGCCGTTTATGCAAACGAGCGGCCTGTCCGCTCGGGACACAAATGAAGAGAGAGCGGCCTCCATTGCAAAAGAGCCGCCTCCCTGAATAGGCACCACCGAATAGTCTTCAGCGTCTCCCAGCAAGCTGAGCATCAGCCGCCTCATGCAGGCGGTCACTTCCTTGAACTCGCAATCGCGCGACGCGAGATCAAGCAGCATCCGGCTTTTGACTGCCAGCGATAACGACAATGGACCAGGCGTCAGCAAAGAGCGCTGTCTTGTCAAACCATTCCTCCTCAAGTTGTATTGGTCAATGGATCTGGAGTATGCCCGCCCCACCAGGGAGACCCTGTGGCGAGCGTCGACTTCTTCGGTCAAACGCCGTAGATCGCGGCCGCGTTTCGGATCGGCCTCCGAAAAGCCTGCCGCATGACAAACCTCCATATCTCATCACAGATGCACGGCGATCTTTGCAAAGCTCTCCTCACCGATAACCATTCAAACCTCCAAGAATTTGGCTCCGCGCCCACGCCCTCGAAACGCAATTGGCGCCGACGCGCGCTCTTATCCAGCCGTCACGCATGCGCAGATTTGAGCGCGGCTGCCTTCTTGCGTCACGAAGCGGCAGGTTGGCCGACCGACTTACGTGTGAACCTGCGCCATTCAGGCAAACTTGACGTTAGAAAACAATGCAGTCGGATCATCGCGCCCGGATGCAGATCAAGGCATGGCACACTTGATCATCGTCGTTCGCAGCGGGAGTCTGATGCATGGGCTCAAGACTTGGTGCATTCACACTCCGTCGCTCGTTGGAGGGTTTGTGACGCCGATGGCCGTCGTCGTCCATTTCGAGATCGTACAACTTGACGTTAGGGGCGTTTCAACCCTCTCGCGGGATTTTCTCGCGTGAATTTTTCCTGACGTACTCCCATCTGGCGGCGACAAGCCGACGTAGGCAGCAGGGTGCGGAGATTCACAGCGAGCTACAGTGAGAGTTCGACATCAGGGCCGTCGGCATTCCGCCTGCAAGCGCGGTACCTGCAGGTAAGTGATGGCCCAATCTTCCGTTCAGGTACGATCCTGTCATACCCCCAGATGGAGGTACCGAGCTTCTCCGCCGTGCAGGCGAGATCCTCCTGGATGCTGGTGCCTGGAAAATGTACGCGCTCGTCGCACATGACTGCCGGTATCACGTCGTTGCGCTTCAATGGAGCGGCCTTCGTCGAGTCCGGCTAATTGGGGGCCTTGGATCGCTGGCCGTTTAGCAGATCAGTTCGAAACCTTTCGGCGAGTCGCCGTGAAGCAGAACATGTCGTCCTGCTTAGGACTACGTCGAGCCGACTCCAGGTGATGGCACGTGTCCCTCTCTGCGAGCAATCGCTAGGCTGGCAGCATCGAGGCGATCTGGTTGGACGGATCGCACCTCCGAGCCGTCCTGCTCGCGTTGGCTCCTCTGCAGCGCCTGCTCGTTGATGGCGAGCTTGCGTTCGCGGTGTACCGCGCGGTCGAACAGGTTGACGGTGGACCAGAGCGGATCATCAAGACATCGTCCTTGTCGCTTGTCATGGATGAACTTCCTTGCCTTTTCGGCCGCGCCCATCGCCGGCTTCATGGCAGGATGGCTAAGGATCGCGGCTGCTTTGTCTTGCGATGCGAAGGCGCGGCGCGTACGCGGGCCGCATCGGTCGACGAGCGGCGGGCCAAAAGGAAGCAAGCTTCCCGAAAGCTGGCAGGTCGCGACAGGAGAGAGTCGGGGTCGACGGCTAAGTTCGGATTCAATATACTCAAGCAAGCGCCCGCTCGCTGGATGCGGCCAGGCCCAGAAAACCGGGGCCCCACCCTCATACTGCTGCGCGAAAGATCGAAGCCGGCCGAGACGCTGCCTGGCTTGGCCAAATGGGAGCGCGGCGTCGCTGGCCGCACGCATAGGAAGAAACGCTAAGCGAAACTCAACCGACTGGGAGTCGGAATTCCTCTCTGGCCTTTGTCATCGTCGTAGATTCTCATCTGGAGCATGGAAGGCACTTCTTGATCTCCTCCGCTCCCGCCCATGCTCAATCTCTGCTCGCGTACTCGGTCTCGAATTGCCCGTCACTGCGAGCACGTAACCGGAAGCGGGCACTCGAGGAGTAGATGCGACAATTTTGTTCCTTTGGAGCGAAAAGTCCGATCGCGGGCCAGCCCGAGCCGAATCGTCTTTGGCCGGGCCCGCAGGATGTTCGATGGTGCGATGCGAGGGACATCTAACCATTAAGAATTGAGCGCGCCATCAAGACATCCACCACCGCTTCCGCTGAATGCTCTAGGGTCTGCTCCATGGTCCTCAGATGAATCTCCGGTGTTGTTGGTGCTTCGTAGCACGAATCGATCCCGGTGAAGTTCTTGATCTGGCCGGATTTCACTTTTGAATACAGGCCTTTTGGATCTCGCCGAGCGCATTCCTCGATCGGCGTATCGACGAAGACTTCTATGAACTCATCCTTGCCAACCAGGCCGCGCACCCTATCCCGTTCGGCCCTAGAGGGCGAGATGAAGGAGCAGATCACGATCAAGCCGCTGTCCGCCATCAACTTGGCAACTTCACCGACGCGCCGAATGTTCTCCACGCGGTCCGTCTCCGAGAAGCCGAGGTCCGCGTTTAAACCGTGCCGGAGGTTGTCGCCATCCAGCAGCATAGTATGCCGCGACATGCCACACAGCTTTTGATCAACCAGGTTGGCAATCGTCGTCTTTCCCGCGCCAGACAGGCCAGTGAACCAGATGACGCAAGGCTTCTGATTCTTGAGCGCGGCGCGCTCCCTCCTGTCCACGGATAGCGCTTGCCTAACTATATTGGTGTCCCGCCGTAGCGGAAAGGCGATCATGCCGGCCCCGACCGTACGATTCGTGTAACGATCGATGAAGATAAATGATCCGGTCTTTCGATTGAGCTCGTAAGGATCGAATACTGCGGGCATTGCGGTCGCAACATCGCAGAAGCCGATCTCGTTTAGGGAAAGCATCCCGGCGGCCAGATGCTCACAAGTGTTGACGTCGATCCGATGTCTAATTGCGGTAATGCTGCCGATAATCGTCTGCGATCCAATCCGCAGGACGTAATTGCGTCCGGGAGCGAGCGGCTCGTTGTCCATCCAGATCACATAAGCGGCGAACTGGTCGGCGACCTTCGGTCGGTCGTCCGGCCGCGACAGAATGTCGCCACGGCCGACATCGATTTCATCTTCCAGTGTAATGGTAACCGCATCGCCGGCTTCGGCGCCGACAAGGTCGCCATCGTGGGTCACGATCCGCTTGATGCGCGTGGTCCGTCCCGACGCGGCGACAACGATCTCGTCTCCTGCCGAGATCCTCCCGGAAGCCACCGTCCCGGCATAGCCCCGAAAATCCGGGTTTGGGCGGTTCACCCATTGGACCGGAAAGCGGAAAGCCTGGCCTGCGGTGCCGGACGGGATATCAATGCTCTCCAAATACTCGAGCAGGCAGGGACCATCGTACCAGTTGGCATGAGCGGAGCGATCCACAACGTTGTCGCCGTAGCGAGCCGAGATCGGGACCGGAACGATCGAGGTGAAGCCGAGATCGGCGGCAAAGGCCAGATAGTCACGGGCGATCCGATCGAAGCACTCTTTGTTGTATGCGACAAGATCGATCTTGTTCACTGCCAGGACGACATGACGAATACCGAGCAGCGAACAGATAAAGGAGTGGCGGCGGGTCTGAACCATCACGCCTTTGCGGGCATCGATCAGGATGATGGCGAGCTGGGCATGGGAGGCGCCGGTAGCCATATTGCGGGTATACTGCTCGTGGCCGGGAGCGTCGGCCACCATGAAGGAGCGCCGCGGCGTCGTGAAGAAGCGGTAGGCGACGTCGATCGTGATGCCCTGCTCCCGTTCGGCCTCGAGCCCGTCCACGAGTAACGCGAAATCGATGTCATTTCCGGCGCTACCGTGCTTGATGCTGTCGCGTTTCAGCACCGTGAGCTGATCGTGGTAGATCATCTTGCTGTCGTGCAGTAACCGGCCGATCAGCGTCGATTTGCCGTCGTCCACCGAGCCACAAGTGATGAATCGCAGCTGATCCTTTGTCCTGGCCGGGACCGCTTCCGTTGCCGGCTTTACAAACATCAAAAGTAACCTTCCCTCTTCTTCTTCTCCATTGAAGCGGCTTCATCGACATCAATTAGGCGTCCCTGGCGCTCCGACACAGTCGCAGTCCGCATTTCTGCGACGATGTCTTCAATCGCCATCGCGTTGGATTCAATAGCCCCGCTCAAAGGATAACATCCAAGCGTGCGAAAGCGGATCATCCGCATTTCCGGCGTCTCGCCGCGGTTAAGCGGCAATCGCTTGTCCTCGATCATGATCGTCGCACCATTTCGACGTACTGTGGGCCTTAGTTTGGCGAAGTAGAGCGGAACGACCGGAATCTTCTCGAGCATGATGTATTCCCAGACATCGAGCTCGGTCCAGTTTGACATCGCAAACACGCGCATGGTTTCACCCTGGCGTATCCGTGTGTTGAACAGGTTCCAAAGCTCCGGCCGCTGGTTACGGGGGTCCCATCCGTGTCCGGCCGAACGGAAGGAGAGTATCCGTTCTTTTGCGCGACTCTTTTCCTCATCGCGCCGGGCGCCGCCAAACGCGGCATCAAATCCGTGGAGGTCGAGGGCCTGCTTCAGCGCGTCTGTCTTCATCACCTGGGTATGAAGCGCGGAGCCGGATTCGATCGGATTGATCCCGCGCGCGATGCCCTCCTTGTTGATATGGACAATCAAGTCGAGGCCGAGCCGCTTGGCTGTCGCGTCTCGAAAGCTGATCATCTCACGGAATTTCCAGGTCGTGTCGACGTGAAGCAAGGGGAAGGGCAATTTTGCCGGATAGAACGCCTTGATCGCAATGTGCAGCATCACGCTTGAGTCTTTTCCGATCGAGTAAAGCATGACCGGCCGTTTGAACCCGGCGACCACATCACGCATGATTTCAATCGATTCAGCTTCGAGTCGGCGCAGATGTTTCGGCAGCATATATCTTCTTTTCGATGCAGGATCTCTGTTCTTCGCCGTTCAGCTCCGGCCCAGAGTGGAGAATATGCGCGGAGGAAACGGCCGGCCAAGCGGCCGGCTCGTCCATGAGGTCGAGCTCCATTGGACAGCAGACTTGCAGACGCGGCAGCATCTCGTATTCCTCCGCTGGTGCGGCGGCGCCGGCCTCACACCTGATCGGGAGATCAGCTCGTGCGGGTTAAGGATCTTGGCTAAATCAACCAACGTGTTTTGATCGCAAGCATTCAGATCGCCCTAGGAGTTATTGAGGATCCGCTCAAGCCGCTCGACTTCGCCTCGCAACATCTGGATAGCCGCGTCGCGGTTCTCCGAAACGTTCCAAGCAGTATGGACCGGCTCTCCAGCGTGAGAGGGACCGGATAATGCTCCGGCCTTGGTACTTCGCAAATCCCACCAGGTTCGGAATATGCGACGATAGAGTTCGGTTACCTCACTTCCCCTATCCAGCACTCCGGCTTTCTGTGCACGCACCAGTTCCTGCTCATATCCGAGTTCTAGCAAAAGCTCAGCGCCGACCAAATCAGTCACGGTTTGCATCTCTTCGACGCTCAATTGAGATTGCCATGATTTGACAGAGCTTTCGTCGACGGCCTTTCGTTCCAGGATATTTCGATCCCCAAAGCTGCTGGATCGAAGATAATCTGCTTGTCTCATCCCAGCCGATGCGACGGCCGCTGGGTCACAGCCGAGCCCCTTCAACAGACGCCGGATTTCCTCGTCCGGATGCGCCACGAGCAGCTCGTATTGCACGAACTGTGTCTGCGGGCGAGAGCGGTGCGCGGCGAGCTTGGGAAGGCCCAGAACCAAATCGGCGAGTGAAGTTATGATGACGTCGGGCAGACGGAGCATCAGATCGGTGAGACTGGATACGCTAACCGAATGCGGGCTTTCTGTCCGCAGTGGGACGCCCCACGTCGATTTCAGGGAAGCGGCGATGGCATAGGGATTGCGCATCAGAAGGATGTGTGGCGCTTCTGGATAGACAGATTCAACAAACTCAAGCACGGTCCAATACCGCGGTGTCTTGTCTATGATGATGCGCTTGCCCGCGTCCACCAGATACTGATCATATGCTGCATCGGCATAAGCGCGGCTGGCGATCGTGCGATCTATCCGCCCCAGAAACTCCGAGGTCGCGGTCTTGATCAGTGAGCTGCCCGCCGGATGGCGCTGGTCCACCTTGCCAAATGCTTCAAGCGCCAGCATCAACCAGGGTTCAGGCGGAGCCACAATGTCTGGATGGTGCTGGAGCAAATGCGCCAGGAGTGTCGTCCCGGATCGTGGAAGACCAAGAAGAAAGCACACCGCAGGCGAACGGCCGAAACGTCCGCTCATTGTTCAGACCCTCGTGCCTGAAAAGCAAACTCTGCCGGCGCTCGCTCGATTGAGCGAAACAAGCCAGCCGGGGGATCACATGGACAGCCGCTCCCGTGCAAAGTATCAAAACAAGACTTTTGTGTAGCACTCATGAGTTTAGTCCGTTCGGTTCGATTGATCGGCGGGATCACCAAAAGATAACTGCAATCGCCCCCTCGATTGCTCGACAGTTAAAACGACGTCAAGCGGCAGCTCAATCAAACGAACATCGATTGCGGATATGGGAAGGTTGGAAAGAACTATACGGACGTTTGCCGAAGACCGCCGCCGCTACAGGAAGGCTATTACGTGTAGTCATAAGTCGCCGTTGCTGGGGCATTGAAGCCGTAAATGCGACATGCACCTCGCTGAATATTCGGCATACCGGCGAGCGCGGCAAAGAAGCAGCCCACATCGCGGACATCTCACTTGGCGACGCGCAGCTATCTTGTCAGCGTGCATCGATCCTAACGCAACTTTGCCATGCATACTGCCGTTGGTCCAAGACACTGAGCCATAGCTCCGGCCAACCTGTTGTTCGCAAGCCCATCCGTCCGAACTATACCAAGTGTTTGATTTACCTGCTCTTACGGCACTGCCGCCCCCTAATCGGCGCTAAGGACGGTTGTAAAGGACGGAACCCGGCTTAAGATGGCTGATCCAGCAAGCGCGCTTGGCCGCATCTATACTGACGGAAACGAGATTGTCCGGCCGATCACATGGGAGGACCATTGTGTTGGGCATCACTGGCCCATGGTGGACGATCCTGATGGCGGTGACCTATTTGGGCAGAGAAAAAGGGTTGTACCGGCCAATCTGGTGTCACGATTGATGCACGTCGCCCCTTCCTTCGTGACGACCCACTCAAAGTTGCTAGAGAAAAACGGTTGCTGCGGCATAAGTCCTCCGCAAACGATGACCGGATCCTGCAGATGTCGCTGATGGCCAAAACGCGCAAGCATCTCGCGACTTTGGCGCCACGACAGACAGCGCAGGATGAGCTCACTTTTGATGAAAGCGGCATTGACCGATCAAGCGAGTTCATTGCCAAGGCTGCTACAATGAGACATCGCCTGGAATGGGCCCGCTCTGGCATTCAGAAGACCAAACGCACGATTGTCAGAGATGGACTCGCTAACCATAAGTCTCCCATTCTTCGAATATGTCTTGAAGCAGCGCGGTCGAAGGTGGTTGTGGTCCGTTCACAACGCCGACGGCGCGCAGGTGATGACGGGTTCAGGACGTAACCGCTCCGCCGCCATCTACCAAGGTAACAGAGCGCTTTTTCAATTGCTGCTGAGCGCGCCATATCGCCTCGGAGCTCGAGCTATCCGACAGGCTCGGCGAGGTCGTCTTACGCCCAAACTTTAGCCGCGCGCCTACGACGCAGCTTTCGATTACCCACATTTCCAGCAGCTTCGATTCTTTAAGCCACGCACTTAGCAAGTCGTGCAACCCGCTCCAGGGCAGATTTCCTTAGCTCTGTAGTCAGAACTTTAGGGGCTTTCAAGGATGAGAGCGGCGTCTCCGGGATCAATTTCGTATATCATCTTCAAGGTCGCAGCGAGATCGGTATCACCCCGCCTCGGCGGACGCTCAGGAATGTCAGTGGACGCAATCGGATCAGACTGCGCATCAACCAGCAACAGCGACCAGTGACTGCCGCGCTGATCTCTATCCGTATTGCTGGCATTGCTTACCATCCGCCTTGAGCCACCGCGCGTGAAATTCGTCCATCATCTTCAAGGCAGTCAGGAGGTTTTTATTGTTCGGAAACAGCTCTGCAGCGCGCTTGATGCGTGAACGCTAACATGCAAGGGGCCCCAATTGCGCCAGCAGAAGAACGGTTATGATCGCGGCGTCTTTGTCGTAGACGAGAATAGTAAGGTCCGCCCAGACATCGCCGCAAAACGACTTCTCAAAATCGATCAGGCCTGAGGCGGATACGCCGGATGCTATTTGATGAGGGCATCGACTTTCGGCCGCAATGCATCATCGAGCCGCCTGTAAGCGATTGCGGCAACTCCATGTCGCCCATATCCCGCCAGGCGTAAGCGGGACTGGCCAGCCCCATGAGGACGAAAACAATACCCGGGAACGCGCATGGCTTGGCTCCCCTTCCGCACAGCAATGGCTGGAAATAAAACCTCTCAAATCAGTCCGTGCTTCGTGCCGACGGGATCACTGCCTTGACGGAGACCAAACTGGCATTGATTCCTCAGAAAGGCACAAAGGTCTCTGACAGGCGATTTGGGACTTCAACGGGAATGACCATCGCCACGTGGGTCTGCTGTTTGCCCGCTCGAGGCAGCGAGCAACGCTTCTACAGCGCTGAAGGCAACAAAGTGGCCGGCGTGATCAATTGTACGGTCTACAAGGGTTTGCGAAAACTCCGACCTTTAAGAGCGACCGCGAAGGTCACATTTTCTTCGACAACTCCGTGCTAACCATCGTCTGATTGTCCCGGCCGGATGTACGCTGTGGCATGACGGGAGCCCCGGCTTTCATGCCGGGGTTTTTCGTTTCCATCGCGAGAAGTCCGCCGATTCACTTTGCGGAAGAGCGCCTTTCCGTATTTGCGCAAGAACAGGGCAGTGGCGGCCTCACAGCCTTCGTATGCCAACTTCCAATCCCAGCCTCCCCGGCGGGGGCCACCGCATGCGCGTGACAAATTGCAGTTTTGCGCAATGTCTACTTCCCTGGTGCTGTCGTGAGAGCGACCGGCATAGCCACCTTGCACCTCCCTAACCGTCACCCCGCGAGCATGGGCACGATGAGCGGATAACGTCCTGTTACCTGATCTTCTCCAGCCGTTGGTTGCCAGAGCGCATCAGGTGATTTTCGAGGTGAGACGATGGACTTCGGCCCGCCTCCGATGAACATACTGGCGCAGCAATCGGTCCACCAGTCACCTAAAAGAAGGTGCGCAGCGTGGCGTCAAGTTAAGGTGATATTTGCTGTCCGACCCAGCTGCGCAGTGATCGGATTGCGGGATGCACGGCGGGAGATGCAATTTTCTGACTTGCTCTCGCGGAGTATGAGCACGTCTTCCGTCGAGATCACGCCGGCAAGGCTCAAGTCTGCGTAGCAGACATACGCAAGCTGTCACTGCAATGATCCATCCAGCAATAAGTGTTCCACGAAGGCTTACGGGACAGTTACGATCACTCTGATCCCTCGTCAGCTTCTAGAAAGCTAAGCCTCTTAGCGTGAACGTACTTATCCAGACCGGCGTTAGCTGCTCAGATCTGACTAGGAGAGTGGGATGGATGCGTTTAATAATCTCAACCCATTCGAGACCCGTGTCGATCAGACGTACTACGATCGGCGGCAACAGCAGCAGGCCGACCAAGCCGGGTTTCAGCAGCACGTGAATGATTTGCGTCTTCACGGTCGCCTGCCTCCCAATCCAATTAGCCTCGGCGAGCCGCCCTGTGTTGCTTCGAACAGAGGTGCGGATCGTTTGGGAATGCCGCACGAGGATGTAGTCCGACAGGGCACCTCGCGGTCGCCGTCGGATTCGTTCGCCTGCTCTGAACGAGACGATCAGCATGTGCTTTTTCCGGTCGCGGATCGCGACGGGCAGTTGTCGGATGGCAACTTCAGTCTGACAGATGATTGGCACGCCATGGATTCAGCTGCCGATTGGCCACCGTATAGTGTCGATCAGGAGGAGCATTCGTGGGCCGAGGCCGGTGATGTAGCGCCGGAGTCGTCAACATTCGCCGCGAATCGTTCCGAGCAAAATTTGGGGGCATCGATTCTGGGCCGACAGCCCCGGCCGGGCGATGGCAATACCTCTAGACTGACCCCGGCCGCAGCGCAGTGGACCATAGCCTTGCAAACGGGGGCTCCGAGGCGCGCAAGCGGTCAGACGCATGAAGAACCTGTCTTCAGCGAGTCGCGGCTTAACCAGATCCTGGATGGTTGGGCCGAAGAGGAAGGGCAGTCGCAAGACGAGAACCGCAAAGAGGCTGTAAGACGAATAAAAGCCTGGAGTGAGGCAGGCGACGTCTATGCAGGGCTGGAGCTCTTAAATCTATCCCTGACGACACTGCCAGCCGCCCTTCCGCCTGGGCTTCAGTCGCTCAACGTGAGCGACAACGAGCTGGTGCACCTGCCTGACGCCCTCCCGTCTGGACTGCGGGCGCTCGGCGCCAGCGGCAACCGGTTGACCCGCCTGCCCGACACACTCCCTAACGGGCTTCAGTCACTTGCCATCGGGGGCAACCGGCTGACCAGTCTGCCTGAAAACCTTCCAGAGGGGCTTTTGACGCTCGCGGTCGGCAGTAGCCGCTTGACCAGCCTGCCAGATACCCTGCCGGATGGGCTGCAGGACCTCGACGTCCGTGGCAACCGGTTGACCAGACTGCCCGACGCCCTCCCCATCGGACTTCAGTCACTTGCCGTCGGCGGCAATCGGTTGACCAGCCTTCCCAACACACTCCCGCCTGAAATCCAAGAGCTCGAAGCCGATGGCAACCGGCTGACCAGCCTTCCCGACACACTCCCCGTCGAACTGCAGGTGCTCTTTGCGCGCGACAACCAGCTGGACAGTTTGCCCGAGACCCTCCCCCCCGACCTTCAGAGACTTCACGTCGGCGGCAACCGGCTGACCAGCTTACCCGACAATCTCCCCGTCGAACTGCAGGTGCTCGAGGCACGCAATAATCGGCTGAGCAGCTTGCCGCAGGCGCTGCTAACCCGGCTAGGTTTTGGGTGCATGGTTTATTTGGAGAATAATCCGCTGCCCGAGCGGGTGCGTACGAATTTGGCGGAAGCCCTCAATTCCCCGGGCTATGACGGCCCGCGGGTCTTCTTCTCGATGGGCGAGGGACCGGCGGTGGATCAGGAACGGTCGCTCGCCGAGGTGGTAGCGGACTGGATGGACGGGGAGCCGAAGGTGATCGACGCCTGGCAAAACTTCGCCGGCGAAGCGGGGGCGCCGGAATACGCGCTCTTCCTCGATAGGCTACGGAACACCGTAAATTATGATAATCCTTATCTCCGGGAGGCCGTCGCCGAGGATCTGCAGCAGGCTGCGATCAGACCGCACTTGCGCGAGCAGTATTTTCAGTTGGCTTTCGGGGCGAGCGAGAGCTGCCAGGATCGCATCACTCTGACCTGGAACAGCATGCAGACCGCACGCCTGAACGCTGATGTCGAGGACGGGGCCTATGACAATCGGCTCGGCGAGCTCATCCAGAAGGCCCGGGTCTTGTTCCGCCTGGGCGCACTCGAGCCGATTGCCCGTCAGAAGGTCAACTCACTCCAGTTCGTCGATGAGATCGAGGTCTATCTCGCCTATCAGGTCAAGCTACGTGACCGGCTGGACCTGCAGCTCATCGCTCCGGACATGCGGTTCTATGACATCTCGTACGTCACTGAGCATGACCTCACCGCAGCCGAGACGCAGGTGCGGAATGAGGAGGCGGCGGGGTTCGCCGATTTTATGGCAACTCGCTGGCAGCCCTGGGAAACGGTGGTGAGCCGGATTGCCCCCGACGCCCATGCAGAGATGCAGAACCGGCTCGCCGAGGCGATGGACGGGGAGTTTCCGAGCCGGCTCGAGCAGCGACTCGCCGACCATCACCTGACCGGAAACAGCGACGCCGAGTTGCAGTTCGGAGCCAAGATCCGCGACGAGATCGCCCGCGAGATCAAGGGCGCACTGATGCGGCAGGTGCTCGCGGATCATGCGCTTGAGCTGTGAAGCGGCCGTCCACTCGGCGAGGATTCCGGCGCGCCGAACGGGCTGTTCGTTGAACGTTATGCCGGCAGGATTAGGCACGTGGCAGTCACGAGGCGCGCAGAGGAGCTTCGACGACCGCTTGACGAGGAGCCCGCAGAGGAGCTTCAGGAATGGCGAGATGGATCACTTCACCTCGTCGGCTTTCGCGCAAGCCGAATTGCATTCAGAGCAGTTCTCTCAAGGAGAGCTTCGGCGAGTGCTGGATCATCTGGATGATGAAGCCGTGCCGTCGGCGGACCTCCGTCGCTTCAGAGGAGCTTCAGCGTCTGGAAAAACAATCGCATGATGAGCTTCACGGACTAGGAGACAATCATCCTGCTGCGTCGGTTTAGCGCTGTAACCGGCGACGGTCGCCGGTGCGACGTAAAAGATGATGACCAAAGAGTCGGAGCCAAGTCCATGTCACGAGGGCGAGCGCGAGCTGGCCGATGCTGAACGTCACGGCGCCAGCGACGAGGGCGACAGCGATGCCGCCCAGAGCGCCGGCTCCCGTGTGGAAGGCCCAAAGACCAACCGTTACGCCGGCGAAGATGGGCAACGCGAAGACTGCAAGCATGAAGAGCAGCCACGCGAAAAAGCCTATGACGAGGAAGACGAGCAGTGGTGCGAAGGTGATCATGGCGGTGGGCTCCGTGAGTCATAGGTCTGACGGTTGCGCCTTTCACCACCACGGCGCGAGCGTGAGTATAACCGCAAATAGAAGCCGTCGGGAATGGCATCCGTCGGATGTTCTGCGACGCCTGCAAAGCGATGCACCCGATCCGATGACGTGGCCTTCTCGCGTCATTGGCCTTCCGATGTCAGAACCCTGTTAATCGGCTCGGATCCAGAAATCACGTCCACTGGCTAAGGTGCTTGCATAAAACTCTTGAGCGGGCCCATAAGGCGTCAACGTTAGCTCGCACTCGAGGTCTGACTCAAGAACAGTAGTACAGAGACTCGTTATGAAGCCCGAAAAACATCGTGCGCATCGAAGGGACCTGAGACGTTGGAAGCTCCACCCGAATTGAATGCTCTTCGGAGCAGCATCGACAATCTGGACGCCGCCCTGATTCACATTCTCGCGGAACGCTTTAGGTGCACTCGAGAGGTGGGAAAACTAAAGGCTCGATTGCAAATTCCTGCTGCCGATCCAGGTCGGGAGGAGAGACAGACAGCAAGACTGCGTGCGCTCGCACAGGCCGCCAACTTTGACCCAGACTTTGCTGAGAAGTTCCTGGCCTTCATCATAACAGAAGTGATCCGGCATCATGATCTTGCTCGTGAAGAGATCGGTAAAGTGTAGAATTGCCTCGTTCAGCATGCGACGCGCGGTCCGTAAAGCTTGACAAGCAAATCCTGCTTCGAAGGATGCGCTGCTACTACGCGGATGTGGACGACTATCCTTGCGTTGCGGGCGACTCGGTTTTCCTCTCCGCATACTCGGCCAGAGTTGAACCGGCGTCGGATCGACGCTTGGACGTTCTGCGGTAAGGTTCATGTGGGGGATCAAAGCGGTGCGCGGGTTAGTCTCACTAGCTCGCCGCAGAAGCATTGCGTCAATGCCTTCCGGCAGCAGTCTCGGCAACGGAGCGCCAGATCGGTGTTCCAAGCCGGCAAGTCTCGCGGGAGGCGCCAAGCCTCATCGTCGGCAGAGGCCTAAAGAAGGTCGAACGTCGGCCCAGTCAATTGATGAAGGCGCCGCAACGCCGCTCAGTGGCGCGCCGGGTAAAGCGATCAGCCAATGAGTTCGGCCCAGCACCAAGACTGTCTCGCCGAATCTGAAAAAGCTGCTGGCCGAACGGATGTTAGATTCGGACCTAGGAGTTCGTTTAAGACTGGTTAGATTCTCGGAAGCTAACGCGCCTAGAACTGGGCGCTTTGGCCCCATCGCCCGCGTCCGGAGACGAGCGTTTCGGGGTTTCATCTTCGAGACAGGCCTATGGGCTAAGAGTATCTCTTCACTCGCGATCATACATCGCTAGCGGCCGTCGAAAGCGCCTTCCAAAAAACTTGATCAAAGATGAGGACGCGTGGGGGCCCGTTCCGCGACGTTGAAGGCCATCCAGCACGTACGTGAAAAACTCTCTCAGCGCGGATCGGCAAAGCTAATTTGCGACGAAGTTTCTACGACCAAAGAGGGCGGCCCGCAAGCCGCCCTACCGCCATTAGCCAATTGCTCAAAATTACCGCTGATGTCCGAGTCCAATTCCGAGATTTAAGGCCTTCTGGCGCAGCGCGCCGGCGCTGCGTTTGGTCATTTTTGCTAACTTTATGACCGGGGTCCGAGCCTTCGAATGAACTTTGAGCTCTTTGATATCTGCCTTCGTCCACTCGCGCCGCTTGACGCGTTTCTTTGTTGCTTTTTTCACGATGAATGCTCCTTCTGAGAAGAGCGCTTGTAACATAGTTTTTTCGCAGCGACGACCGTAAAAAAAGAACAGTCATCGGAACTCGCGCCAGGTATTAGCTCGGTCATGCTTTCGGAAGACAACGTCTGGACTAGTGCAGCTGTGGAATTGTAAACTTCGTACAGACGCTGTGTAGAGAGGCTTCGTTACAATTGAATGCTCAATCCACGCCTTTCTATTCGAAACTAAGCACGTAGACTAACATGTTCTGGAATGAGCAAGCCAATCGCGATGAACCTGAACAGCTGCATCTCGGGGAGGTTCGTGATTTGTATTAAGCCTAGAGTGATCAAACATCGAGGCCCTGAGAACATCGGGGCGGTCTCTTGCTATGGTCACCTTATGACGATTAGCGCGCTTTATCTAAACGCCAGAGCTCCCTTGGGGCGTGCGCGAATACTAGATCGGTCGGGTCTTCGTGTCGGCCCTTCGGGCTCGGCTCAACGCGTTGGAGTGCACGAAGACATCAGCTCCTCCATTCCGTAGGTTGGATGAAGCCAGTGGCCATCAGCAAGGGATTGAGCGGCAAGCCGTCACGCCGATAGCCCTTGCGCGTGCTCAATCGCTTGCCGGGGAGCGCTTTCTGCGCGCGCTGGTTCGTAGCTGCGAAGACACCGGGGGCGGCTACCCATCTTCGCGCTCTTGCGCGATCTCCCGCTTAACCTGACCCTGCATAGCACCCACATCCACCAATTCGAGCATTTCAAGAGTCTTCCTTCCCTCGTCGGTGATAATCCAGCACCCGGCCTCTCGCTCGATCAGCCTTTGGCCAAAAATATCGAGTTGGGGCGCTCGGCTCGCGATACGCTTCATACGCGCCGGCCACTCTGGGCCGCTGCTGTAATAAATGGCCAAATGCTGTTTAACGACTTCGATGCTCGCCCGTCCGTGTGCCTGGCCGGCAAGTATCTTCAGTATGGACAGCTGAAAACTCACGCGCGCACGCCATCGAGTCGGGGAAAAGTCCATAATACTTATCGGAGGGAAGCCGCAGCGCCGTGCGCGGCTTTTCAAAAGAAACCTTGCGCCATAAGCCTAATGAAGCAGAATACCCGCCTGCCGTCGACGCGGTAAACAAGGTTCTCGACGGGATCGGCGAGATCCTTCCAGAAGTGTTTTGAAGAATGGGTCAGCGGAGATAGCCGCGTTGGCTACGCGTCTGACGAGGTCTCGACTGCCGTCTTCGACCGATTCGAGATCAGACTACGTCGGTGGTAACCGCGCTGTTGCACATCTTGGCGAATAACATCGCTCACTGAACGCACCGCCCGCTTCTTTCGCTTCCAACTGCCGGCCAACCCCGTAGGGATCGCAAACCCTCGCGGAACGACCAAAAGATCGCGTCTTCCGTTCACATAAATATCGAACATGTCGTCCCTCGGTTGACACCAGCGTAGATTGCCGGTTCATACGTTTGGTGACATCGAAGCAACAGTTGCGCTTAAAGAACTACGCGAGTTGTCTCCTGATTTCGCCCGCACTTGAGAGTGCACGGCGCAATCTCGCTTCTCCTCCACGTGCTCCCGGTTGCCGAGAATGCAGGAGCCTTCGCGCGCGCCTTATTGTCGCTAACAGATTCCCCTTATGTGGGCGTCGTTGCAATAAGCGTTGCAGGCGACCTCGGATCGATAACGAGCCGGTGAACTGAATTGTCCTTTGGACAGAGGCCTGATCTGTGATGCGAGGGACTTTTGCCGCTCGGACGAATTCGATTGAGCATTTGTCTGCCGTGGCAATTCTCTTTCGTTCTGAGTTTATCCCTGATCGCGCGATCGAATCGTACTCGGATGCTGATGTTACAATGTACGTGAGGACTGTCGTGGGTCCGATGGTGCCGACGGACGCGAACGTGTTCACGTCCCAACTTACCGCCCGTTCATAGCGGTGATTGAGGATGACGGCTGCGCTGGCAAGCTGGCGGCGAAAGTGAGCAATACGCAGAAGGTAAACGCCGGATCGTATTCCCATCGCCGCCAGAAACAGCGAGTACAGACACAAGAGCTGTCGTGGATTTCGAGGCGGCAATGAGGCTTGTCCTGTGTCGACTCAGGGGCATTGATGTGTGCAGATTGGCTAACCACGCAGACCCTTTGAGACAGCCATGGCTGCCAGAGGCAGACTTGTTCTTGTCACGAATCAAACAAGACCGATTTGTGGGAGCGGATCCTTTGATCCGGATGGCCCTGCCGGTATGACGCTTTCGCTGTGGTCGACGCGACCCTGTCCGGGACAACGCTTAGATTACAGATGGACCCACAATCCAATTCGCAGACTCCCTCCGCCAAAGTCAAGCTAACCAGCCCATGCCGGCGGCAATGCAGTCGGGGTTCGGAGCTCTATCACATCGGCGAAGACGGTCCAATCGCGAACACTCTTTTGCTTGCAGAAATCACTCTCCGCCTGCTGTGCAGCAGCGCACAGCGAGGTGGCATTAACCTTGAACGTCGCCTGACAGGCACGATGTTCGTGCCCGGTATCGTCAGAAACGATCTTGATGAACCGAACATCAAATGAAATCATGGCATCCTCTTCTTGTGGGTTTGCTTATCCACCATTCTGCCATTCGCTCCACAAGTGTATTTGATCTGCCTCAAGCGGCATCCCCAACCGGTTGTCCGGTCCTCCATCGAGATAGTTCGAAGCTTTGGTAGCGCGTCTCGCGCGCTCCTGTTGTCGCGCAGACCACGCGGCCACTACTTTTCCAGCTTGGCGGATCGCACTCTGTTTTGCGAAGAGGGATAACGCCTTCTGGTCTGCTCATGCCCTCGACTTGACAAAATTGAACGACCGATGACTCGAGGAACGTCTGAAGAGACGCGCCGTCATGCCCGAGATGCCGGCTATTGATCTCTATCGATCCATACCCAACCCCTGGCAATATTGAGAGGCCGCTAACTTTACACGCGATACTTGGTGGTCCCACGAGACATTGCCGCAAACACCAGGTCGTCGCGCCAATCGCCGAGCAAAGCCATTTCCGAGGCGCGCCGGCGGCCGAGACAATCGATGGCGAGACCTATGCGCACGTGATCGTGGGCCAAGATAAGGCAAACTGCCCCTGCGGCCGCGACAGCACAGCCGATGATCACGCTTGTCGCAGCCAACGTTTCGATGAGCCCAGGGCTCAGACTTCAGCGCCAAAGCCTTTGGCTGGGATCTGCCCGGCAAGGCCACCGATATTGCGAGGCGAGCGATCAATTGAACATCCGCTTGCCGGCTATCGCAACATTGAGGACAAATGCCGTCGGGGCCCATTCGCGAGTGGTGCGCCTCAAATCAACCCCGCTACACGCTGGCGTGTCCCCTCGCGGATCGCCCGACTTGGGACATGTCGCCAGCCAACGCGGGCCTGTGGGCCCGCAGCAGCCGCTGGAGCTCGGCCATTCTGGATGCGCATCAGCTCTTTTTGACCTGTATCAAATACTGCAGCGACTGCCTACTGATAGAAGTGAGCTTCCCGTCCAAGGTCACACACATGGCAGAAAGAAAGACTTGGCGCCCCATCATCTTTTCATGTCCAGATACCGGCGACCGAGTTCAAGGACTGCTGCCGGACGTGCCCGAGCCGCGTGCCGATGACCTACACACAATAACCTGCGCCGCGTGCGAAGGCGTCCACTTCATCGACCCGCGGACGGGCGCGATGATCGGCGCCGAGCGCAGCTAGGCTCATCCGAATGGGTGTCAAGCGAGCTCCGGCGTCTTCCGGTTCTCGGGGATGCCGCCCCGCTCACAAGGGCGCGGCTGACGTCCTCACAACCCAACGCCCCACGTTGACGCCGTGGGACAAAGAGATTTTCCACCAACGAAGGATGTTCGACATGACAGACCACGGGGACATTCGTCCCGCCGCCGGCGAGATCGCGGGAGCGGCAGTCCAGTTCTACTTCTGCAGAACAGCGGTTAATACCAAGCGCCAAGGACCTGAGCTGATCCATATCGATTCCACCAAGGCCCGGGAGTTGTTTCGCGGGGCCAATCCTAATATTTCGGGTGGCGTGCCGATCAAGTCCCGGTACGATAGGTTCAACGGCGCCGCGGTCGATAAAACCCCGGCCGCGGCTGGCGCAATCGGGACCACGCCGCCTGGGCAATATTGGGCTGAGCCAGCTCTCGCGGCGGCCAAGCCATCTCGTGCGTAGTTCAGAAGGTTGCCTGAATTTGTCAGCCGGCAGCGATGAACACCGTCCAAGATCTACTGGCGACCTGACCTGGGAGCGGGTCGAAACGGCGCCGCCCTTTGATCAGGATCTGGAGATTGCCGTGATCGAGGGGAATGCCATTCACCGGGTGGTCTTTCCTTGCCGCCGGGCCTTCGGCGGCTGGATCAAGGCCAAGACCGGAGAACACGTAGCCGTGCAGCCAACGCACTGGCGCATATGGCCAGATGGCGACGGCCGTCCTGCACAATAGATTGGTGTGAGCTGAGGCGCGTTCTGCTCCGGTGGCCCTCGTGGGAAACAATGTATAGTCGATCGAATGAGAGGGTCTATCAGGAAGCATGTCGGACCACATCTGGTAAGGCTATGGCACTGCCGCGGCAGCCGCCGCGCTGCCTCTCGTGCTGTCGTCGACAAGATCGAGATGCAGAAGGTCGCGGTGGACTTGATACGCAATGCAATCGAGGCCATGGCTTCCTGCCCACGCGCTGAAGTTGCTGTCGACAGGTTTACAGTTGCTAATAAGGGCCCCGGCATCAGCGCTGATATCGCCGACCGACTGTTGCAGCCCTTTGTCACGACTAAAAGGCATGGCATGGGTGTGGGGCTATCAATCTGCCGGACGACCATCGAGTCATGGCAGCCATATCGTCGCGCAAGCAAATCCGGGTGGCAGCGCGATCCTTCAGTTCACCGCGCCATTTGTCGAGCTTAGCGAACAGACAGCATGATTGGGCGGCGCATTCTTGTGATCGACGATGACGCCGCAATGCGGGACTCGCTCGCGTTTCTTCTTGATGTTAACGGTTTCTACGTAGCAACCTATGAGACGGCGACCGCGTTTCTTAATGACGTCGCGAGCGGTCCAGTTGATTGTATTGTGTCGGACATTCGCATGCCGGGCATGAGCGGTCTCGAGCTAGTCGGTAAAGTGAAGGCCAATCGTGTCAACTGCCCCGTCGTCTTAATAACTGGTCATAGCGACGTATCGCTCGCAGTTGAAGCGATGAAAGCGGGTGCGGCCGACTTCCTCGAGAAGCCGTTCGTGGAGGAGGTGCTATTGCGTGCGATCAATAGTGCTCTGGAAGCGCGACCAACAAAACCAGCCGATGACGCAGCAAAACTCCAGGCGGAAGCCCGCCTCGCGTGCCTCTCGTCGCGTGAGCGTGACGTCCTGCAGGGACTATTAGCGGGCAAGATTAACAAGGTGATCGCCTATGATCTCGGCATCAGTCCCAGGACAGTCGAGGTTTACCGTGCAAACCTCATGGCCAAGACCAATGTCCGCAGCGTGTCCGAGTTGATGCGGATCGCCATTGCCGCGGGACTCTAGCGCCAGCGCAAATGCCGCGAATGGCTTATTCATGCATTCAAGCTGCGCACTGCAGACGAACGGACGGTTTTCAGGCGCACCGCACCGAGCGGGTCATGTTATCGATAACGGCTACCGATGCAACACACGCTGCTGGTTTCTCGCATCACGACGGCACATGAAGCAGATCAATTACGTCGGCCCACATTTGTGCTCCGATGGACAGCGGATCTATCGGCCCGGAGAAGGGGGCTACGGCAGCGTATCGCATGATCATCGAGCGCGTCGACCACGTCGGTCAGCGTACATCGATCGGAATGCCGTCAATATCTGCCTGGTCACCTCCGCGGCCGACCGATGCTGACGGGGGTCAGAGCCAAGGCGCCCGAACAAGACTTCCTGCGGCAAGCCGAAAGTGGCTGTGGACGACAACTTTTCGGCCGGCTGGAGCTCTTCACGGGTGCGGCGGTGCGTTTCCGGCTGTTTCCATGGACGCGGCCGAGGAAGCAGCATGCAGCTTTCTAATCCGGTTTGGCCATGTTTGAGCAAACAAGGGACCGCCCCGCCCCCATTCAAAACGCCGTGCTCATGGCACTTACGGGTAAATACTTAGGGACTTCTACCTAGGGAAAACATCCAAATTTTCGAGTTCGTCAGGAGCAGCCAATCTGCGTCCCATCGATGTCCGCAAGAAAGGGTCCGCCATGCACGCCCAGGCCGCCAAATTTACCGAAACCAGCCGTTATCCGACCGGCGTCTTGCGGGGGCAACCTCAACACTTCGGCGGCTAAGTTGATTTACGCCGGCCTCGAACGGCGCAGAAAACTGCGGCGTAGAAGGACACCGAATCGGCTTGGGCGATCTTGTAAGTGGCAGAAACGCTTCCGGCCTACATTGTGCCTCCAGGAGCACCGGAATGACCATCGACCTTTTGCTTCGAGAGCATCGCAACATTGATCTGCTTCTGGCCGCTCTTCAACGCGAATTGGAGATTTTTGAGGGAGGGATCGGTCCCGATTATGAGGTCATTCGCGCGATTATCAGCTATTTCGAGGTTTACCCCGAGCTGTACCATCATCCACAGGAAGACTTGATTTTTTCGAAGCTCAAGGCTCGCGATCCCGATGCAGCTGCAATCGTTGGCGATCTCGCGCTTGAACACCAGGAAGTGGCCGACCGTTTGCACCACTTCGCGCGAGCTATTGACGCCATCCTCGCGGATCGTGAACTCTTTCGGCGAGACGTCGGCGATATCATACGCGACTTTATAGTATGCGAGCGGCGCCACATGATGTGGGAAGAACAAGATTTCTTTCCGGCCGCACTGAAGGCTCTCTCGGCACAGGAATGGACCGAAATCGCTTCCGCCGTCACCGATGATGGAGATCCCCTGTTCAGCGAGACAGCGGCAGCCACTTCCGATGCGCTAAGAGCGCATATTCTGCAATTGGAGCAAGAAGCTGAGGCCGAACGGAGCTCGGTCGCATTTTCGTCCGCCAAGGCCGGCAACCCGTGACACGGCGCCGAGACGTAGGGGCCATATTGATCGGCGCCGTGTTACAGCAGGAATTAGACCTCATGCTCATCCTGTCGAATGAAAATGGGGGTGTTCGCGGGCACGTAGGCTGCCGCACCGCCAAGATGGCTTTCTCCGCACGATGATCGCTTCCGGTGCCAACGGCATGGCCGAGCCTTCCTGAGCTCTGGTTCCGGCACGTTCCACAATGTGATGTCGCAGGTCTGGCAGTTGCGCAGTGACATCGCGCGAAACGGATGCCTCTCATGCCCGCCGCCGCACAACGACGGACGATTACCGCCGCGCGGGTGGGGCGAAGCACTCCCAACCTTTCCCAGCCTGGCAGGCTCTGAATGATCCGACCGCGACCGGTTTGACCCACAGCACGTCAATTGCCAGGCACTGCTCGCCCGGGTACGTTTAGCACGAACGGCAAGGCGCTGGACGACGTCGGGTCTAACTCTGCGCCGAGCCGTGCCGGATCGGAGATCGCCATCATTCAACTGGCCCTGTGCTGAGGGCAGGACCAGGCTCACGGCTGAGGAGCACCCTGTCGGCACCAGTGCCATCTTCAAGCTCGTGACATCCTCCGCGTGGTCCGCTCATAGACTCTCAAACAGAGACCCAAGACGAAACCCGACCGCCGGCTGGAACCGGTCGAGCAAGGACTGCCTTAAGCAGGGATCAAATCAATAGCAACCGCTCAGGCATTGTCTACGCTTGCAAGATCCTTGGAGCCGGGTTTTTCGTATCGTCGCGCTGATCGAGCATAAGGTTTTCAGACAGGAAGCGCACTGAGTTTGCGGCTCGTGCCCTGCTGTGACCGCCCGGCATCACCGTCCTCGTCGCCGTCGTAATCGTTGCCGACGTGCTCTTGATCGACAAACTTTGGTGTAACTTTATAAACCTCAGGCTAACGGTCGCATACCACGGCATAATTGAGCTACGCTGAGCTTGTGCTTCAACTGAGCTCAGATTTTCGGCGAATGTCCTTGCCGTGATCGAACCGGCGGTTGTCCTCTCTCCGCCGATGGAAGTCCGCGCGATGCGTCAGCGTCGCTCCTCCCGGACTTTCGCCCGGCCCGCTCAGCGAGGCCGGGCCTTTTTTATTCCCAAGGCTCCATCGATCATCGACAGCGCAAATGACCGCAAGAGGATCCGCTTTGTCGAGAAGAGACCCAAGCCCGGATCAATGGCCTCGCGGATCGGATGCAGCGCGTAGTTGGCGGGCGGCAGCGACCATGTTCGCTAGCGCCGGACGCACTTCCTCCCATTTGCGCGTCTTCAGGCCGCAGTCCGGATTGACCCAGAGCTGCGAATCCTGCAGCCGGGTCCGAGCCAACACCATCAGTTCCTTCATTTCGCCCGCCTCGGGAACGCGTGGGGAGTGGATGTCGTACACGCCCGGTCCAATCTGATTTGGATATTCGTAGTTCCTGAACGCGTCGAGTAGTTCCATTTTCGAGCGCGACGTCTCGATCGAGATGACATCTGCGTCCATTGCAGCGATCGCAGCGATGATGTCGTTGAACTCCGAGTAGCACATATGTGTATGAATTTGCGTTTCATCGGCGACGCCCGATGAGCAGATGCTGAAGCAATCCACGGCCCAGTCGAGATAGGCCGTCCACTCCGATCGACGCAACGGCATTCCTTCGCGCAGTGCGGCTTCGTCGATCTGGATCATTGTCGCACCAGCATTCTCGAGATCGCGGACTTCGTCTCGGATCGCGAGCGCAATCTGGCGACAGACCTCGCTATTGGGAATATCATCGCGGACAAAGGACCAGTTCAAAATCGTCACCGGTCCGGTCAACATAGCCTTCATCGGCTTCCTCGTTAGTGATTGCGCGTAGCGCCACCAGTCCACGGTGATAGGCTTCGGCCGCACCACATCGCCAAACAGGATCGGCGGCCTGACGCAGCGCGAGCCGTACGACTGCACCCATCCGCTCCTGGTAAATGCGAAGCCGGCGAGGTGCTCGCCGAAGTACTGCACCATGTCATTGCGCTCGAACTCGCCGTGCACGAGGACGTCGAGACCGATGTCCTCCTGCCAACGTACGGCGCGCGCAGTCTCCTCCTTGAGGAACCTGTCGTATTGCTCGTCACTTATCGCGCCTCGCGCATGCGCCGCACGGGCATTCCGGACCTCTGTGGTCTGCGGAAACGATCCGATGGTCGTGGTAGGAAAAGCCGGTAGTCCGAAACGATTGCTTTGGATCTCGGCACGACGGGCAAATGGGCTCCCGCGTCGACGCATGGTCTGATCGATCGCTTTCATCCGGACAGCGACATTGGCATCACGGATTTTCGGCGAAGTCCGGCGAACAGTCGCGGCACATTCCGACTCGGCAAGAGCTGGCGCAACATTCTGGTCGCCTGCGAGTGCCCGCGCCAGGATCGCAAGCTCCCGCATCTTCTGGACCGCGAAAGCAAGCCAGCTCTTGACGTCGGAAGCGAGCCCGGTTTCAAGTTCAACATCGACCGGTACATGAAGCAGCGAGCAGGATGGGGCAATCTGTACACGGTCCTTGCCGAGCTTCGCAATCGCGGGTTCGAGCCGCTGGCGCAGCGATGACAAATTCGACCGCCATACATTCCGGCCGTCGACGACACCGAGCGACATGACGAGATCACCTCGGCCGCCAGCGATGATCTGGTCCAACAACTGTGGCGCTCGAACTAGGTCGAGGTGTAGTCCGGCAACTGGCAGGCTCAACGCGGTGTTCAGATTGTCCCCGAGGTCGCCGAAATAGCTGGCAACTAAGATCTTGATGGCCGGCACCTCCTTGGCGAGCCGATCATAGGCATGTCGCAAAGATTGCCGCGCCCTCTCATCCAGATCAAGAACCAGGCAGGGCTCGTCGAACTGAACCCAATTTGCCCCACGTTTGGCCAATTCCTGCAGAACCTCGATATAGATCGGTATCAGTTCATCCAGCAGTGAGAGTGGCTGGAACGCAGGATCGAGACTCTTGCCGAGCTTTAGGAATGTGACCGGCCCGATCAGGACAGGACGGGTCTGAAAGCCAAGGGCCTTGGCTTCCTCATACTCCTCGATCGGCTTGCGAGAGCATAGCCTGAAAGTCTGCCCTCTGCGAAACTCGGGGACCATGTAGTGGTAGTTGGTATCGAACCACTTGGTCATCTCCTGAGCGGGTGCGCCAAATCCGCGCGGTCCGCGACCGCAACTCGCATCCTGATCGTCGCATTGTGATCCCCGGGCCATGGCGAAGTACGTCTTCAGCGAAACGGATTCGGCGTTCGAAGCGTAGATCTCTGGGATGGCGCCAACCATGACACTTGTGTCGAGCACCTGATCATACAGCGAGAAATCGTTCGATGGAATGACGGTGACGCCGATAGATTTCTGACGAGCCCAGTTTGCGGCACGCAGGCCAGCTGCGTCCTCGAGCAACTGCAGTTCGCTGCGTTTTCCCGCCCAGTAGCTTTCAAGAGCGAGTTTGAGCTCGCGCCTTGGACCGATGCGTGGCGTTCCAAGCGTGGCAACCGGAAGGGAGAGAAGAGACATAGCGTTAACCCCATATTGGGGGCAAAGGCCGTGGCGGACGCAGGCAGGGGAAGTCGCGCGGTGCGACGGCTGCTTGGCGCACCACCGGGACACCCCGCCCGTGGACGAATAATTGTCGGGGCAGGTCTCCTGGCTCGCGGGTCATCGCTTCTGTCCGGCCTTCCCGAAGCCGCGCAGGCTTCAGTGACATCGTTGGACAGCGGCTTGCCGCTCACAGTTGCGGGGGCAGCGCCGGCATTGTCACCGGCTTCCCTCTTAGCTCCGGATCAAGTGGGACCGGAGAACCTCGACGACTTGGATTATCGGCAAGACAAGTCTTCCGTCAACCTCTCAGATTATGTCGCAAGCTGGTGCTGCGACATCCGCTACGCGAATGACCGCGCATCCTTATCGCTGAGTCGATGTAGATGCGCTCTGCAGTCAGCGATATTGTGATGACCATCGCAGCTGCCCTCTGGCCGCACGCCAGTTCGGTGGAAGGGATAAAGCGGCTTCCGCGGTCGGGACTGCTGCCTAGAGCAGAACGCATTTGATGCGTGTCCCAGGCTTCCCAGCAGGTTCTTCGAGCGCGTCCGCCATCCAGCTGCCCTCTCGACCAGCTGGATCCGTGCTGCATAGGCCTAAGACACGTGGCAAAGTCAGCAACATACCTGACCGGCACGTTGATTTGCAGTGCCAGCCAGACTCCAAATGCTCGGCGCGAGTGCCGGTTGTCGCGAAAGAAGCGTCAAACGCGCTCTGGCCTCTCGGCCGCGAGTACCCAGAGGCATGCCAGAGGTCGAAAGCTGACACTCCGGTAACGATAGCGAGCCAAACAGTTCTGTGGCGGCAAACGTGCTCCCAATTCTCATCAGGAACTTGGTCGAGGCGTTCAGCTGCGCCCACCGAACATTCGGCGCGTTGGCATAAGCCGCGCTGAACGGAAACATCGAGACGCCCGCATGTCGGAAAGCCGACAAAGAGGACATAGAAGCGGTGCGAATTGCCGTCTATTAACCTGGCACGAGGAATGCAAGTCTTCGGCATGCCCAGTCTCCTCCTGCTGGGCATGTCTAGCACAGCAACTTGAGGCTGTCGCCGGCAACGAAGTTAGCGGCGCGTGATAGAGCGCCTGCTCGCACGGGACACCATCGGTCCCCCGTCGCGTCGCCGCTAACTTCTTGCGCTCGCGCATAACAGGCTGAAGTTGCCCGCTCTGCAATGACGTGTGGATGAAACCAGATAGGCCAACAGTCATGAGAAAAGTGTCTGGAAGACGCGCGTTATTGTTTTGTCTCGGTCGATCCCTGATCTGTCTGGCCGGGCTGGCTGCGACTGGCGACCGTGCTCGCGCTATCGAGAGCCCCCATATCGAAAGATTCAAGTCAACGTGGCGAGCGCAAGACGGTGAGACAATAGAACAAATTATCTCCAACGTCTCGAAAGTTGCACGGTTCGTCCCTCGAATGTGGGGCGTCGCCGAACTTGACGGAAACGACTATGTTTTCGTTTCGTGGACCAGGCACGCGGATGATGTATTAGACGAACAGTACGTTATCACCTGGAGGATCGCGCTCGACGGCACGTTTCAACTTGCGTCGACCTATGCAAAGCCGATCGAATTGGGCTGGCACGCCCTGGCGCTCGGGTTGATCGCCAGTGAAGTCAAGGATGGCGAAAGGGACGCAAATCTTCGCTTTCTGCATGATCCGAGCAACTTCAACTTCGTGACGACCACGCAGGGCCGGCTCGGCGATCTCCTGCGGCAGGGCCGCTGCACTATCGTTGAGCCTGTTGGAGTGGACTACTTGCCGAAGCAGAAGGACAAGCCGACCGAAAAAGGTGATCTGTGGCGCGTTTTGCTTTTAGTGAACTGTAATATCCCAGGGCCCCGTTTTTACACCCATAACGGGGTCATCACTTTCGAGAAGAGCGAAGGGCAAGATTGGGAGCCGCAATCCTCCTTTGCCCAGCGTATCGCGGCCTTTCCTCCTGGCTCCTGGTTCGCTCGGATGGAGCCCAAGGAACGGGAAGAGTAAGAAGGAGCGAAAGCCCTCGGTTTAATGGTCGCGCAGAGCAAGATCGCGCCGCAGCTCCTGACCGCCTCAGAGTAACTGCAAGACATATTAGCCCTAAAGTGTCGGTGCTTACGCCTTCGCAACAGTCGCGAGCCTTTCCCCGCAGCCTTCAGCCCGTCAGGCAAAAATCGGGCAGCACGATTACTCGAGCCTCCCCGCGACAGTCGAGCTCAGCGGCGCGTACCAGTTGGCGAGATTTTGCTCCCAGCGCACCTGACGCCGTGAGAGAACACCGATCTGCGAGGGAACCAGCTCTCCATGCCACTCTTCAAGGGACCGGGCCTGGAGATGCCTCGGGCCCAAGTCTGATCCGGCGTGCAGGCCGCGCATCGCGCGATTGACTGGTGAGCATGCCGACGCCGAGCCGGCACGATCGAGTGCTGCGACAAACCCATTAAGAGGGTAATGCGGCAGTGTCGGCATACCCTTGAACATCGGCCGTTTTCCGAGTGGCCCCGGCGACGAGTCCCGGAGCCGTACGCGAGGCATCGAGGAACGACTGATTCGGCGCTAAATTTCCTCGCGCGCATTCGTCTGCGCGTCATAGATCCGGACTTGCAGCATGGGAAAACGCTTCTTTAGTTCTGCTCCGCCTGCCCTGGCGCCGTCTTTAGTTGCGAATTCAGCTCTGAGTCGGCCATCCACTTCAAGCGCGTAAGAAGAGACCGGCAATTCCCGTGGAGCTGCAGCCATTTGATTCCTATTGTGTAGTGAGGTCGTTGAGAACGATTTGTAGCTTGAGTCGGCTAAACCGCGCCAGAGCAGCCTGCCCGAGCGCCGCGATGAGGCAACCATGATGCGGATTGACGCCTCCTACCGAATGGCATCAGGATGGTGCTCGCGATCGTCCGAACACGCGGGCGGCATACCCCTCGTGCGGTGCGTGTCAAACGCCATCCGGAACTGCCCCCTTTGCGTCATGAAGAACTGCCCCACCCTCGGGTTCATGATGTCAGTTGAAGGTTGGCTCCGCCGCTGACGGGACGGAGGAAGGCGGAGCCGACCGGAGGGCCGTCAGCGGCGGGCGCCTTGATGAGGCCGCTCTTTCGCTTGGCGCGGAGCCGATAGCTGTCGCCGCGGATGGTCAGCACGTGGCTGTGGTGCAAGAGCCGGTCGAGGATCGCAGTGGCGACGACCGGATCGGCGAACACGGTGCCCCATTCGGCAACGCTGCGGTTCGACGTGATCAGCATGGCGCCGGTTTCGTAGCGGCGGCTGACCAGCTGGAAGAACAGATGCGCCGCGTCGGGCTCCAGCGGCAGGTAGCCGAGTTCGTCGACGATCAGCAGCTTTGGCTTCGCCAGCGCGAGCAGTTTCTCGTCCAGGCGCCGCTCGCCGTGCGCCTTGGCCATGCCAGCGACCAGGGTCGTCGCCGTGGTGAACTGCACCGTGTAACCGGCCAGGATCGCCTCTCGCCCGAGCGCGATCGACAAGTGCGTCTTACCGACGCCCGGCGGGCCGAGCAGCAGCACGTTCTCGCCGTTGGCGATCCAACGTGACGCGGCCAGGTCGCGGATCTGCTTCGGATCGATCGACGGCTGTGCCTCGAAGTCGAAGCCCGCAAGCTCCTTCACGGCCGGGAAGTGTGCGAGTTTGAGCGCCATCTCGATGCGGCGATGATCCTTGCGCGCGATCTCGCGCTCGCACAGCAGGATCAGCGTCTCACGCGCCGATAGGTTGGCGCGCGCCGCCTCGTCGAGCAGGTTGTCGAGCTGGTCGCGGATGCCGGAGAGCTGCAATCGCGCCAGCATGGCGTCGAGCCGATCGGTTGGTGCTTCGGTAGCCTTCCTTGTGCGCGCCATCAGAAGCTCCCTCCGATCACTGCTTCGTATTCGGCAAGAGGACGCAACAACGAGGGCAGTGGAGAAGGCGCCGGCACTGTCGATGCCGCGATTGCCGGTCGGCAGACCGCGCCGTTGCGACCGGCAACCCCGTCGAGGTGGGCGGAATCGACGATCCGCAGCCGGCGCCCCTCCGATTGCTTGTGGACCGCAACCTCGCGCATGCCGTGGCGGATGCGCACCTCGCCGGCCGCAACCGTCACCGCCACGCGCTCACCGATCAGCCGCCACGGCACCGAGTAGCTGTTCGTGTCGACCTCGACGGCACAATCGTTGCCGACGACGCGGGCCAGTTCACGCAACGATCCAAACGACGGCTGCCCGCTGAGCGGCTTCAACCGGTGCGCCTCGTCACGCGCAAAGCGAGCGATCGGCGCCTCGCCGGTCGTGCCGTGGATGCGCACGTTCGCCACCTCACGCTCCCACTCGGCGAGATGCGCCTCGAATGCCTCCCAGCTCGCGAAGGAATGCCCCGCGATCGCGTTCTTCTTGACGTAGCCGACGCCACTCTCCGTCTTGCCCTTCGTGCGCGCCCGATACGGCGCGCAGGCGCGAGGACGGAAGCCCCAATGCTTCGCGAACGCGATGAGCTTGTCGTTAAACTGAACCGACCGGCTCACCGCGTCGTGGCGCGCCACGAGCGCGCGTGGATTGTCCATCAGCACTTCCTCCGGCACGCCGCCGAATGTCGTAAATGCACTCTCAAGCCCGGCGAACCAGTGCTCTTGCTTCTCGGCCCGGAACGCACGGACATGCAGCCGCCGCGAATGCCCGAGCGTCGCCACGAACACGAATGCTTTGATCTTCACCCCGCCGATCTCGACCAGACGCTCGCCAAAGTCGATCTGCAGCTGCCGCCCCGGGGGCGTCTCAAACCGCGTCGTCGCCAGCGCTTCGGCCTTCAGCGCCTGGCGATAGGGCTGCACGGCGCGTTGCAACGTTCGCCGGCTGACTGCCACGCCTTGCTCGGCCAACAGGTCCTGGCGCACCACATCCGCATTGCCGCGATGCCGAATGAACCTCTCGCGCAGCCAACCCTCGAGGCCAGGGAGTCGTTTTGCCCGCTCAGGCGACTTGAACGGCTTCACCCCGCCCGCCGTCACGTAGTCCTTCACCGTGTGATGGCTGCAGCCCAGCTGCCGCGCAATCCGCTTCAGACCCCACCCGCACGCCCTCAGGCGCAACATCTCCGCCACGTCATCCGGCGTCTTCATCACCTGCCCCCGTGGATCAATCCACGACGAGCCTTCCGTGATTCGTTCCTCGTTCATTCGCTCTCTCCTCGGCTATCCAAGGAGGGGCAATTCCTCGTGACGCCGAGGGGGCAGTTTTCCATGGCGCGCGACAGTGCGTATACGACGAAGCCACGCAGGTTGCCGTTCCACATCTTCTGGCGCAAACGCACGCCCTCGTGCCGGGCTTGCTGGGTCAATCTTCACCTGTGATCGGGGTGAAGCGCACTACGACAGAGCGGCCGCCAGTCGCGCCGCCCATGACATCGGGTTCTTCTATGAACGGGGCGGCGGCACCACGAAGATTGTGGCGCACAGCAGAGGTGCGAAAGGCCACAATGCGATTGGCATCCACGCGTGGCTCTCCAAAAGATGGCTTGGGGATTGGCGGTTTGAGCAAACGATACCGATTCATTTACGCAGCGAGCCTCGAGCTGAACTCCGCGGCGCCTTTGTCCAGATCTCAAGGGAAGCGAGATCAGATTTCTTTCGAACATCAATCTTGTCCTGACAAGAACTTACAGCGAAATGTCATCCCCCTCCCTGAAACCGTCGGCAGCCCTTGCCACAAAGCATAGCCAGGTTGCTCCTCCCCGCCTGACTTCCACTCGACGTCAAGATTCACACGCGACTTCATCTTCAAGTGCGTGAGAAAACAGCGTTCGAAGCTTGGCTTTCTCCCGCATACCAAGTTTGCCGCCGAGCGATGGAGATCTCCTCCTCAGGTCGAGAGGGTGCAGTACCCGCCCCGTGAGAGAGACCGACGAGGCTAAGGATACCGCGACACGCACACCGGAAGAAATCGCTTGAACCTCACGCAGCGTCAGGTCGTAGCTTCGAAATGAAGGCCACGCTTTCATAGATCAAGCGTCGAAAGATGCGGCCGAATAATGGACAAGCATTTAAGCAGCCGAATGCGGCGGCGCCGGATCGTGCGTGAACATGAATCAAGAGCGAGAGGTTTTTGTCGGGATGAAACACCGCGTAATGATGGTCGCATTGTTCGCTATCATCACATCTCCGGTCTGCGCGGCGAAGCTCCGTGGTCCTCCGCGCATCCTCGACGGCAATACGATCGAGATCGAGCGATTCAAGCTTCGGCTCTCAGGCATCGAAGCTCCCGAAACTGACCAGATTTGCCTCGACGCCCACGGTCGGAAATGGGCTTGCGGCCTAGCTGCTCGCGACGAGCTGATCAAGCATTCGAACGGACGAACGTGGGATTGTCATACCACAGGAGGTGATGAATACGGCAGGTCACGCGGCAGTTGCTTCATAGAAGGCGAGGACGTGAACGCCTGGATGGTACGCTCCGGTTGGGCACTCTCGTCGGGGCCGTACGTCATCTATGAAGTTGTGGCGAGCAAAACCTGCGCGGGGCTGTGGTCGGGGGCGTTCATCGCCCCCTGGGACTGGCGTCGCCGCAATAAGGGGACGATCATCATCGGCGCGAGCTCGGTTCCCGCCGACGCTCAGGCGCTCCTGCTCGGATCCGCGCTGCTATCGGACCCGCCCTCCTCCGAGTGTGTGATAAAAGGCACTGTGGGCCGCAATGGCGAGCGCATTTATCACCTGCCCGGGCAACTCAGTTACGAACAAATCGACATGACGAAGCCCGGTGAACGCTGGCTCTGCAGCGAAGCGGAAGCCGAAGCCACCGGGTGGCGTAAAGCCGCGCGATGAGGTGAGATGCATGAAAGCAGGCTGTTCTCTGACCTATCTGACCAAGATCGCGCCGTCGCGCCGCTCGCTGTTGCTGTTCGCTTTTTCGGCGGTTTGCCTACGGGTTGGCAACAACATTGTCGATGCAAAGGAAGCAAAAGCGCCGCCCAAGCCGAATAACCTGATCTCGCCGGAGGCTGCCCTGAAGCGGCTAATGGAAGGGAACGATCGCTATGTCCAGGGCGTATCACGACGCGACGATTTCAAGCGCGAGCGTGAGGTTTTAGTGGATGGGCAAAATCCATATGCCGCGGTTCTGAGCTGCGCCGATTCTCGCGTGGCGCCTGAACTTGTCTTCGGCAGCGGACTTGGTGATCTGTTTGTCTGCCGCCTAGCCGGTAACTTCGTCAACGATGACACGCTCGCCAGTATGGAATATGCGGTGGCCGTGCTGAACACGCCGCTGATCCTGGTACTTGGCCACGATCATTGCGGTGCGATAGACGCCACGATCAAGTCGCTCCACGACGATAAGCCGCCGCCGGGGCACATTTCATCCCTCGTTGCTGCGCTTGCGCCTGCGGTAAAAGGATCTCGCCAGCAAACCCGTGACACGTTCGCCGAAGTAACCCGACAAAATGTAATCGATAACGTCAACAAACTAAAATCGACGGAGCCGATTCTGAACGCGGCAGTTGAGCAGAACAGACTAAAGGTCGTCGGGGGCCTGTATCGGCTCGACACCGGCAGGGTCGAGTTGCTGAACTGACGCTGGCACCCTCGGCGGCCCGCTATCGTTTGCCGCCTGTTGCAGAGCTTCGGTCGAATTCCGGTAATTCACTCGTGCATCAGCTTCCTCAAATGCACCGAATACAACCGCTCCACAATTGTCACAGCTTCGGGAAGATCCTTGGTATGCGCGGCCTCGTAATTCTCCTTGCATTCTACGTGCTCATATTGGCAACGCGAGGCCAGCACCAGGAATCACTCATACCGCGGGCGACAGTATTCATGCCTGCACGTTAATGCGCTAGACCCACAGAGGCGGTGCAAGCGGCAGATCGCGGTGCGAGGCATGCGGGTCCGGGCTCTCGGCCTAACGGAACACGTGACGATTCCGGCAGGCTCTCACCCGCGACCCGGCAAGCCACTTATGGTCCTGCTATGATCACCAGGCTCAGCCAGGTCGGAAGATCAAAAAGAGCGGAATTGCGACCACGACGACTGCCCAGCCGACCGATGTAAAGAAAACTGCTATTCGCGTCGGCATCGGACAGTCTCTCCTGCAGGCGCTCATCCGAAACTCCCGAACGCTGCCGCCACGTTTGTTGAATACTGCCGTGTGATGTTCACATCCAACCAAAAGCTTACCCACAGTCGCGCGCACGGTAAATTGCGCTGTTGGTAATGTCTGGAAATCAGAGCGGGCCTGAAACTCCAGCAGGCAAGCCGAGCCCGACTGGTTCGCGCTCGAGGTCCACTTCAGTCGCTCTCCTTCCGCCGTGTCCGGTTGATGACGCGTTGTGCCTGGAATCAGACACGGAGGCGCGAACATTCTCCCGGCGCGGCTG
This sequence comes from Bradyrhizobium sp. CCBAU 51765, assembly GCF_015291725.1. GTDB lineage: Bacteria > Pseudomonadota > Alphaproteobacteria > Rhizobiales > Xanthobacteraceae > Bradyrhizobium > Bradyrhizobium liaoningense. The sequence goes on from NZ_CP030038.1 coordinate 6,801,192, forward strand.
CACGAGCCAAGTGATCTCGCTCGATTCAGACACGGCCGGCAGACCATGATTGATGGTACGTCGATTGCTGGGGACATGCAAAAGAGCCGCAGGGCCTCGCCGACCTCGCGGTTGCCAAGTCAGGAATTCACAACGTGGTTCGACCCGGCCGGGCGCGAGTGTGACAAATCTCCGTTGGAGGACACATGGCAAAACCAGCACCAGAGACGATCACTCCAGTAACCGACGCTACGGCCGCGACCTGGGATACTCTGTCGCCGCTACTGGCTGATATCCGCGCGCGTCGAAACGAATTCGCCCGAACGCAGAAGATTCCAGACGAGATCATCGACGGCTTCAAGCGCGTTGGCGTCTATCGAGCTTTGGTCGCCAAGCGATTCGGCGGCGAGGAGCGAACGCCGGCCGATTTTTGTCACCTGATCGAGCGCATTTCCGAAGCCGACGGCTCCGCCGGTTGGGTCGCCAGCTTCGGCGATGGGGCTCGCTACCTCGCTGCTCTTCCGGAGGACACGCTTCAAAAGGTATACGCGAATGGGCCTGACGTGGTGTTGGCAGGCGCGCTTTTCCCGCTCCAGCCCGCCAGGCGAAGCACCGACGGGTTTGTCGTGAACGGCGTGTGGCCATTCGCCAGCGGCTCACCGGGCGCGGATCTGATAGGGGTCGGCATCACTCTGGAAGACGATCCGACCGGTGGCCTTGCGCGTGTAGCCGTGATGCCGGCCGAGAAGGTGACAATCCGGCCCAATTGGGACGTCATCGGTCTGCAAGGTACCGGCAGCCACGACGTCGTTGTCAACGATGTCATTGTGCCGGAGGAATGGACCTTGATCCGCGGCGGTCCGCCGACACTCGACGCGCCGATCTATCGTTATCCGTCCGTGACTTTTGCTGCCCAGGCGCATGCGATCGTCGGCATCGGTATTGCGCGCTCCGCGCTAGACGAGGTGGTCGCGATGGCCGGAAGCCGCGCCTCAATCACAGGAGCGCCCGTGATGGCAGAGCGCGGCTATGTCCAACTGGAGATGGCCAGAGCCGAATCCATGCTGCGTTCCGCCCGTGCCTTCTTCTATGAGGCCACCGAGGAGCTGTGGAAGGAAGCGCTAGAGGATGAGGTAAACCAGAGCACCGCGACCCTGATGCGACTCGCCGCCACAAATGCCGCGCGGCAAAGCGCTGAGGTCTGCAACATTGCGAGCGTTCTCGCTGGAAGCGCGTCGCTCTACACAACCAGCAATCTGGCGCGAGCGATGTGCGACAGCTTCGTGGTTGCCCAGCACGCAGCTTTAAACGAGGGAACCCTCCAGAGCGCCGGCCGACTCCTGCTCGGAAGTGCAGCACAGCCGGGATTTCCATGAAGTGGTTCATCCACGTTCCGCACCCCTCCCACCAACTGATTGCCGCATCTGCGATATCATGCTGTCTGCAACTACAGAACCTAGCGGCCTGGCGGCCTTCTTCAAAGGAAGAGTAGAGAGAGAGAGAGAGAGAGAGAGAGAGAGAGAGAGAGAGAGAGACAGAGACAGAGAGCCTTGCAGTCAGGCTCTTCTCAAAAACACCACTTCATATCCGTGGAGCAAGCCTCCCCTCGCAGTCGCAAACATAACGAGCGCCTCTTCATAGGTCTCTACACACCCGCCTCTATCACTGGCGTGTCGAGCACGATCCACATGCAACAGCGCAACGGCTCGCGGTTCAACTCACAAAGCTTCCGAGTCCGACTTTTTTTGATGTCGCACTCCATGCGCAGCCGTTCGCTCTCCTCGCGTAAGAGGCCGATGCCCGAATCCTGGTCCGCCGACATTGGCCTCGCCTACGTGGTGGAGCGCCACCACGCCCCCGGACACGACTCCTGGAGCTTATCCAGCGTCGCAGCACCTAGTCGCGCAGACCGAGTTCGTTGACGAGGTTCCGATCGGTCGATCGCTAGATATTTGCTGGCGTCTCCTTTGTGCGCATTGGCGGTATCGAATACTCCATCTGGGTAGGCACCCGCTGAGCTAATTAAGAAACGCACTGTTCTTCTTCTCGGTGAGTTGTGCGCCGAGTTGAACTTCGCGCTTAATTCCTTGGGCTTCCTTGAGACTCCAAACCTGAGCCGAATGGAATGACGTAGCGCAACGGCAACGTTCGATCTGACCTCCGACCACGAACAACGGGGTGTCGACGTCACCATAGATTGAAGGACTATAGGGGTCAGTGAACGATGTCCGGCCGTAAACCCCGCCAAAGTAGCCCCCAACGTATCCGCCGGTCCAGCTCTATATTGCTGCGGGCGCCTTTACTGTGGCTCCACAATCGGCCGAATGAGCGGCGGCGCTTGCAACGATTGCGGCTGTTCCGGCAACACAACGAGGACGTTTGAATCGCATATCACCTCACGCGCCGCCATCTTGCAGCGGCGAATGATCCGGCTCGCTGGCGTCACGGCGGGGTGCAGGAGTTATGCTAGCGGCCGCAATGCGCGTTCCTATGCGCTTGTGCCATCGCACTGTGGTATTCGCGATAACAGGTCATTTGGCGAAGGTCTGGTGTTTTGATTAGGAGAGAATTCGCAGGACGAACGTCGGCGACCGCAGATCACTCGGCTGGGCCAGGAGAACGGACGACTGCGCATGGCGCGCGACCTTTCAACACCGGTGATGCCAGTCGGAAGCCGACAAGCTCGAAATGATGACTTGACGATACATGATCGCCGACGCACGCGATCTTTTGGGCAAGACGAACACACGACATGCCCATATGACGTGCAATGTGTCTGGAGCGCTCACGTGCATATGCCCATCCAAAACGGTATGCGGGACGCATGTCGACCGGTCGCGGATCACTTACTATCGGCGAGAGGTCGGCGGCTTGAGTTTTATGCGGGTCAGCTCAAAAGACCTTGAATCGCACGTAGCGTCACGTTGTAGCATTTTGAAGTAGCTGACGGGGATGGCTGGCAAGCCAACCGGGCCGCTGTTTGCCGCCGACGTCGGTGAGACGATGATACTAGTGCGTTCGATGTGTATACGGCAGAGGGGGACTCTGGTGCGCCAATCACTGCCTTCGAATTGCTCTAACGCGCTCCGAATGCTCGCATGCGAATAACAAGGTACTTCTGCCCAGACACCGGGGATGGTGGGTCGCTACGCTCTTCGGCCGGCACGTTGATGGCATACGAACAGCCGCGGATCAACTCTGTTCAGCGCCACTCACTTAATCAGCATGACTTTGACGATCCTCAGGACAACGGACAATACCTCCTTCCAGCTGTGCGAGCCAGTGTTGAGCCGCATTACGCCAATAGTCGGCGGTTTTTGAAAAAAGGAATGAAGCCAGGTTTCTGCGACCATTGATCACTCCGTAATTAGAATTTGCGGCGAACGTTTTGCCGCAAATCATCGTCGGCAGCGCTCCCTCTGTCGACGACTAACTTCCGCCCGGCCATCGACATGAGGCCGGGCGCTTTTTTTTGCGTCGATGAATGACCGTTTGGAGGGTTCTGGTCCGCGGTGCTTGATGATTGCGAAGGGTTTAGGGAGAGAGACAAACCTAAGCGATCGATTGGGAGGATAGTTCGTCACATAATGAAATCGATTGATCCGATCCTAGCGCCCGCGTTGCTCTGGCCTCTCGCATCTATGGTCCATGGCCACGACCTCGTGGCCGTCAACGCCAACCACCCGGCCACCCGCATCGCCGCTGTGGCTCTGCGCGGAGCGACTGATTTAGCTGCCGCGCATGAGTTATGGAGAGGACCGTCCGCGTCAGCTTAACGCTCCATCCGCGCGTCGATCTCGTCGGTCCCTGCGCGTGATGATGGACGACCCGACCGTGCGCCCGGACGCAGCGCGCGGTGCTGCCCGGAATCGACCGCTCGGTCGGCCGTCCCATCTGTCCCGGTAAGCTCTCGTGTGCGGATTTTTCGCGCTACGGATTCGACGTCGTGAGGTGGGTGACAGCAGGGATACGCGCGCTTTTTGATCAGGAAGGGCGTGATCAGAGAGCACTTCTCCTCGTGATCACGTGAAACTCTGCACCCACATTTAAATGGCCTTCGCGCAACCGAGCGACTATTGTCGATCCATGTCTCGCCTTTTGTATCTAACTGCTACTATCATCCTGCCGATGCTGCCGGTCGTCGCGAACGCTGCGCCAATTAATGAAAAGGGGCCAAAGCCGGTCTGGAAGGCTACGGCTTCCTGCCCGGCTATCGCCAACCGCCGAGCAACAGCATTCCGCTCTACAAGCAGAAGGACTTGATACGCCGGTTCTCGCGCGCCGACCGACGCCACTGGTATATCGACTCGGTTCCTCAGTATTACGGTTGGGACGGCGAGTGGCACTATTTCGGCCAACCCGGCTTCCGCGGCGGCCGCTACAATGGAGGCAGTTTCGGACCGTGCTGGACGCGGACGCCGATCGGGCCGATCTGGAATTGTGGATGATCGCGCGCGCCGCTAGGAGAAACTTCACGCCATTGCGCCGGAATTACGTCGCGGCGTTTACTGACGTCCTGCCCCGATCTTCGCCATCGCGCTGCAGCCCCAGAGGCAGAGCGTGCTCGCAGATTCGATGATCAGGTCCGCCTGCGGCAAATGAGCAGGCAAGTAACCGCGATTGCGATGACGATCCTGATCCGATCCGCCGCGAAATCGGCCGCTGTTGATCGCCGCCTTTCTGCGCTGCGGCCCAGGACCCTTTGCCGGAGACAAACGGCCGCTGCAGTGATGCTGAACTCTCGCGGCAAGTTATTCTGGAATGAACACATCCTTCGGCTCGCATTCCCATTGACACAACAACAGGGACGCCAGGCGCGTGCTGAAATCCGCTCAGCTCAAGGAACTATGAGAACCGATGCAATTGTTTGGCATTTGTTCGAAGCAGTGCACCAGCTCCTCGAGGACAAGGCCATGCGGCAGCCGCTCAGACCATTCAATGCTTCGAGCGCCGGTTGGCAGTGTTAGAAATTTACCACCCGCCCGATGTTGACGTCGTGCGCCGGGTCTGTAATGGCAACCCGGAAACTGGAGTGCCCGTCCGGCCATCGATATCCGCTCAAATGATCACCCGTTGTGCAGCTTTGGGCGGCTAAGCGCGATTGTCAGGTCCTTCAGCGATGAATGAGGCGCTCCAAGAGTCCTCACTAGAAGCGCGTATTTTTGAGCAATACATCACCCTCCACCGCGCGGGGATAGTGGGACGCCACCTCGAATGATGGCAATAGGTCAAGAATAGCTTGCAGCGACAACTGCCCTTCGTAGAGCTCGCGGTCGCTATATTCCGTGTACACGAAGCGCGTGTTGCTCAAGGTCTGCATGCCGCCGGCGATAACATCGGCTTCGGCTCCCTGGACATCCATCCAGATGAAATCGATCATATTCAGCTTGGCTTCGCTGCACCAATCGTCCAGCCGCCGCGTTTCAACCGAGACAGGGCGATCGAACCGAACCCAATCATACTCAGTAAGATGATTCTTCGGGCGGCGTATTGAGCCGGAGAGGTCCCATTCCTTCGCATCACCATCTGCATTGCTTGGATGGAAGTCGATCATCCCATTTCGATCACTGATCGCGATTTCAAGCAGCTTCACCCTATTGAGGGATGGCCCCAGCTTCTTCTTGAAGCGCGCGATCGCTCTGGGGTCCGGCTCAAAGCAGTAGAGCTGAGCTTGCGGGCAGAGGTTGAGAAACTGTTGCGTATCGGTCCCATCATTACAGCCGATATCCAGGATGACGGGATTCGGCTTCTGAAGAAGTGAAACAATGTGCTGGTGTACTTCGATAGACGACACGGGTGCTTTTTCCATTGGGCGCGGTGATCGGTTGAATTTTGTCTTTGACGCCGCAATCACACGCCAGACGCGCCGGCACAACGCATATCAATGTATATGATTCATATACCTGTCGGTTCCCTTGAATTATGACAGCCATTTGGAGGCCATCAACATCAAAAGGGAATCCTGTCGAACCGCGGCCTGCAGCGACTGCCCTGCAATGCAAATTGCACCCTCTATCTCGGGAGACGAGGCAACTGCGAGCTAGATCGTCGTCTCCGGTCCGCCTTTCGGAGCGGTAGAAAGATCGGCTTCGTACTAATGTAAGTCGTCGGCTATTCTCCTCAAAGCGTGCCCGCCAGACTGATCTCTCGTGCGCAGGAATAGCCAATCAGCTCGATCCCGGTTGCGACAGGCAAGATGTGCCTAGTCGACCGACCGCTGCCATCCCAGATTCGCTGACGCAACGTGTGAACCACCCAGTGGAATCACCTGATCCCCGGAATACCGTACGAGGTCAAGGGACCGACGCATGGGTTGCTGCGCGCAAGCAAAACACTGCACGGCGGTCGTCGCGGATCTCTTCGATTTCTGGCAGGACACCTTGCAGCGGATCTCCGGCAAATCAAAGCTGGCCGTGGCGATCCGCTATGCCGTCTCTCGGCGCGCCCTCTTCGAACACTTCCCACCGGCGGCCGCATTGAGCTCGACTCCACCACCGTCGAACGCGCCATTAGCTCCAACAATTCGAAAAGCTTTTCGCGGGCAGCGGCGGCGGGACAAACCTTGGCAGCCATTCGCAACCTGCCGCAAACGACGTAAATGACAATGTCGATCCATTCGCGTAATTTCAGATGACGTATTGCCAACGGCTTACCTTGAAACGAAATCGACGCGCTTATGCCATAGGACCACGCCCTCTGACGACCTCAGCTTGCCGACGGCGTAGTTCAACTCGAGATTTCACATGCCTTATGGTTGAGTTCGCGCACGCTGTCCCGATGCTTGCAACGTCGGTCCTCAGGCGTGGATCGCTGTTGAGCTGCCGATCTCGCTCCATCACCGACCGTGGTATACAATTTCGAACGTCGATCAGCACGGTCAGTTTAAGTGGACGAGCTCTGCATGATTTCGCCGAATTTTGCGATAGGCCATCATATGCAACTTTAGGGCTCGCCGGTTTACGTCTGCCACAAGCGCGCATAAGCGCTTTCAGCCAGCAGATCAAGATGTCTGCCCTCCGCGACGATCCGGCCCCTGTCTAAGACGACGATCTTGTCGGCACCACAGATGGTGCTGACTCGGTGAGAGATGACAACGACAGTCTTGCCGTCCCGACGCAAATTCTCAAGGAGCCGGTGCACAGTGGCTTCGGCAACCGAGTCGAGGGAGGAGGTCGGCTCGTCCATCCCGGTCCCGGTATAGAACTCGTGCTAACGAAAGGCGCTGCTTCTCGCCACCAGACAAGTTGGCCTACAGTCAGTCTCGTCTCAATCGCCGGAGAAAATGCCTGTAGCGTTCTCTCAACTCTGTTCACAATCCTGCTAATGTGGTGTGGCACGACGCTTGTTCTGGACCGGACCGTCACTCGAGGTGAGTTGCTCTCCTGCTATGCACTGCTCGGCTATATCAACCGACCGGTCGCCGACCTGCTCCAAACTAACAAAATTGTGCTGCAGGCCGGCCAGCGCCGTCGAAATACGCGACGCTTCGATCGGTGTAAGGGCCGTGAGAAACCCTGGGCTCAACCGGTGTTTCGGCGAAAGCAATGTCATTTCCGCAACAGCTTGTCGGCGGTGTATCTAAGCGCGTCTGCTTCCGGACAAAGACACGTGCAGGCCCCCCAACGGATCAGCAGACCTGCAGGCACGGATCGTTCAGCTCATTTTTGGCCTGACTCTTGCTGTAATTTGGTTTGTCACAATGTGACTATCACCAACTTGAGCTCAGGAGACCTGTATGAATTTTCGTCCGCTTCCCGACCGCGTCGTGGTCAAGCGCACCGACGCCGATAAGAATACCGCTTGCGCCGTTATCATTCCCGACACAGCCAAGGAAAAGCTGCAGGCATGGGTCGTTCAGCTCATTATTGGCCTGACCCTTGCTATAATTGGACTTGTCACAATGTGACTATCTGCAACTTGTTCAAAACGCTCAGGAGTCTTGTATGAAATTTCGTCCGCTTCACGACCGCGTCGTAGTCAAGCGCATCGACGCTGATGAGAAGACCGCTGGTGGCATCATCATTCCCGACACAGCAAAGGAGAAACCCTCGCAGGGCGAAGTCATTGCAATTGGCCCGGGCGGCCGCGATGAGACCGGCAAGCTGATTCCGATCGACATCGAGGTCGGAGACCGCGTGCTGTTCGGCAAATGGTCGGGTACCGAAGTCAAGATCAATAGCGAGGAGCTGTTGATCATGAAGGAGAGCGACATCATGGGCGTCCTCACAGATGTGTTTCCCAAAAAGAAAGCCGCCTAACCCAGCGCTCGCACAGCTCACTCCCTGAAGAGCGCCCACTTAGGCGCGCTGAAGGGTGAGAAAATAAGAACTGAGGGAATTCTTAATGTCAGCCAAAGAAGTCAAATTCGGAGTAGACGCGCGGGACCGCATGCTGCGCGGCGTCGACATCCTCGCCAATGCCGTGCAGGTCACGCTTGGTCCGAAGGGCCGCAACGTCGTGCTCGACAAGTCGTTCGGCGCGCCTCGCATCACCAAGGACGGCGTTGCCGTCGCCAAGGACATCGAACTCGACGACAAGTTTGAGAACATGGGCGCCCAGATGGTGCGCGAAGTCGCTTCGAAGGCGGCGGATGCTGCCGGCGACGGCACCACCACTGCGACCGTCCTGGCCGCCGCGATAGTCCGCGAAGGCGCCAAGTCAGTTGCCGCCGGTATGAACCCGATGGACCTCAAGCGCGGTATTGACCTCGCGGTCGAAGCCGTCGTTGCGGACCTCCAGAAGAACTCCAAGAAGGTCACCTCGAACGAGGAGATCGCCCAGGTCGGCACCATTTCGGCCAACGGCGACCAGGAGATCGGCAAGTTCCTCGCCGACGCCGTGAAGAAGGTCGGCAACGAAGGCGTGATCACGGTCGAAGAGGCCAAGTCGCTCGAGACCGAACTCGACGTCGTCGAGGGCATGCAGTTCGACCGCGGCTACATCTCGCCCTACTTCGTGACCAACGCCGACAAGATGCGCGTCGAGATGGATGACGCCTACATTCTCATCAACGAGAAGAAGCTCTCCTCGCTGAACGAACTGCTGCCGCTGCTCGAGGCCGTGGTGCAGAGTGGTAAGCCGCTGGTCATCGTCGCCGAGGACGTCGAGGGCGAAGCGCTCGCGACCCTAGTCGTGAATCGCCTGCGTGGTGGCCTGAAGGTCGCGGCCGTCAAGGCTCCGGGCTTCGGCGATCGCCGCAAGGCCATGCTGCAGGACATCGCGATCCTGACCGGCGGCCAGGCGATCTCGGAAGATCTCGGCATCAAGCTCGAGAACGTCACGCTCAACATGCTCGGTCACGCCAAGAAGGTGATGATCGACAAGGAGAACACCACGATCGTCAACGGCGCCGGCAAGAAGGCCGACATCGAGGCGCGCGTGGCCCAGATCAAGGCGCAGATCGCGGAGACAACCTCGGACTACGACCGTGAGAAGCTCCAGGAGCGACTTGCCAAGCTCGCGGGCGGCGTCGCGGTGATCCGCGTCGGAGGCGCGACCGAGGTCGAGGTGAAGGAGCGCAAGGATCGCGTTGATGACGCAATGCATGCGACCCGTGCGGCTGTCGAGGAAGGCATCCTGCCGGGCGGCGGCGTCGCCCTGCTCCGCGCTTCCGAGCAGCTCAAGGGCCTGCGCACCAAGAACGACGATCAGAAGACCGGCGTCGAGATCGTGCGCAAGGCACTGTCCTGGCCGGCCCGCCAGATTGCAATCAACGCCGGTGAAGACGGTTCGATCGTGGTCGGCAAAGTCTTGGACAACGAGCAGTACTCTTATGGCTTCGATGCGCAGACAGGCGAGTATAGCAACCTTGTCTCTAAGGGCATCATTGACCCGACCAAGGTCGTGCGCATCGCTGTCCAGAACGCCTCCTCGGTGGCCGCTCTCCTGATCACGACGGAAGCGATGGTTGCCGAGCTGCCGAAGAAGGCCGCGGCTGGTCCAGCAATGCCTCCAGGCGCCGGTATGGGCGGTATGGACTTCTGATCTACTCTGCCAAATTATCAATGACCATGCAAAACCCTGGCGGGAATGCCAGGGTTTTGCGTCGGCGGGCTTGCAATATAGCCCTAGCAAGCCGCTGTGTGTCAGAAGGTTGCGTAATCGATGCTGTTGCGCATACGGTCGGGCAGATCACGGGGAATGACTTTCTTGAGGATGCTAACGACTCTGAACGTGCTAGCGGGCTGGCTGGGCCACGTGGTTTTGCCGTAAAATTGGCGATTTGTTGCCGATTGCTCTCTAGGGGCTTTTTTGTTGTAGTGTTTGCGCAAAATCTCCGCCCTTTTCTGTGCGTCTGCAAGGCGGAGGCACCGATCGTCGCTGAAATTCCGCCCGGAAGCGGCCGTTGAAAGCCTGGATGAACGCATCATCGTTTGGCTTGCCGGGCAGGCAAGCCAAGCATAACGCCGCGCTGTCGCCCTCAGTCAAGATTGCGCGAGACAACTCGCTGCCCTGCTCGATGCGGATCGTCGATATCCCACTTCTTTGTAGGCCCTTTCCGGTATCTCCACGACGCCGCTGCCGAAGGCTCGTACTGCGCAAATGCCACAATAGATGCGGATCGGCTTCATAGAGTTCTCTCCCGTGTCGGCACGCATTTTCATTCGCTCCTTTCGCAGAGCAGCAGGCCACGTCGTAACTGTCATCAGCCGCAGGCCAGCCGAGAAGAACATCAGGAAAGCCACAGTTCTGATCGATCGCGACTTCACCATTGGTCACACGAATTCTCGTCTGTTTGGTGCTTTCGTCGAACATCGGGGCCGATGCGTCTATGGTGGCATCTACGAGCCCGGCCATCGGAGCGCAGACGGTGCGGTTCATCGTTGCGCAACATACCTAGTTTTGGCCAATGGGAAGAAACGGTCCTCGAACACAGCTTGATTACGTCGACTAAATTTCAATCCATACTTAACTCGGGAATTACAGTCAGGACATCGCCTCGTTTCTCGCGAGCACCGACGTGAGGACTGCTTTACTGATGAGGTCGTCGTCCTAGCTGATGCGGCTGCGGCCACGCGGCGCTCCAAAAAAAGCGTCTTATGCTCAGCTTCGACGAATGGAACGTCTGGTATCGAACGCGCAACGAGGCTACCCCGGCGGTAGACCGCTGGCTAGTGCCCCCCCATCCTTGAGGAAATCTATACAATGGAGGACGCGCTCGCCTTCGGCGGCGCCTGCATTTCCCTTCTGAATCACGCCGATTGGGTAGGAGTTGCCTGCCTGGCGCAACTCGTGAACGGCATCGCGCCGATCATGACCAAGACAGGGAGGTGCGTGGCGCAAGACCATCTTCTTTCCTTTTGCGCATATGAGCCGCTTTGGTCGCGAAAGACTTTTGCACGCGCAAGAGCCACGGAGGACATGTTTTGAATGCCATATTTCACGTTCGCCTCGCTATGCCGCCCAATGTTGCATGACAGACCTCTCCTCGGTCGGCTCACTTTGGGACGAGACACCAATCGACAACGCAGAGCGAGTCTTGAGAAGAATGGGAGGTTACTGAAACGAGCGTGTGCCTCCGATAGGTCCGACAAGACTTATCTTAATGAGAGCCCACGCAGCGGTTGCAATAGGTCGAAGTCCCGCAGAACGTGCTTATACTGCACTTACATCCACACTATACCAATGTGTAACCGAGAGGTGCCGCGTTCTTACGTGCTCTCTCGCGATCAAGACGGCTGGGGCGCGGCTTCATCTAGCATGAACCGCGGCCGTATCGGTGTGGCTGCTATGGGTCTTGGAGCCCTTGAGCGCGCTATCCAGGTCGCAGCCTCTTATGCAAGCCATCGCCGGCTCGGTAAACTGACGCATGATCGAGAACAGCTACATCGAGCAGTTATTTGGACAGATGGTGCTGCGGCGGAAAGTCGTGAAGGCGATGCTGGCCGCATCATGCCAACTTGTTTCAGCGCAAGGCGCGCCAAACGTCCACCTTGCGTCGGCAACGAAGGTTTTGTCCTCGGAGTGGTGCGGCCTTGTCGCTGATCAATGCGTCCAGCTGTTAGGTGGCCGTGGTTACGACGAAGGAGCGCCTTTAGCCAAAATCTATCGAGACGCTCGCATCCTTCGCATCTTCGAAGGTCCGACTGAGGCGCTCCTATCACATCTCGGCCGCTGCCTCCTTTCTAAAGCCACGCGTGACGAAATAGCCGATCTCTTTCGGTCAGTTGGAGCGGCATCAGTCCATGCTGCTGCAATTGAGGAGCTCTCTGGGCTCAATGAGACAGATGGGGCCGTGCTGATCTATGCGGGTTGGCTCACCACATTGGGGCTGGCAAAAGCTGTCATGTCTGCTGGCTGCTTCTCTGCCTTAGATTGCGCCGCAGCGGCGGCTCACCTGGTCAGTTCCGAACTTGCAACTCTCCGTACTCGCGCGCCGGCCCGGCAATCTGTCGAAGTGCGCAATCTGGCTAGTCGGACTCTGACCACCTTCCTTGAAAGATGAGGCTTGTTCGATTCGCTCACCTGTCCTCACGGACGATTACCTTAGATTGGTGCAGTATGTCTGACAGCTGGCCGATGCCGGACGTCTTTCCACCTGCTGGTTCCGCGCGCGGACGATGCAACCGCGGAAAGGCGAAGCATCCCTGATGCACTGCCACATCGAATTCCGACAGGCTGCTATGAGGGCCTAACCTAATCTCGCTCCGGTCAGACACCTCGATGTCGAGATCGAGCGCACCATCAACGGCCGGGACGCCGACGAGCGTCCCGCTGTGCGCGACGAAAAGAGCAAGCCGCGTCTTGAGTACATGCGCGACTTGTTGTTGCGCGGCGCGAAACCCTCTCGCCCTCCTCCGAGGTCCTGAAGCTTATGAATTACATGCTCCGCTAGATGACTTCGGCCGCTTCCTCGACGATGGCAGGATCTGCTTAACCACGGATGGTGTTGAGAAGTCCTTACCTTCAGTTCGTGGCAGCTTTTTTTGGTTTTTCCTTCCAGGCAGCCACCATGCGTTCGTAGGCCTGCTCGACGCGTGCGACGTAACCAGCTTCCCGTTCGCGGATTTCCTTGATCCAATAGTCCCGGCCCGGGCCAGCCTTGCCGTAGGCATGGGGAGCCCCAGCCTTCAGAGCCACCTTCCGGAGTTTCATCGCCGTGAACGCTGGCCGCGCGTAAGCGTAGTCCTTCCCGGTCGTCAGGACGTGCCAGATCATGACTGCGAGCTTGCGCGCCGTCGCGACGGCTGCGACCCCGGCCCCGTGCTTTTTCTGCGTTCGGTTGAAGAATGCTCGCAACGGACCCGGCGCCGTCTTGGCTGACCACGCCGCCTCAACCAGCATCTTGCGGGCGTCACGGTTGCCCTGCTTCGAGATCCGGCCATGCCGTGCCGGGTGCTCGCCTGACTGCCGAACCCGCGGAGTCAACCCGAAATAGCTGCTGAGCTTATCCGGCGACGGGAAGCGTGCGATGTCGCCGATGGAGGCCAGTACACTCGATGCGACAACCGAACTCACGCCGGGGATCGTCATCAGCTTGAGAGCCCGTGGATCGTCCAGAGCCTGCTGGGCCACGACTTTGTCGATCTCCGACAGTTGCTTCGTCACGCGTTCGAGTTCCACGATCAGACGCCAGAGCATTGCACGCTCCTCCGATGGGAGAGGCAGACTGTCCAGCCAATGCTGTCCGCGCTTGCCGAAGAGATAGCCTTTGTAGGGCGGGATGAGGTGGGCATGCAGGATAGCCTTCATGCGTCCTTTAATCCGGATGATCTGCGCCAAGACGCCAGCGCGCTCGGCCATCTGGCGCCGGCGGCTGTAGGTGTCCTCGTCAGCAACCCAGACCTCCGGCAAGAAGCCGGCAGCATGCAACTTTGCCAGGGTCCCAGCATCGACCTTGTCCGTTTTGACTCGCGCATAGGCAATCGCCCGAACGAGCCTCGGATTGGCGACCGCGACGCGCTTAACGTGCGGGCGCAGAATACGTTCGACAGCCGCGCTGTTGCCCGTCACCTCGATGACCACCTCATCTTCGAGGCTGAGTGTCTTGGCAAAGGCGACAAGCCGATCGTGGACGAGATCTACGCGGAGCTGTCGGATTATTGTTCCGTCCTCCAGGATCGCCACCTGGGCGAACGATCGGTGGATGTCCATGCCGACGATTTGCATGCTTGGTTCTCCTTGTCTCAGGAGCCAGTGGCTTGCAGGACATCTACGGATCCGCGCTCGCAGCGCAGCCGGGCAAGTCGTAGGGGGCGGCCAAGTAACAAAGCGAGCTCACAGCTCATGGTCATGGCGGCCTGCCACCGTTTCGTGCTCCAGCGCCCCTATCCCGGCTTCGACAGACTAATCCGGACGACCAGTCCTCTCCACCGGGTTTGAGCGCTGAAAACATCATGCCCTTTAACAATTGCGCTGAGCGCGCATTGAGAGGCATCGCCTTGGGAGCGCAACTGGACCTTCGCCGGTAGCCGGCGGGGACCGACCGTGCCGCCATCATGCTGACGATAGTCAGGACCGAACGCCTGCCAAGTGCTGCTCAAAGCCCTCTTGCCCGGCATGCCACCCTGGGGCTCTTCCGAGACCGCATGCCTACCTGGGGCCAAGCTGTTACATTGGATGGATCGAAATTGCACGATTCCACGCTAGCCTCACGTCCAAAAACTCAATTGAGCTGACCCTATTATGGATAGGCTTTCCAGAAGCTGTCGAGGCCGTCGCTCGTGAAGCAATGCATCGCCACATCGGCAAAAAGGAAACTGCCCCGCAGCTCTCAATCGTCGCGGGGCTTCCGCTCTGGAGGGCACGCTTCGCGAGCGGCTTGCTCGGACTCGCGGCAGCTGTTTCAGGAGAGACTACCGTGCGATTTCGGCCACAATATCGACAAACAATGAGTCGTGAACAGTAAGCGTAGATCGGATCCCGTTTTGATTGGCGCTTCACGGTTATCTTGGCCCGCGTGATGCGCTGACGCGCCTTCCAGCTTCCGGACAATGCGAAGACACCGGCATCACTGTCCGCAATGAAGCGGCGATAAAATCTATGGGCCGCACGGGCCGCATATGTACGTGCTCGGGAAAAGACGGGTCACCTGTGACATCGAGCTATTCGACATCGTCCGACACACCGCCGACAACCTTCGGAGGACGCGACCGAGGGCATCGGATAACAGTGAAAGGCCGCCCGTTGGACTGGTTTCCGATCCCTTTGCCTGGCTGTCGTCGAAGTCGCGGAGGTAGAGGATCGTCTTTCGTGAATGATGTCGCAGAGCCGCGCCTTGCAAATATCGATGGGCTTCTGCTGACACCTTCTCGCGGCACATGGCATATGCGAGTTTCACGACCTCTTTGAAGAGATCGGCTTATGTCTATGCTCAACCATACCCTTAGGTCGGACGTCCGCTGGACAGATGGGTGGCTTCCAGCCAGGATGGCATCGCCCCACACCGGCCGCTTTCGTTTTGTGAATCGCGTCGGGTTCGTCAGCTTTCGGAAAGCTAGTCCTTCTACAGTGACATGGAAGTTAGCGGCGCGTGGTAGGGACAGCGCTTGCCCCGTGTATGCGTGGGGCTTTCGGGCGCCGAGTCACGTTTCTGCTAACTTCAACCAGTGCGGGCGTGGCAGCGACAGCGTCTGATTCACCGTCCTGACCAGCGCCGAGTCGCGCCCGCGCTGCTTCCGGTGCAACACTGGGATCATATGTAAGTCATCGGATCTTCCAGATCAAACCAACAGCCAGCTCAGCAGAGAGGGGGTCCAGGCCGTAAATTCGAAAATTGTTGAATGAGCTTGTAGTCGGCTCGCCCCAAAAGTTTGCCGTTAGGCTTGGAACGAACATAGTGCATAGTTTTCACTTTCGGTTCTGATGTTGAGATCTTCAAGCAGATCCGGACCACAGCAAAAGCGGAATGACGAGGACAAGCACGGATTGTTGCCGAGCTCATGGCGAGCGTCGACTCGGTCGTGCGCTGGTGCGACGGCACGCATTGTCGTTGACAGCAGCTGCTTGCCTGGCGAGGTCAGTGGAGAAGCGGCCGGCGAAGATTCCAAAGCAGACGAAAATACAACTTGTGCCGATTGTGTTGGATGCGTGATGCCCGCCCTTAGCCCTGAGCGCAAGGGCTAAAGGCGTCGAAACCCACACGAAGAGCTTAGCCAACTTTTAGAAAAGTCTAACGGGCCGCCGGTCCTGCTTAAGTGCAAGCGCAGCCCATCCAGGCTTTGACGCGCCAGGGCACGAGCTCATCAATCTGAGTGACCGGCCAGCCTCTCTCTGGGCATTTTCCCCTCGCTGCATTACTTCCAGAGAGCTTCCGTCGAGCATGGCGCTCCAACGTCCGAAGGGGCGCCCTGAGCTCTGCTTCACGTCGGGCGCGCGTTGAGGGCGCCACAATCCGTGTTCCCTGCCGTGGTTGCAATGCCGGACCCGTTGCGGATGTCCGGCATCGATCGCGAAAGAATCCGCTCGCGGGCCTCGGCCAAGTATCTTTGCAACGTCCCAAACACTCACGTCATCCTTAGTGTGACGACAGTCGATATATCATGTCGGTTCGGGTTCCTGTAGCGGTCGGCGAGACTGTTGAACAACTCACCCATCTGATCTGAGCGAACAGTAAATTCCCCATAATTGGGATCAAAGAGGGTCGTCATTCCATTCGATGTCGACGTTACGATTGTGTGGGCGCCACCTGCGGCGAAACGCAAGCTGACGAAGTAGATCGACCTATCGTCGGCGACCTCATTCACGATCTGCTCAATGCAAGATGTACCAGACCTATATCGCGTCTCTTGGGCGAACGGCTCTAGGCCGGCTTCGCGTAACATCGTACTTTTTGCCTGAAGGTCGTGGGAACCTTCGGCCCTATTCCTTCGCAACAGACGCTTGAGGTCTTCATACCGCTGCTGCCGCATTGCCGCCGAGCTGTGATTTTGAGTCCCCGGGCGCAGCGCCCTCATCCGGGATGATGGGCTACTCGGGAGATTGAGGAGCCACTCCGCCGCCAAGCCAACGCAGATTCCGTTGACATTGGCACCGGATAATTCCGCAGTCCTGTATTCGAACAGAGGACGAATAGGTCTCGCTGGAGACGATGGATTTGAGCTGGAGGACAGAGAGGATGTGCTGGGCTCCGAGGTGCTTGGACTGTAAATGATTGCATTTGAGGTCTGTGGCTTGCTGCAGCAGAGGCCCATCTTGTCGGACAATTCCCCGCATGGCGGGCTCTCCCGTTGAGCGAGATCCGTCATTGCTTGAGCAAATTGGTAACTGTCCGCCGACCCACTCGGTTCGTCAGCTTGATTAGGGCGCGTGGATCGGTCACTAACTCGATTATACATGCCGGTTCGCCTGCTTCTTCAGCGTACGTTTCCTCAGAGCGAGCGCGGGCTGCTTACGCTCTGCCTGCGAATGATCTTGTGGCAAGCTGACGACGAGCTGACAACCAGATAAATTAGCGAAGCTACCGCCCCGCGCCTAATTAGTGTCTCGACCGACGCTGCTCACGAGCCCCGCTCAAGATGTGGGATTGTGGCCGGCGAAGCACAGTGACGGCAGGCGCGACCTTCTGCAATTCCGGATGCAGTCAGGCGATGGGGCGAGAGCGCCTTCGTCACTGAATGCGACCGTCGCCTTGGCCTCGATCTCACAACCATCGCGACGCCGCCGGTCGGCACACACTGCTCGCTCCAAAGAGTGCGCAATTCGCGCCGTCGGATCGCCCAGTGATGCCTTGTGAGGATGATCGTCGGCCTGGCGAAATGCTGTTGTTGCCGCCGATCCGCGTTCAGCACCGCTCCGCGAGCTTTACCGGGGATCAGTGCACTGTTAGCTTCTCCCGGTCGATGGTAGCTAATTCGGCTGCCCCCCGCGCACGCTACGGTCAATTGATCCTAACATATACACGCTCTTGGCGCCTCGGTTCGGCGGCGCCGAATCGGTCTTCTGCAGCCGCTCGGCGTCACCTTTGCGCTTGGATATTCCTAATCAGCTCATCATGGTGCCGCGCTCATCCGCGCGAACAACATTGCTGCCTCCGAGGGCCCTAGTCCAACGATGCCTACAAAGCTCGGCGGCGGCATCGGGATGTCCCGATGAATGGGTCTCCACAGGTGAAGGCAATATCGGCTGTTATTTACATACTGCGAATATGGCGGATGCAGTTGCATGACGCATTCCTCTTCATCCCAGAACAGGTCTTTTACAAAGCACATCTCTTCCCAATTCGGACAGCGCCGCGGCGTCGAGACCGCAACATGCTCCCAACCAGGACGAACAAATCCACTTATCTTTAGTTCACACCCGCAAGGCCCCTGCACAAGGAACACGCCGCAAGGGCCTGATCCCGGAACCGTAGCGAACCGGCCGTGTTGCACGCGGCCGGCCTCCAGCTTCTCAATCAACTGCGCTCGCACGCCCGCTCCTTTGCCTTTCGAAGGGCCTTGAAACCGACGCGGCTTACGTTGTCTCGCAAATCGTTACTGTACCGCTCTTGAGAGCACCATCTGAGCAAGCCGCAGATGTCCATCATCACTCGTTCTCCTGCTATAGTCTTCTAACAATCGCATGGTGGGCAGAACGCTCTCAGGAGCCACCGATTACGTGAGTACGGGCGGTAGCACGATCTGGGCGATGGCGAATCGGTCCGCCGACCGCACCTTCCCGGCTCATAGTACAACTCCGTCATCGAGCCCCTTTCATGCGAAGCATCTTACTCATGGATGCCGGCCAGTATTGCTCGCACATCGCCGAATACAGCGCGCATCAGCAACACTTCTGTCTGCCATCGCTCTCCCGCCCTTCAAGCAAGCGTTAGTACGCATTCATGTCATGGCGCTTGAGCGCAAGAGACTGGCGGCCCCCTCTCTTCAATGAATTGGTCGTCATCATGGCATTCTCTCTATAGTGGGCCTTGACATCTAGATTCCATGATGTCTCGCAAAGCCAGTGATGGCTCCAGCTGAACCGACGATATTACTGCTTGGCGAGATCGTACCTGATCATTCATGGCTTTCTCGTCGAGTCTGAACAGTGGCAATGCGCCCGACACGATAGAAAGAGGGTGCGCGAATCGGCCTGCACCCAGAGCCGCGGACGCCTGGTATGAACTGACGTCGAACCAACGACATCGAGCGGATCGCCTGCCATCTCGGCCTCTCCTCGTAAGCTAACGGTCAGGAACAATGATTAGTCGATCTCAATCATCGTCGGCCGATCTTCACGCGGCACTACGATGCGAGTTCCAACTCATTGCTCAGGGTATGGCGCTCGCGATACGCTCAGCCTTTTGCAGCTAATGCGGGTGTTGTCTTTCAGACATGGACGTCGCGAATCCGAGCTCTGGCAGCGGCTCTGTGTCGCCAACGCCCGACATACGCGCTTTTGCTGGCATCAAAGCGGTGCGGATACTTCTGCGTCGTGGCATGTAGATTGCTGCGGTGACGGAAAGCGACGCTAACTGTACCGATGATACGCGAGCATACCATCGGACGGAGGCTCGCCGCGCAACAGACAAACATTCCGATACTCTCCTTGCAAGAGGACTGCGAGATTATGAGTGGTACGAGGCATGCAAAGTCCGGCATTTCTCAGCGGACCAGCGCGACGTCTAATGAAATGACGCATTGGCGCGCACCAAAGCACCCACCGATCAGGCATTACGGCGCCGATTGTCGCTCCCGGTCGGCGCAAAGGAGATGGAACCCTTGGCCGCTGGCCGCACTCCTCATAAATGTGCTGCTTTGGGCCGGGCTCTACTGGATCATCGCAGCGTTCTTCTGAATAAGCTGGCGGATGCCAGAGCAGCTAGGGGCTTTGCCACGCCTCGCGCATGCCGCGGCCGCTCCGTATACCCACGCACCATCAATGACGCAGATAGCTCGAATTGGCGAAACTGATACGCCATTGCAGCCGCAACGAAGTTCCACACACTGACCTGTAACAGCTGAACGGTCTGGCGCGGATTGGCTCCGGGCTTCCGCGTTACTGCGACGCATAGACTGCAAATTGAGGTCTAGGCTGCGCTTTTTCTTATGAGTATTTGATTTCGAGAAGCTGACTAAGGAAGTAGGACTGAAGGAGCGTTGGGCAGGCGGATCGCTCCGCCTTATATTTCGCTATCTGGAGCGCGGGACAGGACCGTCAGGATGCCCCGCCCTACGGTGCCCCTCAACGTCACTTCCACGCACTGACTTGCTTGCTGTGCGACATCTGCGTGGCCATTGGGTCGGATAGCGATCAACACTTTACAGCTCTTCCTCGCGTCACGTATCGTCCTCGTCTTTGTGCATCTGCCACATGTGGGCGCGCCGAGCTAGCTTGTCGTATTCCACGGCAATTTTGAGCAGCCTGTCTTTGGCTCTCCCGTCAGCGAGCGCTTCCGCTTTCTTTCGCGTTGCTTCCGCACGGCCTCGCCAGTGCTCGGGTTGGTAGAGTTTACTTTTCGCATTCATGCCGAGAGCATGCAATTCGCAGATCAAAGAAATGCGACACCGGCGCTCCGTATAATCACGTAACAGCGACGCTCGAAGCCTCGGGTGCTGAAGGGGCAGTCGCCACGCACAGCCGCTATTCTGAAGCGCCACAGTGCGCGTTGCAGCCGAGGCGCGCGCGAAGAATGCACAGCGTCGACATCCTCAGACGATTAGACGCACGAAGGGACTTGAATCGCACGTAGCGTTAGATTGTACGATCCTAGACAAGTGGGAACCACCTCCGACAATCCAGGCCGTTCCAGACACGCCAAGCGAATCACGAATGTTTCAGATATCCAAACTCACCTGGCGCGACTCGATCAGGACGCTAAGATGCTCAAGGTGCATCCTTGTCCGGGCTGCGTCGGAGCTGCTCCTATCGCGACTGGACGAAATCGCGCGTTTCGAGCTCTACACGGCGGGCGCTCCCATCACCCCAACCTCAGCACAACGCCAGACGGAGACTCCGTCCCAGATACCTCACCCGACGTCTTCACATAACGCGGAACACAGGCGCGACTACAGCAAACATAGTCTCGGCGCGCGTCATCATGGTTCGCTCTGAACGATCGAATGCATCATGAACAGTGGCTTGGGCGCACCTGCGGTTTTTGCCTGCTCTCCCTGCCTCGCGATAGGGCCATGCCCTTCATCCCGTCGTCGCGCCGGCTACGGAGTCATTGGTCAGTTGATGGTAGGCTGAGCCAGAGTACCTAAGCACATGTCAGGCCCAAACGGTGCATCGCCACATCCAGGCATGCACCGAACCACTGGATGCTCCCGAATGATTACTTGCTGGGCCAGCTCAGCCGCCAGTACTTCGACTCTTCGTGGTGCTCCGCCACTACAGCAGGTGTGGTTTCTGTCGTGCCGGACGGATGACCAGCACCGCACGAACGCAAAAGCGGAAGAACGAGCATGCCGGCACCTTCCTTAAGCAGTTCCGGCCTGTTTCCTGGCTCATAGGTCACGTTGCGCTTCGCGCAGGAAGATCAATAACGCAACCAACCGGACTTGAATGGATATCATGACTCAAAATCAACGAAGTCAGTTGGCTTCGCGCCTCACAATCTCCCGCTGCGCCATTGCTCTTGTCGCCGCAATGACCGCTGTAATCCCAGGGCCGGTCAACGCGCGCGATGAAACGCCGACCGCAGAAGAGAAAGAGGCTTGCATGGAGGACGTGTTCCGCCTTTGTAGCAGCCACATACCAGATCGCACCGCTATCACCGCCTGCCTCAGATCCAAGCAAGCGAGCCTCAGTCAGCGATGTCGCTACGTTATCTCGGTGCGAGACACTAGCAAGAAAAGCAGCGACTCGAAGTGAATGTGGCGGCCTGTTCATTCGCCTATCCGGGGAAGTGATCCCAGGGTGACCTGCAGGATGGTCACCCGCGGTCAGGTGACGAGCATGGCCGCCTACAATTGACCAACGCTATGGTCAGTCGCGCGTGTCGAGATAGGCGAATGCAGAAGTTACCCTTCGATATGTTCTGATTGCCAATAGGGGTGTGGCGCACGTTATCAAAACGCTGCACAAGCTTGAAATTGGCTCTGCAATCCTACCATGAGGTTGATGCGGGGCCCCTTTTCAAGCGCGAATGTTCGGTGCAGCCCGTTTGCAGAAGTTCATCCAGGACCTGCACTTTCGCAGTCCGACATTGTTTCAACTGGGCATGCAATCGAGCTCAGGCCGTTGCGCGGCGGCTCCCGATACGCGTATACGTCCAGACCAAGCAAAGTACTTCGTCTTCGATCCGCATAAAGTATGGATCGACAGCGGCATCATGCAAGGCAGGCACATCACGCCATTCGATGTTCTCCAAAATCATCTTGCCACCGCAGAGGCTGCTCTGAAAACCGATCGCCTCGACGCGCCACAGCAGGGCGTATTCTGCTGCAAGGCAGAACCGAACATGACCGGCCCTCACGCAAGCGGATCAACGGGACGCGTCCATCGCACTATGAACGGGCACCTTCATTTGCAACCAGGTGGGGTTATTGGGTAGAGCCAGCTGAGATCGGGGCTCGACCGCCCCATCACGGATAGCCTGGAATCAGTAGATGGAGCCGCTTCAATGGTTCGCCACCGCGGCGATGGCAGGCTATAAGAAGGATGAGGTGATCCGGCCGGAACACCGCGGCAAAAGGCCATTGCCGCCAAAAAACAGCGTCATCAGTCCTGCGACAAGCAACTCCAGTGTTCTAGCTGACCGACGATCTCCTCTCGACGGCACCACCGAAATGGAGAGCTTGACCCTCACGTAGCGTCAGGTTGTAGCCTCACCAAGCATGCCCACACTCAACCGCCGCCTCAAGCGTCAATGAGGCCATGTCACGCGGGACGGGCCACTGCATCAAGGCAATCGGTGCCGGGTCTCTTCAACGATGTCTTGCGGAAGAGCTCGAGGTTTGGACAGGAACGTGTAAAGTTCGATGGAAGTGCTTAGATCGATCATGGGCAAAGTTGCCACAGGCGCCACTCTGACGCGTGAGGAAACTGCGTCAGCCTTCGACAGCATGATGTCGGGTTACGCGACTCCCTCGCAAATCGGCGCCTTGTTGATGGGGATGCGGGTCCGGGGCGAAACGGTCGAAGAAGTCACTGGCGCCGCCTTGGCGATGCGGAATAGAACGCCGCGGGTCGAGCCGACATGCGACCCCGTCGGCCTCGCTGGCACGAGCAAGACCACTATGCATTCGGTCAACGTGTCGACGTGTGCTTCCTTCATCGTCGCCGGGGCCGGCATTCCTGTGGTCAAGCATGCCAACCGCGCTGCGTCTTCGGGTTCAAGCGCCCCAGTCGTGTTGGCGCGCCTCGGTGTAAAGGTTGATCTCAAGCCTGACGCGATCGCACGTTGCGTGCAGGAAGCCAACATCGGCTTCGTGTTTGCGTCAGCCCATTATCCGGCGATGCAGCGCATCGGGCAGATCCGGGCCGCAGTTGGAACCCATACGACCTTTGATCTGATCGAGGCTCTGTGCAATCCGGCCGGGGTCAAGCGACAGATCGTTGGGGTATTGTCTGCCCAATGGGTGCAGCCTCTGGCGTACGTCTTGAAGAACCTTGGTGCCGAGTCGGTATGGGTTGTTCATGGCTCGGACGGGCTCGACGAAATAACCCTCACCGGCCCAACGTTTGTTGCTGCGCTTGAGGCGGGTATAGTCCGCACCTTCGAAGTGACGCCGGAACAAGCCGGGCTCCCCCGCCGCCGCAACGACGCGCTGGAAAGCAGCGATGCGGAGACTAATGCCGTTGCGCTGCAAAATGTGCTTGATGGCGTACCAGGTCCATTTCGCGACGCCGCACTTTTGAACGCGGCAGCGGCGTTGGTCGTGGCTGGGCGGGCCTCGACCCTGCAGGAAGGCGTAGCACTTGGACAAGAATCACTCGATCGCGGCGCCGCAGCCGCTCGACTGAAGCGCCTGATCGCGGTTTCGAACGCCTGACAGCCGAGCTGGCCGATGTTCCAGTATTGCGACCAGGTGCTGCTGTTCACGAGCGCGACAATATTGGAGCCACGAATGCACGTCATTTCTGCGGGATTTCAAGGAGCCTGCGTCGCCAGCGCTCGTCCTGACGAAGGCAATTCGCGCCGAGCCCGGGCGCGAGAGCTAGCCTTCTTAGCGATGAGAGCCTGTTGCAGCCCACATTGCCGAGGTGAGGACCCGCGATGAAACGCGCTGCGCGCCTAAGGAGATGATGATGTCCCGGCAGAGGATTGAAACACTCGGATCTATTGCTGCGATAGAACACATCATACGGAAGTTTCGGGAATTGATCGATACGGATAGCTCAATCCCACCGGAGTTGCGGGGTGTGCTGCACGCGACGCTCGATGAGCATCTTCTCGCGGCAAAAGCACGTGTTCTCCTAAAAGTACATTAGGCGCGCGCCGATGCCGTCTACATGCGGAGAAACTCTGGCAGGCGCGCTGTTACCGCAATCGGCATCATTCCCTCCCCACGGGGCCGAGCCAGATTCCAGCCCAGCTGTTTGGATCGCGACCACAATTCCCTGTGCACTGGCGCGTCGCCGGGCTGCTCAGCGCGGTTTGCTGTTTAATGGACGCCCTGTCGAAACAGAGGCGACGGCAATTCTTAGACTGCCGCTCCGATCGCCATCCGGCGTAACCACGCCGAGATATTGCACGTCCGTCCGGCTGTGACTCTCAGCTAATCCAGAGGGACATCGAAGTCGTACCCGATCTCCATCTGAGCCTACTCGTCACGCAATTTCGACACCGGCTCCCCCATTACAAGCCCCATGGGGATCAAAGTCGTCTCTAGATGTGGAGACACTAGAAGTGAGCCACCAGTTCCCTCCTGCGATCCGGGATATGCCATCTATTCAACCGGCAGAGTTCCGCCATGCCATGCAAAGCCTGGCGAGCGGTGTCGCTATCGTGACGACCGGGACGGCAGCCGGACGACGTGGACTGACGGTGAGCTCTGTGACGTCCATCTGCATGGAGCCGGCGTGCCTGGTCGTTGGCATCAATGCCCGCTCCGAGGCACATGATGAGATCCTTGCCAACGGCAGCTTTGGGGTCGGTGTTCTCCGCAGTGACCAGGAGGACCTTGCGCTGCGTTTTGGCGGTGGGGAGGGGGCGAAAGGCGTTCACCGCTTCGACACCGGGGCCGGGGACCAGGGTGCCCTCGATGTACCGCTATTGCCCAACGCATTTTGCGCGCTCGAATGCGTTTTGTATGACCACAAGTTGCTTGGCACACACACCGTCTTTATCGGACGAATTATCGCCACCCGACAAAGCGATGGAAATCCATTGATCAACTTCCGGGGCGCACTTCGTACTTTACTGCTAGACTGAGTGCGGTTTTGCGCAGACCCCGTCGGGACAGCAGAATGGTCGATGGCCTCACTCCCTAGTCGCTTCCACGACCGCGATCCAACAATTGCCTGGGCTGCGACTGGTTCCACAGATTAGGCTCGTATTGAAAGGTCTCATCAGCCCCCGGCGATTTCGGGCGCTTCGCCTGTCGATCTATGCTTGTGCCGGTCTGCGACCTGCCGCGCCACGACGCGTGCGAATACCTGGTCAGGACAACTGCATAATCCTCTCGAAAACTACCAGCTTTGGTAGATCAGTTGTGAGCGACAGGCGAGTAAGCATCGTTGCCGCAGCAGGATCGGGTTCATAGGCACGCCCCGGGTCAAAATGGTTGGCGCTTCTCTAGATCTTTCGGCTCGATTCTGACGTGAGGACACAGGGACACTATGATCTTGCAGAAGCGATGACAAATCGACTTCAAAGGCGTCAGACAATTCTGTCCAGCAACGGGTTCGAAATCGCCCAGATTCTCGAGGGCATTCGCCGCTGGGTCCTGATTGAATCTCCGACGGAGCGGCCGGATCAGATCAACAAACTCGCTGATGTCGTCGCAGCAGGTTATCGCGACCTGCCGGCCAGTGTCGAGCGCGTTGCGGGGCGTGACGGCTGCGGCGATCATTTGGTCAGCCGCTCTTCTTGGGGGCAGGGCGTACCGGGCATTCTGGTGTTAAGCCATCTCGACACAGTTAATCCGATGGGGTCCATCGAACGGCTACCATTCAAGATCGAGGGCGACCGCGCGTTCGGCCCTGGCATCTACGACATGAAAGGCGGTGCCTACCTCGCCTATCACGCCTTCCGGCAAATCTGCGCCGATGATGCACGCCCGCCGCTCGGCATCACGCACCTCTACGTTTCGGACGAAGAAATCGGCAGCCCAACCTCGCGCGCGCTGATCGAGGCCGAGGGCCGCAAGGCCAAATACGTACTGGTAACCGAGCCCGCTCGCGACGGGGGCAAGGTCATCACGGGACGCAAGGGCGTTGCGCGCTTTGACGTATTCATCAAGGGCGCTCCGGCGCATGCAGGTACGCGGCCCGAGGGCGGCCGCAGCGCGATCCGGGAACTCGCCCATGTGATCCAGACGCTGGAGGGGATGAACGATCTCACGCGCGGTATCACCGTCAATGTCGGCGTCGTCCGCGGCGGCACCAGGCCCAACGTCGTCGCGGAACTGGCCTATGCGCAAGTCGACGTGCGCGTCCCCACCATGGCACATGCCGACGAGCTGGTGCCCAAGATTCTCGGCATCACCTCGCGCTCCGACGGCGTCAGCGTGAAGGTATCAGGCGAATTGAACCGTCCGCCATATGAGAAGACCAGCGCCGGCGCCGCACTTTACGCACACGCCAAAACGCTTGCCGCCGAACTTGGCTTCGAGCTGCTCGACGCGTTCAGCGGCGGCGGCTCCGACAGCAATTTCACCGCGCCGCATACCGCGACTCTTGATGGCCTTGGCGTTGACGGCACGGGCGCGCATACGCATCATGAGCAACTCTACATCTCGTCGATTGAACCTCGCGCGCGTTTGCTGTACCGCCTGTATCAGACGCTGCGATAATCCTGACGCCAAGCGAAATCAGTGACCGCGACGTGCGTTTGATGACGGCCGCCGGCACATTCGCAGGACCGTTCCTCGCCCACCCTCACGGCACTCATCGAAAACTATCGGTCAGATGCCGGATTTGGCATTGCAAAATCATAGAAGTGACTGAGCTATCCAATGACGGCAGCGGAGGTCAGGCGGGCAATCGGCTGCAAAGGGCGCGAGCCCTTGGTCGCGAAAGGGCGAACGTTTCCGAGAATTGGCTTATCGGCAGCGGCCCTCATCTCAAAGGCAAACGAACTTTCTTGACGCAAATCGCAGCGCTGAATGCGTGCGACACCAGACCGGCCGGCGAGCCGATTTAAGAGCTTGGCCACGTTCAGAGCGTGCATAAAAGGGCTTGAATCGGACGTAACGTTAAGTCGTACGGTCTTGAGGTGGGCACCTGTCTCGGTCTGCTGCCGAGATCGTGAAGGATTGCGAATGTCTCAGCTGGTCAGACCCTCGTCCCCATGGTCAATCATGATCCTCATCCCCCGTGGCGGGGCGGTCGGAAGGGTTCTGCAGCCAGTCCTAATTGCGGCGCTATGGCTCGAACGTGGCTTTGAAAGGCCCGCCATTCCGAAACCGAGACCACGTGGCTGTTCTGGCCCGGGGCACCAGAGAACCGACGAGGTCAGAGTTGAGCGACGTAGACCTCCATTCGCCCCCCCTAAGTCGGGGACGCTGCCGGCCGAAGCTGAACAAAGCCCCTCCTCTGGCGCGACACCGCGCCAATATCAGTTCGCCGAACTGGCTTTCCGCTCTGTCACTGCTTTCTCGTGGTGGCAAGGCATGGCGATCGCGCAAAGGTGCGACAGATGGCTGGCCTGCGCAGGTTTTCAAGGAGCCTGAGCTGCAATTGTCGCTCCGCTTGGCCCGCGCGGCATCGCAAAATATTGCTTGGCATTATGGAGCAGCAAGTTGAAAGAGCCCGACGGCCTCAAGAAGGTCCTGTTGATCGACCATATTGAAGGCCAATGCCGCTGCATCATCGGCTTCAAAGATGGAGATGCCAGAGAGGCCTATATGTGCGGCGAGCCTGTATATCAAAGACGCGGCAAGAAACTGTCTTCGTGGTGTTTTTATCACTACGGACAGATGCACACGACCGTCGCGCAGCAGAACAGAGAGAGTGATCAATCGGCCGAGATCCCTCAAGCAATATCCATTGTTCGCAACCCATGAGAACCATCATCCCTCCAAGGCCGTCTGATCATAGCCTGTATAAAGGCCAACCGAATCATGTCATCGGAGACTCGCCAAGCAATTCCGGGTTGCGGCGGAAGCCACTCGCTGCAAGCGTACTATGCGGCCGTGAGGCGCTTGAACATCGAGTTGAATCTCCGCAGCCTGACCGACCGAAAAGCTGCGTATACTCCCGGCGAAACTGCGGTCCATTTCGAAGGGCAGCCTCTCAGCTACGTCGGCCTCGGCCGACAGACTGACCATATCGCTCGCGCTCACCGACCTCGCCTCTCTCGGAGCAGGACGGCGCCAAATCAAGCTTCGCTCAGTGCTCAACGCGGCGCAGCAGGTTCACCATTGTTGGCATCACGATTCCTCTCTGATCGCGCCCAAATGCCCGGAGGTCGCGGATGCCGCGGATCCTGATCATGAATGCCGGTACGGCTCAAATGTCGGGCTCCGATCTGACACCAGCTCAACTTTCGCTGGCCGCCAATTCGGCATACCGTTCAGCGTGGTTTGCTCATGAGGGTGACCTGATAGTCTCTCCGGTGGTCATCCCCGCGGATCTGCTATCCTTCATTGGCGCGACGCTCAATTTCGACGCATCGAGTCTCTGTCTGCTTGTACCTCAAGGCGGCAGCCAATCGCCGGTGCTCGATGATTGCACACTCCTGTCCAAGACTGTTGTTGAGCGAATCAACAGACATATTCGTCAGAAATCAACCTGGCGATTGTATCCCTGCTACTCTACTGAAGGCGTCGCACGCCTGGCGGCCATGCTCGGCATACCGCAGACAGGCGACGACTTCGCGCTGCAGCGGGGGCCTGATCTGTTGAACCGCAAGAGCCACTTCCGTCAATTGGCGACAAGCGTCGCACTTCCACTGCCGAATGGATCTATCACGACAGACTCAAACGAGTTATTCAGAGCGGTCACTTCACTTAGAACCGCGACCGGCAGCGTTATTGTAAAGCTGGACAATGGAGCCGGCGGAGTCGGAAATGTCATCCTGACCGGCAATGAAAGCGATCCACTACCTGGGGCAAGAGAGACCCGGCGAATTCCATGGCCGTCGTTTGATCCTGACGCGCTTTGGTCCGAGATGACAACGGCGTCATGTAAGACGCTGGTCGTGGAGTCGTACCACCTGGCGACGTCTTTGTTCTATCTCGAGTATGAAATCGAGGATGATGGTTCAATCGTTTTCATGAGCAGTGGAAACATACGTCTGCGTAAAAGCGCCGACCGATCCGAAAGAGCTCTGATCTGGACAGGACTTGAGCTACCAAGCGACCTGAGGAACGAGCAATGGTTGACTGCCCAGGCGCACGCCTACCGATTTGTGGCGCTTGCGCGAAACCTAGGATATCGCGGAATGATCAACATTGACGCCATTTTCGCGGATGACGGACGGCTGCTGTTTAACGAAGCGAACGGCCGTTGGGGTGGCGGCTCGGTGTTACACACCATTGCCGTACGGCTGCTGGGTTTCGACTATTCCGGTTGCAACGTTCTTTTATCCGTAAGAAATGTTCGATCAGAATCCCTACAAATAGCGCATGATCGTTTGGTCAAGGAAGGATTTCTGTTCGACCGCACACGCAAGGAGGGTGTGATCCCGCTTGCTGCCGACCCAGAGGCTGGCACTGTGGAGTGCCTTGTGATTGCGCGCGATAGGGCAGCGGCCCGCGATCTGCAGTATCACCTACTGCGAATGGTTTGATTGAGATCCCAGCGACCATATCTTCAACCGCTCATGAACTGAACTTGTCCCTGCTTTCGATCGCGCGAGATTCCTGACGATGGGATGTTTGCCTCGTCTAGCTCGAGCTCTGTCAGCCCCAATCGGGACCACCCTTAAGTCGCTACTGAAGTGCCGATCGGCGATGAGGTGCTCGAGGTGCAGCCGCTCATGGACTGGCCGCTCGCCCTGCGCTAATCGTCCAATCAGCGCTGGCGTCGCGTCTGCCACCTGGGTACCCTATCCAGGCCGTTCTGCTGCCGGGCCAGCGGGCCGGTTGCAGGCGGAAGCCGAGACGTGCTGCGAGCTGTTCTGCAAATGGTACTGTTGGCAGACTGGGCGGAGTCATAGTGACAGGCAACCGGGGCGGTAGGCACGCGCCTCAACCAACAGAAGCGACCAGTGGGCGCCGCCACCAGTAACGCCCGCATCGTTCACAGCACGAACAGGAAATTGGCGGTATCGTTACCATCCTGATCATTGACGACCTGCTGGAGGCTTGTACGCGGTCGCGGTGGCTCGGGATCAAGCGCGGCAGCTGGGCTTGCGCAGGTTGAACGAATCGCGTCCGGGCGGCGAGATCCGGTTCGCTCCAAACCAACTCGTCTTCCACATGCTCATCGCCCCGGCAGCTTTTGCCAGAACCAGTCTGAGCACAAGATGCCAAGCTACTACCCTCTCCTGAGAGCTCACCCCTTACCAAATTCATTCGAAAGCGATCTCAGCCACCCCACCTCATGTGCCAGCCGTAGAACTTTCGATGATCCGGCGGTTCGCGCCGCTGCGTTTTGAACAGAAGTAGACCAGCGATCGGCGCTCGCCGGACAGCACAGGCTTCACCTCATGCCGGAGCTTACATGTGGTAACAAGCACAGCGCCAAATGGCGGTCGGAATACCTGGTGTTCGTACCCGCTTAGATATACCACGAACTCCCCGCCCTCGAAGTCCCTCGCCAGCTGCACGATGACCGCGTACTCGAAATCCGGATCGCTCGCAGAATCCAGATGAATGCCAACAAACGAACCAGGAGGCATCCGATGCATTTGGCATCTGCGAATCACGTGATCCGACGTGGCCCCCAAGATCTTTCTTACCGCGAAGCTGCGGTCTTTCCTTTCAAGTAGTTCCATGATCTGCCGTGGAGCTGCACCGCTCACGTCGCTAGGAGGGCGGCCGGGCGGGTCTATCCTCACGCGCTTGACGAAAACATTGTGCGAGTCGCCGGCATCTCCCTGCCTCACTTCTTCTTCGGAAATTTCAGCCTGCAGCTGATCGATTTTGGACAAGTCATCTTGGGTGAACAATATCTGGGGGCCGATCACGACCGTCCCCTTTACCAGCAGTTCTATGCGGTATTTTGTCAAAGCTTCTTCTGAAAGAAGACGAGATTTATGATTCATTGCGCGTGCCATTCGAGTTCACTCCAGGGTTTTATGTTCGACGCAGGACTGAAGGTCCTGGTGCATCGAGCGGAAGGCTTGGTCCCAATGCTCGCCATCGAACTCGCTCACCGTTATGCGTTCGATGGTCCCTTTATCGAGGCATCGAATATTTACGCTGAATCCGTCGGGGTTTGAGCGCGGCCTATAGAATGGCTTTACGCCACAAACCCGGCAAAACGTGTGCCGAGCGATGTTCTTATTGAACTGATACGTCGTGAGGAATTCTTCGCCACACTTAATGCGAAGCTTGTTGCCGGGTACGAGCAAGTGCAGAAATCCAGACATTTCGCAGATTGAACAGTTGCATCGAACTGCAGAGAGCTCTCGCGGTGCTTTGACGTAGAACTTGACAGAACCACAATGACAACGGCCATGGTGCCCTACCTCCGAGTGATCATCTCCCTTCAGTGAGTCAATTCGGCGCAGATCGCAGCACCACTGTAGGCTGAGCCGATAGGCTCGATCGAACTCATCTAAAAAGCGGTTATTCCTATCAGCCGGGATAAGTTCGCCAATCAGCCGGCCTGTCATTTCTCCGTGGTACTTCTCCGCAGGATCTTCTCCGCCGACGTGGCTGCGGAAGTACTCAAGATCTTCAGGCCGCGCCTTAAACGTTTTGACCAGAGTGGTCCATAGCGACTCGATCATGTCCGCAGCATGTAGCTCAAAAGCGACCATGAAGGCGCAACGCACTAAGGGATCTTTCGATGACAATCCGGCATAGAGAGAATGCAGGTACCGCTTGGTCGTGGCGCTGTAGTTGGGCCGTATTGCTCTGCCGAGTAGTTGCAACGCATCCTTTCTAAGAAGGTTGGAGTGGAAGTTCTCAGTCACCAGAATGTCGGGTAGCGCCGCCTTGCCTCCCTGGAGAATTTGGCCATAACCGCCCGTCTCATCCCAACAGATGAAATTTCCAACCACGCTGGTCAGTTCAATGTCCCTCGCAATATCTCGATTGTGATTCATTGCATCGAAAATGAGATCCCGTTGCGACCCCGCCTGTAGGTACGGGAACGCCTGTGACATCGCCAGATAGTCGGGCAGCAGGCGAGCGACCTGGTCCTCGGACATCTCCGCAGCGAACGGGTGCGGGCCGAACAGGGCTCGTGCTTGCTCAGTCAAATACTTGCAGCATATCTGCGGAGACTGATCGGGTGTCAATCGAGACGCTTGAGATGTCATGTGACTCCTGGTGATGAGGAGAGAACGGTCTTTGACGGAGCACCGCGCCAGCTATGGGCCACCGCGAGTTCGTTGGTTTCGATGGGCTTGTCTCGCGTTCACCATCTAGGCAACATTTTTGGTTGCGCCTTCGCGGTAGCAGACAGCGCCATTCAGTGCTGCTCACCCGCATCGAACGGAGCACGTAGATCAACTGAGCGGCGGCGATCAAGACGGATTCCGGTCCACGAAACGTTCGATGCCGCGAATTTCCGGGCCGGCGATCATACGCTTTCAGCGTCATGGTGAGATATTACGCCGCGCAGGCCCTCGCTGTTGCTGCTCCTGCCAGTCGATCGAACCGCTGTGAGATTCGTACAGCTTTGCAAGGATTATCCGCATCTACCTGGCTCGCTGCTGGCTGCCACGAGATTCTCAAAGAGACCGACGCTATGTTTCACGTTCGCGAGTACCACCACGATGTCTTCTTGCACGCTTACAGCAATCACCGTGCCAAATCGTGCACTCGCTGCAAAGATTTTGAGTACATTGACAAAATCGCGGCCGACTCCTCGTCGCAAGTGTATTGAACCTGACAGCGCTTGCACCGCTGTCGGACACCAGACGGCGAAGAGCCACCCGCCACTCACAACGGGCCAATGAGTATAGGGATACTGAATCGCGGAGATTGGTTCAAAGTGCCACAAAAGTCGGCTTCGCGCCTTGAACAGCGCGACAAGCGCTTTGGAGAGCGGGCGCTGGCATGGTGATCCCGTTCGCTGACGTAATCCATCTTCGCTCGCGACAACTACGCGCTAAGCAGTTGCCTCAACGCCATCGAACACGACCATATAGTGGGATCTGGACGCATTCGCAGCCCTTTGTCGATGCGCCTGACAATCGCGGCCAACTCCGGGCATTGATCGAGGCCATAACGCGGTCTAGGGAACATGCGGTCCCCGATGCCCTTGGAAATCGAGGAACGCCATGGACCATAACGCGCAGGTCGCGAGCTGAAATACCTAGCTAGATCTTGCGCGCCCACGCGAGTGCCTCTGGTGTTGGTACATCTTTGACCGTTTCGCTCCAGATCAAGCGGCACGGGCAAGTGCAGCAAGATCGGCTTCGAGCTTCGGCTGACGCTTGAAAATCGCGTCTATCAACGCCTGCGCCGGTTGCTCGCCGGCCTCGACCAGCGCTGCCTTCTCAGCCCGCGCAGAGGGAGCGAACACTCGCTTGACGACAGTCGGCGATCCCTTGAGGCCGCATTTGGAGACGTCCTCGATACCGGCATCGTTTGCGCTCCATTTCACGATTTTGGCGCGCGCCGCGCGCAAGGCATCCGCCATCGCGCCTCGCCGAATCTGATTCGTTGCCTCCAGCATGGTGATGAGACAGGGCAGCCTCGTGTGCAGCACCTGGACACCACCTTCGGCGCGTCGTTCTGCTTCAATTGTATGGGCGGCGAGATCTAAGGATCTGACTTTCGCAACGTAGGTTAGCTGCAATACGCCCAGCCGCTTTGCGATGCCGGGCCCAACCTGCGCCGTATCGCCGTCGATTGTCTGCTTCCCCGTGAAGATGAGGTTTGTCGGGCCATATTCCTTACCAATTTTTCGGATGGCAGTTGCAAGTGCATACGTCGTGGCCAGGGTGTCGGAGCCCGCAAAGCAGCGATCGGTGAGCAGGACGGCGCGATCGGCCCCGTAAGTCAGCGCCTTTCGCAAAGAGTCTTCCGCCGATGGCGGTCCCATTGTAAGCACCGTAATTTCGCCGCCGAACCGATCGCGCAGCTCCAGCGCGGCCTCGAGGGCGAAGAGGTCATATGGGTTAATGATGGTCGGCACTCCCTGACGCATGATTGTATTGGTCACGGGGTGCACGCGGATCTGCGCCGAGTCCGGAACCTGTTTGATGCAGACGACGTTGTGCACGGTGTTGCTCCCAAAAGCTGCGACAGCTGCGGAGAGCACAGCAAGTGTCGTACCATCGCCCGCCCTTTCGGATCGGCTTGCCATCACAGAGGCTTAGTCCCGGTAATGCGCGCCTCTAGGCCGCTCCCCGACGAACGAATCCTAACACTGTCAGAACTGCGACAGCGCTTTTCAGCAGGCCGCGCCAGCTGAGTGATGCTAGGACGGCTTGCGACAGATTACCCCGCCAATCACCGGCGACCGGCTGACCGGGTGACGTTCAATGAGCATTGGCGCTCACTAGTCCGGAGCTTGATCGACGGATAGGCATGACGCTCGTTACATGATCCGCAACCGACTGTTCGCGATTGCATGGCCCGCAATGACGCTAAGTATGTCATAGTGAGCAAGTCCCTTTGTCATCGAACCAGGTGAGCCCGCCCTTCGACAGCAGTCCCGCAAGCGCGCGCGATGCTCGGGGCCAAGTTGCCCCCGTGGGCAGACCCATTTCCTTCAGAGAATGCCTATCGGAGATCGTTCTCGTGTAGCTATTTGGCAGTAGCAGCTCCGACCGATGTCGTCGTTCAGAACCGCTTTATCTCTATTCCATATTTCCTCAGCGCGTAGCCAATTTGACGCGGCGTTAGCCCGAGCAGGCGCGCTGCTTTTGCCTGCACCCATCCAGATCTTTCCATGGCCGCAATGACCCGTTCGCGATCGGCCATCTTGGCGCCACTAACGAGAACTGTGCCGGGAGGCCCCAGTGAGGCCAGTTCGCCGCCGACAGACTGGACCGGCTGGGTCGCTTCAGCTAGCGGAATGGTGGATTTTGCAGGCACCGACGGCGTGGGTGCGGGCTGGTCCAGTCTCTCGTCGGAGGTGCCTTTCCACAGCATCGCAGAAAGACACTGGCCGTGGCAGCATGCAAAGTCACTTCTCACAATCGATGATCCGGCGCACAGCGTCGCTGTCCGCTCGATGCAATTTTCGAGTTCGCGGACATTTCCCGGAAAGCCGCAGTTCATCAGTACATCGATCCCGCTCGCCTCCAAAGTCAGAGTACGACCGTTCTCGTTATTAAAATTTCTGAGGAACTCCCTGGCGAGAAGCGGAATATCACTGCGTCTTTCGCGCAAGGGTGGCAACAGCAAGGGAACTACACTAATGCGATAGTAAAGGTCCGCGCGGAACTCGCTCCTTGCGACAGCCTCTTCAAGGTTCTTGTTGGTCGCAGCTATCACTCGAACATCGACCTTAACAGTCTGGTTGCTGCCGACGCGCTCGAACTCCTGCTCTTGGAGAACGCGCAGCAACTTCGCCTGGAACGGAGCTGAGATCTCGCCAATCTCGTCAAGAAACAGCGTTCCTTTGTCAGCAAGTTCGAAGCGTCCCTTGCGCGAGCTGAACGCACCCGTAAAGGCGCCTTTCTCATGTCCAAACAATTCTGATTCCAGGACGGTCTCAGGAAGCGCCGCGCAATTCAGCTTAACAAACGGGCGCCTGGCGCGGGACGATGATTCGTGAATGGCCTTGGCTACGAGTTCTTTTCCGGTACCGGATTCGCCACGCAGCAGAACCGTGCTATTAGATCTGGCTACAATCGCGATCTTCTCCAGCAGCCCGCGCAGGGCCGGACTATCGCCAATGATTCCATGGGCGTGTAGCTTCTTGCGCTCCCGAGGGGGTTGCCTGAGGTCGAGTACTTGCTTTTGTAGCCGGTCTTTCTCCGCCATCAATCGTTCGCGATCGCAGGCGAACAAGCGATGTAACTTCACTGTTTGTCCCACCAGGTTGGCGATCATGGCGAGCAGTCGCGCATCGTACTCGATCCCGAGACTCGACCTATCGTCCCGGATACGATCAACCGTCAGCGTACCCACGACCTTCGGCTCAATGCGAATCGGAACCCCGATGAACGAAACTGGCGTATCATCAGAGGCGCCGAGCACTTCCCGGTCGGCAGCGCTGAATACCGGCTCGGCGGCCACGTTCTCGACGACAACAGGCCTGTCCGTCGCGATGATCTGGTCGATTACTTTCCGCGGCAGCCGCATCCGGTAACGTTCGTCGCTGCCTTCGCTCCAGCCCGCCCCCACTGTAATGTCCGGCATGCCGTCGTCATCGAACAGTGAAACGATGCCGTGGCGCATCTGCACAAACGACTGCAGAAGATCAAGAACGTTGGCTAACGTGACCTCGAGCCGACAAGGAGCGGTGAGTATTTTCGATATCTCGAAGATGCCGGTCAGCGCGCTCTCACGCAACGGCTCGCTCGAGAGCTTACGTTCGGGCTCCGGTTGCGGTGCGGGTCGTTCGCATGAGGAAGGTATATCCAGCATGAGGCGGCCTCCGTTCTCTCGATCATCCTCCCTGGTACTTTGTCCGGGTTGGCGAGCTTCGTTTTGCATGTCACTCTCGATCTGACGCCAAGTGTTCACGAGATGACATAGAACCGTAACACCTTTTCATGGCACGACGGTAAACTTACGGTGTGCTTTCATTCCATTTTGCAGATTGCGCACGCGTCGTCAGCGGAGAACATAACTACCGCTGCTGCAGCTCAAGTCAGCGGTGTCCCCAAGGCCGGCTGATTCACAGATGCTGCCCACCATTGACCGGCACCTCGGCCCCCGCGACATAGCTCGCCGCATCCGAGCACAGGAAGAAGATGACCTTGGCCACTTCGTCCGGGGTTCCCACTCTGCGAAGCGGGATACTTGGCACGAGACGCGCTTCTGTGTCGGGCGATAACATGTCCGTCCTGATCTCGCCGGGCGCGATCGCATTCACGCGAATTCCATGCGGTGCATAATCGTGGGCCATTTCGCGTGTCAGGCTCGCGAGCGCAGCTTTCGACGTCGCATAGGCACTGCCCGCAAACGGGTGCACCTGCGAGCCCGCAATCGAAGTCACATTCACGATCGATCCTGACGCGGCTCTTAGCTCGTCAAACAGCCCCTGCGCCAGCAGGATCGGGGCCACCAGGTTGAGATGGAACACCCTCATCCAGGTCTCGATCGACGTCGTCAACGACGTCATCCGATCGCCAGCGGGCGTTTTCGGCGAGACGCCGGCATTGTTCACCAGTGCGTGCAAAGGTGCACCGGCCAAGCGCTTTTTGACCTCAGTGATCGCGCGCGGCAGCATTCGATGATTGCTGAGGTCGATCTGCACGTGATCTTCGTTCCCTGCCTCCCAGGGGCATCGCTGGCCGTCGAACGGCTGACGCGCGCAAGAAATGATGCGCCAGCCCGCCTCAGAGAACAGCTTGGCAGTGGCGTGACCAATTCCGCGCGATGCTCCGGTGAGCAACATCACTTTCTGTTCTCTGCCATGAACACGGGCTTTATCGGTCTGAAAAGGGCAAGCTAAATTTGTGTCGGGCACCTGGCCTTCGATCAGATCGTTCTTTGGCAGATCGAGATCCACGCCCGCCTCCTCTCCTGCTGCGTGCGGCATGCGTAGCAGGATTTGGGCCACTGCGATGCATGTAAATCCGCTTCCGTTTTGCGTCCTAGTGTCGCGCACGCGAAATGCTCGGTTCGTTCAAGACATAGTGCGTGTGCTTTGCGACAGCGATGGTGCATCAGCTACGTAAACTAGCGAGCACACTCGCCGTCGTAAAGACAAGGCTGCGAGCAGCGCCCCAAACTCGAAAGCTGACGTTACCAGAGTCGTACGTTAGATTCGTCGGCAACTGATGCCGACTTCATCGTGGCCTACTCGGACGTATCCAGCACTGGCACATCGCCGGGCGGATTGATTCCGGACCGCGACCTGGCGTACTGAAT
The DNA here is from genome assembly GCF_015291725.1 of Bradyrhizobium sp. CCBAU 51765. Taxonomy (GTDB): domain Bacteria; phylum Pseudomonadota; class Alphaproteobacteria; order Rhizobiales; family Xanthobacteraceae; genus Bradyrhizobium; species Bradyrhizobium liaoningense. The sequence continues at coordinate 6,839,258 of NZ_CP030038.1, forward strand.
GTTTCTTCAAAATAGTGGATTTCGAGAGCGCCCGTTCACACCAGCGAGTAGCGGCCGCCAAGACGGAGCTCACCGGATGAACGGAGAGCCCTTCGATATATTCATCCGCGATCGACGACCGATTAGCGTCGACTTGCGCCCCCGAAGCGAGGACGTGTTACACCTGTTTACCGTGGCGGCAGCCACGCTAAGGTCATTGTTGTCGACGTCGAGCTTCAGCGGAAGACATTCGGCCCCCGCGTCGCTCTGTTCTCCGGTGGAAGTTCGCGACAGAGCATCACTTCGGCCAGACAATTCCCGCCCCGAAAAGATCTGCCAATACTGCTGGATGCAAAAAGCGGCAATCAGATCAATCACGCGGGCAACGGCTCTCATGAAACCACGAGCGCTTCTGAGGATTCTTCAATCAGGATCAATCGGCTCGGATCGTTCAAATCGAATTCTATAACGCGTGGGGCAAAGAGACGCGCATAGCGCGTAAAGGCGCTCGTCGGGGGAAAACGAATCACAGTGTCGCAGCGCGCAAGGAGGTACATATCGATGAGGGCGGAAAAGCCGCCCTCGGCTCCGAGCGTGGCGTTGTGCAATGGGCCGGCCTGAGGGGCCTGGAACTGTTTTGGAATCGTGAAAACATCAGGAAATATAGTCGAAACCTTCTCAAGGACGATCGCGCTGTCCGTGCACAGGAAAGCCTTCACGGGTTTTGCGTGGGGTAACTCCCTAGCCTTATCAATGGCATTACAGACCTGTCGCAAGGCGCGCTCAGGGTCAGCCCAGTAGGGAGCATGCCCCATAATGTCCTCGCCGTTGCCATGCCGGACATGAACGCCGATTACGCTGTACGATTCAAAGTGCTCGCGGTAGATTGCATTAATCCGAGACTGAATTTCAGGTCGTGGCTTGATGCTCCGGAAGATTTCTCGTTCGGCCTCCTGATCGCAGCGCCACATCAGGCAGGCGTCACACACAACCGTGTTAGCGTCACTATCTTTCCGACTTTGGAACAGTTGATCGAGTTCGTCGCGTTCTCGGAAAATCTGTTCGTCCGGACGGTAGATGCAATCGATGGATGGCTTGTTCCACCATGCCGGGAAGAATGGTCCCGGAAACGAATAATGATTGATCTCGTCGTCGCAAATCACCCGCACGCCAGCAATGCCTTGAACCGGTTCGAAGAAGACTGGAAAGGCGTTCGTGGATGGCTCATCGAGATAACAAGATCCCCGCCAATCAATGGCTAGCGTCCGTCCTGTCTGCTTTGCAAAACGCCAAGCTGCCGCCAGTGACCACAGGCAGTCGCCGAACCCCGTGCGTCGCCGGGAAACTACGAACCTACCATTCTTCGAACCGCTCTGCATTGCCTCTTCCCGGGCTCCTGGTTGGACAAGAGACGTCATTGCGGACGTCTCACGTATCATCTTGTCCGACGTCACGGTCTGAAACCGCGGTGCCGGCGAGCTGCGTCGGTAGAACTTCATAGCAGTGCTATCCGTGACGGGCCGCGTCCTCGCAACACCTTCCGTTTTTTCTTGATCGGTGTTGCGTCGACGTGCCCGATTTCAGTCGGATGCCCGATGACCCCCGTGCGTCAGGTGGTCTGGCCTCCTCACATGCTGCAGGCATAGGCATGGCCATGCTCATGAGTTCCGGCTATGTTTCGCTTTGCACTTTATTGCAGCCGCAAGCCGCGCGCGGCGGATGAAGCCGAACGCCACGCAGCTCCCACACGAGCCGCAGCTCCCTCACGAGATCTTCACGCTTGGCCTGGTCCTGCATGGTTGCGTCGAGAAGCCAGCCGAGCGACGCCTCGCCCTCGATCCGCATCAAGATCTCGAAAAGCTCATGTGAGATACGCATACCATCGCGGGCGGAATGTCCTGTGCGGATCTCGCAGACCGTTTCCTGACGATCTGGCGCTGTGTGGGAGCGAACACGATGAAGGGATGCATACGGCGGCAATGAAACGCCCAGTGCACTCCAATCCTGCAGTGATGCTGGCCGCTTTCTGACGAGGAACGGCCCAACAACAAGTCCGTCCAGGTCAGTCGTTAAGAACGTGGTGATCGCATCTGCCACGGACTCCACGATCGGCTCGGCATTGTTGTTAAATGAGGTATTCAGAAGAACTGGGATTCCCGTTCGCCTCTTGAACGCATTAATTACATCCCAGTAGGTGGGGTTTGCCTTGCGCGATACTGTCTGCAGCCGAGCGGTCCCATCAACGTGTGTGATCGCACCGAGCACGGTACGCTTGGTTTCACGCACACGAACCACGAAGTTCATGAAGGGGAGCTGCCGCGTGCCGTCCGGGAGCTCAAAGAACTCGCTCGCATCCTCCTCCAGTACAGATGGCGCAAAGGGGCGATAGCCCTCGCGCTTCTTGACCATCGCGTTGATGCGGTCCTTGTTTTCCGCAGGCCGCGGGTCCGCAAGAATGCTGCGGTTACCAAGCGCACGTGGGCCGAACTCAGAGCGGCCCTGAACCCAGCCGATTACATCGCCATTCGCCATCCAGTCTGCCGCACTGGATGCTATGTCTTCACTTCGTTGAATGTCGAGGTGGCCTGACCATGCGTTGAGCTCATGCTCAAGGGCTTGCTCGTTGCCGAGATCGGGCCCCCAATAAACGTCCGGCAGTCGCTCCCGCGGCGCCGGCCTGCCCAGCTCGTTTGACAGCATCAACGCAGCGCCGAGCGCGCAACCGGCGTCGTGCGCCGCGGGTTGAACAAAGATGTCGTCAAATAGCCCGGAATAAAGCAGCTTACCATTCAGCGTGCAATTATGGGCTACCCCCCCAGCCAAGCACAAGCGTGTAATGCCCGTCGCTTCACGATGGTGCCGTAGGATGTGAAACACGATCCGCTCCAACGCCTCCTGCAGCGAAGCGCTGACATCTCGATGCTGTTGGGTGAATGGCATTCCTTTTCGCCGAACCTCGATGTTGCGGACCAGGGCTGGACCGATCCGGTCCCTGTGAACGCGATACCCACCGTTCTCCAACAACTCGTAGAACTGCGCGAAGAGCTCGCGATAGGGAGCGGGATCACCATACGGGGCAAGCCCCATCACTTTGTACTCGTCGAACAACCCGTAGCCGAGATATCGGATCGTCTCGAGATAGAACAGCCCGAGGGAGTTATATTCCGGGAAGCCTGCAAGTTGCGCAATTTCGGTGCCAGACCCCACCGCCAATAAGCCGGAGAGAAAATCGCCACCGCCGTCGACGGCAAAAACGAGACTTTGCTCGAAGCCGGACATGGCAAACGCGCTCACGGCATGCGCTTCGTGGTGATTCACGAAGGAAAGCCGCGACGGATCGATCTCAGCGCCGAACTCCCGTGCTAGCAGCTGGCGCAGCAACAGTCTGGCGTCCAACGGAACGGGCTGAGAAACAGAAAGGCGCTCGAGCATGGTGTTGCAGTAGGCTTCAGTCGCGTAGAACGCGATACGGTCAATCTCGCCGAGCTCAACTCCTGCGGTAGAAAGGCAGTATCGGATCGAATTGCTCGGGAACTTGTTAGAGTGCTTGACGCGGTTGAGGCGCTCCTCTTCGACAGCAGCGATCACGCGGCCATCCTGCACAAGAACCGCAGCGCCATCGTGAAGAAATGTATTCGGCAGCTCCGGCGTGCTTTCATAGATTCTGTCAAGTCCGCCACTCACTCCCAGGCACAACATCCCGTTCTCCATATGATCCTGCCGGGACCGCTTACTGCGTCCCACCTATCTAATCTGGACAGTCACGCTCCGTCGGGTGCGCGGGCCAGACAGCACAACACAATTTTGCAAAGTCCGTCTCGGCGCCTAGCGAAAGGCGCCCAGAAAGTAACGGTGCTGGCGTCCGCACCGATCCACCGAACAGGCGGCCGTAGACCTTGCTCGATCGCGGCCTCTTAAGGCCATGCAGCTGCTGTGACAGACCAGGTCATCCCGAGCTACCGCAGAAAGATCGTGACAGTGCATCGATGTGTCTTTCTCCATTTTCGCTGAACTCACGTCAACGCAGCAGGCGGCGCCGAAATAGTGCTGTCGACGCGAAAAAGGGCAGGACCGCGTAAACGCAGAGCGCACCTACGTGCAGGGCAGCGCTGTCAGCGCCGCGCTCAAGCATCGCTGGGCGAATAAGGTCGACCGAATGTGCGAGAGGCAACAAGCCGGCGAAATGCTGAAATGAGCCGGGCAGTTGGCTCGTCGGAAAGACCGCGCCACACAAAAACACCATAGGAGTGAGGACAAGTGTCTGGTAAAACACGAAGTAATCGTAACTTGGCGCAAGAGATATGACGACCATCGCCAGGCTGGCGAAGACAAGGCCAGTAAGGGCGATTGCTGGCATCGCATACAGAATGGATGGCCATGACGCATAACCCAGCGTGGCAGCGACGATCCAAATCGCTGTTCCGGCCAGAACGGACTTACTGGCCGCCCACACCAGTTCACCCAGAACGATGTCGCCAAGCGTGAGCTGAGTGGAGAGGATTGCTTCCCAGGTGCGCTTGGCGTCCATGCGTGCGAAGGCTGCATACATGGCTTCAAAGGTCGCGGACGTCATGGCGCTGGTCGCGACCATGCCTGCCGCCAGGAACGCGATGTACGACGTCCCCTCAACGCGTCCCACGATCAGTCCAAGGCCAAAGCCGAGGCCAAACAGATTGGTTATAGGATCTGCGAGGTTGCCGAGAATCGATGCAAGTGCGACTTTCTTCCATGCTAGGAAGTTCCGACGCCATACCGCAATCCAATTGTACGCGTTAGCGGGCATCACCGCCGCATAACTTTCACCCATCGCTCACTTCTCCATCTCGCGCCCGGTCAGCCGCAAAAACACGTCCTCGAGATTCGGGGGACGCTGCAGAATACGAAGGCCCGCTCGCCCGCGCAGTTTCACGCGTACCTGGTCCGGATATGGCGCATAACAAAAGAGCGTCTCTCCACTCACTTCAAGGTGCCGTGCATGCGGCCTGATCAGCTCGCAGAGCTGATGTGGATCACCGCCATAGATTTCGACCACGTTGCAGCCAATATGCTCATCTATGAGGCCGTCCGGCTTGCCTTCGGCGATCTTGCGTCCACCCTCGAGGACACACAGCCGATCGCACAGGCGTTCGGCCTCTTCCATGAAGTGAGTTGTCAAGAGAATCGTCTTGCCCCGCGCAAGCAGAACTCGCAGACGTTCCCAAATCAGGTGGCGGGCGTGCGGATCCAAACCAGTCGTCGGCTCGTCCATCACGAGCAGATGCGGGTCATTGATTAGCGCACGCGCCAGCGTCAGCCGCCGTTTCATGCCACCGGACAACTCGGACACGCGCACGTCCGCCTTGCTTTCGAGGCGCGCAAACTCGAGCAGCGATGGCGCGACCGCCTCGATCTTGCGAGCGCTCATGCCGAAATAGCGACCAAACACGAGCAGGTTCTCTCGAACGGTGAACTCGAGTTCAAGGTTATCGAACTGCGGCACCACGCCGATGCGCACGCGCGCCACACGAGCGCGGGAAGGCACAGGCTCATCGAGGACCGTAATCTTGCCTGCGTCCGGCGAAATCATGCCGAGGAGCATACGCGCAATCGTGCTCTTGCCAGCTCCATTTGGACCAAGCAGGCCGAAGCATTCTCCGCGCGCAACCGAGAACGATAGTTCATTGACGATGACCTTGTCGCCAAATGACTTTTTCACGCCGGCAAGCTCGATTGCTACGGTGGACATGGTCACTCTTAGGCTGACAGAAGTCGCTCGGCCGACAATGGCTTCCTTACCACCGTTTTGGTCCAGAGCTGGCCGTCGCACCACACATGCTCGACACGCTCCCATTGGCAGGCCGCGGCAGCATCCGGGAAGAATCCCCGCCCGTGGAGGTTGGCGCTCGTGTTGCAGAGCAGCGGTAACCCCGTGAGTTGCTCAAATTCGACGAGAAGCGCGGCGATTTTGTGCGGAGAGTTGCGGGAGATGGTCTGCAGCCGAGCGGAGCCGTCAAGATGGACCACAGCGGGGACCTTGTCGCGCCATTCCGCTCGCGTCTGGTGATCGAACAGCATGTAAGGATCTGGCGTACCTGGGCTGAAAATTTCTGGCGCACGGTCCTCCAGACAGATCGGCGCCACCGGCCGGAAGTGCTCGCGACGCTTAATGTCGTTGAGATGATCCTTCATTGCCGGGGAGGTCGGCGCTGCAAGAATGCTTCTGCCGCCCAACGCCCGCGGCCCAAGCTCGGCGCGCCCCGAAAGGAAGATGACCGGCTTGTTGTCGGCCAGAATCACCGCAAGTTCACGCAGACTGCATGGCGCCGCCTCCCAATCCGGCGGAAGCTCGCTGTCCTGCAGGGCCGGACCACTGTAGACTGACCATTCCAATGGCCCGAACCCATTTTGCGCCGCCATCGCGCCGCAAGCAGCGCCGATTGCCGAGCCGCTGTCATTCGGAAACGGCGGCACCCAAACATCATCGAACAATCCCGCCGCACGAAGCGCGCTGTTCCACTTGATATTGAGACCGCAACCTCCGGCGATACATAGATTTCGCGCTCCTGGAAGCGACGAGTATCGCAGCAAAACGACCGCCATTTCCTTGACAAGAAGACGTTCCACGAACACATGAAACGACGCGAGGACGTCCTCCGCTCGCTTGGCCGTCAGGCGCAATGCGCTTGCCTCGAAGAAGTCGTGCACAGCTGCAAGCGACGATTCTGCATTGTTGATGTCTGCGCGGTAGCGACGAGCCTGCTCCGTGTCAGCGGCGAAGCGCTTTTCATAGAGCTCCTGAAACACTGCCACAATGCTTTCGTCGACAGAACCAAGCGCGATGTAAGCCATCAGCTTGCCGGCGATGCCTAAATCCCAACTGGAGCGGTTCGGCTGCCTGTACGGGCCGAAGTGAAGGCCCGCGGCAGCATAGGCATGGCCGATCATCGGAAACAGGGATGCGATGAACCGTGCCCCCCGGGATTCCACATAGTAAAGACGCGGAAAGATGCAGCCATCCCATACCAGACAGAACGCGGGTTTTCCCGCGCTGGCAAAGGGACTGGTGCTATATGCTGACGCGACGTGGCCCGTAACGTGCGGGTAGCTCTTATATGGAAACACCTTGCCTCCGAGGATCAGGCCAAAGCCGTCGACGGAATCAAGAAGGCCCTCAGCATGGCGCTCGACATACGGCGCCCCTTTCAGCGCGATCGGCACAGCGCCACTTAGGACCTGGAACTGCGACTCAATCTCCCCATCCCAGCCGTCGATGACGAACTGATCGATATCCCGCGGATCCAGGCCATGCTCCGCCAAGGCGAGCACGACTGCATCGAGATTCTCGACGGATTGATAGCGTGGACTGTTGCCGCGCTTCTCTTGCTCGGTGCAAAAGACAAGCCGCCCGTCCTCGACGACAGCAATTGCCCCGTCATGTGTTAACTTGATGCCGCAGATGCGCATACGATCCCCTGGTCTAGTGGCCGACGTTTGATTGTTCTGACGAATGACCCGGCTTCCGGAACCGCACGATCAAGCAGTCTTCGTTGACCGACTCGGTGTGGCAATGCAGACGCTCGACCTCCGATAGGCTCTCGTTGAAGAGAGCGATCACCGTTTCGGCACCAGCAGCATGGCCCCATCGTTGACATGTGGCATCACGTGCGGACCCGAAAATCAGAGCTCCATTTGGCGCAAGCATACTCACTAGGTTGCGGATAGCCGCATGCATCTCAACAATGTCCTTGAGGTAGTAAAGAACTTCGGCCACGACAATCAAATCGAACCGCTCGGTGGTCGAGAACCGCTGGATGTCGGAGGTCACCCACGTGATATGCGACCACTTCCTGGTCCGTCGTCGCGCTCGCTCGATGGCCTGCGGCATGACATCGACCACAGTGAGCCGTTCGCATAGTGGCGCCAGCATGCCGGTGAATGCACCGGCTGCACATCCCACTTCGAGGGCACACGCAACGCCTCCATTGCAACGCGACATCCGGAGCATTTGCGCGTATCGCTCCTGCTCGAAGGAACTGCTGTCGAGGCGCCATGGATCGTCGGCAGACAACTCCCGCTCTAATAGCTGATGGTTTGCGTCCGGCATCATGAGCCTATCACCTACTTGCAAGCGGTCGAACGATCACAACCGCAAACGCTCTTCGTTGCCGTCAGGCTCGATTCAGGGCTCGAAAGCCCCGCCTTATGAATTATTCCCGACATTCCCCATTTACTTGCAGCACTCGGTCCAGCGTTCGGGTGCAGGATGACAGACTGCTTTTCCCCTTCGGCCGGCACATTGGCGACCTTGCGCGATAGCCAATCGCTGTTGCTCAAGGTACAAAGCGCATAGGCCTTCAAAGGAAGTAAGAGAAAGATATTGATCGGTGTGTGGAGTGCGAAGCCGAGAAACCGCAGTTCGCGAGCACGAAGGGCTGCCACACTGCAGCGGACCATTGTCATTGCTGCAAGCGTCAACCCCGTCCACCAGGGTACTGAGCCGGCGATTAGGAGCTGTGCGAGCGCAGCCAGTGATGACAGGGCGAGAAGCAACGGGCCGACATTTTGCCCGACAACGTCTAGCGTCAGATAGCCATCGAGTTCTGGCAGCAGGCGTAATGCAAGGAACGTGTCCCGGAAGGTACTGCGCGCCCAGCGGAGTTGCTGGCGTAGATATGGCCCAAGGCTGTCCGGGACGACTGTTGCTGCGATCGCGTCCGAGACGTATTCCGTTCGAAATCCCGCCTTGAGCATGAGGATCGTTAGATGGCGATCCTCGCCGAAATCGCTCGGCTTCCCACGAAAGAATTGGGCTTCGTATTGATCGAGAAGCAAGGCGAGCGCGGAGCGACGATACATGGCACATGGGCCGCAGCAGCACATGACGGCACCGAAACGCGCCTGCGCCGCGCGCTCCTCGTTGCATGCCAACCAGTATTCCATATCGATCAACCTGGTCAGCCAGGTTTGGCTGCGGTTGCTCGCTATCAACTGACCCATGGCCGCACCGACTTCCGGGTCGTGCATCTTCAATACAAGCTTCGTGACAACGTCAGCGGCAAGTATCGTATCCGAGTCGACATTGAGGACCAAGTCACCGGATGAGCTGCGTATTGCGGCGATCTGCGCCTTGCGCTTTCCAACGTTGTTTGCCAGCAAGATGACGCTGAACCTCGGATCGTTCGCATAGATTTTGTGTACAGGCGCGACAACGTCGCGATTTGCCGATCCGTCGTCGACCACATACACCTGTAACTTTCCGGTGTAGTCTTGACTCGCAAGCGACTCCAGACATTGGGCGAGCGTGATTGGATCCTCGTTGAAGCACGGTACGATGACGTCTACACTGGGAAGGACCGGCTCCGATCGTCCCGGGGTGTCCTGCAGCGATGGGTTCGTCGCCGGTCGGGCATAAAGCGCTTGCGCGCTCTTGTAGATCGTCGAGAGCAGCGCATAAGACGAAACAGCGACAGCGCTTGTTGTAGCGAGCAGGTCCATAGGGTGTCAGTTTTTTCAATGAAGTTGAGGGAGTGGACGGATTACAAACCCGCGCCGTTGTAGCGCCGGGATCAGATGTGACAGCGCGATGGCGGTCTGATCGCGCAGCGTGGCATCAGTGCACGGTCGCTCCTCATCAGGAGGATATCCGTCGTGCAGGAGCACAATTGCACCCGGGCGAACGCTCGCCAGTACTGAATTCACAATTCTAGCAACCCCGGGGCGGGACCAATCTCTCGGATCGACCGACCAGTGCACAGCTGTGAGACCAACGCTCGCTGACACATCGAGCACCTCTTGTGTCCACATGCCGTAAGGTGCTCGCATGTGCCTGGGTGAGGCCTGCGGGCACGCCGAACGGATCGCCTCGCTCGCCGCCAAAACTTCATCGCGTATCTTCGCTGGTCCGCATCTGGATAGATCCGGATGCGTCATCGTGTGGTTCGCGACCTCGTGCCCTTCCGCGATCATTCGTCGAATGAGCTCAGGTTGTTCGGCCGCGTACGTGCCGATCACGAAGAACGTCGCCGGAGTCCGATGTTGCGCCAGCACATCGAGCACCTCTGGCGTGCAAAATGGATTTGGCCCATCATCAAAGGTCAAATACACAGGGCGACTTCCACTCACGTCAGCGTAGTCACAACGGACAGCAGATAGGGGGAAAAGCTCTTTCATAACTCGGGCCCGTTCCGATCGATGATCGTCCCGGCCGGCCACTCGCTTATCGAGCGTCCAACCGGAAAAACCACCACGATCACGTCTTCGATGCGGATCGGCGACAAATTGGGATAGACATCCGGATGCGTGGAGCGGACGCGAATGCCAGATATGAGGGTGGCGAGCCCCTGCCTTTCGACCAGCCGGGTCATATGTTTCTCAAGCGCAGGCCGAACCGTGCCAAAGCCGAATGGAATCCCAAGCTGCTGCAGCATGGGATACATCACGCGCATTGCCTGGCTAATTCCCAGGCCTTCAAGATCCGGGCGCACCGCATATAACCCCAGTTCGCCCACGAGAAGATCGACCCCTCCAACATTAATAAAACGGCGTAGTAGCCCGACGTGAGCAGCTATCCCGTGCGCGTCGTAACCGATTACGCGGACCTCAGGTCTTGCACCGGCCCAACTTCGGTTGCCCTCAAATGGCTGCGCATTGAACGCACCGGTCGGCCCGTAACTTTTGCGGAAGAACTCGGCGAGCTCGGCATGATCAGAGAGCCGCAGTTCGCTTTCCCAGCGGAGGCTCCACTGCACTTGAGCGCGCGCAGTAGGGGCTCCCGCAGTCCGGGATGCGGCAATGTTCATGGCGGGCTTCCTTGCGCCAGTGGAATTATGAGCGGAGATGGTCACGCGAATTCGCTAGTCGCCGAACCGCTGATCAATACTGAAATGCGCTGCCATGCCCCTCGGAGCGCGGCACTCCTCGCCTGCACCGCGCCAGGCGCCTTCGCTCGCGACGAAGCGATCTCATGGCTCGCGCTCGTCATCCGGCCAATGCCCTGCGCCAGATAGGCCGGAAGATGCCGGTGAGGCAATTGGACTAGCCAGATCCTGTCTGCACCACGCAGCATTTCGGCCTCGTCTAACATCTCTGTCGACGTTTTGGCGTCTGCGGGCAGGCCTTCGATGCGCGGCGCCTCATCGATGGCGCAGCCGAGTGGCATCAGATCACACTGGTTCTTATACATCTTCGACACGCCCTTAATGCGGTGGACAGGCGAGCCATTTGGAGAGCTGCCTGAATGACTGGGCATCCGCAATCTGCGCCTGCCGCTATTTCCCGACACTAGAACGCGGCTGAACGCGCTCTCAAGTGTACGCGGGTAAACCTGCAATATGGAAACGGATGAAACACGCATACCAAGGTTTACGGAGATCTGCCTGGCGTCTCGATCGAGCGACTTTCGCATCGAGACGAAGCGACGCGGCTCGCACGGGGCGCCCATGGCCGCCCCCGAAGCGGATGCGCCGGCTGCTCGCACGTCCAGGAGCTTTTCTCTGAGCCAGCGTGAGCGAGCCGCAGCCATCGTGGTATGCCTGATTACTTTTGCAAACTGATGTTTGCTATCCAACGTCCAGCAATTTGGTAAAATCGATTGTTCCGATGGAACACATCCACACGATGGATAGACTTACAACATGCGGTTCAAGGGACTTGATCTAAACCTTCTCGTTGCGCTCGATGCTCTGATGACGGAGCGCAACCTCACAGCGGCGGCGCGCAAAATTCACCTGAGCCAGCCCGCTATGAGCGCTGCGATCGCGCGGCTGCGCACCTATTTCCGCGATGAACTGTTCACCATGAGAGGTCGCGAGCTCGTCCTGACACCTGGCGCGGAGGCGCTTGCAGGTCCGGTGCGCGAGGCCCTGCTGCATATCCAACTCTCGATCATATCGCGGGACGCGTTCGACCCTACTCAGTCGAGCCGACGCTTCAGGTTCATCCTCTCCGATTTCATGACGATCGTCTTTCTTCGCAAAATTGTGGACCGTATTGCGCAGGAAGCTCCCGCGGTGCGCTTCGAATTGCTGCCATTTTCCGATGAACCCGATGAGCTGCTCCGCCGGGGCGAGGTGGACTTTCTCATTCTGCCGGAGCTGTTCATGTCGAGCGCGCATCCTAAGGCGATGCTGTTTGACGAGACCCTCGTATGCGTCGGATGCCGCGAGAACAAGCAGCTATCGCGGCAGCTGACATTCGAGAAATACATTTCGATGGGGCACGTTACGGCGAAGTTCGGACGGGCGCTCAGACCAAACATCGAAGAGTGGTTCTTGCTTGAGCACGGCGTCAAGAGACGCATTGAGATCGTTGTGCAGGGCTTTAGCCTGATTCCGCCCATATTGTTAGACACAGGCCGTATCGGCACAATGCCCTTACGACTCGCCAAACACTTCGAAAAGCGGATGCCACTGCGGATCGTCGAACCGCCGCTCGCCCTGCCCACATTCACCGAGGCTGTGCAGTGGCCTGCGTTCCACAATACCGATCCGGCGAGCATTTGGATGCGGCGGATATTGCTGGAGGAAGCATCCAACATGGCATCTGAGCATCAGGAGCCTCCAACTCGCAGGCGCTGCTAGGCTCACCGTAAGCCACTCTCGGCACGTTCCAAATACGCTAACAATCCTTCGACCTACTCGGCCGCTTTCGTCACTTCAACGTCTCTGAGGCCAAGCTGCCGGCGACGGGCGATCGGCTGCGAAGACTTGCCGTGTCGTGAGCGTGGTGACCTCGCAGATGAGGCGCTTGCACCGCAAACAGGCGACGCCCGGCACTATCGCGGCACCTCCTCCAGTACAATAATGTTTGGCTTGCCGCAGAAAATCGCTTGAACCACACACTGCGTCAGGTTGTAGGTTGGCCGTCGTGATGAAAGCTGCGCTAGGCGGCTCTCGACTGGACGCTTTGGCGAACTCACGGCACTGGCCGGACGTTGGGTTGATCTGCCATTAACCAACCGGCCGGGTCCTGTCGCGTGGGTCGCCGGAACCGGGACACCGATCATCTTTGGGACTCTGACGGCTTCCGGCCGCTGCTGGCCGGACTACCGCCTTGCCTCTCCATTGTTGCGGTCATTGCACGAGCGTCTTTTTCGCGGTCGTAGGATGGAAACGATGTCCATTCGTGCGAGCCAAGGACCTCTCCAGACGCAGCCGTCATCGCTTGGTGTATGCGCCCAATTACGTTCGTGCCGGATAAGAAGACATGCGTTTCAAAGGTCTGGATCTAAATCTTCTCGTCGCGCTGGATGCTCTAATGACTGAGCGCAACCTCAGCGCAGCGGCCCGCAAGATTAATCTTAGTCAGCCGGCCATGAGCGCAGCCGTTGCCCGGCTGCGATCCTACTTCCGTGACGAGCTGTTTGGGATGAGGGGGCGGGAACTTGTCCCGACCTCGCGCGCGGAAGGACTCGCAGCCCCTGTACGCGAGGCTCTAACGCACATCGATCTTTCAATTATCGCGCGGGACGTATTCGATCCAGCTCGATCGAACCGGCGATTCAGGATCGGCCTTTCTGATTTTATGACAGTCGTATTCTTCCGAAATGTCGTGGAGCGTGTCGCGCGAGAAGCACCGGCCGTCAGCTTCGAACTGGTCGCGCTCACCGATGAGCACGATGAGCTTCTCCGCCGCGGCGAAGTCGATTTTATTATCTTGCCGGAATTATTCATGTCCGGCGCGCACCCCAGGGCAACCCTATTCGAGGAGAGACTCGTCTGCGTAGGTTGCTCCACGAACAGCCAACTACTACGGGGGCTTACATTTGATCGGTATATGTCGATGGGCCACGTTGCGGTTAAGGTCAAAGGCGCGCGCAAGACGCGGGTCGAAGAATCCCTTTTACTCGATTTAGGTCTCAATCGGCGTATCGACATTCTCGTGCAGAGCTTCAGCATGATCCCGCCCCTGCTGGTGGGCACCAACCGCATAGGGACGATGCCATTAAGGCTCGTAAAGCATTTCCAAAGAACAATGCCCCTTCGCATTGCGGAGCTCCCGCAGCCATTTCCCGCCTTCACTGAGGCGGTTCAATGGCCCATGCTTCACAATAGCGACCCGGAAAGCCTGTGGATGCGAGAGATATTGTTGCAGGAAGCTATCCGCATGGCAACTGGGCAAGAGGCCTCCATCATCTGCACTTCGGAACGGGCTGATTCTCCCGGAGATTTCGCACGATCTGCCTCGCCGTTGTCGTAAGGACATTCGTAAGATCTGCGAGCCTCATATCCCAACGAATGTCTCAACGCATACAGTTTTGGCTCGCCGCGCTCGAATTCTTGTTCGCTCTATAAAGATCATCGCAACAGACGGCTATCATGACGATGTTGCGTACGTCTTCCGCACATTGGCAATAGGCTCGACGTGCGAGCGGCGGGTCAGACTCTTGGCCTGGTTTTAGAGACAGGGACGTACGTTGCACCGCCCGCCGGGCGCACCTGCTGTCGATACAGCAGAAGCGGCGCTGGGCTGCCCTCGTCAACTCTCCGAATCAGCAGTGGCTCTCGAAGAGCGGAGACGCTTGTGCTTCTTCGGAAGCCGTACCATCGCGCACCGTGCGCGTGATGGTCATCGATCATGCAGATGACCACGGTCTCTTGCGCCGTCGAGGCAAGCATCGCGCACGCATGTTGCCCTGTCGCATCACATGGGAGCACATCGCATCTCCGTCGCTCCGCGCCGCGGGTCTGACTTCTTTTGGCCCTATCGCAGCCAAACGTCTTGACGACGTGCGCTGCCATGACGCAATGACAAACAAGGAGCTGAACTTGGAGAAATGCAGCGGCGTATTCGATCCGGAAGAGCTTTCCGTCCTGGGACGCCTTTATGATAGTGCGATCACCGCGCTACCCCCATCGATGCGAAGTCCGGAAAATCGCACAGCAATCGCCAAACTCATCCTGGAGCGTACAGCGGCTAGCGAGGCTCAACTGGCATGCCTGACGAACTTCTTGATCACCATTTCCCCTCAGGGTTGATCCCACGCCATTCTGAGGATAGTCACCAGTCTCGCGCTGGAATGGAAGACGATCCAGCTAGAGCTTTGAAATAGCTTGAATCACACGTGACGTCAGGTTGTAGGCTTTGAAATGAACAACATGAGCAAAGCTACACCACGAAGGCGTCGATGGCGCATTGGCGAACTTGCAGAGGCGACCGGAGTAACGGTACGCACGCTGCATCATTATGAACACACCGGGCTCCTAGCAGCTTCAGAGCGTACTGACGGCGGCCACCGGATGTACGACCGCGAAAGTGTGCAACGGGTTCACCAAATTCGAGCGCTACGTGAGCTTGGCTTCTCCCTTGTCGAGATCCGTAAAGCTATGGAGGGCACGACCTCACTTACCGATCTTCTGCGCAAACATTTAGAACGGATCGAACTTCAAGTCGCTCGAGCAACTCTGCTGCGAGATCGCTTGCGCAACATGACCATCGACAGTGATATCCAGGTAAGTGTGGATGAGCTGCCTGCCACCCTCAATGCCATGTCGCGGGTCGAGACGCATAATCAGACGTCCCGATGCACCTGTAAGTTAGCTGCAGATCGCGAGGAGCGGTGGCGGCGGATCCGCGACGACCTGCGTGATTGCATGGATCGAGGCGAGCATCCTTGCGGCGAGCGGGCAAAGGCTGTCGCAGTTGCAGCACGCTTGCTGATCGGCGAAATCGCTGGCGCCGATTCACGCGTTTCGATGATCCTGAAGGTACTTGCACGATTAAGCGCCCCCCGTAGTCTGGCTGGTTGGGACCCCTGCCTCATGCAATATCTTGATCTGGCCCTTGGCGGGTTGGAGGATCAGCCGTACTGACGTCCTCCTGGCCGGCTCCGCACGGCATTGCCGATAGGCGCTCGTCGGCTCTGATGCGGGCCAACAGTTTTATGGACTAAACCGGACAGTCGTCGTGACCCCGTCAATCCGCGCTCCCTGATGCACCGTCGAGGCTCCTTCAAAACGGTCTTGAAACGCACCTAACGTCAAATTGTAAGTTCTACCGTGGTCGCAATCTGGCGACCAACGCAAGCTTCGCTTTGACAGACAATCTCACCGTGTATACACGCCTGATCACAGCTGCCGGCGGATACACCTCAGGTGAACATTGGGAGCTCTACAATGTTAAATCGTTGTGCGCCTGCTGCGAGTGTCGCGCTTCTCTTCTGCGCCCTCGCCTCTGTTGCGCGCGGCTCCGACGTCAATATTGCCGTGGCTGGCCCAATGAGCGGAAGCAGCGCTGCGTTCGGCGCACAAATGCGCGATGGTGCAGCTGCGGCAGTCGAGGCGTTGAACGCTTCTGGCCTACTTCTCGATACCAAGGTGATATTGACTGTCGCCGACGACGCGTGCGACCCGAAGCAAGCTGTCGCAGTCGCGAATAAGCTCACAACAGAGCGGGTCCGGTTGGTGGTTGGCCATTTTTGCTCTTCTGCGTCGATCCCGGCCTCCGAGATCTACGCCGAAGCAGGCATCATTCAGGTGTCACCAGGCTCGTCAAATCCTCAGCTAACAGAACGGGGCCTTGACACCGTCTTTCGGATCTGCGGCCGCGACGACCAACAGGGCATCGTTGCCGCAGAGTATATTCACCGGACCTTCCCTAACGACAAGATCGCAGTGCTCGACGACAAGAGCACCGCAGGCAAGGGTATCGCCGACGTCGTTGAAGCACAGCTTCGGAGATTCGGTGAACAAGTCATTCGGCAAAGCTATGTAGCCGGTGAAAAGGATTACAGGGCGCTGGTCTCAAGGATGAAGAAGGAACGGGTGCGTGTCGCCTATATCGGCGGGTATCATACCGAAATCGGATTGTTTGTACGCCAGGCGTCAGAAGCAAGAGCGGAACTTATGGTCATGGCGAACGATCCTTTGATGACCTCTGAATTCTGGGCCATTACAGGCAGCGCCGGAAATGGCACGTTGTTTACCTTCATGCCGGACCCCGCCAGGAATGCCAATGCGGCCGGCGTGGTGGCCGCACTCAAAGCTTCCAACCTGTCCGCTGAAGGCTACACGCTTTACGCCTATGCGGCCGTGCAAGCATGGGCAGAGGCGGTGAACCGGACCGGTTCTTTCAATGCTGTGCGCGTAGCTAGCGCACTTCGTTCACGGCCGACCGATACCGTGATTGGCCCAGTCCGGTTCGATAGAAAGGGAGACAATGCGGCTCCTGGCTTTCTGGTTTACCGTTGGCGAGAGGGCCGTGTTGAAACTGTCGAGCAGAACTGATTGGCGTCATCGCCATCTCCCCGAAGCCAAAGCGACACGGATAATGAGACGCGCTCAGATCGGAGAAGCGATACTCGCAAGCTCTCTCATACTTGCAGCCTTCGGAGCGTTTTTCGCGTTCGTTGCAGCGCTTGCAGAGCTACCCGACGTCGCCCTGACGGAGACGCTACGTCCGATGATAGACAAATAGTAGCCGTGCCGGGCTGATCTGGCTCGCGAGGCACAGGACCTCTGAAGCGAGTAACGATGCTTCTGGTCGAGCATAACTCGCCGTTGGAGGCGTTCGCGGACGTCTATCGACGGCGCGGCGACGGCATTTCGCATTCTCGTCACCCGCTCACGTGGTGCAAGCCCAGATCCACGCACTCAAAGAAAAACGGCCTGACCGGTCAAATGACGAACGAGACCTCTTTGAGCGCAAAGGCACGAAGCAACCAGGACCCGCCATCTGACCGTAATCGGAGATTGATCGAGTGAAGAGTGGCCTTTCTTCAAGACTAAGGTGCGGCATTTTCGACCATTTGGATGACGACGGCCAAGATGCCGCACGACAATATGAAGATCGTCTCAAGCTGATCGAGGTCTGCGACTCGCTCGGATTCTACGCTTATCACCTGGCCGAACATCACTGCACACCTCATGGCAGAGGGCCCTCGCCGCACCTGTTCCTATCAAGTGTCGCGCAGCGCACCCGGCGATTACGGCTCGGTCCACTCGTACTGTTGCTCAACCTTTATCATCCATTGCGCGCATTCGAAGAGATCTGCATGCTTGATCAATTGAGCGGCGGCAGGCTCGAGGTCGGGATAGGCCGCGGTTCCCAGCCGATTGAATGGGGCTATTTCGGCATCAGTGCAGACGCTGCACCAAGTCGTTATGCGGAAGCCAGTGAAATCTTGAATATTGCGCTGAAGGGACACACGCTATCTTATCAGGGAGACCACTTCGAGTTGAGTGACGTACCCTTAGCGTTGAGGCCCCATCAACGTCCATCTCCGCCCATCTGGATCGCAAGCAATCGGGCGGAGTCGGCGCAGTGGGCCGCGGCAAATGGCGCCAATCTGGCGTGCATAGGCCCCGCCTGCGCTGTCCGGAACGTTACGGACGCCTACCGTTCCCATCGACCCCACAACACAGCCGCACACGGCCGCGAGCCACTTCTCGGGCTGGCCCGCATGGTCGTGATTGCGAAGTCTGATCAGGACGCTCATGCGGCGGCCGAAACTGCGTATCGCCGATGGCTGGAAAGCTTTAAGTTTCTTTACGAGCTTAACGCCATTCCGACACCGCCCGCCCTTCCGCTGACCTTCGATGCAGCACTTGAGAGCGAATTGTGCGTCGTTGGAACGCCGGCTTCCGTCCGACAGGTCCTTCTCCAGCAGATGGAAGTGGCGGGTGCCAACTACTTGCTTTGCCAGCTTGCATTCGGAAACCTACCGCTGGAGATTTCCCTGTACACCGCAACTGCAATTAAAGCTGAAATTCTCGGTAGCTTCGGCGGATAATGTCTGCGTTGGGGGATCGTATGCGTGGCAAGTATACCGACGCACTGAGGTTATCCGAGGCTGGTTGCCATATTGGT
This sequence comes from Bradyrhizobium sp. CCBAU 51765, assembly GCF_015291725.1. Taxonomy (GTDB): domain Bacteria; phylum Pseudomonadota; class Alphaproteobacteria; order Rhizobiales; family Xanthobacteraceae; genus Bradyrhizobium; species Bradyrhizobium liaoningense. The sequence continues at coordinate 6,858,020 of NZ_CP030038.1, forward strand.
TGTCGTTGCGCCGGGCGCAAAGGCGACCGTCAGCCTCAATGGCGGCGATATCTGACCGCCTCGCGCTCCTATTTTGGGGACGGCTTTGGCTAAGTTGTCTGCGAACCGCTTTATCAGCTTATCCGCGGCCGAACGCTCTTCGTCCGCTTTGGTCACGCGGACCTTTTCAATGAAGACCTGCGATTGCTCTGAGCTCATCCTGCATCTGCGGGAGGCCTGAGCTGGTCGGACAGTCCGGGCGAGACTCTATGACCCTCCCTTCGGCTTATGGGGATCGAGGAGTTTCTTTGACCTTCGTGAGATCTGGAGTCCAATTTAGAGGTATTCGCCTGCGCTCGCTGCTGTGACCTTTCTAGGCCGCCAGTCACCAACGAATCAGCAAGCTCGTCTAAGAGGCCATAAGCTCACTGCACCAAGCCGGCAGGAAGCAACTAACTGACCCGCTTTCGATGTAAGAGGTGAGATTACGCCCGTCCGCGATCCACGAACTGGATGCATCCCATCGACACTTTCGATTTTACCAATTTCAGCCAAATACCCATAAGTCGATCGCCGGTTTCCGGAAGGCACATTCCACGGATGTCGTTTGAGAAATGAACCCATTTTACTTTCAGCATAGTCGCAGCGCGCTTCAAGGTTCTCGTGGCTGCTTCGCCAACGACAGCCATCAATCTTTGGAATCGACGCACGAGCGGCGTAAATGCGGTCAGATCGCTAATCGCAACGTCTGGCGCGTAATCTGTCGCGCTGGCGCCTCCTCCTTTGCAATCATACTAAGGCCCTCCAGGAAGATCGACTCTCACGCACACTGCTTGGCCGAGGCAAATGCGTGCGCTGCATAGAATTGGGGCAGGCGAACCGTCCGCTAAACCGGTGCAGACTGCACTTTTTTCCCTGACCAGGCGGGCAGCGCCGACGATCCGACGCTGTTGCGGCCTCCAAACAAAGCAGTGCAGTTGGCTATCTGACCACGCTATTCTCCGGCCAGGACGAGGCACTGATGTCGATCGGTGTGATGCGACAAGCCTCGCGATCTTACTGCCCACCCCTACACGTGGTGTGATCGTGGATTCTCACTCTGCTCGCGTCCTCAGTCTACGTCGACGGGCGGCTCCCGCACCCATTTTCTACAGACTGACGCTACCCTATCTCATTCTATGCGCCGGCCCTCTTCGACCATATCCCGGCGCGGTTATCCCTTCTCTGCAATCCTTACTTCGCCACCGGAACGACGGGTGGACGCGATCTGCCGGTCTTGTCTCTTATCGCGCCCCGCTTCCAGGAGTCGATCCGCCCCCTCGCCGGGCCAGGCATCGCCTGTCAACGAATGCAGAGAGAAACCGCAGACATGTGAAGCGGATGTTAATTCTGGGTTGCCTGGCATGAGCTGGGCCATAAACGTCTGGCATGATGACGAGACCGGTCTGGAGCAGCTGACGGCGCGCCTTCAGCAACAGCTTCGCCCAGCGCCAAACGCTCTTTGTGGCACTCTGCCTGGCAAGGCCTCCGGTTACGTCTGGATTGCTATGTCAGGCGACAAGCAATCGTGCAGCAGTTTGAGCCGCAATTCTCGACTTGCCGTCATCGCGGCGTCGCCGCCGGCTGGAGTTACTGCGACTGTCGAGGCGCTGGATCGGCTCAATGGTCGAATCACATGACAGTTCACAGCGTTCTCTGGCCGTTTCCGCCTTTGCGCTCTCTTCGCGGCACATGCCTGCAACCCTCTCCCTTCGGCGACCGCGCGTGCGCACCTTGGCTTGTGCAGCAGCCATTCGTTCATTCGCCGCGTCTGCGGTCTCGCGGCTGGGAAAGCACGACACAACCTTACTCAGCCTGCTTCCTGCATTTAACTAACCGGAGCAAACACCGTGGAACTTGACCCTTCCAATTCACGCTCAGAGGACCTCGAGGATCGCATCGACCTGCAACTCGACCTCGTGGCCGCCCTCGTACGCGAAGAAGGCAGCGAGCTCGAAGCGGTCCGACTGCTAAACGCCCTGACAAACCAAATGATCATGGCGGAACTGGAGCTCGGGCAGCTCGGGGACGCCAAAACCGGGGACCCCGCCCGCGACCAGCAAACGACGCGGCTCTCGCGAGACCGTGGCGTTTACTACCCAGAAGACCTTCAGATTTTGGGACGCCTTTTCGATCAGGCCGTGGCGGCATTACCCGAAGTGCTCCGAACTCCCGCTAATCAAATGAAGATCGCGAAACTAATTCTGTCACGTGCAACAGTAGACTGAGATATCATTTGGTTCTCTGTGGTTATGCCGCTTTTATTGAACGTTTATCGCTGGGCTGACTGCGACGGTCGTACGCGCCAGGGATCGGCGACTCGGAATTTATGGGCTACCGTCCCGTAAGCGAGCCGGTTCCGCTGGCTTTCCCGAATCACAACCGTTCGCCACCACGCTCAAAAGCGGGAGCCCGCACCCAGAGCAGGAGGCGCGAAGGGTCGAGCAAAGAACGAGGCCCCGCGGACACATGTCAGAAAGCAAACCAGCAGTGGCCGGAAAACGCCACACGCTTCGGTGAACGCGTCTTAGCTAGAGACTGGGAAAGGAGGAGAACGATCCATTTTCGTCGATGTTCGGCTGTACTCGTGATTGGCATGGCGCGATCTTCCGTTTGCAGGAAGAAGAGCCTCAATTGTCGACCGATACCGAGCAACAAGAGCACTTCGGCAACAAAGCCGCGCGAACAGCGCGAGCTCGTTTCAGCCGCTTCAGAATTATTCGAATGCGCCTGGCAATCCGACACGCCGGGTCATCGGAACTTCAACAAACATCTGTAAATTCATTGAACATCGAGAACAGCTCGATGTCCGAGCGTACTGCGGCTCTGATGCCTCTAGCTGGGACAAGCCACAGACGCTCGGTTTGCTTTTGCGAAGGTACTTCCTGGTATCAGGACGGCGTGGAGTGTTGAGATGGATCAGCAGATGCAAGATGCTATCGTGAGCGTCGCATTTGATAAAGCCTGGCGCTTTGTTGAGAAGGATCCGTTGCTGGCGCATAATCGCAAGACGGTCCTACATAGCCGGTTGTGCACTTTCCTTGAGTCTTCGATAAAGAAGGGCGAACGGAATACGTTGAATCTGGCTAACGAGGCGATACGCAACTTGCGGGCTGAGCTGGCGCGGTCGACCGAGCAATAGGCGCCTGAACCCGTACTACCACATAAGCTTGGCTTGTTGAGGGTCTTGGGAACCTTATGCGGCGGAAAACACCGGGGCAGAGCGTGGTGGAGCTACCCCTCCAGTCATGTTCAGCCCGTTGAAGAGGAGCACGTTCGCGACGACTATCGCCTAATGCAGCTCTTATGGTGACCCCAGACCAGCCACCTAGACTTTAGTGCAAGTCGGCGACGAGGCGGGACAGCCGCCCTAATATTCGCTGGCGCCAGGAAGACCCATACCGTTTCCTCTCCTGACTTTTGGCACGGCACGAGGTCCCGCAAGTTCAAGCAAGAGCCTCGTCAAGCCCAGCCGCATCGGCTCCTTGACACCCGTCGATCGAGGACGAGGTTGAGGAACATCGTGCTAAACTTGCGATAGGTCCTGAGCCAGAGCGGTCCAAGCCTGCGATCGATCATCGCCGTATCACTCAGATTGCAAGCGGCAGCACGATCGTCCTGCCGGAGAAGTGAGCCTGGTCGCAGGAGACGCGTTCTGGATCAGCGGTCTTCATTTGCCGAACTCTCTGAACGAGCACGCCCGGGACGTGTTGGCGCAGCCTGGCTTTGTCGCTAGTCGCGAAAGAGAGAGCCAAACAGCTCGTAGCACTGCGTCCCGTCACAGGCCATCATGAACGGATCGTATTCAAAGATTCATCTGCGCGAAGCGACCAGTGTCCCGTCCCCAGCATTTCGGTCGAGGCAGTGCATGGCAAGTTGCGCGCTCCACAATCTAACGCGGCGTACGATTGGACTCGTTTCTTTCGAAGACATGTTGTGCGGAAGTTACAGCAATTCGCGTTCATATTGTTAAACGCACGGCACCGGGGGGCACCGAAAGGAAACGACACTCGAATGAAAAAGATTCTCATTCTGACTGCAAGCATCGGCGCACTCGGTGCCGCCGCTCCCTCATTCGGCACCGACTTGGCGGAGCAACCTGCAAAGGTCAAGGCGGTACCGCTGCCAGCCGCAGCCCCGATCATCGATTGGTCCGGTTACTATATCGGCGTCAATGGTGGCTGGGGAACGAGCCGCAACTGCTGGGATTTCAATGGTGTTACCCCCGAGGGCTGCCATAATTCGACTGGTGGGACCATTGGCGGCCAGATTGGTTATCGTTGGCAAATCTTCAACATGGTCTACGGCATCGAAGGTCAGGGCAACTGGGCCGACTTCAATGGTTCCAATGTCAGCACCGCGTTCCCGGCAGACACCGTTGGCACCACGACAGATGCATTCGGTCTGCTCACGGGCCATATCGGATACGCGTTCAATGCTGTGCTCCTTTATGGCAAGGGCGGCGCTGCAGTGACGAGCAACATCTATCACGTCAGCTCGGTGGCTACTGGCGCCGAGATTGGCAAAAACGATGATGTGCGTTGGGGTGGCGTGCTGGGCGCCGGTGCCGAAGTCAGCCTCACGCCAAACTGGTCGGCTGGCGTCGAGTATAACCACTTGTTCATGCAACGCAGTAACATAAGCTTCCCAGCGGCTCTTGGCGCGGATCGCGTGCACCAGGATGTCGATCTCATCACGGCGCGACTCAATTATAAGTTCGGCTCGCCCTTTGCCAAATAGAGACCTCCACGCGGTCGCATGAATCGGAACCCCGACCCCCGGTCGGGGTTCTTTCCTCAGCTGCTCCTCACCCTGCCGGCCCCAATCAGTTCCGAAGCACCAGGTGCGCGCTCGTCTGAGTAATGGAATCCAGAGGCCCGGTGGAGTGTGGCCGAGAACCCGCCAACACACTGGAGGAACAGGCCAGGTCGATTCGAGAATTCATCGCTCTCGTGAAAGTCCCACAACCTCACGCAGCGTGAGATAACGGACTTGCTCCAAGGCCTGTTGCGAGCTCGCCGAAGGTGCCATGCACTATGTCAGAAGCTGGAATCCCACGATTTGACTGCTAGTGTCCCGTTCTCAAATTGAAAGAACATTTAGGCGAACCGCCACAACCACCGCTTGAATCCGGCTGGCTGCCCCCAGCTTTCGCATTGCGTTCTTGACATGAAAGTTGACTGTATTAACACTGATTCCCAGGATCTTCCCAATTTCCCATGACGACTTCCCCTCTGCCACCCACCGCATGCAACTAGTCTCCCGCGGCGACAGTGCAACTTTTCTGTCGCAACCATTATCGCAGGGACGAGCGATGTCGCCATAGGCGGTGTGAAACTGCCAGGCCAGCGCGTTGAGATGCCCGATGCGATCCTGAGGATCAGCATCATCGAACGCAGATGCAAACGACACCACAGATATCCGACCCAACGGGCCAAACAACGGGACGCTCATGCCATGCTTCAGCCCGGCCTCTCTCGCCTCGTCAAGTACGCGTCTTTCGTCCGGTTGAAGCTGATAGGCGTCGGCGAGTTGATCCCACAAGAACGGCCGCGAAAGCATCGGCGTACGCCGGACCACCGGATCGATAGTATGGTACTTGCGCTTGAAGTATCGGTCGCACCAGTCTGGCGGCCACTTCACAGCCACAGTCGGGGGTGGATACTCCGCCAGCCGAAGTGGCTCAACGAAGTTGAGAGCGCCGTATGCAACTTCACCGAAGCCTTCCCTCGTGGCACAGCCTACAAGAAGCTCGAATAGTGCTCTGAGTGAATGAGTCTGGTTAGCGCATTCGGTGAAGCTAAAGAGGTCCATGCTGGGCGCTTCAGTACGACGATCAAGCTCCCCTTCATCGTGTTCGATTGCGCTTGCTTCAGGCCGAGCCAAATTCCAGTCCATGAGCTGAACTCGAGGGTTAGTTTAATCGTCCAGTCTGAGCGCTCGCGCTATGCTGGACGCCATTGGACGAATTCGTTGCGCCCCGGCCGAATGCGCCGGCATGATCCCATCAAACGCCACCAGATATAGCGCCATCATCCCTGTCTCCGAGGCTGAGCTGAAGTGATCGGTCCAGCTTGCCGATAACGCACTGGCCAAATCGGAAATCATCGCCCCTGATCCGTGTTGAAGGATGATGCCATCGATACCAAACCAACGGTGTCCCGTTTGATCATGGCGGCCCCTATGGTCCGCGGGTCCCGGACTGAGCTTCCAAACAGCTCCGCCGCCTAGAGGTTTGGCTCTGTTGAGCTTGCATGGCGAGAGAACGCAGCCGAACGACGCTTTGGTTTATCTCGAGGCCGAGCACGACGAGATCCTGGGCTCTGATCTGCGCGATACGGCTAAGCTCGAGGGGCTTGGCGGCGCGGGACGCGAGGAGCGTCCTGTGAGCATCCATTCTTTGCTTAGGGACGAACAATACGAGATTCATATCTTTTCCCAATCTTGCGAATTGCCATCGCTAACCGTTCGCCGATTCTTCTCCGTGCGACGGCGCCGGAGACGGGATCGATGAGCAACACGGAACAGTCGAGGCAGAAGCCATACTCCCCGCATCATTGTGCGCCGTCTCATCGAATCCGTCCGGCAGGCCTGGCGCAAACGTACCGAACGTGCAGAAAGGGGCCACCTTAACGGCGCAACGATAGATACTCGTAACTGCGAGATCTGCTTGATGCGGAGGACATTTTGCATGCGCTTCTCCAGCAGGAGACGACCCGCGCCAGACTAGCAAGTGTCATACCAACTGCTGATTTCACAAAAACAGACCAGAAAGAGCTTCGAACGCGCATGGTTGGCGCGACGTAGGTCCGTCGAAGCATTCATGACATGCGGAAAGCCGACAGCACGTCGCGAGACGCGACACGAGGTAAGTTACAGCAAGAAATGCAGCTCACCTCGGCGGCCCGTCGAGTGCTGCTTCCTCAGGGCGCAACACAGTCCTATTCCCGCCAGTCAAGTACCAAGTACGGCAATTGATTGGAGGGTCCCAACATGGCACTCGCTAAAGGAACTTGAACAGACTGGACCTTTGCCCAGCTATTCCGGCGAAGCGGGTAGATCCGTCCCCAAGCAGAAAAACGGTCAGACCGCACCTGATTGCGCGACTCATGATGGGCTCGGTGGAAAAAGGCGAAGATCGTCGCCAAGATCGGTGAAGCATGGCTTGTCTGCTCATCGCGATCATCTCACTGCTCTATGCGAGCGTTGGCCAGGCTGGTGGCACTGCATTCCTCTCGCTAATGGCATTTTTTGGTATGTCATCGACAGAGATGCGCCCGACGGCACTTGGTCTCAACATTGTCGTTGCGGCTTATTCTACGTGGCTCTTCAACCGCAACAAGGTCGTTGACCGGGCCATCCTGCGCCCGCTTCTCTTTTCGTCCGTGCCAGCGTCGCTTGCCGGCGGTTTGATTGCGCTCGATGACCACATGTATAAGACGCTGACCGGGCTCGTTCTTCTTCTGGCGAGCGCCGTGATGATCATGCAGCGGGGACGCGCGGCTGATCGTGTTTGTGAAACTCCGCTCACGGCAATCGTGAGCATTGGCGCGGCCCTTGGCCTGGTTTCCGGCCTGACCGGCGTGGGTGGTGGAGTGTTCCTCGCGCCGACGCTCATCACACTGAATTGGGCATCACCGAAGCAGACCGTCGCGTTATCACCCCCCTTTATTCTGGCCAATTCCACAGTCGGATTCGTCGGAGCTCTTTTCAGCGGCCAATTTCCCTCTCCGGATTTGGTTCTTTACGCTATCTTCGCGCTGGCGGGTGCGGTCGCTGGAACGATAGTCAGCCTGAACTGCCTGAACCCAGCGGGCATCAGATTTATCCTCGTTGCCGTTATGCTCGTTGCCGGCATCCAATTGGTTCTCGCTTGAAAGTCTCAACTCCCATCTTTCGTGGTTCGGCAGGTGATCCAGCACGGTCAGATCGGGGTGCAACATGATGGAGGCGGCAGCTTATGACTGTCCGCGCGCCTTGACTAACTCTGAAGGCCGCCAACGCGAACACGAAAAGCTGTCGGGTCCAGCGGCGATGGGGCGGATCACCCCGTGCATCCCAGCTGATCGTCATGAGCCGAGCGGTCCGTTCCTAATCACCTCCCGTTCGCGCTTTCTAGTTGCCGGGAGGGTCAATGTCGGCGCGGCGCGCGAGGGGTATGAAGCGTAGTCGGCTCCTGCATGGCAGCTCCAGTTCGCAGCATCAGAACATAGTGACAACCTGACCAGGCGGTCTATGTGAAGCTGAGAGCTGCAGGTGCATCGCATCGATACGACGCAAATGGAGGCTAACGGAATAGATATGCGCGATCTGGCAGGGATCGATAGCTCCAAAGCCGATGTAAAAAGAAAACAACCCAGTTTGAAGCCGAATAGAAACTAATGCAGATAGTGTCCGTCCGATTGCATCTGGCCGGGATTCGCTTGCCATCAGCAGACGTCCAAAGTCGTTGTGAGTTGGTGAGCTGCATTGGACAGGGACGACACGCCGCCGAACCAAGGCGCCCCGACGCACTTCGCCGGGGGGCTGAAAGTGCGCTGGGGTCGCCCCAACACCATCAGTACATCCGTGATGATGCTTGTGGCAATGAGACAACCAGCGTGGCGGAATTGAGGCTTATGCGTTCGATACTAGAGATTAAGAAAGGCTATCGTCGGCGGCGCTAAAGGACTTTGAATCGCGCGTTGCGTCAGATTTTGTGCTATTGCGCTCCTCGCGCTCTCATCTAGCAAGCAACTTATCTTTTGTGTCACGCCGGCCTTTGACGAAGGCATCCGTCGAACTCTGTGAGCAAACCAATCGGCTTTGCTTTAAAAAACCGGTCTGAAGATCGAAAAGCCGAGCTGCTCTTGGTGAGACCTACAAGTCCCTGTGTTGGTCGCAAAAATGACGGGCCGTCAACGGATGCGAACCGGCGTGCCCTCGGATGAGCGATTGATCGCTCGCGCCGGCTCTCTAGCCGTTTCAACCGTGCTCGGACGAGAAAATTCATACCTAAACGTCCAAATAATCGCCAACGAGCGGCTCTCACTCCTTGCTCTGCCCCCTAAGCCGCGTTGGCAGTAACATCGAAAAACGAGACCAGATCTCAGAAACCACTACGTTTGACATAACGCAAAGACACAATTGACGACATCGGTCAGCTTCATGCTGTTGAGCATGGGAAAGTTAAATCTTGCAGACCTCCCTTCTAAACAAGTATTGCGATGCTCGCCTGCCTTGGTACACCATCTATCCAACCGTACCGGATTTCTCCGCGATGGTCGGTGCCAAGACTTGTGAGACATGGCTGAGGCGGCTGCCTCCCGACGAGCCCGTATCGCTCTACATCCACGTTCCGTTCTGTCGCTCTATCTGTTGGTATTGCGGTTTTCCTACAAGCCTCACGCGCGGCGAGCGACCAGTCCGCAATTACTTGGCAGCAGTGCGGGACGAGATACGCTTGGTCGCAGAGCAAGTGCCACGCGCTCTGCCGGTGCACGACGTGCATTTCGGCGGCGGGACGCCGACCACCATTGCACCGGGCGATTTTCTCGCCTTGATGGAACTCCTGCGCCGCTGCTTTGCGTTCAGTAAATCAGCTACCATCGCCATAGAAGTCGATCCGCGTGGGGTCACGGCCGAGATGGTCGAAATGTTACAAGCGGCGGGGATCAACCGCGCGAGCATAGGCGTGCAAAGCTTCGACCCCGTGGTTCAAAGGGCGGTCAACCGAGTCCAGAGCGAGGTACAGACGGCTTCTGTCGTCGAAAGGCTTCGCCAGCATGGGATAGGGCGCATCAATTTCGACCTTCTCTTCGGACTGCCGCATCAGACGGTGCGGTCCTGCGTTGACTCCGCGCGAACGGCTCTAGCCATGCGGCCAGACCGGCTTGCGGTTTTCGGCTATGCACACGTCCCCTCCTATATGAAACGTCAGCGCCAGATCGATGAGACGGCGCTGCCGGATAATGTCGCCCGCGCTGAGCAAGCCGCGGCTATTGCAGATACGCTGGTCTCGGCCGGCTACCGCCAGATCGGGCTCGACCATTTCGCCCTGCCCAATGACGAGCTCGCGCTGGCCCAGAAGGCTGGTCGGCTGCGCCGCAACTCTCTGGGCTATTCGGCTGATACCTGCAAAACCGTAATCGGCTTCGGTCCGTCAGCCATCGGCCGTCTGCGCGACGGTTACGTCCAGAACGAGATCGCAACCGCTTCCTATCACCAACACATTCAGGTTGGCCGCCTGGCAACCTCAAAAGGCTACTGTCTCACCGCCGAAGATCGCCTCCGCGCCGCAATCATCGAGCGTCTGATGTGCGATTTGCAGGCCGACGTACCAGCGATCTGTGCTGCTCACCGATTTGATCCGATTCCTCTTCTCGGTTCGGCCGACCGCCTGGGAATGCTTGCAGAAGATGGGGTAGTAGACATTGAAGAGGGATTTATTCGGGTCAAGCAGGAGCACCGGTTTGTCGTTCGCGCTGTTGCTGCCGCGTTCGACACTTATCTCGACCGCATCCCTATTAACTAAGCCACGCATGTGAGCAGATCCCAAACGTCTAAGCTGTTCGCGGGGGCGATCCGAAGAATCCATCGGGCAGGCACGCCAGATTGGTGTGATGACACGACCTTTCAGATATGATCTCAACACTGACGAGGGCTGATTGGAAGAGAGCTGATTTAAAGGAAATGCGCAGCATCGCGCCGTTCATGGCCCCGGCAAGATCATGCGGAAAGTGCGTCTGCACCACCTGCCCTGGAGTGCTCTCGATGATAGTGACAGCCTCACTACATGCCGCTGGAGACGACGGCGCCCGCACAAGCTCCGGGTTATTACGGCCGGAGGCCGCTTTGCGACCCTACGGGCCACTTCATCGAGCACAGTTGAAGACTCGACCACGCCTGCCGCGTCTCAGACCTCAAGGCTCGGCTGTCTTCGGTGCGGCGATCACTGGCGCGCCTCCGACGGAAACGGGTCCCTGTGGTTTGGACCGCCCGAAGCGTTTCCTGGCGACGCTCGAAGCAGGCCGGGCTGGCGACAAAGGAGGCTCGGAAGCAGCAGAAGGAACAGGTGTTAATCTCTGCAGCGAATCGATCCGCGAAACCAGAATGGTGATCTGATCCAGGATCCCTTTGAGGTCATCCCGCTGAGCGTTGATCCGGCTGTTGAGTACTGCGATCTCATCTCCGGTTTTCTGCTGTGCCCACTTTATCTCAAACAAGGAGGCCCTGTCCTCCAGTGACAGGCTCATCGTTGTAGCTTCCGGCGTCTCGACAAAGGCTTCAAGGTTAGCCCAAAGCCAGGCGCCAGCAGCACACGAGCCAACGAGGACCAGCGGGAGCACCAAAACCGGGAGGATCCGTCTTGACGGCCCGCGCAAAAGCGGCCGCAAGTCTGAAGCGGCCGCTTGATCCATCAAGTCCATTGTCCCTCGCTCAAGATCCCATTCCAGCAGGCTTGCTTCGTCGACGCGATAGGCTGCGATGCTCGCGCGCTCCAGGAGCTGCGAGCGCCGACAATAAATCACTCTTGCCGAGCTTCCCGATCGGCCACCCTGCTCCTATGAAACGCTGCTTCTTGAGGAACGCAACGCGCCAATTTGCGCGCGTCCTCCATGATAGCGTCACCAGCGAGCAGCGGTGCTCATCTTCGCCGGCGATGGCGCAGCCGTTTCTCGTCATTCAGGAGAACCTTGGCGATTTTCTTACCCGCGGCACGAATGCAAACCGTCCACTCATTCCTGCAGAGTGTTCGATGGAGCCACCTCTTGCCGGACCAGCAACCTCATCCGGGGCGGCAACGGCTGATCAGCCAAGCGGCAATGGCCGATTGGAACGGCAAGCACTGTACCTGGTCAACTACCAATTTCGGCAGATTGTTCGAGATGACGGGCTCGTGGCAAGGGTGACCAACGAACGCCGCGTACGTCAAGGATTCGGATGCAGGACGGGTTGTGCCGCGCTCACCGCAGCCAGCAACGGTTCGCCGATACTCGCCAAAGCTGCTCGATAGCTGATTCCTCCGGTCTCCTGGGCCATCACTATGGGTGTTGTGGTGAGGTTGGCGCGCGAGCAAGTTCAAGCCCGGCTATTGTCTTGTGTTTCGCTGAGAACGATACCGCTCAAGCGCTTCGTGAATCCAAGCTTCTTGCACGGAGAGCCTTGCTTGCCGGTCGCTGCCGCTTCGTCGAGAAAGTCGCCTTCGATGCAGACGCGCGACACCGCCAGACTCACAGTGAGCAGGGCGGACATTCACAATGTTTTATTGGCCAGGACAGCAAGCCCCCGCGCGCTCGTCGTGAGCATTTGCCGAGCCAGCGCCCTGCTCTGGCCCTCGGCGCACCGGCCTTATGCACCAGAAAAGTTTCGAACCAGATCATCGTCGTGCCACGGGGTGAGAGGTTCAGGAAACCTGAGTGGTCCTCTTCGGATAGATCGTGTTCTGGATCGTCCCCCTCGCCCTCGGACGCGCAAACGCCGGGAGCTCACTCTGGCCAATCAGGCCGCAGTTCAATCTATTCATCTCCGGCAGACATTGACCCGAAGTACGCCACGCGTGATTGCCTACTTGCGACGAGCTCGCCTCGGACACACTCGGCTACGGTAGCACTTTCGTTCAATTTGAAATACAGGGGAAAGCAATTTTGGCTTGTTATCGCGCTTTCGCTAGGGGCTTGTCTCGTCGGCAATTCCGTACGGGCACAAACCGCTAGTAGGTTTGATCCGAGTAGCTACTCCGTGGATCAGGCCGGCAAAAGAGGAAAGACCCCCGATCGGGCCGCAAGGCTCCCGACCGACCTGATCCGTCAGGAAATCCGCGCTTCTGCCTCGGCTCCAGCAGCAGGTCTCGGATTGCCTTTCGAGAAGCGCGGCAACGCGGGCAGGGGTGCTCAGACGAGACCGCAACAGACGATCGATCCCTTCGAAAGGTACGACAAGCTGCGTGAAAAAGGGTTGTGGTTCAACATACCTGGCCCTGCGGACACGATTGATCAGGACAAGGACGGCGTTAGATCGGCTCTGGCAGATGTCGGCATCGGCTACATCGGCTGGACACACAACAGCATTGCAAACAACCAGCTGCCGAATGCGGCCAGAAGCACTATCGCAAACCAGCTCTATATGGGCCAGAATCCGACCTTCGCGTCGGTAAACCTCATGATCGTCACCTACGATCTCAGCCGGTTTGGCATTGCCGACGGACAGATTGTCGTAGGAGCCGAGCAGCAATACTGGACGTGGGATCGCCCGGGACCAGATCGAGTAGGAATCAATACGCTCGCCTACTACCAGACTTTCTTCGACAGGACGCTAGAACTCAAGCTTGGCTACCTCAGAAACCAAAATGAGTTCACCGGCACATTGTTCGGAGGGATTACAGGATCGAACATGTCTGCCTTGTTCCAGGCAGGGATGAGCACCAATGCTACGCCGACGCCGGCGGTCAACTTGAAGTACAATTTTGACGATCGCTTGTACAACAAGGTTTCCGTCCAGCGCTCAATCAGTCCAGATGGTGCCTATTCCCACATAACCGAGAATCCCACCGGCCTGAACTGGAGCACGGCCAATGCAGGCCCCCTTCTCGTTGACGAAGCCGGCTACAAGAGCAAGTCGGCTCCCGGCGTACCCGAGACGTGGCTGCGGGCGGGCGTTGGTTTGAACAATAGCCGCTACACGAATTTGGCGGACCCCAAGCATCAAAGGGAGACTGGGAATCATTTTCACTACATCGCTGCAGACAGGCAGCTCTGGCAGAGCGACGCCCTTGGGTTGCCGTCTCGCGGCATCTATGGCGGCTTCTCTATCATGGGAGCTCCGCCTGACCTCAACAGGATCAGCCAATATTACGAGCTTCGTCTTTATGCTAAAGGACCTTTTGATAGCCGGCCCAGTGATCTGATTGCGATCGTTGCTAGCAAGACGAACTGGAGCAAATTTGCGGTGGATGCTGCTCTCGCTAAAGGCCAGCTTGCGCATCGTGATACCACGGCAATCACCGGAACATATACCGCCCGTCTTGCTCCGGGAATATATGCAGGCGTGGGATTATCATACATTCATAACCCCACAAGCATCACGCACACGCCCCAAACCGAACACGCGCTCAATCTGTTGGTATCTACGTTGATATTCTTCTGATCATCGCAAGTGCCATTTTGGTTCCACCTTCTCGAGCCGCATGGGACTTGAGCTTCGCGATCTTGTTGGAGGGACCGGCGCCAGACGAGCCCGTTGGGATCTAACGGTGCGCTGTAAGAGCATATGGACACAAGATGTCGTGGGATCCCAGGGAGAGTGAGGCGGATTGTTCAGGAGAGCCTGGTCCATCATTTCCGAGGTTGACCCACCCCGAATAACTCTTCGCCGCGGAACCATAGCCAAGTCAGGTTCTCGAAAGCTTGCCGAACTAGGCAGACCTGTTCAGGTGATCCTGGAGTGAGCTTAGCGTGGACCCCCCAAATTTTGACCCTTCTAACGTGCCAGCCTGGTCGCAGGTGCAGCACGACGTCTCGCAAGAGCCGCAGACGAGCCAGGCCGGACAAGATGGCTTTGAGCAGCACTTGGCTGAAGCAGGGCAGGCCGAACCCGCGCCCGTCGGCGGACGAGGCTCCTATCCCCATCTATCTACAGAAGACCGGGGCCTTATCAACAAGGCGATTGCTCAATATGTGGATCAGAAGAACCCACAACCGAATACGGTCAAGCTTTATACTCAGGCACTTCGCCGACTGGCGAATGATCTCCGCGCCCGTGGCAAAACGATTGATCTAAGGGACCACCAGTCGCTGGTTAATCACCTAGATACTTACTTTCCGAACGATGCCCTCATGAAGACAGGTGTAAGCGTCCTTCGTGCGTCTCATGATTCAAATTATTTGTTTTCTCGCGGGCGACCGCGCACGCTCCCCTCGGCGAAAGAGGCCTCTAACGATGGCCAGCGCTCCCAGAATGATGCGATAGATCCACCTGCCCAGAGCAATCTCCCGGCAAGCGAGGAGGTCCCCATCAATCATGAACATGACACGGCTCAATCGAGACCAGCGAAGAGACAGAGGACGCTGAACGATCTGGAAGAGGTTCTGGTATATCGGAAACCGATCGCAAGCGCCGCTTCAGGAGGAAGTGGCGGAGCAATGCCGGTCGCCTCAACGGGCGTCATAATCCGGGGGCAGTGGGACAGGCGGCCTCTTTATCCGGAGGATGCTGCCGATATCTTCAGGCTTGAGGAGGCGCTTATTGAGGGCGGGACGGCCGCCGTTACGGCGAAGCAGCATGCAGGTTCTCTTATTGGCTATAGCCGTTGGCTCTTCGCAAAAAACAAACCAAGCATTGTTGCTCGGCTAGACGGCAAATCGCTGAGCGATGGCAGTGACGTGCGCGAGTTCAGCGGTGCCTCTAAAAGCAACAGACTCGTTAAAGCGTTAGAGCATCTGCGGACCTTTCGGTCGACGGGGGGCGTCGTGCCCATCGTGCGTCCAGGTCGCACTCGCGCTAAACTCAATCCTGCCCCTCAGAACGTGGCGCTCATCAATCCCGAAGCTGCTTTACTGACAGACTCGACACGCATCGACAGCCCCGCTCCGCAGCACGGCGCGTCCTACGGAGCTAGTCGGCAAGAGGAGCATCAGGAAGGACACAACAATCAACCTGTCCCGTCGGCTCTCCTCGAAGGACAGGTTGCGATCGATCCAGAGCAACTTCCTCAGGAGCAGGTTCGGCGCCTGCGCGACCATCTTGATGACCAAGCTATCCCCTCGCCATCAGAGGAGCTTCAGCAGCTGGAAAAGGAGTCGCGTAACGCGCTTCACCAGCAATCGGAGGATCCCCCCGATCCCTTGTTTCCCTTTGATCCAGAAGAGTTTATCATTGATCTAGACCAGTTCTCTCCAGCGGAGGTTTGGCGACTGCTCGAGGATGAAGACGCACAGGAGCTTACTGGGGGGCGAGATGATCAACCCGCCACCTCGGCTTTCATCCAGGAGCAAGTCGCATCCGATTCGGAGCAGCTCCCTCAGGCAGACCTCCGGCGAGTACTGGATCATCTCGATGATCAACCCAGCGACTCGTCGGTCTCCGTCCCTCCAGAGGAGCTGCGGCAACTGGAAAAGGACTTGCACGACGCGCTTCACGGACTCCGGGATGATCACTTCGCTCCTCCTGTTTCCATTGATCCAGAAGAATGTACTTTCGAGCCAGAGCCGTTTTCTCCAGGCGAGCTTCGGCGACTGCTCGATGATGAACAACCAGAGGAGCTTTAGGAAGGGCGAGACGTCCGCGTTCGTGCAAGGGCACATCGCCTTTCGGCGCGGAGCAGAGTTCTCATGACCGACCGTCGGGAATACCGCGATGTAATTGCCCTGCCGAGCCATCGTTGAGGCGAACCGTTGGTTGACGCCCCATTTCTTAGCGAGGATCGATCCCCCACATGGCATCGGGGTTGTTGTACCGAGTAGAGGCGGGTTCTCTCATTGGCAGGCCCTTCTGCGATGGGTGATCGATTAGCGGCTGTGGTGCGAGATAGCCGTGGACGAAGCTAGTCTTCGTGGCTTTTACGGACCGATGTCGCCTCAAACTCTGGCGATCATGGGCAGCCTGTCCCGGCCATCAAGACTCAGAACGGCAACCCGAACAGCCTCCCTCCTCATTGTGGCCGCCTGCTCTCGTGATCTGGTTCTGTCGGGATTCGTGTTTTGCCGCTGATTCCGGACTTAGCGCCTCCAGATCTGGCTGTTCGCAGTGACAATGGGCGAACTCTGGAAACAAGCGTGCTCGTTCCTCCCTATGCCGTATCAGTAAACGTGATGGTACCAAGAGGCCGTCGTCATGCAATTTGACAGCTGCCGGATGTTGTCTCACATGCGGATCTTGCAGGGCACGTACCCGGTCGTATGATTCAATCGGGTTGCCAATTGATTGCCGCTGACATTGAGTTCAATGAGCCGCGAGGGGAGGAACTCCGGGAGATTGGTCAGCTGATTGCCACTGACCGCAAGCAAGGTAAGCCCGCTCGGCAGAGCGTCCGGCAGGCTGGTTAGCCGGTTGTCGTTTGCGTTCAGGATCTCGAGCCCGGCCGGAAGGTTTGCTGGCAGACTGGTCAAGCTGTTGTCAGCGACCTCCAGCTGAGAGAGGGTCGCCGGAAGATCGTCCGGCAAACTCGTCAAGCGATTATGGCTAATGAGAAGACGCTGGAGCCCGGGTGGCAACATAGCGGGCAGATTGCTTAGCTCGTTGTGCCTGGCGCGCAGCTCCTGCAACCTTGGCGGCAGGGCGGCGGGCAGAGCGGTCAGCGAGAGCGAGGACAAATCCAGAGAGGGCGAGCCTGTGTCATCCGAATTCCTGATTCGTCTGCGCCCCTGTCGCCGATTCTCCGCTTCGCCCTGCCCCTCTTCGGCAACCCAATTGTCCAAGATCTGCGCGCGCGGAGGCTGGGGCCCGATAGCCTGTCAAGGTTTCGACCAAATTCGCGACGGCACGATTGAATCCGCCGAGGTAGCTTTCCTGCTCCACCTCTTCAAATGCGTCCCGGAAGGAAGCCGCGCTCCGCTGTGCGTGTCCTGTGTCCATCAATCTCTCCATCGTCAGAACTAACGAGTACACCTCCGCTTCCCAAAGCCGCGAAGCAGCTAGGTTCGCAGAGCAAATGATCATTCGAAGGCCTGTGCGCGTGGGCCGCGACTGCCGTCCAGCGCCTCTTCGACACAGGCCGATATGAGGCCAACCTGCACAACAGATCGATACTGCTGCCCGCAGTCTGCCATCTCGCTCGCCAGATAAGTCCGGAGATCCGTCAACGGTGGCAGCCTCCGCCCTTAGCAGGACCACCTGTCGATCAGCTGACGTGGGTCGGGGCAAAGGCACCCAGATGGGCTGGGCTCGCCACCAACGGCAAATACCAACACGGCATTGTCTTGGCACGAGAAAGGACCAACGCGGACGTTGGAGAGCGTGCGCTCTTGCTTCGCAGGCAGTCGGACAGAGGCACCGCCGCCACTCAAACCGGTTGACGAGCCTGCCTGCGGTCCTACCTGCTGAGCTCGAGATTCTCGACCTCAGTGTTGCAGGAACTGCCGGAGGTGCTCCGTGCTTCGCTGCAGTTTCTCCGCGCCAGCCACAATCAGTTGACGAATCTACCGGAGACCGCACGCCTCTTCGCAGACGTCGAGAACGGCGCCTATAATATTCGGATGTATGAGTTCATTCGTGATCCGGTGGCGACGGATGCGACAGCGCGCACACGGCTTGTTGGAATTCCGGAGAGGCATCGCGCCGACAGTCTGCTTGCTGAGATCAAAGGGCGCCGAGTTGATGGCGGCCTGAACGCATTCCGGCAGGTTCGATTTCTTTCGCTCGAAGCCGCTGGAGCCATCAGACGTACAGTAACAGATGTCGCCTGACCAAGTTCGGAGCTGCCGCGAACGTGTTCCACCGCGGCATCTAGCTTTGACTTCGACCTGACGAAAAGCGGCAATCATCCCATTCATAGGTGCACTCATTCAACGCAAAGTGGCGCTTTGCACGAGATGGAGTACCTATTGTCGGCAGCTGCTGCCCTCAAGCCCTATTGGGGCTCTTGTCCGTCGGTCGCGCCCCCGAGAGGTCGGCGTGGAAAATACATCCGACCAAGATAAAGGAACATTGCGCACTGGAGCAGCGCTTCTTCAGAAGCGTCAAAGATTTGCTAAGCTTCCGCTACCCTGGCCAGGAAACTCTGCACTTCCAGCTTCAGACGATTGCTATCCTCAGCTAGAGACCTGGCAGCGGAAAGCACCTGCGTTGACGCGGTGCCCGTCTGATCCGCACCTCGATCGACTTCGGCGATATTTGTGGCGACCTGGGTCGTACCAATTGCCGCCTGCTGCACATTCCGGGCAATCTCTTGGTTTGCAGCGCCTTGTTGTTCCACAGCAGATGCGATGGCAGAGCAACTTTCTGAGATTCGGCCAATAACGCTAGTGACTTCTTTGATGCTTGCCACCGATTCCTTGGTGGATGACTGAATTCCACAAATCTGATCACTTATCTCCTTAGTCGCCTTCGCGGTCTGGTCCGCTAACATTTTGACTTCTGATGCAACGACCGCGAACCCTCGCCCAGCGTCTCCGGCGCGGGCTGCCTCGATTGTCGCGTTCAAGGCCAGAAGATTTGTTTGAGATGCAATTGTGTTGATGAATTGGATGACGTCACCGACCTTGCCGGCGGCCTCGGAGAGAGACAGAACGCGCTTGTCAGCGCTCGCGGCTGTTCGAACGGCTTCACTGGCAATACGAGCTGATTCCTGGACTTGCCGACCAATCTCATTTACGGAAATCGACACTTCTTCTGTGGCCGATGCAACGGACTGAACGTTCGCGGACGCCTGTTCGGAGACCGACGCTACAGCGGTCGAGAGTCGCTGTGTCGATTCGGCAGTCTTTGCCAGTGAGCGAGCCGACGCTTCCAGTTCTGTGGACGCCGAGGAAACGGTTTCGACAATTTCCCCGATGGCCGCGTCGAACGCATCTGCAAGCCCGCGCATGTCGGACTTTCGTTGCTCAGCAGCGATACGATCATGAGCAAGTTTGGCTTGGGTTTCCGCCTCCGTCTTCTCGGCCGACCTCACCTTGAACCTTTCGACCGCATTCGCGATCTCCCCAATTTCGTCCTTGCGACCAAGACCTTTGAGTACAACATCGAAATTGCCCTCGGCCAGCTCGAGCATCGATGCTGTCAGATTCCGGATCGGGCTGCTAATGCTGCGCGAGGTAAACACCGCGAGGAGGAAACCCAGCAGCAAACTGAGAGCGCCAAGGATCAAGGCTATCATCACGCCCAATCCAAGGTCATCTTCCGCCCTTAACGCAGTGGCTCTCGAAGCCTTCTCGTAATCAATCGCGAGCGGCTCTGAGAGTTCGTCAACCCGACCACCGGCGGCGAGTGCGGAACTTACGGCGGATTTCGCCGCGGGCGTATCTAGCGCGCTATTTCTTCCTCTAAATTCCTTCAGTCCGAGCGCCTTCGTTTCATCGTCCTCGATGGCTCTTTTGAGATCCAGCACTCGCACCCGGCGTCCTAAGTCCTTGGTGTCGGCAGCGAGATCCTCAAGCCGCGCAAATGTTCGCCTATAGGTGTCTGCGGCCTTCTCCCAATGCGACGGATCATCGGTTGCCAAGGCCATCCATACATGCATCCGAGCTTCAAATACTTGCTTTTCGATGCGCTCATCTTCGGCTACGTGGTCTTTTTGGCGAACCACAGTCGCCAACAATCCGTTCGCGCTCCGGGAGGTATGGATCGAGTAACCGACAATTGCGACGGACATCAGAAGAAGCGATCCAAACCCAGCTATCAATCGACCGGTGATTTTGATGTTTGCGAACACTTGTTGTGGCTCTCTGCTAAAGGGTGGTCGTCTTACCTCAAATGTACTTCAGCGATCCCATCGTAAAACGAGGAACGTCAGCTCTAAAGGCTGGCAGATTTCCGTTTGGCGAGAGCAAGCTCTCGCTCGATTAGATCGAGATCCGCTTCCAGCCTGGCCCCAGCTGACGAATCGGCCATCTTATGTATAAGCGCTCGTATCTGACGATGGTTCTCCTCCAGCGTGGCAATCGCATGCGCGATCGTGAGCTTGGCGTTGGCGCGGGCGGCTTTGAGCCGCTGATTTGCACCTCGACCGGAGTCACATGCTATTGCGAACGGCGCTAATGGCGCATCACGCTTAGCAATCGCCATCGTTTGCATTGACTCAGTGCGCCGCATGGGCGCACCAGGTTGACGAAACTTCACGACATTGAGCATTTTGAACCTCGACCAAAGTGACTCAAAAATACGAGCGTCGCAGTCATGCGAATGGTTCTGCGGATAACTCGACTACATGCGCAGCGGCTGCGTGTTCGCTCCGGTTGTAAGTCGGCCAAAGTTAACAAATTTCTTTAAATGCAGGTCGTCCGCTTTGCGCGCATCAACGATTGACCGCATACTTCGTTTTAAATTGCAGGGTCCACTGGCAACACGAACGTTGAATTACCGCGCCCGCCACCTGAGCTGCGCAGAAAATCTTCGTGGCTTGCGACAAATCGCAGTCAAAACGCATTAGAGTATCTCCGAGCATGTACCACGTGGGTTCGAGCGGTTAATCCAGCCACCGACGACCCCGCAAAAAATTATTGCATTGCCGACAGGCAGTCGACGAAGGGGCATTGAGTTGACCGAAATCCAACGGCCCGGCTGCCCCTCATGGTCGGCGCCCGCGCCGCATACCGCGCGGCATCCAACCCTATGTTTCTCGATATGACTTCTTACTGCGGGGAAGCTGGGCGTTTCGGCATCCGATGATGAGACGGTACAAGCAGACGTGTAGGCAATGGGGCACTTGTACATGACAGACGGAAAGGTCCCCGGGGATCGCTCTTTCCGGATGCAAACCAGTTGTTTTGACGGGTTGCTGGCCGAAAGCGCCTCGCAGGCCGATAGCTGCGCCATCCTCTATTGGATTCCTACTCTGGACCGCCGGATCACCGCAGATACTGATCTGCAAATAGAATGCGGGCGGACGGCGCGACAGGCGAACGCGACGCCCTCGGATCATGGTGACCTTCTATTGGGCAGGGCTAGCGGCGGCAACGATGATTGTCGCCGTCAAGCCGCAGAGGAGGTGCGCAGGCTGGAGGAGAGTTGGAACCGATCATGGGCTTCGACCCAATGACGGATTCGCCCGATTGCAATTTCTCGTCCTGAGCGCGGTCGCTCTCTAGAATGGTAGAGCTGTTTCTTACAAAAGCATGGTCCAGGCTCTGCAACTTTTCGGGCAAATACAGTTGCGCTGCCGAAAGCCATCGCTGCCACTGCGGGCCGGCAGCGCCGAATGCGCATAGGGTGCAACTCCGACAACAGGCGGGTTTTACTCATGCACGATGTCTGAAATGCTCTTCTGCCCGATCATTCAGGACGGATATCGCCGACTGATCGACACGATTATTTCATCTCGCTTGTTTGGCTCATGCATTCCAGTACCCGACGACGGCATAATCGAGATCCAATTTCTTATTCACGGTGCATGTCCCGTCGTCGCATAGCCGCCAAAAGCGCCAGGGCTCGAAAACCGTTGTCCAAAGGCGACATCGCCGCGCTGGGTGACGCTTCGGCACACGATGCTTTGAGGCAATTGGCGATAAATTGGTGTTTTATAGGATCCGGCTGCACCGACCCGCGCCGCAAACGAATTGCCTCGACATAGCCATTTAGAGCTGCATCCGGGACGTGGACCAGCGTTTTGCCACGCACCTCCTACAATCCCGGCTGCCGTGCCAGTGCCAGCATCCACCTGCCCTAACAGTGCGAATCGTTCGAGACTTTGCTGGGTCGGCTGGTGAGCAGGGGGGCTTTGTCAGCGGCGGGCGGGTACTGTGAGTTGCATTGACCCGCGAACGAGCGGGGGCCGAATTCCCTTCAGATCGCGACATTGCGCTTTCTGTTTCGCTACGAAGACGGAAGACTTTTCGAGCTTCTAAACAAAATTAAGAAGACGCCGCTCGCGTTCCTCGCTGCGCAGATTACCGCCGAGCATTGCCCTTCGCTGGATCTTTGAGAGTATTCGCACCGGTCCTATTAAAGACGTCCGTGTGCAGAACCCGACAGCAAATTGCGATTGAGCTAATCTGAAATCGCAAAGAGATGATGGTCTGAACCAAGCTCGCGCGTCCTGGCATGTCCATTGCTAGGAAGTGCCTGTTACATCATGCGACTGACTGGACGCAAAGGCCGAGTCAGACCCGGCCTGCCGTCCAAACCAAGTCTCTAGCATAGAAGCGGCGCTGTAACTGCCGCTGCGCCAACGGAGCCAGGTCATGTTGATCGACACGTCCGAAATCTTCGACTCCATTCGCATCAATAAGCAGGAAGCGCAGGAGCGACAGCCCGCGGCGCTATGCGAATGGCCTGGCTGCCAGAACAAGGCTACCCATCCCGCGCCCAAGGGCCGCGACAATGCGCGCGCCTATTGGCACTTCTGCATCGAGCATGTTCGCAAATACAATCAGTCCTACAATTTCTTCTCGGGGATGGACGCCGAAGCGGTCGCGCGCTACCAGAAGGACGCGCTGATCGGCCATCGTCCGACCTGGAAGATGGGCGAGAACATCAGCGCACACAAAATGACCGGCAGCACTGTTAATTTCGAGGACGACTGGCATACACTCTGCACGCTCGCCGAGCTGAACGGACGCGGCGGTGCCCGCCACCGCCCGAAGGCCAAGGCTGAGGCGCGTAAGATTTTCAATGGCGAGGGCAAAGCATTGCAGGTGATGGGTCTGAATGCCAATGCGACGCTCGGCGAGATCAAGGCGAAGTACAAGGCGTTGGTCAAGCAGCACCATCCCGATGCCAATGGCGGCGACCGCTCCACGGAGGATCGCCTGGTCGAGATCATCAAGGCCTACCAGTACCTGAAGACCGTGGTGCGCTAGAGCTCGCCCGTACATCTCAGCGGGCCTCAACGGCGCATCGGAAGTGGAGGACAGAACCATCCAGAGCTTTGCTCTGGCTACGCGGGCAGTTTGACTTCCCTGGCTAACGCTTTCCGGTGGCCATGGCGGACAATCGACGCGATGACCTGTTCGTTTTGCTCCGCGCAGCGGTCAGGAAGAAGGGCCGGAACAAGGGATGCGGCAAGATCCTGCGCACGTGGCGGCTGCATCGGCCCAGCGGTGAGCTCGTGGAAATGCCAAACGGCTCCTTCCACTCCTGACGGCTAGGTCGCTATTACCGCCGGTTCCACCTGAGAAGCTCAACAGGAGTTGCGCACGATCGATCCCTCCGTTGTTCGAGAGACAACATGAAAGAACAGACCTTTCCGGGGTTACTCGGCGGCTTCATGGAAAGGGTTTCGGCGCAGAAGCGAGCCGTCCAGGCCTATTCGCTCGCTGCCGCCGGATTAATGATCGGTCAAGAGGCCGATGGATCGCGGCGTTTACGGCCATTTCTGACATAGCCAGGGGCTGTAGCGCCCCTCGCCACCGACCTATCTCAAGGGCTCTGCCGATCGCCGCGAGGCAAGGCATGAACTTGATCGCGCTCCACACGTGCATCGCATTCGTCAAGCACTGGGCTATCGCACGCAGTTGCGCGTTTTCCTGTTCGTGAGTAACCGTCTGGTGAGGTTTTCGATTGTCCACAAATATGGTGCCCAGCGCGATGTCGGTGACAGCTTACGCCGCCGTCATATCCGCGCTCCCCCGTCATTCATCCGACGATCGCCGGCGTCTCGTCACCGTTGCTTTGTCTTCGATCGATATGGTTCCCTTTGGCAGCCAATCTGTGGCGCCTCCGAAGAACACGCTCAGCGACCATCTCGCAGCTTCGTTATCTGTCAGTTGATGGGAGTGAGACTCGCGGGCTGAGGGGTTGGCCCCGACGCCGAAGGATCTGTATTCAGCATAGTAGCTTGTCCTCAAGGTATCGGTCTTGCCGGGCGTCCATTCGCGCCACCCTTCCGCGATCACGGGGGCATCTATCTTCGCTGACAAGAAGACCACTGTGGCGTAGGGACGCCAAGGGCGGCCAAGTGCGATATAGCCCGCAGCAGGGGCGGCAGTTAACCTGCAATGATCAAAAACATAGCCACTGTCCTCATCCGGCGCTGCCTTGCTCTGAGCGGTATAGATGACCGCTTGATTAGCGATGCCGTGCAACTCACATTGCCGGAACCAGGCCTTGGCGTTACCAAAGATGAAATCGACATGCCCTTCGATGTAGCAGTTCGAGAAGTATTGTCGTGACATTCTGCCGTTTGGTCCCTTGCCGGCAAATAGCGTGTCCTGGGCACCGAGCAGGCGGACGCGCGTAACGACGTCCCTGTCTCCGGTAACGGACAGCGCTACCGCCTGCGAGGGGGGATTGGCCGGATTGAGGGCGTAGTCGTTCTGGATGGTCAGATTCTCGAGCCGCAAGTCATCGCCAGCGGCATCCAGCGTCGCCGAACGGGCGGTTCCTCCTACATTGATCGCGCCGTCGCCATACACAATGATCGTATCCTCCCGCTTCCTGCCAGTCCCTTCGAGATGAATGCCGGATTTGGAGATTTTGACCTTCTCGCGATAGACGCCCGGCGCGATCCGGACATTTCCGCCTTCCGCCGGCAATGCGTCGATGGCTTGCTGCACAGAGTGATAGTCTGCATTTCCAGCATGCGACACGAATAGTGGCTCAGCATACGCTGCCGGGATGCAGAAACATCCGGCCAGAAGCGCAGCGAAAGGCACGAAAATTCGCATGTGATCTCATTCTTCGTTGAGTTCGCGACACGCTCGACGCAGTCGATATGAGATACCGCCGCGGGATAGTCGCCGTGCATGGTCAAATACATTTTTTGCACAGAATCACAACCTGCACGTCACCTTCGTATTCCCGGCCCTGCAAACGTCGGACAAGTGCAACCAACTCGGGGCATGAGGCTGACCTTCGTCACACCGGTCATCTTGCCCCAGATGCGGAACTCAGCAGCGAGTTTGACACCGGGTCTAGTGCTTTACCAACCGCCGTCGCGGAATGCGCTGGAACATACCTCCGATCCGCGCCGCAGCGGCTTTGCAACTCGTCCGGGCAGCGGCGGTGATACGTCAGATGCGGTAACGTTCGCATGTTCAACTTGCCAAGTCGCGGAACTGGCAAATCGGACATCTTCGAGTGTCACGTCAAGTGCATGCCCCTCGTCTAGGCCGCGCATCAGCAACACACCGGTGTCGCCATGCACATGACGGAGAACGATTTGCCGATAGACCGGAATCCTCGTGCCTCGTGCGCGCGGATCATATTTTGTATCGAAAACCACCGGCCACCTGTTGCCCCTCAGGCACACGTACTCATAAGTCACGCTCTCTACCAGACCGCCTCGGCTAACATCGCTCTTGATGCGCAGGCCAGACGTCGTACCATCCAGCGTCAGATTACGCACCAATATGTCTCTGGCCCCGGAATTCACCTCACTGCCGATAGACATGCCATGCCCCCAGCCGAAATAATTATCAATGATCGAGATATGGCTGCTCGAGCCATTATCGCCGGCTTTGATTGCGACGTTGTCGTCACCCGTACGGATCAAGCTGTGGGTGATGGTCACATCCTGACCCGCGCCAAGATCGATGCCGTCGGTGTTGCGGGCATCCGCCGGCGAATCAATCGTGAGGCCCCAGAACGTGGCACCTTCGACCCTGCTCATCGCGACATGAAAATTGGGAGCGTTGCGCAAGGTGACACCAGAGAACGTGATGTCCTGCGCATGATCGATCTGGATCAAGCGCGGGGCGTTCTGTTTGCCGCCCTGAGCTTGGGCGCGACGCGCTAGCTGCCACCAGCTTTCCGCGCCGCCGCCAATAATTGCTCCACCCTGACCGTCGATGATGCCCTCTCCGTAGATGCCGCCGCCACGCGTTTTTGAAAAGCTGATGAATGGCCGGCAGCCGTCGCCCTTTTCCGCGATGCGGCCACATTGTCCGAGGCCCTTGTCGTAAGCAGCAGGTTCGGGAATGGCGATCAGCGTCGCACCGCGTCCGATCCATAAGGTCACGCCCGATTTCATATCGAGTGGACCTGAGTGAAACTCGCCGCGCCCGAGATAAACTGCAGCCCCAGCGGGGCAATGTTCAATGGCGTCTTGTAGGCTAACTGTATCGTTCTTGCCGGAAGGCACAGGGCGGTCGCAGACCGTATGAGGTGCAACAGGTTCGGCGATAGTCCGGCGGTCTTGCGCCTTTGCGGCAGGGCAGACAACCATGGAGGTGAGTATGGACAATAGGATCCAGTTGCGAAAACGCTTTATCATTGACCTGCTCGTGCTTTGTCGCACGCATCCTTGCCGCGTGCCTTTTCTGGTATTTGAGCGCTGGCTCGATCGAGCCGTCGCGCGCGTCACTGGCCCGCGCAAGATGACATTTATAAGACGCAGCGGAGGCTTCGACTTTGCGATCGCGCCGTAGCACCTTGCCTATGCGCGAAGAAGACGAAGCGTTGTGCGATAGTCCAAAATCCAAACAGCTTCTCGGCGTTCTCACAGTGTTTAAGCGCCTGAAGCGGCATCTCAAGTGCGGGTGAATCCGCACTCCGCCGCGTCGGCGTTCGATCAAAGACCCGCCTACAAGAAGTGTCAGGAGCGCCCACGGTCACTTGACACCGTACAGCCAGGAAGGCGCACCGCAAGATTAGTAGCGACACGTCCCGGACGAACGCGGGGGATCAGCTTTCATGGCGGCGAGATCGAGGTCGAGTGCCGCAGGGTTAGGGACAAGAACTGTTCACCGCCTCTGGCGCTAAACTTTATCCAAGGCGATCCGCTGCGCTTCGATTGAGCCCCGGCTACTTGGCCGCTGCCAGATCGGCAAGGGGTCTAAACATCCAGCACTCCAATCACAGTCGAAAATGCGGCGCGATATTTCGCGCTAGCTGGCGCTCGCTCAGCAAGGGATGGACGCGAAGCCGGTTCGCCGTAAGCCTGCCGCATCTAATTGCTGCTCAAAGGCGTCTGCTCCCGCCTGGTTCGGTTGATCGTCTGGAACGGCGTGCTGTACCGATGGCGGAGGTGCGGCATTGGATATGGCGCAATCGTGCGAGTCCATGCCAGCCTCCCCGTCAAGGATCACTGGGTTAGTCCCTATACGGAGAAGCTTTCGAGAAGCTGACGAGGCTGCGGCCCGCCTCAGATCGCATTCTCACCGAGAACCCTGTTCCTGGCGTCTCACGAATTTAGGTGACCGCCGTTACCTGCCGTCTTTCGGTGAATTGTGATCGTATGCGGACATAGTCAGCCGGTTCTCATCATCCTCCATGCGATGGCCGTGAGGCATGGTCGGCTTCCGCGGTCAGCACCGTCCGTCACTCGCATGCCTTGCCCCACGGTGATAGCCGACCATCGCGTCATTGAACGCGCCCCTCGCGCCCCGTCCAGAGACGTCTACCGGTAATTTGAACACCTTAAGACGGACAAAACGACCGTATTGGCCGGCTCAAGCTGGAGAGCTTTGATATTCGATTTAGAACATCTGCTGAACAGCCCCGAAGCAGGAGGCTCTAGCCAAAGACGCGGCGATACGTCCCGTGTGTGGTGCTACTCTGCGCACATTCCCTTGCCAACACACCGCGGTCAACCAAACGCGCCTATCGACAGGGCCCTGTCCAATTCGCCCGCCGGGCGCGCAACCCCATCGCGTCACAAGATCTTCACCAATTCCGCGACAAAACCGTTCGCTGCCAACGTGCGCAGCAGCACTTTCAGCGGTCCCATGTTCGACTCGAAAACGTCAAATCAGCATTCTGATCAACAGGATCATCGAAGCTTCGGGATTTGCGCGGTCGCGCGTTACGTATTGAATTGTTCGCCGCAGGGTTGCGCTGGCGTTTATCGATCGATGATGAAACCGCTCGACGCTCAAGTCTCCTCTCGAGATCCGCCAATCCTTCCTTACATTCCTCGACAACCGAGTGGGCTCGAAGCAGCTTGACCTTGAGCTCGTCCTGTTGCCTGACTATTTTCTCGAGATCCCAATCGTCCTGCATCAGCTTATTGACCATCTGCAAAGCGCCGATTGAACGCCGCCGCTTAGCTTTACAAACCCAGACTCGGCATCTCGCAGATGCCCGCGCTTGAGCCCCAGCGAAAAGTGACGCAACCAATGGTCCTTGAGGTATAATGCTTTTACGTTGGCCTGCACCATCTTGTTGAGGACCGCCATTCCCCGCGAGCCCTTTACAAGACAATCGGATTCTGCCCGGCAAACTGGAGCGCGATCCGAAGATGTCAGAGTTCGCGGCGCAGCCGCATGGTTTGGAAAGCGCATCAGGAGACCTCTGCCACCAACCAACCGTGCAAGTTTCATCTGAATACCTCGACCGAATGCTGAACGAGCATCATAGTCAGAAGTGGTTGGTCACATGTTCAAGCAACCGGCATGCCAATGCCGGTTGAGCGTTTTATGAAGAACCGATGTCGGTTTTCCCGTAGCACGTAGTTGCAGGCGGTGCTGTTGTCGCGTTTGAACAAACCACGTCTTGAACGAGACATCCGAAGCCGCAACCACGACGTCCACAGCAGCGCTCACCATGGCGGCGCTCAATAGAAAAGATTTTGCGTGCGGCGGCCAGAATGCTCCCACCATTTTTGATTGGTGCGTTGTGTCGAAGCACGGCAAGGAGCCGCCCCGCCCTACTCATGGCGTTCGCGCTGCGGAACGCAGGTGTTGTTCACAAAGGCCGACGGAGGTCGTCGGCCGAGCAAGCTCATCGGGATCGGCACCGCGTTGATCCGCGCGCATTTTCTAATGAAGCTCCGGCAGGACTGGATCGAGTTCTTCCTGCTCGAGCGTCTTGGCTCCATCTTCCGCCAGATACGCTGCCAGAGCCGCGATCCCGGAGTTCGGTGGACATCGAGCGGGTGCCGATTTTTTGAAGGGCACTTGTCCCAAGCGCTCGGCGACTTCGACGCTCATGAGGTGGGGACGGATCGGTCGATCGACGGCGCGCTCGATGGTGTGGAAGATCCAGGTGCCGTCCGGATCGATGTCCGACCAATGAAAGATCGGCGTCTGTTCGAATACCAATCCTGCGATGGTCCGCAGCGCCTGCTGGGTGGCAAGCGAGGGGTACCCGCCGACATACATGGTCGTACCTAATCGGCCGGGGTCCGCTTCGGCGATGTGCCGGTTGAAGCTTGCGAAATTTTCGATCGTCAGAACGTAGGCCGGCGGCTCCCGGAAGCGGACGCGATCTGCTTCCTTGGGACTGATCCCGAGATAATGCGGAGAGATACCGGACAGGTCGGCTCCATCAAGGTCGATCTTGCCTGCGATCAGAAGCGGCGGGGCAAAACGCTCCAGTCCGATCGCTCGCAGTGCCTCGCGGGGGCGGGCACCAGGCGGAAAGTCCATTACGCCGCTCAAAAGCCGGACCACGGCACCCTCGATGCGCTCGAGTATCTTGCTGTGCCCCACCGTACGTCGCGAGAAAGTTTTGTAGTCGACGTCCAGATGCTTGTTATCGAGGATCGCCTGGGCGAGAACGAATGCATGGCGCAGCGTGTCGACCTCGGACGAACCGAATCCGTGCCACGTCTTACCCCGCGCCCACACCTCCGCGATTTGAGAGCCGCTGTTCTTCAGGGACTCGTTCAGCGCCACTCCGGCTACAAGCCGCGCGGCGGCGTCCTCCGCGATGCGTGACGCCGGCGTGCGGTCGAGATATCGGTATGAGATCTCCGCTGAGGCCAACCGCACGTGCGCCACTTGGTCCCGCTTCGCGCCGCGCCCCCAGCCGATGGACACCGCGCCGGCACTTTCGGCTTTCCTGATCTGGTTCAGAAACGCGTCCGCCGCGACTACTGACGAGAAAGCGGCATAGTCGGGGTGGGCGATTGGACTTGCGGCCCCGGCCTCGAAGCGATCGAGCAGGTCGTTCAGCAGGCCGATCGCGTCCGTGAAACGTCGCGCCATGACTACTCGGCGGCCAGACGGGTGCCGAGCTCATCTTCGGACATCAGGTCCGGATCGATGGCCATTAGTTCGCGCTTGGCCTTCTCTTTCAGTTCCACCACAGTGGCCCTGGACTGTTCGCCGATGCGGTCCACCTCCACGATGGTGTCCATGTGCTCGAGCACGGCGACCCGCTTCTCGAACGGCGCCGCGATCACGAACTGGAGCCCCAGGTTCTTGTAGAAGCTCATCATCTGCCGCTGGTTCTTGCCGTCCATCTTGGAGAAGGCCTCGTCGAACATGGCGAGGGCGAAGCCGGAGGGCTTGCCCGTGCGACGCTCGGCGCTGCCGTAGACGGCGGCTAGCGAAGCGCCGATGGCGACGTAGATGGGCACCTGCTGTTCGGCGCCGGATCCGGTGCCGCGCCGCTGCTCCCAGCGGGTTGAACGGCCCGTAGCGACATCCTCCATGTGAATCTCGAAGGTGTAGAAGTTGCGGTAGTCCTCGAACTGGGTGAAGTCCTTATCTGGATCCTCGAGCAATGCCTCGAGCGCACGGATCGTATCTTTGTGCGGGAAGTCATCGGGCACGTCGCCCCGGAACAGCATATCCAGCGCCTCTGGAGAGGTTTTGGCAATTTCGATGATCTTCAGGATGGGCTGGAATTCCACGACCTGGGTGCGGTGGAATGAATAGCGCTCGTTGTGGAAGGGATGTGCGTAGAGACTGCGGTTCAACGACTGCAGCTCCCGCTCCATCTTGCCGATCCGGGCCGTGAGTGCGTTGATGAACTCGCCGCGCAGCAGGGTGGAGGCCTTTTCCGCCGCTTCCCGCGCCTGCCGTTCGTACTGGCGCAGCTCGTTGGATTCGATATCCGCGATGAGCTGGTCCATCCAGGGCTTCACCTCCCGCAGCGGCTCGCTCTCCGCGCCGACTTGCGAGCTCATTCCGAACTGGTCGAAATAATCGTAGAGGAGCTCGCGGACCCGCCGCTCGATGCGGGCGCGCTCTGCGTCCGAGGCGTCCGCATCCTTCAGCGCCCTGTCAGCGATGGCGCGGTGCTTCTCCGCGAACCCTTTCTGGGCCGCGGCATTGAGGCGCTCGCGGTACACGATCCTGCCCTTCGAGGCGGAGTAGAGCGGGAAGGTCTTGCGATAGATCGACCGAGCCACCCGCAGGTTAAGCTCGGAGCCGGGCACGTTTTCGCCTTCTCCGAGTCTCCTCTCTGCCGATCTGACCTCACCGTCATGCTCGCCGAACGCCTTCTGCTGGATCTTTCGTTCGTCGAGCCTCTTCTCCTTCAGCTTCTGCTGCGCTCGTTTCTTGTCGCGAAGTCCGCCGTCGCCCGCCCCGTCCAGCGCTTCGAGCCTCGCCTGGGCTTCGGCGATCTCGGTCTGCGCGGCTGCTAAGGCTGCCGCGCAAGCCTTCAGATCGTCACGTGCCTCGCAGATGTTCTTCAGAGCGGCAAAGGCCTGCTCTGCCGCCTGGGCCTCCTTGCTCTTTTCCGTTTGGAGCCGATCCAGTTCCTCGGCCTGATCCTGCAGCGAGCGCAGGGCGTTCGCCTGGGCCGCCTTTCCAATCTTATGCTGCGAGGCTTCGATCCAGCGATGGGTCCTTACGAGTCCGTCGTCGTATAAGCCGTCCTTCATGATAGCCCGACCGGGCCTGTTGAACTGGTCGAGCGTGTCCGCGAGGCGGACCGTGCCGTAGCGGCGCATGATGAAGGCCATCGCGTCCGGATCCTGGCTCCGGAAGATCGAGGGGAAAGTACCGCGCTCCGGCTTGGCCCTGAACTGCTCGAGTTTGTTTAGGCTCACGAGCGATGCATGGCGAAACTCGCGGCGACCTTCCTTGAAGATTGACGTGGCGGCGCTGATATCCGTTCTGTCGACGAACACGGCTTCCCGGTCGCGGCCGAGGAGCGCCTCGGCGGCTCCTACCCACTCGGGTTCGGCGACTTCGATGATGTCGCAGAGCACGCGCGGGACCATTCCGCTCTGCCGCAGCCTGCGGCAGAGGAGTTCAGTGTCGTCGCCGAGATAGGCCCGCGCCCCTCCGGCGGCGTGCTGTCGGATCCGTTCGAGCACCTCGTCGCGCCGGCCTCGGAGCCCGGAAAGCTCCGCGATGATCGTTTGACGCGCTTCGTCGATCTTCGGCAGCCATTTCGTGCCGCTTGCGGCGAAGGACTTCTCGGCCGCGGAGAGTTCGTCGGAGACGTGCCCGATGTCGGCCCCGGCGGTGGCAGTCAGAAGACGCTCAAGCGCAGGAACGAAGTCCTCGAAACCGTCCGCGCACATCGCGCGGAGCGGCTCCAGGCGACGGATGTTCTCCATACGAGCCTTGAAGTCCGCCGAGGCGCGGTGCGCCGCCTGCCCGGCCACATCGGCGGTCTGCTGCAGGGACTTTCTGCCCGTCTTGGCATCGTGCTCGGCGATTGCGGCCGTGAGGCGTTCGATCTCGTTATCGATGGCCTTGACGTCGTCGTCGATGAATTCGAGTTGTTTTGCTGCGGCGTCCCGGCGCGCCATCTCGGTACGCCGCTTGGTCTTGAAGTCCAGGTTTGTCGCGCGTGCCGCGAGCCAAGTCGCGCGTTTTGCGATCCACTCCTCCCTGAACTTGGTCTCGAGCGCTTCTTCAAGCGTGCCGAGGACGACCCGAAGCGCCCTCAGGGCTTCGAGCCTGAGGCGCATCTTTCTAATGGTTTCGCTGATGTTGCGGTATGTCTGGATCGACTCGCGCAGCTCCTTGATGCCGATCGGACTGTCCTCGAGGATGTAGTTCCGCACGAACTGTGTGGCCGTTTGGTTGTGGTCGAGCGTCATCGCGTTGACGATTGATTTCTGCAGGGCGCTGGCGTTCTGCTCGCCATAGGGCGAATGCGGCAGAAGATGGCGCATGTACTCGCGGACGTAGTCGCTCGCCCGGTCGCGATGATTGACGAAGTTGCCCTCGCCGACCGCCGCGACGATCCGGGCGCGCACGTCCTCCCACGGCGCCGGGAATTGCGACTTTCCTCGCTGCTCGATGAAGTCCTTGGAGCTCAAAACGGTCCCGACGGCGACGAACAGTGCCAGCACGGTCTCCCTGCTGTCGGACTTGCGCGCCTCAAGCGCCATGCCGATCGTGACTGGCGGTCGATCGCCTTCCTTGTCTTCGAACCCTAGCGCCACGTAGGTGCGCGCCTCGTCGCGCCGGCGCTGGTCTTCGCCGAGCGTCCCAAGGCAGTAATCGACGACGCTGCGCTTGGAGCCGCTGCGCGATTTTCCGCTGTCGCCGGCGACCGCGTTCAGGCGCAAGAACCGCCGGCTCCCGCCGGTGAGAACGACCTGTGCCATGTCGAGGATTGTCGATTTGCCGGACCGGTTCTCGCCCAAGACCCCGACGTGTCCTGTCACGTCGATGTCGGCCACGTCGAACAGGTGCCAGTTCACCATCGTCAGGTGGCGTAGCTCCATCATGCCTCGTCTCCTGCCGGCTGCGGAAACCGCGCCTCCTCACTACGGACGTAGCGCTCAAGCCGTTGGAGGGCATCGCCGCCACTGATCAGCTTGACCATCGGGCGGATCCTGATCTCGCAGTCCTGCTGCTCGTCGTCAAAATCACCGATCTCGACCAAACTGCGTTGGGCGGCCTCGCGCAGGATGTCGCGAAAGCGGGCGGCCGAGATCGCGCCGCCGCCGCCGTGTTGCGCCATCTCGCGGTAGCGATCGAACAGGTCGTTCAAAGTGGCCACTACCACGGCCCGGTCCTCGACCGCTCCGACGTTCACCTCCTGCTGCCAGTATGCCGCCAGCACCAGCACAACAATGGTTTCGTCGAGCTTCATTCGAGGCAGCGGCACGTCCTCATCCATGGCGACGATGCCGGCCCATTGCGCCTCCGGATCGCGATGGAGGCGGTATCCGCAACTATCGAAAAAGCCGTCGACCAGGTCGCGGAAGCGGCCATCCATGATCGTGTTGTAGACTGTCCCAGTCCGGGGATCTCCCGCGAACACGAACTGCCGCCGTAGCAGGAAGTGCAGCGCTTTGCGGAGGTCGGCTGCCTTTTCCGTGCCGAAGGAGCGCTCGACGTTTTCGAACTCACTGAGCACGGGCTGCCTCTGCTTTCCGGAAGTGGCCGGCTCGCCTGACCACGAAGTTCGCACACCGAAGCCATTCGCTGTCGTGGGGCGGCGTGTCTTGGCGCGGCTCCAGATCGAACCCCGCCGCGACCTGCGCCGGAACTTCGCCCGTCAACGCATATCGGCGGGCGCAATCGAAGGCGAGAAAGTCGTCCACGGTATCGATTTCCATGAAGCGGGCTTCCCTGGTTGCGAATGGCGGCACCTGGCCCTCGAGGAACCGTCTGACATCTTCGGGGCGGGGCGCGATACGAGCGATGTACTCGAGGCGGAGCTTCTTGCGCAGTTCGTACAGCGGGTCCGATGGCGGCTCGGCGAGCTCCCTTGCTTCGACCGGACGGCGCGGCTGCCTGGCCGGCGCCTGATGGTGCTCCGACCATGAGGACCGCAGCGGCTCGATGCTCCATTCGATAGTGGCCTTGTGGTGTCTGTCGTCCCGCAGTAGGGCATCCAGGCGCCGCACCAGGTCGCCGGCCCGGCCGACGAGTCCCTGCCCGCCCCGCTCCGCGTACTTAATGGTGTTGCGGACCCGGGCTTCGAGTTGCCTGCGGAAGGCCTCGATCCTATCGAACATCTCCCCGATCTGATCGAAGATGCTTTCGATAGCCAGCAGGTCGTCGGCCGCGGCCATTCGACCGTCCTCGATGTCGGCTGCCATGCTGGAAGCTGTGTACTCCTCGGCGAGGACCTGCATGGTTTCTGGGGTGTAGGATATCCTCCGTGCGAGATCGACAATGGCGTCTCGGAAGCGGTACGGATGGTTGACCGTGAGGATGGACTCGAAATCCTTCAGCAGGAGCTGCTCGACGAACTCCTCGAAAAAGGCTTCCAGCCGGGTGGCGATGGTTTTCGACTCCATGACTGTCCGTCGGACGCGCTTCAGGTCGGCGAGAATGGCTCGCAGGCTCCTCGTGAAATGGTCGGCCTGATTGCGCGCCTCGCGGACGGCGAGCGCGGCTTCGCGCTGCTTGCGGTCGGTGATCTCGGGCCTCAGTTTTTCGACGGCCTCCAGGTTGAGGCGTATTTGTACGATCAAGCCGCCGAATGTTTGCGAGAGATCCTTATTGAGGCTCGCGAGCCGCTGGATCACGAGCAGCGGTCCCATAGCCATGTCCACGGTAACGCGAAGCCCGTATTCCTCCTCTTCAAGCCATCCCCAGGCGAGCAGCCGGGCGTACAGTTGTCGGGCAAGACCGAGCGCCTTGTCGCCCTTCTCGGAAGTGAGCGCGACGTCGGCCTTCCGGATCCGGCGGCGTCCCGCGGAGATCATTTCCGGCAGGCTGCCGAAATCATCGCCTTCATTCCAGAGGGCGGGGTTGGCGCGCATGACGTCGTAGATGGCATGGACGACCTGCTGGGGGGTCGGAAACGACGGTGCGCCTGAAAAGAAGCGTTCATGGAGGTCGAGCAGACAGGCCGCGTACAGGTGCTTGTGATCGCGCGAGAAGGCTAAAAACGCGTCGTCATGCAAATGGCGGAACAAGGACAATCGCTATCACTCCCTGAATCGGCATCATCCAAAAAGGGATGCAGCTTGCCGCCCGCACTCAGAATCTGCCTAGGGGATACCTGGGTCGAGGTGTATCGAAAGGCTGCTGCAACTGGAAGGGTGCGTTCACTGTATGTTCGTGTATAGCTTGGCAAAGAGCTGTTGTCGAGCTGTAGCTCTCGCCATCACCAGTGCGAGATGGGGCGTCTTGGTCTCCCTGTTGTTCCTCAAGGGCTCGTCGATCGCGTCCGCAGCGCCTTGACAAGAAGCAAAAGAACGTGCAGGGCCACGACCGAAAGCACCATGGACTTCCTGCGTGACGTCCGCAGCCGCGTCATCGGCCAGGCTGAGATTTCAACGGACGGCTTCCATCCCCTACGGCGGAGCGATCCGCAATGCCTTCGGCCCGGACGCCTCTCATGGCGGGACCGTAAAGACCTACTCGGTAACGCATCTGGTGAAGGAGCGCAGGGCCGCCACTCGCCCGCCGCCGCAGTGGTGGTAAGCCGTGACGTAGTATCTGGCGATCCCGATCAGTACGTTTCGGCCAGCTATGTTGAGCGTCAGAGCCTTTCGCTGCGCATGGCTTCGCGCCGGTTCACCCTCCTCATCAACGGCTTTAGCGAGAAGCTGGACAACCACGTTGCGTGCGGTCGCGCTGTACGTCGCGCACTACAATCTGTGCCGCGTCCATGAGGCCCTGCGCACGACGCCAGCTAAGGCCCTAGGCGTGGCTGACAGGCGTGGAGAGTTACTCAGCTTGTTGACGCCGCACCCTCCGTGGCGCCTGCACTGCCCACTAAGACGCCGCCAGATCGTCGCCGGAAGTTCACGGTAATTCAGCGAGGGAGGCAGGGGTGAGTCACAATGACTCACTAAAAACCCTTGCTGAATCAATGATTCTGATACTCTGCCATCCAAGGAGATTCGGATGGCAGACCCAACTTACAATTTGAACGGCGGCTTTAAGCCGACAATGAAAAGGTTCGCTGATCTCAGCGGGCCTGATTTTTTCCCGACCCCACCGTGGGCAACGTTTGCTCTGATCGACAATGAAAAATTCACCGGCGAGATTTGGGAAAGCGCGTGTGGTGATGGAACGATGTCCCGGGTGCTAGAGCAGACCGGGCAGCCCGTTCGCAGTTCTGATTTATACGATCGCGGCTATGGCGAGATCGGCTTTGACTTTCTTGAGCCGAAATGGTCAGCCGACAACATCGTAACCAATCCGCCTTACAACTGCGCTGAGGGCTTTGTCGCCAGCGGCGTCAAGCATTCGAACCGTAAGTTCGCACTGCTGTTGCGGCTTGCCTTCTTAGAGGGCGCGAACCGCGCAAATACGATCTTCGCAAAGATACCGCCCGCTCGGGTCTGGGTTTTCAGTGAACGTATTACTTTCTATCCTAGCGGCGTGGAGCCCAAGGGCAGCGGAACGACGGCTTATGCATGGTTTGTTTGGGATAAAGAAGCGCCGGGCAGAACCGAACTGAATTGGTTCAAACCCGGCTATAAGGCGAAGTTCTCCTAGCTAGGCTGCAACCTCGCGCCCCGGCAGCGCCAAGCCGCCGGGGATGGCGACAAGCTTGCCCTCGTAGATGGCGTTTCCGGGCGACGCTTTATGCGAGGTGATGTTGCGCACCTGCTGCTCCCATAACGCCTCGCCTGGCCGCGTCGGTGATGGCGCTAGGTCTTCGGCTGAAAGCGTTAGGTAGTTCGAAATTTCTTCAATCAACTCTCTAATGGTCGCACGACCTGTAGCTCGATCGGTAAGAACTTTGATGGCCGCTTCGGCAACTTCAGCTTCCGTAACTCGGGACATATTCCCTAACTCCATTCTGGTGGAGTCCAGAGATAGGTTCGCGCAATGGTAGTTGGAGTCGGTATAACTACGGTAATTTCAGTGGCCTACTTTGAAATCCCGAGTGGCCTATTTCGGCCAGTATCCTAGCCCTGTGCCATGAGCCTTGAGCACGATGTGCAGCCATGTTTCAGGCGGTGAGGCAGGAAGGCTCGGCTTTCGTGCGACTTACGTCTATTGCTAGGGGCGATGGGGCTGCTGCGCCTTCTGGCGCAGGATCCGCTTGCTTCAGGTGCTCTAGCTAGCCGCGAGCGCGCGAAATCACCGCCTCGACCACGGTGTCCAGGACGAGATCGCCGCGGGCAGGCATGCCTTCGACCTCGGCCTTGGCCGACATTGCATGGTGCGTCACGGACCTGAGCAATCTCGGAGACGCGCCGGATCGTCTGCGCTGGAGAGAGCTTGCAGTCGATGGCGAAGCGTTCCTAGTGGTTGCGTCCGAGCTGGTCAGCCTGCTTCTGCCCGCCGATCTTCTGCGTCATGTTGGCGGGCGATCTTCGGATATGGCGCCGCACAGACGACGTCGTGACCTGGCGCCATGGCGGCGCGGCGCGCCGATAGCATCAGCGAGTAATTTTTGGCGTGAGAATCCGTGTTCCAAACCATCGGATTGAAGATCGCAAGATCGACGAAGCGGTCGGTCTGCTGTGCTGACATGTGGCGCTGGGTCACGCCGAGCATGTCCGCCTTGGTCACGTAGGTCGTCCAACCCGACATCACATGCTTGGATAGCCCCCATCCGAGTGCGGGTGCCCATAGACATTACGATATCCGCAGGAAATCACCAGTTGACAGCGGCCGGTATTTGGCTTTGGCGCCGACGGCGCCTGCATTGAAGCGGGCGCCATGATGAGTTGCGACCAGGTGATCTACTTGCTTGGCATTGGCATGGATGAGGTGCGCATAGTCTCTATCTCCGGTCAGCAAGGCCGATCCTCCGCTCGTGAGAGTCGCAAGGAGGTCAATCCGCTGTCGTTGAGATCAGAGAGCCGCGCACCGCCTCTTAACAATTCACCAAAAGCAAAACAGATGCTTGCGTTGGCGGGGCGTACGACCAGATTGCCCTTTTGGAGCAGCATATGTGCTAGACGCGGCACCAGGTCCAGCCGCTGATCCGGGACGATCCAAAGGCAGTCGAGCAGATGCGGGAGCATGAGCGCGCCATGAAGATGGTCCCAATCCCAATGCGAGAGCACTATCGGCGGCTTCTCTGCTCGATCGTCTTGCGTATTTCCAGCCCAGAGCATCGCGAAACACAAAGCCCGCCGAGATCCGGCCCGTGTTCTGCCAACGGCTTCATGCGCTCGAGGCCTGCGCGACGTGCCAGCTGTAACTGTGGCTGCAGCGATTGATCAACAGCTTCAGGCGATCGAGGCTCTCAAGCGGTTTGCGAGACAGGCCCATGCCTTGAAGGGACGGTCGAAAGGCCGAACGCCCGGCGCGCCGTGACAAGGCATCGCCGGACAGGTGCGAGAACACGCTTTCCAGAGAGAAGTTTCCGGAGTGGGTCAGATCAGCCAACCCTCAGATCCTCAGCTGACATCTTTCCCGAACGCCCGGACTTGAGCTGATAACTCACCCGGGCCCCCTCTTCGAGGGTGGTGTAACCGGCCTTTTCCACGGCACTGATATGCACGAAGACATCAGGACTTCCGTCCTCAGGTCTGATGAACCCATAGCCTTTTGCCGAGTTGAACCACTTCACAATACCCATTGCCACGGCGGCATCTCCATAGTGAACCATTGTGATCTAGCGAAGAGTCTCCCGGCCATCAAGACGGTCGGCAAGAGATGCCCAGCGTCGCTGCGCTGGTCACGTGCTCGTTTTTTTATCGCGTGGTCTAGCTGCGGCCGCATCACGCAACGACAAAAATCCTGACGTCGACGACATTTCGCTTCAACGCTTCAGCCCACAGATGACGTTTTGACCTTCTTCACTCGTCGCGCGCACCGGCTTACAGAACAGTTGCGGAGCCTCGACCCGCGCCCTGGGTCTTTGCTAGTGAAGATCAAAAAACGCTGGCGCTGTCTGGCAGGCGGCCTCAGACACTCTTTGATGTTCGCTCGCTTGGCAACCCAATGTCGGTAACCGAACATGGTCGTGCAGCCCCGAATGGCTGACACTTACGACCCTTTAGCCGGCACGCAGCTTGCATTGAACGGCCCGCGACATAGCGCAAGCCGCGCTATGTCATGCGCTTGCGTGCTTGCCGCCGCTTCTGCTTGACGCGCCAGGCCCCGCAAGCCTGGGCGGAGCGATCAACGGGCAGCACCGCGCCGAGTGGCGCCGCCATCACTCATCAGCCTCGGTTAGAGATAGAACATGAGTTGACTGTATCGCCCCATTCTGGTCTTGGCCCACTCGCATGATGTCTTGACTTCGTGCGGGGCCTGCGCCGCCCGCAAGAACCGCGTCAGCGCCAAAGACCTGGACTGCTCCTCTGTCCTGCTACAGAAGCCTGTCATCCGCCGTGCTATGCTTTTCGCCCGGTCAGTGCTCGCGGGCACCGAGCTCTTGTCCGCGATGACCATCGCTGGAAGCTGTCGCCACCGGCAGATCCCACAGTCTGTCCTGTGTATGCTTCAGTGGGGCCGCTAAAGCCTCAAAGGCCGACTTCACGTCTCCATAGGCAGCGTCCTTCAAAGCGGCATCAGCGGAATCGATCTCATCATAGGAGGTCAGCGCCGATGCATAATCTTGATAGAGCGGCATCTCGGCCTCGTTGGTCCAGCCGAGACCGAGATGGTGGAACTGATCAGCCGGAACGGTGATGCTGCCTTTGTCCAGCTCCCGGAGGTAGTCCGCCGACCAGTGGTGGATGGTATAGGATTCAATCTTATCCATCATCGATCGCCAGCGCTTGACACGCTCCTCAAGCGGCATGTTGGCCGCTTTCGAAATAGCGTCTGCAGTCTCTTCGGGATTGTTTGGGTCAATCAGCAGTGCCTCGTCTTCGTTGAAATCTTCAGCCGCCCCCGCAAACTTCGATAGTACAAGATCCCCGGGATTATTCGGGTCTTGGGCCGCGACATATTCTTTCGCCACGAGATTCATGCCATCACGCAGCGGCGTGACAAGACCTACATTTGCGGCGCGGTAAAGACGGGCGAGTGCAGCCTGGCTGAACGAGTCATTCGTGTAGTGGATCGCCTTCCACTCGTCCGTCCCATGCTCAGCATTGACTTGACTGATCGCATTCTCCACGTCCTCCTTGTACTTCTGATATTCGCCGACGTCCGCACGAGAGGACGGCGCGATCTGCAGCAACGACATGCTGCCAGGCTCCGCGGCTAAAAGGTGGTTGAACGCTTCGACCCTCTTATCGATACCCTTTGTGTAGTCGAGCCGGTCTACGCCGACCGCAAACTTGGTGCCTTCGAACTTCTGCAATAATGACGAGAGTTCTTTTTCCTCAGCGGGTGAAAGCTCTGCCGCAAGATACTCTGCAAACTGCTTGGGATCGATGCCGATCGGGAACTTTTGGAGCCGCGTCTGGCCACGCTCCGTTATCACGATGCCATCCTTGCTCTTCAGCCCGAAATATACCTGCAGGCAGGCGAGAAAATTGTTGAGATCTCGGTTTGTCTGAAAGCCGAGCAGATCGTACTCCAGCATCAACTTCATAAGTTCGCGATGGTGGGTACGCGCTCGATCATGTCGGGTGACGGCCATGGCGTGTGCAGAAAAAAGCCGGTCGGCCGGTCGATGCCGAGCCTATGCAGTTCAGCCGCGAGCGGAAGTAAATGATAATCATGGACCCAGAATGCGTCCCGATCCCGTACGTCGAAGGCTGCTCGCGCTATAAACGCGTTCACATTTCGATAGCTCTCATAATCGCCTTCGGAGCCCGACATCCGTTCAAGCAGGGAGTGCAGTGCCGGCCACAGGGTCGAATTCGAAAAACCTCGATAATAGCCGGCATAGTCCGCCTCTAGCAGGTCAAGCCTCGCCACGTCGCCTGCACCGGTCTTCACCAGCGGCAAGGGCTGGTCGGTACCATCTCCTTGGGTGTCCGAGGAACCCACCCAGAGTGCACCGGAATGTTGAACGACCGGTTCGAGGCCTGCCGCAAGCCCGCCGGTCTGGGGCTTGTTAGGGTCGAAGGGGGCAACCCGGTTCGAGATGACAACCAGCTTCATTTCGGGATTCTGGTTGACCGTATCGAAGCCGTCCTCCATGTCGGCCGAAACAACAGCATCGGAAGGACCTGCACCTCCTTGCTCCTGTTCCAACGGCATGTCGTGCAGCTGCAGGTCAAAGGCCGCTTGGCCTAAGGTTTCATCTTGCTGGGTCGCGCCTGATGTGCTGCTGGAAGCCAACGTTGCGGTGTCGATCGCGTCATGGATCCGAGCCATCTCGTAACTCCCTTTGACGATGCTTGCGTTTGATGCAGTCGCAGATCAGCCCCGAGATATCTCCGTTACGCACGATGGCAGGTCCAGCTTTCCGAAAGCTGACCACTCGACAAATGATCGGATTGCTGTATCCAACCGGGACTTCAAGTCGGTGGTGGCAGATGAGGCGTAAAAGCAAGATGACGTTTGGCTTCATTGAGTTGATGAGTGCAAGCAGAGCGTTGTCGTCGTTGCCGGCGACGTGTAATGAGGCTCGATGCGAGGGAGACCCTGGCGCTCTGGCGAGGTCACCGTCCTGATCGGCGCCATTTGAATGGCGCGAGCGCGCATTGAAAGTCTATGGAGTCGTCAATCGTCTGGCTGTCGGAGATCTTTTGCCAACATGGCCCGCGCGCTCCGGCACCCCGACGGTAGACGGGCATCATAGGGCTGCTGGCGCGGTCCCGCGCGGCGCCTCATCGGGCATCCGAACACGAGGTAGACACCTGCAGAGAAGCTTCCTTCAAGCTGCCGCGGCCCAGTACCCTGGCTCTATGAGATTGTGCCCCTACGCGGTGATACGATCCGCTTCCATGACATGGCCCTGTTCGTACCCTGAGGAGGATACCTCCGATGTAGTCGGCTTGATGCTCTGCCGGCGGCACAAACAATGCGGACTCCCCACTATGCGAGAGCAAACGAAATTGCAGCTCGAAGGCTTGACCAGGATGGCAGGAGCGTGCGTCGCGAACGGCCC
Organism: Bradyrhizobium sp. CCBAU 51765; assembly: GCF_015291725.1. Taxonomy (GTDB): domain Bacteria; phylum Pseudomonadota; class Alphaproteobacteria; order Rhizobiales; family Xanthobacteraceae; genus Bradyrhizobium; species Bradyrhizobium liaoningense. The sequence goes on from NZ_CP030038.1 coordinate 6,901,016, forward strand.
CGTACTTGTCGTCCCCACCACGCGGAGAATGCTTATGAGCTCAACATTGCGCACCGATTCGTAGTCGCGTTGCACGCCTCGAATCCTCCTCAACGCCGTTCTCGGTACTGCCAAGTTTCCAAATCATGAATGACGCCCTCTAGTCGTGGCCCAACTCAGCAATCGACTTCGGAGGCGCCCGCCTGTCCGGAAAACACCGGGATCGCGCCGTCCGCCGCAAACAACTTCAGCTTATCTCGAATCCGCCACATCATCTGAAGAACGCAACAGTCGCACCGGGTGTCCGCGGAAAGGTCGTTCATCAAGCTAGCTACGCTTCGTGAGGATCGCGCGCACATCGTTGACCGCACAGAGCGCTAGAATATGATGAAACGTCTACCAGCAGCACGTTTTCGGAAATGGGTTCACGGACTATGAATGCCCTCTTCGTGTCCGGCCCAACCGGCTACGCCGCCTTTCCAAACGACCACGACTTCAGTACGTAAGCCGCTACGATCACCTCTCTTCAATTCGCGCCACGCATACGACCGCCGCAGCCGCTGCAGGGGGCCGGACCGATCACATCGTTAACATAGACATCCGACCGGCCGTCGAGCTTACAAGGGGGTCATGAGCCTGTGATCTGACCTCCCCTAATGGTCCACGCAGCCCCGTGACAATCGGCGACAAAATGAAAGCACGTCCCGGTTCATAGTAACAGCGCCTTTATTATGGCTCTACGGCCGCGGCCGCGTCATTCGCTTCGCATTCCGTTGGAGCAAGCCACAGTCGCCCCTTACATTTGGCTAGATCTGTATGAGCGGCAACAGAACCGCGACCGTTACTCAATAAGACGGTAACGTCGCGCCTTGACGACGCACTGAGTCCGGCTGGACGTTTCCAGCTTTCGCATCGCATTCTTGATATGAAAGTTGACGGTGTTCTCGCTCACTTTCAGAATGACGCCGATAGCCCAGGATGACTTCCCTTCCTCGACCCATCGCAAACACTGTCTTTCCCGTTCCGACAGCACAACCTCTTTCTCATCCGCCATGAATTTCTCCTGGACTCGAGAGAACAGGAGAGGCATCAGCAAGTGCCATGCCACTCAGTGGCGGCCAGCAACATGGGCGAGGCAGGACGGATCTTCTGCGATTGCCGCGACATTCGCGGGAAACCGCCATCCCACTACAGCCCTGTCGATGGGATTGCGACATGTGTCGTAAACACGACATCAGCATTACGACAACCGTGGCTGTCGATATAGTGTCCAACTCCATGTAAGGCGGATATCACCCTTTCGCTAAGCACTTGTCCCCGTCATGGAGTGGGAGAGTTCTCCCTGGGGGCTGTAGGACCAGGCTCGCGAACCCAGGTCATCCATTCGTACCAAGGCTCCTCTTTAAGGATCCCAATCAACCCATAGCGAAAAGCTTTGCGTTCGGCGCCATTCCTACGCAATTATGCAAATCTGCGCGTCTCAAAAAACTACCAATGCTGGTCATTGATCGGCATTCCCCCGAAAAGATATGAACGGTGACGTTGGCGCCAATCGAGGATCGGCTGGCAGGATCTAGGCATGCAGAATCATCCACAAGCTGTTCGGGCTACGGCAGGTCGTCAATGCGCACGGCCGTCGCCCGTCGAAATGCTTCGCGGCCAGGTCTGCTCGAATGATGAGCTCTCGTTTCTGATGGAAGCGCATGATGGCCTGTCTGCCACGATCGCCCAGCGCTCAGGATTCAAGGGGCTCTGGGCCTCTGGTTTGTCGATTGCCAGCTCGCTCGGCTACCGCGATGCCAATGAAGCCTCATGGACCCAGCTCGTCCAGAGCGTCGAACGCATCGTGGACTCGACAGAGCTTCCTGTGCTCGTTGACGGGGATGGCGGCTTCGGTAATTTCAACAATGCTCGGCTACTCGCACGCAAACTTCATCAGGCTGGCGCGGCGGGCGTCTCGCTTGAGGACAGCTGTTTCCCGAAGCTGAACTCGCTCATTGGTGAACGGCATCCGCTCGCCGATATCGATGAATTCTCAGGTCGTCTGCGGGCTGTGAAGGATACGGTGGCTGAACACCTTGTTCTCGTGGCCAGGATCGAAGCGCTGATCGCCGGGCGCGGACTGAACGAAGCTATCTTGCGTGCTCACGCTTATGCCGACGCGGGAGCCGATGCAATCTTGATTCACTCGCGAAAGAGCACCGCGGACGAGATACTTTCGTTCGTCACCGAGTGGCGGCACCGGCTCCCTGTCGTGATCGTTCCGACAACGTACTTTCGAGCGCCAGTCTCTGCCTACCGCGATGCGCGCATCTCCACGGTCATCTGGGCCAATCACTCCATGCGAGCTGCCGCAGCTGCAATGCGGCGGGTCTGTGATAGTATCGCAGCTCACGAGAGCGTTGCGAGCATTGAATCTCATATTGCCCCGGTCAGCGAGATCTTCGAGCTTCTGAGGTATGACGAACTTACATTGGCCGAAAAGCGATATCTGCAGCCCCGCTAATCTATGGTGACAGGTTGTCACCTAACGTTGCACTCTCGAAAGCCCGCGCGATGCGAATACCCCTCGCCTCTCGTCAGTATCGATGCTCAGGTGGCAGGGCTGATCGTACCGGCGCGCGATCAAAGCGGGGACGTGCCCTTCTTGAGAACGGACGCTCCAGGAACGACCTAACTCCGGTATTTCGCCGCATTCGAGGAAGAAGTCTCTTTAGTCAATCAATAAAAGACCGGCGAACGCCTAGAGGAGACCGGGACAAAGTGAAGTTTTTCGCAGCGATCGACGTCCTCCGTTGCGACACCGACTTCCTACTGGCCAAAAATAGGCCGTGCGTCGCGTTTGACCGTCAGCGCGCTCTGGCTACGCATTACCGCGGCTCTCCCATTTGCTAGAACTGATAGGAGAAACCGGTTCGCAATTGAAGTACCCTACACCAGCCCTACTTGGCACGACCTAATCGCAATAGCCTATGCGGGCCGCGACGAAGATGATCCTTGATGTCATTCCATCATGCGCAGTATAAGTCGCCTGTTGAGCCCCGTTCGCGTGATTCCGCCCCACGCATTGCTCTCGTTGGCCGAGATCGGGCCGGTAACTGGGCGGCCCGCGAACGACGCGGCGCCTTTGGCGGCTTGTTTATCAGCCGCACCCAAGCTCTGAGATATGCTCTCTTCGAGAACGGCAGCCATCCAGAGAGCATCATCGCGTTAACGCGCGCAAATTGAACTCGATTTTCGGACCGATCCATGAGCACCACAGCCCCGAATAGTAGGAAGCTCCGCTTCGTGATGCGCTCCGCTACGGGCGAACTCGTATAGTATTATCAGAAGAGGTTTCAGGACGCTCCTGATGCTTTGCTCCCGAACCGCTTCCGCACATGAGCACGATGTTGAGCTAAAGCGCAGATCGGCTTCGCCGGCTCAACTCCCGACCCGGAGATGCTCCGCTTTTCTCTTAGTGTCTCCTACCATTTCGGGCAATTGATCGAGATGACAGAGGCACATCATTTGTCGAGCGATGAACGTTGATTTATCGCCGGCGGCAGTCTGCACGGGCGCCTGTCCGGCGTGGTCTCGCGTTGCTGCCTCAGCACGCATCCGCACCGAACGCAAAAAACCCAATCGCCGATCTTTTGGCGATCAACTGCCACGGCCTTTGATCTTCTTCTATAGACTGTAGCCGCCGACGGGAGCAGCTTCACGACATGAGCCTTCATGGTACGGCAGGGCGACAGGGCAACATTGATCACTCAGCTGTCAGTCCATGCTTTACGATCCGACCCACTATTGATGTCGAGAGCTTGCTTCAACTTTGATTCGACTGAATCCATGTGCACGCGTGATGTGGGCGAGCGCTCATGATTTCGCGCGCTTGTCTTTGCTCTTGTAACGGAGCAACTCACGATAGCCGCTCGCATGAGGCGCAGCCACATCTTAACCAGGCGAATGGTCCGGCTGTGCAGATCATGTCGGTCCGGAATACGGGTCTCGCAAAAAAGGCCTTCCGCGATGTTGCGATAGCTGTTGCCTTCCAGCCACCCATCCACTGCACGCAAAGCGAGAATGCGCCGGTGTCTCCTTCCGATTGATCGACTAAGAGGGGACGATCCGGGACGTCTGTTCGAGTGCCAACCAGAAACGATGTGCAGCTTGTAAACGGATGGCGAAGTTGCGGTCGCTCTGAGGGACCTACACTTCCACATTCCCAAAGCGCGCCGAACGTCCGGTAGCGCAGAGGTCCAGAGCGCGCAAACGACACCATTGCGCACACATGCGGCGGCGGAAACATGCACCCTTAGTCTCAGCCCTGCGAATCCAGTCAACTACCAAATCACGTAATTGATTGACATGATAGATGGATGTCATCTTCGCTGCACGAACCTCGGCCGATTAAGCGAGGAATTGGCATGCAAGATCAATCCCAATCTGTTCTCGCCAATCGACCAGATCATTCCGCTAATTCTCCAGCTGCAGAAATGTTGCGGGTCGACGCCTGCTCCAGCAGCCAACTCTCGTTCCTTATGGAAGCACATGACGGGCTCTCCGCCGCGATCGCCGAGCGCGCAGGCTTCAAAGGGGTCTGGGCATCTGGTCTGCCGATCGCGCGCTCGCTCGGTTACCGCGACGCGAACGAAGCGTCTGGGAGCCAACTCCCCGACGTAGTCGAGCGGATCGTGGACTCGACCCGACTACCCGTTCTCGTCGACGGTGATGGCGGTTTTGGTAACTTAAATGGTCGTCTGCTGGCACGCACACTCCATCAACGGGACATAGCCGGTGTCGCGCTGGATGACGACTGCTTTCCCAAGATGAACTCGTTTGTTGGCGATCGACGTCCGCTCGCTGAAGTCAAGGAATTCTCCGGCCCTCTGCGCGCGGAAGGATGCAGCATTGGCCGAAGACGTCGTTCCTGAACCGGATCGAGGCACTGATTGGTGGTAAAGGGATGGACGAGGCAATTATGCGCGCTCACGCTTACGCGGACGCCGGACCCGACGCGATCCTCATCACTCGCGAAGGAGTGCCGCAGAGATCGTTGCGCTTGGACGCGCTTGGCAGAACAAGTTTCCTGTCATGATCGTTCCTGCGAAATATTATCGAACACCAGCCCCTGTGTATCGCAAAGCTTACATCTCCACAGTGATCTGGGCCGATCACTCGATGCGAGCGGCAATAGCGGCAATGCGGCAAGTCTGTCGACGTATTATGACCGAGATAACACTGCGAGCATTGAGCTTAGTATCGCGACGCTTGATGAGGTCTTTGAATTGCTAAGATATGACAAATTGGCGCGAGCGGAAGTTCGATATCTGACTGGTCAGCGATGCGGGGCTTTCATTCAGACGGCGGCATCGATTTTGTAGGGCGGCTGATGTGAAAGGTTCGCCTCGCAGCGCCATTCGTGACATGCGGGGTCAATGGAGAGCGCACATGCTGGCGGAGCGAACAGGCTTGTTCAAATACTCGGACACCGTTGCGGCATGGAGCGCCGCCAAAGCAGCAGCCGTGAGCGCCGAGCAGGTCATTGATCTGACCGCCGAAGAGATCCGGAGCGATCTAGCGCCGATGGCGCGCGAGGGCACAATCATCGCGATCAATCGTAGTGTCAACCGCAACACTGAGACAGGCGCCCCGACGAAGCTGCGAGAGGCGATCGCTCGCAGAATTTCCTCCGAGACTGGTCAACAATGGTCGATGGATGAAGTCGCAGTTACGAGCGGCTCCAAGCACGCTCTCTTCAACGCAGCTATGGTGCTTCTGAATCCGGGGGATGAGGTGCTCATCCCCGTTCCGCATTGGACTTTCCCCGCGCAGGTTCTCTTGGCAGGCGGAGTCCCGATTTTCATCGAGACAAGGGATAGCAATTACGTGCCGAAGCCTTCAGATCTAGCTGCGGCAGTTACGTCAAAGACTAAAGCCATCGTTGTCAACCCCCCGAACAATCCTACAGGTACGATTTACGACTGCGAGACTCTTACTGAAATTGCGCAGCTTGCGGCTCAGCGGGATCTCTGGATTGTGTTCGATGAATCCTATGGGACTTTCGCCCATGCTCCACACACCCATTATGCGATTGTGTCGGCCGCTCCTGCGGCTCGTCACCGCACTCTAATCGCTAATTCGTTCTCTAAATCCCTCGCGCTGACCGGCTGGCAGATTGGTTATCTCGCCGCCCCACAATCCGTTATAAACGCCGCGCTGGCGCTACAACGCGATACGGGATGCAATCCAGATGTCAATTCCCAGCATGCATTGCTTCATCATTTGGAGTCCAGTGATGATGTCTTCGAACAAACACTTCAACGTCATGTCAGCGAGGCGCAAACGCTTGGGCTCTCGATTCTTTCGACCCTGAAGTCGATCCCGAAACCTGCAGCTCAAGGCGGATTCCAACACTATCTAGATATCAAAGGATGGCGGCAAAGCACCAAGGGGCCACGCCCCGAATTCAACGCCGATGACGTCGTTAACGTATTGCTGATGGACGCGGGCTCGCGGCAGCTTCGGGCACGATCTTTGGCGATCCAGACGGGATCCGGCTCTCCTATGGGATTGACCTTGGCTCGCTCGACGGGCTTGCGGCTTTCAAACACATGGCACTGAAGGCCTGGTGGTTTCGGCATGCTTAGCGTTGCGGAAGGTTAGCACTATGACTGAAGTTCCTCGCCGCGCTATCGTGCTTGCAGCCGGCCTCGGCTCGCGCCTGCGGCCGCTGACGGATCTGCGGCCAAAAACACTGGTCGAGGTAAACGGCATGCCGATCCTGCACAACGCCCTGCGGAATCTGGAGGCAATCGGCGTCGGTGAGGTGACGGTTGTCGTGGGCTACCGCAAGGACGCCATCCAGTATGCCTGCGGCAGCCGCTTCGGGGGGGTTGATATCAACTATATCGAATCGACGGCTTTCGATCGCACCGGGAGCGCCTATTCCCTGTGGTTGGCGCGTGATGTACTGCTTTCGGGAGACTGCCTCCTCCTCGAGGGAGACGTGTTCTTCGAGCAAGATGCATTGCGCCGCCTGATCGGCCCAGCGAGCGATGTGGCAGCAGTCGCTCCCTTCGACAAATCGATGGAAGGCTCTGCAGCTCTTTTATCCGACGACGGCTTCATCACAGGTTTCCGCATGAAGCAAACGGCGGCCAACATTATCACAGCCGGCCCGCAGCTTTTCAAAACTATGAACCTGCTACGATTTTCGGGCTCGACTCTCAAGGCAACGATCGTTCCTGCACTGGACGATGTTATCGGGTCCGGAGCCAGGCAGGCCTACACCGAGGAGCTTCTTGGCTATCTGGTGGAGAGGCGTGGCCTGCAGCTTGCCGCCGCGCGATGCGATGGTCTCAAGTGGTGCGAAATCGATACCGCCGAAGATCTGCGTCTAGCAGAGCGCATTTTCTCACGAGCGCATGGCGCTCGCCAATCGTATGACCAGCGTGATCAGTGAGGTGCCAATGCTAAGATACCTTTGGGATCCCGCAAATGCCATCACTGCGGGGGGACTTGTTTTTTCTTCCGCTAGTCTATTCCTCGCTCTATCCGGAAAGCTTGAGCTATCGGTGGCAGTGGCTCTTTGGGCTGTCCTGGCAGATCACATCGACGGAATCGTGGCCAAATGGACGCCGAACCGTGACCCGGAAGTTGCAAAAATGGGCAAGAGCCTGGACGGATTCGGGGACATTATCTATGGAGCCGTCTTGCCTACCGCAATTGTGATTCAGCTCAGCCACGCCTCCATTCTTTCCCTCGCGACGGCCACTGCTCTGCTCGTGGCGGGAGCCATCAGGCTTAGCTATTTTGCAAATTTCGGCCGATCGTCCGACGGGCGCTTCTTGGGTGTGCCTTTGTCGTACGACGTGCCGCTAATGGCTCTCTTGATCCTTTTACAGCCGTTCATCGGAGCGGAACTATTTGAGTGGCTCATCAACGTCTGTTTCCTGCTGCTTGCCGCCGCTCACGTGGCGTCTATTCGCGTGCCATCACCCAGCCCGGCAATGTATGCGGCAATTAGCATCTTCGTCGTGGTGTGTTCGGCCGCCTTAGCCAGCCGTTCTCTTTGACAGCCATGGGCGGATTATCGAGCTATGTGCAGGCAGGCATGATCAGAGCAGCTGATAGGGTTCCTGGCCGTACGACCTGCTATATTCGGGTCCGTAGCCATTTGCCTGAACGTTGTATCTCTCTGAGCTCCGAAACAGCTCGGCACCACGTACTTGGTCGTGAGATACTTGTTGTCGGGGCGTTCATCGTACCTGCATCGAGGTGGCTGGCATGACCATCCGGCCTGAACTTTTGCAGCGTCCCGATCTGCGTCAACGAGAGCACGAGCGAGGCTGGATCTTTCGGGAAATCGGCGTCGAGCCGTTCATTCAATGCGCCGGTGTGCGCACATTATATGGAGCAAGCAATCCGAGTGACGAAGTCATGGCAGCAATGAACGCGGCTGCAGAGGCTTTCGTCGACATGGATGAATTGGCTGAGGCTGCAGGCCGACGGCTCGCTGAACTCACGGGCGCCGAATGGGGTGTGATTACCGCCGGCACTGCGGCGACACTGGCACTAGCCACAGCGGCATGCATCGCCGGAAACAATCCGGAATTGATGTTGCGATTGCCGCAAACATCGGGGCTACCCAACAAGGTCTTGATCCCCTCTGACCAACGGTTTTCCTATGAACAGGCAATCCGTATCGCGGGCGGCGAGATTGTGAGTGTTGCCACTGTAGAAGGGCTTGCGGAGGCATTGGACGGAAGCGCCGCGATGATCTGTCTGCTCGGCCGCATGGATTCAGCGTCCGTTTTGCCGTTGAGCGCAGTTGTCCCTCTCGCCCGTGCTAACGGCGTGCCCATTCTTGTCGAGGCTGCCGGGCTGTCGCCAGAAAAGCCTGATCGCTGGGTCAAATGCGGCGCCGACCTGGTGGTTTATGCCGGCGGCAAATACCTCCGGGCCCCACAATCCACTGCGATCGTGCTTGGTAGTCAACGGCTATGCAAGGCAATCTGGTGGAACGGAGCGCCTCACCAGGCCTTCGGCCGGGCAATGAAGTTGGGTAAAGAGGAGATTGTGGGTGCAGTCGTGGCACTCGACCGCTGGATCAATTTTCCAACTGCCAAACACGACCGTGACCAATGGCTTCCGCGCTTAAAGCTGATTGCGGCGGAGCTCAATACCCAGCCTGGCGTCAGAACTGAGGTGCTGTCCTGGCCTGGTTCTGTCACGGCAGTTCGCCTCAAGGTGAGCTGGGACGAGAAAGTCGTTCCATTCAGCGCGGAAGATCTACGGCTCGCGCTCTTACGGCAGCGCCCACGAATTCTCATCCACGATTTTTGGTCGACGCCGACCTCGATCGTGCTTGACCCCGTCAATCTCGGCGATGACGAGGCGGAGATCGTCGGACGTGCTTTGGGCCGCGCATTTCAAGAGCCCCGGTGCATTGCTGAACGACCGTCAACGCTTCATGCCGAAGCTGACGTCTCAGGAGGTTGGCGCCTCGAAATTCAATTTCTTCATGGCTCGGCGACACATCATCTCGATCTTGAGCAGAATGAGATGCTCATATCAGGATTCCATCACACCGGATCATCTTCCGGCAAGCTGTCCGGTGAGATTTACGGCGACCACATCCGCTTCGAGGCTGCACACGAGCAGATACCGATGTCCCTATTCTATGGCTTCGAGGGCAAAGTTGCCAAAGGGGGCACTATCAGTGGAACGGTCCAGCTCGGTGGTAGCGCAAAAGAACATCTCGGACCGGTTTTCAAGGGCCAATACGGTTCGGCGGAATTTCATGCATTGCAGAGTTCGCGCAACTCTAGATAGCTCCACCACTATCGCGCCGAATCCAAGAGAGATTCAAATGAACGTTCAAACGATCGAAGCAGTATCCCAGCATCCGATGAGCTTGCATGGCAAGGTCGCGTTGATCGTTGGCGGCTACGGGGCAATCGGCACAACAATCTCGGAAGTGCTGACCCTTGCGGGTGCGACCAGCATTATTGCGGGACGAACCGGCGACCAGGCGTTGGCTCTTGCCGCTGACCTGGCCGCGCAAGGCTTCTCTGCCCATGGTATTGAGCTAGACGCGTGCGACGCCAACGCTGTGCATGCGGTCTCTGCGTGCCTGAAACAACAACATGGTTCTATAGATATTTTGGTGAACTGCACTGGCTTCAACAAGGAGCAGATGCTGTTCGAGGTAACGCCGGAAGCCTTCGATGAGGTTTATTCCAGGACATTGCGTGCCGGAATGTTTCTCTCCCAGGCGGTCGCCGCTCAGCAATTATCTGCCGAAAGAGGCGGGAGTCATATTCATCTTCTTTCCGTGCGCTCATCGTTTGGCTTCCGAAACCGCGGCTATAGCGCCTTTTGCGCCGCCAAAGGCGGGCTCGCGGTATTGTTGAAGCAACTGGCAACGGAATTGGGGCCGTACGGCATCACCGTAAATGGTGTCGCGCCTGGGTTGGTACGGACGCAGAAGAACGAAACAGTTTTCGATGACCCGACCGCATTCAAGCGAGCCACCGCGAACATTCCGCTTGCGCGATTGGCTACGCCTGAGGATGTCGCGGGAGCTGTCCACTTCTTCGCGTCTTCGCTATCCCGTTTCGTGACGGGCCAGATTCTTCGCATCGATGGCGGGCTCACCGCCAGTACTTGAGCAGATTTTCCAGGAAGGAGAAGCCGATGAAAATCGGAGTCGTCGGGGCTGGTATCGTTGGCAGCTCCATTGCCTATCACCTCGGGAAGGCCGGTGCGCGAGTGACCGTTTTCGATATTGGCGAACCTGGAAACGGCGTCTCCTCCACATCATTTGCATGTCTTAATGCGTTTGGCCAAGCCGAAGCCGACCTGCCGTTTAGGCTCGACGCTATCAAGTACCACAGCGTGATCGCTCGCGACGTCGGAAGCGAGCGACACCTCCACACCACTGGAACGCTGCGGCTCGCTTCCTTAGGAAATGCTGCTGAAAAACTCGAACAGAATGCCAAGGCCCTTTCCAAGTACGGAAGTCAGCTGGAATTCATTTCAGCGGCCGCAGCAGGTCGCCTCGAGCCATCTATCGGGACTGGATCGGCCGCCGAAGTAGTGTTTGTCCCGGAAGAAGGATGGGTGAATGCGGGAGCGCTATGCCAGGCTCTGATCGAGCTCTCTACCAAACGGTTTGCGGTTCGTTATCGGCGGGAGCGAGTACAAGGTCTTGAGAGTCTGCAGTCAACGGCGCGCTTGCGCCTAACGACAGGAATTGAGGAATTCGACTCTCTCGTGCTGGCGGCCGGCAATGACACCAATGCACTGCTGACGTCTGCGGGGTTCATGCCACTTAGATTGACAGCAGCACCTGGCCCCCTTGTGGACCTCACTTGTTCGCTGGGCTCGCAAGGCGTGCGACGGGCTATCTACGCCGACAAGCTCCATATCAGGCCGGGGGACCACGGAGGATTTCTGGCTGGCGTCGCGGCGGCCGCTGGTGACGGCCCCGAGCATGAGCGAATGGAGGAGGAGCGCCGTTCTCTGATTAGCTCGGCAAGCCAATGGATCATGAATTTCGCCGAAATGGGACAAAGATGGGCTGTTGGTGTACGCCCGATGCCGGCGGATGGTCGGCCGATGATTGGCCCTATTGACGAAGACCGCACCGTATACGTAGCGGTCATGCACGGCGGAATAACCCTTGGCCCGTTAGCAGGACGCCTCGTCGCAACTGAAATAGTGCAAGAGAATGAGGCCGTCGAGCTAGGCGCCTATCGGCCCAGGCGATCAATTGCGCAAGATGCCGATTGGCGTGAGCCAACGCTGCCACCGGACCGTTCAACGTAGCTCGCAACGCGCCGGAACGGGATCACGGATACAAAGCTTAACTAAACGAGAGAGCTGGACGCGATGATAAACTGAGCAGATTGACTTATCGGCAGCTGTCGTCGCCAAAGGGGGCGGCAAAGCTTTCCACAGATTTTACCGAGCGAGCCGTCGATCGCCAGCTCGAACCGTCATTTGGTAGCACCTATTACTGCGGTTTCGTGGTCCCCAAAATAGCCGACGGGCAAGACAGCCGCTCGGTACGGACGGTTTCGATTCAGGGCATTTTCAGATTGAGGTTGCGGCCGTGAGTGTGACGGATGAGGGTTCATTCCACCCGAGCAATGCACGCGGCAGTCACGATGGATGATCCTGGGCGGACAGGCGCGACGGGTTGCATGCATGTCGTCGTCACGCGGCGCCCGCGGTTTCCGCGCCTGCACCTTGCAATGCGAGGAGCCGGCGCGGAGAACTTCGACGAACCGGATCCCGCTCTTCTCCGAGATTCAGATCATGCCGCGTTCGATACGATCAATCCGGCGAAGATCGATTAGGCCGGCCTGCAACAGCCACGACCGCCAACCTGAAAGATCTCATTGCTCGGCGTTACTTTGCTACAATGTTTGCTTCATCGGTGTGCCGGTCTTGCGGACTAGACAACGCAGCAGGGCAAGCTGGAACGCGCTCATATGGTCAAGCACGATTGCGCGTCGCTTTTCTATTGCGCCGCTGGGCACGTGGGTCCGGTCTTTGCCGCGATATTCGTCGCTCCATCTTCCTCTGCGGCGCACCGGGTTGGATACTCTTTGACCACCCCATTCTTGGTTCCGCAATGTATGATCTGCGGCCATGTAGGTTTCTCCTGAGCGATCTGATCCGCGACAATTTATCGGTGTGCTGCTCAGCAGACGCCAAGCCACCGCTAAACATGCTGACAGCGAAGATTAGGGCCGACTTAGAACGAATGAACAGGCTCTCTCCCTCAATGATACTGCAGATCAGAGTGGACGCACCTACTATGGGAACCGCCAAGGCAAAGGCCAACTTGCGCTTCGCGCGGCGGGTGCAGCAAGCGCCTTTTTCTTGGAACCCTGTTCGCCGACAATGCACCCCGCTGTTTGAGGCGTGATCCAATAGGAGAAGCCGAGGTGCAACGCTTTTTGAAGGACGGAAGACGCAATCTCGTAAGCATTCACGCTCCCGGTGATCGAGCCGCGCAATAACTGTATGTGCATCAAGCCGTCAATGGCATTCTTTTTTGACTGAGGTCGCAATTCCAGCGAGTGTGAGTTCGTTGACCATCCCGTCAAGCTTGATTCCACTGCCTTCGGCACAAAGGATAGTACCGTCATATTTGTAGACAACCGCAGTCTCTGATTCGAATATCCATAGTCCGAACTCCGCTGGACCAACAAAACCGCGCCGGATCTTTTCCCAATCGGCTTGGCTGATCATGTAGGTGTTGGCCTGCCCCGTGGGAGCCCCGCACATTTGGATGATCTTGAAACGGCAACCGCTTCTTTTCTTGGCTAATAGTGTGAGCTCCGAAACTTTCCAGCACGGCTCTGTCTTGATCGAGAGTACGGGCCTTACCTTCGCTGCATTGCAAACTGCCATCGGGCTTGCCTCCTACCAGCGAAGAAATTTCGTGACAGCAATCGCGGGCACGTAAGGCTGCGGATTCCAGGGATGGCGATCAGGTGTTCCAGGCGATCGTGATCACGGATTCCAGTGATCGCGATCGGTTCGGAGACGAACACGACTGACGGGCTTATGTGTGCTGGAAATTGTCTCCTGGTCAAGGCTGGCGGGTTGGTTCGAAGGTCGTTCCGGCGGTCCATGGGAGGGCCCCGTGCGCGGCGCGGAGTGCCCCCACGAGCGACGGAGCGACGCGCGCGGGAGGGGCCTGTGGGCCGGCGGGGCGATCGTGCGCGAGGTGCTCACGGCTTTTTCTTTTCGCCGGCTTGACGCCGCAGACTGTCGCCCTTGAGCTCGATGCGATGAGCATTGTGAATGATGCGATCCAATATCGCATCGCCGAGGGTGGGATCGGCAATGACATCATGCCATTGCGACACGGGCACCTGACTCGTGATCAACAACGATCCCTTGTCGTAGCGGTCGTCGACGATCTCAAGCAGATCACGGCGCTGGTCGGCGGTGAGCGGTTCGGGTCCCCAGTCGTCAAGGATGAGGAGATTGACGCGCTCGAGCGCGGTGATCAGGCGCGCCAGACGGCCTTCGCCGCGCGCCTGGGCGAGATCAGCGAACAGGCGGGATGCCCGCTTGTAGAGGACGGAAAAGCCGGCGCGGCAGGCCTTGTTGCCGAGCGCACAGGCAAGCCAGGACTTGCCGGTGCCGGTTGGACCGACGATGACCAGGTGGTTGGCATCGCGGATCCATTGGCAGGTGCCGAGGTTCTGGAAGAGCGAACGATCGAGACCACGGGCGGTACGATAGTCGACGTTCTCGATGGTGGCGGCTTGACGGAGCTTGGCGCTGGTCAAGCGACGCGTGATGCGACGGTTGTCTCAGGCCGAGCCAATCGGCGTGCGGCATCCCGGCTGCCTCGGGATTGTTCTGCAGTTCAGTGAGGCCATCGGCCATGGTGGCGAGGCCGAGGGCGCGCAAGCGATCGACGGTAGGGTGAAACGAGCATGCTGATCTCCTGATCAATTGTAGTAACTGCGGCCGCGAATGTTGGCGTGGAAGAGAATGGGCGTCTCATCGGCGGGCGGAGCGGTCCTGTCGGTGCCGTTCTTGAGGATGGCAGCGACCGATTTGTAGGAACGGGCGTTGAGCAGCAGGGCACGGGCGCAGGCGGCGTCGACGCGCTCCTGACCGTAGCGCTTGACCAGCCCGAGAATACCGATGGCGGAGCGGAAGCCCTGTTCCGGATGCGGCCGCGACCGCAGGATGACGTCGATCAGGGTGTCGGCGTCGGGGCCGACCTTGGCAGCTTCGGAACGAATACGCTCATGGGTCCAGTCGCGATAACGGCGATGCGAGCTCGGCATATGCTCGGCAATCGTCGTCGGGCGATGCGGCAGGGTGCTGCGCAGATGCGACGCCACCCGCTTGCCGCGCAGGAAAATCTCGACGGTCTTTTGGGTGACGCGGGTCTCGACCTCACGAGGTTGTGAGGGACGCTGTAGTAATGCTTGGCGATCTCGATGTGATAATCGAGGTTGACCCGGCAGCGCTTCCACTCGGCATACTGGTACGGTTCATCCGGCAAGGGAGTGAGCGCCGGACGATCGAGCTCTTCGAAGAGGTCACGCCGACTTCGCCCCCAGCTCCGGAGAGGTCGGTCGTTCAGCTCGACGAGGAGCGCGTGGATCGCCTCGTTGAGGGCGGCGAGCGAGAAGAAGCGGCGGTTGCGCAGGCGCGCCAGAATCCATCGCCCGACGATTTGGACCCCGACTTCGACCTTGGCTTTGTCGCGCGGACGATACGGTCGCGCCGGGACGATGGCGGTGCGGTAATGGCGGGCGAGATCGGCATAGGTCCGGTTGACCATCGGCTCGTGAAAGCAGGCCCGGGTGATGCCGGCCTTCAGATTATCGCTCACCGTCTGCTGGGCCACGCCGCCGAAATAGGCAAAGGCCCGAACGTGCGAGGCGATCCAGTCCGGCAGGCTCTGAGTGAGGCTGGCTTCGGCGTAGGTGTAGTTCGAGGCGCCGAGCACGGCGACGAAGATCTGCATGCTGCGCACCTCGCCGCTGAGCCCGTCAACCACCTCCATCGTGTGGCCGGAATAGTCGACGAACAGCTTCTCGCCGGCGACATGGACTTGGCGCAGGGTCGGCTTGAGGCGGCCGGCCCATTCCTTGTAACGCTCGCAGAACCAAGAATAGCTGAAGCTGTCGGCGCTTGCGTCGCAATACTCCTCCCACAACAACATCAGCGTGACGTTCGGGCGCGGCAGCTCGCGATGCACGAGCGTCCAATCGGGCTGCGGACGCTCGTCGCTGGGCCGATCGGAGGGTGGCGGATATAAGCGGTTCTCGAGCCGGACATCGTCATCCAGCTCCGGCGGCAACGGCCAGGTCAGGTCGGCGCGGCGGGTTCGGTTGAGGTACTTGCTGACCGTGCCTTGGGCCAAGCCAAGGCTGCGGGCAACAGCGCGTTGCGACATGCCGACGCTGTAGTGCAGGCGTAGAACTTCACGAATGTGGCGCATGGACAGTCTCTCGGTCGGCATCTCGATCCTCTGCGGTTCGGCAAAAGACCAAGCTACCCGGGTTGCAGACTGTCAGCGGTGTGCGTCTCCCCGTCCCCCCGATCACCATCGCTGGAAATAGCGATCACGATCGGCTGGAAACGGTGATCACGATGCTCTGGAATGGGTGATCACGATGACCTGGAATCGGTGATCACGATCGGCTGGAACGCGCACGTAAGGCACGCAAACCTGAGGGTTACCAAGGCGGACACGCCTCCTTGATGAGAGGCCGATCCGCATCAACAGCTTCCGTCATTCTTCTTGCCGACGTGCTTCTTCTGCCGCTCGCAACCATTGTTGTAAGTTTTTCCGTCACAACCGCAGACAGGGATCACCGATTTTGCACGCGATTGCCGACAAAACTTGCCGACCTTGACGCATACGCCTGAAGAATCAGCAAAGCCACATTGGCCTGGCGTTGGATCGCACCAAAGTCCGCGGTCGCATTTGATCCCGCCGAAGCCGCCGCACGCCTCACCGACTTTTGCAACTTGCGAGGAAGAGGGGCACCAAAAGCGACTGCGAGGAACAACATGAAGAAAGGTACTGCTTTGAGGGACATCTGCGACGCTCCATGGCAATGGATAGAAAAAACTCCGCCCACCCACTTATAAGTGGAGAGCGCTCACCAATTTGGCTGTTATGCGCGAGAAGATCAGAACAAGTTTCTGCGGTGCTGGTTATTGATGACAGCTCACTGCCTAAGCAGGGTGAGCGCTCGGTCGGTGTAGCGGCTCAATACGCGTCGGCTCTCGGTAAAACGGCAAATTGCCAAACCCTGGTGTCTTTAACGCTTGCGCGGCGAAGCTATGGGCACTGCTGAGTCGGCGGCCGAAGGATGAGATCGACGATGGCGTGACGTACGGGGGCATGGTTGGTTGTGCCAGTCGAACACCGAACGCCACGGTCCAAGCCGGAGACGAGACACGTCGCTTGTCCAACTGTCAGGCAGAAAGAGACGTAACGCGACCATGACGCGCGGTCCTAAAGCGATCTGCGGCGGGTGCACGCGGCCGGACACGAGACAGGATCGCCCCGTCGCAAACGCGGCCCACCAGGCTCAGCTCAGGCCATCCGTTCGGGTTCTCGTGCCAGCGGGCCCCCTGAACCGGACCGTTTCGTCTATCCTGGATGAGCACAGCATGGGCTTTCGTTTGATCGGCAGGCATTCTACATGTTGAATCAGATCGGAGCCCAGCGCTTTGTGCCGCATTTCAGGTCGAGGCAGAACTTTCCTGCTCATCGTTTGCGAGAGCGACCTGGATGCGCCGATCTCCGCAACAGTCTACACTTTAAGGAAGCCTATATATTCTCGTGCACAAGAGGCCTGAGCGCTGTCAAGGCTTCTCCAAGGCTGGCACGGGTTTCGGGGCTACCTAAGACGATGCGAATGCCCTCGGGGGAACTGTCTTCATCGACCGCGAACATGCTTCCGGACCGAACCAAGACACCGGCCTCAGCTGCCGCCGCGACAAAGCTCCGCTGCGTCCATCTGCGCGGGAGCGCCAACCACATGTGTAGTGATTCCGGCTTGGTCAGGTAGCTTGCATGAATGAACAACCTCGCGGCCATTTCCTGTCGCGCGACCGCCTCATTGCGTACAGCGAGCAGCACTCTCTCAGCGGTGCCATCGGCAATCCAACTTTGAGCGAGCAAAGCGGACAGGGGGGTGACATGCCAAGTCGAGATCGTGTGAAAGCGATCAAACGCGCTTGTGGCCGCCTGAGCGGAGGGCATCAACAGATAAGCAATCTTCAAACCAGGGCCAATACACTTGGCGAGGCCTGCGGCGTACCAGGTGACGTCAGGGGCCAACGCACTGATCGGGGGCGGAGCTTCCGGTGGAAGCAGCCCGTAAACATCGTCCTCAATAATCACAACGCCATATCGCCTCGCGACATCGGCGAGCGCGAGCCGTCGTTCATGCGACATCGTGATTGTGGTTGGGTTATGGAGTGTCGGCGTAAGGAATAGCGCTTTGGGACTGAGCTTTCTGCACGCGTGCTCGAACGCCTCCGGCGCCGCTCCGTCGTCATCCATCGCGATGCCCTTGACGGACATGTTCAAGAAGCTGGCAATCCGCCGCACCCCGTAATAGCTCAAGCTTTCTGTCAGCAGCACATTGCCGCTTCCAACCACGTTGACCAATGTGATTAGGAGGCCACTCTGAGTACCGTTCGTAACGATGATCCGGTCAATCGACGGCGCAGCCCCGAAGCGCTTGGCTAGCCAAGCCGCTCCAGCTTGACGATCAGAATCAGTTCCTTGAAAACGATGATATCTCAACAGCGTTGCGACGTCTCCTCGTTGAGATATCTCAAGCAGCGTTCTCGACAACGCCGCCCCCATCCATTCTGGGGTCGGCGGAGTGGTTCTTATAAGGCTGATTGGCTTTCCATGTCGATGACTGCCAGGGACATTCATTTTTGCCAGCTCCAGTTGAAGTAAGCAGTGCAATGAGACAACGCTATGCTCGCTAGTTCAGAGACATCGACGTTCGCGCCGGCGTGGCCGGGGCTCGCTGAAGAGCGCGACCATAGGATCTCTCGAAGGCGAGTATGGTCGAAGAGGCCTTCATGCCCCACCGAAGCGCTCAGTGGCCTCCTCTCGCCCGCTCACGGTCCCCACCCACGCTGCTCAGCAACACAAAGATCAATTTCTCCTCCTCTCCTCAAGAGCCCCCGCGGCGGCCGCCTTCCCTCAACCAGGTGTGACCCACTGCAAGACAGCGTTGATCCACCAAGATGATCGGATCGACAGGGTTGCCGGCCGAACGAGAGCGTCTTCTTGGACTTCGCCGGCGCGCTTGGTCGACACTCGAAATAAATGAAGCAGCTCGCGTTCAAATCAATGACCAACGTGGGTAGTTGATAAAAATGAGAGCGTGTGAACGATAGTGTCGACGAAAGGGTGGCCCTGCATTCGAATCAACTCTGCTGTCGCGTGATGCGCTTTTACAAAACCAGGACGCTCTTCAAGTGTAGCCCCCGGCGAGAACAAACAACTCTCCGTAGAGCGCTGATTCTAACGGCCGCCCTGCTTCGGCGAACGATGAATTTGCTGCGGCCCCCCGAGATCCGAGACAACCGGATCGGGCTCGTACATCCAAGTACCGTAGCCGTTCTAAACGCCGCCTAGGACATCCTCGCAGCCAAGCGGGCTTTTCTCGTTCCGCAACAAGCGATCGGAGGTGAGCGATGCGCAGTCAACCCGTAGATATGCACTCTGCCTACACTGGGCTTGCTGATGCGTATGACAGCTATCGGCCTAATTATCCGGATGAACTAGTGAGCTTCATTGCCGAGCGCGTGAGGCCCCCAGGACCTTGCGCTCTCTCTGTGCTTGATATCGGCAGTGGCACAGGACTTTTTACAAGGCAACTGGCGAGCCTGTTACCCCCTTCGGCTAGCATTACGGCCGTCGAGCCGAACGACGATATGCGCCAGAAAGCCATCTGCGGATCTGCGGGCATCTTGAATATCAAGCATATGCCAGGCAGCGCGGAACGGATTCCAGCTGAGAGCGGAACCATTTCTCTGGTGACAGCCGCGAGCGCGGCAACGTGGTTTGATCGACCCAAATTCTACACGGAGGCGAACCGGGTCCTGACCCCATCAGGTCTTATCGCGGTGCTCATGATTCGACGGGATCTGGACAGAAGCGCGATGCTTCGAGATTACGAGCGTTACCACGAGCAGTACATTCGTGGTTTCGTAATCGGCGGCTTTGAGGGCAGCGACGGACGCTACGCACCCGTCAATTTCGTGCATGAACTCAAATCATCGCCTCTGTTTCGCAAGGTCCGCCATTTTGCGCTGTATTGGGACGACTTTTTAACATGGGAGCAGTTCGAGGGCCTGAGTTTATCCCGTAGCGACACCAAGAAGATCATTGAGATCAACGGCCTGGAAGATACGATGAGGTGGCACCGCCTGCTCTTTGAGCGATATGCTGCAATGGATGGAACGGTCGAATTTCCCTGGTCAGCAGAGGTGACAATCGCCCTGCCCGTTGCTCAGTGACATCTCATGCGCATTGCGCATCCCAACAGCCGCAGAAATCGGAAAATTGCAGCGGACCGCTTGAATCTGCGCATTGCCGTGCCGCCTGCTCCCGCTTTGTCGCTCAAACACCCCCGATCTCTGCCATCATAGAAGCCACGGTTTCCACCATGCGAACGGAGCCCTGCTTTCGATCTTCGTATGACGCGCTCGGCAATAGTCCGTCATTCCGAATGCTAGCAAGCGCCTTAGGTCCATCATTGCCGCAAACGGATGTAGATTGACAAACACTGGTTATAGAGGTCAGCGTTAACCCACATGAGAGTACGCCGAAAGCAAAACCGCGCTGGCTGCTCGATGGCTCGCATCGACAGCAGCAACTGCGAATCGATATTGAGAGATTGCTCCCCCCGCTTCCGCTCGAACATTGTCGCGAAGGTCGAACGCGGGGGCCATGGCTCAAACTGATGTTTACGAGCAGCTTTTCAGTTCCGCCTCGACAGCGAGCGTTTCGGCATGGAGTGCAAGAATTGCCTGCGCAGCAGCTCGGGCTCCCTTCGCGCCTACGAAGAAGAAATGCCCGCCAACAGCCTCTCGCGACAAGCGCTTCGGCAGCGACTCGACGAGCGACCGGACCTTATTTAGAGCACTGGGAGCGAATGAGGCGGCGCGAGCCGCGATCACGTGGGCATTGAAGAATGACCAGTTGGCCTGATCCGTCAACAGGTGGTGCCTATCACTCGATGCAGTCGGAATGATGGCTGCGCACAGCGGAGCACCTTGGAATTCCATAGCCATCACATCCTTCGCCGCATCCCACAGCGAATGTTGCATCCGCCCATTGCGCCAGCGGAGACCTTCACCATGCAGATTCAACGGCGAGCCACCAACGAACTCTCTAAAGTATACCTCAGAAGGAATAATTGATCTCCCCTCCAGCTGATCCTGTTCCGATAGAGCAGCCAGCCAGGATCGGTTGAGCGGCATGAACGCCCCCTCGGATAGAGCAAGGAAGGATCGAAAGCCATGCGCCGAAAGGGGTGTTTCCTTGAGATTCACCGGCGAGAGGCCTGGAAGCGGAGGCGTTGCCGCAAGGCTTACGAACGCCTCTATGGCAATGTTTCTGCTGGAAGCCGTCGCTGCCAGACGTGAAATAAATCTACCGGCCATACTCCAGCCAACGACCAGGACACGCGGCTTTAGCTTCCATGCATGCAGCTTGGCCGCCACCAGATCGATCAAGACTTCTGACCAGGTTGTGACATCCAGTCCACAAACAGGAGAGTTGAACACCGGGTGTTCGATCGGAGGTGATGGCACAACCAAATTGTATCCCATCGAAGTTAGCCAATAGGCGAGAAAGTCTCTGGGATCGCCGTCAGGATAGCCATAAGAAATCCGCCCTAGATGACCACCGCCGGTCAAGAAAAGCACCAAGGCGCACTCTTTTCTCCCCGGGCGGCTCCATTCGATATATGGGATGGCGCAAGCTATCCCATATCTTTCGTCCGGATAAAGGCCTGCATAGACCATCGGTACTGTTCGCTTGCTAGCCTCAAACACTCATTTGACGCCGAGAAGCTTTCGCGCCTGCGACGCCATCGCTTGAAGTCCCACTTCAGGCGGCTTCTGGAGTGTGATGACAGAGCGCATAGCGTCCACGATGACCTTGGTGACTTTTGCCGCGTTCTCTCCTGGAAAAGCGTACCACGCGCGAAGAATGGGTAGCTGATCGAGGCTCGCCTTATAGTTGGCATTCTTTGCAAAGTGCCCGGAGAGCTCTGTTGAATCGTGAGTAGCGAAGTCGTTCGCCGGCAGCCATCCGGATTTGAGTGCTACAATTTTCTGTCCGGCTGGACCACTTGCAAACTTCATGAATTCCCAGGCGAGCTTCTGTTGCTCCGGTTTGGTCGCAAACATCATTGCGATCGATCCGGCCGCGGGAAGCGTCCCGTTCGCTGCCATCAGCGGAAACCTGCCGACCGCAAGCCTGAATTTATCCTTGCTATCCTCTTCGAAGCGCAGCTGATTTGAATTTGAGTCGAAGATTATCCCGATCTTCCCTGCGGCAAACAGAGACCGAGCCTGGTCTTTCGACATATCAACTGAAGCTTGTCCCGATTCTCCGATCCGTTTGATGATTTCCAACGCCTTCAGGCCTTCCGGGCCATCAAAAGCTATCTTGCTTTCATCAGAATTCATCATCGTCGCATTTTGACTAAAGAGCAGAGCGTCCCAAAAAAAATCCTCACTATTGTATTGAAAAATTAGTCCGACATTCCCTTCGCCCAGCTTGGTGATACTCGAACCAAGTCTGATGATCTCGTCCCATGTCGTCGGGAGGTGAGAAGGATCGCCGCCAACTCTGGCGAGCAGGTCTAGATTGTAGAAGACGACAGGCTCGGCGACGCCGAAGCCTAGGGCATAACTATCGCCCTTAGATGCTCCAATTTTTTCAACGGTTGGAGAAAGCGCTTTTCGGCTGTCACTCGTGTCCGTATTCAGGAATTGGCCGAGCGGAATGGCAAGGTTTCGATCCGTGTAGATTCGCAGACGATTGGCGCCCTGGAACGACACGTCCGGCAACGAACCTGTGAGCGACGCGCGCAGAGTTGCCTGGACGAGATCGTCGTAACCTCTGGTCGAATTATCCAGCTCAACTTTGACGCCGGGATGTTCGTTCTCGAAAGTTCTCGCGAGTTCGACCCACATCGCGTTAAGGTCTGAGGATGCTGCGGTTACTCTTAACGTCCTGCCGTCCTCTGCGTTCGCCGGACTCATGATGGCTCCAACAAGGGCAGTAGCGACGGAGACGACAATGATTTTCAAAGAGGGCCACATCTGGCTTTCTCCATTTTTAAAATATTCTGTATTTCTTGCCGCAGCGGATCCTATGGTCGCCCGCTAGGCTATGAGGTGTTGTCGGCGACTTCAGCCAGGTTTTTACTGCTACTTGATCGCCCCTTCCGCCAAGCCTTCGATGAACCAACGTTGTGCGGCCAGGAACGCGACGATAAGAGGCAGAACGACAAGCGTTGCTGCGGCCATGAGCGGGCCGTAGTCGGTGCCCGCCTCCTCGCTCTTGAAGACCATGATTCCGAGCGTCGGCGGCATCAGCGATTGATCGTGCACCGCGATCAGCGGCCAGAACAGATCGTTCCAATGCGAGACGATCGAGAAAATTGCGAAGGCGATCACGGCGGGCAACGCCGTTGGCACCATGATTTTCCACACGATTGCAGTTTCGGAGAGACCATCGAGCCGCGCCGCGTGAACGACGTCGTCTGGCATGCTCTTAAAGAACTGCCGGAATAGGAAGATGCCGAATGGCGAGACCACATAGGGAAAAACAAGCGCCGCATAGGTGTTGAGGATGCCGATCTGATAACCGAGAATGAAGAGCGGCAGCGAAAGTACTTGATGCGGCAGCAGGAGTCCGATCAGCACCAAGCCGAAGAGAGTATCACGGCCGGCAAAGCGGAGTTTGGCGAGTGCGTAGGCGCACGGGGCACAGACAAGCATTTGCAGCGCCAGGATCAATGCGCAGATCATGACGCCGTTGCCGAGATAGCGTGGCAACGGCGCCTGGGTCACTGCCTTTGTATAGTTCTCGACGCCGTAGAACTGGACGGGCCAGAACGAAAAGCTGGTCCGGAAAATCTCTCCGGGTGGCTTGATTGACAGCGACACCATCCAGACGAAAGGCACGAGGATGAGCGCGCCGGTGGCGAGCAGAACAGTATGCCGGAAGACCGCCGCCGGAGACAACAACTGGCAAGCGCGAAGCGCTCTGGTGCTCATTGGTAGTGCACTTTCCGATCCATGAGGTGGGCCTGAACGAGGGTGAGGGTCACGACGATGGCCAGAAAGACGACGGCGATCGCGGCGCCATATCCGGCGCGCAGATACTCGAAACTCTCTCGATAGAGCGTGTAGAGCAGCATTTCGGAGGCGTGGCCGGGGCCACCTTGGGTAAGCACTTTTACTGTGTCAAACGAAGCGAACACTCTCAGCGCGACAACGATGACAACGAACATCGAGACCGGGCCGAGCATCGGCAGCGTGACGGTACGCAGGCGGTCCAGCCACAGGTCGGCACCGTCGACATCGGCCGCGTCGTAGATGTCCTTAGGGATGCTCTTGAGGCCCGCGAGGAACAGCACCATCGCGAAGCCTAGATTCTGCCATATGCCTATTGCGGCGAGCGCCAGCAGAACGGTGTGCTCGTCGCGCAGCCAGTTGGCGGCCGGCATGCCGATCGCGGACAATGTCTGATTGACAAGGCCGATGGTCGGATGCAGCAGCGCCTCCCAGGCAATCGCCATGGCAGACATCGTCGCCATAAAGGGTAGAAAGTGAATCGCGCGGTAGAAGGAGCGGCAGGACTTGCCGCCTTCGATCAGGAGAGCGATCAAAAGTCCGAGGCTGACAGTGCCAGGAACGACGATCAGCAAGTAGATGGCTGTATTGCGAAGTGAGGACCTAAAGTCCTCGTCTGCAATGACCTCGCGGAAGTTGGCGAGGCCGACGAAGGAGAGCGTCGCCGCGCCGAACTGCCAGTTGGTGAATGCGATAACGAAAACGCCGATCACGGGCAGGCAGTAGAGCATGAGCAGAAAGAAGACTGACGGCCCGGCCAAGATCCAAGCCGCCAGGGCTTCGCGAAGACCTCGTCCGAGCGCCTTGGACGCGGCGGGACATCGAAAGGTCGACGCACCATCCCTCGAGGAAAGTTCGTGGCAGGCATCAGTACTCGCACGAGGCTCCCTCATCGAGCGGCCTCGCGAAGCGGCATGACCGATGCCCGGCTAAGTTCGACTTGCCCACGCAAACGCCGTCCATCGGGGGTAAAGAGAAGCACTCGCTCCGGCCTGATACCGACGTGCAAGGTCTGGCCGGGGGTGATACGAGGCCCGTACTCGGCCGGAAGTCTTGCGACCAGCGGCTGGTCGGGGCCCGCCAGATCCAGATGGACGAACAGATCCGAGCCCATATGCTCGATCATGCGAACCGAACCAGTCAGCGTGCTTTGCCCGCCCTGGTCGGCGAGATGAAGAGCCTCCGGGCGGATTCCGAGGCTCAGATGCATACCGGGGAGTGCAGCGGCATCGATCTTGAGTGTCGATCCGGCCACGTCGATGAGCCCGCGTTCGCGCATCACGCCGTCCAGTATGTTAATCTTTGGCGAGCCGATAAATTCTGCGACGCGCCGATCGCTAGGATCGCCATAGATGTCCTGCGGCGGAGCGACCTGCAGCAACTCGCCATCGAGCATCACCGCGACGCGGTCCGACAGCGTCATGGCCTCGGCCTGATCATGGGTGACGTAGACGAAGGTTCCCCCAAGACGCTGGTGCAGTTCCTTGATCTCCGCGCGCATCTGCACGCGCAGCTTGCTGTCCAGGTTGGACAGCGGCTCGTCCATCAGAAAGACAGCCGGATGGCGCACCATTGCCCGGCCGACTGCCACGCGCTGGCGTTGGCCGCCGGAGAGCTGTCCCGGTTTGCGGGGCAATAGATGGCCGATATCTAAGGACTTGGCGGTGCGGGTGACTTCCATATCGATTTCGGCAGCAATCCGCGCCCTTCCTGGAAGCAGACGGCCGACAAGGGGAAGCCTTTGGATTGCCGTGAGCCGCCGCATCCGGAGCGGCAGCGCAATGTTGGCGGCGACCGTCATATGCGGATAGAGGGCGTAAGACTGGAACACCATTGCCACGTCCCGCCGCTTCGGCCTGAGGCCATCGACCACCCGTCCGCCAATTGAAATCGAGCCGGCATCCTGCATCTCGAGCCCTGCCAGCACACGTAAGAGCGTTGACTTGCCACACCCGGAGGGGCCGAGCAGCGTCAGGAACTCACCATCCGCTATCGAGAGTGAGACATCACGCAAGACAGGCGTCGGGCCATAGTTCTTCACGATCCCGTCAATCGATACCGATGCCATCGCCGTTACTCCCACATCGTGAACGCGTTGCTGAGCACGGCACTGAGATCGTTTAATCCCGTTTGGGCGTGTCCGCTGTTGTGCCGCGACGTTAAAAGATCGAACTGCTACAGCCGGATGACGATGATCGAATAATTCGATGTGATCTTGTCCGAATACGATGACGTCCGATGCTCGGTAAGAGAATGTGTCGAAGAAGCAACGCGTGAAGCGCTGCAGGCCTTGCTGCGACCGCAATTGAGCAAGGCATGACATGCTCGTCAGGCCATAGCTCGCGATACTCGAAATTTATCTCGGCCAAATGCGGTTGAGACCCGGCAACAACAACGAATTGACCGCATATTGCGCGCGCGTCCGCGCGAGCAAACGCATGCAGCGCGCTGCCCCTGCGGAGCCTCAAGGCCCACGTCTAGGCGCACTTCGGACCTTCAGGTATTATGCGACAGGGCAAGATCCATTGATGTCCATACCCTCGATGCCGGCTCAGCGTCGGCATACCCCACCGATCGCCAACTTATCTTTTGGCACGCGCTTTTGGTCCTTCAAATATCGATTGTGATCAACCGGCCTGAGTCGACGCCACAACACTGCTGGCCTGGACTGACGGCGACGGCCGATCCGGCTGTCGACGGCGCATTGCAAACCAGACGTGCTCCCACCGGCCACACAGCACGAAGCTGACGAGACCCACAAGACATCGCGCGTTGCGACAATGAGACGGATACGCTGTACTTGATTAAGGCCCGAGGATCGCGTCTTGGCACCTCAAAGGCCGCCACCGTCGCGGTCCTGTTCCTGCTGATAGCATCGATCTTTTCTCAACGCATGAGCGGCATGATCTGACAGATGCACATGACCGCGATGGACGCTTGGCGTTAAACCTTTGCGGCCTCTCACTTCAATAGGAATTCCAACCGCCGGCAATGTAACAGGCGTGGCCGACATGCTCGCGCCGGAGCAACTGCCTATAGCCTCCGACGCGCGTCTCGAAGCTCTCCTCGCGGACAGGACTCTCGAAGGCTTCGGACGGCCGGAACAATTCATGGAGCACCCGTCCGCTCATCGTCGGGGGTGCTTCAATGCCAAGCAGATTTAGAATTGTCGGTGCGATGTCGCAAATACCTGACGCAACGAAAGATGCGCATCCGGCATTCGGAAACACTGATCCTGCGACGAGGCCGACCGCTGCGAGTTCCTTCGGATGGAGCCCGCCGTGAAGGCCGAGACCCGCTCGGCGGTCATTGTCATAGAAGGTGCCGCCTACGAGGCCGAACGGGTCGACGGTATCGTCGGCACGGAAGGAAAACGCGACGTCCGGGGCGCGGGAATGATCCGCAAAAATCAGGCGATTTGAGAGGCTCCCGGCAGCGATGCCGTTGACCTCATCCTTTGCACGCGTGAACAGCGGACCGCACCATGGCTCGGATGTCATAGCCGCAACCAGCCGCGCGACGTTTGCCTCCTCTGGATTGGCAAGATAGAGAGCACCAACCTGGCCAGGCACCACCACCACGTCAACATCGGCAGACGGCGCCGTCCCGGGGTTGAACCCTGCCGCGCGCAGACTATTGGCGACTGAGACCCGTGTATGGCCGGTGATATGGCCGTGGTCCGAGATCGCGAAAATCTGAACCCCAGCCTGCTTTCCCTCGGCCTGCCACCAGTCGAGCACGCGACCGAACTGGCGGTCGCAATGAGTGATGATGAAGCGCGTCGCCTCGGCAGCCGTGCCGTGGAAATGCGAGGTGACGTCCGGCTCACCATAGGAAAGGATCGTCACATCGGGACGATATTTCGGCCAAACGACGTCGAGAAAGGCGGATGTGATCCAGTCTTGTCCGCTGCGATCGGGCTCGGTTTTGGGTGGAGCTGGAGGCAAAGGGCCGACACGCCTTTCGATGCCGGTGAGCACATCATCTGGCGCACAGGCTTCGCGAAAATGACCGGACAGACGGATATGGCCGAAATCCTCGGCCTTGTGGTGGAACAGCCTGGTGGTACCCGCTGTGTTGGTGGCGAGGACAGCAAGGCTCCGCCCCGTCGTCGCCAAGATCTCGCCGAGCGATGGCGCCGAATAAAGCCGGCCATTGCTCTCGACATCGAGCCGGCGCAGCAGAACCGCATCGGACGTGTCGATATAGCGCGGCGGGGTCACGGCTCGATCGAGGTACTTGTTGCCGACCATGCCATGCCGGTCGGTCGTGGCGCCGGTGACAAGGCTCGGGAAAGCGGATCGGGTTTCGCTCGGATAGATGGTGCGATGCTTAGCAAGCGTCACCCCAGCCGCCTTCATGCGCCAAAGATGAGGTGTCAATTGCGGGCTAATGAGGTCGGGGCGCAAACCATCAAAGCTCGCGATAATAAAACGGTGATCGCGAGACATCAGCGAACGCCCGCCACAGCCCCCTTACGAGCCCCTTGGAGAACACCTCCCACCACAGCCATAGCCGCCTCCAACTCATCGCGGCTCTCGGGACTGCCGATGACAAGACGCACACGGTTTAGAGGCAACTTCGGATCAGTTGCAAAAATCCGCCCTGGCCGGATGGTGATATTTCTTGAAGCGCATTGCGCAACCAGTTCGTCCTGATCGATGATCCCCTCAAGATCGAGCCAGAGGAAAAGCGCATCCGGCCGGGTCCGAAATGAGATGCCAGCGAGCCATTGCGTGGCAATCCTCTGTCTGGCGACCGCCTCGTCTCTGACGCCGGCTACGATCTTTTGCATCGAACCGCTGGCGAGCCAGAGGTTCACCAGTTCGACAGAGAAAGGGGCCGCAAACCAAGTCGACATGCCATAGAAGCGGTCAAGCGTTGTTTGCGCCGCCTTGCCATGAGGCGCAACGAGGTAGCCAACCCGAACACCAGGGCCAACGCATTTGGCAAAACTTGTGATATGCCATGTCATCTCAGGCGCCAATGCGCCAAAGGGAGCTGGAACGCTCTCCGCGAGCACTCCATACACATCATCTTCGATGATGCTCACTCCATATTGCCTTGCGATCTGAACGACTCGTTGCCGCCGCTCGAGCGACATGACGATCGTGGTCGGGTTGTGGATAGTAGGCATCAGAAAGAGCGCCTTCGGCGCGAATTTGCGGCACGCCATCTCGAACGCCTGAGGTTCGGCGCCATCGTCATCCATCGCTATTGTTTCTGTCCGGATGCCCTGAAGATGCGCATGCTTGCGAAAGCCGTAATAGGTGAGCTCCTCCGTTAAGACGGTATCGCCCGGCGCAGCGACTGATGCGAGGGCAAGAACCATCGCGCTCTGGGCCCCATTGGTGAGGATGATCCGTTGCGGATCGACAGCCCGCTGGAAGCGCAAGCCTAGCCACTTCGCCGCATGAGCTTTGTCCGCTTCTGTTCCGGAAAACCGATGTTGTCTTACGCCGTTTTGGATCTCCGTTGAATCACTGAGTGCACGCAGGCCCTCTCTGACCGTCTCTTTCAGGTTCGGACAAGCCGGTGGGGTTGACCGTTCAAGGCTGATAGGCGCCCTTCGGGCCTGATGATCTTTAGACATGTGCTTGTTCCGCGGTTTGTGATAGGATCTGTGGTGACATGAGGCTCGAGAAGATCGCGCGGTGCAATGCATCCGAGATCGTGCTGGGAACGATTGCCGGCAAACATCAACGCCCCTTCCTACACGATTTGCAGATTAGTTCGCCCGCGGGTTCATGGCCCTGGAAGAGACGTACGAGCCGCGTAGTCGAACAGATGCTGCCGAAGAATTCAGGTTCCAATCGAGCCCCTTCCATATCGTTCCGAAAAATCGCGGCGAACGAGGACCATCCCACTTCTTTCGTCTCATCGGCCGCCGTTAGGAGCTTCAAAACCCGGTCCGCTACAGTTGGATGACAGTCAGCGAATAATTCGATGTAAACCAACCAAATATGCGATACACCCAAAGACGAGGTATCGAACGCGCTGCGGCTCGAAGCAACGTGTTCCTTTATGAGAGATTGGCCGCGAAAAGTACGCGCTTGCTGCGATGGCCGGAGCACGCTTATGCTCGTTAAGATCCAGCGCAGCGCCCCATCTCGTTCGAAGCCGATCACCCGCGCAGTCGCAACAATGCACTCCTACCTCCGTCAGCCCCTCGCCGGGTCGCCGTTGAGGCCCCGCAGACGCTCGTCAACTGCTGAGCGCTGGCTGCTTCGACAAAATGGATGCGAACTACTCACCCGTCGCGCCCCATTTACGATTGTTACCAATCCGAGGTTCGTTCAAGATCTTCAGCCGTTCCCGTCGAAGTTGGATAGGACTGCAAACCAACTCATCAGCTCACCATGCATGTAGACGACCACGCATCATTTCAAGCACAGGTCAATGCGAGCCTTTGCTGATGTCCTTCAGAGACCATTGGGGCATCTACGACCTAGCGGAATCTGATCTGCCTGGACGCAGCGCAATCGCCACCAGCCACTTTGCGTGCTGCTAGTGCGCTTTATCCGTCGGTCCCATTGTTCTAGCCGGGGGCGCCTTCCCACAGATCCGTCCTGAACATACAGAGCGGGGGAAACCGAGCTGGCGTGCGCCGGTGCAACAAGATCGATCACGTCGACTGATGACATTCAAGCCTCGATCGTCGCCTCGCAGACTGTTCACCCCGACACGCGCGGCGGTTCCTCGCCGTACGGAGACGCGTGGGGCTGACCGGCGCTATCGAGTGCCGAATCGAGGCGGCTGGTCGCGCAGTCTCAACGTCCGCGAGCCTTCCATCGGCGTCCGGACGGCCGCAGATGCGGCAGGTTCTGTGGAGACGGCAATTGAGCATCGCCACTTTCGATTGTTCCATGCAAAAAGCTGATTGTGCGATTGGTTAGACTGTTTGGAAGCGGGTAGGAACTGTAAAGAATTTTCCTTCCAAGTTCGCAGGTCCTCATCTTTGTCTCTCATTGCAGAGCGCCTCCGCGCCGTCCGCCCCTCTGAAACCAAAGCCATGACAGCGCGTGCCGCCGAACTGCGCGAGCAAGGCATCGATGTGATTACGCTCAGTCAGGGCGAACCGGATTTCGACACGCCAGCCGCTGTTTGCGAAGCTGGCATCCGGGCAATCCGCGGCGGCCGGACGAAGTACACTGCGGTCGCCGGGATCAAGCCGTTACGTCAAGCGATCCGCGAGAGCTTCAGCCGTGACCACGGGCTCGATTACGCTCTGGACCAGATCACGGTCGGCTGCGGTGCCAAGCAGGTTGTGTTCAACGCGCTCTTTGCCAGCCTCGATCCGGGCGACGAGGTTGTGATCCCGACACCGTGCTGGGTCTCCTATCCCGATATGGTGGCGCTGGCCGGCGGCAATCCGGTTCTTGTCGCCTGCGATGAGCTCGATGGTTTCAAGCTCCGTCCCGAGGCGCTGGAGGCTGCGATCACGCCGCGAACTAAGTGGTTGATGCTGAATTCGCCGTGCAACCCAACCGGTGCAGTCTACAGCCGAAGCGAGTTGCTTGCGCTCGCCGTGGTGCTGCGGCGGCATGCGCAAATTTATGTGCTGTCGGATGAGATTTATGAAAAGCTCACCTATGACGCCGAATCTGCGACCATGGCCGCCGTCGCGTCCGACCTCTATGGGCGCACTTTGACCGTCAACGGCGTGTCCAAGGCCGATGCAATGACTGGATGGCGTGTCGGTTACGGTGCGGGGCCCCTCCCATTGATTAAGGCCATGAACCTCATCCAAGGCCAGACGTCGTCGCACACCAGCTCGATTTCGCAATACGCCGCTATTGAGGCATTGTCCGGCGGACGGGACTATATCGATGAATTCGTGCGCGCCTTTCTGAAGCGCCGCGACCTCGTGATCAGCAAGCTGAATCAGGCCGAGGGCTTATCGTGCCGGGTGCCGGACGGAGCCTTTTACGCTTTTCCCTCCTGCGCGGGCGTCATTGGCAAGCGCACGCCCGGCGGCAAGGTGATCGAGAGCGACACCGATTTTGCCATGTATTTGCTCGACGCATTCGCCGTGGCCGTCGTGCCCGGCAGCGGCTTTATGGCCTCTCCCTATATCCGTATTTCATATGCCTCCTCACTCGAGGACCTCACCCGCGCCTGTGACCGCATCATCGCCGCCTGCGCGGCCCTGTCCTGAAAGATCTGCCGATGCCCCCGGCCAAATGCCTCCGTATGCGCCTATCCGAAACCAGCCTCCTCCACATCATGGCTGCCCATAGTCCCCTTTCAGCGATTCTCGCCGAAGAAGCGGGATTTGACGGCCTGTGGGCCTCCGGCTTCGAGCTGTCGGCACTTTACGGCCTGGCGGATATGAGCCTGATTTCGATGACGCAGCATCTTGATATGTTGCGGGCGATCGCCGGCCGCACGACGCTGCCAATCATCGCGGACATCGACACGGGCTACGGCAACGCCATCAATGTCATCCATGCTATCGGCGAATATGAGCGCGCCGGCGCCGGCGCCGTCGTCATCGAGGACAAGACCTTTCCAAAGGTCACGAGCCTTGCAGCCGATGGGCGCCAGGAGCTGCTGCGCGTTGAGGAGTTCCAGGGCAAGATCGAGGCTGCCGTCACGACGAGGCAGGACCCGGATTTCCTCGTGATCGCCCGCACTGAGGCCTTGATCGCAGGCCTCGGCGAAGCGGAAGCTCTGCAGCGCGCCCGCGCCTATGTGGACGCCGGCGCCGACATGATCCTGATCCACTCGAAAAAGCGGGATTCCTCCGAGATCGAAAGCTTTTCGCGCGCCTGGACCGGACCGGTGCCGCTCGTGATCGTGCCGAACGCCTATCCGGATCTCGACGCCGAAAGGGTTAAGGCGCTGGGCAATGTCCGTATGATGATCTATGGCAATTACGGCATCCGCGCTGCTGCAATCGCCATGCAGGAGACTTTCCGCCGGATCATTGCTGACGGTGGCGTCCAGAACGTCCACAAGGACATTCTGCCGGTGGAGGAGATTTTCAGGCTCCAGAAGATGCAGGAGGTCAAGTGCGCTGAAGCTCGCTTCCTTCGCTGAACGCTGTGTTTCGATGCCTCCTCATTTCACCCGACTTGAGGCAATACTTCGCGACCTTTTCTCTCGATGAACTGTCGATAGGCAGTACTCCGGCTGCACACATCGAAAAAATGTGATGGGGCATTCGTCTTTTCCTGGCAATGGCGCGCCAAAAGCGCAATTCGCGAAGTTCCCAGAAACGACCGGAGCAGATGATGGCTGCCGAACACGATGAAGTGCCCCTCAATGCAATCGGGGCGTTTGTGACCATTGCCCGCGAAGGAACGTGACACGCGCAGCCAGGACATCGGGAACGACACAGAGCTCGGTCAGCCGCTACCGGGCTGTGCTACAAGACTATCTCGGTACTGCCCTTGTGGATTGGTGTCCCCGCAGACGTCCTCCGACGATTTCGACATCTTCATTACCCGCGAGCTCGTCATTGAACCGGCAGACGACTGGTAATGAGACGATCGTATGCGTCGGCTCTCCAAATCACGTCGCGGGAAGAGCCGTCTCAATCGCGCTCAATGCCACTTCTCAACATCACGTTTCGGCCTGACATACTGCCGACATGGCTGAGGGCGATGAACCCGATATCAAGTCGGGTGCGCGATATGATCACAACTACCTTGCTCTGCCCGCGGTCTAATCGGCAATTGCCTTCTGGTGACGCCAGAGATTCTTGTCGGCGATCTCGTGCGCGGGGCGTCCTGCAGGTGATACTGGGATCGCGCACTCCCAGTGGCATGCAATATCAGGCCTTGCAGTCGATCGTAGTGGGCAATCCTGAAATTGCCCGCGCCTTTTGCCGGTGGCTCGCCGGCTCTGCAAGAAGGCCGGAGTTTTGGAAGCAGGCTAAAGTTGCAGGAGCTTATGACTGGGGCGGCGGCGTCACTTTCGACTGTGCGAAACCGCATCCAGCATCGGCGCGTTCACGCGACCTAGCGCGACATTGCCGCACGGGGCGCTCAGATCGTGTCCCCTGGCGTGGTGTAGCTGACGGCAGGTCACCGCCGATTTTCCGGCGGGTCGGAAGGCATCAGCCTGCCACGGCGGGCAAGCCGACGATGGGATCATCGCTCAACGGCGCGATGGTTTCCAGCGTCATGTAGCGGGCCCGCTGAACCGCCCACTCGTCGTTCTGCTCGAGCAGGATCGCGCCGACCAGGCGAACGATGGCGTCTTCATTTGGGAAGATGCCAACCACCTCGGTCCGCCGCTTGATCTCGCCGTTGAGGCGCTCGATCGGATTGGTCGAATGCAGCTTGGCACGGTGCTGAGGCGGGAAGCTCATATAGGCGAGCACGTCTGGCTCGGCCTCATCCATGAAGGCGGCGAGCTTTGGCAGTTTGGGACGGAGCCGGTCGGCGACCTTGCGCCACTGAGCCCTGGCCGCTTCGGCATCGTCCTGGGCAAAGGCGGTGGCGATGAAGGCGGAGACGACGCGTCTTCCGCTCTTGCCGGCATGGGCCAGGACGTTGCGCATGAAGTGCACGCGGCAGCGCTGCCAGGCGGTATTGAGCACCTTGCTGACGGCGGCCTTGATGCCCTCATGCGCATCGGAGATCACGAGCTTGACGCCACGAAGCCCGCGCCGAGCGAGCTTGCGCAAGAACGCGGTCCAGAACGTCTCGGCCTCCGAGGGACCGATGTCCATGCCGAGAACTTCACGCCGGCCGTCGCTATTGACGCCGACCGCGATGATCACCGCAACCGAGACGATCCGGCCATTCTGGCGCACCTTCACGTAGGTGGCGTCGATCCACAGATACAGCCAGTCACCCTCGATCGGGCGGGCGAGGAAGGCCTTCACCTTGTCGTCGATCTCGGCACACAGTCGGCTCACCTGGCTCCTGGAGATGCCAGTCATGCCCATGGCCTGGACCAGATCATCGACGGATCGGGTCGAGACGCCCTGCACATAGGCTTCCTGCACCACCGCGGTGAGCGCCTTTTCGGCCATCCGACGCGGCTCCAGGAAGCCCGGGAAGTAGCTTCCTTTGCGCAGCTTGGGAATGCGCAGCTCGACCGCGCCGGCGCGCGTCTCCCAGGTCCGGTCACGGTAGCCGTTACGCTGGGCCAGGCGCTCGGCATTCTTCTCGCCGTAGCCCGCTCCGGTCAGCCCGGCGACCTCCAGCTCCATCAATCGCTGGGCGGCAAAGCCAATCATCTCGCGAAGCAGATCGGCGTCAGGGGCCTTCTCCACGAGCGCGCGAAGGTTCATCATCTCGTCGGTCATCGGTGGTTCCTCGAATCAGGTTGGTGTCAGCAACCCGACCCTACCGGCGAATTGCCGGTGACCACCGCAAAGCCGTCCACCCGCTACGGCGCTATCTGAGGGCGCGCGTGCGGACGGCTTCGCTCTACCGAGCTACACCATCACTGGGGACACGACCGGCGCTCAGGTCCCGTCGATGTCCATCAGATACCAAGCGCGCGACCAATGCGATCGCCGCGCACGACCTGGTCCAACATCCGACGCGAGCGAAGTTGTGAGCATTCGGAGTCCCGGGCGAGCATCAATTCGATTGGATGTGCGCGGCATTGACGGTTTCACGCTGCGAAAGCTTTCGCGGCGCATGATAGCGACGCTGCATGCAACGGATGGCGAGAAGGTACTGTGACAACCTCGATTGGACCACGACACCTTCTGATCCGTTAGCTTGCGCGGCAACAATATGCTGAGTGGAGCTTGGTTATACGGAAGGCGACCGACGCGCGCGTCGGCCGCGGTCCCAATGATGTTAGTACGGAGCTAGCCGCCCGATCGAGGACGGCCGCCTCGAGCCTTGCGAACTCTTCTGGAGCATATTTCGCCCGCCGAAGCGACGACCTACCAATTGCGCTGGACGCGCAGGAGCATACTGAACGCGCTTTGGTTCTTGAGTTCATATACTGCGGCAGGTTTGGCGACTGCCGCGACTGCCGGCGCCGCCATAGTGCCAGAATATTTCTGATCGAGGAATGTGGCGAACAGATCCGCGGAGAACGTCAGGTTTCTGACCGGCGTCCAGCGCGTAACCGTGCCGACCGCAGCGATATTGAAATCGGGGTTGCAGACACCCGTCAACCCGAGTGCGGCCATACCAGCGCTGCCGCAAATCTGAGCCTTGGCCGCATCGGTGTAGCGAATAGCGGCCCACCCGCCATAAACCGCAGTGTTCCAATAGGGACCCCAGTTATGAATGTAACCACCGTTGAAGCCGTACGTCGTGGTCAGCTGAAAAGCCGTGCTAGTTGCCGCTGTCGAGCCGGAATAGATGACATCAGCAACGCCGGCGAAACCAAGGCTCTGATACGCACCGGCTCGGCTGGTGCCCCCGTACATCGCCCACGCGGTCGGGATGTTTTCCTGGATGCTAAAGCTGCTGGCACCCTTGGTGTAAGCGGCCTGCAAATTGATCGTGTCCCCGGCGCCGGTCGGAATATTCTTGATCGATAGCGCCAGCTGACCGGCCCAACCCCACTTATCGTCGGCGTGTCCTGTGACTTCGCTCGCACCATAGTACGCCGCATGGTTGTTGTGCGCCGCGGCCGATGCTTGGAAGAGCCCCCAAGCCTGGTCGATCCGCATCATGCCGACAATATCGGGAGCCACGGTGCCGCCGTAACTCTGCGATCCGTAAGCACCCGTCACGATGCCGGCGGCCGTGGCATTCGTCGTATTCCAGATATTGGTCTGGTAATAGGCCGTTGGATCCTGCGCAGAAACGGTCGCCGTAATCCCCTGACCGAAGTCAGCGGTATAGCTGAGCTGGTTAACACCCGAGGCATCGCCACCGCCGCCCGGCAGACCATCGAAGAAGTTGTTGGCCGGATAGTTGGTCCAAGGAGCGCTGAACTGGGAGACCGCCTTTCCCATCGTAAAGCCCGCGAATTGGATGAAGGCATACCAGATGCTAAGGGTCCCGAGCCCGAGGCCATCCCCTGAATACGCTGTTGCGCCCGATCCGGCCGCACTCGTCGAGCCCGTCTTCCAGGTAAAGTTCCCCTCAAAGAAGGTGCGGACCACGCCATATTCGCTTGCTGTGCGCGTGTCGATGCTGAGGTCTGCGCGAGACCGAGCGGTGTAGGCATTGCTTAGGCGATTGTGCGCAGCACCGACACTGGAAACCGGGTTCAGAACAAAACTATTGCTGCCCAGCATCACATCGGCGCGAAGGAAACCACCCAGCTTGATGCAGGTGTCCGTGCCTGGGATGTAATAGAATCCGGCACCATACGTGGAGCACACCTTCACGTACTCGATCGCTTTGGCTTTGACTGGAAAATCGGCCGCCTGCACCCCGCCCGAGGCGATCAGGCCTGCCGCTGAAGCCAGCACAACCTTCTTCACAATCGTGGTCGAATAGAGCGGGGGCTCCTCCGCGCTCGTATTAATCACGACAGAGGGTCGCTTGCTCTCGGCCACTCCGGTCAACAAGCCCCGACGCTCCTCGCGGCGGCGCTGCAACGACCGGAGGGGTATCATAGAATAGCGGGTTGGCCCAACCGATTTTAGTCCGAAGATGTCTTTCAGCACCGAAGTTCTCCACTCAAAGGTACGCAAACATAGACCCCTATGTTTCTCACGTAGGAAAAATACAAACCCGTCGATATCGGTGTTCGCCCTTGGCGTGCGCGACACCAAGCTAATGAGAAGCGAGCGCGCTACACATCAGGCGCTCGTGCTCGGCGCGACCGGACAACGCCAGCAACTCGCTGCGTGCAGGACATCCTCTGCGTGTTACAAAACGCTTGGCTCCAAACCTCAACTCAGCGCGCGCCACATACGCGGCAAGAAGAAGAACTCGGGGCGCACGTGAACTGATCTTGGGGTGAGTGCCAAGCAGGAGCGCACGACGCCCCATCGGAGCGCTCGCGATTCGATGAGGAAGAACAATGCCGGCCCTCCACTTGGCTTGCTCAAAGTCGCAAGGATGGATGCCAGCGAACTCAGTTGAAAATTCCACGCATCTGTCTCCAGGACCGTGCTCGTTTCGCCGAGGCACTATCGTGTGGACGCGATGATCAGGTGACAGGCATCAACTAATGCGATGGACAGCCCCTGAATTAGAGATGGGTTGTTCGGAGGGCTCTTGGAGCTCCTCAAGCGAGGCGATGCCGCCCTTTCCCCGACCAAATGTGTGCGACAGTCCAGCGCCAGCGCAGACTCCGCTCATCCGTATCAGGAACAAACGTGCTGTAATAATCGGGTTTTATCCCGTGTTTTAATAATCTAACAAATGCCTTTTTTGGCGCATGAGAGCTCGTGCGCTGGTAGCCTGGAATGTGCGCCGGATCCGCTTGGATCGCGGCATTCCGCAAGAGCAACTCGCTTACGATGCAGGCATCGACACCTCCTATATGAGCGGTCTGGAGCTCGGAAAGGCGAACCCGACGATTGATCTTCTCGAGCTTGTCGCCGAAACATTAGGCGTTCCCCTGTCTGACTTGCTTGTTCAGCCAGACAAGGGGGCGACAGTTCCGAAGACTTTGCCGTACGCGTCGGTTTCGCTGCTCGGCCAACCGTTGGCGACACGCTGAAGCATTAGGCTAAGCTACGCGAACGGATCGACGTTGTTTATTTTCGCGGCCTGCAGCAGGGTTGCGATGATCGCCCAGGTACGTCCGCCCCGTCGCTGCCCGTGAAGAGGCTATTCTTTCCTGTAGTTGTCTGTGGTCTGATGGCGCGCTCGACGATGTTGGAGTCGACTCAATGCGGCCATCGGCCAGGAAGCGTTCGAAGAGGGCACGGCGCACGCCCGCCCCAAAAGCTTATCATGCCCAAAAGGAAATCTCATTCGCTCAAGCATCTGCCGAACCGGTGCCGGCCCAATCGGCGCCGACGAGATGGCGAGACCTACGTCAGCACGTGGCGGAGACGCTCGCTGCCCACCTTTGCGCCAGCGGTGAACCCGGCTGATCGATCGTAAAAAATCATCGGACTTGAACTCGGCGTTTGTGCCTCCTATTTGAGGTCAATTCGATAATGACGTTGTTTTAAGGAGCTTGCAATGCCGCGGCCGATCACGTGGTCCTGTTTGACTTGCGGAAACCGCTTCAACTCCGAAGAGCTCACGCCCGACGAGGTCCAGGAAGCTAGGCGGCGGAGGCAGCCTTTGTCGAAGATACATTGCCCGAGGTGCAATCGGACGGACCTCAGGCGCGAGAGTTAGATGCTCGGCACTTTCCGAATCTGGAGTTGATAAATTCACCGTATTTTTCTCGTATTCCCACAGGGACGAAGACCTGCGGGACCGGCTGGAGATACATCTCTCCATGCTGAAGAAGCAAGGACTCATCGATGCCTGGCATGATAGGCGCATCAAGGCCGGCGACGAGGTTGATCACAGCATTGACTCCAACCTAAATGCAGCCGGCGTGATCCTTCTGTTGGTTTCACCCGATTTTCTGGCGTCCTCATACTGCTATGATGTCGAGATGCAACGCGCGATGGAGCGCCACCAGGCCGGCGAGGCCCGGGCGATCCCGGTCATTCTGCGACACAGCGATTGGCACTCCGCACCGTTCGGCAAGCTTCTGGCCACACCGACGGACGGGAAGCCGATCAAAGCATGGTCCGATATCGACGAGGCGTTTCTCGACGTCGTGAAGCAAATCCGAGCCGCCCTGCCCGCCAAGCTGGTCGCTAATTCGAAGGCGTCGAAAGCTTCTCCAGCTCGCACCTCGCCGCCCCTCTCGGACGCCAAATCGCGGTCCAGTAATCTGCGGCTGAAGAAAATGTTCACTGAAGCTGATCGAGACCGCTTCCTTCACGCAAGTTTCGACTTCATGGCTAATTTCTTCGAGGCCTCTTTGGTAGAGATGGCCGAGCGGAACGAAGGTATCGAAGGCAACTTCCGCCGCATCGATGCCGATCGCTTCACCGCGGCCGTGTACAGGTACGGAAAGGCAATCGCGCGCTGCAAGATCAGCGTCGGCGGGGCATTCGGGCGCGGCATTTTGTTTAGCGTACAACGATCAGGCAGGCGACGGGACTATGAACGAGAGCCTCTCAGTTGAGGCGGCGGACGACGCTCTCTTTCTGAAGGCTCTCGGCATGGCGTCGTATGGTTCGATGGAAGACCGCAAGCTCTCGCAGGAAGCGGCTGCCGAGTATTACTGGTCCCTGTTCATCGAACCGCTCCAGCGGTAACACGAGTTCAAGGAAATCCCCGCACCGGGCTTAGGCGCCGGCTCCGCTGCTTTTGGCGCCGAGGTCATCGGCGCGCCGGTGATCGACGATCGACATCCCTTCCTCATCGATCAGAACGAAGGCGCCCGCAGCCGCGATCGCTCCGGGGGAGGACAAGTCTTGCTCAGGCTTCTCGCCGGCTTCCTCTCCGTCGGCTCCACCATCTTCCTCCGAGGCTCGATCGGGATGAACACCGCAACCAAGGCACAAGCGGCACCGATGGCAAGCAGTGCCAAGCCTCCGGAGAGGCTCGAGGTTATTGCACGTAACCGGCGGTATACTGCCGCGCGATGCGTATGTGACGGCGTGGAGGGGACAACGGCGAACGCCCGAGGGTAGCAGGACCCGGATCTCCTCCGGGACCAGGGAGCGTTGGTCCGGCGGGCCGTGAAATGGGATGACCAGACCGAGTCGGTACTGGCCCCTGTCAAATCCATTATCCGCGCATCGATGATGACCCGTACCGCTCCGTCGGCTCCCGTGTATGTCTGTCTCGACGTGGCGCTCCAGGAAGACGAGATTGCCCGAGCCCCCGCAGTCGCCCCGCTGAGCCGTTATCCTCAGCCGCGCGAACCCGCCGCCGGCGAAGCCCACGTCTTGCTGGAGCTCTCGGTCAACCTGGTATCAGAGGACCCTGGATGTCGACGGAGAGGCTTGCGATGCGCCGTGTGCGCGATGTGATCAGGATGAAGGCCGCTGGGCTGCCGAGCCGCGAGATCGCTCGGCGGGTGGGCGCGGCGCCCTCGACAGTGCGGCTGACCATCCGGCGGTTCGAGGCCGCAGGCCTGAGCTGGCGTTGCCCGACGAACTCACGGACGCGGCCTGGAGGCCCGCCTGTTCGCCAGGACCGGCACCGGTAACCGGCAGGGCCATCGCCGCATCGCCAAGCGCGACTGGGCGGCGGTGCACCGCGAGCTCAAGCGCAAGCACGTGATGCTGTCGATCCTGCGGGAGGAGTAAGTCGGCGCCGAGCCCAGCGGATACCGGTACTCGCGCTTCTGCGAGCTTTACCGCGCCCGGGAGGGACGCCTGTCGGTGACGATGCGCCAAGCGCACGCGGCCGGCGACAAGCTGTTCGTCGGCTACGCGGGCGACGGCGTGCCGGTGGTGGTCGACCGCCTCACGGGCGAGGGAGGACGGCGCAGATCTTCGTCGCCGTGCTCGGCGCCTAGAGCTTCAGACGCGCAGGCGACGTGGACGCAGGGGCTCGCCGACTGGATCAGCGCCCATGTTGGCGCCTTCGCGGCGATCGGCGGCGTCCGGCGCTCTTGGTGCCTGACAACACCAAAGTCGCAGTCATCAAGGCGAGCCTCTACGACCCGCAGATCAATCGCACCTATGCGGAGATGGCCGCGCATTACGGCACGGCCGTCTTGCCGGCGCGACCTCGCAAGCCGCGCGACAAGGCCAAGGTCGAGCAGGCCGTCCTCATCATCGAGCGCTGGCTGCTCGGCCGCCTGCGCCACCGCGTCTTCTACAGCCTCGCCGAGGTCAACGCAGCGATCGGCGAGTTGCTCACCAGGCTCAACGAGGAGCGGCCGATCCGGCGGCTCGGCGTGACGCGCCGCCGGCTGCTCGAGGAGATCGACCGGCCGGCGCTCAAGCCGTTGCCGGCGAGCCCCTACGTGCTCGCCGAGTGGCGGATCCGCCGCGTCAGCCTCGACTACCACGTCGAGGTGGAGAAGCATTATTACAGCGTT
This sequence comes from Bradyrhizobium sp. CCBAU 51765, assembly GCF_015291725.1. Classification (GTDB taxonomy): domain Bacteria; phylum Pseudomonadota; class Alphaproteobacteria; order Rhizobiales; family Xanthobacteraceae; genus Bradyrhizobium; species Bradyrhizobium liaoningense. The sequence continues at coordinate 6,942,797 of NZ_CP030038.1, forward strand.
CCGCATCGCTTCGCCCGTGCCGAGGTCGAGGTGCGGTTCACCGCCCGCACCGTCGAGATCTTCCACAAGGGCGAGCGGATTGCGGCGGATCAGCGCATGAGTGGCAATCACAAGCACACCACCGTGCCGGAGCACATGGCCTCCAGCCATCGGCGCTACGCCGGCTGGACTATCGGGCGTATCCGTCAGGACGCCGCCGCGATCGGGCCGGCAACCAGCGCATTGTGCGACCTCATTCTCGACGAGCGCTCGCACCCCGAACAAGGCTTCCGCGCCTGCCTCGGCATCCTCAGGCTCGCCGCCTCCTATGGGCGCGAACGGCTGGACGCGGCGGCTGCGCGGGCGATCGACATCGGCGCGCGCACCTATGGTTCGGTCAAGTCAATCCTCGCCAACAATCTCAATCGGCGTCCTGCTCACCAGCGCTCCGCGGACGATGCGCCGATCCTGCATGCCAACATCCGCGGACCGCGCTACTACAATTAGGAGACCATCCCTTGCTCACCCGTCCGACCCTCGACCGCCTCAACGCGCTCGGCCTCCACGGCATGGCCAAGGCCTTCGTCGACATCGAAGCTGCCGGTGAGGCTGGCAGCCTCGGTCACGCCGAATGGCTTGCTCTGCTGCTCGAACGTGAAGCCTCGCTGCGGCACGACAAACGGCTCGCCACTCGCCTGCGCTACGCCAAGCTGCGCCAGCAGGCGTGCGTCGAGGACATTGACTACCGCACCCGCGCGGCCTCTACCGCCCACTGTTTGCCAAGCATGTCGAGGGACGCTGGATCGACGACCATGCTAACCTGCTGATCTGCGGCCCGGCCGGCGTCGGCAAGAGCTGGATCGCCTCGGCGCTCGGCCAGAAGGTCTGCCGTGACAATCGCTCCGTGCTCTATCAACGTGTTCCGCGGCTGTTCGATGACCTCGCTCTCGCGCGCGGCGACGGCCGCCATCCACGCCTATTGCGCGGCCTCGGCCGTGTCGATCTGCTGATCCTCGATGATTGGGGGCTCGAGCCGCTCGATACCGGCGCCCGTCACGACCTCCTGGAAATCCTCGAAATCGCTACGGTCATCGCTCCACCATCGTTATCAGCCAGCTCCCCGTGGACGAGTGGCATCTGCTCATTGGAGATCCCACCTATGCCGACGCCGTGCTCGATCGCCTCGTCCACAATGCCTATCGGCTCGATCTCACCGGTGAGAGCCTCCGCCGAACTCGGCAATCCGCCCGAAAGGCCTGAGCCGTGACGCCGTGGACATGCCGCTGCGCTTGGACAACGCAATTGCGTTGCCCACATGCCCACAGTAACCGCAACAGAAACACAAGAGGTTCAAGCCGCGATTCCAGCTTGACCGCGCGGCTCGCCCAATGCCACAGAACGTACCGGCCAGAACGCCTCGCCGGGCGAGATCAAATCGAAAAGGTGGCCGACATCGTCTGGGAATCCCCGAGCGACTTCATATCGGTACACCCGGGCGACTTCGTCGGAATCCGCATGCTGCGGCACTTCCGGCGGTCCCGATCCCCCGTTTGGCACCGGTGAGCGCAGCCAATTTGCGGCCAATCGCTTCCGCCAATTCATTGATAATAACAAAGATTCGAGCCGACGCTTCCATTGCGGCGAGCAAAGATCGCGTTGGATTGTATCCGTCGTAGGAGGTACGCACGCCGGCGCAATTAATGATCTGTTCAGCGCCGAGATGGCGAAACAGTTGACCTGCGGCGGGGCCATCATGCGGCGCACCCTCGCAATTAGTATCCGAGCTCATGCAAGCACCTCTCGTAACGGCTTGGGGAGAAACCGAGGCGGCTCACATTGCTGACGTCACGGAGCCCAGACAAACCCTGGCGCGCAGAAACTCCGGACCTACTAGGAAGTACTCGCAGCCTGAAGAAAGCGGCTGGAGTTTGTCGTCGAAATCCGCTTTCCGAGCTCGACAAGGACGTTCCCATAGCGTCGGGGGCCGTGGACTTTGCCACGCCTACCATCAAACAGCATGCGATTGACGGAACTCCCGTCATGCCGCTTCCCTCCTCCGCGCAACCCCCAACGGTGACCCGAAACGTGGTCCCAGCGGGGCAATATCTGCCGCGCCGGCAGGAAGTGCATCAAACTCGTGCCACTTGGTTGATTGCGCAGGGCACTGCTTTTTTGCTCTCAATCGGTTCGGCTCCCCAACCACGTGTGAAACTCCTGTGTAGCGAACCCAACAAGCCTGACAAAGGATCGTATCCTTTCTCTCACCGTAACCGAGCTTTGCCAGTCTGATGATCTGAGCGTGAGCGCTTGATCTTGAAGCATAACAGCGTTGATGAGGTAGTTGGGTTCCTCCAGGGGCGCAAAGCAGTCCAGTAAGGCCACCGACGCGCTTCCGATTCCGCATACATTTTCCTAGTAGGGCCCGTCGATTGGCGCAGACTTGCTGGGATTTAGGTCGGAGATGAGGAGCAGCATTGCCCCTACAGCCCGCGGCGGCGCCGCACGATCTTCCCTTTGGCCGCCGATGTTGGCCTGACGGATGGCACCAACACCTGCTTGTTCGACCTAGGCCAGGAAGCTTTCGCCGGTGATCGGCCAATTTATCCAGGCGCGAAGGTCTCTCCCTCGGCCAAGCATGGGCGGCCGATGCCAATCATACGATGTTGGGTTCTCGACCCCGAGGCGTCATAGTTTTCGACGGCCGCGAATTGGGCGCTGCTAATGCTTCCAGACAGCTCCCGGATTAGGGTGCTCCAGTGGCTCGGACCTGACGGTAGAGGCCAGGCTCACCACACTGTGGATCCTACTTCCCGGCAGCGCTAAAGACATTCCGCTTCCCCGACAATACTCATGCCACGACTGAATTCATTCCGAAGCACGCTCGCCCCTCGGCATGGTGAAGCGAAAGCCGAGAAGGAAGAATCGGAAAGGATCGCATACCGAATACGGGAAGAATTGGATCGTCCGCGGATGGATCGTTCGATCCATTCCCGTCTGAGAGCGTCCAGATGCACGGTACGCCCGAGGCCCTTGGCATCGATCGCGTCGGTGGTCTGTAGCAGCGGCAGAGCAAAGCCTCAGGCATACTCCTTTGCTCGGGAATCATTGTTGATTCCAGAACTGGTAGGAGAACTCGGTTCAGGTCTGCTCTATTCCTTAGCGATGGCGACCAGAGCCAGAGCTTATTGGCGGCCGGCAGAGGAACGATATCTGACGCCACCGACGCCTTGGGAGCCATCATGCACGATAGCGTCACAATCTCGATCACCAGTTGGCAGCCAGCCATGGAAAATTGGCATCTCGACTGGTGAACCTAATCGCCAGGTCACGGATGATACATGATGCCTCAGATCTTGGAGCCCCCTTCGCGTGGCTCGGCTCCGCCGATTGTCTTTATTGGCAGGAGCCGACGCGGTAACTGGGTTGCGCGGGAACAAAGCGGCTCCTTTGGTGGTCTTTTTGTTAGCCGCGCGCAAGCCTTGAAATTCGCTCTCGTCGAGAATGGCCGCCATCCAGAGAGCATCATCGAGGTGACGCATGAAATCGAACTCGAAATTCGGACCAGAGGATGAATCACCTGCAAAGAGCGTAGGCTCATGAGTTTCCCATGACGGCAATCCCATCATTTGTGTGATGATGACCTCCCACGATGATCGATCTTAAGCTGTGGCGTTGTCCGACATTGGCCTGATAATACTCTGATGAGCAGCGGCCACTCAGGCCTTTTGTTCACGAAGCAACGAATGTTGACGGCTTTAGAGGTGAGCTTGCTAAAAGCCGGCCGGGTCCTTTTCTTCATGCTCTATCAAATCTATGAGCGTCTGCGCTCGACCTACGGCTAGCTTCGGCCAAAATGGGAGGGCAAATCGCACGCTAGCGGGCTTTATTCTCTCAGCAATGCCAGAAACCGAGGCACAGGCATCGGCACTGAGAAAAGTGAGGACCTGCGGCCGTAAGTATTACGGCTTGCCGTCCCTTCTGCCACTCGGCCGCGAATTGATGCTCCCCAGATTTGTCAAGTTGAAGCAAGCATCGGACGGGCCGCCTGGCGTCCGGCGTCGATAGCCATACCTCTCCGTACTGAACGCGCCCCGTCCAGGCATTACGAATCTCCTCAGTGCCAGGGGAGGCTAGCGCGGTCGCGCACGTTAGAAACCAAGCGCGTCATTCCTGCTGGTGGCAAAAGCAGGATAGTACCACCTTTCCCAGCGCCGCAACTTCCACCAGGACCGGCGGCACCGCTGACCTAACCTGGTTCGCCGCCCTCCTTGCAGTCGAACAGAGACGTTGTCCCTTCGTTGAGCTCGGACCAGCTTGACCTAAACGGAATCATCGAGTTTTGCCAGCCGTCATGCTTGAAGGAACGCAAGTCGCTCGTGCGACTAGAAAGTGAACCTCATCCGAATGAGTGGGCACCTGTCGTAGGCCCGGAGAGCCAGGAGGTGTCGAATAGAAGCACGTCAACGTCGGTCGTTCACGGCCGTTCACGGAGGATTACAAGCGCCAGACCATTGAGCTGGTGGTGTCGAGCGGTCGCTCCATCGCATCCGTGGCCAAGGAGCTCGGTCTGCGCGACTCGGTGTTGCGGCGCTGGGTAGATATTTCGGCAGGAGCCGACATCGGCGGCGTGGCGTCCCACCACGCAGGCGACGCCGATGTCGGCGGACCAGGCCTCGGAGATCGCCCGGCTGCGCCAGGAGAACGAACGGCTGCGCATGGAGCGCGACATTTCAAAAAAACCATCACCGGCCCAAGCCCGCCTGTGCGCGGTAGAAACGGCCAGCGCCGATGGTATCTTCTCGACCTGGAGGGTAGCGGCCATCACCTTATTGGAGGCACAGTCCCCGTTAAAAAACGTGGTCCATGGGTGCAATGCGGACTTGAGAATGGTGACGCTGTTCGGACGGCGATCCCGATTAGGAAGATGACGATTGGCATAACCCAGTCCCTCCAGCCCCATTACTGGACGGAGGAGTTGCAATGCCGAAGACGCTTGGCGGTGCCCTCCCGGAGTTAAAGCCGGTCAACATCGGAGCCGCCGTTATCGACATTCGGTCAAAAATGCACATGGCAGCGGTCGATCCAGGGCGCACCGATACGCCGGTGCGTGCTTTTGGCACATTCACGCAGGGCCTACACGAACTGACGGACTGGCTCAAAGCGTGCGGCATAATCAGTGTCGCGATGGAATCGACGGGGTCTATTGGATCCCCGTCTACGAGATTCTCGAGCCGCGAGGGTTCGACGTCATTCTGGTCAACGCACGTTACGCCAAGAACGTGCCTGGACGCAGAACTGATGTCAGTGACGCCGCTTGGCTGCGGCAGCTTCATTCCTACGGTTTGCTGCGCGGCAGCTTCCGGCCTGATGCCGATATCGCGACGCTACGCGCCTATCTCCGTCAGTGAGAGCGGCTAGTCGAATATGCAGCCGCTCATATCCAGCACATGCAGAAGGCCCTGATGGAGATGAACCTGCAACTTCATCACGTCGTCTCCGACATCACGGGCGCGACCGGGATGCGGATTATCCGAGCTATTGTCGCAGGCGAGCGGAATCCTGACGTGTTGGCGACCTACCGTGACGTGCGCTGCCATTCCGCCATCGAGACCATCCGCGCCGCATTGGTAGGCAACGATCGGGACGAACATGTCTTCGCACTGACCCAGTCGCTGGAGCTTTACGACACCTACCAGGCCAAGATGCTCGATTGTGACCGCAAGCTGGAATCCTTGATCACGGCGCTGACTGACAAAGGAGCCAAGCCAATCGGCAAGCTCTCCAGGCCGCGGGTAAAGACCAAGCAGGTTAACACACCGTGGACGTCAGGACCGCGCTATACGGCGTCCTCGGCGTTGATCTGACAGAGATCCATAGATTGGGTCCATCACTCGCGTTGAAGCTCATAGGCGAGTGCGGCACGGATCTGAAGGCTTGGCCGACCGCCAAGCATTTCACCTCCTGGCTCTGCCTCGCTCCAGGTAACAAGATCTCCGGTGGCAAGGTACTATCTTCGCGCACGCGACGATCGTCCAGTTGGGCAGCGGCACTGCTGCGGCTTGCAGCGACGACGGTTGCGCGGAGCGATACGGCGCTTGGCGCATTTTATCGACGGCTGGCTTTGCGCGCCGGCAAGGCAAAGGCGGTGACGGCGACCGCTCGCAAAATAGCAGTTCTGTTCTACAATACGCTCCGGCACGGCATGACCTACAGGGATCCGGGTGCTGATCACTACGAGGACAATATCGCGGCCGTGTCGTCGCCAATCTGAGGCGACGTGCCAAGTCACTCGGCTTCGTCCTGCAAGTGGACCCGGGCGGCCAATTGGCTGTTTCTTAGGAAGTCGATCGCGATCTTTGCCGAAACCCGGACATGAGCTTCCGCTTCATGAGGACCATCGCGACAGCTATCCGGTACGGCTGATGTGTGCCGTGCTCGAGGTCTCGCTGGCCGGTTATTACGCTTGGCGCGAGCGCCCAGAGAGCGCCCGTGCAACCTCCAATTCTGCGCTGCTGGCCGATATCCGGCAGGTCAATCGCGAAAGTGCCGAGCGCTACGGCAGTCCCCGGATCCACGCTGTCCTGCGGACGCAGGGACGTGGGGCCAGCCGAGGCCGGATCGAACGGCTGATGCGTCGGCATGGTATTCGCGCGATCGTGGCGCCGTCTCGTCGGGTTCGTACCACCGAAGCCGTCACAATCTGCCAATCGCACCGAACCTGATCGCGCGGGACTTCACCGCCGCGGCTCCGAACCGGGTCTGGCTCGCCGATATTACCTACATTCCAACGGCGGAGGGTTGGCTGTACCTCGCTGCCATCATGGACCTCTGCAGTCGCAAGATCGCCGGCTGGGCGATGCGGGATCACATGCGGGTAGAACTCGTCTCGTCCACGTTGACAATGGCGATCCAGCAGCAACGGCCGCGGGCCGGATTGATCCATCATTCCGACCGCGGCGTGCAGGCGTCACACGAATATCGGGCCGCCCTTGCAGGGGCCGACATCACCGCATCGATGAGCCGCAAGGCCGGCTGCTTCGACAACGCCCCGATGGAGAGCTTCTTCCACACCCTCAAGACCGAGCTCGTCCATCATCGACGGTACCAGACCCGCGCCCAGGCCCAGCGCGATATCTTCTTCATCGAGGCCTTCTACAATCGAACTCGGCTCCATTCCGCGATCGGATATATCGCTCCGATCGAAAGGGAGCTAAAGCCGCTTAAACCAGTCCACTTCTTCGGCGGAAGATCAAAGCTGACCTCCGCTCTTTTTAACGGATAACTGCATCATGCTGTTCGACGCGGCTGGCCAACTCCTCGCGGGTAAGCCAAATAAGGACGTACTCGCTAAGAATGTTCTGCTCCAGCATTCGTAAGCCGCCAGATTCGTGATGCGTATATCCGTATTCTGCGACCACACCCTTTTCCAGCAACCAGGGCGCTACAAGTGCGCATATGTAATCCGGAGCCCACATGGCAAACGACACACCAAATGCTACCCCTGCCATGATCTTAGGCATACCCTGCCCCCTGTAGTCGCTGCGCACCCAAGCGTCCCCATGATACGCTACTTTCCCGGCCAGCTGCCTCGCCGATTGTGCCAGGCAGGTATAAGTGGTGCGAGGATCTGCATGTACCGCCGGGTTCGCGTAATCCACCTTCATGGAGTCGATGTGTTCTGCAAGATTGCTTCTTGAAAGGTCAAACAATCGAACTGCCTGCAGAACCGCGATATTGTCGTTCCTGTCGACGCCCACCATCCAAAATCCGTCGCCAGATCTAATCGGTGAGTGATCCGGACGGAAGGCCGATCCAGTCTGCTCCTTTGTTGCAGTGGTTCCTGTTATCGAAACGTAAGCGCGAAAATCGAATCCTATGGAAAGCTTAATACCTTTTTTTGCAGCTTCTGAGTCATACAGGTGAAGGAAGCGTGAGATTTGCAACGGATTTGCCACAGTTGTCATTGCCGCAGTCTTCCATGATTATGCCCCCGTAAGCAGTTATGCAGAGCATGCTTATGATGATACAATGTCAAGGATGGATCGAGACCTACCTACTTTGGTGAACGATATTGCCCTCTTTGCGTAGCGCAATTTGCGGACGTGATGTCGCGTGATGCTTTACCACTCGTTTCGCTCGCCAGTTCACCAAGCCGCTTCAACGGCAGTGACGGCGTCAGCGCGTATGTCTGGCCGCGCGCAGCCCACAAGGGATGAACAGGGTTATAAGCCCTGCGGCGCATGCAAGTATTATGAGACAGCGGATGTGCTTTCAGGGAAATCGCCGGACAACATACATGCGGCAAGAGGACAAGCATTCAACTTGAAACAGGCGAGACATACCTCACTAGTAGGGCCTCCAGCACACTGCGGCGGGTACTAGGGACGCCCGTTTGAATTCTCCGACTACCTGCGTTTAGTAAGATATTGCGGTCGCTAGTCGACAGCCCGGCGTCGCGCGCTAACAGCCTCGGCGCGCGTTCTTGGGCGCTTTCGGCCGACGAACAATCGCCTGCAATCAACTCGTTCATGCTTTGTCAGCCTATACAGCAGGGGTAGTCGCGATCTCGAGAGGTGCACAGTACACGTCACCACCTTATGAGCAGGGCTCGCTTATTTTGCGGGACTGGAAGCTCTCGTCGAGCAGCAGCGAGGACCTCCCCAGCTGGGTCAACACTTCCGAGCACGACGGAAGACCGCGGCTCACTATCAAGCGGCTCAATCTGCCGCGCGCGGAGCGCAGCACAAGCCAAGCTACGGCGCTTTGAATAATCACGGAATGCCCCTCAACAATGCGACGTACGGGTGCTCGCGGTAACTAGGAAGTTGGCCTGCCCGTGTCAAACGTGCGGCGCGTTGGGCGATCCTTCGGTTTCCAGCCTCATCGGATAAATACGGTAGACCTACCGGTACCATCAGGAGCATCGATTATCAGAGTTGATAGGTTGATCGGATACGTACGTGGCTTAACTTTCGGGCTATGCCGATGGCAAACAGCGCGCAACGAACGGGCTGCTTGGCTACTCTACCGGCGCATGATCAAGAGAGGTCTCACATGAATGTCGACGACTATGCTAGTGACACGAACAGCTGCCTCGTAGTGGCACCATCGAAAGTCAACGGGCTTGGTCTGTTTTCGCGAGAAGAGATTTCGAAAGGCCATATCGTTGGACGATGCAATGGCCTCATCCTCTCAACTCCAAACAAACGCACCATACAGATCGAGCGGCGTCGCCATATTACGAGTCATTATATCGACTTCATTAATCATCAGTGTCGCCCAACCACGTGCGTCCGAGTCGAAGGCAACAGTATCGCTTTGTATGCCATCGAATATATTAGCGCCCGGAACGACGAAATAACAATCGACTACAACTGCTCAGAGTATTCTCTCGCCGAGAGCTTCTTTTGTCGCTGCTGTCGCCCCCAAAACCATATTTGCGGATACAGCCATTTGATAGAAACGAGTCAGACTGACTATTTGCGCCGAATAGAGCAGTTTGCGCTGCCCCATCTCTTGGAACTTGGCATCAATGCCAAAGGCGTCGACCGACACTCAGCTGATCGACCCTACTAGTCCAGGGACTCGGGATGGAATTGATATCGCGCATATCGGTGAGATCCAATACTGATGACGCGCACCTTGGAAGCCGCGAGCAGATCGATGCCGATTTGATCCTATTGATTCGGCCCTAGATGACACGTGGCAGCGACTTAGTGCACCATATTTTTTTCTCTCCCCAGGAGGTCACGCAGATGACTGCTAACGACTGCAACGAAAATGGCGTTGTCAGACGCGACGCGCACGAGTAGGGAGGGCTCCTACGCTTCGGCGCTGTCGAATTGCGGTGCCTACCACTTTAGTGCGGGATTGGCACGAAGCGCGCCCTGCCGCTGCCGACATTACGAAGAACAGCGCGCATACATCTGGTTCACTCGCGGCTCGAGGTGGGCCCTTACGGAAGTCAGCACGAGCTTTTGCTCCAGCTAGCTGACGATCCGATCATCCGAGATCATCAAGTTCCCGACCTCCCCCACATAGTTGTGGTCGTGCGTGGAAATGGCCGGCCGCAAGCCGACCTCTACAGCCTTGTGAGATCAGTCGCCATAGCAGCCGCTATCCTGTTTTCATACACGCCGATGCATTGGCACCGATGTTAGTTCTCGTTGATAAGCAATCCAAACAGCGAAATGTTATTTCGATTGATTTACCGCGGCCAATGTTCGGCGTATGCGACCGCAAGAAAGGGCACCCTCAATGATCCGCAACAGGCAACATCCTTCCTTGTAATGCTGTCGATGTCTTGGCTTCCGCGCTGATGCAAATGACTGCTGATGCTTTCGGCGAACCGTCCGGGAGCAAGTAGGGAGCTGGACTTGGATTGATCGCAGCACTCGATTTTTTTACGCGCTTGACCTTCTATTCCAATGACCGAATGTCGCAACGCGCATTTTATCCGAGACGTGTTTTGGCAGGGACGTACTCACTCACCTTGTTTCCGTAACTAGCAGCTTAGCGACGACAAAGGCTGTTACGTAAGCGGGGTCGACACCGTCGATCGCGAAAGGACCGAAGATTCGTAGCTTGTGTGGCGCCAGCTGGGTCCGTCGAGCAGGCAGGTATCCAACCGAGCTACGCCGCGGACAGGAGTTCACCTATCCCAGCGCTTGAGCAGCTCGGGGGCGTCCTTGTGCATCCTGATGAGCTCGGTCAGGTTCTCGATGCCGGAGTCGGTGAACGCCATTGCCGGTCGTCATCTATGCCGTAAACTCAGATGACCGCCATCCTCAGTGTCCATTCCGTTAGCCACGTCTCAGAGCCAGCCCTCGTCTTCGCCGAGGTCTTTTGCGACGCGAGCGATGGTGAAGACCGCGTGAACCTTTTTTGGCATGCATGGCTACGCCGCCTGGGCGGAGGACCTCGACGCAGGAAGCGTGCAGTTCCAGGGCAGCAACTCGTAGGTGGTTCTGCGGCATGTCGGCGATGCGCGCGAAGACGTCCGCAAGCCAGGCTTTCGGGTCGAGACGCGCCGTCATGAGAAGCGTGGCCATCACGGCAGCCCGCTCGGCGCCGCGATCAGGACCGGCGAACAGCCATGCCTTTTTTTCCCGGAGCAAAACCGCGCAACGCTCGCTCCGCTGCATTGTTAAAGGGCATGATGCTGTCGACGCCTCGTTTCCGGGTTAGCTTACCAAGGCCGGGATAGGGGCGTCTGGAGCATGAAACGGTGGCAGGCCGTCCTGTCTATGAGCTGCGAGCTCGCGTTGTTAGTTGGCCGCCCCCTACGACTTGCCCGGCTGCGCTGTGAGCGCGGATCCGTAGATGTCGTGCAAGCGACTGGCTCCGAAACAAAGGAGAACCAAGCATGAGAATCGTCGGAATGGACATCCACCGATCCTTCGCTCAGGTCGCTATTCTGGAGGACGATTTGATAACCCGACAACTCCCGCGTAGATCTTGTCCACGATAGACTTGTCGCGTTCGGCAAAACACTCAGCCGAGAGGATGAAGTGGTCATCGAGGTGACGGGCAACAGCGCGGCGGTCGAACGTCTTCTGCGCCCGCATGTTAAGCGCGTCGCGGTCGCCAACCCGAGGCTTGTTCGAGCGATCGCCTATGCGCGAATCAAAACGGATAAGATCGATGCTGAAACCCTGGCAAAGTTTCATGCTGCCGGTTTTTTGCCTGAGGTCTGGGTTGCCGACGAGGATAGCTACGGCCGCCGGCGCCAGATGGCGGAGCGCGCTGGCGTCTTGGCGCAGATCGTCAGAATTAAGGGACGCATGAAGGCAATCCTACATGCCAATCTCATACCGCCCTACAAAGGCCACCTCTTCGGCAAGTCCGGGCAACGTTGGCTCGAGAGTCTGCCGCTTCCACCGGAAGAATATGCGATGCTCCAGCGTCTGATCGCGGAACTCGAACGCGTGACAAAACAGCTGTTGGAGATCGACAAGGTCGTGGCGCAAGAGGGGTCTGGATGATCTACGGGCCCTCAAGCTGATGACGATTCCGGCGTGAGTTCGGTCGTTGCTTCGACTGTGCTGGCTTCGATCGGCGACATCGCACGCTTCCCGTCACCGGATAAGCTGAGCAGCTACTTCGGTTTGAGCCCTCGGATTCGACAATCGGGAGAGCGCCCGGCAAGACATGGTCGCATCTCGAAACAGGGTAAATCGTGACGCCCGCAAGATGCTGGTTGAAGCGACCTGGTCAGCCAAGACGGCGCCAGGGCCGCTGCGGGCCTTCTTCAACCGCATTCAGAGGAAGCATGGGCCTGGAGTCGCGGCCGTCGCAATGGCACGTAAGCTCGCAGTGATGATCTGGCACATCCTGACGAGCGGGAAAGATTATGCTTACGCGCGCCCAGCGTTTACAGCAATGAACTCCGGCAGGTGGCACTCAAGGCTGGAGCGCCCCGTGCCTATGGCAAGGCTGGCCCGGGTCGGGACTACTGGATCAAGGAACTCCGCGAGCGGGAAGCTGGCTACGTCGCACGCATCGAGCAGGCGTACGAGCGGATGGTGGGGCGGCCTGGAAGGAGAAGCCAAAAAAAGTTGTCATGAACTGACGGGAGAGCTTCTCAACACCATCCGTCGTCATGCAGATCCTTCCGTCGTGGACAAGGCCGGCAAAGCCCTCCCAACGGTTGAGCAGATAGTTGATCGGCTTAATCACATTGGACGAGCGTGAGTCAGATTCCGCTCGCAGCCAAGCGTCGAGATCAGCCAGCAGTGGCGCGCTTCTCTCCCGGCGGATCTGCAGCCGCTCCTCAGCGCTCAGCCCGTAGATGTCGCGCTTGATCTCGAACAATTTGTCAATCCGACCAGCCGCTTCCAGCGCAACGGGCGACATCGCGGTCGCGATCTTCCGCGGCGAGCGTTCTGAGCGATGTCGGCAAGTTCGAAGAACGCCCTCGGTCCATGCGCCCAACAGAAGGCGGGCGTGGCCGGCAGCGCTTTGCGTCCGGGATCGAAGAGAGCGTTGAACCCGATGTAGGCATCGGCCTGCAGAATGCCGGCGAAGTTCTGAAGATGCCGCGCGGGATGCTCGCCGCGCCGATCACGTGAGGCGTAGAACAGCGCCGCCGGTGGATCTCGCTCGCCGAATGGCCGATCGTCGCGAACATAGGTCCAAATCCGGCAGATATTTGCTTTCCCCTTCGCCAGGATCGGTATCTTGGGGTGAGTAGGCCGGAGGGATTTCACCTCCAGCCTCTCGCAGAACCGGGCGTGAGACTCTCGCCTCACCCGGCTCCCATCAGGCAAGCTTGCCGCCGTCGCCGAGTTGCCAATGCACAAAGAGCCTGCGGTTCTCACGCGCAATCTTCTCCAGGAAGTACGCGCGCGTCCCAAGCGGTGATGGAAGCGCTCGTACTTTCGCTTCAACCAGATAGCCAACGTCTGGTTGATGTAGCGCGCCAAAGGATAGAGCTCTGAACGCGTATATTACCCATAATAAGCGATCCACTTGGCGCAGATACTATAGCGAAGAACGGCCCCACGGCGCGATCGGCAATCGACCGCCGATTTTGCTGCACAACCACGTCGGCGCAACCAGCCCGCCAACGTGACAGAGGCGCAAAACTCTAGTTCTGGGTGGTCCACTCGCTACAAAAAGCCCGAGACTCTACCGCTGCCGGATGAAAAACTCAGTGGCAGGGCACAGTTCACCTACGGTGGAGTCGTCATGGGGCTTACCATCGCCAATAATATCCGAGCTCATGCAAGCAGCTACCGTCGTGCCTCCAAACCGACCAAATTGACGACGCCCAGGATAGAACCGAACGCGCCAGCGCGTCCCAACTCTGCATCTCTGGTGCGCCCGCGCTCACGGTCCCAAGACGGTGACGGAACCGGTCTGCAGACTCTTAGCCCGACCCGAATCTGCGCAACAAAGGCTGTTCAGGCCGCTCTAGAGAAGCCGCTTACTTTGGATCAAACCGAACGCCCCCAGTAGGTGCTGGAACAGCTTCTCTGGGCATCAGCGGCGTTGCGATCGGAGAGCGCGGCGAACTCGCGCTCCAGCGCTGCTATTCGCCACAGCGGCGAGTACGCTGTGACCCGACCTCCAAGTCAATGTATCGGCACCGCTCGGCCCGCTCAATTGTCCCGGCCGCGCACGCACCATCCACGAGCCCGGACGTAGCTGGAGCTTGCGCCCAGTATGGATTCAGCGACGGGCTAGATCAGAGCACGCATCGAACGATGGCGCCGCGAAAAGATGCTCACAGGGATGGTTCGCGTCACTTTCTAACTCTCGACCTGTTACCCACACGAGCCAATTATCCTCGGCAACATCCTCTTTCACCAGCCGCAAGATCGATCCCTCGGGTTCATGATGAGGGTAGTGCGGGAGTCCTTTATCCACTCGCCAGCGAGCCACAAGCGCGCATAAGAAATCGGGAGCCCACATAGCATACGACACGCGGTGCGTAACTCGGGCTATCATCCTCGGGACATCCTGTCCTCTGAGATCTCTGCGCACCCAGAGATCCCCATTGTAGGCTATTTTGCCGGTCATCTCCTCTGCCGTAGCGGCCCTGCAAACGCAACGATCATCAACATCTGCGTGCGCGGTCGGATCACTATAGAATGCCCTCAGCGACCGAAGATGTTCTGCAAAATTACTGCTGGAAAGGTCATACAGCCGAGTAGCGTTTGTAAGCACGACGCCGTTGTTCCGATCGAGACCAACGACCCAATATCCCTCGCCTGGGCGAATAGTTGATCGGTCAGGCCGAAAGTTTGGAAATGTTCGCCCTTTTGTCGGAGTTGTCTGAGTAATTGAGACATATTCATGAAAATCGAACCCCATTAACAGGTTGATATCTTTCTGAGCTGCCATGGCGTCGTATACTCGAATCGACCGTGAGACATGCAGAGGGATGCGTGCGCCCGTTACTGCCGCACTCTCGTCTACCATCATGAGAACCTCGCAGACTACAACCGATGAAGCATAATACGCTCTGGATAATGAATGGCGACCACCTATTCTCGTGGCGCTCTTCAGGGCGGGTCGTGGGATGCCACTCGTACGCGGCTGGCGGCGTTCACATTGACATTCTACCATTGGCGTAAGCCTCGCTTGCTTGCAGGCCCTTTCCAGTATCGCCTCTCCACTACCGCCGTGCAGCGCGCCCACGCCGTCCATCTCACCGCAAAAGACGACCCGCTGCGCAATCAGGACGTCCGCTGCTCTACCCCTACTTTGCCTGCTCGAATGGGGAGATGCAGTTCAGTGCCATGCCAGGTCATATCATCGTGTCTCTATTCCGGCTGGGATCTACGAAGTCCCTCTTTGATTCCTCTGCCAAGCGCTTCCTCGAATATTTCAAGCCCCTGATTGAGAGTCTCGCCGTCAATCGTGAGTGCCGGCAAGAATTGTATGACCTCACCGACCGAAGCGCATCGTTCAATAAACAGCCCCCTCGCGAAGGCGTTACGTGTGGTCGCTTCTGCAATTTCCGATGTCTGGCAATCAAACCCGAGCGCCAGTCCTTTCCCTCGAACAGAGAAGCTGCTCCCAGAGTAGGATGCAATGGCGCTAAGCCGGCGCCGCACAAGCTCTCCCATGCGCTGCACCTCCTCCGAGAGGATGCAGTCGCGCCAATAGATATTTATAGCAGCGCTTGCAGCTGCAAATGCAATGTCGTTCTTTTCCGTACCATCGTGCTCCACAGGCCAAGTGTGGTCGATCTCATCTTTAATTAACAGCATTGACATCGGCAGACCACAGCCGGTCAGAGAATTGGACATCAGAACGAGGTCCGGCGATAAGCCAGCGAACTCGAAACTAAAAAATTCGCCTGTACGGCCACAGCCCATTTGTCTATCGTCTAGTATCAGAACGGCGCCGGTCTCTTTCGCAATTGCCTGGATCGACCGCAGCCACTCTTTCCGAGCTACGTTCATCCCATTTTTTCGCTGTACAGCTTCGACTAGAATGGCAGCGGGAGGAGCAACGCCGCTGTACTGCTCAAGCAACAGCCTTCGCCAATAGTCGGTCGTCCTAACGACGGTCCCAAGATAGCCGTCGTACGGGACGAGAGTTAGTCCGCGTTGGGACACGTCAACGGCAGGACGGCGAAGCCCGTCAGCGCCTAGAGCAATGGACTCTGGACGCACACCACTATGTCCACGGGTGAATAAAACGACATTTTGACGTCCCGTGACCTTGCGTGAGAACTCTAGAGCGACGTCAATGGCATTGGCACCACTTGGTCCGGGGAATTCGAAACGATATTGCGGCAAGCTTCGTTCCCGAAGCACGACAGATCTGAACGTCTCCACAAACTTAAGCTTTGCGGAGGTAGCCATCTTAAAGCCGTTCACCACTGCATCCGACGCTAGATACTCGAGAATAACCTCCCTGATCTGATGATTGTTGTGGCCATAGTTTAGCGACCCACCTCCTGAGTAAAAGTCGATAATTTTCCGGCCATCGACCGTCAAAGCAATGGAACCGCGCGCTCGACCCAAAATAGCGGGAGAGGCCTTCGTATCAAAGCGGTCGTCCAATTCTAGCGATTTCAAATCGTGCATTTTACCCGGCTCGCTACCCAGCCTTTCGTGCACTGCGATCCTCCAATAGAGATGAGCCCATTGCGGGCTCTGCAGGACAGCATGTACTCCCGAAATAGTTTCACTCACTTACCGGAAACCCGGCCGGAACAAACCTATCTATCCTGGCAGGCAACATTAGAACCTACGCAGAAGCTCATCGAGCGACCTTGACTTGTTGTCCTGTTCCTGGATGACTGTTGGTGCAGCGGAATAGATGGGCCGCAGCCGAGGATCCGCGCCCTTGGCGTGATTCTCCTCTGCGCTTTTCGACCCGATATGGAGGTACTTCACGTACTCCGGATCGACCTCTAGTTCTTCAATCAATAACCAGTTCGGCAGATCATCTAAACAGCAAGCGGTCTCGAAAGATCTTTCCATTTTTGACTGGAATCTTGTTCTGATGATATCCCATCTAAATACGTTCATCATCGCGCAGATCAGTGGATCCTCCTGGAGAAGAGAACGTGAACTATCACAGCTTGTCCGAGTTCGACATGGGAAGGCCGGAGCTTTTGGAACTTGTCGTCGAGCACGTTGCCTCACTCTAGATCGACCTTGATGAGGTGGTGCAGGACGGGGTGCGTGTGCGGTCCGCTGCCGGAGCGAGTTCGTTGCGGCGCAAGAAGAAGCTGCACGGGAGTTGAGGCCAAGCGCCTGGTCGAGCACCTGCGGCAGGAAAAATGACGACAATCCCGACGCTAGGAATAGGCGAATCAACGCTGCGCAGGACCGCGCAGTGTCAGCGTGAGGCTCGTGTTGCGGCTGCGCTCGAGCCGCTTGCCGCGTTCGGAACGCATCGGGCGCGGCGTGGCCGCGAGAACCGGAACTACAAAAAGAAGGGAAGCAAGGGCTGCGAGCCGCGCGCTTCCACGACCGACCCTCGGGCCATGAAGATGGCTGATGGCGGCTTCCGCCCAGCCCGCAATTGCAAGGTCGTAAGCGTCGCAGACGGAGAGACTGCCATTGTCCCTGGTTGTGACCAACGTCGGTTCGGATCGAATGTGGCCGATGCACCAACGGCTTGCCGGCCTTGTATGGGTAGCGCTAAGCGCTATCTCGTCGGGAGCGGCTTTAACAACAGCCATGACATCGAAAGGGCCGCGGCGTAGCGAGGGCTAACCAGCGCAGCGCTTTGAGCACCTTTTTTCACGACCTCGAACCGTAAACTGCGGCAGGCCCAATTGCGGAAGCGAGCGTTGATGCACTTGCCTGGCGCCCGGCGCTTGTAGACGCCCCTGTCGAGCGGCTCTTCATGCGTCTGCGTCAAGCGGCCATGCCGAGGCCGTCATCGGGGCGCAATGCATATGGATCTCTCCGATGCTTGCTATTGGCAAGCGGCCCATGGATCTTACCGAACATAGGCTCCTGGTCCAAGCCGCATGACCAGCGTTACCAAAATTGAGGGCACCCTCTGAGTGCGCCACCACTGCCAGAGCAAATGGCGCTTAGAGGCAGTCTCTCAGCAACCCGGTCTGTACGTACTTGTGCTGAAGTCCACGCACCACGGTATTGTCATGCTCACCACTCGTGCCCAAAATGCCCGTACGAGCTCCTTAGCTGAGGGCTCCACAATATCTGTTAGCTGCTCGTAGTACCACTGTTGCCGATCTGCTCGCGGTAGAACTTTGGAGACCAAGCAAACCGATTGGCGAATTCTGAACTCACGCGAAGGGGGATTCGAACAGGGGCAATCGACCTGAATGACATTGGAAGGCGAATAATGAGAGCACTACTCACACCACATCTGAAGGAACACAAAAATGACTCCGCGTTATCCCCCGGGACCAACCATTTTGAAGAACTGCTCGCCTCCTCTGCTGTATGCTGCATCCGGCAGGCTCACCGAGCGTACCCGCCGCCTCTGCCAACCTTCCAAGTCAAGGTCGCGCGAGCGAATGACTGTAATAAAGACGTAACTGCATCGACAGACTTCGAGCGCAATCTGTTTTTCTCGAAGTTGAATATTGTGACGAGAGCGCCGCCAACGCCGGTGTTTACCGCATATCTCCTTAACTCCTGACGGCCGCTGACGTAACCAGCGCACTCCCACTGTTGGTAGGTGCGCACATCCGTCCGCCTCGCTAAACGTGGTGCTGCTAGTCCAGTAAGTCAGTCCGGCATGCTACTATGCAGAGCATGCGGTCACCGAAGCCCGACACGCTCATGGCGACAATCGTCAATTCAAGAGCATCATTCTACGGAGCGTGACGGATCGTAGTCTCCATCTACGCATGGTAACGAGAAGATAGTGATGGCCCTGGGCTGGCCTCAATAACGTTCTGTATAAATGGACATCACAGGATGAGAGACCGCTTTCATTGGCTTCTATGCGATCTTCAATTTGAGTCCCTTGCTTCGCGGTCGCGCGGCCGCGGCAGAGGACCGATATGACGGAGATGCTTACGAGAACACCAGGGGACGGCAGGATTACCAACTCCCACGCTCTCGCTAAGCCATGCGGAGTGGCAACCTGCCAGCCTCACTTCGGCGAGCTGCTCCAGGGAGCTTTCGCCATCGGCAAAGGGGCGAACCACCGCACTGTGCGCGCGCTCGTTTCAGTTCACATGCCGCACGCCGATGGGGCAGAAGCCCGCGCAACGTTGGAGCCGAGCCGCATGGGGAAGTTCGTGCCTCAAGTAGGGCGCACGGGCATCGAAGTGAGACCAAATCATTTCTACAAATGTGAGCTCGCCGCTCGGCTTACGCTCGATGCTTTTGGGATGCACAATATGGCGGCCACACTTGAAGTTAGGACTTTTGTTCCAGAAGGTGCCGGGATGGGCTCGTCTACGAGCGGCGTAGTGGCCTCCATCCGTGCGATCGCTAAGAGCGTCGCAGCCTGTCGGGGATCACGGGTGATTATGACGCCCCATCTCCAGGCGAAGCTTGCGGTGGCAGCCGAGCATGCGAGCGACTCCCTGATGTTCGACTGCACAAGCAGCACCGTTCTTTTCGCCCACCGGGTGGGCAGGGTTGTCCAATTTTTCAACGGTCCTCTCCCGCAAATGTACATTTTGGGGTTCGATACAGGCGCCGCCAACGGCGGCATTGGAACCGACCGCCTACCGCGAGCGCGCTACTCGCGTGATCAGATCGCCGCCTTCGGGTGCGCATTGGCTGTCTTGGAGCGTGCGATCGCAGAGCAGAGCGTCACACTTGCCGGCCGAGTAGCGACTTTCTCCGCGATACAGAGCGAGACCGCCCTGCAGAATCCGCTCAAGAAGCCGAAGTTTGACGAACTCCTCCGCATCAAGGAAGACACGGGATCTGCCGGTATTGTTGTTGCCCATAGCGGCACGGTCGCCGGCCTGATCTTTGACCCGAATTTAGCCGACCTTCGCAGCCGACTGGATGAGGCTAAATCCGCGATCGGTTGCCTTGGCTTCGATATCCTCTGCAGTTTCTCGACTCCCTATTGAGGACAGACAATGGGGCACACGCTCTCCGACACCATCGACGCCCATGCGCCTCTCAAGATCGTTTCACTGCGGCCTGAAAACCTGGCCGCGATCGATTTCAGGGTCATGAAGGTATTTCCTGCCTTCAACATCATCGAAACAGGCTTCCGTGATGGCACCTTCGGCCCCAACACGACGATTGTCGAAACGTCGAGCGGAACGATGGCTCTCGGTCTCGCGATCGTTTGCATGCAGTTCTCACTCAAATTACACATCTTCGGCGACCGCGCCATCGAACCCCCGCTTAAGCGCACGCTCGAGGAGTTGGGCGCTGAAGTTCACCTCGTCGAGGCGACAGCGTCCGACGCGAACGTCCAGCAGCTCCGTAAAAGGGCACTCCTCGACTTTATGGGTCGGACCGGAGCTACCTGGTCACGACAGTACGACAACCTCGGCAACCAACTTTCGTATGCGCGTCCAGCTGAGGAAGCCATCAGGCATTTCGGCAAGATCGACGTCCTGGTCGCAACTGTGGGCTCTGGAGGCTCATCCTGTGGCCTCGCCCGCTATTGCCGCGCATTCTTTCCCGAAATGAAACTCATCGGGATCGACACCTTTGGTAGCGTCTTATTCGGCCAAAGGGCGAGACGACGTGATTTGCGCGGCCTCGGCAATAGCATTCTCCCAGGCAACTTGTTTCACGAAGACTTCGATGAAATCCACTGGCTCGGCGCTAACGAAGCATATCAAGCTGCGCACCGACTCCACCGCGAGACTTCGTTAAGGCGTGGGCCTACGAGCGGGGCGGCCTATCTCGTCGCTAAGTGGTACGCCGAGCGCTTCACCAAAAGCAAGGTTCTCGCGGTCTTTCCCGACGATAGCAATCGCTACGAGCACAACGTTTACGATCCCACCTGGATGTACGCCAACGGCTATCAGGCCGCACTCGCCGCGACTGAGCCTGTCCTTGTCCGTCACCCGCTTCATGCTGATATCGGCTGGTGCCGATTCAACTGGCGCCGTCGCCCGTTGACCGAAGTAATGGGTGATCAACCTTCCCCCAACAGGGGCATACACAATTGATCAAGTCAGCTGCAATCTTCATCGAATCCAACACCACAGGCTCGGGCGCCGACTTCATTCTGCGCGCGCAAGCACTTGGGCTCGTTCCAATCTTTGTTACAGCCTCACCCGAACGTTATGCCTTTCTGAGTCGCATTTCGAACCTTGAGCTACGCACATGCGACACGTCTTCAGAAACCGATCTTAGAGCTGTAATCGATAGCGTCGCAGGAGACATGCGGATAGTGCTGCTAACGACTTCCAGTGATTTTTACCTTTACACAGCAGCGCTGGAAGCCAGGCGGCAGGGGCTTACCGGTCCGGATCCAAATGCAATCGCACTTTGTCAAGATAAGGATCGCCAGGCCGCCGCCCTGAGGGCGGCAGGTATCGGCGTGCCCTATAGCGCGACAGTGCGTGCGGAGTGCGATATCAGCCGCTCTATCAAGCAAATCGGTTTGCCGGCAGTAGCCAAGCCGATCAGCGGGACCGGCAGCATCGGTGTCACGTTCGTTGACACCCAAATAGACGCTACTGACGCCTTGCGCAAGCTACTCGGGACTACAAATGACGTGCGTGGCCGCCCTATCCAGCCTGGTGCTCTTCTTATGTCGTATGTCGCCGGCGAGGAGTATTCCGTCGAGCTTCTCGATAGCAAGATCATCGGCGTAACGCGGAAACACCTTGGACCTTTGCCGCATTTCGTTGAAATTGGACATGATATACCAGCACGTATCTCAACCGGGTTGCGCGTGAAAATCGAAAATAAGGCGCTTCGTGCCATCCAAGTTCTCGGGCACGTGAAAGGACCAGCTCATGTCGAACTCCGGGTCGACGAGGATTGTGTCACGATAATCGAGGTCAATCCACGCCTTGCTGGCGGTTCGATCCCCACCCTTTTTCGTTACACAACGGGTTTTGACCCGGTCCTCGCGGTCCTCCGTAGCCTGCTCGGAATGTCATCGCTTCCTTTGAGGGGAGGCGCTCACGGCTCAATACGATTCATCGTGCCAGAGCGTGAAGGCTCCTTTGCCCTCCCTCAATGCGAGCATCTCGTCGATCACTTCGAACTGGCGGAATTCGTACTGTACCATACTCCCCCACTACAGTTCAGGCGCTGCAACGATTTCCGCGATCGGATCGGTCACGTCATTGCGGTTGGCGACGACCCTGCTGTTGTTGCGCGGCGCGCCGAAGCTGCCGTCGCTTTCATCCTTGGCGCATAAGGAGATACCCTTGCAAAGCACAGGCCGCATCAAATCGACTCTTCATCCAGAAGCCAGCGCCATCGTTTTCGACAGTGATCTACAGCGTGCAGCGAAGGACGAGCTACCCTTCTACGCCGATATCGATCGAGCCCAGGCCATCATGCTTGAGCGAGTCGGATTAATCGACCGCGATCTAGCCCGAAAAGTGCTGACCGAGCTCGACGAACTGCAAGCTGAATACTTTCAGAGCGTTGCAACTCGCCCTGCCCCCCGTGGCTCCTATCTCGCCTATGAGGATCATCTCCGTTCAGTGATTGGCAACGAAGCCAGCAATCTACATCTTGGTCGGAGCCGGAACGATATCAATGCTACCGTCCTGAAGCTCAAGCTGAGAACGCCATATCAGGAACTCGCAGACGAACTAATAAAGCTTCTGCGACTGCTGTGCGGTCTGGCTCGCGAAAACCTAGACACCGTGTTCCCGCTACACACCCACCGTCAACCAGCATTGCCGTCCACTTTTGCGCATCACCTGACGGCCTTCGCTCGCGCGCTCGCGCGCGATCTGGATGCGCTTCTGGCCGTGCATCCGATCCTCAACCTTTCCTGCCTCGGGGCAGGCGCCGGCGGTGGCACAACCTTGCCCATCCTCCCGGAGTTGACAGCCAGTCTGCTCGGCTTCTCGAGCCCGCCACTTAACTCGATCGACAGTGTGGCCTCTCGGGATCTGATTCTTCGTCTACTGGCAGCTTGCGCGATCCTAGGATCATCTCTAAGCCGAATCGCTGAGACGCTGCTACTCTGGGTTGGCGATGATGGATTAGCCGCTCTACCGGACGAACTAGTTGGATCGAGCTCCGCGATGCCTCACAAGCGCAACCCTTTCCTTCTCGAGCAGGTCCAAGGAAAAGCAGGCGCGATCGTTGGCTGTTTCGTAGCTGCAGTGACTGCCATGCATAGCACCCCCTTCACGAACTGCGTCGCGGTCGGAACAGAGGCCACGCGCAATGTCTGGCCCGGGATAGACCATTCCATTGGGGCGGCACGCCTCATCCGGTTGTGTTTGTCAGGCTTGACCATCGCCAAAGACAAAGCATCGGCAATGCTCGACAGGTCCTTCGTGAATGCCATGGAAACGGCGACTCGCCTCACGCTCGGTGGCGATCTCGATTTTCGTTCCGCCCACAATGAAGTCGGGCAGCTGGTTACCATGGCGATCGACGGTGGCGCGCCGAGCCTCTTGGCGATCGGGCAACACGATCGGGTGCTCAACTCAGAGACCTCACCGCCCCCGGACGTCATCGCGCGAACGGCGCTGGCAGGGGGAGGACCTGCTCCGGGTGCCGTTGCGACATCGCTAAACGAACTGGAAAGCGGTATCGAACGAGCGGCCACCGTTTTGCATGATCTCGACGCGGGCTGGAACCGTGCACGGGAAGAACTTCGATCGGCAATCTCAAGCATTGACGAACCGACGCCTCAAAGGACCGGTCGGGGAGAAGGAGCACAGGGATGAGACCCGAGTTCCGGACTTCACAAGACTTTACCAACTCGCGAGCTGAGCAAATGGGCGCGCAAACAGAAACGGACCTAACGGCCTCTGGGCTCCAAGCGAAGTGGGGTAGCACAGTTGTAAAAGGATCGGGTCCGAAAAACCAACGCCTCGTGGCGAAGGACCAGTTATGAGGCCGCGGCCCCGCAGCGGAGGCGACAGCCCAGGCGCACGTTGCTGCAGCCGCGGGAGAGCGCGCCCAGCGGAAAAGCCACCGTCTATTTCATGATAATCTGTCTGTATGTGGCGCCTGAGCGACGGGTCGGCATGTGACGAGCATTTCCCCGCTAATCACGCTACCATTAGTTCGATCGTCAGAGAAATAGGCTATCGCCTACGAAAGGTGCGAGGGTCCCAGGCATAACTTCTGGCTACGATGGGCAGCGTAAGTAGTCCTCATAGGCCTTCCGACTCTCTCTAATTCGAACGTCCATGCATCGCTGCACACTCTCGTATTCCATTGGACTACCAGCGTCGTATGGATAAGAGGAAGCGCGATTTGTATTGCATCGCCAAGCAAAGAAGCCTGGAGAGGCCGCTCCGGCAATGATCAAGATATGCGATCCGATCTACCGCAAACAGTACGAAAGAGCGAACAAGTCGCCCGAAGCGACATGTCGCAGAGATCAAGTTCGGCATTTTGCGGGAACCACCGAATTTCAAATGGCCCGTGCCTTCGAAAAGACGAGGAAACACCGTCACAGGGCTGACGAAAACGTTGTGCCAATCGTAAGCACTCGGCTGTCGCGGGATATTTATCATAGAGCACGACTGCTGCCGCGTTTGCCGGCGAATCGTCCGTCCGCAGACGCATAGATCACTGAGCGTGACACACCACCCGGTTGCCCGGGATCGAGTATTTTCCTAGCTTGGCTGCCGGAATGATCAAACCTTTGTTTTCAGCTGTCATAGCTCAACCCTAAGGCCTAGAGTGCGCTCAAGCTGACGGCTGGGCTGAAATCCGGACGCGCGTTGCGCCGCCTCTGGCCTCTCATGTAAGAACCCATATGGTTCGGCCTGCATCATGGGAATGAGCCTCAACTCCATCTCTCTTGCGTTTACCAACGTCGCATAGGTTTCCAGCTACTACGAACTCTCGCAGCACATCTCTTATATCGCGAAGATCGCGCTCAGCGTCGTCTACGAGGAACGAATGTTCGCGCCGGTGCCTGGAGCGTGATTGTCTGCGGCTGAATCGATTGGGATTCCCAAATCAGGCGGGTTCTGATTCAAGATGCTGGCTAGGCTGGAGGCCAGCATCCCATGGGACGAGCCTATTCGCTTGATTTGCGCGAGCGGGTGGTTGCTGCGGTGGCAGCTGGGGAGAACTGCCGGTCAGTGACGGCAACCGTTAAGGTCAGCGTTTCCAGCGTAGTGAAATGGTCACAACGGCTTCGTGCGACTGGAAGCGCCGTGGCCCGGCCGATGGGCGGTCATCGTGCCTAGGTGCGTCTTGCGAGCGGGACTGGCTCTCAAGCGGCTTGCCGAGCAACCGGACATCACTTTGCGCGCGCTGCTTGCAGGGCTGGTGGAGCGTGGGGTTAGGGTCAGCTATTACGCGGTGTGGCACTTCTTCGAGCATGAAGGCATCAGCTTCAAAAAAACGCCTGCACGCCAGCGAGCAGGATCGCCCCGACGTGCACGGCGGCGGGCGCAATGGGAAAAAGTACCAAGGGCGGCTTGATCCCGCTCGCCTGGTCTTCATCGATGAGACTTGGGCCAAGCCCAACATGACGCGAACTCACGGTCGCGCGCGCCGCGGTGAGCGGCTGGTCGCTGAGGCACCTCACGGCCGGTGGCGGACCTTCACCTTCCTCGCGGTGCTACGCGACGACCGCATCAGCGCTCCCTGCGTGATCGACGGGCCGATTAATGGCGAAAGCTTCCTGTCCTATGTCGAACAGATGTTGGTGCCATCCCTCAAACCCGGCGACATTGTCATCATCGACAATCTCGGCAGCCACAAAGGAAAGACCCTGCGGCGCGCCATCCGCGCCGCCCGGCGCAAAGCTGTTCTTCCTGCCGCCTTACAGCCCCGACCTCAATCCGACCGAGCAAGTCTTCGCCAAGCTCAAGACCCTGCTCTGAAAGGCAGCCGAGCGAACTGTAGAGGCAACCTGGAAGCCATCGGCGCCTTGCTGGACTGCTTCACGCCAACTACCTCGTCAACGCCGGATACGCTTCATCATGACGCAATCACGCTTTAATGTCGCGCCTATAAGCCGATGTTGAGACTTCCGTCGGACCTCCAGCAGAGTCGGCAAGCCCCTCAAGTTCATCGTCTTGCTGTAAGGCACATCCTGCTAAGAGTTCGCACCTATGAACATGAGTAAAACTCTGTTCCCAGCCCGATTATACAGCTATCTGAGCAACTTATCTCGCCAATTATTGAGTCGTCGCCGCATGGACTGAATTTGCACCAACCTGTGTGCACAATTCTTCAGTCCTCGGGCAGGTCGCGATCATCGAAATAAGGATGTCTTGTACGCCGAGAGGATAGCTCTCGCAGCGAGATCAGACCAACAAGCCTATCTCGGACTTTCTCCTTATCCAATGAACGCGCCCTGCGGCGGCAGTCGCACAACGTGAATGCCGGGAGACCAATCGTGGCCGATGTGGAAACGCATTCTACTCCTGTTGGCATTCTGCTTAGAAGAGTGGACTCTGCCTCAAATTGCGCAGCTGAGCAGCTTCCTAACCGCACAATCAAGTGACCGCGCCTGCCAACGGTCGGCAAGGGCAGCGCGCCAGCACGCGAGTCAGTTCGCCACGCGAGTCCTCCGCATTTACGATCTCCGCAGGCGACTGGTCTCTTGTGAATCCGTGCTCGCCTGTTCAGCTGTGTCTGATTGAAGACACGTGTGTTCGGAATGCGCCCCACCAAGTATTCGACGGCGGTGCAAACATATGGTTTTTCCGCTCCCGCGCTCGCAATCTCTCGATGGCACGGCGACTGCATAGGACACGATGACACGCGCTCAGGGACGTCAACTTGCTCGAACGATCTAAGCCAAGGATGCGCGTGCCCGGCACACTTGATGGTAGCCTCACATAATCTGAGGTCAGGCACCTAAGATTTTAACTGATCACGCTCAGACCCAGAGCACGCAAGGAAAGGTCAACAGCTCATGACAAAAAGAGCGCTTATCCTGGTTGAAGGCAACATAAATAGTACTGGTCTGGAATACGTCCAAGCAGCCCAGCGTCTCGGTCTTCATCCGATCAACCTATCGACTGATCCAGATCAGTACGAATATCTTGCAGCGCACGGAATTGAGACAATCCGTATCGATACCAACAATCTCGACGCATTGATCAGTGAATGTTCACGGCTCCGCGCGACCTATGACATTGCCGGCATTACGGGCGCCAGAGAGGCTGTCTGTGCGACAGTTGGCAAGCTCTGTCGGAGTTTCAATCTACCGGGACCGAACCCAACATCCATTGAACGGTGCTGCGACAAATTCACTCAACGCCAGCTTCTCGCGCAGGCTGGCATCGCTATACCGGCCTATCGTTTGGCATTGGATTTGACGGAGGTGGAAAGCGCTGCCGCGGAGATCGGCCTTCCGGTGATTCTTAAGCCAGCGGTAGGCATCGGCAGCTATGGCGTGCGATTATGCCGCGACGTCGACGAGTTAGCCGAACATACGACTTACCTGTTGGGCGGACAGCACATATGGCACTCTTCACCGAGGATTCTTGTCGAAGAATTCGCACAAGGCCCCTACTACGGCACCGACATGATGGGAAACGAGATCATTCACATTGCCGCAGCAGATTTTGGTCCCCCACCGCATTTCCTCTTTCACGAGTACACCTTACCGGCTCCGCTGAGTGACGACGATCAAAAACGTATCAGCGATCTTTCGCGGGACTGTTTGCGAGCTCTCGACCTTGGCTGGGGACCAGCAGCTATTGAATTCCGATGGACGAAGCGTGGCCCAGTCGTCATTGAGGTCAATCCGCGTCTTGTGGGCGGGATTGGTCCTCGAACAATACAGCTAGCTTACGGCATCGATCTTATCACGGAACACATCAAGCTTGTCATTGGCGAGCAATGGGATGTGAGTAGAAGGTATACGCAGACTGCGGGCGCGCGGCTCTTATATGCTGATAGAGATGGAACCCTCGATTGGATTGATGGCGAAAGTCGCGCGGCTGCGTTACCTGGGGTCGCCGAGGTCAAATTCTATATTGAACCCAACACCCCGATCGTCAGGAAAGGCGATCACCGAGACCGCATCGGCCATGTCATCGCTGCTTCACCCAGTCTTGCTCAGACCGAGGCGATACTTCAGCGCGCAGCCGAGCTAATCCGCTGGTCGATCACACCGTCTACAGCTCCTGGCGGACAGAAGACATGTTCAACCTCGCCTCGGGCTACCAACCCAGGTGGCGCAAGGTAGGAGTCGAGCTTCAATATGCTCGAGCATTGGGGCACGGGCGAATTATGATCTCGAGGGCCGATTGGCGAAGCTATCGGCCGTATCTACCTATGCACATTCACCGCGGAATCAGATCGGATTGCGGCAGTGTCTGCGCTCCAACACGCGCGGGACGGGTGGCGCCCGAACGATTCAATTGCCTCAACGCCCATTGTAGTCGATGATCGGGACGCACCGCTTTTGCGTTCCTTTTCTTAATATCTGAGCAGGGCACGAGGGCTTGGGCCGCTCGCTGTCAATCGGCTTGCAAATTTGGCTCTGACTCAGTTTTGATGCAGTTCAAGGGATGTTTGGCGCATTGAGCCTGCGCGACAAACGCAAGGCCGGTCAGGCCGCCAGGAGGGTTACCGGAGAAAAATAGGATATTGTGCTGGCCAGCCGCTACGGGCTCTGCCCTCCGCAACTGGCCAGCACAATACAGCGCCGGGGTGGGTCAGAATTACTTCGACGACTTCCGCGAAGGTGGGTCAGATTTATGTCGGCGTTGACAGGTAGAGCTCCTGGTGATCACCCGCCGCTTCCGCTGTGATGCTGTCCTATGCGGGCGCCCAATCTTCACCGAGCGCTTCGCCGAAGGGGTACTGGCGCCATCGGGCGCGACGGACGGCAAGGCTGGACTCCATCGACGATTACCTTGGTCTGGTGCTGGGCGGTCGACCGGCAGCAGGTTTTACAAAGCGGCTAATGCTGCCGGTGAGCAAAGATACTTCTTCGGGTAGTTCGGCGCCGTAGCCGCCCCTCAGCGGACCCGCTCAGGGTTATCGGCATTGATGACTGGGCTTGGCGGCAATGACCGATACGCGAGCATCAGCTGCAACCTGGAAAGGCGCCGGGTGGTCGCCCTGCTCCGGATCGAGAACCAGCGACCGCTCAAGCTTGGCTCTCTGCTCGTCCTACCATCGCGATCATCGCTCGCGATCGTGGCGGGGATTATGGCGAAGCAGCAGCAAGGCCATGCCGCATGCGGTGCTGTCAAACGCCATCCGGAACTGCCCCCTCATATTGCCTCAGATGACAATGTTACCGAAGCGCACCCTAGTGTCTTTCTGGATCGGCTACCGCGAGGCGGAGCAAGCCGCTCGCGAAGCGCGCCCTCCAGAGCGCCGTAGCGAGCGAGCGGCTTGCGGTGCTTCGGCGAAAGAACCTGTCGGGATTAAATACAACGGCGCGAAGCTTGGACCAATAGTGTGATCTCTGTGCTGCTGATGAGCTGTCGAGCGGCCTTTGATCGCCAATTCTTTACCAATCGCTGCACCGTGCGCCGCTGATCGTCGCTGAACCGACCGGGCGCATGCGCTTCCAGCCGGGAGAGAAGATCCAGCGCGGACAAGTGCGGAGCCGCGGCGAGCCATTCCTCGATGATGGGAATGTAGGGGTCGAGCATCGATGGCCGACGTGGCGCCGCACATAGCGACGACGATGAATGCCCCGCTGCTCACCCTGTTTCCAACGATCGCCGAGCTCTCGGGCAAAGTCCGCTAAGCCGCTATGCCCCTGCGCGACAGTCATCGCTGGCTTTCCAGCCCGTTGATAGACGCGCTTACCCAGCTCATTCTGAGCGTCCCGCATCTGTGCCAGCAATGCCATCGGATCAAGCGTCCGGTAAATCTCCCGCAGCCGACAATTGAATGCCTCATTGAGCCTCGGGTGGACCAATGCTCTTTCGTACGGCGTAGCGGGAGGAAGGTAGCGCTTGATCATCTTGGCACCTTCGCGGTGTTTCTCCTTCAGCTTAAACGAGGGCTGGAAGAAATTGATGCAGCCTTGCCGCCGCAAACAGGCGAGCTAATGAGCGAGCGGCATCAATGCCTTCAAACCGCCCGTAGCCCACCAGGCGGCGAACGATAGCTCCGTTCTTTTGTTCAACGAATGCCTGATCGTTCTTCTTGTAGGCCCTGGAACGAGTGACTTCGACATCGTGAGAACGGCACCACCACACGACCGTGTCGTTCATGAAGGCGCTGTCGTTGTCAAAATCGAGCCCCCGAACGGGCCAGAAAAATAGGTTCTGCGCGCGCTCGAGAGCTTCGACCACAAGAGCTGCTTCACGCACGACGAGCGGAAAGCATTCGGGCCACCCCGTTGCGATATCCACGATTGTTAGCGTCTGAATGAACGCGCCGGATACCGACATGCCGCCGTGCGCAACCAGATCCGCTTCGCAGCACCCCGGCGGAGGTGATCCCCAGTCATTGAATGTACGCACCGGGACTCGCCGCCGTACGGCACTGGAAAAGCCCGCCCGCCGTCGGCGTCCTCCGGGCTGCGATCTTTACGTCGCTCAGCAGGCGATCGATCGTCGCCGCGCTCACCTTCAAAACCTTCGACCTCTCATCTGCAGAAAGCTTCAATCTGCCGTGCCGTTCAAGAGCCGGAAGCAAAAACGGGATCATCGCGACGAGCCGCTTACTGCAGAGCCGGTCAGAGGCGTCCCATAGCGCAATCAGTGCAACGCGAATGGAAGCTCCGTAGGTCCGACTCCGTCGCCGCGGCACGGCCGATCGCGATGCCCCGCCCACGGACAGTGCTCGGATCGCGTGCTTGCGATGCCATCCCGTAACGGCACACAGCTCGTCCAGGATCCGTGCCTTCTCGAGCCGTCCGCTCGCCCGATAACGCTCCACCAGAGCTGATGTGATCTCGCGCTTTGCGCGCATGCTAATCTTCCTGCCATACCCGCACCAAACTGATTCGGCAGCTCCGCCCCCGACACGAGGGAAGTTGCTCGGGTAACATTTTTACTGAGGCAATGCGGGGGGCAGTTTTCCATGGCGCGCGACAGTGCAGGTCGCCGATCGTTGGCATCTGATGGAGAACGCCAGTCGGGCCTTCCTCGATGTCGTGCGCAAATCGATGCGCCAGCTTCGCATGGTGATCGTTGCGACCACGACGATCCCAAGCTGCACACGGCCGCCGAGCGCCTCCAGTATGAGGGCTATCTTTTCCGAGAGGAGACCAACGTGGCTATCCTGGCTCTATCGAAGAATGGCATACCTATCAAAGATCGTGCGTCAGACCTGCCATAGTAGGAGGCTGGTGCGACGGATGGTCCGCGGCGAACGTCACGTCTTCCGAACCCGGCAAAGTTCGTCAGATCTGCACTGCCATGGCACGACGATGAATGGGCGTCCGGTTGCCGCAATGGAGCTGAACTTTGGCGCGGCTTAATAACGCGTGGTTTCCGAGGCTCTCTCCGTGTCATCGGCGAGTGGGCAACTCGCAGACGACGGGCTGAAAAGGCCGACGCGCGGATTCCGTCGGCCAGAACGATCGCGCGGCTAATGACAATCGACCGGGACTTGCTAACGAAAGCTGAGACCGTCACGGTAGCGGCAATCGAAGCTGGGGTACCAGCCATGGTCTAGGCACGCGAGATCATCGCTGAATTCCACTTGATGGTCCGGCGCAAGGTTCAGGTCTCGTCGCTTTGTTCGCCAATGGCGTCGCCAAGGAGGAGGCGGCAGTACGGGCGGCGATCACTTCGCCCTTCCGACGCGCAGACTGAGGGGCAGATCACGCGCCTCAAGCTCGTTAGGCGTCAAATGTACGGTCGCCGGGGACGCCGGCCGCCGAGCACGCCGAGCCGTGCCTCAAGCGGCTGCCCTCCGAAACCCTTCAAAGGAGATTTGTTTGGCAGCTGGCGCACTCGGAATTTCTGCTAAGGGTCACTGGACAGCCTTAAGTAGTCCCAAGCTGAGGTCGCATGCACGGTCAGGACGTGAAACAAGTCGTCGACTGTGACGAATTCGTCTGGGCGCCCCATGCTGGAAGGCGACGGACCGTAGACATAAGCCGGCACTCCGGCATATCGCCATAATCGTGCATCGGTGCCTCCAAGACTTATGATCGGCGGGGGCGTGACGCCGGATGTCAGATTAGCGTTGCGCTGTAGTATGCCAACCATCTCGTGGTCGGGATCGCAGAAATTCGGGGGATTTGCGTTTAGCTCTTCGACTTTAACTTCGGGATAGTCGGCCAGGACCCGCCTGATTTCTGTCATGACTCGATCCTTATCAAGACCGACGGGTAGCCGAACGTCGTAGTCAAAGGTGCAGGCGTCCGGAATCATATTGATTTTAAGCCCCCCCCGTTATTGTCCCGACATTGGTCGTCACTCCAGCCATAATATCGGTCGCCCCGCGGCCCAACCCCGCCTCGATGGCAGGCCGCCCACGCTCAATCGCCGCCGCCACGTTTCCAGGCATGTCCGGCCGGAGATCTCTGAGCTTCTCGAGTGAAACGATGAGCCGGGCCGCGAGCTTTGTCGCGCTTGCTCCGAGATGTGGATATGCGCTGTGTCCGCCTGATGTGTTCACGTGAAAGCGCAGCCAGATGAAGCCCTTTTCGCCGAAACGGATCGTATGGCGGCTGCTCGGCTCGGCGTTGAGGCAGCAATCTCCCAGCACCTCAGGGTGATTGGCAACCAAATAACGCGAGCCCCACTCCCCGAACGTTTCCTCATCAGAAACGACCGTCAATGTAAGCCGTCCGGCAAGTCGCTCTCTCAGCCGCGCAAGGTAGACATAGGAGAAGATCGAGGCGGTCGTGCCCGACTTCATGTCGCACGCACCACGCCCCCAAATACGCCCCTTGCTGACTTCCCCGCCCCAGCAATCTTTCGTCCAACCTTGGCGATCACCGACGGGAAAGACGTCGATATGGCCATTCAGGACGAGATGTCGACCAAGCCCCGCCTCACCATCGAAAGCTGCGATGATATTCGGCATCGTGGGCTCCGGATCGACAACGCGGTAATCAAGCCCCTGCTCGTCGAGAAATTTAGCGACAAATTCTCTCGCGGCTCGCGTGTCCCCCGGAGGATTCGGGCTGGCAATCCGTACAAAGTCCGCCACGAATCCAATGATGCGATCCCGATCCTCTTCAATCCAGGCAAGGATTTGGCGCTTGCCGTCGGCCGCCCTTCTCTTGGCTTCTGTGCGCTTCATGCGGCACCCTTTCGCGGCGACACCCAAGCCTGTCGGGACTTTGCTTCGTAAACAGGCTGCCCTCCCCTTATGACGCCTACGCAGTGGTTGGCCCCAGAAGGCAGGACAGGTCATCGGGATGCTCGATATCCCAAATTGAAAGATCGGCTACTTTGCCAACTTCCAGACTCCCGCGGTCTTTTTGCATGCCGAGCGCATGAGCTGCGTTGATCGTGAACCCGCGCAAGGCTTCCTCTGGAGTGATTCGGAAGCGGACGCACGCCAGATTCATGATCGCCGGCGGGGAATTCGTCGGTGAGCTCACCGGATTGCTATTCGTGGCGAACGCCATCCTGATTTGGTACTTCCGCAATAGATCAACAGGGGGAACGCGGCTCTCGCGAAGGAAAAAGTTCGCCCCGGGCAGCAGTCCTCCAACCGTTCCAGCCTTCGCCATCGCCTCAATGGATGGTTCCGAGGCATACTCAAGATGATCGGCCGTGAGGGCTCCATAACGGGCCGCCAAAGCGGCGGCTGAGGCGTCCGAGTACTGGTCGGCATGAAGCCGGACAGGGAGGTCATAAGCCCGCGCAGCATCAAATAGCCGACTGATTTGTGTATCGTTAAAGCCTATTGTGTCGGCAAAACCATCGACAGCGTCGACGAGGCCCTCGGAAACTGCAGCAGGCAGAATCTCATCAATTAGGAAAGTGATGTAATCGTCGGGTCGCCCCTTGAATTCTGGTCCTACTCCATGCGCGCCCAGGAACGTCGATACGACGGTCACTGGAAGCGCACGACCCAACTCCCGTGAAACGCGAAGCTGCTTGATCTCATTGTCAAGATCGAGACCAAATCCAGATTTACTTTCGATTGTGGTTACGCCGTTTGCGATGAACTCGCGAATGCGGCGCGAGGCTGTCGTGAACAGCTCCTCCTCGCTAGCCGCGCGCGTCGCTTTGACGGTGCCCGGCACACCGCCCCCAGAGCTATACACCTCATCGCGAGATGCTCCTTTGATTCGCATACGGAAATCGAGTCGGCCGTTTCCGCCATAGACGACGTGAGTGTGCGGTTCGATCAGACCCGGCATGATCCAGGCGCCAGACACGTCGTGGACGACCGCGGCGCATTCGTGCAACGGTCTGGGCAGCCCCTCACGCGCGCCAACCCAAACAATGTGACCATTCTGTGCGGCCACCGCGCCGTTCAAGACTTCACCATAGCCGTTTTCGCCGGTCATGGTCGCCAGATTACAATTCACCCAAATCGAATCCCACATATAGATCCTCTCAACAGTCGATCCACAATTCGGGCCAGACGTCCCGCAGCTACCTATGAGGTTCGTTGTCACCGGATTGAAGCTGTGTCGATCAGTACACTTGTGAAACGATGTCGCCCCTATGCGCCCATCGCCTCGATCTCGCGCTCGTAACGGACAGCTATCGGGTCAACTTTGTTCGCTCCGAGAAAGCTACCCTTTAGCGAACACTGCATAACGTAGTATGCCGCATCTCGGCGTAGGCGATCGTACTCATCAAGGGCCTGATCGATATCATTCGTCTTGGCGAAAGCATCCCTCAACACTTTGGAATCGATAAGCGCTTGACCCGCACCCTGCGCAAGATCCGGGATCGGGGGATGCGCGGCGTCTCCCAAAAGCGTAATGCGACCATGCGTCCACTTTGCCGGCAGCCCTTCGGCAACGTCCAGCGCACTCTGAATAATTGCCTCTCTGGGAGTGATGCGCAGCGCCTTCGGAATAGGAGTGCTCTTCCAAGAGCCGAAAAGCTCGATGAACTCACCGGTAGTGCTCGCCTTGGATGACGACCCGAACCAGTACGCTTTGCCGTTTCCGATGGGTAGAAATGCCACCCACCCCGCCGGATCGTAGTACCCGGTCTGCGCCCCAGGATCGATATCCAATTCGTCCAGGTCAAAAATCGCGCGCCAACGGAATGCGTGGTGCTCGCTTGGATGAAAATCAACACCGCCTATCAGTTTATCTCGAATGACCGAGTGGAGGCCATCCGCTGCGATGAGGGCGTCTCCTTCGTAACTGGTGCCGTTGCTGAAATGAGCGCGCGCTTTTTCGCTCGTGGTTTCAGCGGACACAACCTCATGGTCAAACCGAAGTGCGTCAGCCCCGAACGCCTCAGCAAGCATGGAACTCAACGTCCAACGGTTTACTGCGATGACGGGTGCCGCGTATTTCGCAGGCCAGTCGCTGGTATCTTTTTCGAAAAGAAGCTTCCCGCTCGAATCATAATTCCGAAAGCTGCCAATTTTGACGGCAATAGCGTCGAATTGGTCCCGAAGGCCAAGGCCATATATTGCCCTCACCCCGTTCGGCCAAAGCATCAAGCCAGCCCCCGTCGCTCTCAAAGCAGGAGACCTCTCGAATACCTCGACATCATGCCCCAGCGCCTTGAGGCCGATTCCAGCGGAGAGGCCTCCCACCCCGGCGCCACAAATTCCAATTCTCATGATTTACCTCCTTGCGAGGCACGCCACAACGTAGCTCATTGGTGCGACCCGCGACCAGATTGCGGCGCTAGGACTTGCTTTTTCTGACCAGCTACCTTCACGGTTCGGCGTCGCCAACCAATCGCAATGGACCGGCTGTGATTTGAAATCGAATACCGCGCGCCACGAGAAATCACGGGCCCTTCACAGCGCGATGCAAGATGTGCAGCTGTTGCGCAAGCGGAATGGTGCGTATGGCTAGTCGATCTCTCGCGAAATCGCTGATCTGAACTGTGGACAGAAGCTACCATTGCCCGAAACGTGGCTTGGTTATCCGCGTCATCAGGTCGCCCTTCGGGTTTATCCCCTTATCCATTCTATTCGCCGCTCGTCAGTAGCGAGCCGTGCTTCTTTGTGCTGCGCAAAAGGGCAAGGAATGCCCCGAAACTTGCACACAGCAATATCAGATTGATTGCCAGCGCGATCAGCATGAGGTCGGTGCGGAAGGTGTGCTCAATCAGCAGCGCCCGCATGCCTTCGAAGACGTAAGTCGGTGGCAGCACCCAGGCGACATATTGCAACCAGACCGGCAGCACACTGATGGGGTAGTAGATGCAGGCGAGCGGCATGATGGCGAACATCAAGGTCCAGACAATGCTCTCGGCGCCGAGCCCGTTTCGCAGCACCAGTCCCGACACGAAGACGCCAACTGCCCAGCTGGTGAAGATCAGATTCCAGAAGAAGGCGATCAGCGGCAGGCCGAGCGCATAGATGTTGAAGTGAAACAGCACGAGCGCGAGTAGAGTCATTGGAATGATGCCTATGGCGAGCCGGAGCAGGCTCATCACCGTGAGCGAGAGCAGAAACTCGACCGGCTTCAACGGGCTCATCATCAGGTTGGCGAGGTTGCGTGCCCATACCTCTTCTACGAACGAGATCGAGAAACCAAGCTGGCCGCGGAACAGGATGTCCCAGAGGATGACCGCGCCGATCAGCGTACCGCCGGCGTGCGCAAAGAAGCTGGCATTCTGCGCGATGTAGTACTGGACGAAGCCCCAGGTGATGACCTGGAGTGCCGGCCAATACAACAATTCGAGCAGCCGCGGCCATGACGACATCAGCAGATACCAGTAGCGCAAGATCATCGCGCCGATGCGGTGCGGGGAGATGCCTCGATGGAGAGACATGCCGCTCATCGCACCACCTCCTTCACGCCGTTCACCCGGCTGCGCGCGACGTCCAGGAACACCTCTTCCAGGGTGGTGCGGTTATAGCGGGCCATGATCGCATCAGGGGTGTCATCGTCCTCAATGCGGCCGTGCTTCATGATGATGACGCGGTCGCAGAGCCGTTCCACCTCGAGCATGTTGTGCGACGCCAATAGAATGGTGGCGTTGTTGTCCTTGCGGTAACGTTCCAGATGGCCCCGCACCCAATCGGCGGTATCAGGATCGAGCGAGGCGGTCGGCTCGTCCAGCAAGAGCAGCTCGGGCCGGTTGATCAGCGCCTTGGCCAGCGCGACGCGAGTTTTCTGCCCGGCCGAGAGCTTGCCATTAGCGCGGTCGAGGAAATCGGTCAGATCCAGATCCTCGGCGAGCTCGGCGATGCGGCCCGCGAGGTTCTTCACCCCATAGAGCCTGCCGAACACGGTGAGGTTCTGCCGCACCGTGAGCCGCATGGGCATGTCGACATATGGGCTTTCGAAATTCATCCGCCCCAGCACAGAGGCACTCTCTTCCGGTATCCTGTGGCCCAGCACATGCACGCGACCGGAGGTCGGCAGCACCAGGCCCATGATCAGCGCGATGGTGGTCGTCTTACCGGCGCCGTTGCCGCCGAGCAGCCCGGTGATGCTGCCCCGGGGCAGAGAAAAGGAGATACGATCGAGCGCGCGGGTCTGCTTGTAAACCTTAATGACCCGCTCGACTTCAATCGCCCCGGACGCGGAGCGGCCCGCGACCGGCCCCCGGTAAACTCCGTCATTGCCGATCATACGGGCCATTCTTTTTGATCCCTGGATGGACATTCTTTCGATGAGCAATCAATCGCCTGGCTTGGATGTGAGCCCAATGCTGAGCTGGCACAGTTGGTAGGACAGGGAACGATCGTCTGTCGCGATCCGCCGACCGGCCACAGCCGAACCAAGCCGACTTTTTCATCGTACATCGGATACGGCATCGAGCGCTCCGAGTCGGCAACGATTCACTCTCGGCGTCCTGGATGACTCCGGTTGCGAAAGACGGTTCAATTGCTCCTCGAACATTAAGATCTTAATCCGTCGAATTTGGCCGATTGCCTGAAGGCTGCTACTGCCAGTCAGCGTGTCGTTGCACGCACCTGTCCGTTCCGGCGAGCCCTGCAGTTTAGAAGGCTTCACTCCTGACACCAAAGTTTCGCGTCGCTTCGCCATACATATGAAACAGCTATGTTGCACCAGATTGAACTGATTGATTTGGCAGGTCTTCACTCTACGTACTTCGCACCTCTTGAAAATTAGCTCGATCTCAAGAAGTTGACCAGGACCAACGTTTGTTACTGGCAATTCCTAGGAAGATCGGCGTGGCAGATCGTTTTCAGCAAGCACCGTGCCATCTGCAACACCGCACCTTGATCGGCTGCGTACCACAGAGGATGCTGAAGATGTGGAAGCAGCGCGGACCGGAACGACTTTCGAATCGATACGTGCACCAGATGGTCGCGCAGATCAACGTCACGTTCACGCCATCAACTGGAATAAGTTGAACAAAAAGCGTCGGGTTGGCACCACTCGTATGCTGGCGCGCAACGTCGATTCCCACCCAGCGGAATGAAACGCGTCAAGCACTCCTCTGGTCTAACAACAGGGTCTTCTCTCACCTGGAGAGCTGCACAATCTCCAAATCGATTTGCGAAGGCGCGAATAGGCGAACATCCTTGCGAGATCATTCGCCATAGCAGCTGCTGTTTTCATACACGCCGATGCATTGGCACCAATGTTGGTTCTCGTTGATAAGCAATCCAAGCAGCGAAAAACTTGTTCGTCATGCAGATCCTTCCGTCGGCATTGGCAAGCCGGGCAGAGTCTCAACGTGAGCAGATAGTTGGTTCGCTCAATCACATTTGACGAGCGTGAGAGCCGGGCAGATTCCGCTCTTAGTCAAGCCTCGAGATCAGGCAGCAGCGCGCGCTCTCTCCCGGCGGATCCGCAGCCTCTCCTCAGCTCTGAGCCGATAGATGCCGCACTCAATCTCGAACAATTTGTCAATCCGACAACCGCTTCCAGCGCATCGGGCGAAATCGCGGTCGCCGATCTTCCGCAACGAGCGTTCTGAGGGATATCGGCAAGTTCGCGCCCATTCGGCGTAGGCCGCAGGGTTACCGCTGAGTAGTCGAGGGTTCTCTTTATAGATTTGATGAGCTCGATGAGGCTCTCCAACTGTTCACCTACGGCGAAGTCGTCATGAGCGTAAGCGTGGCGTTGAGTTCCTTGAGAATTTTTGTACTCAGTCCTTAGAGCACCGCTAGAAGAGTCATCTTTTGCAAGGGTGCTCACAATGGACGACCATTCGGACGACATAAGACGACCGTTGTCACCGCGTATCGAAGTGTACGCAGGCGCAGGTCGAAAGCGCTGGCCGGACGATTTGAAGGCACATATTGCCGCGGAAAGCCTCGAGCCGGGGGCGATTGTCACGGATGTCGCGCGTCGCCATGGGTGCCGGCCCCAGCAGGTGCACGACTGGCGGCGCCGGGCGCGTTTGGGCCAGTTGGTGCTGCCGGCGTCGGCGGACACGCTGTCGTTCGTGCCGGTGGTGTCGGAATCGGCGTTACCTGCGGCCGCAGAGCCCACTGGGTCGCTGGAAGCAGCCGTTGTTACGGTTGAGCTCCAGGGTGCACGAGTGGAGGTGCGGGGGACGCCTGGCCTTGCTGTGTTGAGTGATGTGTTCTTGGCGCTTCGACGGACCCGTTCATGCTGACGCCGCCCGCGAGCCTCATGATTTACGTGGCGACGCAACCTGTAGACTTCAGAAAAGGTGCGGAGGGCTTGGCGCTATTGGCGAAGGAGACGCTGGGCCATGACCCGATGAAGGGCGTGGCGGTGGTGTTCCGTGCGAAACGCGCCGATCGGGTGAAGATTGTCGTTTGGGATGGCAGCGGCCTTGTGATGTGTTGGAAGCGGCTCGATGGCAGCGGCTTCAAATGGCCTCCGATCGTGGCCGGTGTGATGCGGATGAATGCCGCGCAGCTGTCGGCGCTTCTGGCCGGCATGGATTGGACGCGGATGCACGCGCCTCGAATCCCGCAGCCGAAAGCGCTTGCGTAAAGATACAAATCTTCGCTGCATCGGGGCGCGAAGCATGGCAGACTTGGGCCCTCCAATGAGTGATTTGCCTGATGAGCTGCCGAGCGATCCAGCCGAACTGCGTGACTTTGCCGCGGCTCTGCTGGATCGCTGCGCCAGGCTCGAGCGGTTGCTCAAGCTTGCAAAAGATGCGCAGTTCGGTCGGTCCTCGGAAAAGCTGGACGCTGATCAGCTGCAGCTTGTTCTGGAGGATATCGATCAGGCCGTCGCGGCCCTCGAAGCAGCCGAAGATCGTGCCAATCCCAAAACATGCGAGAAGAGAGCTGCCGAGCGCAGAGCCAATCGTGGTCAGTTGCCGGAGCATTTGCCGCGCATCGTCGAAACCCTGATGCCGGCTGCAACCTGCTGTCCGTGCTGCGAAGGCGCCCTTTTTGAGATCGGTCACGATGAGAGCCAGAGGCTGGACGTGGTACCGGCGCAGTATCGCGTCATCGTCACCCGCCGGCCCAAACTGGCGTGCCGCGCCTGTCACGGAGTCGTCCTCCAGCACGCCGCTCCCGAGCGATTGATCAGGGGAGGATTGCCGACCGAGCGACTGGTCGCGCATGTGATCGATGCCAAGTATCATTAGCATTTGCCGCTTTACCGCCAGGCGCAGATGCTGGCGACGCACGGAATAGTGCTGGACCGTTCCACGCTCGCCTTCTGGGTCGGCTATGCCGCCCAGGAATTGAAGCCCCTATGGCATCGTCTGCGCGAGCTTCTGCTCACCTCCTCGAAGCTCTGTGTCGATGAGACCCCCGCACCGGTGTTGGATCCGGGACGCGGCAGGACCAAAACCGGTTACTTCTGGGCTCTCTCGCGCGATGACAGACCGTGGGCCGGACCTGACCCACCTTGCGTGGTCTATGCCTATGCACCGGGCCGTGGGGCCGTTCATGGCTTGCGCTTGCTCGAGGGCTATCGCGGCATCATCCACTGCGACGGCTACCAGGCTTACAAGACCATGACCCGAGAGTCGCGTGCGGACGCCCTGTCCGGGACGCTCGCCTTCTGCTGGTCGCATCTGAGGCGCCAGTTTGTGAAGATCGAGCGCGAGGCTGCTCCGGCGCCAGCTCCGGTTGCCGGCGAGGCTCTTGAGCGCATCGCCCGGCTTTACGCGGTCGAGAAAGTGCTCCGCGGCCGATCGGATACCGAGCGCCGTGCTGGCAGGCAGGCGCATGCCCGACCCTCTGGCTACAGCCTTGAAGCAGTGGTTTGAGGCCAAGCTTGATCACCTTGCGCAGAAGAGCGACACGGCGAAGGCTTTGCGCTATGCGCTGCGGCATTGGGAGGGCCTGACGCTCTACCTTGATGATGGGCGCATCGAGATGGACACCAATGCTGTCGAGCGTGCGATGCGCCCGATCAAGCTCAACGCCAAGAACTCTCTTTTTGCAGGTTGCGACGAAGGCGCCGAGAATTGCGCATTACTGGCTTCGCTCATTGAGACCTGTAAGCTCAATGGCGTCAGTGCCGAGTACTGGCTCGCTGACTTTCTCGCCAAGCTCGTCA
Source organism: Bradyrhizobium sp. CCBAU 51765 (assembly GCF_015291725.1). GTDB lineage: Bacteria > Pseudomonadota > Alphaproteobacteria > Rhizobiales > Xanthobacteraceae > Bradyrhizobium > Bradyrhizobium liaoningense. The sequence continues at coordinate 6,984,236 of NZ_CP030038.1, forward strand.
ATGGTTGGCCTGCGGCGCGACTGGACGAACTGCTCCCTTGGGCGTCGATCTACACGATGCATGCACACGATCCGAGGCTGGCGGCATGAGCCTGAACACGACCGCGGTCCGGATCAAGGTGACCCTCAAGGACGTGAAACCGGAGGTGATGCGGTGCCTTGTCGTGCCGCTCACGCTGCACCTTGATCGGCTGCATCTGACGCTTCAGGCGGCGTTTGGTTGGACGAATAGCCATCTCTTCGAGTTCCTGGCTGGCGACGGCCGTTGGGGTATCCCTGATCCGGATGGAGATTTTGGCCCTCAGCCCATCGATGCTCGCAAGACGCGGCTAACCAATATCGTTCAAGAGACCGGCGCGAAGACGATCCATTATCTCAACAACTTCGGCGACAGCCGGGATCAGGTGATCAAGCTCGAAAAGTGGTTCGACAACACGAAGACAACGGAGAGACTTCCCCTCTTGCTCGAGGCCACCGGCCGTTATCCTGCGGAAGATGTCGGCGGTGCGTCAGGCTATGCCGAATACCTCGACGCCATCAGCGACCCCACCCATCCGGAGCAAGAACAAAGGCGTCTCTGGGGCCCCGAGCAGTTCGATCCCAGCGTCGTCGACCGGAAGGCGCTCGAGGCCGCCGTCAACGCATTGTCGGAAATATGGAAGCCGCCTCGGCGCACCATACGTACGTCGAGCGCCAATCAAATGGGCCTCAGAGCTACGCTTACTCATGAGCCTTACCATCGCCGATAATATCGAGCTCATGCAAGCAGCTACCATCGCGCCTCCAAAACGACCAAATTGATGACGTCTAGGATAGAACCAACGTACCAGCCCGTCCTAACCCTGCATCTCTGGTAGGACCACGCTCTCGCTCCCAAGACAGTGACGGAACCAGTCGACGGGGCCGGTGAATCAGCGCAACAAAGGTTGTTCAGGTCGCTCTGCGAGGAGCCGCTCAATTTTCTTCAAACCGAACGCCCCACTAGGTCCTACAATAGCTTCGCAGGGCAACAGCGCTGTTGAGATCGGAGAGCGCGGCGAACTCGCGCTCCGGCGCTGCTATTCGCCACAGCGGCGAGTACGCTGTGACCCGACCTCCAAGTCAATGCATCGGTACTGCTCGGCCCGCTCAATTGTCCCGGCCGCGCACGCACCATCTGCGAGCCCCGACGTAGCTAGAGCTTGTGGCCGGTATGGATTCAACGACGGGCTGGATCAAACCACGCATCGAACGATGGCGCCGCCCCGAAAAGATGCTCACAGGGAGGGCTCGCTTCACTTTTTAGCTCTCGACCTGTTATCCACACGAGCCAATTATCCTCAGCAACATTCTCTTTCACCAGCCGCAAGATCGATCCCTCGGGTTCATGATGAGGGTAGTGCGGGAGTCCTTTATCCACTCGCCAGCGAGCCACAAGCGCGCATAAGAAATCGGGAGCCCACATAACATACGACAGGCGGTGTGTAACTCGGGCTATCATCCTCGGGACATCCTGTCCTCTGAGATCTCTGCGCACCCAGAGATCCCCATTGTAGGCTATTTTGCCGGTCATTTCCTCTGCCGTAGTGGCCATGCAAATGCAACGATCATCAACATGTGCGTGCGCGATCGGGTCACTATAGAAGGCCCTCAGCGACCGAAAGATGTTCTGCAAAATTCCCGCTGGAAAGACCATACAGCCGAGTAGCGTTTGTAAGCACAACGCCGTTGTTCCTGTCGAGACCAACCACCCAGTATCCCTCGCCTGAGCGAATAGTTGATCGGTCAGGCCGAAAATTTGGAAATGTTCGCCCTTTTGTCGGAGTTGTCTGGGTGATCGAGACATATTCATGAAAATCGAACCCCATTAACAGGTTGATATCTTTCTGAGCTGCCATGGCGTCGTATACTCGAATCGACCGTGAGACATGCAGAGGGATGCGTGCGCCCGTTACTGCCGCACTCTCGTCTACCATCATGAGAACCTCGCAGACTACAACCGATGAAGCATAATACGCTCTGGATAATGAATGGCAACCACCTCTTGTGGCGCTGGCGCTGTGCAGCCGGAGGTGGCATGCCACTCGTACGCGATACGCACCAGAACAACGAGGCTGGCGGCGTTCACATTGACATTCCACCATGAGCGCAACCCTCGCTTGCTTAGGCCCTTTCCAGTACGGCCTCTCCACTACCGCCGTGCAGCCCATCTCACCGCAAAAGACGACCGGCTGCGCAATCCGGACGTCCGTTGCTCTGGCCATACTTTGCTGGTGAGGATGGAGAGCTAAAGTTCAGTGCAGTTATATCACCATGTCTCTGTTCCCGCGGGGTTTTACGCCGAAGTCCCTCTTTGATTGCTCTGCCAAGGGCTTCCTCGAATATATATCAAGCCCCTGATTGAGAGTCTCGCTGTCGATCGTGAGTGCCGGCAAGAATTGTATGACCTTATCAACCGACGCGCATCGCTCAATAAACAGCCCCCCGCGAAGGCGTTACGTGTGGTCGCTTCTGCAATTTCCGACGTCTGGCAATCAAACCCGACCGCCAGCCCTCTTCCTCGAACAGAGGAGCTATTTCCCGAGTACGATGCAATGGCGTTAAGCCGGCGCCGCACAAGCTCTCCCATGCCCTGCACCTCCTCCGATAGGATGTAGTCACGCCAATAGATATTTATAGCAGCGCTTGCAGCTGCAAATGCAATGTCGTTATTTTCCGCACCCTCGTGCTGCACAGACGAAGTGTGGTCGATATCATCCTTAATTAAGAGCATTGAGAACGGCAGACCACAGCCGGTCAGAGAATTGGACAGCAGAACGAGGTCTGGCGACAAGCCAGCGAACTCGAAACTAAAAAATTCGCCTGTACGGCCACAGCTCATTTCTCTATCGTCTAGTATCAGAACGGCGCCAGTCTCTTTCGCAATTGCCTGGATCGACCGCAGCCACTCTTTCCGAGCTACGTTCATCCCATTTTTCCGCTGCACAGTTTCGACTAGAATGGCAGCAGGACGAGCAACGCCGCTGTACTGATCAAGCAACAGCTTTCGCAAATAGTCCGTTGTGCTAACGCCGGGCCCAAGACAGCCGTCGTAGGGAACGAGAGTTAGTCCGCGTTGGGACACGTCAGCGGCAGGACGGCGCAGCCCGTCAGCGCCTAGCGCAATGGATCCCGGACGCACACGGGTGAATAAAACGACATTTTGACGTCCCGTGACTTTGCGCGACAACTCTAGAGCGGCGTCAATGGCATTAGCATCACTTGGTCCGGGGAATTCGAAATGATATTGCTGCAAGCATCGGTCCCGAAGCACGACGGATCTGAAAGTATCCAGAAACTTAAGCTTCGCCGAGGTAGCCATCTTAAAGCCGTTCACCACTGCATCCGACGCTAGATACTCGAGAATAACCTCCCTGATCTGATGATTGTTGTGGCCACTGCTTAGCGACCCAGCTCCTGAGTAAAAGTTGATAATTCTCCTTCCATCGACCATCAAAGCAATGGAGCCGCGCGCTAGACTCACAATAGCGGGAGAAGTCTTCGCATCAAAGCGGTCGTCCAATTCTAGCGATTTCAAATCGTGCATTTTACCCGGCTCGCTACCGACCTTTCATGGCACGGCGATCCCCCCCATGACGATTAGCTCAGTGCGGGGCTCTGCAGGACAGCATGTACTCCCGAAATAGTTTACCGGAAACTGGGCCGGAACAAACCTATCTATCCTGGCAGTAAAAATTAGGACCTATACAGAAGTTGATTGAGCTATCTTGACTTGTTATGCCGTTCCTGGACGATTGTTGGTGCACCGGAACAGATGGTCCGCAGCCCCCTGGCAAGCTCCTCCTCTGCACTTTTCGACGCGATATGGAGGTACTTCACGTACTCCGGATCGACCTCTAGTTCGTCAATCGATCACGAGTTCGGCAGATCATCTAGACAGCAAGCGGTCTCGAAAGATCTCTCCATTTTAACTGGGGTGATGATATTCCATGTTAATTCGCCCATCACCACGCAGATCAGTGGATTGAGCTGGCCCCGGTTGTCTGAACAGCAATTCCGCGTCGATAAGTGGAGCTTCTGCCAGAGTTAGGCTGCCGCGCGGAACGGCAGCGGGCTGAAGTAAGCTTGATCCGGGGTGCCGCCGTCAAGGCTCGAGTGGGGACGCCGGCCATTGTAAAAGGCGAGGTATCGGCCGATCGAGGCGCGGGCGTCGGACACGGTGTCGTAGGCGCGCAGATAGACCTCTTCGTATTTGACGCTGCGCCACAGCCGCTCGACGAACACGTTGTCGCGCCAGGCGCCCCGGCCGTCCATGCTGATGGCGATGCCATGACTGGCGAGCACGCCGGTGAACGCGGCGCCCGTGAACTGCGAACCTTGGTCGGTGTTGAAGATGTCCGGCTTGCCGTGGCGAGCGAGAGCGTCCTCCAGCGTCTCGACGCAGAATGCGGCTTCCATCGTGATCGAGACGCGCCACGACAGCACCCGGCGGCTGAACCAGTCGAGCACCACCGCGAGATAGATGAAGCCGCGCGCCATCGGGATGTAGGTGATGTCCATCGCCCAGACCTGGTTCGGGCGTGTGATCTCCATCCCGCGCAGCAGATAGGGATAGATCTTGTGCCCGGGTTCGGGCTTGGTGGTACGCGGCCGGCGGTAGAGCGCCTCTATCCCCACCCGCCGCATCAGCGTTCTGACATGCCGGCGGCCGATCTTGCACCCCTCGGCAGCCAGCAGGTCTCGCAACATTCGCGAACCGGCGAAAGGAAACTCCAAATGCAGCCGGTCAAGCCGTTGCATGATCGCGAGGTCGGCGGGCGACACTGGACGTGGTAGATAATAGACACTGCCACGGCTGATCTTCAAAACTTCCGCCTGTTTCGTGATCGGCAGGTCGTGCTCACGGTCAATCATCGCTTTGCGCTCAGCAGGCCGGCTTTGCTGAGCGCGCCTTCTAAAAAATCGTTCTCAAGCGTCAGCTCCCCGATCTTGGCGTGCAGCGTTTTCACGTCGACCGCGGGCTCGCTCGTTCTGTTGCCACCGCCAGGACCAAATACCTCGGCCGCCGCTTCCTGAAGCTGGGACTTCCACTGCGTGATCTGGTTCGGGTGCACGTCGAAATGCTCAGCCAGCTGGGCCAGCGTCATCTCGCCCTTGATCGCCGCTAACGCCACCTTGGCCTTGAATGCCGGTGGGAGCGCTTCACCAAAAGCAAGGTGCTCACCGTCTTCCCCGACGACAGCAATCGCTACGAGCATAACGTTTACGATCCCAAGTGGATGTACGCCAACGGCTATCGGGCCGCACTCGCCGCGATCGAGCCTATGCTTGTCCATCACCCGCTTCATGCCGATAGAGGGTGGTGCCGTTTCAATTGGGATCGTCGCTCGCTAACCGAGGTATTGGGTAATCAACCTCTCCCCAACTGAAGTATACACAAAGTGACGAACTCAGCAGCGATCTTCATCGAATCCAACACCACAGGCTCGGGCGCGGACTTCATTCTGCGCGCGCAAGCACTTGGGCTCGTTCCAATCTTTGTTACAGCCTCACCCGAACGTTATGCCTTTCTGAGTCGCATTTCGAACCTTGAGCTACGCACATGCGACACGTCTTCAGAAACCGATGTTAGAGCTGTAATCGATAGCGTCGCAGGAGACATGCGGATAGTGCTGCTAACGACCTCCAGCGACTTCTAACTTTACACAGCAGCGATGGAGGCTAAGCGGCTAGGACTTCCCGGTCCGAATCCGAATGCAATCGCACTTTGTCGAGACAAGGACCGCCAGTCCGCAGCCCTGCGGGCGGCAGGTATCAGCGTGCCCTCTAGCGCGAAAGTGCGAACGGAATGCGATATTGGCGATGCGATCAAGAAAATCGGGTTACCGGCAGTAACCAAGCCGATCAGCGGGACCGGCAGCATCGGGGTCACCCTCGCGGACACCGAAACCGGCGCAAGTGATGCTTTGCGCAAGCTACTCCGGACCACGAATGACATGCGTGGCCGCCCTATTCAGCCTAGTGCCCTTCTTATGTCGTATGTCGCCGGCAAGGAGTATTCAGTCGAGATTCTCGATAGCAAGATCATCGGCGTAACGCGGAAACACCTTGGGCCTTTGCCGCATTTCGTTGAAATCGGACATGATATACCAGCGCCAATCTCGTCCAGGTTGCGCGTGAAGATCGAAAATGAGGCACTTCGTGCCATCCAAGTTCTCGGGCACTTGAAAGGACCAGCTCATGTCGAACTCCGGGTCTGCGACGATTGTGTCACGATAATCGAGGTCAATCCACGTCTTGCTGGCGGTTCGATCCCCACGCTTTTTCGTTACACAACGGGTTTTGACCCGGTCCTAGCGGTCCTCCGTAGCCTGCTCGGAATGTCCTTGGCCGCTTTGACCGAAGGCGCACACGGCTCGATACGATTCATTGTTCCGGAACGTGACGGCTCTTTCGCCCTTCCTCCGGATTGCGAGCAGCTCGTCGAGCGCGTCGGACTGACGGAGTTCGTACTGTACCAAACTCCCCCATTACAGTTCAGGCGCTGCAACGATTTTCGCGACCGGATCGGTCACGTAATTGCAGTTGGTGACGACCCTGCTACTGTTGCGCAGCGTGCCGAAGCTGCCATCGCTTTCATCCTTGGCCAATGAGGAGATACCCTTGCAAAGCACGGGTCGCATTAAATCGACTCTTCATCCTGAAGCCAGCGCCATCGTTTTCGACAGTGATCTACAGCGTGCAACGAAGGACGAGCTACCCTTCTACGCCGATATCGATCGAGCCCAGGCCGTCATGCTCGAGCGAGTCGGACTGATCAACCGCGCCCTCGCCCGTAAAATTCTGACCGAGCTCGATAAATTGCAAGCCGAGATCTTTCAGAGCATTGCGTGCCGTCCTGCGCCTCGGGGTTCCTGTCTCGCGTATGAGGATTATCTCCGCTCCAGAATCGGAAACGAAACTAGCAATCTCCATCTAGGCCGGAGCCGCAACGATATCAACGCGACCCTCGTAAAGCTCAAGTTGAGAGCGCCTTATCAGGAATTAGCAGCCGAGCTCCTAAAGCTTTTGCAAGTGTTGTGCGGTCTAGCTCGCGGTCATCTTGAGACCGTCTTCCCACTGCACACCCACCGCCAACCAGCATTGCCATCCACGTTTGCGCACCATCTGGCGGCCTTCGCCAGCGCGCTCGCGCGCGATCTAGATGCGCTTCTGGCCGTGCATCCAATTCTCAACCTTTCCTACCTCGGTGCTGGGGCCGGCGGCGGCACGACCTTGCCCATCCGTCCGGAGTTGACGGCCAGGCTGCTGGGCTTCTCGAGCCCGCCACTTAACTCGATTGACGGCGTTGCCTCTAGGGATCTGGTTCTTCGCCTACTGGCAGCTTGCGCGATCCTAGGATCATCTCTAAGCCGAATCGCTGAGACGCTGCTACTCTGGGTTGGCGATGATGGATTAGCCACTCTACCGGACGAACTAGGTGTTTAGTCCCGGCATTTGCTGGAGCGGGTTGAGTTTGAATCGTTCTGGCTGGGAAGTCCAGCATTTGCAAATGTATTCGTAGGGTGTGAGGCCATTCAGGGTCTTCAGCCGCCGAGCATAGTTGTAGGCGTTGATGAAGTCGACAAGGTGAGCTTCGAGCTGATCGTGTCGATCGTAGTAATAGCGTTGGACGGTCGCTTCCTTGATCGTGCGGTTCATGCGTTCGACCTGGCCATTGGTCCTTGATCTTAGTCAGCCGATGTTCGATCCCGTTCTCCCGGCAGCGCATGTCGAACATATGCGTCGCGTATCTTGCTGTCGGGCCGTCCGCATAGCGCGGTGGGAAGGTGAACTGGATCCCATTGTCGGTGAGAACCGTGTGGATCTTGTAGGGGACGGCCGCAATAAGAGCTTCGAGGAAGGCCGCGGCCGAGGTCCTTCCCGTCTTCCTGGCCAGTTGCACGAACGCGAACTTACTGGTGCGATCGATTGCGACGTAGAGGTAGAGCTTGCCTTCGGCGGTCTGGAGCTCGGCGATGTCGATGTGGAAGTAGCCGATCGGATAAGCCTTGAACTTCTTCTTCGAGGGCTTGCCACCGCCCACTTCCGGCAATCGGCTGATGCCGTGACGCTGGAGGCAGCGATGCAGGGATGACCGCGTCAGATGCGGGATGGTCGGCTGCAGCGCATAGAGGCAATCGTCGAGTGGCAGCAGCGTATGCTGCCGGAAAGCAACGATGATCGCCTCCTCCTCGATGGAAAGGACAGTCGACTTGGCTTCCTTGGGGCCAGTCGAACGATCGGTGACAGTCTCGCGCTGCTTCCACTTCGCGACAGTCTTCTGGTTGATCCCGTAGCGCTTGGCGAGACCTCTCAGGCTCTCTTGACTATTTTGTATTGCTCGACGGACTGCCTCCGTCGTGGTGGCGCAGCCGTGTAAAATCTGTCCCATAGCGCTTCCTTCGAATCGTGCGACAAGGATGCACCATCAAAGTCTGGGACTAAACACCTAGTTGGATCGAGCTCCGCGATGCCTCACAAGCGCAACCCTTCCTTCTCGAGCAGGTCCAAGGAAAAGCAGGCGCGATCGTTGGCTGTTTCGTGGCTGCAGTGACTGCCATGCATAGCACCCCCTTCACGAACTGCGTCGCGGTCGGAACAGAGGCCACGCGCAATGTCTGGCCCAGGATAGACCATTCCATTGGGTCTCATCCGGTTGTGTTTGTCAGGCTTGACCATCGCCAAAGACAAAGCATCGGCAATGCTCGACAGGTCCTTCGTGAATGCCATGGAAACGGCGACACGCCTCGCGCTCGGCAGCGATCTGGATTTTCGTTCCGCCCATAATGAAGTCGGGCAGTTGGTGACGACAGCGATCGAGATTGGTGTGGCGAGCCTCTTAAAGATCGGCCAACATGACCGAGTGCTCACCTCAGAGACGTCGCCAACTCCAGGGGTGATCGCGCGAGCGGCACGGGCAGGGGGAGGACCTGCTCCGGGTGCCGTTGCGACATCGCTGAAGGAACTGGAAAGCGGTATCGAACGAGTGGACACCTTTTTGCGTGATCTCGACGCAGGCTGGAACCGTGCACGAGAAGAACTTCGATCGGCAATCGCGAGCTTTGACGAATCGACGCCTCAACGAACAGGTAGGGGAGAAGGAGCGCAGCGATGAAACCACGCTCCGGATTTCACAAAGACTTCTAACTCGCGAGCTGAGCAATCGGGGCGATCGTGTCCCCGGGCGTGGTGTAGCTGGCGGTGGTTCACCGCGTTCGCCGGCCTGGGCCGGATCGGTCAGGTGGCGATTGCCGGGAAGCTGACGGTGGGATCATCGCCCAACTGGGCGATCGTTTCCAGTGTCATGTAGCGACCGCGCTGGACCGCCCACTCATCGTTCTGTTCGAGCAGGATGGCGCCAATCAGGCGGGTGATGGCGTCCTCATTGGGAAAGATGCCGACCACTTCGGTTCGGCGCTTGATCTCGCCGTTGAGGCGTTCGAGCGGATTGGTCGAGTGCAGCTTGGCGCGGTGCGCGGCCGGAAAGCTCATATAGGCGAGCACGTCTGTCTCGGCCTCATCGAGGAACGCGGCGAGCTTGGGCAGCTTGGGGCGGAGCTGGTCGGCGATGCGTCGCCATTGCGCCCGCGCCGCTTCCGCATCGTCCTGTGCGAAGGCGGTGGCAATGAAAGCGGAGACGACGCGCCGTCCGCTCTTGCCGGCATGCGCCAGCGCGTTGCGCATGAAGTGGGCACGCGGCAGCGTTGCCAGCTGGCGTTGAGAACCTTGCCGAAAGTGGCCTTGATCCCCTCATGGGCGTCGGAGACGACGAGCTTGACGCCGCGCAGGCCCCGCCGCGCCAGCTTGCGCAGGAACGCGGTCCAGAACGTCTCAGCCTCGGAGGGGCCGATGTCCATACCGAGCACCTCGCGCCGGCCATCGCTGTTGACGCCGACCGCGATGATCACCGCGACCGAGACGATGCGCCCGTTCTGGCGCACCTTCACGTAGGTGGCGTCGATCCACAGATAGGGCCAGTCGCCCTCGATCGGGCGATTGAGGAAGGCCTTCACCTTGTCGTCGATCTCGCCGCACAGCCGCGACACCTGGCTCTTGGATATCCCGCTCATGCCCATCGCCTGCACCAGATCGTCGACCGAGCGGGTGGAGACGCCCTGCACGTAGGCCTCCTGCACCACGGCGGTGAGCGCCTTCTCGGCCATCCGCCGCGGCTCGAGGAAGCCCGGGAAGTAGGAGCCCTTGCGCAGCTTGCGGATACGCAGCTCGACCGTGCCGGCGCGGGTCTCCCAGCTCCGATCGCGATAGCCATTGCGCTGGGCCTGGCGCTCCTGGCTCTTCTCGCCGTAAGCGGCCCCGGTCAGGCCCTCGACCTCCAGCTCCATCAGCCGGTGGGCGGCAAAGCCGATCATCTCGCGCAACAGATCGGCATCGGGGGTCTTCTCTACGAGCGCGCGCAGGTTCATCATGTCTTCGGTCATCGGTGGTTCCTCGAATCAGGTTGGTTGTCGCAATCCAAACCTTACCGACGAATCATCGGTGACCACCCGCAAAGCCGCTCGCTCGCTACGGCGCTATGTGGGGCGCGCGTCGCGAGCGGCTTCGCTACCAGCTACACCACTCCTTGGGACACGACCATCGGGGCGCGCAAACAGAACCGAATTAACAGCATCGCGGCTCGACGTGAAGTGTGGACAGCACACTTGTAAAAGGATCGGGTTCGTAAAACCAACGCCTCATGGCGAAGGACCCGTTATGAGGCCACGACGCTTGCTTCCGAGACGGGAACGCAGCGGAGGCGACCAGATAAGGCGCCACTTGCATCTGCGGTCATGGAGAGGGTTGCATATAACTCAATTTGCATGGACCGGCTTTTCCCTTCGCCCCGACACACAACGCGAACGCGAAATCATCCGACCACGCGAGCGAGTTTACTATGAATTCCATGGAGAGGCGGCGCTCCTCGATCTATTTGCCGCAACACAATGCCAAGACGGCACTTGCGCTGTGCTATTGCGTGGTGTGGCACTTCTTCGAGCACGAAAGCATTAGCTTTCAAAAAAGCTTGCACGCAGCGAGCAAGATCGCCCGACGTGGCACAGCGGCGGGCGCAATGAAAAACGTACCAAGGGCGGCTCGATCCCGCTTGGCTGGTCTTCATCGATAGCTTTGCGGATGTTCTCCAGCCCGGTTGCGTAAGTAGTAGAACAGGCCGCCGGCGGATCGGTGCCGCGAAACGGCCGGTCATCGCGAACATAGGTCTAGATCGGGCCGGTGACCGTTTTAAGCTTGGCCGTTACAGGCACCCTCGTATCGGTCGGCGTGGATGCGTTCGGCACTCATGACGTGCGGGTCGACGCGTTCGATCGGTAGATTGTCCGGCAGCAGACGTCGCGTCGGCTCCGGATTTTGCGCGCGCTGCTGTTTCGCAGCTTCCGATACTGCGAACTCGGCCTTGGTTTCCTGCTCCGCCTGGGTCCACCCGGCGCCAACGTCTCCGCCCGCAGCGCCTCAATGTCTTCCGGCGGCTTCTCGGGACAGTGACCCATGCACCGATGGAATCACAAAAGCCGCGATTTGGCGCGCGCTTTTTGCAATCTCACGGGATTATTGCGCAACCTATCCTGCGCTCTGCGGCCGCCAGCTGTGTTGAGGGTTACGCCAGTCGATGCCCTCGAGCATGTAAGCCATTTGAGCCGCCGAGATCGATATCGCGCCGTCCGACGCCGAGGGCCAGATGACATGGCCTTTTCCTGCCCGTGATCGCATCTTGGGCGTCGCCCGGATTGGACCCGGCAAAGAAGGAGAAAATGCGATGCAATCGGTTTGTGCCTTCGTTGGTCTCGACGTACACAAGGAGACAATTTCTGTCGCGGTAGCGGACGTTGGGCGAGCGGGTGAGGTTCGGCATGTCGGCACGATCAAGAACGATCCGACGGCAATCGGCAAACTCGCTCGGAGTCTGGCGCGTCGACATGGTGTCGTCGAGTTCGTCTACGAGGCTGGATCATGCGGCTACAACGTTCAACGTCAACTCTCGACAATGGGGATGATCTGCAGAGTGTGCGCGCCCTCGTTGACGCCACGCAAGCCGGGCGAGCGGATCAAGAATGACCGGCGCGACGCCATCATTTTGGCTCGTCTGCATCGGGCCGGTGAGCTCACCTATGTCTGGGTGCCGGACGCGCTTCATGAGGCACTACGCGACCTGGTACGGGCGCGGCACGCAGCTGGTCAGGATGTCCGCCGAGATCGCATTCGCATTCAGGCGTTCATGCTCCGTTGCGACTTACGCTTCGAGGGTAAGGCTTGGAGTCGCCGACACCGGATGTGGCTCTGCAACAGGACGTTCGCCCATCCGGCGCAACAGATTGCATTCCAGACCTATCTCAACGCACTTGAGCATGACGAGGCTCGCAAGGCTGGAGTAGAGGAGCAAATCCGCGAACTACTCGCGAGCTCCCCGTGGGCCAAACAGATGCAGGCTCTGCAAGCATTGAAGGGCGTCGGTCCGATCGTCGCCGCTACGATACTCGCCGAGGTCGGAGACTTCTCCCGCTTCGCTCATCCGCGGCAGCTCGTTGCCTACTTCGGCCTCGCCCCAGGCGAGCACAGCAGCGGCGGTACGGTAAGGCCGCGCGGCATCACCAAGGCGGGCAGTTCGATCGCGCGGGCCGTGCTGTGTGAAGCTGCCTGGAGCTATCGTACCACGCCGAAGGTCGGGCAATGGATGAAAGAGCGTTGCCCGCCAGTTTCACAAGATATCGCTGCTCTGGCCTGGAAAGCGCAGCTACGTCTGCACAAGACCTATCGGAAGCTTACCGCGCGCGGAAAACGCTCAGTCGTCGCTACCGCTGCAGTTGCGCGGGAACTGCTCGGCTTTATCTGGTCCATCGGCCAGCGCGTCCCGCTAGGCGCGTAATCGAAGACGTATCCTACGATCCGCATCAGCGAGGACGCCGAGCGCGGTAGAGGGAATCCTCGAGTTCATTTTGGACAGCGGAAACGCCGACGTCCGAGGCCAGAGCGAGGCAGCCCTCCGACGCACCGTCATCATGGGGTAGCCAATCCCCGCATAGGAGTCTGAGCGACCGTCGAGAACACTCGGCGTCCTCACCCATGCGGATCGTATGCATCAAATATCCACGTCCCAAAACGGGCGATCGGGAAGCTGTGTTCAAAACAGTTGACAAAGGCCATAGGAGATGAAGCGGCCACGGTCCAGCCGCTTGGCATGAGGTTCACTATGGCTCGTCCGCGTCCCAAACGATCTACGCCACGTCAACAGGAACGAGCACGAGATGCCGTATCGCCGCGCTGTGGATGAGACCGCGCGGGGCCTGCAAACTTTCCAGAGCGATCTTGAGCTTTTCATCAGTCCAGCGACGGCGACTGCCAGTCTCAACAGCCTCGAACCGTTCAATCCGAGCACTGAACTTATTGCTGATGGGGTGGACGCCCCCTCGCACCATCCTTGTGGCAAGGTGGCATCGTTCATCATCATTGAGACGGAGGTTTCTATGTCAGCAGTTAGCACGATTGGGCTGGATCTGGCGAAAAACGTATTTCAAGTCCACTGCTCGGATGTCTCAGGAACTGTGACTCTCCGCAAGAAGCTCCGGCGGGACCAGGTGCTTAAGTTTTTCGCTACGCAGCCGGCCTGCACCGTTGCCATGGAAGCCTGCGCTAGTAGCCATCATTGGGGGCGCGAGATCGCAAAATTTGGACATCGGATTCGCCTCATTGCACCGGCCTACGTCAAGCCGTTTGTTAAACGACAAAAGAACGACATGGCGGACGCCGAAGCCATCTGTGAAGCCGCACAGCGGCCGACCATGCGTTTCGTGGCCATGAAAACAGAAGAGCAACAAGGTGCGGCGATCGTATTTCGTGCTCGCGATCTTCTGGTCCGTCAGCGAACCCAAATTATTAATGCAATGCGAGGCCATTTGGCCGGGTTCGGGAGCATCGTCGCAAAGGGTCCCTGTCACATCGCCAAGCTCCTGGCTAAGATAGCGGACATTCCCGCGATTGCCCAACCGATCCTCCAATTGCTGGCCGATCGATTCGTCAAAGCTCGCGATTGCCGATCGAAGTTCTTCTCGTGCACGGTTCCAGCCTGCGTCGAGATCACGCAAAAAGGTGTCCACTCGTTCGATAGCGCTTTCCAGTTCCTTCAGCGATGTCGCAACGGCACCCGGAGCAGGTCCTCCCCCTGCCCGAGCCGCTCGCGCGATCACCCCTGGAGTTGGCCACGTCTCTGAGGTGAGCACTCGATCATGTTGGCCGATCTTTAAGAGGCTCGCCACACCAATCTCGATCGCTGTCGTCACCAACTGCCCGACTTCATTATGGGCGGAACGAAAATCCAGATCGCTGCCGAGCGCGAGGCGCGTCGCCGTTTCCATGGCATTCACGAATGACGTATCGAGCGTTGCCGACGCTGTGTCTTCGGCAATGACCAACCCTGAGAGACAGAAACGGACGAGGCGCGCCGCACCAATCGAATGATCGATCCCAGGCCAGACATTGCGCGTAGCCTCCGTTCCGGCTCGGTTAGGGAAAGGGTGAGGACGGCTCCAGTTGAAACGGCACCAGTCGCTACCGGCATGAAGCCGGCGTCGGAGTAGAGGGGATTCTGCAGGGCGGTCTCGCTCTGTATCGCGGAGAACGTCGCCACCCGACCGGCAAGTGTGACGCTCTGCTGTACGACCGCTTGCTTCGGAACGGCCAAGGCGCAGCCGAAGGTGGCGATCTGATCACGTGAATAGCCGCTCGCGGCAGGCGGTCGGTTCCAATGCTCCGTTGACCGGTCCGGTGTCAACCCCAAAATGTACATTTGCGGGAGAGGGCCGTTAGACAGTAGGACAACCTCGCCAATTCGTTGGGCGAAAAGAACCGTGCTGCTTGTGCAAACATCAGGGAGTCGCACGCATGCTCAGCGGCATCCGCCTGCGGATGGCGCGCCAGAAGCGCTCGCGATCCCCGATAGCCTGCGACGCAGTTAGTGATCGCAACGGATAGAGGCTCCACGCCGCTCGTCGACGAGCCCATGCCGGCGCCTTCCGGAACAAAAGTCCTGACTTCAATCGTAGCCGCCATATTCTAAAAGCATCGAGGGTAAGTCGAGCGGCGAGCTCACATTTATAGAAATCATTCGGTGTCTCTCGAATGCCGGTGCGGCCGACGTGAGCGCCATGCGGCTCGGCTCCAACGTCGTACGGACTTCCGCTCCATCGGCGTGCGGCATGTGAACTGGAACCAGCGCGCGCACCGTGCGGCGGTCCGCCCCTTTTTCGACGGCTAAAGCTCCCTGGAGCAGTTCGCCGAAGTGAGGGTGGCAGGATACCACGCCGCACGGCTTCGCGAGAGAGTGGGAGCTGGCAATCCTGTCCTCCGCTGCAGATCTCGTGAGCATCTCCATATCGCTGCACTACCGTGGCCGCGCAACCGAGGAGCAAGGGATTTGCCTTGAAGATGGCATAGAATACTATGACCGGTCTCTCATCCTGTGATCTCTGTCTATGAAGAACGCCATTGAAGCCAGTCTATGGCTCTGCAAAATGATGCGTTTGGATTGCCGAGTGTGCTATGAGGTGTCGGGGCCTTGGTGACCTCATACTTTGCGTCGTAGCATGCCGGACTGACTTATGTGGCGCTGTCTTCGAGCGAGCCGCCGAGTCCTGGAGCTATGACGGAAACTGGGTGATGACGACCTGAGAAAGGCGGCGTATCGAGGCGGGTGATGAAGCCTGCCAGCAACCTCCAAAGGAGCGATACGCCGTGAACGAGACTACGAATGTTTTTCCTCTGCGTCAGCCCGATCAGATTGCTGATCCACTGACGAATATTCTGCGTGCCGGAGCTCGCGAACTGATCGCCCGGGCTGTCGAGATTGAGTTCACTACATTCCTGGAAACGACGAAACATCTGATGCTGCCGGATGGTCGGGCGCGCGTGGTGCGGCATGGATATGGACCGACGCGCGAAATTGCCACCGGTATCGGCCCTGTTGTGATCGCCCGTCCGAAGGCCCGCGACCGTGGAGCAAGCGGGCCAGGCGACACGATCCGGTTTCATTCGACGATCCTGCCCGCTCTGGGCCCGCCGGGCGAAGAGCTTGGACGCGTTGATCCCCGTGCTCTATTTGCGGGGAATCTCGACCAGCGACTTTCAGGAGGCACTTTCGGCCTTGCTCGGCAAGGACGCGCCGAACTTGTCGCCCCCGCTCATCGCTGGCCTGAAGAAGGACTGGCAGGCTGAATACGAACGTTGGCAAAAGCGCGACCTGTCGGCGCGGCGGTACGTTTATATCTGGGCGGATGGCGTTTATCTGCAGGCTCGCATGGAGGACCATGCCGAATGCATCCTGATGTTGATAGGCGCCACGCCCGAGAAAGAAGGAATTGATCGGCTTCCAGGTCGGGGTACGCGAGAGCGCACAAAGTTGGCGAGAATTGCTGATCTATCTGCGCAAGCGCGGCTTGCAGATCGGGCCTCAGCATGCTGTCGGCGACGGCGCTCTCGGCTTCTGGCGGACGCTCGATGAAATCTTCCCCGGCACGCAACATCAGCGATGTTGGCTGCACAAGGTGAACAACGTGCTCGACAAGGTCGCCAAGTCCGTGCAGCCGGCAATAAAGAGTGATCTGCGTGACATCTACCTAGCGCCGAACCGGGCGGCCGCTGAAACAGCGATCGATATCTTCGTCGAGAAGTACGGCTTCAAATACAAGGCGGCCGTTGAATGCCTGATCAAGGATCGCTCGGCTATGTTGGCGTTTTATGACTTCCCTGCCGAGGCACTGGTAGCATCTGCGCACGTCGAATCCAATCGAGAGCGTCTTTGCCACGGTTAGGCACCGGACTGTGCGAACGAAGGGAGCCTTATCGCACACACAGCAAAGTTGATGGTCTTCAAGCTCGTCGGCGCCGCATCTAAAACCTGGCGACGGTTGAAGGGCACAAATCAGTTGCTGAAGGTGATATCCGGGGTAAAGTTTGCGGACGGAATCGAAGTCATTCCGACCGCTGAAGTCATAGCTCCGAGTCCTGTCGTGGCGATCTCAATCGGGATGGAAGCCGCATTCTGCGTCGAGACGCTGGAGGATGCTCTGGCTAGCCACGGCAAGCCGGACATTTTCAACACCGACCAGGGCTCGGAGTTCATGGGTGCCGCGTTCACCGGCGTGCTCGCCCGTCACGGGACCTCTATCAGCATGGATGGCTGAGACGCCTGGCGCGACTACGTGTTGGTCAAGCGGCTGTGGCGCAGCGTGAAAATATGAAGAGGTCTATCTGCGCGCTACCACGCGCGTCTCCGACGTCCCCCTCGATCGGCTGATAGTTCGACCCTTTACAATGGCCGGCGTCCCTAGTCGAGCCTTGACTGCGTCACGCCCGATCAAGTGAGTGGGGCAGCCGCGTTCGCAGACCGCAATTAAAGAACTCAACGGCATGTGAGAGGACGATACGCTGGCGCCCTGCAGTAACAGGCGTTCGCCATATCGGCTGTATGCCACAACAAACGAGCGAATTCTTATCCCAGTTTTGTGAGGGCGTGACTGTCCGCACTTATTAAGATGCCGGCGGAACGAACCACCAAAATTCACGTTCGCTTCAAGTGTGGCGACCAGCCCACCAACCGACGTGAGATCGGTGGTATGCAGCATCGCCGCAGTAGATAGACCCCTCGCGAAGTTCTCCTTCGCCGCTGGAGCTTCCGGATGGGGCAAAGCGTCGCGACCATGATGGTAACGGTTCTTCCGGCGTTCCAGGCAAACATCAAGCTTTCCCGCACAAGGCGATCGGCAGCTTCATGCGAACAACCCGCACGGCAGGAATTGCAAGAGCGGCCTAGTGTTTCGCCAGTTCGGCTTCACGCATCTTGTGATCGCTATCGTCGCCTGAATTCGGGAGCTCCTCCAGGCGAAGTCCGCACAAGTTGCGCTTCAAAACTGCGTTGCTAGGCTGAATTCGACGGATTTCCTCCTCGGGTCGCGGCTACGATTGAAATATAACATCGCCGTCCGGCGAACTGATTGAGCGCAAATTGGAGGGCCCGGCGGGTTCTTAGTTGACGGCGTGCGGTATCACCTAGTCGCGACCGCTGGTCTGCGGCAAACCGCACGAGACGGACCTTGAAATGATCAGGGTGCCAAGCACCGCTTCACCGCAATGAGCCCAATTGGTGAATCACTGCGGGATGCTGCGGAGGGCGCCTGCGTGTTGCTGCTCGTAGGCGAGTCAGGTGGTGTGGGAGTCGCGGCTGGCGAGGTTCGCTGTCGAGTGTGGCGGCCTCGCAGCCGCAGAGCGAAGCTATACCGGCCCTGGGGCAGGATGTCCTGGCGGCTTCTGATTGGTAGGAAGGGTAGCTGTCGATTGAACCTGCGAACTTCGTGGAACTCGCGATTGCTGCCGCTTAACGTTTTGGAGAGTCGATAATGAATGAACACGTCAAATCGGCGGCGCTTGCAGAGAGGAAGGTTTCGGCCAAGATGTCGGATTGTGTGGAAATTGAATTTCGAGCTGTCACGAAGCTCTATGGGGCGTTGGCTGCTGTCAAGGACCTCTCCCTGTCGGTACGTCGCGGTGAGTTTCTGACCATCCTTGGCCCAAGCGGGTCCGGCAAGACGACCGCCTTGATGCTGCTTGCCGGCTTCGTGGCTCCGACGAGCGGGGACATCGTGATTTCGGGACGTTCCGTCGCGTCCGTTCCGTCTTACCGGCGCGACCAAGGAATTGTGTTTCAGAGCTACGCGCTCTTCCCGCACCTTTCGGTTCGGCGTAATCTGGAATTCCCCCTCGAAATGCGCGGCGTGAAGGCGGCGAACAGGGCAAATCAGGTCGGCCGCATGCTCGATCGCGTGCATCTTGCCGATTATGCGGACCGGATGCCATCACAGCTGAGTGGAGGGCAGCAGCAGCGAGTGGCCTTGGCCCGCGCCCTTATCGCGGACCCGCCGTTCCTCCTTCTCGACGAGCCACTTGGAGCGCTGGATCGCAAGTTGCGCGAACAGATGCAGATCGAGATCAAGAGCATGCACAGGGAGTTCGGAAAGACGACGATCTGCGTGACGCATGATCAGGAAGAGGCGCTGTCTCTCTCTGACCGCATCGTAGTAATGCGCGCTGGCAGGATTGAACAGACAGATACTCCGGAGGCGCTCTATGATCGTCCCGCGACTCGCTTTGTCGCGACTTTTCTCGGAGAGGCAAACCTGTTCGAGCACTCCGAATTTGAGCTGCGGACCGATTTGGATCAACCGCCGAACACCGTCGCAATTATCCGTCCAGAGCGCGTGCGCATCGCGGCCCCCACAGCCCCGACCTGCCCAGACCAGCATCTGCGTCAGGCCGTTTCGGGCACCGTCGAAGATATGATCTATGCGGGTCCCCTGCGGCGATATCAGGTGCGGGTTGGGAGAAGCACAGTCGTGGTACGCGAACATGTCGCCTCCGGTCAAAAGATCTTCTATCCCGGTGAGGCGGTTCGTCTCGACTGGCTGAGATCTGACCTCCGTATCGTCGCGGAATGAGAGCTCGCAAGGATCAAGTCATGCTCCAAAAACTCACGCGCGCGCCATTTGGGCTCACGCTTCCCAGCTTCACCCTACTCTTGATGGTCTTCGGAGTGCCGATTACATCCCTGCTCTTTATGAGCCTAAACGCTCCGGACTGGTCGTTCGTCAACTACCAGCGCTTCCTGTCTCAGAGTGCAAACATCTATGTCCTGCTCCAAACTATCGAGATCAGCATAGGAGCGACCGCCATATGCTTGGTCATAGGCTATCCTACAGCATACCTGATTGTGACAGCGCCCGAGCGCCAGCGAACGGTGTTCATCGTGCTAGTGCTGATTCCCTGGCTGACCAGTGGGCTGGTGCGGACATACGCCTGGACCGTGATCCTTGGTGACCACGGCCTAATCAACAACGTTTTGGTCGCCTCGGGGCTGGCATCATCCCCGGTTCCGCTCATCTACAATCGGTTCGCGGTTTTCGTTGGCATGGTCCACATCATGCTTCCGATGATGATCCTCCCTCTCCTGAGCGTGATGTACAACATTGATAAATCGTTGGTGGCTGCAGCGCGTAGCATGGGTGCTCGGCCCTTCACCGCTTTCTGGCGGGTGTTCTTGCCGCTGAGTTTACCAGGGGTTCGAAGCGGCTCGCTTCTCGTATTCGTGGGCTGCCTCGGATTCTACATCACCCCGCAGGCTCTTGGCGGATTGCGCGAGACGATGCTGTCTAAGCTGATTGTCAATCAGCTTCTCGTGTCGGCAAACCTGGGTGCGACGGCGGCGACAGCCTTCGTATTGCTCGCCGTTACGGCAGTCGTGCTCTCGATATTCGGGCTGGATCTCTCAGGATCACGGGAACGCGTACGGGGCGCGGTCGGAACAAAACGCCGATCATGGTTGTCAGCGCAGGGCGCCATGGGCAGGTGGTTCAACGAGCTCGGGACTTCCTGGCGGGCGAGTCGCTGGCAGCGACAGTTGTACCGTGCAGCTGCGCAGGTCCGTTGGGTGGAATTTGCCGGCGCGGGTTTTATGACGGTTGTTATGGTCTATTTGCTCGTTCCAGGCCTCATCGTCATCATCATGTCGTTCAGTGCGGGAGATTTCATCGAGTTCCCTCCGTCTGCGTTCTCGTTGCGGTGGTACGTGGCGTTCTTTGAGGATTCGACTTGGACCACGAGTTTGTCGAACAGCGTCGAGGTGGCGATCGATGTGGCCCTCCTCGCCACGGCCACGGGCACGCTCGCCGCGTATGGCCTCGGCCGCATGTCGCCGCAGTCGCGAAGCATCCTGACAATGATGATCCTGATGCCGATCACGTTTCCAGTCGTGATCGTGGGCGTTGCTGCTTATTACGGATTGTTCCACCTGCATCTGATCGGCACGAAGACTGGACTTGTGCTCGCGCATAGCATCGGCGCAAATGCCTACGTCGTGGTGATCGTGGCGGCGACGCTGGCTAATTTCGACCGGCGGCTGGAGCAGGCAGCCATGAGTATGCGGGCGGGACCGCTTCGCACGTTCTGGAGGGTCACACTTCCCTTAATCCGTCCTGGTATCCTCGGAGGAGCAGTGTTCGCGTTCATCGCTTCCTTCGATGAAGCCGTGGTCACTTCAATGATCAGCGGCTACTCCATACGCACGCTCCCATTGAGGATGTTGGAAAACGTAACTCAGCAGATCGACCCCAGCATAGCCGCAGTGGGCTCGCTGCTGACACTTCTGCCGGTGCTTTGGCTCTTCGTCCTGTACGTCTTGTATTGGCGGTCGAGGGGTAAGCCGCAGCGCGCGCACGCCCAGGCGGAAGCATGAACCACAGTCAAAGGTGGGTGTTCGCGACAGACGTGGCCTTGGCTCATCGCCAAGCGTCTCCTAACCGAGCCCCGCTCAGTAGTCGCCCAGCACGACAGGCGCCACGCGGTCCTTCGCCTCGGCATCGACCCAGAGCCACCGTGAGCGACGCCGGGCCGCCAGCGCTGATGTGATCTCGCGCTTTGCGCGCACGCTGATCTTCCCTGCCATAGATGCCACCGAGCTGTTTCGGCAGCTCCGCCCCAGACACGATCAGGGGAGTTGGCCGGTAAATTTTTAGCGAGGCAATACGCGGGGCAGCTCAGGATGGCGTTTGACAGAGGGGCGGCATCCAGTTTTACGCCCAATGCGGGCGGCAACGATTCGGCCCGTTGCAAGCCGTTTGGGCGGCAATTAAACTCCTTATGAAAGTTACGAGGCTGCCGGCCGCGCACGGCGCCAGGTTGCATTCGAACAATCCGATCGGGTCTCCAAGCGAGATCAAGCGCCGACCCGAAGAGGTCGGCGTCTTCCCAAGAGGATATACAGTGCCATCCCTTGGGCAAAACAACCACTGGGTTATTCCGCCTGCCACATAACATTGGAAACCATCGCCCCCTTGCGCAACGATCCCGCTGTCAGCTTCCCGGCTAAAGGCACCTGACCATGTGGTCTAAGCCGGCGAACGCGGTCACCACTTAGGCTGATACTTCCAATTGTACGTTGATCAACCCGTGTCAAAAATCAATTAGGCCATGAGCAACTAGTCACGTGAATCTAAAGTTCGCCACATAAAGTCTGCTGGGCTTTGTGACAGAAGCGTTTGACGGAAGCTCAAAATCTGGTCTGCGGACTTGGTCCATTTGAAGGGCTTGGGATTTTTGTTGTGCAGGTCGATGAAGGTACGGATGTCGGCCTCGAGCTGCCTAACGGAGGTGTGAACTCCTCGCTGGATCTGCTTTCTGGTGAGCTCAGCGAACCAGCGCTCGACCTGATTGATCCATGACGCGGAAGTCGGCGTGAAGTGGATATGATAATGCGGCCGGCGGGCGAGCCACGCTTTGATCTTGAGTGTCTTGTGGGTGGCGTAATTGTCCATGACGATATGGACATCGAGCCCTTCAGGGACTTGAGCGTCGATCTCTTTGAGGAACTTCAAGAACTCGACCGCCCGGTGCCGCTTGTAGCATTTGCCGATGACAAACCCCGAGGCGACATCAAGTGCAGCAAACAGCGTGGTCGTGCCAGCCGCACATAGCTGTGCGACGTTCCGGTACGCCAGGCATCATCGGCAAGACCGGCTGCTCGCGATCGAGTGCCTGAATCTGACTTTTCTCATCGATGCTGAGGACAACGGCTCGGTTCGGCGGGGACAGATAAAGGCCGACGATGTCGCGTACCTTGTCGACGAACAGCGGATCGCTCGATAACTTGAATGTCTGGCTACGGTGCGGCTGCAAGCCGAACGCCGCCCACATTCGGCGGATCGTGGTGTGGGAAAAGCCGGTTTCCGCAGCCATCGAGCGGATCGACCAGTGCGTCGCATCGGCTGGCGTCGTCCGCAACGTCCGCTCGATCACCGCGGCAACCTGATCGTCGTTGATGGTTCGAGGGCGACCAGGGCGGCCTCGTCAAGCAGGCCGTCACAGCGATCCTTCAAAAATCGGCGACGCCACTTCCCAACGGTGTGTTCGTGGAGGCCGAGTTCGGCAGCCACAGACTTGCTTGGCAAGCCATCCGCACATCGCAGGATCGCGCGGCATCGCTCAGATAGCGACCGGGCAACACGATGACGACGAACTTGCCTCTCCAGGTACGTCCGCTCCTGCTGGCTCAGCACTAACGGCGCAATCGGCCGGCCTCTCATACCTGCATTCGCCACAAGCGCTCTCCTCTACAGAGATTCGAGCTATCAACTAATGCGACGAACTTGCGTTCCAGATGACTAGTTACATGTTCAGCGCCGTGATTTCAACTGTTTCCCCGCAAATCTGAAAGCCGCTCACACCGGTCGCTTACAATCACGTACGGGAAGTTGGCTGCTGGCATTTCATCGACGCAGGCAATTTCATCGACGCAAAACGCAATCTCATTCTGGTAGCGAGACCGACACGAAATTAGCAAACCATTGATCGCCATCTCTATCGTTTTCCGTCGGGCAACTGAATCGAGAAGGATTCGGTCATGTCATCAGCGAGACCTTCCGTTTTGCCGAGTGCGTGCGGAGCTCGCGGTGGATATGATCCGCATGTGGTGCGAAGACGCCTTTGTGTTGGCTCAGAGATCAATCTTGAAGTCGGCGGCATTCAGCATGGCTATGCCGCTGGTCTCATGCGCACCCCCTCAACTCACCCTGGCGTGTTTGATCGCGCAAGGAGAGGAAAGCTTAGATTAAGGCCAAGGATGCTCGACCTCCAGTTTGCTGTCGCATTACGACACCATACTTTGGTGGTGTAGGGCATGTCTGGGTGAGGGGCGGGAATCGGGTCAGGCCATTTCGCTGCCACGTAGCGCTTCGCCGGCTCGACCGTGCCACATTGAAGAGTAATCCCCGCTGCGTCGGAGGCATTCCGGACAGTCGTAGCCATGGCCTGCCACTTCGTGCAGGCACTCATCTTGGCGTTGTTCCGCGACACAACGTAAGAATCCGCAGGTATTCGGCGCATCGGCCCTGATTTTTGCGGCATTCAAACCTTTGCAGGGCGTACATTCGCCTTCAGCAATCAGGCATATAAGGTCTCAAGGAGGGGAAAAGCATGACCATTCGGTTAAACCGCAGGGCGTTTATGGCGGCGACATCTTCCGCCGTCGTTGCTCCCACGCTCATTTCCTGTGCCGGCCGAGCCTATGCGCAACGAGCTGGAGAACTGCGGATCGTTTCGCTCGGCGGAGGATTCGGTAAGGCGGTGACCGAAGCTTACCTCAAGCCCTTTCAGGCGGAAACGGGGATCAAGGTGGTACCGATTACCCAGGATCTCGATGTCGCCCAAGTAGGTCTCATGGTCCAGTCGAAGAACGTGCTCGTTGACGTCGGGCTCTCAAACCAAGCCTCTGCGCTGACGCTGGCTGCGAGTGGACACTTGGAGGAGGTGGACTACTCCATTTATAGCAAAGACGAATTGAGCGCTGTTGAAAGTTATTCGAAGCACAAGAACGCCTTCAGTAGTTACATTTACTCGACGAATATGGTGTACAACACCAAAAAATATCCCACGGGTAAGCCACGTCCCACAACGTGGGCTGAGTATTGGGATGTAGCTAAATTCCCTGGATCTCGGGCGCTACATACTGGCGAGTTCGGCAGCGAGGGGCCTTGGGAGGAGGCGTTGCTGGCGAATGGCGTTTCAAAGGACGCACTCTATCCGATCGACATCGACCGGGCATTCGCCAGTTTGGACCGGATCAAGCCACATGTTCGGAAGTGGTGGACCAACGGCTCAGAAGTGCTGCAGATCATGCGGGACAACGTCGCTGACATCGTGCAGTCCTATGATGGTCGCGCGCTTTCGCTGGTCGACGCCGGAGAGCCGTTGGAGATCAACCGAAATCAGGCGAAGCTGACTTGGGATTACTGGTATATCCTCAAAGGTAGCCCGAATGCCGGGAATGCGCAGAAGTTCATCGAATTTACGAGTCGTCCTGGCCCACAGGCCGAGTTCGCTCGTCTCTATGCACAGGCGCCGAGCAACCGCAACGCGTACAAACTGCTCACCGAGACTGTCGCTAAAAAGCTTGCAACATATCCTGACTATCTGGCGGGTAGCTTCCCGTTGAATGTGAGCTGGTACAATGAGGTCGGCAAAGACGGCCTTTCGAACAGGCAGCGGCTTGCCCAGAGGTGGAACGAATGGATCTTGCGCTAAAGGGCCGCATCCAGTTCTGCGCCCAATGCGTGCGTCCAGCAATACGGCCCGTTACAAGCCGTGCGGGCGGCACTTGCATTCAAGTTCAAGTTTAGTCCGAGCGCCCTAGACTTGTGAGGTTGCAAGGCCGCTGATGAACAGATCTGCCGACGAATATAGGTCGGCCGACGATGAGGTGAATTCATGACGACTCATGTGACAACTTCTGCTGTTGAGGCTCTTCCGCCGCGAGGCCCCGCGTATCGTTGGAATTCTGATCAGCAGATTGTTGGCTATCGTGAGAGAGCGAGGATCGAGCCGGTGCGCGTCGTCGCCCGCGGTCCTCAGACCCAGCCTCTGCCGGTTTCGGTGCGGGGAATTTCGCCGCGCTGGATGTGGAACGGCCAGGCGATGGACGTTGACCGCTACATGACAGAGGCGCGTGTTTCTGGGGTTGTGGTTCTCAAGGATCGGGAGATCCTCCTTGAACGCTATGGCCTGGGTCGAACGGAGAAGCACCGGTGGGACAGTCAGTCCGTGACGAAGTCGGTGACTGCCATTCTTGTTGGGGCGGCCATCCTGGACGGCTCTATTCGCTGCATGGACGATTTGGTCGTCGGTTACCTTCCCGAGCTACGTGGCAGTGCCTATGAGGGCGTGACTGTTCGCCATTTACTCACCATGAGCTCCGGCGTGAAATTCGACGGCGACTACGTCAACGCTGACGGCGATGGCTCTCGGCTTTGGGCGGAGCCCTTCGTCAACGGCCTCGACCCGATGCTCGCCTACATGCGTCGCCAGCCCAGGGTGGAGGCTCCGGGGGCCAGGTTCGCCTACAAGGACGCGGATACCGACTTGGCCGGGCTCCTCGTCTCCAGGGCGGTCGGTACATCCCTGTCCCACTATCTCTCGTGCAAGCTGTGGCAGCCCTACGGCATGGAGAAAGACGCGTATTGGATGGTCAACCCCGCCGGCAACGAACGCGCCAACTGCGGTCTCATCGTCGCACTTCGCGACTTGGCGCGCATTGGACAGTTCCTGGTGGAGGGCGGCAAGGCCGCCGGCCAGCACGTCGTCTCGCCAGAATGGCTCAAACACGCAACAAGCGAGCAGATTCCATTGCCTCCCGGGTCGTCACGTGAGGGGCTTACGGGATATGGATACTTCTGGTGGACCGGTCGGGAATATTACGCGGCTTTGGGCCACTCCGGGCAAGGCATTTTCGTCCATCCACGTGAGAGGGTCGTCATCGCGGTGAACTCGGTGTGGCCCGAACCGAACACGGACGCACACCGGCAGGCCATGGGCGCTTTCATCCACGCCTTGATCGAGGCGGCTGCTTGAGGCACGCCAGCCGAACAGCGCCGAACGCAGGGAGTTTTGGCCCTGCGTTGTACGCCACGAATTCGAAGCCTCAGTCGGGCGGCGCCTTCAAGTTTAGCGTCGTCCCAACTATGCTAGGTCCACTGCGGACTTCGGACGCAGTCACTGTGGATACAGTTTCTGGGGATGGCAATGGCCAGGTGGGGCTTTGCCTGTGCCGGTGCCACCAACAACTTCGACGTTGCGTTGTTGGACGATGACGCTGCCGCCAGCGAAATCAGATGAAAGTCTGATTGATCGGCATGCCGTCGAACTGAAGTCGGTGAGATGATGTCGACCAGTGGGGCGGGTTCACGTTGACGGGGCAGGATATTGAGAATGACATCGGCGAATGGACAACGCCGATCCCCCGGCTTAATGGGCAATATTGCAGACAATGATGTAATTGCGGTCGACGCCCGCGGCACGAAAGGTCCGCTATCTACAAGCCTTCTGCAATCTTACGAATCGGACGCGCTATAAGGCCTGGATGTCTCGTAGAAAGAAACATCAGTATGTGCGGTCGACGGGGTAGGTCAGGTCCTGTTCGAGGGAAAAGGCCAAGTCCCAGCCCGGGGCGCTCACGGCACTCATTCGCAAGCGAGCTCCACACGCCGAGCGGTTTGGTTGATGAGATTGGGCGATGGCGAGTTGGCTGTGGCATGAGCTTCGTAGGGTTGATCTTCCAGTGGTCTGTATCGGCGCTCGGCATGCGCTCGCGACTTTGTCAGTGCGCATGAACAAAAGCGACCAGAACGATGCTCGAGGTCTGGCGGACTGGCGGTTGGCTGGCATCGAGAAGTCAAGGTCAAGAGCGAGGAAAGCCTGCAGATCTGTGCGATACTCATGGCGAAATCCCGGCCCGTGGCCATTCGTCGAGATATCGAAGGCCCAGCCCACAGTCTCATCAAAGAGTACGGCTTGCTGCTCCCCCGTGCGATCGGGCTGCAATTCCGCAATCAAGTTCGTGAGCTATTGAGTGAGTCATCAGCTCGTCAGTGCGATCGCGCCGCTTCTGTCGATCCATGAACAGCGGCGCTGTAAGCAAAGCAACCAAGTCCGCCAGTCGACCGCTGCTGCAGCTTCATCTGCCGGTGCCGGGAAAGGCCTGCACCGGATCGGAGTGAACCGCCCCGGGTTTGCCGGAGGCTCCAACTCCTGAGAGGAGGGAGCCATGACAAGCAAGACGACGAACAAGTTTTCACCTGAGGTCCGCGATCGAGCGGTTCGGATGGTTCTGGATCACGCCGGCGAGCACCCGTCGCGGTGGGCGGCAGTGACGGCCAAGATCGGCTGCACCCCGCAGACGCTGCATGACTGGGCCAAGAAGGCCGAGGTCGACAGCGGGCAGCGGGCCGGTTTTCCAACCGGGATGGCCGAGAAGCTGAAGGCCCTGGAACGGGAGAACCGTGAGCTTCGGCAAGCCAACGAGATCTTGCGCAAGGCGAGCGCGTATTTTGCGATGGCGGAGCTCGACCGCCGGTCCAAGCCATGATCGGCGTCATTGACGAGCATCGCGGGGCGCATGGGGTCGAGCCCGCCAGTTCAAGGCGCCGAGGCCTAACGTCCTTTGGCTCTCCGACTTCACCTATGGTGCGCCTCGCCCCACATTTGGGGAAGTGAACCTCCTCTGAATTGATGGACGCCCGTAGTAGGCTCGAAGAGCCAGGAGGTGTCGGATGGAAGGACGTCAACGTCGCTCGTTTACCGATGACTACAAGCGGCAAGCGGTTGATCTCGTAGCGTCTAAAGCATGATGGCATTAGGTTCGATATCCTGAGTTTTTGAGGTAATTGGCGCATTCCTCGGAGCTGAAGGCATCGAGTGCGTAGCCGATTGCGGCGCAGACCGCGTCGACAGTTCGCGCGGCGGCCTTTCGGAGCAGATGCTTTAGCTTGGCAAAGACCTGTTCGATCGGGTTCAAGTCGGGCGAGTATTTCGGCAGGAAGAACAGTTTGGCGCCGACCGAACGGATGAGCTGACGAACTGCTTTGCTCCGGTGGCTGCCGAGGTTATCCAAGACGACGATATCGCCAGGTCGAAGGACGGGCAGAAGAACCTTCTCGATATAGGTGCGAAAGCTCACGCCATCGATCGGCCCTTCGATGAACCATGGCGCATCGATCCGGTCATGGCGCAGGGCCGCCAGGAAGGTCATGGTCTTCCAACGGGCGTGGGGAACCTTGGTGTGAAGTCTGTGTCCGCGCGGCGCCCATCCCCGCAAGGGGGCCATATCGGTCCTGGTCCAGGTCTCGTCGATGAAGACCAGCCGCTCAGCTTCGACGCGACCTTCGCCGCGCCACCTCGGGGCGATCGCGTTCGCCAGCCGCCACGCTTTTTTTTGAAGCTGAGCTTCTCGGCATGCACAAAGTCCCACACCGAGTGGTAGTCGACCTTCAGGCCGCGTCCGGCGAGCTCGGCAACGAGCCCGCGTATGGTGAAATCGCCGTCGCGACAGCCAGACCGCGTGGTCTCCCGAAACCGCCTTCGGCTTGTGACCGCCCATCTGGCCCGGCTCGACGCTGCCGGTCTCATCGACCCGCTTCATCCAGCCAATGGCCGTGCTGATCGCGACCCCAAACTGCTTGGCTGCCTGATTGCGGGACATCCCGCCCACGATCGCGGACACGACACGCTTACGGAGATCCAGAGAATAAGGCTTGCCCATCCATGCTGGCCTCCAACCCAGCCAGCATGGTGAATCAGAAACTCACTGATTTGGGAATCCCAAATCGATTCAACCTAACCCCATCCCGCTTTAGCGGTCGCGCGATCGGCTCGGTTGCGAAGGAACTTGGCTTGCGTGATTCCGTGCTAGGGCGGTGGGTGGAGCAGCGAGGGGCCCGGCTGGAGCCGACGGCGTGCTGCCGTCTGTCGCGCGGCGATCAGGATGGAAGGCAGCGTCAATCAAGGTGGGAGAGTTTCGCTGGGCTCGTGACGTAGGGAGGGCGTAGCCCGACCGGAGTTACGAGCCCAGCGTCGGCGCGATCCCGAGGAGGACCGCGCCGACTGGTGATCGCGGCCGGCGGGGTTATGCAAGTGGTTCTTCCGCCAAGAGGAATCACTCGCTTGCCCGGCCGACACATCACAGATCACCAGATGAGATGGGATGGTTGCCGCCCTCCCTCGATGGCATCGATATGTGCCAAAAACGTGTTGTTTGATCACAGCGAAGAGGACGGCAAATTGATGGATACGGTGATTGGGGTAGATCTGGCGAAGAATGTCTTCCAGCTCCACGGCGCATCAACAACTGGGCATCTCAAGTTTCGAAAGAAGCTGTCTCGGCCACAGTTCAGGAAGTTCATGGCGGAGCACCCAACGGCAATGGTGGTGATGGAAGCTTGCGGCAGCGCTCACTATTGGGCACGAGAGATGGTTAAGCTCGGCCATGAAGTTAGACTGATCGCGCCGCAATACGTGAAGCCTTTCGTGAAGCGCCAAAAAACGACGCGGCTGATGCCGAAGCAATAGTGATCGCTGCACAGCGCCCAGAGATGCGCTTCGTCGAGCCGAAATCGGAAGAGCAGCAGGCCAGAGCAATGTTATTTCGGACTCGGCAGCGGCTTGTTCGTCAGCGTACTGATTTAGTCAACGCATTACGTGCTGCTGTTTACGAATTTGGTCATACCGTCCCACAAGGCATCGAACAACTTAAACGCATTGCCGCAATCCTCAAGGAGCCGAACGTCGATCTGCCGGAACTAGTTCGGGAGGAATGCTGGAGTCTCATTGATCAAATTACCCAGAAGACGGAGCGGATTAATGCCAAGACAGAGCAACTCAAGAAGTTGGCGGCGCGGACGGGAGCGGCGCGCCGGCTGCAAACAATGCCAGGGGTCGGTCCGCTGACCGCGCTGGCGATCGAGGCTTTCGCGCCCGATATGACAACTTTCAAATGTGGTCGAGACTTCGCAGCTTGGCTCGGCTTAGTCCCGCGGCAACATTCCTCCGGAGGAAAGGAAAGGCTTGGGCGCGTTTCGAGAGAGGGACAAGCGGACATTCGCCAATTACTCATCGTTGGAGCTATGTCGCGATTGAACTGGCTGGGGCGCAAGTCGATCCCCGAAGGCTCATGGCTTGCGCAGATTCTCGTCAGGAAGCCACGCATGCTGGTGGCGATCGCCCTGGCGAACAAGATGGCTCGGGCGATTTGGGCCATGCTCATCCGGAAGGAGGACTATCGACATCCGACGCAGGTCGTGACGGCATGATTTCATGCAGCACTGAATAGCCTGGGTTGGTGAGGGGGTGTGAGAAGTCGACGACCCGAATGGGCGTAATGATCGAACAGATCTGGATCAGGGAAACCAGCTAGAGCCAAAGAGCCATTGTGCTCGGAGATGAGAATTGGACCTGACCCGCGGATCACCATACCGGCCAGCGGCTTCTGCAAGCGCCGCAATGAAAGGCCTGACAGAAGACCGCACTCGATCACACACCAAAGGGACAGAAACTTCTTGCATTACAGGCGGCAACCACAGAAGGCTCTACATGAAGTACCGTCAGACCGATAGCCCGCCAGTGGCGGCGGCCAAGGCGTCATTCAGTGCGTCGACCGCCTATCGGATCGAGAGCGACCCCCGACTTCCATCGCAAAGGAAGGCTCCCCGCGGCCGGCGCCGACCGGACCCGTTGAGCGACGTGTTCGAGACCGAGATCGTCCCAATCCTGAAGGCGGCACCTGGCTTACGCCCGGTGGCGGTCTTCGAGGAGATGCTACGACGTCATCCGGATCTGGGCACCGGTATCCGTCGTACCCTGGAACGTCGGATCCGTGCATGGCGGGCGATCCACGGCGCGGAGCAGGAGGTAATCTTCCGCCAAACCCACGAGCCTGGCCAGCTCGGCCTCTCCGAGTTCACCGACATGGGCGAGTTGGGTGTTACGATCGCGGGTGCTCCGTTGGATCATCGTCTCTATCACTTCCGTTTGGCCTATTGCGGGTTCGAGCACGCCCACGTCGTGCTTGGCGGCGAGAGCTTCGTTGCCCTGGCCGAGGGCCTGCAGAATGCCCTCTGGTCGCTCGGTGGGGCGCCGCGGGAGCATCGGACCGACAGTCTGTCGGCCGCATTCTGCAATCTCGATCGCGATGCACGGGACGATCTGACGCAGCGATACGAGGCCCTTTGTGCCCACTACGGCATGCGGCCTTCCCGCAACAATAGAGGCGTTGCTCACGAGAATGGTTCGATCGAAGGGCCTCACGGTCATCTCAAGCGAACAATCGCGGACGCCTTGCTGCTGCGCGGAACTGTCGATTTCGACGATCTTGCCACCTATCGCGGCTTCATCGACGAGATCGTCAGCCGCCGCAATGCCCGCAACGCCAAGCGGATCGATAGCGAGCGCGTGGTGTTGCAGGAGCTGCCCGATCGGCGCACCTCCGACTACGAAGAGGTGATCGTCCGCGTGACCTCGTCCGGCGGCTTCACCCTGCGCAAGGTGTTCTACACGGTGCCATCGCGCCTGATCGGTCACCGGCTGCGGGTGCGCCTTTACGACGATCGTCTCGACGTGTTCGTCGGCGGCACCCATCTCGTCACCCTGCCGCGTGGGCGGCCGCATCCCAATGGCAAGTACGACCAGGTCGTCGATTATCGGCACGTGATCCATTCCCTGCGGCGCAAGCCGATGGCGCTTCTCAATCTGGTCTACCGAGATCGGCTGTTCCCGCGGAATGCCTATCGGAAGACCTTCGATCGCTTGCGCGAACGCTTGCCGGACAAAAAAGCCTGCCGGATCATGGTCGATCTCCTCGCGCTCGCCCATGAACGCGGCTGCGAGGCCGAACTCGCCGATCAGCTCACCGCCGATCTCGAGGCCGGCCGACTGCCCGACCTCAACCGGCTACGTGCTCACTTCGCCCCCGATCCCGCCAACCTGCCGAACGTCGTGGTGCAGCTCGTGCCGCTTGCGACCTACGAATGCCTCATCGGTACCGCCGAGACCGGAGGTGCCGCATGAGCGTAACGAACACGGTTGATGCCGCGCGCCTCAATCTGTTGCTCAATGAGCTCCGGCTGCCTGCCAGCAAGGTGCTGTGGGCGCAATTTGCCGAACAGTCCGACAAGGAAGGCTGGCCGGCCGGCCGCTTCCTCGCGACCATCGCCGAGCACGAGATCGCCGAACGCGGCCGCCGTCGGATCGAACGACACCTTGTCGAAGCACGTTTACCCGCCGGAAAGACCTTCGACAGCTTCGACTTCGAAGCCGTGCCGATGATCTCGAAGGCGCAGGTGATGGCGCTCGCCGCCGGTGACAGCTGGCTGGGCAAGGGCGCCAATTTGCTGTTGTTCGGCCCGCCCGGCGGCGGAAAGAGCCACTTGGCGGCAGCGATTGGCCTGGCCCTCGTCGAGAACGGATGGCGCGTCCTCTTCACCCGCACCACCGATCTCGTGCAGAAGCTCCAGCTGGCGCGACGCGAGCTCAACCTCGAGGCGGCCATCAATCGTCTCGATCGCTTCGATCTCCTGATCCTTGATGATCTCGCTTACGTCACCAAGGATCAGGCCGAGACCAGCGTGCTGTTCGAGCTCATCAGTGCACGCTACGAGCGCCGCTCGATGCTGATCACCGCCAATCAGCCATTCGGCGAATGGAACAGGGTCTTCCCGGACCCCGCCATGACCCTCGCCGCCATCGATCGCCTCGTTCACCACGCCACCATCGTCGAGATGAACGTCGAGAGCTCTCGCAGACGGACCGCCCTCGAACGAAAACGCGGTCCAGGACGGCCGCCATCGCACGCGACACCCAAAACCGTCGCTGATTGACGCTGCGCGACAATCAGAGTTCAACAAAACTCTTGCGCGCGACAATCATCGCGGCAATCATCATCAGGCCGCGACACTGCCTCGCCATCCTGATTGCCGCGCACTTCCTACCCAGATTGCCGCGCTACAGCCGTCGGCGGACCACGCGGCGGAGATCGCTCGTCTGCAGCGCGAGAACGACCGGCTGCGCATGGAGCGGGATATTTTAAAAAAGTCCATTGCGATCTTTGCTGGAGTTCAGAAATGAGATTTCGCTTCATCGAAGATCGCCGCGCCGACTATCCAGTGACGATCATGTGCGACGTGCTTGGCATCTCGCCTGCTGGCTATTACGCCTGGCGAGCGCGCCCTGAGAGCCAGCGGGCCATTGCCAACCGTGAGCTCGTCGACGACATCAAGCGGGTTCATCGCGATACAAACGGCCGCTACGGCAGCCCGCGCATCCATGCCGAGCTGAGAGCCCAAGGCCGTGGAGCGAGCGGTGGTCGCATCGAGCGGTTGATGCGTCGTCACGGTATCAGAGCCATGATGGCGAGGCCGCGACGGGTGCGCACCACCGACAGCCGTCACGATTTCCCGATCGCGGCGAACTTGCTCGAGCGCAACTTCGTCGCCGCCGCGCCGAACCACATCTGGCTCGCCGACATCACCTATGTCCAAACTGATCAGGGCTGGCTCTATCTGGCCACGGTCATGGACCTCTACAGCCGCAAGATCGTCGGCTGGGCGATGGCGGATCATTTGCGCGCCGAGCTGCCTCTGGCGGCGTTGCGGATGGCAATCGCGGCCCAGCGGCCAAATGCCGGCCTGATCCACCATTCCGATCGCGGCGTTCAATATGCATCGGCGGATTATCGCAAGCTGATGCAAGCCACCGGCCTCAGGGCCTCGATGAGCCGCAAGGGCGACTGCTATGACAATGCTCCGACGGAGAGCTTCTTTCACACGCTCAAGACGGAGCTCGTTCACCACCGGCACTATGAAACGCGGGCAGAAGCCACACGGGATCTCTTTGCCTATATCGAGGGCTTCTACAATCGAGTTCGCCGTCACTCCGCCATCGGCTTTATCAGCCCGATCGAGATGGAGCTAAAAGCAGCTTAACCCTGTCCATTTTTTCGGTGGAAGATCAAAGCGCGTATGACTGGAATGCAAAAGCGAAAGGAGGAAGAAAAAAATGACTTGTCCCCTGCTGTGAGGGGACATGAGCCCAAGCGGCGGTGACCTGTCGTCAACTGGCAGGGTGACGTAGCCCGCAGGTAAAGGGGATTGAGGCGACGCCGTTAAGCCGAGATGGTCCCCGAGGCTGAAGTATTGGAAGGTTGAGGAACACGAACCGGTTCACCCGCATCTGAGGGCTGAAATGTCGCCTCCGCCTACACGGCTTAGCAGGTGGAATGCTGATGATGTCGCCGGACAGATACGACGGCCGGCATCCGAACGCGAGGGCCAGATGTAAGGACGCTCGCGAGGGGTCATGGGGAGAACGCAGCCAGACCATGGCATCGGCATCGACTTGCGGAAAGCAAGGGAAAAGACTGCGACCGGCAGCCTCACCAATACGATGACGTCCAGCATATGAACGAGGGAAGGCATGATGGAATACCCACGATGCTTTGTGTCGCAAGGGAGTTGCCCCTGACGTCCACCATGCTGGCGGAGTTTCCGTAGTAGTCCGCGGAAGGGAACGCCTGCCACATGGCGAAGGGGAACAGTTCAAACTGCTTGGAGTGCAAACTACCTGACCCAATGAGGTGAAGACCTTTGATAATCAGTGAAATGCAGCACAAGCTCGCGACATGGGCCGGGAGCGATCCGAACCGAAGGTTCGATCGCCTCCTTCGGCTGATTGCCAACCGGGAATGGCTTGCCGAGGCCGCTCGGATTGTTCTGGCGTCAAGTGGCGCACGAACACCGGGCATCGACGGCATAGATAGGCAACGACTGCAGGTCAGATTGGATCCGCATCTGGATGACCTGCGGAAAAGCCTGCTGGAGGAGAGTTATCGCCCCCAGCCGGTGAAGCGAATCCATATCCCGAAAACCAACGGCAAGCTACGCCCACTGGGTATTCCGACCCTGACGGATCGCATCGTCCAACGAGCCATGCTCATGGCCATGGAGCCAATCTGGGAAAGCGACTTCCATCGCCTATCCTATGGCTTCCGGCCTGAACGGACCGTGCACCATGCCGTCCGCACCGTGAAGATACAGCTCCAGGATGGAGCCGACATGACGAGGGGCGCTGGATCATCGAAGGTGATCTGGCAAGCTACTTCGACACGGTCCATCATCGGCTGCTTATCAGATGTGTGCGGCGACGAGTGCAGGACGGGCGGTTTGTTGATCTTCTGGCGGTTCCTGAAGGCAGGTCACATTGACCGTGACCTGTTTACAGCCTCCAGCGAGGGTGTTCCGCAAGGTGGCGTGCTGTCACCGCTCTTGTCCAACATCATGCTCCACGAGTTTGATGCGTGGCTGGAGGCGAATACCTGAGCGACAAGGCTCGCAAGGACTGGGCATGGAACGGCCGCCCGATCACGGTTCGAGAGAACCGCAATGGAAGCCGGCGGTTGCTTATTGCCGATACGCTGACGACTTTGTCGTCATCGTAAAAGGGACCAAAGCTCAAGCAGAGGAAATCCGCGAAGAATGCCGCGCCTTTCTGGAAGGCAAGCTGAAATTGACGCTGAACATGGAGAAAACCCATATCACTCACGTCAATGACGGCTTCGTCTTTCTGGGGCACAGGATCATTCGCAAGCGAGGGTCGCACGGGCGCATGTCCGTCGTCACAACGATACCCAAGGAAAAGGCGAAGGAGTTTGTTCGCAGGCTCACTGAAGCCCTTTCCGGCAATCATAGTGTCAGCACGGTCGACATGATCGCTGGCCTGAACCGTCAAGTGGCGGGATGGGCAGCGTTCTATAAGTTCACCGACTTCACCGCGCACGTATTCCGGCGCATCGACCATGTCGTATTCTGGAAAATGGCGCACTGGCTGGGGCACAAATACCGGTCTCGCATCAAACCTTTGATGCGGAAATGGTACCGCCCCCCGGAACCGGGCAAGGCGAAAACCTGGCTCGTGTTTGGTCGAAATGAACGCGGCGGGCCCCACGGAAAAGCACTTTACCGGCTTGTCTCAAGTCCGAAGGCGCAGTTCCGATGGCGCAATCCGGAGGAAAATCCCTACATCTTCCGAAAAGAAGCCCGCAGCACTGTCACCTCGCACTATCAGGATGTTGCTATGGCCATGGGCCAAGCTTGAACAGAGAGCCGTATGCGCTGAAAGGTGCACGTACGGTTCGGGGAGGAGAAGCGCGCTCGCGCTTCTTACTCCACTCCCGACCTGGGCCGGCTTCGTCTACGTTGCCTTCGTCATCCACGCCTATGCCCGCAGGATCGTGGGCTGGCGGGCCTCGCGCACGGCGCACGCCGGCTTCGTGCTCGATGCGTTTGGAGCAGGCCTTGCACCATCGAAGGCCGGTCCATCGCGGCGGTCTCGTGCACCACAGCGATAGGGGCAGCCAAGGCGGATTCAAACGGTCGTCGCAACACCAATTGTTTTCACTCATGACAGTAATTCGTCAAGCGCTTCTGCCGGCGTTTTCCAGCCCAGTGTCTTTCTCGGTCGGGCGTTGTGCGGGCCATGGCGTAGCTTCGAGGCCGTCGAGTTCGCGATCCTGGAATGGGTGGATTGATTCAACAACCGGCGGATGCTGAAGCCCATCGGCAACATTCCGCCGGCCGAAGCCGAGCAACGCTACTACGCCATGCTGGAACAGCCGGCCATGGCGGCATAACTAAAACCAAATGGCCTCCGGCAAACCCGCGGCGGTTCAGAGCCGAACTCTTTACCCTTCGCGCAGAACGTTCTTATCGACATCCATGTCGCGCCCGGCCGCCGCCACCGACACCCCTCGCTCCTAAGAGGTCGACCGCCTCGAACTTGGACTCGCGACTGAACTTCCGTCTCTTCTTCGTCCATCTCCGGCTTCAACGAAACTCCTAATCATGGTCTCCATCAAACCGGCGGCAGCTCAATCATAGGCTTACTATCTCGCTCGGAGCGCTTAATCGCGTCTTCAAGGAGCCTCTGTACTAACGTATTATACGGGATCCCGGACTCCTCCATCATCTTCGAAAACATGCTTGACGGAGTACGGCTGGGACTAGGGCCGACCTCGTTAATCAGTAGTTCCCCACTAGGTCGCATAAAAAAGTCCACGCGGGCCAATGCCTCACAGCCGAGCACCCTGAACGCTTCGCAAGCTAGCGCTCGCACTCGATCGGCGGCCGTTTCGTCTAGCTCTGCTTTCGTTTTGAATATTACTCCCTTCCCTTCCATTTTCGCCCGATACGTGAAAAAGGCGTGCTGATCAGTCAGGATGATCTCGCTTGGCCATGAACAAAGTAAGTTATTCGGCTGCAGAGGGTCCTGTAAAATAGCGCAGTGGAGTTCACGACCCTCGACGTCCTCCTCGACTAAGACCTTGTTGCCACAGCTAAACGCAAGATCGACAGCTGTCTTGAACTCCGATTCGCACGTGACCTTATTGACGCCAATAGAATCATGGAGGCTCGCCGGCTTCACAAATAGCGAACGGCTGCAGAGCACTTCTTGGGCAAACTTAAATTGAACCTCCTCTCGATCTATGAGAGCTAGAGACCGACTGGTGGGGAGGCCTGCGTCGCGCAATATTCGTTTGGTGATTTGCTTGTCCGCGCATAATGCCGGCGCAGGCATTCGGGACCCTACAAACGGCACCTGCGCGGTTTCCAGTACACCTTCCAAAATGCCATCTAGCAGGGTTGGGAACACTACGTCGACGTAACATATTCCATCGCCCTCGTTGGACCGATGAACGAGCGCCTTGCCGCCCCCTCCCGGCAGGAACATTATTTGCGCACCTGACGATTCCGAGTGTAACGGAAATTCCTTGATGTTCTCCTGTAACCACCACTTCCCGTCCCGCGCGACATCGACCAGTATCGGACTATATCGTTTCCGGTCCAAGGCTTCATAGATAGATCGAGCGTTTTTCCTTGACACATCGTGCCCGACAGAGCGGCCGCCGGCTATTAGTGCCACGTTTAGTGTGGTCATGATTAGCGTTTTCCTAAGTGGTTCGAGACGTGGCGAGCGGGAATAGGCCACAGCGTGAAGGAACCACCCGCAGCGGCGATCTGCAACTACAAAAAAAGGGGGTGGCAATCTTATGACCGCTGATTATTAATGCTGCTTAGAGTTGGAAAAGCAGCTAGGAGATAGTCGATGACGATGTCCCGTTGACTACGCTGAGCCGCCCAAGATCGCGCGCGTTTGCGGCATCCTATGGAAGTGACGACCGAAGGCCCTGCCTTGTGACGGTGACCTGCCCCTGCGTATTTCCTCCAGATGGAGTTAGAGTCCGGCCCGAAGTGCAGCGAGGCCGAACTTTGGACCATTCAGAACTAGAGTTTTTCGCCGTGATCACGTTGGCGAGCTGGATGCGCCGACGTGGTTTTGCAGCAAAATCGGCGGTCGATTGCCGATCGCGCCATGGGGCCGCTCTTCATTGTAGTATCTGCGCCAAGTCTCCACCTTTTGCTGGGCGTCCGCAAGGGACAGGAACCAGTGGGCGTTGAGGCATTCGGCCCTGAAGCGGCCGTTGAAGGCCTCAATGAACGCGTTGTCGGTTGGCTTACCGGGCCGCGAGAAGTCCAGGGTGACACCGCGCTGGTAGGCCCAGAGGTCAAGATCGCGGGACACGAACTCGCTGCCTTGATCGACGCGGATCGTTGCCGGGAATCCCACTTCCTTGCAGGCCCTTTCCAGCACCTCCACAACATCGGTGCCGCGGAAGGTGAACCGTGGCGCCAGCGCTGGCGAGAAGCGGGAGAAGGTATCGACAATCGTGAGCACGCGCAGCTTGTGTCCGGTCGCCAACTGGTCATGGACGAAGTCCATCGCCCAGGTCTCGTTCGATCGCGTCGCCGGCCTGCGATCATCGCGCAGCTTGGCCTTGACCCGGCGCTTGGGCGTTTTGCTGCGTAATTGCAGGCCCAATTCGCGATAGATGCGCCGCGTCTTGTTCTGGCCATGGCGCCAGCCTTCACGACGCAGCAGGACGTGAACACGACGATAACCGTAGCGAATACGAACATGGCAGATCTCCTTGATCTTCTGTTCGAGGGCAGCCTGGCCAGGGCGACGGGACTTGTAGTGGTAGGTCGAGCGGTCAAATTCGAGAGCGTCACAGGCCCGGCGGATCGAGACCTGCCATTCGCTGCGGACCGCGTCGACCAGCATGCGCTTCCGACCAGGCTTCATAGCTTTCGGCGGATCACGTCCTGCAGCATCTCCTTGTCGAGCGACAGGTCCGCGACCAGCTTCTTCAGCTTGCCGTTCTCCTCCTCGAGCTGCTTCAGCCGACGCATCTCGGTCGGCAACAGCCCGTCATACTTCTTCTTCCAATTGAAGTAGGTCGCCTGGCTGATCCCGGCCTTACGGCAGATCTCCGCCACCGCGACCCCGTCGTTGCCCTGTTTCAGGATGAACGCCTTCTGGGCGTCTGAAAACTTCGAGGCCTTCATGGTCCATCGCTCCTCCCAGCCGAAGGGTTCGGCAGCGAGAACTCTAGCCAAAAATGGTCCAGTTTGCCGGCCTCAGATCAAAGAAGGACGGACAGATGAAGCAGCAAGGTTCACGGAAGAGCAGATTATCGCGGTATTGAAGGAGCATGAGGCTGGAGCAAAGACGGCCGACCTGGCTCGCAAGCACGGGGTCTCGGAAGCAACGATCTACAATTGGAAGGCCAAATTCGGCGGCATGGACGTTTCAGAGGCGAAGCGGCTGAGGGCGCTGGAGGACGAGAACGCGAAGCTGAAGAAGCTTCTAGCCGAGCAGATGCTCGACGCCGCCGCCCTTCGCGAGCTGCTTGTCGCCAACAGTGGTTGCATATGAGGATGATGCCGGAGCAGAGCTAGTTTGTGATGTGCTCCTGGTTAATGGGCTCGATAGCTGTTTCGCAAACCTCGGGACCCCGGAAATGCAGTTCGTCGCTGCTCTGGATGGCAAGACGGACGTGCGCTGCTTGCTTGGCCTTTCCGAAGCCGTTGTGACGGGAGCGGCCGACGGCTAACGCGCTTATGGCGAACAGAGCGGCAGCAACGCTCCTTCATTGTGGGCCCGGACTAGCTAACAGCCTGTCTCTCATGTTTGCTGTCAAGCGATTCGATCAAGCGGAGCCGCTTCCGGCTGAGCGCCCGGACGCTGGACTTCGAAGGTGCCCACGGTAGGAGGCAGGGCCAAAGACGACGGTTGATCAAGCTCTCATTCGCGGGTTGGGTACCGCATGACCGTTGTTTCGTCTTGGGGCTGCCTCGGTCTAGGGGGCGAGCGTCGACAATGCCGGCTCATAACAGGCCACGAGGATTCCCCACCGCGCCCGCCTCCTGCCCTGGGCACCGATATGGTCGAGCAGCGCTCTTCAGGCGGCCGGCCCCAGTTGTACTTGACGAGTGATCGCCCACAGGAAGCCGACCATCTCGCGTGCAATGGCGGTGGTGACGATCACCTTGGGTTTGCCGGCCGCCGACAAGCGGCGATAGCGGGCGCACAGCCTGACCTGGGCCTTCCAGGCGATATCGCGGATAGCTTGTGGCAGGCGCTCGTTACGGTCATGGAGCTTGCGACTGACGCGGGCTTGCATGCGATAGGTCCATGCCCCCTCGATCAGAGCCCGCCTGGCCAGAGCGTTGCCGGCCTTGGTGATACCGCCGCGTCGGATGGTGGCGCCACTCGAATGCTCCGACGGCACGAGGCCGAGAAAGGCCATCAACTGGCGGGATTGTCGAAGCGAGAGAAGTCGCCGACCTCGGCAACCACGGTCACGGCAACGATGAAGGCGACGCCGCGCATGGCCTGCACGGCCTCAACGAATGGCGTCATCGACCATTGTGGCGCCAGCTCTTCGATCCGCTTGGTCAAGCAGTCCACACGGGCCTCAGCATCGGTCATGGCATGAATGTAGTCCTGCAGAACGATTTGGCTTGCTGGGTGATCGAAGCGCACCGTGGTGAGCCAGCGACGATAAGCCAGGGTCCACCCCTTCTTCCCGGCATAGATGCGCCCATGCCGCAGCAGAAAGCCTTGGAGATGTTGCCGCGCCTTGCCGAGCACACGCATCGCTGTGGCGCGGGCTCTCACCAAATCGCGCATGGCCTCATGCGCCGCATCCGGAACCCACACCGCTGTCAGCTCGCCGCTCCGGTGCAGCTTGGCCAGCATCGCCGCATCGCGCCGATCGGTTTTTACCCGATCCCCGGCCTTCAGCGGGATCAGCGAGGGGGCCACCACGATGCAGTTGTGCCCCAGTCCCGTCAGTTGTCGATGCAGGCCATATCCGCAGGGGCCGGCTTCGTAGCAAAAACTTACCTGCCGGTCACCCTTGCCAAGCTTCTTCGCCAGCTTGTCGATCTGATCGGCGCGATTGGGGATGATCCCGAAGTTACGAACTTCCCCGCCGCGCATCCCTTCGGCCACCGCAACCGAAATCGTCGCCTTGTGCACATCCAACCCCACGAAAATGCTATCGTTCATCAGGCCCGCTCCCCATGCTTGAGGCTCGGCGCCGGACCATCCGGCGCAACCCTCGATAGGAGCTTGCCGCGGGGCGGGCCGCCCGTCACCTCAGAGGGCGAACATAGGGTCTAGAGCGGTTCCCGACCGGATTGAATCGTTTGAGATTCCCAAATCAGGCCGGTTCTGATTCAAGGTGCCTGCTGGCGAAGGGGGCTGGCAGGTATGGTGCCAGATCTTTCGATTGATTTGCGCAAGCATGTGCTCGCCGCCGTCGCGGGCCGCATGTCGTGTCGAGAGGCTGCGGCGCACTTTCGAGTGGGCGTGTCGAGCGCTATCCGGTGGGTGGCGCAAGCTCGAAGGACAGGTGAGGTCACGCCGAAGCCACAGGGCGGCGATCGACGTTCGCGGGCGATCGAAGGGCAGGCTGAGCGCATCCTCGCACTGATAGCGACCAAGCCCGACAACACATTGGAGGAACTGAAGGCGGCGCTCGCCGCCGATGGACACACCCTTCAGCGTCTCCGCATTGTCACGCTTCTTCCAGCGTCGGAAGATCACGCTCAAAAAAAGACCGTATATGCCACCGAGCAAGAGCGGCCGGACGTCCTGAAGAAGCGAGAAGAGTGGAGCGACGGCCAGATTGGCCTCGATCCTGCCAGGCTCATCTTCATTGACGAGACATGGGCGTCGACCAACATGGCGCGCATGCGCGGGCGTGCGCCCCGCGGCCACCGCTGCGGGCCTCCATCCCGCACGGCCGTTGGAAGACGAACTACCTTCGTTGCAGGCCTGCGCCTGTCGGGCATGGTAGCGCCGATGGTTCTCGACGGGCCGATCAACGGGCTCGCCTTCCAGGCTTATGTGGACCAGGTGCTCGTTCCAGAATTGCGGGAAGGTGACGTTGTCGTCATGGATAATCTCGGCAGCCACAAGGGTGCAGGCGTCCGCGCAGCGATCGAGGCTACCGGCGCAAGCTCCTTTATCTCCCGCCCTACAGCCCCGATCTCAATCCGATCGAGAACGCCTTCTCCAAACTCAAAGCGCTGCTGCGCACCGCTGTAGAGCGAACCGTCGAAGGCTTATGGAGCGCAATCGGGCGCTGCTGACCTTGCCCCCAAGTTTTATCCAGTCCTGAGTTCGCCCTGGCTGTTGGATTTGCCCGGTTGGGCGGTGGTAGCGACGGGAGCTGGCGCGGAGTCCTCGGCATAGCGCAGCGCCAGATCCCGGCGCGGATGGCAGGTCAAGGCCAACTTGGACGGCGTCTCCCATCCGAGCCGCGAATGTGGTCGTGCATCGTTGTAATCGGCCCGCCAGCATCCAAACGTGACGCGGGCCTGGGCCAGCGACGTGAACAGCGTCTCGTTCAACAGTTCATCCCGCAGCCGGCCGTTGATGGGGAAGACGGCCCCGCTTCCTCGGCGCCGGCGATATACTGGCGATGGACGAACCCGGTAACAGGAGCAATTCACCAATGGAAGTCGCGACAATTGGGTTGGACATTTCGAAGCACGTATTTCACATCCATGCAGTTGATGGCCAAGGCCAAGTGGCCGGTCGCCAACGCCTCCGGCGAGGCGAGATCGTGTCGTCCTTCTCCTCGCTCGCGCCTTCGCATTGAGGCCTGCGCGACTGCTCACCACTGGGCGCGGGAGATTCGGCAGTTTGGACATGATGTGAGATTGATCCCGCCGGCCTATGTTAAATCCTACGTACGAAGAGGAGCCAAGAATGACGCCGCTGACGCGGCCGCGATCTGCGAAGCGGTTCACCCGTCCCAATATGCGGTTCGTTCCCATCAAGAGCGGCGAGAACCAGGGCTTCTTGAGATCCAGCGACCTGCGGGCGCCGCGCTCCTTCTAGGCGGACCAACCTCCAATCCAGCCCCTTGAACAATGCCGCGAACAGCGCCGGCGACATCCGCATCAAGCTGTCCGCGATCGCTGCCATACGAACTGGCGACCCTCAAGGCGCTTGTGAAGCAACACAAGGCCCGTTCGATCCGACACCAAAATCTTGATTCGGTTCGCTCGTTTCGATCGGAACACGAAGGCTGCCCCGCTGAACGGAGTGAGACGAAACATCTCCTGCACCTTCGCCGCAAGCCCATCGTGGCCACAGCGGAAGTCGATCGGCCGCGTTCCAACGTGAATCTTCAGATCAGCACCGGCCGCAATCATCGTGATGGTCGCACCGCACGGATCACATCCGTCCGCAGGACGACATCACCAATCGCGATCTCAAGCTTGATCCGCCGGAGCAGAAAGCTCCTCCAAAGCACGTTCCACGACGAGCGGAGCGAATATCGGCGGGGATGCCTCGCAAGGCGGCAACATGCCTCGCTGGTGAAACCCCCGTCGGCCATCGTAGATCTGCCAGCGCGTCGCTCCGTGCCTGCGCGCGACCTCGGACATCTGGCACCGGGCAACAGACGCTCGGCGACAATCCGAGCTCCCTCAGCTTCCGAACGCACGCGGCGCATGCTTAAAAATTCCAGCGGGCTAACCGGCCCTCCGGATGGGCCATCCAAATGGACGTCCTTTTTGCTGTCAATCCCATCCAAAACCTCCGTCCAAAGCCGGAGGTGTCTTCGCATAGCTATCCAGATCCCGAAGCGAGGGTTACGAGTGCTTACCGCTAATCTCGTTGGCCAGGAGTTCCAATATCGGTCATATCACTTCACCGCAGGATGCAGATCGCTCCTCCGGTATGGACCATCGTG
This sequence comes from Bradyrhizobium sp. CCBAU 51765, assembly GCF_015291725.1. Taxonomy (GTDB): domain Bacteria; phylum Pseudomonadota; class Alphaproteobacteria; order Rhizobiales; family Xanthobacteraceae; genus Bradyrhizobium; species Bradyrhizobium liaoningense. The sequence goes on from NZ_CP030038.1 coordinate 7,028,792, forward strand.
GCGGGACCTTAAAGTCAGCGACGTGTAGAAATCGCGCGCGCCACCTGATTACGCTTTGGCGCTTTCGTCGATAAAGCGCAACTTGGTTAACTTACCAAGCCAGCCGCATTTTATCTGCCGCAGTTATTGCCCGCTCGCCAAGCCTTCGCTTGGCGAGATGAACTGACAAAAACCGGGCGATTTAGACAGCCAGCACTGTCTCGACCAAATTCACCCAATACCCGATACCATATGGCAACGCTTCATCGTTGAAGTCATATGCCGGGTTGTGCACACCGGCAGTCCGCCCGTTTCCAATGAAAATCATTGCGCCTGGCCGCGCCTCGAGCATGTAGGCAAAGTCCTCGGCCCCCATACGCGGTTTGATGTTCTCGTTCACATATGCGGCGCCGACCAGACTGCGTGCTGCCCTCATCGCCAGATTGGTCTCCTCGGTGTGGTTGAAGGTCACCGGGACCGATCGACGGTATTTAAACTTGATATCCGCGCCAAATCCGCGCGCGATGCCTTGGGCCGCTGTCATGATCTGGCGTTCGGCAAAGTCTCGCAGCTCCGGAATATGAGTTCTGACAGTGCCGGCCATTTCGACTTGATCGGCAATGACGTTGTAGGCGTTGGCGGCATTCAACTTCGTCACTGAGATCACAAGCGAGTTGATCGGATTCGTGTTGCGCGAGACCAACGTTTGCAAGCCGACGATGATCTGTGCGGCAATGACGACTGGATCAATGGTCTCATGCGGCTTGGCCGCATGGCCGCCCCGACCCTTCACGACAATGTCAAAATCGTCTTGCGAGGCCATGATCGGTCCATCGCAAATGCTGAACTTGCCGAGCTCGGTGCCTGGCGCGTTGTGCATCCCGAAGACTTTGGAGATGCTGAAACGGTCCATGATTCCTTCCTGGACCATTTTTAGGCCGCCGGACGGAAGTTCCACTTCTTCTGCCGGCTGAAAGATCAAGGCGACGCAGCCTTTGAAATTCCGCGTCCTAGCAAGATACTTCGCAGCGCCCAACAACATCGCCGTATGACCATCGTGCCCGCATGCGTGCATTTTACCCGGCACTTTCGAGGACCACGGCTTGCTTGAGGCCTCAAGAATCGGCAGCGCGTCCATGTCGGCCCTCAACCCGATGGTGGGACCGTCTCCACCCTTCCCCTGAATCAATGCGACGATACCGGTTTCAGCTATCCCCGTTTCGATGTGATTGATACCAAACGAGGCGAGCTTCTCGGCGACGAAACTCGCCGTGTTGTGTACCTGAAAGCCGAGCTCTGGATTTTCGTGAAGATAGCGGCGCCACGCGGTTACCTCTCCTTGCAAATCACGAAACTGATCAACACTATGCATGTCAGACCTTCAAATCCATCCATTGTCGATACAGCACCGCTCGAGCGTGCAGCGGGCTCTCGGTGAGCAGCGTGAACCGGCGCCGCGCAATTTTTGCTGCAGTCCCTCGCATTCTGACTTTTTTCAATGGAGTACGCCGTAAGCAAAATGTAGAGATGTCATGGCAGGACGTCGCATCTATTTGGCCAGACCTTGTCGGCTTCTGCACTCTGCTCGAAAGCTCCAACTTGCCATAGTCTCTTAGGCCGCCTTGCTCGATATCCCACAATTTCGTGCGGCCATTGAGACACAGGCCTAGAACGCCAATGAAACGTCATGGCCTTTCAGACTTACGGCGAGAGCTCGGCATGCACTTCCTTTCTGCTACGTTCGTCTTCCTATTGTTATATGGCCACCGCTGGCATTTTTCGCGGAGCACGAGAAGTGAGCAATTGCGAGCCAGTTTCGGTCACGACCACAACCTCTTCATGCAGCATCAGCTTCGGTGATCCATCGAAATATGAGGGATATGAGGTGCTCGGTTCAATATTAATGATCATGCCTGGCTTTAGTATTGTCTTGTCGTCGGGTTGCACCGACGGTAACTCCGGCATCCATAAGCCCATGGAGTGTCCCATTCGGCCGATGTTGGTGGCTGTACCGCGATTGTTTGAGCCATTTAGTACGGCTGACATTACGCTCCAGACATCACAGATCGGAATGCCGGGTTTAGCGGCGGCAATTCCCGCTTCAGCGGCATCCCAAACGACCTGATAGGCATCCTGGGTGTGCGGATCAGCTGCACCGAAAGCAAAGTGTCGATCGAAATCGCTCCAATAAAAGTCGAACAGGCAGCCGGCATCAATAAACAGCACGTCTCCATCCGACAGAACTTTGTCGGTCGGAACACCGTAAGGACGCGTATATCCCCCGCGGCCAGAAACACCCACTATCTTGCTTGTCTTCTCGACCCCGCGACTGAAACATTCGAATTCGAACTGTCGACAGGCCTCGCGTTCCGTCATACCCAGACGCAGTTTTGATGCCAAATTTTCGAATGCTTCCGAGACAAGCCCGCATACAGTTCGAATTCTGTCAATCTCTAGCGGAGACTTGACCATTCGCAGGGGCGTGAAAACCGGATCCGATGCGTCGACGAACGTTCGAGGCTTGATGGCGTCCGCTACACGCAAGAAATCTCCCGCGGGGAAACCAAGCCTACTCTCCGCGCCAAGCTCTACGCCGATTCTAGCGTGCTCCGGCAGTAATTCACACACCGCCCGTGCGAGAGCGGAAACACCCTCATCTTTCGGATTTGGGCTAGGCCAGCTCCGGCACTCTTTTAGCCAGGTCGTGTCTTTATAAAACTGGTCGATCCCCTCTGGGACGACGGCAACGGGGTCAGCTGAGGAAAGAATGAGAAGAAATCGCGGCCGAGTCGTCTGCTGAGGGGTCGTGCTAGGCTCACCAATGAAATATCGCAAATTGTGTTCGGAAGTCGCCAGAAGCGCGTCAATGGCATGCTCTGTCATCAAACGCCGCGCGCGCTCGACGCGGCCCTCGTATTCGATCCGTGGAAACGGATCATACTGAATGGTCCTAATCGAACCAATCCCCATACCGTTCATCGCTCTTCTCCAGAGAAACACGTCAATCGCAGGACGACCGACAATTTAGATGCCGGTTCGACAGCAGATGGCCGCCTTCGCGCGCTCATTCGACAATATCCTTCGGAAGAGCTGCGCGCAGTTTTTTATGCGAAAGCATCGGAACACCGAGCTCCTCCGCGAGCAGACGAGCAACTCCCTTGAAAGGCGCTTTCAGCTTGTCGTGATACACGATGCTTTGGATCCCGCCTACAATGGAATGCACGCAAGCTCGCAGGTCGATCAAACGACTTTCCTGGCCATAGCCTTCCGACGCGAGCCAGTGGTTTGGCAAGACATGACTTGCCGCGATTGGTCGGCCATCGCGCGACTGCAATATCGCGTTCGTGAAACTCGGCTCGAAGTGGACGCCTCCAATGCAGAGCACGGAGTGTACCGGCGCCTCGATATGATCGAAAATTCGGAGTAGCGATCGCGCCAGCACTCGGGCCGCAAAAGGATTTGCCCAATCTTCGGGCGAGCTTCCGATCTCGATATCGATAGTCGACGGCCGTAGGTCAGCGAGACGGGTACCAGCATAACCAGCCTTGACGCCCGACCAGTGTGTCGCTTCCAGATACGTGCGATAGGAGTCGAGACCGGAAATGATCCGCTGGGCTTCAATCACTAGCAGAAGCCCCCGCGTAATCCGTGGGTCGACAGCACTGAAGGTTCCCGTGCCCAGATCGCCGGTCGTTTGAACCGAGAAAATTGCGTTTGGCGCATTGGCGCCCTCGTGCCAATTCACGATGCCAATAACAGCGGCATCACCAAAGCGCTCATTCAACATTGGCGCGTAGCGCGCATAGTCGTTACTTACGACCTCGTTCGTTGCCACGATGGAAATCCTGGCACCCTGCAAGCCAGCGACCTCGAGCACTGAGTACCCGTCGAGTTCGGAATTTGTTGGAACAAGAGTACACTCGGCTTTGAGAGCATTGAGAACATGCCCTGCGACGGGGTCCTTTTCTCGATCGACGCAGAAGACAAAGACGGCATGTTTCATCGAGGTCCTCCGGCGAGTTCAAAGCAGATCGCGAGCGCGATCTTCAACTTGGCGCCTTCCTTTCGACGTTCTCCGAAAAGATCCTGCCCTTTGAACCGAATTCCGAGCTCGCATACCGAGAACTGGCGCGCGGCAGGCGATTAACTCGAGCCCGAATAGCGCGACAGCGGCGCCACTCGCGAACTGAGTCCTTTTATGGACTGGCCTCTTTGGCTGAGCAGCAAGCGAGGATCGCGCAAATTGACAATCGCGACAGCGGATCCGCGAACCAGCAGCGCACTCAGCCTGGTTGCACGACGAACAAGAACAAATCCTGCCGCCATATGCGGGAGACGGCGAGGCAATTGGGGCGAAGAGCCCCTCATCCAGGAGAGCGATCGACTCTGGCGTGCAGGCCTCTGTTTTGGCTCGATTTCGAAAGAAATGCGTCAAAGACACAGCTTTGTAGGGTCCTACACCACCGCGTATTTATTATAGCGTTGCCACGCCAACATCGTGCGTTCTTTTGAAGATCCCGCAGTATTTCTGCGCCGATCACTAATAGTTCGCTTGAAACCATTGGCGCGCTGGAAAGGCAATCATCAGAAGCGATAGCAGCATGGTATTCGGCAACAAACCACCTGCTAATCTGGGGTGGGCGCGTCCTGCTTGCGGGCCAATTTTGAAGTCGGGCGGTTCATTATGGCTTGACATGTAGTGAGTACGTCTGAGAACGTTATCGTTCTGATGATGGTGTACGGGAGAGCGCGATAAGCCTGCAAAGGCGTATCACCACCGTGCAGCACACGATGGGCACGATCGTTGTTATTAGATCTGGTATTACCAGAGTTACGACGGCCTATGCGCTAGCCTCTCGCGGCCATTCCAACTTTTTGACCGGCAGCGGTATCTCACGACAATCGTTTGCGAACGGCGGTCAAGTCTCTGGAGCAAAAGCGCCTCCGGTTGAGGCAGCATATCTCGCAAGGTGGCCAGAGCGAAAGAGATCATCTGCACAGATTGCGACCGGTCGCACCGACGCGGTTCACTCAGGATGGGTCGCGAGTAGCGCGCATAGCCCACGAGTTCATAATTAGTATAAGCACACCCTTCGCCGACGCGCCCGACGTAGAACAAATATTCAAGCCGACGACAGAAGCCGTGCAAGCGTCGCATGTGTCAACGTATGAGAGGGCGACGATGTCGTCGGCAGGATCGACTTTAGCTTGCGGGAGCCCTCACCTCGTGCAGTGTTTCGATCAACGCTCGCTCGAACAGATCTAGGCCTTCGTCCATTGTCTCCAGATCAATCGTGAGTGCAGGCATAAACTTTACGACCTGATCAACGGATCCGCATCGTTCGACCATCAGGCCCTTCTCGAACGCCTTTCGCGTAGCCACCGCGGCAAGTTCGGCTATTTGGCAATCAAACCCTATGGCCATGCCGCGGCCTCGAACATTAAAGCGGTTTCCGTGCTTCGATGCAACGAACTCGAGCCGCTGTCGCATAACATCCGCCTTCCGCCGAACCAGCTGCGAGAACGTTGAACCGCGCCAATATGTGTTTATTGCGGCGGTTGCAGACACAAGTGCAAGATTATTCCCTCGGAAGGTGCCAGTGTGCTCCCCTGGCTGCCAAGCGTCGCACTCCTCTCTGATCAGTAACATCGAAAGCGGGAGACCGTACCCACTTAGCGACTTTGACATCGCAACAATGTCAGGCGCCAATTCGGCAAACTCGAAGCTAAAAAAGTCTCCCGTCCGACCGCATCCCATCTGGATATCATCGACCACGAACAGGGCGCCAACGTCATGCGCAATGGTTTGCACTGATCTCAACCATTTCTCACTGGCTACGTTTATGCCGCCTTCACCTTGCACCGTTTCCACGACAATGGCTGCTGGCTGATCCAGGCCACTGCTCTCGTCGATCAATAGCTTTCGGAGGTAGTTAGCGGTATCGACGGTTGGACCAAAATATCCATCAAAAGGCATGAAGGTCGTCCCGCACAATGAGACGCCACTGGCTGCGCGATAAAACCGATTACCGCTTGCGGCGGTCGCCCCTAAGCTCATGCCATGATAGCCCTGCGTAAATGAAATGACGTTTTGACGCCTAGTCACTTTGCGTGCGAGCTTTAGAGCGGCCTCGATGGCATTCGCACCTGTTGGCCCGGTGAATTGGAAACGATACTTCAAACCTCGTTCCCGAAGTATGGCACGTGTGAACGTTCGCATAAAGTCAAGCCTTGCGGGAGTGGCCATATCAAGACCGTGGACAATAGCGTCCGATGCGAGATACTCGGCGATAGTCTCCCTGATTGCATGGTTGTTGTGGCCGTAGTTTAGCGCTCCGGCACCAGAGAAGAAATCAATGATCTTTCGGCCATCTTCAGTTATCATGATTGACCCGCTCGCACGGCTGAAAATAGCGGGAAACGAACGCGAGTACGATCGAACGTTGGACTCGAGAGTTTCGAACTCGTTCATCTCGCTCGATTGTCTGATTACCATGGTCTCTCCTCGACGTCGATTCCACGAACAAGCGTGTGAGGATTTTAGCGATCGCCGTCCTGCAAGAAGCGGTTTTCCATGACTGGGTCTTGTCCATTGAGGATTCCTAGCTCCGATCAGTTACCTGAGAAGTACGCACCGGCAAAGCAACTAGGATAGGTAGTATTCCCGCGATAACCGAAGGCTGATAAGCGTAGCTATCGGTATCTGGCCCCTCGGTTTCGATCGCCGCGCTGGGCAGCGGGGCGTATTGCAGCGGTCATTCGTGGGGAACTCGATGAGCGTGCAGGTATCCTGTGCGTTTTTTTTCGACGGGCTGATGGCCGAGCACAATGCGATTACGGGGCAGGCAGCGCCGGCCTCCAGCGGTTTAATGACAGAGCATCAGCGGGCGCGACGAGAATTCCATGATCGGCGGTGGCCTTCTCTCCGAAACCCCAACGATTGTCGGCGTGTCCGCAGTCGGATTCGCCCGCCGAGGAGTTGCGGAGCTCGGAAGTCTACGCAATGTGCATCTCCTTTCGCGCGCCACGGCGTGTGGCTGGTATGATTGCAACGTCTTCGGCGCCGTCGATGGGGTCCAGAAGCACGTCTGCGATCTGCGTGCCGAGGTTCCGGTCGAGCGGCTGCGGCGCATCGTCGCAAAACAGGCAATTCTCGCCGCCGGCGCCGAGGAGCGTCCGCTGCTCTTCCGCGGCAATGATCTCCCTGGCGTGATGATGGCCGGTGCTATGCGCACCTATCGCGTGGCGCCCGGGCAGGTCAGCGGCTGTCGTCACCAAACGACAGCGGCTACACGTTGGCCCGCGATCTCGAACAAGGGTTGTGCGGCTTGTGCCGATCGTTGATGGCCGCGCTGGCTCGACAGCAGGGGTCTATAAAGGCTCGGCCTTTATCACAAATGGCGGTTTGGTGCCCGATGCCGAAGGCGGCAAGGCCCACTCCGCCATCACAATCTTGCAGTGCAGGAGAAGCTCGCCGTAGACTCGCTCGCCATGTCCGGCGGCTTTAGCCCAGTCACTCATCTCGCTTACCATCGCGGTGGCAGGCCGGAATGATCGGTTGCCGAAGCCGCTTTCCTAGAGTCCGAGGATCACAAGGGAACTTTCGCTTGCCGGGGCCGCCGCCAAGTCAAGCGCTCTCGCGGCTGCCTGGTGGCGGGAGCCAGGAGGGCCGCCGCGCTGCTAGATAAGCTCGAGATAAGGGCGGAGCCGCGACGTACGGCGGGGTCGAAGGAGAGATCGTCACGTACCTGCAAGCCGCCTCGATCATTCCCGGTACAAGGAGCAAGGCCTTCACCGATTTCCAGAACGACGTCCATCACCAGGATATCGGCCTTGCGGTTCGCGAAGGGTATGCTCACGTAGAGCTTGCCAAGGGCTACACCAGCAACGGGATGGCGACGGGACCAAGGCAAGCTCCCTAACGTCAACGCGGTCGAACTTCTCGCCGAGGTCGGGACGTATCACCCGGCGAGGCTGGCACTACGACCTTCCGTCCACTCTATGCCCCGGTTTCCTTTGGGGCGCTCGCCGGCACTTCGCACGGCAAGCATTTTCAGCCGGCACGCAAGTCCCCGCTGCATAATTGGGCAGCGAAAAACGGCGCGACCTTCGTGGAGACAGATCTTTGGTATCGTTCCGCCTGGTTTTCGCTTGCCGGCGAGAAGGCCTGGCGCGAAAGCGTCGACCGAGAAGCGCGGAACGTACGAATCAACGCGGGCCTATGCGACGTCTCGACTCTGGGCAATATCGAAGGCTAAGATGCTGCTGAATTCCTAGATCGCGTTTTTTGCAACGCCTTCAAAAAACTAACCATCGGCAAGACTCGTCATGGCCTGATCGTCCGCGAGGATGATCGCGGTCGCGGGGCCGAAGGCGCAACTTATCCTGCAGAAAATTGTCGACGAATATATTCCAATGAAGCGTTCACCTTTCTTGCCGCCAAAGAAGGCTTGCTATTCGGCGGCAGGCTTTCCGGCAGGTTCTTCCGGATTCCTTCTCTGGCGAACTGGCCTACGACTTGGCGGTTCCCGCCAACGACGGCGAGGCCATGGCCGATGCGCTGATGGAAGCCGGCAAGGAGCACGGAATCTGCGCGTATGGCGTCGCGACGCTGTCGGTGCTGCGAATCGAGAAGGAGCACGTCACTCATAACGAGATCAACGGTACGGTCGTCCCGGTTGATCTCGGCTACGGCAAGATGGTCTCAGTCGCCGAATGCTCGACCGCGAGGATCCGCGCGTGACGACCGGCATCAGCTCGGCGGCGGTGTGCCGCTGGATTTCAGGACTTCCTTCCGCAGCGGTTCACACCATCTCGAAAATCGGTGCCGCAGCTACGCGCGAGAACGACCAGGGCTATGTGAGCTCTAGCTGTTACTCACCGCACGTCGGATCCATCATCGGCCCAGCACTCGTAAGGCGCAGCTCGTCACGCCATGGCGAAGAAGTGCAAGTGTGGAACGGTATTCCCAACGAATGCACGCCAGGCCGCCTTTGCCATCCCTTATTCGTCGATTCCGTCAACGAAACGCTGAAAGTCCGAGCGCGGCGGACGCGAGGCCTTCGCTGTCCAGGGCGCTTCGTCCGGTCAGTGCTTTGTGGTCGGCGAGGAACCTATGTCGATGGCGGCCTTCGCCGACGTTGAGCGGAAACTGAGGCCGCATGCTGTCGTCGTTGATCAGAGGCACGGCCGTATCCGTATGTAAGCGCTTAGCCGTCACCCTATTGATGCGGGCTTGACGCTTTGCGGAATCGCCACGGCATGAGGTCTTCGATCCTGCTGTGGGGATGGCCGTCGATGATCGCCTCGAGTGTTTCGGCGATGTAGGCAGCAGGGTTTACGTCGTTGAGTTTGCAGGTGGCGACGATCGAGGCGAGCAAAGCCCAGTTTTCCGCCCCGATTTCATGTCCAGCGAAGAGCGCGTTTTTCCTGGTCAAGCAGATCGGCCGGATGGCGTTCTCGACCGGGTTGGTGTCGAGCTCGAGACGCCCGTCTTCGAGGAAGCGGGTAAGCCCCTGCCAATGATTGAGCGCATAGCGGATATCCTCGACGAGCGTCGAACCGCTGGAGATCATCGACAGCTGTTTCTCGAACCAGGACTTCAACGCGGCGACCATGGGCAGCGAGTGCTCCTTGCGCGCGGCCAGCCGGATGTCCGGCGATGCGCCGCGCACCATGGCTTCGATGGCGTAAAGCTGGGCGATGTGCCGAATGGCGGCCTCGGCGATCGGCGACTTGCTGTTGCGGGCCAATCTCACAAAGCGCGGCGCAAATGGCTCCAGCAATGCACGAGCCTCCAAGGCCCTTGCGGTCGAACGACTTCGGTCAGCCGGTCATATCCGTCATAGGCATCGCATTGCAGGAAGCTTCCGCCAAAGCCGTCCAGGAACTGCTCCGCGAAGGCGCCGCTGCGACCGGGGGCATATCGGACAACACGATCGGTGGACTTGGACCGCTGTGGCCACGGTCGTCTGACGCGATCGCCCAGAAGTAGCCTTTCTTCGTTTGACCTCGCCCCGGATCAAGCACCGGTGCCGTGGTCTCGTCCATAAACAGGCGATCCGCCATCCATGGCCAGGTGGCGGCGCATGTGGTCCGCGATGGGCTGAAGATGGAAGCAGGTGCGGCCGGACCAGTTGCCCAGAGTCGCCCGATCAAGCCGAATGCCTTGACGCGCATAGATTTCGGCCTGTCGATAAAACGGCGTGTGGTCGCCAAACTTGGAGACGATCACATGAGCGATAGCCGCTTCGGTCGGCAGCCCGCCGGGCACGACGTGTTCCGGTGCGTGCGCCTGCGCGACAGGGCCCGAGCAGCGGCGACAGATGTATTTCGGGCGGCGCGTGACCAGCACGCGCCATTGCGCCGGGATCACGTCGAGGCGTTTGCTGACGTCCTCGCCGATCTTCGTCATGGCGCCGCAACCGCAGGGACAGAGCGTGCTCGCAGGCTCGATGATCCGTTCCACTCGCGGCAAATGGGCAGGCAGACAGCCGCGATTGCGATGGGAGCCTCGATCCGTGGCTCGGTAGATGCAGGTTTTGTCGGACTAGCTTTGTGCAAAGATGCTGGGTAAGATCATTAATATCCACCATTCCTTCCTGCCGAGCTTCAAGGGAGCAGTACAAGCAGGCCAAAAGCGGGGCGTGAAGCTAATCGGCGCGATGGCGCATTACGTCACCACCGAGCTCGACGAAGGTCCAATCATCGAACAGGATACCGCACGCATTACTCACGCCGGTGGAGGATTACGTTTCGATTGGTCGCGACGTGGAAAGCCAAGTTCTAACTCGGGCCATCCATGCGCATATTTGACTACCGTACCCTTCCTCAACGGCAACAGAACCGTGGTCTTCCCGGCGAGCCCCGGCAGCTATGCATCCGAAAGGATGGGGTGAGCGATCGCGGGAGTAATTATCGGGAAGCAGATCGCCGCATCCGTACAAGAATGTCGTTGGTACCTTCCGATGCCCCGGAACAGTGTCAAGCCCCCGTCCCACTAACATGTTCGCTACTACTACCGTGCAACTCACATTGCATATGAGCGGTAGTTGCCTAACCAAAAGATTTTAGTCTGCGGAACGAGCCATTCTCGCTATTTTTTGGTAGGCAGCGCGATAGCGCCCCTTCTTCAACAGCGATTGTGACGACTCTGGTAGCGTGAACACTAATACGCTGGGCCAGTTCGGCGCCGCACCGAGCTCGGAGAATCATGGGACGCAGTGGTTTGACTAAGCCAGCCTCAGTTGCTTAGCAGGTGAAAGAGGTATCTAATAGTTAGTTCTGTCGTAGGGGTGACAACGTCATCGGGCGCGCCGAACGTGGGTGTATGTAGTGGCGACTCATTGCCAGGTGCTCGACTGCCGAACATGAAGTATATCGAGGGTACGGTAGCCGAATAGAAACCAAAGTCGTCGCTACCTGATGGCCGGTGAATCACGTCAAGGAGAGCGTTCCCGCCGACGGTCTCATGAACAAGTTGCCGAAACCGCTTCACCATTTCTGTGTCGTTGATCACAGGGGGTTCGCCAGTGCGGATGACACAGCAGGCGTGGCCGCGGTGCAGAGCGGCAACGCCTTCGGCCACCTCGCGCACTCGCTGGCAAAGCAGCGCTCGACGCTCCAAGCTGCTGGTTCTGATCGTCCCTTCCATAACGACCGACGGACAGATGATATTGGTCGCCTCACCGCCGTGGATGGTACCGATCGTGATGATTGCGCCGTCCCCCACTGGGATTTCTCTCGAAATCACCTTCTGCACCTCGTTGATGAAGGCGGCAGCAATAGCGATCGCGTCGATGCCTTTGTGCGGCGACGCACCATGGGCCATCTTCCCAGTGATCGTGAGCTTGAATTGATCGCCCGACTGGGTAACCGGCCCCTCCTGCGCCCAAAACATGCCGGCGGGTGTCTCAGGACTGACGTGAAAGCCGACCGCTCGGTCAAATCCATCGAGCAACCTTTCCTCCACCACTGTGCGTCCGCCGAGCGGTTCCGCCTCCTCGGCTGGCTGGAAGAACACGCGCACTTTTCCGGCGAAATCGTTGCGTAGCCGGTGGAAAGCGAGTGCAGTGCCCAGCGCGATCGAGGCGTGCAAGTCGTGACCGCAGGCATGCATGACACCATCGACCTGCGAGTGATACGGCAGATCTCCGCGGGCCTCATGGATTGGCAACGCGTCTATGTCTCCGCGCACCGCAATCGAGCGCGTCGGTCCCGGAGCGGTGCCTTCAATGTCCACATACAGGCCGGTTTTGTGGAAAGGCTTGGCACCGTTCAGCCCGAAGCGCTGCAAGAGGTCTCGGATCCGCCGCTGCGTTTTCCATTCGGAATTCGACAACTCAGGCTCGCGATGCATGGCATAGCGCAGCTCCATTATCGCTTCCCGTTCGTCAATTGACAGAAGGTTGTTGCTGCGCCCGCTCACCGTTCTAACCTTCTCACCTGGGAAACCCGATTTCCTTGTAGCGAACGTTGTCTATCGTCGATAGGAAGAAGAAAGACAGCAAATACCAACACAGGAGCGCGTAAAACGAGCCCATGTGGTTAGTCTCCGAATAAATTCTTCATCGACTAAGGAGATCGCTGAATGAGACCCCAACGTGTCCAATGGAGTGTGAACCTTTCATTGGAGCTACGCGCGCGCCTTTCACGCGACCGGCGCTGGGGTGCGGTCCGTTTAAATGCGCGCACAATTCCGCAGCTCCGAAACTCCGCTGCCAGGTTCCGAGGACGAGCGACTGTGTGTCCACAAGGTCACCGCCCTAGTGTCCCGAGTCACAAGTTCGCAATCGTAGATTCGCATTAGATACGCGTCGCTGTGCCAGAGATGGCGGCTGCAACAGCGACGGAGGATCTGATGGCGGCCCAGCGACTTGCGCCCTTGGTATTGAGCGATGATGAGCGTGCTGAACTTCAGTCGCTGACAATGCGGCGAAAGACGGCGCAGGCGTTGGCTCTGAGAGCCCGGATCGTGCTGGCCTGCGCGGAAGGCGGTCAGAACAAGGAAGTGGCGGCTAAGCTAGGCCTGGAGCGGGGGACGGTAGGCAAATGGCGGCGGCGCTTTGTAGAGCAGCGCGTGGCTGGGCTGCACGATGAGCCGCGCTCGGGAGCACCGCGCACCATTGACGATGGCCGCATCGAAGCCGTGATCGTGCGGACGCTGGAAAGCTGCCCCGAGAACGCCACTCATTGGAGTTCTCGGGGCATGGCGAAGGCCAGCGCCTGTCGGTGTCGACGGTGCAACGCATCTGGCGGGCCTTCGGGTTCCAGCCGCACCGGCTGGAGACATTCAAGCTCTCCACCGATCCGAGCTTCGTCGCCAAGGTGCGCGACGTCGTCGGCCTCTACGTCTCGCCGCCGGCACATGCCATCGTTCTGTGTGTAGACGAAAAATCCCAAATCCAGGCGCTGGACCGCAGTCAGCCGATGCTGCCGATGCGTCCCGGTCAGCCGGCTCGAAGGAGCCATGACTACAAAAGGCACGGCACCACATCGCTGTTCGCCGCCCTCGACATTGCGACAGGACGGGTCATCGGCAAATGCTACGGACGCCACCGAGCCGCCGAGTTCCGCAAGTTCCTCGACGAGATCGAGGCCGCCGTACCGGGCGAACTCGACGTCCATCTCGTCAACTATGCAACGCACAAGACGCCGCTGATCCGGAAATGGCTGGCCAAAAGGCCGCGTTGGCATGTGCACCTGACCCCGACCAGGTCGTCATGGCTCAACCAGGTCGAGCGCTTCTTCGCGCTTCTTACCGATAAAAAGATCAGGCGCGGTGTCTATCGCAGCGTAGCCGCCCTTCGGGCGGATATCGCTCGTTCATCGAACGACATAACGCAGATCCCAAGCCGTTCCGGTGGACCAAGTCAGCCGATGACATCCTTGCATCCATCGAACGCTTCTGCCGTTACAATGCCCCGGTACAACACGACGCGATGTTGCGAACTTCTGGTTCAGGACACTAGCTCGGCTGCAGCTTGATAACTCCTGTGTCATTCTGGATCGCGATATCGGTCCCAAATGGTCTCGAGAGCTCTTGTAGACGCCCCAGTATACCTTCTGCCCGCAGCCCGGAAGCGAGCCGCGGAACCCCTCGGTTGGCGAGCCTCTTGGTATGACCGAGCTCGATCGGATAAAGCCGTAGCTCAGCAAGTCGGCTATGCTTGAACCGGCTCACAGCAATAATACTCTCATAAAAGATTGGATCGGAGAACCCTGGGTCCGTTACGTACCCGCCCGCCATCTCTGCTGCCGTCACCTCGGCATCAGTGTTTGTCCTTGGATCCTTTTCGTAACCGGCGAACATATCAGCTCCCACAGGGGTGCGGAGGTCGTCCATAATGAAGTTTCCCAAACTATAGAAGATTGGGCGGCCCTTGTAGAGCTCGATCCCACGCAGCTGGTGGGGCCCGTGCCCCACATATGCATCAGCACCAGCGTCAATGAGTTCACGCGCGAACGATTGCTCGTAACTGGGCGGCACTTGGCTCCAATTTCCTGGCTCATGCCCGTGGTTAGTGACTATGCAGAAGTCGGTGAACTGCTTGCCCTGGCGAACATTTCGGCGAATGCCGGCCACGTCTCCTGGATCAGCTATATACTTGAAGCCAGCCTTGTCAGCGGCTTCGTATACTACTCCAGCAAGCACAACACGGCTTGCCCCCCCACAATCGCATCTGAAACCAGGCAACGAATCCCGCACTCGTCTCAAACTTTCGAGCATCTCTGGTGGGACCAGGATTGTCCGCGTCAAACGGAGCGAGTTGAGTCCCGGCCGACCAGACGCCTCGCCAGCTGGATCGCATGCCCGGGACATCGGCGTGAACGTTGAAGCACACGACAGCAGTGCCACGCGCCCCCTTGTGGTCTCTAGAAAACGAGCGGCGCCGGCTTGTGCAAGGTTTTCGCCCACACCTGCATGAACCAAGCCGTTCAAATCGAGCGCCCGGCTTGTCTCACGCATCCCTTCGACACCCCAGTCAAACGAATGGTTATTGGCGCGGCTTACAGCATTGAATCCCATGTTCTTCAAGTCCGGCCCGAGCTCAGGCACACTGACATGATATGCACCCCCGTACTCAGCCTGAGGGCTTCCTTTGAACGATCGTATATCGAATATATTGGTTTCCAGGTTGCCGAACGTAACGTCAGCATCACGAAGAATCTTGATAATGGTTCCGAAGCCGGCGTCCTGAGCTTTGGTTAGCGGTCTCGTCACGATGAGGTCGCCGACTGCTACGAGGGTGAAGCCGTCCGCTACGTTTGTTGCAATCGAACCAACGGTATCATAGTGGTCGGCCCTCTGGCCTTGGTTCTCGTCAGAATGTCTCACCATAGGCTCCTCAACAGATTGATCGCTTGAAAGCGAATGCGGCCGCCTACCTCTACTTATACCATCGCTGTCAGCCACGCTCTGCCCGGCTATTTCCGTAAACGCGATCCAGACGGTGGTCACACCCCACATGTAAAGGAGCGAGAGGTTACATTACCAGTCGGCTCGTGCATGTGTGACAGGGACTAGCGGATCTTGAAAGTCGTAGAGGTATCGCTCTCAACCTGACACACGCATACCCACCGTGATGGAACACCGCATATCCCACTACGCTCCCGCAGATCAGAAGTGTGAGGTCATTTTGTCAATCGGATCTCAGGGACCATCAAGCGTCTCGGCCTCATTCGCAGTATTCACAGACACGTCAGCTCTGTCATGACCTTTCCCTCATGTTTAATCCGAATGTCTATTCGTAGGTGTTTTCCAGCGCATCGGATCGAGCGCTCTTTGATGCAGTATATTGGGACTGTCTTAGGCACCATTCAATGGCTCCTCCAGAGGATCGGGCCAAGAATTGAGCGCCGAGACAAGCTGGGCGGATATATCCGAAGATGGAGCGCGCACATGGCAACTGACGACTCGTCCGTCTGACATGGACACCAAAGGCGGCACCTCACGAGAGCGTCTACCTAGTCGTCAGTTCATCCATCACCTGTTTGGTTGCCTGATAAGCTACCTCAACGATTTCGTCGATCTCAGCTTCGGAAACAACTAGAGGCGGTGCAAAGCCAAGAATGTCTCCATGCGGCATTGCTCGTGCAATAAGTCCCCGATCGCGAGCCGCCTTCGAAATGCGGGCACCGACCTTCAGCTCCGGATCAAATCGCCGCTTCGTGCGGCGATCGGCAACATACTCAATTGCGCCCAGCAGGCCCACGCCTCGCACTTCTCCGACGATTTCAAGCTGTGCAAACCGCTCATTGAGCCGCTTTTGAAAGTGGGCGCCGACAGTTCGGGCTCGATCGCCTAGTCGCTCATTCTCGACGATATCGAGGACCGCGTTGGCGGCTGCTGCGGCGATTGGATGGCCGCAGTAGGTATATCCATGGGAGAATGCGCCGACGCGATCAGCGGCTTCCTCCATGACCTTGTAAACCTTCTCGCCGACGATAGCTCCCGAGAGCGGCATGTAGCCAGATGTTAGCCCTTTGGCGACTGTAACAAGATCTGGTTCGATCCCGTAGAGCGTGCTCCCGAACGCCTCGCCGGTACGACCGAATCCACAGATGACCTCATCGGCAATCAAGAGGACGTCGTATCGTCTTAGCACCAGTTGGATTTCACGCCAGTAACCCTCAGGGGGCGGCGTGATGCCACCGGTGCCGAGTACCGGCTCAGCGATGAAAGCACCGACCGTCTCGGGCCCCTCTCGCACGATCAACTGCTCGAGCTCGGCCGCTCGTCGGCGAGAAAAGTCCTCTTCCGTCTCACCCGGTTCAGCTCCCCAATAGTGATGAGGCGCGCCTGTATGGAGAACCCCCGGGAACGGAAGGTCCATATAATGGTGATAAAATGACATGCCGGTCATCGAACCGGAGATCACCGAGCAACCATGATACCCGCGGTCACGCGAGATAATCTTCTTCTTTTTGGGCTGTCCACGCAGATTATTGTAGTACCAGACGAGTTTTGCCTGAGTCTCGTTGGCATCCGATCCCGAGAGCCCGTAGAACACTTTGCTTGCCCTGCCGGGCGCCATGCGCACGAGGCGATCGGAAAGCGTGGCCAGCTCTTCGGACGTGTGCGCTGCATAGGTGTGGTAGTACGCCAGGCTGTAGGCTTGACGCGCGATGGCTTGGGCCACTTCGGTGCGGCCGTAGCCAACGTTTACACAGTAAAGCCCAGCAAAGCCGTCGATATAAGTGCGCCCCTCTGCGTCCTTGATATGGATTCCCCTTCCGCCGGTGATGATTGTCGGGTTACCCATTTTGCCGGTGGCGAAATCCTTGAGCTGGGTGAAAGGATGCAGAACGCTCGAACGATCCCGTTCAGCAATGGTCTTGATATCGATCATATAACTCTCCTAACCCGCCAGGTCGCCGAAGCAGACGTATTTCAGTTCCATAAATTCCGCCAATCCGTGTCGTGACCCTTCGCGGCCGACACCGGACTGCTTCCATCCCCCGAACGGAATTGGCGGGCCGGTGAATGAAGCTGTATTGATGCCCAGCATGCCGCACTCCATCCGCTCTGACAGTCGCATCGCTCGACGTAGATTGTTCGTGTAGACGTAACCAGCGAGACCCATTTCACTAGCGTTTGCCCGGGCGATCACCTCCTCTTCCGAATCGAAGGGAAGCACGGCAGCCACGGGCCCGAATGTTTCCTCGCTAGCGATGAGCATGTTTTCGGTGACGTCGCAAAGTAAGGTCGGAGGAACGAAATTAAGATTCAGGCTGGCCCCCTGCTGCCGCGAGACAACGCGCGCGCCCTTTTTCCCCGCATCATCGATTTGCGACCGACATTTTTCGGCGACTGATAACTTGGTCATTGGCCCTATATCTGTTGTCGGCTCCAGGCCATGCCCAACTTTCAGTTGAGCTATCGCGGTAGCAAAGGCTTCCACGAAGGCGCTATAAATGTTTCTTTGCACGTAGATGCGGTTAGCAGCCAAACAGTCCTGACCAGAAGTAGCAAATTTCGCCGCCATCGCACCCTTGACGGCTTTCTCAAGATCAACATCGTCAAACACCAGAAAAGGAGCATGCCCTCCCAACTCGAGCGACACCTTTTTGACGCTCTCGGCTGCCCCCTCAAGAAGCAAACGGCCAACTTCCGTAGAACCCGTAAACGAAAGAGCCCGTATTCTCGCGTCGCTCAACAGGGGCTTCGAAAGTTCGATCGGATTGCCGACGAGCACCTGAAACACGCCCCGTGGGAGCCCGGCTTGCTCAGCTAGCCTGGCCAGCGCCAGCGCCGAAAGCGGAGTCTCGGGAGCAGGCTTTACAATGGTTGGACATCCAGCAGCGAGGGCGGCGCCCGCCTTCCGTGTGATCATCGCTACAGGAAAATTCCACGGGGTTATCGCCGCGGCGACACCTACTGGCTGCATTCGCACGTGAAGCAGGCTTCCAAGCTTATGGCTCGGGATCGTGTCCCCGTATGCCCGCTCCCCCTCAGCTGCGAACCAGTCAAGAAAACCAGCACCGTACGCTATTTCCTGACGCGCTTCCGCAAGCGGCTTACCTTGCTCGCTGGTCACGAGCATCGCAAGTTCCTCCTCGTGCTGAAGCATCAATAAGGCCCAACTGCGCAGAATCGCCCCTCTCCTCGTCGGCAGCAATTCTCGCCATACGTAAAAAGCGCGCTGGGCCGCAGCTATCGCCGCCTCCATCTCTTCTGCGCCGCAACGGGCAACGTCCGCGATCACCTCGCCCGTGGCGGGATCGGTCACATGGTCTCGCTCGTGGCCGGAGACCCATTGCCCATCAACGAGCGCCGCTCCCGACAGAAAATCACGACGGCGCAGAGTTCGGAAACACCTGCTAGCCAGGCCGATTAACTGCGGAGGTTTGTGCCGGGTACCTTGAATCGCCATTCGAGGGCCACGCTGTCATTTTACTGAAATTGCCTGTGCAATCAGGATACCGACAATGCACAGAGATTTGCGTCTCATTTCCGCCTCGCTCGGAGGATTTCCAGCAACGCACATGTACTTTCAGACGAAATACACCTGAAGGCTGAAGCTAACCATGCAATAGGATCGGATAGAGGCCCGCATCCTGGAGATCGTCCAGAAAATAAACCGGCTTGTGTCCGAGGTCGCTGGCGAAATGGCTGGGCTCTGCTCCAGCATGTCTTCGCCATTTGAAGTGCCTCCGGCGAGCGCGTCACAGTGCGCGCACGGCCGACGGCATTCCGCAAGAGCGGTGGGATGGCCCATCCTTTGCTTCCCGCTTTTGCGCCGTTCCTTGCGGGTGCCGTGGGATGATCACCTGGGCTTCTTTTTGGTATTGAGGTGCATTTGGCAGCGTCGGCGGAGTCGTTGGTCAATCGTTGGCGGCCTATCAGATGGTCGGATACGGCACGATTACACCGGCTCCTCGCACGAGGCCGACGCAAGGATCGGCTAGCTGCGCCTCTCCTGTGCATCGGGACCGTCTTCTATGTTTTTGATGCAATCACCGCCATTGCGACCGGCGCCTTATCGTCTTAGACAAAGCCATCTGACCTTGCCCCCTCGACTTAATCCAGATTGAAGTTCGCTCTGGCCCATATGAGGACCCGAGCATGAAGCGCAGCCGATTTACGGAAGAGATGGGGTATTCGGTCCCGATCGCCTGACCTATTTGCTGCGCGGCACGTTTTGACTGACGATCATGGACCAACTCTATCCGAAGGAGAAACGTCATGATCTACGTCGGCCTCGATGTTTCGCTGAATTCCGTTGCGGTATGTGCGGTGGACGAGACCGGAAAGCTTATCCGGGAGGGAACGACGTTGGCGGACGCGCCATCGATTGTGCAGTACCTCGAACCATGGGCTGGTCAAGTTGAACGGGTGGGCCTTGAGGCAGGACCGACGTCAGAATGGCTGACCGCAAATCTAATCGAACTGGGGCTGCCGGCCGTCAGTTTGGAAGCCCGCCAAGATAAGGCGGCGCTTTCGGCCATGCCGGTGAAGACCGATCGGAATGACGCCCGTGGGATCGCGCAGGTGGTGAGAACGGGATGGTTCAAGCCTGTTCACGTCAAGAGCATCGGCAGCCAAAGGGCGCGGACGCTGGCCGCGGCTCGCAAGCATATCGTCCGCTCCATCGCTGCCACAGAGCAAGTCATCCGCGGACTTCTGCGTCCGCTCGGTCTCAAAGTCGGAATCGTCTCGCGGACTCTGTTCGCGACGCGAGTTCGTGAGTTGGTCGGCGATGACGCCTTGCTGGTGGCGATCATGAATCCGCTGCTTGCCGGACGCGAAGCGCTGATGCGGGAGTACGCCCGACTGCATCGTCTGGTTCTGAAGGCCGTGCGCAGTGACCCGGCTTGTCGGCTCTTGATGACGATGCCAGGGATCGGCCCGGTCTCTGCGTTGACCTTCCGCTCCACTGTGGACGATCCCAGGCGATTCCTGCATTCCCAATCTGTCGGCGCCTATCTCGGGTTGACGCCCCGGCGATACCAATCTGGCGAGGTTGATCGGGTGGGACGGATCACAAAAGTCGGAGATGGAGAGACGCGCACAGCCCTGTTCGAAGCTGCCAACGTCGTTCTCAGGCCATCAACCCGATGGTCTCCGATGAAGGCCTGGGCGGTGCGTGTTGCCCACCGGCAAGGAAGCAAGCGTGCGAAGGTCGCGCTGGCCAGAAAGATGGCTGTCGTCCTTCACCGAATGTGGGTTGATGGAACCGAATTCCGATGGACGGCGGTGGCGTAAGGACGCCATCGTCATCCCAAGAGACGCCCATCGCGGGGCGTGGGGATGGTCGAGTTCGTATGATCTGTCGTGGCGTCCGCCCTCCAGGTCGGGTGACTACGCCGAAGAGCTTGAACCGACCATTCAACCGAATCCCATCGTGTGGCGGCTTTGCCGACCACGAACAGAAGCAAGGTACCCGCGGCACGCGCTCTTAAGGGATTGACAGAAGCAGACCGAATACAGAAGCAGATCATCGGGATTTTGAAGGAGCACGAGGCTGGCGTGTCGGTCGCCGATCTGTGCCGGAAGCACGGCGTCAGCGATGCCAGTATCTACAAATGGAAAGCCAAATTTGGTGGGATGGAGGTCTCGGAGGCCAAGCGGCTGAGAACGCTGGAGGACGAGAACACGCGGCTAAAGCGGCTTTTGGCCGACGCCATGCTGGACAATGCGGCGTTGAAGGACCTCCTGTGAAAGAAATGGTGACGCCTGCGGGAAAGCGGAAAGCTGTCGCGCATCTCGTGGAGGCCCACGGGATGAGTGAACGGCGGGCGTGTAAAGCCATCGGCTGTTGCCGCATGACCATGAGATACCGAACGACCCGGGCGGACGAAGCCGGCCTTCGCCAGCGCATGAGGGCGATCGCCCAGGAGCGCCGTCGCTTCGGCTATCGGCGCTGCACGTTCTGCTCAAGCGGGAGGGCTGTGATCAACCACAAGAAGCTGTTCCGGCTCTACCGGGAAGAGAGGCTTGCGGTGCGCCGCCGTGGCGGCCGCAACCGGGCGATCGGGACCCGGGCGCCGATGACGGTGGCGATGGCGCCGAACGACCGCTGGTCGCTTGACTTCGTGTCGGATCAGCTCACCGTTGGCCGCCGCTTCCGTATCCTCACCGTCGTCGATGATTGCACCCGCGAGTGCCTGGCGCTGGTAGCCGACACCTCGCTCTCCGGCACCCGCGTGGCGCGGGAGCTGGACCGGCTGATGATGGAACGCGGCAGGCCGAAGATGGTGGTCAGCGACAACGGCAGCGAGCTCACCAGCAACGCCATCCTGACCTGGGCCGATCAGAGCCGTGTCGCATGGCACTACATCGCGCCGGGCAAGCCCATGCAGAATGCCTTCATCGAGAGCTTCATGTATAGACGGCCCCGCGGATGCAAGGGATTTCAGCAGCACTTTGGTTACCGGTCGGGTGCGTTCATGTATACGGCCTGTTAGTGCGGCCGATGCCATGGCCGCTGGCCCTGATGGAGATCGCGGATCGAGGCCTCATCAACGGGTCGCGCTTGTTGCGCTTAAAACTCTTCGGGCTTTCTCGATCCCCAGCTCCGCCGGTTTCCATCACGCTGTCATCTGCCCTCACACCTTAGGGTGGCCAAAAAAGCGCGGCAGCTCAGGCCGCGAGCTTAGGCGGATAGAACTCACCGGTCGTCATCATTGCCCAGATGATCCGAGCCAACTTGTTGGCGACAGCGACGGCAACAACCATGGGCCGACGCCGTTCAAGAAGGGCTTCGATCCAGCCAGCTCCGACCCGGGACCGGGCCTTTGGATACCGAACGACGTTGCGTGCCCCGATGACAAGCAAGTGCCTGAGATAGGAATCGCCCTGCTTTGTTATGCGGCCGAGCCTGTCCTTCCCGCCGGTGGAATTCTGTTTAGCAGGCTGTCGAAGAAGTAGCCGATCGGCGGGCGATGAAGGGAATGTCGTCGCCGCCTTCGAGGCATATCTCACCTTCAAGCGAGCCATCGGCGAGCTCTTCTGCCCAACCACGGCCTCTTGCGGGCTCAGAGCCCGCCCCAGCCATGTCGTGATCGGGCGTTTCCACGACACGCCATTTGCCCCGCACGCTCATGGCTGCACCACCAGCAGCTTGGGCAGACGGATCAGATTGTAGGCCGCGAGCGCCAACGTAAAGGCGGCGTCCACGCGCTCGCGCCCCCGTAGCTTCACCTTGGCGAGACCGGCGGAACTCTTGATCCACCCGAACACCTCCTCAATCCGTTTACGGCAGCGTTGGCTGATCTCGTAGCCGGCGTGGCGGGTGGTGCGGGCGTCGATCGCTGTCCTGCGGGGGGTACCGGTCTTGCTGAGGTGTCCGTCGACTGCGATGTGCGGCGTCACCGATCGTTCTCTCAAGTCGTGCACGAACTGCGTGACGTCATAGGCCTTGTCTGCGCCGAGCGTGATCCGCCGGCCTGTGCGATCACGACTATCGATCAACGCCAGCGCCGTCTCTCGTTCGGCCGTGCCGGTAGCCTGGCTGACGGCACGCCGACCGCCAGACCATGGCGGTTCTCCATCAGAGCATGCCCCATGTAGCAGAGCTTGGCCGGCCGCCCATCCCCCTTCTTGTACAGCCGGGCCTCCGGGTCGGTCGTACTTTGGTGCGTCTCGTTTGAACGCTTCTCCTTGTGGAAGCTACGCTCAGCGTTGCGTCCCGGCCCCTCGCTGTCGTTGTCGTCTCCGTCCTTTCTGCGGAAGCTCTTGATCGAAGCCCACGCCTCAATCAGCGTGCCGTCGACCGAGAAGTGATCGCTCGACAACAGCCGCTTCACCTTCGGCTGAGCCAGCACCGCCGAAAGGAACTTAACGGCGATCTCACCTTCTAACAGCCGGTCGCGGTTCTTAGAGAAGGTCGAGTGGTCCCACACCGGATCGTCCACGCCCAGACCGACAAACCAGCGGAATAGCAGGTCAAATTCCAGCCGCTCCATCAGTTGTCGTTGCCGTAGAAGGCCTGCAGCAGCATCGCCCGAAGCAGCCTCTCCGGTGCAATCGAGGGCCGGCCAAAGTCCGTGTAAAGCCCCGCAAACGCCTTCGATAGATCGCCAGCGCAGCGTTCACAATCTCCCGGATCGTCCTTAAGGGATGGTCCGGACGAACCCGCGCTTCAAGATCCACGTAACTGAACAGCGATCCAGACCGCTCGTCCGATCCTCGCATCCCGCCCTCCCGATTCAATCATCGAGAGAATCACGTCCAATTCCGTCCCGCCAGTGACTTCTTCAACAGCCTGTTCTCATGTTTGCTGTCAAGCGATTCGATCAAGCGGAGCCGCTTCCGGCTGAGCGCCCGGACGCTGGACTTCGAAGGTGCCCACGGTAGGAGGCAGGGCCAAAGACGACGGTTGATCAAGCTCTCATTCGCGGGTTGGGTACCGCATGACCGTTGTTTCGTCTTGGGGCTGCCTCGGTCTAGGGGGCGAGCGTCGACAATGCCGGCTCATAACAGGCCACGAGGATTCCCCACCGCGCCCGCCTCCTGCCCTGGGCACCGATATGGTCGAGCAGCGCTCTTCAGGCGGCCGGCCCCAGTTGTACTTGACGAGTGATCGCCCACAGGAAGCCGACCATCTCGCGTGCAATGGCGGTGGTGACGATCACCTTGGGTTTGCCGGCCGCCGACAAGCGGCGATAGCGGGCGCACAGCCTGACCTGGGCCTTCCAGGCGATATCGCGGATAGCTTGTGGCAGGCGCTCGTTACGGTCATGGAGCTTGCGACTGACGCGGGCTTGCATGCGATAGGTCCATGCCCCCTCGATCAGAGCCCGCCTGGCCAGAGCGTTGCCGGCCTTGGTGATACCGCCGCGTCGGATGGTGGCGCCACTCGAATGCTCCGACGGCACGAGGCCGAGAAAGGCCATCAACTGGCGGGATTGTCGAAGCGAGAGAAGTCGCCGACCTCGGCAACCACGGTCACGGCAACGATGAAGGCGACGCCGCGCATGGCCTGCACGGCCTCAACGAATGGCGTCATCGACCATTGTGGCGCCAGCTCTTCGATCCGCTTGGTCAAGCAGTCCACACGGGCCTCAGCATCGGTCATGGCATGAATGTAGTCCTGCAGAACGATTTGGCTTGCTGGGTGATCGAAGCGCACCGTGGTGAGCCAGCGACGATAAGCCAGGGTCCACCCCTTCTTCCCGGCATAGATGCGCCCATGCCGCAGCAGAAAGCCTTGGAGATGTTGCCGCGCCTTGCCGAGCACACGCATCGCTGTGGCGCGGGCTCTCACCAAATCGCGCATGGCCTCATGCGCCGCATCCGGAACCCACACCGCTGTCAGCTCGCCGCTCCGGTGCAGCTTGGCCAGCATCGCCGCATCGCGCCGATCGGTTTTTACCCGATCCCCGGCCTTCAGCGGGATCAGCGAGGGGGCCACCACGATGCAGTTGTGCCCCAGTCCCGTCAGTTGTCGATGCAGGCCATATCCGCAGGGGCCGGCTTCGTAGCAAAAACTTACCTGCCGGTCACCCTTGCCAAGCTTCTTCGCCAGCTTGTCGATCTGATCGGCGCGATTGGGGATGATCCCGAAGTTACGAACTTCCCCGCCGCGCATCCCTTCGGCCACCGCAACCGAAATCGTCGCCTTGTGCACATCCAACCCCACGAAAATGCTATCGTTCATCAGGCCCGCTCCCCATGCTTGAGGCTCGGCGCCGGACCATCCGGCGCAACCCTCGATAGGAGCTTGCCGCGGGGCGGGCCGCCCGTCACCTCAGAGGGCGAACATAGGGTCTAGGCGTCAGGCCAAGCCAGGCCGCGAACTCCCGCCCGGAGCGGAAAATTGTCGCGTCCGGTACGGTCGCGGCGAGAGCTGTGGCCGTTATGGGACCGATCCCGGGGATCGAGGACAGCAACTTCGCCATCGGATTTACGCGCTGGATCTGAGCCAGCTCGCGCTCGATAGCCTCGACCTGCCGGTCCAATTCCTTCAGTTGGTTCACAAGGACGGCTAGTGCGATCCGGGCGTGGGCCGGTAGCGTCAGTTCCTCGTCATCCAACACGTCCACCAGACCATCCACCCGTTGCCGGCCTTGCCCGACGATGATTCCGAACTCAGCAAAGTGAGCCCGAATGGCGCAGGCTGTCATGGTTCGTTGGCGGACCAATAAGCCTCTTGCACGATGAAGCATCAAGAAGCCCTGGTTCTCGCCGCTCTGATGGGAACGAACCGCATATTGGAACGGGTGAACCGCTTCGCAGATCGCGGCCGCGTCAGCGGCGTCATTCTTGGCTCCTCTTCGTACGTAGGGTTTAACATAGGCCGGCGGGATCAATCTCACATCATGTCCAAACTGCCGAAACTCCCGCGCCCAGTGGTGAGCAGTCGCGCAGGCCTCAATGCCGACTAGACAAGGCGCGAGCGAGGAGAAGAACGACACGATCTCGCCTCGCCGGAGGCGTTGGCGACCGGCCACTTGGCCTTGGCCATCAACTGCATGGATGTGAAATACGTGCTTCGAAATGTCCAACCCAATTGTCGCGGCTTCCATTGGTGAATTGCTCCTGTTACCGGGTTCGTCCATCGCCAGTATATCGCCGGCGCCGAGGAAGCGGGGCCGTCTTCCCCATCAACGGCCGGCTGCGGGATGAACTGTTGAACGAGACGCTGTTCACGTCGCTGGCCCAGGCCCGCGTCACGTTTGGATGCTGGCGGGCCGATTACAACGATGCACGACCACATTCGCGGCTCGGATGGGAGACGCCGTCCAAGTTGGCCTTGACCTGCCATCCGCGCCGGGATCTGGCGCTGCGCTATGCCGAGGACTCCGCGCCAGCTCCCGTCGCTACCACCGCCCAACCGGGCAAATCCAACAGCCGGGGCGAACTCAGGACTGGATAAAACTTGGGG
The DNA here is from genome assembly GCF_015291725.1 of Bradyrhizobium sp. CCBAU 51765. Lineage (GTDB taxonomy): Bacteria > Pseudomonadota > Alphaproteobacteria > Rhizobiales > Xanthobacteraceae > Bradyrhizobium > Bradyrhizobium liaoningense. Next base: position 7,055,101 of record NZ_CP030038.1, read on the forward strand.
ACAAGGTCACATCTTCAGAGTTGACGTTTGCCCGCAGTAACTAAGGAACCGGCGTACGCTCCGCAGCGACACGCGGCCCGACACCACCAAGCAATTTCGGGCGCATCCATTCATATAGAGTCAAAGCTGGAAAGCGCGAACCATTGCGTTCACATGCAACCCTCCATGAGGGGTTGCATGTGTTGAGCGATAAAGTTGACCCGGCAATCGCGAGTCAAGGATTTTGAAAGCGAGAAATGATTAACTGTGCGACTTGGTCTGAGCGATCTATGCCCGTCGCAAGCTTTGCATCGTATAGCCCACCCGGGTTTGTCAGATTAATTTCCACTATGTAAGGGTAAGCCATGTCAATACCGACAAAGTTGACCCTATGCTCCATCAACCTCCGACCGATCAACTCGGCAAGCGCTATTTCAGCGGAGTCCAAGTCTACCGCGGTCGGCTTTGCTCCTTGCGCGATATTGGATCTGTGATCGTCTGAAGCCGCTGCCCGTCCGTGCCACGCAATCGCCTGTCCGCAGGCAACAACGACACGCTTTTCGCCTTGCTTCACCTCCGGGATGAAATGCTGAAGAATTGCGTACTCAGCTTTAAAGCCTCCCAGCCCGTAAACAGTCGGGGTTTGTGTGACGAGAGAGTCGCGTTCTGCGAGGCCGCCGAACAGGCTCTGCGCGTTAGCATTTCCGGTGAGGCATTGGAGAATCGTTCGAACATTTGGCCCGTCGGGAGGAAGCAAGAAGACGTTTTGTCCGCAATAACCGTTTGGCGGTTTCGCCACCCAACACATATCGGGGTTTTGCCGATAACGCTCCAAAAGCAGAGAAAAGTCGTTCGATGCATATGCAACACACCTGTTCTCCTTCGGAACAAAGTGGCCCAGTGCATGTTTTGTTTCCAGAAACAGGGTGCCTTCAACGCTGTTAACAAAGCTGGTATGCTGGGAAACTACCCACAGGATTTGCCAGACATCCCTAGCTATGCTCGGCGGTCCACCCAAACTGTTGTTCCAGACAAGCTGGCATTCATCAAAGAAATATGTGCCCCGGACCCCCTGCGCCGCAGACCCGAGATGATGCGGCTCCCCATCTACATGAGACAGAACTCCACGTATGAAATATCGGTAGTTGTCCCAACCGATTCCTGTGACCTCGCCAAAAACGACTTCCCAGCCATGGCGGCGGAACGCATTCCCGATTGGTACATCGTTTTCGCCCAAGCAATCAACGTTGGCTGTTAATATGAGCAATCTCATAGTGTTCTCCTGCAAGAGTGCACGAGCATTTTGATGCCGGCATATCAAGGATTGTCGCGACATGGAGCTAACCATCCACCATGGTCTGAGGGCCCGCGAACAGAGTCAGACGAGACTGGGGCGTTGCTCACGACCTTTCCCCTTCTCTAACAAGCAACCAATATGCCAAGCGTCTAATCGACTGTAACAGCATGTTTTTGGATTACGTGCTGAAGAAGCCCTCATGCAGCTTCAATCTTATGAACATGCGCCGTTGTAACAAAGCAGACAACGATCAAAACAAAACTCTCAACGCCTCTCTTCCCTCCCCTGGAGAGCGAGATTCTTTGCTTGCGCCAGCCGCAATCGTCCTAGAGCACCCATGACGCTCATGGCCGGCGTGCGTTGCAACGAGACGGCGCTTACTGAGGGTATGCAACAACCTCAACACATGGCGACGGCGACCGACGCCGAGCGCGATAGCTGGCCCCGCTGCTCGCACAGCCAGGTTTCCAGCGCCGTCAGCAGCGGCGCGCCTTAGTCCCTGCGGATTCGAAGCCGCACGCCGGCGGCAAATAGAAGAGGTGGCCGTTGTCTGCTTCCCGCGCTGGCATTTCCCTCGACCTCCATAAGAGATTGCGTTCTGGCGAGGCTCAACACAGCGCTGATGTGACGCCCCCCCGAAAGCGAGACGCCTCGGAGAGCTCATTGTATGCGTCACAGGCCTCGGCATGCAGAATGCCGAGGAGCACCGGAGGGGATGTTCGCGCCGACGGTCCTGAGAGGCGCAATGGAGCGCTGCCGGCGACGCACGGCCGCCGAACGGACGGCCGGCGCCCACATATTGAGACGAAACCGGAGGTTGATTCAAAATTGGCGCGTAGCGCGCATAGCACGACTTCGTTCGTGGGCGCGATCGAAATTCTGGCGTCACGCAAACTAGCGACTTCGAGCACGGATGCACATCCACCACGAAACTCGCTGAACCAGAGCGCATTCGGCGGTTAGAGCATCCAGAATGTGCCCCGCGATCGGATCTTTTTGTCGATCGACGCAGAGCGGGCATCGCGCTCCTCGGCCGAGTTCAAAGCAGATGGAGAGCATCGTGCTCCTATCTTCGTCTTGACGCCGCTTCTTTTCGAGCCTGTCGGTAAACGCCACGTCCTTTAAGCGAAATCCGAGCCTGCGAGGCGAGACCGGTCACATGTAGGCGATCAACTCGAACAGCGCTACAACGGGGCCACTCGCGAGCTGAAATCGCGCGAGCTAAAAATCGCAGCAGCGGATCGCCGAATTAGCACCGAACTTAACCTGGTTGCGCGACGAACAAGAGCGGATGCTGCCGCCATAATCGCGTCGAGGCAAGTCAACCGCCTTGCAAGCCTCCATTTTAGCTTGACTTCGGAAGAGATCATGAAAGGCACTAGGGCCCTACACCAACCGCGTAGCTATTAGCTTAGAGCATGATGTTTTTATACGGAAACATAACCTGAGTTTTTTGAAGTAGTTGGTGCACTCCTCCTCGGAAAAGAGATCGAGGAGTTCACCGACCTTTCTCCAGGTTGCCTCCACGTCACGGGGCTCGGCAGCTCGCATGAGATGTTTGAGTTTGGCGAAGACCTGCTCGATCGGATTGAGGTCCAGGCTATAGGGCGGTAGGAAGATGCGGTGGGCGCCTCTGGCTCGGATGGCTTGGCGAGCCGTCTTGCCTTGTGGCTGCCAAGATTGTCGAGAACGACGATCTCGCCCGGTGCGAGGGTGGGTGCCAACACCTTCTCGACGTACAGGGTGAAGAGCTCACCATTGATGGGACCATCAATCACCCAAGGCGCCCTGATCCGATCGTAAGCAGCGCCGCGATGAAGGTCATGGTCTTCCAATGGCCGAAAGGTGCAGAGGCTTGGAGGCGCTGCCCACAAGGCCCCCAGCCGCGCAGCGGTGCCATATTAGTTTTGTTCCACGTCTCGTCGATAAACACCAACCGCGCGACGTCGATCCTGCCTTGATGTGCTTTCCAGCGGGCGCGCTTACGGGCGACGTCGGGACGATCCTGCTCGGCTGGTAGAATCGTTTTTTTGAAGCTGAGCCCCGCGGCGTGAACAAAAGTCCACACCGCCCATACGTCTGTCTTGATCCCGCGTGCGGCCAGTTCCTGCGTCAGCTTGCGCAAGGTGCATGGCCCCGAGCGAATGCGTTTGCGCAGCCAGTCGGCGTTGGCATCCGACAGAACCCGTTTCTTGTGGCCGCCGATTTGGCCAGGTGACAGGCCTTCGGTATCCCGTCTCAGATTCTTCCACTTCGTCACGCAGGAGGGGCTGATCTGGAGCGCCTCGGCAATCGAACGAACTGTTTCCCCCGCATCAGCTCGCGCCAAAGCCCGTTCCCGGATGTCTTCCGAATAGGGTCGCGTCATCCATGCTGGCCTCCGCCCTCCAGCATGGATGTTGAATCAGAAATCGCTCCCGGTGGGAATCCCGATTCCAGTCAAAAACGACATACTCTAGAGGGTCACCACGCCAAAATTGCGCATTCTTCGACGTTCCCGCCGCAATCCTGCGCTAGGCAGCGGTAGCTCGCTCGAAGCCACTGGGACGCTCAGAAAATGCAATGATCAGAAGCGAGAACGGAATATTATTCGGCGAACGATCCACCTGCTAATCTGGATGCGGGCCAGCGCAAAACATCTCGTCGTCGGTTGGGCGCAGTTTTGAGGTCGGGCGAGTCATCGCGGCTTGACAGGTAGTGAGTGCGTCTGAGAGTGTTATCGTGTCTGATGATGGTGTGTGGGAGAGCGCGATAAGCCTGCAAAGGCGTATCACCGCCGACGGAGCAACCCCCAAGGAAACTCTCAGGCCCAGGACTGCACACCGAGGACGATCTGGAGGGAGGTGCCGGTCAGCACCCACCGAAGGGGACCGTGAGCCACGAGGATTGCGGAGAAAGCTCTCAGGTGCACGGACAGATTTGGGGACGGAGACATGGCAAAAGCCATTTCACCGTTCGTTCAACCCTGTCTTGGAGCACATGATGAGCACGATCGTCATTATTGGATCGGGGTATCACCGGAGTTACAACGGCCTATGCCATGGCCTGTCGCGGTTATTCGGTTACAGTCTTTGATCGCCAGCGCTATCCGGCGATGGACACATCGTTTGCGAACGGCGGCCAATTATCGGCAAGCAATGCCGAGGTCTGGAACAACGTCGCAACGATCGTAAAAGGCTTGAGGTGGATGCTGCGCAAAGATGCACCATTGTTGCTGAACCCAAGCCCCAGTTTTCATAAATATACTTGGCTGGCAGAGTTCGTAAACCAGATTCGAAACTACCGCCACAACACGATCGAAACGACGAAGCTCGCCATAGCCGCTCGCAAGCATCTTTTTGAGCTAGCCGATCGGGAGAGCATCGATTTCGACTTGGAGCGGCGAGGAGTTTTGCACGTTTATTCGAGCAAGCCCGACTTCGATGCAGCCTCACGCGTGAATCAGTTGCTGCTCAAGGGCGGATTGGATCGCCGTCCCGTGACGCCCTCTGAAATGCTTACAATAGAGCCAGCTCTGCGCGATCAGTATTGTGGCGGATTCTTTACCCCGTCTGATTCAACCGGCGACATTCACAAGTTCACGCGCGGCCTCGCTGCGGCTTGCGAGCGAGGGGGGGGTACGCTTCGTCTTTGATGCAGAGATCTGCGGCATTCGGTCCGACCGAGACGGTGTGGTCGTACACTGGAAACGAGGTTCGCTGAAGGAAGAACTCAATGCCGAACGCGCAGTGGTTTGCGCGGGGGTTGGCAGCCGCCGCATTGCTTCAATGCTGGGAGACAACACAAACATTTATCCCGTCAAGGGGTACTCCATCACGGTAGAGCTGGGAGACGAGACGAGCCAAAAGGCTGCGCCTCGTGTCAGCCTTCTGGACGAGGCCACCAAGATCGTGACCAGCCGGTTAGGAGAAGATCGCTTCCGGGTTGCCGGGACCGCCGAGTTTAATGGCGAAAACCGCGACATCCGCTGGGACCGAATTAAGCCCCTGATACGGTGGGTGGAGCGATCGTTTCCGGATGTGTCCACCGCGCAGGTGGTGCCATGGGCGGGCTTACGTCCTATGACACCTAGCATGATGCCGCGGGTTGGCCGAGGCAAACTTCCGAATGTCTTCTACAACACCGGCCATGGCCATCTCGGCTGGACATTATCCGCTGTCACAGCTGAAATGGTCGCTGATGTCATTATGACAGACCGCAGCAACACTCGGTTGAGCGCATCCGTGCCCTGATCCTGTTGAGTGGGTCCTGGTCCATGCTCCCGCCGATATCGGGCGGGAGCATGTTGATTTACAGCGCCGAAGCGGATTTTGCAGTCGCTCTCGAAGGATGATGCGACCTTCAGTGCCGGGCGACGTGCTTCCCGCAATTCATTGTTAAAGTAAGCCCCTGTGGACCACTTGGCACGTTGCTTCCGAAAGCCTTCCAATGACGCAGTTGTTGCGACCGTTCCCGAATTGACGCCGACCAGATGGGGCCGCATGAACGACCTCGTTTCTTAGCAAGGCGCACGCAGTACACACCGTGAAGTGCCGTGGCATTTAACGGCAGGACGCAGCTTTGCGCGGAGCGGATTAAGCGCACCAAGGCGTTTCCGCCCCGCTCACCCGAGCGTAAAACCGACCCGATCCAACGACACCTCGTCCCGAAACACCGATGCATCGCCAAGCTCAAGTCTCGTCGCCTCCCGTACTGCTGCCGAGCGACGCCAACTGCTGTGCGCCCAGCTGACGCTCATCTTAGAGAAGTCTGCATTACAGGACGAAGGGCGTTTCGAATGGCATTTTGCACGCCATGCAGCATATTTCTTGTAATTGCCGTTAGATCGACGATACTGATGTCATAAAGAGTGTTTTCGACGACATTTGTCTGATCTGAGATGTTTTTCTGCGGAAGCGAGCGGTCTTTTGCAGAATTTCCTCTTTAGCCTGGAGCCTGTTATGAGGTACGACCGAATCGACGCTCACATCCTGGAGATCGTGCAAAAGAATAACCGTCTCACATCCGAGACGATTGGCGAACTGGCTGGGCTTTCCGCTACCGCCTGTCAACGCAGGCTAAAGAGGCTTCGCTCGGATGGCATTATCGAGGCGGACGTTTCGATCGTTTCTGCCAAGGCTGTCGGAAGACCTATTCAGATGCTCGTGCTGGTGACATTGGAGCGGGAGCGCTCGGACATAATCGATAGGTTCAAAAAGGCGATCAAATCATCTTCTGAAGTCGTCAATGGGTTTTACGTCACGGGCGATGCTGACTTTGTCCTATACATCACCGCACGCACCATGGACGACTATGAGCAGTTCACGCGGCGATTTTTCCGTGAGAACCCCGATATCAAGGGCTTCAAGACAATGGTGGTCATGGACCGGGTAAAAGCCGGATTTGCTATTCCGATTGAGGCTCCGTCCGAGGATTGAGTGTCTCACCAACCAGACCCTGCCTACCTGCTTCATCACCAAGCCGGACGAGGTAATTGCGGTACCGGTTATGAAACGAGCGCAGCTCTTCGCGCATTGGCACGCGCAACTTTCGACTGAGTGGCGTCACCTCCAGGTTACCAACACCAACCGCTCATCGTGGGCGCTTCGTGGCGCGAGCGGGCTGGATGACTCGGTCCGATGAACTTGCAAACGCTCACCAACGAGAGATATCGGCTTGGCCAGCACGCCTCGCTAGCGCCCTTTTTCGTCGCGCAGTGCGAGTAAAACGCTGCAAGTTTCCTTCGATTTTGTGCTCTAAGCCACTACGCGCGATTAAATATTCACACCGCTTCAGAGTATGGCCTCACCTATATGCGTTCACATCGCCGCTGACTTTAGGGCATATCTAAGAAGATCGGCTGCGCTTCAGTTGCGCGCCAGGCGCCGCGGCTTGCTCCGGCGGCGCCTGCCACGAGGAAATCAACTTTTTGAATCAATACAAGGCGCCGAAAGGATAAGGACTCTGGCTCAGTTGAGTGGCATCTTGCCTTTGCCGGCGACATCTCCCAGGGAGTGACCACGGAATGGGCCGTGTCGAGAAAGCGCGCACTTGCAGGGCAAGAGCAAGGTTGACTCGTCAGGATCAGGATCGTGCGGGGCGGAACCCTTGGCGTGAAGCTGACTGTTTTGAGGTTTCTCTTACATCTAAGCAGCGCAAGTCGAATGACGCCGGACTTCCCGTTTGCCCCCCTCTTTATCCGCATTCGTCGAACCATCCGGGGTAAGGCAGCAAGCTAGATGACTCCTCTCAAGCCTCGAACAATTAGCACTGAAGGTATCACAGCGCCCTTTCGTCACCTCACCTTTCGGCGCATCTGGCTCGCGAGTCTGCTTACCAACCTGGGCGCCCTGATCCGGAGCGTCGGCGCAGCGTGGGCCATGACACAGATGACAACGTCGGCGGATAAAGTTGCGCTCGTTCAGACCGCGCTTTTGCTGCCGGTTATGCTGATTTCGATGCCCGCAGGCGCAATTGCGGATATGTATGACCGGCGGATCGTAATGCTTGTCGCGCTCAGCATGTCGCTAGCTGGTGCGACCGCGTTGACGGCACTTACCTGGCTAGGGATGGTCACGCCAGACTTGTTGCTGATCCTGTGTTTTGTAATTGGTAGCGGTGTGGCTCTGATGGATCCTGCCTGGCAATCCTCAGTTAGCGAGCAAGTGCCGGCGGAAGCACTTCCAGCTGCGGTCGCGCTGAACAGTATCAGCTACAACATCGCGCGCAGCGTGGGACCGGCGATCGGGGGCATGGTGGTTGCGGCAGCCGGCGCAGTCGCTTCGTTTGCCCTAAATGCATTGCTATATCTGCCACTGCTTGTTGCACTGTTCTTGTGGAAGCGAATTTCCGAACCGTCATATCTTCCGCCCGAAAAGCTAAACCGCGCGATCGTTTCGGGGATCCGCTACATCGCTAACTCGCCCTCGATCAAAATCGTGCTGATTCGCTCCATGATCACCGGCGTGATCGGAGGCGCCATCATCGCGCTAATGCCGCTGGTCGCCCGTGATCTCCTTGGAGGCGGTGCCCGGATCTATGGGATAACTCTCAGCGCATTCGGACTTGGCGCGGTAATTGGAGCACTATATGTACCCGAAGTACGAAAGCGCCTGAGCGGTGAAGCCGCAATTCGCGCCTGCGCACTATCAATGAGTGGGGCGCTTCTCGCAGTGGCGTTGAGCCACGAGCTGGTTCTAACATCGGCGGCTCTTGTCCTAGCTGGGGCCGTGTGGATGATCTCCTGGGCCCTCTTCAACATTGGTGTGCAGCTGTCGGCCCCGCGCTGGGTCGCAGGACGCTCGCTCGCAGCCTACCAAGCCGCAAGCTCGGGAGGCATTGCTGTCGGTAGCTGGGGCTGGGGTCATTTGACCGATGCCGCAGGTGTCGACACAGCGCTTTTGATATCAGCAGTGCTGATGTTAATTTCTCCACTATTGGGGCTTTGGCTCCGTATGCCTCGCATAAACCCGCGAAGCGAGGATGCTGGAGCGCTCGCGCACCCTGAAGTTCGGCTAGCGCTAACGCATCGCAGTGGACCGGTTGTGATTGAAATCGAATACCGCGTGGCACAAGAGAATGCGCGGGCCTTTCATAACGTCATGCAAGATGTACAGTTGTTCCGAAAGCGGAATGGTGCGTATGGCTGGTCGATTGCTCGCGATATAGCTGATCCTGAACTGTGGACAGAACGCTACCATTGCCCCACGTGGCTTGATTATCTGCGTCAACGCAATCGCTCGACGCATTCAGAACGGGCGCTAGATCGTCAAGCTGCGTCCTTTCACATGGGTCCGGAGCCCGTGCGTATCCGGCGCATGCTAGAGCGTCCGTTTGGCTCCGTTCGGTGGAAGGACGATGTACCCGACCATACCGCGAACGAGGCCTTGCTCGGTGACTATAACCGGAATCGGACGTAGTAACTGTCAGGAATAGCCCAGCTTGACGTCGCGCATGGAGCATCGCGCAGGCTCACCGACAGCAGAAGCCGGAGCGATCCACTCTTGCATAAGTGGCCGCAGAATGCATGGATGTTATTGTCGTAAATGAGGTTCCTGATGAAGCGTCAGCAGAGATGCAAGAGAGTCGAACCATGTTGCTTCTCAACCGGCACACCGATTATTGCGCGCCACTGGAAGCTTCGGATGCCAAGATGCTCAGTGTCGAAGGAGCGCGCGGAGTAGAGCGCTTCCTTGCGCATAGAGACGATTACAAGGCAACGCCGCTCGTCTCGCTGCCGGGCCTTGCTCGTGAGATCGGCGTTGCCTCGATCCACCTGAAGGACGAAGGCCATCGGCTCGGGCTTGGTAGCTTCAAAGGTTTGGGTGGTTCCTATGCCGTGATCCGCCTCGTGCTCGAGGAAGCAGGTCGGAGGCTCGGCCGGGTCCTTGACGCGGCCGAGCTCCAATTGCCCGAGGTAATTGCCGTAGCGCGAGGGATGACGGTATCGTGCGCCACCGATGGCAATCACGGCAAATCAGTCGCGCATGGTGCCCAGCTGGTTGGCGCGAAGTGCGTCATATTCGTTCACTCGGGCGTCAGCGGCGAGCGGATCTCGGCTATCGCTCGCTTTGGCGCGCGGACGATCCGCGTCAGCGGCAACTATGATGACTCCGTCGCCGAAGCGTCTCGAGTTGCCGCAGATAACGGGTGGATCATAGTATCTGACACGTCCTGGCCGGGCTACGAGCGTATCCCCGGCATAGTGATGCAGGGATACACCGCTCTCGTGAGCGAAGCGCTGCGTCAGTTATCCGAACCTCCGACCCACGTGTTCGTTCAAGCCGGCGTGGGTGGGGTCGCTGCTGCAATTGCAGGACATTTCTGGGTTCTGGCTGGTGACAACAGGCCATTCTTCACCGTTGTCGAGCCTTCGCGCGCGGCGTGCCTGTTTGAAAGCGCTCGAGCTGGCCATCCCGTCAAGGTGGAGCATGGGGTGCCAACAGTAATGGCGATGCTTGAATGCTACGATCCGTCACTCGTCGCATGGCGCATCCTTTCGCGCGCGGCCGATGCCTTCATGACGGTCGACGACGAGGATGCCATCGGCGTCATGAAGCTCTTGGCAAACCCCGTGGATGGCGATCACGCTGTCGTTGCTGGGGAAAGTGGCGGCGCGGGTCTGGCAGGACTGCTGAAAGTTGCCTCCAACCAGACATCGCGGTCCATGACCGGACTTGGACAGAATGCACGAGTCTTCCTGATCAACACCGAGGGCGCGACTGATCCTCATCTGTATGAAGAACTTGTTGGTGTGACGCCGGCGCAAGTGACTGGGAGAAATATTGTACCGACTTGGGACGAGAAGACGTCGGAGTCATGAGCCTCCGGGGCGCCTTCAGGCCCGGACCGGTTTCGCCGCGATAAACGCGGCCTGCTCTTTCTTCTCGAATTGGCAGCCCGCAGCCTGCTCATTTGGACCTGTTCAAGGTCTTCCGAGGATGTCGGCCAGGAGAAGACTATCCTACCCGACCACGATGCAGCGCATTCATTTCCGCAAAAGGGGCGGGACCACCGTGCCCGGCCTCTTGGGAACGGGCGCTCGGCGCTCTGATTGTGCAGGTAGGCAAGGCCGTGCCTGGACAGTGATAGGCGCAGTGTCCAAGTTGAATTCTTATACTGAACAATGTTTCGACGATCCGGCGAACTCGACGTGAACTCTAGCTTAAGCATCCCGCAGAACTAGCCAACCTCGGTCCCGCCTATGAGGGCAACGACTTCGACAACCAGCTCGGAACCGACGACGGCTGGCTGCCCGCGAGGAATGCTTTTTCCGGAGATGCCTAATCAAGTCAGGGAGCTCTCTCGATTGCTGGCTGAATGTGCCCGTCCACCTCGCCTGAGCTCGGCGAACTGGCGCAAGATGACGAACAGCGCGATCATTCCAGCGCCCAGCTCAGCGATGGCTTGGCTGGCCAAAACCCCACTGAAGCCTGATACGACAGGAAATAAAAGTACCGCCGGTATGAAGAGATTACCAGCCCCAAGATGACGAGATATGAAGGAGGCAGTACCCACACCGACCCCTCTCCCACGGCCGCGAGCACGACAATGAGCGGCATCGTCATGCTGACAGCTGCAATAGCCTGCGCGCCGAGTGAGCCAACAAACATCGCGTTCAGGAGCTGCTGTAATGCGTTGATCGACGAGCCGATAACAGATGGAATGGCGAGCCGCAGGAGAAGGCTTGGGAGATTCTGGTCCGATAAATCGAGATGTGCCGGTTTTTCTTCGGCATCGCATCGCGATTGCTTTTGACGAGGAGCTCCGCATTGCGCTTATCCATGATTCACGCCGTCTTCAGCTCTACGAATTCATTGATCGTCTGCATCAGCTCCTGTTGCAAAACCGCGCAAAGATGACGGGTCGCCTCATAATCGACCATGCTCGGATCATACGTGGTGTCAATCTGTAGATGGCCCGATTGATATCCGACCTCGAACCAGAAGAGGTGGATTGCTGCTGCTTGATGCATGTGTTCGCCGATCGAAAGCGGACAAGGGTCTGTGTCCAGAAAACGACGTGGGAAATGGCGCTGCAAACCGGCGCGATAATTCACCCCAATTCTGGGAAGTGGCAGGCGATCGAGCCGACACCGCAAGGCTGGATCTCGGTTTAGGAATTTCAGGGCCCGAAAGCCTATTCCCCCACGCGGCAGCGCATTGCGCTGCCGGTATATTAGACGAGCCCGGTCGGAACGCGTCTCTCTTCCGGTGACCTTCAATGGAAGCGGAACGAGCTCGCTGATAAGGCCAATGACCTGAGATGGATCAAAATCGTCAAACCGCGGACCTCGAGTCGAGGCCAGGCTATCAATCCAGAGCGAATAGTTGCCGAACAGGGCTCCACACGCACCGGACAGGGCAGCAAGGAACACATCAAAGTCCTGACAATGCGCTGATCTGGCTCCAATACTGAGGAGACCCGCTGTCGCTTCCCTGTCGATCTCAAGATGGTACTTGGCCTGATCTACCCAAAGCGAACGGCCGTTCGCATCCTCCCGATGACCTCCGAGACTTGCATCGTGACGCTCTCTCGCGCTTCCTTCGGCAACACTCGTGCCGCGCGATGACGCGTCGCTGAGGCGCAGGTTGAACTGATCGTAGTCGATATCCTCCCAGTACTTGAGTTCGTCTGGTGCTTCGCTGTCCGCGTAGTGCTCGAGGCGCTTCAACCAGGGAGAAAGCCTTTGTACGGTCTGCGGACCATTCACATCATGGCCTGCAGCAAGAGCGTTGTATACGTGCTCCATTGCTTCCAGGAATAGCCGATAACCCATCCCATCCGCTACGAAATGATGCATCAGCACCAGCAGATAGTAATCGCCGCTTTCCGAAGTACGGAAGGCCGCGACGTGAACAAGAGGCGTGTAGCCGTCAAACCGAAACATGTGTTGACGTTTTGCCGAGACGCTCTCGATTGTCCTGCGCTGGTCTGGGCCGGTCATCCGGACGAGATCAATCTCCTCCACGATGCGCTCGGCCGGAGAAGGACCAATCCCCAGCCGTAGTCCAGCTTGGGTTCTGGCAACGCGGAGCCTGAGCCCTTCGTGCCTCTCGATGACATGGGCGAGAGCGCCGTCCAGAATCTTGATGTTCAGGATGCCGCCGCGCAAGAAGAACAGATCGCCGATGTTAAAATGCTCGTCAAAACCAAGAAGAGAATTCCAAAACGATATTATGGGGGGCACAGGCAGCAAGCTATCCGCGGAAGCGACGGGTACCGCCTCCGCTTCCCCGGCCGCCAAGTCCCTGATGGTCGGTGTTCGATAAAGTTGGTTGACGGTGAGATTCAGTCCGGCTTTGCGCGCCAGCGTGACGCAACGTACGCTCAGAAGAGAATCGCCGCCGATATCAAAGAAACTGCTGTCGATTCCCACCCCCTTGGCGCCTAATAGATCCTCCCAGATCCGAGCCAGAATCCGCTCGTTCCTGGTGCGGGGCTCAGCTGATGGACTGGTTTCTATCTCACGGTAAGGAACGGAGGATAGGCGAGCACGGTCTATCTTTCCGCTCGTTGTCAGTGGAACATTGTCAACCAACCTGAAGGCTGCCGGAATCATAGAAGATGGCAATCTGTGGCGCAGGTGGGCGAGAATCTCTTCAGAGCTGAGACTTTCGCGAGCGGGCACCACGCTCGCCGTCAAGCGGCGATCGTCATCGATGCCTTCTGCGAAGACCGCGGCCTTTGCGATTGCCGGATGCGACTCAAGGGCCTCTTCGACCTCCTCCGGCTCGATGCGGAAGCCCCTCACCTTGATCTGGTTATCCGATCGGCCGCAAATCTCAAGAAGGCCGCTGGTTGAGATGCGTGCGATGTCCCCAGTTCGATAAAGCACGTTGTATTGTCCGCCATCATACGGATTCGGCAAGAAACAGCGGTCAGTCCGATCTTGATCCTGCCAATACCCAGCGCTTAGACAGCGGCCTGCGATGCACAGTTCGCCAGGGGCTCCAACAGGCACTCTCTTCAATCGTGAATCGAGTACGTAGAGTTTCACGTTGTCGATTGGCCTCCCCACCGGGACAAGCGCCGAGTTGTCATCAGCATCCGATGTTTCGTGCACGGCTGCATTTGACGCACATTCCGTCGCACCATAGAAGTTCCACAACGGCACGCCCGGAAAAGCCTCACGCCAGCGAGCGGGCAGCGAGGACGGCATCGGTTCGGCGCTGCTTGTGACCAGTCTCAAGGCGGCCCTTTGCGGTTGCCGTTCCTGGGATCCGATGAGACCGGACAGAAGTGGCGGAGAGGCAAAAAACCGTGTCACGCGACGTTTTGCCAAACTGCAGAACAACAGATCCGGATCTAGCACCTGCTCTTGGGTGAGGATCAGCGTGGGCACACCTCTCAGAAGTCCACCAAAATACTCCCAAGCGGACGCAACAAGGCAGGCGGACTTCTGGACAACCATGACGTCGGTGCCATCGAAGGGAAAGCACCGCCACATCCAGTTCAGCCGGTTGAGAATGGCCGCTTCCGGTATAAGAACCCCCTTCGCCCGGCCTGTGGAGGAGGACGTGTATATGAGGTTCGCAATTCGGTGATCTGACGGTGTGTCGCTAGGCGCGAAATCATCCGTCGACACGCCGCTCGTTTCTAAGGGCAACAGACAAATCGAAGGTATCTCAAAGCCGGGCTCCCTGGTATTCGCGTGAACCAAGAGCTTTGCCTGACTATCTCGCAGGATATGTTGGATCCGATCACGCGGATAATCCGGCGCTATCGGCACAACAACAGCATCCAAGCCTCGCGCCGCAAGCATCACAGCGGCAACGTCCGGCGACCGGTCAACAAGCATGGCGACCAGATCGCCGGCCCTCACCTTCATATCCCGCAGTAACGAGCGGATAGCTGCTACGCGCTCACGCAGCTGGCCAAACGTGACCTCCCCGAACTCGCCAAAATATGCTACTTTGCCGTGATTAGGGACGCTGATCTGCTCGAACGTTTCAACAAGAGGACATTCAGATTCATGGATCGACCCATCCAGCGAATGCAGTATAGTGAGGTCTGAGGCGCTAAGGCAGCTTAGTTCCTCAATGGGCACAAGTGGTTTATCAAGGCAGGCGGCAATCAGACAGCGCAGATTGTTGGCCATGCGGACAGCCAAATCACCTGAGATTATGTCTTCCGCATACGCCAGCTGGAGCGCAATCTCATCGCCGTGATCTTGCGCGTACAGTGTTAAGTCGAATTTGACATAGCCTGTGTCGTACTCGCGGAATGTCAGAGCCACCTCGTCTTGACCAAGTGGCTCGGCGGCTTCGGAGTACATGTTGAACATGACTTGGAAGATCGGTGATCGACCCGGTTCGCGACATAACCTGGTGTCCCTGACCATCCATCCCAATGGATAGGCCGAATGTGCGATGGCATCGCTGACCAGGCTCTGGATGCGCCTGGCATGAGCAGCGAAGGACTGACCGACATCGATCGCGGCTCGGATCGGCAGCATATTCAGGAAAAAGCCAATGATGTCGGCGCTGCCAGGCTGATCCCGTACAGCGTGTGGCATGCCGACGACAATATCGTCCTGACCGCTATACATCCGTAGCAGCAGCTGGAAGCACGCCAGCAGCGTTGTCGACGTGGTACAGCTATTTTGGCGCGCGAATTCTCTTACCCGACTGGAGAGATCGCCGCCAAGCAGCACTGGATGCGAGCCGCCGCGGTATGAATTTGTTTGCGGGCGCGCCCTTCCAAGCGAACGCACCGGCGGATCATCACCAATCTGACGACGCCAGTAGTGACGTTGGTTCTCCAGCGCCTCTGGAGAAACGTGTTGTTTTTCCCACGCCGCGTAGGCCGAGAGTGAAGCACGCTTCTCTGGCCAAGGCGCCACGGCATCTAGATATCTCTGCTGAAGATCTCTGAGCAGAACAGAAATCGACCAGGCATCGAGGATGATTTCGTGAGCGGTGATCAATATGAGATGATTGTCAGGAGCAAGCCGGGCGATGCGCGCGCGAAACAAGTGGCCCTGTCTGAGATCGAAATTGTCTTTCAGCTCCGTTCGCCGAAACTCTGCGATGAGCTCCTCCGTCTCGGAAGAGGTGAGATGAGATACATCGATCAATTCAAGATTGGTGCATGGCGGAGCATCAAAGCATTGAACCGGACCGTCTTCGTCGATGAAGCGCGCCGAAAGTGCCTGGTGGGAATGAATGACCTCGGTCCAGGCGCGATTGAGCCGAGCCAAATCGATGTTTCCCTTAATCCGCAGCCCGCCCTGAATGATGTAGTTCCGCGCAGATGGATCGAGCTGTGCCAGAAACCAAAGGTGCTCCTGGAGGTGCGTCGGAGGTGATCGGTTTAGCTTTCGGCCCGTCAAAGCCGTGCATGGATTGCGCTCAGTCCGAGCCTCGATCGAAGCGGCAAGAGATCGAATTGTGCCATTCAGGACCAGTCTGAAATCCGCTCTCACGCCGAGCAAGGTCTGCAACTGCCCCAATATAAGCATCGCGCGGAGCGAGTCTCCGCCGAGGCTTATGAATTGGTCATTCACACCTATGTTCTCGATACGCAAAATGCCGGACCAAATTTGACGTAGCCGGACTTCGAGGTCTGATTGCGGCTCCTCGAAGGGCGTTGACAATGCCGGCCGAACGCTCCCCGGGTCAGGCAATGCTGCAAAGGCGACCTTTCCGTTCCTGGTCAGTGGAATAGCGCTGACGTGGATGATTCTTTCCGGAAGCATGTAGCTGGGGAGTGCCTCAGCAAGACAATTCTGAAGGTCGCTTTCCGCCAGTTCAGCTGGAGCCGACACATACGCAACCAGCCGCCGCGATTCGGCTTGCGGCTCCGACCCAGCTATATCTCGCGCCGTAAGCTTTACACCTGCGCAGACAGATGCGACCGCGACGGCGCCATGCACCAAGGGATGAGCGGACAAACGAGCCTCAATTTCTCCAAGCTCGATTCTGTGCCCGCGAATCTTGACCTGACGATCCCGTCGACCGAGACATTCCAAGAGGCCGTCGGAACGGAGGCGCCCAAGATCACCTGTCCGATATAGGCGCCGCAAGGACAGGTCGCTTGAGAACGGGTTTGGCCCAAACGCATCCTCGGTACGGAGATGGTCATTGACGTAACCGGCAGCGACACCGACGCCGCTAACACAGATTTCGCCGACTTCTCCTACATTACAGAGCCGTGATCCGTCCGCGACATAAACTTCAACGTTTTGAATTGGCCTGCCGATCGGCACATAAGGCTCAGCCAGCGCAGGCGGCACCGAAACCAGATGATGCGTCACGCCGTCGGCGCACTCTGTCGGCCCGTAATGATTGAGAATGGAAACGCGGGGATACAAGGCAAGCCACGCACGCGCCAATCCGGGCGTCAGAGGTTCTCCGACCGTAGAAATAATCCGCAAGCCGTCCATGGCTCGCCCTGCCGCGGCACGCGATTGCAGATATTCAACAAACACTGCCAACATCGACGGAACGAATTGGATAACCGTGGCGCCGCATCGTTGAATTGCTTGAAGGAGCGATGACGGCGATCTCAGTGTCGCATCATCGATGATTGATACAGAGGCCCCGACGCAAAGCCCAGAGAGAAGCTGCCAACGCGAGATATCAAAGCAGTGCGATGCCGTTTGCGCGACGCAATCCGTCCGAGTGAGACTTAGGGCATCGATCTTTGCCGCCAAATGATTGTTTAGGCCGGCGCGCTCGATCATTGCGCCCTTAGGCTGGCCCGTCGAACCAGACGTAAACAGAATATAGGCAAGTCCATCCACGTGCGGCGATGGCACGACAGCCGAGGTCTGGACCTGGCGCAGGGCCGCCTCTATAGCTACGAATGGAGGAGCTGCTTTGCTGCTCTCCTGCAAGAGGCTGAGCGATTCCGGCCGGTCTCGGCCCATCAACAAAGCGCAGCGGCTCTGCTCGATCATGAATGATGTACGGGAAATCGGCAGCGATGGATCGAGCGGTAGGTACGTTGATCCAGCTTTCAAAATTGCGATGACCGCCGTCGCCCAGTCGAGGTCCCGCCCTCCCCAATAGCCGACAACCGCGCCGCGAGCACCCTGCCCTCGTAAGGTCCTTGCAAGGGCATCCGATCTTGATCGGAGGGCCTCATATGTGAGTTCGTCTGCGCCGTGCCTCAGCGCAACTCTCTTCGGATCCGAATCTGCAAGCCGATTGATCGCCGTGATCGCGTCAACCGGTTGACGTTCCGCAGACAGCTTCTTGCCGGATTGCTTTTCCGTAGGCACGCGCCCCACCATTCGTCGCCTTCTTCGTCGCCCAAATCGGAACGCCGGAGCTCGTCATCGAGGTGCGCATGCGCAGCCACCCTGATTCCGCACGTCGTAAGGTTTTATCCGTATGACCTTCTCGCTGTTCGCTTCTGGCTCGATGATCGGCAGAGGGACAGGAGGACGCTAGGACCGCGCGTCCAATTTGGCACCTGCCTACTCTCGTAGTGGACCTGCCATCGTCTGCACGGCACCCGCAACCAACGCGCCCACAGGCTCGTTGCGGCTTGTGGTGAGCGTAATTATCCGATTTCCCGGCACTTGAGCCGGCACCACCAACCCATCGAGAACGTGTTGGCCAGCCCGGCGATACAGCTTGTACGGACGAAAGGCTTCTTACCGTAACCACCGCCGGACCGATGGTATTCAAGCCGGTGATCGCCGCAACAAGAACGCGGGGCGCCTCAACATTACAACGAGTTATCGAAGCTTGCAGCAGCAGTCCCAAGCAAGGCCTTGAGGTCATCCAAGTGCTGGCACCGACAAACAAAGCGCCCGATCACCTCGTCACCTAAATCCGAATAGCTCCGCTTATTTGGCCGCCAGTCAACGGAGAACGATTTATGGCTATAGATAACGCGAGCTGGAAACTGAGACGTCGTGTCATCGCGTAGCGCCCCGGGGGCGAGCACAAACCGCTGTGGATAGGCGCCGAGGGCATATTTACCGAGCGGCGCATGGTTGAACGGCTGGCCGTCCGCAGGACGAATGGCTCACGGAGACTTCGATCGACAGAGACGCATCCTGCCCACGGACTTGCGCGTGAGGATAATCCATCGCAATGCGCTCGCCAGACTTGCTTCGCTGAGCTCTCGACCACCCTCCACTGCTTTTGCGGTCTCGGGTGCGGACATTCCTTTCCGCTTAAGAATATCTAGTAAAATGCGAGCGTCCCGTCCTTGCTCCCGATCGGCAGACTTTACAAAAATGAAACAATCCGATTATGGTGCTCTCCGCTCAGCTGATTCGCGCCCGTCGACTTCAACGATGCTGGACTGCATGAGCAGCATCATCCACGCCACAAATCTCAGCCTGCTGATGCTGCGAACGGCGAGCACTAGTTTCGGCTTATTCGGTCTGCTCACGTATTTCCGGGCGCTGTTGTGTGCGCCCCCAGGCAGTCCGCCGGTACTAGATGTGTCTGCGACCTTAATGGGCTGGGGGAGACTTGAGACGTTTGGCGTTAGGCTGAGATTTTGGTCCACCAGCCAACGCGCAACCTGGGGGCAGGTTTGGTGGGGCAGTGCCAGCGCTCGCATGAAAGGCGGCCGATGTCACGAGGCCTAAATGCCGCAGCGGGATCTCTCCTGGTCGATCGTGACTGCGTCAAGGCCCAACATCACGTCGCGATTGATACCGAAATGGAGGCGATAGAGCCACCAGATTGCGCAGCAGCGGTCGACATCGGAGAGTGCCCGAGCGCGCTTTATTGCGGCTGCGACGCGCGCTATTGGGTTCATGACACCTCTCATCTGGCGACCTGAACGTCTCGGGACCGGTGCTCTACATTTTGTGAGTACTTGGTCGGTGACGGTCCGCTGTCGCGCGCCTGCGTCGGCAAAGGATTGGGAGCTGAGGTTCATGTTTGCCATGGAATTGCGCGTCTCGAATCTTGATAGGAACACATATGTGTCCGACCTGTCCGTAACCTTACGATGCAAGTACTGCTTCCCAAACACCCAGATCTGGTAGTGCCAATTGACAGCACTCTTATGCGATAGTTACGCGGTGGCGCGCGTTAGTTCGCAGACCCGATGCTGGCGCCTCGAACCGATAGGAGTCGATGGCGTTGGCTGCACCTCGAAAACACGGCGCAGCGCAGGTCCGGAGCCATGATATCGCCTCGACTTGTCGATGGCCGGTGGCCCATCCTGAGCTTTATTTGCGCCTGATGAACCCGCTCCTCGCGACTGGCCGTTAATTGGAGACGGTGATTCACGGCGACTTCCTGCCGCTGTGGGGATGCGGTCAACGAATGTGTATTCGTCTTTTGAAACGACTCGCCGGCCGACCAGCTAGCCGATTGGACACGCGATATAGCCAGGGCAGCAAAGCGGCCCGCCCACAACACGGGTCCGGTACGGTCGACAGCGCGTTGCGCGGCCTGTTGCGGCTTTCACAAATATTGAGACCAAGCGAATACGAATTTGGCGCGCACCTGCCACTCTCTGGGGACCATCCTTCAACTGAGCAGACAATGCATTATCATGCTGTGCGCACACGCATGCTCTAAGACCAATTTCCTGGTCGCGATGACCGGGGTCGTTGAAGTCTGTACTTGCCACGCCTATACCGCAGAGAAGATCCTTTGTGCCAGCCTTGGGACCGACCGGTTTCATTTTTGGGTGCGCGCGCTGTTCGGGCGGTCAGCGGCCGCCAGTGAGCATGGTCCACAATCGGCCACGACAGCTGCTGTTCTTTTGTGAATTGTCGCACAGGTTTCGTCAGCTTTTGGAAAGCTAGCGAGAGTACAGAGGCGCTAGGGTTAGCGAGGCGTGGTAGAGACAGCGCCATTACCAGAATGGGACAGCGCCGAGTCACGTTCCTGCTAACCTCAATCTGCAGCGCAGGCGCGGCAGGGACAGCCCCCGATCCAGTCCCAACCAACCGGCGCCGAGTCGCGCCCGCGCTGCTTCCGGTGTCGGAGAAACGAGCCGCACTGTCATGCTTTTTCAAGCACGGACACCCGTCGCTTGTGCCGAGGGAGATCGACGACGTTAAATTTAGCGGCGCGCGTGGTCTTTCAAGCGATCGCTTCCACACCTCCCGTCTTATCCCGCCAACATTTCCCGGGCTCTGACATGAGCGGCAGCGTGTAAGCCTTTTTTCACGCAGCGGAGCGGCTTAGTATGCTGGGCACCTCCAATCTCTCCGTGAGGTAGCGGATCAGCCTAGAAAGTAGCGGACTATCCAACCAATTCAGGTAGGTGATTGGCAGTCGTTCTCAGTCTACAACTTGGCAGCACCCTACAGGGGGGCACAGTGTCAGGCTGGATCCCGAATCGGGCAAGGCCGGCACTAAAGTTAGCGGCGCGTGGCAGGGACAGCGCTTTGCAGGGATTGAGCGCCGAGTCACGTCGCCGTTAACCTTTTTCGTCCCTGGCACCCTAGGGACAGCGTCGTCTTCGCAGAGTTGCCCACTAGTCCAGCCAGGTGCCCTGCGGTACTTCTCAAAAATACGACTTGGTAGCGCCGTGAGGGGCTTGCCCCTCACGGGAGCAAAGGTGGCCAGCTTTGGCTGACCACCGAGGCTTGCGGCATCTGCCAGGCACAGCGCTTTCACCGTTTCACTACCCGATGGCCGAGCCACCGGCTAGTTCTCGCCAGCATGCCGGCTAGCAGGAGCAGCATCGGATTTTTTCATGGCGCCAGTCGCGTCTGCGCTGCTCTCCGTGTTCTGCAACAACTCTTTCCTGACACCCTCGTCGCTCTTGGCACCGCTCGGCAAATCGAAGTCTCTCAGCTGAGTGACCTTGGGATATGCCGGCCCGCGGCGTTCGAATGGCCCGGACAACGCCCAAGCCGAAACCTCTCAGCTAGCCTCAACCGCGCGCCGACTCCTAATTCGTTCGGGCTCAGACATCATGAGCAATGATACGCGTGGCCATCTGTTTGATTGATAGTGGCCGATCCAATTCGCGACGTCTCACCGCTTGCCCTCGCACTATCTCCTGCCCGTTCCAAGTCAACACTGCGGGATTTCGTTTGGCCGCCACTCTTGTGCGACCGATGGCTTCTGCCAAAGTGGGTTACACTTGCCGTGCCGCGTTTGATTCGAACGGGTCGTTATTCTTGATAACCGACCGCCGCGCGTTCCTTGACCTTCAGCTAAGAGAGTTCGCCGTCGTGCCCTTAGGCGGACGAGAGAACCTAAAACTCCGTATCATGGCTGATGGCGGCCTCCGTAACGTCAACAAAGATGTTGTACCGGTAGACGAAATCTCAGACTTCATGGAATGAACGAGATTAGGGTCGCTGAAACGCGCTGTCTGCGCTGATCCAGGGATAAAGACCACTATAACCTTGGCTGAACGGCTGTCGCTGCGATCGCGGTAGTTTGCGCTGGCGCATGTAATCGGAGCTGCAACTCCATTTCGTTGAATGGAGGACCATCGCCTCAGCCAGCATCTTTGCTCGCCTCGAGGCCGTTCGTACGAGTTGGCAGCGGAATCGAACCCGAGGCAGCAGTTCGGGTGAGCGCCGGTCATCCCCCCGCAAAACCTAGGCCGCCGCGAATTGATAGACCGTCGACATACCAGCGCTTGTGCGGGCCCTCCCAGTAGCGTCCAGGAAAGCCGACACGGTGGCACGCATGGGATAATTCGATCCTAAAACCTTCTAATTTCGGGATGTTTTTAGGTAGGTTATAGCCAGTGGTTTGATGACCATCGAAATGGCTGCTTTCGCGCATGAGAGCTCGTGCGCTTGTGGCTTACAATGTGCGCCGGATCCGCGTCCAGCGCGGTATTCCGCAAGAGCAATTGGCTTACGATGCGGGAATTGATCGCTCCTACATGAGCGGACTTGAGCGCCAACAAGCGAACCCGACAATCGATCTTCTCGATCGCCTTGCCGAGACCCTCGGCGTAGCTGTCTCCGAGCTGTTTGTTCGGCCATCCAAGGGCGCGCCGCCACCTGCAACCTTACCTAAAGGTCGCAAGCCGAAGCCGGCGCGCGGCAAAAGGACTTAGCCCCAGACAAACACCAGCTGGGACGCAGATCGTGTCGCGGTACCGGCGCCGGTATGACGCTTCCACGAGGATTTCATGCGTTGCCGACCCATGATACGCAGCGACCCGGCTATGGGCATCGAATAATGTGATGGATGTTCATTTTGGTGCCGGAGGGGACAATGGCGGCTCAAGACGATGAAGTTCCATTAAATGCCATCCGCGCATTTGTGACGGTCGCCCGCGAAGGCAGCGTCACGCGCGCGGCGACCACTTTGGGAACAACGCAAAGTTCTGTCAGCCGGTATTTGGCTGTGCTGCGGGATTATCTGGGTGCTGATCTCATCGAGCGGCGTGGACGGCGCAGCGATTTGACCGAATTCGGGAGGCTATTCGCAAACGCAGTGTCTGAACCGCTCGAAACTGTAAGCTTCACCGCGAAGAGAATGCGACGCCGTGCAGGCGTAGGAACGAATCGTATTGTGGTTCGCACGTCACTATCGACCTTTGCGTTCTCTCTTCTTATTCCAAATCTGCAGGCTTTCTCTTCTGAAGCGGGTGGCGTTATTGTGGACATCGTCAGCTCGCTGGCGCCGCCGACATCTGCGGATGATTTCGATATTTTGATTACACGGGATCTTTCCGTCATCGAATCCGCCGACAGTTGGGAAATCTACAAAGAGGAGCTGGTGTGCGTCGGCCCGCCAAATCTCGTCGGGGGTAAAGAGCTCTCGATTGTCCGCTCAACCCCTATACTGAACATCACATCCCGCCCCGACATCCTGCCGACATGGCTGAGGGCCATGAACCTGTCTTCCAGCGACATACGAGCGGGGGCGCGGTATGATCACAACTATCTTGCTTTGCCGGCGGTCATGACAGGAAAATGCCTTCTTGTCGCGCCGGAAATCATCGTCAGTGACCTCGTGCGAGGGGGCGCTTTGCAAATCGTCCCTGGCACCCGCGCTCCAAGTGGCATGCAATATCGCGCCTATGCCGTAGATCGCAGCGCGCACCCCGAGCTCGCACGTTCTTTTTGCCGATGGCTGGCTCGTCTCTGCAAAAAGGTCGCACCTGCGCAGGCCGCCTGAGGTCTAGCGGTGTCCTCAATTCGGCACAGCAGGAGATCAATGCTCAAGTCTAGGCGCTCAACTTAAGAAGACATTCAGCGCAGTCGTCAAAGCCTAACGGAGATGGCGCCGCTCTAGTGCAGAAATTGAACACGCCAACAATGAGAGATCGTAGCGCAAAGATTCTATCCTGGCCGCCATCGTGCCATGGCAGAAGAATTGGCAGGCAAATGGAGGGAGGCCGTTTATCGCGCCGCAACCCTTTACTTGTCATCCCTGCCCCTGCGTTTGGTGAGTAATGCTCGCCAGCGAAGGCGGATGAGACGCCGCCCCAGCTTAACTAGTCGGATGGTTCGGCTGCGCAAATCGTCTGTTTTCCAGGCGCGCTCGGCAATACGACGGCTTCCAAACAGGCCTTGCGCGATTTGGCGGTAGCTATTTCCTTCCTGCCATCCATCCACTGCGCGCAGCGCAAGAATTAGCCGATGCTGCTTCAAAGCAGGCAAAGCAAGAGGAGGCATTCCGAGCGCCCGACGCTCAAGGGCGAGCCAAAATCGACGTGCGGCCCCCAGGCGAAGCTCGAAATCGGCATCGAGCGGCAGATCAACGACGACGGCATATCCGCTTGCCGGAAGCTCTCTTAGCCAGAGGCGATGCTTCGTGCCCCCGAGCGGCACGATCGCATGCCAACCATCCGCCGCACGGCGAAGCTCGCTGCCCGGCAAATTGTCGAAATCGAGCTGATAGGTTTTGGGCGCAAGGCAGTTGGCCGCCCGCACAGAAAGTACGGTCGGCAGCACCTCGGGTGCCCAGAAGACTGCTTGCTTGTCGAAGGTCTTTTGCGGATCAGCAGGAAAACGAGAGTCCCCACTTGCGTCGGAACTCGCCCGCCGCTGCGCTTGAACGTTCGCGGCGAGATAGCCGCTTATAATCCTCTTGGTAGTCGCGATCCCGGCGCAGCCACTCCCAGGCCAGGTCGGCAGCATCCGCCTTCTTCAGGCCGCTGTACGCTTCCTCAGATCTCCAGTCAGTATTTGGCATCGCACCTTTCCCGCGCAATCTTTTGGCGCGGGGAATGCAGCCGATGATTGTGGCGCTTTCCGGCTGCTTGCTTACCGTGTGCACGCCTTGAACGCACTTAATCGATGGAATGATCAATTTTTACGATCACGACGCATTCTGGCGCGCCTGATGTCCGCGCCGATCATTGTTTTGGCCAACCGCTACGTAGCAGGTCGCGATAGCCGTGGCCCGCTAGCCACTTGGCCCGAGTCAGATGACTTTCGAATGTGCGTCGCGCTCGATCCGGCTCAACGGTGGGGTCAAGCCCAAGCACAATTCGCGCGATCTCGCGCCAATCTGCCTTGTCAGCGTCCGCATCAAGCAGTCGCATGTAGGCAACGGCGTGCTCCCTGTCATATGACGTGAGCTCGTCGACGCTGGGCGCCAATTCTGCGACCTTCGGCTCGGCTGGCACTGCCTGAAACTCCTACCCAGCTGAAAAATCTACCGAAATCAGAGCAACGATAACTAATCTGAGTTCGTTTTGGTACCCGTCCAATAGTCGCACGCCGAATTCCTTTTCGCGCTGAGATGGCAATCGCATATCGGCTCACACTGACCTGGTGGCTCCGTCCTGCGCTTTCGCTTGTTCATTGCCAGTCCATACTGCAAGCGATTGCAGATGTGCCCTGTGACTGGCCGCCCTTGCTGTTCTGTTCCTGGCGGAAGACATGGTGCTCCGTGGTGACGGCCCGGTCGTACTCGTGAAAGGCAATCACCAGAACCGGCCAACTGGAGAATATTCGTTTGCCTTTCGACCCGCAGGTGAACATTCGTCCTATCTAGTTGCGGCGCTCGGAAAAACGCCGCCGGCACCTCTGAGCGGAGTTTCTTTGCTGCTCATCGCAAGCTGTTGCCCCGCGAGAACGCTTGTGATGGTCAATGAGATGACGGGCACGCGCTAGCTGCACCTGCATCTCACCGTTGGCTGATCCCTCGAAGCAATTGGGGAGGACAGCCACTGCTGGTGCGAGCTTATCGTAATAGTCTGGCTATAACCAGTGGTTTGATAATCATCGGAATGGCTGCCTCTGCGCATGAACGCTCGTGCGCTTGTGGCCTGGAATGTGCGCCGGATCCGCGTAGAGCGCGGCATTCCGCAAGACCAATTGGCCTATGATGCCGGGATCGACCGCTCATACATGGGGCGCATTGAGCAGAAGAAAGAGAACCCGACGATTGATCTCCTGGAACGCATCGCCGCGACTTTGGGTATTCACTTGTCCGAATTATTCACACAGCCGGCTAAAGGTGCAATGCCGCCCAAGCCGATGTCCAGAGGGCGCAAGCCGGCACGGCTTGGCCGAAAAAGACGTAATTATTGAGAGAGCCATGTTTCGGCTAACGCTTGGGCGGAATCGAGCCAGAATGTCATGGCCCATGTGGGTTGTCCTGATCGCCGGATCGACCGGGCTGCATTAGTGCTTTTCGCCCTTCGAACCGTTACATCACACCCGAATCCCGTAGTGATCTCGCTTGCGCCGTGAGAGCGGCCGGTTCCTTGTAGGGTTGGTTCCTGGCCATCATTGCCCATGCCATCCTGGCGAATTTGTTGGCGAGCGCGATCGCGGCAACCTTGGTGGGACGCCGCGCTAACAAGGGTGGAAGCCAGCCGGTCCACCTGCTTCATGAATCTACAGCCGGCGCTTCCGATCTCGTTCGAGCCGATGTGGCCCGGGCAGGCTTCCGCTTAGCGCTCCATCGGAGCGGCCTGTTCTAAGGCCGAGCATCTTCGAAATGAGGTTGCGCCGCTCGCCTAAACCTACCGACGACCGCTTGAACCCGATATTATCGAAGAGCCTGTTTGGGGTCGACGGTGCAGTTCGAGTGATGGCAGCGCCCCAACCGGGAGTCCGCGAGGGTATGGAGGGACTTTGCTATCCTGCTGCGCAAGAGCATGAGAGCAGATCCGTTCTCCAGAGCTTCGGGCGGAGAATCAAGCCGGTGTCCGCCTCGAGGATGGGACCTTTGCGCTCGATGAAGATCGGGAAAGTGTGGCGCCCATGCAGTGGCGAAATTGAGGGGCTGCTGGAAAGGCTCCACTGACGGTTTGTTTATGGGACACGTAAGACGCAGGCACCATCTCGAGCGGGATAGTTTCAGCCGACGCAGGCGCTGTGAATCAAGTTCATCCAACGGTGGCGAGTATGCTCTGAATTGGGTGTGAGCTACGCCGGCCTGACTATCCCGATAAGATGAAGGGGATGCTGCTCGCCGAGCGAGAGCCAACGGATGGATCAGATCATCAAAATGCAGCGTCATCGGTTTGACCGGCGAGCAGAGACGATGCCTGAAGATTGATGCTATTGGGCCTGGAAGAAGCCTAGCAGGTGGCAGCTGCGCCCCTTAGCCGGTCCTCGCGCATAAGACCGGCCGCTCCGCTCGACATTGCAGGGCCGCAACTTAGTCTTGGGTCTGCAGACGTTGACGCGATCCGGGAGGTGCCGACAATGTCAGGCAGCCTTTGCCGCCCTTGATCTTGGCCTCTTCACGTGCGGTACGCGGGCGTCAGTCGCAAGCTGGTCGATCATCCAGTGAGGGCTGCTGGATTTGCTAACAGGATACGGCTCCGTCGCGCGATTGTCCCAGATGACGACGTCGCCTGATTTCCAGTGCCAGCACAGGGTGTTCCGGCGCGCAATAAGATAGGATTGCAGCCGTTCAAACAGTTTTTGGCTAGGATAGCGCTGCAGGCCGACGAAGTTGTTCACAGAACGACCGAGCGATAGCATGCGTTCACCGGTCTCGGGATGAACACGAACAATCGGATGTGTCGTTTCGTAGATCGTTCCAGTGGATACGCCCCACCAAGGCCGCTTGTTGGCTTCGGTGGCCCGCTCTGTCGCAGTGAGATCAGATGCGACGAAGCTCACAGCCCAGAGGTTATCTGCGAGCATCCGCAGGGGATGGGGAAGATCAAGATAAGCGGCCGCCCTGCTCGACCAAGCCATGTCGCCTCCAAGAGGCGGGACCGCTGCGAGCCGCAGCACCGAAATGGCGGTGCGGACCCGCTCATCGTTCATCTGGTTGAGATGACTGCAGGCGGGATCAGACAGCTCCTGCCGGATCGTTAAACCGCCCATTGTGTCCGCCATTGTGGGATTCGATATCAGCGAGCCGAGCCTGAGCACAAAACGCTGCTGTTGTGCATCGTCGAGATGTCCCTGGTCACGGAAGAAGATGACCTTATGCTCTAGCAGAAGCCGCTTGAATGCTAAGATGACATCGTCAGCCAAATCGTCCGACAGCGCAATGTTCTTGATTTCGGCACCAAGCCTCTCCGCGTGCTTGACGATGTCTGCTCGCGGAATGACATTTTCGACAGCCATTGTTTCACTCATGACGGTGCCTCTTTCTGTGGATGTCTAAACAGGCTCAGTGGCGGTCGGGTCTGGCGACAAACCCGGCAAAACCATCTTGACGCTACACACCCGAATTGTCCGAGCGTGGGTCACGCGCCGCTCAATTAGGCGGCTGAATTCTGATACACACCACCAGCATCTAAGAATCCGACTCCCTTGCGTAGCGACATGCCTCGTGCCGTTCTCATCGAAGGACACTCGCATATGAGGCCAGCAGATCGATTTGCAGCCTGATCAACAGTGCAGATCATAGACGCAATCCATGTCCAGTCCATGAAACGAAACCAGCTTTCTTTTTGAGCTCGCGCGACGTTCGCGTCGCCTCAGAACTCATGCGTGGAAAATCCTCGAACAACGAGTGCGTCGTGCCTCCATCCTGCACGGCCGCATGCGCACGACAAAGATTGGAACTGGTTCGCGGCATGCACTCGCGAAGCCCATAGGACGTAAGCAAGATCTACCTGAAGATGTAACTCATATAATTCACCACTTCAACGGGCTCGCAATAATATTTTCGCGACTTGGAGTTGTTCAACGCGCGACGCGTTTCATCAGCTTGACAACCCACTGTCATGCACTAGCGGCAGAAGCGCAAAAGAAGGAGGCTGCAACTTCCGATGCAGCTTAACAACGGACTTAATCCCTCGATTTTCTCGAAATCTGCACGTGGCACGAATGCATTCCCCGCCCTGACCTGCCTTTGGTTCTGCCCGGAGACGTAGATATTCGTTACTGAGTGCAGGCCATTTGGCTTTGTAGCTCTCTCACAAACGATCACGCGGAACGCGTCGCCGCCACAACGAACGAGGAATCCACGCCGATGGCGTAGACGGAGGGCGATCTGATCTCTCATCAAGAAGATGCGGGAGAGTACTACCTTCTGCCCGAAGAGGCGATGTAATACCCCCCGAGGAATGGAGAGATCATGTCCAGGCGATGGCGGATGATGGGCGCGTCATCCTCAAGTCCGTCGACCACGAGCTGTCACAGCTTATCAGGGTCTTGAACTCGTTTGCCGCCGTGGTGGCTTTGAAGCATGTGCAGAAGCGGCTATCTGCCTACAAATTCGAATTGAAAATGGAGGCTTTCCTCGAGCTTGAGATGCTTACGACAGTAATCGTAGTCACCTACGTACGCTTGCAACAAGGCGGCAGCGGCTTTTCGCGCGACAGCATCCCGGAACAACTGCGCAGCATTCACGATCGGGTGGTCGGTTTGAGAAACAAGCGTTTCGCGCACAACGACGAACACGATACGGTTTCCAATGCGCTGGAGGTCTGGTTCGAGGACAATCGTTTTGAACTCAAATTTGGACTGTCGCTCGGATACGATATCGGAGGCCGCCAAGGAGTGGCCGGACCTCGTGAGCGCCGTCGAGACCCTATATCTCGAGAGGATCGAGAAGCTACTCGCGCGAATGAAGCAGAAGACCAGCCACGAATGGGCCCTCCAAAGCGGTCCGGCGCCTGAGGAGTGACCAAATATCCGCGGGGTGGCGTACGTAAAGACGAACCCCCGTCATTGATCGGGTAAGGAGGCAGCCTAACTAGACACGTTCCCTCGGTAAACGCAGGGTCATATCAATAGTTGTCAAGCCGCTTGTCCGCATTCAGTTTGTCAAGGGACGACCCGAAGACGGCGGGGCGCGTCATCGTAACTCCTCCGAAGCTCGCCGTGACCTGACCCGATGCCAGTTGTCCGCTCGGGTCCATTGCGGCGGCGACAAAGTAGGTTCGCTTGTTTTTCTCGGAGAGCCACGTCTGCTCGACGACACCCGTGGTCCAGACTTCGATCTCCGGCCCGTACGAGCGATAGGTACAAGAGCAGTCGGCATCCGTCATCGTGGCCGTCGCGGACATCCTGAACTTGCCGACGTCGAGGCCCATCGTCGTGAAGAACCGGGCGAGGCGGTACGCGAGAGCCAGGTTGCCGTCGCCATCGAACTTCAATGTCGTCACCGAGTCGTCACGGCCATCGGGCTTTCCGTCGACTATGTGCAGCGGGCCGGCCCAGATCATCTGATCTGTCTTGTGGGTCTTTCGATCGAACCAAGCCTGCGCGACCGGCCAAGAAGCGTCCACGAAGACGCCGGCAACCCGCTTGCCGACGGTCGAAGCGGCGCCCGCCAGCAAGCCGCCGATGATGGGCTTGGAGAGCTTGCCTCGCTCTTCCGGTACGAAATCTTCGACCCGGGCGCCAACGCTCGAAAGCTTTTGCTCAACGGCAGCGCGACCGCCGGCGAAGAAACCTTCGCTCACGGGGATCGCAGTGACCGCCAGCAGGCCTAAAAGGGCAACGGCGGCGGTCGCTCGCCAACGGCTGTGCCTCGGAGCCGGCTGCTCAAATACCCGCGAAGCTTCGGCCAAGTGGAGAGCGGATGAAGTCATCTCTAAGTCCAAGGTTGGGTCGAACCGGGAATACTCGGCGGAGCGGCACGACCGAGCGCCGCCCCAAAACAATCGCATGGGCTATCGAGCCGAGGGACACGCTCCCTCGGCCCGGCCGTGTTCAACAGTCGGCCTTAACCTCAGTGACCATGTTCACCTCCTCTATCGAATTGGGCGTCGCGTCCAGAAGACATTGGGCCGGGCCAGACGGCGGTCAATCCTTCTCACTGGATGGATTTTTTGATGGGCGCGGAACTGTCCCCTCTTGAAATTGGTCAGTCACCCACTAACGTCCGGGTCGCGAAGGCGACCTTCTGCGGCGGCCGCTAGCGACAACGTAGCGAAGCGACGTCGACGAACGCGGAAGAGCATCCGTAGCTCCTACCTAGGAGAGCATCGGCGTACTCGCAACTTGCTGAAAAGTCCGAGCGGCTTCGACCAGGATCGCCGCTCGATCTGACGACCGCATCCGAAAAGAAGGTTCGACGCGTGGCCTCCTGTGGCTCGCCGCCGACACCATCGGCTGGTTCAAGGCGATCGGCTCGTTCTACGATGTTCTCAAACACCGCTCCTACGCGTCCGGATCTCCGCCAGCGCTCGATTTCACGGACGCAGTCGTCGGCATGATCGACGAGCGCACAAAGGATCTGCCGGCCGAGCGCCCCCGCGAGCGCAGGAAAGGATTCGAAGCACTATTCTCGAACGGCACGGTTTCGAAAGAGCGTACCTCACCGCGTTCACTCGCTTCTCGTAGCGGCCCGGGCGCGGTTGACCTATTCTGTGTAGAACCTTGCGCGGAATCGGCGGTGCAGCAGTCAGCTCATCGCATGTGGTGTCGGTCACGGTCCGTAGGGGCCGTCGAATCATCCTATTCTGGAAGAACAGGCTCTTCACCGAAGGGACGATTGATCACTGCGAGCACTTCAGGAGCGGAGTAAACTCGGTTGCGTGCGTATCCGGTCCGCTCGTGCAGAATGCCGGCTTCCTCCAACTGCGCAATGCCCTGATTAATCTGTGCGGGGGTGACATCGAGTAGGTCGCCAAGCCGCTTTGCCGTCACCACCGGATAATTGTGAAGTTTGTCGAGCGCTCTCATGGCCGCAGATCCCCTTCGGAATTTTCGGCGGCCCCTCCATCGCTCGGATAGTTCCGACAGCGCTGTGCGCGTCCGGATGAGCTCTTCGACGGTACCGGTCACGGCGTCGGCCATGAAGGTGACGACGGGCTCCCATTCGAGCCGTTGTTGTGCATCCTTGAGCGAGGCGTAGTACGTGCCCTTTTTGCTTTCGATGTAAGGTGAAAGGTACAGGGGCACATGCTTCTCCGCAGCCATCATGAGCGGAAGCAGAAGGCGACCGACACGACCGTTGCCGTCCCGGAAGGGGTGCACCGCCTCAAAATGAGCGTGAGCAATCGCCATGCGCGTAATGAACCCTTGCGTCATCTGCTGCAGCCCCTCATTCCGGAGGTAGTCGACCGTTTGCGCGAGGCAGTCAGGAACATCGGCAGGAGGCGGAGGATTCCAACTTGAATATGCGATGTCTTTACTCCCGCCGCCCCACACGACCCGCGCTCGAAGGTCGCCGGGAACGTCCTGGTAATCCGGATCGTCCTTCATCACGGCCCGATGGAGATCCCTGATCAGGTCCATCGTGAATACGCCGTAGCCTTCCTTGGCGGCTCTCGGGATGAATCGGTCCAAGGCGACAGCGTAGTTGCGGACTTGGCGCGTTTCGTCCCGGGCACTATTGTCGCCGGTCTCCTCGACGGAAAGCAATTCGTCGAGAGTGGTCTGAATGCCTTCGATCGACGAGGAACTGACCGCCTCGCGTCTGGTCAGGACCCGGCTGACGATGTAGGGGTCCTTCATTTCGGCCGCGATGGCGTCGACCTTGCCGAAGGCCGCCTGAGCGGCTTCGAGGGCCTTCGTCGCTCCGGGAGCGAACACGCCGTTTAGAAGTGGCGGTGTCCACTCGACCTTACGTTCTATTTTCCAATCGAGAGACGGTCTTGCCTTAGTTTGGATTATTATCGCCTGGCGGTGTCCAAATACCGTAAGGAACTCAAGAATAAACCTATTGTTGACATACGATTCAAGATTATCTCCAGTAGACAACCAGAGAGAGTATGCCGCTTAGGCCGGTGACATCATGTCCCACTTCTTCCATGAAATCGCGACCCCCCGCGTGAGCTTCAATGAAGGCTTCAAGGCCTTTTTTGGCTTCGCCGTGCTCGCTATTGTCTTGGTTGGTGCAATCATAGGCTTCATTAGCGAATCGAGGCTATCATTCGGTCTCGGTGTCATCAGCGGCGTAGTTGGCGGGGCTACCGGTTTTGTCGTGGCAAACTTTCTCGTGGGTCGTTCCAAGAGATGAGGATAGCGTCTTTGTCTTTATAGGCGCCGTTCTCATTCTGTATGTAATTTTCGCTTACCTCTTAGATCTTCTCAGAAAACCTCAAACTACCGACGCGAATAAAGCGATCTTTGATCGCTGTTTCAACGCGGGTACGTTCGCAAGCTCCTTGATCCTGCTAATTGGCGTCTTCGTCCCGGACACCCTCAAGGCGATCGGAAATTTAAAGCCATTTCTGTTGTTCGCCGGAGTAGCTGGCGGAGCCTATAGTTTTAGGGCTCTTCTCCTTGGATAAGAGCCCCCGTCAGTTGGCGGCCTCGACCGCAGCTCGCTTCTTATAAGGCCCGCGCTTCTTCGGCGGGTCTTCGCGCTGATCGATTAGCATCACGATGTCGTTCATTTTCAGCGGAGAGGAGACAAGGCCGGCGGCTATCGCGGGCGTCATCCGAAGCGTCTTATGCTGCTTGATGAAGTTGTACCAGACGAAATAGAGCGAGAGTGTGTGATAGCGGTTCTCCACTTTCCTTTGAGAAGGCATTGGTGAGCCGAGTAAAGCGGCGCATCGACATGCGCATGGTGAGATTCTGGCGCTCCACGTAGGACGTCGAAATGTGCGCGACGTCAGGCGAACCAAGGATCAGGTCCTTATCGATGCCGATCAGCTTTGCGGGGCTGTAACGCTTCTGCGGTTGCGGGTCGCTGTAGGATACCACGGCTCCAGCCGCATCGGCGGCCTAGTCAAGTCGGCCAAATTTCAAACTCAGGCACGACCCGAGAGACGGCTTCCGAAAGACCCGCGAGCTGGCGCACGCCGACCTCAAAGCAGACGGAAAGATGGCCGGCGCCGGCGGCAGGGATGCACCCAACGCACGCCAGACAGGCGCGGCGGACCCGATGCCGGCCGAATATTGGGATGCCGTCCTCAAGGACGCCGGCGCCGACGCTGACAGACCGGTCTCCCTATCCAGCTATCCAGTCGCGGAGGCTTTCGGAGATCGACCAGCACGTGCTGCGGGTCTCCTGCAGTCGATGCGGCCGCATCGTCGAAATCCAGAAAACCGATGCCTACCGGCTATACGGTCCGGATGCGGGCTGGAATGACGTCGAGCAACGGCTTCTCGACGCCACCGCCACCCGTCAGTGGCGGCGACCGAGCGACTATTGGCGGGGGTCGAACGGCGCCGCATTCAAGCGAGCGCATGATCCAGCCTGATCCACGCTCCCTCGTCCCTTCCATTTACGTAAACACGCGCGGCTTTTGCTTCATCGTGTTCGAAGGCCACTCAGCGCCGTTCGACTGGGGAATCCGCGAGACCCGCGGCCCTCATAAATGCAAGGTGTGTTTACCGCCGCATTGCGCTCTTAGATCAATGCGCCCGACGTGCTCGTCATCCAGGATACCTCCGAACGGGAAGCACGCTCTGCCCGAAATGATTGCGAAATATAGTGCCGCCGCCACGCAAACCGTGGATGAGCGAAGATCATCGAATGGGGTTCTTCGATGCCGCGCGGCACCGGCGCTGACATACTTTCGACGAAAGCGGCTAGACGAGTGCACGAGATAGGCGCTGCAGCAGTGCTGCTTCCGTCAATGTCGTGGCGGCCCGAGAGGTCCTTCAATGGTTATTGCTCGCTCAGGCATCCTGCCCTGCAAGACGAAAAACGTGGGTAGGGTTCGGTTCAGTATATGAAGCGCATAGCCCAACGGAACGTTTGCCTCATGCGCGGCGTGCTTCACCTGATCTAGCGGCACAAGGGAAGACGCCGGTGGTTCGGCTGCCCTGACTTCCAATCTTAGCTTTTGAATTTCAAGCTCCCTCTTTAAGCTTTCCAGGTCGAGAAGACTGCGCTCCTTTTCTATCTTTTGGGTTTCCTGGCCTACCTTCTTGGTTTCGGCCACGGTGCGACGCCAGTTCAGAACAGTCTCAATCGCGCCTGCGGCCGCAAGTATGCGGCCACCTGCATAGACGGGGAGAAGAACCGGCGCGGAAATGATGCCTGCACCGCAGGCCGCCACAACCATTAATCCAAAACCCAACAGACCCGGTCCAGCAAGTGCGAACGAAACGGATCCCGCACTGACCTGGGCATGAGGCATCGCTGTTGACACCCCAAATGGCCGATTAGCAGCCATGAGGACAATCATCAATTGGCTCAAAGCAACTGCATCGGCAGCGAGTTCGCCAAGAGGTATCCCATTATCATCAGGGGGCGACGGCGAAGAAAACCGTACGTTGAACGCTGTGGCAACTCCTTCGGATACGGCATGGCCGGCTTTCAAGTCTCCTTGATTCACCAGAGCAGCGACGTCATCATCGGACGGGTCTATCCATCTGAGGATCAAGGGAGCGAGATTGCTACGATTGTTTTGCACCCATGCTTCACCTTCCGGAACGCTTCCATACCCATCCTTCTTAAGGACCGATGGCCGCGTATCGGACACACCCGCGGCACGCATGAGTTCCTGCTTCTCGAGTTCAGGAAGTTGGCTGAACAGGCGATAGAGCGTGGTTTCGTCGGCCATGCTGCCCCTCCCTTGGATCCCTGATCTGTTCAGTTGGGACTTAGGCGTAAAGAGAGTCAGAAACTACTCGTCGGCGTCCCCAGGATGGTTATTACCAAACGAATGAGTTCGGAAATGGCGCCTTTCCCTAATCAGGATCTGGCGTGCAGTGCCGACTCCACAGCGCTTGTCCCGTGTGCAGCGACTGGCCGCTTCCGGCGATTGTCGGGAATGCGCAGACCATCCTCTCGCTTCCGGTGTTCGCTGCGATGGCCGACGCGATCTTCACGTGCAAAACGGGCGCTCTTAGCGAGCGAACCAAATTGCTCGCTTACAACTCCCTTCTTCTTCGTGATCACATAGCCGCCTCTTGTCATGCTGAATGGCTTTCGGAGCAGCCCAAGATGGTCAAATTTGGTGCCGGGCGGGTGCTTGAACGGCTCAAACCAGGCCGGATGTACGAAGTTCGACATCGGAATGCCGTCGACCAGAAAAGTATCTTCCTCGACTGGGTCGCTCATTTCATAAGCGTACTCGGTGCCGTCTGCCGCTTCCGCCCAAAGGTTTGCGAGCGGGTCGATCACCATTTCAAACAGTTCGTGCGACGCAGTGACGCTGACCAATTGGTGGTCCGCTAACGTGGTTCTGACGAACACTTTGGAAACGGGCTGTCCGCCTTTTGTGAGGTCGTGATAGCCGAGCGCACCAGCCGCGTCGGCATCGTTGAAATAAACGAATTGCCAATCAGAGGGCTTCGCAGCGTCGGTATTGTATAGCTTAACGGGGTAGCCCCACACTGGGAGAAAGTAGGTGTCATAGCACTTCTGAAGCGCTCGCGTCAGCTTTTCAAAAGGTACACCCAGATCGACGGTTGCCTTATTGATACAGGCAATGGTGACCTGGCCGCCCTGTCCAGCCTGAGCTGCACGAATCACTTTCATGATTGTCCTCCCTAAGCCGCGTCCCAGTCACCCACATCCTACCGCTTTCCTGATGCCGTAGAGTGAACTGGATCACAGGTTAAGATGATAAACGCGGGTGAGTGAGCGGACCGGCGATCATGGGACCCGAGCCCGTAATCCACCCGAATGGCTCCTCCACAGTCGGGAAAGTCTCGCAGTTCATGAAGCGTCGATAGGTGCAATGATTTGCACTGCTTGTGCGATCTCAGGAAGGTTACTCAACGCATCTGACTTCGCCGCGACACGCGTTGTCGCGTTCGTCGCCAAACCTCTCGCAGATGAACGAGCGGTCACGAACGAACGTAAATAAATGAGCGGGGAATTTAGTCCCCGCTGAGGGCTGGAGCCCGTATTCAGAAATGAGCAGCTCCGATTTCATTCCAAATGCGGCTGATTCTGAATCTTCATGATGGCTCGGTGCTTTTCTCGCAGCGTCAATCACCTGGGCAAGATCAAGGTTTTGAACGATCAACAACCCCGTAGCCGCCGGCAAAGTAGTTACCGGTCCGATCGGCCCCTTGGGGCCTTGAGGACCAGTGGCTTCCCCGTGTCCTCCTCCACAGCTCAAGCTCCCATGTCCTCCGTCCCCACCTTGCTAACCCAGCCCTCCGTCTCCGACGGCCCCGTTAGCGCCTGCGGGAGCGGAGAAGGAATACGCGCTCATGGGCAACGGGTTCTTTCCAACATTGATTAATTCTAGCGTTCTTCCGTGCCACCCGCGCCTCCTGCACCACCCGGGGTGCCCTGGATTCCTCTTATTCCGTCAACGCTGTTACCTTCGCTTTGCGTGTACAGTGCCGCCCTCTCGGGGGGGACGATAGGTGGTCCGGAAGTCGCACTCTTAAACTTAGTCGCGGCGCGGCGGACCGCGGCCTTCCTGTGAACTAGCTCACAACCATTCAGCGAATTGGCTGTTATGTTACCGTAATTGTATTACGCCGCTCTCCTGAGCGTCGGGGGTCATTCCTGGACTGGATTCGCATACGAAAGCCTTCGAGAGGCGACACGACCTATTTGCCGGCACAGCAGGGAATTGGGAGCCATTTGTGATTGGAAATGCGCCGTCGCTAAGCAGATTTGTGGTTCGAATGGGAAGTCTAGGCTGGATGGTTTACGATCGAGAGCGCAAGGGGCCTGCGCTGATTGGAAGCGAGTGGGCAGCCAATTTGACGAAGGAGCAGGCAGAGCGTGCGCTCCACATCCTCTCCCTTTCAGCAGGAAAACAAACGGGCTAACCTCTGCCCAGACAGGCGTCTTGCAATCATAGCCCTGCGACAGGCCCGATCGCCTCCGTCTTCTGCGGAGACGATGGGGCCAACTGGAGCGGCCCACCAGCCTCCGCGAAGGTCCGGTCCTACCCGCTCAGCTCGGGCAAGCTGCAGTTGAACTGACCTTGTCGGCTCGCCCACGCCTTTTTGTTTGGTTTCCAACCTGGTGAGTGGACGGCCAAAATGTATGGCATACCTTTTCGTCGCAAGCGTGCATCCCTATCGCGTCGAGATTAAGCCGCTTGCTGTCGCAACTATCCAACGATTGCCCCATCGCACGATCGAGTCGACCCGCCCGATGCCGGGGATCACGTCGCCCCGTGCAGCCATTCGAATCCCATCGGGCCCTTCAAGCACCGCCGTTCCGCCGCGAACGTCGAGGACTGCCCAGCCGACCACAGTCGTCGGCGGTGTCTCGGGGACCGACACAAGCGGCGTCGTAGGCCGGACCGCCCCCGTCACAGACATGTCCGGCTCGACAGCATCTCCCAATTGCGCCCCACTCGACGCTTTAGTCAGAGACTTCGGAGCAAGGTTCGCGGTGACTGTGGCGGGCTGACTTAGACGAGGCGGTGTTCGCCAGCTTGATTCTGATGCTAGCTTTCGGGCGCTTTCGACCTTACCGCTCAGTTTTGTGTCCGGCATGCGGCGCGAAGCCGTTTCTATCTGAGCAATTCGATAGACAGCTGAGACAGCTGCTGGGGCATACCAAGCACCAGCCCAACCAAATCCAAAGCCTCCAACCAATGCGACCGCGACGACCCAAATAGCGGATTTTGAATGGCCGCTTGGCGCTAACAGCGCCTGGATCTCATCACGATTGCAGGTCGAGAAATCCAGTTGGTCGAGCGTGACGGGCCACGCGACCTCGCCATGTCCGCGATCGGCGACCGCCTCAATCCTTTCCAAGGTATTCGCATGGCGAAATTGCATGCTCGGGTCCCTTGTGGTCCCCAATGATCATGCCGGGAACTAAACCAACTCTTAACAGCCGTGCCCCGCAGCACGAATAAGTCAGCGACAGGTCGCGCAAGAAACCAAAAGTGAGATCTCTGGCGACGGGCAGCAGCTCGTCTCCACGACCGTTTGCGGCCTTGTGCGGCTGGCACGGCGCTGTATTCGGACCGCGATCTCGGTACGAGCACCGCTCTGATGTCGGCGAGCCTCATCGCCGAGCACATGCCGCCCGCCCACGTTCTCGGTGTCGAGCCAAGATCAATTCGATGTTGCGCCACTTCTAGCGGCCGCGCAGGCCAAGGATACGCTGACTGGGTCCGAAGCTCCGACTAGGCCGATCGACGTGCTTATGCTCATTGCAGAGCCCGCAACGAGGCGCCGAGCCGGACGGCAACTTGGCTGGGCGTATTTTTGATGATGCTGGGAATGCTATCTTAAGCTCGAGCCGCTCGCTTCGGCACGCGTTCAGATTGCACCCTGTGGCGCACTGCACCGGGCCTGTATTACCGCAGGCGCCGTCGGGATCGAAGAGCCCGGACGCCGGTCTAGCCGAAATGCCATGCGTACAAACGTTCCTCGCGCCAGCGCTTGCTTTAGCACTGCCTTAAACGAACCTATCGACTGCGATGGCGGCCCCCCCTAGAGGACGGGACTTCCATTATGCGGTACAAAGTGTTCGTGGTGGACAGCAACAGGCACGTGATTTGCGCTGCAAAGCTCGACTGCATCGACGAGCAGGCGGCGGGGCGTCGAGCCGAACAAATCTATAGCGAGCACGACGTTGAGCTTTGGGACCGCGATCGGCTCGTCGCCGTGTTTCGAGGTGCAGCGTCGAATATCCAGGCGATGGGCTAGCACCGTCAGAGTAGCCTCCCACAGGTCAGCGTCAGCCACTCGCAATCGCGGTTAATGGTCGTCTTGGTCTAACTCTCGCAACAGTCGACGAAGGAAGTCGCTGGCGTGGTTGTATTGTGCGGCGCCGTCCAGGATCTGATGAGCGAGTGGTGACATTATGTTGCCAATAGCGTCCGAGCCAATCAGCTCGGTCCGAGATGACCACAACTCCAACAGCCCGTCGGGGATGTGTTCGCTCGATCCGAATAGTTTGAGGAGCCGGCCCTCGGCGATACCGTTGTGATCATGGTGGGCCTTGGCCGCATAAAAGGCGAACAAGCCTCGAAAGGCGTCACGGGAAACGGCAGGCTTAGCCATCGCGTGTCCCCACAGAAGTTCAAATGAATTTGCGAAATCCGGAACTGAACGCCTATTCCCTCGAATCCTCGCATGAAGAAGATTCTACAGCAGACCGGGAAAAAGCGGCAAGCCCTTTTATTTACGTTAGATGTGCCAACTGCCTGGGCGTGTCCAAACCCCGCTTTTATGAGCTCTCTTCTAGGTTGCGTTATCCGCTGATTCGAGGTCCGTCGCCCTGGGTCCGGGTGAGAGCGATAACGCGGCTCGCGCTCACGCGGCGCCGGCCGTTCATACGGATCGATGCTGATCTTAGCTTACAACTCGACAAGGTCGGTCGTCCGCCTGAGCTAGTTGCGGCGAGATGAGGTTCAACGGCCTCTTCAGCAAAGAGACAACCGGTGGCGCTAAGTGACCAATCTCTCGCAATCACAGCGAAGGGTGGCCTCTACGCGAGGCGCATGCCACGGCCGCGATCGTCCATCCAAGCATGAGTCAACGCATCACTTCTGTGCAGCTCGTCAGCGACGCAAAACAGGAAGAGCCCAACACTCCGCGCACTATTCAGCCGCTTGGACGTCTCGATCACGGAGAGGACACGTCGCGCACCTGTGGCTCAAGCCATTCCGAGTGCCTTAAGTCGCCATCAGCTGACCACTTCCTTCCGAGTCATCGCTTAGGTCCGCTGGGGTTGGGGCCGTCGCCACCGCTGTTACGTGTCAGCTGACATCCAATTGACAGCAGATTTCAACGTTCGGTTTCTAATGCCGACAAATGTCAAAAAGCCTGTCGTATTGCTCTAAGCGTAGTCCTTCAGGCCACGCTGCATCGCTGCGAGTTGAATTGCTGGACAGCAAGAGAGACGCGACGATCGCAGAACGAAACACTTCCGCCCCGACAAAATTGCAATTGAAAATTGCGGCACAACCACGTAACAATCCTATTGTCAATATTCCTGATCGTTACCAGCATCGTGTCACTTCTTCCGTTGTTTAATCTTCTGTTGTTTAATCGCGCCCACTCGACGGCGTCGACGCTCGGTCCGATAGCGACTGCCTCTAATTCCGACGTCTCCCTCTAGACCTGACTTCGATATTCCGATTTTTTGTTTCAACCTCGCGGAGGGAATTCCGTGGCTCATAATCCGTCTCTGTTTTTCTATCTTCGGATCAGCGTCCTGTTCATCGTGGGTGTCTTGCTGCCTCGTGCGGGATACGCAGAATGCGTCGCCGATCCTCAGTGGTTACCGAAAACCCCAACTCCGACGTTTGATCGGCCGCCCCCCCATCCGGAGCCTGACTGCGTCTTCTACAAGCCAGCCTGGCAGAACTTTTTGTTCGCAGCCCAGCCCACGAATGGAAGTCCGGCCTTCTTGTCTTATCCGACCATCGGCGACGTCTTCGGGCCTGCCGTCGCACCAACGTTCGCGGCTAAAAGGCTGAACTTGCTGGCCTTGGCACCGCGCGCGCTAAAAGGATCGAACGATCCTACGACCGACACGCCGCGGCTTCCGGGACCGAACAGCGCAACGTCGATAAACGCGGGCGTGCGCCAGGCGGGTTTCGCCGGGCTTCTAATCGATCAAGTCGGCCAACCGATTTTCTACGCGGTTCATATGAACCAGACCTTCGCTGACTTTGTCCGGTCGAAGCAGTTGACCACCAAGGCCGCCGTCGAGAACGCCGACGCAAACCTCGAACTCCCCAAAGGAGCGGTCGAGCTGAAATCGGCTTGGCGGGTCGTCTCAAAGGGAAACGTTCCCTCGAACTACATCACGGTCGAGGCGAGTGTCCCAACGTTGAAGCGCAACGGACAGCTCCTAGAAGTCGACGAATCTGCCCCGCTCCGGAGCGAGACCGTCGCGCTGCTCGCCCTTCACGTGGTCTTTATACCAGAGGGCCATCCGGAATTCGTTTGGGCGACGTTCGAGCACGTCGACGCGAACGGCACGCGCGACCTCGCACCAGCCGCCGCTTCCCAACCATCTCCCGATAACGGACTGCCCGGCGGCGTGGATGGCCCGGTCAAGGCGCAAGACTTCGTTTTATACAAGGGTGGCACTCTTGCTTCGGCGGCAAATCAGTTCTTGACGGACGCCATAATGGCATCGTCGTTCGACGAGAGGAGCCAGACGTTTCTCAGCGGCGGCAACCCGCTACAAACGTCGATTTATCGCATGTTTCCTGGATCGAAATCCGTTGGCGCCGGGACGGATGAGGACGAAGATATCGTGGATCTCAACAAGTCCATGGCGTCGCTTTTCGCGCAGAATGCGCCGAACGATCCGCGCCGCAATTACCGACTCGTCGGTGCAATCTGGATGGACAAGCCCGAGCGCTTCGCGCCCGGCATGAAGATTGAAAATCCGGCAGGCATGACCACGGACGATCCTGCGGCGATCGTCGCCGGTGAAGACGGCCTCTCCAGCATGGCGATGGAGTCCTTCACTCAGAACAGTTTCGTGAACTGTTTCAGTTGTCACGATACCCGCGTCGTAAAGGATCTGAACGGCAACGTCGTCCTGAAGGCGAAGAAACTGAACGTCAGTCACATATTCTCAAAGTTCGTCATCGATTCAAAGTAGCCGCGAGGGAAGGGAAAATGGGTTTTGGGCGAGTGAAGGAAATTCTCGATCAAGGTATGGCGACGTGGCAGCAAGCCAACGGGGAAGCCGATCTCAGTGGCCACGGTGCCAGTTTCAAATGGGATACGAAGGCAAACCTCCTCGCAGCGATTGGGCACGGAAAGCGCCTAATCCAACCTGAGCTGATCGGGCACGATGGAGCGAGTACGAATCTGGTCGTGGATCTGCGAACGGGTATCAGCAGCCCCGCGCTTCGGATGCCCAAGGGCGGTCCCTTCATACCCGACCCTCAAGTCCTCGAGATCGTCGACTGGATCAATCAAGGATGCCCCGATTGAATGTAGCGCATCGCGCCCGTTGCCGGGGTCCGACTGGGGATAAACGATGGAGGTCACGCGCCGCAGGACGATATTGATGTATGCTGCAGCACGTGGCTCGCCCGAGATATTGGTCGGAGCGGCCACACGAACTCAGACCGGTACCGTGCGGATATGCCAGACATCCAATTCAAGCCTGATATCGCTGCCGAGCCAAGTGGCGTCTAATGACCTCGTCCATTACCCGGCCCGCTTGGCGATAAGCAAGGGCGAGAACGGTGCATGCGCCCTGTCCTGCAGCGGACGCCAGACTGCCCCGAGCATCGTCAGCTCAAAGGCCACAGGCTTGTCAGCTGAGCAACCCTCCCAAATGAGTTCGAACTTCTGCAGCGCTCGCTTCTCACGTAGATGATCATCCCTGCCATATATTGCGGAAAACAATTATGCTCATTCTTGATCGAACCAATCGTTCGCCCCGCGAACCACCCGTGCTCCACATGGGGTTAGCCAAGAGCAGCGAACAGCAGGTGAAACAAAGCGGCAAGACGGAGCACTAGGGCATCGCGTTCTAGGGCTATTTGCCCGCACCTCCTAACGCCAGCACACTATTCTTCGCTATTGCAATTTTGGCGTGATTGCTATCTGTTGATGCTTTAACAACTTTACATTGCCGGGCTCATTTTTTAGGGGGTGCTTTGATGAAAAGGCCGTCAAAGAGCGGTTCTCGCGGAAAGAAAGCAGCTGCCAAAAGGCGTATATTTAAAGCGGCTCGCAAAAAAAAGGTCGCCACACGAAAAACCGCAGCGAAGAAGAAGGCTGCAACCACAGCGCAGGTACGCGCGGCAATACCAGAGCGCATGGGAGCGCTCGGTTGCTGCACGATCAAGCCTCCGGGCGAGGCAGACTTTCATATTCCTCATCTCACAAAGAAAGACTGCTGCGAGCGGGCGAGAGCCTTGGGCGCGGTGTGCCACTGGAGACCGGGTGAGTGCGCTTAGGGTTAGTGCGATAAACGCACTTGCAACTAATTGTTGGGGGGCAAGCGATTGCATTACGCGCACCGATTTCCTCTAATCCTCATCTTACTTGGCGCGTGCTCCGGCTGTGCCGTTCCCCGTTACGACGTTCCTTATGACAAGGCAGGCCAGCCAACGGTTGCGTCGATCGTAGCTCGAGTTCAATGCGAGATTCGGGATATGGTTCGGGATGATCGACCTACTGATCCCGTGACGTTCAGTCGAAATTTCTTGCTGGATGGTGACTACGATGTAGAGGTGTCGTTATCACTCGATGTAAATGACACCGGCGGCCTTACACCTAGCCTTTCTTATGCAACCCCGCTAGCTGCTGCTGCCACTACGCTGACCGTTGCTGGCAGCGCCAATTTGAGCGAATCGCGCGAGCACAATTTCACCGAAAACATTCAGCTTTCGACTCGGAAGATTTTCCTGGACTGGAAGAACGGCGTCGATCCTCATGAATGCCCGCTTGTTGCGGACACCCCCCTCGCCGGAACGCTTGGCATTATCGACATGGTCGCAATGGCCAACAGCACCGCAGATTTGGATGAAAGTCGCAAGCTGACAGACGCGGGAGTTTTCGGCGGCTCAATCCAATTCGTGGTCACAAAGAAGATTACCGCGACAGGACCGACGTGGACGCTTGTGAGATTCAACAACATCTCTGCACTAGCAGATTTTTCTCAGGTGAACACGGACAAAATCACTCTCGCCTTTGCACTTGGTCCCAACGTCGGAAAGCCGATGCGTGTAGCGAGAGCGCGTAACCGCTACAATCCTTACGCACATGATTTCTTACAGCAGCTTCTAACAAGCTCAATCAATACTCAACTCACTAGGTTGCAGAACACGCTTCGCTGATTCTACAAGGCCATTAGGAAGCTGCGATGATGCCGTTTGTTACAGTCGCAGAAATCGAAGAAGCGGCAAGAGGCAAGAACCATACACGAGGCGTACGATGGTCATTTGCATCCGGATCAATTTCGACCGGCCATAACAGATAGAGTCATAAAGAAGACGATGCTCGGCCTTAAGTTCGCGCCGGGGGGTCATCAATGAGGCGATCGATCTTTTTAGCGCGACGTTTGCGGGATGAATTTCAGCAACGATCGCCTGAGAGACTAGCAAGGATGTGACTTCGGCCATCTTTTGTCCAACTGCCAGATTGCAAGATCGTGGGAAGGCACTTCTTCTCGCCGTACCGCTACAAAGTCGAAAGCTGTTTGTGCAACTC
This sequence comes from Bradyrhizobium sp. CCBAU 51765, assembly GCF_015291725.1. Taxonomy (GTDB): domain Bacteria; phylum Pseudomonadota; class Alphaproteobacteria; order Rhizobiales; family Xanthobacteraceae; genus Bradyrhizobium; species Bradyrhizobium liaoningense. Next base: position 7,100,064 of record NZ_CP030038.1, read on the forward strand.
AAACGCGCTCATGCGCTTTTGGCAAACGTTATTATCTGCCGTGGGCAGTATCATGCCGAGATCCTTGCTCCCGGAGCAATCAAGTTTGGGCGAGGTCATTTGACTCCAGTAACGAAAATGGGTCATTGAATCTCAACCGTCGCTCACGGCGCCCAACAGCCTCTTGCGTCTGGCGTTCGCGAGATTTTTCGCGAATGTGAACCAAGCCACAAAGGCCCGCACCTCAAAACGATAAAGATGCGAAACTACCAGTTGTAGCGCACGGCTCTTGAACCCAGCCGCGGACGATCATTCCACCAAGTGATTGAGGGAGAATGTCCATGAGCGATCGCAAGGTCTTTACAGATAGCGTCACCGAATTGCCCACCCAGCCCGGAGTGACCAAGAGTGGCTTAATGGTGGCTCACGCAAGGAGCGACACCCGCAATGAGACGATGGAATTGCTCTTTTCACTCGAGATGCCTGACAAGGACGATCTGGAAAAGCGTGTTGCTGAGGGCGAGGTACTATCTGCCGAGCAATTGAGTCAGAAGTACCGACCCAAAAAGGCCGACGTTGACGCGCTCAAATCTTGGTTGACTGAACAAGGTTTCACCGTCGTCGGCGAGAGCCCGGGCGACAGCGGAATATACGCCAAGGCCACTGTCGGTCAGATCGAACAAAGCCTGGGCGTCCAAATGGTGAAGGTTACGAAACAAGGAATAACCTACACCGCCGCACAGAATGCGCCGAGCCTCCCCATATCCGTCGGCGCACCCGTCCATGCTATCATCGGCCTGCAACCATTCCGTCACGCTCACAAGCACATGGCGCGCAAGCTTGTGCACGGCAATCGCGTCACTCTGGATCGGCACGGGCTCCCCTCGCCAAATATCGCCAATTCTCCACCATATCTTGTTGCCGAGATTCTCCATGCGTACAATGCGAACGCGTTGGGCGTCACCGGCGCAGGCCAGACGATTGCGATATTGATAGACACTTTCCCAAATGATCACGACATTGCTGAGTTTTGGAAAGCAAACGGGATCGCCGTCGACCTGACAAGGATCGGCAAGATCAAGGTGGGCGCTGGCCATCTGCCCGCCCCCGAGGGAGAGGAGACGCTGGATGTCTCGTGGACCAGCGGAATCGCGCCTGGAGCGAAGATTAAAATCTACGCGACCGGTTCACTTCAGTTTGTGGCGCTCGATCGGGCCCTCGATCGGATCATTGCGGACGCATCGAACGATCCGAGCCTCAGACAGTTGTCAATAAGCCTTGGACTGGGTGAAACTTTCATGGGAGGCTCGAACGGCGAAGTGGCCACCCAGCATCAGAAATTCCTCAGACTCGCTGCATTGGGTGTAAATGTCTTCGTGTCGAGCGGCGACGCCGGCTCCAATCCGAACAGCGACGGGCAAACCCCAAACGGCCCGCTTCAGGCGGAATATGCAGCCTCGGATACGGCAGTCGTTGCGGTCGGCGGGACCAGCTTGAGGCTCGCACCAGGGGACGGGTCCGTTGCTCAAGAGGATGGCTGGCCGGGCAGTGGGGGCGGTGACAGCATCTTCTTCACCCGCCCAATCTGGCAAACAGGCAAAGGCGTACCGACCGGAAGTAAAAGGTCGGTACCTGATGTGAGTGCGGCCGCCGATCCGAATGAAGGAGCGTTTCTGGTCTTGCACGGACAGCCCACCGGAATTGGTGGAACAAGCTGGGCTGCGCCAGTTTGGGCGGGTTTTTGCGCTCTCATCAATGAGTCACGCCAAAAAGCCGGGCTACCCTCGCTTCCGTATTTGAATCCGCTTGTTTATCCACTCAATGGCACTGGTTGCTTCCGGGACATTACAGCCGGCAGCAATGGCGAATTCAGGGGCGGGACTGGCTATGACCGCGTCACCGGTTTGGGGGCGCCGGACGTCAAGCAATTGATCGCTGCGTTGACGCAAGCACCAGTGCAGGCATCCGTCGCAGCGTAGAAGCTACACGACGGAGCAAGCTACGGCTCACACCTGCCAATACGCGAGACCGATGCAGAGCTGGCTTTAAGCGACCAGCCCTGCATCGTTTCCTAACCCGACTCTAAAGCAGCAGCAAACAATTCTGTACCACGCAGTTTCGTGACACCATGGCAGGCTTGATAATCTGTCTAGCTTGGCAGAAAAGGGCACCAAGCTCGCAGGTTTTATCGTCTCTGTCATCGCGGTACGCTTAGTCATACTTCCGTTCTTTGCTTGCCTCTTTCCCATTGAAGGTCACGGCCGGCGAGAACCGACGTCGCATCTAGACGGTAGGGGTGCCTAAGAGACCAAAACAGCAGCCTCGTGCGGGCGTAGTTCGACGGTTAGAACGGCAGCTTCCCAATCTTTTGAAGCCTCTCCACCGTTCCACATGGTGTCCGTAAACTCCTGTTTCGCAGTGGTTTCTGCGACTCGACCCTCGTATACTTCGGCATGGTTACCACTCGCAACTCAACGCGTGTTCGTTGATCACTATCGCGAATTCTGCTCACGCCAGCCCCGCTAGATCATCATAAGGATGGTAGACATGGGTGCGATTTTTCATTTGGAGCACACAAACTTTATTTCGTATCTGATCTCGAAGGAAACAAAGGCTGCGGAGTCGAGGAGACCAGCGCCCCGCACTGACGTGCGAACGTTGCGTAGTTTCCTCGAGCTGTTTTCCTACGAGAACGGCTACGATCGAAATACGATTTCGAACGACAAGGATTGGCAAGAAACTCTCGGTATCGCCGCTAGAAGCGCATTGTCTCAGCTTCCCATGGATGACACGCAGATAATGCGTTCTTCGGCGGTAGCGAACGCCTTGAACCCACTCGCCCCATTCTTTACGGGGTACAAGCTCTACGTGTTGATTGTCCCGCCCTACGACACAATCGAAGTCGCGGAAGCAAAGGAAGCAAGGAGTTCTGCATTCGAAGAATTCGCCGCTGCACCTGGTACTTTGGTGCTCATGCCATCCGAAGGTGGCGCGTTCGTAAATGTAATTGACCCGTTTCCGGGGCTGAGGGAACTCGCCTGGTCTCCGGTGGCACCACCAGCAACGGTATTCTGGACGCGGAACGGCACAAGTCTCGCACTCAACCTACCGGCGGGTCTCCAATTCTTTAGAGAAACGCTTGCCCCGATTCTTCCTAACGACTCCGTCGATAAAATAGACAACGAGCTTGCGGCCCGTGCGGAGCTACGCACCATCCTTCGCATTCTCCACATCAGCGATGTACACTTCGGGCATGCGCAGGCAGATGAGCGCCGACTCTATCTTGAACAGCATTTGGCGAGCGTCATTAAATCGGTGGACCACGTAGTCCTCTCTGGCGATCTGTTTCACAGCCCTTCTGCGAAGCTGAAGGCTAGTTTTATGGCATTTCGTCACACCCTAGAGAATTGGACAAAACGCCCCATCATCCTCGTCCCTGGCAACCACGACGTCAGATGGTGGGGCAACGCGATTGGTCGGTGGCTACGGAACAGAAGTTACGTCTACGACCTCGGATTTACGCCACTAATCATCCATCATGAGACGCGCTTGGTGTTCTTCTCTTTCGATTCGTGCGAAGTCGGCGATTGGGCAAGAGGAGGCGTAAGCCAGGCTCAGCGCCTACGAATTGCTGTCGAATTCGATCAAGCGAAGAGAAAGAACAGCGATGTTGAGAAGTACGAGCGAATTGCAATCGTACACCATCATCCCTACGAATATGACGCTCAGCCGACCGCTTTGTATGAACGTCTACTAGATAAAATCTTTGGGAACTCAGTAAACTTTCTCACATTCGAAAACGCGGATCAATTCGTCAATTGGTGCGGAATGAGGAAAGTATCGCTCATCTTGCATGGACATAAGCATATTCCACACTGCGTGTTGGCAAGTGTCGATATCCGCAACCAGTCTCGGGACCTAATTGTGGTCGGTTGCGGGTCAAGTACGGGCGTTGATGAAAAGCCGATGTGCTACAACATCGTCGCATTTGATCCCGAGTCCAAGCAATGGGCAGTGTCGTTTTTCCATGACCCAGATGGTGATGGAAGCGGTTTTGACGTTCAAAACGTCGCCCTCGACCTAAGAACCGCGTTGCCATAAGCTGTTGAACCGCCATCGTGCGGTTCTGGCAAGAACTGCGACTCTCCAGGGCGCATTCGTCACGCCTCTTTGCTTCCGACTGTGGCACCTAGTCTGCCTATCGGACGGATTCGCCGGACGAACGGATTTCTGAGGTTCGCCAGAACCCAAAAAGTCAGGCTGGGAATGGTGTCGACCGCGGAGTGGCGAAATCGTTGGCTTCGCTGGCAATTCCGAGCTTCCGCCCGCCGAACAGAGGTGCCGAGACGGTAGAGGGGTTGTGTCAGGGGACGAGTCGACGGCAAAAGGACGTTCCGGCTATGAGTTGCCTGTAAGAGTGACCGACGCGGTAGTCTCATCGTCTCATCGATTGCCGCTGTCGTTGAGGTCGAACTCTCAACGGGCGGCGCATTTTCGATGTAGGAACCGTTCGGTTGTACTGGTAGTCCGCTATCTCAAGATCACCGCTCCGAGCGTCATAGAGATATTGGCCCGTCGAGTGCAACCATGTGAAGCCTTCGCGCGCAGGGATGGGCGCGCCAAACTTATCGAAATTGGAATCGATCTTTGGATCTCCAGGATATGATGTGATCGTAGCCATCAGTGAAGTATATTTAGTGCCAATGATGCGAACGAGCTGCAAATCCAGCCGGGGCCGGCTCTACCGCGACGTTGGCAACCGCTTCAGTGTCCACCGGCGCACTGTCTGAAGTGTCCGTCGGAGTTGTTGTACCAGCTGGCGATTGCTCAATCGCAGTGGAGGATGCGGCGCCCGACGCCAAGGATGCGCGAGTGGTGCCGGACGTGTCGGCTGAAAAGAATAAAAGACCAGAGGACACGTCAGACATTATCAAAACAAGAAAATGAATTATGAACCACGACGATAGGCAAATCGTATTGAGCTGCGCGAACCTTTTGGAAAGCGCCGCTACCCCGAAGCGAGAAGAGATCATCAGAAGCTGCACTAAGAAGCTTCGATCGATATAGGGCTTACCGGGCCAAGTTCTCGCTGCACTCGGGCTACACTTTCGTCAACCTTGGTTCTGAGCTTGTCGGCATTCATTCCGATTTGTGCGACTTTATCGAGCAGAAGGGCCCCGAGGTTTCGCCAAATCTTCGAAGAATTGCTGGTCAAGCCAGAAGATTTGCGTGAACCAAATTACGACGCCTGACGGATATTACCTCGCCCCCACGTTCCCTCCAGAAATTAAGGGCGAGGTAGTTTCGGCGTCGCAATGCATCGTCCACTCGCTTGTCGAATGCGGGATCGAGCTTGATGAATTCTTTAACGCCGCCGGCCCGCTTGTCACTGCCAATGACGGCACCCATGGTCTTTGCATGTTGCTTGCCGAGATACCTCTCCAATTTATGAGCGGCCTCATCCGGCTCGTAAAATGACTTTCCAGCCTTTTTCGATTCAGTGAGAACGGTCTTAAACGAAATCCGATGCCAAACTAGGGTTTGATGTCCTCGATATTGCCGCCATGCGAGAACGTCAACCCGAACTGAGCATAAGCATCTTTCAGATCGTCCTTGCCGTCGCTCATTGGCCGTCAGTTCAGCGCGTGCTTCGCTTCTATCTCCAAAGCGACCGTAACCACTCGACTACACTCATTATAAACTTGCGGATCGCTGCTGCTAACCAACCTTCCTGACGTGGTCGCGGCGGCAGCTTTACCTCACCCGTGTAAACCCGGCTTGCGTACTGGTCCGCTTGCTGCGCGTAAGCGGTCTGGTCGTCCGTCATATTGGTGTACCAGTCTATTCGCGACTGACGTATCCAATAATGAGAACGGCACGGGAGGGTGCCCAAACCGATAGAAGGGTCAAGCGAGACGGTCGCGCCCTGGACAGTGAGTCGCCACTTCACCGGGTTGAGCGGAGTAACGACTTTCTGGCCGCAGCCGCAGCAACACAGATGAGATGCAGTCTTGAACCGCTGCGACACGTAGATAACACCCTCGTCTAGTTCTTTCGGGATGAACTCGACGAATTTGGGTTCAATGTGATGCCGTCTAGCCAAACTGTTCCTCATTACACAGTTCACCCGTTGCGATCTGATAGCTCGAGAAACATTCCTTGCCGGCGTCGCGATAGAAGCCAAGGAAACGCTTCCATCGGATAACCGCAAATGCGGCGTTCAAGGCATTGAGCTCCGCAATCTGGATGTTCGTCTCGTACTCGTTTTCTTCTTCCGCCCCGTCGCCGAACGACATCCGGCGATCGATATGGTCGCGCTTTTGAGCCGTGCTGGAAACGAGCTGCACAATGCCTTGCAATCCGTTCGGCCCTCGAATGATGCCGAGACCCACGTCAATGAAGGAGATACCATGCGCAACCAGCCAATCCACGGTGGCCCGCTTTGGCTTTCCTGCATCAAGGCAGAGAAACACGAAGTTCACTCCTTCCAGCAAGTGAAGATTGTCCGGTCCCAGCGGGACCGAATGCTTCACTAAGCCCTTCCGCCGCAGCTTGCTGTAGATGTCGAAGAGGTTGTCGACCTTAGATTTCTTCTGCTCGAGCTCACCGAGCGACCACGCACCCGGCGCACGGAAAGCGTTGTGCGGATCGAAGGTGTCGCCGTCGAATAGCCGGATCTCTGCGACTCGTGTCTTTGCGACGAGATCGAGTACATAAGATCCGGTTCCGCCCACGCCGACAATTGCGACGCGATGGCCTTCCAGCTTTTCATTGTCGGCCGCGATATGAACTCGACTTGCGGCGGTGTCGATGTAGTGGAACACATCGTCATCGTCTTCGTCGGTCGCGTAGACCGGGAACGTCTCGGCCTTCACCTCGGGTCGAAGCTTTTGGGCTTCGCCGACGATCCAGCCGAGATAGGCTCGCATTTTGTGCCAGTAGTCGCGGTAGTCCGCCTTGGCGGAGAACGTAAAAGTCGATTTAAGTCCGCCGCCAAGGTCTTCAGGCCCGCTGGGGTTTTCGAAGCTCCGAATCTTATCGCCGTTGGCATGGCAAGGGTGCTCGCCTATCCAATAGGCAACATGCTTCGTAGGTTTTGCAGCCACCTCGTGGCCATTGGCCACGGTGGTTTCCAGTTGCGATACGAGGACTCCATCCTCGCGCACCACGCCGGCAGATGTCACATAGGGAATGTCCCTGATGTGCAAATAGCCGTTAAGGATTCCGAGGTGGAGCCCTTCGTTTCGTAACTTCAGGAGATCGCTACTATGAGCGATTAGCCGGTGTGACATCGAACTCCATGTCCTTCTTCACTTGCACCGATTCACCTTCAAGCAGCGTCCCAGTCGGCTTGCCCGTGCCTTTGCTGTACACGACTGAGTATCGCTTCCCCTCGGGCAGAGGCGGGGCTCCGATCAGCTGAAGTAACTCCTCATAGGAAATCTTCTCTTTCGGCACTTCATAAGCCGTACCGTTCACGTAGATCGGGACCGGTGCGGGACGGCCGCCATGATCGGGAATTCCACCATAGTGGCCGGGATTCTCGTTAGGGTTTGGCATTGCGTAGTTGTCCTTGTGATGCGCCGCCTGAAAACAGGCTGTGGGCAGGCTATTTATGAAGACAAGTTGTTCATGCGCTTGCGCTCGTCTTTAAATCGAAAGATCAAGCGCAGCCCTCGTGTCGCTTGACATGAGTCGCGAACAAAATGTGTATGAGCAGCGAAGGAGCGCCCGAAGACGCTACAAACGGTAGATCAGGCTATTATGAGCCTCGGAACGTACAGAAGGGTTGCAGCCCCAAAGTACCCGCCGAAGCATGGATCTAAACTCATAGTCGACCTACCAATCTCCGCTCTAGCAACGACATCGCCGGTATGCACCCGATCAGGTGACGGCCTCGGACAATCCGAGGCTTTAACTTTTTGGCGGAAACAACGACGGTTCGTCTGGTAGACGGAACCAGCGGTTGCCCCGCAATTTTAGCTTCTTGCCGCGATCCTTTATCCACTCTCGATCCGGAGATGCCGAGGCTTGCAGCGCTCGCCAATCCCCACCGGTTTTCCGACGGTGCCACGATAAACGTGCGGAGAGGCTGATCCTGTAATGGTCGTGGTGAATGTCAATGTATCTGCAAAAATCGTCGCGCTCGTTTTGTCAGGCGACAAATTCTTGATTTCATTGACCTCAAAGAAGGTCGAAACCAGTTCGTCGATGCCGATCTTTGCTGCGATCGGGTAAGTGTAGTTGGATGATTTGTAGTCGTAGCTCGGCCCACACTCCAGCTGGCCATTCTCCAAGAGATCTTCGGCTGTCTCACCCACAACGAAATGTCTGAGATTCTCGCGCCTGAAATCGCCGCTTGCCGACAGGCCGAGTCCTGCGGCCCCATTGATGAACAACTTGACGGGATCGAGGACGCCGGAAGCGCCGTTGTCCTCAGTAATGTCGAAGGAAAAATCACAAGCTATGCCACTCCGGATGTATCGATCGTAAATGACCTGCTCGATCCCGTTTAGACGAGTCCTGAGGTTCGACGGCCACTGTCTTCCGCGGAGAGCGCTGAGCTCATCAATCAAAGGGTTCGCCAGATCCTCCTTCCGGAAGAGTGCAATCGCCTTGTCCTGGATTGCCAGCCGGCTTTCGCAACGAATGTATTGCACAAGCTCAGACGTGCGCACCCCGGTAACATCCTGTTGGACAGGATGGAGCGAACAGCCCGCAAGAAAGACCGTTGCGATGCAGGCCAACGGCGGCTGCCATAGCCTTTCACCCCATGCTTGGCTTAAGATCTTCGTGCGAATGTCGGGGTGCTTAGACCGCCTTTGCAGCATGATTATTCTCAAAGCAACTTGTTGAAACAAAGTACGAATACACAACAAGCAACGAATGCCATTCCCGCCGGATCGCGGCCGGCGGAAATGGCATGATGCAGTGTTTAAATCGCCGACCACCTTACGGCAGCCACGCGCAGGAATAAACGAGATACGAGTATGCGCGCTACAAATTCTCCGCTTGTGATCCAATCGTTTCATCTGCGAGGAAGGCTTGAGTACGTGAGGCCGACGGCGAGTCGCAGGAGCCCGCTCTCGATTCCAGTTAGTATCGCTTCTGGACTGTTGTCAGCCATGCCCTCGGCAGGGCGCGCAACACACCAGGCTCTCAAGCTTCTTAGCCGCACAGACTAGAGCAGCGGCGGCGCCGTTTTTTTGCGTTTCCAACCCAAGTTAGGCTGAACAAAAGCGCGGGACATTGCTTTAAAGCCGCAAGATGTCGCTCCCGAAGACATCCGATCGCAGCTTGTCGCGGGCCATCTCGCACCCTCTGCCTAGCCAGTGCGTATTCTTCCGATAGGCGGCCGTACCAAGCGTTTGCGATCAGGCTTTGCCAGCCACATCAAGGGGAGTCATACGTCGGCAACCGATTTGCGCGACGACGCGGAAGTCGCGGCCATTCGGAGGAAAACTCTGCCGTCGCCGCGTAGAAGATATCGACATTCCCGGACCACTCCTGTACGGAAGTGCACAATGTTAAACGCGCTACCTACGAGCGTGACCGTAATTCAATCTGTTTCGAGTCGCCCCTATGCTTGGGGCTCAATGCTTTCAATGTGAGCTGGCGCGAATGCTTGGTACCCGAGCCCACTCCTGTGGTGGCTTGCCAGCGACCTCCATTAATATGTGAGGAGAGGACGCGATGACTGTGCGCGAGCAGCTGTTTACTTTGTTGCGCAACCTTCGATGGATAATTGTTCTGTCGGTAGCTATCTCGGTGTTGCTTTACCTGCCGGATCAAATTCAGGAGCTCTACCGGATAGCCGCCGACGACCTTGGTTGGGTGACGTTCAAGGAGTTCACTGCCTTGGGCGTGATTGCGATAGCGATTTGGGCAAGCGCGTTTCAGCTCACGACTGCATCCCTACCGCAAATCCCCCAGCCTTCCGCGCGCCTGGCTTTCTATATAAGACTTGCTCCCGTGCTGATTGGAGCACTGCCGATCATCGCCGCCACAGCAGGTCAATTCGCCTCGCGGCCGGCGCGAAAGGTTGGCGAGGTCGAGGAAGTCGGAAGTATCTTCCGCATTCAAGACCAGGCGCTCGCGTTTGAGAGGAACGTGCTGTTCATCCTTGCGATTACCATGCTAATCATGCTCGTCTGTTTCGTGGCATTTACTTGGCGAATGGGATCAAGAGATCGTTCGATTGATCTAGCGAGCCGCGCTAATAACGCTTACTTCATCCGTTACAGGTTTCTCGCGCTCTCGATCGGCGGCATCGTGCTGTTGACAGCAGCATTCCTTATGGTGCCTGATAGGCTCGCACAATTTGTCGGAGCGTTCGGCGTGATCGCTCTCTTCGCGATTTGCGTCCTTGGTCTTACGGTCCATTTCGCTCTCTTGACGATCAGATTTGCGTTTCCGTTTATTCCTGTTGTGTTTGGCGGGTTGTTTCTGCTTGCCTCCTTGTTGGGAGGTGACGACCACGAACTGCGTAACGTCTCTGAAGCAAACAGCTCCCCGGAAAAAGCGCGCATGTCCGCAGCCGCCGGATTCCGCGAGTGGCTTTTACAAAAACCGCGGGTAGAGGAAGCCAAGAGGCTCGGCGAATATCCCGTCTTCATTGTGGCGGCTCAAGGCGGAGGAATCTATGCCGCCAATAATGCGGCGCGGTTTCTTGCGCGGATGCAGGATCTCTGTCCGGCATTTCGCCAACATCTGTTTGCGATAAGCGGTGTGTCCGGGGGCAGCGTCGGTTCGGCAATCTTCGCCGCTGCGCTCCACGCCGAAAATGCGTCCCTTGATCCGAATACCGTCGACGCAAAAACATGCCCCAAAATCGCGGATTTCCTGGCAGGGGTTGGACGGGTCCAAGATATTGACGCTCCTGGGCCGGTTGAGCAGCGCGTAGCAAGCGTCCTGACAACAGATTTTCTGTCGCCTTTGGTTGCCGGCTTTCTGTTTACTGACTTCACTCAGATGTTTTCACCGCTCGCGATCCCGGCCTTCGATCGCGCGCGCTTCCTCGAATACACGTTGGAGAACGCCGCTGACAGGGTCCTCCGCAGCAACAAGGGCGGCCGCAATCAATCCAATCTGCTAAGGGCTGACTTCCAGTCCCATTGGACGCCCGATAACAACATGCCGGCCCTGTTGTTCAACACGACAGATGCCGGCAGCGGCAAACGAGCCGTCATCTCTCCCTTTGATTTCGATCCGCTGCAGCCCAAAGACACGGACCTGTGTGTTCTTGCCGCGCTTGAACGTGCGGGCACTGGGGAGGACCAAACGGTCAAGAGCCATTCGCTGCATATTCCGCTCAGCACGGCCGCTTTCACGAGCGCACGTTTTCCGTGGGTGACGCCAGCGGCGACCGTCTCAGTCAAAAATGACTGCATAACCTCGCATCCGCAGGCGCGCCTGGTGGACGGCGGATATGTGGAGAACTCTGGGATTGAGACCGCGCTCGACCTGATTGAGAAGCTTAACGCCATCAAGGGCACCTCCGATGCGCCGAAATTCAGGATTTACCTGCTGTCCCTGGTCAGCGGGCAGTTCGGCGATCATGGTTCATTCATGTTCGGAGAGCTCATGGAGCCGGTGCGCGCGCTTCTAAGCACGCGGACCTCCCGTACCTATGTGGCCCTCAATCATGCAACCAGCATCGACCGTCGGCCGGACGCCGAAATGACGTCCAGTGTTCAGCGCTTTCCAACATTCGGCCGGACAGACATAACAGGTTTGTTTTATAGCCTTCCACTCGGCTGGACACTGTCCCAGAAGACCGAAGATATCATCTCATTGAGCAGCGGTCGCTTTTGGGACTGCGTGCCGAAGGACGACTTCGATCAGTCCCGCGAAAGGCAGAGCAATGCAGATTGCCTGCAGGTGAAGTTGTTCCATCTTCTGAATGGATCGGTCGCGGCCGCATTTGAAACGCTGAAGGATGCCAAACTTGCACGGGCTGCCTACGCCGACGAGCTAGCGAAGGAATATCAACCAACTCCAAAGATCAAGCCGCAGCCATTACTTGCGTGTTATGAGAGCAATTGGTTGCAACAGCGCGGTTATGAGGAATACCAGGAAAAAGTCGCCGCCTACGAGCACCAGCTGAGTCAATCGCGCAAAGATCATTCGCCGGCCCCTCCACCCGTTCCGCCATATCGCAAGAGCTATATGGCCTATTATCAGGCCGAGCAGGTCAAAGCCTTGTTGCAGGAATGGGATCGTGTCGAGGAAACGGATCCCCGTATCCTTGCCTATATTCTAGGATCCGTCTCATACGACAGCGCCGATTTTACTCGCAGCAGCGAGAACTTTTCTTACAGCGCGGTTTCTCAACTTCCGCAGAAATGGCGCGATCGCATTGACAAGAACAACTCAAGGCTCCTGGCCGCAAACAAGCCAGCGGTCGACGTGAACTCTTTGCTGAATCATCCCAAGGAACTGGCCAATTTCGTGCTCGCTTACGATGACAACGATTTTGGCAACCAGCCCGGAACGGACGACGGCTGGCTGTTTCGCCCGAGAGGAATGTATCAATTGGTCGGCCGTGAGCAGTATCAGGAAGCGCAGGATCAGATGGTGCAGCTACGCGAGCTACAAGGACTTGATCTGCTAACGCTACCCGACGCGCTATTTGATGCGAGGATCTCGGCTAAGGTTACCTTCGCTCACTTCCGACTGCACCGGTATAAGGACGGCCGGTTATCTCCGCCGAACAACCGCCGAACGCTGTTCGAATTGCTCAACGATCGTGCGAACGACTGGACAACGGTGCGCGCGTTGCAAACGGATATGACGCATCCAGCCGATCACGCGCGGGTCAATGCACGCAGTGAGATGTTCCTCGGCTGTATCGAGGAGGCGTTGCATCCGACGAAACTCAAGACCTTGCAAAGCCAATTCTACGGTGAGGAATGAAGGGTTTGATCCGGTCGCCCGCATAGCCTTGGGAGGCGCGTAGCGGCGAGATATAGTTGTTCGACAGCTGATGTTTGAATTTTTGCTCTTACAGGGGGATTTTCCAATGATCGCGAGGGGTCAAATCAACGGATCTCTGCTTCCGCGACGGCTCGCAAGCTTGTTAGCGGCGGGGTTGATGTTCGTCGCAGCTTTGGACGTAGGAACGGCTCCGGCGCAAGCCGCGTCGAGGCCGCTTGCGCCCAATGATGTATCCATTCTCTTTCCTCCGCCGAAGTCGGCGGCCGACCTCGCCAATCTGATCGCCGTATCCGATCTTGCGGGCCCTTCGGGATCGCCGCAGCGGCTGTTTTCCGACGCGGATTTCGCGCATTTTATCGCCAACGCCGAAAATCCGGAGCATCCGGGCGTGCCGGATTCGGGTGCACGGCACATTCAGTTTCCCGATGCCGTGAAAAAGATCGGCGCCTGGTTTGTGGCCGGGATCCGCATCGATCCGGGCGCGCCGGGATTGTCGCCGGAGATCATCGCGCAGTTTGGCCGACAACCACAGATCCGGCTCATCATTCAGCCGGTGACCAACGGGCCGGACGGCTTCAAGGTTCATGACACTGCAGGCCACCTTATCTTCAGCTTCACTCTCGCCCCGGACCCGCCTCTGGACGGTTGCGCGCCCTTCCCGCGATTCAAACCGGACGACGAAGCATTCAAGGCGATCCTTCGTGACGTCGCGACCTTGCGCGATCAGCTTGGGGCCGGACAGTTTGGCAATGTCAAAGTCTCGACTGCGGGTGATCTGAATGTGCATCCGGGTCTTGTAGGAGCATCGGCAAAGGCGTTCCGCGATGCCCTCAAGGCTTTGATTGAGAAGCACCTCTCGCCGCAGCGCCTCAATACCATGGCCGTGATGGGCATCGCCCCGCCCGAACCCTGGATTTTCGTGTCGATGTTAAGGGTCCCGCAAGCAGGCCTAATCCCAGTACCCGGCCCTACGCTTGATGGCATGCACGTGGCACAGATGTTCAGCGCCGTCGGCGGAAAGCACGTGGTCCCGGAACCGGCCGCGAACAATCAAAACCCGGTCACCTGTCGACACGCGGCGTTGCAAAATCCGCCCTTGCCCCAAGGTAATCGTAAGGGTGTTTCGACCTCCGAGTTCATCGATGGTAACGTGCCCAACAGCCGCATCATCGAGATCGTCAATACCATTGCCGATACGAAGAAGAGCCACTTCTTCAATACCGATTGCGTGAGCTGTCACACCGAGACGGCACAGCCAGTCGCCAGGAAAATTCCAAATTTCGTAGCGCTGGGCGTCAACCGCGCGGTGTGGCCGAAAGAAGACTGGAATGTTCGCAACTTCGGTTGGTTTCCATCCTTTTTGCGCGGCGGCCCGGCAGCGGCGACGATAACCAGGCGCGCGGCAGCCGAGACGTCCGACGTGGTCGCCTTCATCAATAGCCAATTGTTGAACAAGTAACAGACGCCGTCGCCGTTTCCGGTAGCCTGCCGGGTCGGCTGGACGCATGAAAACGATGGATGGAGTCCTCGCTATGGGCAGACCTTCTTTTGGCTCTCGTCTTTATTCCCGGTTGATGCGCTGGCCTCATATCACCAGCCTGTTATTAGCAGCCGTCGTTGTCGTGATCGTGGCAGCCGGCCTGGTGTATTTCGCCCCGGAGAAAGTTCGCGACGCAGCCCTTAAGATCAAGAACGATGCCAATCTCGTCGCTCAATTACTGCCTGCAACCCTGCCCGAGCCATCAAAAATTGAAAGCGCTTATTGGCTCCCGCAAAATTGGAGCGCCCGCCAGCGTTACTGGTTTCACCACACATCGCAGGGAACAGCGACCATCCCTGTCCCTTATCAGTGGTTTTTGGCCCTGGAACGCCCGGAGCTGTCCTTCTCTTACACGAGCTTAACGGACGAGAACTACCTGCGCCGCCTCGGCTTCATTCCCAGTCCTGGCTCAAAGGACTTCGCGGGTATGGCGCCCGCATACGGTTATCACGACGATGCGCCGAATGGGGACATAGCCAACCCCGGTTGGACTCCAAGCGCGCCCGCGAACCCGAATGCTTTGCCGGTCGGCTTTGCCATCCTCAAGGGCGGTGTCGATCCGGCTACTGGCGTCCCGTATGAAGATCAGATCGGGCTAACCTGCGCCGCCTGTCATACGGGCCATCTCGAATACAAGAATGTCAGCATACGGTTCGACGGCGGGCCGGCGATGGTCAATCTTGGCGAGGTTGAAAGAGCCGTCGGGCTGTCTATCGGCTACACGCTGATCTTGCCATGGCGTTTCGAGCGTTTCGCCAGCAAGCTGGAGCAGATCAAAGGGCAGAGCGTCGATCGAAGTCAGCTTCGAAGCGATCTTGAGCTAGCACTCCAAAAGATCAAGAAGCAAAAGGCGGAGACCGACAGACTTTTGACGGGACAGGGAGTGGCGGATCTCGATGAAGGGTTCGGTCGACTTGATGCGCTGAACCGGATCGGGAACCAGGTTTTCTATAGCAATCTACTCGATCCCTTGACCGGCGAACTGTCCGAGCCACTCCTCAAGCGCAACTTCGCGCGCCACGATGCCCCCGTGAGCTTTCCACCGATCTGGGACACGCCGTATTTCCTTTGGGCACAGTATGACGCATCTGTTCTCAACGAACTCGTTCGCAATGCAGGCGAAGCGCTCGGTGTCAGCGCAAAAATCAATATGACCGCTGCCGCGCCCGGAAGGCCGCTCTTTGCCTCATCCATACGTCTCTCCGACATCGCGCGGTTCGAAGAGCTTCTGCGCGGCACGGATCCCTTTTCGTCCGAAGATGCAGGAGGCAGAAAATTCACCGGGCTCGTGGCTCCCCGATGGAAGGACGCGCAGGAGAAATTCCGCGGTGACCCGGCCTGGGCGATCGATGAAAAGCTCGTTGAACAGGGTCGCGATCTTTATCGTGCTCACTGCTTTGAATGCCACCGAGGCCCGGTGAACGATGCTGCCTTCGACAAAAAGTGGCCGGAAGACTCATTCTGGCGCGCAGAGAACCCCGATCGCTCAGCCAAGAGCGAGAAGAATTGGGTAGAGGTCGGCGGACGGCATTATTTTAACGTCGTCCAGATGCCGGTCTCGGCGATCGGCACTGACCGCCAACAATCTAACGTCCTCACGACGCGGCGCGTTCACCTACCCGAGTCACTCGGATTAAATCCTGAAGATGACCTCAACAAAGCCGGAGGTTGTGGCCTTCTGGCAGATAAAGGCGTAGATCCTCTGTTTGTACTCGCGCTCATGGACGTGGTCGGCAAAACGATCGATCAATGGGTCATTGCGAACGGCACTTCTGAAGAGACCAAGCGGCAAATGTGGGGGCCTCGGAAGAACTGCCAAAACCAGCGGGTCTATGTCGGGGCGCGTGCGAGCCACAACGGCAAGGACGAGACAGTACTCGCCCTTGAGCCTCAGTACCGGGCTCGCCCATTGGACGGTGTTTGGGCAACGGCTCCTTATCTTCACAATGGGTCTGTTCCGACACTGAGAGACATGTTGGTGCCGCAAGCCGAGCGGCCGAGGTCGTTTTGCGTCGGCAGTCGTGCGTTCGACCCGGTCAAGGTCGGGCTTGTTACAAAAGCAAAGGCGGTCGAGAGCTGTGCGGCCGGCCTTACGAACTTTGATGTGTCGCTGCTTGGCAACAGCAATCGCGGACATTCGTTCGAGGGCAAGGAAACCGACTTAACGAAGCTGCCGCCTGGCGTCATCGGACCAGAATTGACCGAAGCCGAGCGCCGAGCGCTTGTTGAGTATCTCAAGACTTTATGAGCGATGGGTTGCCCGTCGGCCTGTGTGTCGGCGCCGCCACCTTCGACTTTCCGCCGACGTCGCGCGCGCCTCGTCAGCGCGCGTGCCACTCGGGATGCGATCGAAACCTTGATCCCAAGGGGATCAAGGACAAATCTGGCTGACCCCGTGTAGCAGGCTCCCAGAGCAGGTTGCTGAGTCCCCTGCTATGGCCGAATACCGAGCGCCGTGAGGAAGGCGGGACCGCGAGCCGCTTGCCATCGCGCTCGATTACCACGACAAAAGACGCAGCGGACGGCGCTCCATGGCTCGTATCGACCTGATGTGCCGTCGTGAGAGCAAAATCCCAGCCACGATACCTTGCCATCAGTGCCGTCTTCGGCGTTAGCGACGTTAACCAACGGCACAGCTTAGAATAAGCGCCCAAGCGCGTGTTCAGTCACCTAGACGCCACGCGGTCCGCCGCGAGGTCATGGATAATCCGAATTGGTCGCACGGATGATCCGTGCCGTAAATCAGATCAGTTATTAGTCGCCATGTTGGTCCGAGGAGGAAGCGATCAGTCCGGATGGACTGTCCGCCACGATTAACGGACCACTTGCACTCGTCCGCTAGCTGCGCTTGATTGCGCCTTTTGGGGCTCTTTTGATGACAGCAGCTACCAACCGCATAGGAAGCGGCAGAATTGCACCGACCTTTCGGCTTGAGGTCTGCGTACAGTGAGCGACTTTTTGCTTGGCTTGAACCGGTCGCTCTGGGCGCCTTAGGAGCGGTCATTGGCTGGATTACTGCGGAGTTTGTCGGCAAACCTGTTCGCGCGTTCTTCGATCTAAAGAAGGAATGCATAGAGACCCTCATACATTTCGGCAATGTAAGCGCACTACCTGTTGAGTTACGCTCAAATATGTTCAGGCCACGAGACCCACAGGTCGAGGCGATAAAAAAAAGACTGGCCGATGCCAGGGAGGCTTTTAGAAAGTGCGGCAGCAGATTACAGGCATTCGCAGAGACCGAAACTTTAGCGGTCGTCGCGTTGGGTGCGATAGGATACAAGCCACGTGAGGCCGGGCGGGGGTTCATTGGGTTATCTGCCTCAATTGGCGATGAGGGGGCGACCCTGCACGGAAATCGGGTATTGATCGAACACGCATTGAGAATGGATCATTAGCCGCTTGCGACACGGCCACCGTTGCGACTTCGTTGTATTAAGAAGCGCATCCCCAGTGAACTCGGGCGCTCGCAATCACAATGGCAATGGCCGATATTGATCGTGTGGCCCGACTGCGAGACTTTTGACTAGCCCTGGGGATTTCCCTAGGTTCTTTAGCGCATCCGAAGGACTTACTTTACACCTGCGCCAAAGGAGTAGAAGACGCCGGGAGGCAATAGGGCGATTCTTTGGGCGGCCACCATTATGTCAAGCCCAGTTCAAGTCTAGCTTGCGCATGATTGTTCTTGGCCGAACATGGTCTGCAGTTGCCGAATTTTCTTTTGGGGGCGCACAATATGGCGGAGCGGGCTGAAATCAAGGAACCAGCTGGCGGACTGAAAATCAATTGCACGGCTGCGGACAACGTCAACATCGCCTTCTATCAAAACGCTGTCCCAATAGTCCGCGAATTGGCAATCGAGAACGGCACGGGGCGCGATCTTTCAGAACTCTCCGTACATCTCACAGCGGAGCCTCCGTTTCTGACACCCGCGGTGTCACAGATCCAATACGTTGCCGATCGCGCCATTCATCATATCCGCAGCCCAGACCTGAAGCTGGATCCCGCGTTCCTGGCCGGCGTAACCGCCTCCAGGCGAGCACAGTTGCGCATTCGCGTAGAATCCGCGGGTGAAACGCTTATCGAGAGCGCAGTCGAGCTCAATCTGCTCCCTCCCTCGCACTGGGGCGGCGTCAACGCCGCGCCCGAGCTGTTGGCCGCTTTCGTTAGACCGACGGATCCCACCATCGATGTCATCCTTCGGGAAGCCTCGGGTAAGCTGGCGGCAGCAGGCCGTCATGATGCGATAGATGGCTATCACAAGCAGACCAAGGCCCGGGCCTGGGAGATAGCCGATGCCGTCTGGGCAGCTCTGGTTTCACACTCAATCGCCTACGTCCTCCCCCCGAAAAGCTTTGAACGGTCGGGCCAGCAGATCCGAGGCCCCAGCGAAATCCTGTCTCGTAAGGTCGGAACCTGTCTGGATCTTACTCTCCTCTATGCGTCCTGCCTTGAGCAGGCAGGCCTCAATCCTGTGCTTGTCCTAACTGAAGGTCACGCTTTCGTTGGCGTGTGGCTTGTTGACGAGGACTTCTCAAGCCTTGTAATCGATGACCCGCAGATGTTGCGCAAGCGCGTGCAGCTCGATGAGATGGTCCTGGTGGAGACGACGATCCTCACCGGGTCAAATCCAGGGCGTTTCAAACAAGCTGTCGATGCCGGCGCCAAGTTGATCGCCGAGGAGGCAACGTCCGAGTTCGAGCTTGCCATCGACGTCAAGCGTGCACGAAGCGCTAAGATCCGGCCACTCGATCTATCGAGGTCCGGCGAGCCGACCATAACCCCTTCTGGCGCACCGTCTGTCCCGAATGAACTTGGCGAAATTCCAAAATTTGAAGAGAATCTCGACAAACCACGGGAAGACGTTTCAGAACGGAGCCTGGATCGGCTAGAGGTTTGGAAACGCAATCTTCTAGACCTCACGCTGAGGAACCGACTGCTGAACTTCAAGGACTCGAAATCTACCATCGGGATCGAGTGCCCTGATGCGGCGATATTGGAGGACAAGCTCTCAGGTGGAGACCGCTTCAAATTGCTCGGAAGAGCCAGCGTGCTCGATGGCAGCGATGGCCGCGATACTGCGCTGCTCGCGCAGCGACTGCAGGACGACGCCCGCAAAGATTTCATCTCTGACGCCATGGTCCGCGGCGAACTCCACACCGCCGTTCCGGAGACCGAACTCGAAGGTCGGCTAACCGACCTCTACCGGGCCACCCGCCTCGCCTTCGAGGAGGGCGGGGCCAACATACTGTACCTCTGCCTCGGGTTCCTAAAGTGGACGCCCCACGATGGCGCCGGGCCCTACCGCGTTCCGTTGATCCTTGTCCCGGTCCAGCTTGAGCGCAAGAGCGTGCGCTCCGGCTTTCGCCTCGCGCTGCACGAGGATGAGGCTCGGTTCAATCCGACCCTGCTGCAGATGCTGAAGCAGGATTTTGACCTCTCGATTCCCGAACTCGAAGGAGAATTGCCGGAAGACGCAACTGGGGTCGATGTTGCAGGTATTTGGAAGACAATCAGGCGTCATATCAAGAGTATCAAAGGCTGGGAGGTTACCGAGCAGGTCGTGCTCGCGACGCTGTCCTTCACGAAGTACCTGATGTGGAAGGATCTCGTCGACCGCACCGAAATCCTGAAGCGAAATTCGGTGGTCCGGCATCTGATAGACACCCCCACCCACACCTGTGACGGCTCGGGCGCCGCCTTTGTCGCAGAGCACACCATCGACCAAGTCATCGATCCGGCCGAACTCTTCACGCCGCTCTCGGCCGACTCCTCCCAAGTTGCTCGCCGCGCAGCGTGGAGGCGATTTCGTGCTCTTCGGCCCGCCGGGCACGGGCAAGAGCCAGACTATCGCGAATATGATCACGAACTGCCTCGCTCATCAAAAGACGGTTCTTTTCGTGTCGCAAAAGACTGCTGCGCTCGAAGTCGTAAGACAGCGAATGCAGGCGATCGGTCTCGGTAATTACTGTCTCGAGGTTCATTCGACCAAAGCCCAGAAGTCTAATGTGCTGGAGCAGCTGGCCACCGCCTGGCGCGAGCGCAATCTCGTCACCGAGGAACATTGGTCGGCAGCGGCTAGCGAGCTGAAGCGGCGACGCGACCAACTGAACAAGCTTGTTTCCGCGCTACACCGGCGCCGCGCCAATGGAATGACAGCATACGAGGCCTTCGGACGGGTCGTCGCCGATCGCGATCGGTTTTCAGACGTCGGCCTGACATGGCCTATCGGTTCGGTACATACCCCCGAAGATCTCGTTCGCATGCGCGAGATTTGCTCAGATATTCGCACCGCCCTCGAAGCCGTGGGTGATCCTGTCAATCATCCACTCAAAGGCATCGAGCAGACCAAATGGAGTCCTGCGTGGGTACAGTCGCTTCAGCAGCTGGTCGACCGTCTCCATCTCGCCCTCCAGGAAGTTAGGACGGCTGCCGACGATCTGGTGTTGTCGATTGGGCTCGATGGCGCCGCTCGCAACGATGGTCTGTTGCCGCAACTGATCAAGCTCGTCTCGTTGCTGCTGCACGCCGATGCTGCGGACGGATCGCTTTTGCTCTCGACCGACGCACCAGAACGCGTGAACGCGTTGCACGACCTTGCCGACGCCGTAGGCCGGCTAAACGAAAAAAACTCGCAGCTTTCCGTCCAATACGAGCTCAGGGCGGCGCTGCTGGATCTGCCATCGCTCGGGCGTGATTGGACGGATGCATGCGCGTCGAATGTTCTCGTGCGAAGCGGCCGGAAAAAGAAGGTCAGATTGGCTCTGAAGCCATATTGCCCGGACGAGGTGCCTGAGGACATCGGTCGAGACATTGTTGTGCTGCAAGAGCTCGCTGGCTTGCTGCGCGAAATCGAGAATACGAAACCTCGCTTCAGGGGCATGGAGCGCCTTTGGCGCGGGCCGCAGAGCGAGGTGTCTCGTTTCCAAGGGCTGATCGACTGGGCCACAAGCGTACGCGATGCGGTCGATGCATATCCTATCGATGGCATGGAGCCGCATCAGCTGCTCCTGCATATCCAAGATATGCTGCTTCGCGACAACCCTCGCTTCCGGCCGAGCGGACAGGTCCGCCATGCATTCGAGGCTATGTACAGGGCATTTCCGAGTATGCACCGGACGGCCAAAGAGCTGGGTGCATGCATCGGCCTCGATGACCCGGAGGACATCGTCAAGCTCGAGTCTGGCTGGATCGAGGCCCTCCTCCAACGAACCGCGAATTGGAGATCAAACGTCATCAAGGCTCCGCAGTGGGCCACTTGGCGTTGGGCTGCTCGTTCGGCACGCGCAGCGGGACTTTCCCCTCTCGTCGATGCCGTCGAAAACGGAATCGTAGATGGGACGGCCCTCTCGAACGTCTTCGATTACTCTTATGCGCGCTGGATTGCCGAAGCTATCGTCAACGAGGACGAGGTTCTAAGTGGCTTTCTTGCGGAAAAGCACGAAGCCACGATTGAGGCGTTCATCGCCGCTGACAAGCGGGTTGAAGAACTCGCCAGAGACATCGTAAAGGCACGCATTGGGGCGGGGGTGCCAACTCAGACCAATTTCGGCAAGGATCCGGAATGGGGCACGCTCGCGCGCGAGATCAGTAAGAAAGCTCGGCACATGCCGCTTCGGCAGCTGTTTGGCCGCCTCCCGACGGTGCTAACCCAGCTCGCCCCATGCGTTATGATGAGCCCGCTTTCTATTGCGCAGTACCTACCCGCAGACGCCAAACCCTTCGATGTCGTCATTTTCGACGAGGCCTCTCAGATCCCGGTATGGGACGCAATCGGAGCGATTGCGCGCGGCACTCAAGTTGTGATCGTGGGCGACCCGGAGCAGCTGCCCCCTACGAACGTCGGACAGCGTGGCGTCGATGACGAAGATGACGACGGTTCGACCGTCCAGAGCCAACAGAGCATACTTGACAAATGCCTTGCCTCGAACATTCCGAGCATGCGGCTGTCTTGGCACTACCGCAGCCGCCACGAGAGTCTAATCGCTTTCTCCAACGTCAAATATTATCGGGGTGAGCTGACGACTTTCCCCTCGCCCGTGACGCGCGATACCGCGGTCCGCTATATTCACGTAGAGGGCGGCGTCTACGAGCGAGGCGGCGCCAAGATAAACCGCAAGGAGGCCGAAGCCGTGGTGGCCGAGGTCGTCCGGCGCATGAAAACGTCGTCCCATTCAATTGGCGTCGTCACATTTAATGGCGAACAGCAACGGCTGATCGAGAACTTGCTCGATCAAGCCCGCCGCTCTGACCCATCGCTGGAGCCGCACTTCGATCGCAACCAGTCCAGGGAACCGATCCTGGTCAAGAACATCGAGAACGTGCAGGGCGACGAACGGGACGTGATCGTATTCTCGGTGGCGGTCGGACCGGACAAGACTGGACGCGTCACAGCTCAGATCTCGTCGCTGAACAGCGAGGGCGGCCACCGCCGCCTCAACGTCGCGGTCACTCGTGCGCGGCGCGAGTTGTTGGTGTTCGCGACATTGCGGCCCGAGCAGATCGATCTCGGGCGGACCGGCGCCAAAGGTGTAGTCGACTTCAAACACTTCCTCGAATTCGCTGAGAACGGCGCACGGGCTATCGCCGAGGCCTTCTCGCCGACCGGGCGCGACGCGGAATCGCCGTTTGAGGACGCTGTGATGCGGGCCCTCCAAGAGAAGGGTTGGGAGGTTCATCCTCAGGTGGGCGTCTCCTTCTTCCGGATCGATCTCGGCGTCGTTCATCCGGATTTCCCTGGGCGATATCTTGCCGGCGTCGAATGCGACGGCGCCGCCTACCACCGATCGGCCACCGCCCGCGACCGCGACCGTCTGCGCGAAATGGTGCTTACAGATCTTGGTTGGCGAATTCGGCGGATCTGGAGCACGGAATGGTGGATGGATTCATCTACTGCGACGGAAAAGATCCACGCGAGGCTGGTCGCCGATCTCGAAGCCGACCGTGCTTCTCGGCGAGCTCCCGCGATAAGTGAAGAACCAACGCCTCCGCCGGAGAGAATCCCGTCCGTTAATGATACCGGCGAGCCGGCTGGCGCCGAAACGTCGGTCGCAGAGGCGGCCCCCGAGTCTGAGCAAACCGAAGTCTCGCCGGAATCGGTAAACGACGACGGAGCGCCTGTCAGGGAAACGAAGGTCTACGCTCGTGGACCGATGACCGAGGTGCGGGAGCCCGATCGAGGGACGGCCGCGTATGTCAAAGCCGATCCCGCAAATGTGGCGCCCCCTGATCGGGAGCGCTTCTACGACGCGAGCTACCGCGGGACACTCCGTAGTATGGTCGATCATGTTGTCCATACCGAAGCCCCGATCTATTTCGACGTGATTGTAGATCGCATAGCGCGTGCACACGGTTTCATGCGCTCGGGTGAGACGGTGCAAAAGATCGTCGCCTCATCCCTCGGACAAAATCGGTTTCCGATGTCCAAGGACGGCGAGCGGCAGATTGTTTGGCCTCAGGATGCCGCGGCGCAGGACAGGGCTCCTTACAGGGGCGCTGGGGGGACGCGATCACAGTGACATTCCGCTTCCCGAATTGGCGGGTCTCGCTGGGATGCTGCGGACCGCTGGCCTCGAGGAAGATGAGGATATCATCCGCGGCATGCAGGAGCACTTCGGCTTAGGGCGGCTGGCAGCTTCGACCCGCGATCGTTTCGAAGCTGCTGTGGCGGCAGCTAGCTAGCCCTACAGATTGGCTCAAGAGACTGTTCGTGCGCGAAAGGATCTTCCAGCAGCTGCTACCTCAAAGCGCGCGCCCGGCCCGCGGCTGGCGGGGCCTTCCAGAACCGCCGCGTCGGGCGGCTCCGCCCGGGTTCCCAGACGGCGGAGAGGACCTGGGTCCGGCCTCGTGCCCGAGCTCATTCGCAGGGAGGCGAATGAAGCGGAGCCAAGGTTCCAGAATAGTGGACCTGGACTAATTTCGCATAAACCATTGATTTTGCTATTGTTACCATTTTGTCGAAATGGACACAAGGGCTTGCTACCATTTCGGCATAATGGATACAAAAAAAGACCTTTGTTACCACTTCGCCAAAATGGTAACAAAGACCCATGAAGCAGTTTTCAAACATCGACCAAGTCATGTTTTCCGACCTGGTTCAAAAGGCGACTGACGCCGACTTCGATGAGAATTTCCCGGAGAACGGGACCTTTCTCAAACAGAAGCGGGCCAATCGCGAATACTACTATTACAAGGCCTATGAGACCTCCGGCGGCCAGGGACCGACGAAGACGGCCCTCAAATACGTCGGGCCGGCCGACGATCCGGAGATCGCCAAGCGCGCCCAAGCGTTTCAGCGCACGAAGATCGGATATCGCGCGCGTCGAGAGCTGGCTGCGAAGTTGAGGCGGGCGGGCTACCCGGCTCCGCCTCATATGGAAGGTCTCGTTGTCAGCGAACTCGCGCGAGCGGGACTTTTTCGACTTCGCGCCACGCTTGTCGGTTCGATGGCTTATCAAACATACAGCGGCATCCTCGGCGTCAGGCTTCCCGACGAACTCGTCACGACCGAGGATATGGATATCGCCAAGTTCTACGGCATCTCGATCTCGATCGATGAGAGCATGCCGGACATTGAAGACATCCTGAAAAAGGTCGATCCGACGTTCGCGCCCTCGTTCTCCCCCGACGAGACGAAGCTGTTCAGCGGTTTCGCCAACGCCACCGGGTTCAAAGTCGAATTCCTCACGCCGAACCGGGGCGACGAGGACTACTCCTCCAGGCTAACGAAGATGCCGTCGTTGGGGCCGTCGGTGGGCGCACAGGTATTACGGTTCTTGGACTACCTGATCCATGAGCCGATCCGCTCCGTCGTTCTGCACGATGCAGGCGTACCGGTCCTTGTACCGGCGCCGGAGCGCTACGCCATCCACAAGCTCATAGTCGCGACCAAGAGGAACGTCTTCTTTGCGGACAAGGCGAAGAAGGACATCAACCAAGCCGGTGCGCTCATTCAGGCGTTCGATACCGTTAAGCGCGGAAGTGACCTAGGCTTCGCATGGATGGAGGCATGGGAACGCGGAGCGAGATGGCGACGCCGCCTTGGCGTTGGCGCCCTACGTCTTTCCGATGACACTTTCGCCATGCTCTCAAAGGGTGTCGCTGAAGCGGCCAAACTCGACGGGAAGTCGGCAGACGAGTACGGCCTTACGGGTGGCAAGGACGGGCTTCTCGCGCGCCTCTCGATAGCGAAGGCGACAGCAGCGCCTGCGCCGTAACGGTACATTGGCTCGTCGACGGGACATGGCAGCCCTGCAAGGCTCCCCTCGCCTATAGGGCGACACCTTCTTCCCGATCGGCATGCCGATGCTGCTGCTGATTGTCGTCATCGCGGCATGACGTATCGCGCGATACCTGGGGAGGCATACAGTCGCGTGCGACAGCGCGCAACCGTAATCGAATCCTTGGAGCAGGCTCAATGGCGGGCCCGTTCCACGCCAAGGATTCGCTTGCCGCTGCCGGAGAAGCTTTGAAGATGCCGTGTGGGATGCTCCTGCCGCCGGTCGCGCGAGGCGTAATAGAGCGCGCCCGGCGGCGCCCCGCCCGCCAGACGGCCGATCGTCGCGAACGTAGGTCCAGATATGCCCCTTGACCGTCTGGCCCTTGGCCAGGATCGGCACCGTGGTGTCATCACCGTGCAGCCGCTCGGCGGCGAGGACATGGCGCTCAATCAGCCCATAGATCGGCTGCAGGGCCGCCGCGCAGGCGCCGACCTGGTCAGCCAGTGTCGACAGGCTCAGATCGATGCCCTCCCGGGCGTAGCGCTCGCTCTGCCGATTCAAGGGCTGATGCTGGCCGAACTTCTCGAACAGGATCATGGCCAACAGGTTCGGCCCGGCAAAGCCGCGCGGCGTCACGTGGAAGGGGGCCGGCGGCTGGGTGATCGTCTCACAGTCCCGGCATGAGAACTTCTCGCGCACCGTCTGGATCACTTTCCACTGCCGGGGAAATGACCTCCAGCGTCTCGGTGATATCTTCGCCCAGCTTTGATAGCTTCGATGAGCCGCAGCAAGGGCAGCTCTGCGGTGCGGCTACTACGACACGCTTGCGCGGCAAAAGGTCGGGGAACGGTTTGCGCGACGGAGGCTTGCGCTGGAAGGATTGCACCGTCTGCGCCCTGGCTGCCGCCCTCTCAGCCGCCAACTCGTCTTCGGTCGCGGTTGCTTCCAGCTCTTCGAGCTCGAGCTCCATCTGCTCCAAGAGCCGTGCCTTGCGCTCCGAGCGGCTGCCGTAAATCTGGCGACGCAGCTTCTCGATCTCGAGCTTGAGGTAACTGATCAGTGCCTCGGCCGCCTTCGCATTGGCAGCTTCCGCTTTAGCGTTCGCCGCAACCGCCTCCGCTTCCAGGCGCGCGGCGCGCTCCGCGAGGATCATCGCATGCGCAGCGGCAAGATCGGTCGGAAGCGATTCAGATGTGGTCACGATGATGATGGAATCACATCCATCACGATCCGCAAGCTCAAAGCCTCATCCGACCGATGTCGGTCGCCACGTCTCTTGTGGGTGCCGCCAGTCGATCCCGGACAAGAGATAACCGAGCTGCGCCGACGAGATCGTCACCACACCCTCGGCCGGGCTCGGCCAGATGACATGGCCTTTTCCTGCCCGTGATCGCATCTTGGGCGTCGCCCGGATTGGACCCGGCAAAGAAGGAGAAAATGCGATGCAATCGGTTTGTGCCTTCGTTGGTCTCGACGTACACAAGGAGACAATTTCTGTCGCGGTAGCGGACGTTGGGCGAGCGGGTGAGGTTCGGCATGTCGGCACGATCAAGAACGATCCGACGGCAATCGGCAAACTCGCTCGGAGTCTGGCGCGTCGACATGGTGTCGTCGAGTTCGTCTACGAGGCTGGATCATGCGGCTACAACGTTCAACGTCAACTCTCGACAATGGGGATGATCTGCAGAGTGTGCGCGCCCTCGTTGACGCCACGCAAGCCGGGCGAGCGGATCAAGAATGACCGGCGCGACGCCATCATTTTGGCTCGTCTGCATCGGGCCGGTGAGCTCACCTATGTCTGGGTGCCGGACGCGCTTCATGAGGCACTACGCGACCTGGTACGGGCGCGGCACGCAGCTGGTCAGGATGTCCGCCGAGATCGCATTCGCATTCAGGCGTTCATGCTCCGTTGCGACTTACGCTTCGAGGGTAAGGCTTGGAGTCGCCGACACCGGATATGGCTCTGCAACAGGACGTTCGCCCATCCGGCGCAACAGATTGCATTCCAGACCTATCTCAACGCACTTGAGCATGACGAGGCTCGCAAGGCTGGAGTAGAGGAGCAAATCCGCGAACTACTCGCGAGCTCCCCGTGGGCCAAACAGATGCAGGCTCTGCAAGCATTGAAGGGCGTCGGTCCGATCGTCGCCGCTACGATACTCGCCGAGGTCGGAGACTTCTCCCGCTTCGCTCATCCGCGGCAGCTCGTTGCCTACTTCGGCCTCGCCCCAGGCGAGCACAGCAGCGGCGGTACGGTAAGGCCGCGCGGCATCACCAAGGCGGGCAGTTCGATCGCGCGGGCCGTGCTGTGTGAAGCTGCCTGGAGCTATCGTACCACGCCGAAGGTCGGGCAATGGATGAAAGAGCGTTGCCCGCCAGTTTCACAAGATATCGCTGCTCTGGCCTGGAAAGCGCAGCTACGTCTGCACAAGACCTATCGGAAGCTTACCGCGCGCGGAAAACGCTCAGTCGTCGCTACCGCTGCAGTTGCGCGGGAACTGCTCGGCTTTATCTGGTCCATCGGCCAGCGCGTCCCGCTAGGCGCGTAATCGAAGACGTATCCTACGATCCGCATCAGCGAGGACGCCGAGCGCGGTAGAGGGAATCCTCGAGTTCATTTTGGACAGCGGAAACGCCGACGTCCGAGGCCGGAGCGAGGCAGCCCTCCGACGCACCGTCATCATGGGGTAGCCAATCCCCGCATAGGAGTCTGAGCGACCGTCGAGAACACTCGGCGTCCTCACCCATGCGGATCGTATGCATCAAATATCCACGTCCCAAAACGGGCGATCGGGAAGCTGTGTTCAAAACAGTTGACAAAGGCCATAGGAGATGAAGCGGCCGCGCTCAACGCGTTTTGTGAACAGGCAGGCGCCCTGACCGTCATGCCAGATCACCTTCAGCAGGTTGCCGCGGCGACCGCGAAGCAAAACAGGTGGCCGCCCAGCGGGTCGCGATGCAAGATCTCCTGAACCTGTAATGCCAGCGACGGAAAGCGCTTCCGCATGTCGGTATGGCCGGTCGCGAGCCATACCCGCACGCCGGCCGGCAACGGGATCATCGCGGCCGTCCATCAGTCAGCGCCGCCACGACTGCGGTCAGCGTCGCCGCGTCAACCGCACCGGTGATCCGCATCCGAGCCCCGGCCGCGAACTCAATCTCGATCGCACCGCAGCTTCCCGAGGGCGCCGTCAACGGTTGCCGGTCTGGCGCAATGGAGACTGCCGCAAAACCGACCTCGTCATCCTGCCGCTGCATCGGCTCGGGCCCGCAAGCGAGGACACCGGTCCGCGCCTGCCGCCGCCAGGCCGTAACCAGGTTGCGGTGAACGTCGTGTCGCCGAGCAACCTCGACAACACTGGCCCCAGGCGCCAGACTCTCCTCCACGATCCGAAGCGGTACTCTTCCACCGCCGTCGCCGCTCAGGACCGGACAGAACCGTAACCGTCGTCACGTTTGCTCATTTTCTTGCGAATTAATGCGCAAACCATCTCACGCTCGAACCCGATCCGGTAAGGCGGCCTCCACCGGAGGCGTACGCTCATCTTTGCCTCCTTTTGCTGATGCTTTAGCTTTGGCCGAGGTGCTTGGCGCATCAGCGCACTTGGAAAGGCTACCGCTGAGGGATGCCGGCAACTAGTATAAAAGTGGACTGGAGAGACTTGTCGTCAGCCGGCTCAGACCTGATTTGTGAGCGCAGGCGTCTCGTTGGCGTATTTGCTGTGTGCAGCTGGTCGGGTTTGGGTCTTGGTTGTGTGCAAACGGATAGGTCGGACGCGGCGTGGTCGCCAATCATTGCAGGCGGCCGGTGCTGACGCATCGGATCGTCCAATGACCGGCCAAAGTGGGTATCGCGACGGGGTATTGCGGTTTTGGGCGCGGTTTCCGGCCTTCAGGCGGCGCGGATGGCTGCAATCAGGCGCGGTTTGCCGACGATGTTCATCACCCGTGTGAGGTTATAGGCGAGAACATGCAGCGCCATCTCAGCGGCGACATTCCGTAGGCGCTTCATCAGGAAGTGGGTCGCACCCATACGGGCCTTGATCGTGCCGAAGGGATGCTCGACTGTCTCACGTCGCGTCCGCATGGCGTCAGGATTGGAATCGAGCCGTCTCTGGACCTCCTCGACCACATGCTCATGCTCCCAGCGCGTGATCCGGCGCTCCTTGGACGGCGTACATTGGCTCTTGATCGCGCAGCCTTGGCATGCCGCCGTCGACCAGTAACGGCGCAGCGTCATTCCATGCTCGATGTTGGTGAAGTGATAGGGCAGCAGCTGGCCCGATGGGCAGCGGTAGACATCCTCATCAGGCAGGTAGGCGAAGTCCTGTTTGCCGAACCGGCCCTCCGCCTTGGCGTTCGACGTCATGGGCTTGGGCAAGGTGACTGCAACGCCAGCCTCTTCGCAGGCCAATATCTCCTCTCCGTCGAAGTAGCCACGATCGGCGACCGCATCGAGTTTATCCACTGCGAGCACTTCTTTGGCCTGCTTCGACATCCGAGCAAGCTGCCCACGGTCGTTGCCGACGTTTATGACCTCGTGCGTCACAATCAGATGGTGTTCGGTGTCCACCGCGACCTGGACGTTGTAGCCGACGACACCCGATCCGCGTCCGCTGGTGGCCATCGAACGGGCATCCGGATCGGTCAGCGATATCTGTTGATCCGGCGTGTTGCGCATCTGCGCATCAAGCACTTCCAGGCGGCTCATCTCCTGCTTCAGCCGAGCGATCTTTTCCTTGATCCTCGTCGTCTTGATGCTGATCGCTTCCGATGGCTCCTGCCGATCGGCGCTATCGAGTTGACGCAGATATCGACCGACGCTTTCCTCGATCTGCGCCATCCGCCTCGCCATCTTGGCATGCGTGAAGTTGCGGTCGCGGTTGTTCACCGCCTTGAACTTGCTGCCGTCGATTGCGACGCTTGCGGTCTGCAACAGGCCCATTTGCCGGCATAGTGCAACGAACTTCGCGCAAACCTTCCGGATCGCCGCGCCGTTATCCTTCCGGAAATCGGCGATCGTCTTGTGATCGGGAGCCAGGCGCCCAATCAGCCACATTACCTCGACATTGCGGCACGCCTCACGTTCCAGGCGGCGACTGGATTGCAGCCGATTGAGATAACCGTAGATGTAAAGCTTCAGAAGGACTGCCGGACGATAGGAGGGCCGGCCCGTCTCCTTGGCGATCACACGCTCAAACCCCATTCCATGCAGGTCGAGCGCCTCGACGAACACATCGATCACGTGGACCGCGTTGTCCTCGCCTACCCAATCCTCCAGACATTCCGGCAAGAGCGTCAGCTGGGATCTGTCCGCGCCTTCAACGAAGCGTCCCATCCGTATCCCCCATCAGGAAACGGAAGAATCCTAGCCGACTCGTGACTTTTCACACAGCCAGGGTCAAAGCCTGCCCTCGGCGTCTCCACGATGGCTTTCCGCTCAGTCCTCGGAAGCGGACTGTGCGAGGCCAAGCAGGGCAGTCCGCTACGGGGCCAGAAGCGGTCATTTGATCACCTCGTTGGCGCGAGAAGTGCGCCGAGCGATCCACGCAGATACTGTAAAGTTGGGATCGAGCTCAAGCACACGTGTCGCCGCCTCACGCGCCTCGTCCGAGATGGCGAAATGTCCTAATTAAGACGCTGTCACCTTTTGGCATATCCGCATTTTCGCACTTGAAACCCCATCCAGCAGCCGGTTTGGACGCACGACTGGTATCGTTGCTGACAGGCATCGCTAGTACCGCCGGTTTTTAGGCATGCCTGCTTGCCCTGCGAGCAGGCGATTATGCCTTCAACACTTTGGGCCGAAGCGGGCCCAACTTCACGAACCTTGATGCATTCATTTCCATTGAGCCGATAGCCACTCGGGCATGTTGTCCTTAGACAGCTCTCGCCCTCGGCTTTGTAACCGGGATCGCAGACCAGCGGACAAGTCCGTCCAGACTTTCCCTTAACGGCATCGAGCGCTTCGATGGTAGCCGCTTTCGCTTCCAGCCTCAGACCCGAATGCGTGTTAAAGAGATTAAGCGCCTTTTGCGATCTTTCGCCCCAGTTGCCATCAACAGCACCAGGGTTGCAGCCAACTCGGCGCAGTTCAGCCTGCAATGCACGGGGAAGATCGACCGGCGGTTTCTCGAGTTGGTCGACAGGTGCCACGGCCGCGAGCTGCTGACCCTTCTCCTCCCCCGCCTTTTCGGCGGCCAGCTCAGCCTGCTTTGCGGTTGCGGCCTTTTGCGGCTCAATCTGCTTAGTTTTCTCCGCGGCCAACCGGGCTTTCTCTTGCTCGGCCAGGCGTGCCTTCTCGGCGGCTGCCGCCTTCTGCTGCGCGACCTGGTTCGCCTTCTCGGCTGCGATGCGCGCTTCCTCTGCTGCCTTCGCAGCGGCTACAGCCTTGGCCTGCTCCACCTGCCGAGCACCTTCCGCCGCAAGGCGAGCTTTCTCCTGCTCGGCGAGGCGGGCCTTCTCGGCGGCAGCTAACCGCGCATCCTCGGCGGCGATGCGAGCTAACTGTCCTTTTGCCAGGCTCGCATAAAAGCCATCGGGATACTGCGCGAGAAATGCAGTCCACACGTCTCTGGTGCCGATCTGAAGAGCCAGCTCGTAGTCGCGCCGGACGGCGGTCTGCGGGTCGGCCTGTGGCCCGGTCGCGGCAGGCTTAGCGGGCACGAGCGGTAGATCATCACCGCCCAGTGAACCGTACAGGTACGGCTCCTGCTTATTCCCGGTGGACTTCAAGACGTCGTCTCGGACGTAGCCGAAGGCTTTGCGCACATCGAGGCCCGGCTTGGCGACGTGGTTGACAAGCGCCCTTGTGAACGGGCTGTACTTGCCGTCGCCATCCGAGGCGGTCGAACCCGCTTTCGATGCGAACGCAATGAGCGTGTTCGGGCTGGTCGGCTCGACCTTCGCCAGGCCGCGCCCGACAGCGCGGGAAGCCAGAGTGCGCTTCATCGACCTTGTGAACGGATTGTCTCGGCACGCATCCAGGATCACGAGTCGCAGCTTCTTCGCTGGCTCGACGGCTACGAGGACGCGTTCCAACGACAAGGCCTCGTCGTAGACGTCTCTATCGCGATCCAGGACCGCATCGACGGGGATCAGGTAGTTGATGCCATCTATCTCGATACCATGACCGGCGTAGTACACCACCGCGACGTCAGCATCTCCAGCTTTGTCGACGAAGTCGCGAAGCGCCCGGCGCATGTCCTCGATTCTCAGATCGCGCCGAAGATCGATGCTGTCGAACCCGGCCGACTTGAAGGTCTCGGCCACCAGGGCGGCATCGTTGGCGGGGTTGGGAAGCCGGGCAACCTTGTCATAACCGGAGTTGCCGATGATCAGAGCGACGCGCTTGTCGGCGAACGCGGGACCTCCAGCGAAGCACCAGCCCGCCAGCATCATCCCATAGACGATCTTCCGAAGCGTACCCATGCCAGCCACATTGTTCGCATCAAAAGCTACGCTTATTCAAGCCAGTATAGAGGGTAGGCTCTGTGAGGTCCGTCACTTGTTAGCAGTCCGCGACTCAGTAGTTGGCGTCCGCTAATTGGTCAAACTGAGAAACGCTCTGGCAGAGCAGATGCTGTCCGCTGGCCGCCATGAGCCGACCTCAGTCCGCCCGCGGCTTCACTTCGCTTTCGGGCTAGGCTCGAACATAGGTGGCTAAGACAAGTATCGGACATTCAGCTCACACACAGTTCATTTTACGTCTTTAGGCTAACACTTGGGAGAAGGCCGTTGGGGGGAACTAGGTTCGCATGAAGCTTTCGCACTCACCTTCCGCCCAGGCGAGCGCAGATTGCAAAAGCATCGAGGTGAGTGATTGTGAAGGGATGCATTCGAAGCCAATAGGAGCGCTGGTCGACTCGCGCGAGCTTGTCGCAGATTGCAATGACATCAAGGTAGTCTCGTATATCCTTGTTCTTCGTGCGACCGATGATGAAGCCAACCTCGCCCTGATTGGTGGCTCGATCGGCGCAAAGTTATTCAATCTGCTTATTTTTCTTGCTTATCCCGTTTTGCTGCTTGGGGTCCTCGTAACGGCCATCCCCGTCATCGGCTGGTTTACGTTTTTCGTGGCATCGATATTCATACTTCAACGTTGAATATTTTACTGACCCTTGTCCTCCTCCCTTTGTTTCACCTGCTGGGGTGGAAACGAGCCCTAGCAGGCCTCGCTTTGCTCGCACTTGTTTTTGCTCTCCCAATGCTAGCTGACGATCCTGCGTGGTCTTTCATAGGCACCTGCTTCCTATATGCGGCGATAGCAATGCGCTGGGCCGTCGTCCTCGTAACGGCCCTCATATGTTCAATTGCGTTAGCTCGGTCGATCAACGGGAGAGAGTTGGTGTTCGGCGGTGTCAGCTATGAGGTGAATGTTCAAACCGCGCCGGATTCCGAGAACGTCAAGCTCGTGAGCCTAGGGAGCACACAAGAAAGGCGGTCGGCGCTGCGGCACTCAATCTATGAAAATCCCGAATGTGTACCGGCTATTGGAAAATGGATCCCCACCGCCTTCAGCGACATTCAGATTTTGCACAGCAACGGCCGACTAGACGGCGATGGTTAGTACCAACCGGTCTTGCTTGGGCGCCGACTCAAAACGCGCGGCCAGCCATAGCCCATAGATGCCAACCAGGGAGCCGTCCCCACACATGCCCTGGCGGTCATCTTCGATGGCCGTGATGTCTGCTTTCAGAAGCAAAACAGAGTCGTGCTGGAAGTATCAGTACAGGCCGGCCCTGAAGACAGCCGATCGACACCGTGGGACTAACCCGCCAATTGGCGGTGATCCGTCAGGCGGCTAGGCCCCCCTCTCTGGAGCCGGCACGTATCCCCAACCCGGGCCAGCCAAGCGCCACTGAGAGGCGCTCGAACAAAAGCGTGCAGATTGCCGCTCGGAGCTGTACGGCCTGCCGGTTGGGCTGCACTTGGCGCATAAGGCCTAGCAGGTCGACTTCGTCGAAAGCTTCAATCCATCGGAGCCCGAGTTCGGCCCAGGCCGGCTGCGCGGCGATCAGATCCGAGACGGCCCAGATGATTGGCGCCTTGAGGGCGCGCTCGTTGCCCGACGACTCGGTGATAGTACGGAGGACCAGGGTCAGGTGCCCCGCGCCGTACTCGTCAAAGATCGCCGCAAATGGTTGCGCCGGCACACGTCTGACGCTCGCCGGAACGGACGGTCGTCGGCACGATCTCAATGCCCATGTCCTGGCAGATGCTGTCCGCTGAAACTGGCATGGGCCATCAGTAGCCCCGATGGCAGAAAAACTCCAGAAGGGCCGGCAACTCTGAAACCGTCGCGCGCTGGCCGAGACAGAAAACAATGTGGGGATACAAACCACCCAAGCCCGGCGGAACTCGACGGGTTGCGATTGCCAAATTACGCTGAGCGAATGAGAACACCCTACATCCCCCATACGTTCGGCGACGAGGTGCATCGCAAGCTCCGAAGCCGTAGCGGATGGCTGACAGCTGGTGTCGCGTCCTCCATCTCGTGGCCATCACTCGACGTGTGTGTGCAATACGCGGGGGATGAATATTTTCTGCTGGGTACGGAGCGCGAAGGCAAGGAGTCCGCACCAGGCATCATTATAGCGTGCAACGAGTCCTCCGGCGGGGCCGATGAGGCGATAGCAAAGGTCTACAGGTTCACCTCGATCCTCAGCTGGTTCCAAGGCGGCTACGTTGACGTGTCGGGCTACATGTGGGGCAGCCACCCAGCGATCTACGGCGGTCGGACGGTCTACTCTTCTGTCGGAAGTGCCGGCGCCAAATCCTTCAACTGCAATCACATGCCCATTATTGAGGACGACAACGTTCGCAAAGCACTTGCGTTTTGGCGCGAAGGAAAACGCCTTGATGAGGTCCACGACGGTTACGCCTTCTTGAGCTTTTACAAAGTCATCGAACCGCAATTCAAAGATGGGCGGATCCGAGGCAAATGGATTGCTGCCAACATCGACAAGCTAACTGATAGGGCCGCAAAGCGCGTCGCAGAATTGCGTGCTGACGGCGTCGACGTGGCCAACCACCTGTACGGAAGCGGCCGTTGTGCCGTGGCTCACGCCTCGCTCGAAGGCGAGATCGTTGATCCTGACATTCCTGCGGACCGAACGCGCTTGTCAAAAGACCTCGTCATCATCGAAGAACTCGCTCGCATTTATATTCGCGACGAGCTCGGCGTCCCTGACGCTCGCTCTCTGCATCGAACGCGCGATCGGCTGACGCCATGGGATCCGCTCTTGCCGGCGGCAAGCCTTGATTTTCTTAGAAGCGGACAGAGTGCCGACGTTTCTCGGCTCGATAGTCAATCAGTTTCGGTCGGGCTGTGGCCCGATGGGCCGATACCTGGTTTAGAGCGAATGACGATGCACGTTGATGCCGTCGATGGAGGCGTTGTGAGAACCGTCCTCATCAATGAGCGTAAGACGATCCTGCTGGTATTTTTCTTGGACTTTAAAAGTGGGCGCATCCACACCAACCTTGAAGATGGCGGCCTCTTTTCTGGGGAGCAGGAGCCCGACGAAACCGATGTACGAGCCTACGCCACTTTCTTCTACAAGGTGTTCGGAAATGGCGTCGCCGAACTGAGATGCGGCGACCTCGAGCCCGTCGACTGTGAAATAGTGATCCCGGTGAACATGATGATGACGAAATCTCCGGATGAAGCCATTGCAGACTCATTGGAAGCTTTCCGACTCCGACGTGGCTGCCCAATACAAGGCCAAGGCAGCCGCGATCGGTGATCGCCATAATTGCGTTTGAGCGTCAGGCAACGACCTCAAGATGGCCTCGACGATCGCGGTACCTATGGCGACGTCTCGATCGATACCGGCCACGTCCGCGGGGCCTCGCTTCGGCTGTGTCTGCTAAAGTCGGCCTGGAAGCACGTCTACAGCGGTCTCAATATCGATCGCATTGCCAGCGCCGAGGACAAGAGCGTTGGCGTATGACCAGTACCGTTCACGCTCGACAACATTCGACGCTACATCTAGGACCCCCGGGGCAACATCCTGCGTGGCCTTGCTGAGGTGTTCTCCGATTTCGACCAGGCCTACAAGAGCCACGATAGGTCAAGATCGGCGTGAAGGGACTGCCGAAGCGAGGAGCGTCGGCTATTCGGATTCCTATGGCAGGCAGAAGCTGCGCGACATTCTAAATGCGCTGGCCCCGTACCGCGGCGAGCCGTTGACTGAATACAAGGACCTTCGGAGCGGCCAGCCCCATCGAGCTTAGTATTGGGTCAAGAGGGACGGGCGTTCGAGCAACATGGTCACGCATCGCCGAGGAGCGGCGCGAACGTAGGGGACGCAATTCCCTGACTCTCTAGCGCAAGTACCTGGCTTAAGTGTGCACGATTAGGCTCAGCGCGATAGACCTCACGCCCCGATGCCCATCGCGAGCGTCGGTTGCTGCGTCATCGGCCCCGACGCAAGGCCGCTCATCCTTGCCAGCCCCAGCAGCGCGGGGTGCCGATGGGTGATGAGGAAGGTGGGGATCTCCCGCAAGTATGGCTCGAACCTCCCTTTTAGGAGGTGGTGCGTATAGTTGCTGCGCCCGAATTGCAATGATCTTCCGAAAGCGACCTCATGTCGTGTCATGTCGCGTCCAGATCGCTCCCAGAGTTTCCCAAGCCTCCCGAACATCGCTTTTGTCCTGGGTTCGGCCTATTTGGATGTTCGGAAAGCGGGTCCCTAATAGCGAGACTCAGCCCGTTCTTGAGTATCTCAAGTGCGGGCCGTATCAGCCTCCCCAGAGCTATCAGGCCAATACGGAGGCATGTCATGGCTGGCGCCGGCTTGGTGTCGCTGCCGCTGCTGCTGCTGCTGATCATCGGCGCGCCGATGATCGCGGTCCGGCAATTCCGGCGCCGGTGCCACCGACGCCATCATGGGCGCGATGATCGCGCTGTCGACATCGATGCCGAGGCCGACGATCAACATGCCGCGGCTGGTGCTGCCCGTGCGGATCGATCTGCTAGCCCCCAAAATTAGGTTCCCTTCAGAACGCGTTCGCAGTCCTGAGCTCGTTTGGTCAAAGCCGCTGCCAATCGCTCGATGACGGCGTTCTCCAATCCGTCCTTTTGCGCGCGCGCGCGGGTGTCGTTAACGAGGTCGGGAATCTGCCCAGCCATGGAGATAAGAGTAGCAGTGACCACATCCGCATCAGCCCGCGTTTCGCGCGAGAACTTCTGCCATTGACGCAAGCCAATTTGGTCGAGCTTGTACTCGCCCCCGACTTTCATGGCGAGCTTAACCTTCCGCGGGTCGACGTGATCGTAAGGAAGAATGCTAGCTATGTCGTAGAGCGGCGCAAGCCGTACGTGCGGGCCGCTAGCCAAAAGCAAGGAATAGTTCTTGGCGTGAGCGTCGGAACCACCAATGAGCCAGTTGAAGCCCAAAGCGCTGACGAACGTCTCAAGGTCAGCGTCGCGGTCCGTCGAGTATGTCCGTAAGAGCTCGATCACGTCGGCAGACGTTGGTCCTCCCTCGTTCTGGTATTTCTTGGTCGGCAGGATGCCCATGGCCTGGCAAATATCTTCCTGGTGAACTCGAATGATGTCGTTCCCACTAACTTGCCGGTCGTAGCGTTCAACGACAATTGCGATTTCCTTTTCGAAGCGCATCACCTTGGTTTCAGCGGCCGGCAGCCCGAGTTCTCGCGCGAGCCGCAGGCAGATATGCTCGTTCTCGGCGTGACCATCGAAGTGGCCTGTCGGCGGTTTCAAAATGTGGGTGGTCGGTATGCGGCCGGACGGAATGCCCCATTTGCCGTCTTTGAGGACAAGAGCAGTTTTAGGCTGGGCGCCCGCAAGGCTGAATTGACCCGTATCGCCGGGCAGACGCCAGGCAGCATGATCCTCGCGTAAGGCTTGAAGCCGGTTTGCTGTTTCCGGCTCGTCAAGCCATTCGATCTTGTCATCTCGGCCCGTTTTCAGGGCCTCCAGTCGATCGGGCGTGACAAACTGAACGGCGCCTGCGCAATCCTGACCGACGTTCGAGATGAGAGCAAACACGTTGCGCGCTGATACCTGAAATTTCTTGGCCCAACGCTCGAGCACCTGCTCATTGTCGGGAAGCAGCCCCCACAGGAAGGCCTGAATGGCGGCTGGACCATGCTCCTCAGCGGCAAGCGGCATCGAAAGCGAGAGAGGATAGGCTCCCTCAGCGTTGCGCCATGCATTGTCATAAACAAAGGTCAGCCGGCCGCGTGCATCACTTCGGACACGGCCGACTTCGTTGCCGTCCAAGAGTGCAATGAGCTCGGCCATTAAGGCTTGCCTTTTTTGGCTTTCGCCACGATGGCGTCCAGATCGACGGCGGCTTTCGGGACGCCGCGGCCCGCGGAGGGATTGCTGTCTGCATCGAGCTTAATGCCGAGAGCATCGAGGACGCGGAGGATTAGCCCGAGTTCTGCGCGCGGATGTCCATGCTCGACTTCAATGAGCCATTGGCGACTGACACCAACCTTTTTGGCCAGCGTCGACTGATCGAGCTTGAGGCGTTTGCGCCGGTCGCGGATGACGGCGCCAAGATCGGCTGCGGTACGTGTAAGCATGGGGAAACCCGAATGTCAGCGTTCGCTTACATTATCATATGTCGCCATTCGCTGACAATCAAAAATGTCACCTTTCGCCGACATCGTCGGACGTCGCCGATCGACGACATCTATCGGCTCAGACGTCCAACATTCGCCGCGGTCCTGTTCACGGTCATCGGGGTCCTCGGAAAGAGAGGGTATACCTGGGGATGTCTGCGTGGGCTGGATGAGAACTATCCGCCGCCAAATTGGCTCTGAACGGTCGGCGTTCCGTTTTCAAATCTCACGTCCACAGAAAGATGCCGTTGACCAGCGCTCAGTCGCAGCCCTCGCGTCTCGTCCACAGCATGCCATCGCACCACACGTGGTCAACACGGCTCCACTGGCAGGCAGATGCCGCATTCGGGAAAAAACCGCGTCCATTGTGATTGGCGCTGGTGTTACATAGTAGCGGAATGCCTGTGAGGCCTTCGTATTCGACGAGAAGTTCGGCGATCTTGTGCCGAGAGGTCCTGCAAATGGTCTGCAATCGCGCAGATCCGTCCAGATGCACAACAGCGGGGATCTTATCCCGCCATTCTGCTCGTGTTAGGTGCTC
This sequence comes from Bradyrhizobium sp. CCBAU 51765, assembly GCF_015291725.1. Taxonomy (GTDB): domain Bacteria; phylum Pseudomonadota; class Alphaproteobacteria; order Rhizobiales; family Xanthobacteraceae; genus Bradyrhizobium; species Bradyrhizobium liaoningense. The sequence continues at coordinate 7,139,875 of NZ_CP030038.1, forward strand.
GAAAAGCATGTAAGGGTCTGGCGTTCCGGGACTAAAAATATCCGGCGCCCGATCCTCCAGGCATATTGGCGCTACAGGCCGGAAGTGCTCGCGAAGTTTGATGTCGTTGAGACGGTCCTTCATTTGCGGCGATGTCGCCGCAGCCAGTATGCTTCTGCTACCGAGAGCCCGAGGTCCAAGCTCCGCGCGGCCGGCAAGAAAAATCACGGGTTTGTTGCTGGCGAGGATGGTTGCAAGTTCACGCATGCTGCATGGTGAGCCGCCCCATCCGGGCGGCATGTCGCCTCGTTCCACGGCTGGACCACTATAGACGGACCATTCCAATGGTACAAAACCTTGGTCCGCCGCCAATGCGGAGCAAGCAGCACCTATTGCCGAGCCACTGTCATTCGGAAAGGGTGGCACCCAGATAGCATCGAACAAGCCGGCAGCTCGTAGTGCACTATTCCATTTTATGTTGAGACCGCAGCCACCGACTATGCACAGATTGCGCGCGGGAAACCTCGAATGTCTCTGTACAGCACTCGCCAGTTTGCTAACGAGCAGACGCTCTTGGAAGCAATGAAAGGATGCAAGCACATCTGCGGGGGCTTTGGCCTTTAACCGTAACACGCAGGCATCGAAGAACGCATGGACAGGCTCAAGCGCGGCGTCCTCGCTGCAACGACCGACTGGCTCCGTGAACATGCTAAAGTGCTTTTCATAGAGCTCCTGAAACACCTCGACGATGCTTTCATCGACCGAACCGAGCGCAATGTAGGCCATCAACTTGCCCGCAACACCGAGGTCCCACTTGATCCGGTTAGCCTGCTTGTATGGTCCGAAGTGATAGCCTGCGGCAGCATAAGCATGCCCGATCAGCGGAAAGAGGCACTCGACGAACCTGACTGCGTGGCGTTCTACATTGTAGAGCCGTGGAAAGGAGGCGCCGTCCCAAACCAGACAGAACGCGGGTTGCCCGGCCTTGGCGAAAGGACTGGTACAATAAGCGGAAGCCACATGACCTGTGACATGCGGATAGCTTTTATAAGGGAAGGCGCTTCCCTTGAGGATCAGCCCAGCGCCGTCGTGCGCTATGAGGAGGCCGTCGGCATCGCCCTCAACATACGGCGCCCCTTTAAGGGTAATGGATGCAGTCCCGCTGAGAACCTGAAATTGTGACTCACTCTCGCCCCACCATCCATCGATGACGAACCGGTCAACGTCCCGCGGATCCAAACCGTGTTCTGCCAAGGCGACAACAACCGCATCGAGATTGTGGAGTTTTTGATATCGCGGATTATTGTCCCGCTTTTCCTGCTCCACACAAAAGACCAGCCTTCCGTCCTCGACAAGGGCGACTGCTCCGTCATGAGTCAGTTTGATACCGCAGATTCGCATACAGTCTCCGAACCTAATGTCAGATACACTCGATTTGAACGCTCCCCCCAACTGCCGTCATGTTGCGAGACTCAGATGGGCTCCCATCTTTCACGATGCACGCTCTGGGCCAGTTCCAATCAGAGGAATCGCCGGCAATTGTCTGATTAAAGTCGAGATTGGAGGCTGCTTGACCGGTTCGTGACACCGAACGCGTTCGGTTTCGGACCAGGCACTCGGGCCTACAGCAACGATTTCCATGCGCACGACCGGCGGCCCCTTATGCCTTCTGCGAGGTCGAGCGAACAAGTTCAGCGAAATTCTCTGCCGGTAGACGAGATCATGGCCGCGCTGCCAGAAATGGCTCACCGTGCAACGAACGCGCTTCGTAATTCAGTTAGCGCCTAGGCATTCGCGCTAGCACGACATTATGAATCGTGGCGACTGCGCGTATCATAGGTGCCATGCGCCGTGTCGGCAACACCGATGCGCTAGTCTGCACCGCTTTGGGATTGACGGCACTTTGAGAAAACAAACAGATGCTCCTTCCTTAAGTGGTGTCTCGTTCAAGGTCGCGAACAGCCCCTGATCGTTGCACCGTCCTCTGTGTTGGGTGAAGACACAGGGACGAGGATGCCCTCGATGGCTAAGACTCGGCAGTACAGGATCCGGGATCATGGCGGCTTGGTATATCCGCCTACCCACCTGTTATTTCAGCCCCGCCGATCTAGCCGCGCTTTGCCGCCAAGCACGTGGATACCTGAGTCACCTCGGGCTTCGAAGGATTTTCGGACACAAGTAATTTGGCCGCGCGCGCCGCGACAGAGCCGCCGAAGGTGACATATTGCAGCTTCTGACCAAACTGAAGGTGCATCGTCATGCGTTGGTCCGCGTAAGCGACACGATTCGTTCTGGCCAAGATTCATGGTCCTGATCAATCACCACTGTTAGTAGTTGATCAGGCCAGCGTCGAACGCCACTCTCTGGCCTCTCTGAGCTCCTTTTCTTAGGCTGGTTGTCTTTAAAGACCCCGTTTGGTGGCTGGACGCAAAAATGAAAGACATGAGTGGAAGATCAGAAGCCTTTCGTCGACCTTAAGCCCCCCTTCCTGCTCGCTCCGGTGTGGAGCGTTTCGCACATGGTTGTAGCATCCTGAACATCGCGTGGGTGCTTAAACGACGCACAATACCACTCGATGGCTAGAATGGCCTGTCTTCCAACCCTACTCGCTCCGGAAATGCCAGCTAGCATATGCAAAGCGCTGGTACGACGCTTGCTTAAGGATGAAGCGACGTGCCATCGAGGCGCCCCCGCCAGAGCGACTCCTTAACAAGTGGGTAACTATATGTCCGGTGTCGCCGGTGCATTTTTCTGCGCTTCAAGCGAACCATCGCCCCGTGTCGTTGATCAGCTGAACAAAATGATTCCGACACTTGCACTCCGTGGACAAGCGGGCGTCATCGTCTCTGCTTTTATGCAAGAGCGTGGACTCCGGTATGGAAGGGCCTTTCAATCGAACGATGGTTCGGTGCGCATTGACTGCATCGAACAGGACCCGTGCTTTCGGCCTCATGTTGCAATCGCGCAGATCCGTAGCGGATCCTGTGGAGCTAGGGATGGCGACGACGTGCAGTCAATTCCTAGCCGCCATTTTGCCATTGCTCTGGACGGCGCCTTGGTGAACGCTCATGAACTCAGGAGCGAAGTACTCGCTCGAGGCCAACTTACAGATACGAATACAGACGCCGAGCTCTTGCTGAGGTGGATTGAACACTCTTGCGAACGAGAATATTGGCGTCACGGCCGGCCCGCAAACTACGAAGCTATCTTTCGCGAGCTTGATAATCGTATCGATGGTGCCCTTAGTGCGCTTTTGCTAGATAAGGACGGAGATCTTGTTGCATACCGCAGTCGAAGCGGTTTGCGACCATTGGAGACTATGCGAGCAAGTAATGGCTTGTTGCTCTTTGCTTCTGAAAATTGTGCCTTCGCAGGCTTGGAAGGTGAGATCAGCCAGCTCTTGCCTGGGAGCATACAGCGCGTGGATGCTAAGACCGGCGCCAACGTTGACCATGCCCTGAACTGCCGAGGACATAAGGCCAAGCTCTGCGCGTACGAAGCTCTCTATTTGGGAAGTCCAAACACCTCGGTCGAGGGCCATTCGCATCGCCAAACCCGTTACGACATCGGGCTCTCTTTGGGAAAAATCGTTGCGGAGCGACTTCAAGCAGAGCCACTCTTGATGCCGCCAATCGTGTCCTCAATGCCAAATACTGGGGGCCCGTACGCCGATGGTCTATTTGACTCTCTCGCCGAACAGGGCGTGCTTGCCGAGCGTAGTGACGTAGTGGCAACGCAATTTCATGAGCGAACGCTCCTCGGCAGAACCAGCGCCCGGAAATCTCGCGTTGCCCGGAAGTATCGAGTGTCGGAACCCGCCGTAGCTGAACGGACTGTAATAGTTGTCGACGAAGCCCTCATTCGAGGCGATACCAGCCAAGCCGTTACAACGATCCTCCTTGCCGCTGGAGCCAAAGACGTACATTGGGCGATAGGTTCTCCCCCTATAGTTGCGCCAAACTACTACGGCATGGGTATTGATACGCTAGATGAGCTCGCATTCTGGCAGGCATTGAAGCGGCTGCCGTCCGAACTGCGCGCCCAATGCCTTCGCTTCCACAGGATGGAGCCGCCAGCGCTCAGAATCGTTGAGAGCAACATTGCGACGGCGATCCAAGCGGCATCGATAACTTATCTGCCTTTCCGCGCCCTTGTATCCGTTTTGGCCAACAGGCTAGAGGGCATCGATCTGTCACCGTTCACGTTCGAGATGCCGACCCCCGCTGGACGGCAGCGCGCGCGTAGGCACTTGGAAGCGTTGCTGGCCGCTCTTCCTGTCAATACCCGCCTGAGGTCAGGATCATGAAACCCGCTCTCGTATTTGACTGGAACGGAACACTGCTCGATGACACCTATGCGCTGCTCGAAACGACCAATGTCATTTTGGACCGCTTTGGTCGTCCGAGCATCGATATAAAGACCTTTCGGGATCGTTGTGATGTTCCCCTCTCTCGTCTCTACCTTAGCCTTGGAATGTCGCGCGAAGAGATTGAGGCAGTGGAGCGTGACGATGGCGCACTGTTTCACGACTTATACGAGCCTCTTGCGGACAAGGCCGATCTACGTGACGGGGCGCGCAGAGTGCTCGAGATGGCGCGACGACAATCCGCTCTACTCATCATCCTCAGCAACCACATAGTCGCGCCTTTACAGTCCCAGCTGAGGAGGCTTGGAGTAGATCACTACGTCACCGATGTGCTCGCTTTTGAAAGCCGCGCCACGCAATACAAATCGATGAGCAAAGGAGAGCGGCTTCGGCTTTATATGCGACGGCACGACCTGAAGCCCGCATCAACCTTCATCATCGGCGATATGCCCGTAGAGACTGATATTGCACGTAATCTCGGCCTGACAAGCATATCCATTACCGGAGGATTTGTTTCGACCTCGCGCCTGCAAGCCGCGTGTCCAGATTACACGATCAACAACCATCACGAGCTGCTGCCCATCCTGCAAAGCCGTGGCTACTTTTCGGAATGCTAAGTCATGAGCAAGGGACCATCAGCGAGCGCGACTCCCAGACTGATCAAGCAGAGCGTAGGGCTTATCGGAGCGGGGCGCATGGGAACGGGTATAGGCATCAGCCTGCTGCGTCAGCAACGCGAGCTCCACATCAAAGTCAACAAAAAGCGGTTCGGTGCCGATCGCCTGATAAGTGCAGGGGCCCGCGAACATACGTCGATCGCTGAGTTGGCGCAGCATGTAAGTGTGGTGGTGTTGTCCTTACCGTCCAGCCGCGAAGTTGAGATGGTGTGCCTTGATGACGATGGACTATTTGTCCACATGTCACGAGGAGGCTTGATAATTGATTGTACAACCTCGTATCCCGCCTCGACTATTGCATTGGCGAAAACGGCGCAAAGACGAGATCTAAGCTTTATTGATGCTCCCGTAACACGAAGCCCCGAGCAAGCGGAGCTCGGCCTTCTCAATGCGATGGTTGGATCGGATACAACACTCTTTCCCGTTGCTGAACGCATTCTTGCCGCGTTTTGCGAGACCGTGACGCATGTTGGAGATGTCGGACACGGCCACAAGCTCAAGCTTGTTTACAACAGCATGACTATGGGCATAGCTGCGGTCGCCGCTGAGGTCTGCCAATTCGCGGATAGTCTTCAGATAGATCTTGTAACACTACGGTCTTTGGTCAGTCGGGGCTCTACGAACAGTGGAATATTCCAAGCCTTCGCCGCTTTTTTGTTGGGAGAGAAACCGGATGCACTGGCAATCTCGATTGCAAATGCTGCAAAGGACATCGAGTGTGCTGTGCGCCTAGCGCGCGAGAGTGCCGTTTCCGTGCGGGTCCTGGATGCTGCCGCACAGGAACTCAACCTCTCAGTTGTCGCAGGCAAAGGTGAACTGACCCTACCACATTTGGCCCTATCGTAAACGCTTGGTATGGCTCCAAGCGGGCCATTTTTCCACGAGTCCGTGGTGCCCCTCGACTCCCTCGTCATCGAGAACAATGATTAGGACGAGACGGTCCGCATCTTCAAAGAAGTCAGCGGCGTTTCACATAACGATGGGCGGAGTTCGATCCAAACAGCCTCAAGGTCAATCGCATTCGCGAGGAAACCGAGTATGGCGGACTGCGTATCACCGCCGACGCATTGTTCCGCCAAGGCCCGTATCGTTATCGATATGGCCTTTGATGATGCGGTCGAACCGGGTCTACTGGAAATGGACTTGTCGGTTCTCCACGATCTTCCTGCGCCGCATCTGCGCGCTTATCCGCGTGAGATGGTCATCCCGATAAATTCCAGGCGATGGTTATGCTGGGCCGCGCCAATATTCGTAGTACTCGCGGGCTATCATTGGCGCGGAGGTTTGAGGGCTTTGGACGCAGCTGTTATCCGTCCGCGCCGATTTTCCGGTCAAAGTATCTTACTTCTGCTCCTGCCTGAATGAACAATAAGCTGTCATTCCAGCAAAGAAAAAGAACCGCTGCCGGATTTCTCCGACAGCGGCTCAAGTCTGGGGAGAAGGCAGACGTACCGGTCTGCCAGCGGAGAAGGGGAAAAGCGCTTGAGGCGATCCGGCGGCACTGTCGAACAATCGTTCTGCTCCGGTTTGGCACCTGGTATTCCGGTTCTAGCTCGCCTGGCTCACAAATTTGGTGTCGAGATAGCTCTCGATTGCCTCGAGGCCACCTTCCGAGCCGAAGCCGGACTCCTTCGTTCCTCCGAAGGGCACTTCGGGAAGTCCAAGCCCATGATGATTGATCGATACCATCCCGCATTGGAGATCGGCCCCGATCGCGGCCATGGTTGCGGCGGATCGCGTGTAGGCATAGGCGGCGAGCCCGTAAGGCAGTCGATTGGCCTCCGTGACAACGTCGTCATAGGTTTTAAACCGCGCAATCGGGGCGACAGGGCCGAACGGCTCTTCATTCATGATGCGCGCTCGAGGTGGAACATCGGTCAGGACCGTGGGCGCGAAGAAGCACCCCGCATTGCCGATACGCTTGCCGCCGACGCGCAACTGGGCGCCGCAATCGAGAGCGTCCGCGACAAAGCTCTCCATTGCGTCGACCCGCCGCGAATTGGCGAGCGGTCCCATGCGGCTATCTCTCTCAAGGCCATTGCCAACCTTGATCGCGCTGGCCTCGGCAACAAACCTCTTGACGAAATCTTCATAGACACTCTCATGCACCAGAAACCGCGTCGGCGAGACGCAGACTTGGCCGGCATTGCGGAACTTGTTCGCCGACAAGATTCTTGCGGCTTTCTCGACGTCGGCATCTGGGAAAACGATGGCAGGCGCGTGCCCGCCGAGCTCCATGGTGGCGCGCTTCATGTGGGCGCCGGCAAGGGCTGCGAGATGCTTTCCGACTACGGTCGAACCGGTGAAGGAGACTTTACGGACGATAGGATGGCGTATGAGATGATCTGAAACTTCGGATGGCACGCCGAAGACGAGATTGATCACACCCGCCGGCAAGCCCGCATCCGCGAAACTACGCACCAACTCCATGCAGCTCGCTGGCGTCTCTTCAGGTCCCTTGACGATGATGGAGCAGCCCTCGCCGAAATCTTCCGCACGGCCTGGTTGATCGGAAAATTCCAAGGCGTAAATGCCGCAACAGGCCCGACCGGCTCCTTGGTCACGAGCTGGGCGACATTGCCAAAGCGCGCCGGCACGATCCGCCCATAAGCGCGCCGCCCTTCTTCGGCGAGCCAGTCGATGATATCGGCAGCGAGGAGCGTTTCGGCACTCGACTCGCTCAGCGGCTTACCCTGTTCGAGGGTCATGATTGCAGCGATGCCCACTGCGCGCGAGCGTATGAGCTCGGCGGCCTTGCGCATGGTCCTGTACCGGTCGAAGGCTGAAACCTTTCGCCAGATCTCGAAGCCGTCCGCGGCGGCCGCGAGAGCACGATCAAGATCACCGCGGGACGCATAAGGCGTTTCGCCAATGGGCTGTCCGGTCGCGGGGTTGAGGATCTCTTCCGAGCGCTCTGCCTCCCCTTCCGTCCATTCCCCGGCAATGAACATCTTGATCTGGGGGTACACAGGTTGTGTCTGCACCGCTTGTTCCGGATTGCTCATGCCTCAATGTCCCCAGCGAAGAGCTAGCGGGTTGAGCTCGTGCGCAAGCTCGATCAATCCAGCTCTCGTCGCCGGATGGAGGCCATCGAGCGGATGCCGCACCGCTTCGCATTTGATCACACCACCTTCAGCCATGACGCTCTTGGCAGCGCGCAGGCCGCACTGGCGGTTCTCGAAATTGATGAGCGGGAGCACCTTTGCATAGGCAAGAGCGGCTTCCTGCCTGCGTCCCGCTTTGTGGTGATCGAGCACCGGGCGAAGCAGATCGGGCAGCAGCGCACTCGACATCGTTCCGGTCGCACCGGCGTCGAGGTCTGCCATCATGGTGATGGCCTCCTCCCCGTCAAAAGGACCAATGATGGCCTCCCCGCCGAGCTCGATCAGACTGCGCAACTTGGCAGCAGCAAACGGGACCTCGATCTTGAAATATCTGGCGAGCGGCACCTCACAAGCGAGGCGGACGAGAAACGGGACCGTCAATGTAACGCCGGAGAGCGGCGCGTCCTGGACCATGATTGGAATCCCTGCCGCGTCCGCGACCCGGCCGAAATGCCCAATCATGGCCCCGTCATCCGCCTTGAGGCTTGCACCATGATAAGGCGGCATCAGCATGAGGAGGCTTGCGCCACGTTCGGCCGCATAGCGGGCGCGTTGCACCGCAATCTGAGTGCTGAAATGGCTGCAGGTCACCATGACTGGCTTGCGGCCCGCGACATGCGAAAGACAGAGCTCGACTAGAATGTTGCGTTCTTGATCAGACAGCAGGAACTGCTCGGAATAGTTGGCTAGAATGCAGATTCCGTCCACGCCTTGATCGATCATGCAATCCAGCACGCGCCGCTGCCCTTGGAGATCGAGATCTCCAGCCTCCGTGAACGGCGTTGGAGCGACCGGGAACAAGCCGCGATAGATGGGAGTTTTCGCATTTCTCATGTAGAGGATTCCAGACAGGTGGCGGTCACTTGCTGTCGAACGGGGGTCAGCCATCGCCAACATCTAAGGAGTGGCGCCGATACCGGCGCACTTTTTTGACAGATTGACTGGCGTGGCGTCACAAACGAGGTTGGTTTGAGGCTTTGCTCGCGTTGGACGCCGTTCGTGCCTCCTCATTAAATCCAGCCAGGCGGCACCAGGTCGGTGAGGATGGCAAGACATTCAAACAGGAAGTAGCTTCCGAAGATCAGCTCGACGTTCTGGGCCGCATCGATATCGCGCACAATCGCCTTTCGGGTGAAGCAGCCGCCGGTGAGCATTCCAGGCGGGCGCGGGTCATCGGGAGTAGTCGGCGTCAGGTATTTCGAGATCAGCTGATTAACTGTGCGCTCCGCAAATATTCTATATTTGGCGCCCTGCTCAGGCCCAAGCGCGGATGCGAGGCGCAGCGCCGCGGCAGCAGCGATAGCAGTGGCCGCAGTATCCCTGCTGGTGTTGGGGATCGCCGGATCGTCGAAATCCCAGAAGGCAATGAGATCCGCAGGCACATGATCGATCCACCAGTCAAGAAGGCGCACGGCGTAGTCGCGCCATAGCGGTTCGTCCGGGCGGACCATGGTGGCGTGAGCCGTGTAGAGCATCGCCCATCCCTGCGCCCGGCCCCAGGTGCTGATATCGCTATATCCCTTATGCGTGTGCGTTCTGAGCACCTTGCCGGTGTGTGGATCAAGGGTGGAAGACTGGATAACTGAATTGTCCTGCCGTACGTGGATCTCGAGGACACGCCGCATATGTGCATTGGCGACCTCCTCCATCCGAGCATCGGAAAGCTCTTCCGCGGCCCAATAGAGCAGGCCTGTCGCCTGAAGGGAGTCGATGCTGCTCTCGGAGGCTCCGACTGCGCTCGCCTCCTCGGCATCCCTGCCCAACGGTATCAGTCCGAGGTGTGGATCGAACATATCACGAAGCGACCTTGCAGCTGTCAGAGCCACCTCGCGCGCGTTTTCGTCCTCGAACAGGATGCTGCCGAGGGCGCCAGCATGATAGAAGCCGAAACCCTTGAAGGCCGTAAGCCGCTCGGCACGCGGCAACATTCGGCTTAGCGCAGCACGCGCGTCTTCGATTGGGAACTGCCTGGGATCAGCGAGATGCGCGAGCCAAAGCTCGCCGACAAAGGCCCCGCCGGTCCAATCACCATCGGGCGTATACGTCCATGTTCCATCGGCAACACTCGCCCAGTGTGGCAAGCCCGAGCGTGCAGTGTCCCTGGTCTTGGCAATGCGCTTCAGCATGCGCTCGCGCGCGAGCAGATATTGGCGTTCCGTCATGGCTTCTGGTCCAACATAAAACTCGCCGCGCGGCTTTGGCCTGGCGGCAACTGAAAGCTCTTTACCAACAGGTCCTGGCCCGGCGTGAACGGTTAATGTTCACCAGACTTCCAAGCGTGCGCTAGGTTGCATCGCTGCCGAGGAGCACGCCTCGTCAGCAACACCGCAGGGAAAGCCGCGCGCAAGTTGATGCCGATCACCATGCCTCCTGACGTAAGCGCGCCACTTTCGAGAAGTCACTTTGGTCGTTCAGTGATGCGAGTCCGCAGCGCCGATGGCGCCCGTATCGTAAAGATGCTTCAATTTCCTGGCGTCATAGCCCAGCTCTTTCAGAATCTCTTCCGTTTGCGCACCGAGCTTTTGCGGGGGTAAACGCACGTCCGGCTGCTCGCCGTCGTAGCGCACGGGATGGCTGACGAGGGTGATGGGAGTTCCAGTCGCGCCGGTCACGACCTGGAAATTTCTGTTGTGCGCAATCTGCGGATCCGCAACGACGTCGGCATAATCGTTCACCGCAGCGTGCCAAATTCCGCGCGCCTCGAACAAGGCGATGCATTCGGTGGTTGTGCGTTTGGCGACACTGGGCGCAATCATGGCTGAGGCCTCGTCCCGCCGGCGATAAGCCTCCTCGTCAGGAATTCGCTGGTCGACCGGAAGGCCAAGCGCGTCTGAGAGCGCCTCCAGCGATCCCAAAGAGATCGCAATGTGTCCATCGCGTGTCGCATAGATGCCGTAGGGCGCGCCGTAGTACCAGCCCGCCACCGGACCCGGCTGACGGACGTCGTCAGGCCTTTGGCCGTTCAAGTAGCAGGTAAAAGATTCCATCTGTAGGTCGAGCGCAGCCGACAGTAGGCTTACATCGACGCGGCAGCCCCGCCCCGTGCGCGCCTTCCTCACCAGGGCAGCCAGGATGCCCGCCGCAAACAAGGCGGCGCCGTGATGATCAATGGCAGAAACGCCCACAGCCCGCGGCCCCTGCTCGCGACTTCCGGTGATCATCGCAAGTCCTGATAGGGCCTGGATCAAGAGATCCTGGCCTGGGCGGTTGACGTAGGGCCCATCAGGACCGTAGCCGGAGGCAGCCGCATAGATGATCTGCGGATTGATCTTTTTTGCATCTTCGTAGCCGAGACCAAGCTTGTCGAGCACACCCGGGCGGAAGTTCTCTGCGATCACATCCGATTTCGCGATCAGTTGCCTGGCGATGACGACGGCTTCGGGTTTTTTCAGATCGAGCGTGAGGCTGCGCTTGTTGCGGTTGCCCGTGAGAAGCAACATTGACTGGCCATCAACCCGCTTGTCCGCCCCGCCCCACTTCCTCTGAAAGGCCCCTCCGGGCGGCTCCACGGCGATCACGTCCGCACCGAGGTCGGCGAGAAACTGCACGCCGACCGGACCCATCAGAAAGTGATTGAGGCTGAGGACACGAATGCCCTTCAAAAGATCGACCATACGTCCTTGCTTTCGGTTTTGCCTGAAATCGAGCTGCTTGGCGCTCAATTTCTGAAATCGATTTCAGAGTTAGGCCGCGCAAGAACCGGAGTCAAGCGAATAACCAACTTTTGAATGAGATTCGCTTCCCCCGCTCGATGCGCATGAGAGGGCCAGAAATAGCGCCGACGGCCCGTATACAGGGCTTGAGAAGGTGGCGCTCGTGATGGTTTAACCCTTTTGAGGGGGTGACCCTCTCCTTCTCTTGGTTGACCAACGCAAATGGACAAGAAACCTGTAATCGCGCCAAAAGGCCGCCAGCAGCCGCGCGTGAAGATCGAGGACGTTGCTCGGAAGGCAAATGTGTCGCCGGCGACGGTATCGCGGGTGCTCAATCACCCCGATATCGTACGGCCGGAGCTTCGCGACAGGGTCATGCGGCATATCAATGACCTCGCCTACACGCGCGATAGCGCAGCCAGAGCATTAAAATCGGGACGCATGCGGACCGTCGGCGTCATCGTTCCGACGCTGGCGCTCGGTATCTTTGCAGAAGGGGTCGAAGCGCTCCAGAACCGCCTCAGCGAAAGCGGCTACACGCTTTTCATTGCGAATTCGCAATATGACCAGCGGCGTGAACTTCAGGAACTTCAAAGTCTCATTGAACGTGGCATCGATGGAATCGTGCTGGTCGGAGCTTCCCACGGACGGGAGCTGAGGAGCCTGATCGAACAGGCAGGCGTTCCCGTCATCACCACCTATGTTGCCAAGGCCGGCGGCGGCATCCCCGCGATCGGAATCGACAACGAAAGCGCCACCCGCGAGATGACAGAGTATCTGCTAAGGCTTGGACACGTCCGTTTCGGCGCAATTGCCAACGTTGTTGCTGCGTCAAACGACAGATCCCGCGCCAGGCTCGAGGGAATTCAGCGCGCGCTCTCGGACGCCGGCCTCGCGCTCAAGCCAACCCAGATCGTCAAGGCCGATTATTCGCTTGCCCAAGGCCGTAGTGCCCTTCGTCAACTCCTCACCGATCATCCGGACACGACAGCAGTCATCTGCACCACCGACACGCTTGCCATCGGTGCAATGGCAGAGGCTCGCAAGATGGGTCTGGCCGTACCGGCCACGCTTTCCATCACAGGATTTGACGATGTGGAGCTGGCGGCGCAAATGGACCCGCCGCTCACAACGGTCAGTGTTCCGGCAGCAGAAATCGGCCGGGGAGCCGCCGATTATCTCATCAATGCCATCGCTGGAAGTCCTGTCCCGAGAAGTGTCGTGTTGCCTTATCGGCTGGTCATGCGCTCATCGAGCGCGCCGCCGCGGTCCGGCGTCCGTCCCGCCCGGCGCGGGCGCAGGCGAGATCATTGATCGGGCTCCGGTTCTTGAAATCCGTTTCAGAACGGTGGGCTATCCTTCGCGCCGAGGGACCCGGTGAGGCATTCCATTTCACCAATCGCCCGTCAGCAACTTTGCTGAGCATGCGACGCGCGCCTGCACGACCATCAACCGAACTAGAGGCTTCTCAATGCTCGCGTTCAACGTGAACGGAATGAACGGGCGCGTGATGGTGGCTGGCGCCGAGTTCGTGCAGTCTATGATGCAAGCGATGATGCGCAAGCTCCAGGGCAGCTCGCAGTCGCGCGTGTCGCGCTTCATCGGACTTGGGAGCAAGCGTGTCCATATAGGCGATCGATCCCTCGATTTGTGCAAGGACCGAGACTGCATCCGCGGTGGCAAAGATGGGCATCTCGCCTACTTTGACATATACCGCACTGGTGTGCGCCGCAATGTCGGCCTCGCGTCCGGCGACACTGCCCCGAGCGCGCAGTGCGATCCAACATGAATCGCTAATGGGCACGGAGAGCTGCCCCTTGCACGATAAGCCCCCGCATCGAATCTCCTCGAGGACCGTGCCGTTACATATGAGCTCCACTCGTGCCGGCGGAACGCTGACTGATTCAATCCGCCAGTTGATCGTGAGGGTGCCGCCTGAACGGGGAAGGACCACCGTGCCTCCAGGGCGGCGTCCTTCAACGATCATCTCAACCAGAGGCCCGACCGTGATGAACGTGTCCCCGCTGCGCACGGCATCCATCCAGTTGCGATACGTGAAGTCGCGTTGGCCCAGCCGCACATAGGTCCGCGAGCCCCCGAGGAGTGCGGCCGCGTCCATCTTGTCGGAGCCGGCCACCAGCGGCAGATGGCACCCGATATTGAGGTAGCGATACCAGTCGGCAAGACCAAATGCGCTGATCTGCGCGGTCCGCGGGTTGAACGACATCATTTCGATGGCGTCAACAAGGCCGAGCACAATATCGGCCGCACGTTCCGCCTGCGGGTTCGGCGCATGCGGCATCACGACCAGGCCCCCTTGCTGACGGCAGCGCTCCGCCCAGTCGGCCATGGTCGCTTCCAGAACATGGCCGATCGCAGCTTCGTTGGACCCGCCGCAGGAGAGCGGATTGATCATCTCACCTTCGTAGCCGAGCAGCGATATGTGCCCCAGAACCTGCATCCGGTTCTCCGTGCCGACCCGAACCAGGAATTCCCCGTCCCCGCCGAAATCCTTTGCCCCGATCGTCGTGCGCCCGTCGAAATCGGCGACGTTGGTGAATAGCTCGCCCCACTGTGCGGCGAGCAGGTTGACGACGTTGACATCCTCCGCCTTGCCCTCAAGCAGCGCCGTCTGCGGGCTCAGGAAATGAACGTGCGTATCAGAGCTGACCCATCCCTCTTCGCGCCAGCGCAGCACACGGTCGAGCTCAAAGGTGAGATTGTCCGTCGTTGCGGTGATTTCGACGATGGTGCGCAGCGGGCGCACCTCAAAACCCCTGCTGATCTCTACGAACACGGGCCCGAGCGGCAGGTCCGCCTCGCAGCTGCCGTCCACGTAGGCGTACTGGTTCAGCCCATTGGCAAATTCGCCCGAAAAGTCCTCGAACCTGCCAGTATTGACCTTGCGGTGATGTCCCTTGGGTGGCAGATACTCTCCGTGCGCACCATGGACATGCAGCCGCGCGGCAACACGCACCCCGCTGCCCTTCTCCACGATGCGGATCTTGACCGGCCTTGTGGCCGGTTCGACTGCGGCCACATTAAGCGAGGCGCCGCCTTCGTTACCGCCGCCTTCCAACGATCGAAGCTCGAACATATGCAAGCGGCCATCGTCGGAGCGCAGATAGAGCCTTGCGTCGGGATGCGCGGAGTACTCAACGATGACTTCGTTGGCGGAGCGCACGGGTTGCACATCAACTTTGGCGCCCAGCCAATCCGCTCTGGAGTACTCGAGCACTGCCCGGGCCGAGATGACTGTGCCGAGGTCCATGCCGATCTGCTCGCCTCGATCGTCGACATCGAGCTCGCCAAGCTTATTGAGATGAGCCCCGGGCGGCAGCCTTACCTTCAGCTTGCGACGGCCCTGGAGGCGCAACGGGTGCTGGGTGAGCGTGGTCGTGGTCACCGCAAAGACAAGCGAGATTTCCTGTTCCGCGTGCAAGCTTAGCGCCGAAAGCTCCTTGTCCGGATAGGGGTTCGGGAGCGCGTAAAGCCACAGGTTCTCACCTTGTCGATCCATGCGTCCCGATTGGGTGCGGGCCTCGCCCTGGAAGAAGCACGCCCCCGGCCCTCTGCCGAGTATAAAGTCCTCGCCCGTGCTTGCATGCACGATGGGGCCGCGTAGCGGCAGGGCGGCGAACGCACTCGCACTCCAGGAGATGTGGTTCTGCTGGATCGCGAAGCGGCGCAGCACCGGCACGTCGGTCTCGCTGCCGTCGGCATAGCGGAGCCCGTATGTCGCCACCCGGTCGCCGAGTGGATTACCTTCAACAGGCAGCGTAGCAGGGCCGATCTCTCCGAAACCCTCGGGACTTGTACTGGGGCGGTCTGCGACCACTTGCACGAACAGCACATAGCTCGCCGTTGCCCGCGGCAACGCAATTACGGCAGGAGAGGCCCCGGGGCGCAGTTCCAGCACATCCGGCCCTGTTTCGGTGCCGAACAGAAAGGGCATGCCGCGATGAGTCTGGAGCCCACGAAGCGAATCGATCCAGCCCGTATCACCCGGGCGGGCCGCGAACCCTTCACCCGTATTTGCGCGCCTGGCGTTGAAATATCGCTTCAGGTCCACAGGCGTGAAGTGCGGCGATGAAGGTGTTTTCATGCTTCGAACTCGAGCTTCAGGAACTCTGGTGCCGCGCAAGCAGTCTTTGTCTTGTGAATGACTGCTCGCGCAAGGACGCTTGCGCCAATCCCATGCTCATGCCCAGCATGAAGGGATACGCGCGAACCCTTATGTTTTGCACCTGATGCGAACACTTTGCGTCTGTCGCGGCGAAGCGCAGGGGCAGAGTGCTCATTCACCGATGTAGAGGCGGCCGCGCTTCTTGGCGATCTGGTAGACCAGCACGCTCAGGAGCGCGATCAACGATCCGTAGACGGGAAACATCCAGGCGATGTGCTCGCGTTGCAACCAGACCAGCAGATAGGGTGACGTCCCGCCAAACAGAGAGACGCCGAGCGCATAGCCGAGAGCCACTCCGGTGGTCCGCACGGCGCGCGGCATCAGCGTTGTCGCGATGAAGTTATAGAGGGCCATGTTGAAGCCCACGATCGCGCCACCGAACACCGTGACAAAGAAGAACGTGACGATGCCCTTTTCCGAATAGAGCAGTGTCAGGAAGAAGCATGGGATGAGCAACAGGCGCAGCAGCGTGAACGCGCGCGAGGGTCGTACCTTGTCTGCGAAAGCGCCGACAAGAGGCGCCGTTGACATCCAGATCAGGACCATCAGCGTCATAATCCCGTACACATACGTGCTGTTCTCCTTGAAGACCGTGTTGGCCATGTTGGGCAGACCGGTGTTCCACGCATAGTTGGCGATCTGCACCGAGCCGATCACCAGGATGACGGCGAGCAGCGAAAGGCGGACGCTCCATAGCGTTTTCCACACACCGCCAGTCGTTTCCTGAATGCGCGAAGACTCGTCTTGCCGATGCATGGCTCGGTTGATCAAGGTTTCCGGCACCGTCGTGCGGAGATAGATGATCAAAAGGCCCAGCAGGCCACCGACCGCAAAGGGTATGCGCCAGGCCCACTCGCGCATGGCTTCAGGTGCGACCGAGGCGCTCACCAGGAAGGCAACGAGGCTCGATCCAAGATTTCCTAACTGGATGAATGTGCCACCAATCAGACCGAGGTAGTGTCCCTCCTTTCCAGGTGGCGCCAATTCAATTGCAATGGCGTTGGCGACACCAGCCTCAGCGCCAGTGGCAAGCCCCTGAATGAGCCGCATGATCAGCAGCGCTATCGCCGCCGTGACGCCGAGGTCCTTGTAGGTGGGCAGCAAGGATATCAAAAGCGAGCAAACCGCCATGGCCGTAACCGAAATCAACATCACGCGCTTGTGGCTGATGCGATCTGCGACCGGCCCCAGCAAAGCCGCGCCCAGCGGTCGAGCGCAAAAACCCGCCCCGTACACGGCCAGCCCCGCTAGCAGCGAGGTGGTGGGATCATCGGAAGGGAAGAAGTGCGGCGAGAGAAACGCTGCCATTACGCCGTAGACATTCCAGTCGTACCACTCCAGCGCCACCCCTCCTCCAAGGCCAGCGGTCATCCGCTTGTTGGCAGTTTGCTTGTCAAGCTGGATGGATACAGCGCTGGGCTGAGCAATGATGTTCATGGGTCCTCGGACTCTATTGATGCGTTAATAATGTTGCGGGTCGCGCGAGAACGAGCAGCCGCTCGTCGGCTCAACTGCGCCCGTAGCGGCGGGGTCTACGAGAGCGGTGGCCTGGAGCAGGCCGGACCGAGGGAGCGCAGGCGCAAAAGGTGCCGGGGATGCCGGCGGAAAGCCCGCCTCGCTTCACGTATTTGCGAGTCCCGCCTCAGGATCGGCCATTGCACGACCCTAATGCCGCAGGACGCCTCCATCATTGCCTCCGACTTGCGCGGCGGCTCGCGTAAAGCGCGCGCGACATTCCGTGCCATTCCCATGGCTTACCCTCCTCCTGTTGCTCTACGCGCGCTTCTGAAGAAGCTGATGTTCTCGTTGGACAGCGCGGCGCCAAATACCGCCGCAGCGTCGATGAGATCCTTCAGATGCGCCCCACTCTCGCCGGCCGCACGCTTCCGGTTTCCCGCATTTATCCGGCATTCAAACATCTGCATCTGAAATCGATTTCAGAACCAATAAGAATTCGGATCTGGGGAGTCAAGCCGCTTTTTAAGGCTGAGGCCCGCCTCACGGGACACCGTCAGCCCGCCTCGAGCGAGTGGCGCCAGCGACGCGGAGGCTGATTCAGCCAAAACGGCTCCCAAAGAAGCGTCGTTGCTAAGAAATCGATTTCAGTTTATGCGCTGATTCTCATATTCCTTCAGGAGAACCGCTCCATGACCAAGACGTCCGATCTCATCCTGTCCACATCTGTCGCGCCCCACGTACGCCTTTTGACGCTGAATAGGACATCGAAACGAAACGCCTTGAGCAACGAACTGATTGTGGATCTAGGCGCGACCTTGCGCGATGCCGCAATTGACGAAGATGTCCGCTGTGTCGTGATATGTGGCAGCGATGCGTTCTTCTCTGCCGGCGCTGACATTAAGGAGATGCGAGAGCGCGGCTTTGAGGCAATCGACAATTGCGCGCGCCGTTCTGCCTGGCGGGATGTCGCCAATTTCCCCAAGCCTCTCATTGCCGCAGTCGAGGGCATTTGCTTCGGCGGCGGCCACGAATTGGCACTGCTCGCGGACATCGTGATAGCAGGCGAAGGGGCTGTATTTGGACAGCCTGAGATTAACATCGGGATATTGCCGGGCGACGGCGCGACGCAAAGGCTGACACGCGTGGCTGGCAAATCGCTGGCCATGCTGATGATCCTGAGCGGCCAATCCATCACGGCGCGGATCGCGATGCAGGCCGGCCTTGTGGCGGAAGTTGTCGAAAGCGGCAGGGCGCAGATTCGTGCGGTCCAACTAGCCGATCTGATTGCGCAAAAGCCTCCCCGTTCGGCTGAACTTGCCAAAGCTGCAGTTCTCGCCGCGTTTCAGACCACGCTGGACGCCGGGCTCGAGTTTGAACGCCAAGCCATCCGCTTTGCGTTCAGCACAGCTGACCAGCAGGAAGGCATGAACGCCTTCTTTGAGAAGAGGCCGCCGAACTATCTCGGAAACTAGCCACCGCGATCTGCTCGCATGCGGCGCCAGCGAAGCTGGACCGCGTAATATGGGGCTTTCAACACTCCTTCGGGTCGACCAGGCCGGCGCCACGGGCGACGATTTCGTATTGGCCGGCCCTTGCCACACCAACGTACATGTTCATCCTACAGTGGCGCTTGCCCGGCACCATCTCCGCCGGCCCGCCAGGCCCTTCCACAAGCTTTGCGTGGTCGAGCGCGGCGGCGACCGCCTCGCGGTCAATTGTACCGGCTTCCTTGACTGCCGCTTCGCACAGCTTCAATCCACGATAAGTGCCGGTCGCGGCGCTGCCTGCTGAGAACCGGAACTTGCCAGGAAACTGCTTTTCGTAGGCCGACTGAATTTTAGCGCTCACCGGATCTTCGACCGCCAGTGCCTTGTAATAGTCGAGGCTGCTGGCGAGGCCCTCGATCTCGTGAGCCTGATTCATTTCGAGCGTGTTCTCGTCATAGTAGACGCAGCCCAGCTGCCCCCCATTCCTGGAAAAACCTGCTTCATAAAGCTGTTTGAAAAAAGAGCCGACGCCCGGGGGGATCACACTGTTGAAGACCACGTCTACTTTGTTGGACGTGATGCGGCTTACGGTCGAGGAAAAATCAATTTGGTCGAGGGGGTAGTACTCCTCGAACACCACCTCCCCGCCGCTGCTCTCAATCACCTTGCGCGCATAGGCGTTGATTGTTTGTGGCCAGACGTAATTGGAGCCAGGGAGCGCGAAGCGTCTGCCCCCGCTCTTGATCAGCCAGGGGATGAACCGGTCGCAATTCTGCGCCGGAACCGGGCCGGTACAGAACAGATAGGGCGTGCACTCCTTGCCTTCGTAGGCTTGCGGATAGATGTAGAGCGTCTTGCCACGAGAGATGATGATGTCCTTGATGGCGTTGCGCATCGAGCTCGCAATGCCACCGAGCACCAGGTCGACCTAGTCTCGCTGAATCAGCTTGCGGACATTGCCAACAGCGACAGACTCGTTAGACGCAGTGTCCTCGATCAGGAGCTCGATGGGCCGCCCCAGTAGACCACCAGTCTCGTTGATGTCGTTGACCACCATGCGAGCGACATTGGCGTCGGTATTCCCGGCAAAGCCGAGTGCCCCCGTAAGGTCGGTGGCAATACCTATCCTGATCGGGCCTTCGGCAGCGTTGGCCCAGTCAGGACGGATCACCCAGCTGCCCGGGCCGGCCGCCATTGCCGCCGACGCGAAGGCGAAATCGCAGAGAAAGCGGCGGCGGCTGAGTTGTCGGCGATCATTCAACATCGAACTGACCTCCCCTTGGCTCATAGCCTTACATCCACGCGCCCTGCTCTTTCCAGGGACCCGGCAGCCTAAAGGCTATCCGTCATTTTAGGATTCAAGCAGCCTCTTCCGCTCGCGTTTGGGTAAAATCGCGTAACAAAGGGCAGCATTCAGGACAGTCTGAAAAACTCCTTCGCGTTCTCGCCAAGGATTCCGATCGCCAAGCGCTCTGCGTCTCGCGACCGAAAGTAACCGTTCGCGACTTTTTCGTTCAGAACCTCACCGATCAACCGGCGAGCGCCCCGTATCGCGGCAAATGTCTCCTCAACGTGAAGACAATCTCCTCCAATCATCATTCGCGATTCATCTGGCAGGACTTCAATGGCTTCGTGGAGGGCGAGCTTGAAATGTGACGGGCTCAACAGAAACGACCAGCACAAATCAAGCCAGACATTTCGGTATACAAAGGCCATTCCCAACAGATCCCGGCTCCAGGGATAGGCCAAATGCATCAGCAGAAAGCGGGTTCGAGGATGACGCTCAATCAATCCGGTCATGCGTAGGGGGTGGGAGCCGCTTATGATTGCCGTTCCAAGATGAGTTTGGACTGGCAGGTCGGCCTCGCCTGCGAGTTGACAAAACAAGTCGACGACAAAGTCGCAGAACGCCTTGCGCGCCGCAGGGGATGGAAATCTCTGTCCCCACGCCTGCCGAGCCAGTTCCTCGTTCGGTTCGTCAAAGCTAATATCCCGGTCATAGGCAAGTGCGTTCTTGAGCGCGATGTGATTGCGCCGTGAGCAGCCGGCAACGAGCTCGCGGATTGCGTCGCAATAATCATCGAAGGTTTTCACCTCTAGGCCAAGGCGCCGCAGCAACGTATGCCCGCAATTTTCATTATGATCGCGAGATTCCGGGTGCCAGCCGAGGGCGAATGCGTTAATCCGCAGGACCGCGTCGTAACTTTGCCCTAGGACCGGCCGCGGATCCATCAACGGATCGAGAAAAGGGTCCGTTACGATCCTTCGGATGGCGGCCCGCCCGATCACCTCACTTGGCCATGTCGCCTCCTTGTGGCGCAAGCGCACCGAAGCATCTACCGCCTCCCAGTTGTCGCGAGTGATTCCAGTGTCGGCGACACCGTAAAGCTCGGCGACTCCGCGGACGAGGTTACGGACGAATGCGTTCGATCCGCTCCTCTCGAGGAACGGCGCAAGCGCCTCCCAGGTGGTCGGCTCGGGAGGGATAGATACCATTTCGATCGTTGCCTTAGGCTCGGATGGCAGCACGTGGCTCGTCCAAGCCGCATAGCTCTGTTGGAACAGTTTCAACAGATTTACGTCCGCGCTATGTGCGACCTCGGCCATGTGATGTTCATGGACATCGACGACTTGGCACGCATTGACAAAATCGCTCATGGTTTCGGACATCGCCCCTCTCCGTTCAGCCATCGCAAAAAAATCAAATGCGCCACCTTCGACCTGGAGATAGCCACCGGCGAACGCCTCTACGGCGCTAGATACGTCAACAGCCGCGGGTCGTTGCGCAGCTGCTGCGACGGGCCCGAAAGCGCGACACGGCCGCGATCGAGCACATAGGCCTGCTCCGCTACGCGCATTGCGAGGTCGAGATGTTGCTCGACGATGATGATGGCGATCTCTCTAGCTAGCTCGACCAGGCGCTCACTGATCTCCTCGATGACGCCGATCCAGACACCCTCGGTCGGCTCGTCCAGCAGGAGGAGTTTCGGGTTTCCGAGGATCGCGCGCCCGATTGCGAGCATCTTGCGCTCGCCACCGGAGAGCGTTCCGGCCGGCTGATCGAGACGCTGGCCGAGCTTTGGAAACATCTTCATCACCCGCTCCGCCGCCGATCCATCGGGGTCCAAAAGCGATCCGACGGCGAGATTGTCACGCACGGAGAGGCGCGCGAACACTGAATGCTCTTGCGGCACATATCCAATGCCGGCCCGCACCCGCACTTCCGTCCGCCGGCGATCGATGTCTTGGCCGTTGAAATGCAGGCAGCCCTTCCATGCCGGTAGTTCGCCCACGATAGCTTTCATGAGCGTGCTCTTTCCGGCGCCGTTGCGGCCGAGGACGGCGACCCCGCCACGCGGCGGGATGGCCATATTGACGTTGTACAAGACCTGACTGCGTCCATAGCCGGCGTCGAGATGCTTGATATTGAGGATTTCAGGCACGGCGCAGATAAATCTCCTGGACGCTTCTGTTGGCCTGGATCTCGGCAACCGTTCCTGACGCCAGCACCTTGCCCTGATCAAGCACAGTCAAGCGGTCGCAGATGTCGCGGATGAAATCCAGGTCGTGCTCCACGATGACGAGCGAGCAATGCTGCTTGATGGGCTGCAGCAACTCGCCCGTGACGCGGCGCTCCTCTAGGCTCATGCCGCCGGTCGGCTCGTCCAACAGCAGCAGGCGCGGCCGGCATGCGAGCGCCATCGCGATCTCCAGCCATTGCTGCTGCCCGTGAGACAGGGTCGCCGCAGCGTCAAAGGCCCGATCGGCGAGCCGGAACTGGACGAGCATCTTCATGACCTCCTCGTGCAGCCGTCCCCGACTGCGCGAGAACGCAAGATCCAGCAGTGAGGACCGGGCCTGCAGCGCGAGCAGGATGTTGTCGTAAAGCGTGAGGGCAGGTAACACGGCGGTGATCTGGAATTTCAGGCTCATGCCTGCTCGCGCGCGCTCTGGCGGCGTCAACGAGGTGACGTCAGTATTGATGAACGTCACCTTGCCTTGCGTCGGCACTAGCGCACCTGCAAGACACTTCATCAGAGTGCTCTTGCCCGAGCCGTTCGGCCCGATCAGGCCATGAAACTCTCGCTCGCCGACCGTGAGCGCCGCTCCGTCTAGCGCGGTGAGCTTGCCAAAGACCTTGGAGACGCCGGCGGCTTCAAGGAGCGGCATTGCGCTTCTCCTTCAGGCTCGGGCCGAAATGACCGACACGTTCTCGCTCGCCTAGCACGAGGCTGATCAAGCCGAGGGGCCGGAACAGAATGACGAGCAACAGCAGAACGCCGAGAATGATCGGCCAGATATCGCGATAGTTGTCGGAGAGCCAGAAGCTGATCCCCTCGACAATCGCGGTGCCGACGACCGCACCGATCAATGTCCCGGAGCCGCCGAACAAGACGTAGAGAACGACCTGGGTCGACATGACCACGCCCAGCATGTTTGGCCAGACGAACCCCTCGTGAAACGCATAAAGGCTACCGGAAGTACCTGCAATCGCGCCGCTGATTGCGAATATGATCGCCTTCAAATGTTGCACTTTGTACCCGAAGAAGGCGATCCGCTGTTCGTTCTCTCGCAATCCCGCGAGCGCCAGGCCGAACTGGGATCGCGACAAGAAGCGCGACAGAAGATAGATCAGAACTAGAATGGCGAGCACCAGGTAGTAGAAACCTGGTCCCTCGCTCAATTCGTGCGAGCCGATGGTCATCGGTTGGATCGAAGGGATGCCGTTCTGGCCGCCAAGATAATGTGACCCTCTCGCCAGGCGGTCAGCTGCGTAAGCTCCGGTCATCGTACCAAGGGAAACGAAGACCACACTGGAGGGATGACGGCCGAGCAGCAGGAAGCCTGCCAACAGCAATGCCGCCACAAAGCCTATCAGGGCTCCGGCCGGAAGAACGGCAAAAATCGATCCGACCCCGAAGTCGCGTGAAAGCAGCGCCACACCGTAGCCGGCCATGCCGAAGAACAACGACTGGCCCAAGCTCAATATCCCGGCATAGCCCCACACCAGGTCGAACGACAACGCGAAGAGGCACAGGATTAGCACTCGCGTCGCATAAACAGTGATGTAATCCCGCAGGACGAGCGGTGCGATCGAAGCGGCAATCAGCAATGCCAATTCGAGGATCGGAAGCACCTTCTTTCGCCCTGCGAAGGCAGATGCCATGACGGGCGAACGAGCAGCTTGAATGACGCGTGGCGGCGGCTGTATGCGAGTGCCGGTCGATGACATCAGCACTCCTTCGGATCGACAAGGCCGGCGCTACGCGCGACAATCTCGTACTGGCCGCCCTTCGCCACTCCGATGTACATATTCATCCTGCAGTGGCGCTTGCCGGGTGCCATTTCGGCAGGCCCGCCCGGCCCTTCTGCAATCTTGGCGTGGTCGAGGGCGGCGGCTACCGAGTCGCGGTCAATTGTACCAGCCTCCTTCACCGCGGCCTCCCATAGCTTCAGTCCGCGATAGGTGCCGGTAGCGGCGCTGCCTGCCGAGAACCGGAACTTGGCAGGGAATTGTTTGTCGTAAGCCGATTGAATCCTGGCGCTCACTGGATCCGCCTCCGCGAGCACCTTGTAGTAGTCGAGGCTGCTCGCAAGCCCTTCAATCTCCTGGGCCTGGTTCATTTCCAGGAAGTTTTCGTCGTAATAGACGCAACCCAGCCGCCCGCCGTTTTTGGAGAAGCCGGCTTGGTAGAGCTGTTTGAAGAACGGGCTAACGCCTGGCGGGACAATTGCGTTGAAAACCACGTCTACTTTATTGGATATGATGCGGCTAACCGTAGAGGAAAAGTCGATCTGGTCGAGCGGGTAGTATTCTTCAAAGACGACTTCGCCACCGCTGCTCTCGATCACCTTGCGCGCATAGGCATTAATTGTTTGCGGCCAAACATAATTGGAGCCAGGCAGGGCAAAGCGTTTGCCACCATTTTTGATCAACCAGGGAATGAACTGGTCGCAATTCTGCGCCGGTACCGGCCCGGTGCAGAACAGAGAGGGCGTGCACTCTTTGCCTTCGTAACCTTCCGGATAGATATAGAGCGTCTTGCCGCGAGAGATAATGACGTCCTTGATCGCATTGCGCATCGAACTCGAGATACCCCCGATCACCAAGTCGACCTTATCTCGCTGAATCAGCTTGCGCACATTTCCCACGGCGACGGATTCGTCGGAGGCAGTATCCTCAATCAGGAGCTCGATCGGGCGTCCCAATAGGCCGCCGGAGTCGTTGATCTCCTTGACTAGCATGCGAGCGACATTGGCGTCGGTGTTGCCGGCAAAGCCGAGTGACCCCGTAAGATCGGTAGCAATGCCGAGCCTGATCGGGCCTTCCGCAGCATTTGCCCAGTCCGGGCGGATCACCCAGCTGCCTGGGCCCGCCGCGATGGCAGCCGAAGCGAAACCAAAATTGCCGAGAAAGCGGCGGCGGCTCAGTTCACGGCTGGCGTTGATCATCGGTTGACCCCTCTCCCCGAAATTAGGCCTTGCGGCCGGAACTTGATAAAAATGATGGCGAGCACGAACACCAGAACGTCGGCGATGACCGGTGACATCAGCCAAGGCAGCGAGGCACTGAACGTGCCGATGACGCTGGCGCCAGCGACCGGGCCCGCAAAGGACCCGACGCCGCCGACCATCACGGCAACAAAACCCTGGATAAGAAAGCGGATGCCGAGATCGGCGAACAGTGAAAAGACTGGCACGATCAGCGCGCCCGCGAGGCCCGCGAGCGCCGCACCAAACGCAAAGGTGAGGCTGTAGATCATGCCCGTGGAGATGCCCGAGGCACGCGCCAGCGACGGGTTCTCCAGCGAGGCGCGGACTCGCAGCCCGAACGAGGTGTAGGCAAGCAGTACATGGCTCGCGGCCATCACCAGCAAAGTGATGATGACGATGACGCCGCGCCAGGTGGCGAAGTGTAGACTTCCGATCGTGATGGAGCCACCGATTGGCTCCGGCACCGAGAGATAGAGTCCGCCGATCAGGCCGCGCACGACTTCGCGAATGATCAGCCCGAGCGCATAGGTGCCAAGCATCGCGACGATTGGAGCGGCATAGAACCGTCGCACCACGAGCTTTTCCAGGATGAAACCAAGCGCGCCGACGACGACTGGCGCGGCAAGCATCCCGAGCGGGACCGGCAAACCGACGCTGTGCACGAGATAAGTGACGTAGGCGCCAAGCAGGACGAACTCGCCCTGGGCGAAGTTGAAGATACCCATCATGCTGGCAATGATTCCGAGGCCGAGCACGACCAGCACAACGATCGCGCCGAAGCTCAAGATTTCGAAGATGGCGATAGGTAGCGTGTCCATGCTGCTGCGTCACATTCCCGGCGATTGCGAGCACATCCTCTTCACGCCGATCGCTTGATGGCGTGGGCTACTCGTTGGAATGCGAAGGGCTTCTGCCACGAGAGCGCTCCTAGAAGGTCATCCCGGCAATGGGAGTTGCAGGCGAACGTGAGCTACTTGGGCGGCTCGCCTGTCGACACTTCATTCACGACACCCAGCGCGAGATTTCCTAGAGAAACGTAGGGGAGATCTGAGTAATGTTGAGTAATGTTCGCTGGGCAACCGACATTGCACCCGCGGCCGAACACCTGCCTTGCCAATCAGCGGAAATGTAGATTCAATTCCCTTGCACACGTGTTTTACAAGGTTTGAAGCAACTCGTCGGACGCCGGAGGCGTGTCATTATACTCTTCTAGCCGCCTGATGACGGCGCATGACAACCCGCTTCGGTCGGCGAACTCCTTCACCGACCAGTTCAGCATCACCGGGGGCTCGCAACTGCCTCCCGGTGAGCTTTGATGCGGGCCGACGGTTGCGACGATCTTGGCGTTGCGTGAGCGGCGCATCGTGCCCCTCCAAATCATGAGATCATAGTTGCATGAAACCCGGCAGGGCTGTTCATAAGATGTTCAAAGCGGTGCTGGTTGGACCATCCACACCCTTGACTTTACCCCCGGTCCGTCGTCGCAGGGGAACAGGAGAGAACATTCGGCTTACGCTCCCGATGCCGCCGCGAGCTGCTCCTGTCGCGCCGACCGCACGATGCTGTCGACTGCGCGGTAGGCGAACACAATCGCCGGGCCGATCGTAATGCCTGCCCCTGGGTAGATTCCACGCATCGGCGAGGTCATGTCATTGCCGCAGGCATAAAGACCTGCGATCGGCGCGCCATTTCCATTCAGGACCTGTCCCTCTGCATCGGTTGAGAGGCCGGTGGCCGTTCCAAGGGTTGCCGGGACAATTGGGAGTGCGATGAATGGGCCGGTTTTGATAGCCCCAAGGTTCGGGTTTTTCTTTCCGACCGCCGGATCTCCCAGCGTACGGTTGAAAGCCGATTCACCGCGGTTGAAGAGCGGATCGCGTCCTTCAGCTGCGTGGGCATTGTGTTCTTCAACGGTTTTTTCGAGCTCTGTCGGGTCGAGGCCCAATTCCGTCGCAAGCTCCGCAATAGTCCGGCCAATCTCGATGTAGCCCAACCGAGCATACTTCTTGATGCTCAATGTCCATGGCCAGGGGAGCAGGTATCCCATGCCCCTGAGGCGGACGAATTCCTTGTCGCAGATGAAATAGAACCGCTTGTCCGCCGGATAACCGTTGTTGAACATGGCAAGGCAGATATCATGATACGAATTGGATTCATTGACGAAGCGCTTGGCATTTGGCCCCACCGCGATGACGCCTGGACGGCCACGATCAAGCCAGCCGTACGGGACCACTTGCAAGGAGCGGCCGCTCCTGAGGATCGAGACGGGCGTCCAGAAGCCGCTCGATGCCACGTCATTATCAATTGCCGCTCCGAGCTTGCCTGCGAGCTCAATACCATCACCAGTGACATCGCTGTGGGCGAGCGTATCATTGTGCTGGTGGGCTCCGCTGAGCTGGGCTCGCAATTTTCCGTTCCGCGCAAAGCCACCGGTTGCCAGGATCACTCCGTGCGAGGCGCGGACCCGGAGATCGGCGCCACCTCGCCTGACGATTGCGCCAGTAACTCTCCCGCCTTCCCTCGTGAGTTCGATCGCCGGGCAGCGTGGCCAGATTTCAACGCCATATCTACGAACGCTTACCAATAACCGCGCGATCAGCGCATTGCCGCCACTGAGTTCAGTGCCCCTCCTGTAGCGCAGCCGGTCGCCTGCGTAGCGGCTCACCCGGCCGAGGACGTGTTTGAACGAGGCAACCGACTGGAAGGGGTTGAGGAAGCTTCTGACCTCGCCGGACGAAATCATCATACCGCCGAGCACGACGCGAATCGGATCACCTATCAGGTCGAAATCCTTGCCAAGAAGCCGCCCGTCGTAAGGTACTGGGCTCAGCGCCCGGCCCTTGTCGACCCCGCCGATTTGGCTCGAATGATAATCCGGAGCGGAGGCCAGTGTGAACTTGACTTCACTCCCATTCTCCAAGCTGGCGAGCGCCGTTGGGCCGTCTTCAAGATAGGCGTTCACGAACTCCGGGCGATAGTAGTTGCCAAGTTCGTGTTGCAGATAGGTCTTCGCTTTCGTAATCGAATCATCGATTTTCGCGGCTCGGGCCTGCATTGAGCATGGAACCCAGATCATGCCGTTCGAGAGCGCGGTCGTGCCGCCAAGCCGGTTAGACTTCTCGCAGACCGTGACGCGAAGTCCGGCCTTTGCCGCATAGAGCGCTGCGGACAGTCCGGCGGCGCCGCTGCCGATCACGAGCACGTCCGTCTGCGAATCGTGCGTTGGCTTGCTCGCTTTGGAGAAGGAAGCTGCATTGTTCAATTCGGTGATCGGGCTATTCATTCGTGCCTCGGTGTGGAGTCTGCAGTGAATGCTGACGCTCTCGCGGGAGCGGAACGGCTTTGAATTCTTCGGCTGCAGCCTTCACCGCCCGCTCGATCGGGATCCGTTCGATGGAGGAGGCGCCAACGAAGCCGACACATCCGGTCGATCGGTAGACTTCCGAGGTATCCTGGGGCTCAGCGACTGCGCCGCCGTGGCAGAGAAGGGTGACGTCCGGGCGGACGGCCTGAGCTGCAGCATTGATGTCGTTGATGCGCCTGATGGCCTCTTCAATCGACTGTCCCTCCTCATGCCCCACAAGCCCGCCGCGGGTTGCGCCGACATGTGGGACGATGCAGTCGGCTCCCGCCGTTACCATCGCTTTGGCGTCGTGCGGGCTTGCGACATAGGCGAGCGAGAAGATGTTCTTCTTGCGGGCCGCCGCGATCATCTCAACTTCACGCTCAAAGCCGAGCCCGACGCGGTTTCGACGCTCACGCCATTTCTCACCCATTGTTGAAATGGTCGGGTAGTTGATCACGCCGGAGAAGCCGGCAGCCCAGAACTTGTCCAGAAGGTCATCGAGGTCGAGCCGGAGGGGATCCCAGGCCTCGACACCGCCTATAACAGGAACGGAGGAGACGACATTGCGGATCTCCGCCGCTAGCTCAAGCGTCCGCGCATTGGAATCGCCGATCCGGCTCGTCGGCAGCCCCATCAACCGCGATAACCCAGTACTGTAGACCACGAGCATATCAGCCCCGCCGAGAGCTGCGCATTTTGCGACGAGCCCGCAACTGCTCGCCGCGGCAAGCACTGCCTTTCCCGCCGCAACTTGAACCGTGATCTTTGCGAGTATTTCGGCCCGATCAAACATCCGCACGCGAGGACCCTCCTGGTGTCAATCGTTCGACGATCCACGATGCGGCCGCGTCTGCAAATTCCGGATCGTTGATGTGACAATCCAGCTCGCGGGCGATAATCGAGGGCGGTAGGTTTTGCCTGACAGCGTCGAACCAGGCTCTATCGGCTTCAGGGTTTCGAAAGATTCCACCGTCTCGGTCATAGTCAGACACCCCCTTGGCCGGCCACAACACGAGGGCAGGCGCCTTTGCTTGCGAAAGGCGCTCTGCTGTGAGCCTGCCTATGCGCTCGTTCTCCGAGACGGTCGTGCGCATGAGCGTCGTGAAGGGAGTATGCGAATAGAATTGGCGTCCCTTGAACTCGGCAGGCACGCTCGAGGGAGGGCCAAAATTCACCATGTCGACAGCTCCCGGCGCGATAAGCTGAGGTATCAACCGGTGAGAAGCTGCTTTGAGCCGATCGGGACCTGCACTGGCGGTGCCGCCGACGAGCTCGTCAGCGAGCTCGGTTGTGGTCAAATCGATCACCGCATCGAACTCACCGGCGGACACGAGCTGCTCCATCTTGCGGCCCCCGGCGCCATTGGCCGGAAAGACAATCGCGTCGACGCCTGCCTCTGCCAGCCGCGCTACACAGCGATTTGCCGCCGGGGTCGTCACGCCAAAGGCCGTGATCGCTACAGTCTTTGTCTTCCGCCGCTCTCGAGCAGGCACATAGTGCATCGCCGCAATGGCCCGCCCTGCGTTGTCGAGAACGCGCTCGGTGAACGCGTTGATTCCGAAGAGATCGACCAGGGTCGGATAGAGGATGATGTCATTGTGGAGGGCGAGTTCGGCCAGGAGGGCTGGCCTCGCGCTGCTCACCAGCAGCTTTGGGAATCCATATGGCAAATCCGATACAACTTCACCGAAGACTGCGCTGCCTTTGCCGCCCGCCACTCCGACGACTGCGTCGATCGCACCTGATCGCAGGAGCTCCTTGACTTCTTCACGCGCGCTTGCAGCTATTTCCCGTAAGAGCTCGGCGGGTGCAGCCACCCGTGCATCGCTGCTATCCGCCTCGCTTCTGCACCTTCTGTTTGATGTGCCTACATCGATCGTAAGAGTCTTGCGGCCCCACTGTTCGATGACGCGCGCGAGATAAGTGCTTTCGCGGCCCTTTGTGTCCAAGGTTGCGATAATCGCGACCTTGCCCGCAAGATCGGAGGCGTGACCATCCCGGACCGACTTCTGGTCGCCCACGCAATGGTGAGACACGATCTTCCTCCTAGACGTTTCTGGACATTTGGAGGTCTAGATCGAAGTAAAATGGCTCATAAGGCCGGATACGAGCGCGACTGGGTAAAATTGGGTAGGTGCCAACCGGCGCGTTGCGGACGCGCGATCTCAAGCGGGTGACGGTGGACACTACCGTGCAGCCCAAGGCCATCACCTTCCCGACCGATGCCAAGCTGGTCCATGCGGCGATCAGGGTGCTCAACCGGCTGGCCCGCGCGCATGGCCTTGAGCTGCGGCAATCCTATCGGCGCATCGCCAAGCAGGCGGCGATGATGGCGGGTCGTTATGCCCATGCCAAACAGTTCAAGCGCCATCGTCGGCAATTGCGCCTGCTGCGGTCGCGGCTCGGCCGCCCGATCCGAGACATCCGCCGCAAGATCGCCGGCCAGCCAGAACTCGAAGCTGCGTTCGAGCAACCGCTTTCGCGCGCAGGCCAGATCCGCTCCCAGGAGCAGCGGCAGCGCGGATACAAGCTTTACTCCTTCCACGCACCCGAGGTCGAATGCATCGGTAAGGGCAAGGCCTCAGCGCCGTATGAGTTAATGGCATGGATCACGCCCGCTCTCAACGGCAAGGTAGAGCCCCGGCAAGAGAAGGAGCGCAAACCATGTCCATACGAACATTGTCACGATCGGCATTGATCTAGGCAAGAACACATTCCATGTGGTGGGGTTCGATGCAACGGGTGCAATCATCCTACGCAAGAAGCGATCGAGAAATCAGCTTGAGCAGTCGCTGGCCAATGTTCCGCCCTGCCTGATCGGAATGGAAGCCTGTGCAGGAGCACACCACCTGGGTCTCAAGCTCGAGAAATTAGGCCATCAAGTACGGCTCTTGCCAGCGCAGTATGTGAAGCCATACCTCAAGGGCCACAAAAATGACTTCCGTGATGCCGAAGCCATCGCAGAGGCGGCGCAACGCCCGACCATGCGCTTTGTCCCGTTGAAATCGGCCGAGCAACTCGACTTGCAGGCGCTGCACAGAGTTCGCAGTCGATTGGTGACACAGAGAACCGCGGTCATCAATCAAATCCGAGTTTTTTGCTTGAGCGAGGGCTGCCAGTTCGGCAGGGAGCGGCAGCACTCCGATTGGCACTTCCACAGATTCTCTCGATGCTCTCGGATAACTTGTCGCCTCGAGTGGTTCGGCTCATTCAGGACCTGGCCGAAGACTGGCGCTTTCTCAAGCGGCGGGTCGCATCGATCACGAAGGAAATCGACGAACTCGCTGATCAAGACGCACACTGTCGCCGCCTGACGAGTGCGCCGGGTGTCGGACCAATCATCTCAAGTGCGATGATCGCCGCGATCGGAACTGGTGATGCCTTCCATAAGGGCCGCGACTTTGCAGCATGGCTCGGCCTCGTACCGAAACAAATTTCGACCGGCGATCGAACCATTCTCGGCCGCATATCGAGGCGTGGCAATCGGTACCTCCGAACGCTGTTCATTCAAGGGGCCAGAGCCGCACTTCTAAGGCGTCAGAGTTGGCCCAGGCATGGCTTCGGAGCCTGGTTGGAAGCAGCATCCAAGCGGCTCCACTCGAATGTACTGGTTGTCGCCCTGGCCGCAAAACTCGCGCGCCTAGCCTGGAGCATGCTCGCAAAGGGCCGTGATTACGACGCCAACTTCGTGGGCCACGCCGCGTAAGACACGGCCGGGAAGGAGAAGATCCACGGTCCAACTGGAAAGGCACAACATCCCGCCGAGGTTTGCGAGACGGAAAGGACGATGGAGCAACGGTTGCACCGACACTTCTGAAGCCTGGTTCGACGCCATGGCCCTTCTTGAGGCCGGCGAGTTATTGAGGACAGAAGTGGGCGGATATCCATAATGGCTCGAGGCGAGAGCCTCAAATCGAAGCCGGATAGATTGGCGCAGACCGCTACATCCGTTTGTCGATTCCTCTTGCAACGCGGGCGTGGTCCATAGATCGGCGTCAAGGCTTCGATCGTCACCACCAATGCCCGCGCCCGGGCGGCCAGTTCGTGCTGCACGCCAAGGCGCTGCCGGGTAACCCCTATCACAGGCACACGCTCCGTGAGGTCATCAACAGCACCGAGACGCTCACTGGCTGCGGAATCGAGCGCGCCTATGTAGACAAGGGCTATCGCGGTCACGAAACGGAAAACCCGCGCCGCGTCTTCATCTCCTGCCAGAAGCGTGGCGTCTTCGGGGTGATCAAACGCGAACTCAGGCGCCGCTCCGCCATCGAGCCCGTGATCGGTCATATGAAGACCGACGGACACCTCGGCCGCTGCCATCTCAAGGGCCGCGACGGCGATGCGGCCAATGTCGTCCTGACCGCCGTCGGCCACAATCTTCGCCTCGTCCTCGCCTGGCTGAAGCTTCTGCTGCACCTAATCTTGAACGCTTTGATGCAGCTGCTCCCTCTTACACCTGCGCTCAAACCAGATTCTTAACGGACGACTATGAGGCGTTTCGAACAGCCAGAAGCAAGCTACCGATCCTGGCGCAGTTAGTCCGACGCGTCGAAAAAGCTGGCCGCTATTCAGATATTATCGGGCATCTGCGGCGTTCCTCCGGCCACGCTCAGGACTAGCGACCTAGATGTCTTGGCCACCGTCGGTTGGCGCCTTGTGGCGGCCGCCTGTGAGCGCGCGATCATCGCGCTTCGGCAGATTTCCCGTTCGTTTTAACGCGGACGGGTCGTTGGCAGCTCTTCGGCGTCGTCGGTTGCGATCGTCGGATCCGCCAAATCGTAACCGAAGCCTTCGTAAACGAACGCGCTACGGATCAATTCGCAGTCACGCTCGCTGACGCCGACCTGTCGGCAGACCCTATACCAGGACTCCCCAATGGTCGCTTTCATGCCGTCTACGATTGCCGTTGCCTCTTCTTTTGATAAGAGGAAACGTTCGCTCTGCGAGAGCAAATTGAGCCGGTTGGCGTAACGCCCCCAGTTGCCAAACGCCATCGCCAGGTCCCGGCGCTCCAAGGCAATCATCGGGTTCGGGGTGAGGTCGTATGCCGGTGATAGAGACCACGCTTGGTCCTTTGCCAAGATGGCGTGGTTACGTGGATGATCGTCGGTATTGGAGATGAGAGCGTTAAAGCACACCCGCCGAAACAGCTCTGGCAGATCTTTCGACTGAGTTCCGGATGCGGCTCGCCGAATTTCGTCAGCCAGCAGGAGATATGACCATCTTCGACGCTTATCGACAGTATCAGGCGTGTCATCGGCATCGAGCAGCGTCAAGGCGCTCACCATCCTGCTGCGGTGGTAACCCTTCTCCGCCTTATTCCGATCGAACCGTTTAATCAGGACGACATCTTTATCGCCGATCGTGGTCATCTGACTCTCTGCGCACGAGATCCCGCACCCGCGAGCAAGGGTCAGCATGGCGTGCTCGACCCGAGGGTTATTCCATCGATCGTCGCGGTGGGGGAATTTCGCGAGCCAAAGCGCACCCTCGTCCTCGACAGTAGCCTTCGGCCGCGCACCCCCCATCGAAGTGCCCGCGCGCATCAACGCCTCTGCCTGTTCAGCGTCAGCACCTGCTGGTGCTGCTGCTGGATCCTTCTCGGCGGCAACGATCTGGTCGGCTACTTCGATTAAACGCGCCAAGTCCAGCGTCTTGTTGAACGTACGAACAGGTGCCGGCGGTTGCACGTTGAGACCAAAACTCAAAGCGCCGGCGCGATCGTCGGGTGAATTGAGCAGATATTGAATTTCGCTCGGCGACGGATTGCCCAGACGAGTTTCGATCAGCTTGCGTCCCCAGGCGTCCGGAGAGCTGTCGCGCAACGCGCCAAAATTGCCCCGCAGCTTCGTTGTCCGGAATGGCGGAACTTGAATCTTGAGCTCGACCGGATCGAACTCGACGCGATCCTTTCGCTCGAGGTAGCTGCGGCCATAGACGAATTGTCCAACGGCGGCACCTTGGCGTGTCGTGTCGAGCTGATACCGCCCGGCCGTAACCGGTTCTGTCTGGCCTGGCAGCGTGATATAGACGAAACATTCCTCAGAAGGCATTGCTTGGTCCCCCCCCCCGTCGCGCACGCTCGCGCTCATCGAGGCCGCTTAGAGCGAGCCCCTCCTCATCGTTCTTCGGGTTGGCAACGTCGGCAAGAGACGGGAGAAGATTCATTGCCCACAGCATGCCGAGATACACGCCGGCACTGGTGCTCAATTTCCCGTTCTCAGCATCGGCGATGACGTGCCGATCTACGCCCAGCTTAGTTGCCAGCTCTGTATGGCTCAGGTTGCGGCGCAGGCGCGCGGTCCGGAGATTGTTGCCCAAGCGCTTGATCGCTTCCTGAACGGCAGAGGGTGGTGCGCTGATAAACTGACTGCGAGGAGGCATGGCGTCTTAAGGCTCCATTAAAATGCTTTTTTGGCGCCTTATGGCACCAAGGAATATAACACTCCTCTTCGGCTATGTCAACTTCTTGGCGCCTTAAGCTACCGCAAAGTCGTATATTGGCGCCTTAACACGCCAAAACTTCCCTAAAAGGCTGAGAATTGCCCGTGTGCACCTTGCGCCTCAACATTGGGCCCGCTCATCCGATCCCGACATGCATCAGATGGGAAACCAATTGACGGCGGCCTCGCGAGTACATAACAGGAACATCGAAGACTGCCCTTTCAACCTCGCTCAATGCGGCAAAGCCAGTTCTTTGCCAAAGAGCGGGCGATTTCTGCCCGGCTCAAAAGTGCGGATTGCGTGGAAAAGGGCGGCGACCGGCAAACAGCATGTAGACATCGCCGCCGCAGACGGCCCAATCGCACTTGGATGATTTTCAATCGGGACCGGTCGGAATGGGGAAGTTCATGAACTTTAAAGCAATCGCAGCCGGCGCTTCAACTGAACCGACCTTGCAATGCCCCAACTGCAATCACGAGATCCACCTGACGGAATCATTGGCTGCTCCGCTGCTCGCGGAAACGCGTCAGCGCTTTCAGGAACAGCTGGCGAGCAAGGACGCCGAGTTGGCTCGAAAAGTCGAGGCGCTGCGGCTGGAACGCGAGCAACTTACGAGGGAACGCG
This sequence comes from Bradyrhizobium sp. CCBAU 51765, assembly GCF_015291725.1. Taxonomy (GTDB): domain Bacteria; phylum Pseudomonadota; class Alphaproteobacteria; order Rhizobiales; family Xanthobacteraceae; genus Bradyrhizobium; species Bradyrhizobium liaoningense. Next base: position 7,175,694 of record NZ_CP030038.1, read on the forward strand.
AGCAGCTTGAAGACCGGGTCGCACAACGATTGGCGATAGAGAGGGCGCAACTTGCCTCTAGCGAGGGAAGGAAGGCGCGCGAGGCGGCTGCCGCTGAGCTACAAGCGAAGGAAGCGGAGGCTGCAGAGCTAAGGGCCAGCTTGGCCAACAACAACCTCAAGCTGGCCGAGGCCCAGAAGCAACAAGCCGAGTTGATGCGACAACAACGAGCGCTCGAACAGGAAAAGCGGGAGCTCGACTTAACCATAGAAAAACGCGTGCACGCATCCATCGGGGAAATCCAGACTAAGGCAAGGCAGGATGCCGACGAAGCCGCGCGCTTGCGGGTTGCGGAAAAGGACCAAACAATCGAATCCATGGCCCGCACGATCGAAGAGTTGAAGCGCAAGGCCGAGCAAGGTTCGCAACAGTCGCAAGGTGAGGTTCTCGAACTTGAGCTGGAGGAGTTGCTCCGGGGAAGGTTTCCCACAGATCTGATTGAGCCTGTCGGCAAGGGTGAGCTCGGTGCCGACGTGATGCAGCAGGTGAACGGCTCGATCAGTCAACCCGCCGGCATCATCCTATGGGAGTCGAAGCGGACTAAGGCATGGAGCGACGGCTGGCTTGCAAAACTTCGCGATGATCAACGCCGCTGTGGCGCGGACGTGGCGCTTATCGTCTCACTGGCTCTACCAAAGCATGTAGAGCATTTCGATCTCATCGACGGCATCTGGGTTGCTCATCCGCGATGTGCGCTCCCGGTTGCAGTGGCTCTCCGCCAGGGACTTATCGACGTCAACAGTTCGCGCATGGTTCAACAGGGACAGCAGACCAAGATGGAGCAGGTCTACCAATACCTGACCGGCACAAAATTCCGCCAACGGGTGGATGCCGTGGTCGAGAAGTTTAACGAAATGCGCGAGGATTTGGATAAGGAGCGCAAATTCTTGGGAAGGCAGTGGGCCAAGCGCGAAACGCAAATATTGGCCGTGATCGAATCGACCGTCGGCATGGTTGGTGACCTGCAAGCGATTGCCGGCAAGGCGATGCCGGAGATTCCCAGTCTAGAGGTCCCAATGTTGGAAGCCGCAGGCGAACGTGACTGGAAAGTAGGATAAGGCATCGACTGACCATCGACATCGGGCTGACGCGAGTGCGCCGGAAGAGCAGGATTTATCGCATACTGCCTGGTTTCACCGTTCGGCCCAGCCATCCAGGCGCCGTAGTAGAACATGCCCCCAGAAATTTCTGCCTTGCCGAAGGCCGCGCCTTCGCCTGCCGCCAACCATACTGCTGGCGGCACACTCGAACGAAGCTTGCTTATCGCTGGTGGCGGGCTTTGACCGGAATTCGGAAGCTCGGAATGCCGCTCTGAAGGAGATACGTTCTGCGACCTGCCCCTCAAAGTGAGATAGAGGAGCCAAACAACCCCGGCTGCCAGAACACACGATCCTATCGCGGCTGCGTGTTCCACAACGAATCGATAGATGGCCATAATAGCCACCACCAATCCGCCAATCAGGACCAGAAAGATGGTCCCGGCGTCAGATGATTTACCCCGTCGTCGCCCCATGGATGGTAGTCTCTAGCCCGCGCTCTGTAGCCTTCCTTCGGGCGACTCTTGCACGACGCACAACTCGCGGCAACGGCGTGGCTACAGTCAGTCACAATGAGGGAAAAGCACTATACAACAAGGCTCTGTAGCCCCTTATTCGACCACCGACCTGGTTCCGTGCCGCTATAGGAAATCGGCGCGGCCGCATCAGCGCCCGTACACAGTAAGGATTTGCCTTGGTGCGGGCAGCCCACCATGGGATCGCAAAAGCCCTACCGGGCACCTAAGGCGATCTCACATCACCGGGCGAGAATCGGATAGATTGACCGAGCCGTCACCGGCGACTCCTTTGTCACAGTCGACAGGCTGGCTCCAAGGTGCGGGCTTGCGAGTTAGCAAGCCGAGCGGCGGGCTCTATCCCGCCTGACAGCGGAGGCCTTCGCCATGGCAACTCGTGGCAAAGGACCCAAAGACGTGTTTGTGAAGCGATACTCGCGATGGAAGGCGGGCAAGCGCGAGCAGGTGCGCGATGCGCACCGTGCTGCGGCTTACCGTCTAAGCTTGCGAAGATCGAAAGATCAGCTGGTGTTTGGGTTCTACCAATCAGGCCCGGCCTGAGAGGGAGCCGGTGACGGTAGCTTTGGGCGGGACCAGGGGCAGGCGAACGACCTTCTTCGCTCCCGTGATGGCCTCTTCCGCCACGCGCCATCCAATGGACCCGTGCAGCTTCCACAGCCGCGCCCACGTGCGAGGCAATTGACTGAGATTGTCGGAATCATCCGCTGCCGCGTCGGAAAAATCCGGATTCACCGCGCCGAGGTACCCATCGAAATAGGGCACCAACGCTATTTCGAGCCCCCGCTCGATCAGGAGATCATAGTTGGTTGAGAAGATTTCGACTGGTTTTGCCCGCTGGACGGAGCTCAACCAAGCCGCGAACTCAGCATGAAGCTGAAACCCCTTGGTCGGATCAACACTTACTCTCTGATAGATTGCCTTGCAGATCGCTCGGTCCAACTCTGTCGCAGCAACGCCAGTGAAGCCGCCGGCCGCCGCAGTTTTGCTGTCGCCGATCATCTCGCGACAGAGCCTTACGCGGTTTAGTACGTGCTCAATGTGCGCCCCTGCCCCGACTTCGGACAAGACGCGATCATACTCAGGTTGCATCTTGGCGTCGAGTTGACTCCGAACGTTTGAGGTCAGCTGGACTACACCATTCAAACCAACTGCTTGCGATGTGCCCGCACCAAAGAAAACAATTAGCCTCCGGCGGTCAGACGCCAGCTGTTCTCGGAGCTCCTCGCCCTCGCGCATGGATCGAACGTCGTCACGCCGGCGCCTCCACCTATCAATCTTTAACTGTGTTTCGTATCGGGCCAGACTGACACATTGATGCAAGTCAGATACCGAATTTCCCGATCGCGATGGTCCAATCGCCAAGGCGCTCTCGCCGTCGGTCCCGGCTTGGCTCGCCGGTCGGCATGGGAGGTCCGAGAATTTGAGCTAATCATTAGATCAACATCACAATCTGAATAGACATTCAATTGGGGAATTCCCTAGGGCGCGCGCGCCGCGGGTCAAATGAATCGTCACACGCCGACATGCCGCCGCCGATCCAGCGCGTCTGGTACTTCACGGCCATCTCTGCTTCACCATGCTCACCATCCTTGTCATAAACCTTCGAGACCATGACAATGGTCTCATCGTTGCCGTGGCTGGTCACAGGATCACCTACGCGCGTCATTTCTTTTTCGGCACCAGGTTGAGACTGACCGTGCCGCAGCTGCAGCGGAGCACCTCCTTGTCGCCCTTGATAGGTGAAACGCAGAGGAACTCACCGCAATCGGTGTTGGGGCATTGCATCAGTCGAAGCAATTCCTGAAACGAACTCGCGACCGCAACGAATTCCTTCGGTTGCAGATCCGCCCAGGCGTTGTAATGGACGGCCTTGTTGATCATCCATTCTTCCGACTTCGTTGCGGCGACACGTTTCTTGGATTCGACCTGGAGCGTTTCGGCCTCCTGGATATTCTTGCCCCATGAGGCCGCCGAATCGCGCGCCTCCTGGAGGCGGGCTTTCCAGGCGGCCAACACGTTGGGCCAGAGATCACCGAGATCGTATTGTCCGTTACCGTGATATTCGATGCGAGCACGCAGGTTGTCAGCCAGGATCGTCGAGGTGAATTCGAGGTAGCGGCGCAACGTTCCCGCCGCCTGCGGGACATTGCCCTTAGCCAGGTATTCGTCGATCTGCGTCCAGACGTCGCTTTCGGTCCAGACCTGTGGGCCGCCGTCAACCGTCCAGCCGCCAAAGCTGAGCGTGCTCTGGACCAGCTTTTCGCTCTGCATGAACTTGAGCCACACCCCGTCGTGGGTGGTCAGGATAAACTGCGTGTTGGGAAACTTCTGCTTCAGGAGCGCACAGACCTCACGCCGATGGCCGGCATCGACAGACATCAGCACATCGTCCAAGACGGCGAGCGTGAACCCGTCGCCGAGCGTATGCTTCACCAGTGCAAGATAGAGGCACAGACCCATACCATCTTGATGGCCCTCGCTATGGTAGGCGCCAGGCGGAAACTTGCCCCGGCCGTAGAAGTCAACATCGAAAGCGAGCCTGCCGAACGACGGCGAGAGCTTACCCTCGAACTTGTCTTCATCGTCACGGTTGATGAAGCTGTAATATTCGGTGAAATCCTTTTGCACCTTGTCGTAGATGCCCTCCAGGATGGCGGTGCTGACCGCGCCGTAGTGGCTCAGCACGGCCGACGCTGTCTCGGCCTGCTGCGCCGACACGCTCAGCGCGCGCCGGGTCACGCGGCATTGATCGTATTTTTCCTGCGCCACGATCAAGAATTCCTTCGCCACTTCCTCCGTTGAAGGATCTGGCAACGTGTCGATATGAGCCGCAAGACCGTCTGTGGCTTGAAGCAGCTCGGCCGCGATGGGCGAGCCCAATCGGCCGAGTGCTTGCAGGGCTTCAGCAATGACCGCCGGGTCGCCAACGACCTTATCGAGGATGACGCGGTCGCCGTCGAGCGCCTTGGCCTGAGCGCCGAGCGCCGAAGCATCTATCGGAGGGTTGGCCTTCTCGCACCATTGGGCCACCTTGCCGGCGTCCCGGACCACCGCCTGCAGGTGCGCCGTAAGAGGAGCAATTGCCGCTGCAAGCTGCTCCAGAACAGCAGACGCGGCATCGGCTTTTGCAATCTTCTCCTGAAGATGGGCAGCCAGCGCTGCCATTTCCCAGGCGTTGTCACAGAGCGGGCAAGCATCTTCCTCAAGAAGGTCGAGCCCCCGCTCGAGCAGCGCGCGTTGCTTGACCACCTTCAACAATGCCGGGTCATCGGTGAGCTTGGTGAGCGCGGCAACAGCCGCAGCCCTATCACCGGTTATTCCCGCCTGCTGCGAGGCAGCGAGACGATCCAGATAGGCTGCAAGGTCGCTCTTGGCACCAAGCTTGGAAAAGGGTTGCAGCGTCTTCTCTTTGACCTCTGTATTGACGCCTTCCTTCAGGGCATTTGCCGGCGCGAGGTCCGTGACCGGGTCGAGCTTCAGAACGGCACGCCGGGCATTTACCGCAGTAAGCAGCTCATTCTTTTTGGGAGCCGCGATGCCGAGGTGCCGGAAGAAATCGGATTTGGTACGCTGATCTTCCGCCTGAGCCCGGGTGTGGTCGCGCTTTGCCTCATTGGCAACGCGCTGGAACGAGGTCCGCAGCTTTTCGAGTTGATCGAGGCGCAGAAGCTCCTGGACGTATTGCGACCGCTTCCCCGCCGGGACGAGGATGTATTTGATGATCTCGCGACGAGACAGTGCAAACTCAGGATGGGTTTCGAGCTGTGCGAGAATGGACTTGGCCTCGGTGTCGTTCGGCTCCAGCGTCGCGGTCGTTGCGTTCTTGACGCTCCGTTCGATCGTGAAGCTTTTCTTCAGGGCAGGCGCATAAACCTTGAGGCGAACCAGCGCGTTCTGGGGCTTCTTGCTCGAATCTACGTGCGGGGCGTGCGCCTTGACGCTCAGTTCAGCCGTACCCGTGCCACCGAGCCGGGTGATGTTTCCGGTGAGGGCGAACTCGATGGCATCCACGATGCCGCTCTTGCCGGTACCGTTCGGTCCCGCGACGCCGAGGCTCCTGCGCCCGAGCGAACGCTTCAGATGACGGATGCCGCGGAATTCGACGATCTCGATTTCCTCAATCTGGATCATCGTTCTGCTCCGCAGGGGTGAAGATCGCCTCCCGCAGGCTGTCTGCGTCAAGCTTGTGTTCCGTGAGCGCCTGTCGCAACGCGGTGAGCGATGCCGACGGCAAAGTCTTATGGTCCTCAAGCCTTTTCATGAAAGCGTCGATCACGGACGAGACCGTCGACGAAAAGGGCGGGTCACTCTGAGCAGCCATCTATGTCCTTCCCGTCCGCCGTACCGTCGCGGCCGCTGCCGCGCGTCGCTCGCTGATTCGTGCTATCTAAGGGTGCGCCACGGAAAATCGAGCGCGGAGCTTGTAGCAGATTAGTATATGTGCCGTATAAATGATTGCGCTTGCGCAAGCTAGATGCGATGCGACGAATCCTATGGCGATGGTTTTTTGTCGGGTGCGCAAGGATTCGATTGCACGGCGAAGGTCGGTTAACCCATTGAACTAACACACATGGAAGGCTCATTGGGGGATATTAGCGTCCGAGGTCCTTAGCCAGCCAAGAGCGTGCCGGGGCCTGCCGCATCATCGAAAGGATCCCTCGCGATGGAGCGACCTGACGGGCCCCTCTGCGTTTCGATGAAGGCGCCCGATGAGGTACAGCAGTTCCGAAACGAGGTGATTGAGCGCCACCGTGTGGATTGGAAGCCGCCTCCCATGAACCGACCGGGGCAAGCGTAACTGGCGGATCTTTGATGGATTAAGCCGCCCGCATGATCGCAAGGACGTCCAATTCCGCGACACCAGTTCCCGAGCGCGCGGCGAGGCGCGCTCCGAGTCAAAAAGATGCCGCTGCCGGAGTTTCCAGCAGCGGCGCCAGTCAGGGAGGAAGCAGACGAGCCGGTCTGCTAGCGGATCCGTAGGGCGCAGATAGTTCGCCCGAAATTTCTTTACCCGAGACGCGCTTTACGGGCCCTCTTTCACCGCGAGCGGAGCTCGCTCAGTACCCTGCAGCAAATCGCATCCGGCACTCAGGACGGGCGCGGAGAGCCCCGTCATGCAGCCAGGAGGAAACGGCGCCGACGACCACCCCTTCCCAGCCGAACCTGGCTCCTACGCCAAAGAAGGACAGGACGTTGCTCCGGTAACGATCGACGTCGTGGTCTAGACCTGGATGAAGCGGCGTGTAAGATCGGCGGAAGCATCAATTGGGTAGGGTTGGGTAGAAACCGTGAGAGTAGGTCGCCTTGCCGCAAGTCTCTCCTCGTCTCGCGGTGATCAGATGACGATCTATGCGCCATCACTGCGGACCCTTCCACAGAACGCCATGCTGGTCATGGCCACGCTTCCCGTCATCGACTGGAACGACTGTCTCCTGCGGAACTTGCAAGCGGGGCCCAAGGTGCCCCCTTCCTGCTATGCGGCGATCGTCATGATCGACCCGTTTGCATGCTGGGAAGATCTTGGTGATTTGTTGGAAGGTGCAAGGATGACCGGAGTGACGAACTTTCCGCCTGCCTTCATGATTGAACGGACACCGGCAGGAGTGCCGCTCGATCGCGGTCAGGAGCTCGAGCTTCGCCGTATGGAGTGGTTTGCAAGCCGAGGGTTCAAAGTCCTGTTTGTCGCGGCGGACGAGGCAAAGATAACAGCCGCGGAGCAACGGCTAGGTTCGCAACTGGATGGGTCCGTCTATCTGCGACCCGAGGCGCTTGCGCTGCCGATTGGATCGGACATCAGGCTCATAAGCCTTGGCTCTCATGGATCGTCGTCGGTACCGAAGTTCTCTCTGGAGCAGGCCTCCACGGCCAAGCAGCCGCTTCGACGGGCATGAGGCCTTATTCGAGGATCCGTAGTTTCTTGATTTTGTTGTAGAGGGTTTTGCGCGAAAGCCCGAGAGAGCGAGCAGTCTTGCCGCGGTGAAGCCGGTTTCTCTTCAGGCCCTCGATAATCCAGTCCCGCTCGGACAGCGAGGCCGCGGGCCGTGCGCCTGAAGGGGGCTGCAACAACGGCTTTAGCACCTCACCGGTGATGTGACTTGATGGCAGGGTCACGAGCTGGTTCACGATCTGCCGCAACTCGCGCAAATTGCCTGGCCAGTCGTGCCCGGCGAGCGCAAGGAATGCAGAGTTTTCGATCGTGAGCGTCTGGGCGCTGGAATCTCCTTTGGCTTCGACGGTGAAGTGTTGAACGAGTTGCGGCAGATCTTCAAGCCTGTCGGGTAGCGAAGGTAACTGGACATCCAACCCGGTAAAAAGGTCGAGAAGCCGCGCGCACAGAACCGTTTCAAGGCCAGCGCCTCGGGCCACCGTCGCGGTCGCAATGATCCGGGCGTGGGAGCGCATGACAGTTACCCCGTTCAGAGGGGTAAACCCGCCTGTCTCCAGGTAATCGGCAAGGCGCTCCTGGCCTTCGCGCGAAAGCTGGTCAACATGCAGCAGCAAGACGGCGCCGTCGCTCGATGCCTCCAGCAGCGACAATTGGCGTCTGCCACTCTCAAGCCGCTCGGCGCCGAAAAACGGGCCGAGTGTATCCATCGCCGGACCGGGTCGGCAATGAAACAGCGTCGCCTTGGCGTGCCTGCGCTCGCTGAATGCGTGAACCAGGCTTGCTATTCTACGCTTGCCGGAGCCGGTCTCGCCCCAGATGAGGACTGGGCTGGGGGTTGCCGCAACGCGTTTGGCCATCTCGAGGACGCGCTTCATTGCCGAGGACTGCGCGATGACGCCGTGCCTAAAGCCACTCAACTGCAGCTTCCTTTCGAGCAGATCCACCTTCTCGCGCAACAGGTGGATGGTCTTGAAGCCCGACGTCACCTCGAGGACCGACATCTCCAGAGGCACGCGGTCCAGCGAAGAGCCTCCGATGAACCCTTGGATTCCGGTTTCGCGGCAGATGTCCAGGAGCTCGTCCGGCTTTGTGATCGGGCCGCCCCCAAGCAAGCAGATAGTGCTCTTATTGACGGATTGAGCAACGCGCGCAACGGCATTCGTACGCGCTGCAAGTTCAGACAGGCTGATCGATGGATCGGACCCGCTTTCGACCGCGCGGTTTAGATTGAAGTTGATGCAAATGGCCTCGGCGCCGGCTTCGACCATTCGACGCGCTTCAGATTGAGTGCGAGTATAGGCAATCGTCATCAGGCCGCGTTTTGCAGCCTTCACAAGGAGCTCGATCTCCCGGGAATAGCCAAGGCCGGACTTCTCGAGCAACGACCTGCGGTCATCATCGATGTGTATGACCGAAGGGAAGTTGGTCACGCCAGCAAATCCCCATTTGATGATCCGGTCGAGCCATCGATCCAGATCAAGCTCGGGGTCGAATGTACAGGTGCCGAAGAAGACCGGCAGTTTCGTATTTGGCAGGATCTCGGTCCGTCCGAACCCCGCTACGAACTCGTTACTATTGCGAATTGGAAGAATCGAGGCGGGCGAGGCCCCGCCCATGGCACGAAAACGGCCAGCATTGAGTGCGAGCACGAAATCGGCGCCCGCCCGCTCCGCGGCCCTGGCCGTCATGCCCGATCCGATCCCCGCACCAAGGACAAACGAACGGGAATTCCGGAAGAACTGCCTGATGCCGGCTGCCTTCACCTCAGTGGTCCGCGTGTCCATCCGGAGCCGGCATCATCGCACGGCTCGACGTCGAGACTAGCTCCAAGTCGCAGGCGCTTGCAACCGCCGAACCGCCTTTCCATTGCTCATGAACAAGTGGCAATCGGCTGGAGCGGCGGTGAGGGTAAGCTTTCCGGCGCCTTTGCGCGAGCCGGATTTTGGTGCCCTGGCGACGACCGTTTCGTCTCCAACGTTACCGTAGATGTACGTGACACTTCCGAGATGCTCAACGAAATCGACCTCAAGTCCAATGGAGATCTCCTGCTGCTCGGGTGCCGGCGAGCAGAAGTCATCCGGGCGGATTCCGACAGTGACCGGCTTGCCAACTAGCATTTGGTCCGGCTGGACCGGAACGGAGATTGTAGAACCAGCCTCCAGTCGGACGTGCAGGCCTTGCTCGTGAGCTGCCACGACCTTGCCGCCCAGGAAGTTCATCTTCGGCGAGCCGATGAATCCTGCCACAAAGCGAGAGGCCGGATTGTGATATAGATCGTGGGGGCTGCCAACCTGTTCGATGTTGCCGTCCTTGAGGACGACGATCTTGTCGGCCATGGTCATCGCCTCGACCTGGTCATGTGTCACATAGATCATGGTATTTCCGAGCTGCTTGTGGAGCTTGGCAATCTGAACCCGCATTTGCACGCGCAACTCGGTGTCGAGGTTGGACAGGGGCTCATCGAACAGGAACACTTTTGGTTCTCGCATGATGGCGCGCCCGATTGCGACGCGCTGGCGTTGCCCGCCTGAAAGCTGTCGAGGCTTGCGATCCAATAGATGGTCGATCTGCAATAGCGACGCTATTTTGGCTAACTTGGCCGCGATCTCGGCTTTCGAGGCTTTGGCCATGCGCAGGGGAAAGGCCAGGTTCTCTCTCACCGTCATATGCGGATAGAGAGCGTAACTCTGAAAGACCATGCCGAGGTTGCGATCGGCCGCATCGATGTCGTTGACGAGCTCATGGTCGATGAAGAGCCGCCCGCCGCTGATGGGCTCGAGTCCGCCAATCATGCGCAGAAGCGTGGATTTGCCTGACCCGGACGGACCAACGAAGACGACAAATTCGCCGTGATCGATGGTCAGATCGATATTACGCAGGATCTCGATGGTCCCATAGGCCTTCTTGATGCTCTCCAGGCGAACGTTGGCCATTATGCCATCCTCTGTCGCGCCTCGGCCGCGTGAGCAGCACTTACCTCAATTTCGCGCAAGCTCGATACGATGAAGTCCGGGGCCATCAAGGAGGGATCCTGAGGCATCGGCACGCCGGTTCTGACAAGCACCGTGGCAAGACCCGCCCTCTTCCCGGCTTGAATATCCGTAGATACTTGGTCTCCGATCATAATGGTCGAACCGCGGTTCGTACCAAGGCGTGAGAGCGCTGTCTCGATCATCGGCACTTGCGGCTTCCCAACGATCGAGGGCTGCACTTGCGTAGCCGCTGCCACAGCTGCAATGGTCGCACCAGCCCCAGGCTCGAACCCGCTGGCCGTCGGCAGCAGAAGATCGGGATTGGTTCCGATGAAGACGGCGCCATTCAGGATCGCTTCAACGGCAATTCGCATCTTCTCGTGCGTGATATCCCGGTCAAGTCCCATCACAACGGCTTCAGGCGTTCGGTCAGTGACCTCCAGTCCAACATCGCGCATGGCTGTGACAAGCGAGGGAGCGCCGATGACATAGATTCGCGTCAACTGCGGATAGTTCGTTCGAATGAGTTCTGCGGCGGTGATAGCACTTGTCACGACCTCTGACGCTGCGATCGGAAGACCAAATCCTCTCAGCTTGCGGACGACGTCCTCAGGGGTATGCGTGGAATTGTTCGTCACAAAACAGAACGGCACGCCGGCTTCCTGCCATCGCGTAAATGCTTCTATCGCATCCACGATTGCGGTGCTGCCACGATAGACAACGCCATCCAGGTCCGAGATGATCCCTTCTATTGGCGGCCAGTTCACGTTTGAGCCGGTGCTATCCATGCATCAGCATCCCGCCATTCACATGGACGACCTGCCCGGTCATGTAGGAGGCAGCGGGGCTGGCCAGGAACACCGCGAGGCCTGCGATATCTTCCGGCAATCCGACCCGGCCCAGCGGAATTCGGCCACTGTGGCGCGCTTCGGTCTCCTCCCGCGGACGCCCGTGCATGGGTGTATCGATGATCCCGGGTGCAATCGCGTTGACGTTGATCTTGAGCGGAGCACATTCATAGGCGAGCAGCTTTGTCACGTCGTGTACGATTGCCTTTGACAAGCAATAATCAGCGCCGCCTGCCTGGTAGTTGAAAACCGCGCCTTGAGATGACAATGAGGACCCGACATTGACGATGCGGCCGCCCTTGCTCTTCATGAAGCGCTCGATCGCTTGCTTGGCACAGCGAAGCACCGCGACGGAGTTGATCTGTATGGTCTTTTCGATTCGATCGGCATTGCCGGTCAGAAGCGGCTGAGCCGATTTTATTCCAGCGTTGTTGATCAGGACATCGAGCCTGCCGAAGCGCTTGGCGATCTCATCAAGCACCCTGCCGACATCATCTTCTCGAGACACGTCCATGCTCATGGGCAGAATGCCATTGCCGTGCGGCAAGCGCGTCAGAATATTCCGGAGAATTTCCACATTTACGTCGGTTGCCAGGACGTTCGCACCGCCCTGACGGAAAGCATTGGCAATGGCTGAGCCAATGCCCCCGCCCGCACCGGTCACGAGCACGGTCCTGTCTGCAACTGAGAACTGTTCAGTCATTCCAACTCCAACATCGTTTGAGAATTCAGAAACTCGTCGACGGCCCCACTGCTGGGCATCGAGCTCTGGGCCCCGCGTCGCGTCACGCATAAGGCGGCAACCGCGAGCGCCTTTTTGATCGCTTCTCGTATCGGCAACCGGTGGGCAAGAGAGGCTGCGAAGGCTCCATTAAAGGCATCGCCCGCCGCGGTTGTATCAACGACCTTCACAGGAAATGCCCTCAGCGCAAAAGACGCGCTGGCATCGGCGTAGTAGGCCCCCTGCCCACCAAGCGTGATCAGGGCAGCTCTTGGCCCGAGATCGAGAAGCTTTCCGGCCGCATGAGCTGCGCTGTCGAGGTCGTGCACCTCGACACCGGTGAGCTCGAAAGCTTCCGTCTGGTTTGGAGTGACGAAATCGACACTCCTCCATGCCGCCGCCGACAGGCCCGCCCTCACGGGCGCCGGATTGAAAATGAGATCGAATCCTTTGCTGCTCTTCATTGCAAACAGGTGATTGAGCGCGGGGACGGGCATGCCCATCTCGGCAACGACGATTGCGTCCCGCTCAATGAATGCGGCCGCCTTTTCGACCATGCTTGGTGTGACATTTGCATTGGCTCCCGGGTCTATGACAATGATGTTGGAGGCGTCGTCACCGACAAGGACGAGAGCAGAACCCGATATCTCCCCTGGGCACACCGCTATGGCATCGAGACGGACACCTGCCTCACGCAGCGCTTGCAGCAAGGATCGACCGGCGTCGTCATCGCCAAGCCGGGTGTAGAAGCTCGGCCGAAGGCCCAATCGAGCTGCGGCGACCGCCTGATTGGCGCCCTTGCCTCCCGCATTCCGCTTTAAGCTTCCCATCAGGCTTTCACCCGGCGTTGGAAGCCGCTCGACGTTGAAGCAGAGGTCGAGATTGGTCGTTCCGAAGAACATCAATGGTCTGGGGCTCATTTCACGGCTCCGAAGGTAAGACCACGTTCGAGATGACGCTGGCCAAGGATGATCAGGACGACCGGCACAATCATGGTCACCACCAGACCCGCAGCCATCACCGGATAGAACTGAACGCCGGGATTGAGCAGCTTGAGCAGGGCGACCGTGACTGGTGCTTTCGTCGAACTGAGGATCAGGCCGAGCGCGAAGTTGTGCCACGCGAGCAAGAAGATAAGCAAAGAGGCGCCTATCAAGCCGGGCTTTAGAAGCGGAAGAACGATGTGCCAGACAACCCGGAATGGCTTTGCGCCATCCATGGCGGCCGCCTCCTCAACGTCCTTTGGGATGTCCTCGATATATGAACGGCTCAGCCAAATGATCATTGGCAGCGTGACGACTTGATAGACCCAGATCATACCGAAATAGGTGTCATAAAGGCCGATTGTCTGAAATACGCTGAACAGCGGTATGACGACAAGGAGAGCCGGCGCGAAGCGGAAGCCCAGAATGAAGAATGCGATGTCCTCCTTCATAGGGATATCACGCCTCGCCAGGACGTAGCCTGCCGGTACCCCGGCAACGAGCGATACGAGCACCGCACAAAGCGAGATGACGACGCTATTCGTGATCGGGGTCAAGAAATCAACCTTGATAGTGCCATAGCTTGTCGCCCCGGCGTGGGCGGCATCGAACAAAACGCGGAAGTTTTCAAATGTTGGAGTGAAGATAAAGCGCGGCGGCCAGGTCATGACCTCGGCCTGCTGCTTCACCGACATCATCACGATCCAGACCAGCGGAAATGTCAGGATCAGCGTACAAGCAACAATCAGCAGATTAAGGAACAAGCTTGCAGGCGTTGAGCGATTAAAACGCATGTCAGCCCCCTCTAGCTTACGCGCTGACGGACCAACCGCCACAATCTCACCATGGCAAAGGTTCCGAGAAGCACGATCATCCAATTGACAACCATGAGCGCGGCACCACGCCCGAAGGCGAGATTTTGAAAGGCCGTGATGTAGGCGCGAACCGAGAGCACGGAAGTACTGTCACCCGGCCCGCCCTGGGTTGTTCCGAAGATGATGTCAAACTGGTTGAGCGATTCGATCAGCCGAAATACCGCGGCGATCAGGATGTACGGCGCGATGAGCGGAAGCTCGATATGGAGGAACGTTGCCCAACCCCGCGCGCCATTGACCCGCGCGGCTTCTCTGACCTCATCGTTGATGCCCTGCAACCCGGCGAAGATGATGAGCGCAAAGAATGGTGTGTAAGTCCATATGTCGATGAGTAACAGTGAGAACATCGCCGTGCTGGCATCCGAAATCCATGCGAACCGTCCGATCCCAACGAGCGAAAGCAAATAGTTCAGGATCCCAATCTGCGGATCCATCATTGTGGTCCACATCAAGGCGACGCTCATTGGCGGCAGAACCAGGGGAAGGAGAATGACCGGCCGCATCAGCCGGGCAAGGAACACCCCACTTGCGAACAATTTGGCGAGCGCAAGCCCAAAGAACGCTTCGGCGAGCACGGCGGAGCAGGCATACGCCATAGTCGCCCGCACGCTGTTCCAGAAATCTTGGGTCTTGATTGCCACTTCATAGTTGGTGAATCCAATGAAGCGAACCACGGGACGGCCAAGCTTGAGATCGGTGAGTGATTGAAAGACCCCATAGAAAAACAGAAAAAGAAATCCAAGCAGGATGATGATTGCGGGGGCAATCGCAGCAAGGCTCCACCAGTCAAGAGCATTCTGCTCGGCCTTTTGCACCTGCTCGTTTTTGGACGAGGACAGCTGGTCGACCGATGATTGTAGCGTCACGATTGCGTCGATGCCTTGAAGGTCCATCGCTCACTTCTCAAAGGATACTCGGGCCTGGTGGGGGCGGCAAACCCCTTATGCCGCCCCTCAACCGCCTTACATGGAGGAGCGGATCTCGGAGGCGAGGTCGGTCAAAGTCGCCTTCACGTCCGCGCCGTTGACCATTTTCTGCATGGCGACTGCCCAGGCGTTCATTGCCTCGGCAAATCCTGCGCGCGGCGTAAAGGCCAATGCAGCCCTGTCCTGCACGATTTTGAAGGTATCCACGAAGTTCGTGAATTCCGGTTTAGTCGCGTAGTCGAGCCAAACCTTGTCGCTCCAGGTCGAGGCGCGCGGAGAGTTGACGAGCTTCCCTGCGACGGCACCCTTGAGCTCGACCTGCTTTGACGTCGCCCACTGGATGAACAGCCAGGCTGCTCCCTTTTTTTGAGAGGCCGCATTCATGGCCAGGGACCAGATCCAGATGTTCGATTCAAAATTCTTGCCGTTCGGAGCTCGCAGAGGGGGAGCGAATGCTATCTTGCCCGAAGCGGGCTTGCCGGCGACATCGTTCCAGAACCCGAACATGTTGGAATCGATCGCCATCGCTGTCCGACCCGAATTGATGCCATCGACCACCTGATACCAGTTGTCATTGGCAAAGGATTGAGCAGCGCACTTCTTGATCATCTCCACATAGTCCTGGTGGAAGGCGACGGACTCGGGCGAATCGAGACCAGTTTCTAATTTGCCGTCCTTGACGACGAAGTCGTGCACACCGTAAGACTTGGCAATCGAGATGGCGGCCGTGTGGATGCTGCTCCAAAAGCGGACCCCCCGCACGCCCAGAGGTGTGATCGCCGGATCCGCAGATTTCAGCTTCTCGCAAGCCGCGGACATTTCCGGCGGGGTTGTCGGAATCTTGATACCGTGCTTGTCCAGAATGTCCTTACGATAGAATAATTGGATGTTTTCGAACCCGTGCGGGATAGCCCACACCTGACCCCCGCCCGCTTCGATTTGCCCGCCATTGACTTGCCACGTCAGCGCGTCACGCAATGCGGGGAAGAAGTCCTTGTAGTCATAGCTTGCCGAGGTGAGCTTTGGGTTGTTCAGATAGCGGTCGAGGGGCTCGAGTAGTTGACCGGGCGCGAGATCCCAAGCCGGCTGAATCCCCGTGCCGACGACGTCCCACGAGGCCGACTTCGTGCTCAGCTGGATTGTCAGCTTATTCCAGTAGGCGTCGTCCGGATAAAGCTCGGGTGTCACCTTGATGCCTGTCAAATTCTCGAACTCAGGCAGCTGTGCTGCAACGGCGTCAGCATACGGATGGATGTCGTAAGCCCACACGATCGAAGAGCCCTCGAACTGGCGCCAGTTGATTTCCTGCGCTTCGGTCTGGTCGAAAGATGTGGCCGCACCGGCCAAGAGAGTTGAGCAAATCAGAGCGGTTTTGACAAAATGAGCCGAATGGCCGCCCAAAGCGGCTAGCGTCCTTGTCATTAGTCCCTCCTCTGGCTCTTTGGCCTGCAAATTCACGTGCCCTGCTCTTCCAAGGCCGCGAGTGTTGGAAACGCTAACCGTCATTTTCCGCCCATATGCACCCATTCAGATCGAAGTTGGGTAACATTGGGTAACTCAAGAAAGCAGCATCACATGATCAATGCAGGCGCATGTTCAGACCCCGCGAAGCCACCCCGCAAAGAAGGGCCGATCCCCGCCACTGCTCGCGCTTTTTCATCAGTAGCTGGTCCAAATGCTCTACTGATTCCACCGCTCGACAGACGCGGCGAACTTGTTCTCGACAGACGACAACTCGCTGCAAATAACGACCCATTGTCGCAACCTTTCGCAATCTCCCACACCGACGATCTGTCTCGCGACTGACCGAACGGCGGTGCGATAGGCGTCCCTCCCGCAGCGTGGGAAGTGTCTGACTTACTTTCCTCGAAGCAACTGCTGATGCAGGACGATGGGGTTGCCCAATCAGCGACAGCACCTTCCCTCGAATTTCTAAAGAATGGTGATGCGGCTGCTCGTCTCGATATTGCACGCGTGGTCGATGTGCTAAGTGGTCGCGTTTCGCTTCTCGATCTCCGCATGCGCCTCGGGGACGAGGTCTTCCACTTTGTGCACGGCGCAGACGGCTGCGACGATTTGCATCCGTTGCATCATCTGGTTTGGTCAAGGATCGCATTCACTATTGGATTTGTTCATCCGACCAACACGGGCGCCGATGCTGCAAGCTAGCTTGCGCTGCAGAAGGCGTCCTTCGACCGGTGTGGATATGCCGCTGGAAGAGACCATGCGTATGATCCGAGGAAAGTCGCCGCCTGATCGCCCTTGATTTTACCGTTTCTGGATTGAACGAGGGCGGAAAGCAAAACGCGGATTAATTGAAAAGCTTCGCCCAAGCCTGGAGACCAAGCTTAAGGGCACCGTTGAGCTTGGCGCCGATATTGGCATGAACGTGATGGGCGATGTCGTCGTCAGCCAGAGCGAGAGCCCGGACGCGTTCAAACATTCTGGAACGATTGGGTAAATCTGCTTTTCATCGTGTTCGAGAAGCGTCCGCAAATCCGGCAACAGCTTCGCGCGCTGCACATTCATACTAGGTTGCATGCGGCGCTGCGATGGAAAGCGCGGCGTTTTACCAGCGAAGACTTGCATGATATTGAGCACGCGTCGGCTGCGCTGGCTTATTGCCTGGCTTTCTTCACTGAAGATGGACTGCACTCCACTCTCGTGGCAATCAACTGTTAGTGCCGGCGTGCCTCTGACACTGCGGGTGCTATCGAGTTTCTAAAGCAGACCGAGACTGAACTTCAGGCTAGTGCGCGAGCATAGCAGCGGCTATTTGCTCTTCCTCTTTGGCGCCGCGGTTCTCGCTTCCTTCCTCGGCTTCGGCTTTGCCTGCGCTTTGGAAAAGCTCTCTTTTTCACCGTTTCGAGGGCTCCCGCTCGGACGCGGCATCGGACTCCTTGGGTTCGCGCAGCATGCGTGGCGCATTCTTCTTCGGCTGCTTCAGCATGAAGTCGGCGACCTCCGGGATGGAGTTTTGGAGGATCTGCGCCGGAAGGGTCTGAGCTTGGTCTTCAGCCCAGTCGTCCGCCCTAAGGGCTTGCTCTAGCAAGCCCTTAAAACTCTTCTGGAAAACGTCCCGATCGTCAGCCATTGGATGCCGGGGGTGATGCCTTGACGAGCCCGCTCAGCTTTCCAACGCCGCGGTCATCGCCGCCATCAGCGCCGCGCATATCGTCATTAGCCCTGCGACTTGCTCAATCGCGAGCCGGTCTGTCACGAGCTTCAGTTTTGCAGTACCCGATGCCGCCAGTACCTGCGGCTGTTTGCTCCTATATCCCTAGCGGAGGGCTCCTCTTCCGAATGAGGACACAAGCGCTTCAATCTTGATGATCGGCAGAGCTCGAAGCGTTACACCGCGCTCAAAGCTTTTGGCTAAGAGATTTATAGTAGCGGTGTTGACCCGAGCCTGCTGGATGCTCGAATTGAAAGCAACCCGCGAAATTCTCGATCGCCTGCATTACCCCTTTAAGTGATGGCGCCGTGAAGGCGTGGGCCTGCCCCGTAGACCAATGCGAGAGGTAGTTGCTCACGATCGTCGCCACCGAAGTGGGGAGGCCGGCGAGCTGGGCGGGCTCCAGGACCAGGCGTCCGGCCGCGTCATGGAGGTCGACGGCTGCCTTGATGGCGTCTATAAGGTTTTTTGCCATTTGCTTGTCGTCATTGAAGGCAATGCCGATGGGCACGGGAATGCCGACCCTCGAGATGACCTCCTCGAGTTTGAACTCGAAGTACTGCCTGATCCGAGGCGCGGCATCGTCGGTGTTTCCGGTATCGAGAAAGGCGTGAGTCGCGTCGCGAATCTTGTGGATTACGCCGGACTGCGGAAGCACCGATGTTCGCGTGGTGCCCTGAATGCACTGATGCCACCAACCGCCCTCGTTCGCACTCGTGTTGAAAAAGCTTCTCCAGGACTGTGTCATGGCTACGCAGGATGACCTGAGGACCACCTGGGACTGATCTGAGGCCGGCAAACTGGACCATTTTTGGCTAGAGTTCTCGCTGCCGAACCCTTCGGCTGGGAGGAGCGATGGACCATGAAGGCCTCGAAGTTTTCAGACGCCCAGAAGGCGTTCATCCTGAAACAGGGCAACGACGGGGTCGCGGTGGCGGAGATCTGCCGTAAGGCCGGGATCAGCCAGGCGACCTACTTCAATTGGAAGAAGAAGTATGACGGGCTGTTGCCGACCGAGATGCGTCGGCTGAAGCAGCTCGAGGAGGAGAACGGCAAGCTGAAGAAGCTGGTCGCGGACCTGTCGCTCGACAAGGAGATGCTGCAGGACGTGATCCGCCGAAAGCTATGAAGCCTGGTCGGAAGCGCATGCTGGTCGACGCGGTCCGCAGCGAATGGCAGGTCTCGATCCGCCGGGCCTGTGACGCTCTCGAATTTGACCGCTCGACCTACCACTACAAGTCCCGTCGCCCTGGCCAGGCTGCCCTCGAACAGAAGATCAAGGAGATCTGCCATGTTCGTATTCGCTACGGTTATCGTCGTGTTCACGTCCTGCTGCGTCGTGAAGGCTGGCGCCATGGCCAGAACAAGACGCGGCGCATCTATCGCGAATTGGGCCTGCAATTACGCAGCAAAACGCCCAAGCGCCGGGTCAAGGCCAAGCTGCGCGATGATCGCAGGCCGGCGACGCGATCGAACGAGACCTGGGCGATGGACTTCGTCCATGACCAGTTGGCGACCGGACACAAGCTGCGCGTGCTCACGATTGTCGATACCTTCTCCCGCTTCTCGCCAGCGCTGGCGCCACGGTTCACCTTCCGCGGCACCGATGTTGTGGAGGTGCTGGAAAGGGCCTGCAAGGAAGTGGGATTCCCGGCAACGATCCGCGTCGATCAAGGCAGCGAGTTCGTGTCCCGCGATCTTGACCTCTGGGCCTACCAGCGCGGTGTCACCCTGGACTTCTCGCGGCCCGGTAAGCCAACCGACAACGCGTTCATTGAGGCCTTCAACGGCCGCTTCAGGGCCGAATGCCTCAACGCCCACTGGTTCCTGTCCCTTGCGGACGCCCAGCAAAAGGTGGAGACTTGGCGCAGATACTACAATGAAGAGCGGCCCCATGGCGCGATCGGCAATCGACCGCCGATTTTGCTGCAAAACCACGTCGGCGCATCCAGCTCGCCAACGTGATCACGGCGAAAAACTCTAGTTCTGAATGGTCCAAAGTTCGGCCTCGCTGCACACGGCGAAAAACTCTAGTTCTGAATGGTCCAAAGTTCGGCCTCGCTGCATCACGGCGAAAAACTCTAGTTCTGAATGGTCCAAAGTTCGGCCTCGCTGCATCACGGCGAAAAACTCTAGTTCTGAATGGTCCAAAGTTCGGCCTCGCTGCAGCGGAGAGACGACCCTACCGATTCGTGGAGGAGATTTCGCGGCTCACGTCAGTTAGCTTGCTGGCTGTTAGTGACTTTGGAGATTTCCTCGATGTTGATTGTTGAAACTATTTTGAAGCCGGACCAGTTTGGCGGGATTGGACTTTTCTCCGCGACTCGTTTGCCTAAAGGCTCATTACTTTGGATTCACAACCCGATCGTTGACATTGCGGTGACGCGCGAACAATACGAAGCTCTAGCTCCAACATTTCAAGCTCTACTTGATAAGCATGCCTATCCGAGAGACCACAAGGTTAATGACGGTGTCATAGAGTATAATGCTGACAACGCTCGCTTCATGAATCACAGCAGTCATCCAAACACATATCAAGACGATCATTGCAGAATTCTCACAGCCCGCGACGTACAACCCGGTGAAGAACTGACTTGCGATTACTTGTCCTTCGACCCAGGCTGTGACTTATCGTGGAACAAGGAGTTATTGCCGATCTCCAGCTCCTGCTTTCAAAGCTTGGAGCCGGCTCCGACAGGTTGATCATGCGGCGTACGCGTTGTTCTAGTGATTCGGTGAGCAGCTCTCGACAACTTAAAAATGCTCGCCGTCCAATCGCGCGGCCGAGCAGCGTCGCTTTTGGGCCGGACTCGCGACGTTCAGGGCGTTACACGCTGTAATCGCGTGAAAAAGCAGTTAATGACGCCGCAACTCTGCATGTGAAACTTGTTTTTTAAGTGATTTCACCGGGGCGAGTGTGTGAAGCTGCTTTGCACCTGTCAGCTACGGCACCGGACGTGTCTGCAAAAAAGGTTGGCACGGAAGCGAGTTGATGTGATTGCTTATTGACCCGAGATTCGACGCTTCGAAGTAGGCGCATAGTAGTCCCCCCAACTGCGCTCTGCTCGCCCCGAATAGTTTTAGGATCGAGGCTCTCTGAAATCTGATGCCGTCCAAGCTGACAGGATTGAAAAGACGGCTGGGGAAGAGCCTTGCCGCGAGTCAGGATGTGCTCAGGCGATTCACGTGGGAGATCAGAGCCATTAATGTGTGTTTGGATGACCTTCGGTCTTTCCAGGCGCATGCGCTGGGCATTGCTGCACCACAAATGATGATCTTGATGGCATTGATCGACTTGGAACACGGCGACGGTGTTCCGGTCAACGTGGTTGCAAAGTTAATGAAGGTTGAGTCGGCCTTCATTACGAAGCATTCGAAACAGCTTGAGGATAAGCGATTCGTGCGACGCGAGCGCTGCGCGAACGATGCACGAATCGTCCACCTGTCGCTAACAGACAGTGCTCGCAGAGGACTTGCGAGCATCGCGGCTCAGCAGGAGGAACTCGATGAGTTTGTTTCTGGTTATCTCGATATTGCGGAATTTGCCAAGCTGGCTAGTTGCCTTAGCGGAGTCAGGCAACGACTGGAAAAGGCGCGCCTGCACGCCGCGTTAAAGATGCAAGAACCTTCAAGAGAGCAGCAGCTGCGGGACGCTTAACGGGTCAACAACTTGAGACTGTGAGCCTACTCCCTGCGAGCGCACCCAAATTCTGGATCGGGAGCTTGGATTTACGCTGCTGCTCTGCAACAGCTCGAGCCGGCGCCGAATGATCAAATTCCTCCAAGCTACGGCGACAGCATGCTGAAGGAGCAATACGCCCTCAGAAGCTCCGGCTGTTGCTACTTCGGATCAGGTCGCACCCGAGCGATGCACACTGCGCCGTCGGAGCCTTCGGACCTAACGCTCTGCGACGTAGCGATTTGCCTCGACTCTAGCAATCGTCTCTGCATCTTGCTCGGTGCGCCGACGATAAGCGATAACTCTGCTGCATTTGGCCAATGCTTTGCTTGGAGGCGCGGTGTTCTACGAGGGGTGTTCTACGAGGGGTGTTCTACGAGGGCGCCCCAGAGCGCTATCCGCTATTCTCGACAGCTCGTCGCCTCGTTCTCGGCCGCAACTTGGACTAATCGGAATATGACTTCGCCGTCGAATGTGAGGACAACTGATCGAGATGCCTTCATTTTGGAGGTGGCAGCACCGTACATGGTTGCTCGATGCGTCTCTTCCGATAAGAACGCTTTGTTTTGCAGCCGACCGCGACGTGGGATCGAATTGCGGCAGTATCATCCTCGATCTCTTACAGCAGAGAAGCAGGGATTTTTAGATAACTAGGCCTCTACGGATAGTCGGGCGTATTTGAGAGCCATGGCACTACGTTAACAAGCGCGCCGGATCGAGCGCATCCTGTTCTTGCATTTTTATAGCAATTTCACATGACCCCTATTGAAGCAATCAAACGTTGGTACGTGTCCCTGGACGACGAACTTCAAACAGACATCGCGTATATGTTCGTATCTCTCACGCTGGGGGATTGCCAATTTTCGCCTGCTGCAGCCGTTCGAAGACTGCTGCAATGGTTCGACCTTCGCAGCGCGGGCTCGGAACATGAGGGCGCGTTAGCGGCGGTCGTGTTTCGCGCCTCGTTCGAATACATGTTTGCCGACCGCTTCACGGGCGCGGGGTGGACCTTTCCCGAGCAATTGTTCAAAGAAGTGATCCGCGAGGCTGCTGAAGGGAAAGAGGCAAGCAAGATCGCAACGACGGCATTTCGATTGCTCCGGAACATTCCGGACCGAAAAATGAAATGGAGGCAGGCTGGTGAGAATTGGAATGCCTTGGTCAACTCGGTACTCAACGACGATGCGCTGAAGCAATGGACGCACGACCAATTCCTGGCGAGCGACTTCGGGCCGACGCAAGACTGAAAATAGCAGGAAATACCGCGTCGAGCGCCGATCCGGAATGAAATTAAGTGAGACCAGGCAGCGCGAGGATTGGAACGGCAACTTCTAAAGAGAGTAGAACGGCCACCGAGAGGCTCCCCAAAAGGGCACCGCCGCGACAGCAAAATACAGTGATCCAACCAATGGCCGATCACCTTAGTGGCATGTGGCGATATAGCAGCGCAACAAGCAGGATAGCGGCCATTGCAAAGGCTCAAGCGCCGGATTTCTGCAGGGAATTGGCGCCTAGCGGCCGAGAGCATCCATACTCGGGCAGCCAATCAGAGCAGTGGGCCGCGCTCAGCGCACAGCGACCGTTGCCGATCTGCTTACGGCGGCCCGCCCAAATCGAGAGCCGCAGCCGGCCCACTGATGTTAAGACATATCGCCTGACTTTTCGGCGTCTTGGAGGGCTGTCTTGATGAATCTCCGCTCAGCCACCGCTTCGAACGGATGTTATACTCCTCATTGTCTGTGGCGGAGAAGCACAGGGCTTTGGGGATCCGCGGGGCTTGGCCGGCAGCCGAGAAAAGGCGTTCCAGCCCAGAATAGGTGAACGAACGGCAACAGGAGCCAAACCCGCCGCTTGCCGTACCAGCAAATCTGGTTCACATTCAGCGCGATTGTCTTCCTTGCCGCTCGAAAGCGTAAGTCGGATTGATGCCGCAATAGGCGTATGTACCTGATGCGGTAGCCATGCACTGGCCATAGGTCGAGAACTGGCAATTGCCCGGATATCCCCAACTGCGTCCCTGCAGACAATAAACATCCTGGCGTACCGGTGGCGTGTACGAATGAGCCCGCGAACCAGCGATCGAACGCGATCCTGAGCCGACGAGGATGGGAAGTGCGAGCACTGCGACAAGGATAAGGTAGCGCATGAGACCTCTTGCCTCCGTTAAGTTCACCAGAGGATAAAGGATCTGAATTGCGTCCTTTGATCTTAGTCAAGATTGCCGGGTCACTCCGCGGGCTAGCTCCGGAAGTGGATTCAGTGTGATCGGTGCCTGGGGCGCGAGCGAAGTTTAGCGGCACCATGGGCTCCGCTAAAGCGCAAGCAATAAGACGGCCAACCGTACGGCCCCGCGGGTTAGAAGATTCTCGAACGTCGGTCAGGCCTTGGCGCAGATTTCCTGCTACTTGCCTGGGCAGAAAGATTATTATGGGCGCGCTTCGGCATGTTTATGCTGGCTCGCGTAGCAGGCAAAATGTACCAGCCTTACATTCGTCCTTGCCGATGCTCTTTAAACGATGTGCGCGCTCTAGAGTGTCGCGCGCCATGGAAAACTGCCCCCTCAGCGTCACGAGGAATTGCCCCCTCCTCGGATAGCTGAGGAGAGAGTGAATGAAGCGGGAACGAATCACTGAAGGCTCGCTGTGGAGTGATCCACGGGGGCAAGTGATGAAGACGCCGGATGACGTGGCGGAGATGTTGCGCCTGAGGGCGTGCGGATGGGGCCTGAAGCGGATTGCGCGGCAACCGGGCTGCAGCCATCACACGGTGAAGGACTACGTGGCGGCGGGCGGGGTGAAGCCGTTCAAGTCGCCCGAGCGGCCGAAGCGTCTCGACGGCCTTGAGGGTTGGCTGCGCGAGAGGCTCAATCGGCATCGCGGCAATGCCGACGCGGTGCGCCAGGACCTGTTGGCCGAGAAAGGCGTGACAGTCAGCCGGCGTACGCTGCAACGTGCCGTGCAGCCCTATCGCCAGGCGCTGAAGGCGGAGGCGCTGGCGACGACGCGGTTTGAGACGCCGCCGGGCCGACAGCTGCAGATCAACTTCGGGGAGCGCCTGGTCGAGATCGGAGGGGCGAAAGTCAAGGCATTCGTGTTCGTGGCAACGCTCGGACACTCGCGACGGCTCCATGTGCGTGCGTTCCGGGCCGAGAGGCAGGAACATTGGTTCGCCGGGCTCGAGAGCACATTCACGACCTTCGGCGGTGTGCCGGAGGAAGTGCTGATGGACAATCCTCGGGCGCTCGTGGTTCGCCACGACGCGGTGAGCCGATCGGTTCAGTTCAACGACAAGCTTATCGCGTTTGCAAAACATTGGGCTTCCGTCCTCGCGCCTGCGCGCCCTATCGGGCGCACGAAGGGCAAGACAGCGGCGTTGGCTACGTGAAGAAGAATGCGATTGGGGTCATTCCTTCCAGAGCTGGGAGGCTTTCGAGGCGCATCTCGACAGGTGGGAGCGTGAGGTTGCGAACGTTCGTATCCACGGCACGACCGGCGAGGCGTCGATGGCTCGCTTCGCACGAGACGAGGCACACCGGTTGAAACCGCTCGGCGGCCAGCCGTCGTTCGGATCGTTGCGCGAACTGACCCGCGTTGTCGGCCACGATTGCGCCGTCGAGATCGACACCAACAGTTACTCGGTGCCCTGGCGGCTGATCGGCGAGCGCTTGGTGGTGACGGTCGCAGCCGGCGAGGTTCGGATCCGCCATGGATTGCATCAGGTTGCGGTCCACAAGCAAGCGGAAGGTCGCCGACTGCGGATCATCGATTCCTCCCATCTCGATGCTGTTGCTGGGCGCAATGGTGCGGTCCGCCGGGCGGAGATCGCGGCGGCGGTGCCGGGATCGTCTCCACCGCCCTCGTTGTTGCGTCCTCTTGCCGAATACGAAGCCGTGATCGGGGGGAGCTTCTGATGGCGCGGGCAAAGAAGATAATTGAAGCAACGACGGATCCGCTCGACGCCATGCTGGCGAGATTGCAGCTCTCCGGCATCCGCGATCAGCTCGACAACTCGCTCGACGAGGCGGCGCGCGCGAACCTGTCGGCGCGTGAGACGCGGATCCTACTGTGCGAGCGCGAGATCGCGCGCAAGGATCATCGCCGCATCGAGATGGCGCTAAAGCTCGCACACTTCCCGGCCGTAAAGGAGCTGGCGGGCTTCGACTTCGAGGCGCAGCCGTCGATCGACCCAAAGCAGATTCGCGATCTTGCCGCGTCACGTTGGATCGCCAACTGAGAGAACGTGCTGCTGCTCGGTCCGCCAGGCGTCGGCAAGACGCACCTGTCGATTGCACTCGGGCAAGAGGCGATCCTGGCCGGGTACACGGTGCAGTTCACCACGGCAACGACGCTGGTCGCGGGCCTTGCCAAGGCGCACGGCGAGCGGCGTCTGGACGAGAAACTGCTCGCGCTGTCAAAGCCAAAACGACTGATCGTCGACGAACTCGGCTACCTGCCCCTGGAACCCGACGCTGCGCATCTGTTCTTCCAGCTGGTCAGCCGCCGCTACGAAACCGGCGCCATGCTAATCACGTCGAACCGCAGCGTTGCCGAATGGGGCACCGTGTTTGCCGATCCCGTGGTCGCCACCGCGATTCTCGATCGGCTCCTGCACCACAGCCACGTGCTGACGATCCGCGGCGACAGCTACCGGCTCCGCGCCAAACGGAAGAGTAGCCTCATCAAGCCGCCAACCGCCGGTGACGGCCCTCCGGTCGGATCCGCCTCCCTCCTTCCCGTCACCGGCGGAAGCAACCATTAAACGACATCATGAACCCGATGGTGGGGGCAGTTCTTCATGACGCAGGGGGGCAGTTCCGGGTGGCGTTTGACATCTAGAGAGACCCAATTTTCACCGGCGCATGAATGCAGATCTGCCCTTCTAGCCATGTCACTTGAAGGCTCCTGGGCCGCCACCTGCTCCTCTACATTCTTGTGCGCGTATTTATCCTAAAAATGCATTCTCGCGCAGCTATAGAGCGTCGTCTGGCTATTGGCCGCCGATTCTCTACCGCAGGCTTGATGACGAAAGCTGAACGAAGGCTCACACCGCTTCTGTTGCAGCGCACCGCCTGCTCACGCAGGTCAGTCACGGCGAGCTGATTCAAGTCAAAACCAGTCATCGTATATAACGTATGCTTGGGCAAACGGCTGCACTTATGGCGCCACGCTCGTGCGCGGCACTGCCTCACCACGATACGACTTCTTTCGTACAAGCTCGAGTCGCGGCCCGCCTAGCTTGCGCCCGACATTGAACAACGATCGATTCTGTCACTATAATCTTTCAGTGGCTCAGGAGTGCAGGATCATGTTTGTAAGTATCACCACAAACCAAAGATCTTGCCGTAATGCGCTCAATGAGCTCGGCATATCGAGCCTGTCAAATCCGATTGTCAGCTTGAGTGAATTCACTTACAAGAAGGGTAGGACGATCTACATCGAGGGCGACCCCGCCGAGTACGTCTATCAGATCATGAAAGGGGCGGTACGGACCTACAAACTGCTGTCCGATGGGCGACGCCAGATTGGCGCATTTCATTTACCAGGTGACATTTTTGCATTCGAGAACGGTGGGGTACACCGATTTACCGCGGAAGCCGTTACGCAGAGCACTGTTCGCCTGATCAAGAGGCACACTCTTGATGCGATCGCCCAGACTGACGCAGTCGTCTGGCGCACCTTGCTCAGCATGACTACGATGAAATTGCAGCACGCGGAGAACCATATGCTGCTGCTTGGACGTAAGACTGCTCTCGAGCGCGTTGCCGCCTTCTTGCATGAGATGGATGTGCGGCTCATGGCTGTTGATGTTATGTCACTGCCAATGTCTCGGCGAGACATCGCGGACTACCTGGGCTTGAGCCTCGAGACCGTCTCACGCTCAGTGTCACAATTGCATAGCGATGGCGTTCTTGGTTTCATCGGCAATACTCAACGCGAGATCATAATTCTAGACCGGCAGCGGCTCGCTAGCTTCGAGTTGTAAGGTTGAGAGCCAGCCGAGTGCGTGCAAACCGTAACTCGGACGAGCATGAGGCGGCGCAGCAACGGCCTATCCGGCAGCCATTCGGTGAGCGCGCCGATATCGGAATGGAATGAGCTCGTGGTTCCGCTCGACTCCGTTCAACTGATGGATCATCCGTATCCTAGATACCCTCTCAGAGCATTCGCACTACTTGGCTCGCGTACCCTCAAGGCCAGCCTCGCGGTCTGTCTAGTAAGTACGCAAGAGCTCGACAATATCGACAGGGGGTGGTCCTCCCTCGTTCTGGTAGTTCTTAGGCAGGATGCCCATGGCCTGGCAAATATCCTCCTGGTGAACCCGAATGAAGTCGTTCCCACTGACTTGCCGGTCGTAGCGCTCAACGGCGATTGCGATTTCCTTTTCGAAGCGCATCACCTTGGTTTCAGCGGCCGGAGCCCGGCTCGCGCGAGCTGCAGGCAGATATGCTCGTTCTCGGCGTGACCATCGAAGTGGCCTGTCGGCGGTTTCTGTGTGGGTGGTCGGTATGCGGCCGGACGGAATGCCCCATTTGCCGTCTTTGAGGACAAGAGCCGTTTTCGGCTGGGCGCCCGCAAAGCTGAATTGACCCGTATCGCCGGGCAGACGCCAGGCAGCATGATCCTCGCGTAAGGCTTGAAGCCGGTTTGCTATTTCCGGCTCGTCAAGCCATTCGATCTTGTCATCTCGGCCCGTTTTCAGGGCCTCCAGTCGATCGGGCGTGACAAACTGAACGGCGCCTGCGCAATCCTGACCGACGTTCGAGATGAGAGCAAACACGTTGCGCGCTGATACCTGAAATTTCTTGGCCCAATGCTCGAGCACCTGCTCATTGTCGGGAAGCAGCCCCCACAGGAAGGCCTGAATGGCGGCTGGACCATGCTCCTCAGCGGCAAGCGGCATCGAAAGCGAGAGAGGATAGGCTCCCTCAGCGTTGCGCCATGCATTGTCATAGACAAAGGTCAGCCGGCCGCGTGCATCACTTCGGACACGGCCGACTTCGTTGCCGTCCAAGAGTGCAATGAGCTCGGCCATTAAGGCTTGCCTTTTTTGGCTTTCGCCACGATGGCGTCCAGATCGACGGCGGTTTTCGGGACGCCGCGGCCCGCGGAGGGATTGCTGTCTGCATCGAGCTTAATGCCGAGAGCATCGAGGACGCGGAGGATTAGCCCGAGTTCTGCGCGGGGATGACCGTGCTCAACCTCATACCTAATTGACGACTAACGCCGATCCGCTTGGCCAGTGTCGCCTGGTCAAGCTTGAGATACGTTCGCGTCTGTCGCGAATGACGGCGCGGACGGCGACCGGTGTGAGGATAAGCAAATGTCAGCCATCGCTCACATTGGTCTAAGTCGCCGTCTCTGACAACAGAATGTCGCCTTTTGCCGACGTTTCAAAATGTCATCGATTGTCGACAAAAGAAGATAACCTCGCATTAACCAGCCCCCGCTCCCGGTTGCAGCAAGTTCCAGCCTGTTCGGTGCCTCCGTGGAATGGCGGCTCCTCTCGCGTCGTGAGGCGCCCGCGCTCATGTGCGTCGGATCAATCGGCATGAACAGCCCTTTGGCCGCTCGATAACTTGCGCGGCTTCTTCACCGCTTTTGCGGGTCTGAGAAGATGATGACGTTGCGCGTTCGATGCGTGGCAGCAACCATGCTTCGGTCATTCACCTCTCCGGCCAAGCAGAACCCACAACCCTGGCCCGTGGATAAGGCGCACAACTACTTCGATATTCAAAGTCGCCCCTTACTCGCGATGCCGGTCTCAGGGAGAAAAAGGCGCGCCGTGGCTCAGGCCGCGGCGGAATTTTTGGCCTGAAACCGATAAAGAAAGTCCGCGCCCGTTGGGCATTGGACGCGGTCTTGACGATCGTGCGTTTTTCGTTCTTCAGCACCTTGATCCAAGAGGTGATATAGGAGGCGTGATCCTCTCACCTCCGGTTTCAGGCCGTGATCGGCGGACAGGAAGGCCGCGCCAAGCTCTGCGACCAACTCTTCCATGGCATAGGCTTCATCGCGGCCGAACTCGCGATTCAGGCGGCTCTCGTCGCGGTATGTGTCCAACGCCACTCATTGCGCGCGTCGCGGCAGAAATGGATTACGTGGCCCTCACCTTTTCAGGTGGTGTACCGACTTTCGCCAGAGTACCTGCGAAGCTTGTCTAGATGGCCACCGCGATCGGTTGGAGCGAGATGTAAAACAGTGCGGGCGCGGCTCGGCCCTAACCGACCCGGGGGCTGAAACCAGGCCAACTAGCCCCTACCACATCCGCACTGCCGTTGAGACTAGCGGAAAGTTGACTCGGCGCTGATCGATCTGGAGCAATAGCGCTGTCCCTGCCACATTCCGTTAACCCCAAAAGGCTTTGTATCTGTGATAGCTTACCGCAAGCTGACAGGCCTTTGCGCAGTCGGTCAATCGTACGTCTGGGCTATCAATACTGGCTCAATCTGCCACAGAAATTCTTGCAACCACTCAGACATGCTCTCGGTCCTCAGCCGTCACGACCTCAGGATTATCCGGACGGTTCAGGCTGCTGATCCGTAAGATATTGTCGGTTGCGGACCATACCATCCTAGATACTCCGCCCCCGCTAGAGGGTGGGTCTCCCGTGCGTCAAATTGCGAATTCGGTGCTTTGCGCGCGCCCATACCTCGGCCTGCATATTGTACTGCCATGTTCGTCGCAGTCTGTGTATCGGTCGACTGTCGCAGTGCGTTTGTGGAATTCCAGCAAGCCTCAATCTGGGAGACTGCGGATAACGAAAGGCGAGACAGATAGGCGAGACTGAGGCGTAGCTGATCGCTCGAATTCATCCCCAGGCAGATACCACAGTCTGCGGAGAATGAGCAAAGACGGGCTTGCCGACGCCCCGGCCGATAACGTCGTCCGCCGAGCGTCATCATTGAAGGAGTTCTTAGTCCTCAACATCACTCATCGACAAGCCGCCGGGATGCATAGGTATATTCTAAAGCGATCCGGCGTGCCTGTTCAATGAGGTTGGCGGCGGCGCTATGCCCCCCATCGGTATTCTCATAATAGAGGTACGGTTGGTCCAACGCAGCGAGCCTCGCCGCTGCCTTGCGGGCATGCGCTGGATGCACGCGGTCGTCCTTGGTGGACGTGAGAATGAAGGGGGCCGGGTAGATCTTTCCTGGCACCAACCTGTGATAGGGCGAGTAGGCCTCGAGCCACTTGCGCTGTTCGGGAATGGTGGGATCGCCATACTCGCCGATCCAGGAGGCTCCGGCGCCCAGCTTGGTGAACCGAACCATGTCGAACAGCGGAACCTGTAAGATGGCCGCATTGAAGAGCTCGGGTCGTTGGGTGATTGCGGTCCCTACCAGGAGGCCTCCTTGGCTACCGCCGACGACGCCCAGCCGGCGGGGAGAAGTGATCTTGCGACGGATCAAGTCCTCCGCGACGGCGATAAAATCATCCCATGTGCGCTGCTTCGTTGCGCCTTGAGCAGTCTGGTGCCATTGGGGCCCGAACTCACCGCCACCGCGCAGGTTCGCGACAACATACGCGTTTCCCTGCTCGAGCCAAAGTCGTCCCGTGAGGCCCGCGTAAGAGGGGCAGTGCGGAATCTGAAACCCACCATAGCCATAGAGAAGCGTTGGAGTTGATCCGTCAAACCTTGCGCTCTTGGGTCGTAGCAGAAAGTAAGGAATGCGGGTGCCATCGCGCGAGATTGCCTCGAACTGTTCGACGACAAGTCTCGAGGCGTCGAACCTAGGAGGTGTCGCCTTCAGTGTCTCAAGGCGCTCGGTTGCAGCATCGAAGTACCAGAGCATCGTCGGGCTAAGAAAGCTGGAGACGGTGAACATCGCCTCGTCCGTTTCATGCGATGCCGCAGCCAGACCGACAGTCGCATTCTCTGGAAGCGGGATAGGCGTGACCTGCCAGGCGCCCTGATGGTACTTGTAGACAAACGCCCTACTCTGAACATTGTCGAGAATCGTTAGGATTAACAAGTTTCTTGTGGCCGTGAATCCGCTGAGCGCTTGTCGAGGCCCAGGCTTGAAAACGAGCGTGGGTCTGGCGTGCAGCGGATCCTGCTTCCATTCGGTCAGGTCATACGAGATGATCGAGCCGGCTGAGAAGGGGGTGTCTCCGGACGGTGGCATCCAGTCTTCGTTTAGCGTCACCAGCAGGCGACCACTCGCGATGCCCCCGATGGTCGCCTTCTTTGGCAGATTGAGCTTAGTCGGCTTGGACCCAAAGAGAACATACTCATGCTCGAACGCACTGATGCTGCGGATGGCGCCGGTCGCATGGATCGTGCCTTCACTGTCGCGCAGCACGAATGGTGTGGCCTCGACATCGGTCGGCTCCCCACGGAAGACCTCGTGCGCTTTCACGAGCGACTGAGCGCGCTTGAGCTCCTTCACAACGAAAGGGTAACCAGCTTGCGTCATGGTCCCTTCGCCCCAATCTCGTGCAATTAGGACCGTGTCACGGTTTACCCAAGTGACCTCCTGTTTTCCCTCGGGAAATTCAAATCCGTTCGTGACGAAGGTTTTGGCGACTGCGTCGAACTCCTGGACGAACACAGCGTCTTTTCCGCCCTCGGACAGGTTGAGCAAGCATAGGCGCTCTTCAGGCGGAAGGCAGCTCACCCCTTTAAGAACCCAGTTCTTCTTGTCCGCGCCAGCGAGAGCATCGACGTCGAGGATGGTCTCCCATCGAGGGCTCTGGGTGCGATAGCTTTCAAGCGTCGTACGCCGCAAGACGCCGCGCACCTGGTTCTCGTCCTGCCAGAAATTATCGAGACCGCGCCGTCCCAATGAGACGTACGGAATCCGGTCCTTGGCCTGAAGAACGTAGAGGGCTTCGCCGTAGAAGCGCTGGTAACGTAGATCGGATTGGAGCGCATTGAGTGTCTTGGCGTTCTCGGTGTGAGCCCAAGCCAGTGCGCGCGGCCCTTCGATCTCCTCAAGCCAAAGAAAAGGATCCTCGGTGCCGGTCGCAGGCGCTAGCGTCTGGGACAATCCCGCGGCCATCAAACAGCTCATGGATAGCGACGCTGCGAGAAAAAGCGAACTTTTCATGGGAGTTGTCCTGAAGTTAGCCAGCCGGACTTAAGTGTCTTGCTAGGTGAGGGGAAGAATTCGGAAGATGCATACTCGGCGTCAAAGCGCGGGCATGCGGGAATTGCGTCCGCTGGCTGTCGATGGAGCAAGCAGCGTGCCGCTTGAATATTGGAGATTCTCCAGGCGTTTCCGCCCCATGTAAGTGTCGACTTTTGGACGTCCGTCTCAAACCTGACAGTCGGCTCTTAGTAAGGGCGGCATGTTGCGCAGCGGCCGCCTTGCTCATCGTCGCAGTGCGTAGATCCTCGAGGATCGCTTGCGCCGTCCGTTCGGCCACTCACAACTCTGCTAGGCGTGAATTGCCTTGAGCATGTGGCTCACCTCGCAAACGTTGGAAGGGGTATCGCTGAAAGCATTCGGTAAAATTAAACCATGTAGCGTTTTAGACGCGCATCGAGCAGGAATCGGCGAAGCTCTCGACAAGGCCTCTGTAGCCGTCCGAAATGACTGTTCCGGTTCCGGCAAAGATCGCGGTCGATTTTCTTGAGAGATAGCGCTCCATGCGCAGCTGTTCGTTCTCCTGGCGCAGGCGGGCGATCTCCGAAGCCTGGTTCGCCGACATTAGCGGCGCATGCATGGGGCGCCACGCCGCCAATTTCGGCTCCTGCCGGAGCTTATCCACGCAGCGTCCAAGCACCGAGCGGACGCAACCTGGCCCGAGGCGGAATGGCTCGAGTCGTCAGTGGTGTGCGACGCCCGTCGATTTTGTCGCACACTCGCCACAGAGCGCAAAAGTCTGCAGCCACCTGACGAATGCAGCAGGTTCGCATATTTGTCTTTGCCGTCCAGGCCAGCGATCAGATCAAGGGCTAAATGGTGGCGGAGAGGCCGGCATTTTTATTGCAGACGTTACGGTGAGCTTCGTCGTGACACGCTTCAGCCTACATATTGCCTGGCGAAATGGCCGTGAGGGACGGGAGCGGGCAGCGCAATGCAACGGTGCGTCCTGTCTGGCCAAAATCTTGGGTCGGAATCGCGCTTCAGATTAGGTCGAGGATGTCGAGGCAATCTACTCGAGAGAGACTGGAGCCGGTCCTCGATCCCGCAGAGGAACGCTTGACGAGCCGCGCCGTGTTGGGCGCAACCATCGGCAATATTCTCGAATTCTACGACTTCGGGACCTACAGCTTTTTCGCGATACAGATCGGCCAAGCATTCTTCCCGACAACCGACTCTTTCGCTAGCCTCATGCTTTCACTCGCAACCTTCGGCGCAGGTTTTGTAACCAGACCGATCGGGGCCATCGTCCTCGGCTCGTATTCGGATCGGGCCGGCCGACGGCCCGCGATGACCGCCAGCTTTACCATGATGAGTGCCGCGGTCCTATTGTTAGCTATCACTCCATCGTATGAGACAATAGGACTTGCCGCTCCGTCACTGGTCGTCTTCGCACGCTTGCTGCAAGGCTTTGCTCTCGGAGGTGAAGTGGGTCCGACGACCGCCTACTTGATGGAAGCGGCCCCCGCTGAGGCGCGCGGTCTTGCTGTCTCCTTTCAGCCCGCGAGCCAACAGATAGCTGCGACGGCCGGAGCGTTGGTTGGAGAAATACTCTCGCTCACCATGACAAGCGAAGCGCTCAATGCGTACGGATGGCGGATCGCGCTGTCGCTCGGCGCCGCTACGTTGCCGTTTGGACTTTGGCTGCGGAGCGGCTTACCCGAAACGTTGCATCGGCCCGAGGCGCACGTTCTGGTCACCCAGCCTGGAGGCCAATCGCGTGCCGATCGCCGCATCATAAGCTTGGGATTTGTCATCTTGGCCAGCTGCACGATCACGACTTATGTGACGGGATATATGACCACCTACGCGATGAACACCCTCCACGTTTCCGCGCCGCTTGCCTTTGCTATCACGCTCATCAGCAATGCGGGCGGAATTGCTGCAGCACTGCTGGGCGGCCTGCTCGCCGACCGCGCAGGCCGTCGTCGCATCATGATATGGCCGCAGGTCACCGCATTGCTGATGACCTATCCGGTATTCTTGTGGATTGCAGAGAGCCGCAGTGCCTTCGCCCTTCTAGGAGGTCTCGGCGCCCTCACCCTGATCGGAACGATTCCGTATAGCGCCTTCTACGTGAGCATGGCCGAAGGTTTGCCCAGGAACATTCGTGGCGGCGCCTTCGCGACGATTTACGCTTTTGCGATCGCGATTTTCGGAGGCACAGCTCAACCGATCGTCACCTGGCTGATCCACCTCACCGGGAGCCCACTCGTGCCCGCATGGTACATGCTTTTCGCTGCCGCGGCCGGGCTCTTTGCCATGCTCATGATGCCGGAGACGGCGCCACTCAATTTGACGCCCGACCATAAACGAACCTTCCTAATGCCACGACGGCTACCTCGGCATAGCCGGGAAGAATAGACATCCATGACGTCCGAAATGCGAACCATCGAACCGAAGGGCGCTACGGGCGTGACATGGAATAGCTATAGAAATTCGACTAGTTTTAGATCGAGCTGCGGCTCGCATCGGAACACAGCATCGGGATCTAAAACGACTTTTCCCGTTTACCCAACCTACGCCGATGCGGCGGCTGCGCGATTGGCGGTGGTCAACGATTGGCTGAAAGTGAGCAATCGCTTTGATCAACTTAAGAGAATTAAGATGGCGCCACTTGCACCATCTGCCAGCGTAACCGTGCGGCACGAGGACGCGGCCGCAGTCGGAGCAAGCGGCCGCACGAGGCTCGATCCTCGTTCTCTGCTTGATTTGTTTTCCGTCCTCAGTGTCGCACGCACGAGGGATCGGTCAAACAAAAGAACAGGTCGCAGATACCTTCCAACGGGTCGTCCGCGCACTGAGGATATGATGTATCGGCTACCCCCACCCTGCCGGCAACCGGTTGCGCGGCAACTTTTGCAGCAAAAGGAGGCACCGCCGCCGTTGCAAGCGCGAGGGCGCTCGCCGTCACTAACACAGACTTTTTCATTCGAGAAATCGCTTCCCTAGGTTAGCCCCAACCGTCCTCGAGGGTCTATATGACGACCCTGTAAGCGGTAAAATTGATTTTCTTGATCAGATCTATCTACGGAATGGATAAGCTCGGACATCACCGTATGGCTCAGTCTTAACCCGCTCGTAACCTGCAAATCTGCTTCGTGATGGAACGCTCGACGAGGGAGCCGTCGATGTATGTCTCGTGGTGCTCGAGCAGAGCGTCTTCTTGGATCTTTCTTTTCAACGTCCGAGCGAGACCATAGCCGTTTTTCATGGTCGCGAACATGCGCTGCCCCAAACTCACTTGCGTCACAGTTAGAGACGCACGATTGCTCCTCAGCGCTGGGAGGAGTGCGAAGATCGTTGAGGCGACGGGCGACGAGTTTCACACGCGGCTTAACCAACGGCTCGCCGAAGCAGGCCTACGGGCGATATCGATGCCGTGCGAACGTTAGGACCTCAAGTCGTTAGCGAGATCGCCCGCGAGATCAAAGGCGCGGTGATGCACCGGGTGCTTAGGGCGCATGGCATCGAGCTGTAAAAGACGGTCAGACCTATGTCGCTGTCGTGAGCTCGGGCCCTGACTCAATGGACAGTCTCCGCCAAGCTGATCGGGCGGTGGAGGCCCTCTTCGGGCGATGCCGCCGGTCGGTCGCTCGTGACGGCGACTGAACAAGCAGCGACATGACTGACCATGCGTTCATGTATTGGGATTGTCGGCGCGGCTCGGCGCGCCATAGCAGTTGAAACAAAGCACCTTTGACGTCACTCGGCTCGGGAAGCTCAAGGAAGAACGACGAGCCCCAGCATCTTTTGGGGGCCAAGGAGGCGTGATGCTGGGGCCGTCGTAGCCTTTTGCAAGAGTAGCAAACAGGCAGCGTTGTTGTGCACCGCCCCATTTGATTCGTCAAAGCTGCCCTGATGGTCAGCTCCCCTGCACCCGGACCATCCGCGATCTGTTGAAGCTCTGCCGATGGTTTGCGCGCCAGTTTGCCGCGGGCAGGCAGGTGAAAGCACTGTTACATCCGGGCGGGCCGCCGGCATCAGGTACATGTTCTCCATCTGCAATACTCGGCGGCCTAACTTCTCGCATCGGCGCCGATGTTCGCCACTGCCCGGAATGGCGGCTTGCTTCCGGAACAACCGACAATCCTCCGGGCCGGCTGGTAACCGTGCAGTGAGGTGTGCTCTCTCCCAGGCTCCGTTCTTCTGTAAGATGGAGCTGAAGGACCAAGGCGCTGCTCAGGCAATGCGCCGAGCCGATTCTAAGGCATGAACGCTGCCACCGAACGGCTCACCGCCGCAAGACAACCAGCTCACTCGATCCGCAGTTGAGCCAGCTGCGCTGAAACGTGCTGCGGATCGGGAAGCGGCTGCCACGGCTGGCCAGCGGCGGTGCTCAACAAGGACCTACAGAACGCAGGAGTGAGCTTGCCGCGGTGGATCACGACATTCTCGTGACCCTCGGCGGCTCGCGCGTTCTGCCAATGCTGATTGTATCCGCGCTGTTCGTCGGACTTCACGTGGCAGGCGGCGAATTCGCGATCGCTAAGCGTTGCCAATTGCCAGGCATGAACCGGCCGCTCGGTATGGATGTGCCCCCACATCGGCCTTGGCATCGCGCCGCTGCGCAGCGCCCTGGGCTGCAGCTTGATCTCGAATAGCTTCCCTGGCTCTCCCTTCAAGGCGCGCGGCGGATCCACTGACTCCAGTTCCCCCGCCGCGCGCAGCTGGTCGAGGTACTCTTGCGATGGAAACGGGTAGGTCTTCATGCAATCACTCGTGATCACTGCCCTCTGCGCTTTCAATGATCTTGCCTGTCCCTGCAGCTCGGACAACATCCCATTGAGCCGGACTATTTTGTCGTGCACTTCGGGAACTTGCGAAGGCGTGAGCAGGCCACGTCGGCGAGGCT
The DNA here is from genome assembly GCF_015291725.1 of Bradyrhizobium sp. CCBAU 51765. Lineage (GTDB taxonomy): Bacteria > Pseudomonadota > Alphaproteobacteria > Rhizobiales > Xanthobacteraceae > Bradyrhizobium > Bradyrhizobium liaoningense. Next base: position 7,213,316 of record NZ_CP030038.1, read on the forward strand.
CCTGCAGCGCGGTAACACAGGCCCCACTTTCGTCGGCCTGCGTCTGCAAGCGCGTAATAACCCGACCCAAGACGTGTTCGGCATCCTCGGGCTTCATCTGGCGCACCTGCGAGACCGCGCTCTGCTGAGCCGGCAGATCGAACTGCAGCAGCTTGTCCAATCGCTCAGGTAATCCCGCCAGGCTTCCTTGGACGGCGGCGCCTGCCACATCTGGAGGTGCTCGGTTGCAGCGGATGAGGCGCGTGCTTCCTCCATGGTGGCGAGCTTCTTGGTACCGAGATCTGAGCGCACGATAACCTTGCGCGTCGGAGCCGTAGCGGTATCGGGCCTAGCGAGTTGCGGCTCGGATGAGCTGGCCGTTGAACTCCCCTCGCCTGCAGCCGCCGCGCGCCTTCCTTTTGCTTTTGCTTTTCCTTTTCCTTTTCTGCCTGAATTGCCTTGGCTCACCCCGGCAGTATTTTCCGGCAGCGCAGCCCAAGCCGGCCGTTCAATCGTGGCTGGCGTAGTTGGCTGCAATGCAAGCAGCCGCATGACCTCGTTCGCGGTCACCCACGCCCCTTCCTCGATCTCGTCCAGCAACTGCAGGGGAACTTCAGCTCCCGTTCCGACCTGCCTCAGGCTGGCAACCATGCCGCTCAGCCCAGATGCAAATTCCGAAAGCCGCTCCATGACTCCTTCCAGAACGGCGCGATGCTCCGCGTCGAGCACTGCTCCATCGCGGTGCAGTACGGCGTCGCACGTGGAGACGAATGCCGGAAAAACATCCCCGACGAAGGTCTCGAGCAGACGCACCCGCCCGCTCTCGTCCATCAGGGCATCGCGCACGTCTGGGTCGAGCGTGCTCGCTCGCGAGTCAATCAAGAGCTTCGCGAGAGCAATCCGCGTTTGCAGATACACGCACCTCGTATTGAGAGCCCAGCCAGTATGCAGTCTCAGTGCAGCCTCTTCAGCCTTGCGCATCTCGGGCGTGCTGCTTGGCAAGTGGGCAGTAGCCGCACAGACAGACTGTATCCGATCAAGGCGCAACACCTTCTTTCCCCACCATTCCATGTGGGCTGCATAGTGGTTCGAAAAGATTGACTGCGTGCTCCCGGGAAGAGGCTGGGCTCCATGCTCGAACCGCTCACGTCTTCGGTGTTGCCGGCTCCTACGGCCCCAACTTCCGATGCGCCGGGTCGGCCAATGCCTGTCATGCTTCGTCTTCAATAAAAGTCGCGAATGTGCAGCCCGTCTGGATAGACCGTGTGACTGACGACTAGCTGACCAAAAGCGCTCTTGCGGATGCAAAAGAAAGCCGAGTCACCTGAAGTTCCATTTCCGCCGGAGCTCTGATGTTGCTGAACAGAGCGATGCGGGTAACCGCGTCCGTGTAAGCACCCGCGACGTGACCGCGGCTGAGGTGCTCTGGCCTTGACGCGATCCGGTACGAGTCTTGCCCCTCTGGTGGTGGCTCTGTCGACGCCGACTGAGTCAAGCCGTCCGCCAAACGTTAGTGGTAGCCGGGAGAACAGTCGGCGCCCAATCGGCGAATTATGGTCAAGCAGAAATGGCCAGCTTATAATTGGCAGACCTACGCTCGCCACACGCGTCCTACTAACGGTAAGGGGACTTCGACATAAGAGCTTAACAATCTAGCGGCCGTACACCGATGACGAGATACTGAGGGACGATCAGCATCGATATTTTTCGTCGTTCCAACCAGCTGAAATGACCTTCCACAGATCCTCGGGCTGCATTTCGCAAAAGTGCGGCGCCCATCCGGGTCCGGTGAGATCACCTTCATAGAAACATTGCAGCGAGCACACCAAACGCACCGAGAACCAGCCCAATCAGCGAACCGGCGGTCGGCACGTCTCTGAAGAGCAGAACCGTGAGTATCGGTTCCACGACCAGGATCGCTCCCACGGATATCGCGACAATGATCCAAATATTCTTCAGATGCATGTAGCCCAGCGCGTATCCGAGAACGAGCAGGATGCCACCCAAGCATACCAGGAGAAACATCGGCCAAAGCATCGCCAGATCGCCACCGGCCTTTCCGAATTGCCTTGAGGCAATTAACTCCGCGAATATCGAAAGAGCTTCTCCAAGGAAAATTGCTGCCACAGCTACAATTTTCAATATCAAGGTCATTGCCCTCTATGGTTTCGGCTATTCGAGGGTGGCCCGGAGACCTGCATCGGAGTAGCCGTTGAGGTTCACTTTTCGGCATGCCAAGCGCTTGCGGAGACGCGCGCCTCACCTATCGCTTCTCGCAGGCCTTTCCAAGCGTTTGCCGGGCCGGTTATTGGCTTCCGACATGCAGCATTGTTTCCATCGATCACCGCAGCTGCGCTTCTTGCAGAAACCAAACATGGTTCAGGGCAAGCCCGCTCCGCCGCCTGCGTGAGCAGAACAACTTTTGCTTAGGCTGCAATCTGCACGGGAAGAGCGGAATAGCCGTGCACGAAGTTAGACGCAATCCGCTCGGGTTCGCCGACAACCTCGAACCCCAATTGCGCAGACAAAATCTCTTCCCAGAGGACTCTCAACTGCAGTTCCGCAAGATGTCGACCAAGACAGCGATGGATGCCGAATCCGAACGAGAGGTGCTGCCTCACATTTTTGCGGTCGATCATAAAATTGTCGGCGTCCTCAATGATCTCTTCGTCCCTGTTACCGGAGATGTACCACATGACGACCTTGTCGCCTTTCCTGATCTGTTTTCCGCCTATGATGCTGTCGATCGCTGCGGTACGGCGCATATGTGCGATTGGCGTCTGGTACCGAATAATCTCGGACACGGCGCTTGAGATTAGCTTGGGATTGTCAATTAGCTTTCGCAGCTCGGAGGGATATTGACTCATGAACAGGAGGCCTCCGGTAATTGAGTTGCGCGTGGTGTCGTTTCCCCCAACGATCAGCAGAATCAAATTTCCGAGAAACTCGCTCGGCTCCATCTGGCGTGTGACGGGCGAATGCGCCATCAGGGAAATCAAATCGAGGCGCGGCTCGGCATTGATGCGCTCGTTCCAAAGCCGGGTGAAATACTCCAGGCACTCGGACAAGATGGTGCTTCGCCTGTCCCAGCTGTCGATTGCATGGCCTGCTTTCGGAGCTGTAACAGCAACGTCTGACCAATAGGTCAGCAGTCGCCGATCCTCAAATGGAAAGTCGAACAGCGTGGCGAGCATTTGCGTCGTCAACTCTATGGACACCATGTCCACCCAGTTAAAGGCCTCATTGCGCGGCAAGCCCGCGAGAATCGCCCTGACCCGAGACCGGATCAAGCTTTCGAGCTTCGTCAAGCTTTCCGGTCCGACGATCGGGCTCACGGTATTGCGCTGCTCGGCGTGCTTGGGAGGCCCCATCTTGATGAAGCTCGGGGTCCAGTGCTCGCCAGGCATGTCGACAATAGTGACACCTTGTTCGGACGAGAACTCTTTGTGGTTTGTGTCGACGGCTACGATATCCCGGTATTTCGTCACGGACCAATATGGACCATGAGCACTGTCTTGACAGTAGTGAACGGGATCTTCCTTTCGCAGCCGCTCAAAGCAAGCCCACATGCTGTCGTCTTGAAAGCGCTTGCCGTCGCTTACATCCAGCTTACTGAGCGGGATAACACACGAATCCTCAGCCCTATAATCTTCCGATCGCCTTGTCATGATCATCTCTGCAGATTCTGCTCTCGAGAGTTTACGGCGTGGTGCGATTCGTCGCCTTCGAGCTGCCGCAGCGCTTGGCTGCGACGGGCCGCTCGACCAGGCTACCTCACAGTGCAACTAGCCTCGCCCTACCATGTCGGGCAGTAAGGATCGCATTGACTTTCCAAGTCGATGTACTCAATGGATCAATGAGTGCTCTCAGCGCTGGTTAGAGATGGCTATGCGCTGGAGGCAACATCAAGCCGAGTACACCTTCATAAGGTGACGCTCGCTTTGGGATACGGCCCGAACGGATAGCTTTCTCAAGGTCATGGATGAATAATCGTCTGGCTAGGACTGTTCAGGCAGATCGATCCAGATATCCGAAGGACCCTTCACGAGAGTATCTTGATCTGGAACGTAGATATTATCGAAGATCCTGAGACCATGAGCCGTTGCCGCTCCAAAAATGATGAAAGGGAGCTCGACTTGCTCCAGGTCTTCGAAGTTGTCGGCGCCGACGATTCGAACAAAATCGAGATTAAAGTGCCGGAACTTGATCTGAGATGTGGCCGACGCGACCAAATCCTTCACACTAGATACCCCTCGGGCGATCTCTTTCCTCGAATGGTTGAGTGCCGTGAAAAGGCACGACAGTTCATCAAGCTCGGAACGGCTAAATCGCCTCAAACGCGACGAAATGGGCACTCCGTTCTTGTATCTCACGGTCGGCACAAACCTTATCTCGCAATCCAGAAGGAGGTCTGCGACGGCGCGCTTCACCAGGATCGCCTGACCGATATCTTTCAGGCCGAAGTAGCTGCGAGTTGGCCTCGCATAGCAGATCCAGCGGACTGCCCCGGTAACGGCTTCCTTCAAATAGGCGTCAGGCCCCCCTAGACGCAAATGACAGTCGCCTTGCGATACAAAGGTTCGATAGCCAGGCGGGAACATTTCGGTGTCGTTCGAGGAAATTACGGCAGTTGCTCCCGAGCGCAATGCAAGTCCAATATCCTCGTCCAAATTGAAGTCGTAGCTCCCACCCGGTCTAAGCTGGATCTTGTTCGGGTAGACTGTGACGATCGCGACGTCATTTTCCGATGCCGCCCTTTTGATCAGTTCTGCATGCCCAAGATGCAGGGCTCCGAGAGTATGTACCGTCCCGATAGTCTGCCCTGTTCTCGCCACCTCCCGGATTAACGCTTTACCTGCGGAAAGACATGCCAGATGCATTTTCTACTCCAGTCTCTTTGAATGCCAAAAGAGCGTCGGTCGGATCGCAAAGGTCTGCCCTGCCTCTCGTATCCGACGATGCCAGGGAGCCCCATAGCGCTTAAGCGCTCGCTCACAGCACGAACGACCGCCCAGACCTGTCCTAAGCTCGCCGACACTGCATTGCCTTCTATTTGCAGTCCCCGAATCCGTCAGGTAGACCCTTCTCGACCCCGTCTGATCAAGGATGAGAATTCAGTCAGATAGCTTGATGACGCGCGTGGCTGATCCCCCTTCAGAGCGGCCTGTAGGCCCGGACATCGGTCTGCAAAGAACGGTGGCTCGAATGTGGTTATCTTAGCGCCCGAAAAGTCCACCTTTACGAAGCTGGCCTGGAACGGCGACATCCCACTCAGGTTCGCCTCGCGCAAGGACGATTGGTTCATGCGAACGTACGCGGCCCGCGTTGCCTCCAGATTGGTTCTCGTCATTCCTGCGGCGAGATATGCCTGAACGAGATTCGATCCTTCGAGATTTGCCTCATCCAGTGCCATTGATTGCGGGGGATCACCGGTGATCATCGACCTGTAAAGGTAAGCATTGGATAGGTCTGCACGTTCGAGATCGCAGTCGCGCACAAAGCTAGAGCGGCCACGAAAGCCAGATAATTTGGCGGCTCGCATTGTGCTCTCTGTTATAGAAATGCATTCGCCTGATGCCAGAGACAGGTCCGCTCCGTCGAGCTCGCAGGAATGAATGGATGCACCGTTAAGCACGGCACCGACGAGGTTTGCGTTGGACAAGCTTACGGACAGAAGCCGCGCCTCGGTCAGGTCCGTCTGCTCAAGCTCCGCATTTGGAAGATTTGACAAGTGAATATCAGCAAATGGTGCGCACATGCCTCTCGCTGCGATGCGGCCGCTTACCTTTGAGAGTCTCAGATACGGAAGATGAGCGCCTTCCAGGACAAGACCATCGACCGAGGTGGGACGCACAATCGATAAACAGCTCCCCTTTGACTGGAAGAACGAGCAAGACGCCAGATGTGATTTCGTGATCGTGAGTTGGCTCAGCTTGGCAAAGCGGAAGGAAGCGGAAGGAAGGAAACATTCATTAATGGTCGAACCCTGTAGCTCCGCGCCATCGAATACAGCATCACTCGCGTCGCATTGGTAAGCGAGAAGCCCGCTGAGCATGGCGTTATCGAAGCGTGTCCTTTTCATGCTGCAACCGTGAAACAGGCTGCCTGTTGCATCAATTACATTGCGCAGACTGGCATCGTCGAAGTTGCACACCTGCGCTGCAATCGCATGCATATACGCATAATCGAGCTTGGCCCCACGGAAACTTGCCCTCTCTAGCCCCGGACAGATAAGATTCGCCCCAGAAAGGTCTGCCCGATCCAACATTGCTCCGTAGAGCTGCGCACGATTGAGGGTACAGCGTCGCAACGGGAAGTCTGACAGGTCGTGACCGTTAAAGTTCTCGGACGATAGCTGCAAGCCAATCCCGGTCCTTCCGATCGCCTCTTCGGTTCGCCTCCCAACCGCAGCCACCGCGCGCAGCCGATCGGCAGCTCGGCTCCAGTACCGAACAAAGTCGCCATCTGATGATAGGTTGTGCTTCGGATCTGACCAGTGCTCTGCCCCTTCATTCGCGGTGCACTCACTATCAGGGCCGATCGTTTGCGACATGACGATTCCGTATTGCCCGGATTACGGGGGGCCTGTTATCGACCTCTCTTGCTCCGCCTTGAAGGTAAGCTATGCGACCTGTGGCGAACTCGTCCGCGAAATGACGGCACGATGCCTCGATGAGGCGCCTCTCGATGAGGCGCCTATTGTGTCGGTGACCTCCGCAGCCGGCACGCTTGAGCACGTCATCCGAATTCTAGTCATGCGCCCCCGCTGCCGCGCGCTGACTTTGTTCACTGAGTCCCGCAACGTTGACAACGCAACCGTCTTTTGACATTGCCGTCCAGTCGTTGCGATTTGTCTCGTCGGCTCTTCTAGGCAAATCCAATTCGCTCTCCATCAAACCGAATGCGAAAACTTCAGGGCCTTGCTTGTTTTTCAGAATGGACCCACGGCTTCCGGGGGACAAGTGATCGTTCACAGGGCTGAAGTGGGCCCCTACTCGGCCTTACCTCATTTCTGATAGCAATGACCGTGCCAGCCGCATCAGTCGCAATTAACGGCTGAATAGGCGTCTTGAAATCATTATTGACGCCGAATGTTTTGGACCTGACAAACACACTCTCGTTGTCAGGGACCGCACCATGATGGCAAGGCTATTGTGAAAGCGAAGATTGCGAGCTCGTTTGCAGGGGCACAAGTGCCGCCTGTCCTTTGCGAGCACGCAATCGATGACTTGCAATCCGACATTTGCGGATCGCCGAGCTCAGGGTTAGAACTCGGCTCGCCCCGCTCCGCGCGCCGACCGGTCCATCTAGTGGGAACCCGTGCCATGGACTGTCCTGTTCGAGCGGTGAATGAGCGCGTAATCGTGACCAACTCGGCGCGCAAAGGCGAATGCCCCGCGATCGGAGATAGACAATATGATAAAGAATCGGATTCGAAGGCGTTCATGCGATGCCTTCTTCGAGGATCGTAGCTGAACGACCTATCTGGTGGTCGCGCACAAGACGCGGCACGGCGGCGATAAGGCTCTTGGTATATTCAGACTCTGGATTGCGAAATATCTCTTCAGTGGCGCCACTATCGACGATTCTCCCCCGGCGCATAACTATGACGCGATCGCTGATGTGACGAACAACACTGAGATCATGCGAGATGAAGAGATAACTTAAGCCGACGCGGTCCTTCAGATAGCCGAGCAGGTCCAAGACCTGGGCCTGGATCGAGACGTCGAGCGCCGAGACCGGCTCATCGCAGACGATGACGGCAGGATTTGGCGCGATCGCGCGGGCGATCGCAACGCGCTGGCGCTGACCGCCCGAGAGCTCGAGCGGTCGTCGGTCCAGCAAGGCCTGGGATAGCCCGACCAGATCGAGCAGCTCGATAACGCGCTCCTGCCGCTTGCGCCGCGTCTCAACGTCGCTCGAAAGGCTGTCGGATATGATGCGTCCGACCGTCCAACGTGGATCAAACGAGCCAAGAGGATCCTGGTAAATGGTCGATAGTGACCGCCGCCGAGCCCGCCGTTCGCGCTCGGCGAGCGCGGTCCAAGGCCGGCCTGCAAACTGAACGGCTCCCTCGTCAGGCTCCTCGAGCGCCAGGACCATGCGCGCCATCGTTGACTTTCCTGATCCGGACTCACCTACGATGCCCAAAGTCTCGCCGGATCGCAGTTCGAAGGAGACGCCGTCCACAGCCGTCCGTAAAGTGCCATCCGGGCCCTTGAAGCGCTTCACCAGACTTGTCGCTTCGAGCAGGATGGGACGAGATTTCGGTGGGGATTGCACTTCTGGCTGCGTTTGCCGGGCAGGCACACGCACAATAGCGGATGGTGAGAGGCGTGAGCCGCGCGGCCGGCCTGATGGCACGGCGTCCAGCAGCTGCTTAGTATAGGGGTGCTCCGGATCTTTGAATATTTGGCCGGCGTTACCGCGTTCGACGACCTCGCCTTCTCGCATGACGAGGATCTCATCCGCCACGCGGGAGACCACTGCCAGATCGTGACTGATCAGAATCAGAGCCTTGCCCCTCGTTTTGGTCTCCTCAAGGAGCGACAGCACATGAGCTTGCGCCGTCACATCGAGAGCGGTCGTCGGCTCGTCGGCGATCAGGATGCGGGGATCGAGCGCAAGTGCCGAAGCGATGAGAGCCCGTTGACGCTGGCCGCCGGATAACTGATGCGGCAGCTGCTTGGCCTTGGTCTCGGGGTCGGGGACACCGACGAGCTTAAGAAGAGCAATGACGCGCTGCGCGAGTTCCTTGCGCGATGATACCGCGCCGTGGAGGAGCAAGCCTTCACCGATCTCTTTGCCGATCCGGCGAAGCGGATCAAGTGAGACGAGTGCATCTTGTAATACAAAGCCAATCTCGTTGCCGCGGATGCGCCGCCAGGCACGATCGCTAAGACCCATCAGGCTCGTTCCGTCGAAGCTTAGCTGGCGTGCATGAACATTGGCGTAGCGACCAGCGAGGCCTATGAGAGCCCGCGCAGTCACGCTCTTGCCCGAGCCGGATTCACCGACAATCGCAAGACACCGTCCCGGTCGGAGGGAGAAGGATATGCTGCGCACAACCGCTTTCTCGTCGGTGGCGCGACCGAAGGAAACACGCAGCGAATCGACCGTGAGGAGGTCTGGCTGCTGCGGGACAGGCTGTAGCCGACCCTGTGACATTCACGTTTTTCCTTCCAGACGGTCCTGTAGATGGCGCCCGATGATGGTGAGGCTGAGGGCAAACGCCGTAACTGCCAAACCGGGTATGATCTCCAGCCACCAGGCGTAGATTACATAATTGCGCCCGGCATTGAGCAGCGCGCCCCATTCAGGCGCCGGGGGAGCGACGCCGAGTCCAAGAAAAGCAAGACCGGAGGCCCATATAATCGCCTGACCTACGCCGATCGTCATCATTGCCGTCAGCGGGTTCATGGCGTTGGGAAGTATATGCCTCCAGACAATACGGGGAAATGGATGGCCCAGCACCTTGGCGGCCTCCACATACCCTGTCCCCTTGATGGCAAGCACCTGGCCCCTGATCATGCGCGCATAGCCTGGCGCTGTGCTGATTCCGACAGCTATGACCTCAGTCAATACCGACGGCCCAAAAACGGTCACGAACACAAGGGCGAGCAGGAGCGTGGGAATTGCGAAGAGCATATCGACAATCCGGCTCAGGATGCTGTCGCATACGCCACCAGAAATTGCGGCGGCGACGCCGAAAACGATCGCAATGGACATGCTCAGCGCCGTCGCGCCTAGTCCAATAGCCAGCGATTGGCCTGCCCCCTCGACTACTCGAGAGTAAAGATCTCGACCCAATTGATCAGTTCCCAACCAATGGGCGATCGACGGAGACTGTAGTGACGATCTCAAATCAATAGCGAGCGGATCGTGCGTCTGCAGCACCTTTGGCGCCACAGCCGCGAGGGCAAAGAGGCCAATGATGATAAGACAGGCGGCAACTCGGAACGGAACATGGCCGACGATTGCCAGGACCTCTTTGAGCGAACGAGACACGGTGGCTTCGGCGAACATGCTTATGTCAACCTGATCCTCGGATCGACCACCCGGTAAGTCAGATCGACAATCAAACTAACAAGAACGAACAGGCCCGCAGAGACCAGAACAGCTCCCGAGACAATCGGAACGTCTCGCGAGGACGTTGCAGCAACAAGGACTCCACCTAGGCCTTGACGGGCGAAAACCACCTCGATCAAAATCGCGCCCGAAAGCAGTTTGCCGAGCGCCCAACCTGATAAACTAATGCCAGGCAATGCGGCATGGCGGAGGACGTGGCGAAGCCTGACGCCGAAATCACTCATGCCTCGGGCCCGCGCGGACGTAACGAACGGCTGCTCGAGCACGCGCGTGAACTCGTTCTGAACGACTTGTCCGAAAAAGCCCGATAGTTCAAGAGCCAACGCAAGTGTCGGCAGAATGAGCCCGGCCGGAGAACTTCCACCGATGACCGGAAAAATGCGCAGCTTTACCGCAAAAACAACCAGCAGAATTGTGGCCAGCCAATAGGGCGGCGCGGTCGCAAAAAAGACCTGCGTGTCATTGAGCAACTTCGCCCACATGTTGTCTCTGCCGGCGATGAACAAGGTCGTCAGCACTGCGATAATCCATGCGAACAGCAGCGCGGTGACCGCCAGAATAATGGTAGGGCCAATCTGTTCCGCGATGATCCCTGCGACAGGCCGATGCTGCTGGTACGACTCGCCAAAGTCTCCATGCAGGATTCGCAGTATGTATTTTCCGTATTGAACCGCGAGCGGTTGATCAAATCCGTATTTCGCATTGATCGCCGCAAGTTCCGCCGAGGACGCGACTCCGACGTTGCCGCTTGTCGCATTGATGATGATCTGGGCGCGGTCCCCAGGGAGCACACATTGGATCAAAAACGCGAAGGTTGCGGCAGCCCACACCACGACCACACCGGAGAATATCCGGCGCGCGAACCAAACAATGGGATGATGGGCTGCTATTTTCACGGCGTCACTTCCCATCATCGAAATGAGCGTCATAGAAAACGGGTTCGCCGACCGAGCCGCGGTCCAGCCAAACGTCTTTGAGGTTTGGCTTGGTCGCCAACGTTACGTCCAGCACCGTGAGGCCAATCACAGGAGCCTCATCCACGATCTTCCGTTCCGCCTGCTGATAGAGGGCGACACGTTGCGCCCCATTGAGTTCCTGCTCCGCCCTTTGAATGATGTCCCAAAGCGTCAGATCTTGATAGCGTGAGGGATTAAAGCGATTAGTCTCGCCCTTCTGATCGGGCTTCCACGAGATCCGGAATATCTCCGCGCCGGGGGCAACCCAATAGAGGAGAACAATCTCATAATCATCGGGTCCGAGGTTTTTTCCTGCGAAGAAATCAGCTGGATTGGTAGGCTGAAGACGTACGTCAAAACCGGCCGCTCTTGCCTGCTGCTGGATAACTTGCAAGGCTTGCTCGCCATCTGGCTTCAGAAAAGCGTTCGAATAGGACACGCGCACGATGAGCGGGTTGCCATTCTTAACACGAACGCCGCTAGGATTACGCTCGGTCCAACCCGCCTGGTCAAGCAATTGATTGGCCTTCCGAATATCGTACGTATACGACTGCCCGAGCTCAGGCAGGTATTCCGGCGAGCTCTGACTCAGCGCACCGTTGCCTTCAAATGGCAAAGAGCCAAGGAATGATGTGTCGACTGCGGCCTTCCGGTCAGTAGAATAGGCAAACGCCTTGCGGACGAGCACATCGTCAAATGGGGGCCGTGCCGTATACAACGCCAGGCGCAGAGGGGTACCGCCAGTAATGTGCCGCAATAATGGAAAACGGGAATTGGCCTCCTTCCATGCGATAGCTGGGATATCGTATATGGCATCGGTCTCGCCCGCGATGAACGAGCCATACCGCACGGTCTGATCTGGCAGGAACTTCCAGCTGATTCCGTCAATGTAAGCCGGCCCTTGATGTTTGGCGGTGGCCGGCGCCGAGTTGTAGTCGGGATTGCGGCGGAAGGTGACCTCCCGTCCATGACGCCATTTGTCGACAATGAATGGACCTGAGCCGACTGGGTTCTCGCAGTTTACCGCAAGTCCGCGTTTGAGCGCGGAAGGTGAGAGAATGCCTTGCGAGGATTGAGCAAACACGTTCAGCAAGGGTTGAAACGGCACCTTCAAGGTTACCTGTAACTTCAGAGGAGCGATTGCTGTTGCCGATTCGAAGCTATCGCTAAGATACGGAGCAGCAGTCGGATTACGCAGATCAGGGGCGCTGCTGAGCCATCCGTTGATGTTGTCCGCAATGGCTTGCGCATCCAGAGAAGTGCCATCCGTGAACTTCACATTCGGCTTTATCTCGAATGTGTATATCTTCTTGTCATCGGAAATTGTCCATGACTCGGCCAGCCATGGCACAATCTTGCCATCCTCGCTGCGGGCGACCAGATTATCGCTGTACTGGCGTTGCAGATACCATTGCTGCACCCATCCTCCGAAGAGGCACGCCGGCTCCTGAAAGTGCCCGTAACGAATAACGCCTCCTCGCTTCACGCTCCCGGCTACCCCTTCTTGAGCATGAATACTTGACGGCAGTTGCGACAGGCCCAAGAGCACGAGGAGGGCCACCTTCACGGTTCTTGCTGGATAGTCCGACTTTCCAGTGAATTGCCTCGTTGACCGCGCATTCGACAAATGCATATCCAGTCTCCAAATCATTTGATGTTGAGGAAGCGTCATAGCGGTGGGCTAGCTGTGGCTCGTGCCGCCCCGAACGGAATGGAAAGCCCGAAATGCTCTCGCAGCGTCTGCCCACGATATTCTTTGCGAAAGAGCCCGCGCTTCTGCAGGATGGGCACCACATTGTCGACAAACGCTGAAGTGCCATCTTGCAGCACGTCCGGAATGATGTTGAAACCATCAACCGCGCCAGTGCGAAACCATGCCTCAATCGAGTTTGCGATCTGCTCGGGCGCACCCACGAGCACGCGGTGCCCAAACGCTTGAACGCTGCTAATGATTTCGCGAACCGTCCGACCTTGACGCGCCAGAGTCTCAATCGTGCGATGGTGACCGACAGAAAACGGAACATCATCTGCAGCAGGCAAGATCTCCTCCGGGATTGGCCTTTCGAGGCTGAGCTTCTCGACTGCCACGCCCATGCTTCGTGCAAGAGCAGCGATGGCGCGCTCCATATCGAGGAGTCCGTCAAGGTTTTTCTTGCGACGAACCGCTTCTTCCTCGGTACCCCCGATACAGGTGACAAGTCCTGGCAGGATGAGCGGGGCCGAAGGGCGGCCGAATTGCCGAGAAAGCGCGCGCAGGCGCTCTGCCTCCTGCATCGCCGTTGACAAGTCCCCGGCTGCCGCAAACACGACATCTGCACTGCGGGCGCCAAGCCGTAATCCGGGATCCGAACCGCCAGCCTGAACGATGACTGGGTGGCCTTGAGGCGAAGCGGGATGCGTAAGTGGGCCCCGGATGCCGAAACTATTGGTAGCGGGATCGAGCAGGCGAAATTGGCTCTGATCTGCGTAAACGCCCGCAGCCTGATCGGCGATGACTATCTCGCCGCTCCAGCTCAGCCAGAGAGCACGGACCGTTTCAACGAAGTCCTCCGCACGTCTGTAGCGATCCGCTCGCCCAACCTCTCGGCCGCCAAAGTTCGCAACCGTCGCCGGACTCGACGTCGTGACCGCATTCCACGCAACGCGCCCGCGGCTGATGACATCGAGCGATTGGAAGCGCCGGGCAAGATTGTATGGTTCGTTGTAGGTAGTCGACGCCGTCGCAATCAGACCAATCCGATCCGTTTCACGTGCAATCACAGCGAGAACCAGCGTCGGTTCGAGCCCATTAAGCGGCGGCTGGTGCGTGATGTCGGAACTTATCGCGGGGGTGTCGGCGAGGAATACAGCATCCATCAGACCATGCTCCGCAATCTTCGCAGCGCGAACGTAGTGCTCGATGTCGAAAAAGGCGCTTGGATTCGTGCCCGGCCAGCGCCATGCGGCGGAATGACCACCGGCACCATGAAGATTTAAGCCAAGATGAAGCATGGAGTTACCCGAAGACATAACCGTCACTCATGCGGCGGCATCTGAGCTGCTTGGCGGGCCTTGTTGACAGCCAGCCTGCGCTTTCGCGCAAGCGCACCTTGCATGTGCTCCGGGCAGCCAATTTGAGGGATAGACAACAAACAGCTGGCTGATGTGAGAAGAATGTCACCAAAGAAGCTTTTGGTAGGTCTTGCGATCTTCTCCGAGCGGGCGCGGCCAAGAAGAGCTTCGACCACGCTGGTTGCCGATTGACACCGACCTGACAGCTTGTCTCCAGCGGCGGGCTGCTTCCACACGAGTACATTCACATCGGCTCTCCAGAATTCATCAAGAAGCCAGCTCCTTTTCAGGAAGATGTTTGGATGGGATTCGCATCGTTTTGGACTCCCGACCGAGCGAGCTAATGATCATGCTAGAGGATCTTTAGGGGTCCAGACCATGCAAACGCAATAGTTGAGTATTTCAATCTACTATCGTCCCTTGGCATCCTCTTCTATTGCCGTTTCTAACCTTCCCTCGCGTAATCCCAAGCGTTCTCTGATCAGGCTCACCGAACACGCGCTGCGCAATTGCAGCAGCTGCAATTGGGAGCGCCGGCGCGCCGCGAAAGAGATAACCGCGATGCGATCGAGAACACACGGCAATTTTGGCGCGACATGATTGGTCGACCGCTTGCTGCCGCGCTGCAAAGTGACATCCGATCAATAAGGCGTCGCCAAGCCCAGCATCTAATAATGCGATGAACCATTCGAGATTATAGATGCCGCGTTACGGCAACGCTTCGAAGCTGCGCTGGATTCGAGGATGCTGGAGCGTCGTTAATTCTCGCGCGCGCGGCGCATGTCCTCGCGTACTCTACGGGTGTGATGACGCACCGCCAATTTGCCAAAAAGGCCCGTCTTCACGGCCCCACGAGCGGAGCCGATATGTGCACGGGACTCAGCTACCTTGGACACAGCCGCCTTTGAGCATCAAGAATCGCGGCGCATCAACGTCGACGAAATCACCCAGCTGGATATCGGACCGCCTCACTTACCGGCACATGGGAGTGGGACGCCATCTCGGGATGGATCGTTCGTGGTCATGTCACGTCTGGTTGGCAATCCAACGTCTCGCGGCGGATGTCTGGATTGAATTGCATCGAGCGGGTCGTGTTTTGCGACCAGCCTTCGCCGCGCCCGCGCAACTCCTCGCCCCAAACAGCAGTCCCAACAAAGCACAATGAGCTTCACGCCAGACCGGCGCAATCACGAGCCCGATGGCTGCGGCATCGGCTACTCGGATCAGAGCTAGCCCCTGGACGAGCCTTTCAACGACATCGACTTGCGCACAATGCAAGCTGACGCAGATAAACTTATCCACCCCGCGCAAGCTCACCGATTGCAGCTCTTTCGCGCACCGCTTCTCCCAGACCATTCACACCGCGCTGCCGTGGAGCTGGACAGGGGCGAAGGGTCCATCTCGCCAAACTCAACTCTGCAATGAACAACAGGCCCGCCAGCACAGCTGGCAAGGGCCCGGACTTTACTTCAACCAATGGCCTGGTCAGCTATTCGACAGCTAAGCCCTTTAGCATAGTAACATCTCTATCGGACTAGCAGGCCCACTTGATGGCTCAAGACCTGGAGGAGAAGGACCTGGATCCTGGCTCAGCCCGTTCCGCACGCCCTCAACATACCGTCCGCTGCAATTTTATCGAGAGTTGCGCCCGGCTCAGCCTCTGATCCTCATCGGGCCAACTTTGCTCGATGATATTGACAAGGCAACCAGTGAGAATGGAATGGACCCATTTGACAAGGTGAACCCGTCCGCGGCTCGCATCAGTTGCGTCGAGCCGCAACAGGAAGAGACCGCGCCGCAAGCAGACTTTGAGCTGCGGCTTAGAGAGCATCGGCCAGTCCTCCCAGCACCAGCTTCAGCCGGCGCTGGATCGACCCGAACTGCAACGGATGGCAATAGGAGAGCGGACCTTATCCCGAAGAACGAACGGTGCACAGCCGCATCCTTTGTAAAAGCGCGCGCTCAACTCGCCGTAACGCTGACCTGCGCGAGCCTTGCGGAACTCAGAAGGGAAATCGAACTCGCCGCGCAGACGTCAACGCCATGGTCAGGAGCGACTGGACCGTCGACCGGCGGCGTGGATAGTAGCCGCGTTCACGACGACGTGGTGGCATCCTCATACTTGGAGCTGCAGCGCTTCCAAAACCACGCTAGCCATTGCAAGCCGCGCGGGTTCGCCAATCAGAGTGCAATGGCCCATTTGCGTTCCATGGCGGCTTCGCGTTTCGACGCCGCCCCCTGGAATATCTGGGGAGGCCAACGACTTGATCTGGCTCGCGCAGCGGCAGAGCACATGAGGGGCGACACCACTTCTTCGCCCTTTGTGTCGCTGTCCGAGGAGGCCTCCCAATTGCTCCTCTCGCCAGACGACGACAACGAGTATGGCGCCAAAGTGATCGCGGAAAATGCGAATGAGTTGCACACGTACACGGTGCCAAGGATCACCGCTTGGACGGCCGACGAGATCGTCAGTATTCTTGAGGACGGGACTGAGGATGATGAACCCAATCTGGCCTGGGTGAGTGATACCCCAACTGAGGAGCGCGAGGTACTGTTTTTGGGCGGGAATCTGGATGACTATCGGACCGCGAGCGCATCGAATCCCTACAGAAAGTCAGGGAAAGAAGATTAAGAGTGGAGGCTTAGCACAACTTGGCTGTTTTCGATGTTCGGAAATCGAAAGCAGCCTTCGCTCCGTCTATACTGCTCCCGCCGAGCTGGCCATCAGGGGAGGTGGCCCGCGTACCGCACCTGGAAAATCAGAATTTCAGCCGAAGCCTGTACCGTCGTTACGTTCGCCGCCTCGTCGTCGGGTTCGAAAAGGCAGTTGCCGACCAATATTCACTCTTACTTTCCGCCCGGCCAGATCAGGTTTTGGAAAGCTAACGTGGGTAGCGAAAGAACGAGGAAACGAAGCGAGCGGACTGCAGCATGGATCGAAACAACGCGATCAACCCAGCGTATAAAGATTCCGCTTCGTCAGATACCACGGTTGAACAACCCAAAGAACCGCAAGCGGTGTTCGAGCAACACGTGCGAGAGGTGCGACAGCTTGGCCCGGTATATTCCCATAGCGGGCTTTATGACATCACCGAACAAGACGATCGCCTCATCCAAGCAGCGTCTGGTGCTGCCCTTCACCGAGGCCCACCGCCAAATGCGATTTCCATTGAAATCTATGACCGTCGGCTTCGCAAATTGGCAGAGCTGCTGAAGCAGTCTGGTCACTCAATTGCTGAGCTCGATGACGACACGTTGCTCGATCGCTCCAAGACGCTACTGCCAAAAGACAAGGTGATCTTCTCTGCATTGTCAATGGTGAGTAGGTACCGGGAGCCCAGCGATACCGCTCCGCCGCTCAGAACACATTATCGTCCGTCCAAGGAAGATACCAATCTCATCAGAGAGGCGACCGAGGCGGGCTTTGGTCGAGCAATGGACGCAAAAACCGCTGGAAAATACGCTAGCAGTCTCCGCAAGCTAGCGGCAGCACTGCGCCCCTTGTCGATTGCCAAGCTCAGCCACAAAGCGCTGCTCGGCTATGCCGATGCTTTGTTTCCGAACGACAAGAAGCTCATCTACGCGTTGAACAGGCTGAACGACTACCGCCGAACCGCGGGGCGGGACAACTCGCCGAGTTACGTGGGCGATTCGCGCCGGTCAATGCAGCCGGCCGCCGATTTGCCCATTCAGCTTTTCGAACGTGAGCAGCCTTTAGGGAACGCGGACGGCTCATTGCCGGCGGGCGGCTTCAATGCTCAGCAGTTTTGGGAGGGAACGGGTTTAACCGCTCGTTCTCCCGCGCAACGTGTCGCCCAGAATATGCTTTTCGACGCTGTGCGCCAAAACAATGTGCCTCCACCTTCCAGCGTCGATGCGCCGGCACTTTGGCAGCGAATGCGTGCCGCCCCCTCGCCCCTGCAGAGTTTCGCTCAGGAAGCGCTTTTCGATGCGGCCGATCGCGAGGGCCTGCCGCCAGTCAATGCACCGGTGCTTTGGCCGAACATGAGTTCGGTCGCCTACTCACCCGTGCAAGATGTCGCCCTGGAACAGCTTTTAGGTGCAGCTGATCGCGGGGGCTTGCCGACGACGTTCTACGATGCGCCGGTGCGCTGGCCAACTGCCGGTTCAGTCACCCATTCGCACGTGCAAAGTGTCATCCAGCAAGAGCTTTTCGATGCCGCGGATCGAGACCAGTTTGCGCCTGCTTTCGATCTTCAGGCATCGAAGTTATGGGGGGCAACGGAGGCGACAACCCATAGCGCCTGCGGGGCGGACCCTTTCGGTGCCGTGATTTGGCAGCCCAGCTCACGGCCGCAGGGTCCAGCTTCTGAAAAAGACTTTGGACGGATGATGAATCAAGATGGGGAGAGAGCCGGCGAGAGCTTTGACGCCTCCATGGCCGTTACCGAAGGTTTTTTCCATGGCAACCAGCCCGCGACGGACATGATGCGTTCCCGGCTCAGCCGCTGGGGTCAGATGCCGGATGCAGCACAGCGGGTTAAGACCTACAACATTCACGGTGAACGCTATACGGGCGTGTTAGGACCGCGTGGGGGTAGCGATCTTCAGCTCATCCATCTGCGCTCTCCTGCTGTTGGCGATACATTTGACGTTTCATTCGCAGTGCCCAACGATTTTTCCCATCGCACCCAGCTCGCTCCCGACATGATGCTTTCCAAGCTGGGCAAGTGGGACTTCTTGCCTAATGCGCAATATCCGCTCATGAACTATGAGATTGGTGGGGAACGCTATACGGCCGTGCTGGGGCCGAGAGGATCCAATGACGTTCAACTCATCCATCACCCAAGGTTCGCTTCGGGGAGTGAAGCTGTGTCGGTGACTCCGATGGCTTCCCCGCGTACCTACGACGGCCTCGCATCTGGGCTTGATCGGCCCTCCGGGTTCGAATTGCAGGCGGCGAACCTCCAACCGCCGTCCGCCGCGCCCCCCTCGGGCCACCACCCGCTCCCGCAAGTTCCTGAACTCGGAGAGTGGTTCGGCCTAAACTGGAGGCACGGCCCGCGAGAAGCTTCGACTCTCGTGATTGACATGCTCCAAAACCTGGGCCTTCTGCCGAGCCAGGGCGTCCCCATGACCCGCTTTTTGATCCATGGCGAGCCCTACTCGGCTGAAAGCCTACCCGGTGGCCGCGTTCTTCTCTTCCATCGGCCGCAATTTGGCTGAACGATATGCTGTCGGCGCCTCGCGCGGCCCCACAAACTCCCGAATCCACTCGGATCGCCTATTTTCGGAAATCAGAACCGCGTCCGAACGACAATTGAGACGGCGAGTAAACCCCGTAGCCGCCATTCACAGCATGATCTTAAGCGGGGTGATTCAATCACCCCTGCGGCTGCATTCGGCAGCACGGAAGGTTCAAGTGAAAGAACCCCAAAAGACGCGGCATGAAAGATACCAGCTCATCCTGGGCGGGCCGAGGGTCGAGTGAAATCATCGCGAGCCCGCCGCTTGATCGGCTTGTAAATACACTCCCAACAGGACCGCGGAGGGCGTGGGGACGTACCTTGTCCCGCTCATCTGGAGCGTTCGACTGAGAAGCCGGGGCTCCAACCCACATGATGACATCCCGAACCGCCGGTCCTCCAATCGCTGAGACGAATGGAGATCGACGGCCCTCACGCCCAACGTTCGTCAAACAGCAGCAACTTGGCGCAACTCGGATCCTTCACGATTCGGATCAACTCTTCGGAGCGCCCCTTTTCTCTCTGTGCTCTTCGTTACCAGATGAACTTTGCGCCATCCGGCAGTTCGCAGATGAATTCGCCTTGGTTCACAAGCTCGGTGGTTCCGACAACAAGCTTCGAGGCTCGCACCGTCAGCTTGCCTTCGCGGCTAAGGCTATGGCGGATGTACTCGGTCACAGCATGTCCAGAGCTGTCGACCGTTTGGTGAGCATTGGAGAAGCTGATTCCATTCTGGACCGTCACCCTGAATGCATTGATAACCAGACCGGCCTGCGTCGCCGATGCAGGTTTGCCGCCCTCCGCGGGGCTACAGTGGCTCATGTCCAGTATGAGCTTCACATTCTTCCCCGCCTGCAGGGCATTGAGCACCTCGGTGTATTTCGGCGAGGGCTCATCGGCTCTCGCCGGAGCGCTAGCGCTTGCGACCGAAAGCAAGGACAACAGGATCGTCAGTCCTTTGCCGGTAATCTTCATATGCTCTTCTCCCTCGATAAGTACTACAGCTTACGTTTTTCAAGATGTCGTGCTCGCGCGTTGTTTGGCTTTCATTCAGCAAGCGCGCTCGCGCCTGTACAAAAACAGCCTGCCGCAATCAGGCGCAAGTAGTTGCGACGGCTATTCCAACATCACAACCTCGTAGGTCAGGTTCTGGGGGCATTCGCCTTGCGGGCGTTGACAACGATTTGTTCGGTGGTCGGCCGCTTGGAAACCACAAACGACGAGCGGTCGCGCTGGTCCACTCGGGCGTAATGAGCGAGGACATGCAGCCGTCACATCTGCAGGAGCAGACGATCTACGAAGGAAGCACTCGATCAGCCGCATGCGCTTGCGTGTCCTCTTAGTCTGCAAAGGACTGTCTGCCCTAGGCGATAGGTGAAGCGAACGCAGCGCGGCGGTCGAGGAACCCGGTCTCAGCTTGATCGATGTCAGCTTCTCGAAAGCTGCACCTGCAACAATCCGCGCCGATAGGCGGCACTTCGAAGGGAGTAGAGAGATGAATGTTGATCCACGGAATGCCGCGGACAATTCGTTTGAGGTTCAGCGGCCGCACCACGTCGGTCGACAGCAGGACGAGCTTAGCGCCCAAACCATCGCAGCGAGAAGTTCAGAAGACCAAGCAAACTTTGAGCAGCAGCTGAATGACTTGGCTCTAGATGACTTGGATTCGGTCTACCCCACCGCGGCGCCAGTCTCCTTAGCGGCAGATTCCGCGAGCGCCGCGCCCTCATCTGCGCCAAACGAGGCGATCTCGGAACCCAGTCGCTATCCAGCCTCATCATACGTCAGTGGGCGCGCTCAGCTTGCCGCAACACTGACGGGTGCCACTCTTGAAGCACTTCGGAACGAGATCGAACTTGCCGCGCAACAGGCAGCACGTTGGTCATCGGCGACCGACGCTGCCATTGATCGAGATCGCGTATTCGACGACGTGGCGAGGTCGTCATATGTCACACTGCGGCGTTTTCAGAATCAGGACACTGATTGCAAGCCGCACACGGAAGAAAACACGAGTGCAATATCTCATGTCCGCAACACGGCTCGAGATCATTCTTCCGTTGGAGATCCTCTGGAGCGGTATCCCCTGGACCGAGCCCGCCAGGCTGGTTGGCATATGCGGGGAAAGACTACAGTCTCAGCCTTCGTATCGTTAGTCGAGGATCCGTCAAAACTTGTCGTCTCTCGCGATCCGTGGGCGAGAGCGATTGCCAACAATGCGGACGCGCTACACACCTACACCGTACCGAAGACCACAATCTGGACGCCCGACGACGTGCTGAGTAGCATTGGGCTTGGAATGAACGCCGAGGATCAGGACACCATCGATGGAGACGTCGATTTGATGTGCTCACTGGGCAGAACGCCGACCCGCGAAACCGAGCGCCTGTTCCTTGGAGGCAATTTGGAAAGCTACCGCACCAGTAGTGAAGCAAATCCCTACAAGCGCGAGAGTAATGAGTAGATGGTCGATCGCGCCATTTGGCAGGTTCGTTGGCGACCAAGCGCCACAACACCCTGCAACGAAGAAAAGCGGCGCATCAGCTCCGCCTCATGCACAACAGATTAAGCGTAAGGGGGGCGACCGACGGCCCGATGAAGGCGCCGATCGAGCCGTACAGCGGTTGACAGTTCCGACGGAAGGTCAGGAGGACACCGATGTTGTCCCCTCATCCCTTTCCACTCGTTGAAGCATCGTGGCATCTTGGGTGCATTGTGTCGCGAGGCAGGAATTTATCAGGCGGCTTCAGGGGTTGGCAGGCGGATTTGGCGAGGTAAGCCGCCGAAAGCGCAGCATCCTCGCGTTAGCTAACTCTTTCTGACAATGATCGCGTGTCAACCAACCGTGTTTCGGCCGCGGTCGCATCATACATTCACTCACCCGTAGCAAGCGGCGCTATGGCATTACAGCCGATCCGCAACCTGGATGCGTTCCATCAAAACAATCGATTTTGCCGAGCATGCCTAAAGGCCTCATAGTCGATCGAAATGTATGGAGACCGCATTCAAGATGACGTCTGGCAATCGATTCTCTCCTCAGTCCCCTACCGAACAATTTGGCTCGAGCGATCGGCAGTCTCGCGTCACATCGACGTCCCGCGCCCGCCCCGATTTTCCCACTAAATTGCCGAGTATGAGGCAGGTCGGATTGGCCGATCTTTGGCGTCACAGCCGAACGACTGCCTCTTCGCGCGCTTCAAGGCGTTATGGCGCTACGCTTGATTGGACAGACAAATGCTCACGACCTTGGACAGAGCGCGATTGACCTTCGCACAGCTCGGCAGCATGGCCCCACTGTGTCGTCATTGCTTCACAAGGAGTCCGATGTTGATGGCGCCGATACAAAGAGCCCTTAAAGGCACTTGAATCTCACCCAGCGTCAGATTGTAGGATTTACGACAGTCTCGCGACAGACTCCACTCGCGTGAACTCTTCCTGACAGGTAGCGACAATTGCGAACGTCTCAGAATCTCAATGCTCGGCCGATACGGCTTGGGACACTGCTCGACTGCTCCGATTCAGATCTTGCATCGTTAATCTGCTTTGTGAACGCAAGACGAAGCGCGCTCTTCGCAGTCAGGCGAGGATCCAGCGCGCGAGAACAAGGCGAGCAATCGCCGTACCGATCACAGGCTGAGTCCAAGCTCGAGACTAGATCGTTCTTGCGCCGTTCAACCCGTCTGACGAAATTGAGCCGGCCTCACTGCCTCAGACAATGCGCGACAGCAATGCCAGGCTCAATTTGTCCTTCCTTGGCAGCCTTCGCTCGGCTGGCGCGGAGAAAATCTTGGAAGTAACCGAGCTTCAGGACGGTTGACATCATGTTTGGCCATTATCACCGGCTGGCGAGACAATGTCTAACCCGCCCATGGGCGTGTTGAGCGTTTCATCGCTCTTGGCCTTTTACAGCCTGTCGTCCGCCGCATAGCGCGTAAACTGTCTTAGACGCGGAAAACTTGTATCGTAGTGACTTGACGACACTACGGGCTCAACTGCCTTGCAGGACTGACCGCGGATCAAGACGATTTGGGAGTTCCAATGTCGGTTTCGCAAGTCCGTTCGGCGGCAGATACAGCCGCTCTCGCCTGCGCTTTCCTTTCACTCCGCGAGTTTGGCGCGATCGCCACTGCAGGCATTCGCGTAATGCATGCAGCCATCGCTATGTTTAGCCCGCAGATGAATCAGCACATCGCCAGGGCTCTCGTCCTCGTGAGAGATTGCCGATCACTTGCCGGCGTAAAGGAGATTTTGAGCCCCGCCGCGGGCTGGAACCATCCGCCGCGGGCCCCCGCCTATCCGCCGACGGCGGACGTGCACTGCCTGCCAACAGGCTCTTGCGTATCGCGCACGGGTTTTCGAATTCACGCCAAAGCGGCATCCTCTGGGTTCCGCCGATCGTCATGGTCAAGCGTGACACGCTCAAGTCCTGCCAAGGATGGAGGAGAGGCGATGAATGCGAATTCTCCTGGTTGATCATCATGCGGACTTTGGCCGCGCCGTGAAGGAAACGCTGCTGAATTGCGGGTTCGCCGTCGACGTGACGCGGACGCTGGATGAGGCGTCGGCCGCGTTGGATTGCGCGAACTATCACATGATACTGCTCGACTCCTTCTTGCCCGATGGAGATGGTTTGGACTGGTTGAAGCAGTTGCGGCGCGAAGGACAATCAATGCCGACTATGATGATGAGCAATCTCAATGATCTCAGTCGGCGGATTGCGATCTTCAACGCCGGAGCGGATGATTTTCTGCCCAAGCCCGTTTCTATCGACGAGCTCGTTGCTCGCATGCGAGCTATTCTGCGACGATCAACGCAGATGACGGCGCCGGTGGTGACATTCGGGAATCTGCATTTCGATCCGATCGCGAGACAAGTCTCCGTCGGTGGACGAGTACTGAGAATTGCGCGCCGCGAAGTGTGCATTCTTGAACATTTGCTCAACCGCGCGGGCCGTACCGTGCCGCGCGCATCGCTCGAAGAAAGCTTGTATGCATTTGACGACGAGGTCTCGACCAATGCGCTGGAAGTCGGGATTTATCGCCTGCGCACGCATTTGAGCCAGGCGGGTGCAACGCTCAGGATCAAGACCGCGCGCGGTGTCGGTTACACCCTTGAACTCGTTGGCGCAGCATCGGCTGCCTAGCCGATCGAACTTGAAAGCAGCACTTCCTTGAACTTCGTCAACAATGACGCCGGCGCTGATGGACCGTCGATGGTCGCCAGCGGCTCGCATTATGCCGCTTTTCCCCGCCTCTGCTACGCCCTGTGCGCAGTTGCTCTGCTACTTCCGCTTGCTGCCGCGGCTCAGGCAAAGCGAGATGGCAAAGGAGAACCGCCACGAGCCGCGCCTGGCAGCACCACCGGCACGCTCAACCTTACCTCCTCACAGGGAAAGACAGTTCATCTGACCGGACCGGCTGCGAGCATTTTTATTGCCGACCCTGCCATTGCGGATTATCAGGCGCCGTCGAACACCACGATTTTCGTGTTTGGCAAAAAGTCGGGACGGACTAGCCTGTTCGCCCTAAACGACAATGGAGAGGCTCTCGCCGAGCTGCGTGTTGTCGTCACCCAACCGATCGAGGATCTGCGGGCCGCGCTGAAGGCCGAGGTCGGCGACTATCCGATTCAGGTCAGCTATACCCCGCGCGGCGCGATCCTTAGCGGTACGGCGCCTAATGCCGAGGTCGTCGAGACCGCCAGGAAGGTCACTGAGCAGTTTCTTGGGGCTGGCGCGCTGGTTGTCAACAAGATCCAGGTCGCCGGCTCATTACAGGTGAATCTCAGCGTACGGGTGGCAGAGGTCTCCCGCATCGCCGCCAAGGATCTCAACATCAACTTCACCGCCTCGAGCCCAAACGGCGCTTTCCTTGTCACCGGCAAAGGGGGAGGGTCCGGCGCAGCCGGCGGCGGCGGCACGATCGGGATTGGATTTAGCGCCGGCAACACCAACTTGAGCGCTGTTCTGGACGCTCTCGCAAGCGAGCACCTCGCCTCAATCCTGGCTGAGCCGAATCTGACGGCGATGTCCGGCGAAGCCGCAAGCTTCCTCGCCGGCGGCGAATTCCCTATTCCGGTGATGCAGGATAACCGGCAGGTTTCGGTCCAATTTCGCCAATTCGGCGTGAGCCTCGAGTTCGTTCCAACGGTTCTCAACAATAATCAGATCAATATCCGTGTGAAGCCCGAAGTCAGCGAACTCTCGAGCGAAGGCGAAGTCAAAATCAATGGCATGGCGGTCCCTGCCCTCTCCACTCGGCGGGCGAGCACCGTGGTCGAGCTCGCCAGCGGTCAGAGCTTTGCAATCGGCGGCCTCATCAGGCGCAACTTCAACACTGATATCGGCGAGTTTCCCTGGCTCGGCGATGTGCCGATCCTGGGCGCGCTTTTTCGCTCCTCATCGTTTCAAAAACGTGAAACCGAGTTGGTCATTATTGTCACGCCCTACATCGTGCGGCCCGGACCGAATCCGAACCGGATGAGTGCGCCGAGCGACCGCATCTCACCGCCCTCAGACGCGGGGCGGATTTTGACGAACACGGTGGCCCGGCCGCCGCGAGAGCGCGATGCGCCTCGCGCCAGCGCACCAGGATCGACCGGCAGCGCGGGCTTTATTATCGAATGAGGATCGGCAAATGACTTTGCGACATCTGTGCTACCCGATCGTTATTGGAACAACATTGGGGGGCTGCGCAAATACTGCCTCGATCCAGCCCGGGCCGGCTGACCAAGAGATCCAGGTCGAGCAGAAGAGTAACGTGCTGTTCCTGCAGAGCCTTCGTGGCCCCGAACGGCATCGGCTGCGAAGCTTTATTGCAGCGACCAGTCGCGGCCGGCTGGATGCCCTCCATGTGGGTGTCATCGGCCCGCCCAGACTCATTGCACAGGTGGCCCACGAGGCTCGCGCCATGGGCGTTGCCACCTACAACATCCGCCTGTCCGCTTCTCGTGTGGATTTGCCGGCTCGTTCCGGGGTGAGGATCGAAGCGATCACTTTCGAAGCCCATCCTCCGGTCTGCCCATCGCTCTCCATCGTCGGTCCTACAGTGAACGACAATTCGTTCAATCCGACCCTTGGCTGCTCAGTCCGGAATAACCTTGCGGTCATGGTCAATGAACCTGGCGACTTGTTAGGCAATGGCGCTGTCATGTCGACCAGTGGTGATCGTGCAGTGCTTCCCATCACCGCACGTGGGGCCACGTCGGGGGGCAACAGGAGCAATTTGGAGGATGAAACGCATAACAGGGTTGCGCCAGAAACCCAATAAGCGGCTCGTAAGACCCGAGCAGCATGAACGTCGGTTGGCCATTCTTGTCCATATCAGTCTTGGAATCGGCCGACGAGCCTCCGGGAATCCAATCTTTGCTCGATCCTTTTCTTGGGATCGTGCAGCTTACAGATCAGGTTTTGGGACAGTTGGATCGTTGACCAGAGATTTGAGCGCATCGCTGTTTTGTGCGACGCTAAACTAGGCCGGCGGCAAAGACTGCCTTTGCAACCCTCTCGAAACACTCCATCGGAACGGCCTTGCCCATCGCACCTTTTCGGATCAGCTGACGCGCCAACACATGATCCTCGACAATGCTCAGACGTTGGGCGCGCGCCTCCGCCAGTAACTGTGAAGCCGTTTCGCCCTCGCCGCGGCACACCAGTACTGGGACGCCGGTCTCGCCCCGAACGTAGCGCAGCCCAATCAATGTCGCTCGCCCCGTCAGTATCAATGTCGCCCGATGGATGCCGAGCGGAGACTCGTTCGCCGACTCCCGACGGAGCCTACGGTGTTCACCCTTGATCTGCGGATTACCATCCTGTTCCTTGGACTCGCGCTTGGCTTCGCTCTGCGTCATGCGCATGTCGCGCAAGAACAACCAACGCTGAATGAGCAGATCGGCCAAGCCGCCAATCAGAAGAGCGCCGGCAGCAATCGCGATCAGCACTTTGAGCTCTTTAAAGACAAAACCAAAGCAGCTCAAATCGCAAACGGGCAAGTATACCAGTGCCCTCCAGCTTGCGAGCACAGTGAAAACGAACGTGGCGCCAAGAACCAACACTTTGACGATAGACTTTCCAAGCTCGACAACCGACCGTTGGGAGATAATCCGCTTCAGCCCTTTGACGGGGTCCAATTTCTCAAAGCTGGGTTTAAGCGGCTCAACCGAAATCGTCAGGCCGCCGCCGGCCAAGACACCGGCCAGAATCGCCGCGACAACCGCCGCAGCTAGGATGGGAGCCGCGGCTGTTATAGAAAGGTCCATCAATCCGACCAGCGCCTGCCGGGCCGCACTGTTGAAGGGCTGTTCCTGCAGCTTGTCGGTGAGCCGCACAGCTTCGCGCCATCCGTCTTCGATCGCGCCCGCCCTGAAGCACAGGCAGCCGAAACCAGCGCAAAGGCTTACCGCGGTCACAAAGTCGGCGCTGCGCGGGCTCTGCCCTTTCTTACGCGCGTCCCTCAGCTTCTTGTGACTTGGTGGAAGATTTTTCTCTTCGCTCGTGTCGCTCATTTCAAGAACTTCTCGAGCCACTCCAGCACGTCGTTGAACCGAATGATCTCTGCTCCCATATATTCGATGAGGAAGACGGCGTAGCTGACCACAATAATGCCAAAGGCGGCATTCTTGATGGTCGGAGAGAGATCGTTCAGCTTGATTTGCGGCGCAAAGCGCCCGAGCAGCATGAGGGATACGTCAATCAGAAGCAGCAGAGCCAGCACGGGCCCGGCGACCACAAGAGTCGTATGCATGATATGGTCGAGAAGCCCGATAAACTCCATTGCCCCTTGCTGGGTCAGAGGAGGTAGCAGCCGATACACGGGCCAGATCAGATAACTTCCATAGAGGCATCTGACCATGGTCTGCAGACCTCCTGATACAACGAAGATCGTAACCGCGGCAGTCCCGAGAAAGAGCCCCATCGCGGCGGTTTGACTGCGTGTCGCAGGATCGTCCAGCTGGCTGGAGATGCCGCGCTGGGTATCAATGATGTCACCAACGGCCTGGATGCTCCAAAGTGGTATACTAAGCAGAAAACCAAACAGCAGGCCGATAAATATCTCCTTCAAACCGAGGAGCGAGACCGCAACCATACGGGTGCCCGGATCTAGTGTCTGCAAGCCGTTCCTGATCTGCATCAAGCAAGGCAATCCAATCACAATCGTCGCGCTTGCGCGGATAATCCCGCCAATGTGCGGTCGCGTGAATACCGGAAGAACCAGCATAATGCCGAGGGCCCGGGCCGCGCCAAGACCGGCCGCAACGACGAACTCGACAGCAGTCTGAATCAGAGCTTGCGTCTCGGTGGGTGACAAGGCATCCATTTGAGCTCAGCTCGTCGCGCCTTCAGCCAATGCAACCGTCGCACTCACGTCGCCATGATGTGAGACGTCAAGAACTCTGCAGATCTCGTGTCCCAGCGGTTGCAGAGCGACAGGCCTCCCAGGGCAGATGACTTCGGCTTCAACTATCCATATGACTACCGCCATCCGGCGCAGAGGTATGGCCATTCGATGAGAGCACCCGCGAAATCGCGCGCGGCTTACAAGCCACGCTTCTTCCGCTCTCACCGGCCGCAGCGCGGTTTGGAGATCTGAGGGCCAATTTCGCAGTCTATGGAGATCGGTCTCGAGCGGCACCTTCATTCGCAGGCTCATTCACCAGAATGCCAGAAACTTGGGGCCGCTTGCAATCAAAGCGGTTGCCCGTTCACTTGTGTCGACAACTCGCCAGGCTGTGCATCGAGGACCAGGTCTCAGCAGGTAATTGCATCACATCGTAAGCACACCTGAATCGAACGGATAGAAATTCCAAATGGAGTCATCCTTCCTCCGAATACGGCGGGCTCATAGAGCCGAACAGGACAGTTCGGATGTCTATCCGTCTCATAATAGTGAGGCGAGCTTTCGATAAGATGACGAACTCGCTTTTTGTGGTTCGCAATGAAGGCCAACAAACGAGACGCTATAGCTGAAACGTAGACAGGCTTGCGTGCCGCGCGCACTAATACCTCGCTGTGAGCGCGGGGAACTCAGTAAAGATACGCTGGGCTTGCTCGATCAGGGGCGCGCTCAGCACCGGAGCAAACAGAACGAGCACGGCGGCGACGACGAGGAGCTTCACGGTAAGCGGCAAGGTTTGATCCTGGAGCTGGGTTGCTGCCTGCACGATGCCAATACCCAATCCGGCCACGAGGGCTGCCAGAAGCGGCGGTAGAACCCAGATCATGAACAGGACTAATGATCGGCTCAGGTGGGTGAGAATGCTGGCCTCGTCCATCTCACCCCCCCGGGGATGCGTAGCTTAAGACCAATCCGTGCATGAGCCGCGACCAGCCGTCGATTGTGACGAACAGAAAGAGCTTGAAAGGAACGGATATCATTGTTGGTGATACCATTGACATGCCCATGGCCATCAGAATTGTCGTCACAATCAGGTCGATCGTGATGAACGGAAGATAGAGAAGGAAACCAATTTCAAACGCACGCTTAAGCTCCGAGATCAAAAAAGACGGCACGAGGATCGCAAAATCGTCGGCTGTTGCGTTGGCGCGCATCTCCTCCGACCAGATATGTTCCGTCGACGACAAGAAGAACGTGCGCTGCTCCTCAGTGGTGAACTTTTTGAGATGGGCGCGCAGCGGCTCGCTGCCTTCCTTGGCGGCGGTCAACCAGTCATCGGCGGTTTGGTAACGAAGTTGCGTATCGGTCACGCGGTTGTAGGTTTGCTCGAATACTGGGGCCCCTATGAATACGGTAAGGATCAATGCAGCACCATACAAAACGATGTTCGGTGGTATGGACTGAGTGCCGAGCGCGTTGCGGATCAGGAAGAGAACGACGGAAACCTTGATGAACGCCGTTGTTGTGACAACTGCGAACGCCAGCAGGCCAAGACCGGCGGTCGCCGCAACAAGCGCAAGGATGCTCGGTTGAATGTCAACCATTGACCGCCAACTTGCTCAGTAACCGGATGCCCAACGCTTCACCGACGCGTACAATGTCGCCGCGGCCGATCAATTGACCATTGGCAACAATGTCGACCGGACCGTCCACCGGCCGGCCAAGCTCGAACACGTGCCCCTCGTTGATGCTTCTCAACGTACCCAGCGTTATGGGCCAGCGGCCGCATTCGAACACAAGCGTGATCTCAACACTGTCGATGTCGGCTTCCGAGGGCGGGATTGCTTGTTCAGCTTGGGGGCGTATCGTCATATTTGCATACCTTAGAGGATGGGACTGCAGGCGGAATGGTCCCCGAAGGATAAGTCTGTCGCCCGCCGCCTGCGCCGGCGCCCACAACTTGTCCGCAGCGAGGATGAGCTGGCCATGGGCAAAGGGAATGACCTCGGGCAGCAGTGCGTCGCCGGGCTGTGCTTGGCGAAGAAGCTTGATGGGCGCGCGCAGCGAGCCGATCTCTCTCGCAATTACGACCGGCAATTCCGAAGAAATCTTACCTAGATCTCGCGGTAATTGGCCGATCAACTCGCCTAAGACACGAAACGCAGACGGAACCAGACCGTCAAGAGGCGCGAACAAGAACAGGCGAGCCTTGGCCGCCAGCGGCCCGAAAGTAACGTCGAACTCCAAATAGGGGTCTCTGGCCGTTGTGTCTTCGACGCGGATCAGCTGCAAATTCCGCGCGAGCACGATCTCTAATGCAGCGAGCCAAGGTTCCAGTGCAAGTTCGAGAAGGAGCGAGCGAGTTGGGCCGGAAGGTAAAGTAAGGCCATGCTGGATCGTTGAAATCAGTGCCTCGACGAGAAGGCGGGGCAAGGACAACACAGCGGTCTCGCCTTCGGCGCAAAATACGCAGTCGAGCACCGACGTGGCATATGGCTCGGCCTGCCAAACAAGCCGGCTCACACGGATCGATAGCGGCTTATCGCCAATGCGGCTCTGCAGAACCGTGCGCGGTGCGGCGGTCTCGTTGAGCCAGGAGACCACTTCATGCGACAGCTTTGCCGCTGGCTGATATAGTGCGGGTTCACCCATGGCACTTATCGACAGGTTCCGCGGGCGCAGCTCGCGAGTTGATAAGAGAACCAGCCATTAGTTCGAGTCATCGACCGTCTGGCTGCGCGAACCACCCTGATATCGGAGCAAAACCTCATCGTCGGCATCGATTTCGGCTGCAAACTCCGAACGGACAGCGGTAGTGCGCTGGACATCGCCCTCAATCTCCTGCCATTTCTGGCTCGCCGCCGAACGCTTGGCCCATATGGTCCGCGCCTCATTCACCGCCCGCTGGGCCTGCTCATGCGCGATGCGCGCCTGCTCACGCGCCTGGCGTGCCGATTCGATCTCTGCTGCCAGCCGCCCAAGGACGAGTTGACAGCGACGATCGAGCTCGGTCACGGACATCATCTCGAGCGACGCCAGCTCCTGATAAAGTTCAGCTTCGGCCTTGTCGCGACGATCCTCCGCGCCTTTAAGATTCTCAGACGCTCGCTGCAGCGCTGCGACCGCAATTTGGCGCCTGGCTTCCATGTTCGACAATTCACGAAGCGCGCTTCGCTCTCTCATGTCTTTCACCAGCCGCAATTTCGACGCTTGCACGAGATTCAGGCCGTCAGACGCGACATCCATGAAACGGTCTCCTCAAAGCTCGACGGCTCGTCCTGTGCCTGGCGCAAGAATGCGCGCAGTTCCTCGATTGACTCGATTGCCCGATCAGTCAGTGGATCGTTGCCCGGCTTGTATTCACCGACCTTGATCAGGAACTCAGCCTCATTGTAGCGCGAGAGCAGATCGCGGAATGCGGATGCCGCCTTGCGATGTGGACCAGAGGCGACCGCATCCATGACACGACTTCGGCT
This sequence comes from Bradyrhizobium sp. CCBAU 51765, assembly GCF_015291725.1. GTDB lineage: Bacteria > Pseudomonadota > Alphaproteobacteria > Rhizobiales > Xanthobacteraceae > Bradyrhizobium > Bradyrhizobium liaoningense. The sequence continues at coordinate 7,245,403 of NZ_CP030038.1, forward strand.
GGACAGCACGTCGATGGCGGGAAAATGCTCTCGGGAGGCCAGCGCGCGCGAAAGAATGATATGACCATCGAGAATGCCGCGCGACTCTTCGGCGATCGGATCGCCCGTGCCGTCACCTTCGACAAGCACGGTATAGAATGCCGTGATCGAGCCCCGCTCGCCCATACCGGCTCGCTCCAACAGACCAGGAAGCAGCGCAAAGACGGAAGGAGGAAAGCCGCGCCGGGTGGGAGGTTCTCCGGCGGCAAGGCCGATTTCGCGCATCGCACGGCTAAAGCGGGTCAGCGAATCCATCATCAGAACGACCTGCAGCCCTTGATCACGAAAATACTCGGCGAGTGCGGTCGCCATATGAGCGCATTGCGCCCGCTCCATTGCCGATCGATCGGATGTCTCAACGACAACGATCGTGCGAGCGAGGGCATCTCCAAGATGACGTTCGATGAATTCACGCACCTCGCGCCCACGCTCCCCTATGAGAGCAACCACGGTGACATCGGCGGCCGCGCCTTTTACAATTTGCGACATCAGCGTCGACTTACCGCAACCGGCATCTCCATAGATTCCGATGCGCTGACCTTCGCCACACGTCAGAAGTCCATCCAGAACGCGAACGCCGAGCGGAAACGGCTGCTCGATGCCACGCCGCCTCATCGGGTTGGGCGCCTTGCCGCGGAGCGGACAAGTGTGGACCGTCCTTAGCGGCCCCTTGCCATCGAGTGGACGGCCGAAGCTATCGATCACGCGGCCGAGCAGGCCAGGCCCGACTGACACTTCCTGCATGCGCCCTGTTGGGAGCACTTCCGCGCGGTGGGACAAGCCTACCATATCGCCAATGGGCGTCAGCAAAACCCCGTCCGGCAGCAAACCGATGACTTCCGCTTCAAGTGACCATCCGGAAGCGTGATCCTGCAATAGGCAAAGTTCTCCAACACGGGCCCCTGGCAACACGGCATGGAGCAAGGTGCCGATCGCACGCGTGATCCGTCCCCGCACGGCACGCGTATCGACCTCCTTTGCTGCGAATCTCAGAGATGCTATCGCCGAATGCACATCTCCTTCTCCGCCGGCTTGATCATGGCCTGATTGTTGCGTCGTCACGGTTAGCTTTCCTGAGAAGATGGATCAAGGCCGAGACGCAATGTGCGGAGCTGCGCGGCAAGTCCTAAATCGACACTGCCGAACTCACTCCACAGAACGCACTGGTCCGGCCCCACGGCAGGGTCCGGATCGATTCTGACTTTCGGCCGACTATTCGTTCCATCGAACGCCAGGAATTCATGTCTTAGTGCATCAGCGTTCACAGGAGACACGTGAAGGCATATTTCTGCGCTGCCATATCTTTTCTCGACAGCGTGACGAACGGTTCTTACCAACATCTCACCCGGATCAAAGGAGCCCAACAAATCGGTCAATATCTCAATGACGAGCTGTGGTAACTCCTGTTGCAGAACAGCTTTTCGGCCGGCCACATCGGAAGCAGCTCGGGCAATCAGCTGTGCCATTTCGTCCGAGCCTGACCTTAGACCCTCGCAGTGCCCGCGCTCCCGCTCCTGCTGATAGGCCTTCCTTGCCCAACTGCGAACCTGCCGCAGGTATCGCTCGGCTAGCGCGCGCGTCTGCACCGCATCGTACCAGATGCCAAGTTCCGCGGCTGGTATGAGCGGACCGAGCGGCCGTATCTGCGGGCTATATGGCAAGACTGTTTCATTGGCCGTCATGCCGCTGGCTCCTGCGTGGCCAAGTGGGCCACCACCAAAGACAGTAACTGACCCGCTGAGTTGTGGTGTTCGGCTGCCGGAGATTCGGCGGTGGTCCCCACAGGTAAGCGGAGAAGAACGCGCACACGGTCAAGCTCTGATGCGTCCTTGAGCCAAGCGCCAAGGCAGGCAAATCCGTCATTTTCAATCTGGCTCGCGAGCTTCTGCGAATCGTCAATCGATGTGGTTGCGACGGCGCTGGATAAGTGTCGGATTGCGAAAGCATGTGCTTCGGCACCAATGTTTTCGATCAGAATCGCTACATCATGCCTTGAGACAAGCTTCAGCACCGAACGGGCATGCCAGATACTGCCAGCGAGCAGCGCCGCCCGACGCGGCTCATGCCCGAGCAGAACGTCCCTACCCCAGTCGGTTCCGCTCGAAGCCAGCTCACTACCTAGCAGCAATTCGACCAGTCTTTGCTGCAGTCTTGGAGACTTCTGCAACTGCAGCACTGTGGCGTCCGACAGAAGCCCATCAAGATGGCCGGCAAACCGGCTGGGATGGATCAAAGCGGCAAGCTCGCGCAGGCGATCGGAATGCGGGTTGAGTGAATAAGTTGGGTTAGTGGATGCCATCGATACGGACCTGCTGCCGCTATTTCGGATCGGAGGAGAGCTTTTTGCCGGCGGACTGGCCCGCTGGCTTGCTGGCATCTCTGCCGAAACTTGCCACTTTGAGCCAGGATTGACGAAGCTGTCCCCCACGTGTGCTCAGCAGCACGTAAGATAGAATGCCCAACGCGGCGAGCCCACCTCCTGCACCAATCGCAATGTGGGTTGCAATGAACTTGGTTGGTTCGGTGGAAGCTGCCGCTGGCACAACGGAGACCTCATGCTGAGCCCGCTCAACCGGCACGAACACGACCGCCACCTTGTCGTATGATAGACCTTCGATGCTGTTGGCGACGAGCATCTTGATCTGCGGCAGCAAGGCTGAGAGCTTCGCATTCGAGGCGTATCGAATGAACACCGACGCCGAAGACGGGGTTGCATCCTGTCGCAAAAGATCATTCTTCGGCAGAACGACATGAACACGGGCGGAGAGAACCCCATCGATATCGTTGATCGTGCGCGACAATTCTTCACTGAGAGCATAGACGTAGCGGGCTCGCTCCTCAACCGGAGAGGCAACGAGGCCCGCCCCCTTGAACACCTCACCAAGGCTCTTGAAGGGTTGGCGCGGCAAGCCCTGGTTATTCAGAAGCTCGATTGAGTAGGCGAGCTGCTTTTCTTCCACCTGAATTGTGCTGGTCCCATCCTTACCGACAACACGGATGGCATCGACGCCCTTGCTCAGGAGCAGCCCAAGCATCTCGTTGGCTTCGCGTTCTTGCACTTTGGTATACAGATCAGCTTTGCAACCGGCGAGGGTCAGCAAAAGCGGCAACAGGACGAGAGCATGAAGCCGCTTTCTTGCGGGACAGCCGTTACCGATCTTGTCTTTCGTCAAGACAGCCAATGGCCCGCTCAGCCCGCCGATAGAAGCTTGTTCAGAGATGAACTGACAGCACCTGTTCCCTTGGAGACGAGCGAAACCTGGATAGCGCCGTTGTAAACATCCCGCAGATTCGCCAGCGCCGAATCGAAATGATCCGCGCCTTCCGGTTTGCCCGCCGGATGTACCTCGACTTGCTGCACACGCAAGACTGGTTGCGCTGCCGGCCCAAGCTGGAGACCCTTGGTAGGATCAGGCTCGCCGACGAGCGTCGGCGAAACTGCACCCGACGGAAATGGTTTGCCCTGATGGATAGCAGAAATGCTCTGAAGGACACGATCGCCGAGCGGGCTCGGCGACATGACTGCGCGCGGTACTTCCGGCAGCAATGGAGCTGGCGCGCGCTCGCTCACAGAAGAGGCGGCACCTTGGTTCGAGGCCGCCTGCGCAAGACTCTCATCAAACTGGGCGTGTGCCGGCGAACAGCCGTTGGAGGCACACTCGACGGAGTTGACAGGGGTCGGCGTAATGCCAAACAACATGGAGGAAATCATTTCTGTCACGTAGTGAGGTGAGCCATCAGTTCACACGAACGGGCCGGCACCTTAGAGAAGCAAGCTGACCAAAAACTGACGAGCAGCTGTCATCTAATGATCACGGTCAGCTCCCAATTTTCGACGAGGCAGCGGCTTCCAAATTGGGACGAATTCCAGTGCTTGTTCTCAAGCGAAAAAATAGCAGGAATGCTCATTCCATCTACAAGGCGGCACATCTTGAAGAAACTTCTCTATGCTGGTGTTTTCATTTGCTTGGGCGTCGTCGAGGCGCTCGGCGCTCCCCTGGCGCTGCCATCGACGCCTTATAGTTACACAGTTCTGGATCAGGACCTCGCGGCCGCACTGCAGGAATTCGGCAACAACCTAAACATCAGAGTCAATGTCAGCGCCGGGGTGAAGGGGCGGATTCGCGGGCGAATGTCCGATCTCCCACCGCGAGAGTTCCTCGAACGGTTGATCAATCTCTACAATCTTCAATGGTACTACGATGGAATGGTGCTCTATGTATCCGCCGCGCATGAGGCGCAAAGCCGCCTTTTGGTCTTGAGTCCGATCAGCTTTGATGCGTTCAAGGCGGCACTCGATGCGCTCAACATCTCCGACGAGCGTTACATCGTGAGAGCCGTACCGGGAGATGGCCTTGTCTTCGCCTCTGGTCCACCCCGCTTTGTCGCGCTTGTGGAGCAAACACTCAAAGGACTTGCGGCGGAGGCACAGGCACGGCGAAACCCGAGCGGTGACGAAAAGCCACGGCACGAGTCGGTCTTGATGCTGTTTCGGGGATCCTCCAGCGTGGTCGTTCGCGAAGGACGACCGAATGACGCCCCTTCGCCGGAGGCACCACATCAAGACGGCATGGTCCACCTACCCGACGCAGGTAAGAAATGACCTCACGACAACAGATCGCCTACGAAGAGGTGCAACGCGTCTGTTTATGCCCTCTCTCAGCTTTTCGAAAGCTACTGCTGCCATTGCCGGAGTGCGGATATGTAGATGGCCGATGCCTCGGGGCGGCGCAATAAACGCCCGGCCGGCGCCGCGGATGTGAACCAGAGTCCTGGCCGGCAGCATCGGTGACCATGCTTTGCCGCTTTAGCACCTCGTGCGAGCTTTTGAACAACTCTACGAACTCTGCCATGCAAAGGAGCTTCGTCGCAAAAGAATGAAGCCCCTCCGTTGTCCAAAAGGAGGAGCAGCATGGAGTTCAACGCGCTAAGCCCGGCGGACAACCCAGCGTCCCACTCGTCCTCGTCGCCCGCCTGTCCGAGAGAGTCGCATTGATAAAATACCCGAATACAGCCAGGATCTAATTTGGCAGGAACTCGGAGGCAGATTATCGCGTGTCGAGCTATCATTGAGCGGCGGCGAGCGGACCAATTCCCAACAGCCGATCGCTCAGCACCGCGTGGACGCCTCCGATTTCGGCCACGATCCGGGTCACCTCACGCCGGACCGTCTCAAGCGGAGCTCGCGTTGCCGGCACAGGTTTCTCCGCCGGAACTTGGAGATTTCGAAATGCTAAAAAGCCGCGATCTCATACCGACCAGGGCTGCCCGGACAACCATGTTCACCAACCTGGGTGTGCCTCACGGGGCGGAATGGCGAGAAGAAGGTTTTATTCGTCTTAAACCATCGCTAGACGCTGACCTTTGGCCTGTAGGTTCGAGCGAACACTCGCCAAGCGGATAAGCATGATGACATAAAGAATGCCAGGCGCAGCCGAGCTTCGATCCGCTCGGGGCAACATGGTCCGCACAATACCGTCGGACTCTTTCGAGCATCTACGCCAGTCAATCTGATACGATCATTCTGTATCTGGCTCATCGGGCAGACGCCAACACTCTCGTTGGGCGCAGGCGAGGTCGCAAGCCGTGGGTGATTTCACCATAAGATGCTGCGGAGACCTGCGACGTTGTTGCAGGAATTAGCGCACGTGACCATCCGCAGAGCGGCAGACTCGGATTCATTAATTCGACCTAATTGGCGTGGAGGCGAGCGATCGAAACAAAGCAGGCAAGCCGATTCCGATATCAAGAACCATGACCGCCTTTCACACTGTCATTTCGCGTTTCGTTATGAAACCTCTGAATGCCGTCAGCTTTTGGAAAGCTAATCGAACCTACCATACGGCGTGAATATCTAGACGGCGATGTGCCTATAGATTGTAGCGGAACTGAGCGCTGGGGCGCACTGAGCAATCGGAAGCAAGTGGTAGGAGCCATCGAATCCTATCAACATTTATTGCTCGTTGTTCGTCGCGATTCTCGGGCTGCGCCACATGACCGGCTTGTGGTGCGATCTCAAATCAGAGGACGTATAATGTCAGTCAACAACCTGTCGCTAACCGCGAGCTCCACTTTGTCAGGGCTGGCGCCTGGGCCCTCATCGGCGCGGGATCTTTCAAATTTCGAGGCGATGCTGGCTAGTTTCTCGTTGAAAGACAAGGTCGATGACCATTCCGCGCCGCAGGAGCCGACGGCTGCAGACTCAGCCAAGCACCTGACGGAGGAACTCACGCAGGAGGTACGGAACATCCTCCCGCCGGAAATCAAGGCCGCACTGGACGCATGTCAGCAGGCGCCAGAGCCATCCGCCACGGAGTCCTCCTCCGCTGCGAGCGCACCGAAGATTGCAGAGGCACCCGTACAAAGCTCCAGGATCACGTGGAACAGCGGCACGTTGACTGATGCCGAGCTGGAGATTGTGTCGGTGCTGAACCGACACAAAGACAAATGCCCGCTGGATTGGAAATCTCTCGGCGATCTGGCCAACGATCCCTCCACACCGCCGGATCTAAAGGCGGCGATCGAGGCGTTGCAACAGGACCCAGAGCTCTTCTATGCGATAGGCTCGCAAGGTGACGGCCGCTGCGGCGGGAAGATCAAAGCAGGTGATCTCTCCGGCTTCTCCGATCACCACCCTCAGGTTGCTGCTTTCCAGGAGCAGCGGGCAGAGAGCTATACGCAGAACTATATCCCTTCCGACGGCACCCGGAATGGCGAGCCATCGGTTATGACCCAGACCGATGCAGTGCGCGAGCTCTATCGCTATGCCGACAACCTGCCTAAGAACCTGAGCCTTGCGGATTTCAAGCGGATCGTCGACGGCGAAGCCAAAACCGGCAAATGCCCGCCACAGGTCCTCGCTGCCGCTCAATACTTCCTCGACCACCCGGATGAATGGAAGCAGTTGTACGGTGGCTCGATAGACAAGGTCCACAAAGAGGACTTCCTGCAGGTTGCTTCATCATCGATCAATCTCACGCAAGCCGAGCTCGATACGCTCAATACGATCAGCAAGAACCAAAACGCTTTCTTCGGGAAGGGTGACCTGACCCGGGAAAAGCTGGCGAGCATGGTCGATGATAAGAGCCTCGCGCCCGAGGCGCGAAAGGCGGCCTCCCAGCTGCTCTCCGATCCTGTGTTGTTCGGGTTGATGAACAACGCGATTACGGGCTACAAAACCCACCACAAGTTCTTCGACTTCGGCGGCAGCCATACGGTCGATTCCGGCAACATCAGCAACAGCGACTTCGACCAGTTCTTCAACAACATGTCGGGTGCGAACCGCACCGTTCACCAAGTGAAGACGCATGCCGCCCGAACGCCTGCCGAGCAGGACGCGGTCGCGGACATGACGACGGGCATGGCAGACCAGCCCGACATCAAGTCTCCCAAAAAGAACGGTGGCGCCTTCATGCACGCACTTAACGACGTGCTCAAAGTTGGCTCTAAGGTATTCGACTGGGCCGCAACAGCAGTCGGTGTACTTGGCTTCATTCCAGGCTTGGGTGAATTGGCGGATCTGGCGTCAATGGTGCTCGAAGCCGAGGCGCAAGCTGCAAATCTTCTTCACACTGCCATCAGTGGCGGCAACATAAAGCAAGCGCTGGAAGAAGCCGGGCTGAGCCTTGCGGCACAGGCGGTGGGCTGCATCGCCGGACCTGAAGTCAAATTAGCAATGCGAGAAGGCTTGGTGAAGCAGGCCATTCAAGAAGCCGCGACGGCAGGCATCAACCTGCCGGTTTCGGTGGCCCAGTCCTACGCGGAGGATTATTTAAATAACCTGAAGGCTCGCATCGAGTCCGAGCGCTTGCAAGCTGCAGGCGCTTACGCCTAGGCGGAGCGACGCTATCCTCTCAGGATGACGCTCGAAACTGAGCTTGCGCGACCTCCGCGCGTCGCGCAAGCTCCACCAGCACACTTGAGACCGCCCCCGAATCCGAGGAACTTATTTCGGCCCTTCGCTGCGCACAAACTATGTCGGCCGCACTCGATCGTTCGAATCCGGCCTCAAACCCAGTCTGCCGCTGTGACGTTCCATTGACTGCATACGCCGCCTGTCAACATCGCGATGCATTAACAATACCCTACAGACGGCCACAGCCGAGGAGCCAGCCGATTGCGCAAGGATCGAGAGCACATTGGTCCAGAGCGGTAGAGCCGAAGGGCTCTTTCTCGAGCAGCGGGCTCCTGCTCGGTCTCCCTGAAATGGGTCGCGATTGACGGATCTGCCATGGGCCAGCTAGGGCCGATGGACCGCTCTGGCCGCTGGATCGGCCGTCACTCTGGCTTTCAGGCTCGCTCCCGACGAGGTCAAGCTCCGTGCCGCATCGCCTGACCCCAAGCAAATTGTCGAAAGAGCTCGGAGGCATCGCAAGAGACATGAGCCCGAGATTGCAGCACATCGAGCCAAAAACGCTTTTATTAGTGGCGGCTTTGATATTTCGCCAATTGAACGCTTTCGAAGCGATGAGCAACGTGCTCACCCGATCAAGCTCCACAAACGATTGTTTGTCTTAACCATCTGATCTCCAGCTTTGGCCGGCAACCTTTCAAATACGGTCTGCTGGTGAAACGTTTAATGACGACCCACCATCGGCTCATTGTACTTTCTACGACTCGTCAGCTTGTCGAAAGCTAATACTTGCATAGTGGAGGGTGGAAACTGCCTCCATTGGCACATCGAATTGACACAGGAGAACTCCATGCGCGTTGCGAGCTCTAGGGCCGCTGGACACGTTGATGCTGACCTCCATGCGGCTGGCGGCAAAGGCGGCGGCAAAAAGGGATCTCAAAAGCCTGGCGAGCGCGACGATCATGGCCGATCCCCTGATGCCAACATTCCCGCAAACGGCGGCGCGTCCAATCCGGGCACTAACTCGCATGAAGCCGCTATGCAGCAAGCGTTCAACGTCGCTCTGGGAGCCATTGCTCTCCAATTTGCGAATAGTGCAATGAGCCGTTTCGACGATGTCATGGCCGAGACAGACGAGGATTCCTGACGTCGCATGTTGCGACGTTAGGAAATAGGAGCCGCACGTGGCGGCGAAATCGAGCAAACAGGAGAATAGTATGAGTAAAGGAGTTGGTGCGTCTGGTACCTCGACTGCAGGTGGGGCAGCCGGCACCGCTACTGCTGCAGCCGCTTCCGCGGGTGCTGAAGTTGCTGGAGAGGCGGCATTCCAAAAGCAAATCGCCGCTCTGACTGCGACCAGCACAAAGGCTGCTGAGAGGGATGTGGAAATTCGCATTGTCTCGACTGAGCTTTCGACTGTCAAAAAAGCGGCCGATGAGCGGGTGCAGTAAGGGATGTGATGGGGCGGCGTCGCCGCCCCACTTTCCCCGGCTGCTTAGTCTGTGAAGTCGCAAGGGCCGTACGGCTTGCCGTACGGTCCCGTTCACTGTTCAGGAAACCAACCGTGAATGAACCAAATTGCCTGCATTTCGAAGTGCTGTCCGGGTGTTATTCTGGGCTGACAAGTAAAGTGGGGGGCGGATCGTGTCTGATTGGCAGCAGCCTCGACGCAGACTTAATCTTCGTCGAACAAGGCCTCGAACCGCACCATCTTCGTGTTGCCCCGCATTTCAATTCAATCGAGATCGAGGCCCTTGCGAGGGACGTCAGGATTGAGGGGCGCGAGACTGTTTTAGCTAATGAGCCCATTGTTGTCTCTCTTCCTGTCGTTTTGCATGCCGGGGCGATGTCCATTCGCTGGACGATCGAGGACTACAAACAAGCTGGCTCCATCGACCGCCGGCGTATATCGCTCGCCGTTCTCACTTTGGTCCTGATCAGCTCTGCCGCGGTTGGCGCAGTCTCATCCAGTTTTGTCCAGACCGACACCACCTTGGCGTCATGTCCGTCGTCCCCTGCTACGGACATTGCACCCAAGCTGGCGCTCAGCGCTCCTGATGCTCTGGCCACCGATGCAGCTGCCGAGCGGCTGCAAGAGGAAGTTGATAGAGCGGGTCTTGTCGGCATCAAGGTCGGCTCTGGGGTGGGCGTTGTCACCGCCGACGGCACCGTTACGCCCGCCTCGCTCGCCACATGGCGAGACGTCCAGCAGCGGTTTGATCAAAATAGCAATGGCGCTTATACGCTCGTCAATGCGGTCGCCATCAAGGATGAGAAGACGCCCCCCGCAATTGAGGTCCAAGCTGTTTGGCGCGGGAGCGAACCCTATATTGTCATTGCTGGTCAAAAGTATTTCGTCGGCGCGCTCTTGAGCAATGGATGGACCGTCTGCGGGATTGAGGAAGGGCGTGTTCTGCTGAGCCGGGATGGCCGGCTTGCCACCCTACCCTATTAGCGGTTTAGCCCGCAGGTAAGAAAGCAAAGTGCCATGACTAGGCTGCCCCCGAATCCCGTCAAGCCTGGCACCTCTTTTCAGGAGCCAAACGTCGATCATCATGCATCTGCCATCACGCCGGTTAGTTCTCGAGGTAAGTCCATCGGGATTGATCGGAGGCGTGGCAATGATAACAAGAGCCACACCTCAATTTCTCGTCACAGCGACGTGCTGGATCCGTTGGTGGACGCCACGATCGAGAGCGCGCTCGAGCTCAGTTCGATCGATGCAGTTTCGCGCGTCAATCTCGACGAGGCGCGCGCCCCGCCAGGTCAGGTCGAGCCAGGCTCGGAATTCGCTTGGCTTAATGAGCCCAATCTCGCGCACGGTCTGCTCTCCTTCGTGACGCCGCGCTTACGTCACTCGCATGTTCTGCGTCCAGAGCAACACGGCCTTCTTCTGGAGCGTTTGGCTGACACGCTATCAACTGCGCGAGAGGATTTGGTGTCACGTGAAGGGGCCGCGCTTCTACAACTGGAGCTGCAGCGATTAATCCTGCTCCGGCAGAGTCACAACGGCTTGATCAAAGGCTAGCGATGGACGGGCCAGATAAAGCGCAACACCTCACATCTACACAGCGCGTTTCCGAAGCCGGCGCTGTCGAGCTGATCTCCGGGCCGGAGCGAGATTTGCTCTGCGTGCTTTCTTATGTCTACCTTGCCTGCGGACAGAGCGACAAGAGCCTGGCTCTGTTGCGGCTGGTCGCTCACGAACAGTCCCAAGACGTCGGCTTGCTCCGCATCCTGGCCTACGCTCTCATCTCGGAGCGTCGCGGTGACGAAGCACTGTCGGTATTGGACAAGCTTGACAAACTGGATGACGAGCCGTCTTCGTGTCTGCCCTTGATGCTGATGCGCAGCCACGCGCTGCGTCACGCTGGCCGCATGACCGAAGCGCAAGCCGTCTTCAAACGCTATGTTTTATTGCGGGGCAGCACAGCTTCAATCGAACAAAAATAAGGCTTCTCATGGCCAACCTTCTACGAAATCTCATCACGCGCGCGCCGGCTCACCCGGACTTGATGGTCGCGTTGATGCTTCTTCTGGCGATCGGAATGATGATCATGCCGATCCCGATCATCGTGATCGATATGCTGATCGGCTTCAATCTAGGGTTTGCCATATTGCTGTTGATGGTAGCCCTGTATCTCAACACGCCGCTCGACTTTTCGTCCCTACCGGGCGTCATCCTGATCTCCACCGTCTTTCGTCTCGCTCTTACCGTTGCAACGACGCGACTGATCCTAGCCGAGGGCGATGCCGGCAGCATCATCCATACGTTCGGCGATTTCGTCATATCCGGCAACATCGCCGTCGGCATTGTCATATTCCTGATCGTGACCATGGTGCAGTTCATGGTTCTCGCCAAGGGCGCCGAACGGGTGGCGGAGGTATCGGCGCGCTTCACGCTCGATGCGCTGCCGGGCAAGCAGATGGCAATCGACGCGGAGCTGCGCAACGGCCATATCGATCAGCACGAAGCCCGCAGCCGGCGCGGCGCGCTCGAGCGAGAAAGCCAACTGCACGGCGCGATGGACGGCGCTATGAAATTCGTGAAAGGCGACGCCATAGCCGGACTTATAGTCATCTGCATCAACATGCTGGGTGGCATCACGATCGGATCGCTCTCCAAGGGCATGTCCCTCGAGGAGGCGATGCATCAATACACCATCCTGACGATCGGTGATGCGCTCATTTCGCAGATTCCGGCTCTGCTGCTGTCAATTACGGCAGCAACCATTGTTACTCGTGTCAACGGTCCTTCCAAACTCAATCTCGGCGCCGATATCGTCAACCAACTTACGGCCAGCACACAAGCGCTACGCTTGGCCTCCTGTGTCTTGCTTGTGATGGGGCTCGTTCCTGGCTTCCCTTTGCCCCCCTTTGTCATACTGGCCGCGCTCTTCTCCGCCGCCAGCTTTCTCAAGGTTGGCGTGCAAGAGGGCAAGACCGCTCCCAAAGCCGGCGCCGGTCCCACCGGTTCGGCTCCCGCTTCCGCACAGGGTCAGAAGCAAGCCGTGCCCGCGGAGGCACTTCCAATTACGCTGTTGCTAGCGCCGAGCCTGATGCAGGCAATCGACGTAGGGGAACTTGAGCAGTGCGTCGCCCGGGTTTCGGCACTGGTTTCAGCTGATCTTGGCATCACAATTCCACGCATTCCCGCCCAAAGCGCAAAGCACCTGGCCCAATTGCAATTCCGGGTGGATGTCGAAGGAGTGCCCGTGGAAGAGGGCGCCATTGACCCGACACAACTCTTACTTAATGACGACGTGGCGAACATTGATTTGAGCGGGATCCCCTTTTGGCACGACCCAGACACGAATCGGATCTGGATCAAACAAGTCCATGCGCCTGCTCTCAACGCTGCCGGAATAGGGCACCACCGTCCGAGCGAAATCATCGCCTTGCGCGTCCAGTCAACGTTGACACGCTATGCACAGCGCCTGGTTGGCATTCAGGAAACGCGTCAGTTGCTTGGCCGGATGGAGCAGGAATATGCCGATCTGGTGAAAGAGGTGCTGCGCACGACACCGATCCCTCGCATCGCGGATGTCCTACGTCGCTTACTGGACGAGGGCATCCCGATCCGGAACACCCGTTTGGTTTTGGAGGCGCTTGCAGAATGGAGCGAACGGGAACAAAATGCCGTACTGCTCACCGAGTATGTGCGCTCCGCTCTGAAGCGGCAGATCTGTCACCGCTACGCCAACGCCCATCGTGTTGTGGCGGCTTTTATCGTCGAGCGCGAGACCGAGGATATCGTGCGTAGTGCCGTGCGCGAGACAGCTGTCGGTCCCTATCTCGTTTTGGAGGATCGGCAAAGCGAGATGCTGCTTTCACAATTTCGCCAGATCCGTTCGAGCATCGCACGTAGTCGGAACCAGCCAGTTATCCTGGGATCGATGGATATCCGGCGCTTCGTCCGCGGCTTTCTCACCCGCAATGGAATAGACCTACCTGTTCTCTCCTATCAGGATCTCGCCTCGGATTTCACCGTCCAGCCGATTGGCTCCGTCAAACTTGCGCCTGGCAAGGACAAGACTCCTACAGGCGGGCATCGTGACCTCCTCCCTGCGGCCGGCTGACGAGCACAGGTTTGGGGTCGTGAGGTCGCTTATGAATTCATGTAAGAATAACGTTCTGCGGCGCTGGCGTAACATTCGTCGCCATTCGTGCTCGGCCTTTCTTCCCATGCTTGCCATTGTGCTGCTTGCGGGTTGCGTTAACTCGCGCAAGTCGGATCTTTCAGAGCAGCCGACGTCTGCGGCAGAGCTGGTCGGGGCCAAGGAGGTCGATCCAGCTATGCGCGAGCGCATCGCTCTCGCCCTCGGTCCGGATGTTGACGAGAAGGCTTTGCGCGATGCGCTGAAGCAACGACCGGATAATGTTGATGCCGCGATTCCTCTTGCGCGGGCTTTGCTGGCACGCAAATGCCCGAATGATGCGCTTGAGGTGCTCGACGGGATCTTATTGGCAGCCCCTGGCGACCTGCGCGCATTGAATGCCAAAGCAGTTGTTCTCGATCACGAGGGCCGACATCGGGAGGCCCAAGAACTTTACCGCCAAGCTCTCGCAGCGGAACCCGCAAACCCGATGCTGCGCAATAACTTCAAACTGTCCCTCGCTCTTGAAGGTAAGACGGAGACCGGCGGCGCCAACCCAGCACCACAGGCGGACGGCCCGCACTTCGCGGCGCTATCTCGAACGAGCCCATGCGGGACCGGATCGGAACGGTAACGTCTTGATGCTTAGCTATCAGCATGCCGACAGCTAGGCTTACCATCAACGCGGAACACTCAATCGGCGAGCAGCCCCGGCGACCTCGTCGATACAAATGGGAGGCTTCATGTTTCAGCGCACCAGAAATTTATCCGATATCAAATGCGCTTCCGAGGCCGATGAAATGAGAACGCGCGCGACTAATGACCGGTACTACGCGCATCGCCAAAATTTCGCCGGATATACTCTCATTCCTGAATTCGGCGCCATCGAGTTTCTCCTCTGATTCATTTTCGACTGCAGTCCCGCCATACGCACTGGTCGAGAGCCACCAGTGGTTGAGATCAAGATCTTCAATCGGGAACAAGCTGGCAGGGTTTTATGGCGGACACATCGAGCATATTGCTGCGAACCCGCAGCGATACTCTAGCTCGGGTGTCCTGAAAGGCTAAACGCACAGTGGAATTGCGTTTTGCTTCGGCACGAAGTCTGGTTCGGTGAAAGCGCGATATTTCACCTATCAGCTCGGGAACACGAGCACCGGGCTCCTGAGAACGGAAGCCGGAGGTCGCCCGAGTGAGCTGTTCAAGCGCAAAAATGATCGGCGCGAGCAATTTCCTGGGTGAGATGGCCTCACCTCAATAAAAGATTTCCGGGCTACTCATCCGCTTGTCGATAATGCGGGCCATATGTTGCTTGAACATCAGCTCCGGATCGACGGCAACGAACAGCTCGTCCTCTCTCACTCTTTCAATCCGGCAGCGAAAGCCCGCGCAGCAGCGTTTGACTTGTTGAGGTAAGTGACTCGATGATGGTGCTTGATCCCACCAAGAAGGAGGACAAATGGAAAAACAAAGGATGCAAATGGTAACGAGCAGGCAAACCGCCTTTGTATCCTGCCGCGACTGAAGGCAAGAGCGGCAACGCCAGGTGTACCGAGAGTGCGGCAAAGCCCGCCAGCGATCCGCATGATGATGAATATGACTTTATGTAGAACGCACAGGCTCTACACGAAGATAACCGATGTCATTGGCCAAATCGACTTTAGGGAGGTCAGCCTCGCATCTCATGCCCTTCGCCATATAATTCTTGATCAATGATTTCTGCATCCGCACGGGATGGCGGAATTGAGCTTGATAAGCGCAGGTTCCGCTTTCCTTGCGCGGCGCAACATCGGAAACTGGATCGTTTGGCCAGCATTGCCTGTCATGATCCGACCTATTGGCCAGGTGGTGGATACTTTTCATCGTCGAGCGCAATCAAGCAGGACGTGCAGCAGAACAACTGAAGTATCTCTCGATCTCTGCGATCGCGCGCTCCTCCCACTCTGCAGCTTGCGCTAGCAATGAGTCCCGTTGGATTGGCCGAAATGTGGCTGACTGACGGCACAACGAAGCTATCGCGCGATAGCGGCGCACGTTTTCCATAACGGCCGGTCCGCTCATGTGTGGATCTCCTCCCCTGCTATCCCGGGCAAGAACTTGCTCGAAAACCGTTTTCGATCCGTTAGCGGTCGGAGTCGAAGCCGTGAATGGTTGGCAGAACCTTGCCGGCATGACGGGGCCGAAAAAGAATGTTTTCCA
Organism: Bradyrhizobium sp. CCBAU 51765; assembly: GCF_015291725.1. GTDB lineage: Bacteria > Pseudomonadota > Alphaproteobacteria > Rhizobiales > Xanthobacteraceae > Bradyrhizobium > Bradyrhizobium liaoningense. Next base: position 7,261,090 of record NZ_CP030038.1, read on the forward strand.
CAAGGATCACATCCACATAAAACCGCTCGGCGGTGCTCCATCCGGGCGCTTCTGCACCCGTTGGCTCAGCTTATTGGTTGGATAGCGGAGTTAGCAGCAGCTAGCGCGAGCGAGGCACGTTTCGGCTTGCAATCTCAATCAGGATAACTGTGAACTGGCCTGTCTTTGGGTTCCTCACTAACTAATTTGAGCAATCCGTTTATTGGTGATTTGAAAGACAGAGAGCCGGTGCTTTGTCGCCATCCTTTTTCCTCCATAAACAGCAAACGGCACGCAACTGTGACTTCCTCCGTCTCATCGAAAGCTAGCGAGATTGAGCAGCTGTTTACCTCGCCGGTCGACAACCGAAATGCTGCTTGCGACGGATCCTCTCAATCGCGCAACCCTCGGCAATCTACCAGGTAGCGTAAGCTTATCGCATAACTTTCCGAGTCTCTTCCGTAGCTCCGTTTACTTGATTAGCGGTGCGCTTGCGCGGCCGGAGTGCACAGGGATTTCACTGAGAATTTAGCAGAATCGAAGAAGGCCAGAGATACTCATCGATCCTCATGGGAAGTAGTATCGCCGCAATCCCGAAAATTAAAGGGCTATGGGAACGAGACTAACGTTCGGGATCCAGTTGGACGCAGACTACCACCATTGGTCCACACCCGATTGATGCCGGGCCTCCCATCGGATGCCACGTGTGCCGCAAATCGTGCTTCAAAACGTGCCGCAGTCCTACCCCTCAATATGCGGCACCGTCGATCTGGTGAAACTATCGTGGCTGTCAGCATGGCGGCCCGCCAGAGCGCCCTCGCGAGGTCAAGTGAGGCCGTTTTAGACCCGGAACTAGCAATGACAAGTGTCCCTGGTTTTGCGGCCGCGTGGATCACAAAAGGCTAATGCGCCATTCAAGGGGACGCTTCAGCCGGCCGAAAGACCTCTGGCCATCAGCCTACCAAAACAAGGAGGCGACGGGCTCTTGTTTGTAGCATATGCTCTGCGAGCGTACGGACGACAGCAATTGTGCGCCGGCGCGCTCGCATCCTACGGGTTTAGGGGCACTTGGATGATCACGCCGTTTCGACGGAACTGGAGTCCAAAAGAGTTATTCAATACTCTTACGCCAGCGATGTTCGCCGCCGAGCCGCCGGCTGTCCGCGCACGTTGGGACAAATTGTGGCCTGATCTGTACACTGAATATGACGCCCGGTACTTGAAACAAGAATTAGTCGCGAGAAATCTTATCGCTTCCGATGAAGCTGCTGCATTCTTTAACGCCTGGGCGATTGACGAAGAGCGCCACACCGACGGATTCATCCGGATCATTGAACTTGTCGCCAATGGATCCGAGAGGACTCTTCGGGAGAGATTGGAGGCTCGATCTCATGATTTTGGGCCGATCGTTGAACACCTGAAGGACGAGTTTTCCGTGATGGTTATGATCGCATTTGATGAAATGTGCACTTGCCGCGCCTATGCAGCAGAAAAGCCGTTTTATGACGCCCTTGGGAACACCACGTTCCATCATTGGCTGCGGCAGGTAATTGCTGACGAGGCGGTCCACTCGATGAACGCCGTTAATGTTATCCGCTCGCGCTATCGCGACCGCATTGGCCAAGTCGGCACAATTCTCGACAACCTAATCCGCGCGGCGGATAACCTATGCTATTCTGGCACCTTCGTCCTGGACTACTTTGGCGCAGTGTACTCCAAGGAGCTGCTGGCAGACTCCCGCCTCGCTACCATGAGAAATATTGCCAAGCCACTCATCGTGTAGAGCGAGATCTGTAACCGCGAGCCTACGGACAATTGCTCGGACGTCATACCGCCAGCTCAATCCAGCTCTTCTGCAAGTTTTCCATTGTGCCAGTTGACGCCAGGTTATCCCTGACGCGTTGTCTGTAAATGTCGTGTTGACGACATGTCGACGGTTCACCTTTTGCCAGGATGGTAGGTGCCAGTTCCGTTTTGTATCCACTTGGCGTGCGCGCGGCCGTGAGTACACCACTCCAGCAACTGGTCCGGTCTTTGCTCTGCTGTTTGGCAGACAACGAGCGGCTCCGCGCTTTGTCGGATTTGTCTGCCGTGAACGTGGATCAGCATGGAATGAAAGGCGCTACCATGAAGAATCTGATTTCGGTCACCGCCGAGGCAGGAGGTACCGCCGCTAATACTTCCGGCTCGACGACGCCCACCGCGCCGGCGGTCGAGCACAAGATGGATGACAGCACTGACTTATATCTACCTGAAGAGGAGAGCGTCCTTGCCGACAGGGTCAGATCGGATCGACCCGCTAGCTTCACGCTTCAGAACGGCCTCCAGGTGCTCGTGATCCCAGATCATCGCACACCCGTTGTGACTCAGATGATCTGGTATAAGGTCGGCTCCGCCGACGAGCCGCCTGGCAAATCGGGGCTTGCGCATTTCCTCGAACACCTGATGTTCAAGGGCACCTCCAAACATCCGGCTGATGCCTTCTCCACGGCCGTCCTGCGCGCCGGCGGCAATCAGAACGCCTTCACCGGGCTTGACTACACCAGCTATTTCCAGCACGTGCCGCGCGAGCACCTCGGCAAGATGATGGAATTTGAAGCCGATCGCATGACCGGTCTCATTCTCAAAGATGAGGACGTGCTTTGTGAGCGCGACGTCGTACTGGAGGAATTCAATATGAGGGTCGCCAACAATCCACGTGAACGTCTCGCCGAGCAGATGATGGCGGCGCTTTACCTCAACCACCCCTACGGTCGCTCCATTATCGGGTGGCGCCATGAAATCGAAAATCTTACCCGAGAGGATGCGCTTACCTTCTACAAGCGCTTCTATGCACCGAACAACGCGATCCTGATTGTCGCTGGCGACGTCGCCCCCAAGGAAATCCGCTCGATGGTGACGGAGACATTTGGCGGCATCCCCACGCAAGCATCAATTCCCCTGGAACGCCTGCGGCCGCAAGAGCCGACGCCGGCAGCGCCGCGCACAGTGACGTTGGCCGATGCCCGCGTCGAGCAGCCAGCCCTGCACCGCTATTATCTTGTACCATCGGCTCGCACCGCGGCCGCGGGCGAGGGTCCAGTGCTTGACGTGCTCGAGCAGTTGATGGGCGGCGGCGTCAACTCATACCTCTATCGCTCGCTGGTGGTCGAAAAGCAGCTCGCCGTCACTGCCGGAGCGAGCTACCACTCTGCCGCGCTCGATCCCTCGCTATTGGCGATTTTTGCCCTACCAAAATCCGGCGTCAAACTCAGCCAGATCGAGTGCGCCATCGACGAGGTAATAGCCGACATTGCGGGTAATCCCCCGAGCACCGAAGATCTCGAGAGGGTCAAGACGCGGCTGATCGCGCAGGTGACCTATGTCCAGGACAATCAGGAAATGCTAGCCCGCTGGTATGGCCGCGGCCTGACAACGGGACTATCCGTCGACGATATTCGGGGATGGGCCGACGGCATCCGCGCGGTCGGTGCACAGCAGGTGCACGACGCCGCGCCGAAATGGCTCGACAAGAAACGATCGGTGACCGGCTATCTCATCAAAGAGTCCACCCCAAAACAGGGGGAGAAGCTCTAATGATCCATCCTTGCACACGACGTGAGATCCTCCTCGGGGGAGCCTCGCTCTCAATCGCGATGCTCGCTTCGCCCAATTCGCTTGCCGCCACGAGGACGCTTGCCCGGACCGGGATCAAGCGCCTGGTTTCATCTTGCGGTATAGAAGCCTGGTTCGTGCAGGATTCCACTGTCCCGTTGATCGCGATGGAATTTGCCTTCACCGGCGGCGCGACTCAGGACCCCGAACAAAAACCTGGCGTGAGCCACATGGTCGCTGGCCTGCTCAAGGAAGGTTCCGCCGGGCTTGACTTCAAGACCTTCCATGAGCGGCTCGACCATCGTGCCATTGATCTGCATTTTCACTCGACCCATGATCACTTCCGAGGTTCCTTGCGCACGCTCAAGGACAACGCAGACGAAGCCTTCGACCTTTTACGGATGGCGCTAACCTCGCCCCGCTTCGACGCGACCGACGTCGAACGGATCCGTGCCACTGTGCTTGCGCGCCTTCGGCACGACTCGACCGATCCTTCGTCTCTGGCCCATCTCAAGTTCCTCGAAGTCGCCTTTAGCGATCATCCTTATGCTCGCCCAGCCGGGGGCTCGCTGGAGAGCGTGCCGAAAATCGAGATCGCGGATCTCAAGGGCTATGCCCGGCGCGTGATCGCAAAAGACACTCTCAAACTTGCGGTGGTCGGCGACGTCCGTCCAGAGGTCCTCTGCAAACTGCTCGACAAGACCTTTGGCAGCCTGCCGACCGAAGCGGAAGCGGCGCCGGTTCCTGAAGTCGTTGCAGCAAAGCCGCCACGGCGGCTCTTTATTCCGCTCGACGTGCCGCAGACAGTTGTGACTTTTGGCGGTCCAGCCTTCCGTCGCAGCGAGCCCGATTTCATGGCAGCCTATGTCGTCAACCACATCCTCGGCGGCGCCGGCCTGACGTCGCGTCTGTTCCGCGAAGTCCGCGAGAAACGCGGACTAGCCTATTCGGTTCGTGAGAACCTGGTCTGGCTGGATCATTCAGCCATGTTTCTCGGGAATAGTGGCACCTGCGCCGATCGTGCCGACGAAACGGTCGAAGAAATCGAGAAGCAGGTCCGCGACATCGCCGAGGAGGGACCCACTCAGCAGGAACTCGATGATGCAAAGTCCTACCTGAAAGGGTCGCAAATACTGGCTCTCAACACATCATCAAAGCTTGCGCGGACGCTGCAGCAGCAGCAGCTTGACAAGCTGCCCATCGACTATTTCGAAAAGCACAACGCCGTGGTCGATGGGGTGACGTTGGCGGACGCCAAGAGAGCGGCACGGCGGTTGTGGGGCGATGGTCTGCTCACAATTATCGTCGGCCGCTCCCCCAGGGACGCAGCGCAACCGACCACCATGCCACCGGCGATCACACCTCCGCCAGGCGCTCAGCAACTAGACGCCGCCCCGACGGCTCCACCGAATTGACGTTCTAGCAACCCAGGCGCTTGGCAAGCCCCTGGCTGTTGCGCGCAGACTGGGTCTAACCACCGGCTTCAGCCTGCAGAGATATTCGCTCGTGGACAGTTACCATGCGGCCGCTCAAGCACCGTTTTTGCTCAAGCGCGTTGCCAAACAAGCAGTCCGGGTTGAAGTCTTTAGGACAACCAAATGCAAGATAGAAATCGGGGCTCCGCGAAGACTAAGTTGAGGCACTGTCGTCCTGCCATTGGGCAATAGCTCGGACGTGGAGATAACCGCTTACTAAATGGCTTGCCCTAATTCTTTTCATTTCCAGCCCAACCAGCGATGGCCGGATTTTCAGGATCATCTCAGTACTTGTCTGCCGAAAAGACGACGATCTGATCCAGCAGACCCTTTGATGATTGTCCAAGCCATAGTCGTACCGCGTAACACCGCCTTTACTCTTCGCTGAGCTCGCAATCTGACGCTACGTAAGATTCGGTTGCTTTATGCCGATCTAGATAGCGGCGTCGATAGATAACCTATGGCGATGCGACGACCACAGGCATACCGCTGGTTCTTGGCGCCTTTTCAGCCGCTTACAAACCTCACGTAGATCACCACCACAAGTGATTCACTCCCCATTCGCGGTGTGCGTTGTCGTTGCCATCTAAGGACGTCACTCGCTTGATGTTGACAATGTTCATCGGTTGAAGAGCTCTCGCGTCCGAAGAGTCATTGCCCCTTCTTTCTGCCATGTTCGCACCCAAAGCAGAGACGCGCCGGTTGCGCAATTTGCGCGCGGCAATAGCAAGTGTCTCAGGAGATTTCCATGGTGAAGCCAGTTGTAATTGTGGTAGGTGCGGACAAGGGAGGAGTCGGCAAAACGACCGTATCACGAACGCTACTGGACTACTTCAGCGTCAACAACGTGCAAACACGCGCATTCGACACGGAGTCGCCTCGGGGAACGCTGAAGCGCTTTTATCCCGAGATCACCGAGATCGTTGACATGACGGTGACAGCGGACCAGATGAAGATCTTCGATACCCTGAACTCAGGGCTGTCCGTTACTGTCATTGATGCTCGCGCAGGCTTACTGTCCTCCGCGCTGGCTTCCTTGCGCGACATCGGATTTCTGGACTCGGCGCGGTCTGGCCAGATAACGTTCGCGGTGTTCCATATCCTGGGATCATCCATCGCTTCGTTAGACGAGATCGCGGAGACCGCGACCTTCATGAACGGCGCAAAGTACTACCTAGTCAAGAACTTCATCAACGACACTCAATTCTTCCAGTGGGATCAAGCGACCTATAATTCCTATTTTCACCGCATCAAACATGCGACTGAGTTGGTCATACCGAAGCTTAACGAGATGGCTTATGAGCAGGTGGAAGTCGCATCCGTCCCATTCATAGACTTCGTCGCGAACAAGGGGCGGAACGATGAACCCGCGAACAACTCCTTCGTGCTGCGCGGCTATGTCCGTCACTGGCTGGCAAATGTCTGGAGCGAATTTGATCGCATCAACTTGACGGAATTGGCCGGCGCCAAGTCCGCCACCCGGGCCGGCGAGAAGTAGTCGCATATCGGCGAGCTCAGGTCGGGCCCACGTACGAAACGAAATTGATCTGCCGGCTATGTTAGCGACCCCCATCTACATCATTTGCTCTCCTAGCCCGCAGGTCGGTAAAACTCTCATCGCTCGGGCCATGAGCGAGTTCTTGCTGCTGAAAAATGGCACAGCACTGTCGTTTGATGTCAACTTGAAAGAGCCGTCGTTGCTCGACTACCTCCCCAACATCACGGAGACCGCGGATGTGACCGACACTTATGGCAAGATGCAGCTGATGGACCCTCTTATCATCCACGACCGGGTAGCCAAGGTAATCGATCTCGGCTTTCACGCCTTCGACGAATTCTTCAGGATGTGCGAAGAGATCGGCTTCATGAAGGAGACGGCGCGCTGCTATGTCGCGCCCATCATTCTCTTCATCGCGGGCGCTGACCGCATCTCCTTTCGCGGTTATGAAATGCTGCGGCGGCGAATTCCGGCGGCATCGCTGGTCATCGTCCACAATGAATTCGTGCTTCGTAGCGAATTACCTGAAGCGATGGATGGCGAGCGGGTGCTTCGGATTCCCGCTCTTCCGCTGTTCCTCAAGAGATATATAGACCGGCTTGGCTTTTCATTCACTGGATATCTACGCAACGAGAATGACTGGTCCACCGAGCTGCATCAATGGATTCGACGGAACTACAGCATGTTTCGCGATCTGGATACGAGTGTGATGCTGAGAAAGGTCTATCGACCTCGGGGCACGGATATCGACAGCCTACGTTGCACAAGAGCCACTTGAGATTCCGATCTGCCTACCATCTATTCGTCCGGCCTATGGGTTGGTCTTCGATGGCGCTCTCAACGGTCTCGCACGCATGAATTGCGATTTACGACCCTTCAGTGGACTGCGCATCTTTGCTCACCGAACGAACGGGCGGGAAAGTCGCGAGTCTTCGGATGCAATTATTCGGCAGGAATGCGGAGCCAAGGAATGGCCGCTCGATGACCATCGCTATGCTTGATACTCCAGGGACGAAGCATCTGTGATGACTTCAATTGATGATGCATTAAGTGAGATCAGATCGCTGCGGAGCGAAATCTGGCGGTGCCGTCGACTCCTTAAAACGGACCTACCTGGCGCGGAGCGCGAGGCCGTTGAGAATCGTCTGGTTGAACAACTTTCTGCCTTTGAACGGCTCTTGTCGACGGCGTTTCCTTTGACCTTGAGCCCGAAACGGTATTCGGCCAAGAGCATCACGATCGGGCAAACTGATTCCCTTGAAGCACCCATCGGCAACGCCGCAATGGCATCAAGCAGTTCCTTCGGGAAGTCGATGGGCGGATAACAAAAGAGGTTTCCTGCTCTATCTGTATCTTGAGCCCGGCAGTCGAAACCAGGCTATTCTCCAGCTGAGAAACCTGACGAAGAGCACGACGGAACAACCTCCAACGCTAACGTTCCGGCGACGTTTTGCCAGTTATAGCCGACTTAGCCACCTGCCGGAAAATACTTGGTTGCCGACCGCAACGCCATAGATTGATGGGCAGCACGAATTCCTGCAGATGTCCTGCCGTAACCACCGCAGTTACGCAGATTGTCCTTCCGACCAGCTACGACCAAGCCGATGGCAATCTCACGGCGGGCCCAAAGTCGGCGGATCGCTGCAGCGCTGAAGAACGCAACTGCTTCAGTACGAAATTGAAGTTCAGAGCGCATTGCAATCTCGTATCACGCGTGGGCGCACATCGATCGCTGAACGGGGCTAATCGATTCACGGAGCTCAGCCCCCGGATAGATGAACTGCGGCGCGGCCGGCTGATGCTTCAGCCCGATCGACTTTAGGCCACGCTGGCCAAACTCTGGCCCGTAGGTCTGAACACCTCACTGTCGCTCAGTTTCTGCAACTGCCACTCGGACGCCTCACTCTCGATGGAGGACGACCGGAAGCCTATTGAGACGCCGTCTTGGTCCTTCGTTTCTCTCCGCCGCAATTGGCATCATGCGGCGGCATTCGCCGCGTAAATTCTTGAAATTGTCCCTAAGGCAAAAGATGGCTACCTCCACATCGCTAGGCCCTCTAAAGCGGTCACAGAAGCGCATCACGTCTAGTCTGCATGACATTAAGACTTGCTCGGCCCCACGATCTCGCGCACGAGCTTGTTCTGTGCACCACGTGGCTGCGATCGCGATCACGATCGCAGCGAGGGCGGATGCACAGCAATGCGCATTGCAAATCCAGCTCATTCGTCGCTCTTGATTCACCAAACCTGTCTTAAGCCGCATATCCTTCACTATTATTCTTTGCCCCGCGAGCGAAATCTGTTTGCCGGATTGGGCGCCTCGGCAGCCATGATCGAGCCTGCTGCGGGGCAGCCGCAATGATTACGGCCTCCGAATCATCGTCCCGCCACGCGCAACGCGCTCATGCGAAGACGGAGGTACGACAAGATCGGCCGTTTAGAGCATGTGTGGCGATGCTGTCTCCCCGGTGGCGTTCTGCTTCGCAATGCCTACAACCTGACGCCACGGTCGATTCAAGCACTTTGAGCGTCCGGCACGTGTGAATACGTGCTGAGACGGGCTTACCCACATTGGTGGCAGTAGGACGAACTCCCGACAACTGCACGCCTGACTGACGGCCCTTCAGGTAGGAACGTCACCGATGTTGGTGGCGATCAGCTTAGTGTGGGGGTGGAAGGCTCAAAGCGCACGCATCGAGGCGAGCAGCGACAAGCTGCGCCGGCGCAGCTCGCTTTGTTCGCGGTTTCAGCCAGCTGACCTGCAGAGTCAAATAGTGCCGTACGGGTGAGTTTCCGAGAAGCACGGAGGCTTGGAACCGACAGGCCGGGATTCCTGTGGCTGGATGATGATTTGTCGCCCCCGTCACGTACCGTCGATTCGACAGCCTCAAGCCGCTCGCTGCAATTCACAGTGCGCAATTGCATGAAACCAGCCCATCAGGCTTCGCCCTTGGGCCCTGGCACGCCGGTTGCTATAGCACCGGCGGAGCGTCGGCCTGGGTGCAGCCTAGCCTAGCATACGGAAGACACCATTCGTTGACTGCTGCACGTCGTTCTGGGGGCGGACGCGGACCGAGCGCTATGTTTGCGATTCCAGGATCTAGGAGAAAAGCGAGACATCACATGAGGAAAATAGTGTTAAGCGAGCTTTCCAGGGCCTGCAGGTTAAGTGTTGTGGCGTCAGCCATTCTGGTTTCCCCAGCAGCCGGCGCCAATGAGGATCTGATGCGCGCCGCCAAGCGGATTTTCAAGCCGATTCCCTCAGTCGTTCCAGCGGTGAAGGACAATCCTATCACCCATGAAAAGGTCACGCTTGGCAAATCCTTGTTTTTCGATTCGAGGCTATCTGCAAGCGGAGTTATCAGCTGCAACACGTGTCATAACCTTGGGACGGGCGGGGTAGATGCCGGCCCGAGATCGATTGGTCATCGCTGGCAGCTGGGGTCTCGTCGTGCGCCAACAGTCTATAACGCAGTCTTCAACGTGGCGCAGTTCTGGGATGGGCGAGCGGCGGATCTCAAGGCGCAAGCAGCAGGCCCTGTCCAGGCCAGCGTCGAAATGAATGCGACGGCCGATCGCGTACTCAGCACATTGAATTCAATGACCGATTATGTCGTTATGTTCAGTAAGGCTTTTCCCAACGAAGCGGTGCCCCTTACGTTTGAAAACTTCGCCAAGGCCATCGAGGCTTTCGAAGCGACCTTGATTACTCCCCACGCCCCCTTCGATCAGTACCTCGAGGGCGATGAGTATGCTCTCAACGATCAGCAGAAAGCCGGGCTAAAGCTATTCATCGAAAAGGGATGCTCGTCTTGTCACAACGGAATCAACGTCGGCGGACAGGATTATTTTCGCTTCGGCATCATCAAAAGGCCAGCCGAAAGCCAGCTTCCAAAGGAGGACAAAGGTCGTTTTGCCGTCACCAAGGACCTCGGCGACGAGTATGTTTTCCGCTCGGCGCCGTTGCGCAACGTCGCATTGCGTCCGCCCTACTTTCATTCTGGTCAGGTTTGGAGTCTTAAGCAAGCGGTCGGCGTGATGAGTGAGGTTCAGCTTGGAGCAGAGCTCAGCGATGAAGAAACTGACGAAATTGTCGCCTTTCTGAATTCGCTCACCGGACAGCTGCCGAAGATCGAGTACCCGATACTGCCCACGCGCACCATTGCAACGCCAAAGCCCTCCTTAGACAAATAGGCCTTCAGGATAGCGACACGCTATGCGGTCCAAGCTGGAGCATTCAGCAGGCCGCAAATTGCGGGCGTCGAGCCCCAACCCGTTCGTCGCCGACGCCAGGGTTCCTTAGGGGCCGGTCAAGTCATCCCATCTTGGGCAGCTCAATCCCGCGTCGTCTCGCGAGTCGACGAAGGCCCGCGCGCCCTGAAATATGTCCGTAACCCGTGCTGCTAGCAAGACGTTGTGCAGTAGCTCGCGGGCACCGCATATCATCTCACATCAGCCCTTTTTTCAAGCGCCCGGCCCCCGACCTTCTCCTCCGCACAGATCGGAACGTGCGCCAGATCGGATGGCATGCACTTGTCCCTCATTGACGAGTTTTACGCTCATGTTCGCCACAGCACCATCCCCAATCCAAAAGGCGACGGATCATCCTCAGATTCCATGTGGTAGCTCCTACATGTGCGCATGGCGACGCGAGCGTCCACAGTCCTACAATAAGATGCGGCGACTTAAGACGTCGGGTGAAGACCGATACAAAACCTCGCTTGCCGCAAGACGCGCAGAAATTCCTTGAAACGGCACGCGGATTGCTGGGTAGGAATCAACCAGTCGCCGCCAAGGAAGGAGCGCGGGGAGCCGGAGTTTCAATGAGATTTATCCGATTCATCCTGATCGATCTGGCTTTGATGTGCTCGCACCCGAGAATGCAGAAGCCATGACCGTGGCTCCCGGCGCACACTTCAAATCGGCTAGCAAAGCCGTGGGATCCTTGATGCGGATTTCCGGCCCCGAGCCAGTATTCAGCTCTGGCCTGAGCCGACATCTTTACCGCCAAACCTCTCAAGCCGCGCAATTTGGACATTCAGCAGAAGCCGCCGGACCGGCGAAGCAGGCTGAAAACCTCGCGCTAAGGGACAGGCGCTTTGCCTCTCATTGGCAAGCGCACTGGGCAGCGTCCGACTGTCACGATCGTCGCGGCGCGGAGATGCTCAAGAAGCCTCTGATCTTAACACAGATCTGCAGTCCGCCGCCGCAGCTTACGCCCTCAGGCGAGCAGAGACGCCGTGCTGGAGCGGCACAGGCCGGATTATCTGAGGCATGGCGATCATCTCTGTTGCAGCGATTGTGCTCGTGACTTGGATGGGAAGACACAGCACAGGCGCAGGTTCATGAGAGAAGCAAAAGCGGGCTATATTGAGGTTGCGTTCAACGGCTCTCTCGCGAACATTCCGTTAGATGCGCAATTCAGGCTGCCGGCCAAAGGCGTCACGGCAATTTTTGGTCCGCCCGGGTGCGGCAAGACCACACTCGCGCGCTGCATCGCTGGCGTGCAGCATGTGCCGACTGGATTTTGTGCGGTCGATGGAGAGATTTGGCAGGATGAGACGACCTTTCGACCGCCTCATCTGCGTCCCGTCGCATATCTATTCCGACCACCAATTCCTCTTTCTCATTGGTCTGTACGGCGCACCCTCCTATACAAGGCGTCAACATCGACACCAACACTAATCGATTTTGATGGAGTGGTCGAATTGCTCGACTTGTCACCGCTGCTCGAGCGTTCGCCGTCACATCTTTCCGCGGCCGAGCGACAGCGACTTGCCCTTGGCAGCGCGCTGTTGGGCCAGCCCCAGCTACTTTTGCTAGACGATCCACTCATTGTGCTCGATCGCGCCGCCAAATGCGAGATCCTGCCATTTCTCGAGCGCATGCGGGAAAAGCTCCCATTGCCGATGATCTACATCACCCAGGATTACGCTGACATCGAGCGTTTTGCCGATCATCTTGTCATGATGAAAGATGGCGTCGTGACTGCGGCCGGGCCGCTCAACGTCGTTCAGAGCGATCCGGCGCTAGCCGGGCGCGGCGAAGCGGCAGTCTGTCTTGATACCTTGGTCGGCGGTTATGACGGGCGCTATGGGCTGATCATGCTTCGCCTCAACGGGGCGCGCCTTCTGATACCTGGAGTGCCGCTTAGACCGGGCGCGCAGCTGCGGCTGCGCATCGCAGCCGGCGATGTCAGCATCGCGTGCGAGCCCCCACGTGCAAGCTCTATTCTCAATGTATTTCCGGCACGCATCAAAGCCTTTCTGCCGTTCAACGAGGCGGAGGTCACCTTGGCTCTGGCTCTTGAAACTGGCCGTTCCGGCGTGCCGCTGTTGGCGCGCATCACGCGCCGCTCCTTTGATGCGCTACGGCTCAGCAATGGGGCGAACGTTTTTGCGGAGGTCGCGCGCGCCGTTCCGCTAGCGGCTGCCGAGCGGTGCTTGCAACGCCTGCCACGATCCGCATGAGACCGTTCGACAGCATTGCCCCGATACGAGAAACACATAAAACAGGAACCCGGCCGTGATCGATAATCTGGATGAGATAGATCCGAATAGTGTGGGGGCTATTCTCTACCGTCCAAAAGACGATGTGGATAGGCTACTCGCCGATTTCGCGCAGGATATCGCGCAGCAAGGGGTACGCATCGACGGCATCGTGCAGCGACACGCGAGATGCGCAAATGGCACGCACGTCATGCTCGCAATCGACGTTGCGACAGGACAAGAGATCTCGATTTCCCAGCCACTCGGCAGCGGAGCTATGTCCTGTAATCTCGATACAAATGGGCTTGCCGAGGCCGCAGCTGTCGTTTCCCAGGCACTTCGCAAAAAGATCGATCTTCTCGTGATCAACAAATTCGCCAAACAAGAAGCCGCTGGCCGGGGCCTGCGCGCCGAATTCGTTGACGCGATCACCCAAGGCGTACCAGTCCTGACAGCCGTTCCGAAAAAACGCCTTGCCGACTGGCGAACCTTCACCGCGGGCGTTAGCACGCTGCTGCCTTGTGATCGTCAATCCTTGGAGCAGTGGTGGCGCGAGATCTCAAGGCGCCGGGCGCGCGGGGCCATCAGCACCAGCTCCGGTTATTTGGGGACGATGATACCGGATCGCTTGATGACGACGATGAGACTGTCGACAACTTCGTCCCCGAAATCGCCCATCGGGCTCTTTCGCCGCCTCCGAAAACAGCCTTAGCTCTTGCGTCCGCTCCCACGCTCTGCGTCCCGCGATGCCTTGCGAACGTGCCGATTGCGGTCCTTCTATGGCGAGAGCTCAACCAGCTGCCCGTTCAGCGGCGCTGTGTAGCGCATGCTGCTGAACGGCCTTGTCCCGCAAGTCAGATTGGTAATCGGTTGCGGCCGAGCCAAGATGAGCGTGCGGAACATCGACGCTATAACGCGTGCTGCTGAAGGAACTGTACCGCAGGTTGGACCTTGGCGGCACCGGAATCGAACCACCAATATCCTTACGGCGGATATTTTCATGCGACCGGGCGGCTGGAGCCTCGGGGGAACTCGCCTCAGGCAAACTCTGCTCAGAAGAGCGGAGCTGCAGCTCGTCCAACTGCTGCTCGAGGCCAGCTTGATCCGGAGGCTCGGCATCGGCCTCTTGCGCACGCTGCTCATGTTGCTCGGCGCACCAGCGCATCCAATAGTTCGGATCCTTATAACCCGGCTCCATACCACTCTCCCTAGATGGCATAACTCTTCATAGCCGCCCCAGAGTCACACTCGTGTGCACCGACCATGTGGAATCCAGCTCAAAAAACCCGACCGACGAGATCGATGCCTGAACAAACGAGACCTCCATCACACGCCGCACCAAGCTCGTGCACTACTCACACCTGCCCAACCTTCTGCAGCAGAGCGCCCGCTCCTGAGTGGCATCGTAAAGCCGAAAACGCCGAAAACAGTCCAAGATAAACTCAAGCCAACTTGCCTCATTCCAAGAGCAACGGCGTTCGTGCACTACTCCCCCCGGGCAAGGCCGCATGCCGCACATCTGGATCGAGATTGGGCTGATCAATTGCCGCTGGAAGACCCACCGTGATTTGATACTTGCAACGGAACGTCCCGCTTCGCATTCGATTCTTCACGCCAATGCCCTCACATCCCCGACAAATCGGGTCGTGCCTGCACAGCCACATGCCTAACGCACCTAAGATCTTGAGACATTGAGGTCTCTCCTTCTCATAAAGGAGCTTCAGAGTGATCGCCGCATGTATGATCCAGACTGTACAACCTGACGCCACGTAGAGTCCAAGCCCCAATCGCCGCCGAAGGCGAGCCCGGTTGGCTTTGAAGCGTTTCAGGATCCGGCAAACCCTCGAGCCTGGCGATCTAGCGCCGCTTGAAGCGCCTCAATGCGCGAAGCGCCGTAGCCTATGATTACTCGCACCTTGTTTGGTAGCCGCGAGCATCTGGCCTTACTGGCGCAATCTGTTGTCGCGGCGATACAGCCGCTCTTGTTTGCGCTAGATGCTACGAACCTCGCGCCTCGTCAGGTTCCATATTTCCATTAGATCTCGGCAGGCCGGCAATCAATTATCACATTGATGGCGAGATGAGGAAGTTTGCTCTAAGGGACGCAGAACGGTCTTTGCCCAGACGCTTGCAGTGCGAACATCTCAGGCGGCCGCGCAAAGCAAGACTGTTTTCATGAGCCTTGGTAAGGAAGCGCTTGGCTACAGATTTTTCTCGGATCGACGCTCCAAGCGCCCGGGTATGCCTGTATCAAAGCCGCTGGACTCCACTCCTGAGAACGCATGGCACATAGCTTGCTTCAACAGTGAAGCCACCTTCTACAGAGAGCGAATTTGTGAGGACAGCATGCTCGGAATTGGAAGTCAGTTGCCGCCGTTCGAAATCACAGGCGTGAAGCCCGGTTTTCAAGCTCAGGAAGAAGGAGGACAGAGTGCATTCGAGACGCTGACCGAAGCGAGCTTTCCAGGAAAATGGAAGATCATCTTCTTCTATCCCAAGGATTTTACCTTCGTCTGCCCGACAGAGATCGCTGAGTTTGCCCGGCTTTCCAAGGAATTCGCCGACCGCGACGCGGTGGTACTGGGTGGTTCGACCGACAATGAGTTTTGCAAGCTCGCTTGGCGGCGCTCACATGTCGACCTACACGAACTTCCAATCTGGCAGTTTGCCGACACAAAGGGAACGCTCGTCGACGGTCTTGGCGTGCGTTCACCCGAAGGGGTTGCCTATCGTTACACCTTTATTGTTGACCCCCAAAATACGATCCAGCACGTCTATGCGACGAATCTCAGCGTCGGGCGCAGTCCTAAGGACACGCTCCGCGTTCTAGACGCGCTGCAAACCGACGAGCTCTGTCCCTGCAACCGCGAAATCGGCGGCGAAACCTTGAAGGTTGCTTGAGGCAGCATGTCGTCGATCAAACAACTAAGCGACCAGATTCCCGATTTCGCGAAGGATGTCAGGCTGAACTTGACCTCCTTGATGGCCGATGAGACGCTTTCGCCACAACGAAAATACGGGCTGCTGCTGGCGAGCGCGATTGCCACTCGCAATGCAGTCCTGATTGCCGCGATGGAATCGGCTGCGTCCGCTGTGATGACATCTGTGGCGATTGCCGCAGCGAAAGCCGCAGCCAGCCTCATGGCAATGAACAACGTTTACTACCGCTTCGCTCACCTTGTCTCCAACCCGGAATACAAAACGATGCCGCCACGGCTGCGTATGAACGTGATCGGCAATCCCGGCGTGGACAAGTCCGATTTCGAGCTGTGGTCGCTTGCGGTCTCCGCCATAAACGGCTGCGGTGCCTGCATCGATGCCCATGAGAAGACACTCAGAGCCGCGGGCGTCAATTCCGAAGCGATCCAGACCGCCGTGCGCTTTGCCGCGATCATGCAGTCAGTGGCAATCGCAATCGAGGCCGCCGGGCCCGACCCCTCTCAGGCGAGGGGCTGATCCTTCCTCTTCCGTCCGGTTGACTACGTTGTAGCGCCATTCAGTGAGGTCACAACCAGTCCTTCGCGGCTCCCGAACGAGCGGCACATCTGCACGTTATGGCTTGTGCGGCGTTCCCCCGAAGAGTGTCTTGCTCGACGTCCCAGCGCCGCGCAAGTGACGCGGAATGCGCCAATGATGCGGTGAAGCCCTATCGCCTAACTCGGTCGCACCACGGCTCTGTTCCACTATCAGCCAAACTTGAACTGCACTCCATATCCGCCGCGCGGATGGCTCCATTCGATGTCGCCGGTGGGCTCGGCGATCACGCGGCAGGTACCGCACTCGATGCAGCCGTCGACTGTTATCTCGACTTGGCCGTTGTCGTTTAGCTCGTAGCATCGCGCTGGGCAGGCTTTCAAAAGTGCAAGGAGCTGCGGCGATGGCGTCGTGTGCGCACGGACCTTGACGTGAGGGTGACCGATGTCGACAAGATAGCGATTATAATACAGCTTGTCTTCGACGCGGACTGGCGATTCGACATTCATGCTTTGACCTTCCATTGTTGGGCTTCACAACTGTCGCGGTCAGCGCCAGGCCCGGGCAAGACGACAAGCATCACCGAACAGACCTGCCCATGACCGCGCCTTGACAAAGGATTTCAGGGTCGCCTTCTCCTTCTCAGCCTTGGGCGTACCATCGACGCGCACGAAGTTTTGCATCGCCTTGGAGATGAGCTGCGGATAGGTGAGAAAGAAGTTTTGTGACTGGGTATGCATTAGGGGCGGCAAATCCTTGTACTTCTTTAGATCTTTGATGACGAAGGAATCGTCTAGCATCTTCTTGTAGATCGACAGATTTGCTGCACTCATCGGCTCGCCGCGCGATTTCACCAGACCTATCGCTTCGGCGGCGATGCGGCCGGAAGTCATCGCGAGATTGGAACCCTCACGATGAATGGCATTGTTGAGTTGGGCCGCATCGCCCACTACGACCCAGCCTTCCCCATACAGCTGCGGGATCGACTTGTACCCGCCTTCAGGAATGAGATGGGCCGAATACTCCTTGACTTCGGACCCTGCTACCAGGGGTGCCACGGAGGGATGGCTCTTGAATTGATCGAGCAGGCCGTATGGCGTCTGGCCCGTGCGCTGGAAGTCGGCGACGAGACAACCGATGCCCAGCGAAATGCACTCTTTGTTGGCATAGATGAAACCCATTCCGGTCATGCCGCGGGAAATGGTACCGGCCGCCTCGATCACGACGCCTTCATCGCCCTTGAGATTGAAGCGCGCCTCGATAGTCTCGCGGGGCAAGAAGTGCATCTCTTTCACCGCGAGCGCAACGTTGTCGGGTCTCGGCCGCGCGCGCAGGCCCGCGCGCGTCCCGAGCAGGCCATTGACCCCCTCGGCCAGCACGACGACATCGGCATGTATTTCGCCGTCTCGGCGATCTGTACGAACACCGACGATTCTTTCACGCTCGTCCCGTACGAGCTCGGTGACGGTCGTCTCGCACAGTAAGGTCGCGCCAGCCTCCCGCACCTTGGAAGAGAACCATTTGTCAAACTGGGCGCGTATAATCGTGTACCTGTTCGGCCGTTCCTCGTTGAATTCGTCTGAACGGTAATGCATGCCGACATGGGAACGATCGTCCATCATCCAGAACCGCTGCTCAATCACGTGACGTTCGAGCGGCGCCTCCTCTCGAAACTCGGGGATAAGCTTTTCCAGCATGTCGGCATAGAGGATGGCGCCCTGCACATTCTTCGATCCTGGATATTCGCCCCGCTCGAGCTGCAGCACCTTCATGCCGCGCTTAGCCATGGTCAATGCCGCCGCGTTGCCGGCCATACCGGCTCCAACCACGATCGCATCGAATCTCTCTTCAATCATCATCATCTCCTCTAGACCGCGATCCGGGCGCGCGAGTTCGGCAAAAGGCGGGCGCGAAATGCGGCCGTCAGCGCGGGTAGCAGTTGGATGGCGTCGCTCACGATCGCGAGATGGGCAAAGTCGAAGATCGGAGCATTCTTGTCAGTATTGACGGCGACGATCAAATCCGCGCCCTCGACGCCAACGCGGTGCTGGATCGCTCCGGAAATGCCGGCGGCAATATAGAGCTTTGGCCGGATGGTTTTCCCCGTCTGGCCGATTTGGCGGTCAGACGTAACCCACCCTTTTTGTACCAGAGGACGCGAGCAGCCATATTCAGCGCCAAGCAGAGTTGCGAGCTCGCGCACCAACCGAAAGTTCTCAGGCGATCCCAATCCCAGGCCGCCCGCAACCACGACATCGGCATAGGCCAGATTGGAGGTTTCTGCATCGCGGTCGGGTAGAAACGACAATACCTTTGTGGCAATATCATCTTCGAGAAGACCGAGCGGATGGACGATGATACGAGCGGCATCGCGTACGACGCGCTCAGGCATCGGCATGACCCGCGGGCGGACGGTTGCCATCTGCGGACGATAATTCAAGGTATAGATCGTGCAGAGCAGCGAGCCGCCAAAGGTCGGACGCGTCGCCGCGAGCGAACCATCGGCGTCGACGTCGAGCGCGGTGCAGTCGGCAGTGAGCCCCGTCGACAGAGTCGTCGCCACGGAACCTGCGAGATCGCGACCGAGCGTCGTCGCCCCCAACAGCAGGATCTCGGGCTTGTAGGTGTTGACGAGTTCGGTTAGCGCTTTGGTATAGGATTCGTTTCGGTAATCCGACAAAACGTTGTCGCTCACGAGGTAGGCCAGATCGGCGCCATAGCAAAAGGCGTCAAGCGCGGCGTTACGTGTGTGCTGCCCTTCCGGACCGATAACGACAGCGGCAAGATTCACCTTTAGCCTGTCGGCCAGCCTGCGGCCCGCACCCATGAGCTCCCATGAAACCGGATGCACCTGGCCACGCTCCAGCTCGACGAAGACCCAGACGTGCTTGTACGCCTTGAAGTGCTCCGGCAGTTCTTTTTTGGCTGTTGCGCGCCCGGCCGGCGCCGGCATGATCGTTCTGGTGACATTGCTCATACTCTAAATTCCCCTCAAAGATAGGCGCGCCCGCGCCACAGGTTGCTTTTTAGCTTCCTTAATTGAAGATCACTTTTGGTCAGCAAGTGGCCGGCTGCTCTGCCCCGTCTGCTTGGTCCGACCGGCCTCACAACAAGACGCGTCGTCGCGATAGACGTACCGGTCCGGCCGGATTTGGCGAGGTCTTCCACACTGAACGCTTGCGCGCCGCGTTTGACGAGCGCCACCGCGGTGGCCAGGGCGCCGCGGTGATTCTGACCATTCGCTTCCATGCCCGAGTTGGCGATTCCGTTCGCTGCGCAATACTTGCGCCTCAGTTTCCGCCCACCAGCTCCACATTGACTGTGACGACGAGCGCGATACCGGCGACGCACCTGTCACGCGATCCATGCCGAGCCTCCAGCGCGGACAGCCCGTATGGGCCGACGTTGGCCCTCTTCCTGACGCATGTTGCTATCCAGCATGAGCTGGATACAAATCTGAGCGAAATCCAGGGCCGATTTGATGCGGGCGACGCTGTGCATACCCTCTCCAGGTGTAGCGCGATCGGGCGACTTATCCATTGACCACCATCTCACCGTCCATATGGAGCCTTGATCGCGTCAAAGACCGTTTCGAGCGGACCTGGCGCGATCGTACGCCACGAGATGATGGCGCAGGGCTCGGCAGGCACTAAAAGCAGCATCATGGGTCTTCCTTCAATCTCATCTCGGACGACTACCATCCGTCGGCATCGACGATCGGGTCGGCAGGACAGCAGCAAGTGTCGTACCAGTTGCAAAAAACACTGAAAGTCCGTCGAAAGTAATGGTTTGGCAGACACTTGAAATCCGCTGATACCTGGACACGACCAGTCCAGACATGGGTCGGGAATACGACAGCCGCCGCTCGGGTGATAGCTGCAGAGAGTTGACCCGGATAAAGACGAAGGCCGTACATCGGGTTGCCACGGTGCCCCGTCGGGCACACCTTGCAGTGGAACGCTAGATCACTTCAGCTCGCTCAATGGGACAAAGGCCGCCGCCTTCTTAGGGTCTGCGGCGCCCTCCTTCAAAACCTTGAACACTCGCTGGTCGATCGGTGACGATGCCACGAAATCCGCATAGGCCCGCTCCAGCATCGCCTTGCACCGAGCTCTGATTTCCGGCTCTGCGGCACCAGCAAATTGCTCTTTTGCAAAGTATTGTCCCATGCGCTTTAAGATGTGAAGGCGCGCGACATTCACGATTTTAGGGTCGTAATCGACGCCAAGTAGCGAAAAAAAATCCTCCGCCGATGAGGCCTTGCTGAGCCGATCCAGGATACCGGCTGCCGGGGATGAGTTGATCATGAAAAATTCTCCTTCGGATTAGCTCTGGACGGTAACTGCTGGCGGGATCAATGGCCAAACCACGATCGAGGCTGACGCTCGTCAGGAGGTCGCCGGACCGGAACTCAGCGCGAGAAGACGCCGATTGGCAGTGCGGGGCGGCTCGCCATTGGGTAGGAGGTCACAGCATGTATGGCGGAACGGGAAGTAAGATCTGGAGATGAGATCGCGCCAGGGGATCTGACGTGCGAAAGCTGGACGCCGTGCGGGCCCATCAGCGATATCGGACGCCATCCTTGCGGCGCGTCTGTTTACGCAAACGCCGCTGGACACGGCTTTTCACGCGGGGTGGGTTGCCAGGCATCCGCACACGTCGCGCCAGATCGCCGCCACGGTTTCGCGCTCGACCGAGCGCTTGTGCTCGATGGCATATTTGCGGACTCGCGACAGAATCTGTCTGGCTTGATCGGCGTTGGCGACGAGCTGCAGTTCATCGAGTAACGCGGTGATCGCCCCAAGTCCGGAATGCTTGCCGATCACAAAGCGGTTGCAGCGGCCAAACAAAACGGGATCAAGCGATTGATAGGTGCGTTGATCCTTCAAAAGGCCAGCGACATGAATGCCGGATTCGTGCGTAAATACATGCTCTCCGACGATGGCCTTGTTCACAGGAATCGCACGTGCGGCCGCGGCTGCAACCACCGCGGCGACGTTCTCGAGCTCCGGGAGTATGATGCCAGTCTCGCGCCCGTAGAGCTGTTTGAGTGCGACCGCGATTTCCTCGAGCGGGGCATTTCCGGCCCGCTCGCCCAGCCCGATGACGGTCACTGAGGCGTGGCTCACGCCGGCCTTGATAGCGGAGAGCGTGTTGGCGGTTGCGAGTCCGAGATCATCGTGACCGTGAAATTCGAGTTCGAGATCGGTGGTCGCACGCAAATTCCTGACCAGCACGTAGGTTGCGTCGGGATCGAGCACACTGAGCGTATCTGCAATACGAAAGCGACGCGCGCCCGCGGCTTTTGCAGTTGCCATCAGTCTGATGAGAAAATCGATGTCGGCGCGGGAGGAGTCCTCACCACCGACGGCGACCTCAAGTCCGCGCGCACGGGCATAGCCTACCAGGCGCTTCACCCGTTCCAGCGCCAGGTCGCGATGACCACCTAGCTTGGCCGCGATCTGGACGTCGGAGGTCGGGATCGACATATTGATCATGGATACCCTTGCTTCGATGGCCGCGTCGACATCCGATTCTCGCATCCGGCACCAGCCTATGGTGGTCAGCGGAAGATCTGCTTCGACAATGGCGCGAATGGCGGAGATCTCCTCGTTGCCCATCGCCGGCGTTCCCGCCTCGATCTCCGTGACTCCGGCCCGCGCCAGCGCCTGCGCAATCGCTAGCTTTTCCTCTGTGGTGAACGCAACGCCAGGTGCCTGCTCGCCGTCGCGTAATGTCGTGTCGTTGAGCACGGTGGGCTTGGCGCGCACCTGGTCGGACCAAGACGATTTTGCGGCGGTGCTAGCGGCAATCACGCGAGAGCTCCTCATTGTTTGACCGACCTAAGCTTCAGCAAATGGATTGTCGTAAATGCGACAGGCTCATGAAGCGGACGCCTTGCCTATTGCCCCGCTGAGTTCGAACTTCAATGCAGTTGCGGCACGCCAGGATGTGAGAATTGTTGCGGAGCACTTGAGCCCGCCGCCGCCTTGGACACATGGTCGCTCGCTCGAAACGGCGTCGGCCGCGCCCTCAACCTTCCGCGCGGCTTACCAAATCCTGCGAGGCTTTCTCCGATGATGGTGCGATCGCGGACCCTTGTGGCAGCTCAGATGGCCAGTCACCGGCAACGACCGGCCGAGCGGCCTGCAACAGAAAATCCCGCCGGCGCTCGGTCATCCGGCTCTCACCGCTTTCTTCGCCGAAGCAGATGTTGAAGTCGTCACATTGGTTGCACACGGGTGTCGTGCACATCACGAGGCCTTCATTCTCGCAAAGCATGCGGTAGAAGAAGCGCTTCCAGCGCATATTGTTGACATTGCGCGCGGCGAGCGGCGCGAAATGGCGGCTCAGCAGCCGGGAGAGTTCGCCGCGATTGCGCAAGCCGAGAGCTTCCCACAGATGGCCTGGCTCAATGGCGCGCCGCGCTATCATGGCAGCCAGCCAGCGGCCAATATCCCGTTCCGTCGAGCGTTGCTTGAGCAAGAGATCGCGCAGCATTGCGATCTCTTCGTCCCCTCCGCACCTGAAAACCGAGAGCTGCTCCGCGAGCTTGATCTCAAGCGAGGGAAAGTACTGCTCCAGCAAGGCCGCCAGTTCAAGGCCGGACAGGCCGGCCTTCTCGGGAAGGGAGCCACCATCCATTGTGGCAGCCGCCAAGATAGACGCTAAGACATGGCAATCGAAATTGCTGTCAATGGCAATATCGGCATCTGCAGGAGGCACACCGGTGAGTAGGCGGTAGGTTGCAATTCCCCTGTGCATCTGACTGTTGGCCTCAACGGCACAATCAGCCATCAACGGAAGGAAGTGCACTTCGGACATAATTTTGCGAGTTTCCACAATGGTCTGGCTTGAGCTGCCGCATCCTGGTTTTGATCAGGGTCGATCGTCAGAATGCCGGCCTCCCGGGATGGGCGGTGAGGGAGACCGGCATTCGTCGCGCGCCTTCGCAAGGCCGCGAGTCGCGACCTTTACGAGGCCGCGAGTTCGGCGGCGGTCTTGCCGACGATGGATTCGTCCACGGGCTTCATAATGCCATGCTCCATCAGCATGTCCTCGAGCTCGTCCATGGAGATTGGAGTCGGGATGATGCCTTTGCCGCCATTTTTGTGAACCTTGGTCGCAAGATTGCGATAGTGATCGGCCTGCTTGGAATCGGGTGCATACTCGAGCACTGTCATGCGGCGTAACTCGGCATGCTGCACCACGTTGTCGCGCGGCACGAAGTAGATCAGCTGAGTGCCTAGCTTCTTGGCCAACGCTTCCGCCAGTTCCAGCTCCTTGTCGGTCTGCCGCTCATTGCAGATCAGACCGCCCAGCCGCACACCGCCAGAGTTTGCGTATTTCAGGATTCCCTTGGAAATATTGTTCGCGGCATACATAGCCATCATTTCACCGGACATCACGATATAGATTTCCTGCGCCTTGTTCTCGCGGATCGGCATCGCAAAGCCACCGCAAACGACGTCGCCGAGCACGTCATATGAGACATAGTCAATGTTTTCGTAGGCGCCGTTCTCCTCCAGGAAATTGATCGAGGTAATGACGCCGCGGCCGGCGCAGCCGACACCCGGCTCAGGACCACCAGACTCCACGCAGCGAATGTCCTTGTAGCCGACCTTCATTACGTCCTCGAGCTCGAGGTCCTCCACGCTGCCGGCACTCGCTGCAAGGCTCAAAATCGTGTCTTGCGCCTTGGCGTGCAAAATCAGGCGGGTCGAGTCCGCTTTCGGGTCGCACCCTACAATCAGGATTTTCTGGCCCATCTCAGCCAGCGCCGCCAGCGTGTTCTGCGAAGTGGTCGACTTGCCGATGCCGCCCTTCCCGTAGAACGCGATTTGTCTCAGTGAAGACATGTTGCTCTCCATCAACCGATTTGCCAAAGTTGCGCGCTTCTTGCGCGCGAGCTTGTTTCTCTCTCAGAAACGGGGCACACGGGTTTAGGGAAGGAGCACATCGCTCGTCTTACGCGTCGGCGTGCACTCAGCCCTCACTCAGTGTTGCTGCCGCTTCTTAGCAACCGCCGTGCCAACGCTTGACCGCGCTCCTTAACCTTCTGATTACGTTTCCGAAAACCAACTAGCTGGTGAGCAAGGTCCTGGCTGCTTTGGATCTAACAGGATCTGCGCGGCTGTCAGAAAACTAACAACGACTACAATCATCACCGCGAAAACACCGATTTGGCGCGCCTGTTCCGATGTCTTCAGTTGTGGAACGGAAGTTGCTCCGATCTCAGGATAGTGAATATGCCAGTCGGGCCCGAAACCTGGCGCACCAGCGGTGAGGTTGCATACATGGTACGGCGCTTGGTGCGCTGACTTTGAAGAAATTGAACGGGCTCCCGAAGCAGCCGCGGCTTGCCAATCGTTCAGCTCCAGCGCGCCTACATAGGTATATCGTGGCGACAATCATCTTCTATCAGAAGCCCGGCTGCGCCACTAACGCGCGCCAGATTCAAGCGCTGAAGTCCGCCGGCCCCGACGTGATAGCCCAAGACATCTTGAAGGAGCCATGGGATGGGGAGGAGTTACGTAGGTTCTTCGGCCATATGCCCGTCGGCTCCTGGTTGAACCGAGCTGCGGCACGTATCAAGTCAGGCGAAGTCAATCCCGATACTATCGACACGGAAAGCGCACTCGCATTGATGGTGGGCGATCCGCTCCTGATACGACGACTGCTGATCGACATAGGCGGGGCACGATTTGCCGGGCTCGATCATGAGTCCGCGCTGTCACTGCTTGGCCGCAAGACGCAAGAAAATCTCGAGGGATGCTTGCACGAAGCAAACCTCACGCGTTGTCCGCAGACCTGAGGAAACGAAGAAGCCTCCCCCAGGGCGCCTAACAAGCCAAAGATGACGCCTCCCACTCTCGGCTTTCTGCGGCTTCTTGAAGAGACCGGACTCTCTTGAATTGAATAACGATCAGAACAGATCTCGACGCTTCGCGGCCGTGATCCTTATGCAACTTAGCGGCATAATTGCGCTCTGCTCGCTCCATTTTGATCGGCATCAAATCTCCGCCATTAGCTTTGTGTGACAGAGATCTCGCGCGGCTCTTCGCGCGATTTTTTGGAATGGAGAATTCGATGAGAACAAGGAGAGTTCTGACGAGGGCATCACTCCTCGCGCTAGCAACCTCGTTGGCCAGCATCCCGGTACAGGCTGCAGATCTGGCCCGGGCGCCGATCTACTATAAAGCGCCCGCGATCGAACCCTTCAATCCATGGATGATCCGCCTGCGCGTGCTTGGCGTTTTGCCGGATACCTCAGGCAGCTCAGTCAGCGTCGCCGGGGCGCCCTCGCTGTCCTCACCAAGTTCTGGGCTTTCGATCAGCGATCAAGCCATACCCGAGCTCGACATCACCTACTTCTTCACGCCAAACGTTGCCGCCGAACTCATTCTTGGCGTGACCAGCCATCACATCAGCGGCAATGGCGCGCTGACTGGCCTCGATATCGGCAAAGCTTGGCTGTTGCCGCCAACATTGACCCTGCAATATCACTTCGCCGATCTCGGCGCGCTCAAGCCCTATATCGGCGCGGGCATCAACTACACCGCCTTCTTCAACCAATCGGCAGCCAATACGTCGCTCGGCGGTCTTGCCGTTACGGATTTGCGCATCAGCAACCAATTCGGCGCGGCGGTCCAATTCGGCTTCGATTACATGCTTGATCGTAACTGGGGCCTCAACTTTGACGTGAAGAAGCTATGGCTGCGGCCGGAGTACTCCGCGACCGTAAACAATTCGATTCCCGTCACCGGGCGAGCCAACATCGATCCATGGCTCGTCAGCGGCGGCGTCACTTACAAGTTCTGACGCTAGAACAGGACCAGAAAGAGAAATCCGCTTGATCAACCCGGACGCGGCGAGCTCATCCAGCGCGTCCCCTAACCTCACCGCAGTGCAAGCAGAGCGAGATGACGCGTCAAGGGCACGTCATTTCGCAAAACGCCGGAGCCATTTGCAGCAAAGATCTTGCTGTGAGCTACGAATCGCGCGGCATGGAGTGACCGTACACAAACAGATTGACCTAGAATGCGCGCGTTGCAAAGGCGCCACTTGCCGATAGGGCCGGAGAAGAAGGGCGGCACGCGCGGAAACGTCAATGACTTGCTGTTCTCATCCGGGGCGTGATAGCTACGCTCAATCTCAGACGATCTGACCTCCGAGCGGCCAGCTCATCGCCGGACAAGCCGTCGATGCTTGCTAGCCCGGGCAAGTGGCCGCTAATCGAGGCGTCTAGCTTCGCTTTAACACCATCACAAGGCGGTCGACACGTTTTCCCTGCTTGAGGTGGGAGTTTACAATTTCGTCAATATCCTCAGGCGTGATCGCGCGATACCACACTCCATCGGGATAGACGACCATCAAGGGACCAGAGTTACAAAAGCCAAGGCAGCCTGCCATCGTGAAGCCAATATCGTTGAGGCCCTCCGCTTCGATCGCCTTGGCCATTCGATCCCACAGGGCTTGCGCGCCGGAGGCGCCACAGCTGCCGTGCGGATGAGTTGGCGGACGCTGCGTGTTGCAGGCAAATACATGATGCCTATAAAGTTGAGGAAGCTCGAATTCAGTTTCTGTGTTCATGCGCCTATCCTGTGATCAATGTGCTTCATCTGAGAAGAGACAAGATGCGAGCACATCGCAACCCACAATCTCTTACGATTGAACGCCGCATCAACCGAGTGATGCTTATGATTCCCACTCGCGCTTGCCAAGGCGGGCAAAATGAACGAGCGCCATAGTGATTGTCGTCGCTGAAGATCAGCGATAGATATCTTCGCGTCCAGAGCAACCTCCTCGATCAACTTCAACCTCTTCTGCTCTCATCACGATCTTTCTGCTCCCGCATCACTTGCTCACCATCCAACTTCTGTAAAGCAAGTTGCGCACCAGAAGCGTAACGTTCGTTTCTGCAACGAACCTTGCTTTGCGCCACTCATAATGATTGCGAAAGTTGCGACAAGGTCGTTCGCTACTGTCTCGGACACGACAAACCTCGCACTGCGTTTGACCTCCCGCTTCACCGTTCTGCAATTTGTACGCAGAAAAACCGAGAAGCTCGGTTATTTTTCCAGCTCTGCGCTATCAAATCTTGGAATGAGCAGCGATCTTCATGACCGTCAAGCCGCCTAGCGAGGAGCTCGAAAATCGTGCGGAGAATCGAGCGCCGTGTTCTGCCATGGGTGATCGGCTGGCCGCATTGACTGGCGCGAGCCCACAGCATCTTTTTCGCCCTGAAGCTTGACGCTGCGTCGCGCCGCTGCCCATCTATAGAGCTGCCGCGAGAGCCCAACGAGGCAGGGATGATCACCGAGTCACCTTTGAGGCTGCAGACCAGGCCGGTCGCAATTCCGATCGGCAGCACCGCTAAACCGCAACACATTGGGATCACGCTTTCATACGGCCGGTCAAGATGCGCTTGCAGTGGAGAATGCGGAACAACATGCACGTGCACATGAATGCATTTGCTCCTAACCAGTCCTAACCGCCGATGGTGTCGCCAATCGCTAAGAGCGTCGCACGAACCGCGGTTTGGCATGGCAGTTGCAGCGCAGGCAACAACGCCAGCTGCACCGGCCGGCCTTCTGACACAGGATCGTCGTTCCTCATCCCCCAAACGATCCTGTCAGTCTGGGTCCCGCCATTCTCCAAGCCCAGACGATGCCCTCGGCGAACTTCCAGCCGCCGAGGGCATTTCCCCTCAAACATATCGACAGCGATAGGAAGCGGGTCCCGCCTGCCGGCCTCAATTTGACGAGCCAGCGCAAGAGCAGCTTGTTGGTGCTGCGGAGGTCGCGGAGTGCAAGTTCGCAATCCGACGAGGTGGCCGTTTTGTCTCACCCAATCGAAAGCTGTGACTCGCGTCTACCAACGCTCACGAGTACAATGGCCTCATTCGAGGGCAAAGCGCCTCAGGCAGCTTGAGCACAACAAAGCGATAGGCCCGTTAGGCCGGATGGATCGTAATATCCATGGTCTCGTCGCTGGTTCCGAAGGGGTCGGCAAACCGATCGTCCTCCAGCAGCTTGACGCCGCACAGGCAGACGTCACCTTCGATCACGGCGAGCGCCACCAGCTCAAGCGATTGTCCGTCACAGGGGCCGCCGATGCACATCCCAGTGTCGATCTCGAATCTCGCTCCGTGCCGGCCGCATCTAAGAAAGGAGCGGTCCGCCGAGAAAAACGTACCGGAGCCGATGTTCAGCCAGACGCTCTCATGCGGACAACGATTCACGTAACCAAAATAGTCATTGCCGGAGGTGCGCACCACAATAATCGGAAACGGCCGGCTCTCGCCCCTATCGTCAATCCGCGACAGGCTAAAGCTCATGGCCCCACTCCGCTCGATGGCATCGGCCGGACAGACGACAAAAACCTCGATCTGACCGCTCACCAGGTTAGCGATTATAGGTTCGCTCATCCCGGCCTCGCAGTTTCCTGCTTGAAGGCTTCGATCGCAGTTCGGCTCAGTTGAAAAATCCCACGACCACGAGCGAGCGCTCGATAGGCGGAGCTGGCACGGGTGTTGAGGACGTCAAACCACTGGTTCGGCGTGAGCTTCGCCGGACGCTCGCTGATTTGGATCACCCTTCCGTTCGGAGCGAAGCGGACGTGGATGATGACTTGTTGCGAGTTCATACCGATCCCCCGTTTTGGTAACTCTAAAGATCCTGAGCGGAGACTCTCGACTTTGATGTGCTTGGCTTTGGGCACCTTGACGCGTAGGCTCTCAAGCCGCGCCTTGGACGCGCCGCCTTCTCTGCTATCGAGCAGGTCTTCTTCGCGCTCGCTAGGAGCATTTCTCTTGCGGTCTTAAGTCGAGTGCATACCTCCAGCGGCATGCGGCACGCTTCCGGCATGTGGGGCACGATGTATCCGACAACGCTGCCACAAAAACGATCCTCGGTCCGTTGCTCATCTCTTGCGATGAGACCTACCACGCTCATCGCAACTTCAACCCTCGTTCTTCCGTGTCGTGGATGACAATCATCTTAGTAAATCGCGGCACCCGCTCCCACGTTTATCGACGCATCATTCATGGTCTCGACGATAAACTCGATCTGCTTGTTCGTGAGATGGGTGTGAAACGGAAGCGCAAGAGCGCGATCTGCTATTTTTTCCGCAACCAGGAAATCGCAACGCCGATAGCCAAAGTCAAAGTAGTGGCGTTGCAAGTGCAGCGGTTGGCTATAGGCGGCGGATTCAATCTGCGCGCCGCGCAGATCTTCGATAATGGCGTCGCGCCCCGATCGCGTGAAGCGCGTCCCCAGATGAACGAGATAAAGCAACCAGTTCACCTCGGTTACATCAGGGCCAACATAAGGCGGCTTGATGCCCTCAAATGATTGCATATGCGCGTTATAGAGCTGCTCGACGAACCGACGGCGCTCCAGGATTTCATCGAGACGTTTGAGCTGCGCTAGGCCCAAGGCAGCCGTGAGATCGCTCATGCCAGCCTGATAAGGTGCCGTGCTACCGACGACAACGGAAGAGCGCTCGTCCACGCGATGGGCGCGATGGCGACGCAAGCCGAGCGCGATGTCGATATCCTCGGTCACCACCATTGCGCCTTCGCCACAGGTCAGGGCCACCGGCTGAGCAAAGTCGAACACCGCGGTGTCGCCAAAGCGGCCGACGAGCTCACCCTTGTAGCTCGATCCGATCGCCTCGGTGGAATCCTCCAAAAGCAGCAGCTGATGGCGCTGCGCGACCGCGCGCAGCTCCGACCACGGCGCTGGATGACCGTTGGGATTGCCGGCGACAATCGCCCGCGTGTTGGCCGTGATGCGCTCTTCGGCCTTCGCTGGGACTAATGCTCCCGACCAATAGTCGATATCTGCAAATACCGCTCGTGCGCCTGCGAGACTGATGGCATGCACGGTCTCACGAAAGGAGTAGGGAGAGGCGATAACCTCGTGCCCGGGGCCAATGCCGAGCGCCCTCAGCGTAAGGAGGAGCCCTATGGTACCACTCGAGACCGCAACAGCATATTTGCGACCAAGATAGGCGGCGAAAGCGTGCTCAAACGCCTCAGTAGTCCGCCCGTTGGAGATTTGCGGCGAACACAGCAGCGTTTCAACGGCAGAGAGCTCGGCGAAGGTGATATCAGGATCGGACAGTGGAATGAATGATGTATTCTCCTCCACAGTGAGCGCGCCATCAAGCCGATACTCTGCTAGTGCAGTGCTCACCGCTCAACATTCCTTTTGGCCAATACGATGCCGGTGGCCCGCGTCGGATCGGCCGTAATCTGCACGCAGTGGTCCGATCCATCGATCAGATGAAGGTCGAAACGCGGAAACTGCCGAAACGGCTGATCCGCCACATCCGACGCATCACAGCGCACCCAAGCAAGTTGCGGAAAGCGGCGGCGCAGCTCGACAAACGGACCCATCTCGGCGCCCTCGGCTGCAAGCAGCCGCTCAATTTCGATCACTTCCTCCGCGGTGAGCGCCATCGTGGCTCCTCTTTGACTCCTAAAAGGCGGGTCTTCATTGCCAAAACAGACGCTCCGGATCCGCGTTCAATTCGTCGATTGCAGAAGTCAACCGATGGCAAAGGCTGTAAAATTCCCAGATTCCTCGCGCGTGGTTCTTGCGAAACAGCTTCCAGACCCCGCACACGGTATCATAAAGAATCAGCGCGACATCGATGAGAGCGCCATCCTTGTTGACGTTGCGCGAGCAACATGGGCTCTCGACGAGGTAGCCGCCCCTCACCGGCGTCACGTTCGGCGAGACGTAGAGATAGCGCCTGCGTGAGCTCAAGCCGCGCTCGATCCGTTTTCGATCGAGCTCGTTGGGGTGGGGCACCAGCCCGGCTTTTATCTTTCTCATCAGCGCAGCATTCATGGCGAACGCCTCCATTCAAAGCACTGTGATTTCTTCCTTAGACAGCCGATGAGCAGCTGCTTACCAAACTCGACAGCGTAGATCGGCACGTTCGCTTCGGTATTGATCGCGACGTTGATGATCTCTCCGCTCGCTCCGGCGGCGAGCAAGACTCCCTCGGGCTCTGTATCGGGAAATGAGTGGTCGTTAACGAGGTCGACTGCGGTCTTGGCCCGCTCGCCACGCCAATATTTTGGAAAGCCGCGCTGCGTCATGACTCCTCCGGCAACGGCAGATCATCGACCTCCGCGCAGGTGTCCACCGGCTCCAGTTCCCTGCGCTTCATGCCAACCCGGTAGCCGCCTTCCAGATATTCGACGCCGTAGATGTAGAATTGCTGCAGAAACGTGCCGATCGATACGACGTAACCCACCTCTCCCTTCTTGACGAGAACGTCGCCAATCTCCTTGCCGCGATAGGTGCCATCATTGCGGATGGTGCGATTGGCTCGCACCTTTTCGCCAAAGCTGAAGGCAGGCGGCTCGGTGAGCTCGACGACGTCGCTGTCCCGAACGATGCTGTTCATGTATCGCTCCTCATGCTTCGCTCCTTTGGAGATGCGGGGAGCCGCCGCGCCTACCGCAGGCAAGATCCTGCATCATTTCATGATCGCGCGGCATCGCTAGTTACATCGACGATGGCAGCCCTGGCGAGAACGCCGCTCTCGGCAGCGCGAACCGCCTTTGCACCACCGCGCGGAATGAAATGCCCGCCAAGGCCGTGCTGCCGACCAGCTACAGCACGAACGCACGGCAATCCAGCGCAGTCCTCGTCCGTGATGGAGGACCGAACGTCGGCGCCTGCGCCGCCGCCAACGCGCAGCACGTAGCTAATGACGCTTTCTGAACCAGCTATTGGCATGCCACTCATGGGCCTCACGCTTTAAGCTGGCGCCTGGTAGCGAGGCAAGGATGTGTCAACCACGCAGGTGTTGTCGACCGGACAGGCGGCGACACATTGCGGCTCGTCGAAATGGCCAACACATTCAGTGCATTTCGCTGCTTCAATGACGAAGCTCCCCCCCTTCTCCGAGATGGCATCGTTCGGGCATAAGGGTTCACAGGCTGAGCAGCTCGTACACTGCGAGGCGACAATCTTGAACGGCACATATTCCCCCTTTACGCTGCAAAGATCCCAGATCCTTGCCGGATCGCGGCGCCGCCGCGCTGCACGTGCTGGATCTCCCCGCGTTTCACCTTGTCCAGATAGGATTTGAACCAGGCGATCGCCGACTTCTCAATGAACTCATGGGCGTATTGATCGACGGGCTCGATCCCCGCCTCGATCAGTTTGCTTTTCGGGCAGCCGCCGATCTTGGACACGAAGACCGCATGGCAGTCATGGATGCCCCCCATGATGGCGGAAAGCCTGTTCTCCTCGCCATAACCACCCTGGCAGTAAACGTCCACGCGGCGGTAGCCGACGAATTTGGCGCCGGATGTAGAAAGTTCGTAAACCTGGAATTCCTTTGCATGCCCAAAGTGCTCGTTGATCAACCCCGAGCCCTTGGTTGCGACGGCCACTAGAAGAGTGATCGCGCTCCTCTCTCCGGCACATTCGGCAAGCTCCTTTTGGCCGGCCGCGACTTTGGCGGCACGCTCACGGTCTACCCTGCTCTGATATTCCTTGCGCATGTCTAAGTCATATTGGACGTCCATTTTCATGACCTGATCGGTGGTGAACTCTGCGCTGCGATCCTCCCCGAGTAGACCGACCGCATCGGCGCGGCACTGGCGGCAATGCCGCATCATTTTTATCTCCCCTTCACAAGCATCTTGCAGCGCCTTCAATTCCCACGCAGTCGGTCCGCGCTGACCGTTGAGGCCAAATACGGTGCCGTGCTCGGGCGCGGAGATCAGTGGCATGATATTGTGAAGGAAGGCACCGCGCGACTTCACCGCCTTGTTGACCTCGACCAAGTGGCGGTCGTTGATGTTCGGGATCATCACCGAGTTGACCTTGCACAGGATACCTCGTTCGCTAAGCATCTCGAGGCCTTGCAGCTGGCGATCGGTAAGTATTCTTGCCGCGTCGATGCCGGTGTAGCGCTTGTGGTTGAAGAAGATCCACGGATAGATCTTGGCGCCGATTTCGGGATCGATCGTGTTGATAGTGATGGTGACGTGGTCAACTTTGGACCTAGCGATGGTATCAATATGGTCCGGCAGAGCCAGTCCGTTGGTTGACAAACAAAGCTTGATGTCTGGAGCCGCCTTGGCGACCAGCTCGAAGGTCTTGAACGTCTTTGCCGGATTGGCCAGGGGGTCGCCGGGACCAGCGATGCCAAGGACCGTCATCTGCGGAATGGCGGTCGCGACCGCGAGCACTTTTCTTACCGCCTGCTCGGGCGTGAGCTTCTCGCTTACCACACCTGGACGCGATTCATTGGTGCAGTCGTATTTTCGATTGCAGTAATTGCACTGGATGTTGCAGGCAGGCGCGACCGCGACATGCATGCGAGCGTAATGATGATGCGCTTCTTCGCTGTAGCAGGGATGGTTCTTGACCTTTTCCCAGATTTCGATCGGCAGATCGCCTTGCCCTGCCTGCGAGCCGCAGCTCGCCTGCCCGGTGTTGGCGGAAGCGCGGCAGCCCTTATGCTCGGCGGCGGACTTCATCTTGCCGCCATCCACTG
Source organism: Bradyrhizobium sp. CCBAU 51765 (assembly GCF_015291725.1). GTDB lineage: Bacteria > Pseudomonadota > Alphaproteobacteria > Rhizobiales > Xanthobacteraceae > Bradyrhizobium > Bradyrhizobium liaoningense. The sequence continues at coordinate 7,295,133 of NZ_CP030038.1, forward strand.
CAGCTTTGACATATTTTCCGCGTCCCACGACCGCGTTCATTTTCATTTTTCCCTTCAGGCACTATCGGCCCCCAAGACCATCCGTGAGCCAGCCTCAAGAAGCTGGGTAGCAACTTGCATGCCATGGCGGAGACGATGAAATTGCAGCCATACGCCCACGAATTGGCGGAAACGATGGGCGCTGACTCATGTAAGAACATGCAATGATGCGCTTGTTGTCAGTGCGACAGATACGTCGTCATTCTCACGCAGCGCTTCCTGGTTTGCGCATTCATTCTCGCGCTGAGCTCACCGGAACCCAGCTCCATCTGAACGGATCTTCTCGCGTTGCGGCTCTCGCAAATAACTCGACACGAGCTGGGGGATTCGGGCTTCACAAGGACGCTAATGCGTGATCAGTATCTCAACCGCGCAAGGGAGCCCGGTCGCAAGCGGTGTAAGGCCTTGCTCGAGAAGCTCGTTGCGAGAGAGCGCGTCCGGGATCCACGATCGCATAGTGGGTGTCGGCCGAGCGCTTGATGATCTGCCGGGCATACCTACGCAAGGGCTGATCGTTGAAGCGACAGCCGATGAAGAAAAAGGTCTGTCCGGTGTGCGCCTTTCCTTGATGATGTCCGGAATTGGTGTCTGAATGTCGATTTCGGTCAACGCCTCGACATGTGTGCGTCGGAAATAAGGAAGTTGTTGGCCGGCTGCACGCTGCCATGCGGCTTGTACAACACCGTCGCCGAGCTGCCGGCCACAGCACTGACGACCTCTTGGCCAAATGAATCGTAAAAGCGATACCAGCAATTCTCGTCAATGGCGATGCGGGTGATACCCTGCACTTCGCCCTATCCATCGCACTCACCCAGCACGTCCGCATAGCGGCATCATACCACGGGTCGACTACGACGGGCAGGGACAGGGACGCAAGATGATGGTGCAAACGCGTCGGCTCGACTGGCCGAGCGAAGGCCTGCGTCATCAATGCCGTCATGGCGGACGGTGTTTGCTGATCTCGAGATGCTGCGCCCACGCATTGTCGCTAGCCCGCCGCGGCGGCGTAACCTCGCTCGCGAAGAAGCTGGCCAACGCCTCTGGCGTGGTCGGCATATCGGATCTGCACGATTCGGCGAGGCCAGGACCGAGATAGGGAATGGCGCGCGCGGCCCTCAACCCGGCAGCGATGTCCACGAGCTCGCCTTTGCATCGGCACCATCGACAAAGTCGATCAGTGGGGGCGCCTTCACGGATCGTCCCCCTTCCCGCCCCGTTTTTTAGCGTTAATTGTGATCGGTAACGGTGTGCCGCTCGGCATCTCAGGCAGATCAAGCACCCAGCCATTAGCTACTTTGATCCAGCCGCCCCATAGCGTCTCGTACTCCGATTCAACGATTGGCTCTTCGAGATCCTTTTTTGGCACGTAGATCGACAGGCCCGCGTCCGGAGACCGGCGGATCATGATTTTCACGAGGTCTACTCCCTGACTGCGACGGGGGAGGTGGCGCGCAGGCGAGCCACGATGTCGGACACTGCGCACACGACCTCATCGACCTCCGCGACAGAGGTTTCACGCGACAGGGAAAAGCGCACGACGCCGTGCATCCGCCAGTGCGGCACCTGCATGGCACGCAGAACATGCGATGGCTGAATGGAGCCGGAGTTGCAGGCGGATCCGAGCGACACAGCGATGCCTGCCCGATCGAGATGGTGGGCGATGGCTTCGCCTTCGAGATTGTCGAAGGCAATATTGGTCGTGTTCGCTAACCGATTGCCGGTGTCGCCGAGCACAACGCACTCGCCACTCTTCAAGATTCCCTGTTCAAGACGGTCGCGCAAAGCGCCAATGCGAACGCGTTCGGGTTCAAGCCGCTCCGCCGCAAGCTCGGCGGCTTTTCCCAGGCCGACAATGCCGGGAATATTCTCAGTCCCGCCTCGGCGCCCTCGTTCCTGTGATCCGCCGCAGATCAGCGGCCGGAATTTTGTTCCTCTGCGCAGATATAGCGCGCCGGTCCCCTTGGGGCCGTGCAGTTTGTGCCCGGATAGCGACAGCATGTCGATCGCACTGTCCCTCAGGTTCACGCACACCTTACCGATGGCCTGGACCGCATCAGTGTGAAACAGCGCGCCGGCCTCCCGGGCCAACCCGGCCAGAAACTCCACGGGAAACATCGTTCCGGTCTCGTTGTTGGCCCACATAACGGAGGCAATCGCTGTGCGTGGCCCGAGTGCGCCGCGAAACGCCTCGATGTCGAGCCGGCCGCGGGAATCTACGGGCACGATGTGCGTCTTGACTCCTCTTGTCTCCAATTGCTCGGTTAGCGCAAGAATGGCGGAGTGCTCTACTGCCGTGGTGACAATCTCGTCGCGGTCTTCGTGTGTCGCAAGCGCAGAGAGGATCGCGGCATTATTAGCCTCGGTCCCTCCCGAGGTAAAAACGATCTCATGATCGCATGCGTTCCCTAGCATGATACGCAAGCTACGCCGGGCCTGCCTCACAGCAACTGCGACCTCGCTGCCAAACGCATGCGTGGACGATGCATTTCCGAACTTCTCGGTGAAAAACGGCAACATGGCTTGCACGACGGATGGATCGGTCCGAGTCGTTGCATTGTTATCGAGGTAAATCAGCATTGGATTTTCGCTCAATCCGCCACCTCGCCTGCAGCCACGACGGGGATCAGGCGACCCAATTCGTCGCGTTTATCGACAAGCCGCGCCTGAATACCTTTCAGCGTCACGCTCGAAAGCTTACACAACGTGCGGGCAGCGGACAGCCTGACCATGACCCTACTGCGATTGATCCCGATCAGGTGACAGTCGCAATCATCGCGTCTCAGATTGGGTCGGATCTCTTCGATAGCGCCGCGAATGCGGCGCTCTCGGCCTGTCGCAATGGGCGACGATTGCCTCAGTTGTTCCGGTTGGGCCGGCATGCTTCGATGTCCTCCTTATCAGCTGAACGATCTGTTTCATCAGCCAAACGATTTTCCGCACGAGCAGTTCGCGGTGGCGTTCGGGTTGTGAAACGTAAAGCCAGAACCCTCCAGTGCCATTACGAAATCGATGGTCGTCCCGATCAGATGCTCACGGCTCTTGTTATCGACGAACACCTTCAGCCCATCGCATTCGATCACGGCGTCGTCAGGATTCGGTTCTTCGACCAGACCCATCTTGTATTTGAATCCATTGCAGCCGCCCGGTTCGATCATGACGCGCAGACCGCCGGTCGGGTGCGTCGACGATGAAATCGCGCTCTTGATTGCGTTCACTGCGCTGTGCGTCAGGTTGATCACGGCTTTCCCTCATCATCTTGGATCTAGCTGCTAGGGGCAAGTCACGTGCCAGCGCGCAGACGTTTGATGATGCTCACTTCTTTGAATCGCGACTGTGGTGTTGGAAACCGGTGTCGGGTTTCCGACAAGGCTCCGTGAGCCGATGGCAGGCACTGACGCGTTTTCTTTTAAGTTACGGCGAAGGCCGCTACGCATGGGACGGCAAGCAATTTGCATCGCATCTAGCACCGGCCAAGGAGTCGGTGAAGAGTTTAGATCGAGGAAGAATTTAATGACTGCAATCGAGAACACCGCACTCGGCAGACTTGAGAAGGAGGGCCGCCTGCTCAATGCTGTACTCAAAGGCGGGACTACGAAGGCAGGCCGGTTCGGCTTCCGCGGCGACGTGGCACTACAATTCCAGAATCAGGTCGCGGACGAGAAACGACCGCCAGACTATTCGATTGAGCAGGTGTTGACGATCGCGCAGGACGGCGAACGCACTATTCCGGTGCTGGCCGGCTACCTGCATTCCTTCGCCTATCTTGCTGACGTCGCAACCGTCCTTGACGGCGCCTTAAGCCCAACCGGCCGCTACTTCATGTTCTGCAACAACATTGATTTACTGGCGAAGTACCGAGTGAAGATCGGTGATATTAGCTTTCACGTCCTACCGTGCGATGAATCCACGGTCTGGAAGGAGATGATGGACCTGGTTGGGCTCAACAAGGACGACATCAAGAAGCTCGATCCGGGCGGCAAGCTTGATTACCTTCTCGATGCCGCAAGGGATCTCGACCTGTCCTGTGAGGAGATCTCGTACGACGACGGGCTAAAGAGGATGGAGCCTGTGAAAAACCGCAACGAGAACCGTCCGGTCTGAGCGTGATCTTCAGTTGTTGGCCGATGCATCCTCTTCGACAAGATGAACACCAGCGACGCAGATATCACCATCCAGAACTGCCAAGGCGATCGGGGTGAGCGCCCTACCTTGACATGGACCTTCGACGCACCGGCCGGTGCCAAGTTCGAAGGTCGAACCATGCTTGCCACACATCAGCCTGATACCGTATGGATCGAGGAATTCGTTTCGCACCCAGTCCAAATTGACGCCGTTGTGCGGGCATTTATTGGTGTAGCCAAGCACCTTTTTGCCCCAGCGCACCACAACGATGGACCACGGCCGGTGATTTCCGCGATCATCCACGGCCATAAGATGGAATCCCATAGCTTGGCGGCTCGGAATGTCGTTAAAGCTGCAGATCGCGTAGACGGGATTTGGCTTCATTTATCGCCCATTCATTGCAAGACGCTTTTCATTGTCGCTGTGCAAGCAACCTGCAAGAACCGTACAAGTGCCGGGCTGATAGTGTCTGTGGTAATCCAACGCGCAAGCCAGCCATTGCTGGCTCACCCAATTACCCGCGTAGTCCAGACCAATGAGTTCGACAATTTTGGACTTGCTGCCGTGTCCATGGCGGCCGCGCAGCTGCAGCTTTCGGGTCCAGGCCCTCTGCACCATTTGCCGGATAGCTACCTGCGGTGGCTGATCGTTGCTGCTCGTTGATGGTCACTCCGTAGGCAGCCCCGTTACGCCCCTCGGATCGCATCCCACCGCAGTTTCGTAAGCGCCTTCGGAGAAAGGCTGAACGACCGTTTCAGCCAACGGGGACGACGCAGCGAGCGTGCGCCCCCTTTGAAGCAAGGCCGTTGAGCCCGGGACAGAACGGTTAAATGTCCGTCATTTCAGGCCCGCTGCTGCTATTGCAGCGGATTTACTCCATGTGCATCTCCCTAAGAGCGCGCTCCAAGTAAAATGAAGGGTCATCGTCCGATGAGTCCGTTTCGTAGCTTCTCTGAGGACCGAGATCACTGCCCCCATCTTTGGAAAGATACTTCGTAGGCTTGCCTACCCGCTGCCACTCATCGTTCTCGTTCTTCGCCCACACATCGGGGCGCTGGTGAGGATCAAGCACCCAGTGGTTACGACCTACGGGAACAAAACCCATATCCGCTAGACGAGGTTCCATGCCTGCTAGGGCCGGCCGCGACAAGATCAGTGGCTGGTCCCCGTCCTCTCGCAGTTGATGTTCTAGCAAGATATCGCCAGCGTTCTCGACAAGCGGATGAGTCACCCTAAGATCTACGACGGACGTGATATCGTTGCGCCCAAACTGCTGCTGAAAATGGTCTCCTTTAATCCGAGCCGGGCCTCCTACTCTTAGAAGCCCGACAATTTCGTCGCTCAACCGGTAGCTGTAAAATCGTGCTGTACTATTTGGATCGTCGTACGTGTTGGCGTAACTTCCAGCAACCGTTGCTGCGCGCTCAGCCTTTTGGGAGACGAAGTCCGAGTACTCTCCTGGATTCTCGGCGATGTGCCTGATATCATTGCGCAAGACTCTCTCAACTCCGCGCAAAAAGGAGTCTCGGTCGATCTCTCTAATGGGCGGTTCGGAAGCGAGAGAGTATGACGCCGCTGGTTCGGATGATGACCCACCTCGCTCCATTCCTGCAACTGTTTCCGCAAACCGGGGACTATGTCCCGCTTCTGACGAATCGTCAGTTTGGTTACCGGTTGTAAACTGGCTGGATGAGCCAACGCTTCTGCCATACATGAGAGCGCTCTCCTATCGGCAAAGTTGCACGCAACTGAGCTCGTGCCGTGCAAGCTCTGTTGCTAGGATAGGATTCCTAGCTGACCACAACCCGACAAAAATACCCTGCGCTTCGGCGTGACTACCTCTGCGCGTGAGTTACAAATGTCGCTGCGACAAGCCGCGATCTGTGGGTAGAATCGCACGTAAGATCGCCGGCTGCCGATCCGTCACAGAGACCGACGTCTAATGATGATGACTCGCAGATTCCCTATCAGCAGATGGGTACCAGGCTAGCGCTGCGGGAGGCGCGACTCGCCTTCCACGAATAAGCAGACCTTGAAGAGGAGTGGTTTGTGAGCAGCGGCTGTTGTATCGGCATAACATAGCTGGCCCCACCCAATCGAGATCCTTGCGCGGTTCTCACCATGAGTTCACCTGATCAAAATTGCACCTTTCCTCACCTATATCTCGCCTGCCGCGACAGGACGAGTGTGTTCACTCACGCCGCTTCAGGTATAGCTGATGTGTGAGTCTGGCAGTTGGCCGGGCAAACCCTGGCGCATGCACCGCAGCCAATGCAGGCGCCTTGATCATTCAGAACCATGACCTTCTTTTCGATCTCATCGTCGTTGTCATCGAGGTTGACAAATTCGCCATCCTCGCTGATTCCTTTCAACGTCATGACATCACGGCCGCAAACTTTGAAACAGCGACCACAGCCGATGCACTTCTTGGCATCGATCGAGATCAGGTATTGTGGCGTCCAATCGCGTCCGTCTCGTGTTTGAAACGACATGCGTTGCCCCTTTAAGTTTTTTCAAGCGCCTTCAAGTCGAGGCCCTTCCGCTCAAGTTCGGCATAGGCATCGTACGCCTTCTGCGCCACCAGCATGATCGAGGTCCAGTTGATGGGTAATTCTTCGGAAAGGTCGTGCAGATCCATCTTCGCCTGTATCGCCTTCGCCGACACCTTCCTTAGTTCCGCCTTCAATGTTTCACGATCGCTCATGAGTATCCCCAATAGTTTGCCACGTCCGGAAATTTCCGAATCAAGTCGATTCCGTCGCTGACGTACTTGTCGCCCTCCTGCGCGAGCTTTACGAAATTATCAAATCCGAAGCGATGGACGTCGCGCAGCTGCTTGTTCACGGCGATCAGCCGACCTGAGATGAGCACCATGCGGCCGAATCCTTCATGATGCAGATCCAGAATCGGCTGGATCATCCCGCCGGTCTCCTTCTCGATCGAGAGCGCGACCGCATCGAAGAACAGCTTAAGCCGCCACAGTGTATCGGAATCGGGATCACCGATAATCGGCAATGCGCGCCTTTTCTGCTTATCCAGGATATAGGGTTCGAGCAGGTCAAGATCACTCTTCGCCTCCCAGGCTCCGTTGGTATCCTGAGCACGCCAAATCTTGATCAACTCCTTGAGAAACGGCGCGTCGACGGCGCTGCCCTGTTGCTCTATTTTTGCGGTCATATCACCTCATTCGTCGAACTCGAACGTACGCCCTCGGTCCTTTGCCATGGCCTTGCGTAGCCAGGGAGGTGGCGTGCCCTTCAGTACGCGCTCGAGTTTTTCGAGCAACACCAGAATGCTTTCTGGCTTGTCCACCTTGATAGGATGGATCTTGTTGGCCACCACTCGCGCAGCCCCGGCACCACCAATGGCGGCGACGTAAAGGATTGCGCAATCCTTGATCGCCTCGATCTTCGGCGCCAACTTGTCGTCGTTGCCGTCTTCCTTTAGATCGCCCTCAAACTCGATCGCTTTGAGAAGCACGTGCCCTCCAGGCGTGACATCGTAGATTGCGATATTCTTTGCCCAACCAAAATGGGCGTCGACTCGTTTCAGGTCCTGAGTGGCAAACGCGACCTTCATCCAATCGACCCCGCAGCCGCGCCGGTGGAGCTGCGATAGCCCGAGCAAAGTGGCAGCCGGGACGCAGTCCGCCACTTATCGGGCGTAGGCCGATCGTTTTCCTCGCGGTGCGCGATCACGAGGTTGGCGATTTCAAAGATCAGATTGCGGGTACCACGATAGCCCACGGATAGTTGGTGTCCCGCACCAAGTCGATCGAACATCGGAAAACCCGTGCGATAGAAAGGCAATTTCAGCCGAGCCGCCGCTTGCCTGCCATGCGAATGCGTGATCAAGAGGTCGCAATGGTGTGTTTTGGCAAGCCCTTCCAGATCCTCGAGATCGCCAATGAGTACCTCGTTGGTCTTGATCCGCTCGATCACCTCCGACTGAGTGGTCGTCACGACCGCTGTCACCTGCGCGCCCATGTCGTGCAGCATGCCGGACAGATCGAACAGAAGATCTGGCTCGGCGCCGATAGCAACTTTGCGACCGCCAATATGGAAATGTGCGTCCAGCATTGCATCGGCGAGCTGACCGCGCTGGCGCCGATATTTCAAGGGTATGGGGCGGCCGCTGATCTCGCTCAGGAAGGTCATGAATTCGTCGCTCGGACAGAGACCACACAGCCGCTCGAAGACACGAAAAGGCACGCCGGTTTTGACCTGCATGACCTCTGCCGCACGCTGCATCTGCGCCCCGATTGCAATCGTCCATCCGGCGCGCCCCATGCTCGCAATTTCGTCGACGCCGATGCCGCCGGTGGTCGTTGGCGTATACTCATCGGGGATATGCCCATCGAGCGATCCGGCCAGGTCAGGGAGGAAGGACGGGCACAAGCCGAAATCCTCCACTATGGCGCGGAGTTCATCAATGTCGCCGGGCGTCAGGTGACATCCTGGCAGAACATTCACTTTCAATGGGTCCCTCAGGCCATTGGCGCTGGGCCCTTCCACCAGCACCTCCACAATGCGTGCCACAGCCTTCTCCCACCCGTCCTGAAACGCGCCCTTGAAATCAGGCGTCGAGACATACACCATTGGCAACTTTGCGAGTGGCGGGTGCTTGTTGCGGATTAGCTTGAGGTAGGCATCCACATCGTCGCCATTGGTCTCGGTGACACCGGTCGAGCAGATACCGATGACCTTTGGCTTGGTACGGTTGTAGATGTTCAGTATCGCCTGCTCGAGATTCTCATAACCGCCGAGTACGGTCGCGACCTCGCTCATCGCCGTGGTCTGCAGCGGTACTGCCTCTTTGAAATGCCGGACGAAGAGCGTGAGCCCGAAGGATGTGCATCCCTGGGAGCCGTGCAGAAGCGGCATCGCCCCGCGCAGCCCCATGAAGGCGAATGCGCCGCCGATCGGCTGACTCATCTTCAGCGGGTTGACAGCGCAGGCTTTCGTCGGCGCCGTGACGATGGCCATGACGCCTCCCTATTCTGCGGCCTGTCGCATGGCAGATGGCTCGGACACCAAGATACCTTCGATGCGTCTCTGGCAGCAGCCACCGGCCGCATTGGTATGCTCTCTCACCGCTGCGACGCTCCTCAGGCCGTGCGCGTAGATTGCATCCTCAATCGTGCCCAAATCGACCGCGTTACACACGCAGATCTTCCTCGCGCGGCGCGCGGTTTCGGCGAGCGCCGGATCGCAGGCGATCGCGGCCACGGGCGATTGCATCTGCTCCATCGCCTTGGCCAATACATCCCATGGGGCCGGTCGACGTAGCTGCTCCCACATCGGACTCGAGAGTGACTTATCGATCTCCTCCACCAGCTTGACCATTCCGACATAGCCCATATAGGCGTGGCAACGCTCCTGATTGATATCGAGCCATGGCATCGCCGCTTTCAGCGCGACGAACTGCGACTTGCCGCCCGATAGCATGATGTCCGCTTTTGCGTCCTTTAACATCTTAAACATCTCGCGCGGCGTCATGTCCTCAATCATGTGGGCGTCCTGCCCCATGAGCTCCTTGATGCGCTCCTTGTCTTTCCCGGTTGATTTCTTGACGCTGGTTCCGACTAACTCAAGCCCAGATTCCTGGAGTGCCGCAACGATCGACCATGACTTGACGCCGCCGGTAATCAATAAAGCCTTCTTGCCTTCGAATCGTGGCTTGTACGGCCCTATCGCAGCCCGGGCCCACGCTTCCTCGCGCGCGATCACCGATTCAGTGCGCCCGAGCAGATCTGCAGGCGCACCGCGCTCAACCAATAAGCGGGCAAGCTGACGCAGCGATACGCTCGAATCTTGAATACCGTAGAACGCCCCCTCGAAGAACGGAATCCCGTAGCGTTGCTCCATCTTGCGTGCGACGTTGATCATGGACTTTGAGCACACCAACATCGCCGCCCGCGCGCGATGGGCTGAAGCGACTTCGCGATACTTGCCATCGCCGGAGATGCAGGAGAGAATCCGTATTCCAAGTTCGTCTAGCAGTGGCTTCACTTGCCAGAGCTCTCCCGAAAGGTTGTATTCTCCGATCAGGTTGATATCGTACGGGGTGGTGTAGTCTGGCTCTTGCGTCCCGATCACATAGTCGAGCAACGCCTCGCCGGCGAGCTTGTTACCGAGGTTCTTCGAGCCGACGAAGCCCGGGGAATTGATCGGGATCACCGGCTTTGCGAACCTTTGAGATGCGGCCTTACAGACTGCGTTGATATCGTCGCCAATCATCGCCGGGATGCAGGTTTGATAGACGAAGATCGCGGGCGGGTCGCACTTGTCGATGATCTCCTTGATCGCTTTGCAGAGCCGCTTCTCGCCTCCGAATACAATATCGGTTTCGCTCAAATCGGTTGTGAACGAGGTGCGCCACAGATTCGAGCCTGACGACGCCGCGCCGCGATTGTCCCAGGAATTCCCTTCGCACGCGATCGGACCATGCACCAAGTGAGCGACATCGGTGAACGGCTGTAGCGCAACCTTGGCGCCATCGAAAGCACAGCCGCCCGCAGCGCTACCCGGCTGCAGTTGCTTGGTGCAGCCGTTCTTGCGTTCAGCCTCCGACTTACTGCCGTTCTTGGCGCAGCCCGGCTCGTCAAAAATATTCTGGACCGTGGCCGCTAGTGATCTCATCCTTTTTTCCTCTCAGCGCAAACTAATTGCATGGTCAACGGTCATGTGCTTGTGCCATCGCAGTTATTGCGATGGCACGCGACACGGTCGCTCATCAACGAATGATGTCAAAGCTGTAGTCAGTTTTGCCAAGAACGTTCGTCTTCTTGTCCATTTCATCGAAGACCTTGTCCAGGATCTTCACGAGTACATTCAGGCCGCCCTGATAGCCCCATAGGGGGGACCGGTGATGGTGATGCCGATCAAAAACCGGAAAGCCGATGCGGATCAGTGGCGTTCCAGTATCGCGCTCCAGATACTTGCCATAGGTGTTGCCAATCAGAAAATCGACTGGCTCGGTGAACAGGAGTGAGCGCATGTGCCAGAGGTCCCGGCCCGGATAGGCTTGGCAGCCCTGCCCGAATGGCGAGCTTGCAAGCAGCATCTGCATTTTTTCGTGCCATGCCTTGCTGCCGTTCGTGGACAGCACATGGGTCGGTTCGGCGCCGAGTTCGAGCAGAAACGCAGCCAGCCCATAGCAAAGATCCGGATCGCCATAGATCGCGAACTTCTTGCCATGGATATGCGCGCTGGAGTCAGCGATGGCGTCGACCAAGCGGCCACGTTCTCGCGCAAGCTGCTCGGGAATCTCCTTGCCGCTGATGCGTGACAGCGCCACGATAAAGTCATCCGTTGCGGATAAGCCCACCGGGTAGTTGAAGGATACGATGTCCTGCCCATGCTCAGCAACGAATGGCAGCGTTTTTTCGGTGCACCACTGCTGCATGGAGATTGTCGCCTTGGCGTGAACCGCGTTGGCCGCATCTTCCAGCGTCGTGCCTCCGTCATACATCCGGAATTCGCCGTCTGTCGGAGTATCGAAGACTTCAGAATTATCAGCGAGAATCGTGTGCTGGATGCCCATCAACGCCAAGATGCGCTTGATTTCGCGAAGGTTCCCGACAGTATAGCCATCGAACCCGCCAATGATGTTGATCGCCCCGTTCTGCTTGCGCGCCAGCTTCGGCGCTGTTCCGGCCTTACCGTCCCAAAAATGCTCCAGAATGCCCTTGAGCGCATTGTCATAACCGGTGACGTGGCTCCCGACGAACGCCGGCGTATGGGCGAATGGCACGTCGAAGTCCGCCGGGACCGAGCCTTTTTCTTTCGACGTTTTGATGAAGGCATTGAGGTCATCGCCGATCACCTCGGCCATGCAGGTGGTCGAGACCGCAATCATCTTGGGTTTGTACATGTTGTAGCTGTTCGCGAGCCCGTCGATCATGTTGTTCAGACCGCCGAATACGGCAGCGTCTTCCGTCATCGACGAGGAGACGCAGGAAGAAGGCTCCTTAAAGTGCCGCGACAGATGGCTGCGGTAGTAGGCAACGCAGCCTTGCGAGCCGTGGACGAAGGGCAGCGTGCCCTCAAAGCCAACAGAGGCGAATACGGCGCCAAGCGGCTGGCATGCCTTGGCCGGATTTACCGCTAGCGCCTCCCGCGCAAAGTTCTTTTCGCGATATTCGGCCGTCTTCGTCCATTCCTTGATGCGTTCGACCTCGGCGGGATCGCGCGGATTCTCGAATATCTTCTTCTTGGCCAGCATCTCCTGGTATTCTGGACCTCGGAACAGTTCGAGATGATCGAGCACGTGTTCGGCACTCTGCGCCATTGTTGAAATCCTTCACAATCGAGATTGGTGTCGCCCCGGCCTTCGCGCAGACCGAGATGAGTTGGTTTATTCTGCAGCCAGGAGCTTGGCCCTCGAAGCTTCCTTCCAGGGGGCCTTCGTTTTCTTCCAGACGGGCGAGTTGATGGCCATGTCCATGTCGCGGGCAAAGATGGCAAAGCCATCATAGCCGTGATATGGGCCCGAATAGTCCCAGGAGTGCATCTGCCGGAACGGCACACCCATCTTTTGAAAAACGTATTTTTCCTTGATGCCCGAGCCGACGAGGTCAGGCTGGAGCTTTTCTACGAAGCGCTCGAACTCATAGCCATTAACGTCATCGTAGATGAGCGTGCTGTCCTTTACGTAGTGCTGAGCTGTGCGCTGATAGTCGTCGTTGTGACCGAACTCGTATCCGGTACCAATGACTTCCATCCCGAGGTCCTCGTATGCGCCGATCACATGACGCGGACGGAGCCCTCCGACGTACAGCATCACCGTCTTGCTCTCCAGGCGCGGGCGATATTTTGCGATCACAGCGTTCACCAGCGGTTGGTACTTTTCAATCACCCGCTCGGCGCCTTCCTTGATCTTGTCGTCGAAATAGCCAGCAATCTTGCGCAGCGACTCTGCGATCTTTGAAGGTCCGAAGAAGTTGTACTCGCACCAGGGGATACCGAACTTCTCTTCCATGTGGCGCGAGATGTAGTTCATAGAACGGTAGCAATGCAGAATGTTGAGCTTTGCCTTCGGCGTTGCCTCGAGCTCAGCTAGTGAACCGTCGCCGGACCACTGCGCTATCACCCGCAGGCCCATCTCCTCTAGCAGAATTCGCGATGACCAGGCGTCCCCGCCGATATTGTAGTCTCCGATGATCGCAACATCGTACGGCGTCTGCTCAAACTTTGGTTTGCCATCGGACTCGAGCTGGTCGAAAATCCAATCGCGCACCGCATCGTTGGCGATGTGATGGCCTAGTGATTGCGACACACCCCGAAAGCCCTCACAACGGACCGGCACGATGGTCTTGCCGCCGTATTCCTTGGACTTCGCTCTCGACACGGCCTCGATGTCGTCACCGATCAATCCGATCGGGCATTCCGATTGGATCGTGATGCCGTTGTTGAGCGGAAACAGCTCCTGGATTTCGTCAAGAATTTTGACCAGCTTTTTGTCGCCACCGAATACGATATCCTTTTCCTGGAAGTCGGAGGTGAACTGCAGGGTCACGAAGCTATCGATCCCCGTCGTGCCAACGTAATAATTTCGTCGGGAGCCCCACGAATATTGACCGCAGCCTACCGGGCCATGGCTGATATGGACCATGTCCTTGATCGGTCCCCAGACCACTCCCTTTGACCCTGCATAGGCGCAGCCTCTGATTGTCATCACGCCAGGTATGGATTTGATGTTGGACTTCACCCCGCAATCTGACTTGCCGGCTTGGTGAACGTTGAGGTGCTTGGCACGCCGTTTCGCGGTTTTCTCCGGATAGACCTTCAGCACCTCCTCGATGAGCTCTTTATTGCGAGCCCTGATTTCTGCGATGCTCTGGGTCGTGGCGAGACTCATCTGATGTCCTTCAAAAGTTAGCTGTTGCGAGGGCGGCCTCTTGGGCAAGACTTTTGCAACCAGCATGCCAGCGCATCATAAGCACCAAAAACTTAGCAATCAAAATCGCTTAGCGCGCCTCGTGCGGTTACGGTGGCTGGTGTTGCGAACCCGACATTACGCTTGGGGCAGAGAACTCTTGGCTTGGCCCTGTTCGAAATTGAACAAGGGCTGGCTATGCGTGAAATTGCCAGCCCAATTCTCGAGCGTGTTCGCGATCGCAGTACTCTGCGATCGACCTCGCCGAAGGCGCCGCACTGGAAGACCGGCCGCAAGAGCGGCTGGCCGACACAGGCCCATCAATCCTATGTATGCTTGTTGCGACCTACAGGTGCTTACCTGCTATTTTGCGATGAGGTGCATGACCTCATCCTCCAGGCCTCTATGCGAGCTGCCCACCTGGAGATCGCAGGCTCGCCGAATCACGAGAACAGCTGCCGCGCCTTGATAAGCGCACGCACGAGCACATCGATCTCCTGACGTGTATTGTAAAGTCCGAGGGACGCGCGGCACGTTGCCAGCACGCCGAAGCGCTTGAGCAGCGGCATCGCACAATGGGTCCCCGCCCGCACCGCCACGCCGGCGCGGTCGATGACGGTGGCAATATCATGCGCATGCGCCCCCTTCATATCAAAGGAAACGATCGGTCCCTTGTGTGCCGCGGTCCCGATCATGCGCATGAAATTGATCCCCGCCAGCCTCTCCTGCGCGTAAGCGAGCAGTACGCTCTCGTGCCTGCGGATTTGCACCTTGCCTATTGAATTGATGTAATCGATAGCTGCCCCTAAACCGATGGCTTCGACGATCGGCGGCGTACCTGCTTCGAACCGGTGTGGCGGATCACCATAAATGACGCCGGAACGCGAGACCTCGCGGATCATCTCCCCGCCGCCGTTGAAGGGCGGCATCGATGCCAGATGCTCAGACTTGCCGTAAAGAACACCGATCCCGGTCGGACCATAGAGTTTGTGGCCTGTCATGACGTAGAAATCGCAATCAATGTCGCAAACGTCGGCGCTCAGATGGACGCAAGCTTGCGAGCCGTCAACCAGCACCGGGATATCACGAGCATGCGCGATCCTCACCACGTCTTTCACCGGCAATACCGTGCCGAGCACGTTCGACATTTGTGTGATTGCAACCATCTTGGTGCGTGGGGTCAGCAGTCGCTCAAACTCATCGAGCAAGAAGTTTCCGTCATCATCCACTGGCGCCCATTTGATCACTGCACCGAGTCGTTCCCTGAGAAGGTGCCACGGCACAATGTTCGAATGGTGTTCCATAATGGAGAGCACGATCTCATCACCCGACTTAATGCGTTCACGGCCAAAAGTCTGGGCGACCAGATTGATTGCCTCCGTGGCGCTCCGAGTGAAGATGATCTCTTCGTTTGTACGCGCGTTCACAAACCGCGCCACCTTGGTACGGGCGCCTTCATACGCCTCGGTCGCCGCGTTTGCGAGGTAGTGCAAGCCGCGATGAACGTTGGCGTATTCGCTGGAGTACACCCGCATCATACGGTCAAGCACCGCGTTTGGCTTTTGCGAGGATGCAGCGTTATCGAGGTAAACAAGCGGCCTGCCGTACACCGTCATGGCGAGCGCGGGAAAGTCCGTACGTATACGGTTGACGTCGTAACTGCCATTGCTCACCGCGGGATGTGCGCTCATCGCCCCGCCTGCAGCCAGTGTTCAGCTTGAGCTGTCACAAAATCGCGCAGATTCTCGGAAGTGATCTCCTCAATCGACTCGCCAAGGAACGCCTTAATCAGCAACGACTTCGCATCCTTCTCGGGTAGCCCTCGAGCGCGCAGATAGAATACGAGACTGTTGTCCAGCGCACCCGATGTCGCTCCGTGGCCGCAGGTCACGTCGTCAGCCAAGATTTCAAGTTCCGGCTTACTGTCGGCCTCAGCCTCGTCGGATAAGAGCAACGCTCGCGTCGTCAGGGTGGCGTCCGTCTTCCGGGCGGCAGGACGAACGACAATTCGGCCCTGAAATACCGAGCGGCCTCGATCGTCGACGACCGCGCGGAACTTCTCCCGACTGGTGCAATGTGGCACGGCATGGTCGACCACCATAGTTGTGTCGGCGTGAAGCTCGCCCCTGATGAGATTAACTCCATTCGCCGAGACATCGGTTCCCTCGCCAGCCAGCGAGATGAATCCCTGATAGCGGCTGATGGAGCCGCTGCAGGTCATGCTGAAGAGGTCGAGCTTAGCCCTGGCGCCGACTGCGATGATCGCCGACGAGATATTCACGGCGTCAGAGGCCGCGGCTGCGACGTGGATATACGAAAGGCTCGCCTCGTTACCGACTAGGGCGATTATCGCATCGTTGGCTTGATAGCCGCTCGCGCGTTCAGCCGAGACGAAACTTTCCACGATGGCCGCATGCGCGCCTTTACCAAGCTGTAGATACGAGCGTGTAAAGGTGGACACCGACACGCCGGTTGCGACGTGCACGATTTGAATTGGACGCTTCACCGCGTTGCCGTCGGAGATCGTAATCACCAGGCCATCTGTTGCCATTGCGGCGTTGAGCGAGATAGCGGAATCGCTCGTCGTCGACAGCACCAGACCTGCCATGTCGCCAGGGACCGAATGCTCCAGAACCTCTCGCAGCGACCGCACAACAAGTCCATTTTCCAGCTTGCCGAGATCGGATAGCTCCGGCACGAATATACCATCCACCAAAACCAGTTTGACCGCCTGATCGGCAGACACATGCTGGGCCGACACCTTTGCGCGCACTAGTGCCTCCGCATCCGGTCGCGGAGCGAGTGGCAGCACCTCGCCGATCAGGGCGCGCAGATCGGTGTATTTCCAGTCCTCCATGCCCCGATGCGGAAGGCCGGTACGCTCGTAGACCTCAAATGCGCTCGCCCGGATTTGAGGAACAAGGCCTGCACCAGGCAGCCGTCCACGCGCCGCAGCGAAAACATTGCCACTTGTGCGTTGGGGGTCGGCTTTGGGCAAAACCTGCTTCATCGGAGCCCCTAGAGCCGTCAGGCCGCGTCTTCGAATTGGCCGTAGCCACAGGCTTCGAGCTCCAGCGCGAGTTCCTTGTCGCCGCTCTTCACGATCCGCCCTTTAGACATCACGTGCACAACGTCCGGCACGACATGGTCGAGAAGCCGCCGATAGTGCGTGATCACGATCATCGCTCGTTCGGGCGAACGCAAGCCGTTGATGCCATTGGCGACGATACGCAGCGCGTCGATGTCGAGGCCGGAATCGATCTCGTCAAGGATGCACAGACTCGGCTCCAACAATGCCATCTGCAAAATTTCGTTGCGCTTCTTCTCGCCGCCGGAGAATCCGACATTAACGCCACGCTTGAGCATGTCCTGGCGAATGTTGAGTGAACCGGCCACCTTGCGGACTCTTTTCAGAAATTCGGGGGTGGAGAATTCCTGCTGGTCCCGCGCCTTTCGCTGGGCGTTCAGTGCCGCCCGCAGGAAGTTCATGGTGGTCACGCCAGCGATCTCGACCGGATACTGGAATGCCAGGAACACGCCCGCGGCGGCGCGTTCGTCCGGGTCCATCTCGAGAAGGTCCTCGCCCTTGAACAGGATCTGGCCGTCGATGACTTCGTAGCCGGGTTTGCCGGCAATGACGTGCGACAGGGTCGATTTGCCGGAGCCGTTCGGTCCCATGATCGCGTGCACCTCACCCGCATGGACGTTAAGATCGAGGCCGCAAATAACTTCGCGGTGTTCGACACCAACATGCAAATCTCGGATTTCGAGTAGCGCCATTCTAATCTGATCCCTGAAATGTCATCTGGCGAGCCGCATTCGGGGCGGCTCGCGGGAGGTTGGGTTATCCGACAGATCCGTCGAGCGAGATCGAGATTAGCTTCTGCGCTTCCACTGCGAATTCCATCGGCAGCTTTTGCAGAACTTTCTTGACGAAGCCGTTGACGACGAGGCCGACGGCCTCTTCCTGCGAAAGGCCGCGCTGGATGCAGTAGAACAGCACGTCCTCGGAGATCTTCGAGGTCGTTGCTTCGTGCTCGAACGTTGCCGACGAGTTCTTGGCCTCGATGTACGGCACCGTGTGCGCGCCGCATTTGTCGCCGATCAGCAGCGAATCGCAGGCGGTGAAGTTGCGCGCGCCGGTCGCTTTCCGATGCGCGGTGACGAGACCGCGATAGGTGTTCTGCGACTTGCCCGCCGCGATGCCCTTGGAGATGATGCGGCTCGACGTGTTCTTGCCGAGATGGATCATCTTGGTGCCCGAATCGACCTGCTGGAAGCCGTTCGAGATCGCGATCGAGTAGAACTCGCCGCTCGAATTGTCGCCACGCAGGATGCAGCTCGGGTACTTCCAGGTGATCGCCGAGCCGGTTTCGACCTGGGTCCAGGAGATCTTGGAACGATCACCGCGGCAGTCGCCACGCTTGGTGACGAAGTTGTAGATGCCGCCCTTGCCTTCCGAATTGCCGGGATACCAGTTCTGCACCGTCGAATATTTGATCTCGGCGTCATCGACCGCCACGAGCTCGACCACGGCCGCGTGCAGCTGATTCTCGTCGCGCTGCGGCGCAGTGCAGCCCTCGAGATAGGAGACGTAGGAGCCCTTGTCGGCGATGATCAGCGTGCGCTCGAACTGGCCGGTGTTGCGCTCGTTGATGCGGAAATAGGTCGACAGCTCCATCGGGCAGCGCACGCCCGGCGGCACGTAGACGAACGAGCCGTCGGAGAACACCGCCGAGTTCAGCGTTGCGTAGAAATTGTCCGAGGTCGGAACCACCGATCCCAGATATTTCTGCACCAGCTCGGGATGCTCGCGGATCGCCTCCGAGATCGGCATGAAGATCACGCCGGCCTTCTTCAGCTCCGCCTTGAAGGTGGTCGCAACCGAGACCGAATCGAAGACCGCGTCGACCGCGATCTTGCGGCGGGCGGGATCTTCCTCGCCCACCTTGGGCTCGACGCCTTCGAGCATGGCGACTTCCCGCAAGGGGATGCCGAGCTTCTCGTAGGTCTTCAGGATCTCCGGATCGATCTCGTCCAGCGAGGTCACCGTCTTCTTCGGCTTCGGCGCCGCGTAATAGTAGATGTCCTGGAAGTCGATCTTGGGATACTCGACGCGCGCCCAGGTCGGCTCGGTCATGGTCAGCCAGCGCCGATAGGCCTTCAGCCGCCACTGGAGCATCCAGGCGGGCTCATTCTTCTTCTGCGAGATGAATTTTACGATCTCTTCCGACAGCCCCTTGGGGGCCTTCTCGGAGTCGATCAGGGTCTCAAACCCATATCGGTACTGGTCGCCGATGCGCTTCACGCGCTCGACTGTCTCTTGTAAAGCTACCATTGCCCGCTCCACCGGGGCAACGACAACTCCCGCCGGCAGGGACTCCGCCGCAATCGATCCAAGCGGATCGCGCAAGTCGCCGGCAACTCGGGGCCAGCGAGCGAGAGAAACAGAAGACGAATCCGACGGACGGCCGCTGTCGATAGCGTCTTCATCATGTTTCGCGCAGGAGCTCCCCTCATCGACTACTCCACCTATGCCGGCACACAGGTATCTGGCACCGGGCAAACGACCGCGCATTGCGGCGCGTCAAAGTGCCCCTCACATTGGGTACACTGGGTCGGATTGATCACATATATATCGTTCTTCAGGCTGATCGCGGCATTGGGACATTCGAACTCACATGCACCGCACACGGTGCACTGGGATGCGATTATCTTGTAGGCCATCACTGCGATTCCATGAGCGAAAGTTGCGGACAGTTTCTTGCTTTCAAGTCTTGTGCCAAACAGTTTAACCCGATTTTGCCTGAGCTATTTTTGATAACGCAAGTCGCGGCCTCGACACGGTGTCGCAAATCCCACAGCGCATGACAGTAGCTTGTGCTGGATGCCGTGGTTTGCGCATGGTCCATCTCACGGCAGTCAGCGATCAGGTGAACCGCGTTCGCCAAACCCAGGGAACGATCTGCAATCCTTGCTAAGGCCGCCGCGCCGCGGCGATGATGGATGCGCCGCGCGACTTCAAAAAGTTCTCCGCCGGTGTGTCGGGTCGCCCCCGAGCCGCCTCTTGATGGTTCCACTCACCGGTACAGTGGCGGCGCCGGCGACAGCACCACGGTAAATAACCCGCGGCAGTCATCACCGGCCCGGTTGGCGTCTCCACAGTCAGTCAGATTGGCGGCGATCAAGCCAGACAAAGTCGCGCCGGTGATCGCGGGCCCTCACGGGCGCATTTTCAATTGGCTCGGATTACCTGGCAAAGCCGGCATTCATATGCGCTATATGGGCGAATGTACATTGTCTCGCATCGTGCGGGGACTAAAGCGAGGGGCTCGTCTGGCGATCCTTCGCTTCGCTCCACGTTCGAAATGCATGCCGGCGCCGGTAGCAGATCGATGGAGCCGAAAAAAAGAAGCCACCCCGGAGGAGGGTGGCCTAAGTCAGGGAGGAAATGCCCATAAGGGCCTCTGGGATCAGGCCGCAGCCTGTTCGATCGGTGAGAAGGGCAGCCCGAGGCTTTCGGCCGCCGCTTCGTAAGTTAGCCGGCCCCGATGGACGTTGAGACCTGCGCGCAAATGCGGATTTTCGAGCACGGCGGTAAAGCCCTTGTTGGCCAGAGCCAAACCAAACGGCAGCGTCGCGTTGTTCAGTGCCTGGCTCGAGGTCAGCGGCACGGCCCCGGGCATATTGGCCACGCAATAATGAATGATGCCATCCACTTCGTAAGTAGGATCAGCGTGAGTGGTTGGGTGCGATGTCTCAAAGCAGCCGCCCTGATCGATAGCGACGTCCACCAGCACCGCCCTCTTGCGCATCGAGCTCAGCATGCTCCGGCGGACCAGCTTCGGCGCGCTCGCACCTGGAACGAGCACCGCACCAATCACCACATCCGCCGCAAATACCTCTTCCTCCACAGAGTCGATAGTCGAAAACCTAGTGCGAGCGCGTCCTTCGAATAGCTCGTCCAACTCGCGGAGCCGGAGTATCGAACGGTCGATGATGGTGACCTCTGCGCCCAGACCAACCGCCATGCGTGCCGCGTGCGTACCAACGACGCCACCTCCGATCACCACGATTCGGGCAGGCTGAACACCAGGCACTCCACCGATCAACAGCCCTCGTCCGCCTGCACTCCGCTTCAGGGCGCTGCCCGCCGCTTCGATCGCAAGCCTACCCGCGACCTCGCTCATCGGCGCCAGCAGCGGAAGACCACCATGCGGATCAGTTACGGTCTCGTAGGCGATCGCAGTGCATCCAGATTTCAGGAGGCCCTTAGCCTGCTCCGGGTCGGGGGCCAGATGCAGATAAGTGAACAGGATCTGATTTTCCCGCAGCTGACACCACTCGGACGGCTGAGGTTCCTTAACCTTTACGATCATCTCGCTCGATGCGAATACCTCAGCTGCCGAAGTTAGAATCGTTCCCCCAACAATGCGATAATCGTCATCGGTTGCACCAATGCCAGCGCCGGCATTGGTCTCGATCATCACGCGGTGGCCCGCTGCCACGTATTCGCGGACAGCTCCCGGGGTAAGGCCCACGCGATATTCGTGCACCTTGATTTCCTTGGGGACTCCGACCTTCATTTGAAAACTCCTGCCTGAAGCGCCTTTCTAATCGGAAGCGAGCGGCGATGCTGCGACGCAGCCGTCAAAATGGCGCAGAAATTCAACGATATTTGACAAGGTTCGCAGGATTTCAAACCCACGGGTGCCGAGCGGATCGTGTGACCATGCGCTGCGCAACCGTCGAAACTGCGCGATGGCCATGAATCGTTTCGAATTGCGTTCTCGGCTCCTGGAAAAACTAACAAGGGATATTCAGCACGCCCAAAGAGCAAACTCGCAGTCTGCCGGTGGGCAGATTGCCCATAGAAGGGATGGTTTCCAGAGCTGATGGGTGATGGCTCACGACCATTGATCATAAACTTGGTTTCCAAAAGCTGGACGATGCGCAGCGTGTCAACAGATCCGAGGCAATTGTTCGCCCCACAACCAGTCGACGATTCGTCGACCGCCGAAACCGGTCGCCATCTGGACAAATTTCCGATTGTCAGCCACCGCTTCGCCAATATCAGCTGCATCGGACCCGAGCGGGTGTGCCTTCATGGCTGCAAGCACGGCGTCAGCCAAATCAGGTGCGACGATGGCAACGAGCTTGCCTTCATTGGCGACATGGATGGGATCCAGTCCAAGGAGTTCGCAGGTAGCCGCAACCGCCGGCTTCACCGGAATGGATGCTTCGTGCAGACGGAACCCGAGCTCGGATTGATGCGCAATCTCATTGAGGGTCGCGGCAAGCCCACCCCGCGTGGGGTCGCGCATCACCCGGATGCCGCTACCGCCGGCGGCAACCATGACCGCCACGAGATTATGCAAGGCTGCGGAATCCGAGCCGACCTCGGTCTGAAAAGCGAGGTTCTGACGTTTTGACATGATCGTCACCCCATGATCGCCGAGGCTGCCGGACACCAGCACACGGTCCCCCACCCTTGCCTTGTCGGCGGAGAGATCGAGCTCATCGGCCACAATCCCGATCCCGGTTGTAGAGATGAACAGACCATCCGCCTTGCCGCGCTCAACAACCTTGGTGTCTCCGGTAATGATGTGAACGCCGGCACTGCGCGCTGCCGAGCCCATCGAATCCGCGATCACCTTCAGATCAGAAAACGGGAAGCCTTCCTCGATGATAAAACTGGCCGACAGATAGAGGGGACGCGCGCCGGACATCGCGACGTCATTGATGGTGCCGTGCACAGCCAGTGACCCGATATTGCCGCCGGGAAAGAACAGCGGCGAGACCACATAGCCGTCGGTCGTCATCACCATTCTGCCCGCCGCAACCTCAAACGCTGACTGATCATTGCAGCGGGCGAGCCATTCATTACCAAAGGCTTGGTGAAAAAGGCCGGAGATCAGCTGTGCCATGGCACGGCCCCCGGATCCGTGGGAAAGATCAACGCGTCCGTTCTCGAGGTCGAGCTTGCGCTGATAGCCCTTTACGCTCATGACGTCCGCCTCAACGGTTCATCGCGAACTCGGCCATAGGTCCAATACGCCGCGCAAGCGCCTTCCGACGATACCATGCAGGACCCTATGGGAGTTTCCGGCGTGCAGACGGTTCCAAACAGCTTACAATCGACTGGCCGCTTGGCGCCACGCAGAATCGCGCAGCACTCGCAGGCTGGATTGTCTGCGACACGCAGGTCGTGGATCGCAAAACGCGTCTCAGCGTCGAATTGCGCGTAAGCCGGTTTCAGCTTCAGTCCGCTGTTGGGTACGAGTCCGAGCCCACGCCATTCAAACTGCGCACGCAGTTCGAATATCTGCGATACCTCGTCTTTGGCACGCCGATTGCCTTCACGCGTCACCACGCGACTGTACTGGTTCTCCACCTCGTTGCGATCTTCGTTCACCTGCCGCACCAGCATCAGGATAGCCTGCAACACATCGAGCGGCTCAAATCCCGCGATCACGATCGGCTTGCCAAATTGTTCTGCCAGGGGCTCGTAAGGCTGCGTACCAATAATGGTGCTGACATGTGCAGGCCCGATGAAGCCGTCAATTGGAACCCCGCCGGTGTCGCGGATTTTGGGGTTCTCGAGAATGCTGTGCATCGCAGAGGGTGTAAGCACGTGGTTGCAGAACACGCTGAGGCCCTTCAGCCGCTTCTTCTCGGCAATTCGGATCATCACCGCCGTCGGCGGCGTCGTAGTCTCAAATCCGATGGCAAAGAAGACCACCTCGCGGCTCGGTGCCTGTTCGGCGAGCCTGATAGCATCGAGCGTCGAGTAGACCATCCGAATGTCGGCGCCGAGCGCTTTAGCTCGCAACAGGGACTGTCCTTGAGACCCAGGCGCGCGCATCAGGTCGCCGTACACGCACAGAGTGACCTCTGGTCGGTCGACAAGCCGGATCGCCATATCAATTCGACTGGCGGGCAGAACGCAGACCGGACAACCGGGCCCGTGGATCATGCGGACGTTCGCGGGCAGCAGATCCTCCAGGCCATAACGGGAGATCGCATGAGTGTGCCCGCCGCAGAACTCCATGAACCGATAGGCCCTTTGCGAACTAACCTCGCCGCCAATCGCACGCGCAATTCCTTGAGCGATGGCCTTGTTGCGAAATTCGTCGGCAAATTTCATGATCGGCGTTCCCCTGCGCTGCCTAGCTCCTGCAGCAGCTCCAGCGTGCGCTCGGCTTCCACCGGATCGATCTTGGCCAACGCATAGCCCACATGGACAAGGACGCAATCACCGACCTCGAGCTCGTCGACGAGAGCAATCGATATCTCTAGGCTGATGCCGTCGATGGACACTATGGCCATGTCGTTGGGAAGAATTTTTGCAATCTTTGCCGGAACCGAAAGACACATAGTCAGGCTGATCCTCCCCTGGCGGACGACTGTTGAGCTATTTGCAGAGCGGCAATCCAGGCCTGGCCAAGGCTCAAACCGCCATCATTGGGCGGCACCCGCCGTGGCACGAGCGGGATAAGGCCGGCAGCGCTGCAACCGCGCGGGATTTCATCCGCCAGCGCCGCGTTCAGGAAGCAGCCACCGCTCAGAACGACCGTGTTAACGCCAGTTGTCAGCGCAGACCGCGCGACCCAGTCAACGCAGGCGGCGGCGAAAGTGCCATGAAACAGGCCGGCTCCGCCCACCGCGTCAATGTCATCTGCAATCAACCGCGCAAACAGCGGGCGAAGCGACAGCACGCCACCATCGATCGTCCAGCCGGCTTCGAGAATCGCAGTCCGCCGCACCAGCGCCTCGAGCTTCATCGCCGCTTCGCCCTCATAGCTCTGCAAACTCGCAATCCCCAGCAGCGCCGCTGCGGCGTCGAACAATCGGCCCGCACTGGTCGTGGTGGCCCCGCCCGGCTGTTCGAGCAACGCCGACATACATCCAGCCTGCCGTTGTGCCGCAAAGCGCAGCCCGATTTCGTTACCCCGACCGAGTCCGTGTAATACTGCGCTGGCCATCCGCCACGGCTCGCGGGCTGCACGATCTCCACCGGGCATTTGCAGGGGCGCTAAGTGCCCGATGCGTTGGCACCCCGCCCCTTCGCACAACAATAGCTCGCCACCCCAGTTACCGCCCTCGGAGCCAAGGCCATGGCCATCCAGCACCAGGGCAAGCGCAGGTCCCGCATGACCGTGCTCGGCGATCACTGCGGCAGCGTGTGCGTGGTGATGCTGGACAGCGACCAGCGCGCGGCCATTGGCTTCCGCAAACCGGGTAGAAGCCATATCAGGATGCAGATCATGGGCCATGGCGACAGGCTCTACATCGAGGCTCGATGTAAGGTGTCGGATCGTCTCCTCGAATGCGCGGATGCCTTCGGCCGTATCCAGATCGCCAATATGCTGGGAGACGAACGCTTGGTTGTCCCGCGTGATGGTGACGGTCGATTTCAGTGCGCCGCCGACGGCGAGCACGGACGGCACCGACTTCGCAAGCCTGATCGGTTCGGGAACATAGCCACGGGCACGACGAATGAATCGCGGCCGGCCAGCCACCACCGAGACCACGGAGTCATCAGCACGTGTCACTATATCTCGATCATGGGTCACGATAAGGTCGGAGATCCCCTTGAGCCGCTGCAGCGCCTGCGCGTTGTCGATCAGGAGCGGTTCGCCGCAAAGGTTGGCGCTGGTGGCGACGATGATCGGGCTGGTCCGCGCACATGTCCCTGCCGAGCGAAGCGCATGAAGGATGAGGTGATGCAGCGGCGCTACAGGCAGCATGACACCCACGCGCGATAAGCCAGGAGCTATGGCGGGCGCCAAATTGTTGCGCGAACACAGAAGGACGATGGGGCGTGCTACGGATTCGAGCAGCGCAAGCTCGGGCGCATTCGCCTCCGCGATGTCGCTGACCCGCTCTATGGAATCGACCATAACCGCGAAGGGCTTCTGAAGGCGCTGCTTTCTCCTGCGCAAACGCTGCACGGCACCCTGGTTACGCGCGTCGCAAAGAAGCTGGTATCCTCCGAGCCCCTTGATCGCCACGATTTGTCCGCCCGCGATTGCCGCGGCAATGGCGCTGATCCCATGGCTGAGCCGAGGCCCGCATGTCGGACACGCGATCGCCTCCGCATGGAACCTGCGGCTCGCCGGATCGGCATATTCGGCCGCGCAGGCAGCGCATAGCCTAAAAGCCCGCATCACGGTGTTGCGGCGGTCGTACGGAAGCCGTTCGGCGATGGTGTGCCGTGGGCCGCAATGGCAGCAACTGACGAAGGGGTAAAGGTAATGCCGACTTTCTGGATCGAACAGCTCGCTGAGGCATTGCTGGCAGGCAGCAGCATCAGCGACGATCTGAGTTGACAATTTGCCGGCTTCACTCGTGCCGATCGAAAATTCTTTCGCCTCGAGCGCCGCCGTCTCCCGAACGCAGATGTGGTCGATGCGTGCCAATGGAGGTGCCTCGAGCGGCAACGTTGCTACAAAGTCCGACGCACGGTTGCCCTCGACCTCGATCGTAACGCCCTCGGGGCCGTTGATGACAAACCCAGCCAATCCGTAGCGCACGGCGAGTCTATAGACGTAAGGACGAAAGCCGACCCCTTGCACGGCCCCAGCCACGCGCACGCGCAGTCGCGTTCGGTCGCAGGTGGTTGCGGCGCTCATCGCCTTATGTCCTCTACGGCGCGCCTTTGATGCCATGCCCGTCTATCGATCCAGGCGTAGAGCGCACCAAGACCCTCGCCCGTACGAGCCGAAACTAAAAGCACCTCGATGTTTGGATTGACTCGTCTGGCGTATCCGATCGTCTTGCCGAAATCGAACTCAAGCAGCGGGGCCAGATCAATCTTGTTGATCACCATGAGCGAAGAAGCTGCAAACATATCAGGATATTTGAGCGGTTTGTCTTCACCTTCGGTAATGGATAGCAGCACGATCTTGCAGGCCTCGCCAAGATCGAAGGCTGCGGGACAAATCAGATTACCGACGTTCTCGATGAAGAGAATACCACCCGTGAGCAGTGGCAACTGGCGATAAGCCTCGCCAATCATCGCAGCGTCGAGATGGCAACCCTTGCCGGTGTTAACTTGAATGGATGGCACGCCGGCGGCCCGAATGCGTTCGGCGTCGTTCGAGGTGTGCTGGTCGCCCTCGATAACTCCAACCGGCCGGCTGCGCTTGAGCTCAGACGCCGCGCGGACGAGTAGCGTCGTTTTACCTGCACCGGGACTGGATAAAAGATTAAATACAAGCAGGTCATTGGCGAGAAAGAGTGCGCGGTTGTGCGCCGCAATCCCATTATTCTTGCTAAGAATATCGCGCTCGATCTGAATGACCCGCTCTCTGCTCATACCCGCCACCTTCAAGCCAGCCGGCCCGGCACCACTCAGAAGCGCCTGCCCACCATGAGCCTGGTGATGGGCGGAGCGAGGATTGCGACTATGACTATCACCAGCATGGTTCGAACGCTGCCGCCCTTGGTCGTCATGCGGACGGGCACAATGGCGATCGCAATCGCCCTGCATATGGGCATCGTATCCCTCATGGCGCTCCGCATCATGCGCCTTGGCGCGTTTGGTCGACGGCGTCCCTTCGGTGCAGCCGCAAACGGTACACATCAATCGATCTCCAGCTCTTTCACGCGCATCTGTTCGCCCGCGGTTACCTGCAACTGATAGCTGCCGCAGCAAGGACAGCATTCACCGCGTCGCGCAATCTCGACGCTCTTCGAACAGCTCATGCACCAGGCAACGCCTGGCAGTTCGACGATATTAAGGACTGCCCCCTCGGCGGCCGTCCTCGTTGCAACGACAGCAAAGCAGAACCTGAGCGCTTCAGGCGCGGCATGGGTCAGCGCTCCCATCTCTAGACAGACGCTCCGCACCCGCGAGAACGATCGCCGACGTACCTCCTCCTCGACGATTTGAATGATGCCGAGACAAATCGCCATTTCATGCATCGCCAACTTCGCGAAAATTGAGGGTGAACCCGACGCACGGATCCAGCGATGCGATCACCGCATCGACTGCATCCCGACGTCGTCCAGCCGTCAGCACCGCTCCCTGCAGGCTGCGGACAAGCGGTCCGCACGGGTGGAAGTTCCACTCCGTCGGCGCAAGGAATTCGAAGCGGGATATCCGGCCTTGAGGATCGAGCTCAACCGCGTGGTAGAGACGCCCCCTGGCGCATTCGACCGCGGCCGCCGCACGGCCCGGCCCTAACTTGTATCTTTCGATAATCCCGTGCTCTGCCGAGTCAATCTGAGCACCGGCCTTGAGCCAGGCACATAACCGGAGCGTTTCAGCAATTCTGGCCCTCAGCCGCTCGGCCGCACCGGAAGGGCTGGGCGAGAGTCGATCACGCGTCATTTGGCGCGCCCACGGACCCGTCTCGGGCACGTTTCCGTCAAGATCCGGACAATAGCAAAACCTCGCGCCATCCACGAGCAGCCGCGTAACGATGTTGAGGTCGTCAGCAACGGACAGGAACGAGTGCTCCGCCGGAATTCGCTTAAGGTCGATCTCATCAAGCGCTGCAATGCGAAGCGCCAATGGGCTACCGGACCTCACCGCGCCCCCCTCATTCGTCATGCCGAGCGCGTTCAGCGCAGCCACAATCCGCGCTGTTGCTTCGCATTGAGCGGAGTGCCGGGGCGACTGTGCGCTGCCGAGAAGCGCTGACATTGCCCGCATCAGGGAGCGAATTGCCGCCGCACTGGCGATGTTTTGCGTAAGATGTCCGACAAACAGGGCCCGTAGCAAATCCGCGATGCGCTCGATAACGATAAGCGTAATACGACTCTGTTTTGTCGTACGAGTGATCACTTCGTCCCGCGCCGTCTCGACCGCGGACAGCAGTGCAGTTTGCTGTGCAGCGGCACACAATGCGAACAGCCGCGGCAGCACCTTGAGCAGCGACGAGACTTGCTTGCCAGCGAACAGCCGTGCCAGCGGCGGCCTGACTCGCGGAAGGATCTCGATCGCGGCGACTATGTCGGCAGCTAGCGATACGGTGACATCGATTTTGTTGCCGGCAGCGAGGCTCATGCGCACCGCTCCACCAACATCCTGGGCGAGGTATGCCGGCGGTCGCCGCGCCCGCTCCGTCTATGGGATCCCTCCAGAAGGCGAACCTTCTCCAAGCTTTTCATGTGAAGTACGCCTCAATAATTTCCTGCATGCGCTCGGCAGAGTCCTGCAAATCCTCGTCGGCGGCCAACGCTAGCATCGGCACGCCGCCGACCTCCAACGTATCAAGGATGATATTGTCCGTAGAATTGAAGAACTGGACCGACCAGACGTTCCTGATCCCGGTCGCCTGCACTCGGCATGTGCTGTAGCCGCGGAAGATGAGTTGGACCGGACCATTCCCCAGGCTTTGCTGCAGGAATGCCAGGTCGATAACGCTCATCGGCAGCAAGGTGAGATTGATGATATGCGCGCGCATTCCAAAGCGCCAGACGCGGGCCCGCTCGCGTATTTCGGCGAGGACCGGTTGCACGTTCATCGCGCCGTCGGGCGCGGGGCCGATCGCAAGGTCGGCGGACGTCAGGTCAGTTGCGGCGCGCCGGACAATCTGCGGGATCGCTCCGACCTCAAGATATTCGCGCGCCGGCTCGCTTCCGATGCGCACGCGCCAAATTCCTGCAAGCACGGACTCACGGATTTGCGCCAAAGAGCCATCTGGCAGCGCAACCACCCCAGCGACCTCACCGGCTCCGAGCACTTCGCCTATCAGCTTGCGCTCGGGATCGCTGAGATTCGCGAGTCCGTACAGTTGTGTCCGAGCGCCGCTCTTCTGTCTGCCAACGGCAGCGGCGGCATTTGATAATAGCGCGGTGGCATTCGGATAGGTCCTTGCAAGCTCGTCGCCGTCGCGCCAAGCGCGCTTGGCGAGCGCACTCGCACTCGTTAACCCGCTGTAGAATACATCGAGACTTCCAGAGCCGGTGGCAAGGTCATTCGCCGCCCCGTAGGCGACGTCGGATACAACGCGGATCGCTGTTTTCATAATGCGATGTTCCGTTGGCTGCATCGTGAGGCAATGCACTTGCCGACACAAGCGCTGCCGGCGTGTGGCCGGACCCTCGGTACCGAAACGCGATCCATCGCGACGAAACGGACCGGTCTCCTACCGATCAGGCGGAGTGTATCGTGCCGTCGGGTGAGGATCGGCGTCGACGGGCCTCGCGGGTCGAGCCACTCAACCAGTTCGCCACTTACGGCGCGCGCAGGCACTGCCCCTTGCCTGCGCCGCCGAAACGTCTTGACCATCTCAGAAAGTAAGAATGCGACCTGGATGATGCGGAGCAAATATGTGGGATCAGCCGCCGGCAGCGGCATCACGGCCGCTTTCACGGGAGCATGCGCGACCAGGCGCGCATCGACGCTGACGCGCTCGGCGTCGGACGGAGCGGGCCGCGCCAGACCATGCTGCGCCGGCTGCAACTTCATCACACGCCTTTCTGATACTGTTCGGTTCTGCTAGGAGGGTAATAGCAAGGCGCGTGCCAATCAGAAGCGCCTGACATTTTCCATGCCGAGGTTACGTGCGACTGGAATTCGATTTGTGAGCAAGCGTGATCGGCGCAACTGGCGAGCGGAACTGCTAGCGTAGGTGCTCGGGCAATTGCGGCTCATGACCGATCAAGTCCGCAAAGAAGCGATCGCAGTCCTGGCCGTTGAGGGTGGCCTCAAGTCCTTCAAGTGCTTCCGAGATCAGCCTTGCTTCATTTTCATCCAAAAGCCGCACCGCGGTATCGATATGAACGAGCACCTTGGCGCCGGCCGAGGCGTCGGAGAGCAGCATGACCGAGACGCGCCGCTGTTCATTGCCATACTTGCAGAGCGCCACGATGCCGTCGGTCTCGACAATCGTCATTGGCAGGCCAAGGCACATGGTCAGTCGCGGGCCGCTAGATCGGCTGCGCCCCCATCTCATAGTTTGCACGGTCGATATTGTTTGCCAACAGCCGTTCTGATGCAGGCAGCGGCGCGGTCCGCGGCTTTGCCGGCGAGCCCCACTGCGCCAGGAGTTTGCAAGCCAGTTTAATCGCAGGCGCAATCTGGAGGCGTACCGGGGTGGTCAGCGGACCGCCCCAATGCTCCAGGTTCATCGGCTGACAGCCGATGAGAGCGAGCTCTCGCGGGCGACGGCCAAGCAGGTCGGCCGCACTCAAGACCTCCTGAAAGCCGGTCTGATGTAGGCTCACCTTCTTGACGGCGGTAAATTTTGGCACTTCGTCATCTCGCACCAGCTTCAACTGCCCGGGCAGCAATCCATAGTCGACGGCATCGAACACGATCAGGCGATCGGCCTGCTCCAGAAAACTGACGAGGTAGAGTCCCTGTGTGCCGCCATCGAGGACCGTTACGTTGTCATCGATCACGTAGTACCGGTGAAACTCCTCGACCGCCCGCACGCCGAATCCCTCATCGGCCCACAGGATATTGCCGATGCCGAGCACCAGGATCCTTTTCTTGTTTTCCGGTTGCATCCGCTTTCCAGTCAATCGCGAAACCCACACTCACCCGATATCACAGAAGCGATGCTGCGGCGCGACATTAGTCTTCCCGGATGGCCGCGTAGATGTGGACCAGCGCAAACGTCACGATCACCCACAGGCCGAGATGATGCCAGGTATGGACGTCCTGACTGTTCGGCCAAATTGAAAATACCCAGCCGAATAGCGTGTACTGCCAACTGTCAGTGCCGGCACCTTGCCCATAAAGTGCAAAGCCTGTGACGACCATGAACGTAATTGTCTGCGTAAACATGAAGAACATCGCGAGCTGAGCAAGACGGTTGTGCCCGACGCGCCTCCCGGGCTCAACTGTCAGGAACGCATACCGGCGAATCTCGTGGTACACTTCGCGCCAAAAGCACTTGCGCCAGAGCGGCACCCAAAAGATCTGCATGGCATACGCGTTTCCGACTAACGCCCAGTAGATCCGCAGAAGAAAGCCGATACTGAGCACATATCCCGCCGAGAGATGAGCAAAGCGGATATAGCCGAACAGGAAATTGCCGCTTGCCTCTCCCGACATTGCCGGTGTCCCGGTTCCAATGACATAGCCGCTTAAACTCAGCATCAGAATGGCCGCAGCATTAACGCAATGCCACAGTCGCACCGGCGCGTAAGCAATGGCAGCGCCGATGCTGCGTTCAGTGGGTTCCGCATCGACGGCGGCAATTAGCTTCCGAGCTCTGTCCAGCATGTCGTTAACGAACATTCACTGAGGCCATTTCCTGGCCGTCAGGACTCATCACGTGGGTCGAACAAGCCAAGCACGGATCAAAGGAATGGATCGTGCGCAAGATCTCCAGGGGCCGCTGCGGATCGACCATCGGGGTACCGATCAGGGCGGCTTCAAAAGCGCCAATATTGCCCTTGTGATCGCGAGGAGATCCGTTCCACGTCGTCGGCACGACACATTGATAATTGTCGATCTTGGCGCCCTTGATCTTGATCCAATGCCCAAGCGCGCCGCGTGGGGCCTCACTGAACCCGTAACCCTTAGCCTCCTTGTGCCAGCTTTCCGGCTTCCACTTGCTGACGTCGGCAGTTGCCGTATTGCCTGCCTTGATGTGGATTACCAACTTATCCTGGAAATAGCGCATCTGATGCGCCGCCCACTGGCATTCGAGCGCCCGCGCCGCAGTACGGCCAAGCGTCGAGAACAGCGCAGTCAGGGGAAGATTGAGCCCCTTGAGTAGTCTCTCGGCCGGCTCCTTGAACTCGGCTTTGCCTTGCG
Organism: Bradyrhizobium sp. CCBAU 51765; assembly: GCF_015291725.1. Taxonomy (GTDB): domain Bacteria; phylum Pseudomonadota; class Alphaproteobacteria; order Rhizobiales; family Xanthobacteraceae; genus Bradyrhizobium; species Bradyrhizobium liaoningense. The sequence goes on from NZ_CP030038.1 coordinate 7,327,897, forward strand.
CATAACCGATGATGTATCGCGCCAACGGCCCGACTTCCACGGCCTGGCCGCGCCAGCGCGGCGCTTTGATCCAGGAATACTTGCCGCCTTCGTCGAGTTCCTTGATATCTGTCTTGCTGCCTTTGAGTTTTGGCCCAAGTTCAAAAGACGGCTCGGTGATACCGTCCCAGGGATGCAGTCCACAACGATCGCTGGGGTATCTATACCATGAATGCGCGACGAATTCCTGGATCTGCTCGGGATCACCATGGTCGATCGGAAGGATCTCCTTGAGATTGCCACCAAGAATGACCCCGCGCGGCAGCTTGAAACAGGAAGAGTCATTTGCGTTTTCGGGGATATCGCCATAGGACATCACGCTCTTGCTCGAAAGTCCGCCGCCATGGAGCCAGTCCTTATAGAACGAGCAGATCGCGACAACGTCGGGCAGGTAGACCTGCTCGACAAACTCGATCGAACGGTCGATGATCGAGGAGACGATGTTCAGTCGCTCCATATTGATTGCACCCACCGCACCAGTTCCGTCGATGTTGATCGCGCAGGGCACGCCGCCGACCAGCCAGTTCGGATGCGGGTTCTTGCCACCATAGATGGCTTGGATCTTGACGATCTCCTTCTGGAAGTCCAGCGCTTCCAGATAATGCGCTACAGCCATCAAGTTCGCTTCCGGTGGCAGCTTGTAGGCCGGATGTCCCCAATAGCCATTCTTGAACGGACCGAGCTGCCCTGATCCGAAAAATTTGGTGAGCCGGATCTGCAAATCCCTAAAGTAGCCGGGGGACGATAGCGGCCAGGGCGAGATAGACTGCGCGAGCGCCGAGGTGGACTTGGGATCGGCCTTGAGCGCGGAGACCACGTCAACCCAATCCAACGCGTGCAGGTGATAGAAATGTACGAGGTGATCATGCACGAGCAGACACAGCTGCATGATGTTGCGGATCGAATTGGCATTCTCCGGAATCGCAATTCCTAGTGCATTTTCAACCGCGCGCACGGAGGTGAGCGCATGGGTGCCGGTGCAGACCCCGCAAATCCGCTCGGTGAACGCCCAGGCGTCGCGCGGATCGCGTCCGCGCAGGATGACTTCGATGCCACGCCACATCGTCCCGCTTGAGACCGCATTGCGGATCACATTGTCCGAATCGAGATTGGCTTCGACACGCAGGTGGCCTTCGATCCGCGTCAGTGGGTCGATGACGATTCGCCTGCCTGAACGATCGAGATTGAACCCATTCGGTGTCTGGACGGCCAACGTCGCTCCCTCCTCAACTCAGTTTACCTTTGGGGGCTGCGCGATCCGACTTGTGGGTCAACCGCTTCACTGCGGTGACCGCCGCATGGGCAGCGACCGTTAGCCCAACTACGCCAGCAGCGGCCATGCCGATCTGGTCGGCGTTCTCCTCGATGCCGAACTGCTTGATGGTTGTGAGACGGTCGTAAAAAGACCCATTATCCCAGAAGCCGTCTTCGGAACAGCCGAAGCAGCCGTGCCCGGATTGAATCGGAAATGAGACGCCGCCGTTCCACCGAATGGCCGAACAGGCATTGTAGGTGGTTGGCCCTTTGCAGCCCATCTTGTACAGGCAATAGCCCTTGCGCGCGTACTTATCGTCCCACTCTTCGACGAATTGGCCAGCGTCGAAATGGGAACGCCGATAGCACTTGTCGTGAATGCGCTCGGAATAGAACATACTTGGACGCCCTCGGCGATCGAGCTCCGGAAGCTTTCCGAACGTGGTGATGAAAGTCACGAGGCCACTCATGACCTCTGCGATAGGCGGGCACCCGGGCACCTTAATGATCGGCTTGTTGGTGATCACCTTATCGATCGACGCCGCGCCAGTCGGATTGGGCTTGGCCGCGTGCACGCATCCCCATGACGCACACGTGCCCCAAGCGATGATCGCCATGGCCTCTTCCGCCATGCACCTGAGCTTTTCAACGAACGGCTTGCCGCCGTCAATGCAGAACATGCCCCCCTCGTTCAGCGGTGGATTGCCTTCGACGGCGAGCACATACCTGCCTTTGTACTTGGCACGAGTTTCCTCCAGGATGGCTTCGGCCTGGTGTCCCGCCGCCGCCATGATCGTATCGTCATAGTCGAGCGAAATCATCGAGAGCAGCGCGTCCTTGATCAAGGGATGGGCCGAGCGGATAAAGCTTTCCGAGCAGCAGGTACATTCGAGCCCGTGCAGCCAGATGACGGGCACACGTGGTTTGGTCTCCAAGGCGTTGGCAATACTGCTTGCGGCGAGCGGACTAAGTCCCAAGCTCGCGGCAGTCAAAGTGCAGAATTTGTGAAAACTACGACGCGTCATACCTTGGCGTCTGATCACGCTGTAGAACGTTTCCGTTGGACCACCCATAAAGCCTTCCGTGTGAGTGTCGTCGGCCGTAACGAATTACTGACGTTCAGCAAGAAACAAGCCAGCGAAGCGAAACACTTGACTGATACCAAGTCACCGCTTCAGCACTGCGGACTGTCGAAAGCAGCGAGCCACAGGCTGCGCCATTGATCTTTCATGCAAACGGTGTCCGGTTTTGGACGTTCATGTGAGCACTTCTACAGAGCAGCAATATAGTTCATCACTGCATGGCGACTACGTCATGCTCGCTTTGACACCTCCGGAGGTCGCTGAAGGCACAAAATCAGCCGTACCCGCTTGGGCGGCTTCCACTTGAAGCAGAACGCAGCTTGGGTATCGGGGCCCGCATCAAACTGCTATAGTCGCGCGCATGATGGCTGAATTGACCGTTGCCCGGATCGGCTGCGGTACCCCATACATGCACGAGCGCCAGAGCCACTCGACCGGACCGAACCGATAGCGGCGCAGCCACCAAGCGCTGAACACCACCTGCGTGACACACGAAAATGCCGATCGCCAGTGTCGCGGTCACGCCGAGGCGGCCAAATTGGCCTAGACCATAGCCGTAGAAGATCCAGCCGCAGATCACAGATTGCGCCAGATAATTGGTGAACGCCATGCGGCCAAGCGGCGCGGCCCAGCCGAGCATTCTCCGCCCGCCCGGGAGGTTCACAGCGGCGATGACTGCGGCGGCATAACCCAGGGACATTACGACAACGCCCAGCTCTTCCACCAGAAAGCGCGCGCGACCGAGCGACGGCCAATCGAAGAACTCTTGTCGTGCTGCCGAGAGACTCAATCCGCCGCCGAGAAGAATGGCGGAGGTTGCGATGACGAACAGCAGGCGCCGGTTCGCCGAAGCCCGACGCAAAACTCCGCTGCGCCACGCAAGGGCGCCGATGAGGAACAGCGCGACAGTGCGCGGAAACACCATGACGTGCAGCGGAAAAATAGCCGGCACCTCGCGGATCCGAAACGCGAGCACATCGAAAAATCCGCCCGTGCCGTACACACGCGTCGCCTCCGCGGCAAGAGCGGCCATCTCGGCCGCACCCGGCAGCGGCACGATCGGCGATAACAGCGGCATGGTCACGTAGAGCCCCAGGAGCAGCAAGGCTGCACCTGCCATAAGCCACCGCGGGCCGCCGAGGAAGAGCAGCACCACGAAGCCCGCCAGCGCGTATTCGACGAGAATGTCCCCGTTCCAGATTAAATAGAGATGCACCAGGCCAATAGCCAGCAACACCAGCAGCCTGCGCACGAGCAAGATCATGCGCCGTGCATTGCCGGCAAGCCGCTCGAATTGGATCGCAAGGCCAACCCCGAACAGCAGCGAGAGGAGCGAAAACGCCTTCAACTCGACCATAACCGTCAGCACAGCCGCCACCACCTGGTCGAGCGGCCCCGCCCGCTCCACGTTCGGTAAGAACAGCGCGAAGATCGAGATCCGAAATATGGTCACGATGTTCATCGCGAGCACGCCGAACAGGGCCACGCCCCGCAGCACGTCAATTGCGTCGAGCCGCTCCGACGGGCTCATAGGCTTTCTTGACGCGTCACTCGCCGGCGCAGGTTGCGAGCCCATGCTTCCGCCGGTCATTGCAGGATTCCCCCCATTTGCGATGGAGAGATTTAGAATGCCGCCTCGTACCGCGTCAAACTACCAGAATTGGGCAAAGTCTCACATTGCGCTCGATGTGAGTTCGGGGTTTTGTCGGATCTAGCCGATGTGGTCCGGATGGGACCGGCAAGGTCCGGTTGAGGTTCAAGGCTCCCCTCGACAGCCAGCATGCCCTTGGTCGGGTCATCTCTCGGACGAGGACATCGCCGCGCTCTGAGTTAAGGTCAGCCACGCGTCACAAGCTGACATGCGCGACCGAGAGAGGCGAGCAACTAAGGGGGCACTGCGCTCAATTATCTTCTTGGCAAGGCCACCTGATGTAGCGGATCGGTCAGGTCGAGCTGAACGAAGAGACAGGCAAAAAAAGCCGTAGCTTCAGGTGATTGCTTCTGTCAGCTTAGCTCCCAAGTTTCGGGCATAGGTCGTAAAATGAACCTCCAGGCCAGATGTTTTCGTTGGCCAACTTGGTAATTCCTCCGAAGTCATGCGCAAGAAGTATCTCGATCATGTGACTGCCGAAACCCCTCCTGGTCGTTGGGCCGCCGGTTTCCCGCCAAGAGAAGCAGAACTCCTCCCCCTCGAAAGCCCAACCGATAAGAACATAGCCTTCATCACAGGAAAGGACCCCATGCTTCACCAGCGTTCGTCGCGAACTCGTGGATCGCCATCGCAAGGGACAGAGCCTGCTTTTGACTTCAGCTCCACTGCTGGACCCGACAACCTTAAGCGATCGGCGCTCGAACCGTACGGTGCGAGGAGCGGAGTGCACTGAATTGAGCCGATTCCAGCAGCCGCCGCGGCCATAACAAACTTGTTCATTGTAGCCTCGCAAGGATTGATGGATCTGGCTTGCAATACTGCTGCTCGGTCGTGATCGGATATGTCCGCCCCGCTAACCTAAGACCGTTCGGTGCCTCTCCTGGCATAGTGTCGGTCGATGAGGGCTAAGGTGGAGATTGCCGCAAAGGCGAACATCACCATACCGCCGGCAACTACACTCGCCTCGCGCCAGCGCGATGCTTGGACGTAGTCTACGACGTAGGCTGACAAAACCTTGGTGCGCCCAGGAATGTTGCCGCCGATCATCATCACGACGCCGAATGTGCCGATCGTATGAGAAAAGCCAACCACGGCGGCTTTAACAACCTCCAATCGCGCCAGCGGCCCCCTGATGGTAATGAAGGCATACAACGACGAAACGCGCCCCGTAGTTTCCAAGCGGCGATCTCCTATCCCAACAAAGGCGTTACGGATCGGCTGCACCACCAACGGCAACGCCGAGAGGACCGATCCGATCACAATTCCTGCGAAGGTAAAAGCGAGCGTGCGCTCGCCCCACAAAGTGGCGAGAACGCCACCCGGCCCGTTTGGGCCGAGCAACACGAGTAAGCAAAAGCCGAGAGCTGTCGGCGGTAGCACCAGCGGCAGGGCAATCATCGTCGTCACCGCCTCACTCAAAAGAGTCTTTGAGCGCGCTAGCCACCAAGCGAGGGGCACACCAATCACGAGGAGGATCACGGTCGTTACGGCGGCTAGCTCAATCGTGAGCGCAACAGATTGCGCAATCTCTGCCGAAAAGACATCCATGTGCGTCAGCCCAAAAGTGAAAGCAGGTCGTCTTACGGTTCCAGTGATCGCCTGCACGTCCGGCTCGCCCAGGCATGTGGCGCGGGTCGCCTTTTAGTCGCGCCGCGCTTCATGGCGGCCGCCACATTTACGCGCGTCGTTTCTACGAGCAAGAGCAGCGTCGCAGGTCTCATCGACAACTCCTGTAACAGGGCCGCCTCCATCCAGGTGACGGCGGCACCTCCTCGTTTGAAATCAGCAATTCCTGTGCCGCGTGCAAACGGCGCGGCGCGCTATGCCCGACATGGGAGAAATTCGCATAGACGTCGACGTCGCCGTGGCGCGGAACTAACGCTATGTCAGATTTCTGGCATCTCTGTTGCCGAGCAGACAGGCACGGTCAAGCAACGGAACGGCAGAATTTGATGCGGCCAGAGATGCCTAGGTAGTTTGTCGGTAGCTCAAACACCGTCCTCGTTGGGCCGATAATAAAACGGATCCAGGAGGCCTGCCCCTTGGCAGCAACGCGAACGATCTAACTGAGTAATCATCGTAACGCTGCTTCTGCGACGCGGCAGAAGGCGCGGGCCGAGAGCGAAGGCGGAATCACGACCAACCTGCCTAATGCGCATCGTTAGCGCAGGCTGGAGACAAATGCCCCGTGCACGACGAGCTTTGCCGCTAGCGACAAGGCAGTGCATCGATTCAAGATATTGTCACGCAATCGAGCTCCTAAAAGGCTTCCATCTCGTGGATGAGTGCGATCCAAACTATCAATTTTACCGATCTCATCTACTGTTGCATCCATCAGCAGTTGGCGCATATCGATCACGCTCGGGCTTCTATCCCGAGACGGGACTCCGCTAATGCGCTCAGCCGATCAAGTTGCGCGTCTCGCTGCGACTTTTTGTTTCGACCTTGCGAACGCGGGCCGAGCACCCAAACCGATACCGCCCGGAGACAGACGGTTTGTCCGAGACTGCTTAATCGGGCGCACTTTTAGCAACTGGTGCATATCTTGCTTAACGAGAAGGGATAACGCAACTAAACGCCTGCCTTTGGAACGACGCGCCGGCTCTCGAACCGTCTTCAATCGGACACGGCTAAAATGATGAGTCTCGTATGACGCTGTCGTCTCTCAATGACGCGGCGGCTCGCATTCGAGTATATTCGGGAAGGAAGCGTCATGACCACCATGGCAACTGCGGCGCCCGCACGCGCGTCGCAAGCTTGGTATAAGATTCTCTACGTGCAGGTGCTGATCGCGATCTTGATTGGCGCCATGGTCGGTTGCCTATGGCCCTCTGTCGCGACCAACGACTGGGTCAAGGCGCTCGGTGACGGATTTATCAAGCTCATCAAGATGGTGATCGCGCCGATTATTTTCTGCACCGTCACATCTGGTATTGCGCATATTCAGGATGCGAAGAAAGTCGGGCGCGTCGGCGTCAAGGCGCTGGTCTATTTCGAAATCGTCTCCAGTTTTGCCTTGGTATTGGGCCTGCTTATGGGCAATCTGGTCCAAATCGGTCATGGCCTTGCGGTCAAGCCGGACGCGGCGGCGGTCGCCAATTACGTCAAGCAGGCGGAAGCCTCGAAGACCGTCGATTTCTTTCTCAACATCATTCCGGATACCGTAGTCGGCGCCTTCGCCCGCGGCGATGTTCTGCAGGTTCTCCTGTTCGCGATCCTATTCGGCTTTGCACTGATGGCGCTAGGAACCCGCGGGGAGCGACTGCGAGGCATGATTGACGACGTCGCGCACGCGGTGTTCGGCGTGATCGCTATCATCATGAAAGCGGCTCCGATCGGCGCCTTCGCGGCCATGGCCTTCACTATCGGCAAGTTCGGGCCGGCAGCACTCGGCAATTTGATCGGTCTGATCGCGCTGTTTTACGCGACGGCGGCGTTGTTTGTCGTGGTGGTGCTCGGTTTGATCGCGCGCCTCGTCGGCTTTTCAATCTTCAAGTTCATTCTCTATATCAAGGACGAGATTTTGATCGTGCTCGGCACATCGTCCTCTGAAAGCGCGCTGCCGCAATTAATGGAGAAGCTCGAACGGCTGGGCTGCTCCAAGCCCGTGGTCGGCCTGGTGGTGCCAACTGGCTACTCCTTCAACCTCGACGGCACCAATATCTATATGACACTTGCGACATTGTTCATTGCCCAGGCACTCGGGGTCGATCTCACCTTTGGCCAGCAGCTCACGATCCTGCTCGTGGCAATGCTAACGTCGAAGGGAGCAAGCGGCGTCACCGGCGCGGGCTTCATCACGCTCGCTGCGACGTTGTCGGTGGTCAGCCCAGCGCTGGTGCCGGGCATGGCAATCGTATTTTCGATCGACAAGTTCATGAGCGAGGTGCGCGCCCTTACTAACATCACCGGCAATGGCGTCGCCGCCGTGTTCGTATCCTGGTGGGAGGACGAGCTCGAGCACACGACGCTGCAAGCTCGGCTCAACCAGCCCAACGTTTCCACCACTATCGACACACGATGAGATAGGTCCCGGATCCTGACCGCCGCCATTCAAAGACGGGTTGAATGCAAGCGCAGCGACATTTCTCGTAGTTTGAATCGAGACAGCCGACTTGACGAGCCGGAACTTTCACGGGCGATCGCCAGTGCGCAGCCCTTGCCCCACCTCGCCCGGGGCCAGCCGCCCTGAAAAGATTCCCGTCGAGCAAAAGAGTCGGGCTTTTTTACCAGTCATTTTCAAGCGCGTCTTTCACCGTAAGCTTCCAGCCATCCGAACGCTTCTGCGACATTTGCCGCGCCCGATATCAGGACTGCGACAGAACGGGTCGGCCTGACAAGCTAGTTCTTGCTCCGCGCACAATCGTGTGTGCGGTCACTGCGCTTGCCTCGTCCGGCCAACGACGTGGGTAGCGATCCTGTGACGCGACTCACTCCCTTGTTAAGGTCCGCGCTGTCGCATTAGATCAGATGGTGTGTGATCAGCACGGATTAGATGGCACCTTGACAGAGCTGTCGCGGGTCGCAGACGGCTAGGTCGGTTCGGCGTCGCTGCGCGCGCGCTCGGTTCCGGCCAACGCCCCGGAGGCAAGTCCTCCGCACCGAGGCGTGAGGCCGCAGGACATACAAAGCAGTCGCGTAACTTCGCCTTCGTATCTCCGCACATGACCATTGCGTTTTCTTCCGCATGACCGATCGTACCGGCGAGATGAGTGGTTCGGCAGCTTGTCTTTGTTCTTTCCGGTTCGGCCAGGCGCCCCTGATTGTTCCGGCTCAACGTCTTGACTGAACTGCAGCCGCTGTCCTCCTGCGGCTGGTTATCCCGGCTGCAGCCTCGAGCGCCTGCCCGGAGTTATCGGCAACGGAGGAAAGCAGGCACCTGAGCATCGATTGCAGGCGTGTCACCGCGCCATATTGAAAGGTTTAGGACGACTATACGTACGTCTGTAATGCAATTTTTCTCTGCGCGTGCTCAGTTCACCACCAAGCAATCGAGCGGAACCGCTCACCAGCGGGTGCTGGTGCTGAGTATTGCCCTATTTTTGCCTAAAATGTTATAGCTCCCCCGCCGGAGAAAAGAGGCCGGACGGTATCAGAATGCGTAGCCCGATCAGCAGTTTAGAACGTTCAGCCCCTCAGCTTACGTTCGGCAGCATAGCGCTGGCCGTGGTAACTCTGGCTTGCTTGTACCTTCACGCCCATTTCGCCGCGACGGCGTTCGCCTATTTGTTAGTGGTATTGCTGTTTTCGTTGATGGGAAGCTTCATTGCGTCGTCCGCGCTTTGCATCATAGCCATCGCTGCTCTCGCTTACTACTTTGCGCCGCCGGCGTTCAGCCTGCGTATCGATGACCCCCAAGATCTGCCGGTGGTTGTTGCATTCTTTATCGCCTCGATTGTGGGAGCGCACCTGATCGGAAAGCTCCGCCAGGAAAGAGAGGCTGCGCGTGTCGTTGCGGCCAAGCTTCAGCGGAGTGCGGCCGATTTGGAGGATCGCGAAAAGCGGTGGCGCGCCATCTTCGAGCACAATCCCGCCATGTACTTCATGGTCGATGAAGCCGGCACTATCCTCAACGTCAATTCACTCGGCGCGACACAACTCGGCTATGCTCGTGCTGAACTGATCGCTCGATCAGTGCTGGACGTATTTCTCGAGGAGGATCGCGCTTTCGTTCGCGAATGCGTTCGGACGTGCCTTGAGGATGTCGGACAAACGCGCACTTGGGACGTCCGGAAAGTCAGGAAGGACGGCTCGGTGTTGTGGGTACGTGAAAACGCCAAAGCCATGCTCTGGGGCGATGAGCAGCCCATTGTCCTTATCGCCTGCGAAGATATCACGGAGCGAAGGCGGACAGAACTTGCCCTGCAGCGGAGTGAAGCACATTTAGCCCAGGCGCAGGAATTGAGTCACACAGGCAGCTTCAGCTGGAACCCCACTACGGGCGAGGCCTTCTGGTCAAAGGAAACATTTCGCATTTTCCAATTAGATCCTGACACAGTGCCGCCGGGGCCGCAGCTCGTCGTTGAGCGCACTCATCCAGATGATAGGGCTTCAGTTAAAGAACTTATCGATCGCGCGATGCGAGACCCGAGCGATTTCGAGCACGAATACCGGCTCCTGCTACCGGACGGCTCGGTAAAGCACATCCATGCGCAGGCGCGAGCGACGAGAACAGCCTCTGGTGACATCGAGTTTGTTGGGGCAGCTACGGATATCACGGCGGCGAGGCGAGCAGAACAGCAGCTGCGCCGCAGCGAGGCCTATCTGGCCGAGGCTCAGCATCTCAGTCACACGGGCAGCTGGTCCTGGGACGTCTACCGTCTAGATTTCATATATCGGTCCGCCGAGGTCGATCGTCTGTTCGGCTTTAGCCCACAAGAGCCGGTATCGATCGAGACCATTCGATCGCGCATCCATTCGGACGACTTGCCGCGGCTACAGGAGGTGCAGCGCCAGGCGATTGAACACAAGGAGCGGCGGTTCGAATATGATTTTCGTATCCTTCTACCGGATGGCGGGATAAGACGCATACACTCCGTTGCGCACGTGGTGGTTGGCAGCGATGGCAACGTCAGCGAGCTGATCGGAACACATATGGATGTGACCGAGCAACACGCAGCTAGGGAACGCCTGGAAAACACACTTGTCGCGCTGCGCGAAAGTGAACAGCGCTTTCGCGACTACGCCGAAACAGCTTCCGACTGGCTCTGGGAGACCGGGCCGGATCATCAGGTCACTCGCTTATCCGAGCACACCAGTGCTGCGGGAATTTTGGCGACAGGATTGATCGGCCTGCTTCGCTGGGACATTGCGTGCGACCTCGAAGAGGAACCCGAGAAGTGGCGGCAGCATCGGGCGACATTGGAGGCCCATCTTCCGTTTCGGGATCTCGTCTACCGCACCGTGAATCGGACAGGTTCTCCGATCTACGTCCGCACGAGTGGCAAGCCTTTTTTCGATGGAAAGGGCAATTTTCTCGGCTACCGTGGCGTCAGCACTGACATCACCGCCACCATTCGCGCCGATCAAGCCGAACAAGAACTACGAAGGGCACAGTCGGAGCTTGCGCATGTGACGCGTGTAACGACTTTAGGAGAGCTGACAACCTCCATCGCCCACGAAATAAACCAGCCACTCGCCGCTATTATCAGCAACGCCGATGCGTGCCTCGGTTGGATGGGCCGGGAAGCGCCTAATCTTTCCGCCGCCCGCTCTTCGGTGGAGTGGATCATCGAAGACGCAATCCGGGCAAGCGAGGTGATCCGTCGTATTCGCGCGCTCGCAAAGAAGGGCGAGATTGAGATGGTGCCGCTCGATATCAATGAGGTCGTTAAGGACGTCATTGCGCTGGTAACACGAGAGCTGGTGAGCCACCGAGTGACGTTACGAACCGAGTTGACGGCAGGGCTGCCTAGGATCCTCGGCGATCGGATTCAGCTACAACAGGTGATCATCAATCTCGTGATGAACGGAATCGAAGCCATGGATGCAGTTACAGAGAGGACACGCGAACTGCTGGTTCAATCATCGAAGGACGATGTGGGGCACGTCCACCTTGCCGTGACCGATTGTGGCGTCGGCATCGCCGAGAACGACGCGGACCGCGTCTTGGATCCCTTCTTCACCACCAAATCGACTGGCCTTGGAATGGGTCTTTCAATCTGCCGGTCGATTGTGGAAGCTCATGGAGGACGACTGTCGATGGTCCACAAAAATGGACCGGGTGCGACGTTCCAGTTCGCCTTACCGCTGTATAAGGAGGCCGTCTCGTGACTGCACGATTTGGCGCGCCAGATGAAGGCAGCAATGCCGAGGCCTCGACAAAGGCGACCGTCTTCGTCGTGGAGGATGACATCTCCATGCGTCGCTCGCTTACGAACCTTTTTCAATCGGTAGGGTTAGGCGTCATTGCATTCGGATCGGCGCGCGAAATGCTGCAGAGCCCAATCCCGGACATTATTAGCTGCCTAGTTCTTGATGTCCGGCTGCCAGGCTTGAGCGGCCTTGACTTCCAGACCGAGCTCGCGAGGTTGAACATACATATTCCGATCATTTTCATTACCGGCCATGGCGACATTCCAATGACTGTCAGGGCCATGAAGGAAGGAGCGGTCGATTTTCTCAGCAAACCGTTTCGCGATCAGGAACTGCTTGATGCCGTGGTTGCGGCGACCGAACGCGATCGCAAAAGACGGGAGGCTCAGCAGACGGTCGCGAACCTGCAGTCTTTATTTGAGACCTTAAGCCCGCGCGAGCAGGCGGTGATGAAACTGGTCGCTGCCGGCCTGATGAACAAGCAGGTCGCCGCCGAGCTTGGGCTCGCCGAGATTACGGTCAAGATCTACCGGGGACACGTAATGAAAAAGATGCGTGCACGCTCGCTGGCCGACTTGATCAGAATGACTGAGACGCTGGGAGTTCGCACTAATCGTCCTGAACAAACGCAAGTATGATTTTACAAGTTCATCAGTCGAGCCCACTTTTCGCGCAAGGTGGCTAATGCTTGCAGCCGCTATTCCCGCTTCAGGAGGGCTCGTCTTGTCCACGCCTTTGATTTCCGTCGTTGACGACGACGCCTCAGTCCGTGCGGCGACAGAGAATCTTTTGAAATCGCGTGGCTACATCGCCCAAATATTTGCGTCGGCCGAGGAACTCCTGAGGTCCCCGCAATTGGGCGAGACATCCTGTGTCATTACCGATATGCAGATGTCGCCTATGAGCGGCCTGGAGCTGATGGCAGAGATGCGGACACGGGGTTACGACGCACCATTCATTTTCATTACCGCTTTCCCCAACGACCGCGTGCGCGCGTCAGCGCTGGGTGCCGGAGCGATTGGCTTCCTCGCCAAACCCTTTGCCGGACAAACGTTAATCGAGTGCCTCGACACCGCGCTGAACGGCCGAGGCGGCATCTGATGCAATCAACATGCGGCTTGAATTGCTGTGCGATCTAAACGCTCCACGCGTCGATCTCGCCACCGATCAACCTCTTCGGAGTCAAACACGCTAGTTGCTCTAAAAAGCGAACGAGAGGACGAATTGTTGTCCTGTCCACGCTTTACCAACTATCGCCGGGCGGCTAGTTTGGCGCAGAACAATCTTATCGCCGCGAGGACCGGAAGGGCACGTGAGCTCGGCTCATTCTGTAGGTCAACGTTCAACTTAACGCTCACGCAGTCGGCGACTTAAGCACTTCTTAACGCGTCTGGATCGAGGCTATATACTTCACCGCAGAGTGGAGCTGGCGCAAGAGCGCTCGGTAAAGCAAGAGATTGGCTGTTCGCAGCCCGACTGCAGTGACGATGATAACGGTGCTTCGCCAGGACAACCGCCTCGCGTGTTGTGTTGAGCCTTTTCTGGTGAAAGAGCTCTGCACGATGCGCGCTCACGGCTTCGTTATGTCCGTTGACGTATGCCGGCCGTCTTGCCCATAAACGCCGCTTCGCTGTGCATTTCCTTGCCGACCGACTCACGGCAGGCGCGACGCGCTTACTACTTCGTAGGCCGTCCTCTGTAGGGGGCTTCTGCCTCCAAGCCGCCCAAGGTGCTCGGCGCAACACGCCAGGCCCCTGGGGGGCCGGGCGCACTTTGGCGGCACCCCATGCAGGTCCTCGCCGCAGCGAGCATTGCCGTATTGCCTTGCGCAGTCAGCCCCCTACTTCCAACGCTCAAACAACTCAGCAACCGCCGGGCCAAGGAGCACTCTGGGGGCAGTCTTCTGAGCCAACTCAGAGGAACTCTCAGCCGAAAAGGCGATAAGCACAGAGGAGCCCGGAGCAGGCTAGATTAGTCTACTCCATCGGGCCCAATCTCCGGTGATCCCATGGTCACATAAAATCATCCTCATAATCGTATGCTGAGCGGCTCGCTGGGATCTCGGTATCACTACCTTCACTGTCGTCAGCTTTGGAACGATACCGCGCAGGAGCGCCTTTTCGCTGCCATTTGCCGTCGCTTTTCCTTACCCACTTGTCTGACTTCTCCGGGTCGAGAACCATGTTGTCGGCGTCAACCTCGATGAATCCCATCTTTGCCGCACTGGCTCTTGCTTCCGGATTAGCCGGACGCGAATTGAGCAGCGGCTGTTCGCCGTCCATTCGAAGCTGGTGCTCGAGCAGGATATCGCCAGCGTTCTCGACAAGCGGATGAACGACTCGAAAATCCACAGTAGAGGTAGTCCCGTGGTGGCATCTAGTTTTGGCTTCTTGGGCTGATAGGGAGCCTGGCTTAGCAAAACTTGACGTGGCCGCCCTCACGTTGGCTTGTCGTAGGACTTCTTTCTGAACGACACGGGGACACACGCTCGTGCCGTTGGCATTCGCCAGGTTTTGATGAGAGGTCGCGAACAGCTCCGAGGAAGCTCCTTTATTAGGAATTTGGTTGATCGCCGTCTCATATCCGGGTTTTCTTTTCGACGTTCCAGTGGAACTCGCGGACCGCCTTCAACGGATTGGCCCATTTCCAGAATTTGAGCAACGATATCGCCTGCCCAGAAACGTAGCCTAACGTCGGCTCGTAGAAGCGCGACCGGGCGTTCGGCGTCAACGCTCATTTACCCAAATCCGCATTTCGCCTTCGCCGCGGTTAGCCCAGCTGAACAACGGAATGAATGTCAGCTGCTGCGGTTCTAGCTGTCCAGGCACTTTGTCGTAGTGATAAAGCGCCGCTTCTTCATAATGCGTGTGTTGCAACCGCGTCCCGTCGGCCTGCAGCAAGATCTTGCCACTAAAGAGACCAGTTCCTTCGATAAGTGAGAACCGACTGTCTGCATTAAGCCAAAGGTTGTGTAACTCGGTCCCGTTGTCGGCCTCCTCCAGACAATAAATTAAGGGCCCACGCTGGATGGCCACCTTGCCGGCCAAATTGCGAAGTTGTGGATGGCCGTATACGCGACGCACTTGCATTGGCAGCGATAGTTTGACGCGATCTCCCTGCCGCCACGTTCGGCGAATGTGCAAATAGCCCTTGCGCGGCTCGCAATTCACGGGCTCGCCGTTCACGCTCGCCTGCGGCGCGCTGCACCATTCCGGCAGGCGCAGGGCGAGCGTGTGGGCAATTGGCGGCGCAGATTCGACGGCGATTTCCACCTGGTCTCTCCAGGGATAGCTGCCGCTTATGAGCAACCGCAGCGCATGTCCGTCGACGGATATTGCCACCCTAGTACCAACGTAGAGATTTACATAGAGCGCGTCGGTGCTGGGCGTGTAGATGTAGTGACCAATCGATGTGAAAAGGCGTGCGATGTTCGGTGGGCAGCACGCGCAGCCAAACCATCGTCGTCGAACCGGCGAGACGTGATTGTAGATGCCATTAGACCTCAGCGTTTTGGGATGCACTTCGAGCGGGTTAACATAGAAATAGTGACGCCCGTCGAACGCGATGCTGCCGAGAACGGTATTGTAGAGCGCGCGCTCCATCACGTCGGCATAGCGGCCGTCCAGTTCCATCTCCAACATGCGGCGCGCGAACATCATCAGGCCAATCGACGCGCAACTTTCCGCGTACGCCGTATCATTTGGCAAATCGTAATCGCTGCTGAACGCTTCGCCGGCGCCTTGCGAGCCGATGGCGCCGGTAATATAGATCTGGCGCTGAACCATGTTTTGCCATAGCCGCAGGCAAGTTTGGCGCTGCTGCTCGTTCTGGCGCAGACGCGCGAGATGAGCTACTGCCGTCATGAGGTATACAAAACGAACCGCATGACCGGTTGCGGTCCGCTGCTCCGAAAGCGGCAAGTGCGCTTGGCTATACGCTTTGTTTTTTACCATCCAAGGCGCGGCATCGGATTTGGCCACGCAGGATTGCTGGCGCTTCTCGTACTCAATGTCGTAGAAGTGTGGCTCCGTGCCGCGTTGCTCTACGAAATAATTAGCCAGCGTGAGATATCGCTGCTCTTTTGTCGCTTCGTAGAGGCGTACCAACGCAAGTTCGATTTCCGGATGGCCATCATAGCCGTGCAACTGATCGCACTCTGGGCCGAAAACTGTGCAGAGGTGGTCAGCAAGCCTGCAAACGACCTCCAGCAACCGCCGTTTGCCAGTCCCCTGAAAGAATGCGACACCCGCTTCAATCAAGTGGCCAGCACAATAAAGCTCATGGCACTCCGTTAAGTTGGTCCAGCGCTCCTGAGGCGCGTTCAGTATGAAATAAGTGTTGAGGTAACCGTCGCCGCTTTGGGCAGCCGCAATCAATTCAACCAGCTCGTCGACGGCTTTCTCCAGCTCTGGATTTGGTGCCTGGCATAGCGACCATGCAGCCGCCTCAAGCCATTTTGCGACGTCACTGTCCTGAAAAACCGTGCCATGAAACTCGCCGCTCGCACGCCCGGCAGCAAGGCGGAAGTTCTCTACCGCGTGACTCGGTATCACCTCGGGATTGCGATCGTTTAGCACCTCCCATTGGTAGGGAATTGCCACTTCCCTGACCAGCTGCTGGCATTGCCCAATCAGTGGATCCGAGACCTGTAGGTTGTGAAGATCGACTTCGCCCACATTTCGTTCATTCATCGCGTTCCTCCTTGAAGTGTGGCGAGCGGAGACCTAGCTCGGCAAGCCATCTCACCACGATTGCGTTGTTGAGCTTGTCGCCCGGAGATTTTCGGCTACACACTCGTACTCTCGGGGCGAGGCTTCAAAACGATCAAATGGAGAGCTGCCCTAAGGCGCCGCCCTCCCAGACATGCGTTGAGAGCAGTCCGTCGAGGAGCGGGACAGCAAATCCCGTGCCCGGAATAAGGAGCGGTTCTTCTGGTCAACCAGATCTGCGGCTCCCCGTAGGAGCCCAATGCGATTGCTGCCCACCAACCGGATTTGCCAGTCGTGCTAAATCCCGCGTCGCTGCAAGGCTGGTTGATCCTGCTATATGAGCGGGTCGGCCGTCGCTGGATATAATAGTAGTACTCTCCTGCCGCTAAAGCCGGGAGCACCGCGTCTTTCCGGTGCGACGCCCCCTGCACTTGATTATAGGCCCTCGACCTAGCGCGAGAATGTTCGGTTTCTAACAATCCATTTGATGACACGTAGCAGCTGGGAGGGCCGCAGTGACGCGTATGGTCCAACAGGATTGCGTGAGCCGCTGCTAGGCGCCGAAGCGACAAACTGGACTGCTAATCCTAAGCAATCGTCGCAGGGAGTCGAAGTGCATGCTCGACGTGCCCGACATGTGGGCCGATGTGGGCAATCGGGAAAAGTAGGTTGTTGCGCGTATGCGCCGCCAGTGAACAATCCGCGACGGAGCGGCTCGAATCTGTCGTGTGCACCGACTTGCTCGTCGGCTTCGGCAAGGTGGGAGGATGAGTTAGAGAGTCACTTTTGTGCACCGAGCTTCAGGCTGATTTGGCCCTGCAAAGGAGATAGCAGGCTGGATAACCGAGAGCCGACTTGGATCTCCCAATTGTGCGTAATTCCCACTTGTTATCGACCGTTCCGCTCGAACGACAGCATGGTAACGTCCACGCCATTGGCGTTGGCCGGTTAACGATGATGACGGAAGCAGGACTGACTCTGCTCATCGAGCTGGATCGGTCTACGATTTAGCTGTTGATAATGGGATCGTTCTCCGTGAGCTCGCCCACTCCATTAGTGGCCTCACCGCTCAAATATGACACTGCCGCCTCATTCCACAGTCACCGATTTTGCTAGATTACGCGGCTGGTCCACGTCCGCGCCCCTTACGAGCGCGGTATGGTAAGCCAAGAGCTGAACCGGAATGGCATAGACCATTGGCGTAAAGCCTGCGACCATCTCCGGCAGCACAATGGTCATGAGTGTGTCCACCGTTGCTTCCAAAGCACCCTTCGAATCGGTCATCAGGATGATCTTGCCGCCCCGAGCCGCAACTTCTTGCATGTTCGAGACGGTCTTCTCGAAGACCTCGTCATAAGGCGCGATCACCACCACAGGCACTGCCTCATCTATCAGCGCGATCGGTCCGTGCTTGAGCTCGCCGGCGGCATAACCTTCTGAGTGGATATAGGCAATTTCCTTCAGCTTGAGTGCGCCCTCCAGTGCCAGGGGGGCCGATGTGCCACGACCTAGATAGAGCACGTCCCTTGTGTCGGCGATATAACGCGCGAGCTTCTCGATCTGCGGCTCAATCAACAGTGCCGTAGCAATCAACCGCGGCACTTCGATAAGCGCACGCACAAGCTTCGTTTCCTCGATCTCAGACAGTTTATCGCGCTCTTTGCCTGCTGCGACGGCAAGCGCGGCCAATACCATCAGCTGGCAGATGAATGCCTTGGTGGAGGCGACGCCTATTTCTGGCCCCGCCAGCGTCGGCAGAACGGATTCGCTCTCCCGCGCAATCGTCGACGTCGGGACATTGACCACAGATATCGTGTGCACGCCCTGGTCCTTGGCGTATCGCAACGCAGCTAACGTGTCAGCGGTTTCGCCCGACTGCGAGATGACGATCGCGAGATCGCCCCGGCGCAATGGCGCCTCCCTGTAGCGGAACTCGGACGCTACATCGATCTCGACAGGCAAGCGCGCCAGCCGCTCGAACCAGTATTTGGCGATGTGCCCGGCATAGCTTGCAGTGCCGCACGCCGTAATTGAGATGCGCTGAATGGATTTAAAGTCGAATGGCAATGTGAGCGGCAGGGCGACGCGCTCGGCCGCCGTGTCGAGATAATGCGCCAATGTCTTGCCGGCCACTGTCGGCTGTTCGTGAATTTCCTTGGCCATAAAGTGGCGATAATTCGCTTTGTCCACAAGGAGGGACGATACGCCAGACTTTGATGTTTCCCGCTCGACGACAGATCCGTCTACGCTATAGATCACGTACGTCGTGCGCGTAAGCACGGCCCAGTCGCCGTCTTCAAGATAGGTGATGGTGTCGGTCAAAGGCGCGAGCGCGATCGCATCCGATCCTAGATACATTTCGCCGTTACCATGCCCGATCGCAAGGGGCGACCCCCTACGCGCGCAGATCAAAAGATCGTCGTGGGCCTTGAACAGGAACGCCAGCGCGAAGGCACCGCGCAGCCGGGGCAGCGACGCTTGTACCGCATCCTGCGGCGAGTAACTCTTCTTGAGATAAGATTCGACGAGATGCGCCACCACCTCTGTGTCTGTCTCTGAATTAAAATGGGCTCCATTCCGCTCCAGTTCGGCTCGCAACTCGCGGAAATTCTCAATGATCCCGTTATGAACGACCGCGACATTTTCCGTCGCATGCGGGTGAGCATTGCTCTCGGTCGGCTTTCCATGGGTCGCCCAGCGGGTATGACCGATTCCCGTGTGACCCGACGGCGGATAATAGCGCAGCCGCTCCTCAAGGTTTCTCAGCTTACCTTCAGCGCGGCGGCGCTCGATATTGAGACCTTCGAGAGTCGCGAGGCCTGCGGAGTCGTAGCCCCGATATTCCAATCTCTTGAGCGAGGCCAGCAACTGCCCAACGACCGGACCACGCCCCAAAATACCAACAATTCCACACATATCGATCAATGCAGCCCAAGTTTAAGGAGTCAGGAACCCGGTCATGAAATTCGCTTACCCGATGGTAACAGGTGTCGAGTTCGGTTTTCGCGACCGCCTGTACCGCCGCCGCATTCACAAGCGTGAGTTAGATCTCTTTCAGCCATCATCGCTTCGCGCGGCTACATTCCACTTGTAACTGGCGATCGAGTACAAACGGCGCAGCAGCTCTAGCTTGAATTGTTCCGCGTTACTGGATACGTTTTTCCAGCGCGGGTTTAGGAGACTTATCATACTTGAACCGAGGCAACTTACGCTCGGCCAGGTTAAAGCATTGGCGCCGAAGCTCCATTGTACGAAAGTAAGCTCTCGATATCGAAACGTTCGTCGATCTATACCAACGTTTGCTACTCTTTCTCACTTTGTCGCGCCTCGCCCCTCACTGCCTGCCGCGAGCTGGACATTAGCAACGGCACAGATCATGGTTGATGAGTCGACCCAAGATTGCGTGTTCTGTTCGGAAGTTAAAAGCGCTTTGTAGACTGCGGCTCTATGAGCAAGTTTTGGCTGTGTTCTGACTTGCGTGCCGCCATTCCGACAGATGCATTGACGAATGCGACGTCGCTCTCCCACGCCATGACGAGACCGCACGAAATGCACACTTGCTCCTGAGGACAGATAAGGAGCACAGACCGCCGCTTCTATCTCATTACAAATGTCGCCCAGGGGCAAACGCGCCGCGAGCACGCGTAAGGGCGTTTTGCCATCCATCTCGCCTGCTTAGGAACATCGCGTCGCTAGGGTTACTGGGCTTCATTTTTGAAGCTCAATGTGTTGGCATCCTTCAGTCCAGATATAAATGAATGTATATAGTGTGCATTCCTACATGATGTGTATGACTGAGCTAACGATCGCTTTCTTTTAATTGCGGGTGGAGCGCGTGTGCGCATCTAGATTTTTCGAGAAACGGCTTCGCAATGGTGTTTCTTTGCGGCGCTACTAAGGGAAACTATGGCGGCTCAGGAGTCAAAACGGCGCGTTGCGCTGATTACGGGCGTCACCGGGCAGGACGGCGCCTATCTCGCCGAATATCTGCTGTCGCTTGGCTATATCGTGCACGGCATCAAGCGCCGCTCGTCCTCGTTCAACACCGCGCGTGTCGATCACCTCTACCAGGACCCGCATGTCGGCAACGGGCCGTTCCTGATGCACTATGGCGACATGACGGATTCGACCAATCTGATCCGGCTGATGCAGCAGATCCGCCCCACCGAGATCTACAATCTCGCCGCGCAGAGCCACGTCGCCGTCAGCTTCGAGAGCCCGGAATATACCGCCAATGCCGACGCCATCGGCGTGCTGCGCCTCCTGGAGGCGATCCGCATCCTCGGCATGGAGAAGCAGACACGGTTCTACCAGGCCTCGACCTCCGAGCTCTACGGCCTCGTGCAGGAGATCCCGCAGAAGGAGACCACGCCGTTCTATCCGCGCTCGCCTTATGGCGTCGCCAAGCTCTACGGCTACTGGATCACGGTGAACTACCGCGAAGCCTACGGCATGTTCGCCAGCAACGGCATCCTGTTCAACCACGAGAGCCCCATCCGCGGCGAGACCTTCGTCACCCGCAAGATCACCCGCGCCGTCGCCCGCATCGAAGTCGGCCTCGAGGACACGCTCTATCTCGGCAATCTCGAAGCCAAGCGCGACTGGGGCCATGCGAAGGACTACGTCGAAGGCATGCACATGATCCTCCAGGCCGACAAGCCTGACGATTTCGTGCTCGCCACCGGCGAGACGCGCTCGGTGCGCGAAATGGTCGAGCTGGCCTTTGCGCAGGTCGGCCGCCGCATCGCGTGGCGCGGGCAGGGCGTCGACGAGACCGGCGTCGATGAGGCGACCGGCAAGACCGTGGTGAAGATCGACCCCACCTATTTCCGTCCGACCGAGGTCGATCTCCTGGTCGGTGACGCCAGCAAGGCGCGCCAGGTGCTCGGCTGGAAGCCGAAACGGACGCTTGCAGAACTCGTCGAGGAGATGGTGGCGAGCGATCTGGCGGACGCGAAACGGGACGTCGGCCGTGGCAAGCACAGCGTTTGAGCTGAAAGATAAAAGCGTCTACGTCGCCGGCCATCGCGGCATGGTCGGAGCCGCGCTGGTGCGCCGGCTCGAACGGGAGGACGTCAAGCTCGTCACGGTGGATCGCCGCGAGGTCGACCTCTGCAATCAGGCCGCCGTGTTCGACTGGTTCGCGCGCGTGCGGCCGCAGGTGATCTTTCTTGCCGCCGCAAAGGTCGGTGGCATCGTCGCCAACAACACGCTGCGCGCCGAATTCATCTACGACAACATTGCGATCGCGGCCAACGTGATCCATGCCGCGCACCAGAACGGTGCCGAGAAGCTGATGTTTCTGGGCTCGTCCTGCATCTACCCGAAGCTGGCGCCGCAGCCGCTAGGCGAGGATTCCGTGCTGACAGGCCCGCTGGAGCCGACCAACGAGCCTTATGCGATCGCCAAGATCGCGGGCATCAAGATGGTGGAGGCCTATCGCAGCCAGTATGGCAGGGACTTCATAAGCGTGATGCCGACCAATCTCTACGGTCCCGGCGACAATTATCATCCCGAGTACAGCCACGTGGTTGCCGCCCTGGTCCGCCGCTTCCACGAGGCAAAGCTCGCGGGCTCGAAGAGCGTTGTGGTCTGGGGCACCGGCACGCCGCGCCGCGAATTTCTCTACGTTGACGATCTCGCCGACGCTTGCATCCATCTGATGAAGACCTATTCCTCGCCGGAATTGGTCAATATCGGTACCGGCGAGGACATCAGCATCGCCGAGTTAGCACTCATGGTTGCGGCCGCCATCGGTTTTCGCGGTGAGATCAGATTCGACACGTCGCGCCCTGACGGCACACCGCGCAAGCTGCTCGACGTCGGGCGGCTGTCCAGGCTCGGCTGGCGCGCCACGACCTCGCTTGAGGACGGCATTCAGCTGGCGTACCGGGCGTATCGCGCCGACGGCGATGAACGGTACCAAAGTGATCTGCCTGTTCCGGGATAACGGGCCCAATCCTAGGCATCAATCCGCGGTGAATGTCCAGCCGAGCGCACTTGCCGCTCACGTCCTCCAACTTTGCTTCGCAGTTGACAAGCGTTCATTGTCACCGGGCTCGGTCGGACGCCAAGAACCCAAGTGACGCGATGTATCATAGCTACGACGCAGCATGGCCATGATCGAGACCTGCTACCATGAAGTCGAGAGCTCATCGTCTCAAAGCCGCTAAGTGCCGACCGCTGGACGGTCATTAGTCGGAAGCTTACTGGTGTCCCTTTCCTCTCGGCCAAGGCCTTAGCGATGGTCTGTCATCATCCTCGCTGACAGCGTAACGATGGACATGAGCGCGCCCAATATCCCAAACGCCACGCGCAAGCCAAACATGTGTGCGACGAGCCCAATGCCGGCGGGTCCAACGAGTATACCCGCGTAGCCGGCTGTCGTGACAACCGCGATCGCAACGGCTGGCGGCATTATTTTCTGTTTGCCGGCGCGTCGACAAAGTACAGGTACAACATTAGAAATGCCCAATCCAATGAGCAGGAACCCCGCCATAGCAATTAACGCAACGGGCGCGGCCACCACAGCCAGGAATCCTGTTACGATCGGCAGAGTCCCAAGTATCAATATGGCACGGTCACCGATTCGCGCCACCACGGCATCTCCACCGAGACGCCCTGCGGCCATTGCGATTGAGAAGAGCATACAACCAATGCCCCATGCGCTTCCGCGAGAATATCTCGTTCAACGAGAAGCAAAGCGCTCCAATCGAGCATTGAAACTTCGACGAGGAAAGTGATAGCCGCGAGCACAGCTATTAGCAACACACTGCGATTGGGCAAAACAAACGATGGCCCCTGCTGCCCCGCCCCCGCCGCGAGCAACCCCGGCCAGGCCGATACAATCGCGATCGTCATCAGCGCCGAACAGACCAACGTCGAAAAAAGCGGGCCAAGCTGCAGCGACAGGAGCGAGGTCACGGCGGCAGAGCCGGTGAATTCCCCAATGCTGTACTGGGCGTGGAAGCCAGACATCAATGGACGGCCCGTGACGCGCTCCAATTCAATCGCGTGAATGTTCATGGCTACATCGATCGAGCCCAGTGAAACGCCGAAAGCAAACAGCGTAGCACCGAGCCTGACAGGTGTGTTTTGGCAATTCCAAGGCACGGCAATAAGATCGCGAGTCCAAGTCCACCCCCAAGGATAATGGGCTTGCTGCCGTACCGCGCATTCAATACGCCGGTCAAAAGCATCGCGATAACGGATCCCGTTCCGAGACAGAGCAACAGAAAACCAAGCATGCGGTCACCGACCGCGAGCCGCTCCTTGGCGAGGGGCACCAAAGGCGTCCAGGCCGCGAGGCCGAATCCGGCCACAAAAAATGCGAGCCGGATCCCAAGCAGGCCGGCAGACCAATTAGCAGGCAGGATCACGGGCGCTCCTGAGAGAACGGGGTCGCGAGCGCGACGCCCCTCATCCTGCGTGCGTCGCCTGCAGGCGGCGCTATCGACAATGATGGCCTCAAGCTGGCATTCTTTATCCCTGCAAATGCAATGCCGTCACAAAATTAGTAGACCACCTCACTAGGCAAGCGGACGGTGATCGTCGAGCCCGTGGATAGGGTGTGTCGGTTGTTCCTTCCCGGTTAAGCTGGCCATAAGAGGGTGACAGTTTTTGCTGATCTGCGACAACCGGAGGCTCAACGCTCACTGTGGCTTTGTCGCAAAGCCTACAAACCTCGCAAAGCCAACGGGGCGTGAAGATCTCGATTTGTAAGGTAACGTGAAGCGATCGCGGGCCCCTTCGCGTACCACACTGAGCGAACCTGGATTGATTTTATCGTCATTGCTTGGCCATCTGGGCATCAGCAGCGCCGGTGAGGTCGAGATCGGCAGCGATCTTCGCGCGGCCGGAGCTCGCATCGGCACGATGATCGGACGCGATCGCGACATAGACCGCCGGCAGCACGAAGAGCGTGAACAGCGTGCCCACAGACATGCCCGCGACGAGCACGAGCCCGATCGAGAAGCGACTCGCGGCGCCAGCTCCCGTTGCGGTCATCAGGGGTATGAAGCCCGTGACCATCGCCGCAGTGGTCATCAAGATCGGACGCAGTCGGACGCGCGCCGCCATCTCTATAGCCGAGCGACGGTTAAGTCTCTCTTTGAGCTGCAGCTCATTGGCGAACTCAACCATCAGGATGCCGTGCTTGGAAATTAACCCGACCAGTGTCAACAGTCCGATCTGGGTGTAGATGTTCATCGTCGCCCAGCCAAAGAATGGCGGGATCAAGGCGCCGACGATTGCCATCGGCACGCTGATCAGGATGATGAGGGGATCGCGCAGACTTTCGAACTGCGCCGCAAGCACCAAGAATATGATTATGAGTGCAAATGCAAAGGCAATGGCCAGTTGGTTACCCTCGTGCACATATTGGCGCGCGTCGGCAAGGAAGTCGTGACTGAATCCTGCGGGCAGTTTCTTCGCCTCCGCTTCCAGGAAGTCCACAGCCTGACCGATCGTGACGCCGGGCATCGGCACAGCCTGAAAGGTCGCGCAGTTGAGCTGATTGTAGTGGGTGAGCGCGTTCGGATCGGTTGCAGTCTCGATGGAGACTACGGTCGAAAGCGGAAGCATCGAGCCCCCCGCAGTCTTCACATAATAGCTCCCGATTGCTTGCGGCGCCAGGCGTTCTTCGCGGGGCACCTGCGGGATCACCTCGTAAGAGCGGCCCTGCAAATTGAAGCGGTTGACGTAGTTTCCGCCGAGTAAGGTGGCGAGCGCGTTTCCGATGGTCTGCATGGTGATGCCAAGCTCGTTGGCCTTGGATCGATCAACCTTGATTCGCACCACCGGCCGGTTGAACTCGAGGTCGGAGTCGCTCACCATGAATAGACCGCTCTTCTGCGCGGCTTCCTTCAGCTTCGACATCTGCTCGTAGACGGATTGGAAGTCAAACGTCGAATTGATCACCATCTGCACTGGTAGGCCATCCGAACCGCCTGGAAGTGGCGGCAAACTAAAGGCAAACGCGTTGATGCCTTCAATTTTGGACAGCTCGGCCTGGAGGAGCGACTTAAGCAAGATCGATGAGCGCTTGCGCTCGTCCCATGCCTTGAGCAACATGCCGGCCATGCCACTCTGCTGGCCGCCAACACCATTGAGTACAAAGCTCAAATCGGTCTCTGGAAATTTTTGGAGCGCGTGTTCGAGCTTGGTGCCGTAATAATCGAGGTAGTCGATATTGGCGTATCTCGGCGCCTTGGTTAAAGCGAATACGATACCTTGATCCTCCTCGGGTGCGAGTTCCTTGGAAGTATTCACATAAAGAAAGCCGACGAGGCCCAGCATGGTCAGCGCAAACAGGCCGGTAATCGGACGATAGTCGAGCGAGCGGTCGAGCTTTCGGCCGTACCATCGTGTCATGGTGCTGAACCCGCGGTTCACAAATGTTGCAAACCGCCCCCCCTCTGCGCGCCTCAGGAAGACCGAGCACATCATCGGCGATAGGGTCAAAGCAATCACGCCCGACACGATCACCGCTCCTGCCAGCGTAAACGCAAACTCGCGGAACAGCGCGCCAGTGAGGCCGCCGAGAAACCCGATTGGAGCATATACCGCAGCCAAGGTAATCGTCATGGAGACAACGGGGCCGACGATCTCGTGCGCGCCCCTTATAGCAGCCTCTAGAGGCGGCGCACCTTCTTCCAAATGGCGATGAATGTTCTCCACCACAACGATCGCGTCATCGACCACGAGACCGATTGCGAGAACCATCGCAAGGAACGTCAGGAGATTGAATGAAAACCCCAGCGCCAGCATCATGCTGCAGACACCAACAAGCGAGAGCGGAATAGTGACCACAGGAATGATGACCGACCGCAGCGACGCCAGGAAAAGGAAGATTACCGCCACCACGATCACGACGGCTTGGATGAGCGCCTTCTCCACCTCATCGAGCGACGATTGAATGAATTTGGTGGAGTCGTAGGCCACGTTCATCTTCAGTGACGGCGGCAGGTTACGCTCCATTTCTGGAAACAGCGCCCGAACGCCTCTCGCTATGTTTAGCGGATTGCCTTGCGGGCTTGCTCGGACGCCGATAAAGACCGCGTGCTCGCCGTTCATAGCGACGCTAGTGTCAGTGGTCTGCGCGGCAAGCTCGACTATCGCAATGTCCGCTATGCGTACAAAGCCACCGTCATTGGATTTGACGATCATGCGCTTGAAGTCATCGACACTCCGCAGATCCGTGTTTGCCGTAACATCGGAGATAGTGAAATAGCCCTTGGTCTGGCCGGCCGCGGCCTGGAAGTTGTTAGCGGCGAGTGCAGCCGACACTTCGGCCGGCGACACGCCGTGCCCTGCCATTTTCGCGGTATCGAGCCATAGCCGCATCGCAAAGCTCTGGCCGCCCAGGATGTCTGCCGCTGCGACGCCGTCGACCGTTGACATAGCGGGCTGCACAACGCGCGAGAGGTAGTCGGAGATCGCGCTGGCCGCCAGTTCCTCGCTGGAGAAGGCGATATACATGACAGCGGTGGCCTGACCGGTCGACTTAGTGACGACCGGATCGTTCGATTCCTTCGGAATTAAGTATTTAACTGAGTTTACCTTGGAGAGCACCTCGGTGAGCGCTTCATTGGGATCAAAATTGAGCTTGATGTAGACTTGGATCGTGGAGGTACCGAGCACCGATGAGGAAATAACGTAGTCGACGCCCTCGGCGGAAGCGACTGCCTGCTCCAGGGGAGTGGTGATGAACCCCTGGATCGTATCGGCCGAGGCCCCCGGATAGGAAGTCGTGATATTGACGACCGTATTAGATAGCTTGGGATATTGCCGGATCGGCAGTACCGTGGCCGCGCGAACGCCGATCAGTAAGATCAGGCAACTAACAACGACAGACAATACCGGACGTTTGATGAAAAGCTCGGTAAATGCCATCTCGACTCGCATTTCAAGAGGGGTATGCAAATTCGCCGGCAACGTACACCAGCGATGATCATCAATGCGGCGACTGTACTAGAGACCCGAGCACAAGCGACGCGTTATTGGCTACTCTAAGAGCTCACGCGCTGGCGAGCGCGGACGCCCTGTCCTCCGCTTCCAATTTCGTCGCTCAATAAAGTGCTATTCCGCTGATCTGGTGGCTGATCGGGATCTCGATAGTGGCACCTTCTAGGAAGCTCCTGCCCTTTTTGCGTGCAACAAGATGTTCGTCTCAACACCTGATTGGAACGCGCCGACTTCTGGCAAGGCATCAGTTCAAACTTCGCACTGAACCGCAGATCGAATGATCTAGGTTCGACATCGAAAGTACAAACGATCTAACCGGCGCTCAACTCTACAAAGGTAAGTGGGTGATATAGCATCGGCTGCAAAGCACTAAACCAAGGTTTGTCGAATTGGCCGCTGATCGCCGCCAACAAGACTTACAGGGTTGCCGGACACAACGTTCACGGCCCCACACATTCCGTGCGCACGCACTGTCGCTTGGCTGACGCGCCGAACAAATTCGTATCGGCGCTCGCCCTCTGCTACCAGCTCGATCCGCCTCTCGTAACAGTGGCTTGAGTGTTTCTTGCTCGATACACTGCGCACGGTTTGGCCACTCATTACGCTACCGGGTTGGCAACGCAAGTATTACGTTGTCGATCAGCCGCGTTGAGCCAACATAGGCGACCGCACAAAGCGCCGCGGGGCGCAGCAGTGGCCTCGGTTGCGATCTGTTTTACCTGTGCGACGCGGTCGTCGAACGCTCCGACTTCCGGGCACGTGGCAGCCAGGGTTTGGCTTGGCGATGCAAAATGTCTTATGCAGCGATCACGGTCCATCCAAGCCTTCTTCGCGGAACGCTTGGCCGTTTGGTGAAACTGCAGGGCGCTGCAGTCTTCGTCACGCCACCTTACGATTACGCTTGGCACTATGGCCCCTCGGCCATTCCGCGTCAGAGGCGCATTCTTATGGGTATCCATCCGATCCTCACAGGAGTACGCTAAAGATTCGGCATCTTCAGCTTCCTCGTTCAGGGATGGACAACCGACCGAAAACTCACATCTAAGTGGTCTCAGAGGCATCCTATTCGAAGCGGCTGCCCCTTGCGGCCCTCTAGAAGCGCGCGTATGCGCGCAGCGATCTGCCGTGCTTCGTTCGGCCGCAGGTTGGGCGTCATGCAATCGAGTATGGCTAGCATCGCCTGAACTTCGTCGATGTTAAATATTGCGGCGTCGCGATCTGATGGTCCTAGCGACTGATCGGCGGCACGGGCTTGATTGGCCGCAAGCACCGCAAGGGCTTGCGACCGCAAGGACATGATATGCCGCTCGAATATATGCATTTGTTGGCCTGAGCTGCCCTGTGGGCATAGTGCCGCAAGCGCTGGTGGCCAACCCCGTCACGAAGACTGGAGTTGGCCACCTTTGCTCCCGGGAGGCTCAAATCCTCAAGGCTATCAACTTGTATCTTCTAGAAGTACCGAAGGGCACCTACCAAAATCGGTCGGTCCCATCCTCACCGGCGGCTCTCTAAGCTAGGTTTTCGCCCTTAGATAAATTGGAGACACCAGCATGCCCAGACACGTGCGCTGTGCATAAACAGGAATGAACAGCCAAACGCGCATGAGAGACGCGAGAACGTTGACGGAGTAAATCCAGACGGAGCGCGATAGAGGCAGTCCCTTGGAAAGTTTATCCGAGACCTCGAAAGCCACGACAGGGAGTACCGGCAACGCAGTCGGCGTCGTCGTCGCTACACATGGCGGACACAATTGCACCAAGATAACCGCGGCCGCGGCTTCGCAGGCAAACCTCCTTCCCTTCCAGGGGGTTGGTGATGATTGATCGGAAGCAGTGCGGCGCGGCTCGGCGCCGTTTGGTGGCACTGGCGCAGACGTTGTCCCTTGCCCGTCCCCATTGCTAATTGAACTTAGCACTCGGCGCTCGTCCCCCACGGGGCAGCGCTGCCCCTGCAACCCCGCTAACAGGCTCCAAGCCCAGCTAGCGGTGGCAAAATGCTAATCGGGAACTTAGCGCTCGCAACACGAGTAATATTGCCAGAACGAGACCTAGCCCGTAAGTCGGAAGCAGTGCGAACACGGCTCGGCGCCTGACGGCCTGGGGGCATCATGAGGCACGATCTCTGCCGCATCCGCGGTGCAATGAGCTTAACGGAAGCGTAACTCGGCACATGGTGGTCCTTCAGCTCATGCGCTGTCCCTGCCACGCCCCCGTTAAACCCAACGATTGTTTATCGGGGCTGGCTTACCGAAAGCTGACAGACCTGCGCAGCAATTTACATAACGAAAAGCAGCCCATGTGGCCGCTTGCCGCCGAGAGCGATATCGACGTTTACCTCTCGGATAGTAGCCACTCGGCATGTTTGCGATCAGCGGCAGCCGCTCCGGGGCAACGCGCCGGATAGCGCGCAGCCAATCCACTGCACGTTTATGACTGAGTGACCTCACGCCCCCCGGCTCGTGCCGGCTTTTTGACCGCGCAGGACTGGCCATTCGGATCGCGCATCAGTTGCTTTCGAACCCGAATACGCCGCGCCGCTTACCGGCGTCCGCTCCACGCTAGGTTCTCGTACCGAAGATGATTGTGTCCGTTTCGCCAAAATGCGCTACCAAGCCTTCATGAGGCCCATTAGCCTGTGAGCGTCTAAACTAGACTGAATTGGCGAGTTCGACAGAAAGCAGCGCGCATGCGACTCGGCGCCTATATCAAGGAGCTTTCCCTATCACGTGCCGCTGGCTCAGTAGTTAGCCCCCGGGGATCACAAGGTAAGGCACCCGGCTTTCCTGCGATGCCCGTCGCCTCAGGGTACGGTGGGACTTTAGCGATAGAGCGTCCTCGGGTGACCTACCAGCATTGGTGGTCATGCACAGCAATCGAGAAACTGCTGGTCGAACTTGAAGATATGCGCGTTTACCCCGCTGATCCTGGGCAGGTTAAACTTCCCCGCTGCTCCGGTGGGTGCCCGTGGATAGCTGATTACGGTGCCTCCTCAGCATAGATTGCCCGCGGTGCTTCTCACCTCAGTTAAGCAAGTGATGGGTTCTGGGATCTGATGCTGAGGTCGATCATATCGGTCGTTCGATGCGCACCACGGCTGCCGTGAGCAATACCACTACGTTGTAAACCGTCGAGAACAGCGCGACACTCGAGCCGTTTCGCGGTGGCGGACGTATTGAAGACGCATCAGAGCTCATCGGCACGATGAGACCCCAACCCTCAATGCAAACTGGAATAGGAACGGTCGTATCAAAGTCTCTTTGATAACGAGTTTGATACGGTCGCCGCCTTTGGCCGTCACAGAGAGGCATGTAAAGCAAAGGAGGACATCAATTGATCAGACCTTCGGGCCTCATCCTGCGGCTCGCCATTCCCGCCTCTCGTCGGTGCATCTTTCGCTCATGGGGCAAAGGGTCGTGGGCCAGCGAAAGGCATCGATTTCGTCAAAGATCGGTACCTATGGTGCGCTTTGCTGGTTCGAACGCCTGTTTCATCGAGGAAGTTATCTGGTGGCGAAGGGCCACGAGGTAACTACGCCAAACTCGGAGGTTGTCTCTCGACGCCGGTGACGATTACGTCGAGCGCGTGGGTCTTACCGTGTGCCGTCGGTCCCTAGACCAAGGTGCCGCTCGTAAGCTGTGACTGCGGCGAACAATATAGTTCCCCACGCGCTTGGCTCATCAGTTACGGCGAGATTGTCAGGTAAGACAAGAACTTCGGATGCCACGCACGCGCCGACGCGGGAGATATCTTCCAAAAGAAGCGGCTCCAAAAACTAAATTTCCTCCCGGCCCGTTTCCACGCAATATCCAGGCTCATCGGCCTGGCCCTAGTAGTCCGCCGATCATTGCCCGAACCGCGAAGATCATTTCCGCTCGCCTGGATAGACCTGCTAGAGACATTTGAGCCATCGGGTCCAATCAGAGCGAACTGGTGGCGAAATCGATAGCTGGAACAGAGTCCGTGACGGAGCCCGGAGTTTCCACCCTGGTATTCGCTAGATTGAGACGATATGCCCCTCGGAGCAGTATCAATTCGGCGCAAGCAAGGCCGTTCGCTCCCCTCTTTTTCATCGATTAAGCACCCGATTGCACGACGAGCTCATAGCGGCCGTTGCACTTAGTTATCATCCGAGCAGGATGCTCGAGATGATCAGTCCCCACCACCTCTTGTCGACTGGCGCCAGCGCGGGTGCGTGCACCTCGTTGAGCCTCGCGATGGCGTAGAGGCTCGATCGTGCGGGAAGCTGATCGTAAATTTGTCTTGCAGACGAATCCAGACAAGGCGATCTTACGTCTCGCGCGAGTACTTGCTCGTGTGGCCGCGAGGGAAGATCATGAAAGAGAGCTCGCCAATCGAAGAGACGACAAGGAAAAGAGCGACGATCTATGCTCGATTCTCAACCGATCTGCAGAACGAGCGGTCGATTGAGGATCAGCTTTCACTTTGTCAAAGCTATGCCGAGCGCCAAGGTTTGACTGTTGTCAGTACCCATGAAGATCGGGCTCGTTCAGGCGGGTCCGTCATGGGCCGCGAAGGCCTTCTGCGGATGTTGGACCAGGCGCGAGAGAGATCCTTCGACGTGGTAATCGTCGAAGCGCTCGATCGCCTCTCTCGCGACATGGAAGATCTCGCTGGCATTCATAAGCGGCTGTCATTTCTCGGGATCGAGATCCGGGCGGTCCACGAGGGAGTCGTTAACACTGTGCTGGTCGGCCTTCGCGGTTTGGTCGGACAACTCTATCGTGAGGACAACGCGCACAAAGTGCGTCGCGGCCAAGCGGGGCGGGTCAAGCAAGGTTTGGCTGGCGGCGGCCTGACATACGGGTACGCCGCGGTCACTGGAAGAAGCGGCGAACGAGTGGTTGTCGAGACCGAGGCACAAGTGATCCGGCGCATATTTCAGGAATACGTGGACGGTCGTACGCCTCGGGAGATCGCGCATGATCTCAATAAGGAGGGGATATCACCTCCGCGGGGGCGAGCCTGGAACGCCTCAACAATCAATGGCAATCAAGAGAGGGGCGCCGGCATTCTGCTGAACGAACTCTATATGGGGCGCCTTATCTGGAACAAAGTCAGGATGGTGAAAGATCCCGACTCGGGGAAGCGCCTGTCACGACCAAATCCGAGGAGTGACTGGCAGATCGCTGAAGTGCCGCATCTTGCAATTGTCAGTCCAGAGTTGTTCACAGCCGCCCAGCAACGCAAAGGGGAGCGCAGCCACGGCCACCCCAGCCATCAACGTCGGCCCCGTCGGATGTTATCTGGCTTACTCCGTTGCGGTTCATGCGGCTCGGGTATGGCAACGAATGGACAGGACAAATCGGGGCGCGTTCGGATTCGTTGCTCGGCGGCCACCGAAAGTGGCACGTGTCCTGACGCCAAGACGTTCTATTTAGACACGGTCGAGAGTGCAGTCCTCAGCGGGCTAAAGGCCGAATTGCGCGCGCCGAAGGTTCTTTCGGAATACGTGCACACATATCTAGAGGAGCGGAAGCGCCTCGCAGCTACATCAAACGCAAAACGGCAGCGCCTTGAGCAGCAGCTTGGGCAATTAAACCGGGAGATAGAACGACTGGTGGATGCGATCGCAAAAGGACATGGCGATCCGTCTGTTCTCGGACCGCGATCAACCGCACTGGATGTCGAACGAAAGCGGATATCCGAGGAGTTGCAGAGTGAACCCCTCGCCCCGAAGGAAATCGCGCTGCATCCGGCCATCCTCAAACGATACGAGGAGCAACTCGGTCGGCTTGAAGAAGCACTAGCAAAAGGTGCCAGTGCGGGCGACGGAGAGGCCGCAGAAGCCATCAGAGACCTGGTCGAGACGGTCACTGTGTTCCGCGATCCAGCGCGCCCAGGTGGTGTAGCCGTCGAGATAGCAGGCCGGCTAAATGCCTTGCTCGGGGAAAACGCCTATCCCAACCAAGTCAAAGGAGTGTGGGGAAAGGTGGTAGCGGGGGAGGGACTCGAACCCCCGACCCCAGGATTATGATTCCCGTGCTCTAACCAGCTGAGCTACCCCGCCACAGGGATCGCGGCGGCGACTGAGGCCGATCTCGCGAACGCGCGGCATATAAAGAAGCGAGCGACGGGAAGTCAAGCAAAGCGGGCCGCCTTTTTCCGGCCTCGCCGAGGCCAGGTCGCACAAGCTGCCCGGCGAATACAGCCTCTTTTTCAATGCGTTCGTCATGGCCGGGCTTGCCCTGGTCATCCTCGCCTTCAACGCCTTCATTCGCAGCCCAGGAACGTGGATGCCCGGGACAAGCCCGGGCACGACGAGATCCTGGGGGACTAAAGGCCTATTTCGGCCTCACATTCGGATCGCCGCCGGGGCTGCCGGGGGGCGGGATCACCGGGGTGTTGCTGCCGGTGTCGGGGGCCGGCGCGTGCATGTCGGGGTCGATGCCGGAGGGCGGGCAGAGCACGCCGTCGGATTTGGCCAGCTTGTCGCCGAGCGGTTCCCGGGACTGGCCGGTGGTGGTGCCGTCGGCCTGACGATTCGGACGGTCCTGCGGCGTGCAATTGACCGCGTGCTGCGGGGACGGCGGCGCGGTCTGTTGCGGCGGTGTCGCCGGGGCGGGCGGGGCCTGCGCGATCGCGCTGCCTGAAGCGGCGATCAGGAGGCCAGCCAGAATGATGTGTGATGTCGTGCGCATGAAAAGGAAACGCACGCGCGGCGTCCCCTGTTCCCATGTCACGCAATCACGATTTGCGGTAGCGGATCAGGGAGAAATGGCCCATCGGCGGCATGGGGCGGCGCTCGGTGAGGGTGATGCCGCCGTGCCTGGCGGCCCAGTTGACGAGGCGGGCCCACGGGAATTCCGGGCGCCAGCCGAGGCGGCGGGCGATGGGGGCGAAGGCGAGCTCGAACAGCTTTCGGGGGCCGCTCTCGGCGCCGATGTGGTTGACGAGGATCAGCTCGCCGCCGGGCTTGAGCACGCGGACGAACTCGTCGAGCGTACCTTCGGGATCGGGCACGGCAGTGATGACATATTGCGCGACCACCGCGTCGAAGAATTTGTCGGGGAAGGCGAGGTTCTTCGCATCCATCACGGAGAGCACTTCGACGTTGCTCAAGCGAAGCGCGCGCACGCGCGCCTGCGCCTTGCGCAACATCGGCTCGGAAATGTCGACGCCGCAGATCTTCGTCGTGCGCGCGTAGTCGGAGAGCGAAAGCCCGGTGCCGACGCCGACGTCGAGAATGCGGCCGCCGATGCGGTCGGCCTCCGCGATGGTCGACTGCCTTCCGGCGTCGAACACCTTGCCGAACACGAGATCATAGACCGGCGCCCAGCGGCCATAGGCCTTCTCGACCCCGGCCCGCGAGATGTCTGCTGCCATGCCCCCCTGCCCTGCGCGAAGATTCTCTAATAAGGTGTGTTTGTTGGTGAGAACGGATCCTGCCCCGCGCGCGGTCTGGAGCCTCTCCCGCTTGCGGGAGAGGTCGCGCCGAAGGCGCGGGTGAGGGTTCTCTCCCCACCGGGAGTATCCCATTGCGGAAGCACCCTCTCCCCAACCCTCTCCCGCAGGCGGGAGAGGGAGCGCACTTCCGGTCTCGCGAGAGTGCAGTCCGATGATCTCATGATGATCAGCCGCGGACCACTTCCGCCAGTGGGCGCGAGGTAGCAGCGCCGACCTTCGCCGCGGCGCTCTGGATGAAGCCGCCGCCCAGCACGCGGGCCTGGCCGCTGGCTGCGTCGTAGAACACGCAGGCCTGGCCGGGCGAGACGCCCTCCTCGCCGGCGACGAGCTCGACCTCGTATTGGCCATTGCCGCCGCGCAGCCACGCCGGCTGGGGGCTGCGGGTCGAGCGCACGCGCACGAACATCTCGAGGCCGCCGCCGATCGCGCTGTCGATGTCGCCATCGCCGATCCAGTTGACGTCGCGCAGCACGATGCGGTGCATCTTCAGCGCATCGCGCGGACCAACGACGACGCGGCGGTGCGCTGCATCCAGCCGCACCACGAACAGCGGCGAACCGGATGCGATGCCGAGGCCGCGGCGCTGGCCGACGGTGAAATTGGCGATGCCGTTGTGCCGGCCGAGCACGCGCCCCGAGAGATCGACGATGTCGCCGGGGTCCATCGCGTTCGGACGCAGGCGCGTGATGATGTCGGTGTAGCGGCCCGTCGGCACGAAGCAGATGTCCTGGCTGTCGTGCTTGTCGGCGACCGCGAGCCCAAAGCGGCGCGCCAGCTCGCGGGTCTGCGGCTTAGTCATGTCGCCGAGCGGAAAGCGCAGGAAGTCGAGCTGCTCGCGTGTGGTCGCGAACAGGAAATAGCTCTGGTCGCGGTCGGCATCGGCCGCGCAGACCAGCGCGCGCGAGCCATCGGGCAGGCGGCGGGAGGCAACATAATGACCTGTCGCGAGCGCCTGCGCGCCGAGCTCACGCGCGGTCTTCAGGAGGTCGCGGAACTTGACCGAGCGGTTGCACTCGACGCACGGCACCGGCGTCTCGCCGAGCGCGTAGGAATCTGCAAAATTGTCGATGACGGACTCGCGAAAGCGGTCCTCGTAGTCGAGCACGTAATGGGGAATGCCGAGCTTGGCCGCGACATCGCGGGCGTCGTGGATGTCCTGGCCCGCGCAGCAGGCGCCCTTGCGGTGGGTCGCCGCGCCATGGTCGTAGAGCTGCAGCGTGATGCCGACGACGTCGTAGCCTTCCGCCTTCAGCAGCGCAGCCGTCGTCGAAGAATCGACGCCGCCCGACATGGCGACGACGACCCTGGTGTCTTCGGGACGGCCTTCGAGATCCAGACTATTCAGCATGGGCCTTAAAGCGTTGTGACGGCGGCGTAGCGCGATCCGCGATTGCTGTGCCTTCTCGCGGGACATCGGCGATCCCCCGGAACTTTAGTTCCCGAAGGGCACGGCTGCCCAAGTCGAAAGCGGCTGAGAGTGACCTCTTTAATATAGGCGGCATTCCGGTGAAGCAATCACGCGAGCAGCCAGCTTAGGGCAATTCTTGCCGGGGCCGGCAGAAATGGCGGGGACGCCGGCGCGCTGCCGGGCGACGATATAAACAATCAACATATTGATTTTGCTGTATAAATTTACATGGAGGGACACTGGCCCGCTCCTTGCTACCCCTTGTCCGAAGTTGCTTCCAAGGGGTCGCCTGTGGTTGGTCGTACGTCAGATGTCGTGGCAAGCGTGCAAGTCCAGAGCGCGCAGCAAAAGCCTGCCCGGTCGCAAGCCTCGAAAGACACCCCCGCGAGCGACGCTTTCGGCTCGCTGGTCGACAGCAATACCCAGGCAATCGCCAACAAGGCGCAGGACACAGCCCCGCGCCGGAGCGATTCGACGTCATCCTCCACGGCATCCGACCGAAGTCCGCGCGACACCTCTTCCACGGAGCAGCCTTCGCAGAGCAAGGCGAGCGACGATACCGAGACGTCTGCGCCGGCGAAGAACGACAAGAGCGACGCGGCCGGCGATTCCGCCAAGGACGCCGGCAAGATCAAGGACAAGTCCGAGACATCGGACGCCAAATCGACGGACGAATCCGACGAGACCAAGGGCGACAAGACCGACGGCACCGACGCTCCAGCCGCCGCCGTCGATGCGGCTGCCGCCGCGTCGACTGATGCGACGCAGCCCACCCTGCCCGATCCGAACGCGATTGTCGTTGCCGCGCCCGTCGTGCCGGCCGATCCGAATGCGGCTGCGAGCCAGGCCGGCGATGCCGCCGCCTCGCCGCTGACGATCGCCGCAGCAGGTCTTGCCGCCAGTGCCTCCACTGCGGCGCAGATCGCCGGCAACAAGACCGATACCGCCGGCGACAAGAGCGCCAAGGCCGCGGGCGCCGAGGTCGATGCCGAGACCACGACGACGCTCGGCGAGACCGCGACCGGAGCGAGCGAGGCGACCGCGACCGAGGCAAAGGCCAATGGCGGACTGATCGCCGCCGTCAGCCAGGGCACGCCGAAGACCTCGTTCAAGGACGCCGCAACCGCGCAGGCCCAGAGCGACGTCTCGAATATCGGCCAGGACACCGGCAAGGCGAACGCCGCGCAGGCTCCGGCGACCGCGACGGCCGCGCATCCGCAAGCCGCAAAGCCGCAGGCAGATGGCGGAGCGACCGAGGCCAAGGCAGCCCTCGCCGACCGCGCCGCCGACCCGGCACAAGGCGCGCCAGCCACGCACACGCATGCGGGTGCGCAAGCCACCATCGCGCCGACGGATCCCGGTGCGCAGGCCGCTTCCGCCGTGCAGGCGCCGCTGACCAATACGACCTCGGCCGCCACAGCATCGACCGCGACGCTCACCGCGACCGCCGCAACCCATGCGGCCGTGCCGATCAGCGGCGTGCCGATCGAGATCGCGGCTGCCATTCGCGCCGGCAAGTCCCGGTTCGACATCAGCCTCGACCCGGCAGAGCTCGGCCGCATCGACGTCCGCATCAATGTCGACCGCAACGGCCAGGTCACCTCGCATCTTACGGTGGAGAAGCCGGAGACGCTGTCGATGCTCAAGCAGGACGCACCGCAATTGCAGCGCGCGCTCGACGATGCAGGCTTCAAGACCGGCAGCAACGGGCTGTCCTTCAGCCTGCGCGACCAGAATTCATCGGGTCAGAATTCCGGGCAGAATCACGAGAATGGCGGCAATGCCCGCCGGCTGATCATCAGCGAGGACGAAACCGTTGCCGCCGCGCCCGTCGGACGCGGCTACGGCCGCATGCTCGGGTCGAGCAGCGGCGTCGACATCAGAGTGTGAGGAGTATTCAAAAATGGCCACCACGAATGCCGCCACCGCCCCTTCCGTCGTCTCCGGCACCACCGACATCCCGAAATCCTCCTCGATGAGCTCGACCACGGGGTCGACGCTCGCAAGCAACTTTCAGACGTTCCTGACGCTGCTGACGACGCAGCTCCAGAACCAGAACCCGCTGGATCCGCTCGACACCAACCAGTTCACCCAGCAGCTGGTGCAGTTCGCCGGCGTCGAGCAGCAGCTCAAGACCAACGATTCGCTGGCCCAGCTCGTCACCCTCCAGCAGACCACGCAGGCGACCCAAGCGTTGGGCTTCGTCGGCAAGACCGCGCTGGTCGACGGCTCGACGACGAGCATGACGAACTCGGCGGCGATTTGGCATCTCAACGTGCCGACGGACTCCACCGTCGAGATCTCCATCGCCAATTCCAGCGGCCAGACCGTGTTCACCGGCAAATACAGCTCCTCCGCCGGCACCGACATTCCCTTCACCTGGAACGGCATGGGCAATGACGGCACGCAATGGCCCGACGGCAAGTACACGATCTCGGCCACGGGCAAGGACGTGGCGAACAACAATGTCGGCATCGCCGCGCAGGTGCAGGGCGTGGTGTCGTCGGTCGACCTGACCCAGTCGCCGCCGCTACTCACCATCGACGGTGCCAGCTACACGCTGAGCCAGGTCAAGAGCATCATCGCGACAAGCGCCTATTGAGGGGAAACGCTGCAACGACAAATTCAGTTGTCATCCCAGCGAAAGCGGGGATCCACACCCCAGGAAGTCGTTTTCGCGCGAGGCAGTAACCCCGAGTCTTCGTAAGAACGACTCCCTGGGGTTTATGGGTCCCGGGCTCGCGCGGAGCCTGTCATCGGGCCGCGCTTCGCGCGGACCCGTTGGCGCGCCCCGGGACGACGGTTGGGGCCTCGGCGGCACCGCGCTCGGGTCCGGTTCGTTAGTAAAGTATTTACCTTCTGCCCCGCTTGGCCCGCCGGAATCGCGTCTCCCGCCGGTCGAGACGGCCTTGTTCCCGCAAGTTTCAACGAGAATTGTATTGAAGCCTTAGGCTTAGCGGATTTTTAAGCCGCGGGGCGTAGGGTTACTGGCGTGAGTTCAGTGGTTGAGAGTTTGTGAGTACGCCATGACAGAACCCCATCGCCCGAGGGTAAAATACGTCATCGGGCCGGACGGCAGTCCGTTGACGATCGCGGATCTGCCTGCTCCGGGCACCAAACGCTGGGTCATCCGCCGCAAGGCCGAAGTCGTCGCCGCTGTCCGTGGTGGACTTCTCTCGCTCGAGGAGGCCTGCAGCCGTTATACCCTGACGGTAGACGAATTCCTCTCCTGGCAGTTTTCCATCGACCAGCACGGTCTGGCGGGTCTTCGCACCACCCGCATCCAGCAATATCGCCAGTAGGCGATCCGGAAATCTGCGGCTTTTGAAGAAAATCGGCCTCGCCCTGCGAGGCCGATTTTTTTGATGATGCAGTTTTGTCCGACCTCTTAACTCTCGTTAACCA
The DNA here is from genome assembly GCF_015291725.1 of Bradyrhizobium sp. CCBAU 51765. Lineage (GTDB taxonomy): Bacteria > Pseudomonadota > Alphaproteobacteria > Rhizobiales > Xanthobacteraceae > Bradyrhizobium > Bradyrhizobium liaoningense. The sequence continues at coordinate 7,367,649 of NZ_CP030038.1, forward strand.
TATCGAAACCATCACCTAGGCAATAATTGCCCACTCGGCCTTTCCGGTGAAAGCGGCCGAATCTGTTGGGGCGGTTGCTTGCAAGGGCTTGCGGACTTTCTGAAGAGTATCGGTGCCGCCCGGTTCGGGGCGATGATCGCGGTCACTGCCGCGCTCATCGGCTTCTTCGCCTTCGTCATCATGCGCGTCACCACGCCGCAGATGACGACGCTGTTCACGGACCTCAGCGTCGAGGATTCCTCCAGCATCATCAAGGACCTGGAACGCCAGGGCATCCAGTTCGAGATCCGCAATGAGGGCTCCATCATCATGGTGCCCAAGGACAAGGTCACGCGGCTGCGGATGAAGCTCGCCGAGGGCGGCCTGCCCAAGGGTGGCGGCGTCGGCTACGAGGTGTTCGACAAGTCGGACGCACTCGGCACCACCTCCTTCGTCCAGAACATCAATCATCTCCGCGCGCTGGAGGGCGAGCTCGCCCGCACCATCCGCGCCATCGACCGCATCCAGGCCGCGCGCGTCCATCTGGTGCTGCCCGAGCGCCCGCTGTTTGCGCGCGAGGCGCCGGAGCCGTCGGCCTCGATCGTGGTCCGCGTCCGCGGCTCGCTGGAAGCCCAGCAGATCCGCGCCATCCGCCATCTCGTCGCCTCCGCCGTCAACGGGCTGAAGCCGCAGCGGGTCTCGATCGTCGACGAGGCCGGCCAGCTGCTCGCCGACGGCGCGGCGACCGATCCGGAGCAGACGGTCGGAGACGAGCGCCGCATCGCCTTCGAAAAGCGCTTGCGCAAGCAGGTCGAGGACATCGTCTCCTCCGTGGTCGGTTCGGGTCGCGCCCGCGTGCAGCTCTCCGCTGATTTCGACTTCAACAAGATCACCCAGACCTCGGACAAGTTCGACCCCGAAGGCCGCGTGCTGCGCTCGAGCCAGACCCGCGAAGAGCAGAGCATGACCGCCGACAACAACGGCCAGGTCACCGTCAACAACGAGTTGCCCGGCAACCAGCAGAACAACGCCGCCGCCGTCGCCAAGGACCAGAGCAAGAAGTCCGAAGAGACCAACAATTACGAGATCTCCCGCACCACCAAGACCGAAGTGACCGAGGCCGGCCGGGTCAACCGCATCTCGGTCGCGGTGCTGGTCGACGGCATCTACAGCAAGAACGACAAGGGCGAGCTGGCCTACCAGGACCGCACCAAGGAGCAGCTCGACAGCATCGCCACCCTGGTGCGCTCGGCGATCGGCTTCGACCAGAAGCGCGGCGACCAGGTCGAGGTCGTGAATCTGCGCTTTGCCGACGCGCCTTCCACCGCGCCGATCGGCGAGTCCTCAGGTTTCCTCGGCATGCTCCAGTTCACCAAGGACGACGTCATGTACTTCGTCGAGCTCGGCGTGATGATGCTGCTCGGCCTGGTCGTGCTGTTCCTGGTGATCCGCCCGCTGGTCAAGCGCATCCTCGCCTCCGACGAGGTCGCCGCCGCCATCTCCGGCGTGCTGACGGGCCCCGCCGCGTCGGAAGAGGCCGCGCCGGCCTCCGGCCAGCCGCTGCTGCCGAGCGGCGCCGCCAGCGCCATCGACGTCGCCACCATCCAGGGCCAGGTCCACGCCCAGTCCGTTCATCGCGTCGGCGAGCTCGCCGAGCGCAACCCCAACGAAACCGTCGCCATCATCCGCCAATGGCTGACCGAACCCGCCAAATGACCAAGCAAACTTCGCCGGTGAATCAAGAAGTGATCTGACATGGCCGCCTCCCTGCAAAACGCCAATTCGAACGACATCACCAGCGTGATCTCCACGCTGGGCCAGCGCGCCGGCAGCCGCGGGGGCAGCAAGGCCGAGGCGCTGGCCGGGCCGAAGCGTGCTGCGATCCTGATGCTGGCGCTGGGCGAGCAATATGGCGGCAAGATCTGGAGCTTGCTCGACGACGACGAGGTACGCCAGCTCTCGCTGGAGATGTCGACGCTTGGCACCGTCGAGGTCGAAACCGTCGAGGACATGCTGCTCGAATTCGTCTCGCGCATGTCGGCTTCCGGCGCGCTGATGGGCAATTTCGACGCCACCGAGCGCCTGCTCCAGCAATACCTGCCGCCGGAGCGCGTCAACGGCATCATGGATGAGATCCGCGGCCCCGCAGGACGCAACATGTGGGAGAAGCTCTCCAACGTGCAGGAAGAGGTCCTCGCCAACTACCTCAAGAACGAATATCCGCAGACCATCGCCGTGGTGCTGTCGAAGCTGAAGTCCGAACATGCGGCGCGCGTCCTCGGCATCCTGCCCGAGGAGCTCGCGCTCGACGTCGTCAACCGCATGCTGAAGATGGAGGCGGTGCAGAAGGAGGTGATCGAGAGCGTGGAAAAGACGCTGCGCACCGAATTCATGTCCAACCTGTCGCAGACCCGCCGCCGCGACGCCCACGAGGTGATGGCGGAGATCTTCAACAATTTCGACCGCCAGACCGAAACCCGCTTCATCACCTCGCTGGAAGAGGACAACCGCGAATCGGCCGAGCGCATCAAGGCGCTGATGTTCACCTTCGACGACCTCGTGAAGCTCGATTCCGGCTCCGCCCAGACCCTGATGCGCAACGTCGACAAGGACAAGCTCGGCGTCGCGCTGAAGAGCGCCAACGAGGACGTCCGCAACTTCTTCTTCGGCAACATGTCCTCGCGCGCGGCCAAGATGCTCCAGGACGACATGGCGGCGATGGGCCCGGTGCGCCTGCGCGACGTCGACGAGGCGCAGGCGCTTCTGGTCAATCTCGCCAAGGACCTCGCCGCCAAGGGCGAGATTATGCTGACCAAGAACCGCGCCGACGACGAGCTGGTGTACTGATGGCCGCCCCGGCAAAATTCCTGTTCGATACCGACTTCGCGGCGCCCGAGCGGACGACGCGCGAGAAGGCCGCGACGGCAGCCGAGATCGCCCAGAAGATCGCGGAAGCCGAGGCGCGCGCCTACCAGCAGGGCTTTGCCGCCGGCCAGCACGAGGCCAAGGCCGAGAGCGACCGCCGCGTCGCGCTCGCCATGGAGGAGATCAACATCGCAATTCGGGGCGTCGCCTCCGGCATCGGCAACATCGAGACCAGGATGGAGACCGAAGCGGTCGAGGTTGCGGTCGCGGTGGCGCGCAAGCTGTGCGCCGATCTCGTCGCCGCCGAGCCGCTTGGCGAGGTCGTCGCGCTGGTCAAGGACTGCTTCTCGCATCTGGTCGCGACGCCGCATCTCGTCGTCCGCATCAACGATACGCTTTACGACGCCGCGCGCGAGAAGATCGAGCGGCTCGCCAAGCAGAGCGGCTTCGAGGGCCGGCTGGTGATCCTGGCCGAGCCGGAAATCGCCACCGGCGACTGCCGGATCGAATGGGCCGATGGCGGCGTCGTGCTGGAGCGCGGCGCCATCGCGGCCAAGATCGACGAAATGGTCGGACGCTATATCGCGTCCCGCAGGGGGAATTAAGCCATGAGCGACACAGACGGACAGGTCCCACTGCCCGATCTCAACGGCCCGATGCCGCCTGCTGGCACCGACGTCGGCTACAACGAGGACGAATATGCGGCGCGTGCCGCCGCCGACCTCGAAGCGGTGTTCGACGTGCCGGTGCAGGTCTCGGCCGTGCTCGGCCGCTCCAAGATGGACGTCGGCGAGCTCCTGAAGCTCGGACCAGGCACGGTGCTCGAGCTCGACCGGCGCGTCGGCGAAGCCATCGACATCTACGTCAACAACAAGCTGGTCGCCCGCGGCGAGGTCGTCCTGGTCGAGGACAAGCTCGGCGTCACCATGACGGAAATCATCAAGGCCGAACGCGCCTAGCACAAGGACATGACGCGCGGCAGCGCGAACAGACGGACAGGAGACTGATATGCGGCTTCTCATCGTTGGCACATTGAAGGGCCAGCTCACCACCGCCACCAAGATCGCGATGGAGAACGGCGCCACCGTGACCCATGCCGAGGATCACGAGCAGGCGATGCGCGTGCTGCGCGGCGGCAAGGGCGCCGACCTCCTGCTGGTCGACGTCGCCCTCGACATCCGCGACCTCGTGCTGCGGCTGGAGGCCGAGCACATCCACGCCCCGATCGTCGCCTGCGGCATCACCAACGACGCCCGCGCCGCGGTCGCCGCGATCCATGCGGGAGCCAAGGAATACATCCCGCTGCCGCCGGATCCGGAGCTGATCGCCGCGGTGCTCGCCGCCGTCGCCAACGATTCCCGCGAGCTGGTCTATCGCGACGAGGCGATGGCAAAGGTGATCAAGCTCGCCCAGCAGATCGCCGGCTCGGACGCCTCGGTGATGATCACCGGGGAATCCGGCACAGGCAAGGAGGTGCTGGCCCGTTACGTCCATACCCGCTCGACGCGCGCCAAGCGTCCGTTCATCTCGATCAACTGCGCCGCGATCCCCGAGCACCTCCTGGAGTCGGAGCTGTTCGGCCACGAGAAGGGCGCCTTCACCGGCGCGGTCGCGCGCCGCATCGGCAAGTTCGAGGAGGCGACCGGCGGCACGCTGCTGCTCGACGAAATCTCGGAGATGGACGTCCGCCTGCAATCGAAACTGCTGCGCGCCATCCAGGAGCGCGTGATCGATCGCGTCGGCGGCACCAAGCCGGTGCCGGTGGACATCCGCATCATCGCCACCTCGAACCGCAACCTCGCCGAAGCCGTGCGCGAGGGCACGTTCCGCGAGGACCTGCTGTTTCGGCTCAACGTCGTCAATTTGAAGATCCCGCCCCTGCGCGAGCGCCCTGCCGACATCCTGGAGCTCGCCCAGCACTTCGTGAAGAAGTACGCCGAGGCCAACGGCGTGCCGCTGCGCCCGATCTCGGCGGAAGCCCGCCGCGTGCTCTCCGGCAACCGCTGGCAGGGCAACGTCCGCGAGCTCGAAAACACCATGCACCGCGCGGTGCTGATGGCGCACGGCGACGAGATCGGACCCGACGCCATCATCACGCCGGACGGCGACCGCCTCGATCTCGCCAAGACCGCGCCGGCCGTGGCGCATGCCACCATGGCCGCCGAGCAGGTGACGCGCGCACTGGTGGGGCGCACCGTGGCCGACGTCGAGCGCGACCTCATCCTGGAGACGCTGAAGCACTGCCTCGGCAACCGGACCCATGCCGCCAACATCCTCGGCATCTCGATCCGCACGCTGCGCAACAAGCTCAACGAATATGCCGACGGCGGCATCCCGATCCCGCCGGCGGGAACGCCGGGCGAGTATCCGCGCATGCCGATGGTGGGGGCGTAGGCGGCCACGCTGGTTGAGAGAATGCAGATGCCCGGGCTGGTCCCGGGCATTTTGTTTGTCGGTAGGACAAACACTCGCACCACCCTCGGTGTCGTCCCCGCGAAGGCGGGACATGGCCGCACCGCGTTAGCCGACTAGGTCACGCCTGCGCAAGGTCCTATAACCCCGCGTGAAAACCACGCGAGGGACCACATGTCTGAAGCTCAAATCACGGATTGGCTGGCGTCGCAGCGGCAGGCGATGATCGATCTGCTCCGCGACGTCGTGAACATCGATTCCGGATCCTACGACAAGGAAGGCGTCGATGCGGTCGGTGCGCGGTTCGAGCGGCACTTTGCCGAGCACGGCATTCCGTTCCGGCGCGAGGCCAACGTCACCTTCGGCGATGCGATCCATGCCGAGGTGGCAAAGCCCGGCAGCAACGAGAAGCCCGTGCTGTTGATGGGACATCGCGACACCGTGTTCGCCAAGGGCGAGGCCGGGCGGCGTCCGTTCACGATCAGAGATGGCCGCGCCTATGGACCGGGTGTCGCCGACATGAAGTCCGGCCTTGTCATGAACGTGTTCGTGGCGACTGCCTTCCACAAATTCGGCGGCTCACCGCACCCGATCAAGGTATTGATCACCTCGGACGAGGAGATCGGCTCGCCCTCCTCGCGCCCGGTGATCGAACGCGAGGGACGCGCCGCCCGCGCGGTGTTCAATTCAGAGCCGGGCCGCCCCACCGGCAATATCGTCACCGGCCGCAAGGGCGGCATCTTCATGCATCTCGGCATCACCGGCAAGGCCGCGCATTCCGGCGCCAATTTCGCCGCCGGCATCAGCGCGATCGGCGAGCTCGCACACAAGATCGTGCATATCCATGCGCTCACCGATCTCGACAAAGGCATCACGCTCAATGTCGGCCTCGTCTCGGGCGGTCAGTCCGTCAACACCACGGCGCCCTACGCCGAGGGCCAGATCGACCTGCGATACGTCGATCCGGCGGATCGCGCGAGGGTGATGGCCGCAATCGAGACGATCGTCGCAACGTCGTACGTGCCGGGCACGAGCGCGACGCTGACGATCAAGGGCGAGTTCGTGCCAGTGGTGCAGAGCGCGGATTCGAAGGCGCTGTTCGAAAATTATCAGGCCGCCGCAAGACGGGTCGGCCTCACGACGCTGCAGGGCGAATTCTCCGGCGGCTGTGCCGATTCCGGCTTCACCGCCGCGGTCGGCACGCCGACGATCTGCGGCCTCGGGCCGGTCGGCGGCCTCGCGCACACGCCGGAGGAATATCTCGAGCTCGACAGCATCGTGCCCCGCGCACAGGCGCTGGCGCTGGCGATTCTGCGGGGATAGCCGCCACGCACTCCGTCGTCATGCCCGGGCTTGACCCGGGCATCCACGTCGATCCCAAATTGCCGATGCACGTGGATGGCCGGGTCAAGCCCGGCCATGACGAGGAGAGAGGGCGGCGCGCACCCGCGCGCACGCATTCAACTCACGAATAACTCGGTGCGTCGGGCTTGCGGAAGATGTGGATGGGGTCGCCCGGCACGATCGGAGAGCCTGAGAACATCGCGTAGGCGTAGAGCGCGAGATAGGCGATCGCAAGCGCGCCGACGGCGTAGAAGGCCCAGGTTGCAACGCGTTTCATCGATCCGCTCCATTGCCGTCCCGCATGGGGGTTCAGGCGCTTCTAGAGCGATGACGGAGAAAAGGCCAGCCTTCCGCGCCGACACGCGCGGCGATCAAATGCCGCGCCGGCCGCGCGCGGGAAGGCTGACGTCCGCAAGCCTGGCCGCGTCCTCGTCCTGGTCGACCGCCACATACTGGCCGTGCCAATAGGCAAGGGCCGCGGTGCGGGCCGAGCTCCTAATGTCCCTGACACGGCCGATGACGATGCCGTGCGAGTGGCGTTCGACGATCTCCTCGACCTCGCAATCGAAGGCGGAGAGCGCGCCAACCAGGAGGGGAGCGCCCGAGACCGCCGTCACCCATTCGGCGCCTTTGAAACGATCGGCGCCCTTCAATCCGCCCTTGCCGGAAAAGCGCTCGGCAATCTCGAGCTGGTCGGCGTTGAGGATGTTCACGCCAAAGGCGCCGTGGCGCTTGATCAGCGGAAAGGACGACGCATCGCGGTTGATGCTGACCAGCAGCGTCGGCGGCTCGACCGACAGCGAGGTGACCGAGGTCACCGTCATGCCCGTAATATCCTTGCCCCGCCCGGCGGTGATGACGCTGACGCCGCCGGTGAGGTGGCGCATGGCGCCGCGAAAATCGACGGACGAGACGGGGATTTCGGTCATGAGATCGCGGGGCACTACATTCATGGCATTGCTCCCCGAAGCGGGGATTCCCTCATATTTAGGTACGATCGTCCGCCGACAAAAGGTGGCTCAGGATCGAGCCTTCAAGGCTTGCGAGCTCGACCGAGCCGCGCTGGCGCGGCCGGGCCGCGTTGACCGTGACGTCATGGGCGATCCGGCCCTCCTCGATCACCAGCACCCGGTCCGCCAGGGCGACGGCTTCGGAGACGTCGTGGGTCACCAGGATCGCGGTAAAGCCCTGGTCGCGCCAGACGCGTTCCAGGAGCCGCTGCATCGAGATGCGGGTCAAGGCGTCCAGTGCGCCGAGCGGCTCGTCGAAGGCGAGCACGCGCGGGCGCGAGACCAATGCGCGGCCGAGCGCGACGCGCTGCTTCTGGCCGCCCGAAAGCACCGAGGGCCATTGGTCGCGCTTGTCGGCGAGACCGACCTCGATCAGCGCCTTCTCGGCGCGGTCATGCGCATCCTTGGAAGCACGATCGCGGCCGAGGCCGACCTCGACATTGGCGAGCACGCGGGCCCAGGGCAACAGCCGCGGCTCCTGGAACATCACGCGGATGTCCTCGGGCTGAATATCCTGGCCGAAGCCGATGCTGCCGGCATCGATCTTGTCGAGGCCGGCGATCAGGCGCAGCAGGGTGCTCTTGCCGCAGCCGCTTTTGCCGACGATCGCAACGAACTGGCCGGCGGGGATGTGCAGATCGATGCCGCGCAACACCTCGTTGTCGCCGAAGGATTTGCGCAAGCCCCGGATGCTGAGCGGCAGGCCGCTGGTCTGCACCGGACGATCCTCGCGCACCACGCGGGCGTGAGGCACGAAATTGGCGCGGCTGGCGAGCTCGGTCTCGGGAAGGGAGGTACGAAGCGCTGTCTGCATGTGATTCCCAGTATTTCTTGCTCAACGTTTCTGGAAGGCGGGGTGCCAGGAGAGGGTCAGGCGCTCCAGCACGCGGGAGGCGCTGTCGGCGAGCTTGCCGAGCAGGGCGTAGATCAGGATCGAGAGCACGACGACGTCGATCAGCATGAACTCGCGCGCCTGCATCGCCATGTAGCCGAGGCCCGAGGAGGCCGCGATGGTCTCAGCGACGATCAGGGTCAGCCACATGATGCCGAGCGCGAAGCGGATGCCGACGAAGATCGAGGGCAGTGCGCCGGGGAAGATCACGCGGCGGAACAATTCGCCGTCGGTCATGCCGTAGATGCGGCCCATCTCGATCAGCTGCGGATCGACGGTGCGGATGCCGTGCAGCGTATTGAGGTAGATCGGGAAAAAGACGCCGAGCGCCACCAGGAACAGCTTTGCGCTCTCGTCGATGCCGAACCAGAGGATGACCAGCGGGATCAGCGCCAGATGCGGCACGTTGCGCACCATCTGCAGCGTCGTGTCGGTGAGCTTCGCCGAAAGCTGCGACAGGCCGTTGGCGAGGCCGAAGGCAAAACCGATGCCGCCGCCGATCAGAAAACCGATCGAGGCGCGCCAGAACGAGACCCAGATGTTGCGGACGAGTTCGCCGGAGAGCAGCAGCTTCCACCCGGCGAGCACGACGTCGCTCGGCGCCGGCAGCACGCGCGTCGGCACGAAGCCGGTGACGCTCGCGACCTGCCAGATCGCGATGATGGCGAGCGGCACGATCCACTGGATCAGGCCGTCCAGGCGCGGCAGGCGCAGGCTGCGCGGAAGCGAAATGCTGTCGATCAGGCTCATGACTGCGACACCCGGTGCTGCGGACGGAGATCGCTGCCGACCGTCTCGCCGAACGGACCGCCGTTGAAATGGAGCTTCGTCACGTTGCCCGGCTGCTCCAGCGCGAGCAGCGGAAACACCAGCTCGGCGAAGCGGTAAGCTTCCTCCAGGTGCGGATAGCCCGACATGATGAAGGTATCGATGCCGATGTCCTGATACTCCCTGATGCGGGCCGCGACGGTCCGGGCGTCGCCGACCAGCGCCGTGCCGGCGCCTCCGCGCACGAGGCCGACGCCGGCCCACAGATTCGGCGCGATCTCGAGCTTGTCACGCCTGCCGCCATGGAGCTGCGCCATGCGCTGCTGGCCGACGGAATCCATGCGGGCAAAGTTCTTCTGCGCCAGCGCGATGGTCTCGTCGCTGACATGCCTGATCAGCTCGTTCGCGGCGCGCCAGGCTTCGTCATTGGTCTCGCGAACGATCACGTGCAGACGAATGCCGAAGGAGAGCTTTCTGCCGCGCGCAGCAGCGACCTCCCTCACCTTCGCGATCTTCTCGGCGACCTGGGCCGGCGGCTCGCCCCAGGTGAGATATTTGTCGACGGTGTCGACCGCGACGTCGATGCCGGCATCGGACGATCCGCCGAAGTAGAGCGGCGGCCGCGGCGACTGCACCGGAGGAAACAGCAGCCTGCCGCCCTCGACATGGATGTGCTTGCCCTCGACATTGACGGTCTTGCCGGCGAGGAGGTCGCTGTAGACGCCCAGGAACTCGCGGGTGACCTCGTAGCGCTCGTCATGGCCGAGGAAGACGCCGTCGCCCTTGTTCTCGACCGGATCGCCGCCGGTGACGACGTTGACGAGCAGCCGGCCGTTCGAGATGCGATCCAGCGTCGCCGTCATGCGCGCCGCCACGCTTGGCGATTGCAGGCCGGGACGGACCGCCACGAGATAGCGCAGCCGCTCGGTGAACGGCGCCACGCTCGAGGCGACGATCCAGGAATCCTCGCACGACCGGCCGGTCGGGATCAGCACGCCGAAATAGCCGAGCTGGTCGGCGGCCTGCGCGATCTGGCGCAGATAGTTGAAGTCGACCTCGCGGCCGCCGATGCCGGTGCCGAGATAGCGCCCGTCGCCATGGGTCGGCAGGAACCAGAGGATGTTGCTCTTGGATTGACTCTTGGATTGGCTCATGGATGTGCTCCTAACCGTAGGTCGTGCCGACTGCGGCGGCGACGATGCCGATCGAGAGCACGATGGCTGCGATCAGACGCTGAATGATACGTCTCATGTTCAAACCCTTGTGGATGGGAAGGCCGGTCGGCACGATCAGGCTGCCGGGTTGCGCCAGACGATGTCGCGAATCACGATCGGCTTCGGGATCAGGCCGAGCTTGTAGAAGCGGTCGGCGACGCCCTGCTGGGTCGCGACGATGTCGTCGGTGACGGGGCCGACCACGAATGACGAGCGGTTCGCCGCGATGGTCTGGATGTCGAGAGGAATGCCGGTGACTGCAGCGAGCGATTTCGCGACCTCGTCGCGGTGCTGCTCGGCCCATCTGGCGGTCGCGGTGGTGACGTCGACGATCTGTTGCAGGATCGTGCCGTGGTTCTTCGCAAAGTCGCGATTGGCGATATAGAACGAATTGGTCTTGGTGACCTCGCGCGCATTGATCAGGATGCGGCCGCTCTGCCTGATCTCGCCGATCGCGAAGTAAGGATCCCAGATTGCCCAGGCCTCGATGCTGCCATTGGCGAAGGCAGGCCCGGCGTCCGGTGGCGTCAGGTAGACCGGGGTGATGTCGGCATAGGTGAGGCCGGCCTTCTCCAGCGTCTGCACCACGATGTTGTGCGCGCTGGAGCCCTTGGTGAAGCCGATGCGCTTGCCTTTCAGTTCGGCGATGGTGCGGATCGGCGAATCCTTCGGCACCAGGATGCCCTGGCCGTTGGTGATGGGCTGGCCGGCGGCATAGACGATCGCGGCGCCCGCGGCCTGGGCGAACACAGGCGGGGAATCGCCAACCGCGCCGTAGTCTACGCTGCCGACGTTCATCGCCTCCATCATCGGAGGCCCCGAGGAGAATTCGACCCACTTCACCTCGATGCCTTGGGGCGCGAAATGTTTTTCCAGGGCGGCCTGCTGGCGCGTAATGACCAGCACACCGTTCTTCTGGTAGCCGATACGAATCTCCTTCACCGCGGCTTGCGCGTTGCCGTGCGAGGCAAACGCGGCGACGGCCGCAGTTCCGACGGAAAGTTTCAGAAAGTCCCGACGCTGCATTCCACTCTCCGGGCCGCGTGCGGCCGTCATCATTCACGTTTGAGGAATGATGGTGTGCGTCATCGGAGCTGTCGAGATGTCCGGGAAAATAGCGATGCGAGCACTGCGGTGCATGCTGCGCGCGTGATTAATCTTTCGAGCGGCGAAGCGAATGAGGATGGAATTTTTCTGCACGCGAATGTGAGAGATGCACGGATCTGGTCGAGCGCTCCTCCGGTGGAACACAAAACGTGAAAAACAACCCCATGCACAGTAGCCGAGACGTGCAAGATCAATGAATTACGATTTATCCGAAGTTTGCTTGACCCGTCGGGCAAAACAGGGGCATAATTGCATGATCCCGAATAAGGGCAGAGGTGTGAGGCCCCCCTTTCCGACTTCCACTGTCATTCCCCGCGAAGGCGGGGAATCCAGTATTCCAGAGGCGCCAATGCTTCACACGACGGCTGCGGCGTACTGGATCGCCCGCCTTCGCGGGCGATGACACCGAACGTATGACGAGCGGCGCGCCACAATCATTCAGGTGAGCCCCGAGCACCACGGGCTTAGTGCCACCTCACCGGCAGATTGATCAGCCCGCGGAAGGCCCAGCCGCCGAGCCGCACCGGCTCGTCATCGGCGATCTCGAATCTGGCGCGCGCAAACACGGTCGGCAGCGCGACGTCGGCGATCATGGCGCGGGAGGCGAAGGCGCCGGCGCAGAAATGCGGGCCGGCGCCGAAGGCGACGCTCTTGGTGGTGTCGCGGCGCACGTCGAACTGGTCGGCGCGCTCAAAATGCTTCTCGTCGCGGTTGGCGGAGCCGAACATCAGGAACACGCGCTCGTCGGTTTCGAAGGCGACGTTGCGGATGCTCCAGGGCTTTGCGATCCGCCGCGGCGACATGCCGATGGGCGAGATCCAACGGGCATATTCCTCGAAGACCTGCAGCCAGGACACTTCACCGCGCAAGACCAGATCGAGCTGCTCGGGATGGGTGAGCAGCGCCCAGACCGTCCCGGCGATCGCCTTGCGCGGCTCGTTCTGCCCGCCCGAGATTGCGAGCTTGACGTTGGCGCGCACGCTCTCCATCGGCATGCCCGAGGCGAGAAGGACGCCGAGAATGCTCTGGTCTGGATGCTTGCGCATCACCGGCAGGATGTCGTCGATGGCCGCATCGATCCCCGACGTCGCGGCGTGGCAACGGGCCTCGACGGTGGGATCGCCGGCATAATTGGCGATGCCCTCGATCATGCCTTGCGACCACGCATCCATGTGCTCGAAGCCGATATTGGTGAGGCCGGTGATCGACTTCAGGCATTCGCCGGAGAACGGCAGCGCGAAGTCACGCATGAAATCGATCCGGCCGGGCCCGAGGCGGTCGAGGATTCGATCCGCATGGGCCTGGAACAGCGTGGTCCAGTGCGCCTTCACCGTCTTCGGCGACACCGTCGGAAACATCGCGCGCCGCTCCACCTGGTGCGCCTCGCCGTCCTTGCGCATCATGTTGTGGCCCATCAGCCGGTTCATCAGGCCGGCGGGCTGGTGCGAGGAGAACACGTCGATCTGCTTCTCGGAGATCGAGATGTCGTCGCGGCTCGTCAGCAGCGTCGAGCCGAGCTGCGGCACGAAGGCGATCGGCGCCTCTCGCCTCATCTTCGCGAGCATCGGATAGGGATCGGCCCAGAAGGCGGCGGGGTCGATGTCGATGCGCGGCGCGGTGCTCAAGGCGGTCCCTCCTGATTTCGTATGCTTCAGGGCAGATTAGCGAACTCCGCGGCCGCCGTCTGTCCCTAGCGATAGGGACGGGCGGCATTGGTCTGTTTCGTGAGCCTCCGGCAATGAACTATTAATCGTGAGCACGCGCCTCACGTGCCAGCTGATCGATTATCGCCTAAGTTGCAATCGACAATCATCGAAGAGCTCTGGCGCAAAATCGCATGCAACCATCCGATTGGGCCGTTGTCCTGTACTACGCGTGGCCAGTCATCTTGATACCCGCGGGATGGCTCGTGTTAGGGCGATTGTGCCGGGAACGCGCAGCTTCCGGGGCATCGATGATCGAATTGCGGGAGCAGCACCTCGCAGAAACACACCGGATGAGCGCTGTGATGGAGAGGATCGCAGCTGTTCTCGAGAAGAACAACGGGAAATAGTCGAAGTTACTGGCTTGGGAGGTTGTGGATGACCGTAGCCGATATACTGCTTGCGATGTACTCTTGGTGGCCGTTCATCCTGATGGTGGGCGGCTCGATCCTCGCGATGCGTGCGATGCGCCAACGCACGTCGTCAGGTGCCACGATGATCGATCTGTATGAGCAGCAGATTGCCGAAACGCGCCGAACGAATGCCGGATTGGAGCGAATCGCTGCTGCTCTCGAGCTTGGGATGGGCACGGCCGGATCCCAGGCCAATAAGGGTGGCGGAACCGCTTGAATACGCAAAATGTCCGCGAGACCAAATCGACGGCACGACGGTGAAGCCCCCCAATCCAAATAGGCATCGATCCAGTTGGCGATACCGCTGGACTCCGGATCGCGCGGGCACTGCATGGATGCTGATGTCAGCAATTATCGCTGTCGCCATCTTTGCGGCCGTCGTGATTCATTATCCACTCCTGCCACAGCGAAACGCCGGTGCCGGCTTTGGACCCGACTGGGACTGCACACCTCAGCCCAGAGGCGAACCCACTTGCATCAAGAAGATTGATCGGTAGATCAGCCTGGACCTGCCGCCTGGACAATCAAGCAGTTGCTATCGCGGCCCCTAGATCGCCGCCCGTCGGGACCGAGGACTAACCTACCGGGCCTCGGCAACCTTCGGCCCGGATGACGGTATCTGCGCGTTGGCCGCCGAGGACCGGTTCGACGGCGATGCCGGGTCCGGCGACCGGAAGGCGGCATCGGCCGGCGCTCCCGGGGACGGCCTGCGGGCTGCGGTCGCCGGAAGCACGATCACTTTCGCTCCGACCTTCACCCGCTCGTAGAGATCCGTGACGTCCTCGTTGGTCAGCCGGATGCAGCCGGACGACACCTTCTTCCCGATCGTCGCCGGATTGTTGGTGCCGTGAATTCGATATTCGGTCTCGCCAAGATACATCGCCCGGGCGCCGAGCGGGTTGCCGGGGCCGCCCGCCATGAACCGCGGCAGATAGGGCTGGCGCGAGACCATCTCCGCAGGCGGATGCCAATCCGGCCATTCGGCCTTGCGGGCCACGGACTGCTCACCGGACCATGTGAAACCTTCGCGGCCAACACCGATGCCATAGCGCATCGCCTGCCTGTCGTTCAGGACGAAATAAAGGAACGTGTTTCCGGTATCGATGATGACGGTGCCCGGGGCCTGGCGGCTCGTGTAGTCAACCACCTGGCGGACGAGCGCTCCGGGAGCGCCAGCATCGGCTTTTGGCGGTTCGACCAGCGGAGCCGGGACCGGAATCGGAGCTGGAGCCGGGGTGAGAGCCGCCGTGGACGCATGAACTGGAGCCACGTAAACCGGCGTTGACGATGCCCGGGCTTCGCGCGCGGACGGTGTCCGTGCCGGTTGCACGCTCGCCGGGCGAGACAGCAAACCGTACCCCAATGCGGCGACGGCCACCGCGCCAATGGCAACTCTCGCGGCCATTGGTATTGCGAGCGTCTCAGCCTTTTCACGTTTGGCCCGCTTGCTCACGTCTCTCCCCAGGTCATCATGCCCAAGAGAGGTACCCAGCAAAATTTAAGAAACTTCCAAGCGATTTCGCTCAGACTGGAACCGCAAGCTGTGGTTAACGCCGAACTCGCGTCGATTTGGCTTGGGTTCTGCCAAGTCCGATCCAACCTCGACCGCGCCGACGCGGCCAGACGCCATCATAATCTTCGCCTTAGTGCCAGAACCGGACATGCCGCCTTTGCTCGCGTCACCACTTATGCCTTGCGAGCGCGGAATGATGACACCTCATCGAGCACCGCCGCTCGGCGCGTCTGACGTCGGGGATCGACGCTCGTTTGACATCGCTGCTGGCTTCCGCGGCTGTTGATATGGCTGCAACTCGCCCGCCTCTGTGAATACGAAATTAAAGCACTGATCATTAATGGTCAGGCGGCTTTTGGACGGCTCGTGCACTAGGGTGCTTTTCATTTCCCAATGCACGTCTGAGGGTCGAATGCCGGGGCCAAATACGATGAAGTTGCTGAATTGAGACGCCCAATTCAGGCGGTTGCGATCGTTCGTACGAAGAACTGATTGGCTACAAGTCTTGGTGATGATATCGTCGCCCCAGCCCTCTTGCAGCACCACGATATCATTGCCCCACCCCAGATGCAGAACATGGTCGCCACGGCCCGGGTTGACGATGTCATCTCCCCAGGAGTCATCTAGTACGTTGTTGGCCTTGCCGAGCACGAAGAACTGATTGCCGAAGGCGCATTTCAGATTACCGCCGCCGGCCTGGCCGCCGAAGTAAAAGCCCTTACAATCGCTACCGCTGTCGACCGTGCCTACTGCGGCTTCCGGGTTGAATAAATAGCGGGGGCCTATCGGCGCCCCCGGATCGGGACCGAGCCCTCCATTTGGAAACAGCGTTGGAAGTTTGTGGTCCTTCATCAAATCGATCAGAATTTTCATGGTCGGCCGGAATTCGGCAGGCGCTCGATCCATCGCGGCCTCGTAATGCGCGATGGCTTCTGCCGGCGTGGCCGAGAGCAAGACGCGGACCTCAGCGGGATGCAGGATCGGTGCTGGAGCGCGCATGTAGTGGTTGCGAGAGGGCGGGATCGAAAAGTATGTACCAGCGTCATAGTTGCCCTGAAAACTCGTTTCGGCCAAACCAGACTCCTGCTGTGCCGCAGCCAGAAAGCCGCGGTAGTGATCGTGCATGTAGCGCACGTTTTCGCCAGCCCCCTCCCACTGATAAGCCCATACGGGACATGATGAGCGATTGACGATATCTACGTCAGCGGACGCGCCGCTGACGCGCTGCTCATCACGTCCAAAGAGGATGATTTTTTGCAACCTTGCACCCGACTGCAACTCGATGCGCCACAGGCTCGGCTTGAAGGAACTAAGGGCAAGCACCACCGGCTTATCGGTTGGCCCGATAACGATGCGGCCGGAGCCAGAGTATGAACCGATCAGATGCAACTCGGCAGCTTGGTCTGTCGGTACTATCTCGTTGAGATAGCCCGCATCCCTGTTGTCTCGCAGCAAGGGAGTGATCGAGGTCGGCGGATGGGAGAGCGGCAGGCTTGTACAGCTGGGCTGCGCCTCCGCTATGAGTGGATTAGCCGCGCATAGGCCAACAACAAACAACCAAAGCGCCAGGCATCGCATTCGCGGATGTCCTCGAAACTGGGTTTGAAGATCATCGGCTGAATATGGCTAGAGGCGAGCGAACTCGGAAAGGACCAAATGAACTAGCGTTAATGGGGGGTATCTGAATATCAACGCGATGCCCGCTCCGGGTCAAAGGCGCCGTTTGAGCAGTCGGTCGGGTACTTCCGGTCTACCCCAATGAACGGACCTCTCCAGAGCCGGTCGCCATATCTCAAAGGTGCCACTTCCAGGATGCGCAGCACGCCTCCGAAGTAGACGTTCGCGTTACGCGGACCGGCCGCGACACCACCTGTTATCAGGCCCTGCCGCAGGACATCGCCGCTGGCGGCAGATATGCGCCACTCACGATGAACATGCTGCCGCTCGGCGGCCCGCGCTTTGAACTCCTGAGCCGTCCCTGCCGGCCAGGCTGGAGACCCAGCTTGCGCACTTTCAGGATTCCGCTCTACACTCTTAGACAGCATCGACACACTAAAGTATCCACAAGTTGTGTCTCGCGATTAACGGGACATTAACCCGCGGCTCAAGCGCGTACCGTGGCGTTGTCGGACAGGAGTGGACCAGCCCCATGTGGAAAGACCCCATCAAGAGCACGCCTTCGATCATCCAGACCGATTTCGGGCCCTTCGGGCAGAGCCTGCCGGGGGACGGTGAAGCCTATTGCGGCCCGACGTCGATGGTCATGGGCCTTTACTGGCTGTCGGCAAACGGCTTCACGCAGGTTGCTCCTGCGGTCTACAACGGCGAGGACGACCCCGTGGCGATCAACCTGGAAAGGGTGGTCGCGGGCTTGATGCAGACGTCGAGCGAGAGCGGCAGCTTCGTGGACGGCATGACGAGCGGGATGGCCGACTATCTGTCGGCCTGCGGAATCGGGCCTGATCTCTATCAGTTGACGAGCACTCCCAATCCGGACCTCGCGTGGCTCGCCGATCAGTTGGCCCCGAACGTGTCCGAGAGTCCGCAGACGATCGTCTTGGCCAATTTCGCGGTTGGCTGGTTTTCCGTTTCCCAGACGACGAAGGGATACATGGAAAATAGCGGCGGCCATGTCCTCGCGCCGCTCACGGTGAACCTGACGGGCGGCACGATCACCATCAACAACGCTTTCCCCGCCTCGTTCGAGAACGTACCCAACCTCCCGTCCAGCAATCCGCAGACCGTCCAGATCGCGCAGATGCCCAGCGGATGGACGCTGCAAAATCAGCCGCTCCCCTCCGAAGACTACAGCCAGGTCGTCACCGACGCGCTCACCGGGTGGGGCGTCTACGCCGTGCTCTGGCAGGGGCAAGCCTGGGCGATCTCGCCGTCGGCGCTGCCCTCGACATCCGGATACGAACCCAGCACCTGGACGATCAACAAGCCTAAGGTCATCAACACGAACGGCGGCACGCTGACCGTCTTCGCGCCGATCTCCGGGCTGGGCGGCCTCCACAAATACGGTGAAGGCACGCTCCTGCTCACCAACACGAACCAGCTGATGGGACACAACACCGTAGGCGCCGGGACGCTGGCAAGTACCCGGACATCCGGCACACCATTTGGCAGCTTCAGGATGATGGTGACGAACGGCGGAATACTCGAGCTTCGTTCGGACGGCGCGACGGCCGATGTGCAGATCGCCTCGGGACATCTGGCGACGTTCGTCATCGGCTCTACGGGAGGCGCCTTGCAGCTTTCCGGAAGCGGCAACTATCGTGTCGTGATCGGGGGCAATGACGACGGTACCCTGACGAACATTGTCCGCAACTCCGGCGGGACTCTTGTCATCGTGCCGGGCGGCGGCATGGCCCAGCTCGGACTGACGCAACAGGTGTTCGTGGCAGGAACGGGAGCAAACCTGCCCGTCGTCACGAACGGGATCGTCGCTCCCTACATTCTCGGAGAGGACGACGACGCGGCCAGCTCGGGCAAGTTCCTGACCTATTCGTCCTCCGAGGGCTTCGCGAGCGCGGCGACCGTGTCCTCGACGGATGTCGGCATCAACGACGTTCCGGCCGATGCGGTCTACGAGGTCGTCGACAGCCAGGCGGTCGAGAGCGGCGGTGTGCCGCAGGTGGCGGCGCTCGAAGTGAACGGCGGGGCGATTACGGGCGGCGATGCGAGCATTCTGGTCGGAAGCCAGGCGAGCGGCGACACCGCAGGCCTCATCATGAACGGCGGCAGCATCGCTACTGCGAGCCTTTCGTTCGGCGCGGCGGAAGGCCTGATCTACACCAATGCCAGCGGCGGTAGTTCGCAGATCGCGGCCGCCATCGAGGGGTCGGCGGGCCTGACGATCTTCGGTCCCGGCACGCTGACCCTGAGTGCAGACAGCAGCGGCACGCTTTCCGGTCCGATCAGGGTCAATGGGGGTACGTTGATTGCCGGCGCTACCGGTGGATCAGCAACGGGTGCCGGCGAGGTGCTGGTATCCTACGCGGCGACGCTGGAGGTCGTCGGCACGGTGACCGGCGCGGTCGTTGTCGGCGAGTCGGGCACACTGTTCATGAACGGCGGGACGGTCTCGGGCCCGGTCACCATTGCAGCGACCGGCACCGATACGCCTGCTCCCGGCGGCATATTACAAGGGAGCGGAACAATCAGCGGGACCACCTCCATCAGCGGCATCATCCAGTCAGGCCCGCAGGCTGGCCTGATCACGTTCACCGGCGAGACCACTATGACCGGCGACGCGAGCTTCTATTGGCGGCTGCAGAAGCTCGTGGACGATGCTGACCCCGGAGCCGGACCTGGGATCTACTGGAACGCGCTGCAGTTCAATTCGCGGGATACGAACCTCGGCACCGAGAATGCACCTCTCTGGCTCTTCCTCGACTTCAGCGCCGTCGACGGGGACCCGGACGGCGGCAACGCGTTCTGGACGAAGCCCCATACCTGGACGCTCTTTACCTACGCAGCCGATGCCGGTGACTATTGGCCGGCGTACGAGAACTTCTCGTACCAATCCGGGAACTTCAGCACGGTCTTCGACAACTGGGTCGTCTCCCTACAGTGGAAACCGGCCGCCTCGCCGCAGAGCCTCCCCGAGCGATGGCGCGCGAACGCTCGTGCGAGAAGCAGGTAACCTTGGGATCGTGCGCGACCTCGTCCACCGAACAGGGCGATGCGCTGCTGCTAACGGGCAAGCGCATCCTTGTAGATAATTCCATCTTTCATGATGATCTTGAGATTGTTGGCGGGGTCGGCAAGAAGGCCGATATTGTCCAGGGGATTTCCGTCGACGAGCAGCAGATCCGCGAGTGCGCCCTGTTCCACGACGCCGAGTTTGCCGGGATAGGGATTCCGCTTGCCCGACAGCGCCAGCAGTTCGGCGTTCGTCGATGTCGCCATGGTCAGCGCCTCGGCGGGCGTGTACCAGCGAGCGAGTGAGGCCAGGATGGCCCCCTGTTGGCGGGCCAGCGCTGCAGAGAACAGGACGTCGGTGCCCCACGCCGTCTTGATCTTGTACTTCTTCGCCAACTCGTAGGATCTGGCTATGCCGGGCCAGACCTCGTCCGCCTTGGCCCGCTGGATCGAGCCCACAGGAAAGCCCAGCCTAAGGTCCTCGGGGAGAGGCTGCATGCTCAGCCAAACACCCTTCTCCGCCATCAGCTTCGCTGTTGCGTCGTCCATCAGGAAGCCGTGTTCGATACACTTCACCCCAGCCGCAATGGCTCCCCGAATCGCAGCAGCCGTAAAGGCATGCGCAGCGACATACGTGCCCCAATTCTCAGCCGCTTCAACGGCGGCGCGTATTTCGGGTTCGGTGAACGTGGTCACGTCGATGGGACTGAAAGGCGACGACACTCCGCCGCCAGCCGTCAACTTGACCTGGGAAGCGCCTTGCATGAGTTGCTCGCGGACACGGACGCGGACCTCGTCGGGGCTGTCCGCAATCATTGCCCCACCGGTCTGTTCCATGCGGGTGAGCATGCCGCCGATCGTCCGCGGCAGGTCGGTAAGCTGGCGGAAGTCCCCATGCCCACTCGTGACGGTAATGACCGCGCCGGACGGATAAATGCGCGGACCCTTGATGATACCTTCGTCGATGGCGCTTTTGAGCCCGAACACCGGCCCGCCCACATCTCGAACGCTGGTAAAGCCGCGCATGAGAGTGTGCGTGGCCTCGTCGCCAGCGACAAGATTGACGTAGCCGACGTCGCCGAGCGACTGTGCCGGCGTGACTCGGATCAACATCGCATGCCAATGGTTGTCGATGAGGCCGGGCATCAGTGTGCGTCCGCCGCCTTCGACAATGCGAATGTCCGCCGGGCTATTCACCGCTATCGGCTGTAGCGAGATTGATTCTATCTTGTTGCCGCGCACCAGGACGTTGGAGGAGGCAGACAGCGTGGCGCTCTTGCCATCGAAGATGCGGACGTTCTGAAAGAGCGTGGCCGCGCCACCTGCCTGAAGCGCTTGCTGCGCCAGGCTCGCTCCACCGAGCCAGGTCGAGAGCACCACCGCGATCGACAGCGAACGGCATGTTCCGCTCATCGACGGTCGAATCCGCTGCGCGCTGTACAATTCATTCAAGAAAGCTCCCGACATCATCGCGCACGGCCCCTCTCGTTGCGTATCGGCTGCGTTCGGTTGAAGCGGCCAGACCTTCGCGATTGCGATGCCGTGCATGGCTCTCGCAGCGACAGACCGATCTCGCGGCCTCGGTCAGAGCGGATCGCCCTGGTTGCGCCTCATGATCTTGAGAACCAGGAAGATCGCGCCGGCAACAAGGAAGGCAACACCGATCGCGGTGACTCCGCTGGACTCGCCGCTCAAGCCGAGCGCCGTCATCAGCAAGCCGAAGAGCAGGAGAAGGATGCCCGCGAGTTTCTTGATCAGGAGGATTGGTCTTTCAGCCGCGATCGCCATCAGCGCACTCCCTTTTTATCGACTCGTTTCCGCTATGCCGTTCTCGCCGCCGGCGGCCGTGCATAGGTCAGCCAGGCTATGCCGAGAGAGATCAGGTCGACGCCGAGCACACATCCGAGCACCCAAAGGCCTGTCATCCGGAATCCACTGGGATAACGAGGCCAGCCAGGATTCCGAATGCGCCGGACAGCAGCATCATCCGAGTGGCTGCGAAGGTCGCGCAGCCCCTCCAACGCGCGGTAAAGAACGAGGCCATCGCTTCCAGCTCACGAGGAGCTACTGTAGCGTGTAGACATTCGCAATGAAACGACAGGTAAACTGACACAACGGAGCTGTCGAAAGGCGTCGCCGAAGCTTGCGGCAGCAGCCAGATGATTTCAGTCCGTAAATTCGTTCCCTCCATCGCACGATCGCCATTGGCGACCGGAAGTCGCGGTGATGCCGCGGGCGGCCATCGACGGCGACCGCGTGCGCCGGATCTGTGTCCGTAACTTCGACTACCGCAGTCGATGCGACTTCACGGTGCGCCACGAGGAGCGCTTGGCAGGTCTGCTTCGGGTCCGGCAACGGGCATCGCCAACGCAGGTGTAATTCAATCGCGCGGGACGTTCAGCCCACCGGCCCCGGTGTCCAGTAGTCCCCTGAAAGCGGGCTAACTCGCACGTCATCGATGACTCCGAGCTCGAGGCTCGGATCGAAATGCCGCATCGTGCGCTCGTTGAAGTCGATGATGCGGCCGGGCCTGAGTGGTCCGACGTCATTGATCTTGACGATGACCTTCTTGCCGACGGCCTCGACGAGGGCATATTTCGGCCTGGCACCGAATTGGACCCCACCGAACTTCCGGCGCAGGCTCGTCTTGATGGCAGCCGACCAGACGGAGGGATCATAACGCTCGCCAGAGGCTGTGCTCGGACCGCCCTCCTCCTTGCCGGGCTTGAACGGATTGTACATGGATGCAGCGCCAACGACCGCATCCCCGGAGGCGGCATCGACGACGGCATTTGAGTGAACCCCACGCGTTTCACTTCGCGCAACGGAAACGGAAACGGCAAGCGCAACCAGGGCGCCGCAAAGTGCGGCGCTCGAGCGGAACAGCATTATATCTCCTGTGATTTTCGATCGTCGATTCCGGGAACCGCAAACAGGCAAGCGAACGCGGCAGCGTTCATGAAGCTTGCACCGTTGTCTTGCGGGTTCGAGCCAAACCCTTGGCCATGGAACCGTTGTGCGAACCGGGGTGGTTCCCACGCAGTGTTTTAAGTTGCCCCCGACTAAGACAGAGATTGCGTCAGCAACATGACTTAACGGACAGTCTAAAGCGCGATGAGATCGGGATGAATTGTCATCGCGCTTTAGGTTGTTGTTTGCGCGTGATCTCCGCGCAAACGCGTTCCGCGTTTGTCGCGAGGGAAAACCGCTTCACACTTTTCCGGATCATGCTTTAGCCCGCCGCCGCCTTCACCGGCGCAACATTGTTGGCGAGCTTGCCGTAGCGATCCGTAAAAGCCCGGGTGTCGATCTCTTCGAGCTTGATCTCGCCGCTCATCACGCCTTGCTTCCAGGCTGCCTGCGCCGGATCGTTCTGGAACTCCGGCATCACCTCGCGGCCGAACAGCTCCAGCGATTCGCAGATATGCTCGTGGCTGTTCTTGCCGGCCTGATTGAGCAGGATCACCTGGTCGATGTGCGAGGACTGGAAGCGCTTCAGCTTCCTGCGGATGGTCTCGGGCGAGCCGATCAGGCCGCCGCGCAACGCCGCCTCCTGGGCTTCCGGGTTGTCGCGCTTCCACTTGTTGTATTCGTCCCACATGTTGACGGTGTAGGGCGCGGGACGCTGGCGGTTCTGCGCGGCGCCGTAGAAGCGCAGCGCGAACTGGAAGAAGGTGGCCCCGTCGGCGCGCGCACGCGCCTCCTCGTCCGTCTTCGCGCACATGAAGAACGAGACCAGCGCCATGTTCGGGTTGATCTCGTAATCGGCCAGCTTGTGCAGCCGCTTGGTCATCGCGTTGTATTAGGCGTGCACCCAGGCGTGCGCGGCGTCGGCGCTGACGAACTGGAAGCCGAGCGCCCCGAAGCCGTGGCGGCCGGCGCGCTCGATGGTCGGCAGCTGCGAGCACGCCATCCACAGCGGCGGATGCGGCTTCTGCACCGGCTTCGGCACGACGTTGCGCAAGGGGATGTCGAAATACTTGCCGTGATGCTCGCTGCCGGCGTCCTTGAACATCGGAAAGATCGCGGCGACGGCCTCCTCGAACACCTCTTTCTTGGTCTCATGTCGCGCCCGAACGGCTCCAGCTCGGTGATGGAGGCGCTCTCGCCCATGCCGAATTCGCAGCGGCCGTTGCTGAGCAGATCGAGCACCGCGACACGTTCGGCGACGCGCGCCGGGTGATTGGTGGTGAGCTGGAGGATGCCGTGGCCGAGCCTGATGTTCTTCGTGCGCTGGCTCGCCGCGGCCAGGAACGATTCCGGCGAGGGCGAATGCGAATATTCTTCGAGGAAGTGATGCTCGACGACCCAGGCGTGGTCGTAGCCGAGACCGTCGGCGAGTTCCATCTGCGAGAGCGCGTTCTGGTAGAGGGCGAGCTCGTCGCCGGCCACCCAGGGCCGCGGCAGCTGCAGCTCGTAGAAGATGCCGAACTTCATGGCGTCGCTCTCCCGCTTCTTGTTGTTGATCGCATCTTAGGGGGTGAGGCGGCGCTGTCTACCGAGCGGCAATTCCGCCGTGCGGGAGAATGATCCCACATCCGTGCGCGGATATCGCACCGCCTCAACGTAGCGCTGCGACATCCGCGCAGGCCGGTAGGTTGATCCAGATCAACGCCGCGACGGCCCGAATGCCTCAAATGTGCAGCAAGGCAACGGCCCGGATGCCGTCCCGATTCCCCACATTCAGATGAGACCGAATATGTCGGCCCCAGACGACGCGACTTCGCGCGTGCGCCGCAAGCGCATGGAGATTTTCGCCTTCCTGTTCCTGACCGCGGTCGTGATGCCCGTCCTCGCGGTCGGAACGGTCGGCTCCTACGGCCTGGGCGTCTGGATCTACCAGATGTTCGCCGGGCCTCCCGGCCCGCCGGCCGCCCCGCATTGATTCCCTTCCAGCGAAAGACAGGCATCATGGCCCAAGCCGCCCACAACAGAGCCACACTCAACCGCCGTGCCTTGATCACCGGCCGGGTGCTCAGCGCCGATCGCATCATCGCGCCGCCAGGCGCCGAGATCGCCAGCATCCTGGTGCAGGCGCGGCCCGAACGTCTCGCCGAGCTCGAAGCCGAGATCACCGCGCTGCCCGGCTGCGAGATCCACGGCCGCGATCCGCGCGGCAAGCTCGTCGTCGTGACCGAAGCGCCCGATGCCGGCAGCCTCGGCACCCTGCTCAACACCATCCAGTCGCTGCCAAACGTCTATTCCGCAGCGCTCGTCTTCCACGCCATCGAAACCGCCTGAGTCAGGAAGAGCCATCATGACATCGCCCAAGCTCGACCGCCGCCAGATGCTGAAGCTCGAGGCAGCCGCGATCGCAGCGGCCGCCGCAGGCATGCCGGTGCCGGCGCTTGCCGCCAATCTCGTCGCCGAACGCCAGGCCACCGAACTGAAATGGGACAAAGCCGCGTGCCGCTTCTGCGGCACCGGCTGCTCGGTGATGGTCGCGACCAAGGACAACCGCGTCGTCGCCACCCATGGCGACATCAAGTCCGAGGTCAATCGCGGCCTCAACTGCGTCAAGGGCTACTTTCTCTCCAAGATCATGTACGGCCACGACCGCCTGACGCAGCCGCTGCTGCGCAAGACGAACGGCAGGTACGACAAAAACGGCGAGTTCACGCCCGTCACCTGGACCGAAGCCTTCGACATCATGGAGCTGAAGTGGAAGGAGGCGATCAAGAAGCGCGGCCCGAACGGCGTCGCCATGTTCGGCTCCGGCCAGTGGACGATCTGGGAAGGCTATGCCGCCTCGAAACTGTTCAAGGCCGGCTTCCGCACCAACAACATCGATCCCAATGCACGGCACTGCATGGCCTCGGCGGTCGCCGGCATGATGCGCACCTTCGGCATCGACGAGCCCCCCGGCTGCTACGACGACATCGAGGCCACCGACGCTTTCGTGCTGTGGGGCTCCAACATGGCGGAGATGCACCCGATCCTGTGGACGCGCCTGGCCGACCGCCGGCTCTCCGCGCCGCATGTCCGCGTCGCCGTGCTCTCGACCTTCGAGCATCGCTCGTTCGACCTCGCCGACATCGGCATGGTGTTCAAGCCGCAGACCGATCTCTACATCCTCAACGCCATCGCCAACCACATCATCAAGACCGGCCGCGTCAACAAGGATTTCGTCGCCGCGCATACCGTGTTCAAGCGCGGCCAGACCGACATCGGCTACGGCCTGCGGCCCGAGCATCCGCTGCAGAAGAAGGCGACCGGCGCAGCGAAGCCCAACGACGCCACCGACATGAGCTATGACGAATTCGTCAAGTTCGTGTCCGAGTACACGCTGGAGAAGGCCGCCGAAATGTCGGGCGTGCCGCTCAACCGTCTCGAAGCGCTCGCCGAGCTCTATGCCGATCCGAAAACAAAAGTGGTCTCGTTCTGGACCATGGGTTTCAACCAGCACACCCGCGGCGTCTGGTGCAACAACCTCGTCTACAACATCCATCTTCTGACCGGGAAGATCTCCGCGCCCGGCAACAGCCCGTTCTCGCTGACCGGCCAGCCTTCGGCCTGCGGCACCGCGCGCGAGGTCGGCACCTTCTCGCACCGCCTGCCCGCCGACATGGTCGTGACCAACAAGGCGCATCGCGATCACGCCGAGCACATCTGGCGGCTGCCCGAAGGCACCATTCCCGACAAACCAGGCGCACATGCCGTGCTGCAAAGCCGGATGCTGAAGGACGGCCTGATCAACGCCTATTGGGTGCAGGTCAACAACAACCTCCAGGCCGGCCCCAACATCAACGAGGAGACCTATCCGGGCTTCCGCAACCCCGACAATTTCATCGTGGTCTCGGACGCCTATCCCTCGGTGACCGCGCTCGCCGCCGATCTGATCCTGCCGACCGCGATGTGGGTGGAGAAGGAAGGCGCCTATGGCAATGCCGAGCGGCGCACCCAGTTCTGGCATCAGCTCGTCTCGGCGCCCGGCGAATCGAAGTCCGATCTCTGGCAGCTGATGGAGTTTTCGAAGCGCTTCAAGATCGAGGAGGTCTGGCCTGAGGAGCTGATCGTCAAGAAGCCCGACGTTCGCGGCAAGACGCTATTCGACGTGCTCTACAGGAACGGCCAGGTCGACAAATTCCCCGTCACCGAGATCGAGCCGGGCTATCTCAACGACGAGTCCAAGGCGTTCGGCTTCTACGTGCACAAGGGCCTGTTCGAGGAATATGCCCAATTCGGCCGCGGCCATGGCCACGACCTCGCGCCGTTCGACACCTATCACCGGGAGCGCGGCCTGCGCTGGCCGGTGGTCAACGGCCAGGAGACGAGGTGGCGTTTCCGCGAGGGCAGCGACCCCTATGTCAAGCAGGGCACCGACGTGCAGTTCTACGGCCATCCCGACGGCAAGGCGCGCATCTTCGCGCTGCCTTACGAGCCGCCGGCGGAATCGCCCGACAGCGAATATCCCTACTGGCTCTCGACCGGCCGCGTGCTGGAGCACTGGCATTCCGGCACCATGACGCGCCGCGTGCCCGAGCTCTACAAGGCCTTCCCCGAGGCCGTCTGCTTCATGCATCCGGACGATGCGCAGGAGGCCAAGCTCCGCCGCGGGGATGAGGTGAAGGTGGTCTCCCGCCGCGGCTTCATCCGCGCCCGCGTCGAGACCCGCGGCCGCGATCGGCCGCCGCGCGGCCTCGTGTTCGTGCCGTGGTTCGACGAATCCAAGCTGATCAACAAGGTGACGCTGGACGCCACCGATCCGATCTCGCTGCAAACCGATTTCAAGAAATGCGCCGTGCGCATCGAGCGGGTGAACATGTCATGATGAAACGATCCGCAATCGCCCTGCTCGCCTTCGCGATCGCAGCGGGCACGAGCTCGCTCACCGCGCAGACGGTGACGTCAGGCCTGCGCGGCCCGACCCCGCTCAACGACGAGGGCCCGGCGCCGCCGATGCTGCCGAACCGCAACACCTCCGAGAGGGAGGTGCGCAACTATCCGGAGCAGCCGCCTGTCATCCCGCACAGTATCGACGGCTACCAGGTCGATCTCAACGGCAACAAATGCCTGTCCTGCCATGCGCGGGCGCGCACGGCCGAGTCGCAGGCGCCGATGGTGTCGATCACGCATTTCATGGACCGCGACGGCCAGTTCCTGGGCTCGGTCTCGCCGCGACGCTTCTTCTGCACGGAATGCCACGTGCCGCAGAACACCGCCAACCCGCCCATCAGCAACGATTTCATCGACATCGACACGCTGCTGTCGCGCGCAAGCCCGGGTGGCCGCCGATGACGACGACCGCTGACGAGCCCGAGGTCAAACGCGGCTTCATCGCGCGGTGCTGGGTTTTCGCCCGCGAGCTCTGGCAGGTGCTGACCCGGCCGAGCTCGGTGTTCGCTCTCGGCACCCTGGTGCTCGCCGGCTTCGTCGCCGGCGTGATCTTCTGGGGCGGCTTCAACACCGCGCTGGAATTGACCAACACCGAGAAGTTCTGCACCGGCTGTCACGAGATGAAGGACAACGTCTACGCCGAGCTGAAGTCGACCATCCACTTCTCCAACCGCTCCGGCGTGCGCGCGACCTGCCCGGACTGCCACGTGCCGCACAACTGGACCGACAAGATCGCACGCAAGATGCAGGCCTCCAAGGAGGTCTGGGGCAAGATCTTCGGCACGATCGACACGAGGGAGAAATTTCAGGATCACCGCCTCGAATTGGCGGCGCACGAATGGGCGCGCTTCAAGGCCAACGATTCGCTGGAATGCCGCAACTGCCACAGCGCCGATTCCATGGACATCACCAAGCAGTCGCCGCGGGCCTCGGTGGCGCACCAGCGCTTCCTGTTCACCAAGGAAAAGACCTGCATCGACTGCCACAAGGGCATCGCCCACCAGCTGCCCGACATGCGCGGCGTGCCGGGGTGGCAGTAGGCGGCGCCTGAGTGAACGCCTCGTCCTTCGAGACGGCTGCTTCGCAGCCTCCTCAGGATGAGGCTGAGCGGCATCTCGCCGGCCGAAACTGCCGCCGCGCACTCCGCCCTCATCCTGAGGGCCCGCCAAAGGCGGGCGTCTCGAAGGATGGCCGCGAGAACAGCCTTGAAATGCGATCGCCCCGCGCTTGAACCCTTGGTGCGAATGGTTAGTTTTGGCGGGTCGCGAATCGCCTCTTTCGCCCCTCCTCAAGACAGAGATGGCCACTTTCACCCCGCATCAGGATGCCGCGCTCAAGGCCGTTGGCGACTGGCTCAAGGCCAAGCCGGGCCGGGGCGGCACGCCGCCGGTATTCCGCCTGTTCGGCTTTGCCGGCACCGGCAAGACCACGCTGGCGCGGCACATCGCCGACGGCGTTGACGGCGAGGTGAAGTTCGCCGCCTTCACCGGCAAGGCCGCGCTGGTGATGCGCAACAAGGGCTGCGACGACGCGTCCACCATCCATTCGCTGATCTACCGCGCCCGCGAATCCGGCGAGGAGCAGCCGAGCTTCGAATTGTGGGACGATGCGCCGGCATCGAAGGCGAAGCTGATCGTGATCGACGAATGCTCGATGGTCGATGCCGAATTGGGGCGCGACCTGATGTCGTTCGACTGTCCTCTCCTCGTGCTCGGCGATCCCGCGCAGCTGCCGCCGATCCAGGGCGGCGGCTTCTTCACCAACACCACACCGGACGCGATGCTGACCGAGGTGCACCGCCAGGCCCAGGACGATCCGATCGTGCGGATGTCGATGGACGTCCGCGAGGGCCGCGAGCTCGACATCGGCCGCTACGGCGAGAGCGAGGTGGTGTCGCGGAAGGAGCTCGACCCCGATCGCGTCATGGGCGCCGACCAGATCCTGGTCGGGCGCAACAACACCCGGCGCGCCTACAACATGCGGGTGCGCCAGCGCCAGAACATCGAGGACGCCTTTCCCGTCGCCGGCGACAAGCTGGTGTGCCTGCGCAACAACCGCAAGAAAGGTCTGTTCAACGGCGGCCTGTGGCGCGTGAAGTCGCGCAACACCTCGCGCTCGAAATCGCGCATTCTCAGCATGCGGCTCTCGCCGGACGAGGATTTCGGCCACAAGGTGACGAAGGTCTCGGTGCGCGCCGACTGCTTCGAGGGCGGCATCGAGCAGATCGGCTGGGAGCAGCGCAAGCCCTATGACGAGTTCGACTACGGCTACGTGCTGACCGTGCACAAGTCGCAGGGCTCGCAATGGGACGATGTCGTGCTGTTCGACGAGAGCTTTGCGTTTCAGGAGTCCAGGGCGCGGTGGCTCTATACCGGCATCACGCGGGCTGCGAAGCGGCTCAGCGTGGTGGTGTAGAACTCGCCAATCTCCGGGTGAGCGGCTTCACCGAGATGCATTCACTGCCCGCTAGGCTTTGCGATGAATCCCTACGAAGACCGCATTGGAGTGGAGCGAATGACGGCGCGTGCAACAAAGCCCGAGCATCCCGAAACCGTTCTCGATAGTCTCGCTGCGAGCCGCCGGGACTTCCTGAAATCGGCGAGCGCGGCAGCCGGTTCGCTCGCGCTGTCGATCACTGCTCCAGGGATTGCCCTTGCGGCGCCGAGCGGACCGGTGCGCATATCGAAGCAACGGCTCAATACGCTGGCCGCGAAGTTCTATGCCGTCTTCAACGAGGGCAACATCCTGCCGGCCGCCTTCCCCGACAAATTTGCCGCGCGCCATGACGTGGAGTTGAGGCGCATCGTCACCTTCACGCGCATCCCCGAAACGGGCGAACGCGTCAAGGTCAGCGGCCTGCTTGCGGTGCCGGCCGGCGCGCGCGGCGCCTTGCCGCTGTTGTCATGGCAGCATGGCACGATCCTGTCGTTCGACCAGGTCCCCTCGAACCTGCTGCGGCTGGAGGACGAGACATACGAGCTGCGCGACAATGTCGATTCGATCGAGACCTTGTTCAACGTGCAGCGCTTCGCCGGCAACGGCTATGCCGTCGTCGCGGCCGACTATGTCGGCAAGGGCCCCTATCGCAATGGTCGGAACGAAGCCTATGCCGTGAAGGGCGCGACCGTACAATGCTGCCTCGACATCCTGAAGGCGGGGCTGCTCGAACTGCGCAAGCTCGGTCTGCGCCAATCATCCCTGTTCCTGAACGGTTGGTCGCAGGGCGCCCTGAACACGCAGTGGCTGAAGCAGGAGATGCAGCGCCGCGGCATCAAGGTGCGGGCGGCTGCGGCAGAAAGTCCGTTCAACAATCTCGCCGAGAGCTTTCACTACTGGGCGAACCCCGCGGCTTTTATTCCGGCCTCGGACAGCTCGTATCCGATGCCGCCAGCCTGGATCACGCCTTGCATGATCGTCCTGCTCGGCAGCTATCGGCGCTATTACGGGCTGAACGGCTTGTTCAAGACGGCGATCAAACCGCAATATCAGGCGTTCGCGGAGACGTACTGGTCCGATTACAGCCTCGAGGGCGAGATCGCGAAGAGCATTCCTCCCGCCGGCGATTTCCTCGTCGATGGCTTCTTCGATCGCTTCACCAGCGATACGAACAGCGCCCTCCAGCGCCGCCTCGGCGCCAACGGCGCGACCTTCTGGGATTATGATTCCCCGACCAGATTCTACTACGGGCTGGCCGACGAGGCTTTGCATCCACGCCTGGTGCGGCCCGCAATCGCCGCCGGCGGACATTTCGCGGAGGGCGTTCCGGTCAAGGGCGCAAGCCATCGCAGCACGTTCCTGTCGAGCCTCTATGGCGAGGCGGACGTCCTGAACGGACAGTCGACGGCGTTCGACTGGTTCAATTCGCTGGCGTGAGCGGGCGAGCGCGCCGTCACGATCTCGTGTCCGCCCGGACGTAACAATCGGCGGCTGCGTCCGTATCTCGGATGGTACGAAAACGCGGCCGGGCAGGCTGTTCGCCTGGTCCCGGCCGCCCTAGACTGTCAGCCCTTCCGAAAGAGGATTGCCATGCGCCGAACCGCCATCGCCTCCCTGCTCGCCGCCACCACCGCCCTGACGCTGGCTTTCACGATGCCGTCCCGGGCCGCGGAGGAGGCGGCCGTGATCCCCGCCCCCGCGCTGGACGCGGCGCCCGCGAGCGGCATCCAGACCGCCGTGGTCGCCGGCGGCTGCTTCTGGGGCGTGCAGGGCGTCTTCCAGCACACCGCGGGCGTCGTCAACGCGGTCTCCGGCTATGCCGGCGGCACCAAGGCGACCGCCGACTACCAGACCGTCTCGAGCGGCCGCACCGGCCACGCGGAATCGGTCGAGATCAAGTACGACCCGAAGAAGATCTCCTACGGCAAGATCCTGCAGATCTATTTCTCGGTGGTGCACGACCCGACCCAGCTCAATCGCCAGGGCCCCGACGTCGGCCCGCAATATCGCTCGGCGATCTTCACCACGTCCGACGAGCAGAAGAAGGTGGCGGAGGCCTATATCGCCCAGCTCAACAGTGCGAAGGTCTTCAACAAGCCGATCGTGACCAAGGTCGGCGCGCTGGAGGCATTCTATCCGGCGGAGGCCTATCACCAGGATTATCTGACGCTGCACCCGAACCAGCCCTACATCGCCTATAACGACATCCCGAAGGTCGAGAACCTGAAAAAGCTGTTCGCGGATAACTACATTGAAAAGCCGACGCTGGTGAACGCCAGCAAAGCCACCAACTGATCGAGATCATTGAAGAAACGGGAAACCCATGCCCGACACCAAGACGAAGATCACGGACGACAAGGTCATCAAGAGCGAAGAGCAGTGGCGGCGCGAATTGACGCCGATGCAGTACGCCGTGCTGCGCGAAAAGGCGACCGAGCGACCCTTCTCGGGCGAATATGAGCACGACGAGCGCGCCGGCACTTATGTCTGCGCCGGCTGCGGCAATGTGCTGTTCGCGTCCGACGCCAAGTTCGATTCCGGCTGCGGCTGGCCGAGCTTCACCCAGCCCGCGGTCGAGAGCCATATCGACGAGGAGCGGGATACGAGTCACGGCATGGTCCGCACCGAGGTGCTCTGCGCCAAATGCAGCGGCCATCTCGGCCATGTCTTCCCCGACGGACCCGGGCCGACCGGCTTGCGCTATTGCATCAATTCCGCGGCGCTGAAGCTCGAGCCCAAATAAGCTTGCGCGCCGCCGGGTTCCCCGGTGGAACCCGGTGGTGTGATGTGCTTTTCTCCCTTGGCGGTGCGGCCGATCAGCGCATTCGGCGACCGCCAGGGAGGATGCCATGACACTTGGGACCATCCTGATCATCCTGGTGATCATCTATCTGCTCGGCGGCCTGTCCGGCCGGTTCGGCGGCTACGGCTATGGTCTGGGCCATTCCGGCATGGGCATCGGCGGGGTCGTGCTGGTGGTGCTGATCGTGCTGCTGCTTCTTGGCAAGATGTAAACCAGCT
This sequence comes from Bradyrhizobium sp. CCBAU 51765, assembly GCF_015291725.1. GTDB lineage: Bacteria > Pseudomonadota > Alphaproteobacteria > Rhizobiales > Xanthobacteraceae > Bradyrhizobium > Bradyrhizobium liaoningense. The sequence continues at coordinate 7,400,809 of NZ_CP030038.1, forward strand.
AAGTTGTTGAAATGATTTAGTTTATTTCGCCAGCGGAGCTGCCATGCGTGGATTCATCATCTCGCGTCGCAGGGGTCGCATTTCTGTCAAATCGGCCTATATTAGTGGACGAGAATGACATGCGGCGGGCCCGCCTGGCGGCTCCTGCCCTCCCCAACCCCACGCGCTTAAAGCCCCAGAGAAGATCACGAGGTCTTTGACCATGCGTCCACTGCGTCCGTTCAACTTCAACACCTCCGCCGAACTCTTTCCCGCCGCGATCCGCAAGAAGAAGCGTGCAGGCTTCACCTATCGCCGGTTCGGCACCGCGGCCGAGGCCGTGCAGTTCGCGATGGAGCAGTTGCCGACGGATTCTCTGAACGGCGCCTATCTCCAGGTCGAGGAAGCCCGCTTCGACCAGAACGGCATCCGCTCGCTGTACGAGAGCGAAGCCTTCCCGCTGCCCCGTCGGCCGAAGCCCGCGCCGGCCGCCGAGACCGACGCCGACGCGGCGTAAGCTTTTCGCTGAGCCTTACGATGTGCGCAGAAAGCGCGATGGCCGAAAGGTCGTCGCGCTTTTTGCGTTTTTTAGTTCTCCCAGGTGCACCGAGCCTGACGCTCGACTGTCATAATCCTTCACGCCTCACATCCGCGGCTGCTTCTCCAGCCAGCGGCGGAGCAGGCGGACGTTGCGCATGTTGGCGCGGAACATGACGTCGAAGGCGTCGCCCGCGAACGGGACCAGGCCGACCACGCCGTCGACCGCGACATTGCCGAGCATGCGCGCCGTGATGTGCCAGGGCGCGCCCAGCGCGCGGGCCTCGCGCACCAGCCACAGCGAGATCGCGGTCGTGATGATGTCGCCGACGACCGGGATCAGGCCGATGAGCCCGTCGATGCCGTAGCGGATATTGGTGCCGGGCAGGATGAAGGCGACGTCGAGCAACTTCGCGATCGCCTCGAGCCGCGCGATCCGCTGCTCGCGCGTCAGGTTGCCGAACGGACTCGCCTGCCCGAACTCGAAGCGAAACTCGCGAAATCCCTGCTCCAGGCTCTCGGGCCTGATCTCGTGGCCTTCCTGGTCGATGATCGGCCCGCGCGCCTCCTTGCCGGAAAAGGGCGCACGCGAGCTGCTCCCCGTACGGGATCTGCGAGGAGCAAGGATGTCGTCGTCAGACATGGTCATGGTCTCTGGGCAACGCGCCGCGGCGGCGGAGGTTGCTGCCGCGATCGAATGCCGCGCGTCAGGTCGGCGCCGCCGCTGCCTGCGGCTCCTCGACATAGCGATGCACGAGCCAGGAGGAGATCGCCGCCGGCACGAATCCGACGAGGCCATACAGGATGAACTGCACCGCGCCCGAATCCGGCCCGCGCGAGCTGTAGGTGAGCGACGCCAGGACGAAGGCGAACAGGCCGACCAGAAGCATCCGCAGGCCCGGACCGATCCGGCGGATATGGATCAGGATGTCGTCGACCGCGCCGATCATCAGCGCGGGCAGGAAGCCGAACAGATAGCTGTATTGCAGGGTCTTGAAGAACACCGCGAACAGCTTGCCGACCTCGCCGAGGCTGGTCTGGGCCCAATAGCCGGACTGGTAGGTCGTCGTCAGCAGCAGCAGGAACCCGCCCACGAACGGGCCGACCAGCGCAAACACCAGATAGCGTTTCATCAAATACCCTCACCTTCGCCAATATTATAGCAGCGCAGCGGGAACCTTGAACAGCGGGGCGCCGGGCCCCCACCGGATGGGAACAAGTGGCAAGGCGACGAGTTCATGCTGGACCTGAACTTGACCCTGGCAGATTGGAGCCACCGATGTCCCCTCAACTCGTTCTGGCGACAATCATGCTGGCGGCCCTGGGCGGCCTCTCGAGTGTCCCCGCCTTTGCCCAAGGCCATATGGGCACGCCGCAGGAGCAGAAGGCCTGCTCGCGGGATGCATCGCGCTTCTGCCGCAAGGAGCTCGGCAACGACATGGCCGTGCAGAGCTGCCTGCAGGCCAACCGCGCCAAGCTGTCGCGCGCTTGCAGCAAGGTCTTTCAGAGCCACGGCATGTGAGGATCGGAACCCATCCCGCGAACGGAGAGTGATGCCATGTTGCGCGACGAACAACTCTCGATCCTGCGGGACATCAGCCAATCCGTTGCCTTTGCCGACGAGCGGCAGGGCAAGGTCGGGCAACTGATCGCCGACGGCTACGTGATGAAGGACGGTGATCTGTTCGAGCTCACGGCGAAGGGCGTCACCGCCGTCGAGGAACACGCTGCCGCTCTCGGCGTGAGCGATGCGGAACAAGCGGGCGCACCCTCCGATCGGCTGATCTGATCGCGCGCGACGTGACTCGCGCGCAACAATTGCGAATTCCTTTGCGCCGGCCATTGCAGGCTCGTGACAATGGCGCATACTTCGCTCGGGCGGCGCAGCACTTTCGATTCGAGCATCAAGAGATCGAGCGACCACATGCGGGACCAGAGTTCCCGACGTGAAGGCTGTGACGTACGGCAGATCAAGCCGCGTGCGGCGCCCCAAAACCAAGTGGCTCAAGCCCTAGGGAAATCGGGGACCCATTCGCATGACACGCCATCAGACGATCGTTTCGCTGTTCGCTTTCGCCGTCACCAGTCTCGCACTCCAGACATCACCTGGCCTCGCCTTCACGCAAGAAGCGCAGCAGATGTGCTCGGGCGACGCGATGCGGCTGTGCTCCAGTGAGATCCCGGACATTCCACGGATCACCGCCTGCATGGTGAGGAACAAGTCGCAGGTCAGCCCCGGCTGCCGCGCCGTGATGGACCGCGAGCACGCCGCCGCCGCGGCATCGCGCAAGCGCGAAGCGGCGGCGCGGTAGTCATTCATACCGAATGACGGCAGCGCCTCAATCGCCCCACTGGGCGAAGGCGTCGTTGAAGGCGCGCTCGCCGGGGGCGCCCTTCTCGATGGCGATGATGGCGCGGCGCTGGTTGGCGTAGACCAGGGGCACGTCGAACCAGGAGCGCTCCTTCAGGAGCTGGACGTTGCGGGCGCGGTCGGCATCGACATTGGAGAGGCCGACCAGGAAGAAGCCGTCGGTGACCTTGACCGCGAGGCCGGCGAGCGGCGTGCCGCGCGCCTGCTCGTTCGACTTCATCAGGATGCCGGGCACGTTGGAGACACTGCCACCCGGAAAATCCGGCGGCAGGATGAAGGTCAATTCCGCGGTGTGGCTCGCCGGCAACGAGGAGTCGGTGTTGCGGCGGAACGACATCGTCATCTTGAACTTGCGGTCGGGGATCTCGATGTCGGCGCGCACGGCGACGTCGGCCTTCTGGTTGCCCGAGGCCTTGATCGGCTCGAGCCGCCACACCACCGAGCCGACATATTGCTTGCCCTTCGGGTCGGACGGATCCTCGTCATAGAGCACGACCTTCTGCGCCACCGGCGCGACAGGCTGGTCGCTGGCCGAGGGCTGGCCGACGCGATCCGGGATCTTCGGCTTGCTCTGCGGCTGCGCCGGGCTCGGCGTCTCCACGACCTGAGTCGCGGACGGTTTGAGAAAGCCGTTGACGATCTGAACGGCCTGCTTGCCCCAGAGGATGCCGGCGCCGACCAGGATCAGCACGATGCCGACGGCGATCGCGCTCTTGAACGGAAATGCCGAGCCGGTGCGGACGCGCTTCTTGGCCTCGCGCTCGGGCGCGGCGCGCGGACGCGGCGACGGCGGCGCGTAGCGCTCGGCGTCCTCGATCGCTTCGTCGTAGGAATAGGGCGCCTCGGACTCGCCGGCGCGGTTCTCCAGGCTCGGCTCCAGCCGGTCGAATTCCGGCGAGGGCGAGGGCACGTTGGCATAGGTGCGGCGCGCGGCGCGGCTGGCCTGCGCGGCAGCGCCGCCGAGATCGTTGGCATCGGCCGTGATGTCGCGGAAGCCGCGCACGCCCGGTGCCGGCGGCGGGGGTCCGACGTCGGGCGGACGGCGCGCACCGGCGCGATCGCGCCCGGCGGGCGGCGGCTCCGGCGGCGGCGGGACGGACGGTCCCGGCGGGCGCGGGGCGTCGAAACGGGGAGCGCGCGGCGGACGCGGGGCGTCGCCCTGCTCATCGACGCTGATTGACGGACGATCGGCCCGCGGCGGCGTCGGGGCCGGTCGCGTGCGCGGCGGGGCCGGCTGAGATGCGGGAGCGTTGGCTTCGGCGGCGCGGGTGCTGGCCCTGCGAAAAGCATCGCCGCTGCTGCTGGAGCGGGCGCCGCCACCGGGGCGCGAGGCCTCGCGGGCGCGCTGAGCAGCCTCCGATTCGACCTTGCGAACGGCCTCTTCCAGCGACAGCCGTTCGCGCGTGATCTCGGATTCGGAAAGCGGCGGCTGCACGCTCCGCAGCTGCGCGATCAGGGCCGTGCGCGCCCTCTCATAGAGCGCGCGACGGCTTTCGCCGGGAGCGTTGGGGTCCAAGGCGGCAATAGCGCGGGCGATCAGCGGATAGTAATCAGCCATTTCTACTCAACTATGCGCGCGTCCCGGTAAGATATCGTTAAGCCTCAAACGGATTTTGCACGAGGATAGTATCTTCGCGTTCGGGGCTGGTGGAAAGCAGCGCGACCGGGCACCCGACCAATTCCTCAATCCGCCGGACATATTTGATGGCCTGGGCGGGCAGGTCGGCCCAGGACCGCGCGCTCGCGGTCGGCTCCTTCCAGCCCTCGATGGTCTCGTAGATCGGCTCGACCCGGGCCTGGGCGCCCTCGCCGGCCGGGAAATGGTCGATCTCCTTGCCGTCGAGCCTGTAGCCGGTGCAGACCTCGATCGAATCGAAGCCGTCGAGGATGTCGAGCTTGGTCAGCGCGAGGCCATTGATGCCGCAGGTCCGGACCGCCTGGCGGACCAGCACGGCGTCGAACCAGCCGCAGCGGCGGGGACGGCCGGTATTGGTCCCGAACTCGCGGCCGCGCTCGCCGATCTTGCGGCCGATCTCGTTGTCCTGCTCGGTCGGGAACGGGCCCTGCCCGACGCGGGTCGTGTAGGCCTTGCACAGGCCGAGCACGTAGCCGACCGCGCCCGGCCCGAGGCCGGCACCGGTCGCGGCCTGCGCCGCCACCGTGTTGGACGAGGTGACGTAGGGATAGGTGCCGTGGTCGACGTCGAGCAGCGCGCCTTGTGCGCCCTCGAACAGCATGCGCTTGCCTTCGCGCCGCTTGATGTCGAGCAGCCGCCACACCGTCTCGGCATAGGGCAGCAGCTGCGGCGCCATCGCCATCAGCTCTTTCAGGATCACCGCACTGTCGAATTCCGGCAGGTTGAGGCCGCGGCGCAGCGCGTTGTGGTGCGCCAGCAGGCGGTCGATCTTGTGCGGCAGCGTCTGATGGTCGGCGAGGTCCATCAGGCGGATGGCGCGGCGGCCGACCTTGTCCTCATAGGCCGGCCCGATGCCGCGGCGGGTGGTGCCGATCGCGGTCGCGGCGCTGGCGGATTCGCGGTGCGCATCGAGCTCGCGGTGCAGCGGCAGGATCAGCGTGACATTCTCGGCGACGCGCAGATTGTCCGGAGAAATCGCAACGCCCTGCGCCCTGAGCTTGGTGACCTCGTCGAGGAAGGCGGAGGGATCGAACACCACGCCGTTGCCGATCACCGACAGCTTGCCCTCGCGCAGCACGCCGGAGGGCAGCAGCGCGAGCTTGTAGGTCTTGCCGTTGATCACCAGCGTGTGGCCGGCGTTATGACCGCCCTGGAAGCGGACGACGATATCCGCCTGCTCCGACAACCAGTCGACGATCTTGCCCTTCCCTTCGTCGCCCCACTGGGCGCCGACGACGACAACATTGGCCATGCGCGGGTAATCCTTCGAAGATTTCTCTGTAAGTGGCATGATCCGAACGGAAAACCGGGATCCACTTTTCCGGGATCATGCCTGCGCCCAGCCCAATTCCCGGCCGAGGCCGTTCGCACGCGAGGCAGCCCAACCGGATAAAGGAAGCAGCCCCTCTAGGCAAGCAAGAACGGGGCTTTTTTCAGGCTCAACGCGCGCTCCAAGCCTTTGATATCCCCCGAAAATCCAGAAACCTTCCGGGCCGGCGCGATGGCTTCGACCAAAGCGTGAGAGGCCGCCTTCGCCGCTGCATGGTCGCGATGCGTCCGCCCCCCATTGATGCAACCTCGATTTCCGTGTCTTTGGACAGCGCCGGGTGATCAGCCGGCCCGGGTCTCGCCGGGCCGGAGGCTTCGGCGTACTCCACGCGGGGCCCCAACAGCCACATGTCCGCCACCGGCCACACCACGAGCGCGGAAACATCCGGACACAGCTGGATCGCCAACCAGCCTTATCTGCTGCTCAGCATTACCGCGCTGTGCTGGGCCGGCAACGCCATCGTCGGACGGCTCGCCGCCGGACACATCCCGCCGGTCACGCTGTCGTTCCTGCGCTGGTTCTTCGCCTTCCTGCTGGTGCTGCCGTTTGCCTTCAAGCACCTCGTGCAGGACTGGCCGGCGATCCGCGGCAAGCTCGGCCTGATGGTCACGCTCTCGGTCACCGGCATCGGTGCCTTCAACACGCTGCAATATTGGGCGCTGGAGCATACCCAGGCGCTCAATACGCTGCTGCTGCAATCGGCCGCGCCGCTGCTCGTGGCGCTGTGGTCGCTGGTCATTCTCGGCATACGCCTCACCGCGGCGCAGGCCTTCGGTGTGCTGCTGTCGATGTGCGGCGTGCTGACCATCCTGCTGCACGGCGATTTCACCACGCTGTCGAACATCGACTTCAACAAGGGCGACCTGATCTTCCTCCTCGCTCTCCTGATCTTCGCGCTCTATTCGGTGCTGTCCCTGAAGCGGCCGCCGATGCACGGCCTCTCCTTCCTCGCCTTCACCTTCGGCTGCGGCGCCGCCTGTCTCATTCCGCTGGAGATCTGGGAACTGTCCGCACGCCCGGTGATGAAGCTCGACGGGCCGAACCTGCTGACGCTGTTCTACGTCGCCGTTTTCCCCTCCGCGCTCGCCTATCTCTGCTTCAATCGCGGCGTGCGCCTGATCGGCGCCAACCGAACCGCACCGTTCTTCCACGTCGTGCCGGTGTTCGGCTCGATCATGGCGATGGTGTTTCTGGGCGAACACCCGCAGGCGTTCCACTTCATCGGCTTCGCCCTGGTGCTGGCGGGCGTGTTCGCAGCGTCAAGGAAGCAGGCGACGTAGCCGCAAGCTGTCAGAGCGCACCGCTGTCCGCTTCATCCTCCCCTGAAGGGGGAGGGTCGGCTCACATTGAGCGAAGCGAAATGTGAGACGGGGTGGGGTGACAGTCTCTCCGCGGACGCGCTGCCCGAGTGGAGAGATCACCCCACCCCGCTCCGCATTGCGCTTCGCTTCATGCGCAGCGACCCTCCCCCTCCAGGGGAGGGTAAGCAAGAGCTCCCCGCTATTTCATCTTGAATTTGCTGTAGGCTTCGCTCGTCGCGATGATCACGTGCTCGGCGCAGCCGTTGACGCGATGCGGATCGGCCTGCGTCTCGTAAGCCTCCGACGTCATCATGTCGAGGAAGGCCGCGACCGTCGGATAATAGACCAGCGCCACAAAGTCCCATTCGTTGCCGTCGTGCGGACCGAGCGCGACCGCCTTGGCCTCGCCGGTCCAGAGCAGCGTGCCGCCGCGTGCCCTGATCATCGGCACCGTGATCGCGCTGTAGCGAAGATAAGCGTCCCAGCCGGACCCGTCGCCGTCGCGCGAACGCGCATGGAAACGCATCAGGTTCAGCATCACCACCGGCGCCTGCGCATCGAGTTGCTCCAGGCCCACAATGTTCAACATATTGACCGCCAATGGCACCTCCTCGGGTCATGCCTGCATTGTAGCATTGCGGCCCTGTGACTTGTGTCACAACGACAATCCGGCGCAAGCTCGCATGCAACGCCAATGACGACCGCTTCGCCCGCGCCACCGGCCTCCAATCCGGCCAGCTGGCTCAACAACCAGCCTTATCTGCTGCTCAGCCTGACCTCGCTGTTCTGGGCCGGCAACATCGTGCTCGCACGCCATGTCGGCGCGCACGTGCCGCCGCTGACGGTGACCACGATCCGCTGGTACGGCGTATTCCTCATCCTGTTGCCGTTCGCCTGGCCGCATCTGAAGCGCGACTGGCCTGCCCTGCGCAAGAGCCTGCCGCTGATGCTGTTCCTGTCGCTGGTCGGCTTTGCCTTCAACAACGCGATCTCGTACTGGGCGATGCAATACACCGAGGCGCTGAACGCGCTTCTGATCCAGTCGGCGGGTCCCCTGTTCGTGGCGCTGTGGTCGCTGGTGCTGTTCGGCGTGCGGCTGACGGGCGCGCAGCTCGGCGGCATCGCGATCTCGCTTCTCGGCGTACTGATCATCATCCTTCGCGGCGATCTCGCCGCGCTCACGAGCATCAGCTTCAACAGGGGCGACATCATGTTCGCCTCCTCGCTGGTGGCGTTCGGCATCTACTCCGCCTTCATCCCGCGGCGGCCGAAGATCCATCAGCTCTCCTTCCTGTCCTTCACCACCTGCTGCGGCGCAACGATGCTGCTGCCGACGGCGATCTGGGAGGCCGCAAGCGGCCGCGTGCTGCAGTTCGACCTGATCACGCTGGCGACGCTGGGCTACATCCTGATCTTTCCCTCCACCCTTGCCTACCTCTTCTTCAACCGCGGAGTGGCGTTGATCGGGCCGAACCGGGCGGCGCCGTTCTTCCATCTGGTGCCGGTGTTCGGCTCGGCGATGGCGATCCTGCTGCTGGGCGAAAAGCTGCAAGCGTTTCACCTGATCGGCTACCTGCTGGTGCTCGCCGGCGTCGTGATCGCATCGCGCCAGGGCTCCGCGGTGAAGTAATTCCGCGTGACGGACGATGCGCTCGTGTCCCGGACAAGATGCAGCGCGCAAGCTCTGCATCGCAGAGCCGGCAACTGTTATGTTGATGGTGCGATTTTATAGGGTTTTCGGTCGCGCAGCATTGCGTTGAGGATGGTCAGCAGCTTCCTTGCGACAGCAATGAGGGCGAGCTTTGCTGGTTTGCCGGCCAGACGGAGCCGGTCATAGAAGATTTTGAAGTGATCGGCGCGACGAACGGCGTTGAGAGCAGCCATGTAGAGGGCGTCGCGGACGCGCTTTCGTCCGCCGCCGATCTTGCGCTTGCCACGATAAGCCCCGCTATCGACATTGAAGGGAGCCAGGCCGGCAAGAGCGGCCACCTCCTTTGGCCCGAGACGCCCAAGTTCGGGCATCTGGGTGAGGAGTTGCATGCAAGCGACGGGTCCCACGCCGGGCACCGAGCGCATCAACTGTGCATCATTGGCAAGCTCCGGTTCGGCTTTGACGAGCGCATGAATCTCAGTGTCGATTTCGGCGATCTCATCATTGAGGACCTCGATGAGGCGAGCGATGCGTTCCACCATGGCGCGGTCCTCGGCTTCGCTGCGGCGGTTCTTTTCCTGGGCCCTCATGGCAACCAGTTGGTCCCGCCGTTTTGCAAGCCTTGCCAAAGTGTTGCGAGCAGGCGTCGCGGCCTGCTCGGTGGCGGGCTTCATGGCGCGGGCAAAGGCCGCCAGCATCCGCGCATCGATCGGATCGGTCTTGGCGAGCTGGCCGCTGGCGCGGGCAAAGTCGCGGGCACGGGCCGGATTGATCCGGGCAAAGCGGATGCCGGCCCGATGCAGAGCCTCCCGAAGCTCGAGGTCATAGACCCCCGTAGCCTCGAAGACGATCAGCGCATCGCATCGCCAACGCGCCACCAGCTGTGTGATGGCCTGTGTCGCGTTGGCGATGCGTTCCGCTACGCCGATGGCCTCATCGAAAATATCAAGGTGATGTTTGGAGATGTCGATCCCGACGCAACGAGAGGATATGATCACGGTGCCTGTCCCTGTGATGCGAGGTCTGTTGACGCAGCCTCGTGCAACTGTTCAGGTTGATAGATGGAACGGGCGGGAGACCGAGCCGGCTCACGGCGTCAAGCGCCAAGGACCCAACGGCTTCCCGCCCACCATCATCATGCCAGACTTCCCAGACACAGGGACCCATTGTGCCGCGGCACGGGCCCCGGTTCAGCAGTGCATCACGCCGCGAAGGGCGGCGCGCTGCACTGCGCCCGGGGCACGAAACTCACGTCTTCCGATTTTGACCAAGAGAAGCTAGGTTCCCCGCCAACCAAAAAGAGGGAACGACCAAATATGATGTCAGCGTTGATTCGAAACCTGCGGACCGTCGGCGCGGCCGTACTTTGCCTCACTGCGGCATCCACCGCTCAGGCCGACAACTATCCGAGCCGCAACATCACGCTGGTGCTGCCGTTCGCGGCCGGCAGCGGCACCGACACCACGACGCGTCTGATCTCGCAGCATCTGTCGCAGGCGCTCGGCGTCGGCATCGTGATCGAGAACAAGGCCGGCGCCAACGGCATGCTCGCGGCGACCTATGTCGCGAAGGCCGCTCCCGACGGCTACACGCTGCTGGTGACGACCAACACCACGCATTCAGCCAATCCCTATCTGCTCAAGAGCCTCACCTACGACCCGGTCAAGGATTTCACCCCGATCGCGCGCACCGGCGACCTGCCGTTCATGCTGGTCATCAATCCGGAAGTGCCGGCCAAGTCCGTCGCCGAGCTCGTCGCCTACGGCAAGGCCAATCCGGGCAAGCTGAGCTACGCATCGGGCTCGTCGTCGGCGATCGTCTCGGGCGCGACCTTCGCGCACAATGCCGGGCTCGACCTCCTGCACGTGCCCTACAAGAGCTCGCCGCCGGCGCTCAACGACGTCATGGGCGGTCGCGTCTCGATGATGTTCGTGGACATCCTGACCGGCCTGCCGCACGTCAACGGCAACGCCCTGCGCGCACTCGCCGTCACCACCAAGGACCGCTCGCCGCTGGTGCCGCACCTGCCTTCGATGCAGGAGGCCGGCGTGCCCGACTTCGACATCTCGTCCTGGCAGGGCTATTTCGGGCCGGCCGGCATGCCGAAGGAGATCGTGACCCGGCTCAACACCGAGATCAGGAAGATCGTCGAGACTCCGGAGATCAAGGCCAAGCTCGCCACGCTCGGCATGGACGCCTTTTCCGGCACGCCGGAACAGCTCGGCACTTTCGTGAACGAGCAGCTGGTGCTGTGGGAGAAGCTGATCACCAACGCGAAGATCGAGAAGCAGTAGGACGGTCTCGTAGGGTGGGCAAAGCGCAGCGTGCCCACGAAAGAAAGAGGTGGGCACGACGCTTTCGCGTCTTTGCCCACCCTACGAATTCAGTGCAGGAATCTACGCCGCGCGCACCTTGGCGAGGAAGCCATCGACGGCGCTGCGCAATGCGCCGGACTGGTTGTCCAGCTCGCGGGCGTTGGAGAGCACGTCGGTGGCTGCGCTGCCGGTCGCTTCCGCGGCCGAGGTGACGCTGCCGATATGGGCGTTGATTTCGCTCGAGCCGGCCGCGACCGACTGGATGTTGCGGGCGATTTCGCGGGTCGCCTCGCCCTGCTGCTCGATCGACGCGGAAATGCCCGCGGTGATCTCGCTCATCTCGGCGATGGTCTGGGTGATGCCGGAGATGGCCGTGACCGCGTCGCTGGTCGAGGTCTGCATCGCCGCGACCTGCGCGGAGATCTCCTCGGTCGCCTTGGCCGTCTGGTTGGCGAGCGCCTTGACCTCGGAGGCGACGACCGCGAAGCCGCGGCCGGATTCACCGGCACGTGCCGCCTCGATGGTGGCATTGAGCGCGAGCAGGTTGGTCTGCGCGGCGATCGAATGGATCAGCTTGACCACTTCGCCGATCTTCTCGGCGCCGGTCGAGAGCACCTGCACGGTGGCGTTGGTGCGCTCGGCGTCGCTGACGGCGCGGCTCGCGACCTCGGTCGAGCGGGTGACCTGGCGGGAGATTTCCGCAACCGAGCTCGACAGCTCTTCGGCGGCCGCCGCGACCGTGCCGACATTGCCGGAGGCCTTTTGCGAGGCAGCGCCGACCGTCGCGGCACGCGAGGAGGCGTCGCTGGCGGTTGCAGTCATCGACTGCGCCGTCGTCTGCATGCCGGCGGCGGCCGAGGAGACCGAGCGGACGATGCCGTTGACGCTGCGTTCGAAGTCGTTGGCGATGTCCTCCATAGCGCTGCGACGTTCCGCCGCGGCACGGTCCTTGGCATCGGCCTCGGCTTGCTCGATCTCGCGGATGCGAACCGCATTGTCCTTGAAGATCTGCACGGTCGAAGCCATCGCGCCGACCTCGTCGCCGCGGCCGACGCCCGGAATATCGCCCTCGAGCTTGCCGTCGGCGAGGTCCTTCATGCGGGCGCCGAGCAGCGCCAGCGGGCGGCTGATGCCGCGACCGATCAGCCAGGCGACGCCGCCGGCAACGATGACGATGCCGAGCATTGCAATGCCGAGCATCCAGTAGACCGGCCCCATCTTGGCATCGATGTCGTCGAGATAGGCGCCGGTGCCGAGATACATGTCGAGGCCGGGCACCGCGACCGCGTAACCGATCTTGCGGATCGGCTTCTCCTGACCGGGCTTCACATATTCATAATGCAGCAGGATCGACCCGTTGGCCTTGACGCCGTCCATCAGCTCGACCGACAGCTTGCGGCCGTTGGTCATGACGTCCATGCGGTTCGCGCCGATCACCTTCGGATCGGGCGCGAGCTGGGTGATGCCGTCGTATGAGGTGCCGAACAGGTAACCGGCGCCGTTGTCATAGGTCATCGCGTTGCCGTAGCGGCGAAGCTCGGCCATCGCCGCGTCCTTCGTCATCTCGCCGGCGTCGACGCGCTTCTTGAGCGCGGCAGCGTAGTTGCGCGCCATCTCCACGATCGCCTTGGCCTGGTCGATGCGCGCGCTCACCATCTCCTGCTTCATCAGGTAGCCGGCGAGGACGCCGGAGATGCAGAGACCCAACAGCGTGACGCCGACGAGAATGCCGAGCTTCGGGGCGATCTTCAGATTGCTCAATTTCACGGGTTGCTCCGGCAATGATGGGATACGGGCGCGCGACGAGAACGACTAAAATCGAATCAACTTTTAGTGCGGGAGCCCTTAGCAACTTACTTACGTGCCTCCGTAGAAACCCGGACGCAGTCGCCGGAAGCGGCAGATTTATCTCCTCCGGCAACCGTGAATTGTACGCGACGGCATCGATTTCGCGTAAAAGACGCACAGGCCTGTCCCCGGAGGCGGGTCACAACAAGAACCGACAAACCAAATCGGGAGCGGAAAATGCCGAAATACAGGGTGGTGACGCCGAAGGGTGCGAGCTTCACCGTCGCGGGCAGCGATTACTCCTATGAGCGCGAGGCGCTCGATCCGATCGATGCCGAGATCGTCGAGGCGCCCGCCGACGAGGCCGGGTTCATCGCCGCCGCGAAGAATGCCGACGCCATCTACGCCAAGGGCATCCCGATCACCAAGTCGATCATCGACGCGCTCGAGAGCTGCAAGGTCATCACGCTCGGTTCGGTCGGCGTCGACAGTGTCGATGTCAAGGCCGCCACCGCGCGCGGCATTCCCGTCACCAACATCCCCGACACCTTCATCGAGGAGGTTGCCGACCACGCCATGATGCTGCTGCTCGCGGGCTTCCGTCGCCTGGTCGAGCAGGACAGGATGGTGCGGAGCGGCCGCTGGGCCGAGGGCCGCCCGGCACTGCTCAAGGTCCCGAGGCTGATGGGCCAGACGCTCGGCTTCATCTCGTTCGGCCGCGTCGCACGTGCAGTTGCGAAGCGCGCGGCGCCGTTCGGCCTGCGCATGATGGCCTATGATCCGTTCATCCAGGAAACCCTGATGTACGACCACGGCGTGATCCCGGCGACGCTGAACGAGGTGCTGTCGCAATCCGACTTCGTGTCGATGCATGCCCCGGCCCGCCCCGAGGTGCATCACATGCTGACGGAGAAGCACTTCCGGCAGATGAAGAAGGGCTCGATCTTCATCAACACCGGTCGCGGCGCCACCGTGGACGAGGAGAGCCTGATCAAGGCGTTGCAAGAGGGCTGGATCGCGCACGCCGCCCTCGACGTTCTGGAGAAGGAACCGCCCTCGCACAACAATCCGCTGCTCGGCATGGAGAATGTGACCCTGACCGCCCATGTGGCCTCGGCCTCGGCACGGTTCGACGAGGCGCGCAAGCGCCGCGTGGGCTACGAATTGTCACTGGTGCTCCAGGGCATGTGGCCGGTAAGCTGCGTCAATCCGTCGGTGCTGCAGAACACCGCGCTCCGCCGCTGGCAGCCCGTCAGCATGGACCGCGGACCGAACAGCTAGGCGGCCGGCGTAGAACGCGCCGACGACCGAAACGGCCCTTCACCGGCGATCAACGCCGGGAAGGGAGACATCATAGGGAGGAACCGATGAGGAACGACATCACACGTCGTGACGCCTTGGCGCTGGGCCTGTCCGCTGCAACGCTCGCGGCCACCGGTGCTGCAGCGCAAACACAATCGTCGACGATCAAGGCCGCCGACGTGCCGGCACCCAAGCGCGACATCGAAAAGGGCGCATCCTTGCGCATGCTGCGCCCGGTGCGCTTCGTCCAGGCCGACGAGGACGTGTTCCGCGCCAACGCGGCGAAGTTCACCAAGGAGACCGGAGTCGAGATCAAGGTCGACTTCGTCGGCTGGGAAGACATCAACCAGCAGACCGCCGTGACCGCCAATTCCGGGGCCGGTCCCGACATCATCATCGGCTTCTCGGATGCGCCGCACATCTACATCGACAAGCTGATCGAGCTGACCGACGTCGCCGACTATGTCGGCAAGAAGTATGGCGGCTGGCTGCCGCTGGCGCAGCGCTACGGCAAGAAGAACAAGAGCGACGCCTGGATCGGACTACCGTTCGGTGCCACAGCGGGCCCCCTGATCTACCGCAAGTCGATCCTGCAATCGGTCGGCTTCGACAAGGTGCCGGAGGACCATGCCGGGATTCTCGACCTGTGCCAGAAGCTGCACAAGGCCGGCAAGCCGGCCGGCTTCGCGCTCGGCAACGCCAAGGGCGACGGCAACGGCTTCGCCAACTGGGCGCTATGGTCGCACAACGGCTCCCTGCTCGACGAGGAAGGCAACGTCGTCATCAATAGCAAGGAGACGATCGCCGCGCTGAACTGGGTCAAGCAGCTGTACCCGACCTTCATCGCCGGCACGCCGTCGTGGAACGACGTCAGCAACAACCGCGCCTACTCCTCGCAGGAGATCTCGCTGACCGCGAACGGCGTCTCGCTGTACTTCTCGCTGAAGAACGACCCGGCGACCAAGGCGATTGCCGAGGACAGCGAGCATCAGCTGCTGCCTAAGGGTGTTGCGAAGATCTCGCCCATGGCGGGCCTGACCCTGAATGCCATGGTGTTCAAGCACAGCCAGTACCCCAACGCCGCCAAGGCTTTTCTGCAATACATGCTGGAAAAGGACCAGTACGAGCCGTGGCTCAATGCCAACTCCGGCTACTGGTCCCAGCCGCTGGCCGCCTATGCCGAAGCCGCCGTGTGGTCGCAGGATCCCAAGGTGAAGCTGTTCAAGGACACCATGAACAGCACTTATTATGACGGCTACAAGGGCCCGATCTCGACGGCGACGGGTGCCGTCAGCGCCGACTACGTGCTGATCCAGATGTTCGCGTCCGTCGCAACCGGCGCTGCCACTCCGGAGGCCGCCGCAGCAGAGGCCGAGCAGCGCTGCAAGCGGTACTTCCGGCGGCAAGCGGCGAAGTAACGCCCGATAACGCGGCTGTCATTGCGAGGAGCAATGACAAGCCGTCATTCCGGGATGGTGCGCAACCACCAGACCTCAGGTGCGCAAATGCGCACCGGGAAATCTCGAGATTCCGGGTTCGATTCTGCGCATCGCCCCGGAATGACCTTGGAGCCCCGAAAAGACAAAGGTCCGATGTCCGTAACCGCACTTTCAACCCACGGCGCAATAGCCCGGCAACCCTCCTGGCTGGTCCGCCTATTCGACTACAAGCCGTTCCTGATCGTGATGTGCCTCGCGCCCGCGATCGGGCTGCTCACCGTGTTCCTGACCTATCCGCTCGGACTCGGCATCTGGCTCGCCTTCACCGACACCACGATCGGCCGGCGCGGCACCTATGTCGGCCTGGAAAACTTCCAGTATCTGCTCACCGATCCCTTGTGGTGGAACGCAGTATTCTACAGCGTGGTCTATACGGGAGTCGCGACCTTCGGGAAGTTCGCGCTCGGCTTCTGGCTGGCGCTCCTGCTCAACAATCATTTTCCGTTCAAGAGCCTCTTGCGTGCGATCATCCTGCTGCCGTGGATCGTGCCGACGGTGCTCTCGGCGCTGGCATTCTGGTGGATCTACGATCCGCAGTTCTCGATCATTTCCTACCTTTTGGTCGACGTGCTGCACTGGCGGTCGAGCAATATCGACTTCCTCGGCTCGCCCTGGCCGGCGCGCTTCTCGCTGATCGCCGCCAACATCTGGCGCGGCATTCCCTTCGTCGCGATCTCGCTGCTGGCGGGCCTGCAGACCATCTCGCCCTCGCTCTACGAGGCCGCGATGCTCGACGGTGCCAGCGCCTGGCAGCGCTTCCGCTACATCACCTTCCCGATGATGATGCCGATCCTCGCCATCGTCATGACCTTCTCGATCATCTTCACCTTCACTGACTTCCAGCTGGTCTACGCCATCACCCGCGGCGGCCCGGTGAACTCGACGCATCTGCTGGCGACGCTGGCTTTCCAGCGCGGCATCGCCGGCGGCGAGCTCGGCGAAGGCGCGGCGATCGCGGTTTCGATGATCCCGTTCCTGGTGTTCGCGACGCTGTTCTCCTATTTCGGCCTGGCGCGCCGCAAATGGCAGCAGGGAGAGGCCAATGACTGACACCGTCGCGCAACCGACCGCGGACGCCAAAGCCGCGCCCGACACCATGGCCTGGGATTCCGGGCTGCGGCGGCTGATGATGATCTACCTGCCGCTCGGCTGCTTCGTGCTGATCCTCCTGTTTCCGTTCTACTGGATGGCGATCACCTCGTTCAAGCCGAACGCGGAGTTGATGAACTACAAGGACAACAACCCGTTCTGGATCTCCTCGCCGACGCTCGCCCACATCAAGCACCTGCTGTTCAACACCGCCTATCCGCGCTGGCTGACGACGACGATGCTGGTCGCGGTCGGCTCGACCACGCTGTCGCTGATCGCAAGCACGCTGGCCGCCTACGCCATCGAACGGCTGCGCTTCCGCGGCAGTCCCTATGTCGGCCTCGGCATCTATCTCGCCTATCTGGTGCCGCCGTCGATCCTGTTCATTCCGCTCGCCACCGTCGTGGTGCAGTTCGGCCTGTTCGACTCGCCGCTTGCCCTGATCCTGGTCTATCCGACCTTCCTGGTGCCGTTCTGCACCTGGCTCCTGATCGGCTATTTCAAGTCGATCCCCTACGAGCTCGAGGAATGCGCGCTCGTGGACGGTGCGACACGGCTCCAGATCCTGCGACGGATCACGCTGCCGCTCGCGGTGCCCGGCCTGATCTCGGCCGGCATCTTCTCCTTCACGCTGTCCTGGAACGAGTTCATCTACGCACTCGCCTTCATCCAGAGCGGCGCCAACAAGACGGTGCCGGTCGCGATCCTGACCGAGCTCGTCACCGGCGACGTCTATCAGTGGGGCGCGCTGATGGCGGGGTCGCTGCTCGGCTCGCTGCCGGTCGCGATCTTCTACTCGCTGTTCGTGGATTACTACGTCTCGTCGCTGACCGGCGCGGTGAAGGAATAGCTGGCCGCCTCGCACGAACGATCGTGCTATCGTGATAGATCGCATGCCTGCTCCGATGCTACCTGCTGGACCGGCGGCGGGGGAGCGTTGGCGTTATCGATACTCGCTCCGGAAAGCGAGGATTTCATGGGATCGCCAGAGCTCCCCTCAATGTCCCGACGAGGCTTTTGCCTGTGCTGCGTCGGCGGTGCTTTCGCGGCCACGACAGGCTGGCTTACGCCGAGGCAGGCATATGCCGAGGCCCGCGGTATCGTCAGCCTGATCAAGGACAGTGCTGCGACATCCCCGATCACGACCTACAAGCTGCGCAACAACATCAGCGTGCTCGAAGGGTCCGGCGGCAATATCGCGGTGCTGACGGGCCCGGACGGAAAGCTGCTGGTCGACGCCGGCATCGGCGTCTCGCGCCCTCAACTCAGCAAGGCCCTCGCCGAGCTCGGCGGCGAGCCGGTTGCGCATCTGATCAACACGCATTGGCACTTCGACCATGCCGACGGCAATGAATGGCTGCACGCGGCCGGCGCGAAGATCATCGCACACGAAAATACCCGCAAGCACCTGTCCGTCGTTCAACGGGTCGAGGATTGGGACTACAACTTCCTCGCCTCGCCCGCCAGCGCGCTCCCGGCCGAGGTTTTTGACAAGGAGCGTCAGCTCAAGCTCAACGGCGCGTCGATCGCGCTGAAATATTACGGGCCGGCACATACCGACAGCGACGTCTCGGTCATGTTTGGCGAGGCCAACGTCCTGCACGCGGGCGACACCTTTTGGAACGGCATCTATCCGTTCATCGACTATTCCACCGGCGGCAGCATTGACGGCATGATCGCGGCGTCCGACGCCAATCTGGCGGTCGCCAAGAGCGATACCATCATCATCCCCGGTCACGGCAAGCCGGTCAGCAACAAGGCCGAGCTCCAGGGATTCCGCGACATGCTGGTCGCGATCAGGGACAACGTCGGCAATCTCAAGAAGCAGGGACGGACGCGGGACGAAGCGGTTGCCGCCAAACCTACTGCCGCGTTCGACGCAAAGTTCGGCCAGTTCCTCGTCGATCCCGGCTACTTCACGAGGCTGGTCTACGAGGGCGTGTAGAACGCTCCACCGCAACGCCTACGACGAAGGACTGAAGGAGTTCTGGAATCCGATCAAGAAATACTGGGCCGACGGGTCAGACAGCAGCCGCCAGGCACTGATGAAGCTGCTGACCCTGGAGACGACCAAATTCCAGTACACCGACGGCATGTCCGCGATTTCCTCGCTCGCAAGATTGTCTGAGGCGCAACGAGATCGGATCACGCGTCACCGAACCCGATTCCGATCTCCTCGCCGCCAAACAATAGCCGGCCCTGCGGCCTTTGGCCCGGCTTCACAAAACTGCAATGTGCCGTCCGCATAAGGCATGCGTCCACCAACAGGAGACGCACATGCGCGCGACCCTTCTCAGCACCGTCGCAACGATCATTCTCACCGCCAGTTCTGCGCTGGCGCAGAGCGAAGGCGAATTCCCCGCCAAGCTCGCCGGCCACGTGGTGATGCCGGCCAGCTCGTTCATCGACGCGCCGGCTGACGCACCCGCCGATCTCAAGACCGCAGGCAAATATACCACCGGCAAGCGGGTCGACGCGCTTGGCACCGTCATGGGCAAGTCCTACGAGCGACCGACCGGCGTGTCGCTGCCGTTCAAGGGCCAGCCGCTCCAGGGGCATTCGGGCATCAAGACCATGCCCGACGGCAGCTTCTGGGTCATCACCGACAACGGCATGGGCGCGCGCGCCAACTCACCGGACTCGATGCTGTACCTGAACCGCTACAAGATGGATTGGGCGAGCGGCAAGATCAAGCGACAGGAAACCATCTTCCTGCACGATCCCGACAAGAAGGTGCCCTTCCGCATCGTGCATGAGGATAGCCCGAAGCGCTATCTCACCGGCTCCGATTTCGACACTGAAGGCTTCCAGATCGTCGGCGACACCTTCTGGATCGGAGACGAGTTCGGCCCCTATATCCTGAAGGCCGACAAGTCGGGCAAGATCCTCGGCGTGTTCGACACGGTCGCCGACGGCAAGCCGGTGCGCTCGCCGGACAATTGGGCCGTCGCGACGCCGGGTGCGCCGGGCGCGACCTACACCAACGTCAATCTCCGCCGCTCCAAGGGCTATGAGGGCTTCGCCGCGTCGAAAGACGGCAAGTTCCTCTATGGCCTGCTCGAAGGACCGCTGTGGGATGCCGAGAAGAAGGACTGGGAGAAGGTCGACGGCAAGGAAGCCGCCCGCATCCTCGAATTCGACGTCGCCGCGGAGAAGTTCACCGGCCGCTATTGGCAGTATGTGTTCGAGCAGAACGGCAACGCCATCGGCGACTTCAACATGATCGATCAGGCCTCCGGCCTCATCATCGAGCGCGACAACGGCGAAGGCACCGCCGACAAGGCCTGCCCGCAAGGCACCCGCGGCGAGAACTGCTTCCCTGACCTCGCCAAGTTCAAACGCGTCTACAAGATCGAGCTCACCGACGCCAATGTCGGCAAGCCCGTGCGCAAGATTGGCTATATCGATCTGATGAAGATCAGGGATCCCGACAAGAAGGCGCGCAAGCCGCTCAATGACGGCGTCTACACCTTCCCGTTCTTCACCATCGAGAACGTCGATCGCGTCGACGACACCCATATCATCGTCGGCAACGACAACAACCTGCCGTTCTCCTCCAGCCGCGATCCCAACAAGGCCGACGACAACGAGTTCGTGCTGCTCGAGGTCGCGGATTTCCTGAAGGCGAAGTAGGACGAGTTCTCTCGTCTCCTCTCCCCACTTGCGGCAGGGCAATCGCATTTGAATATTGCAGAGATCGTCATGCCCGGGCTTGTCCCGGGCATCCACGTTCTTTGTGCTGCGTGGACAGGCGTGGATGGCCGGGACAAGCCCAGCCATGACGCTGCGGAGACAGACGGTGCCCATAGCCACATCTCATATGCGATAGCCCTGCCACTTGCGGGGAGAGGGTTGGAAATGACAGCGGCCTCATCCTCCGTCATTGCGAGCGCAGCGACGCAATCCAGAACCTATCCGCGGAGACAGTCTGGATTGCTTCGCTACGCTCGCAATGACGGGGATAGAGCTTCAGTCCCACCTCTCAATGAGGTCGCGGAGACAACCCCTCGCACCCCTTACACGTCAGACCGTGAATGGCTGCGAGCGAGCATCCTCACCTCACCGTAAACTCCACCGGGATCGTAAAACTCATCGAACCGGTCTTGATCTCGTCCGGCATCGGCGGGAACGGCGAGGCCTGGCGGATCATCGCCATGGCCTGGGCATCGAAGGCCGCGACGCCGGACGAGCCGCCGAGGCGGCTGGACGTGACTTGCCCGCTGCGGCTGAGGGTGAAGCTCAGCCTCGCGACGCCGCGCTGGCCGCCCCCACCTGACGGATATTGGTGGAAACGCATCAGATGCGCCCGGACGCGTTGATTGTAGGATGCAATCGCGGAGGCCGTCGCACCCGCACTCATGGCGGATGACATCGGCGCCTCGCGCTCGGCGCGCGGCGGCGCACTGGTGCGCGGCGCGGGCGTCGCTTCCGACGGCTTCTTCGCCTCGCGGCGAACCACCTTCGGCTTCGCTGGAGCGGGCTTTTCGACCGGCGCGATCTTCGCCGGCTCGGGCCTGGCCGGCGTCGGCTCAAGCTTCTGCTCCGGTGGCGCGACCACGTCCGGCTGCTCCTGCGGCGGTGTCGGCGCGATGGTTTCCTCGACGGCCTGCTGCTGGACGGGTTCCGGCGGCGAGGCGTCGGCCTCTTGCATGACTGGCCCCGGGGCGAGGACGTCCTGCGTCGGCTGCGGCGCCGAGGTCACCGGGGCCATGTCGATCATGATCGCCGGCAGGCTGACGCCCTGCTCGGGCTGCGACTTGAGCCAGTTCGCCGCAAGCAGCGCGGCAGCCACGTGCAACGCCACGATCACGGCCGCCGAGACACCCCAGCGTGCGCCCTCGCGCTCGCCGAGCGGCTCGTGCAGGGCGAAGGCGTTCGCGGCCATCAGCTGCGTCCGTCGAGGCCGACGAGGGCGACCTTGAGATAGCCGGCATTGCGCAAGGTGTTCATCACCTCCATCAGGTCGCCATAGGAAACGGCCTTGTCGGCGCGCAGATAAATGCGCTCGTCCTTGCGGCCCTTGGTGGCGGCATCGAGCGCGCCGCTGAGCGCGTCGCGACCCACGATATCCTCACCCACCACGATCGAAAGATCCGGCTTGACGGTGACGAAGACCGGCTTGTCGGGCCGCGGCGCCGGTTCGGCCGCGGTGGCCGGCAGATCGACGCCGATGTCGACGGTGGCGAGTGGAGCCGCCACCATGAAGATGATCAGGAGCACCAGCATCACGTCGATGAACGGCGTGACATTGATCTCGTGGGTGACGTCGAGATCGCCGGGGTCACCGCGCTTGAGCGCCGATGGCGAACCTGCGCCGAGCTTGGTGGCCATGGCCTACTCCGCAGCCCGCGCCAGGCGGAGATGGCCGTGGTCGCGCTGGCGGCTCACCAGCAGCATGAGCTGCGCCGAGGCGTCGCCGAGCAGGGCGCGGTAATTGGCAATGCCGCGGACGAGATGATTGTAGATCACGACCGCCGGAATCGCGGCAACGAGACCGAGGGCGGTCGCGAGCAACGCTTCCGCAATGCCGGGCGCGACGACCGCAAGACTGGTGGTGTGGCTCTCGGAGATGCCGATGAAGGAATTCATGATGCCCCAGACGGTGCCGAACAGGCCGACGAACGGCGCGGTGGCGCCGATGCTCGCGAGCACGCCGGTGCCGCGCGCGATCTGCCGCGACATCGCCGCCTCGACCCGCTCCAGCCGTAGCGCCACCCGCTCCTGCAGGCCGTCGTCGAGGATGCCGCCGGAGAGTTCCGCTTCCCTGGCGCAGGACTGGATCAGTTGGGCGACCGCGTCGCGCGCGTCGCCGGCCCTTGCGGATGCCTCGGCCAGCGTCATGTTGCCCTCGAGGGCGCGCGTCCGCCGCAGGGCGAGCGAGCCCTTGCGGCGCAGCTCGATGGTCTTGGCGAGCCACACCGTCCACGTCACCAGCGAGGCGATGGCGAGCCCGACCATCACCGTCTTCACGATGATGTCGGCGCCGACGAACATGCCCCAGGGCGACAGATTGCGCGGCAACAGGGCTTCGTCGATCGCGAAGGCCGGTGCCGGCGCGAGCGCCAGCGCGATGGCTAGGATTGCATGCCGAAGCCTGGAATTGTGCTGCATCCCGATCTCCCGTCAGGTTGAAACGAGCTACGCCTCTGGGGCGGCCGCGATCCGTTCCGCAAGTTGCCGAAACCGCGCCAACTGGTCTCCGCGAAGCGCCCGGGTTTCGTCCCGGCCGACAAACACCTTGAACATGATGCCGCCATCGGCGTTGACGAAGGCGACGAAGGCGGAGGTCTTGCCCATGAAGGGGCGTTCGACGAAGGCAACGGCCGCGCACCGCTCGTGGCGGAGATGGCCGTGCAGTCCCTTCGGCTGCATCAGGTTGAAATAGCCGCGGCCGATCTCGCCCGCGGGAATTGGGCCGGTGAACTCGAAGATCGCATCATCCGTGTGCACGATCAGCGTGACCTCACCCCATTCCGCAATGTCCTGCATGACGGCAGCAAAGTGCCCGCCGCCCCCGATGCGCATCATGGGAGACGGCAGCGCCTCGATCACCGCGCGCGGGGTGACCTTGCGCTCGCGCGCAACGTCCTCGATCACGGCACCGGGATTGTCGGCCATATACGCCTTGAGATCGGTGAGATCGGTGCTCGGCATGTCCGGCTCCCTTTCGTGATCGGCCGCGACCTAGGCCGCCGCGCTCGCCTTGCGCTCGGTCATGATGACCTCGAACCCCTCGAACCTGGGATGACCGAGATAGAGGCTCTCGCCGGTCTTGTTGTCGGCGCGCGCATGGGCGCGGCGGAATTCCTCCGAACGCGTCCAGGCCTCGAAGGCCGCCTTGTCGATCCACACCGTGTGCGAGGAGTACAGCGTGTGGTCCTCGGCGACCGGCCCCTTGAGCAGATGGAATTCGACGAAACCCGCCATGCTGCCGAGATAGGACTCGCGCGTCCGCCAGACGGTTTCGAACGCGGCTTCCGAGCCGGGCTTCACCTGAAAGCGATTCATAGCGATGAACATAACGGTCTCTCCTTGCTATCAAGACGAAAACGCACCGAAGCCGCGCTGGAGCATCAGCGCGGCCCGGCGGAGGTTGTGGAACTGCGGCGCCGGTCGGCTTACGCACCTCCAAAGTGGATCTTCATGCCGGCCTTGTAGACCCTGCCCGGTCCGGGGCTCGACCACAGCACGTCGTTCTGCGAGGTGCCGTCAGTCGAGCTGCCGGGAACGGCGTAAGGCCGGTAGTACTGGTTCAAGAGATTGTCGATCGACGCCGTGAACACGATGTCCTTGGTCGCGTTGTAGGTCAGGTACAGGTTGACCAATTCGTAGCCGGTCGCGGGCAGATAGCCGGCGGGCACGTCGTTGTTGGCGCCGAACGAGGCCCACTGCGCCGACAGGATCAGCGTGCGATCGAGCAGGCGGACACCGCCGGTCGTGACGACCTTGCGTGGGGTGATGGTTGCGAGCCCGATATTGGTGGCGACGTTCTTGCCCTGGATGTAGTGCCCGGCGACGCCGATGAACCAGTCGCCGGCATCGTACATCGTCTCAGCCTCGAAGCCCTGGATGCGAGCATTGGCGATGTTCTGATACTGGTAGTACTGACTGAACGAGCCGAACCCGGTCGGCACCGGCGTCGAGGCAACGAGGTCGATGTAGTCGCTGACATCGTTGCGGAAGAGATTGATCTTGCCGCGGAAGGAGTCGTTGGCGCTGAAGATGTTGTCGTATTTCAGGTTGAAGCCCACTTCCTTGTTCTTGCCGACCTCTGGACGGAGGCTCGGGTTCGGCAGGAAGCAGAACAGTCCCACCGTGCCGTTCGGGCAGACGAAGAAGGCCGGTCCGCCACCCGTCGCATGTGCGCCGGAAATCACCGTCTCGGTGATCGATGGCGCACGATAGCCTTCGGCGTAGCTGACATAGGGCTGGAAGCCCGGAACCGGCGTGACGCCAAGAGTGATCTTCGGCGAGAAGCGGTCGCCGCCGGCGCTGGTCCTGCCGGAATCAAGGTCGTAGCGGTCATAGCGGATCGCGCTCACCGCCTCGAACCAAGTACCGTAGTTCTGCTTCAGCTGAAGGAAACCGCCCGACACGGTGCGAATGCCGCTCGGCGTCGTGATGTTGGAATTGCCGCGGCTGTCGGTCGTGATCACGTCGTCCTGGAAGGCGTCGATGCCCCAGGTGACGGCGTTGCGCCAGTCGCCCACGTTGAAGCGCGTGGTGTTGTTGACGTCGATGCCGTAGGTATCGAGGACATAGCCGCGCTTGTCGCCGACACAGCCCGAAATGTTGTTGCCGAAATTGCCCGTCCCGCAATAGGCGCCGCCGGACGTGGAATAGTGATAGGTCTTGGTCTGGTCGTTGTCGACGCGATTGCCATAGATCGACATGTGCCAGTCGAACAGATTGTCGCTCGGCAGCGAATAGTTCCAGGTGATGGTCCCGGTGTAGTTCTTCGCATCGGAAGCGTAGACCGACGAGCCCTGATAGAGCGCGCGCTGAGCCGCCGTTGCCACCGGACCGCGGTTGAACTGGCCGATATCGTATTGATAGTCCTGGAAGACGGCGCCGAACTTGACCTCGTGACCGAGGGCCGGCCGCACCGTGAGCTTCATCAACCCGGCCTCGACCTGGTTGCCGGTGTTGCCGATCTCGGTGCCGTTGCCGTCCTTGTAATTGCCTTGGGTGCGGTAGACCGCGCCGCCGAAGACATCGACGTCGGGTGTGGCACGCACGCCCCCGAACACCGAGCCGAGGCCGCGATTGTTGTTGGAGCCGTAGGATCCCGAGAGGTCGACGCCCCAGCGCTCGCCGGGGCGCAGCACGTCGTTGATGTCCTTGGTGCGGAACGAGACCAGGCCGCCGATCGCGCCGGAGCCGTAGATGTTGGCGGTCGGTCCGCGCACGACGTCGACCCCGCCGATCAATTCAGGATCGAGGAAGAAGGAGCCGTTGGCGTTGTGGCCGGTGCGCTGGTAGTTCTGCCGCGCGCCATCGACGACGACCGCGACGCGCCCGAAATCCTGCAAGCCGCGAATGTTGATGACGGTCGCGGGATCGTCGCCGCGCTCCTGAAACGACACGCCGGGAATGGCGTAGAAGATGTCCGACAGGCGGTTCGGCTGGAGTCCCTGAATCTTGTCCAGCGAAATCGAGCTGACGGGCGCGAGCGCATCGATCGCCCGCTCCGGGGTCTTGGTCGCCGCGACCGTGATGGTATCGAGCGTCTGCACCGGCGCCGTACCGCCCGCTTGCGCGTGCGCATTCATGACGTCGGGCGTTGCCTGCTGCGCCGCCTGCGGCTTGGCCGGCTTGCGCTTTGCCTGCTTCGACCGCTCCGACGAGGCACTTTCGGCTTGCGGCGATGCGGTCTGCGCGAGACTGCTCTCCGTCACCCATGCTGCAATTGAAACCACCGACGCGCCCAAAATCAGGGCGCGCGAATACCTAGCCCCGTCAGCCATATCAGCCCCAGCCTGCACTTCGCTTTAATTTTGAAGTCTCTTGGCTGGCGCGCGTTCGCAACGCGAACGACTGGCTGGCTGATCTTCTCAAACCGCGGGGACGTCACCCCGTTGCCACAATTGGTAACGTGGCAACACTCTGACGGTCAATGACACCTGATTGCAGTTTATATCGATTGTAAATTGGGGCCGTTGGAATGCGCCTCGCGCCGCTTATACAGGACAAGCTAGATCTGAAATTTCGAAGGCGCACCACGACGACAATGTCAGCAGCATCTGGAGACAGCGGCGGCGGCGCGGCGGGTCCGACAGGACGCCCTTCTGCCGCAACGAGAACCCTCACCATGCGAGGGAGCCGGATCGACAGCCGCGAGCTGTTTGCGGCCGAGCGCGAGATCATCATCGCGCATGGCGAGGACAGCTATCGCCTGCGCCTGACCTCGCAGAACAAGCTGATCCTGACGAAGTGAAACGCAATGGCATTTTGTCGCACCGTCGCCAATCTCCTGCTCTCCGGCACGATCGCGCTCGCGTCTGCCGCGCACGCGGCCGGCATCACCGTGCATGACGCGCGCAACCGCGATGTGGCCGTCACCGACTTCGCGCGCACCGTCTCGATCGGCGGCGCCATCACCGAGATCCTCTATGCGCTCGGGCTGGAGAGCCGCCTGGTCGGCGTCGACACCACGAGCCTCTATCCGCCGGCTGCGCTGCACGACAAACCCAATGTCGGCTACATGCGCCAGATCTCGGCTGAAGGCGTGCTGGGCCTCAACCCCACCCTGATCCTGGCGATCCAGGGCTCGGGCCCGCGCGAGACCATGGACATCCTGGAGACGGCGAAGGTGCCGCTGGTGCTGGTGCCTGAGACCTTCACCGAGCAAGGCCTGATCGAGAAGATAAGACTGGTCGGCCACGCCATGGGTGTCGATGCGCGTGCCGAATGTCTGAGCGCCGCCATCGGCGCCGACCTTGCGCAGCTCCGCGCACTGCGCGCCAAGGTGACGAAGCCGGTGCGCGTGATGTTCGTGATGTCGCTCCAGAATGGGCGGGCGATGGTGGCCGGCCGCAAGACCGCGGCCGACGAGATCATCCAGCTCGCGGGCGCGACCAATGCGGTGGACGATTACGACGGCTACAAGATCATCAGCGACGAGGCGATCGTGGCGGCCAGGCCCGAGTTCGTGCTGTCGATCGAGCGCGGCAAGGAGTCGCTCCAGGCCGACGCGGTCTATGCCCATCCCGGTTTTGCGCTGACGCCGGTCGCGGCCAACAAGAGCTTCATCACCATGGACGGGCTCTATCTGCTCGGCTTCGGGCCGCGAACGGCGGCGGCCGCGCGTGATCTGTCCGTCAAGCTCTATCCGGCGTTGGCCGACCAGGGCGGCGCGTTCGCGTCGGCGCTGTCGGCGGCGAACTGCCGGCAATGAGCGTGGCGGTCGGCATCGACGCACGGAGCCCGCGACGAAGCGCCAGCCGGCGGTCCGCATCCTTCGCGATTCCTGTCCTGATCGCGGTGCTCGCGGTGACGGCGATCGTCGCGCTGACCGTCGGCGCCGCCGGCATCCCCCTCTCCCGCCTGCCTGCGGCGCTGGGCCTTGCCGGCGAAAGCACTGCGATGGCGGCCCGCGACCAGCTCGTGCTGTGGTCGATCCGCATTCCACGGATCGCGGCAGCCGCGATGGTCGGCGGCCTGCTTGCCGCGGCCGGCGCGATCATGCAGGGGCTGTTTCGCAATCCACTCGCCGATCCCGCCCTGGTCGGCGTCTCCAGTGGCGGCGCGCTCGCAGCCGCAAGCGCGATCGTCTTCACCGATTCACGCTTCGGCGAGGCGCTGCGCTTTCTCCAGACCGAGCTGTTGCCGCTCGCGGCCTTCGCGGGATCGCTGGCGACCACCGCGATTCTCTACGGCATCTCGAGCCGCTCGGGGCGGACCTCGATAGCGATCTTCCTGCTCGCCGGCGTCGCCATCACCGCCATCGCCAATGCCGGCATCGGGCTGCTCGTGTTCATCGCCGACGACCGCCAGCTCCGCGACATCACGTTCTGGATGCTCGGCTCGATGAGCGGCGCGACCTGGACCAAGAGCGCCCTGCTCGCGCCGGTCCTCGTCATCGGGCTGGCCGCCTGCGCCTTGATCGCGCGCGGCCTCGATCTGCTGGTGCTCGGCGAGGCCGACGCTTTCCACGGCGGGGTCGACGTCGAACGCCTGAAGCGGATCTCGATCGTCATGGTCTCCGCCATGACCGGCGTCGCGGTGTCGATCAGCGGCGTCATCGGCTTCGTCGGCATCGTCGTGCCGCATCTGCTCCGCCTCGTGATCGGCCCGGCGCATCGCCTGCTGCTGCCGGCCTCGGTGCTATCAGGCGCGATCCTGATGGTCGGCGCCGACACGCTGGCACGCACCATCGTGGCGCCGGCCGAGATGCCGATCGGCATCCTGACCGCTGCCGTCGGCGCCCCCGTCTTCCTCTTCATCCTGCTGCGGCAGCGCGGGCTCGGCTCGCTATGAACGCGGTGATCGAGGCACGGCACTTGAGCAAGCGCGCAGGCCGCGCGACGCTGCTCGATGGCGTCGGCCTGACGGTTGCGGCGGGCGAGATGGTCGCCGTCATCGGCCCGAACGGCGCCGGCAAGTCGACGCTGCTGCGGCTGCTCTCCGGCGATCTTCGCCCCAGCGCAGGCGAGGTGCGCCTGAACCAGCGCGACATCCGCAGCTTCACGCCGCGCGAGCTTGCCGCGCGCCGCGCGATGCTGTCCCAGCACATCAATGTCACCTTCCCGTTCACGGTCGAGGAGATCGTGCTGATGGGCGCGGGCGAGCGCAGCCTGCGCGAGGCTGGACCGCTCGTCGATGCGGCGCTGGACGAGGTCGGCCTCGCGCATTTCCACGAACGGCAATTGCCGACGCTGTCAGGCGGCGAGCAGCAGCGCGCCCATTTCGCTCGCGTGCTGGTGCAGCTCGCCTGCGGCGAGGCCGAGCACGGCCCCGGGCTTCTGCTGCTGGACGAGCCGACCTCGAGCCTCGATCTGCGCCACCAGATCGACCTCGTCGAAGCGGCGCGCCGCCGCGCCGGCAATGGCACGGCAGTCATCGCGATCCTGCACGATCTCAATCTCGCGATCCGCTTCGCCGACCGGCTGATCGTGCTGAATGGCGGCAGGCTCGCCGCCGACGGACCGCGCGCGGAGATCGTCACACGCGAGATCATCCGGGATATTTTCGAGATCGACGCGGTGGTGCATCAGGCTGACGGCGTGCCGTATGTGCTGCCGCAGTCGATGCGGGCTGCACAGACTGGAATTTAGCCGATCCTGTTTCTGCAAAGACGGTGCGCTCCCTCCCCCGCTTGCGGGGGAAGGGTGGGGAGAGGGTGTCTCCACAACGGGACAATCCCCTAGAGGAGAGAGCCCTCACCCCAGCCCTCTCCCGCAAGCGGGAGAGGGAGCGCAACTCGTTCGTGGCTAGCAATCTACCCCGCCGGCACGATCACCATGCTCTTGTCCTTGGGCCAGCGGATGCGCCAGGCGAAGTTGATGTCCTTGGACTCGCCGGGCCTGGCGTCGAACGACCATTCCAGCACGCCGCGCCTGTCGCGGATGTTGCTCGCGGTCGGCTGGGTGCTCGAGGGCAGCATCTCGACGACGATGTCCTCGTTCTCGCTGACCGGAAGCTGATCTTCGATCGCGACCTTGATCGGGAAATCATGGCCGTTGCGGATCGTGGTCTTGAACGCGCGCTCATCGGTCTTCGACGTCGTCACGAGCAAGCCGGCCGAGCCCTCGTTGCGCTTGAGCACCGCGCGCTCGATTCTCACCTTGTCGTCGGCGCCGAAGCCGAGCCGCACGATGTCGTCCTTGGCGGATGCGGTGATCTTGCCGCGGCCGACGAAGACGCCGTCACGGTAGATCGCGACCTTGCCGGGCAGCAGCGTCGTGTCGTCCGTCTGCTTGAAGCTGGCTTCGAGGAACGCGGTCGGGTCCATCACCGGTGCCGCGCGCACCGCGAGCTCGGCGGGCACGTTGACCGAAGCGATACGGAGGCTCTTGGCGCCCTCGGCGGCGCCGAGGCTGACGCGGCCGGGAATCTTGAAGGTGGCCTGGAAATCGCCGATCTCGGCAACCGCCTGCTGCTCGTCGGCGCGCTCGGTCGCCTCTGCGACCTTGGACATGGGCTCGAACTGCGCCGAACGCTGGCGGACGGTTGGCGCGGGCCGCGCCAGGTCCGAGGCGCTGCCGAGCGCAAGGGGCTTCGGCACGTGCGGATATTGCGCAATCAGCGAGTTCAGCTCCGGCGCGCTGCCGCCGCGGCCGATGCGAACCGTGGAGACGCCGAGCGTCACGTTCGACCAGTCCTCGCCGGTCGATTGCGTGACCTCGGCGCGGCGGACGAGCTCGAGCTGAGGCTTGCGGTCCTTCGCGCCGGTGTCGAGCCGGGCGTCATAGAGCGGCATCCAGCGCGCATTGCGCACGGTGTAGGTCACCCGCAATGTCGCCTTGGTCGCCGCCGCCGAGGCGACGCCGATCCGCACTTCCAGCTTGCTCGGCGGCTTGGCCGAGCGCTCGGCCTCGAGCTGCGCGATCTGACGGTCGAGCTCGCGCTGTTTTCGCGTGGCATCGCGAATCGCGGTGTCGGCGATCGCGATCTCCTCGGCAACCGCCGCAAAAGCCGCGCGCCATTCGGTGATCGGCCGCGCCTCGCCCTTCTCGCCGAGGCCGGCCGGGGAGGCTTCGGCGAAATGCTGCGCAAATTTGCGCCGGGCATCGGCCGAGTCGATCGCACCTTGCAGATCGGCCCGCTGATCTCGCAGTGCTTCGATGCGCTTGTCGAGCTCGGGCAGGTTGACCGGCGGTGCGGCCTTCGGCGGCCGCGCGTCAATCGTGCCGATCGTGAGCTTGGCGCCCGCCTCGCCTTCGACCCGGAGCGACGACGGATCGAGCGAGAGGGGAAAATCCCTGGCGACCAGCGTCGAGTCGCCGGAGGCGAGATCCACCGAAATGACGCGGGTGACGGTGGCGCCGTCGGGATAGACGGTGACCGTGTCGGTCGCCGAATTGGCGTCCACGTTGGCCGCCCATGACGACGATGCGAGGGCCGTGGTCACCAGGACCAGGCTCGTGGTTGCCAACCGTTTTGCGGTGATGCGCATAAAGTCCCTCCTGCCGGTATCGCCGCGCCGCCAGCCGGACGCGCGCGATGAAATGCCTCGCCATCGTGATGAGACGCGGCGGGGAAGGAACTGGTTCGATTGGGGTTTCCTTGGGGCGCAGCCGCGGCAGCAGCATGGCCGCGGAACGCATCGGCGCGCGGCCTCGGCGGAGCCTCAGGCCTGCGTGGGCGAACTTTGGCCGAAGATGCGCCGAAGCAGATCGGTCACGTTGCGGGCGCCGGCCTTCTTCAGGATGCTGGCGCGGTAGCCCTCGACAGTCCGCGCGCTCAGATGCATCCGCCGGGCGATCTCCTTGTTGGTGAGGCCGGCAGCGAGATGCTCGAGCACGTCGCCCTCGCGCGCGGTCAGGGGCTCGCAGCCTGTCAGCCAGCGCTGCCGGCTCGCGCCGGGTTGCGCGAATTCGTCGATGGCGGCATCGATCCGGCCGACGATGTCGTGGGTGCGGAACGGCTTTTCGATGAAATCGGCCGCTCCGCTCTTGATGGCGTCGACGGCCATGGCAATGCTGCCGTTCGCCGACGTCACCAGCACGGGCGCCATGCAGCTCTCCCCGCGCAGCCGCTTGAGCACGTCGAGGCCGGACCGGTCAGGCGGCAGCTCCAGCAGCACGCAGGCCGGCATCCGCGCCTTCGCGGCCGACAAGAGGGATGCACAGTCGGCGAAACAGATCACCTCGTAGGCGTTCTGCTGGAGCGCGGTCGAAAGTTGTTCGCGGGAGGCAGCGTCGGTGTCGATGACGAATATCTCACCCTTGGAAAGCATGTTTCCCGGCATCATCCCGATCCAGCAATGTCTTGGTCAAAAGGCCTGAGACGGTAGCGGGCTCCATCGCCCTGCCGCGCCGTCATAAGCACGGCATTCACGCCCGTGCTTCGGTTTCCCTATGTATGTTCCGCCGGGTTCCTGGATTTGACGGACCGGGACAGAAAATTTACATTTCGGGACATCTGCGGGAGCAGCTGGCAGGAACGGTTCGCATGACCGACCTCATTCGCAGCTCGAGCCTGAGTTATTATCCGGAGGTCGCCCGGTCGGTCGGGCTCGACCCCAGGCAGATGATGCGCAAGGCCAGGCTGCCGCCAGCCTGCCTCGACAAGCCCGACACGCCCATTGCCGTCGCCGGCCTGCGCCGTCTGCTCGAATTGTCCGCGGAGGCGTCCGGGGCCGAAGATTTCGGCTTGCGCCTCGCCGAGCGCGGCGGCCTGATCAATTTCGGCACGGTCGGCTTGATCGTGCGCGAGCAAGCGACCGTCGGCGAGGCGATCGATGCGTTCTCGCGCTTCATCCATATCCATCACGATGGCATGCGGCTGGACGTTGCGCGCAGCAAGCAGACCGTGACCATCACGATGCATCTGCGCGGCCGGAAACCGAGCGCGTCGCGGCAGTCGATCGACGTGGCGCTCGGCAGTGTCCACCGCATCATCCAGTCGCTGTTCGGGCATGACTGGCGGCCGAAGGAGGTGCACCTGCATCATCCGCCGCCGCACGATCGCAAGCGCTATCGCGAATTCTTCGGCTGCCGCGTGATCTTCAACGCGAGGGATGACGCGATCGTGCTGTCCACGCACGATATGGAACGTCGGATCCCGAACGCGCATCCGCTGATCGCGAGCTATCTGCGCAAGCGGATCGAGGCGATCGAAACGCGGCCCGCGAGCTGGGAGCAGAAGGTCGACGAGGTCGTACGTTTCCTTCTTGCCGGTGGCGACTGCACGATCGAGCGCGTCGCCGAGCATCTTGCCTGCACCCGCCGCACCATCCACCGCCGCCTCGCAGCATCCGGCACCAGCTTCTCAGCCATCCTGGACGCGCAACGCGCCGATCTCGTGATCCAGCTGATCGACGCTCCCGGCCGGCGGCTGGCTGACATCGCGATGCAGCTTGGCTTCTCCGCGCAGAGCGCCATGGCGCGCTGGTTCCGCAGCCGGTTCGGCTGCACCATCACCGAGTGGCGCAAGGGCGTGCGGCCAGTGACGGCACCGCCCACGGCGACTGCAGCTTGAGTTCAGCGTGCGGGAGCAGGCACGCCCATCGTGGCGAGGCCACGCCGCCGGCTGCCGGCGAGCAGCGGGCCGAACGCGATGGCAAATCCGAGGAAAGCGACGATCCAGCCGCAAGCGGCGATGTGCAGCAACACATCGCCATGCGTGGGCAACACGACGGCAGCGACCCGGGCCAGAGCCGCGATGATGATCGCAGCATAGATTCCCTGGATCGCCGGCGAAGCCGTCAACGCCTGTCCGGTGTGACCGAGACTCGCGCGGGCCATGACCGCGAGCGTCATGGTTCCCGCCGCCCCCGCCATCCAGGCGTGGATGCCGGCGCTTGGCGGCAGCACACCGAAAACCGCGAGGGCATGCAGGATGAAACCGAACGGCACGAAGACGTAGCCGACATGCAGGATCACGAGCAGCCGCTCGCGGAAGGTGCGATCTCCGGCCCAGCGCGCAAGCCGCAGCAGGTGCAGCCCGCCGACAAGTGCCATCAGGACACCGGTGACGGCATTCGACGGCGCCACGATCCATGAGACGAGCGCGAGCGCGCTGCATCCGATCACCGCGCCATCGAAGCGTCCGAACGGCACGGGCAGTCGGCCGGGATTGAACTTGACCAGCCAGTTGCGGGTGAAGCTTGGGATGATGCGGCCGCCGATCAACGCAATCAGCAGAATGACCACGCTGATGCCGACACGGGTGCTGAGATCGGTCGCGCCTTCGAAATGCGTTTCGACATGAAAGCCGATGTTGCCGGCGAGCAGAACAAGCACCAGCCCGACCACGGGCAGGTTGCGCCAGTTGCCGCCTGCGATGATCTCGCGCATGGCGGCGGCGACGACCAATGCCAGGAAGGCCGCATCGACGATCAGCGCAAACGCCCAGCCGACATTGGCCGACATCGTCACGGCGATGCGCCCGACAAGCCAGACCATCAGCAGCGCCCCGAGCGGCGTCCCCTGGATCGGCAGCCGCCCCGTCCAATTCGGGATCGCCGTGAACAGGAAGCCGGTGATCACAGCCGGCAGGAAGCCATAGAGCATCTCGTGGATGTGCCAGTCGCGCGGCGCAAATGCGGAGCTCACCGACAGTTCGCCGTAGAACATCGGCACCCAGGCCAGGATCGACAGCGCCGCCTGGATCGCGGCGAGCAGGAAAAAGGGCCGAAAGCTGTTCGCGAGCAGCGGCCAGCCCGCAAAGTTACGGGATCGGGCGCCAGCCATGGCATCAACTCCAATAAATTCAGATCGTTGTCTGGAAAAATACCGCCACCCGACCGGCCCGTTTTGCGCTACCGCAAACACCAGGACGATTGCAGGTGCCATCACACTGCCGAGTGCCAAGGAGGCAGAATGGCCAAGGTCGACACATCGCTGGTTGCGCATCTGCCGCTGTTTGCGGGGGTGACGCCGGAAGCTCTGGACGAGATCCTGCGTGAGGCCCGCTCGGCCCGCTTTTCCAAGAACAGTGCCATCTTCGAGCAGGGGGCCGACGCGCAGTCCTTCTTCCTGCTGTTGCACGGCCATGTCCGCGCGGCCAAGACCACGCCGACCGGTGAGCAGATCGTGGTGCGCTATGTCGCGCCCGGCGAAACATTCGGGCTCGCGATGGCGATCGGAGCCGCGCGCTATCCGGCGACGGCGATGGCAGTCGACGACAGCGTGGTGCTGATCTGGCCGACCTCGGCCTGGCCGCGGTTGATCGAGCGGTTTCCGGCGCTCGCCGCCAACACGCTCCAGACCGTCGGCACCCGGCTTCAGGAGAGTCACACCCGCATCCTGGAAATGTCGACCCAGCAGGTCGAGCAACGCATCGCGCACGCGCTGCTGCGCCTCGCCAAGCAGTCCGGCAAGAAACTCGACCACGGCATCGAGATCGACTTCCCGATCAGCCGCCAGGACATCGCGCAGATGACCGGCACCACGCTGCACACCGTCAGCCGCATCCTGAGCGGCTGGGAGAGCCAAGGCCTCGTGGAGAGCGGCCGCCAGCGCATCATCCTGCGCGAGCCCCACAAGATCGTCGTGCTGGCGGAGCGGAACGCCGACGGCGGCGCGGCGTGAGAGCTGACGCCGGGATGTCTCCGCGGATGGAGATGAGGGGCGCTTCCGCTTACGGCGAAAGCGCTCCCTCCTTCAGGAACGCGCGCGCCCGCGCGATTCCAGACCGCTTCACGCCGGCACGCAATCGCTCAATGCAGCGAGGAATTTATCGCGCTCGATGCCATGCTCGCGGCAGGCATCATCCACGGTGTGGAAGGTCGCGATTGGACAGCCGACGCAGGCCATCCTGAAGGCGAGAAACACGCGGATCGTGTGCGGCGCCGTACGCATGATGTCATCGACCAGATCGTCGGATCCGAAGGGCATGGACAACTCCATTCCGAATTGACGATAAAGGCGCGGGCGGAAGCCTCTTTGTTGAAGCGCAAGCTGTTGCCAGTTCCGCCACGATCACTCCGGGGCTCGCGCTTCGCGCGCCCCGAATGAATCAAGCTAAACCGCCCGGCTGTGGAGTTGCCTACCGGGATCCAGATGCGCATCGAATGCGGCGGCAACGCTGCGGACCAGGAAGCGCGAATCCTTGGCGACCGCGAGCCGGTCGCCGTCCAACCGCACGACGCCGTCGGAGATCAGCGGCTTCAGACGGGCTGCCGATTTCAGCATCGCGCCGGCCTCTGCGCCATGACGGGCGCAGATGTCGCCGAGATCGGCACCGAACTCGCACATGATGCGTTCGATGATGTCGGCGCGCAGCCGGTCGTCGTCGGTGAGTCCATAGCCCTTCGCCGTGGCGAAGCGGCCGGCGGCGATGCTCTGCGCGTAGGCACCGATCTGCACGTCGTTCTGGACGTAGCCCTGCGGAAGGTGGCCGATCGCGCTCGCGCCGAAGCCGAGCAGGACTTCACTCTTGTCGGTGGTATAGCCTTGAAAATTGCGCCGCAGCGTCCGCTCCTCGAACGCCACCGCCATGGAATCGTCGGGCCGTGCGAAATGATCGAGCCCGATCTGCACGTAACCGGCCTCCTTCAGGGCATTTGCGATCGCGCAGGCCTGGTCGTGGCGCGCAAGACCGTCGGGCAGCACGGCCTCGTTGATCATGCGCTGGTGCTTCTTGAAATCAGGTACATGAGCATAGCCGAACACCGAGAAGCGGTTGGGCGCGAGCGCGAGGCTGCGCCGCACGGTGTCCAGGCACGAAGCGACAGTCTGGTGCGGCAAGCCGTAGATCAGGTCGAAATTGATTCCCTCGATGCCCGCGCCGCGGAGCATGTTGACCACGGACCCGGTCTGTTCGAAGCTCTGCACGCGGTTGATCGCCCTCTGCACCACGGGATCGAAGCTCTGCACGCCGAGGCTCGCGCGGTTGACGCCGGAGAGCCGCATGGCCTCGACCATGTCGCCGGACAATGTGCGGGGATCGATCTCGACCGCGATCTCGGCCGAAGGCAGCACGAAGAATTTCTGACGCAGCGTCGCCATCAACTCGGCAAAAGCCTCCGGCGCCATGATCGTCGGCGTGCCACCACCGAAATGGATGTGCTCGACCTTGATGCGGCGCCCGATGGTTTCGGCGGTTAGCGCAATCTCGCTGCGCAGCGTCCGCTGATAGCCGGCGACGAGATCATCGCGGCGGACGATCTGGGTATGGCAGCCGCAGTACCAGCACATCTCCCGGCAGAACGGCACGTGCAGATAAAGCGACGCGCTGGCGCCCGCCGGCAGTTCCGCGAGCCACTGAGCATAGGTGCCTGGACCGATCGCGGGCGAAAAGTGCGGTGCGGTCGGATAGCTCGTGTAGCGTGGCAGGCGTTCCTCGCCGTAGACCGCCGCAAGATCAGCTCTCATGTCTTATCCATTCGTCAATTTCCGCCGCGCGCAGACATCACGGCAAATCCGCGGAATGCGTGTTAATTAACCCGGATGCGCGGAATCGACTTTGCGCTCGCGCAAAGCGCGGCGGCCGGTTCCCGGCCATGATTTGGCCAATTCGCGTCGCCATCCGGAGCGCTTGCCATGAGGCCTCTTGCACTCGAACTCATTCTCTCCCTGCTCGACGTCCGCGGCCATATCCCGCGTTTCGACGACTTCCGGCCGGCCCCGGCTACACCAGCCGCCGGCGGCGTCGTGCGCGCCCTGGCTGCGGCAATTGCCGTCTTCGTCGTGCTGTCGCTGGCGATCTGGGGGACGGTCGGCCTCGTCATGTATCTCCCCTAAACTGGTCGCCTCTTCGCGAAGGCCATTGCCGGTGCGGGCCTCCCCACGTCCCTGCCCGGACACGCCGGTCCCGCCGAGGTCGCAATCCAACTTGGAGATGCGAACGAGTTGCTGCTGAGCGCCAATGCGGTTGCGGTCACGCTCGCCAATCCGTGGCGCCAGTTACCGCAAAGGCCGATCGCGTCGACAACGCGCAGCAGCGGGTCAGAATGTCCTCACCGCTATCCGGCCGCTGGTCGCTCGCTCCCGACATCCGCATCGCATCACGCCTTCGGACGCGATCGAAATGGCATCGCCGATCCTGCGCCGCCGAGCACCTAAGTACTGTTGCGGAGGTGAATCCGGCGGGAGCTTGTCGCAGCGCAAACACACTTGCCGCGATCGGCGCAGACTGCATTCCGTCATCAAAACCTTTTCATGAAGGATGCTTCCGATGTTTACCCGCAGAGCCGCATTGATCAGCGCCGCCGCGACCGCCCTGATGCTGGCGACCCCGGCTTTCGCCGCCAGCGATCTCAAGCTGCCGCGTCAGAAGGTAGAGCTGGTCGCTCCGCCCTTCGTGCACGCGCACGAGCAGGCCACGACGCAGGGGCCCAAGATCGTCGAGTTCAAGCTGACGGTCCAAGAGAAGAAAGTCGTCATCGACGACAAGGGCACCACCTTCCAGGCGATGACGTTCAACGGCTCGATGCCGGGACCGCTCATGGTCGTACACGAGGGTGACTATGTCGAGCTGACGCTGGTCAATCCCGCCACCAACACCATGCCGCACAACATCGACTTCCATTCCGCGACCGGCGCGCTCGGCGGCGGCGAACTCACGCTCATCAACCCCGGCGAACAGGTCGTGCTGCGCTGGAAGGCGACCAAAACCGGCGTGTTCGTCTATCACTGCGCACCGGGCGGCCCGATGATCCCCTGGCACGTCGTCTCCGGCATGAACGGTGCAGTGATGGTGCTGCCGCGCGAC
This sequence comes from Bradyrhizobium sp. CCBAU 51765, assembly GCF_015291725.1. Taxonomy (GTDB): domain Bacteria; phylum Pseudomonadota; class Alphaproteobacteria; order Rhizobiales; family Xanthobacteraceae; genus Bradyrhizobium; species Bradyrhizobium liaoningense. The sequence continues at coordinate 7,439,429 of NZ_CP030038.1, forward strand.
GGGCTGAACGACGGCAAGGGCCGAGCGCTGAAATACGACAAGGTCTACTATATCGGCGAACAGGACATGTACGTGCCGCGCGACGGGAAGGGCAACTTCAAGTCCTACGAATCGCCCGGCGAAGCCTTCACCGAGACCGAAGAGGTGATGAACAAGCTGATCCCCACCCATGTCGTGTTCAACGGCAAGGTCGGCGCGCTCACCGGCAAGAACGCGCTCACCGCCAAGGTCGGGGAGAACGTGCTGATCGTGCATTCGCAGGCCAACCGCGACAGCCGTCCGCATCTGATCGGCGGCCATGGCGATTATGTCTGGGAGACCGGCAAGTTCGGCAATGCACCGGAGGTCGGGCTCGAGACCTGGTTCATCCGCGGCGGGTCGGCGGGAGCTGCGCTGTACAAATTCCAGCAGCCCGGCATCTACGCCTATGTCACGCACAATCTAATCGAGGCGGCCAATCTCGGCGCCACCGCGCACTTCAAGGTCGAAGGCAAGTGGAACGACGATCTGATGACCCAGGTGAAGGCCCCTGCCGAAATACCGCCTGCCAGCACCAACTAGACGCGACAAGGGGCCGGTGATTGATCACCGGCCCCTTCTTCCTTCGGGGGGATCATCATGCTGATCGCATTCAAGCTCAAACTGGTGCTCGCCTGCGCGGCCGGGCTTGTGGGCCCGCTGACCGTTGCGCCTCTGGTTTCCGAGATAGCGACGCATAATGCGGGAGGCGAGCCAGCCATGGTCGAGGTCGTTCGCGGCAACTTCTCATATCGTGAGGCCGGCGACTTCACCCGCGGCGGGCAGCAGGCGGAAGCGCCGCTGCGCACGATCCGGATCGACCGGCCGCTGCACATCATGCGGAATCAGGTCTCCTCATCCGACTATCAGCTTTGCGCGAAGGATGGCGCCTGCCGTGCGCTCGACCGTGACGTGGCGATCGCCCCCGATCGTCCCGCAGTGCAGGTGAGCTGGCACGATGCCGAGGCCTACGCAGGCTGGCTGTCGCGCAAGACCGGCCGGCATTACCGCCTGCCGAGCGACGAGGAATGGGCGTTTGCCGCCGGCTCCAGGTTCAGGGATGATGGTGTGCCGGTCGATGCAAGCGACCCTTCGAAGCGCTGGATCAGCCGCTATGAGCGTGAATCCGAACGCGGCCTCACCGACACCACGGCCCATCCGTTCGGCAAGTTCGGCCCGAACGAGCACGGCGTCGAAGATCTCGCCGGCAACGTCTGGGAGTGGACCTCGAGCTGCTTCGTGCGCTCGCGCGTCGACGAGGCCGGAAATGCAGGCCGCCCGACCGTGAACTGCGGGGTGCGTATCGCCGAAGGCGCCCACCGCGCCTATGTCACCGATTTCATCCGCGACGCCCGCGCCGGCGGCTGCGCCCAAGGCGTGCCGCCCGCCAACCTCGGCTTCCGCCTGGTGCGCGAGGAGACGCCATGGCTGGTCAGCGTGTCGCAGCGCCTGAGCAAGACGTGGCCGGCAAGATCATAATCATAGCGGCGCGCATCGCTTTCCCGTCAACGTCTCGATCCACCAATTAGAATCGATCTAAAAACAATATTGGAATCCCTCTAAGTCATGGCTCTCGCGACATCGCGTCGCTGACGTTGCCGCATCGCCTGCGCTACTCAATCGGGCGTTCAATCGCGCGCCTGGAGCAGCCCTTATGATCAAACTTCGCGTCCTCGCCGCGTCCGCGGCGGTGTTGAGCCTGACCTCGGCCTTCGTGTCGAAGGCAGCCGCCAATGGCGAGGTCAACGTCTATACCTATCGCGAGACCAAGCTGATCCAACCGCTGTTCGACGCCTTCAGCAAGGATACGGGCATCAAGGTCAATGTCGTCTCCGCAAGCTCCGGTCTGGAGCAGCGCATGAAGGCGGAAGGCGCCAACAGTCCGGCCGACGTGCTGCTGACGGTGGACATCGGCCGCATCGACGAGGCCGTGCAGGCCGGCGTCACCCAGCCGATCAAGTCGGAGGCGGTCGACAAGGTCGTGCCGGCGCAATATCGCGATCCGGACGGACACTGGGCCGGCATCTCCATGCGCGCGCGCGTGATCTATGCCTCGAAGGATCGCGTCAAGCAGGACAAGATCACCTATGAGGAGCTCGCCGATCCCAAGTGGAAGGGCAAGATCTGCATTCGCTCGGGCCAGCACATCTACAACAACGCGCTGTTCGCGGCCTACACGGCCAAGTACGGCGAGGCCAAGGCCGAGGAATGGCTGCGCGGCGTGAAGGCCAATCTCGCGCAGAAGCCGTCGGGCGGTGATCGCGAAGCCGCGCGTGACGTTGCCGCCGGCAAGTGCGACATCGGCATCGGCAACACCTATTACTGGGCGCTGATGATCAACAACGATCCCGAGAAGAAACCGTGGGCGGAGGCGACCCGCGTAATCCTGCCGACCTTCGAGGGCGGCGGCACCCACGTCAACCTCTCCGGCGTGCTGCTCGCCAAGCACGCGCCCAACAAGGCCAACGGCATCAAGCTGATCGAGTGGCTCGTCAGCGAGCAGGCGCAGCAGATGTATGCCGACCAGAATTACGAATATCCGGTTCGCGCCGGTGTCGCCATCAACTCTACCATCGCGGGCTACGGCAAGCTCGGCCCGGATCCGTTGCCGATCGCAAAGATCGCCGCCAACCGTAAGGCTGCGGCCTCGCTGGTGGACAAGGTCGGCTTTGACAACTGATCTCTGGCGGCCCTCGTCTCTCAAACTGGCAGAAGCTTCGGGCGCACGGCCTCGTTTGAGAGGCCGCGCCCACGCCGGGCGCGCCGCGACCGCAATCGCGATCGCAACCGCGATCCTGGTCGCGGCGCCCGTGATCTCGATCGTTTCGCTGGCTCTGCAGCCGGCGCCCGATGTGTGGCACGACCTGATCAACTACGTGCTGCCGGCCGCCCTCTTGGACACCGCGCTTCTGCTCGTCGGGGTCGGGGCGCTCACACTTCTGATCGGCGCCGGCACTGCATGGGTGATATCGCGCCACGATTTTCCCGGCCGGGGCATCCTCCTGTGGCTGATGCCGCTGCCGCTGGCGATTCCGACCTATCTTGCGGCGTACGTCTATGCCGACCTGTTCGAACCGCTCGGCCTGGTGCACCGCACCCTCGCAATCTGGCTGCCGTTGCGCGATCCCCTCGGCCATCTGCCCAACCTGCGCTCGCTGCCGGGGGCCGTCTTCGTGATCGGGCTCGTGCTCTATCCTTACGTCTATCTGTCGGCGCGCGCGACGTTTCAGGTTCAGTCTGCCGAATTCGCCGAGGCGGCTAGGACGCTGGGAGCCGGCCGATGGACCGTTTTCTGGCGCGTTTCACTGCCGATGGCGCGGCCGGCGCTCGCGGTCGGCGTGGCGCTGGTCGCGCTGGAGACGCTCAACGACATCGGCGCCAGCGAATATCTCGGCATCCGCACGCTGACGGTCTCGATCTTCACCACCTGGCTCAACCGCGGCAGCCTCGCCGGTGCGGCGCAACTCGCATGCCTGATGCTTGCGATCGTCGCCGGCCTGATCGCGATGGAGCGTTACGGCCGTCGCAACGCCAACGCCGAATTCTCGGCCGAAAGCCCGCATGTGAGGCAGCGAACCCCGCTTTCGGGCGCAAGAGCGTGGATCGCATTCGCGGTCTGCGTGCTGCCGGTGCTGATCGGCTTCGTCGTGCCGCTGTTCTATCTGGCGCATCAGGCTCTCGGTCGCGGACTGCTTGCAGATTTCGACCCACTCCTGTGGCGCCACACCTTCCATTCGTTTGCCTATGCAGCGCTCGCGACGCTCATGGCGCTGATGCTTGCGCTCGCCACGACGATCGCGCACCGCTTTCGGCCGGATCCTCTGCGATATGTGGCGATGAGCATCGCGCAGGCCGGCTACGCGCTGCCGGGTCTCGTGATTGCCCTCGGCTTGCTGACCCCCGTACTGGCGGTCGACAACGCGCTGAGTGCGGTCGCTGCCTGGACGGGACGTTCGCTGCCCGGGCTGATCCTGGTCGGCTCGGGGACAGCCGTCGTCATCGCCTACACGATTCGTTTTCTGGCGGTGCCGGTCGGCATGATCAAGGCCGGGTTCGACAGCATTCCGCGCGACTATGACGAGAGCGCGCGGACGGTCGGCGCGGGCCAGGCGGTCATGTTGAGGCAGATCTATCTGCCGTTGCTCCGGCCCGCGATGCTTGGCGCCGTCATCATCATGTTCGTCGACTGCCTGAAGGAGCTCCCGGCAACGCTGCTCTTGCGGCCCCTCAACGTCGAAACGCTGTCGACGTCGATCTACCAGTTCGCAAGCCGCGGCAATTTCGAGGACGGCGCGCTCGCGGCCCTCCTGATCATCGCCGCCAGCATCGGCCCCGTTGTCTGGCTGACCCGGTTCTCCGAGGTGCCGAGCGGTCCCGCTTGAAGGCATGGGCTCATCATCCGAGCACCCGGGGTGCTTCGACTAATCGAGTTGCCGTCAACCAACCTGATCGCTGAACCAAAATCCCAAGGACGCGCCGACCGTATCGTCATGCGCGCCCCCAGCGTTTCTCGCTTACGTGTTCTTCAGCGCGACGCGGAATTCCGCTTCGGTCTTGGACTTGACCTCGTCGAGCGAAACGCCGTCGGCGAGCTCGATCAGCGCCATGCCGCCATTGCCATGCTTGTCGATGGTGAAGACGGCCAGATCGGTGACGACCATGTCGACCACGCGCTCGCCGGTCAGCGGCAGATTGCACTGCTTCAAGAGCTTCGGGCCGTCCTTGGCCGAATGCTCCATCACCACGATGACGCGCTTGACGCCGGCGACGAGATCCATCGCACCGCCCATGCCCTTGACCATCTTGCCGGGGATCATCCAGTTGGCAAGGTCGCCGTTCTGGGCCACCTGCATGGCGCCGAGGATCGACAGGTCCATGTGGCCGCCGCGGATCATGCCGAAGGAATCCGCGCTCGAGAAGTACGAGGTCGAGGGCAGTTCGCTCACGGTCTGCTTGCCGGCGTTGATGAGATCGGCGTCTTCCTCGCCCTCATAGGGGAACGGACCCATGCCGAGCATGCCGTTCTCGCTCTGCAGGCTGACGTCCATGCCGTCCGGGATGTAGTTCGAGACCAGCGTCGGGATGCCGATGCCGAGATTGACGTAATAGCCGTCGCGCAGTTCCTTCGCGGCGCGCGCGGCCATCTGTTCACGGGTCCAGGCCATCGTTGTGCTCCTGTCGATTCTTTAGTGGCGCATGATCTGATCGGAAAACCGGTGTCCAGTTTTCCGGATCATGCGCTCGGGCGCGGGCGGGTGTTGCGGAATTCGATGCGCTTCTTGGCCGTGCCGACCTCGACGATGCGCTTCACGAAGATGCCGGGCGTGTGAATGTGGTCGGGATTGAGCTCACCGGCCGGAACCAGATGCTCGACCTCGGCCACCGTGATCTTCGCGGCGGTCGCCATCATCGGGTTAAAATTGCGCGCGGTCTTGCGGTAGATGAGGTTGCCGGCGGTGTCGCCCTTCCAGGCGTGCACGATGGCGAGGTCGGCGAACAGGCCGCGCTCCATCAGGTACTTCTCGCCGTCGAATTCCTTAACTTCCTTGCCTTCGGCGATCAGCGTGCCGACGCCGGTCTTGGTGTAGAAGGCCGGGATGCCGGCGCCGCCCGCGCGGATGCGCTCGGCCAGCGTGCCCTGCGGATTGAATTCGAGTTCCAGCTCCCCGGCGAGGAATTGCTGGGCGAACAGCTTGTTCTCGCCGACATAGGACGAGATCATCTTCTTGATCTGACGGGTTTCGAGCAGGCGGCTGAGGCCGATGCCGTCGACGCCGGCATTGTTGGAGACCACCGTCAGGCCCTTGACACCGGACTCCCGGATCGCGTCCGACAGCTCCTCGGCAATGCCGCAGAGGCCGAAGCCACCCGACATGATCATCATGTTGTCTTTTAGAATGCCGTCGAGCGCCGACTTGGCGTCGGGATAGACCTTGTTCATGCAAAAAACCTCGACTGAACCTTCGGCTTGCTGGCCGTCGCGCCTTATTGGCGGCGATTATTAGGCGAAATCGTCCGAAGCCGTCAATGATACGGGGTTCTCCGCTGCGCCGCTGGGTGGTAGAAGCTGCCCACGCCGTGGGCATAACCGTGCAGCGGCCTTGAAAGCGTCAAGAAAACCCATCAAGTTGCGGGGGTTGGGTGTGGGCGCGCAGGTTTCCCGGCCCGCCCTCTGGCTCCAACGACCAACCCGATCAGGACATGCCATTGACCATGGCCCAAGGAATGAAGCGCCTCGGGACGCCGATCGCGGCGCTGCTCGGCGTCGCGCTGATCGCCCTGATCGCGACCTCCTGGCTCATCAACCGCGACGCGCTGCGCAAGGCGGTCGAAGCGCAGATCCGCGACGTCACCGGGCTGGAGCTCAATGTCGCAGGCAGCATCGACATTTCGGTGCTGCCGGCGAGCTACATCTCCTTCCATGACGTCGGCCTCAAGGGCGGCGGCACCAGCACGCCAGCGCTCCAGGTCGACGTGCTCACCGCAAATCTGCGGCTGCTGCCGCTGCTGCTGCAGCGGTTCGAGATCGCCGACCTTACGCTGCTGCGTCCGCGCATCCACGTCAGCCTCAAGCCGGACGGCGAGAGCAACTGGACGCCCTTCATCCAGACCATCGCGCGCACCATGAAGCCCGGGGCCGAGAACCAGGTCTCGTTCTCCGAAATCCGGATCCAGGACGGCGTGCTCGACTACGAGGACGCCGCCACGCGCGCCACCGAGAAGCTCGAGGACATCGACCTGTCGCTGGCCTGGCCTTCGATCTCGCGCTCCTTTGCCGCGACCGGACAGTTCGACTGGCGCGGCGAGCGTGTCGACGGCTCGATCAGCTTTTCCGATTTCGTCGCCGCCCTCTCCGGTGACCGGTCCGGCCTGAAGGCGCGAATCGCCAGCGCGCCGCTCAAGCTCGCCTTCGACGGCAGCGTCGCCAATCGCACCAGCCCCATGATGGAAGGCACGCTCACCGTCGACAGCCCGTCCTTGCGCAACGCGCTGCGCTGGACCGGGCAGCCGCAGCCCGGCAGCGGCGGCTTCGGCCGCTTCGCGCTGAAGGCGCGCGCCAACGTCGTCGGCCCCTCGATCGCGCTCACCAATGTCAATGTCGAGCTGGACGGCAACGCCGCCGAGGGCGTCATGACCTACGCCAATAACGGCCGGCAGACGCTGCAGGCGACGCTCGCCGCCGACGCGCTCGACTTCACACCTTATATCTCGACCTTCCGCCTGCTCGCGAGCGGCGCGCGCGACTGGAACCGGCAACTGTTCGATCTCAACGGATTGTCGACCACCGACCTCGACATGCGCCTGTCCGCGGCCAAGCTGACGGTCGGGCCGACGAAGCTCGGCCGCACCGCGATCGGCGCCAATTTGCGCAATGGCACGCTGGCGCTCTCGGTCGGCGAGGCGCAGGTCTATGGCGGGATCGCAAAGGGCTCGTTCGGCATCGCCCGGTCTGACACCGTCGCCGACATCAAGGCGCAATTCCAGTTCACCGACGTCGATCTCCAGGCCTGCGCCACCGAGCTGTTCGGCCTCAACAAGCTGTCCGGCCGCGGCAACATCAACGTCTCGCTCCTCGCCTCCGGATCGAGCCCGTTCGGCCTCGTGCAGTCGCTCGACGGAAGTGCCACCGTGACCGGGCATGACGGCGCGATCGCAGGCTTCAACGCCGAGCAGCTCCTGAAGCGGCTGGAGCGGCGGCCGCTGTCGGGCGGCGGCAATTTCCGCAACGGCTCGACGCCCTACACCAATCTCACCATCGCCGTGAAATTCTCCGACGGCGTCGCCACCGCCGAGGACATCCGCGTCGAAGGGCCGGCGGCGAAGATCACGCTCACCGGCACCGCCTCGGTGCCGACGCGCGAATACGACATGAAGGGCGTGGCAAGCCTCAACAGCGCCTCGGGATTCGAATTGCCGTTCGTGGTGCAGGGGCCATGGGACGATCCGCTGATCTTCCCCGATCCGGAAAGCCTGATCCGCCGCTCGCCGGCCTCCGCGCCGTTGCTCGACATGCTCAAGGACCGCAAGGGAGGCGATGCCGTGCGCTCCGCGATCGAGCGCATCACGGGAAGCGGAAAGCGTCCCGCGCCGGCGGAAGCGCCGACGGCGGAAAATTCCAAAGAGACCGCCAAGTCCAACTAAGCTGACGTCCGACTCAGGTGAGTTTCAACTGAGGACGGCGCCTTTCCGGTGTTGGCCGACCATCGCGAACTGATCCGGCCGAATTGATGCGCGATTGGATCGATCCACGCGTTGAGCAGTTGAGCCATCTGGCCCGACACCCCCACGACCCAGGTCTGACAAGATGCGTTGATTGCGCTACCATCCTGCGCTAGTGTTTTATATGACCGGTTAAAACACCGGCCGTTTGAGGGAGAAAAACGTGAGATCCAAGGTAATTGGCGCAGTATCATTGGCGATCGCTGCGGCCGGGCTTTTTGCTGCCACTGCACCCGCCTTTGCACAGCAGAAGACGATCACGGTCTGGTGGGGCAAGGGCTTCTATCGATCCGAAGACGACGCGCTGATCGAGACGATCAAGAAATTCGAAGCCAAGACCGGCATCAAGGTCGAATTGTCGCAATACGCGATCCAGGACATGATTCCGAAGACGGTCGCGGCGCTCGATGCCGGCACGGTTCCCGATGTCGCCTATTCCGACTCCTATGACGTGCAGGCGCAGGGCAAGTGGGCCTATGAAGGCAAGCTCGAGGACCTCACGGACGTCATGGAGCCGATCAAGGACCGGTTCGTGCAGAACACGCTCGATGCGTCGATCCTCTACAACGACGTCGCCAAGAAAAAGGCCTATTACGGCTTTCCGCTGAAGCAGCAGAGCATGCACGTCCAGATCTGGAACGACATGCTGGAGAAGGCCGGCTTCAAGCAGAGCGACATCCCGAACGACTGGACGGGCTATTGGACGTTCTGGTGCGACAAGGTGCAGCCGGCGATCCGCAAGGCCACCGGCCAGCGCATCTACGCCGTCGGCCAGCCGATGGGCGTGGAATCCACCGACTCCTTCCAGTCGTTCTACACCTTCATGGATGCCTACCACGTCAAGCTGGTCGACGACGACGGCAAGTTGCTGGTCGACGACCCGAAGGTCCGCGATGGCCTGATCAAGGCGATGAAGGACTATACCGACACCTACATCAAGGGCTGCACCCCGCCCTCCTCGACCACCTGGAAGGATCCCGACAACAACGTCGCGTTCCACAACAAGACCATCGTGATGACCCACAACTTCACGATCTCGATCGCGGCGAAATGGTTCGAGGACTCGCAGAACCAGGCGCTCACCCAGGAGCAGCGCGACGCCGGCAAGAAGGCCTATGAGCAGGACATTATCACGGCATCCTTCCCGAAGGCGCCGGATGGTTCGACCATCCGCTACCGTTCGGACGTCAAGACCGGGCTGGTGTTCACGGCGGCCAAGAACAAGGCCGAGGCCAAGCAGTTCATCAGCTTCCTGCTCCAGGAAGATAACGTCCGTCCCTACATCGAAGGCGCGCTCGGCCGCTGGTTCCCGGTGACCAAGGAAAGCCAGGAAAGCCCGTTCTGGCAGGCTGACAAGCACCGCAAGGCCGTCTACGCACAGTTCAAGGGCGGCACCGCCGCGTTCGATTTCACCAAGAACTGGAAGTTCACGATCCTCAACAACGAGAACGTGTGGGCGAAGGCGATGAATCGCGTCGTCAGCGAGAAGGTTCCGGTCGACAAGGCCGTCGATGAACTGATCGCCCGCATCAAGCAGGTCGCGGGTTAAGCCAACCTTCCCTCTCCCCGCTGTGCGAGGAGAGGGGTAAGAACAATACCGGCCGCGTTTCGCGGCCGGCTTCTCTTTGAAGAGTCCGAAAAGAATGGCGATCACGCTCTCTGGCGATCAGGCAATCCCCGGCCCGCCCTTGTCGTCGCGGCTGACCCCGGCGCAGGTCTGGGGCATCGTGCTGCTCGCGCCCTATCTGCTCGTTTTCCTCGCCTTCGTCGTCTATCCCGTCTGCTACGGGTTGTGGCTGGCGCGGGCCCCGTCGAATTATGTGGCGCTCTACAATGATCCGATCTTTGCGCGCGCCGCGGTCAACACGCTGATCTTCCTGGTCATCGGCATCAACATCAAGATGCTGATCGCGCTGTTCCTGTCCGGCTTCTTCGCCCAGCAGCGCACCTGGATCAAATGGCTCTCGGTGATCTTCATCCTGCCCTGGGCAGTGCCGTCGATCCCGACCATCCTGTCGGTGCGCTTCATGCTCAATCCCGAATGGGGCATGATCAATCACTACATCTTCTCCTTGACCGGCGATGACGGCCCGAACTGGCTGAACGATCCGACCGTGGCGCTGACCATGGCAATCGCCGTGCACATCTGGAAGTCGCTGCCGTTCTGGACGCTGATCCTGATCACCGGACGCCTCGCGATCTCGCACGATTTGTTCGAGGCCGCCGAGGTCGACGGCGCGAGCTGGTGGCAGAAATTCCGCTACATCACCTGGCCGTCGATGCAGACACTCTACGTCACCTGCACGCTGCTCTCGATGATCTGGACGCTCGGCGATTTCAACAGCGTCTACCTGCTCACCGGCGGCGGCCCGGCCGACCTCACGCACGTGCTGGCGACGCTCGGCATCCGCTATCTCCGGCTCGACCAGCTCTCGCTGGCCATGGCATCGATCGTCTGCGCGATGCCGTTCGTCCTGCCGCTCGTGTACTTCATGATGAAACGGTTGTCGCGATGAAGCTCCCCTCTCTCCGTGACGTCGCGACGGAAGCGCGGCTGCTGCTGATCGGCATCCCCGTCTTCCTGTGGACGATGATCCCGATCTATCACATGTTCCTGTTCGCGATCTCCCCGAAGGAGGACGCCTTCTCAGGCAAGCTGTGGCCGGATCACCCGACGCTGCACAATTTCGAGATCGTCTTCAAACAGCAGCATTACTTCCTGCGCGATTTCTACATCCAGTTCTGGAACTCGACCGTGATCGCGGTCTCCGTCGGCGTGCTGACATTGTTCATCGCGACCGCGGCGGCGTTCTCGATCTCGCGGCTGAAGGTGCCGGGCGGGCGCACGGTGTTGAACCTCGCGCTCTTCACTTATTTCATCCCCGCGGCGTTCCTTGCCGTGCCGATGTACCGCACCATGGGCAATTACGGCCTGCTCAACAATCACTGGTCGCTGATCCTGGCGATGGTGACGATCGCGAGCCCCTACGCGATCTGGGTGCTGAAGCAGGCTTCCGACAAACTGCCGGTCGAACTGGACGAGGCCGCCGTGATGGACGGCGCCACGACGTTGCAGATCTTCCGCCTGGTCTACCTGCCGCTGATGATGCCCTCGCTGGTCGCGATCGGCACCTATGCCGTGCTGCTGGCCTGGAACGAATACCTTTATGCGTTCCTGCTGCTCTCGAACGACCGCGAGATCACCCTCCCCGTCGCGCTCGGCAACTTCCTTGCAGCCGACGACTCGCCCTGGGAGCTGTTGATGACCACCGGCTTCATCTACGCGCTGCCGCCGGCCGCGGTCTACTACGCCTTCCGCCGCTACATGGTGGGCGGGCTCACGGCAGGTGCGGTGAAGTCGTAGTCGTCCCCTTCCTCATTGCGAACGAAGCAATCCAGACCACCGCTGCGGACGGACCCTGGATTGCTTCGTCGCACCAGCGCAAAATTGCTTCGCAATTTTGTCGCGGGCTCCTCGCAATGACGGCGAGGCTCACAGCGGCGCCGCGCTCTCGCCCTGCGAGCTCGATAGTTTTGAGGCGAGCGAAGCGATCACGATGACGACCGCGATCAGGGCGATCACCAGCGTGCAGATCGCGTTGATCTCCGGCTTCACCCCGAGCCGCACCTCCGAGTAGATCCGGATCGGCAGCGTCGCCGAGCCGGGGCCGGTGGTGAAGCTCGCGATCACGAGATCGTCGAGCGACAGCGTGAAGGCCAGCATCCAGCCTGCGACGATCGCGGGCGCGATCAGCGGCAGCGTCACCGCAACAAAGGCCCGGACAGGATTGCAGCCAAGGTCCATCGCGGCCTCCTCGAGCGAGCGATCGAGCGAGCCGAGGCGGGACTGCACGACCACGGCGACGAAGCACATCGTCAGCGTGGTATGCGCGATCGTCACGGTCCAGAAGCCGCGCTCGGCGTTCAGCGCGACGAACAACAGCAGCAGCGACAATCCGGTGATCACCTCCGGCATCACCAGCGGCGCATAGAGCATGCCGGAGAACAGCGTGCGACCGCGGAAGCGCTCGCCGCGCGACAATGCGACCGCGGCGAGCGTGCCGAGCAGCGTCGCGATGGTCGCGGAGGAAACCGCGACCCGCAGGCTCATCCAGGCCGCCTCGATCATGGCGCGGTCGTTGAAGAATTCGTGATACCAGCGTAGCGACCAGCCGCCCCACACCGTCACCAGGCGCGAGGCGTTGAAGGAATAGATGACGAGGATGAGGATCGGCAGATAGAGGAACGCCAGCCCCAGCGCGAGCGCGGCGATGTTGAAGCGGGACAGGCGGGAGACCTTGCGCATCGCCTCACCGCCCATGTTCGAGCTGCCGCTTCTGCAGCCGTTCGTACAGCAGCAGCGGCACCAGCAGCACCACCAGCAGCACGATGGCGGCCGCGGACGCAACCGGCCAGTCCTTGTTGGTGAAGAATTCCAGCCACAGCGTCTGGCCGATCATCAGCGCATTGGAGCCGGCCAGAAGGTCCGGAATGACGAATTCGCCAACGATGGGAATGAAGCACAGCAGCACGCCGGCGCCGACGCCGGGCAGCGACAACGGAAAGGTGACGAGCCAGAACACCTGCCAGGGCGGCGCGCCGAGATCAGAGGCCGCCTCCTCCAGCACCGGCTCCATCTTGGCGAGGGTGGCGTAGAGCGGCAGGATCATGAACGGCAAGTAGGAATAGACGATGCCGATATACATCGCGGTGTCGGTGGAGAGCCACACCACGGGCTGGCTGACCAGGTGCAGCGCCAGCAGGATCTGGTTGAGCAGGCCGTCGTGCTGGAGGATGTTGATCCAGGCATAGATGCGGATCAGGAACGAGGTCCAGAACGGCACGATCACCAGCACCATCGCCACCGCCTGCCAGCGCTTCGGCAGCCGCGCCATGCCATAGGCGATGGGATAGCCGATCAGGAGCAGCAGCACGGTCGCCGTGATGGCGACGGTGAGGCTGCGCACATAGGCGAACACATAGATGTCGTCGGAGACGAGCAGTCTGAAATTGTCGATTGATAGCGCGGCAAAGGCGCCCTTGAGCGCGTCCCATCCTGCCGTCAGGTCGAAGACCGGCTCGTAGGGCGGCTGTGCGATCGCCGTCTGCGACAGGCTGATCTTCAGCACGAAGGCGAACGGCACCAGGAAGAACAGCACCATCCAGACATAGGGTGCGATCGCGGCACGGCGCGCCGGGCGCGCGAAGATGCGGCGGGAGCTCATGACGGCAGCACCACGCAATCGTCGGGCGTGAACCAGGCGACGACGTGCTGGTTCAGGCTGTAGACGTCGACGTCGATGCGTGCGCTGTTGACGACCGAAGCCTGCACCGTCCCGCCGGTGTCGAGCTTCACCTTGTAGGTGGTGGTGCCGCCGAGATAGCAGATGTCGGCGATGACGCCGTCGAGCCGGTTGATCGCCGCTTCACGACCGGCCTCGCTCACAGGACCGCGGCGCGACAGCTTGACTTTTTCGGGGCGGATCGCGACAGCCAATCTTCCCGCGCCGACCGGCTCGCGCGGCTCGGCCACCACCAGCGCGCCCGCATCACGCGTGCCGATGACCAGACGGTGACCGTCGCGCAATTTGGACTCGCCGTCGAACAGATTGATGTCGCCGACGAACTCCGCGATCCAGCGCGAGCGCGGTGCTTCGTAGAGCTCGCGGGGGCTCGCGACCTGGGCGAGCTTGCCGGCCTTCATCACGCCGATCCGGCTCGCCATCGTCATCGCCTCCTCCTGATCGTGGGTGACGACGATGAAGGTCATGCCGAGCCGCCGCTGCAGCTCCATCAGCTCGCCTTGCGTGCTCTCGCGCAGCTTCTTGTCGAGGGCTGCGAGCGGCTCGTCGAGCAGCAGCAGTTGCGGCCGGCGCGCCAGCGCGCGGGCCAGCGCCACGCGCTGGCGCTGGCCGCCCGAGAGTTGATCCGGCTTGCGCTTCTCGAGCCCTTCGAGTTTCACCAGTGCGACCATCTCGGCCACGCGGGTGGCGATCTCGGCGCGCGGCATGCCGGCGCGCTTCAGGCCGAAGGCGATGTTGTCGCGCACGGACAGATGCGGGAACAGCGCGTAGTTCTGGAACATCATGTTGATCGGGCGCTCGTGCGGCAGCGCCTGCGCGATGTCCTTGCCGCCGAGCAGGATGCGTCCCTCGTCCGGCGCCTCGAAGCCGGCAAGCATACGCAAGAGCGTGGTCTTGCCACAGCCGCTCGGACCGAGCAGTGCGAAAAACTCGCCGGCCTTGATGTCGAGTGATACGCCGTCGACGGCGCGGAACGTGCCAAAGGTCTTGGCCACGCCCTCGATGCGCAGCAGCGGCTGGCCGGCCGCAGGAAATGCATCTCTGCCAGCCGCTTCGGCCGCAACGTTCGTTCCGGGCAATTCTTCCGCCATGGTCCCTGCCAACCCCGATTCCGCCGCACGCTAGCGGCCGATCGGCCTTTGCTCAACCGGCTGGCGATGAATCGTTCACACCCACCATGAACGCCTCCAGCGCGTCGCGGTCCGCCGCGGGCATGGTCAGGCCCAGCTTGGAACGGCGCCACAGAACGTCATCCGGAAAACGCGCCCATTCGCGGGTCATGAGATAGCGCACCTCGGCGCCGGTCAGTTCGGGGCCGAAGGCGGGGCCAAGCTCTTCGCGTGTCCTTGCTTCACCGAGCACGGCCGACGATCGCGAGCCGTAGGCCGCGACCAGGCGCTGGGCTTCCGGCTCGGACAGAAAGCGCCAGCGCTCGCGTGCGAGGTCGACCTCGGTGTCGAAACGGTCCCAGGCGAAATCTCCACCCGGCAGCGCTGCGCCGGCGGTCCAGGGCGGCGACATCGGATAGAACGGCGTCAGCTTCGTCACCGCCCGCTCGGCGCGGAGGCGCGAGGTGGTCACATCTCCGCCAAACATCGTGATCAGCGGCGCCTTGCGCCGGCGCGCGTGGAACAGGATCGTGCCGTCACCTCCTTGCACCGACGCCGGCCTCAAATTGACGCCGGAGACCGTCCGCACCACGTCGGCCGGAGTGATGCGCTCGCGGAAGTAGCGACTGGCGGCTTCGCAGAGATAGCCGATGTCGGACCCGGACATAGCCACGATGGCAGGATCTCCGGTGAAATCGTGCGTGACCGTGCCGATCAGCGTGAACTCCCGCTCGAAGGGGGATGCGAAGATCAGCCGGCCGTCGTTGTTCTGGAAGACGTAGACGTTGTCTGAATCGAACAGCCTGGGCACGATGATCTGGCTCATTTGCATGGCCGTCACGGCGGTCTGCGGCTGGCGCAAGACCGTCTCCGCGACAATCGAGGTCCAGCCGCCACTGGTATTGGCCAGCGCCCTTGCCGTGACGGAGCGGCGGTGGCCGCGATCGACCACGGCGAGCCGCCAGATGTCGGTTCTATCGGCACGCACGCAGCGTGCCCCGGTCCGGATCGCCGCGCCACGCTCGGCGGCGTCCAACGCCATGAGCACGACAAGGCGGGAATCGTCGACGACGCAGTCCGAATATTCGAACGCCGTGCCGAATGGGCGCCTTAGCGCGTTGCCGACGGGATGGTGGGTGATGTCGAGGGTCGCCGATCCGGGCAGGCCGCTCCGGCCGGCGAGGCTGTCATACAGGAACAGGCCGGCCCGCAGCAGCCACGGTGGCCGCTCGTCCGCATGCGCGGGAACAACGAAACGCATCGGCCGGACCAGATGCGGCGCGATCCGGAGCCAGATCCGGCGCTCAGCCAGAGACCGGCGCACGCGCCAAAAACCGCGGCGCTCCAGCACCGAGAGATCGCCGTGGATCAGCCGCGGCGTCGCCGACGACGCCGCGGCGCCGAGATCGCCCTGCTCGAACAGGATCACCCGCAGGCCGCGGCCCGCCGCATCGCGGGCGAGGCTGACGCCGTTCAGGCCGCCGCCGATGATCGCGAGGTCGTAATCCGCCATGAAGCCGTCGAATGGAAGCGAAGCACTCCCATAGCTAACCGGTCTTCAGCGCAAGCTCCATGGCTTCGGCGCGACCGACGAGGCCGGCATATTTCCCGATTGGCAGCGGCTTGCCGAGCAGATAGCCCTGCACGCCGTCGCAGCCCTCCTTGGCGAGGAAGGCGAGCTGGTCCACCGTCTCCACGCCTTCGGCGATGATCGACATATCGAGGCCGTGGCCGAGATCGATCACCGCGCGCACGATTGCCGCCGATTGCGGGTTGCGGCCGAGATTGATGATGAAGGCGCGGTCGATCTTGATCTTGTCGAACGGGAACGCCTGGAGGTAGCTCAGCGATGAGTAGCCGCTGCCGAAATCGTCCATGGAGATGCGCACGCCGAGCGCCTTCAGGCGGCGCAGCAGCGCGAGGCCGCGATCGAAATCCTCGATCAGCACGCCCTCGGTGATCTCGAGCTCGAGCCGGCCCGGTGCAAGGCCCGTCTCGATCAGGATCGAATGGACCAATCCGACCACGTCACCGTGCATGAACTGCGCCGGCGACAGATTGACCGCGACCTGGAGCGGCTTCGGCCAGGACGCCGCCTCGCGGCAGGCCTCGCGCAGGATCCACTCGCCCATCTCGACGATCAGGCCGCTCTCCTCGGCGATTGGAATGAATTCGGCGGGCGAAACCTGGCCGCGCACCGGATGCTGCCAGCGCGCCAGCGCCTCGAAGCCGATGATCTCGCTCTCGGCGACGCTGTGGCCCGCCGCCCCCTGCGGCTGGAAGGCGAGCGAGAGCTCGCCGTTCTTGACCGCCATCGAGAGGTCCTGATGCAGCACGCGGCGATCACGGATCTGCTGGTCCATCTCCGGCTGGTAGAGGCTGATCGTGCCGCGCGACTTCTGCTTGGCGCGGAACAGCGCCGCACCGGCATTGGCGAGCAGCGAGGCGCCATCGGTGCCATTGTGCGGGAAGACCGACATGCCGGTGGTGATGCCGGCGCGGACCGGCCGGCCGTCGATCTGGAATTCCCGGGCGACGGCCTCGCCGATCTGCCGCGCCAGTGCGAGGCCCGCCTCGGGCTGCTTGCCGTCGATGATCAGGCCGAACTCGTCGCCGGACAGACGCGCCACCACGCCGCCGCGCGCGGAGTCCTGGAGCCGATGGGCTACCTCGATCAGAAGCTTGTCGCCCAGCGCATGGCCGAAGACGTCATTGACCTCCTTGAGCCCGTCGAGGTCGACGCAGAGCACGGCGAACTCCTCGCCGGTGCCTTCGCAGGCCTCGATCATCTGGGTCAGCGCCTGGAGGAAGGCGGCGCGGTTCGGCAGATCGGTGAGGCCGTCGTGATAGGCCATGTGCGCCATGCGCGACTCGGTCTGGCGGCGGTCGGTGACGTCCTCGTGGGTCTTGATCAGGTATTGCGGCTCGCCGGCATCATTGAGCACGGTGGCGCGGCGGGTCAGGAACAGCCGCAGGCCGTCCTTGGTGGAGATCGGATGCTCCTCGGTGATCATTCCGCGCTTCTTGATCGCGGCCTCATCGCGCGCGATGATCAGCTTTGCTTCCTTGGCGTTGAAGATGTCGGATGCGGTCAGGCCGGTGGTTTCCTCGCGCCTGCGGTTGAGGATCGTCTCCGCGCTGCGGTTGGCGAGCAGATAGCTGCCGTCCTTGACCTGTTCCACGATCAGCGCGACCGGGATGTTGTCGACCACGAGCTCGAGGAACTTCTTGGTGCTCTCCAGCTCCTGCGACAGCGAGCGGCGATCGGTGATGTCCTCGAACACGATGAGCAGAAATTCGGGCTTGTTGCTCTCGTTGCGGACCACGATCCGGATCGAGGCGACCATGCGCCGCGTATCGGCACGGTCGACCTCGAACTCATTGCGGTATTGGCCATCCGGCGAATTGAGCGCCGCCCGGTCGGCCGCCTCGATGCTGGACGCCGAACTCGGCGCAAACAGCTCCCGCGCTTTCCTGCCGACGGCGAAGTCCCGCGACAATCCCCAGAACCGCTCATAGGCGCTGTTGGCGAAGATGTAGCAACCGTCCTCGATGCTCTTGGCTGCCACGCAGGCCGGCACATGGTCCAGCACCGATTCCAGGAATTGCTTGGTGGAGGCGAGCTGCCGCGACAGCCTGCGCTGCTCGCTGACATCGAGATGCGTCGCCACCGAGCCGCCGTTCGGCAGCACGAAGTACTTCACCAGGATGGCCCGCCCGTCGGGCAGTTCCGTGATCAGACCATTGGCGCTTGCCGCCTTGTCGTAAAATTCGTCGTCGGAGGCGCTCAGGACCCCGCGCTTGCGCCGAAGCGCGAGGAGCTCGCGGCCGTCCATGCCAGCCCGGACATCCGACCGCGTCAGGCCATAGATCTCGAGATAGCGGTCATTGCAGAAGATGACGCGGCGCTGCGCATCCGTCATCACCACGCCCTGATTGAGATTGTTCATGGCGGAGGAGACGAAGGCGTTGCGCCGCAACTGCAAACGTCTGGTCCGGCGCAGCGAGGAATGGATCCACAGCGCGATCGCGGCGAGGAGCGAGCACACGACGATGCCCGCAATCAGGGCTTCCCAGATCACGCTGGGATCGAGCTTGGTGAGATCGCCCGGAGCGGCAAAGCTGTCCGACAGCGCAAAGGCCCGCGCAGGCGTGACCGCACCGGCCAGGCATGCGACGGCCTGCACAGCGATCGGAAGCGTGCTGCCCGCGTGCCAGTTCTTCTCAGCCATCAGCCACCCGCGATTTCAACGTCGGATTGTCTGGCCTCGCGGGTTTGGATCGGGTAAACGCCTGTAGGCGCGACAGAAAAATGTGACGCGAAATACGGCAATTGCCCTGACATGATAAATGCTTGCTTAATGGAAAACGGGCCCGCGCCCTCATTGTCGGCTCCAATGCCACCGGCACTTCCAGCGGACTTTCTGCACAACCATGGATAGGGTCGATTGCATCGTCATCGGAGCCGGCGTCGTCGGGCTCGCGGTAGCCCGGAAGCTCGCGCAGGCCGGGCGCGAGGTCATCGTGCTCGAGGCAACCGAGGCCATTGGCACCGTCACCTCCTCGCGCAACAGTGAGGTGATCCATGCCGGCATCTACTATCGCGCCGGGAGCTGGATGGCGCGCATGTGCGTCGGCGGCAAGCACGCGCTCTACCGCTACTGCGCCGAGCGCGGCATCCCTCACAAGAATTGCGGCAAGCTGATCGTTGCGACCAGCGCGAAGGAAACCGAGAAGCTGCAATCGATCAAGGCGCATGCCGAGGCCAATGGCGTGCTCGACATGCAGCTGCTCACGGGTGAGGCCGCGCGGGCGCTGGAGCCGGCGCTCGCCTGCGATGCTGCGCTGCTGTCACCGTCAACGGGCATCATCGACAGCCACGCCTACATGCTCTCCCTGCGCGGCGAGGCCGAGGACGCCGGCGCGGCCTTCGCGTTTCACACGCCGCTGATCCGCGCCAAGGCGACTGCCGGCGTCATCGAGGTCGAGGCCGGCGGCGAGGCGCCGATGACGCTGCAATGCAGCCTCCTCGTCAACGCCGCGGGGCTGTCGGCGACGCATGTCGCGCGTAACATCGACGGCATGCCGCTGGACCGGATTCCTCCGGCCTATCTGGCCAAGGGAAATTACTTCAGCTGCAACGCCAGGGCGCCGTTCTCGCGCCTGATCTATCCGGTGCCCGAGCCCGGCGGGCTAGGGGTCCATCTGACGCTGGACATGGCAGGGCAGGCACGTTTCGGGCCCGACGTCGAATGGATCGAGACGATCAACTACGAGGTCGATCCGTCACGCGCCGAGCGCTTCTATCCGGCGATCCGCAAATACTGGCCGACGCTGCCCGATGGCGCGCTGATGCCGAGCTATTCGGGCATCCGCCCGAAGATCGTGCCGCCGGCCGTGGCCACGCAGGACTTCTTGATGCAGGGCCCGCACGATCACGGCGTCGCAGGCCTGATCAACCTGTTCGGCATCGAATCCCCGGGACTGACGTCGTCGCTCGCGATCGCCGATCACGTCGCCGAGCTCGCAGACATCTAGCGCGTTTTCGCGCAAGGTGGATGACGGCTGGCGTCGAGAAACGGTCCCAACAAAGCTGGCGCCAGACAGACGTCTTGCGCCACCTTGCAGCAGGGATGAGCACGAATGCCCTCATCCCTGCGTGAAAGGATGTGATCAACTCTACGATGTTACGGGGGTGGCTAGTGGAGCGTATTGCCGTGCTTCAGACGCTCGATCTGGTCCTTGACCATCAACTTCCGGCGCTTCAACTCAACAATTTGCAGGTCGTCTGTTGAAAGGTGCACGAGAGCTTCGTGCAATTCGTTTTCGAGAAGTCTGTGCTTCCGTTCCAATTCAACAAGATGTGCCTGAATTGTCATTCGAAACCTCCTCGGTAGGGTTGAACCTCAGGATTCGATCCGGACAAGCAAGTCTACATCAGCGATCCGTTCTGTCGATGGGTATCCGTCGTCGCAGTGTCATTTTTGAAAGTTCATATGTAACGAAGCGTGACTAGGGGAACCGCGCGGGAAAAATCCGTGATATCAATGCGTCTGCGCGACGCCGCACCAGCCTGCAGAAATATCTTGCGGGAGATCGGCGAGCGGGGATCGCAGATCGCTTGCGATCACGCCGCGCAAGGACGATAATTTCCACAGGGCATCCACAGCCTTAATCTCACGCTTATCGGTTTTCGGCCACCGCAGACATGACCAATGAAGACGAGCGTGAGCTCGAAGCCGAGCTCACCCGGTTGCAGCAGGAACACCGAGATCTGGACGCCGCGATCGATGCACTGCATCAATCGCCCGCCCCCGACCTATTGCGGTTACAGCGGTTGAAGAAGCGCAAGCTGTTGTTGCGTGACCGCATCGCGTTCATCGAAGACCAGATTACCCCCGACATCATCGCCTGATCCGTGAGCGGCCTTGCACCGCGGCTTGCCCAAATGAATCCGCTTGACTCGATAAGAACAAAATAGGAACATTTTGGAGCGCCCAAACCTCCGAAATGCCCAAGCCACGACACGAGGACAACGCAGATGTCGGCAACGCCCCTTCTCGACAACAGCCATTATGAACAGGCCTGTGATCAGGCGATCGCGATGTGCGACGGCAATCTGCGCAGCACGATCAAAGCGCTGATCATGGCCAATGAATATCTGGAAACCGAGCTGGAGGAATTGCAGGCGGCGATTTCCGCCGGCTGCATTCCGGAGACCTCGCGCAGCAAGATGCGGAGCAAGAGCAGCGCCGCCTGATTTTCAACAACCGGAGCAACGCCATGTCGGATGTGACCTACTACGTTGCAATGCCCTTTTTGATCGATGCGGACGGCTCGCCGGTCGCGGGCACTGCCGAGGAATGCCAGACCTCGACTGCGGCGCTGCGGCGCGCCGAGATATTGGCCCACGGTGCCGGCCACATCGGCGCGGTCGCATTCAGCCGCAGCGGCGATCCCGTGACCGGCGAATTCGGCGACGCCAGGCTGCTGCGCAAATTCGGCAACGTGCCGGAAGATCTGGGGACGCTGTAAGTTCAGCTGCTGACCAGCCCGATCTGCGGCTCGTGCCGCCGACATGCCTTGCGCACGTACATGGCGGCGTCCGCCTCCTCCAGGGCGCGGCCGGCGTCGGACTGCGCCCCCAGCAGCGCGACGCCGGCGGAAGCGCCCGCGGTCACGTGCTGGCCGCGAAAAACGAAGGACAATTCGTCGATCGCCTGCTCGAAGGCCGCGGCCTTCGCCTTGGCGTCGGTCCCGCTGAGATTCCAAAGCAGGAGGGCGAACTCGTCGCCCCCGAGCCGGCCGACCACGTCGGAGGCACGGACCTGTCGCGTCAGCGTGGCGACGATCGCCTTGAGCACTTCGTCGCCGGCGGCATGACCGAACGAATCGTTGATCGGCTTGAGCCGATCGACGTCGAGCACGATCAGTGCCCCGCTGGCGCGGTAGCGCTTCATATAGGCGATGGCGCGCGCAAGCTCGCGCTCGAAGCCGCGCCGGTTGGGAATCTCGAGCAGGAAATCGGTGTCGGCCGTAGCTTCCAGTTCCGCAACTCGGAGCTGCGCCTCCTTGAGCTTGGCTCGCAGGCCCCGGATTGTCGCCCTGACGTTTTCAATAGCCCCATCATTGCCCGAGGCGGCGCGCCGGGGCGGCTTCGCCGAACGCTTGGTCAGCCGTTTGGGGGCGGATCGGCCGGCGCTGGTTTTCCGGCCCTTTTTGGCCTTCGCAGCGCTCGCCCTTCTCGGTTTCTTCATGGGCATCCTGCTCAATGAAGGCTTGCGGGGATTCACCAAGACAGGATAGTGGATTCCCTTCTCCTTGCCACCGCCTTGCGAGCCGCCGGCCGGAACCGTAAATCTGGCCTATCTTTCTGTTTTTCCGGGCACAATTAACGTCATGACCGCGCCGATCGCCATCATCATGGGAAGCCAGTCGGACTGGGACACGATGCGGCATGCTGCCGACACGCTTGACGCGCTCGGCATTGCCGCCGACAGCCGCGTCGTCTCGGCACATCGCACGCCCGACCGGCTGTTTGCTTTCGCCAAGGGCGCCAAGGCTGCCGGTTACCAGGTCATTATCGCGGGCGCCGGTGGGGCTGCACATCTGCCCGGCATGGCGGCGGCACTGACGGAACTCCCGGTATTCGGCGTTCCCGTCGAATCCAAGACGCTCAAGGGCGTCGATTCGCTCTATTCGATCGTCCAGATGCCGGCGGGTGTCCCGGTCGGCACCCTCGCCATCGGCAAGGCCGGTGCGATCAACGCCGCGCTGCTGGCGGCCGCCGTGCTGGCATTGTCCGACCCGGCCCTGTCCGATCGCCTCGCCGCCTGGCGCAAGGCACAAACTGAGGCGGTCGCCGAGCGCCCGGAGGACAAGGCGTGACCGAGACCAGGCATGTGAAGCTGAAGCCCGGTGACACCATCGGAATCCTCGGCGGTGGACAATTGGGTCGGATGCTGGCCATGGCTGCGGCCCGGCTTGGCCTGCGCTGCCAGGTGTTCTCGCCCGATCCGGACTCGCCGGCCTTCGACGTCGTGCTGAACGCGACCTGCGCCGAATATGCCGATGTCGAAGCGCTCGAGCTGTTCGCGAACGACGTCGACGTCATCACCTATGAATTCGAGAACGTGCCCGCGGCAGCCGCGATGGTGCTGGATGCGCGCCGGCCCGTGCTGCCCAACCGCAAGATCCTCGAGACCACCCAGGACCGTCTTGCCGAGAAGGATTTCGTCACGCGGCTCGGCATCGGCACCGCAGCCTATGCCGACGTCACCTCCGTTTCCTCCCTGCGCGAGGCGATCGCCAGGATCGGCCTTCCGGCCGTGCTGAAAACCCGTCGCTTCGGTTATGACGGCAAGGGCCAGGTCATGATCCGCGACGGCGACGACATCGCGAAGGTGTGGACCAGCCTCGCCACCAAATCGGCGATCCTGGAGGCCTTCGTGCCGTTCGAGCGCGAGATTTCCGTGATCGCCGCGCGCTCGGCCGCAGGCGAGGTCGAGTGTTTCGACGTCACCGAGAACGAGCACCGCGACCACATCCTGAAGATATCGCGCGCGCCCGCGCCGATTCCGGATGCGCTCGCCGAGGAAGCGCGCAGCATCGCCGGAAAGATCGCAGGCGCGCTCGACTATGTCGGCGTGCTCGCCGTCGAGATGTTCGCGCTCGCCAATGGCACCGGACCGAAGGTGCTGGTCAACGAGATCGCTCCGCGCGTGCACAATTCCGGGCACTGGACGCTCGATGGCGCCTCGGTCTCGCAGTTCGAGCAGCACATCCGCGCCATCGCCGGCTGGCCGCTCGGCAAGCCCGTGCGCCACGGCGAAGTCGTCACCATGACCAACCTGATCGGCGACGAGATCAACGACTACGAAAGGTGGCTGAGCGTGCCGGGCGCGACCGTGCACATCTATGGCAAGGGCGCACCGCGCCCCGGCCGCAAGATGGGCCATGTCACCGAAGTCCGGCCGCCAAGGGGCAAATGAGGGGACCGCAGCAGCCAAAGCGCGATGCGATGAGGATGAATCGTCATCGCGCTTTGGGTTTTTGTTTAAGCATGATCTTTTCGGAAAACCGCTACGCACTTTTCCGGATCATGCTTTGGCCGCGATCCCCTTGCGATCACGCCGTCTTCACGCCCGCAACGACGCCGGCGGGCTCCTCGCTGAGCCAGCGATAGATCACCCCGCCCAGCGCGCCGCCGATCAGCGGTGCAACCCAGAACAGCCAGAGTTGCGACAGCGCCCAGCCGCCGACGAACAGTGCCGGGCCCGTGCTGCGCGCCGGGTTCACCGAGGTGTTGGTGACGGGAATGCTGACGAGATGGATCATCACCAGCGCGAGGCCGATCGCGAGCGGCGCGAAGCCCGCCGGCGCGCGGCCATGGGTGGCACCCATGATGATGAACAGGAACATCATGGTCATCACCACCTCGGTGAGGAAGCACACCATCATGCTGTACTGGCCAGGCGAATGCGCATCATAGCCGTTGGAGGCAAAGCCCTTGCTGACGTCGAATCCGGGCGCCCCGCTCGCGATGACATAGAGGAGCCACGCGGCAACGACCGCGCCCACCACCTGGGCGATCACGTAGGGCAGGATCTGGCCGGCCGGAAAGCGGCCGCCAGCGGCAAGGCCGACCGTCACGGCCGGATTGAGATGGCAGCCGGAGATATGCCCGATCGCATAGGCCATGGTGACGACGCTCAAGCCGAATGCGAGAGAGACACCGACCAGGCCGATGCCAACCTGCGGGAAACCGGCCGCGATCACCGCGCTGCCACAACCGGCGAATGTGAGCCAAAAAGTACCGATAGCTTCGGCGGTGTATTTCTTCATGTCCATGTGGCATCTCCCCTGATTTCAGCTCCGGATCAACTTCCGGAAACGGCCCGCCTTCTGGCACCAAACCACCCAAATTGCGACCGTTCGGAGGTATTTTCGCCGCATTTAATGGCCGAACTTGGCCCGAAAACCCGCCTGGCCGGTGGACATCCAAGGTTTTGTCTGATACATCCGCGCGCTCAAGGCCAAGGGCGCCCGGCTTTTTGCCATCCCCTTTGACTTACCAGAATTCAAATCCGATCCACTGAAGAGGATGCCGCGTGCAGGTTCTCGTTCGCGATAACAACGTCGATCAAGCTCTCAAGGCGCTGAAGAAGAAGATGCAGCGCGAGGGCATTTTCCGCGAGATGAAGCTCCGCGGTCACTACGAGAAGCCCTCCGAAAAGAAGGCCCGCGAAAAGGCCGAAGCCGTGCGCCGTGCGCGCAAGCTGGCCCGCAAGAAGCTGCAGCGCGAAGGCCTGCTGCCGATGAAGCCGAAGCCGGTGTTCGGCGCAGGCCCGGGCGGTGATCGCGGCGGTCGTGGCGGCCCCGGTGCAGGTCCGCGCGGACCGCGCTGATTTGCCGAACCTTTAAGATCTCGGTTTTTGATAACGCGGGCCCTTGGCCCGCGTTATTGTTTGTGAGCGGTGCTTTCGCTGGACGGGACACTGCCGATGCGGCGTTAAAGCGCGATAAGATTGGATGAATGGTCATCGCACTTTAGGTAGTTGTTTGAGCACGATCTCCGCGCGAACGCGTTCCGTGTTTGTCGCGAGAGAAAACCGCGGCACACTTTGCCGGCTCCTGCTCTAGCGCGAGCGAACCGTAGATGGCTTCCCCTTTCCCTCATCAGCGCAGCTTGCCGCGGCGACGCCGGATCTGGCAGCAGCCGCTCGCGTTGGGTTTGATGGGGATCGCGCTATGCGGCTGCTCCTTCGATCTGGGATCGCTGATGCCGGAGAAGGACAAACCCCAGGAGACGCCCAAGGCGGAGGCGCCTGCCGAGAGCGCGGTGAGCGCCGGCAACGTCACCGAAGCTCAGGCCCACACCGCAAAGGCCCAGTCCCTGGTGAAGTCAGGGGAGACCGCGGCAGCGCTCGACGAGTTCAATCGCGCCGTCGGGCTCGATCCCTACAATGCGCAGGCACTCTATGGCCGCGCCCTGATCTACCAGGGCAATAACCAGCACAACTTCGCGATCGCCGATTTCAGCGCCGCGAGCGGGCTCAACCCGCAAAAGGTCGAGCCTCTGCTCGGCCGTGCCACCAGCTATCTCGCGATCGGCAAGCTCAAGGAGGCCGCGGCCGATCTCGATGAAGCCTCCGAGGCCGATCCGCACAATGCCCAGGTCTGGACTGCGCGCGGACAGGCCTATGAGCGGCTGGGGGACAGGGCGAAGGCGGCCGCGTCCTACACCAGGGCCGTCGCGCTTCGTCCACGCGATGACGCCGCCCGCAGCGGCCTCGCCCGCGTCGGCGGCTGACGGTCTGGCGCAGCGCGGGCCGGTCTTAATCGGGCGTGGCGCTCTTCGGCAGAACGGAGTTGAACATCGACTTCATGCCCGACAGCATCTCGTCGGCGACATTGGTCTTCCTCGGTCGCGGCATGGAGGCACCAACATCGGCACGCAGGTCGAGCGGGGGCGCTATGACCGGCACGGGAATGTCGGCCGGCGGCGTCACCCGATTCGGATCGTCGCTGCCGACCGAGGCCGTGTAGGGCGGATTGGAGCCGCCATTCCCATAGGCCTCAGATGAGGGCGTCGAGACCGTGATCGGCGGCGGCAGCGGACGGACCGTGGACGGCTCCATGCCAATGACCCGCGGCGCCTCCGGCGTGCGGGCGGCTTCCCGGACCGCGGGCTCCGCCGACCTCTCGGTTGGCTTGGCCTCGGACGACTTGAGCTCGGCGGGCTTGGTTTCGGAAGATCTGGCCTCAGCGGACCTGCCCTCAGGCGACTTGCGCAGGCGCTCGATCGCGGCACGTACGAGATCGTTGGCATCGGGGGTTGCGGCCGGAGCGGCAGCAGCTGGCGCCGAATTGGCCTCGACCACCGGCGCAGGCGCGGTCACGGCCGGCGTAGACTTGGCGACCGCCTTTTCACGGGCGGACGGCTTGGCGCGCGGGCTCTCGGCCGGCGCCACATCCGGAGCCTTCTCGGCGGCCTTCTCAGACCCCTTGGGCTCGGTGACCGGCTGATGGTCGGCCGCCTTGTCGGTCACGCTCTTCTCGGCGATGCCCTTGGCCTTGACGCCGGGCGCAGGGAGGTTGGCGACATCAGCAGGCTTGCCGTTCTGGCCGGCGTCGGCGGGCGCAACAACGGCCGCGGGGACATCGGCCGCCGGCTTGGCGTTGATGTAATGATTAACGATGTACGCCCCGATGATCGTCGCGAGCACCGAGGGGAAAATATCCATCGAGATTTTAGCGAGGTATTTCAGCATTTCTCGGCCACTCCCCGCGCGATCTGATGCGGGAACTTTAGGGCATTGTGAGGGATCAACTGCGACGGATCAATGGCAAAGGGTAACGCCGGATCTATGGCTTCAGCTCGATCTCAAGGAACACGATCTCAGTTGAGGTTTCGTTAAGCACGTCGTGTTGGACGCCGGCCTTGCGGAAGTAGGATTTTCCGGCGGCGAGCTGCGCCTTGGACCGTTCGCCACCGGGCGCCACGATGGTCATCTCGCCGGCAACGACCGGAACAATCACGTAGTCCATCCCATGGGTGTGATGCCCGGTGGCGCTACCCGGGGCGAGCCGCCATTCGGTCACCCGGACCTGCTCGTTGTCGACCTGGACCTCGGACTTGGCGGCAAGCATCGAAACTCTCCTTTAGCGCTTCAGGGCACGAAAACCATAAACACGTAGACGGCAAATACCACCATATGGACCAGTCCGAACAGGACATTGGTCCGGCCCGTGCCGAAGGTCAGCATGCTCAGGAAGAAGGTCAGCAGCAAAAGGACGCTGCCCTGGGCGTTGAGGCCGAGTTCGAGTTCCTTGTCGAGCGCATAGGTGGCGACACCGACGGCAGGGATCGTCAGACCGATGGTCGCCAGCGACGAGCCGAGCGCGAGATTGATGCTCTTCTGGAGGTCGTTCCTGCGGGCCGCTGCGATCGCCGCCACGCCCTCGGGCATCAGGATCAGCAGCGCGACCAGAAGGCCGGCGAAGGCAGATGGCGCGCCGATCCTGGCGCCGACTGCGTCGACCACCAGCGAGAATTTCTTGGCCAGCAGCACGACCGCCAGAAGCGAGACCAGGAGCAGTGCCACGGTGAGCGCGAGCGCCCCGGCGGACAGGTGCGCCTCCCCGGCCTCGCCCTCGGCCCGTTCATGAACGAAGTAATCCTTGTGCAGGACGGTCTGGGTGTAGAGAAACACCGCATAAAGCGCGAGCGTGACCACGTCGACGAAGCCGAGCTGAACCGTCGAATAGACCGGCCCCGGCGTGGTCGTGGTGTAGTTCGGCAGGATCAGCGTGATGGTTGCGAGCGCGAACAGCACGCTGAGATAGACGTTGGCCCCTGAGAGCTGGAAGCCCTGTTCGCGATAACGCAGGCCGCCGATGAAGATGCAGAGGCCGACGAGGCCGTTGCAGACGATCATGACCACGGCGAACACGGTGTCGCGGGCCAGGGCCGGGGCAGGCTTGTCGCCCAGCATGATCGTGGTGATCAGCGCGACCTCGATGATGGTGACCGAAAGCGTCAGCACCAGCGTGCCATAGGGTTCGCCGACCCGTTCCGCGATCACTTCGGCATGATGAACCGCGGCAAACACGGTGCCGAACAGGATGACCAGGAGGACGACGGCGAAGACGAGCCCGCCGAGCGACAGCGTGAACACATAGTCCGTCGCGCTGACGGCTGCGAACAACAGCACGGCCAGCCCCGGGAAGATCCAGGCTGACCGGGGCATCGGACTATGCGCGCTCATCCACCACTTCCATTTGCTTGAATGAGCAGTAGCAAATCAGGCGCGAGATTCAATGCCAGTGCAGGATCGGCGCCACCGGCAGCAGCGTCAGCAGCAGGAACAGCGGGATCAGCACGGCGCCGGCGCGCAAGAAATAGCCGAAGAAGCTCGGCATTTTGACGCCGCTCTCGCTGGCAATGCTGCTCACCATGAAGTTCGGCGCGTTGCCGATATAGGTGAGCGCTCCCATGTAGACGGCCCCCATCGAGATCGAGGCAAGCGTACCCGAGAGCTCGTGCATCAGGACCTGCGGGTCGCCGCCGGCGAGCTCGAAGAACAACAGATAGGTCGGAGCATTGTCGAGGAACGCGGACATCAGGCCGGTGAACCAGAAATAGGCGACCTCGCGCGGCGCCCCGTCCGGCCCCGTCACGGCGGACAGCAGCCATGCGAACGCACCGTGATGGCCGGCATTGAGCATGGCAATGACCGGAATGATGGCGACGAAGATGCCGGCGAACAGCTTTGCGACCTCGCGGATGGGCTCCCAGGTGAAGCCGTTGGCCTGCCTGTGCTCGTCGGGCGTCAGCCACACCGACAGCGCCGCAATGGCCAGCAGCGCCAGATTGCGGACGACGTCCTCGAGGTCCAGCTTGGTGCCGAGAATGTCGAAGACTACGCCGGGCTTCCACATCGCCGAGGCCAGCAAGCTCGCGACGATGGCCGCGATCAGTACCAGATTGACGAGGCCGCGGATGCGGACCGGCTGCGCCGGGCCGGTGTCCCCGAGCGGCTCGCTCCGGAAATGCCAGACGTCGACGGCGACGAAAATCGCGAGCAGCAGTCCGGCCACGATCGCGGTCTGCAACCAGAGGGCCCGCGTGGTCCAGAAGAAGTCGACGCCGTGCAGGAAGCCGACGAAGAGCGGGGGATCGCCGAGCGGGCTCAGCGCGCCGCCGACATTGGCCACCAGGATGATGAAGAAGATGACGACATGGGTGTTGTGGCGCCGCGGCCGGTTGGCACGGATCAAGGGGCGGATCAGGATCATCGCGGCACCCGTGGTGCCGACGACGCTCGCCCCCAACGTGCCAAGCGCGAGGATGCCGGCATTGGTCGCCGGCGTCGCCTTGATGTCCCCGGTGATGAGGACGCCGCCGGCCACGACATAGAGCGAGAACAACAGCACGATGAAGCCGAGATATTCGACCAGCACGGCGTGAACGAGCGCCGCCAGCGTCGCCATGCCGCCGGCAAAGATGACGAGCGAGGCGAGCGCCAGCAGCGACCAGGCCGCGGCGATCTTGCCGTAATGGTGATGCCAGAACTTTGCGAACAGCAGCGGGCCCAGTGCGATCGACAGCAACAGGCCGGCAAAGGGCAGCGCATAGGGCCAGCGCATCGCCGCGCCGTCGAGCCCGGTCGCGGCCCACGCCTGATGCGGCAACAATGTCAGGATGGCGGCGAGGGCCTGGCTCCAGAGCCGCGTGACGAGCCGTTTAGGGTCCAATGAATTGCCTTGCCTTTTCGACCGCACCGAGGGCGTCGAGATTGTCGTGTCCGCCACCCGCAAAGCGAACGAACTGCTTCGGTTCGCGCGCGAGCGCGAACAGACGCTCTCCGAACATGATCGAAATGACAAGGTCATTGGTGCCATGCATCACCAACAGCGGCACCGTGACGCGCGCGATCCGTTCGTCGGAACGAAACTGGTCGCGCATCAGGAGGCGCACCGGCATGAACCGGAATGCCAGTGCGGCGATGTCGACCGTCGAGGTATAGGGCGCCTCCAGGATCAGCCTGCCGATGGGGTGTTCGGATGCGAGCGCAACTGCCACGCCCGTCCCGAGCGAAAAGCCCCAGACGACGATACGTTCCGCTCCATAGCGCGCAGTGGTGAAAGCGTAGGCGGCTGCGGCGTCGCGCAGCAGGCCCCGTTCGCTCGGTGCCCCGCTCGAGCCGGCATAGCCACGATACGACAGGGCAACGAGGCCGGTGCCGTCGGCGGTCATCGCCTTAAAACGGCTGACGCAGCCGGCGAGAAAATCGCCATTGCCGGGGAAGTACAGAATCACGGAATGACCTGGCCTGGCCGGCACGTGCCAGACGACGATTCTCTCGCCGTCCGACGTGGTCAGCACGTGCTCTTCCGCCTCGGGAAGGCCGGCAGCATCGGGTGCGGTGCGGCCGACGGGCGGGATCGGAAACAGCATCTCGCGCTGCCGGACATACAGCACGAGGAGACCGGCGCAATAGACGGTCACCAGCGCAATGGCGATCCACTTGACGATGGTCATCATTGCGCGGCCCGCCTCTCGATTGAGACTTACGGCTTGCGACGGCTCCGCAGCAATTTCATGACATCGGGCCGAAGGCTCGCCGGAACATCGCGGCAGCCGCACGCCTGCTTGTGAGCGGCGTGCCAGACGACGCGCTGCTCGCGCGTCGCTTTGGGGGCATGGGATGGGACCGGTGCCATTGCTTGTTGATGGCCACGGTCGGCGCGCCTCGCGCTACATCGCCTTGACGATGTTCTCGGTGACCTTCTTGGCGTCGCCGAGCAGCATCATGGTGTTGTCGCGATAGAACAGCGGATTGTCGATGCCCGCGTAACCCGAGGCGAGCGAGCGCTTGATGAACATCACTGTGCCGGCCTTCCAGACCTGGAGCACCGGCATGCCGTAGATCGGCGAGGACTTGTCCTCTTCGGCCGCGGGGTTGGTGACGTCGTTGGCGCCGATCACGAAGGCGATGTCGGCCTGCGCGAATTCGGAGTTGATGTCCTCGAGTTCGAACACCTCGTCATAGGGCACGTTGGCCTCCGCGAGCAGCACGTTCATGTGGCCGGGCATGCGGCCGGCCACCGGATGAATGGCGTATTTCACCTCGACGCCTTCCTTCTTCAGCATGTCGGCCATTTCGCGCAGCGCGTGCTGGGCCTGCGCCACCGCCATGCCGTAACCGGGCACGATGATGACCTTGGAGGCGTTCTTCATGATGAAGGCTGCATCGTCCGCCGAGCCGAGCTTGGCCGGCTTCTGTTCGCCGGTTGCGCCACCGGCCGCGGCGGTCTCGCCGCCGAAGCCGCCGAGGATGACCGAGATGAAGGACCGGTTCATCGCGTGGCACATGATGTAGGACAGGATCGCGCCGGAGGAGCCGACCAGCGCGCCGGTGATGATCAGCGCGGAATTGCCGAGCGTGAATCCGATGCCGGCCGCGGCCCAGCCGGAGTAGGAGTTCAGCATCGAGATCACGACCGGCATGTCGGCGCCGCCGATCGGGATGATCATGAGCACGCCGAGCGCCAGCGCGAGGATGACGATCATCCAGAAGTCGAACGCGCTGCCTGACAGCACCAGGCCGACGATGAAGAACACCAGGGCCAGGGCCAGCGCGATGTTGATGATGTGGCGGAACGGCAGGATGATCGGCGCACCGCTCATGCGCGCCGACAGCTTCAGGAACGCGATCACCGAGCCGGTGAAGGTCAGCGCACCGATGGCGACGCCGAGCGACATCTCGACCAGGCTCTGCGGATGGATGTTGCCGGGCGTCCCGATGCCGAAGGCCTCCGGCGCGTAGAACGCGCCGGCCGCAACCAGCACCGCGGCCATGCCGACCAGCGAGTGGAAGGCGGCGACCAGTTCCGGCATCGAGGTCATCGGCACGCGGCGGGCGATCACCGCGCCGACGCCGCCGCCGATCGCGACCGCGAGGATGACGAGGATCCACGCCACGCCGTCGGCCGGCGGATGGCTCGCGAGCGTGGTGGCGACCGCGATCGCCATGCCGATCATGCCGAACAGATTGCCCTGGCGCGAGGTTGCCGGGCTCGACAGCCCGCGCAGCGACAGGATGAACAGCACCCCCGCCACGAGATACAAGAATGCAGAGAGATTGGCGCTCATCTCAGGTCCCCATTGATCCCTTCAGCCCGAGGTGGCCGCTCACTTCGACTTCTTCTTGTACATCGCCAGCATGCGCTGGGTGACAAGGAAGCCGCCGAAAATGTTCACGCAGGCGAAGACGAGCGCGACGAAGCCGAAGCCGCGCGCCCAGCCCGAGCCGCTCGAAATCATGCCGACACCCACCGCGAGCAGCGCGCCGACCACGATCACCGAGGAGATCGCGTTGGTGACGCTCATCAGCGGCGTATGCAGCGCCGGCGTCACCGACCAGACGACGAAATAGCCGACGAAGACGGCGAGGACGAAGATCGACAGCTGGAAGATGAAGGGGTCGACGAGCTGTGCTGCATGCTCCATGGCGGCTCTCCTTAAACCCGATTTAAGATGATTTGGGCTGGAAGTTCGGGTGGATCACGGCGCCGTCTTTCGTCAGCGCAGTGGCCTTGACCAGCTCGTCGTCCCAGTTGACGGCGAGCTTCTTCTCTTTCTTGTCGACCATGGTCTCGATGAAGGAGAACAGATTGCGGGCATAGAGGCTGGAAGCCGAAGCCGCGACGCGGCCGGCGACGTTGGTGTAGCCGACGATCTTGATGCCATCGAGGTCGACGACCTCGCCCGGCCTCGCACCCTCGACATTGCCGCCGCGCTCGACGGCGAGATCGACCAGCACCGAACCCGGCTTCATCGACCTGACCATGTCGGCGCTGACGAGCTTGGGCGCCGGCCGGCCCGGAATCAGCGCAGTCGTGATCACGATGTCCTGCTTCTTGATATGCTCGGCGGTGAGCGCGGCCTGCTTGGCCTGGTACTCCCTGGACATTTCCTTGGCGTAGCCGCCGGCGGTCTGTGCGTTCTTGAACTCCTCGTCCTCGACCGCCAGGAATTTCGCGCCGAGCGATTCGACCTGCTCCTTGGTGGCGGGACGCACGTCCGTGGCCGTGACGACGGCGCCGAGACGGCGCGCGGTCGCGATCGCCTGCAGGCCGGCGACGCCGACGCCCATCACGAACACCTTGGCCGCAGGCACGGTGCCGGCGGCCGTCATCATCATCGGGAAGGCGCGGCCGAAGGCCTCGGCGCCCTCGATCACGGCGCGGTAGCCGGCGAGATTCGCCTGCGAGGACAGCACGTCCATCACCTGCGCGCGGGTGATGCGCGGCATCAGCTCCATGGCGAATGCGGAGATGCCGGCATCGGCCATCGTCTTGAGCGCCGCGTCGTTGCCGTAGGGATCCATGATCGCGATGACGAGCGCGCCGCGCTTGTACTGCGCGAGCTCGGACGCCTCGGGGCGCTTCACCTTGATGATGATGTCCGCGTCCTTGAGTGCGTCGGCACTGACGGTGGCGCCAGCCGCGGTGAATTCGGAATCCGGCAGGCCCGACTTGATACCGGCGCCCGGCTCGACGGCAACCTCGGCGCCCAGCGCCTTGAACTTCTTCACCGTGTCAGGCGAAGCGGCGACGCGCGGCTCCGACGGATCGATTTCCTTGGCAACGGCAATCTTCATGAGGCCTCCGGCGACGCGGGAAAAAGCGCGCACGCGAACTTAGCGTTACTCCCGCAACGTTGGATACCGGTTTTGGGACCGGCTTGAATGCAAATTTTATGGGCACCGACGACGCTGGCGGTGCGGCAGTCGATGGGTCAGGTGAGGAAGATCGCCATCAGGATCACGATGAGCGCGACCGAGGCCGTGCCGTACTTCACCAGTTTGATGAAGCCCTCATAGGTCTGCTCGTGGGCAACATAGTCGTTGCCGTCGGCGGTGGTGTACGCCACTTCACTATGGTCAGCCATGGATGTCCCCAGTCGAAAGTCGAATTCTCGGGCTGGGATACCTTAAAGATTTGAACAGGGCAACGGCACCGAGGCGGGGTTTTCCCGCAAATCGGGTCATTTGGAATTCCAATTGTCGCGGATCCAGCGCGCGAGGCTCTCCTCGCTGACTTCGCCGGCAGCAAGTGAGAGGATGATCGCCGTCGCCTCCGCAGGATCGGGACTGAAGGCGGTGCCGTTCTTGTGCAGGAAGATCATCATCGCCATGAAGGCAATGCGCTTGTTTCCATCGACGAATGCATGGTTCTTCGCGAGACCAAACGCGTAGGCTGCGGCGAGTTCATCCAGCGGAGCCTGCTCGTAGCGCCATTTGTTGACCGGCCGCTCCAGCGCCGATCGCAGCATGCCGTCATCGCGTAGCCCCGGCGCACCGCCAAAACGGCGAAGCTGGCGGCTGTGAATTGCAACAGCCTGCTCATAGCTGATCCACAGCGGCTCTTGAGGCTCGCTCATCCGATCAGGCAGCTATTTCGCGAGCGCAGCGAGCGTATCACGATACTTGTCCATGATCTCGTCGGCGATTTCCATCGTCCGCTCGAAATCCGGATCGTAGGGCAGCGCCTGGAAACCACCGCCGGGCAATTCGACGATATGCAATTGCTGCCCGCGCTTGAGATCGAGCCGCTGCATCAGTTCGCGCGGCAGCAACAATCCGTCCGAATTACCGATCTTCTTGATCTCGATCTTCATGGCCGCACCTCGTTATACACTTGTATAACATGACCCCGTGCGATCGTTCAACAAATGTTTTACGGCCCCTGCCTCAGCCCATCGTCTCCAGCTCGTCGATCATCCCGGCGATGACGCTGAGCCCGCCGTCCCAGAACTTCGGATCCTTGGCATCCAGCCCGAACGGCCGCAGCAGCTCGGAATAGTGCTTGGTGCCGCCGGCGGCGAGCATGTCGAGATAGCGCTCGGCAAAGCCTTCGGCCGCATTCTCGTAGACGGCGTAGAGCGAGTTCACGAGGCAGTCGCCGAAGGCATAGGCGTAGACGTAGAACGGCGAATGGATGAAATGCGGGATGTACATCCAGTAGTTCTCGTAGCCCGCCTTGATCTCGATCGCGGGCCCTAAGCTCTCGCCCTGCACCGACAGCCAGATCTCGCCGAGCCGCGTCGCGGTGAGCTCGCCATTCTTGCGCTCGGTGTGGACCGCGCGCTCGAAGGAATAGAACGCGATCTGCCGCACCACGGTGTTGATCATGTCTTCGACCTTGCCGGCGAGCAGCGCCTGGCGCTGTTTTGCATTTTTGGTCTGGGCAAGGAGCCGCTTGAACGTGAGCATCTCGCCGAACACGCTCGCGGTCTCCGCCAGCGTCAGCGGCGTCGGCGCCATCAGCGCGCCGTTCTTGGCCGCCAGCACCTGGTGCACACCGTGACCGAGCTCATGCGCGAGCGTCATCACGTCGCGCGGCTTGCCCTGGTAGTTCATGAGCACGTAGGGATGCGCCGACGGCGTGGTCGGATGCGAGAAGGCGCCCGGCGCCTTGCCCGGACGCACCGGGGCGTCGATCCAGCGGTCGGTGAAGAAACGCTCGGCGATGTCGGCCATCTTGGGCGAGAAGCCGCGATAGGCCGTCAGCACCATGTTCCGCGCATCGGGCCAGCCGATCACGTCGGTCGCCGCAAACGGCAGCGGCGCGTTGCGGTCCCAATAAGCCAGCCGCTTCTTGCCGAACCATTTCGCCTTCAGCGCATAATAGCGATGCGACAGCTTCGGATAGGCCGCGCGCACCGAGGCGACCAGCGCATCCACCACCTCGCGCTCGACCCGGTTGTTGAGATGGCGGGAATCCGCGACGTCCTTGAAGCCGCGCCAGCGGTCGGAGATGTCCTTGTCCTTGGCCAGCGTGTTGGTGATCAGCGCAAAGGTGCGCTCATTGGCCTTGAAGGTCTTCGCCAGCGCTTCCGCCGCGCTCTTGCGCTTGGCGCCGTCGCGGTCCTGCAGCAGATTGAGCGTCGGCTCGATCGCGAGCTCCTTGGATCCGACCTTGAAGCGCAGGCCGGAGATGGTCTGGTCGAACAGCCGGTTGAAGGCGGAATAGCCGGTCTGCGCCTTCTCCAGGAAGAGCTGCTCGAGCTTGTCGTCGAGCTGATACGGCTTCTCCTTGCGCAGGTCTTCGATCCACGGACGGTAGTAGGCGAGCTCGGTGGCCTGCATCGCGCGGTTCAAAATATCGTCATCGATCCGATTGAGCTCGAGCGCGAAGAACAGAAGATGCGTCGACGCCGCCGTCAGGCGCTCGGAGACGTCGCCGTAAAACTTTGAAATCGCGGGGTCAACGCTGTCGCCGGCATGGACGAGACCGGCATAGGAGCCGAGACGGCCGGCGAGATCGTCGATCGCCTCATAGCGTCGCACGGCTTCAGCGAGCCATTTTCCGCCATCTTCGTTTGCTGTCCCTGTTGCCAGCTTGCCCTTGTAGTCCGTCTCGAAGGCGACGCAGTCGATATCCAGCTTTTCGAGATCGCGCGCCACTTCCGGCGCGTCGATCCCGGAATAGAGATCGGCGAGGTTCCACTCCGGAAGCTTGCCGGTCTTGCTTGCAGCCTTTGCAAGCGAAGGTTTGGCGGACGAAGGCTCGGAGGATTTTTTCTTGGCGGCGGATTTCTTGGTGGCTGGCTTGCGGAGTGCCGATTTTGTGAGAGCGGTCTTGGAGCGCGAAGTCATTGTGTGGAAAACCTGTGTTCAACAATCGCGACGGCGGGCGGGGGCATCAAGGCTTAAGCATGCGTTAATCGGCTTCGGCCAGAGTGCCCCGATTCGAGACAGATAGTAGTAGCGTGCGGGGAACACCATGGCTGCCAGTATTTTGATCGCCGACGACGACGCTGTAGCCCGCCGGCTGGTCGAGAACATGGTGCAGAAATGCGGCTATGAGACGGTCGTCGTGGACTCCGGGGACGCCGCAATTGCCACCCTCACCGCCCCCGACGCGCCGGCCATCGACGCCGTCATCCTCGATCTCGTGATGCCCGGCCTCGACGGCATGGGCGTACTTGCGAAGATCCGCGAAGCCGGCCTGAGCATCCCCGTCATCGTGCAGACCGCCCATGGCGGCATCGACAACGTGATCTCGGCGATGCGCGCGGGCGCGGCCGATTTCGTCGTCAAGCCGGTCGGCGTGGAGCGGCTCCAGGTCTCCTTGCGCAACGCGCTCAACACGTCCGCGCTCAAGGGCGAATTGCAGCGCATCCGTCACAGCCGCGAAGGACGGCTCACGTTCTCCGACATCATCACCCGCTCCGAAGCGATGACGGGCGTGATGCGCGCCGCCCAGAAGGCGGCCAACTCCGCGATCCCCGTGCTGATCGAGGGCGAATCCGGCGTCGGCAAGGAGATGTTCGCGCGCGCCATCCATGGCAGCGGCGAGCGCAAGGCCAAGCCGTTCGTCGCGGTCAATTGCGGTGCGATTCCCGACAACCTCGTCGAGTCCATCCTGTTCGGCCACGAGAAGGGCGCCTTCACCGGCGCCACCGAGCGGCACATGGGCAAGTTTGTCGAGGCTCATGGCGGCACGCTGTTTCTGGACGAGGTCAGCGAGCTGCCGCTGACCGCCCAGGTGAAGCTGCTGCGCGCACTGCAGGAAGGTGCCGTGGAGGCCGTCGGCGGCCGCAAGCCGGTCAAGGTCGACGTCCGCATCATCTCGGCAACCAATCGCAAGCTGCTGGAGCGGGTGAAACAGGGACATTTCCGGGAAGACCTGTTCTATCGCCTGCACGTGCTGCCGCTGACGATTCCCTCGCTGCGCGCCCGGCGCGAGGACATCCCGCATCTGCTCAGGCATTTCCTGGCGCGCTTTGCCGCCGAGGAGAACCGCCCGATCACCGGCATCAGCGGCGAGGCGGTCGCGCACCTGGCCCAGCTCGACTGGCCCGGCAACATCCGCCAGCTCGAAAACGCGGTCTACCGCGCCGTGGTGATGAGCGACGGCGACCAGCTCGACATTGGCGATTTTCCCATGCTCGCCTCGCAGCCGCATCCCGTCACGGATATTCCGACCGCACCGTTGATGCTCGAGCCGGCGGCGATGCCTTCGGTGGTGTCAGGTAACGAAATACCGATCGCGCCACTCCCCGCCGTGGGAACTCTCGCCATGCTCACCGCGACCGGCGATGTCCGCGCGCTGGAGGACATGGAGAACGAGATCATCCGCTTCGCGATCTCGCATTATCGCGGCCAGATGTCTGAGGTGGCTCGCCGCCTCAAGATCGGCCGGTCGACGCTCTACCGCAAACTCGACGAGGCCGGGGTTCCCGGACATGGCGGCAAAAGCGGTGAGGAGACGCACTGAGCCGGGTGCGAACGGAGGTTCGCACGACGTTTCGCGACGGCGGTAAGCTGTTCGCATGACGACAGAATTCGACTGTGATTTGAACCGTGACCCGGAAGTGACAGACAGACGGAAAACCGCGTGGCAGAAGCGCACAATCCGTTGCCAAGAGGCTCCCTTGAAGTCAGTTTGTCGTGAGTTGTCCCGGGTAGCGCTGGCCGCAGAATCGGGGCCTGTATATCGTCTGCGTAGGAATCGTTGCGTGCAGGCGTGCAACTTTCGAGAGGCCGGCGCAGTTTAGCCGAAGCTCATCAATAGGCGATAACGAAGCTGTTCCACGAGGGGACAGCTCACGCGAGGGGTGCGACACAATGCGTGACTGTTTGAACCACCGTGCGGGCTTTGACCGTGTCTTGATGACGGTCGCAGCGACCTTCCTCGCGGTGTCCGCCAGCTCGGCGCTGGCGCAGGACCAGGCGCGCAGCAGCGCCGCCGAACTCGCGATCGAAGCTGCGATCCCGCGCCCCGAGCCGGCAAATGTCCCGCCCCCCACTGCAGCCGACATCAAGCTCGACACCACCGCCACGGTGCAGGATCCCACCAAGGAAATCGCGAAGGAGCCCGTCAAGGCGGACGTCGCGCCTGCGCCGGACAAGGTCGAGAGCAAGGCGTCCGACGTCGCCACCACGCCGGCGCCCGAAGCGCCGAAGAGCGAGACTGCGAAGACCGAGCCTGCAAACACCGAGCCTGCAAAGGCTGACACCGCGACCGCCACGCCGACGGCTCCCGCGGCACCTGCTGCAGCGGCTCCCGCCGCCGAGCCGGTGAAGGCCGCGAGCAACGTGCCCGCCGCAGACCAGCCGGTCGCGGACAAGCTCAAGGACATCATCGGCGCCAAGACCTCGCGCTATTTCGACCGCAAGAACGAGCGCGCGGCGATCGAGAAGTTCTACGGCGCGCGCGATTTCGCGCCGGTCTGGACGCAAGGCGGCAACCCGACCGCTGCGGCGAAGGGCGTGATCGCACGGCTGAAGGACGCGGCCTCCGACGGCCTCAATCCCGCGGACTATCCGTTGCCGGATTTCGCCGCCGCCACGACGCCCGATGCGCTGGCGGATGCCGAGCTCAAGCTCACCGCCAGCATGTTCGACTATGCGCGCCATGCCCAGAGCGGCCGCATGCATTGGTCGCAGGTCAGCGGCGACATTCTCTATCCCGAGCATCCGGTCGACCCCAACGAGGTGCTCGCCAAGGTCACGACCGCGACGGATGCGTCCGCAGCGCTCGACAGCTACAACCCGCCGCACAAGCTCTACAAGGAGCTGAAGGCCAAGCTCGCCGAGCTGCGCGGCCAGGGCAACGGTCCGGTGATCGAGATCGCCGACGGCCCGGCGCTGAAATACACCCCGGCCAGCAAGAAGAACGCTGAAATCGTCGTCGAAGATCAGCGCGTGCCGCAGCTCCGCGCCAAGCTCGGCCTCGCCGAGAACGCCCGCGACACCCGCTACGACGCGGCGGTCGCCGAGGCCGTGCGCAAATTCCAGAGCGGCGCCGAGATGAAGCCGACCGGCATCCTCGACGACAAGACGGTCAAGGCGCTCAACACCCCCAAGCGCGACAAGCAGATCGACGTGGTGGTGGTGAACATGGAGCGCTGGCGCTGGCTGCCGCGCGACCTCGGCGCGCCTTCGCTGGGTGATGCCTATGTCATCCTCAACATTCCCGACTTCACGCTGAAGGTGATGCAGCGCGGCCAGCAGGTCTGGACCACCCGCGTCGTCACCGGCAAGCCCGGCCAGCACGCCACCCCGCTGCTGACCGAGACGATGAAGTACATCACGGTCAATCCGACCTGGAACGTGCCGCCGTCGATCGTCTACAACGAATACCTGCCGGCGCTGCAGCAGGACCCGACCGTGCTTCAGCGCATGGGCCTCAAGCTCGAGCAGAACCGCGACGGCTCGGTGCACATCTCGCAGCCGCCCGGCGAAGCCAACGCGCTCGGCCGCATTCGCTTCAACTTCCCGAACAAGTTCCTGGTCTATCAGCACGACACGCCGGACAAGCAATTGTTCGCCAGGGACGAGCGCGCCTTCAGCCATGGCTGCATGCGCGTGCAGAATCCGGATCAGTACGCCTCCGTGCTGCTCAACATCACCATGCCGAACGAGAAGTACACGCCGGAGCGCGTGCGCAGCATGTACGGCAAGAGCGAGATCGATCTGAAATTCCCGACCCCGATCCCGGTCAACATCACCTATCAGACTGCGTTCGTGGATGACGCCGGCAAGCTGCAATTCCGCAAGGACATCTACGGTCGCGATGCGGCCATGATCAACATCCTGAAGAATAGCCGCGGCAAGGACCTGGAGAGCGTCGTCGCCCACTCACAGCCGAACTATTCGCGCCCGGCGACGACGTTGCCCTCCGGCGTGGCGGTGGCCAACAATGGCGGTGGCTTCGGTTCGTCCGGGCCCAACTTCTTCGAGCGGCTGTTCGGGGCGCCCACCCAGGCCGCGCCGCCGGCGCCGGTGGGCCGCCGTCCGCAGCAGCAGCGGGTGTTTACCCGCTGAGCCCGGCTCGCCGCCTCATTTCCGAGAATTCCGCAATGATATCAGCGACTCCGTCCCCCGGGACGGGGTCGCTTAACGTTAACCATCGTCAACCTGGGCCCGGGTAGCGGCTTCTTTTGGCCACAGTCAACCGCTTAGGATTGTATTCTGACTTGGTTTGGGGGCGGGAAGGTCAACCTCGAATTAACCTTCTTGCTTTAAGAAAGCGTTCATCCTCTTCGCGCTGCTAACGGGGTTGGCGGGAGAGTCCATTTTGAACGCTCGTCGACTGGGTGGGCTCATACGTGCTGACTGGTCTCGCACGCAAATTCGTTGTGCTGTCGTTGTCCCATGCGGGGGTGAAGGCCGGATCCCGGATCGGCCTCGCCTCCGTGTTGCTGCTTGCCGCCGCAGGCTCGGTCCACGACGCCGCGGCGCTGAACGAGACCAAGACGCTCTCCTTCCACCACACCCATTCCGGCGAAGACCTCACCGTCACCTTCAAGCGCGACGGCCGCTATGACGAGGCCGCGCTGAAGCAGCTCAACCATTTCCTGCGCGACTGGCGCACCCAGGATGAAACGGTCATGGACCGTCGCCTCTTCGACATCCTCTGGGAAGTCTATCGCGACGTCGACGGCAAGCAGCCGATCCAGATCATCTCCTCCTACCGCTCCCCCGCCACCAACGCCATGCTCCGACGTCGCTCCTCCGGCGTGGCGCGCTCCAGCCAGCACATGCTGGGACATGCGATGGACTTCTACATCCCGGGCGTGCCGCTGGAGCAGATCCGTTTCGCCGGCCTCCGCCTCCAGCGCGGCGGCGTCGGTTTCTATCCGACCTCCGGCTCGCCCTTCGTGCATCTGGACACCGGCAGCGTCCGGCACTGGCCGCGCATGACGCATGACCAGCTCGCCCGCGTCTTCCCGGACGGCAAGACGGTGCATCTGCCGACCGACGGCGTTCCGCTGAAGAACTATGAGCTGGCCAGGGCCGAGATCGAGCGGCGCGGCAGCGGCGACGATTCCGGCAGCAAGCCGAATTTCTTCGCCGCCTTGTTCAGGAGCAAGCCGGCTCCCGCCGCGAGCAGCGACGAGGACGACGAGGGCGCGCCCGCAACGGCCGCGAAGCCGTCCGCACCGACCGTGGTCGCAGCCGCCGCCAAGCCCGCCGAGCCGGTGCCGACGCCTCGCGCCAAGCCGCAGATCGCCGCAACGCTCCAGCTCGCGTCGGCCGATGCCCAGATCGTTGCGCCGCCGAAGCCGAAGCCCGCGCCCGTGGCTGACAAGCCGGCGACCGGCAAGTCTGTCGAGGGCAAGCTGGAGACACCGGCCGACATCATCAACGCCCGCGGCTTCTGGGATGACGTCCCGGCCGCGCCGCAGCAGGCGACGCCGGCTCAGGTCGCAGCGTTGAAGGCGCGTCAGGCGCTGGCCGCCGCCACCGATCCGCAACCAACCGCGAGCGTGACCAATGCGGCCTTCCAGGCCCTGGCTTACGCGCCGGCGGCCTCCCCGGTCGACCGCGCCAACGTCGTCGCAGCGTCAGCGCCGATCCCGCGCACCGCCCGCCCGACTGCGGCCTCCCGCAGCGTGGCTCAGGCGACGGAGATCAACATGGTGGTCGGCAAGAGCGTCGACGGCAGGGTCGCAACCGCCACCCGCCTCTCCGCCGCCAAGGGCGAAAGCATCTGGCTCAAGATCGTGATGCTGTCGCCGAGCGCCAGCCGCGCGATGTCGGTGACGCTGATGGGCGAGCTCGACACGGTCGCGCTGCGTGCCTATTTCGTCAAGCCGCGCGCGGTCGTCACGATGGGTTTTGTCGACGATCCGATGCAGGGCCTGTCCTGCGACAGCTTCTCGGGCAGCGCGACTGCAAAGCTCGAGACGACGTCCTTCGTCATGCGCACCGCGGCGCTGCGCTGACGTCTTCGGATATTCGCTGCTTCAAAAATCTCCGGTGTCGTCCTGGCGAATGCCAGGACCCATACCGCGTGATCTCGGTGAAGCGTGCGATGGCAATACCGAACGACGAGTCTTCGCTCAACTGTTGCACTTCGAGTGTGACCCCACCTCTTGGCTTTCGCCAGGACGACGGCGCTATTTTCTCGCCCGCCGATCCAGATGATAGGTCAGCGCCAGCGACAAGCAGACGGCGAGCTCCCGCTTCGGCAATTTGCCCGTCACCGGCAGCAGCAACGCCCTGGTCTGCCGATACTCGAACTGATCCGGAAAGCGCTCGCGAAAGGTGTCGATCAGCGTCGTCTTGCAGTTGAAGAGAATAGCGGCGTGATCGCAGTCCTTCAGGCGGCCGAGCCTGATCGTCGAGCCGCTGCCGGTCTCTTCGGTCAGATAGGCGGGCTCGCCCCATTTCAGGGTTTCGCTGAGCCGGCCGATCTTCTCATGCGCCGCGGCGGTCGCGAAGATCAGATCGCGCACCTGAAGGAGCCGCTTGCGCATCGGCGCCGGAAAGGCGTCGAAGGCTCGGCTCACCTCGCGCGGCAATATCGGCTCGGTCACAGTTTCACTCTCGATGGAGAGGCAATCGGTCTCCGCGCCAAGTCAAGCCGGCAGGCCTGCCCGGAGAAGGCCTGCCTCATAGCGCTGACGATCGACCTGATGCTTGTAATGCTGGGTAGCGAGATGATTGGCCACCGAAAATGCCGGCTCACGCTTGAGAACTTCGGCCGCGTGCGCGCCAGCCGCCACTGCATTGCCCATCTGCGCGAAGATCCCGGCAAGGAACGCATGATGGGTGTGATCGGGGCGTGAGATCCTCGAGAAGGCTTCGGCGGCTTCGGCGTATTTCTCCGCACAATAATAGGCGCGCCCGAGATGGCTCCAGAA
The DNA here is from genome assembly GCF_015291725.1 of Bradyrhizobium sp. CCBAU 51765. Lineage (GTDB taxonomy): Bacteria > Pseudomonadota > Alphaproteobacteria > Rhizobiales > Xanthobacteraceae > Bradyrhizobium > Bradyrhizobium liaoningense. The sequence goes on from NZ_CP030038.1 coordinate 7,483,750, forward strand.
GCGCTCTGGATGATAGGGGTTGAGGCGCATCGCTTTCCTGATCCAGTCGATGCCTTCCTCCGGCAAGCCCAGCCAGGTCAGGAGCTCCCCCTGTTGCACGACCACCAGGTCGTAATTCGGGTTGAGGGCGAGCGCGCGCTCCTGATGATAGGTGGCCTTCTCGTAATCGTGACGCGTCAGATTGAGTGCGGCGAGTATGCGGTGCACGTCCGCGTCATTGTCATCGAGCGCCAGCGCGATCTCGAGTTCCGAAGCCACCTGCTCGAAGGTCGCCTCGCGGTCGGCGCACCAGCCATAGATCCAGCACTGCCCGAGCACGCATGCCATCCAGGCATGAGCGTGGGCATAGTTCGGATCCATCGCCAGCGCGCGGTTGAGCAGCGTCTGCGCCTGGGCGTTGTCGTCGCGGTTTGACCGGTGATGCAGGAGCTTCGCAGCCAGCACACATTCGTAAGCGGGCATGTTGTCGGTCGGCTTGCGCTTGGTGCGGTCGTGCGCTGCGGCTTCTACCCGGCCGGGCAAAGTCGCCACGATCGCGCGGGTCATCTCGTCCTGGATGGCGAAGATGTCCCGGAGCTCGCGATCGTAGCGTTCGGCCCAGATATGGCGATCCGTCTCTGCATCGATCAGCTGCACGGTGACGCGGACGCGCTCCCCGGCCTTTCTCACGCTGCCCTCGATGACGTAGTCAACTCCGAACTCACGGCCGATGTCCTGAACCTTTACGGCCTTGCCCTTGTAGACGAACGTCGAGTTGCGGGAGATGACAAGCAGGTCGTGAAAGCGTGAAAGCTCGGTGATGATGTCCTCGGTGAGACCGTCCGCGAAGAACTCCTGCTCCGGATCGCCACTCATATTGGCGAATGGCAGCACGGCGATGGACGGCTTCTTCGAGCCACCCGGTGGCGTCAGTGCAGTGTTCGACCCGTCGGGCAGGGTTGCCGGCCCCTCGGCCAGCCGAATGCGGAAGACGCGGATCGGGCGAGCGATGTTCTTGACGCTCTGTTCACCGAGATCATCGAACTGAACCCCGTCCAGCCGGTCGCCGACCTGATCGCGCACCGCGCCGGAAACGCAGATTCCTCCAGGCTCGGCCAGCGCCTCCAGCCGCGCCGCGACGTTGACGCCATCGCCGAAAATGTCGCTCTGATCGACGATGACATCGCCCAGATTGATGCCGATGCGGAATTGGATCCACCGTGGCGGCGGGACGTCGGCATTGCGTCGCGCCATCCGGCGCTGGACCTCGGCGGCACAGAGCACGGCATCGACGACGCTGTGGAATTCGGCCAGCATGCCGTCGCCGGTCGTCTTGATGATACGGCCGCGGTTCTTGGCAATGGCTGGATCGATCAGTTCGACCCGATGGGTCTTGAGGCGCGCGAGAGTGCCGGCCTCGTCGACCTCCATGAGCCGGCTAAAACCGACCATGTCGGCGGCGAGGACCGCGGCGAGCCTGCGCTCTGGTCCCGGCACATCCATCGCTCGGTCTCTTCACCGAGCACTCTAGCAGACGCAGAGGTTCCGCCCAAGCGTGTTGCGCGGCAACACCCCGGCGAAGATGCGCCTCAGATCATCCCCAGCGCCTGCATGTAGGTCTCGAGAATGGTCTCGGCCTCGGCGCGCTCGTTGGGGTCCTGCTTGCGCAGGCGCACGATGGTGCGCAGCGCCTTGACGTCGTAGCCGTTACCCTTGCTTTCGGCATAGACGTCGCGGATGTCGTCGGAGATCGCCTTCTTCTCTTCCTCCAGCCGCTCGATGCGCTCGATGATGGACTTGAGCTGGTCCTTGGCAAATTTCGTCGCGGGCTCGTCGTCGCGGACGGCGGCGGAGGTGGCCATCTTGTACTCCCAATGGAACTGGCAAAACGAGGTGACGCCGGCATCCCTCACCGCGCGTGCTGGGTAGACCCTTAGGGTTGGGGCCAGCTGCATTCAAGCAAGCATCGCGCTCGTCCACAGCGCGCCCACACCTTCCTGCGCCGAGGCGAAGAAAGCTGTTGTCCGGGTGCGACTCGGGCGATGGAGGTCGGGCCGTTCAATGCCCGTGGGGATGGACCTTCTTCATCGTCTCGAGCTGCTCGGGCGTGGCCGTGCCCTGGTACTTCGCCTTCCAGGTCTCGTAGGGCATGCCGTAGACGGCCTCCCGGCTCTCGTCCTTGCTCAAGGGCACGCCCTGGGCGTCCGCGGCGTCCTTGAGCCAGTTGGACAGGCAGTTGCGGCAGAAGCCCGCCAGATTCATCAGATCGATGTTCTGGACGTCCGTCCGCGTCTTCAAATGGTCGACCAGGCGCCGGAAAGCCGCCGCCTCGAGCTCCGTTCTGGTTTTGTCGTCGATTGCCATGGCTGTATTCCTTAAGGGCCCGTCCCGATGGCGGTCACCCTTACGGGATCAGGTGGGTCCTGTCACAGATTTTGCCATATCCCGGCGCAAACGGGCCAAAGCCCGGCTTCGGGGCTTGCCCCCGGCCCAACGCCAAATCGTCAATGATCTGGTATAGCTTCCGCGACAATGATTGCCGAATCTCCCCGCTTCCCGCTTCGCCTGCTTGCCCGGTTGGTCCCGGTGCTGGTCGTCGCCCTGCTGTGCCTTTGCGCCAGCCCGGCCTCCGCCGATTTCCGCCTCTGCAACAACACTTCGAGCCGGGTCGGGATCGCGCTCGGCTACAAGGATGCCGAGGGCTGGACCACCGAGGGCTGGTGGAACATCTCGTCGCGCTCTTGTGAGACGCTGCTCCGGGGCACGCTGGTCGCCCGCTACTACTACATCTACGCCATCGACTATGACCGCGGCGGCGAATGGTCGGGCCAGGCCTTCATGTGCTCGCGCGACAAGGAGTTCACCATCCGCGGCACCGAGGATTGCCTCGCGCGCGGCTATGACCGGACCGGCTATTTCGAGGTCGACACCGGTGAGCAGCGGGCCTGGACGGTGCAACTGACCGACGCCAACGAACAGCCGGCGCAGCAACGCGTACCTGGCCTGCCCGGCCCGGTTGGCCCGGGCGGCGTTCCGGGTTTGCCCAATGGCCCGCCCGGTGGTACGCCCCCCGCCGCGCCTGGCCTCCCGCCAGCGCCCTCGTCCCCGCCTGGAAATAAGCCATGAGGCGTCTTCGCCGTATCAAGATTCTCGCGACCCTGGGACCGGCTTCTTCAGACCTCGCGATGATCCGCCGCCTGTTCGAGGCCGGCGCCGACCTGTTCCGCATCAACATGAGCCATACCTCGCATGACAAGATGCGGGAGCTGGTGGCGACGATCCGCAACGTCGAGAGCAGCTATGGCCGGCCGATCGGCATCCTGGTGGACCTCCAGGGCCCCAAGCTCCGGCTCGGCGCCTTTGCCGAAGGCGCGGTCCAGCTCCAGAACGGGCAGACCTTCACGCTGGATTCCGACAAGGCGCCGGGCGATGCCACGCGCGTCCATCTCCCGCATCCGGAGATCCTGGCTGCGTTGCGGCCGGGCCATGCGCTGCTGCTCGACGACGGCAAGGTGCGGCTGATCGCGGAGGAGACCTCGAAAGAGCACGCGGTGACGCGTGTCGTCGTCGGCGGCAGGATGAGCGACCGCAAGGGCGTCAGCCTGCCCGACACCGACCTTCCGGTCTCGGCGATGACGCCGAAGGACCGCGCCGACCTCGAGGCGGCCCTCGTCACCGGCGTCGACTGGATCGCGCTATCGTTCGTGCAGCGCGCCGACGACGTCATCGAGGCCAAGAAGATGATCCGCGGCCGCGCCGCCGTGATGGCCAAGATCGAGAAGCCGCAGGCGATCGATCGCCTCGCCGACATCATCGAGGCCTCCGACGCGCTGATGGTGGCGCGTGGCGATCTCGGCGTCGAACTGCCGCTCGAGCGCGTGCCGAGCCTGCAGAAGCAGATGACGCGGATGGCGCGCCGCGCCGGCAAGCCGGTGGTGATCGCGACCCAAATGCTGGAATCGATGATCCAGTCGCCGGTGCCGACCCGCGCCGAGGTCTCCGACGTCGCCACGGCCGTCTACGAGGGCGCCGACGCCATCATGCTGTCGGCGGAATCGGCGGCCGGCAAATTCCCGGTCGAGGCGGTCTCGACCATGAACCGCATCGGCGAGGAGGTCGAGCGCGACCCGACCTACCGGTCGGTGATCATGGCCCAGCGTCCCGCCCCTGAATCCACCGCGGGCGATGCCATCGCGGACGCCGCCCGGCAGATCGCCGAGACGCTCGACCTGCCCGCCCTGATCTGCTGGACCAGTTCGGGCTCGACCGCGGTGCGCGTGGCCCGCGAGCGGCCGAAGCCGCCGATCGTGGCGATCACGCCGAACATCACCACCGGCCGCCGGCTCGCCGTGGCCTGGGGCGTGCATTGCGTGGTGGCGGAAGACGCGCGCGACCAGGACGACATGGTGAGCCGCGCCGGCCAGATCGCGTTCCGGGACGGCTTCGTCCGCGCCGGCCAGCGCGTGATCATCGTCGCCGGCGTCCCGCTCGGCATCCCCGGCACCACCAACATGGTGCGCATCGCCTCGGTCGGCCCCGAGGGCGACGCCAACATGTGAGGCCCGCCGGGGCGGCCAAACAAAAAGTCGAAAAACAACCCCATGCACAGTAGCCGGCCAGAACCGGCCGGCTTGCTGGGATGTCGCGAAAAAGCATGCGCGGGCAATGACCTGAATGCGATGAGGTCGACACCTCGCGCGCAGCGCGATTTTTCAAGCCCCGACCAGCGCCTTCGTCGTCGGCAGCAGCGTCTGCTGCACCACGAGGCCGCGGGCGCGGGCGTCCATGACGCCGACCGCACGCAGCGCCAGCAGCGTCACGGTCTGCACCGCATCGCGCATCTTGACGGGATCATCGAGATTGTCGGGGGCGAGCGGCCCGACCAGGGCCTCGTGCAGCGCGCCGAGCAATGCGGTGGCGGCGAGCGCTGTATCCTGAGCCGGCAGGTGACCGGCGCGCACGGCGGCATCGATTCGCGCGGCGATTTCGCCCGCGATCTCGCGCCGGCTGGCGAGGCGCGAAGCACTGACATCGACATCGACAGGCTCGGCCAGGATGCCCCAGGCCAGCCTGCGCTGCGACAGGGTATGGACCGCCACGGTGGTCACGGCCGCCGCCAGCGCCGAGGACGGCCCCGGCGCGGCATCGGCTGCCCTCCGGATCGCCGCGAGCTCGTCGCGGGAGACCTCGGCAATGAGCTCGGAGATCAAGTCGGCCTTGGAGGGGAAGTAGCGGTAGACCGTGCCGGCCGCGACATTGGCCCGGACCGCGACGGGCGCGATTTGCACCGCCGCCATTCCGCCTTCCGCGGCCGCGTCCCGCGCCGCCGCCAGAATCGCGCTGCGCCGCGCCGCAAGGCGCTTCACCACTTGATGCGTCCGCCGATAAACCATGGCGCGCTTCCTGTCCCACACGCCGGCCACACGCCCCTGCGGCCAAACGCTTCGTCACGTCAAAAGATGCAAATCGCCCCGCAAGGACTGAACAACTATTCAGGATGAATGACAAGATGGGAAATGCGTGAAGCGTCATTGCGAGCGAACGGAGGCGTCAAGCCTGCATCGACGGCATTTTGTCGAGGCCGCCGTCCAAACGCTGGGAGTTTGTCCAGAGCAGCGCGGGATCAGCATCGCACTTGGCCGGTCCGTTCGACGTGCAACAAACCCATCGCTCGGCCCGAACGAGTATTCTTCGAGGGCTTGGACCGCCACGATTTGAGTTCAGTGGTCGCTGTTCCGCCTGTGATTGCGCTGCGATCATAAACTTATAGGTTCTTTTATCCTGCTCACAGCCGGACGTTGACCTCAGTCGCGCGCAGTGTGCTGATGGCGTCGACCCTCACTGCCGGGCAATTTCGAAAGTTCGATCGAGATCGGCGCTGTCGATCTGCGGTGTGGGGGGTCTCATGGAAGAACGGAGCGTGCGACATGAATCGGCTCCTGGGCCTGTCCGCCTGCATTATTCTTTTATCTCTCGAGGTGGCGCACGCATTTGGCCAAGCCGCTTGCGAGCGTGCTGATCCAGTTAGACTGCAGTTTAACGGGACTGAGTATCGTATTCCCGCTGCGCTCCAGCCAGATTATTCGCCACTAGAAGCGCTGCCCACTCGGGATTATTTTCCGAACGGCGTCCGCGCCAAACAATATTGTCAACATTCGCAGGACCCGCCTGCGGTCGTTGATCGCATTGCCTTTCCACCCAAGCAACTTTCTGCCTGGGCGAGCCAGGATGCCAGCCGCGCAGAGCTCGTGGGCATTTTCCCTCTGGGCATATACAGATCGTCTCGCTCGATTAATCCTGTTGCAGAAGGTGGCCAACCAACGCCCGACGGCCTCTTTCGAAAAATTACTCGAGGCCAACAGGTTGAGATCACTTCGACAGAGCCGATCTTCTTCGGCTCGATCATCAGTGCAGGATGCAGTCCCGCCGCAACCCAGCAACCAAGCGCACGGTGCACGATCTGGGGACGGCTGCCCGACGGCTCGGCGGTTAGCCTAGGCGTACTCGACTCCGAGAAGCCGATGAGTGTCTGGCCGCGCATGTTGCAGCAGGTCGAGGCGTTCATTTCGTCCATGACCGTTGGCGGCCGATAGAACAAAGGGGCTAAATATGTTTACCTATAGTGGGGATCAACTCTCCCAAATTCAGGCGCTTATGACGGCGGGGAATTTTCCAGCGGCCTACCGGCTCGCTGCCAGTTTCGCGGATGGCGGCGAAGGAGTGTCTCAGGCATCGATACAATGGATGCGGGGGGCCGCAGATATAAATGAGAACGTCGGAAATGCTGCGGCCTTTGTGCGGCAGTTTACTAGCGGTAAGATGCGGATGCGAGCGCGGCGCAGCTCCGAGCTGCACGTAAGCAGATGGTAAACGCATCCTTGCACGGCCTGACATGGAAAACCGGTGCGGTTTACCCCAACTTAAAGGCGATCGTGCTCAGGTCCTGATGCGCCGTTGCGCGCGGTCGCCCACCCCCGAGACTCCAATGTCGATTTCCGTCATCAGCAGCGTTCCGGTCCGCGGCGTCGCGCGCTGGCTTTTGCCGGTCTGCATCGGCGTCGGCGTGTACCTGTTCTTCCTGGGCATCGGCGACATCATGCTGCGGGATTCGGATACGCTGTGGCAGATCAAGATCGGGCAGTGGATCCTCGAACACCGTGCGATGCCCTACACCGACATCTATTCGTTCACGCGCGCCGGCGAGGCGTGGATCTCGAGCTCCTGGCTGTCGCAGGTCCTGTTCGCACTGGTCTACGAGCCATCGAACTGGTCGGGCGTGGTCATCCTGACATCGCTCGCGATCGGCGCGACCGCGGCGATCTTCGTTTACCTGCTCGAGCCCTATCTGGAGCCGGCACGCGCTTTCGTGCTCGTCACCCCGCTCCTCTTCATGTCGATGGGCCATTTTCTCGCGCGCCCGCACATGCTGGCGCTGCCCGTCATGGTGGCCTTCGTCGGCGGGCTGCTGGCGGCCGCCGATCGGCGTAGCGCGCCGTCCTGGCTGTTGCTGCCCCTGATGGCGCTGTGGGCCAATCTTCACGGCGGCTTCGTCATGGGCCTCGCCCTGATCGGAGCCATCGGCCTCGATGCGATCGCGTCCTGCGATCGCAAGGACCGATTTGCACTGGCGGCGCGCTGGGCCGTGTTCGGCCTTGCCGCGCTCGCCGCAAGCTGCTGCACGCCCTATGGCTGGAACACGCTCCTGGCGTCGACCAAGATCCTCAGCCTCGGCAAGCTGCTCTCGCTGATCTGGGAGTGGATGCCGGCCGACTTCAGCTCGCTCGACCTGTTTGGCGCCAGCCTGCTCGGCTTGATCGCCATCGGCTATTACAGCGGGGTGGTGCTGTCATGGACCCGCATATTCCTGCTGCTCGGGCTGATCTGGGCGGCACTCAACCACGTCAGAAACATCGAGGCCTTCGCGCTGTTGACGCCCCTCGTGCTGGCCAAACCGTTCGCCGAACATTTCGGAGTGACGAGAGCGCTCGCGCTGAAGGGAAGCGAGGCGCGCCCCTCCTTTGCCCTGACCGCAATCGCGGCGCTGGCCATCGTCGCGGCCGGCTGGAGCATCACGCGGTCCTATGCCACGCCGAGCCGGTATGCGTTCATCGGCAATCAATCGCCAGCGGCCGCGGTCGACATACTCGAAAAACGGCACGCGCAACGGATCTTCAGCACCGCTCCGATCGGCGGCTATCTGATCACCCGCAACATCAAGAGCTTCATCGATGGCCGCGCCGAGCTGTATGGCGAGCAGTTCGTGCTCGACTATTTCGATGCCGTCGAAGGCAAGAACGTGGACACCCTGCTGCGCCTGCTCGAGACCTACCGGATCGACGCGACGCTGCTGAACACCACCGTTCCCGCCGCCAGAATCATGGACCATCTGCCGGGATGGAAGCGGCTCTATGCGGATGATATCGCCGTGGTTCACGTCCGCGACGACGCGCCGGTGCGGTCGCCCTCCGCGTCACGCTGATTGCCGAACGGGACCGTCAGCCTTCGCGCGTTGCGCAAACGAACAGACGGGTGCGGAACCGTTCGCTACGGCCATCCTTTGCGAAGCCTGCGGCCGGCTCTCAGGTCGCTTTTGCGGCGAAATGTCCGGCTCACGAAATGTCCGGTTCACAATGAGGCGCTGGCGAAGCTGCGTCCAGGATCATGCTCGCTAAAGCCATCCGGCTGCAGGCGCCTCGTACGAAAAAGAGCCCCGCCAGGGACGGGGCTCTCGAAAATTCGCAGCTCGTCCTGGCCTTACTTGAGGCTGGTCGAGATCGAGGTGAACTTGGTGTTCAGCGTGGTGCCGAGATTGTTGACGACGGTGATGATCGCCAGCGCGATGCCGGCAGCGATCAGGCCGTATTCAATGGCGGTGGCGCCGGATTCATCCTTCACGAAACGCGCAACGAGGTTCTTCATAGAGTGCTCCAAATGGGTACACGAGGCTTACAACTGATCTGGTCTTTCCGGCTTCCCAGCGCCGCCCGACCATGGAACCGAACGTAGAGGCAAAGAATTGCGCCGCAGTTAATCCGACTACGTAAACATCGGATGGTTTGCGAGTATTCGCCGATGGTAAATCGAAATCCAAAACAACCAGTTAAATTGTCGGGACACGGCCCGGCGCGGCCGATTTACCCGAAGTTATGACCGCCATGGTCCAATGCCGCCCGCTCGGACTGAAGCGCGATGAGATGACCCGTTCATCGCGCTTCAGGTGATTGTTTGAGCGTGATCTCCTCGGAATACCGCTACGTACTTTCCGGATCATGCCCGACCCGACGAGAACAACAGGACGACGAGGCGGCATGTCCCTTTCCCTTGCCAACAGTATCGCGGTTCAGAGCCGCGCGCGGGCTCTGGTGCCCTTGTGCGTCGGTGCCGGCGCATACCTGTTCTTCCTCTATCTCGGCGACACGCTGCTTCAGGATTCCGACTCGTTCTGGCAGATCAAGATCGGGCAATGGATCCTCGATCACGGCGCCGTGCCGTACACCGACTTCTACTCTTTCACGCGCACCGGCGAAGCCTGGATCTCGACGTCGTGGCTGTCGCAGGTCTTGTTCGCCTTCTCCTACACGCACTGGGGCTGGGCGGGCCCCGTCATCATCACCGCGATCGGTGTCGCGCTCACCGCCGCGATCTTCGTCCATTTTCTCGACGCGCAGATCGAGGCACCGCGCGCGGTGCTGTTCGCGATGCTGGCGCTGCTGCTGTCGATGCATCACGTGCTCGCCCGTCCGCATATTCTGGCGCTGCCCGTCATGGTGGCGTGGGTCGGCTTGCTGATGGCCGCTGCCGACCGCAAGAGCGCGCCGTCCTGGACCTGGCTCCCCCTGATGGCGCTCTGGGCGAACCTGCACGGCGGCTTCGTGCTGGGCCTCGCGCTGATCGGTCCGATCTCGCTCGAGGCGGTCGAGCATGCCGAGAAGGGGCGGCGGCTTGCCCTGTTCATGCGCTGGGTGCTGTTCGGAATCGGTGCGTTGATCGCGAGCTGCTGCACACCCTACGGCTGGCGGACACTGCAAGGCGCGACCAACATCCTCAGCCTCGGCGAGCTGCTGTCGCTGATCTTCGAATGGATGCCGGCGAACTTCGCCACGTTCACCTCGTTCGAAGGCGCCCTGCTCGGCCTGATCGCGTTCGGCTATTATCGGGGCCTCGTGCTGTCGGCGCCCCGGATCTTCCTGATCCTGTTCCTGACCTGGAGCGCGCTGACCCATGTCAGAAGCATCGAGGCATTTGCGTTCCTGGTGCCGCTGGTGCTGGCAAAGCCGCTCGGCCAGATGTTCCCGCGCCCGGCGCCCGACGCCGCAGATGCCGACCGCTGGCCGGCCCGCCATGTCACTACGCTCGGCGCGCTGATGATCGTGGCGGCAAGCTGGACCTCGACATCGCTCTATCTGGGACACCACCGCTTCACCTTCACGATGACGCAGACGCCGGTGGCGGCGGTCGATCTGCTCGAGCAACGCAAGGTGCGGCGCATCTTCAACGCCTACCAGTTCGGCGGCTATCTGATCTCGCGCGACATCCCTGTCTTCGTCGACGGCCGCGCCGAGCTCTATGGCGAGAAATTCGTCGTGGACTTCTTCAAGGCGACGGAGGGCAAGAAGCCCGAATTGCTGCCGCGCTTGTTGGATGAGTACAGGATCGACGCGACGCTCCTGGTCGCTGACGCGCCGGGCCCGCAGATCCTCGACCAGCTCAAGGGCTGGAAGCGGATCTATGCGGACGATATTGCGGTGATCCATGTGCGGGACGACGGGCAGGCCGGCGTGGCGCCGGGAGCGGAGATCCCGAAGGATGTTCGCAAATGAGCATGTCCCTTCAACCGCCGATATCCGCTCCGGCGCGTCGCCGGATCGAAATCCCCCTGATGTTCCTGCCGGCCTTGTCGATCGCTGCGCTGTTCGGCTGGGGCATCCTGATCTCGACCTTCGTCCATCCCGGACGGATCGGACTGAACCACATCGCCCCCGGCACTGACTGGATGGTGTTCTACGGCGCCATCAGATCGATCCTTGCCGGCAAGCTCGCGCTGGTCCTCGATGCCGAGGCATTCACCGCGCATCTCAACCAGTCGTTCGCATCGTGGCTCACGGTGCCCCTGGCGTTCCGCCCGTGGTTCTATCCGCCCAGCTTTCTCGTTCTGCTGCTGCCGTTCGCTCCGCTCGGTTTTGCCGGCTCCTATGTTGCATTCCAGGCTGCAACCGCAGGCCTCTTGGCTTGGGCGCTTCGCAACCGCGCCGAGCAGCCGCAACTGACGCCCTACATCATCGCTGCCGTGCTGGTCTCGCCATCCGCATCGCTCAATCTGGCCGACGGACAATGCGCGTTTCTCGTCGCCGCACTGCTGGTGGCGGGCGTCAGGCTACTCGGACCGCGGCCGCTCCTTGGCGGCGCCATCCTCGGACTCCTGAGCTTCAAGCCGCAATTCTTTCTGCTCGTTCCGTTCGCGCTGCTGGGTCTGCGCCAATATCGCGGCCTGTGTGCGGCGGCATGCTCGGCATTCGCACTGGCGCTCGCAAGCGTCATGATCTTTGGCATCGAGCTGTGGATTCGGTGGATACCACAGGCGTTCAACAATCTGGTCAGCCCTGATGAGAAATGGCTGGCCTATGGCCGCATCTGGGGTCACAGCGTGTGGGCCTGCGCGGTACTGCTGGGCGTGCCGGAGCGGATCGCCTCGATCCTGCAATTGGGCGCGATCGTATCGAGCGCGGCAGCAACCTTCGTGGCGTTTCGCTTCTCGCTGAACAGCGACAGCAAGTTGATCGTGTTGCTTGCGGCAACCGTGCTGGCGGCCCCACATTCGGGCCCCTATGATGCGACGCTGCTGGCGGTCGCCATCGTGCTGTGGCTCGCCGCATCGATCGATGCGCCGCGCCTTCTCGACTGGCTGATCGGACTCGGCATCTGGATGGTCCCGCTGCTCAGCCCTGCGGTTTATGTACCTGCGGGACGTCTATCACCGCTCCTCACCATCGCTCTCATCGGCCTCGCGTTCGGAAGGGTGCATAGCCAGGCGAAGTCTCGCGAGTCGGGAATTCCGCCGCTGTCTTCAACTCGATCGACCGCTCGCGATTAGGCCCGCGGCCGGGACTCCGTGCAGGCGGCCGGATCCGGGCGGCGGCCGGTCCTTGCAGACGTGACGCAGACAAGACCTCGCATACCGCGCTCAGACCCAACGATCCCACGACATGGTTTCTTCCAACAGGCCGACCTTGACCATTCCGGATCGTCTCCACTCGGACCGATCCCTGGCGATTGGCGTTCTTGCAGTGCTGGCGGCCGTCTCGTTTCTTCCGGTGCTGCTGACCCCGATCCCCGCGATGGTCGATTATCCCAATCACCTCGCCCGCATGTACATTCTGAGCCAGAACGGCACCTCCAACACCAATCCGCACTACGAGGTGGTGTGGGCGTTCTATCCCAATCTCGGGATGGATCTGCTGGTCCCGCAGATGGCGCGGCTGATGAGCGTCGAGAACGCCACACGGCTGTTTCTGCTGCTGAGCCAATTGCTGGTCGTCGGGGGCGCGCTGCTGCTCGAATGGACCCGAAAGGGACGGATTCACCTTGCCGGCTTCGCCGCGCTCGCTTTCCTCTACTGCCTGCCGTTCAGCTGGGGTTTCGTGAATTTCGAGTTCGGACTGGGCCTCGCGCTCTGGGGCATCGCCGTCTATCTGATGCTGGCAGAACGCCCATGGCAGCTGCGTTTCGCCGCCAACCTGGTCTTCGTCGCTGCGCTGTTCGTGGCGCACTTCTTTTCACTCGGCATCTACGGCGCGACGCTTGGTCTCTACGAGCTCTGGCGCTTCCGCCATCAGCGAATTGCGTACCCGGTCGCCGCTGCGCGGCTCGTCGCTCTGGCCCTGCCGGCGCTGGCGCTGTTCGTGGTCATGCATCTGACTGCCGGCTCGATCGGAGGGGAAGGTTCGAGCTGGTTCCTCGGGTTCAAGCCGATTTGGCCGCTCCGCATCATGAACGGCTACAATTTGACGGCAGCGGCGGCGACCGGGCTGACGCTCGCGATCTTGCTGTACTTCGCCACAAGGCGCGGCATCCTCAAGCTCGAGCCAGCCGGGATCTGGCTCGCGATCGGCCTTGCGCTGCTGTACCTGGTCATTCCTTCGAGACTGTTCGGAACCTCGTTCGCCGACCTCCGCATCATTCCCGCCGCGGCCCTGATCCTGCCCGCCTTCTGCTCGCTGTCGCTGCCCGGCCGAGCGTGGAAAATGGCTGCGCTCGCCGCGATCAGCTGCATCATATTGATCAATCTCACCGTCGTCCTCGCGGTGTGGCTGCCTTACCGTACCGAGTATGCGGCCATCATCGAGTCGTTCCGCAAGCTTGATCGCGGCTCGCGCGTCCTGGTTGGCAGCACCGGCGACAATGGAGATCCGCCCTTCGCCGACCTCACCTCGTATCCGATGTACTATGCGCCGACACTGGCCGTGCACTATGCCGACGCGTTCGTGATCAATCTCTTCACGGAAACCGGCAAGCAACCCGTACGGACACGCGAGGCCGTGCGCCGTCTTGCGCTGTCCGACGGAGGAATAGTGCCGTCAGGGCTGCTTGTTGCGATTGCGGCAGGCCAGCCGCCGGCGAACGCCCCGCCCCTCGTCCGCACGTGGTACCGGGACTACGACTATCTCTATTTGGTTGGGCCGCCTGCCGCGAATCCGCTGCCGGATCTGCTCCAGCTGTTGGACAGTTCGGATCGATTTGTTCTCTATAGGATCCGTCGCCGGTCCTGAAGCGCGATGAGATCGGGATGGATCGTCCTCGTGCGTTCGGCACAACGTGGACAATCAGGCACCATCCAGCTGCTCCGCCCTTTCGTCTCCGGGTAGTTTAAGCCCGCGACATGGGCCCCGGAGCAATAGATCCTTAATCGTTGCGACAATGCGACCTTAACCACCGGCGCGCTAGAGTCCCGCTCCTGAAACACAATTGGACTCTTTCGCATGGCGGCCAGGCCCAGATCGATCCGCTACAGCCTCGTCATCCCCGTATTCAACGAGGAAGCCGTGCTGCCGGTCCTGCTGCGCCGTCTCGAGCTGGTATTGTCGCGGCTCGACGGGCCGGCAGAAGCGATCTTCGTCGACGACGGCAGCCGCGATTCCAGCTCGATCGTGCTGCAGGCGCTCGCCACGCGCGAGCCGCGCTATCGCTATATCGGCCTGTCGCGAAATTTCGGTCACCAGGTCGCCATCACCGCCGGTATGGACGCCGCGCAAGGTGACGCGATCATCGTGATGGATGCCGACCTGCAGGATCCGCCCGAAGTGATCGAGCAACTGATCGCAAAATGGCAGGAAGGCAACGACGTCGTTCACGCCCGCCGCCTGTCGCGCGAGGGGGAAAGCCGCTTCAAGCGTGCGACCGCGCATCTGTTCTACCGGCTTCTCGGCAGGATGTCCTCCGTCGGCATCCCCGCCGATGTCGGCGACTTCCGCCTGATCGATCGCAAGGTGCTCGACGCCCTTCGGCAGATGCCGGAGCAGGACCGCTTCGTGCGCGGCATGATCGCCTGGCTCGGCTTCCGGCAGGCCGAGGTCGCCTTCCACCGCCTCGAGCGCGTAGCGGGCGAAACAAAGTACCCGCTATTCAAGATGGTACGGCTTGCGATGAATGCCGCACTTGGCTTTTCCGACCTGCCCTTGCGGCTGGCGATCTGGTGCGGATTGTCGGTCTCCGGACTCGCAATGCTCTACGGCGGCTGGGTGGTCCTGATGTGGCTCGGCAACGACAGCCACCTCGTGACCGGCTGGTCCTCGACTATCGTCCTCATGTCGCTGCTGTGTGGAATCAACATGCTGATGACGGGCATCGTGGGGCTCTATGTCGGGCGCATCCACGCCGAGGTGAAGCGCCGCCCGCTCTACGTGGTGCAGACGCGAGCCGGCTTCGATCGCAACGAGGCGGCGGCCCCACCCGCGATCCACGCTATCAACGAGTGACTTGACGACGCGTGACCAGGCGCCGGACGGGCGTGTTGTCCGGAGGCCGATATGTCGGATTCGACACGCCCTTTGCCTATCTTTGCGGCGTCTCCCGCCGCTTGTGCACGACCGCCACGCCGTCGCTGTAGACGCGCTGCCACTCGGGCAGCCGGTCAAGCATCGCTACCGCCGGTGTGTGCGGTGCGAGCAACGTCGCACCGATGCGGTATTCCTCCAGCAAGTTGAGAAAATCTCCGAGATCGATCAGCGCCAGGGCACGATTGTAGCGGTCGATGAACGGTCCACCGTACAGTTCGGCGCGACCATCGATGAAGGTCGGTATGCCGGCAAAGATCAAATAGCCGCCGAAGGAATAGTCGTTGAGCACGGGCCCAGCCTTGGCGAGATCGGCTGCAGCGATGGCTGCCTGAGGCGTGATGGTCGGAGCCGGCCTGACGTCATGCGCCAGCGCCACTCCGCTCGCCGCGATCAACACGCCGAGCCCGGCCAGAGTGAGGCCGCGCGACGCAACGGCCGCATCGTCCGCGGCCGCACCGCCGAATCTCCGCCCCAGAGGGGCTGCCAGATAGAGCGGCGCCAGCATGGCCAACAGATCGGCATTGCGCATCTGCGCCAGCGCGAAATGGAGCAGGCCGAGCACCACAAGGACGCGCACGACCGGCAGCGTCACGCCACGCGAGAGCGCAAAGATTCCAGCCAGCAGCAGCAGCTCGAAACCGCCGACATGGCCGAAATCCTGCGGTCGCCATTCCGCGATCCAGGCGAGCGCGGGGCCGAGGCCGAGTGTCGTCAGCGGCATGAGCAGCGGTTCCGGCCCGTGGGGCGTCAGGCAGGAGGCTGCGACTGCGAGTGCCGTGAAGGGTAGCCACCGCAGCAGCACGCGCGGCCATTCGCTTCGCTTCTCGCGCAGCAGCGCCTCGAGCCCTGCAGGGCCGATCAGCCCGAGAGCCAGCACTCCACTGCCGTGAAGATTGGCCCACAGCACCAGCAGCGGCAGGGCCCAGTATGGCGGAGGCCCTCCACGATCCATGCAGCGCACCAGGGCGGCCGCCCAAATCACCATGACCGGCAGGACGAGGACGTGCGGTCGCGCCAGCATATGCGGCGCCAACAGGATGACGGCGGCGATCACCATGAGCAGCGTCTGGGTCGGCGAAAGCTCACGCAGCAGGAAAAAGGTCAGCAAGCCAAAGGCGAGCGCTATCGCCGCCGCGGCGACGACGACGACGCCCGGCCAGCCCGAAATTACGTACGCGGCCGCGTAGATGACCTCAGAGAGCCATTCGAAGGTGATCCAGGGCGCGCCATGCTTGGAAAACGAAAAGGGATCGCTCGTCGGCAGGGCGCCGTGCGCCATGATCCAGCGCCCGAGCTCGACATGAGAATAGGTGTCGGGATCTCCGAGCAGCCGTGGCCCGGCGATGAGCAGCGCCGCATAGACGCTGAGGCCCACCAGCCAAGGGAGCGCTGCACGTGCCGAAAACGGTTGAACCGCGCTGTGGGCGACCTGGTCAGACATGGCGGGCCAAACTAGAACGCAAGCGTTAAGTTCTTATTGAGTGTTCCCGCATTCGCCCCAAGGCGCCTCGCCGGTCGCTGCTGCTGGCACTGCTACTGCTCCCGCCGAACAGTCTTGCCAGGCCGGTCTGCGCGACCAATCGGGGGCTGCTGCGTGCCGCACTCCTCGTATCGCCCCGCCACCCTCGGCGCCGTTGGCTCTGCAATCTGGCCGGCATTCGCCGCGGCCACGAGCGCCACGAGATCGCGATGCCAGATCGCAACCTGTCCTGCCAGACCATCTCCGGCATAGTGCCGCTCGCCGCGCAGCCGTGCTCGCCCGAACTCACAGCGCGCGCCAGCCGACGAGGTCGATCAGGAGCAACGCGGCGCTTGTAAATAGCCCCGCGACCGGCACCCACGCGGGCACCAGGAACACGCCGGCAGGCGGCTTCGGTTCGCTCGCCTTGATCCGAAGAAGCGCGAGGTTGACCAGGGCAAATACTCCAAGCGTCAGCCGTGAAGTCCATTCGGCCAATCCTGTCAGCGGAATGCCGAGCGCGAGGATCAGAATGGCGCCAACCCCAAAGAGGGTTGCAACCACCGGGGCACCGCTTCTGGCGTTCACCCTCGCGAGAAGAGACGGAAGACTGCCCTGATCCGCCAGGCCGTACAGCACACGCCCGATCATGATCATGTGAACGATGATGCCATTGAGCGTCGCCACCACCGCAATCGCGCTCAACACCGAGAGAGGAAGCCCTGTCAGCCGCTGAAACACCAGGGCAAGAGGAGCCGATGAGCGCGCGAGCTCGGCCGGCGGCACGGCGACCACCGCAATCCAGACGACAGCAACGTAGAGGAGCGCCGTCACGCCGAGGGTGATGAAGAGGGCCCAAGGCAGAGTCCGAGAAGGACTCTTCATTTCCTCGGAGATGTTCACCAAATGCTCGAACCCGATGAACGCAAATACGGCGAGCAGCGCGGTCTGTGCGATCCCCGTCCAGGCTGTCAGGTCAGTCATGGGAACCCACAACTCGGGCAGCCGCGAGACCAGGGCGTCGCCCTGGAATAGGCCGGCTCCGATAATGAGGATCAATCCTCCGATTTCCACGACCGTCATCAGCCCAGCGAAGCTGATGGACTGAACCGCGGACAGGCAGGCGATCGCTCCCATTGCAAGCACGACGCCGACGACGATCCAGGCCGAAGGCAGCGGCAGGAATACGCCGATATAGCCGGCGCTCCCAACGGTGATGGTTGCGCCTGAAATCGTCGCTGCGGCGACCACGAGCAGCCCCGTGGCACCGCCGAGCCATTTGCGGTGAAATGCGGCCTGGACATAGGCCGCCTCGCTCGCCGCAACCGGCAGTCGGGTGCCCAGTTCAGCAAAGGTGCCCGCGGTCATGCCCATCACGACCGCAGCAGCGAGAAACGCCAGAGGCGCGTGCATCCCGCTCCGCGCGGCGGCCACCCCCACCAGGACGTAGATTCCGGCGCCGATCGTCACGCCGAGCCCGTAGAGCACCGCGTGCGTCAGCGTGAGCGATCTGATCAGCCTTGTCGAACCTGGCGACGCTTTCCTGATGGCAGGTTGCCGACTGGCATCTATTCCGACGTCCTGCATGGCCAAGCGTCAATGCGAAAACAGAATCGGGATCGGCGGCTTGGACAGCAGACCCCTGGTCGCGCCGCCGAGCACGAATTCCCGCCACCGCGGCGTTCCGTACGCGCCCATCACGAGGACGTCGATGCCGCGAGACAGCACGTAGGCCTCGAGGACCTCGGCAATCGGCTTGCCGCCGGCATCGATCTTGTCCAGGACAACCTCGATGCCGTGACGAGCCAGGTTCTTCGCCAGTTCTTCGGCGGAATGTTTGGATTCCAGAGCCTTTTCATTCGTGACAGTCACGATGCGCACATTTTTCGCCTTTTCGAGCAAAGGAAGCGCGTCGGAAACCGCTCGCGCAGCGGCGCGGCTGAAGTCCCAGGCCACGCTGACGGCATCGAGCTGGAACGGACGCGATCGCGGGGCAGTATGCAGGATCAGCGTCGGCCGGCCGGATTCGAAGATCACCTCCTCAGCGTACCACCGATCATGGGATTCCGGCACCGCCATGATCGTGAGATCGCGATGCCTTGCATAGTCGACCAGCAGTGCCGCCTCGCCGTAGGTTGCACATTGCTCGAAGATGGTCTCATGCCGAACGCCGTATTTCACGGCCGACGCTTCGAACGCCGCGAGCAGCGCTTTCACATTCTGGCGGCTCTTGGCGGCCTCGCTCGCAACAAGGGCGGGTATGTCCAAGATGACATCCCCAAGCAAGCTCCCGCGCACTTCCGCATGGACCTCGCAGGAAATGGCTGCGAGGTGCGCATCCAGGACGGCGGCTATCGAAACCGCATCGTCGATCGCCGAGACCGGCGTCGGTTCCGGATAGCTCGCCAGGGTCAACAGAACATCCTTGAAAGCCATGTATCCTCCTTTGACGAGTTCGACCCTAACGCCGTCAAGGCCCCCCTTTCTTGACCGACCGCAACCGATTCAGCCGAGATGGCTGTGGCAAAACGGCCTAGGCTCGAACGATGGCCCACGGAACAGAAGTGCCCTGGTTCGGCGGTGCTCGCTTTGCATGAGGGAGCCACCGGAATGCCGGCTCTCGAACGCGCGCAGGCCCATAAAAAAACGCGGCGTTTCCGCCGCGTTCTTCAATTGGGTCTGCCGCTTGCGATCAGGCCTGCGGCTGCGGCTCCAGGCCGGGATCCGGATCGGGCCGCGGGCGCGACTTGCCGGCCGGGGGCACCGCGGAGGCGCGCGGCGTGGTGGGCTCGAGCACGGATTCGCGGTTCGGCTTCTTGCCCTTGAGCAGGTCGACGATCTCGTCGCCGGTCAGCGTCTCGAATTCGAGCAGTCCCTTGGCGAGCGCTTCGAGGTCGGCGCGCTTCTCGGTGAGGATGCGGGTCGCTTCCTGATAACCCTCCTCGACCAGACGCTTGATCTCGGAATCGATCTTCTGGACGGTCGCCTCGGAGGCGTTCTGCGTGCGCGACACCGACATGCCCAGGAAGACCTCGTCCTGGTTCTCGCCATAGGAGACGGTGCCGAGCTCTTCCGACAGGCCCCAGCGCGTCACCATCATGCGGGCAAGACGCGTGGCCTGCTCGATGTCGGAGGCGGCACCCGAGGTCACCTTCTCGCGGCCGAAGATCAGTTCCTCGGCGACGCGGCCGCCCATCATGATGGCAAGGCGCGAGGTCATCTGCTCCAGGGACATCGACAGCTTGTCGCGCTCCGGGAGCTGCATGACCATGCCCAGCGCACGGCCGCGCGGAATGATGGTCGCCTTGTGGATCGGATCGGTCGCGGGCACGTTGAGGCCGACGATGGCGTGGCCGCCCTCGTGATAGGCCGTCAGCAGCTTCTCTTCCTCGGTCATGACGAGCGACTTGCGCTCGGCGCCCATCATCACCTTATCCTTGGCCTCCTCGAACTCGGCCTGGGTCACCATCCGCTTGTTGCGGCGGGCGGCGGTGAGCGCAGCCTCGTTGACGAGGTTCATCAGGTCGGCGCCGGAGAAGCCCGGGGTGCCGCGCGCGATGGTCTTGAGGTTGATATCGGGGGCCAGCGGCACCTTGCGAACGTGAACCTTGAGGATCTGCTCGCGGCCGACGACGTCCGGATTGGGCACCACGACCTGGCGGTCGAAGCGGCCCGGACGCAGCAGCGCGGGATCGAGCACGTCGGGGCGGTTGGTCGCCGCGATCAGGATCACGCCCTCGTTGGCCTCGAAGCCGTCCATCTCGACCAGCAGCTGGTTCAGCGTCTGCTCGCGCTCGTCATTGCCGCCGCCGAGGCCGGCGCCGCGGTGACGACCAACGGCATCGATTTCGTCGATGAAGATGATGCAAGGCGCGTTCTTCTTGGCCTGCTCGAACATGTCGCGGACGCGGCTCGCGCCGACGCCGACGAACATTTCGACGAAGTCCGAACCGGAAATGGTGAAGAACGGCACGTTGGCTTCGCCCGCCACCGCACGCGCGATCAGGGTCTTACCGGTGCCGGGAGGGCCGACCAGCAGCACGCCGCGCGGAATGCGACCGCCGAGGCGCTGGAATTTGCCGGGGTCGCGCAGGAACTCGACGATCTCCTGCAGGTCCTGCTTGGCTTCGTCCACGCCGGCGACGTCCTCGAAGGTGACGCGGCCATGCGCTTCGGTGAGCATCTTGGCGCGCGACTTGCCAAAGCCCATCGCCTTGCCGGCACCGCCCTGCATCTGCCGCGACAGGAAGATCCACACGCCGATCAGCGCGATGAAGGGCAGCCAGGAGACCAGCAGCGAGACGAACCAGGGCACGTTGTCGCCCGGCGGCTTCGCGGTGATCTGCACCTTGCTGTCGTAGAGACGCTTCACCAGCGTCGGATCGTTCGGGGCGTAGGTCTGGAAGCTCGAGCCGTTGGTGAAGGTGCCATGGATATCAGGCCCCTGGATCACGACGTCGCGCACATTGCCGCGGTCAACCTCGCTCAGGAGCTGGGAGAAGGCGATGTCCTGCGAGGAGGCCCGCTGACCCGGATTCTGAAACAGCGTGAACAACGCCAACAGCAGCAAGACAATGATGACCCAGAGGGCGAAATTGCGCAGATTGGCGTTCATTGATCTTCCTTCGTGGTCGCGCGGATCGCAACCCTGATCCTTGGGCAGTGGCTTTGGTCAATGCGAGGAAATCCCAAGGAATCCTCATCGTTAGACGGATACAATTTAGGTGCCGCCCCGGTCGCTGCCAAGGGAACGAGATGGGACTATTTATCCCATCTTAGCGCGATTCCCGCGGAAATAATGGCGCCCGATCGGGGGTTTTCCGGCCTGGTTAAGGTGGCCTGACGGCGCGGATGCGAAACGGCCGGTGCCATGATCCGCCCTTATTCGTGCTCATCTCCCGGTGCGCCGCCGGGCCGGTGCCGGCGCGATGTGGATACGCCCGCCGGCAAGGCTGATCAAGGCTCCCGCGAGGGTCTGCTTCAGGACCGGCCGGCCGGTCGCGCGGGCGCGGAGACCTGCGGCCACCGCCTGGTCCAGTGCGGACATCAGGGTTTCGACCTTGCCGAGTTCCGCCGGGCCTTCATGTCCGAGCGCGTTGATCGCCCGCAGCAGGAGCCGCAGCCGGACCTCCTCCGGCAGCGCAGCAAAGGCCGAGGCCTCGAAGCTTCGGCCCCCCGCCTGCGGCGCAACGCCGCGATCCCGCAAATGGAGGAAGCGCTCGGCGCCGTCGGCCAGCACCTCGACCGCCGCATTGGCCCGCGCCAGCCTTGCCGCGAGCCGCGCCAGGTTGCGCGCATCGCCGCCCTCGGCCGCGAGCAGCGGCAGCAGCGCGCGCAGCCGCGGCCGGGTGAAGGCGGTGTCCCGGTTGGTGGGGTCCTCGGCAAAGCCGACCTTCGCCCGCCTCAAGGTCGCGATCAGCTGCGACTTCGGAACATCGAGCAGCGGACGCGCCAGCACGATTCCGTCGCGCTCGCTGAGGGGCGCCATGGCCGACAGCCCGGCAAGTCCGCTGCCGCGGAAGAGGCGCATCAATAGCGTCTCGGCCTGGTCGTCGCGGGTGTGGGCCGTCAGCACATGGCTCGCGCCCGCGGCCCGCGCGGCGTCGGCGAGCAGACGGTAACGGGCCTCGCGCGCTGCCGCAGGCACCCCCGCCTTCGGCTTTGTGCCGCGCCAGCGCAGGGTCCGGTGCGGCAGCCCGAGCCCGGCCGCAAGCCGCTTGACCTCGCGCGCCTCGCGCGCCGCCTCTCGCCGCAAGCCGTGATCAATCGTGACGACGGTGAGCAGCGGACCGCGCGCGAGGCTGCGCCGCCAGCGCGCCGCAAGCCACATCAGCGCGACCGAGTCGGGCCCGCCCGAGACCGCGAGCACCAGCGCCGGCGCAGCTCTCAGGCCGGCGAAGAGCCGCTTCGCCTCGCGCGCCGAGATCGGAGAATCGTCGTCTGACATGACCCGCCCCAGCATCATCAGCGGATGATCGCGATGTTTAGCGCAGCACCACCCGCGTTGTCAGGACAGAAACGCCGGGCCTCAGCACTTCACCCGCTTCTGCTCGCGATCCACCGCCGCTTTGACGCCGGCGGAGGCGCGCGGATATTTGCGGCCGACCTCGCCGAAGGCGGCGCAGGCGGCCTCCTTCTCCTTCAGCGCGGCGAGCGACTGCCCGAGCCGCAGCAGCGCATCCGGCGCCTTGGCCGATTTCTCGTATTTGGTAGTGACGGCGAGGAAGGCTTCCGCGGAGTCGCGGTATTGCTGGCGCTGAAAGTAGCTCTCGCCGAGCCAGTATTGCGCGTCCCCGACCAGCGGGTCGCTCGGAAATTTCTGCGCAAAATTCTTCATGGTCTGCTCGGCAAGCGCATAGTCCTTGCGCTGCATGTAGCCGATGCCGAGGTCGAACTCGTCGCGCGGCGTCGCCGAGGGCGGCAGGGTGGTCAGGCCAGCGCCGCCGGCGGCCGGCGCGGGATAGCCGGATTGGGCCGGCGGATAGCCGGGCTGTGCGGCTGGCGGCACGCCTTGCTGATAGCGGGGGCTGGTGTTGGCGAGGTCGAGCGGCTCGCCCGGGTTGCGGCCGCCGGCACCGGCTCCCGCCGGCAGCGGCTGCTGCCCGCCGCCGAGCGCGCGCGGCGCGCCTGGCGCGTTCGGGTTCTGGTTCGGATCGAACGCATCGCCGCGGCGGCGCGTGCCGGGCGCGCCGGGTGCCGGCTGCTCCTGAATGATCGGCGCAGGGGCGGCGATCTGCGGCTGCTCGTAATTCGGCTGCGCGGCCGGCTGCTGCTGGCGATAACCCGGCGTGACCTGGGTTGGTGCGATTTGAGCGGGCGGCATCGCCGCAACGTTCGGTGCCTGGCCGGGCGCGGCCTGCGCACCGCCTTCGAGCGCCCGCAGCCGCTCCTCGAGCTGGCGATTGCGATATTGCAGCTCTTCGTTCTGGCCGGTGAGCTGGCGCAACTGGTTCTCCAGCCGCTCGATCCGCATCTCGGGGTCGGCATCATCCGACTGCGCGAAGACCGGTTGCGCAAATGCGGGCGAGCACAAAGAGAGCAGCGCGGCGGTCGCCACGGTGCCGGTAAAGACCTTAATTCTGGATGACATCTTGCCCTGACGACAAAAGCGAAATGGCCTGCGACGGAACATTCGACGCGCCCACATTGAAGTGGAGTACGCCAAAAATGTGACTGCTACAAAGCGGTTTCTGTCACAGAATGCTGAAACGAAACCGGCGCCCGAGAGGGCGCCGGCATAGTCCATTTCCGAAGCTGAACGGCGGCTGACTGAAGCGTCAGGAACTCGCGTTCAAGACGGTGACGGCGCGCCGGTTCTGCGACCAGCAGGAGATGTCGTTACAGACGGCGACCGGCCGTTCCTTGCCGTAGGAGATCGTGCGCATGCGGTTCGGATCGATACCGCGCGAGGCGAGGAACGAGCGCACCGACTGGGCTCTCCGGGCGCCGAGCGCGATGTTGTATTCGCGGGTGCCGCGCTCGTCGGCATGACCTTCGATGGTGAAGCTGTAGCGCGGATAGGTCTGGAGCCACTGCGCCTGCTTCTCCAGGGTCACGATCGCCTGCGGGGTCAGATCGGTCTGGTCGCTTTCGAAGAACACGCGGTCACCCACGTTGACGACGAAATCCTGCTGGCTGCCGGGCGTCGCCGCATTGGCCATCGCATCCGTCGCGGCATTCTTGTTGGCGCAGGCGCCCATCGACAGTGCGACGGCAAGCACCGCGGCCAGCTTCAATCCCTGGAGGATACGCATAGGATGTTTCATTCCGGAGCCTCCACGCTCACGTTAGTCCACTGCTGTCCGGTCTACAGGGGGTTGGTTAAGCGAACGTTCCGTCAACCTTGACGGAACCTTGCCTCAGCCGCTCAAATGCCCCCAGTCAGCGAAAAGCAACCGTCATGGTTAATGATTTGTAAATGTGGCGCGAGGGTGAAGGCAAGCCGCGACGGCCGGCAAAAGCGCCGGCTTCTGCAGGAATTTTGGGCTGAATCGAGGGGGGACCGCCCTAGTAGGCCGAACCGACTGCCGGAGCCGCCACATCCCGGTTCCGCGGCGTGGTCAGCAGCGCCGGCCGCGTGGCAGCCTGGCGCGGGATGCTGCGTGTAAACAGCATGCGCCGCTCAAACGCACTGGAGCGCATGATCGGGAAACGCGTCAGGATCTTTTCCCGGACCTTGGGATAATCCGAGGCCATCAGCACGGCCTTCTTCGTCGGCCAGCCGGGAAATGAACGCGGCTCGGTAAGAGTCTCGGACAGGAACACGCGGCGGTAGAACGCCTGATGATCGGTCCGTACCATCGAGAGCCCGACATCCGCATTGAAATGCTCGCAGGCAACGAAGGGAAGCCGGACAGTCAGATAGGGCAGTTCGGGGAACCGCTGTTGCATTTCGGGATCGGCAACGAATCGACATGGATCGACAAAGACCTCGCCCCGGTCCAGCCGAGGATGCAGGACGTCGCCGAACACCTCCGTGGTGTAGGACATCCGGCATTCGGACGTCAGGACGTGGATGCGAACGGAACTGCAGAGCTCGTCGTCGACGTAGACGCCGAAATTCCAGACGTTGGGCGCGTCGTCGAAACGGTCCGTCACCCGCTGCGACTCTGAGGGCGGGATCAGTCCGGCCTGCAAATAGGCGCGGTAGCGCATCAAGTACAGGTTGTCCTTGTCCTCGGGAGTTTCGATGAGTCGGTAATCGATGCGGTCAAACAACGCGGCGCCGCGTGGAAGGAGCGCCGCGCTCGGTTCGGCTCCGGACTTCATCTGCTACCTCTAAACTCAAAGCAACTTCCGCGAGTAGTAGCAGATTAATGGTTCCTTAACGAAATTGCAAAGACTTAGAATTGTTAGGGTTAACCTTTTGGGGCCCGCAATATTACGGAGCTGGCGGGAGCCTATTGCAATGAAAGAGCCGCGACGAAGGATCAGGCCGATCGCGACGACGCGATGGCGAGCTGGTCGTCAGGCATACGACGGCCATGCGAGGCATTGAGCAATTGGCGGACGCGCACCGCCGGAACCGGCCGGCTGAACAGGTAACCCTGCCCTTCGGTCACGGTGCCGTCGGCGCTGATCAGCTCGAGCTGTTCGTTGGTCTCGATACCTTCGACCACGACGGCCATGCCGAGGTCGGCGGACAGCCGCGCGACGCCGCGCAGCAGCGTCAGCGGCCGGTCGGTATCGATGCCTTCGAGGAAGGAGCGGTCGATCTTCACTTTCTGCATCGGGAAATTGTGCAGGTAGCTGAGGCTGGAATAGCCGGTGCCGAAATCATCGAGCGAGATACGCACGCCGAGCGCGCGCAGTTGCGACAGGATGTCGTGGGTGAGCTGGGTGTTGCGCAGCAGCGAGGACTCGGTGATCTCGATTTCCAGTCGATGTGCCGGCAGGCCCGACACTTCGAGCGCGTAGCGGATTTCGCTCAGGACGTCGCGCTGGTGGAATTGCTGCGGCGAGAAATTGACGGCAACGCTGACGCCGTCCGGCCACTTCATGCATTCCATGCAGGCGCGGCGCAGGATCCAGCGCCCGAGATCGACGATCAGGCCCATGTCCTCGGCGACCGGGATGATGTCGACCGGCGAGACCGTGCCGCGCACCGGATGATTCCAGCGCAGCAGCGCCTCGCAGGTGGTGATCTTGCCGGACTTCAGATTGACCAATGGCTGGTAGAACAGCTCGAATTCCTCGTTGGAGAGCGCCTTGCGCAGGTCGAGCTCGAGGATGCGACGGGCCTCGACGGTCGCCGCCATCTCGTCGCGGAAGAAGCAGAAGGTGCCGCGGCCGTCGGCCTTGGCTCGGTACAATGCCATGTCGGCATTCTTGAGCAGCGTATCGGCGCTGATCTCGCCCGGGAAGGTCAGCGCGATGCCGACGCTGGCACCGATCTCGACCAGATGATTCTCGATACGATAGCGCTCGCTCAGCCGTTCGACGATACGGCGGGCAAGCGCCGCCGCGTCCTCGGGCGAAGAGATGTTCTGCTGGAAGACGACGAACTCGTCACCGCCGAAGCGGGCGACGAAATCCTCGGGGCGCAGCATCTCGCGCAGGCGGTTGGCGACCGCACACAGAAGCTGATCGCCGCAGGGATGACCCAGCGTATCGTTGACTTGCTTGAACTGGTCAAGGTCGACGAAGAGCAGGGCCGACAGACGCTCCGAATGGCGCGCGACTGCGAGCAAGCGCTCGATCTCGTCCCGAAAATTGACACGGTTCGGCAGCGCCGTGAGATCGTCGTAGCGGGCCAGATGGCTGATCCTGGCCTCGGCGTTGCGGCGCTCCGTGATGTCCTCGAGCAGCAAAACCGCACCGCCATCAGCCATCGGCTGGACGGTCCATGACAGCGAACGATTCCTTTGCGAATCGGGATCGGCGGTGATGATTTCGTTCGCCTGCGCGGTCTCGATGTCGGAGATGATGGCCTCGCCGCTGGCGGCCGAAATCGATCCCGCTTCGACGCATGCGGCGATGATATCGCGCGCAGTCGTGCTGGTCTGGGTGAGATTGTCGGGCAGATTCATCATCGCGCCAAAGCGGTGGTTCATCACCGCGAGCTGGCCGTCGATGCGAAACATGCAGAGCCCGTGCGGCATGTTGTTGAGGGCCGTGTCGAACTGGCCGGCGAGCGCGGCCTCGCGCTCGCGCGCGACAACGGCGCGCAAGAATATCCTGTGCAGGTTGCCGGAGAGCCGCATGACCGAGAAGAGGAACGCGGCGCACACGACCGACATCGCCATGTAGTAAGGCGTGGCGTGCAGCGCCAGCGCGATCACGGCCGGGCCGAATATCAAGGTGGCTTGCAGACGAAATATCCACTGCCGTCCGTAAGCTCTCCCCGCTCCTCCCGCCACGATTCCCGTGGTGACCGAGAGGGCAATCATGTGAGCGATGGCGTCCTCATTGCTCAGCAGGGTCGTGGAACACCATAGACCGATGGCCGCGGCCTGGATGAGCGCTCCGATCTGGTAGCGCTGCTGCCAACGCGCCGCTTGCTCTGCGCTCAGAACCGATTTTGTGGCCTGGTACCGGCTCAAATCGAAGGCGCGTATGGCTCCCGCAAGAATGAGCAGCGGGACAAATAGCCAAAGCAGCGTCTGTCCCGTCTTGAGCGCCGTCAAGGAGGCCGAGAACGCCGAGAACACTATGCCGGTAAGCACCGTGCCGGGCGCCTCGAACAGCGAATCGGTCAGCGCCGCCGAAATCGTCGGCGAGGCCTGTTCCTCCTGCTCTCCGCTCTGGCTAGCGAACTGCATGTTGGTGTGTACGCGCGTCCTGGTTGGGCGCGTAGTTCTAACCCAACTGAGATGAAGCCTTTCTGAGGGAACATCGTTAAAGCCGAGTTGTTTTTCGGCAATAGCGAACCGATTTTCGCTTAGATATCAAGCAGCTAGGCAAGCCTTGCCGGGCACAAGGTGAAGGAAGTCTTGCCGTGCGCTGCGAACTCGAAAAAATCGGCGCTTTTTTTCGAAAACATCGCGCGTCTGAACACGCGATGTTTTAGCTGCGCTCCTGTCAGCCCGACGTCGAGGACAGCAGCGGCGACCATGCGGGGTCCGAGGCAAAGCCCGGCGTCGGCACCTTGAGCTCGTTGCGGCCGGAGATGTCGACCGAGTACAGCGAGGGCCCGCCGTTGCCGCCGGGATCGCGGAAGAACATCAGCACGCGGCCGTTCGGCGAGAAGGTCGGGCCCTCGTTGTGGAAGCCGGAGGTGAGCAGCCGCTCGCCGGAGCCGTCCGGCTTCATGACGCCGATCGCGAACTGCCCGCCGCCCTGCCTGGTGAAGGCGATGTAGTCGCCCTTCGGCGACCACACCGGCGTCGAATAGGTGGCGTTGGTGTCGTCCTTGGAGAAGGAGATGCGCTGCGCCTGTCCCCCGCCCGCATTCATCACGTAGATCTGCGACCTACCGCCGCGATCGGACTCGAAGCAGATGCGGCTGCCATCGGGCGAATAGGACGGCGAAGTGTCGATCGCCGGCGTGTCGGTGAGACGCGTGGTCGAGCGCGAGCGCAGATCCATCACGAACAGGTTGGAATTGCCGCCCTGCTGCAGGCTCATGATGACGCGCTGGCCGTCCGGCGAGAAGCGCGGCGCAAAGGTCATGCCGGGGAAGTTGCCGACGATCTCGCGCTGGCCGGTCTCTATGTTGTAGAGATAGACCTTCGGATCACCCTGGCCGAACTCCATATAGGTGATCTCTTGCGAGTTCGGCGAGAAGCGCGGCGTCAGCACGAGGTCGGAGCCTCGGGTCAGATAGCGCACATTGGCGCCGTCCTGGTCCATGATCGCGAGCCGCTTGACGCGGCGCTCCTTCGGCCCGGTCTCGTCCACGAACACGACGCGGCTGTCGAAATAGCCCTTCTCGCCGGTCATGCGCTCGTAGATCTGGTCGGAGATGATGTGGGCGATGCGGCGCCAATATTCCGGCGAGGTGAAATATTGCTGGCCGGCGAGTTGCTGGCCGGAGATGACGTCCCACAGACGGAATTCGGCCTTGAGGCGGCCGTCCGGCTGCCGCGTCATGCGGCCGGTGACGAGCGCCTGCGCGTTGAGGGTCTTCCAGTTCTGGAATTGCGGCGCGACGTCAATGTTGCTGATGCGCTCGATGAAGGCGGCCTGGTCGATCGGCGCGAACAGGCCGGAGCGCTTCAGATTGTTGGTGATGACCTGCGTGACGCCGTTGCCGACGTCGCCGTCGGAGGGCGAGCCCGGCACGAAGTTGCTGATCGCGATCGGGATCGGCTGGAATTCATTCGAGGGGATTCCAATTCGCTGGCCGAAGGCGCTTCCGCCCCCGAGCATCGCGAGTGTCGATCCGGTCAGAGTGACGAAGCGGCGGCGGGTTATCGATCGGACGTCATTCATCGCATAATTCTTTTGTTGGGATATCAGAGCGCGTCACGCAGGGTGAAGGTCGTCTCGATCTTCTTCCAGCTTTCATATTGCTGCTTCGGCAAGAATGCATAGGCCTGACATTGCACGATGGCGCGCTTGGCGCTCTCGGCAATGGCCTGAGCGATCGTTCGTGAAGGTCCCCTCACCTCAACGATGATCGGCTCCGACGCCAGCGTTCCGTCGATCTTCATGGGAATATCGATATCCGCGGCGTACTGATCCTGATCCTGGCCGTTATAAGTCGGGTTGAAGCAGCGCCTGACCGCCGTCATGAACGCGCCGCGCCAGGTCGCGACGTTGTTGGCGGCCGTCCCGGTCGCCGCTCCCAGCGACGCCGACGCATTCAGCGCCGATCCAGTCAGCTCGTGGCGGGTCGTGGCGCGCTTGTCGAGATCGCGCTGGATCTGCGCGGGGTCGAAGGTGCGCTCCTTGGGTTTCGGTTGCTGCTGCGGCTGCACTGCCGCGACCTTCTGCTCCACGGGCTTCGGCGGCGGCTTCTTGGTGTCCAGCTTCTTCTGCAGCTCGGCGATCGGATCTTCCTTGGCCGGATCAGGCTTCTTTTCCTGCGGCTTAGGCTCTTCCTTCGGCTTCGCCTCGGCCACGGGCTTCGGCGGCTCGGGCTTCTTCTCGACCGGCTTCTCGACGGGTTTCGGCGGCGGCTCGGGCGTCGAGTTGGTCTTGATCAGCTCTTTCTTCTCGGTGACCTTGCCGACGGCGTCTTCCTCGGGCTTGGCTTCCGCGATCTTCTCGACCTTGGGCTTCGGCTCTTCCTTCTTGCCGGTCTTCTGCCCCGCCATCATCTTCGCGAGCTGATCGGAGGAGATGATGTCGACCGGAAGCGACTCCTCCGGCGCCACATAGGCCCTGCTGCTAAAGGTGACGAGGCCCCATCCAAGCACGAGGACATGGAGGGCAATCGACGCAACGAGTGTCTTGTCGACGTTCACCTTCACCGCTTACCCCTGATCCGCTTCGGTGACGAGGGCGAGCTTCTTGAATCCGGCGCCGGACAGCAGGCCCATGACCTTGGCCACCGTCCCGTAATCGGCCTTCTTGTCGGCGCGCAGGTAGATGCGTTCCTCGAGCCCGCCCCGCGCATCCGTGATCGCCTTGAGCTTCGGCACCAGCTCGCTCAGCGCGATCTCGGCATCATTGATGAAGACCTTGCCCTTGATGTCGACCGACATCTGGATCGGCTTCTGGTCGTTGTTCTCGAGGCTCTTGGCCTGGGTCTGGGGAAGGTCGAGCGGCACGCCGACCGTCAACATCGGCGCCGACACCATGAAGATGATGAGCAGCACCAGCATCACGTCGACCATCGGCGTGACGTTGATTTCGGCCACGACGGGCTTGCGCCGGCCGCGGCGCCCGCCGCCTCCGGATGAGCTCGCAACGTTCATCGCCATGATCGAGTGCCCAAATTGCCCTTCACAGTAGAGCCAATTCCGTTCCGATGAAATCCGAACGGGGCTCTGGATTCTTGTCTTGACGCGTTTTCTTCACGCGAACCGGTATCCACTTCGCTCGAAAACGCTCCATACATGCCGTCCTTCAGCCCCGCTCGTCGATCTGACGCGACAGGATGGCGGAAAATTCATCAGCGAAGCCCTCCAGCCGCTGGGCCTGCCGGTTCACCTCGGACGTGAACTTATTGTAGAAAATAGTGGCAGGAATGGCGGCGATAAGGCCGACGGCGGTCGCAAACAGCGCTTCCGCGATACCGGGGGCAACAACCGCCAGAGAGGTATTTTTCGACGCCGCGATCGACTGGAAGCTCGACATGATGCCCCAGACCGTGCCGAACAGGCCGACGAAGGGGCCGGCGGAGCCGACGGTCGCCAGCACCAGCAGGCGCCGTTCCAGCCGTTCGACCTCGCGCGCGATCGAGACGTTCATCACCTTGTCGATGCGCATCTGCAGGCCGGCGACCGAGCGCGCATGGCTTTCGAACGAGCGCTTCCACTCGCGCATCGCCGCCACGAAGCAGGCTGCCATCGAATGCGTCGGCTTGGCCGACAGCGTGCGATAGAGCTCCTCGATCGACTCGCCGGACCAGAACGCCTGCTCGAACCGGTCCATCGAGCGCCGGGTGCGCGCGTAAAGAAAGATCTTGTCGATGGCGATCGCCCAGACCCAGACGGAGCAGGACAGAAGTCCCAGCATCACCGCTTTCACGATCCAGTGAGCCTGCCAAAACAGCGCAATCAGCGACACGTCGGCGGAGGCGGCAACCGGAAGGGCTGACTGAGCCACGTCGGCCGGATTCATAAGCAGTATCCTCTCAAGGCGATCGTTACCTAATGTCCTTCGGCCAGCAAATCGCTGCCGGTGTTCCCCAACAGCCGCGCTAGAGCCGGCGCGGCCGGCAAGTCCGCTCAAAGCCTTGTTCTTTCTGGGGTGCAGGGCTCGTCCAAAGCCGGCCGTCTGCATTCCCCGCCAAGATGTCAAAACTATGGGCCTCGACACGGCTTTGGACGCGACTGTCCGCAATTACCAGAGCCCGGCGTTGGTTAATGCGCGGTTACCGGCAGCAAATTTGGCTGCCGGAAAGGCTGGCAGACCAGGGATTTGGCCCCGGCAGCCCAGGGCGGCGGCATCTGGTTGGGAAATCGAGGACAAGACCCCCGCGGTCCCGGAACCGGGTTTCGAACTCCGCTCAGGCCGCGTTCGTCGCTGCACTGCTGCGCCCGTTGGCAATGGCCCGCTGTAGGGCCTCGACGAACGTGGCGAGCCGCGGTGCGTCGTTCGCCGATGCCACCTCGCGCGCAGTGACGGAAAGACAATCAAGGGGCTGCTTGCCGACGAGCTCCCGCATCTGGCCGAAGACCTGATCGCTGCCGGCCCCGCCAAGCGTGCAGAAGAACGCCACCGCAGGGAGTTTCGACCGGTTTGCGAGCAGGTAGGCACGAACGGGCGAAGACAGCGACCAAGCCCAGACCGGGGTTCCGATCACAACGAGATCGTAGAGAGATGGATCCCTGACGGTGGCGGCGATGCGCGATGGGATCTGCCGTCGCGCTTCCACGGCCGAGCGCAAATAACCGAATATCCCCTTGCGGCTACCAGCCTCGGTGATTTCCTCACTGTCACAGGACAGCGCAGCCGACAGGGATTGAGCAACTTTGCGCGTCGTGCCGGTCCGGGAATAATAGACCACGAGTATCCTTGCGTTCGCCATCGTCATGCTCCTCGCCTCTGCCTGGCGAACTACATCGCGTTCGCGATGCGCGCGGCTTGATTCACGTCAACGTGCGCCGAGAACGCGTCAAAGCGAACGTGCGAGAGCGGTGGGAACGCATGCTCTAAGCGAGGGCGCGTCAGACGGCCGGGACCGTCTCGGGGCAGTTGGTCAGTCGCGCAGGATTGCCGACCGCCGTGCAGCCGGCGGGGACGTCGCCCGTCACGACAGTGCCGGCGCCGATTTTTGCAAGATCGCCGATGCTGATGTCGCCGAGGATGCTCGCGCCCGCGCCGATGTAGACGCCGCGGCCGATGCGCGGCGAGCGCGCCGGCAGTTCGCTGCTGCGGCCGATGCTGACGTTCTGGAGAATGGTGACGTCGGCGCCGATGACGACGTTGGCGCCGATCACGATGCCGGTGGCGTGGTCCAGATAGACGGCGGATCCGATGCTGGCAGCGGGATGAATGCTGACCTGGAGCAGGTTCGACGCCTCGTTCTGAAACAGCAGCGCCGCGTCGCGACGGTCATGACGCCAGAGCCAGTTCGAGACGCGCCAGGCTTGCAGCGCGATGTAACCCTTGTAGTGCAGCAATGGTGGCAGCAGGTCGATGACAGCGGGGTCGCGGCGCGCGATGGCCGCGAGGTCCCTGCCGGCAGCTTCGATCAGGTCCGGCTCGTCGCGAAAGGCGTCGCGGGAAAAGGATGTGAAGCGCGCGCGTTCGGCGCGGCTGCCGAGCCGCCGCCCGATCAGATCGGCCAGAGCCGCGGCAAAATCGTCATGGGCGAGGACGGCGCCGGCCAGCGCCTTGCCGAATAAGGGATCGGCAGCTGCCGCACGCTGGGCCTCGCGGCGGATCGCCGGCCAGAGGTCGTCGCTCGCGTCTATCGCAGCTTCCGGCATTGTCGCCTCCGATCCGCGTGCATCTGTGACGGCGAATATAGGCGGTCCGGATCTAGGCGCCAGCGCTGTCCACGGGATGCGCGTCCGCTCGCGCGCGGGTATCCGGCCTCTCGCGCTAGCGCGAACACGCCGAAGCCGAACCGCCCGCCTGCGGGTTGCGCAGGCGGGCGGCTCGGGGCCATCAGGACTTTGGGGGCATGCGCCTGAAGGCTTTGAGAGGCGTCAGGCTTGGATGTCAGCCCTGCTGCTGGTCGGTGGGCGGCGGGGTCGGACGCGTCTTGTGCTGCGCCATGAACTGGTCGAACTCTTCCTTGTCCTTGGCGTGACGCAGACGGGTCAGGAAATCCTTGAACTCGCGCTGCTCTTCCTCGAGGCGCTGCAGCGTCTCGGTGCGATATTCGTCGAAGGCGCGGTTGCCGGAGGACGGCGGGCCGAAGCCAAAGCCGAAGCCGCGGCGCTCCATGCGGTCGCGCATGCGATCCATTCTGTACTGCATCCGCTCCATCTTGTTCTGCCAGCGATCCTGGTGACTCCAGCACGACATTCTTCTGCTCCCGAGTGTGAAAAAGAGAAGGGCAAGTCCGATCGGCCACCAGATGATGAAGCCGAGAATGGTCACGGCGATCCAGCCGGGATGCCAGGGCGTATCCAGCATGCGGGGACGCTCGTACTGTTGGTATTGGTCCGAAGGGCCGCGCCATCGATTGACATCAGCGGTGTAGGCCATTTCCCATCTCCATCACGGCACCTGCGCCGTTGTGAATGTAAATAACATTTACATAGCTAAACCATCCCGCGATTTTGTCAAGCCGAGCGCCTGACAGGCCCGCGGAATTATTTGCGCAATTTTATTTCGGCTTGCCCCAGGGGCCGCCCGGCGGCACACCCGAACCGGAGGAAGCCTCCGGCGGCACCGGCGGCGGCTCGGCCCCCTTCGTGGCCGGACGGCGGTCGATCGGGAAGCCGAGGCCGCGCAGATAGATCAGCACTTCGGCCTCCAGCAGCTCGTCCGGCGACATCGGCAGCTTGCGTCGCGCAGCATCGCCGCGGGAAAACAGCGAGGCCACGCCATGCGCCATCGACCAGATGTGCAGCGCCATCATCATCGCCGGCGGGCGGGGCGTGCCGGGCGGCGTCAGCGCCGCGAGCCGCTCGGCGGCGGCTCGAATGATGTTGAAGGCGCGTTCGCTGGCGGCCTGAAGTGCGGCATTGGCATCGACCGGCACGCCCGATTCGAACATCGCGTTGTAGAAGGCAGGCTCCTCGCGGGCGAAGGCGAGATAGGCCTTGCCGACACGCTCGAAGGCGGTGACCGTGTCGGGCCGCCCGTCGTCCCAGGCCGCCGACAGGCGCGCCTCGAACTGCTCGAAACCGCGCTGGGCGATCGAGGACAGCAGCTCGTCGCGGTCGCGGAAATGCCGATAGGGCGCCGCCGCGCTGACGCCGGCCATGCGCGCGGCATCGGCGAAGGTGAAGCCGGCCGCCCCCTTCTCGGCGATCAGCCCGAGAGCGGCCTGCAACAAGGCTTCCTTCAGATTGCCGTGGTGATAGCCGCGCTCGGCGCGGCGCTGCTCCTTGCGCCAGCTCATGTGAACGACCTTTACATGAGCCGGGCGTGAAGGTCACTAGCGGCGATGAAGCAGGATTAACCCCGTACTTCCACGGCCATGCCGGGCCGGTGCGTCGGCATCGAGCCCGGAACGGGCTCGCACCGAAGCTACATCTGCGGAATGGGCAGAACGGGCATCACTTCGATCGCCTCGCCCGGAAAGATCGCAAAATGCGGATGGTTCTCGAACAGTTTGGCAGCTTCCTCCTGCGAGGCGGCGCGTACCACCGTGAAGCCGGTCAGCGCATTGCTGACCTCCGTGACGCCGCTCGCGTCGATCCTGCGGGTCTTGCCGAGCGGGCCGCCGATCTCGACGATGACGGACTTGTGCTTCTCGACCCAGCCGTGCCAGGCAGCCATGCCCTCCTGCTCCCTAGCCTTCCGTTCGGTCTCCGGCAGGGCGCGCCAGGCCGCCATCTTGGTACCGGTCGTGCTGCCGAGATAGACGGCGAGAAATCTGTGTTCGGCGCTCATGGATATCTCCTCTGGTTGGTTTGATCGGAAAACGGTCGCGGCTGTCGTCTACTTCTTGAGGTCGCCAAACCCGGCCACGACCTCCTGCACTTCAGGCGAATAGTCGGCCACCTCCTGCACCTGCCGAATCTCGATGATTTCGTTGGCCGAGGCCGGGCACTTCTTCGCCCAGGCGATCGCTTCCTCGCGCGAGGCGGCCTCGATCATCCAATAACCGCCCAGCACTTCCTTGGCTTCAGCGAAGGGGCCTTCGGTGACCATGGGCTTGCCGGTCGCAAACGAGACGCGCGCCCCCATCGATGGCGGATGCAGGCCGTCGAGCGTGATCAGCACGCCGGCATCCTTCAGCGCCTCGTTGTAGCGCATCATCGCCGCGACACGCTCGGGATCGAGTTGAACGTCCGGCGGTGCCGCCTCGTAACCGAGCGGGATCATCAGCATCATGAACCGCATGGAACCTCCTCGCTGCTCTCAGTCATTCCCATCTGTCCCGCGGGCGGAAACAGCTGGCCCGCGCTCCCCTCTAGGACGAACGACCTTCTGCCGAGCCGACAGCGGGAGAGGAATTATCTGGAGGCGCGCAAGCGCGACTGCGGCAGGGGTATTCGGGGCCCAGTCGGGCTCGATAGGCACGGCGCGGGCCCTTTCGTGCCGGAACCAAAGCGAAGTAAAAGGGGCCGGCGCTCTCGCGTCCCTCCCGACACAGGACAGATCAGCCAATGCCGCAAGCCCTGCAAAAAGTCGCCCTCGTTACCGGAGCCGCACGCGGCATCGGGCTTGCGACCGCGAAGAAATTCCTGGCCGAGGGCTGGCGCGTGGCGCTGCTCGACATCGAGGGCGAACTGCTCGGCCGAGCGGTCGCCGAAATCGGCAAGAGCGAGGCGACGCTGGCGCTGACCTGCGACGTTTCGGACGCGGCCGCGGTCAGTGCTGCAATGACGACGATCGAGCGGCGGTTCGGCCGGTTGGATGCCCTCGTCAACAATGCCGGCATCGCGGTGTTCGCGCCGCTGATGGAGACGTCCGACGCTGACTGGCGCCGCGTGCTCGAGGTCAACCTTACCGGACCGTTCCTCTGCACCAAGGCGGCGGTGCCCCTGATGCGCGACGGCAATGGCGGCGCCGTCGTCAACATCACCTCGATCTCGGCGGTGCGCGCCTCGACGCTGCGCTCGGCCTACGGCACCAGCAAGGCGGGCCTTGCGCACCTCACCAAGCAGCTCGCGGTCGAGCTCGCCTCCCTCAATATCCGTGTCAACGCGGTCGCGCCGGGACCGGTCGACACCGCGATGGCGAAGCAGGTTCACACCAAGGAGATCCGCGCCGACTATCACGACGCCATTCCGCTCAACCGCTACGGCCTGGAGGAGGAGCTCGCGGAAGCAATCTATTTCCTGTGCTCGGCGAGCGCGAGCTACATCACCGGACAAATTTTGGCCGTTGATGGCGGCTTCGATGCGGCGGGTATCGGCCTGCCAACGCTGCGCGGCCAGCGGCGCAACGGGTAGGCCGTGTAGGGTGGGCAAAGGCGCGCAAGCGCCGTGCCCACCACTTCTCCAGATATGAGGCGACAATGGTGGGCACGCTACGCTTTGCCCACCCTGCAAGAGCGAGTTGGTGGAGAGCTTCATGCGACGTATCACCTGCCTCAAAGCCCTGATGCTTGCATCCGCGCTGCTCGGCGTCACGCCCGCGGCGGCCGAGATCCGCATCATCCAGTCGCCGGGTGGACAGGTCGGGCCGTTCCTCGATCTGTTTGAGAAAGTGCGCGAGAGCGGCGAACGCGTCGTGATCGACGGTCCCTGCCTGTCCGCCTGCACGCTGGTGCTGAGCATCGTGCCGGGCGAGCGCATCTGCGTCACCAAGCGCGCGGTGCTGGGCTTCCACGCCGCGCGCTCGGTGGACCGGCGCGGGCGCTTCTATGCCGAGCCGGAAGCATCGGTCGCAGTGCTCGCCGCCTATCCCGGCCCGGTGCGCGACTGGATCAGCCGCCGAGGCGGCCTGAGCTCACGGCTGCTGCTGTTGAAGGGGCGCGACCTCGCCGCGATCTATCCGCGATGTCGGTGACGAAGTCGTCGTTCATAGTCTCGCGATCACCTGCGACCGGCACCGACGACCATCGTCGAAAGCCGCAGCACGGTGTCGTCAGAGAGTACGCGATCTGAAGCGCGATGCGATTAGAATGAATCGTTGTCGCGCTTTAGATTGTTGTTTAAGCATGATCTTTTCGGAAAACCGCTGCGCACTTCTCCGGATCATGCTTTAAAACAAAGTCTGGACCACCGGCGCGAGCTTCATGCTCACGCAAATGACCATTCCCCAAAGAGCAAAGTTGATCTGCAGCGCCGCCGCCATCGGTCGCTCCCCTTCCAAGTCGCCCCGCCCTGCTTTTTAGATTTTATGAAGCAAAGTTAGCGATTCTGTTGTGCAGATCACAGCCCAATATTGCGCCAATTATTGTGCGGTGCAGTCGGCTTCACGAAGCGGCCTCACTCCGCGCGCAAAGTGATGTGAAATTCTGATTCGTATTGGCCATGCCGGCTGGTCCGTTTGCGTTGAGTTCCATTAGATTGACGTGACGCGAAGTTTTTCACGCGGATTGCGCGTCGCTTACGCAGCAAAGGCCCCGGCATGATTCGATACAGCTTCATCCTGCTCAGTTTTTGCACAGCGCTGATTGCTTGCGCAGGCGCTTCAGCGCAGGAACGTCGCCCCATCGCGTGGGATGGTCTTGGCAAGGATCCGAACCGTCCTCACGTCGCGAAGCGGCGCGTGGCAAATCCCGTGCCCCCGGCACCGGATCCCAATCAGGAGCGGGAACGCGTGCTCGGCACCTTGCAGCCCTATTCCCAGGCGTGGTGGGTGGTCCATGACGAAATACAGGCGGAGAACGACAGACGGCTCGGCACCAAGCTCCTGATCTGCCCTCGCTGCGTGGAGTCGTCGCCGCCGAGCGAGAACGTCACCGGATCAATCCGGTGAGAGAACAAGCGGCCGATTGGTGCGTGACGTAAGGAATCCATGCGTGTCCCCTCTCCCGCAGCATTGGAGAGAGGGGATCGCAACTCAACGGATCGTAGGCGCGATCGCGCCCGTCACATCCCCTCCGCCGGGCAGTTCACCATCCAGGGAATGCCGAACTTGTCGACGCACATGCCAAAGCCCTTGGCCCAGAACGTCTTGCTGAAGGGCATGGTGACCGAGCCGCCGTCGGCGAGCGCGTTGAACTTGCGCTCGCCGTCTGCGGGATCCTTGACTGTGAGCGAGATCGAAAAGCCCTGTGGCTTGTGAAAGTGCTCGGCCGGCGCGTCGGAGGCCATCAGCACGCTGCCGTCGGGCAGCGACATCCGTGCATGCATGATCATCTTCTCACGGCCGGGAGCGGCCGGCACGTCCGGCGGCGCGTCCAATGACCGCATCATCGCATCGATCTTGCCGCCGAGAACCTTGGCGTAATAGTTGAACGCCGCTTCGCAAGTGTCCTGATAGAACAGATAGGGATTAAGCATCGTTTCGCTCCTCTTCGCTTGCAGTGAGGTCTATTGCTTCTCGGTGAGTTTCTTCAGGCCGGCGAGACCTGCCTCGAAATCCTTGCCGATCATGTTGTCCATGTTGACGAACACTTGCATGACCTTGGACAGGAACGGGGCCGGACCGTACATCGCCCACGTGACCAGAGTGGCATCGCCTTGCGGCACAAAGGTGAATTCGGCGGTGTTATGCCCTTCGAACGGCCGCTCGAAATCGAGCTTGATGCGGAGCTTGGAGGGCCCGTTCGCCTCCAGGATCTCCATGTGGCCCGCACCGACATTGTTGTTGCCGTCCCAGGCGTAGGTCGCCCCCTCTCCCGCCGCGGTTCCGCCGAACGTGCGCTTCATGGCGGGATCGCGCTCCTCATAGGGCGACCAGGCGGTCCAGCGATGGAAATCAGCAACCAGCGGATAGATCGCGTCGGCCGGAGCTTTCACGGAGAGACTGCGCTCGACGCGGAACGTGTCGGGCTTGGTGACGGCGAAGACGAGCACGGCCGCAATTCCGGCCGCGAGGACGATGGCGATGACGGCAATGGCTTTCAGCATGAATGACTCTCCGGGATTCGGAGCCTAGGACGTACGGGGAAGGCCTCGGCCGACAATGGAACAGAAATTCTTTGGCGCATTGCCCACCCCACGTCATGGCCGGGCCTGTCCCGGCCATCCACGTTCTTGGCGCGGAGGGAAAGACCGTGGGTACCCGGGACAAGCCCGGGCATGACGACGTGGAAGCAGACGGGCCTACTTCGCCTTCGCGCCCTGCCTGGCGCCGCCATTGGCCTTCTTCGGCTGGCTGTCCCGGATCAGGCGATCGAGATGCATGCGGATGTGGGCGGCTTCGGCCGAGGTGTTGGCGAGCGCGATGGCGCGGTCGAAGGCGACGCGGGCCTCGTCGTTGCGGCCGAGCTGCATCAGGAAGGCGCCGCGCACGCCGTAGAAATGGAAATAGTTGGAAAGCTTCGGCGCCAGCGGTTCGATAAGATCGAGCGCAGCCTGCGGCCCGCGCACCTTTGAAACCGCGACCGCGCGATTGAGCGTCACCACCGGTGACGGCTGCACCACTTCCAGAGCGCCATAGAGCAGATCGATCTGCGTCCAATCGGTCTCCTCCGGGGTCGCTGCGCGCGCATGCAGCGCGGCGATTGCGGCCTGGATCTGATAAGGACCGCTGCGGTGGTGGCGCATCGCCTTGTCGATCAGCGCGAGGCCTTCCGCGATCATGGTGCCGTTCCACAGCGAACGATCCTGATCGTCCAGCAGGATCAGCGATCCGTCCTCGGCAAAGCGCGCGGCGCTGCGGGCGTGCTGCAACAGGATCAGCGCCGTCAAGCCCATAATCTCGGGCTCGCTCGGAAACAGCCGCAGCAGCAGCCGCGCCAGCCGGATCGCCTCCTCGCACAGCGGCTTCCTGATCTCCGCAGTGTCTCCACTCGCCGAATAGCCTTCGTTGAAGATCAGGTAGATCATGGCAGCAACGCCGGCGAGCCGCTCGGAACGCTCGACCGCGCCGGGCGCCTCGAAGGGCACGCCCGCGTCGGCGACCTTTGCCTTGGCCCGTGTGATGCGCTGCTCCATCGCGGCTTCCGAGACCAGGAAGGCGCGTGCGATCTGCTTCACGGTGAGGCCTGAGACGATGCGCAACGCCAGCGCGATCTGCTGCGTCGCCGGCAGCTGAGGATGGCAGCAGATGAACATCAGCCGCAGGATGTCGTCGCGATAGTGCGACCCGTCGAGCCGCTCGGCCACCGCCCCCTCGGCATCATCGAGATCGGAGATGGCCTGGTCGTCATCCGGCAGCGGCTGCTGCTTGCGGGCGCGGCGCACCTCGTCGATCGCGACGTTGCGGCCGACCATGATCAGCCAGGCTGCGGGATCGCGCGGCGGCCCGTTCTGCGGCCATGACTTGAGCGCGCGCAGGCAGGCATTCTGAAAGGCCTCCTCTGCGGTGTCGAGATCGCGGAAATAGCGCAGCAGCGCGCCCACCGCCTGGGGTCGCGCCGAGGTCAGCGCAGTCTCGATCCAGGCGGTGTCGGCCTCGCTCACGTCAGATTTCCTCCGGGCCGGAACACACCCACGGGACGCACCTCGTAGGCGCCGCCGGGATTGGCAGAGCCCAGCTCGCGCGCGACGTCGAGCGCATCGTCGAGGTTCTTGCAGTCGACGATGTAGAAGCCGAGCAGCTGCTCCTTGGTCTCGGCATAGGGACCGTCGAGCACCAGAGGCGGGTCCTCCTTGCGCAGGGTCGCCGCCGCGGTCGTCGGCAACAGCCGCGCCACCGGTCCGAGCCGGCCCTGCCTGGTGAGCTTCTCCTGCACCACGGCGAGCTTCTTCATCACGGCCTCGTCCTGCTCCTTGGTCCAGGAGCCGACGAAATCCTCGTCGTGATAGCAAAGAATGGCGTAAAGCATGGGCGACACTTTCCTCGTCTGTTTCAAAGACGCGCCAATATGCCCCGCGCCGACATGGCTGCGGAAAAAATTTGCAAGAAAAATCCGGCAGATCGTGCCAAGGAGGGCCTTCTCAAACGGAACCGACGAGGCACTTCGAATGACCCTGGGTACACTGGCCGTCCTGATCAACAGCACGCAGCAGAACTGGCTGCCGGAGCGCTGGAAGGCCCGGTTCGAAGCGGTCTGCGGGGACCGTCGCGTGGTGCTGCTGCCGGACGCCGGGCTCGACCCGGCGGAGGTGCACTATGCCGCCGTGTGGAAGCCGGTGCCGGGCGATCTCGGCGCGTTTCCCAATCTCCGCGCGATCTTCAATCTCGGCGCCGGCGTCGACGCGCTGATGGCGGACAAGAGCCTGCCCGACGTGCCGCTGGTGCGCGTCGCCGTGCCCGATCTCACCAATCGCATGACCGAATATGTCGTGCTGCACGTGCTGATGCACCACCGCCAGGAGCTTTACCTCAGGCAATCGCAGCGCGAGAAACGCTGGGAGCCGAAATATCAATGGCCGGCGAGCGCGATCACCGTCGGCGTCATGGGATTGGGCACGCTGGGGGCCGATGCAGCCGATGTGCTGCTGCGGCTCGGCTTCCGCGTCGCCGGCTGGAGCCGCAGCCCGCGGACGATCGACGGCGTCGCGTGCTTCCACGGCACTGCGCAGATCGATGCCTTCCTGCGCACGACCGACATCCTGGTCTGCCTGCTGCCGCTGACGCCTGACACAAACGGCATCCTCAACCGCGACGTCTTCACAAAGCTCAACCGCAACAGCCCGCTCGGCGCGCCCGTGCTGATCAATGCCGGCCGCGGCGGCCTTCAGAACGAAGCCGATATCCTGGCCTGCCTCGACGACGGTACGCTGGGCGCCGCCTCGCTCGACGTCTTCGTGCAGGAGCCGCAGCCGGCGGACAGCCGCTTCTGGACCCACCCCAAGGTGGTGTTGACGCCGCACAATGCCGCCGACACCGACGCGGACGCGATCTCGGCCTATGTCGCCGAGCAGATCGGACGGTTCGAGGCCGGCGGAGCGCTGGAGAATGTGGTGGATCGGGCAAGGGGCTACTAAGCCCCTGGATTTCGCCAGCGCTGGCGCTTCAGGCTCGGTGTCTCCGCCTGCCTGCGGAGGCAGCCTACGCTTTCGCGCCGACCATCATATCGATCGCGCCCTTCACGATCGCCTCCAGCTCCTTGCGCGGAACGCGGGCGCGCGAACGGACGGCGATGGAGTGCACGGCAGCTGATGCGAGCTGCGCCAGCACGGCCGGATCGGCGCTCTCCGGCAACTCACCCTTCTCCTTGGCTCGGCGGAAGCAACCGGCAAAAGCCTTGTCGAGTTCGGTGAGTCCGTCGAGCACCATGGCGCGGATCTCGGGATCGCTCACCGCCTCGGACGCCGCCGTCACCACCGTGAAACAGCCACGCGGGCCGGCTTCGCCGGAGAGATAGATGTTCAGCGCGGAGGCGAAGATTCGCTCCAGGCGTTGGCGCAGCGGCATTTCCTCGCGAAAGATCGCGGCCATGGAGGCCCGCGCTTCCTCACGGTAGCGCTGGTAGCTCTTGATGTAGAGCTCGCGCTTGTCGCCGAAGGCGCCGTAGAGGCTCGGGCGATTCATGCCGGTGGCCTCGCTGAGATCGTCGAGCGAGGTCGCGGCAAAGCCCTGCCTTCGGAACAGGTCGAGCGCCTTGCCGAGCGCGACATCGGGCTCGTAGGCGCGCGGACGGCCGCGGCGCTTGGGCTGACCGGCAGCAGTTGGCAGCTTCGATTTTTGTACCATTCCGCAAATTAATCCTTGACCGTGGACATATTATGCAAGACAGTACAAAAATCAATCTGGCCAGGTTGAGCGAAACTTCCAGAGAATTGCCCAAGGAGGCTACAGATGGATGTCTATTTCTCACCGCTCGCCTGCTCCATGGCGACACGCGTTGCGCTCTATGAAGCCGGCGCCGAGGCGAACTATCTCGAAGTCGATCCGCCGACCAAGACCGTGCTGAGCGACGGCTCCGACTTCCGCGCCATCAATCCGATCGGCCTGGTGCCGACGCTACGTACCGACGAGGGCGTGGTGCTGACCGAGAACGCCGCGATCCTGCAATATGTCGCGGACCGTTTCCAGCAATCCGGCCTCGGCGCCGCGCAGGGCATCGACCGCACGCGCTTGCATCAATGGCTGTGCTTCATCGGCACCGAGCTGCACAAGGGTCTCTTCCTCCCCTTGCTCGACCGCAAGGCGCCGCAGGAGACGAAGGCCTATGCGCTGGAGAAGAACTTGTCGCGGCTCGACTATCTCGACAATTATCTAAAGGGACGCGAGTTCCTGCTCGACCATTTCAGCGTGGCCGACGCCTATCTCGCCACGGTCATCAACTGGACCATGGCGACGCCGCCGATCGAGCTTGCGAAATGGCCGAACGTGAAGGCCTATTACGAGCGCCTGCGGCAGCGCCCGTCGATCGC
This sequence comes from Bradyrhizobium sp. CCBAU 51765, assembly GCF_015291725.1. Lineage (GTDB taxonomy): Bacteria > Pseudomonadota > Alphaproteobacteria > Rhizobiales > Xanthobacteraceae > Bradyrhizobium > Bradyrhizobium liaoningense. The sequence continues at coordinate 7,527,747 of NZ_CP030038.1, forward strand.
CAGGGCGATCGCGGAGGAGTTCGAGTTGTACAAGGCCGAGCTCGCGCGGAAGAAGGCCGCGGCGTAAAGCACGATGACATGAGGCTTGATCGCTGCAACGACGGAGGTGCGCTCCCTCTCCCGCTTGCGGGAGAGGTGAACAAGCCGCTGCAATCGATTCAACGAAAGCCGTTCCGGAGTGCAGCTCGACTATTTCGGCGCCTGCAGCACGATGCCATAGCGGCGGTAGATCCGGTCGATCGTGCCGTCGCTCCGCAGCCGTTCCAGGGCCCGGTCGATGGCCTCGCGCAACGCATCGTCCGGGCGGATCATGCCGACGGCGACGTTCCAGTTGAGATCGGCCACGCTCTCATCACGATCCAGGATCCGGAGTGGATTGTCCGGATGCGTCAGATTGAAATAGCCGGCCGCAGTAGGCGTCACCGCGGCGGCGTCGATCTCGCGGTTCGACACGGCCTCCAGGCTGTCGCTCTCGAAGCCGAACGTCGACAGGGGCACGCGCCGTTGGCCGATGATCATGGCGGCGATCGATCCGACCTGCACTCCCACCTTGGTCTTTTCGTTGAGACTCTTGAACGAGGTGAGCGGGCTGGATGACGGCACCGCGAGCGCGACGCCCGTGCGATAATATGGGTTCGAAATCCTCAAACGTGTTTCGCCCTGCGCCTCGCGGTCGGCGATGACGTCCAGAAGAATGTCACAGCCGGCGCTGCGCATCTGGTACTGCGTGATGATCCAGTCGAGCCTCAGCGCCACACCGAGCTCGCGGGCCATCACCTGTCCCAGCTCGACCTGAAAGCCGGGCGGCTCGCCGCTCTTGCGGGCAAAGGGAAGCGAGTTGGGATGCGCGCACAGCCCGATCACGCCGCTCGCACGGATGGCGTCCAGGGTTCGCGCCTGCGCCGGTCCCGGCAGCCCGATGGCGGCAGCGATAATGACCAGCACGATCGCCTTCATTGCACACCCTCATCTGGACGCATCGCGCGTCTGGTTCAGCCTTCGCGTGGTTTCAAGGCGCGGATGTATTTGACGATCAGGTCGATCTGCGCGTCGGTGAAAGCGCCATCGAACGCCGGCATCGCGCCCTGCTTGCCGAGCTTGATGCGATTGCGAAGGAAGTCGTCGTCGCGCGGCGAATTCATCAGTTGCGGCCCCTTGCCGGCGGCCCGGCCGCCGTCGGAGTGACAAAACCCGCAAGTCCCCGCGAACACCTGCTCGACCTCGAACGGCGCATTCTCGGGCGCAGGCGCCGCGGGTTGTGCTTGAGCAATTGCAGCGCACAGCAGCGAGGCGCCCACCGGAACTGTTCTCAAATGCAGCTTCAACACGTCCACTCCATTCCTGAAGCAGGTGGCCGTTGCGATCGGCAAGGAGCGGGCTTGCACCCGCTCCCCCAGATCGTTTGCGGCAACTATTTCAGGCTGAAGACGACGAGCGCGCCGTCGTCACGCGGCATGCTCTTGTAGACGCCGCCGAAGTTCGGCGCATACTCGTCAGCCAGCATGCCGCCGAAGCCCGCGGTCACGGCGATATATTGCTTGCCGCCGACGGAGTAGCTGACGATGCCGCCCTGGTGACCGGTGCCGTTGTTGTGCTTCCACAGCTCGGCTCCGGTTTCGGCATCATAGGCGTGAAGGACACCGCGGGAATCCGGCACAAAGACCAGATTGCCCGCCGTCGACAGCACGCTTCCAAGCGGTGGCTCGGGATAGCGGACCTCCCATTTCTTCGCTCCCGTTATGGGATCACGCGCGTCGAGATGGCCATAGATCTCGCCGCCGGGAGGAGGTGTCATCTTGAAATCGGCGCCGATATTGAGCTGGACCTGCGGCGTCGTGACCGGTGTCGTCTTCTGGATGTCCAGCGTCATGCACCATTCCTGGCCGATCTTGTAGTAGAGGCCGGTCTTCGGGCTATACGAGCCGGCGTTCCAGCTGATGCCGCCGCCGATGAACGGACACAGAGGCGGTTCAGTGACTTTCCCGACCGAGAAATCGCGGCGGCCGATCAGCGCGCCGGTCTTGGGGTCGATATCCTTGACGAAGTTGATGTTCTCGACCAGCCGCCAGACGTTCTTCACCTTCAGATTGCGGTCGTAGACGAAGACGAAGCCGCCCTTGTTCGGATGAACCACGTATTTCTGACCGTCGCGCTCAAGCATCACGAACTCGCCGACGGAGCTGTCAAAGTCCCAGGCGTCGTGCGGCAGTTCCTGATGATAGAATTTCAGCTTGCCGGTATCGATATCGAGGCCGATCACCGAAGTCGTATAAAGATTGTCGCCGGGGCGCGCACCTTGCGTCTTGTAGTCGGCGCCCGACCAATCGTAGAGCGGCGCAGGGTTCGCGGTGCCCCACAGGATGGTGTTGGTCTCGGAATCGTAGGTGCCCGGCATCCAGCCGCCGCCGCCGCCGGTGCGCCAGGACTCGTTGCCCCAGGTCTTCATGGCCTCTTCGGTGCCCGCGACCGTCAGGAATTCCCACTTCTTCTTTCCCGTCGTGGCATCGAGAGAGAAGATCGGGCCGCGGCCCGGCCATTCGCCACCTTGCGCGCCGATGATCACGCTTCCCTTCGCGTAGAGCGGCGCGCCGGTAAAGCCGACCGTGAGCTTCTGCGAGTCGATCAGCTTGGTCTCCCAGAGGACCTTTCCCGTCTTCGCATCCAGCCCGAAGACACGCCCATCCATCGTGCCGACGAAGACCTTGCCTTCGCCGAGAGCTACGCCGCGGTTGTAGGGAGAGTGGGTTTGCCGGCTGATGAGCGCCTCGTCCAGCTCCGGAAAGAACGACCAGATGACCTCGCCGCTCGCGCCGTTCAGCGCAAAGACGCGGCTGTAAGAGCCCGAATAATAAAGCACCCCGTCAGCCACGAGTGGCATGGACTGCAGACCGCGCGTCGATCGCCCGGGGATATGCATCCAGGCCACGCCGAGATTGGCGACGTTGTTCGTGTTGATCTGCGCGATCGGGCTGTAGTGGTGGGACTTGTACGAGCCGTGATAGGTGAGCCAGTCGTTCTGGCCGCCGGCCTCGATGCGGGCCGTATCCACGGCCTGGGCCGACGCCGCCGATGCTGCAAGAGTCGCAACGACGACGGCAGGCAAGGCCAAGCTGAGCCACTGCTTTCTCATTTGCACTTCCTCCCGCTCTAGCGTTTGTTGATTGCGTTTCGTGAGCGCGGCCGCGAGGGGGCATTTGCAGTTCAGTACGCGTCGATCGTCCTCCATCGGACCGAGTCGCCAACAGACATCCCCTCTCTCGGCGGATAGCGCCGAAGGAGCCACGTTCACCGGTGTGATTGCTGTTGTACTTCTGCTTGCCGCTGCAGCTTACGACGGATCACAGGGCGTGCAAACACGGAACGCGCGCAGGAGACGACTTTGACGCACGGAGCGAATTGAAACGGCAGCGGCACTGACCGTTTCGACCTCGATCTGCCAATCCCGGAGCGACGTGGCTTATCCGTAAAGCACTTTCGGCAGTATCGTGACGATGCCGGGCCACAGCGTCAGCAGCAGCACGAAGCCGATCATGATCATGAGGTACGGCATCGTCACGCGGGCGATGTAGCCGAGACCGTCGTCGGTCAGCCCCTGGATCACGAACAGGTTGAAGCCGACGGGCGGCGTGATCTGCGCCATCTCGACGGCGAGCACGAGGAAGACGCCGAACCAGACCTCGTCGAAGCCGGCGCCCTTGACGATCGGCAGCACGATCGGCAGCGTCATCACGATCATCGAGAAGCCGTCGAGAAAGCAGCCGAGAACGAGATAGAAGACGATCAGCGTCACAATCAGCATGAACGGCGACAGGCCGAGCCCCTTGACGAAGGCGGCCACCGCCTGCGGGATGCCGAGGAAGGCTGCGGCATTGCCGAGGATCGAAGCGCCGAGCACGATCAGCGCGATCATCGAGCAGGTGACGACCGAGCCGATCAGCACGTCGCGCACCACCTGCTGCGACATCGCCCCTTGCGCCCACGCCACGAGCGCCGCGCCGAGCACGCCGACGGCGGCAGCTTCCGACGGCGTCGCGAGGCCGCCATACATCGAGCCGAGCACGCAGGCGATCAGGAACAGCGCCGGGGCGAGGTCCTTCAGAGCGGCGAAGCGTTCGCTCCATGGCACCTGCGAGAGCTTGGCTTCCGTCTCAGGTACCATCGCGGGCCTGAGGCTCGTGTGCAGCATCACCCAGGCCATGAAGGTAGCAGCCAGCAAAAATCCCGGCAGCACGCCGGCCGTGAACAGCTTCAGGATCGAGACGTCGCCGAGCACGCCGTAGATAATCATGATGTTGGACGGCGGAATCAGGAAGCCGAGCGTGCCGGCGCCGGCGAGCGAGCCGATGGCGATGTCGCGGGAATAGCCGCGGCGCAGGAGCTCGTTGAGCGACATGCGGCCGATCACCTGCGTGGTCGCGGCCGACGAGCCCGAGATCGCCGCGAAGATAGTGCAGCCGATCACGTTGACATGCAGCAGGCGGCCGGGCAGCAGCCCGGCCCAGGGCGCCAGTCCCTGGAACAGCGAGCGCGACAGGCGGGTGCGAAACAAGAGCTCGCCCATCAGGATGAACAGCGGCAGCGCGAGCAGCTCCTGCGTGGTCAGGATGTTCCAGGCATATTGAGGCAGCAGCTTGTCGAGCGGGATCGAGCGGAACATCGCGAGCAGCAGCGTCGCAGTGAGCGCAAGCGTCAGGCCGATCCAGACGCCGCAGGCCAGCAGCGCAAACAAGATCGCGAACAGGGCGACGACTTCGATGGTCATGCGATCTTGGATCCGTGAGCGAGCAAAGCGATCATTCGACGGGCGAGGCCTTCATGCGATGATCCTCCAGCGGCAGGCCGAGCGCGGCCTGGACCGCGCGTGCGAGAAACTGGAGCGTGAGCAGCAGCATGCCGAAAGTGACGACGGCTTCCGGAAGCCACAGCGGGGTGTCGCTCGAGGTGGAGACCTGGCCGCGCACGAACGCGGCCCAGGCGAATTTCGCCATGGCCGAGGTCAGAAACGCCATGAAGGCGAAGCCGGCCGCCGCCGAGAAAATCTCGAGCGCGCGCTGCACCGGCACGGGTGCGTTCTTCAGGAGCAGCACGACGCGGATATGGCCGCCGACACGTAGCGTCATGGCGGCGCCGAAAGTGAAGGACGCCGCCATCAGATAGGAAGAGTATTCCCACGCGATCGAGATGCTGGGCGGAAAGAACGGCAGGAAGTTCGACAGGAAGCGGGTTGCGACCTCGCACAGCATCAGCAGCGTCAACATCAAGAGACAGAAGCCGCCGATCCAGCCGTCGAGCCGGCCGAGGCGATCGATTCCGTCGAGCAGGATGCGCAGCGGCGCCGGCGCCGCTGCATTCAGGCTCTGCGGAGCTTCGGGCGAGATGCTCACCACGACATCATCCTCAGCTACGCTTCATTTCAGCGAGATAGGCCCGCACCGGCTTGTCGGCCGCCGGCACGCGCTTGAGGAAGGCATCGAGCTGTGGCGCAGTCTTGGCCCGGATGTCCGTCATCATGGCTTGTGAAACCGGCACCACCTCCATGCCGCCTTCCTTCAGGCGGTTGAGGCTGTCGACGTCGGCCTTGAGCGAGTTGGCCCAGAAGCCCGGCTCCATCTTCGCCGCGATATCCGCAACCAGCTTCTGTTGATCGCCGGAGAGAGCCTTCCAGGAATCGAGATTGACGGTGAGCATCTGCGACGACCAGACGTGGTTGGTCGGGTAGACGTATTTCAGGAATTCCCAGAACTTGCCATCGACGCCCGACACCGACGAGGTGGAGACGCCGGCCACGGCGCCGGAAGCGAGCGCGGGAATCGTCTCGCCCCAGGGGATCATCACCGCCGCCATGCCGATCGCATTGAGCATCTCGACGGCGTTCTTGTCGGGCACGCGGATCTTGATGTTCTTCAGGCCCTCGACGTCGGCGACCTTCGCCTTCAGATGCAGATACTGCGTCGGCCACGGCACGATGTAGAGGATCTTCTGGTTGTTGCGCGCGGCGATCTTCTCATATTCGGGCCGCACATATTTGTGCAGCACCTTGAGCTCGTCCACCGAGCCGCAGAGGAAGGGAATGCTCTCGACGCCCATGAACGGCTCGTCGCCGACCTGCTGGATGTTGAGGACGTCGGCGAGCGGAACCAGGCCGTCGCGCACGGCGCGCAAGTGCTCGGGGCCCTTGAAGCCGAGCTGACCACCCGCCTTCACGGTGATGTTGACCGAGCCGCCGCTCTGCTTCTTCACCTCCTCGGCGAAGGCAAAGGCGTTCTGGGTGTGGAAATTGCCGTCAGGCCACACCGTCGACATGTCCCAGCTTACCGTCGCCGCCCGCGCGCGGGTGGAGATGTGGCCGGCGGCGAGCAGCGTCGCTGCGCCCGCGGTGAAGTTCCGTCGCGTGATCATTGCACCCCTCCGTTTGCTACGCGCATGACGCCTGAGGCGTCACCGCGAGTACCCGTAAACTGCGACCGCCTTGTCGGCGGACACGAGTCCGCTTTCGACGTCGTCATTGATCGCCGTGCGCTCGCGCTTGGCGGGATCGCCGATGCCCGCGCCGCCCGGTGTCAGCACCACCAACCGGTCTTCCGGCGGCACCTGTTGAAAGCCCTTCCCCCGCAGCTTCTTTCCGGACTTGAGACCGACATAGCCGGCCTCGCCGTCCCGGCCGCCATCACGGCCGCGCGGCGGATGATCGATGCGGTCGAACGCAGCGAGAATGTCGAACGGCGCATCGACGCCGCTGCCGACTTCGATGATCTGGCCGAGGCCGCCGCGGGTGCGCCCTGCCCCGCCGGAATCCGGACGCAGCTCCTTGCGCCAGAAGATCAGAGGCGTCTGCGTCTCCGCAATCTCGACGGGGGTGCCGCGCACGCCGCTTGGGTAAGCGGTCGCCGACAGGCCGTCCTTGCCGAAGCGCGCGCCTGTGCCGCCATTGGACGTCACCGCCATGGAGAACCCGTAATTGCCGCCGACGCCGCTTCGCGTCTGCCCGCGGACGTTGAGATTCCACAGGCACGAGGTGCCTTCCGCAGGCACGCGTTCGGGAATGATCTGGCGCAGGCAGCCGAACACGACGTCGGGCAGCATCTGGCCGATGATGTGGCGCGAGGCGACCGGCGCCGGCTTCGGCGCATTGAGAATCGCGCCAGGGGGAGCCGACACCGTCAACGGCGAAAGCGAGCCGGCATTGTTCGGGATCTGCGAGGCGACGACGCAGCCGAGACCGAACACGGTGTAGGCGGTGGTGTAGGACAAGGGCACGTTGATGCCGAACTTCGAGGCGGCGGAGGTGCCGTCGAAATCGACGTGTATGCCTTGGTCCGAGATAGTGAGGGTCGCAGCCAGCGTCACCGGCGCGTCATAGCCGTCGACCACCATGGTATTGCGCCAGCTGCCCTTCGGCAGCTTGGCGATCTCGGCGAGCACGGCCTCGCGCGAGCGGTCGCAGATGTAATCGCCGAGCTCGTTCAGCGTGTCGATGCCGAACTCGGTCATCATCTCGACCAGGCGCTCGCAGCCGACGTCGTTGCAGCCGGCGAGCGAATAGGTGTCGCCCTCGGTATCGATCGGCAGCCGCGTATTGGTGCGGATCATCGCCATCAGCGTCTCGTTGACGACGCCCTGGTCGATCAGCTTCAGCATAGGGATGTAGAGCCCCTCCATGAACACGTCGGTGGCGTCGGGCCCGAAGCCGATGCCGCCGATATCCATGAGGTGGCTGGTGCAGGAGAACAGCGCCACCGGCTTGCCATCCTTGAAGCACGGCGTGGTGACGACGAAGTCGTTGAGATGGCCGGTGCCCATCCAGGGATCGTTGGTGATGTAGGCGTCGCCTTCCTTCATCGTCTCGATCGGGAAGTGAGCGATGAAATGCTTGACCGATTCCGCCATCGAGTTGACGTGGCCGGGCGTGCCCGTCACCGCCTGCGCCAGCATGCGCCCCTCGAGGTCGAACACGCCGGCCGAGAGGTCGCCGCATTCGCGCACGATCGGGCTGAACGCGGTGCGGAGCAGCACCTGCGCCTGCTCCTCGACCACGGCGATCAGCCGGTGCCACATGATCTGAAGGTCGATCAGGCTCGCGCCATTTGCCTTGCTCATGATCAGGCCGCCTTCCGTTCCATGACGATGCTGCCGGCACCGTCGATATGGGCATCAAAACTGTTGGAGACGAAGGTCGAGGTTTCGTCCTCCGCGATCACGGCGGGACCCGCAATCGTCGCGCCCGGCGCCATGTCCTCGCGGCGATAGAGCGGGATCTCGATTACTTCGCCCGCGCGGCCGTCGAAGAACTTGCGGCTGCCGGACGCCTTGGCCGCAGGCATGCGTGCGACGGAAGCGACGGTGGGCGGATTGCGCGCCTCGGTGGTGGCGAGCACCGACCAGCTCAACACCTCGATGGCAGCCCCCGGGATCGGCCGTTCGAACATCGCGGAATAATCCGCCTCGAACTTCTGGCGCAGACCGGCGAGATCGGCGGTCGCCAGCCGCCGGTTCGGCAGCTCGACCGATATCTCGTGGCCCTGGCCGACATAGCGCATGAAGGCGGCGCGGCGCTCCCGCACCGGCGCACCGGCTGCACCGGGCTCCACCAGCGCACGCGCTTCGGTCACCATCTCCTGCAAGAGGTCAGAGACGGCCTCGGTGTCGAAGTCATCGAGCCGGACATGACGGCTGCGCACCAGTTCATAGGCAATGGGCGCCGCCAGGAAGCCGACGGCAGAGCCGACACCGGCATTCGACGGCACGATCACGCGCGAGACGCCGATCTTCTCGGCGACGCGGGCCGCATGCAGCGGCGCGGCACCGCCGAAAGCGATCAGCGTGTGCTGGCCGATAATCTCCCCGCGCTCGACGGCATGCACGCGCGCCGCGCTCGCCATGTTCTCGCAGACGACTTCGTGGACAGCATAGGCCGCGGTTTCCGCGGACAGGCCAAGCGGCTCGCCGACGTCCCGCAGCAGCGCCTGCTTCGAAAGCTCCGGGTCGAGCTTGATCGTGCCGGCCGCAAACGCATCTGGATCGATCATGCCGAGTGCGACGTCCGCATCCGTCACGGCCGGGCGCTGACCGCCGCGGCCATAGCAGGCGGGCCCCGGCTCCGAGGAGGCGCTCTCGGGACCGACCGTGACGCGCTTCATCGCGTCGACATGCGCGATCGAACCGCCGCCGGCGCCGATCTCGACCATCTCGATGACGGGAATGCGCACCGGCAGGCCGGAGCCCTTGAGGAATCGCGCGGCGCGATCGACCTCGAACACGCGCGAGGTCTCGGGCTGATACTTTTCGATCAGGCAGATTTTCGCGGTGGTGCCGCCCATGTCGAAGGAGAGCACCTTGCTCTCGCCGAGACGCGCCGCGATCTGGGCCGCGAAGATCGCGCCGCCGGCGGGACCGGATTCGACGAGGCGCACCGGAAAGCGTCGCGCCGTCTCGATCGAGGTCACGCCTCCGCCGGAGGTCACGAGATAAATGGCGCCGCGAAACTGCTCGACCTGCAAGGCATCGGCCATGCGGGCAAGATAGCCATCGATCAGCGGCTGCACGTAGGCGTTGGCGACCGCAGTGGATGTGCGCTCATATTCCCGGATCTCGGGACACACTGCCGACGACACAGTCACGGAAATGCCGGGCATTTCATCACTGATGATCGCGGCCGCGCGGCGCTCATGCTCGGAATTGGCATAAGAGTGCAGGAACGCGATTGCGACGCTCTCGACCTTCAGCTCACGCAATCTCTGCGCGAGTGCGCGCACCGAAGCTTCGTCGAGCGGGAGACGAACGGCACCGTGGGCGTCGATGCGCTCGGGCACCGTGAAGCGCAGGCTGCGCGGCGCCAGCGGCTTCGGCTTGTCGATGCCGAGGTCATATTGGTCGTAACGGCTTTCGGTGCCGATATCGAGCACGTCGCGGAAGCCCTCGGTCGCGATCAACGCGGTCTTGGCCCCGCGGCGCTCGATGATGGCATTGGTCGCGAGCGTCGTGCCATGAATGAAGACGTCGATGTCGCTGATATGCGCACGTGCATCGGCAAGAATGAGGCGCATGCCGTCCAGCACGGCCTGCTCGGGGCGCTGCGGAGTGGTCAGCACCTTGCGGGTTTTGCGATCCTGCCCCACGTCCAGCACGATGTCGGTGAACGTGCCACCGATATCAACGGCAAGCCGCACCTCGGCTCCCTCAAGCATTCCAAATTCTCCGTGCTGGTCGTCAGGACTGGGGACAAAAGCGCAGCAATTTCCATGCCATGGACGACGAGATGCATGCCGCGCCCGGCTATTCTGCTTGGCACCTATGCAATAGGCAAGGCGTGTGCGCCGCCTGCATGATCAGAGCAGGAATGCAAGCGCCGTCTCGCAGCGCTCCTCGACCTTGAGCGTCAGGAGATCGTCGGCGCGGGTGCGGCCGAGGTTGACCGCCGCGATCGGAATATTGCGGCGCGCCGCAGCCTGGACGAAGCGGAAGCCGGAATAGACCATGAGCGAGGAGCCGACGATCAGCATGGCGTCGGCTTGCGCCAGATGATCCTGCGCGGTGGCGACGATGTCACGCGGGACGTTCTCACCGAAGAACACGACGTCGGGCTTGAGGATGCCGCCGCAGGCTTCGCATGGCGGCACTTCGAAGGAGGAAAAATCCTCGTGCTCCAGATCGGCGTCGCCGTCGGGTGCATCCGCGGCATCGAGCGTCAGCCACGCCGCATTGGCGCGGCCAAGATCGTGCTGAAACTCGTCGCGCGGCGTCTTGCGGCCGCAGCCCATGCAGCGGACCAGATCGAGCCGGCCGTGCAGGTCGATGACCTGACGGTGGCCGGCCGACTGATGCAGCCGATCGACGTTCTGGGTCAGCAGCATCCCGCACCTGCCGTTCGCCTCGAGCCGGGCCAGCGCATGATGCGCATCGTTCGGCCTCGCCAGGCCGAACCGCCGCCAGCCGATCAGGCTGCGCGCCCAATAGCGCCGGCGCGTCTGCTCGTCCGACATGAAGGCCTGGAAGTTGACCGGCTGGGTCCGCTTCCAGTTGCCCAGGCTGTCGCGGTAATCGGGAATGCCTGAATTGGTGCTGCAGCCGGCGCCGGTCAGCACGAACAGACGTTCGTGCCGGCCGACGAAATCCTGGAGCGGAGAGTTTGACATGGCACCAGATGTAGGTCGCGAGACCGGCCTTTTCCAGATCACTGTCGGCGGGACGGACGCCCTGCGATGGACGATGGGTGAGATTTGTCCTGGTCTGCCGTGTGGGCAGCTTGCTGCAGCGTCCGCCGAAACTCATCGCGCTTTTCGTGCACCGAGGCTATCGCATGTCCGACCGCGACCCCGAGGCCGACCAGCGCGGCTTCTGAAAGCTGCAGGCTTGCCTCGATGGTTTCCGGCACCGCGTCGGTTGCGCCGATTGCATAGAGGTGACGGGCGTGATCAGCGTCGCGCGCACGTGAGACGATCAACACATCCGGCCGCACCGCACGGGTCCGCCCGACGACGGCATCGATCGCCGTTCGCGACTGAATCGTGATGATCACACCGGTCGTCTGCATCAGGCCGCAAGCTTCGAGAAAGCCCGGTTCTGTCGCGTCGCCAAAGAAGACCTTATGGCCGTCGCGGCGGTCGCGCGCCACGCCGATCGGATCGTGATCAACCGCGATGTAGTCTACGCCATGGGAGGTAAGCAGCGAGCAGACCACTTTTCCAACACGGCCATAGCCGACCACGATGGCCTGTGTTCGGTCACTTGGCGGCTGAACCGTCAGTTCGGGATCGAGGATGCGCTCGTCAGCCAGCTTGGCGGCCAGTCGTCGTCCGAGCGCGCCCAAGAGCGGCGTCAGCGCCATCGTCACGGCGGTGATGGCGACGACGAAGCTCGACACGCGAGGCTCGATCAGGCCGGCGGCCGCCGCCATGCCGATGCTGACGAATGCGAACTCGCCCACGGGCCCCAGCAGGAAGCCGATCTCGATCGCCGCCGGCCATGAGAGCCTGAAGAGGCGGCCCAGAATGATCAGCACGATCGCCTTGCCGGCGAGAATGCCGATAACGGCAGCCAACAGCCAACCGGGCTCGCGCATGAACACGCGGAAGTCGATGGCCATGCCGACGGTGAAGAAGAAGATGCCAAGAAGCAGGCCCTTGAACGGCTCGACGGTGGCCTCGATGGCTTTTCCATACTCCGTTTCCGCCAGCATCAGTCCTGCAACGAATGCCCCGAGCGCCATCGACAGGCCGGCTTGGTGTGCGGCAAGCCCTGCGCCGACGATGACGAACAGGGTCGCCGCAACAAACAACTCGGTCGAATGGGTTCCCGCAACCATCTGGAACAGCGGACGCATCAGCAGCCGTCCGATCAGAATGAGAAAAGCGACCGCCACGACCGCCTTCAGGATCGCAGTGGAGATGTGCGTCACGACCGAGCCACCGCCGCCTGCACCGAGTACCGAGACGAACACGAGAATGGGGACCACGGCGAGGTCCTGGGCCAGCAAGACCGAGAAGCTGGCGCGCCCGGCTGTGGTCGCAAGTCGCCTCTCGGCGGAGAGAAGCTCGAGCACGATGGCCGTCGAGGACAGCGCAAGGCTCGCGCCAATGATGACGGAAGTATCGGAGCTCTGCCCACAGAGGAGCGCCGCGCCAAATATCATGGCGGACGTCGCCAGCACTTGCAGGCCGCCAAGCCCGAACACCAGCCGCCGCATCGTGACGAGCCGCCGGAAAGACAGCTCGAGCCCGATCAGGAATAGCAGAAACACGATGCCGAGATTGGCGATGCCCGCGACATTCTGCGCGTCCGTCACCGTGAACCAGTACAGGAACGGGAGATTCTGAACGAGCGAACCAAGCCCGAGCGGACCGAGAATGGCGCCGGCGCCGAGATAGCCCAGCACGGGGTTGATGCCCCAGCGGCGCACGATCGGCACCACCACGCCGGCGGTGCCGAGAACCACGAGCGCGTCGCTATAGGCATTGATGTTGATGGTTGTGGTCACGAGCCCGTCTTGTGTCGGCGCTTGCCAATAACGGCCGCGTCGTCCACGGTCGATAGCACACGGCGCCGCAGCCCCCAACCCATCCTGATTCTTCCGCGGGCACTGGCGGCCGCCGATGCGCGCGGTCCAAGGCTGACGTTCAGCTTGCCCAGTTCTCACGGAATTCGGGGAATAGCGTCAGGCCCCCGCAGGCATAGATCGTCTGCCCCGTGATGTAGCTCGCATCCTCCGAGGCGAGGAAGGCGAACACGGCGGCGATCTCTTCCGGCGTGCCGACGCGGCCCAGCGGAATATGGCTGGTGACGACGCCGCGCTTTTCGGGATCGCCGGTCCAGGCCGCATTGATCGGCGTGTCGATCGCGCCCGGCCCCACCGCGTTGACGCGGATGCCCCGGCCGGCAAATTCCAGCGCCAGCGTGCGCGTCAGATTGGCCATGCCTCCCTTGCTGATCGAATAAGCGAGATAGCCTGGCTTTGGAATGATCTGGTGGACGCTCGAACAATTGATGATGCTGCCGCCTCCGCCGCGTGCGACGAAGTGAGCGAGCGCCTTCTGCGCGCAGAGCACCGCGCCATTGAGATTGACGTCGATGATGCGCCGATAGGTTTCGATGTCGAGCGCCTCGCTCGGCGATTCCTTCTGGAAGCCGGCGTTGTTGACAAGACAATCGAGACGTTTCCAGCGAGAAAGGATCGTCTCGAACATCGCAGCAATGTCCTGCTCATCGCCGACATTGGCCTTGACGATGCAATGATCGGGCTCGCCGTGGCCGCGCGAGCGCGAAGCTGCCCGTGCGAGTGCGAGCGTCTCCTCCGCCCGCTCCACGTTCTCGAAATAGTTGATGGCGACGGTTGCGCCTTCCTGGGCGAGCCGGACGGCGACGGCGCGGCCGATGCCTTGCGATGCACCGGTCACCAGGGCGTACTGACCGACGAGGCGCGAAGGAAATGAGGTCGAACGTTCGGTTTGCGGCATGTGTTCTCTCCAGATGCGTCATCATGGATGGAACCGGCGTTTTGTTCCACCCGGTTGTGCATACGCCGCACGCATCCCTGGACACGGCGTGGCCGGCAGTTGGGTGGAATCGATCGGCATGCCGAGGCGAGGCCGTTCACCAGGCACCCGAGACATCCGCCGATCGCACCGAGGATGACCGGCAGGCGGCGCTGCATGCCTGGGCTGCGGCAAGCACTCCGATCATCGGAACGGTCGCGAGCCCGCCTCATCGAGAGCCTGCCGCCGTCGGCCGTCACCGGCGCCGTGGTGGCTGCGATCGACAACAAGCGCGCTTGTGGCTCCGCGATTGATCTTCGTGCAAACAGACAAAAATGTGATTGTCGCTTCGGCGGCGGCCATCACATGATGCAAGTCATGCATGATTCAGATCATGCATGATCAATGCGTTCCGGGGCACACTCCATGACACAAATCGCGATCCAGCCAGCCATTCACCGCCGGCACCAGCCCTGGTACAAGATCCTCTACGTCCAGGTGCTGATCGCGATCGCGCTCGGCGTGCTCATCGGCTATTTCTATCCTGATCTCGGCAAGGCCCTGAAGCCGCTCGGCGACGGCTTCATCGCGCTGATCAAGATGATGATCGCGCCGGTGATCTTCTGCACCGTGGTGCACGGCATCTCCTCGATGGGCGATCTCAAGCGCGTCGGCCGGGTCGGGCTGAAGTCGCTGATCTATTTCGAGACGGTCTCGACCGTCGCGCTCGCGGTCGGACTGCTGGTTGGGGAGATTCTCCAGCCCGGGCATGGCTTCAACATCGATCCCGCAACGATCGACCCGAAATCGGTCGCGACCTACGTCACCAAGGCCAAGGAAGAGGGCATCGTCGCCCATCTGATGGCGATCATCCCCGACAGCTATCTGGGCGCGATCGCGCGCGGCGACCTCCTGCAGGTGCTGCTGATCTCGATCCTCTCCGGCTTCGCCATCGCCTTCCTCGGCAAGGCCGGCGAGCCCATTGCGGACGCGATCGACAAGGCCGCGAAGATGTTCTTCGGCATCATCCGCATCATCGTGCGCGTCGCGCCGATCGGCGCCTTCGGCGCGATGGCGTTCACCGTCGGCGCCTACGGCCTCGGCTCGCTGCTCAACCTCGCGGCGCTGATCGGGACGTTCTATCTCACCAGCATCCTGTTCGTGCTGGTCGTGCTAGGTGCGATCGCTCGCCTCGCCGGCTTCTCGATCCTGCGCTTCATCGCCTACATCAAGGACGAGCTGCTGATCGTGCTCGGCACGTCCTCCTCCGAGACGGTGCTGCCGCAGATGATCCAGAAGATGGAGCATCTCGGCGCCTCGCGCTCGGTGGTCGGCCTCGTCATTCCGACGGGGTACAGCTTCAATCTCGACGGCACCAACATCTACATGACGCTGGCGACGTTGTTCCTGGCGCAGGCAACCAACACGCATCTGACCATCTGGCAGGAGCTCGGCATTCTGGGCATCGCCATGATCACCTCGAAGGGCGCCTCGGGCGTCACCGGTGCCGGCTTCATCACGCTCGCGGCAACGCTCTCGATCGTACCCGACATTCCGATCCAGTCGATCGCGATCCTGGTCGGCATCGACAAGTTCATGAGCGAGTGCCGCGCGCTGACCAATCTGATCGGCAATGGCGTCGCCTGCGTCGTCATCAGCATCTCCGAAGGCGAGCTCGACCGTGACGCCCTGCACGAGACCATGGCCCATCCGCTGGAGATGGGCGAGGCGCTGGAGCCGGGCGGAGGCGGGTAGATCGAAGTCAGGCGAAGTTCAATTTCTGACGCGGCAGTTTCCCGGAGTGGAAAACCGGGGGATAAGCGTCACAACAGCGGCACTGCGATCACGGTTACTCATTTTTCCACCCGACGCGCTGGGGGCAGGGCGTCGAGTATTTTGTTACTCGAACGATGAGCCTGTGGACTCACGTCCGCCGGCAAGATCGAGCTGCCGCGTGATCCCGACTGCCTGCAGGAATGCCTCGTCATGACAGACGACAAGCAGCGCGCCGTCATAGGCCCTCAGGCCGGCCTCGACGGCTTCGATGGACTCGACATCCAGATGGTTGGTCGGCTCGTCGAGAATGAGCAGGGACGGTGGGGTCAGCCCGCCAAGCACACAGGCAAGGCCTGCACGAAACAACTGCCCGCCGCTCAGGCTTCCGACGATCTGCAAGGCAGCATCGGCGCGAAACATGAACCGCGCCAGCGCGGCATGGCATTCATTCGCTCCCGCCTTCGGATTGAGACGCCCAAAATTGTCCAGGATGGAGGTCGCGGGATCGAGCAGGCTGACCTTCTGATCAAACAGCGCGAAGTCCGGCCTGACCCGCACGGTGCCGGAGAGCGGGCGCAGCTCGCCCGCGATCAATTTCAGCAGCGTCGTCTTGCCGGAGCCGTTCGGTCCGACCAGCGCGACGCGCTCCGGTCCGACGATCGTGAGCGATAGATCGCGGAAGACCGGCCGCTCCGGCCGATAGCCTGCACTGACGCCGTCGAGCCAGAGCACCTCCCTGCCCGCCGGCAGGCCGGTCGCGGGCAACCCGACCGACAATGGCTGAACAATCTCGATACGCCGGCGCGCCGTATCCGCAGCATCGATGGCCTCTGCGCGCCGCCGCTCGGCGATTTGCGCGTTCTTGCCGCCGCTGTCCTCGCTGCGATCCTTGCGTGCTCCGGCCAGGATGCGCGGCATGTCGCCCTTGGCGCGCTTCTTCCTGCCGCCGCTGTCCCTGCGCGCTTTTCTTTCCGCGGCCTCTTGCGTCTTGCCGTCAATCTCGAACAGGCGCCTTTCGGCATGGGCGAGATCATGCCTGACAGCGGCGAGTTCAACGGCCTTCTGCTCGCGATACCGACTCCAATTGCCACCGTATCGCATGGCTCCCAACGACGTCAGCTCGACGATCGCATCCATGGTCTCCAGCAAGCCCCGGTCGTGGCTGACGACGATCGCCCCGCCACGCCAGGTGGCGAGCAGATCAGTCACCGCCTTGCGTCCGTCCCGGTCGAGATTGTTGGTGGGCTCGTCCAGGAGCAGGAAGTCGGGCGCGGCGAAGATCAGTGCGGCGAGTCGAAGCCGCGTGATCTGGCCGCCGGACAGGCGAGACAGCTCCGTGTCGGGAGACGGATCGAACCCGAGGCGGGCCAGCGCGGCCTCGAGCCGCGTCTCGAGCGTCCAGTCAATCGCAGCGATCTCATCGGCTGAGGCATCGCCTCGCTCTGCAAGGCGAAGCAGCTCCAGCGCCTGCCGCACGCCGAACAGGTCGGCGACGGTCCCGCCGGCAAGCACCTGCACATCCTGGCGCAACAAGCCGATGGTGCCGCTGATCAGAACGCGCCCTGATTGGGGCACATGTTCCCCCAGGATCGACGCAAGCAGCGTCGTCTTCCCGACGCCGTTGCGGCCGACCAGACCGGTACGCTCGGCCGCGAATGTCAGATCGATGTTGGAGAGAAGAGAGCGGCCGTCAGGCGTGGACAGCGACAGGTTCGACAGAATGATCGAGGCAGGCATGGAATTCCCCGTGAGCAAGGCAGGTGGGCTTTGCGGTCGGGGTCATATCCATGGCGGCACGTATCCTGATTGAGGAGTTTTCCAAGTAGTCCCATCGAAGGGCAAGATCAAGGCGG
The DNA here is from genome assembly GCF_015291725.1 of Bradyrhizobium sp. CCBAU 51765. GTDB lineage: Bacteria > Pseudomonadota > Alphaproteobacteria > Rhizobiales > Xanthobacteraceae > Bradyrhizobium > Bradyrhizobium liaoningense. The sequence continues at coordinate 7,545,343 of NZ_CP030038.1, forward strand.
GGCGCGCGGAGGACGACAGCGCGGGAGGCGCCGTCGTCCTCCGTCGTCGTGCGCCATCAACCCTTCAAAGCGGTCACCACCACCTCGATCAGCGCGCCGCCGCCGAGATCGGCGACGCCGACGGTAGCGCGGGTCGGGAGATTGTCGCCGAAGAACTCGGTCCAGGCCGCATCCATCTCGTTCTTCTTGGAGAGATCGGTGACGAAGATCGAGGCGCTGACGACACGAGACTTGTCGGTGCCGGCCTCCTTCAGATAGCCCGCGATCTTGCCCAGGATGTTGCGGGTCTGCTCGCCCATCGAGACCGAGGTGTCATCGGCAATGGTGCCACCGAGGAAGACGAAGCCATTGGCCTCGACGGCGCGGTGCATGATGGGCGTGCGAATGCTGCGGTTGATGCTCATGATGTCCTCTTTTTCTAGAGCGTTGAAGGATGGAAGCGGTCGATGCCGAGATCGCTGACGCGGGTCTGGCTGCCGCCATTGACGATCAGCTCCGCCATCACGGCGCCGGCGCCGGGGCCGAGCTGAAAGCCGTGCAGCGAGAAGCCGAACTGGTGATAGAGACCCTTGTGTCGGCTACTCGGGCCGAACACGGGCAGATCGTCTTTCATCTTCGCCTCGATGCCGGCCCACGCGCGGACGATGGTGGCGCTGCGCATCACCGGGAACAGCTCGAACACGGTCTGTGCGCTGGTCGCGAGGCTCTTCCAGTCCAGCACCGTCTCGTTGCGGTCCTGGTCCGGCGTCGCCAGATGACCGCCGCCGATCAGCACGGTGCCGTTCTTGAATTGCTTGAAAGAGAGTTTGCGCCCGCGCAGGATCACGACGGGATCGATGAAGTGCGGCACGCGCGAGGTGATCATCAGCATCGGCGCGACCGTCTCGACCGGAACCGGCTCACCGAGCGCGGCGGCGATCCTGCCGGCCCAGGCGCCCGCGGCGTTGACGAGCACCGGCGCAGCATAGGTGTCCGTGCCGACGTCGACGTGCCAGAGCCCGTCGTTGTAGCGGATGTTGCCGGCGGCCACGCCCTCGCGCACGGTCGCGCCGAGCTGCTCCGCCTTGCGGCGGAATGCCGTCGTCGCCTGCGCCGGATTGGCGGCTCCGTCCCGGCGCGAGACCACGCCGCCGGGACAGGTCTCGGCGACGGCCGGCACGAGGCGCCGCAGTTCAGTCGCGTCGATCAGCTCTTCATGGGTAAAGCCGAGCGCGTTGAGCTCGGCGACACGCGCGCGGCAGATCGCGAGCTCCTCCTCGTCTTCCGCGACCAATACCTGGCCGTGGCTCTCGAAGCTGCAATCGTCGTCGAGGAGACCTGAAATCTTCTCCCAGATCCCCATCGAGCGGATCGAGAGCGGGATTTCGGGGACATGCCGTGCGAGCTGACGGACTCCGCCGGCATTGACACCCGAGGCATGGCGGCCGGCGTAGTCCTTCTCGATCAGCACCGGCTTCAAGCCGGCGAGGCACAGATGCAGCGCGGTCGAACATCCGTGGATGCCGCCGCCGACGACGATTGCATCCACGTTCTTGGTCATCCGCGCACCACGGCCTTGATGTCGGCTTCGCTCTTGGGAACGGCGGCGAGCTCGGCGAGCGTGATCGGCTTCACCGGCGCACGCAGCCGGTAATAGCCGATCTCCTGCGGGGACTTGCCGCGCGCCTGCGCCATCAGCTCGGTGACCGTGAGGCCGCAAAGCCGGCCCTGGCACGGACCCATGCCGGTGCGGCGATAGGACTTGAGCTGGTTCGGGCCGGTCGCGCCGATTGCGACGGAATCGAGAACGTCCTTGGCCGTCACCTCTTCGCAGCGGCAGACGATGGTATCGCCCGAGGGAATACGGAACTGCCGCGCGGGACGAAACAGCGTGTCGAGGAAGACGCGGCCGCGCTCGGCCCTGGCGAGATCGGAACGGAGCGTTGCCATTGCGGGAAGCTTCGCAGCGGCCGCGGGCGCCAGTGCTTCCACTGCCGCGCGCGCCGCGATGCGGCCGCGGACCACGGCTGCATTCGCACCGCCGATGCCGGCGCCATCGCCCGCGATTGCAATTCCGGCCACCGACGAATTGCCGCTCGCATCGAGCACCGGCGACCAACACAATTGCAGATCGTCCCAGCGATGCTCGATTCCTGCTGCCATCGCCAGATTGACGTTGGGCACGACGCCCTGATGCAACAGCAACAGATCCGCCGGGATGGTCTCGCGCTTGCCGCCCGCGACATAGCTCACGCTCGCTAGCTGGCCATCACCGGAGGCCGCAAGCTCGGTGACACCCGAGACGACCTGCACCTTCGCCTTGACCTCGCGCATCATCGACAGGCCCTTGGCAAAATAGGGCGAAGTCAGGAAGGCAAAGGCATGAGGCAGCGCCGCGAAATAATTGCCGCGCTTGGTGGTGTCGAGAATGCGGTCGATACGGCCGCCGAGGCGGAGAATCTGCGCGGCGAGCAGCCAGAGCAGCGGCCCCTGCCCCGCGATCACCGTGCGTCCATCAGGCACCAGCGCCGATGATTTCAGCATGGTCTGCGCCGCACCCGCGGTCATCACGCCCGGCAGCGTCCAGCCGGGAATCGGGAACGGCCGCTCCAGCGCGCCAGTTGCGAGGATCACGCGCTTCGCCTTGACGAAGGCGGATGCGCCGCCGATCGAGACGGCAATCTCGAGATTGCGGTCGAGGCTCCAGACCGTCGCACGATGGATGATTTCGGCGCCGCTCGCATGCAGCGCCTGCACGAGATCGGCACCGACCCAATAATCGGCGCCGAGCTGATTGCGCTCGGTGACCGGCGTCGAGGAAATCGCGCGGAACACCTGGCCGCCGGGACCGACATTCTCGTCGAGCAGCAGCGTCGACAGGCCAGCCTCGGCGGCTGTCGCGGCAGCAGCCAGACCCGCAGGCCCGGCGCCGATCACCACCACGTCATAGGCTTCGCGCTTGGGAGCCACAGTCATTTTCCGATCTCCCGCTTGCCCTTCTGGATTTCGACCTGCATGCCCTCCGCGACAGGCACCAGGCAACCCTGCCGGTTGCCGACGCCATCGATGGTGACGAGGCAGTCGAAGCACACGCCCATCATGCAATAAGGCAGACGCGGCGCGCCGCTCACTGCGGTGGAACGCCGTGCGTCAACGCCGGAGGCCAAGAGCGCGGCAGAGACGGTGTCACCCTGGCGCGCTGCGACGGCGACGCCGTCGACGAAGATCTGCACTTGCGGACGCTTGTCCTGTTCGGATCGCCTGAACATAGGGATGCCCCTTGGCTCCTTCCTGAAATCTCTAATAGCCGCTGTTGTTGGCTGCGCCCGCGTCACCAAAGCGGCTGGCCGAGAACGCGCCGACCAGCTCCGGCTCGAGCGCGCCTTGCGCCACCATGCGCGCGATCTCGAAGGCATGGTTGGAGGCGAGCGTCACGCCGGAATGGCAGCAGGCCACGAACGCGCCGGGATGCGTCTCCGACTGGTCGTAGATCGGAAAGCCGTCCTGCGGCATGACGCGGATGCCGGCCCAGCTTCTGACCACGTTGAGCCGCGACAGATGCGGAAACATCCGCTGTGCGCGGTCCGTCATCACGGCGCTGATCGAATGCTTGAGCGCGCGATCGTCGAGCTCGTCCTCCTTGCTGTCGCCGATCATCACCGTACCCTCGTCGGTCTGGCGGATCGTCGTCAGCGGATGCGGCAGGAATGGCATGGTGCGCTCGGTCACCACGATCTGGCCGCGGGTCGGGCCCATCGGCGCGTAGAGGCCGACCATTGGCGCCAGCGTCTGGTTGGCATTGCCGGCGGCCAGCACGATCTTGGCGGCGCGCAGCTCGCCCTTCGGCGTCGTCAGGCGAAACTCGCCGCCGCTTTTGCTGATCGACGAGACCGGCCGCTCCGGAAAATAATCGATGCCGAATGCCCTGAAGCCGGTGTGAAACGCGCGGAAGGTGCGCAGCGAGTTGACGTGGCCGTCGAGCGGACAATAGCTGCCGCCGGAGACTTCGGGGCCAATCAGCGGCAGCGACTTCTTCACCTCGGATGCGGGAAGCATCTCCATCTTGTAGTCGGCCGCGCCAGCCTGGTTGTGCATGCGCTTGACGAGCTCGGTACGCTGGCCGAATTCGTCCTCGCCGAGCGTGAGATGAAAGCCACCGTTCTGCTGCAGGGCGACGTCGAGGCCGGTCTGTTGCTTCAGTTCGGACGCAAGCCGGCCCCAAGCCTGCGACGCCTGCACGGTCCACACCGTATAGGCCGGCATGCCGAGCCCTTTGCTCTGGACCCAAACCAGCGCAAAGTTCGCGCGCGAGGCGCGCTTGGTGATGTCGCCTTCGTCGAGCACGGCGACCTTCTTGCCGAGCCGGCCGAGGCCCCAGGCAATGGCTGAGCCGAGCAGTCCGCCGCCGACGACGGCGACGTCGTAATCCGTTCGCATAGGTTCTCCTATCGTCCCGTATCGCCCTTGCCGGCGAGCACGCGGTCGAGCCCGTAGAAGCGGTCGAGCAGAATGAGGGCGGTCATGGTAACAGCGATCACGCAGGCCGAGACCGACGTCACCAGCGGATCGATGTTGTCCTGGATATAAAGGAACATGCGCACCGGCAACGTCTCGGTGCCGGGTGCCGCGAGGAAGACGGTCATGGTGAGATCGTCGAAGGACTGGATGAAGGCGAGCGCCCAGCCGCTGATGACGCCGGGCAGGATCAGCGGCAGCGTCACGCGGCGGAACAATGTCCAACCGCCGGCGCCGAGCGAGACCGCGGCCATCTCGACGGTGCGGTCCATGCCGGTTGCCGCCGCCAGAGTGAGCCGCAGCGCGAACGGAAACACGATGATGACATGCGCGATGATCAGCGCGGCGAAGCTGCCGCCCAGCCCGACCGACGTGAAGAAGCGCAGGAAGGCAATGCCGAGCACCACATGCGGGATCATCAGCGGCGACAGGAACAGCGCCGCCAGCGCATCACGGCCGCGGAAGCGATAGCGCGCGATCGCGAGCGCCGCCGGCACCGCGAACAGAAGCGCGACGAAGGACGAGAGCGCGCCCAGCCCAAGGCTGACCCAGAAGGCATGGATGAATTCGGGATAGTTCGCGATCGTCCTGAACCAGCGCAGCGAGAAGCCGTTGGTCGGCAGCGAGAGGAAGCCTTCCGGCGTGAAGGCGACGAGGCAGACCACCAGGATCGGCGCCACCATGACGATGACGAAGATGGCATGGAAGGTCAGCGCCAGCGGGCCGTTCCGTCTCATCGGAACACCTCCGCGTAACGGCGCTCGATCAACGCGTTGCTGCCGACGACGATCAGCACCAGCGCGACCAGCAGCAGCGTCGCGACGGCGGCGCCGAGCGGCCAGTTCAATGTGTTGAGGAACTCGTCATAGGCGAGCGTCGCGGCGACCTTGAGCCGTCGGCCGCCGATGATCGCCGGCGTCGCGAAGGCGCTGGCCGAGAGCGAGAACACGATGATGGCCCCCGACAGCACGCCCGGCATGATCTGCGGCATGATGATGCGACGGATGATCGTCGTTGGGCCGGCGCCCAGCGACATCGCGGCGTTCTCGATCTGCGGATCGAGGCGCTGCAGCGCGGCCCACACCGACAGCACCATGAACGGCATCATCACGTGCGCAAGCGCGATGATCATTCCCGTTTCGGTGAACATGAAGGGGATGGGGGAGCGCATGACCCCGAGCGACATCAGAAGCTTGTTGACGAGGCCGTTGTTGCCGCCGAACAGCAGCGCCCAGCCGAGTGTGCGCGCGACGACGGAGATCAAGAGCGGCCCGAGAATGACGAGCAGGAAAAAGCTCTTCCAGCGGCCGCTCATGCGGTTGAGGATGTACGCTTCGGGCGCACCCAGCAAGGCCGTGAGCAGCGTGGTCAGGATCGCGACGCGAAACGTCCGCCAGAACATTTCTGCATAGTAGGGATCGGTCGCGATCTCGTGCCAGTTCTTGAGGATGAAGACCGGCTCGATGCCCTTGTACTGGCCCCAATCGTGGAACGACAGCATCACCGTCGTCGCCAGCGGAATCAGCAGCACGCCGACGAACAACATCAAGGCCGGCGCCGTCAGCGCCCAGGGCGCACGGGCGTTTCGTTCATCGGCGGCCATGCTCATACGGAGGCTCCGCCGCGCACGCTCATGTCCTCCGGCCGCCACGTGAGACGTACTGCCTCGCCTTCGGCTGGCTGCGGCTTGCCATCGTTCTGACGGATCACGATGGCCGGACCACATTCGCTATCGCACTGAAACAGCCAGTGATTCCCCTGAAAGATGCGCGTGACAATCTTGGCGCTGAGCCCCGTATCAGCAAAGCCGATTCGTTCGGGGCGAACACTCACTGTCACGGGACCGCCCAGCCCGGCCGGTGCCGGCGCGCGCCAGGAGCCTGCCACCAACTGGGTAGGCGATACGACCCGGTCGATCATCCCGGGAAAATCATTTGTCTTGCCCAGGAACTGCGAGACGAAAGCCGAAGCGGGCTTCTCATATGTCTCTTGCGGCGTGCCGATCTGCTCGATCTTGCCCTGGCTCATCACCACGATGCGGTCGGACAGCGACATCGCCTCGTTCTGGTCGTGCGTGACCAGGATCGTGGTGGTGCCGATGGTGCGCTGGATCTGGCGCAGCTCGATCTGCATCTCCTCGCGCAATTTTGCGTCGAGATTCGACAGCGGCTCGTCGAGCAGCAGCACGCTCGGCTTGATCACCAGCGCGCGTGCCAGCGCCACGCGCTGTTGCTGGCCGCCGGACATGCGGCGCGGATGGCGGTCCTCGTAGCCGGCGAGCCCCACCATTGCCAGCGCGGCCCGAACGCGCTCGGCCCGCTCGCCTCGTGGCACGTTGCGCATCTTGAGGCCGAAGGCGACATTCTCCGCCGCGGTCATGTGGGGAAACAGCGCGTAGCTCTGGAACACGATGCCGAGGCCGCGCTTGGCCGGATGGATCGCGGTGAGGTCCTTGCCCTCCAGGCGGATCGCGCCGCGCGTGGGATCGAGGAAGCCCGCGATCATCTGCAATGTCGTGGTCTTGCCGCAGCCGGACGGGCCGAGGAAGGAGATGAACTCCCCCTTCCCCACCGACAGGCTGAAGTCGTCGACCACAGTCTGCGCGCCGAACTGCTTTGCGACCCGATCGAGCTCGAGATAGGCCATGACGCTGTCTCCGCCGCGACCGATCAGCGCTCGACCTCGCGATTCCAGCGCTTGGTCCACTCCTCGCGCTTCTCGTTGATGACGGTCCAGTCCGGATTGTAGAGCTTGGCCGCGCGCTCGCCGATCGGCGCCATCTTGCCGAGCTCCGGCGGGATCACCAGCGATTTCAGCACCGGACCGTAGCCATAGTCCTTCAGCATCACGAGCTGGATTTTTGGATCGAGCAGCATCTTGACGAAGCTCACAGCGAGTGGCGAGGCATTCGGCTTGGCGATCGGACACGCCGTCGTCAGCAGCGTCGCCGCACCTTCCTTCGGATAGACGAAGTCGACGGGAAAGCCGGTGTTGGCAAAACTCTGCACGCGGCCGGTGCCCCATACCGCGATCACGGCCTGGCCGGACTGGAACAGCTCGGTCATCTTGCCCGGCGACGGCTCATAGGCCAGCACGTTGGGATTGATCTGCTCCTTGAAGATCTTGAAGCCCGAGTCGACGTTGGTCTCACCGCCGCCATTCATCTTCGCCAGCATCACCAGCGCTTCGAGACCATAGGTGTTGTTGATCGGCGGGATCACGAGCTGTTTTGCGTATTTCGTGTCCTTCAGGTCGTTCCACGAAGTCGGCGGCGCCCAGCCTTTCTCCTTGAACACCTTGGTGTTGTACATCAGGCCGGTCGCGACGATGCCGATCGCGACGGCGCGATCGTCCTTGAAGCGCGCGGTGTCGTAGAGATCGGCCGGCAGTCCGTCGAGCTTGCCGCAGAAGCCGAGCTGGATGGCCTGGTACATCGGGCCGTCATCGACGATGGCGACGTCGATCTGCTGGTTGCCCTTCTGCGCCTGAAGCTTGGCCAGCGTGTCGGTGGAGTTGCCGGCGACGTACTCGACCTTGACGCCGTTCTCCTTCTCGAAGGCCGGGATCACCTCGTCGCGGATCGTCTTTTCGAACGAGCCGCCGTAGCCGGCGACGTAGAGGGTCTTTTGCTGGGCCGAGGCGACCGACGGGGCGGCAACGAGCGCCGCGATGCTGACCGCTGTCAGAAGGCGAAGAGTCTTCATATGGACCGATCTCCAATACCGGAATGAGGTGACGTGCCGACAAATCTCGGCCGAAGCGCCTTCCGCATTTCCTTCCGCGCAAATCCCTCTCCGATCAGGGCTCCGGCCCCTGTGCGGCGGGTTTTGGCGCGATTTGGAGGTTTGACCCCCTCCAATCTGCCGAAAAAGCGGGCTGTCTCCAGCTCTGATGAAAAAGATCGCAACCTATACTTCCATCGTCCAATGAATAATGGCACCCTCTGCATGCCAAAATGTTATGATTGGATTCTGGTATGGCGCGGATCAATTCGCGGCAGGTGGAGGCCTTCCGGGCCACGATGCTGACCGGCAGCGTCACCGAGGCGGCAAAATTGATGGTGGTGACACAACCAGCGGTCAGCCGGCTGCTGCGTGACTTCCAGGCGCTGCTCAAGATGGAGCTGTTCGAACGACGGGGCACCGGCCTGGTCCCGACCGCGGCGGCGATGGCGCTCTATACCGAGGTCGAGCGCTCCTTCGTCGGTCTCGAGCGCATCACCGCGGCTGCCGAAGAAATCCGCGGCCGGCGCACCGGTTCGCTTAGGATCGCCGCACTGCCGGCGCTGGCGAACGGCTATCTGCCGCGGCTCGCGGGGCATTTCTTGATGGAGCGCCCCAACCTCAACCTTGCCTTCTTCGGCGTGATCTCGCCGATCGTGGTCGACTGGGTGTTGAACAACCAGTGCGACATCGGCTTTGCCGAGGTGCCGATCGCGCATTCCGGCCTGCCGAGCCAGCGGCTGCCGGGACTGGCGCGCGTCGCGGTGCTGCCGACCGGTCATCGCCTCGCGGAGAAGGAAGTGCTGGAGCCGCGCGATTTCGAGGGCGAGACCTTCATCTCGCTGTCGGCGGGATCGTCGAGCCGGCATCTCGTCGACCAGGTCTTCCACCGCCACGATGTCCGCCGCGTGCTCAGGGTCGAGACCACGCTGTCGGAGATCATGTGCGGTATGGTGTCGTCGGGACTCGGTGTGTCGATCTGCGATCCCTTCACCGCGCAGGAGTTTGCAACGCGCGGTGTCGTCGTGAGACGTTTCCTGCCGCGCATCGACTTCGAATTCTCGGCGGTCTTTCCGGCACAGCGCAGTCCGTCCCCGGTGGCGCTGGATCTGGTCGAAACCATGCGCAAGGCGCTGGTTGAATTCGAGGATCAGGACTTGGGTTTGAACAGTGCAGCCACAGGCTCGCTGCAACCTCTCCCGCGTGCGGGAGAGGTCGGCGCGTAGCGTCGGGAGAGGGAGCGCACCGTCGTCGTAGCGCCAGCAGCGCTCAGCCGCTGAACGCGGCCTGCGCTTCCGGCAGGTCCCAGATCTTGCCGATCGCGGCGGTGCCGGCCGCGATGATCGCCGCCTCATCCGAGCCGAGATAGCGGCCGGCATCGATCAGCACACGACCGTCGACCATGACCTGATCGATATTGGCGCGGTTGGCGAGCGCGATCAGCGCACGGCGGGGATCGAACAGCGGCTGCAGATGCGGATGGCTGAGATCGACAACGGTGAGATCGGCGGTGGCGCCCGGCTCGATGCGGCCGAGATCCGGACGCTTGATGACATCGGCGGCCACCGCCGTGTTCGCCTCGATCAACTCGGGTGAGTTCGCGACGTCGGGACGCGCCGAAGTGATCTTGGAGATCAGCGATGCCGCATTGAGCTCGCCGAGCAGGTCCATGTTGTAGCCGTCGGTGCCGACCACGGTGCGCACGCCGTGCTCGGCGAAGCGGCTGAAGGCCGCGGTGATGCCGGCGCGCGCGAAGACGCGCGGGCAGTTCAGCACGGTCATGCCGCGCGCGGCCATCAGCTTGAGGTCGTCGTCGCTGCTGAACATGCAATGTGCCGCCATGAGGTCGGACGCCAGCAGGCCGAGCCAGTCCAGATATTGCGCGGGCGTGCGGCCGCCATAGCGCTTGCCGATGGTCTCGACCTCGGCCCGGCTCTGCGCCATGTGCGTCGTGATGGGCACCCCGAGCTCGCGCGCCCGGGTGGCGCATGCTTTCAGCAGATCAGGACCGCAGGTGTCTGTGGCGTGCGGGCTCATCGCAAGGCTGATGCGGCCGTCGCCGCGATTGTGCCAACGTTGATAGAGCGCATTCCACGTCGCCATGTCCGTGGCGCCGTCATCGCCTGAATACTGCACCACGCCGTCCGGGCCGGCCTTGGCGTCCGATGTCGAGAACAGATAGGGCGCACCGTAGAACCGGATGCCCATCTCCTCCGCCGCGTCGAACATTTCCGGAATCGAATTGCGGAACGGCTCCATCACGGTGGTGGCGCCTCCCTTCAGGAGTTGGAGAATGCCGAGCCGCGCCACGGCGAGCCGCTCTTCCGCTGACAAGATCTCGGCGCCGCGTTTGGTCAGCGGCAGCAGCACCGTGTAGACGATGCTCTGGTTGTTGCGGCGGCCATTGCCGTCTTCGGTGTGGCTGCGCGCGACCGCCTCGGAGAAGCAGTGATTGTGCAGGTTCAGGAGGCCCGGCAGCACGAACCGGCCGGGACGATCGTAGACCTGGTCAGCGCTGGGCTTGTCGCGCGTAATTGCCGCGATCCTCCTGCCCTCGACCAGGACCCAATGGTCGCGCAGCACGTCCTGCGCGCCGTCCTTCCGTGACAGCACATAGCTGCCGAAAATTGCCGTGGTGCTCATGCGGGACGCACGTTCCAGAAGACGGCGGTGCCGTCGAGAATGCCGGTGATGGCCTTGCGATAGGCGGTCGGCTGTTTATACAGCCCGATCGGAATATACGGGATTTCCTCGAACGCGACCGCCTGGATCGCGCGGCAGATGCGCTGCTGCTCGGCGAGCTCGGACGCCGCCAGCCACTGGCTGCGCAACGGCCCCATCTTCTCGCTCGCGTACCAGCCGGCGACCTTGCCTTCGCCCCGGATGTTGGTGTTGCCGGCCGGGTTGAGCCAGTCGATGCCCTGCCAATTGCCGACCGCCGCGCTCCAGCCGCCCTGCCCGATCGGATCCTTCTTGAGCTGGCGCTGCAACACGACGGCGAAATCGAGCCCGGCATATTCGACATTCATGCCGGCCTTGCGCAAGCTATCGACCGCGATCTCGCCGAGTGGCTTCTGCGCCAGCGAATTGGTGGGAACCAGCACCACGATTTTCTCGCCATTGTAGCCGGCGGCCTTGAGATCGGCCTTGACCTTGGCGTAGTCGCGCGGGCCGCGGAAGACGTCGAGGCCGACGTCGCTCGCCATCGGCGTGCCGGGCGCGAAATAGCCGATCGGCGAAACCTGAAAGGCGGGATCGACGCCGGCAACCGCGGTCATGAACGCGGACTGATCGATCGCGCCCAGCAGCGCGCGGCGGATGGCGGGATTGTCAAACGGCGGCTGCAGGTGATTGAGACGCAGCATGCAGGCGTAGCCGCGGGGATCGAGGATACGCGTCTCGATGTCGCCTGCAGCCCTGATCACCGGCAACAGATCATGCGGCGTGGTCTCCTGCCAATCCTGCTCGCCGGTCTGGAGCGCGGCGACACCGGTGCCGGCATCGGGCGTGGTGGTCCAGACCACGCGGTCGTAGTGCACGATCTTCGGTCCGGCGGTCCAATCCGGCTTGCCGTCGGTGCGCGGCTGGTAGCGCTCGAACCTGGCATAGGCGTTGCGCGCGCCCTGCACGCGCTCCTCGGCGAGATAGCGGAACGGGCCGCTGCCGATCACCTCGGTCAGCGGTTTGAACGGGTCCTGGCTCGCCAGCCGCTCCGGCATCATGAAGCAGGCATTGATCGCGGCCTTGCCCAGCGCCTGCGGCAGCAGCGGGAACGGACGCTTGAGGCGAAAACGGATGGTGCGATCGTCGGCAGCCAGCAGTTCGGCCGTCGCCTCCAACAACTCGCCGCCAAAGCCGTCTCGCGCCGCCCAGCGGCGGATGCTGGCGACGCAGTCGCGCGCGAGCACGCGCTCGCCGTCGTGCCAGAACAGGCCGCCGCGAAGCGTAAGGTCCCATTGCAGCCCGTCAGCGGAGATGACGTGGCCCGACAGCATTTGCGGCGAGACTTGCAGGGAAGCGCTCATGCCGTAGAGCGTGTCGTAGACCATGAAGCCGTGGTTTCGCGACACCTGCGCGGTCGAGTAGATGGGATCGACGAAAGCGAGATCGATCACGGGGATGAAGCGCAGCGTGGACTGAGATTCAGCGCGGACGATGCCCGGCAGCGACAGCGCCGGCAGCGCTGCGCCAGCCTTGAGGAGCGAGCGGCGGGAGATGGGCATTAGCGGTTACCGGCCTCGTGGCGCAGGAAGTTTTCCGCGATCTTCTCGCCGGTGGTGATCCAGACATCCGGGCACGATTTTGCGTAGGTCAGGAACTCGCGCAGCAGGCGCAGCCGCATCGGGCGGCCGCTGCATTGCGGATGCAGCACCGTCGTCACCATCGCGCCCCAGTCGCGCACCTCGTCGAGCTCGTCCTTCCACATCGAGAGCACGTGCTCCTTCGGGAAGATCGAGCGCGGGCTGAAACGGGCGGAGAGGCCGTGCATCCAGTCGTCATAGCTCGCGGTCACCGGCAGCTCGATCGTGCCGGGCTTGCCGTCGGCGAGACGATGGCGATAGGGCCTGACGTCGTCACGGAACGAGGACGTATAGACGATGCCGTGGCGCACCAGTGCGACGCGCAGCTCCTCCGTGAACTCGCCGTAGGGCGCGCGATAACCGGTCGGCTTGACGCCGAGCCGGCGCTTCAGCGCCTCGAAGCCGCGCTCCAGCTCCTCCTCGATCCAGGGATCGCCGGGATCCGGCAGCAGATGGTGATAGCCGTGATGGCCGATCTCGTGACCGGCCTTGAGGATGGACTCCGCCATCGCCGGATGCGCGTCGACCGACCACCCCGTGACGAAGAACGTCGCCTTGAGATCGAGCTGGTCGAGCAGCTCCAGCAGCTTCGGCGTGCCGACGCGCGCCTCATAGCCGCCATAGCTCATGGTGATCAGCCGCTGTGCGTGACCTGCATCCTTGCTGGTCCAGGCGCTCTCGGCGTCCACGTCGAACGACAGGAACATCGCGGATGTATACGGCTTCGGCCAGGGATATTCGGGCGCGGGATCCGCGGTGTTGGCCGGAACGAGCGGAATGCTCTGAAGTGCCTTACTGTCCAGCATTGATGGTGGCCTTCTCGATTGCGTTGTCAGTCAGTTTCCATTTGGCGAGCAAGGTCTTGTAGGTGCCGTCAGCGATCAGCGCGTCGACCGCCTCCAGCATGGCCTGCTGCAATGCCTTCTCCTTCACCGGCAGAGCAATGCCGGTGAATTGCTGCGCGATGGGCTCGCCCACCGTCGCGTAGTTGCCGGGCTCGAGGTCCATGATGTAGGGCAGCGTCTCGTTGCCCTGGGCAGCGGCGTCGATGCGGCCCTGCCTGAGCTGGGTGCGCGCATCGGCCGAACCGTCGGTGCCGACGAACTGGATCGGATTGCCGCCGCAATTCTTCTCGCTCCAGGCCGCGATCTGCGCCGGAAACATGGTGCGGCGGCTGGCGCCGACCTTCTTGCCGCAGAGCGCCACCGCATCCTTGAATTCGGCCTTGCGCGACGCCTGCACGAAGAACTGCGGGCCGCTTCGCAAGTAATCGACGAAGGACGCGACCTCGTGCCGGCTGGCATAGTCCGTGAAGCCGGACAGGATGGCATCCACCCGCCCGGTCGAGATCGACGGCATGAATTCGGCAAAGCTCGTCTCCTGCCATTCGATCTTGACGCCGAGCTTGCGGCCGATGGCTTCGCCGAGATCGATGTCGAAGCCGGACAGGGCGTTGGTGGCGGGATCGCGAAACTCCATCGGCGGATAGTTCGGCACCAGCGCGACCTTGAGGCTGCCGCGCTTGGCGATCTCCGCCGGCAATTCAGCCGCCATCGCCGACGCATGCATGGCACCCAGGAACGCCGTCGCAACCAAAAGTCTCTTCATCACCAAGCCCCCATGTTCAGATCACAGCCGAAAGAAATGCCCTGGTGCGCTCCTCGCGCGGTGCGCCCAATACGTCGGACGCACGCCCCTGCTCGACGATCGCGCCCTGGTCCATGTAGACGACGCGGTCGGCGACCTCGCGGGCGAAGCCGAGCTCGTGCGTCACCACCATCATGGTCATGCCGCTTCGCGCCAGCTCCTTCATCACCGCGAGCACCTCGCCGACGAGTTCGGGATCGAGCGCGCTGGTCGGCTCGTCGAACAGCATCAGCATCGGCTTCATGGCGAGCGCCCGCGCGATCGCGACGCGCTGCTGCTGGCCGCCGGAGAGCTGGGCGGGATATGAATCCGCCTTGGCCGCCAGCCCGACGCGGCGAAGCAGATCGAGCGCCTCGGCGCGCACCTCATCGGCTTTACGCCCCTGAACCTGGGTCGGACCCTCGGTGATGTTCTCCAGCGCGGTCTTGTGCGGAAACAAATTGAAGCGCTGGAACACCATGCCGGTCTTCAGCCGCTGCCGGCCGATCTCACGCTCGGTGAGTCGACGCAGCCGTCCGCCCTGCTCGCGCACGCCCAGCAGCTCGCCCTCGAGCCAGATGCCGCCGGCATCGATCGTGGCAAGCTGGTTGATGCAGCGGAGCAGCGTCGTCTTGCCGGAGCCGGAGGCGCCGATCAGGCACATCACCTCGCCGGGCCAGACGTCGAGCGAGACCTTCTTGAGAGCCTGAAACTCTCCAAAACTCTTGCTGACGGAGCGGATCGCGACGAGGGGCTTTGTCATCGTGCCAGCCGCAATGTGCCGCGCGCAAAACGACGTTCGAGCAGCATCTGGAGCGGGGTCAGGATCGAGACCACGAGCAGGTACCAGAGACCGGCGACGATCAGGAGCTCGATCACGCGTGAGTTGGCGTAGTAGATGTTCTCGGCGTTGTGCAGCAGCTCGGGATACTGGATCACGCTGGCAAGCGACGTCGCCTTCACCATTCCGATGAACTCGTTGCCGAGCGGCGGGATCACCACGCGCATCGCCTGCGGCAGCACGATCCGCCGCAGCGCGCGCAGCCGCCCCATGCCGATCGCCTGCGCCGCCTCATATTGCCCGATATCGACCGACAGCATGCCGGCGCGCATCACTTCGGAGGTGTAGGCGCCCTGGTTGATGCCGAGCCCAAGCAAGGCGGCGAGGAATGGCGTCATGACGTCGACGGCGCGTGCGGACCACAGGCCGGGGATGCCGATGGTCGGGAACACCAGCGCGAGATTGAACCACAGCAGCAATTGCAGGATCAGCGGGGTGCCGCGAAACAGCCAGGTGTAGCCGGCCGCGACTGTCTTCAGCACCGGGTTGGGTGACAGCCGCATGATCGCAACGACGATGCCGAGCACGATGCCGAGCGCCATCGCCAGCACCGCCATCACCATGGTGTTGACGATGCCTTCGAGAATGACCTTTGCTGTCAGAAAGCGGCCGACATAGGACCATTCGATCTGGCCGGCCGCGAACGCGCGCGCAATCGCCGCCAGCACGAGGATGATCAGGGCCGCGCTCAGCCAGCGAAACCAGTGCGGCTCGCGCGCGATCTGCATTCCCGACAGATCGGGAAATCCGTCCGCGAGTGCCGGAGCCGGCTTCATTGCGGCGCCGCGTTCAGCATGGGCTGGGCGACAGCGTTGGCGCCAAGACCCCATTTGTCGAGAATGGCCTTGTAGGTGCCGTCGGCGATCATCGCCGCGAGCTTCTCCGTCACGACCTCGCGCAGGGCTGCATCGTCCTTGCGGAACATGATGCCCTGGTAGCCCTTGGCGAAGGGCTCGCCGACCACGCGGTATTTCCCGGGCTCCTGCGTCTGCGCGTAAGGCAGCGTCTCGCTGCCCTGCACGGCGGCGTCGATGCGGCCCTGCTTGAGCTGGTTGCGGACGTCGATCGAGTTCTCGCCCGGAACATATTGGATCGCCGGCTTGCCGGCCGGCTCGCAATTCTGCTTGTTCCATTTCTCGATCTCGACCGGGAAGCTGGTGCTGCGGGTGGTGCCGACCTTCTTGCCGCAGAGATCGGTCGCATCCTTGGCCCCGCTCTCCGCCATCACGAAGAACTGCGGGCCGGTTGCGAGGTAGTCGACGAAATCGGCAGTCTCGCGCCGCGAGGCGCGATCGGAGATGCCGGAGATGATGAAATCGGCGCGCTTGGTCTGGAGCGAGGGGATCAGCTCGGCGAACGGCGTCTCGCTCCAGACGATCTTCAGCCCGCCAAGCCGCTTGGCGAGCTCTTTAGCGAGATCGATATCGAGCCCGACCAGCTCGTTGGTTGCGGGATCGCGATATTCCATCGGCGCGTAGGTGGAATTGACCGTGAGCTTCAGCGTGCCGGCCTGCTTGATCTCCGCCGGAAGCTCGGCCGCCTGCGCCGACGTCACGGCAGCCAACGCTGCGAAGGCAAGCAAATGCGGGAGGCGTGTCATGTCAGCTCCTTTGCCAACGGTGCGATCGGTCGTTCGAAATCAATCTGCGTCGAGAACGGCCGGCTCGATGACGCCGGCGCGCTCGGTGATCACCCTGTACTGCTCGGGCCGCCGGTGGGCGGCGAAATTGAACATCTTGTCCTTGCCCTGGCGGCAGAGGTCGAGGTCGATGTCGGCGACGATCACCTCGTCCGCGAGCGTCTGGGCCTGCGCGACGATGCGGCCGTTGGGATCGACGATGCACGAGCCGCCGATCAGCCCGGAGCCGTCCTCCTCGCCCGCCTTGGCCACCGAGATCGCCCAGGTCGCGTTCATGTAGGCGTTGGCCTGCGTCACCAGCGTCGAGTGGAAGGTGCGCAAGGCGCCGTCTTCGGTGGCGCCACCGTTTGGATCATAGGCCGCCGAATTGTAGCCGATGCAGACGAGTTCGACGCCCTGCAGGCCGAGCACGCGCCAGGATTCCGGCCAGCGCCGATCGTTGCAGATCATCATGCCCATGATGGCATGGGCCCAGGACGAGCCGGCGCGGAAGGCGGGAAAGCCGAGGTCGCCATATTCGAAGTAGCGCTTCTCGAGCTGCTGGTAGCGCGCGCCCGGACGCGGCTCGACCGACCCGGGAAGATGCACCTTGCGGTAACGGCCGAGAATCTCACCGTCGCGATCGACCAGGATAGAGCAGTTGTAGCGCCGGCCGTCCGGCGTCTTCTCGGCATAGCCGACATAGAAGCCGACGCGGAGCGCACGCGCCCGATCGAACAGCCTTGCCACCGCCGGATTCGGCATGCTGCGCTCGAAATACTGGTCGAGAGCCTCGCCTTCGAGCAGCCAGCGCGGGAAGAAGGTGGTGAAGGCAAGCTCGGGAAACACCACGAGGCTCGCACCGCGGCCGGCCGCCTCCTCCAGCATGTCGAGCATCCGCGACAGCGTATGCTCGCGCGTATCGGCTTTTTGCGTCGGCCCCATCTGAGCGGCGGCGGCGCGAAGGACACGAACCAAGTTTGCCTCCAATCTGTGCGCGGTGCTGCCTCAATGGGCGAATGAACCCTTTGATACGACGCGCAAATCCGCTGCCATTACGGTTGAGCGGGGCTGCAAAATCAATTCGCTTTGCTATGATGTTTTGGCCCTGAGTATAATCGGCAGTGATATGAACCTGCGTCAGCTCGAGATTCTGCGTGCGGTCATCCGCCACCGCACCACGGTTGCGGCGGCGGACGAGCTGGCGCTGTCGCAGCCCGCGGTGAGCAACGCGCTGAAGACGATGGAGGCGCAGGCCGGTTTCGCGCTGTTCGAGCGCGTCAACAACCGGCTGTTTCCGACCGCCGAAGCCATGGCGCTCTACAAGGAGAGCGAAGCGATCTTCGCGCTGCACGCCAAGCTCGAGAACCGCGTACGCGATCTGCGCGAGAACCGATCCGGGCATCTCGCCATCGTGGCGACCCCGCCGCTCGCCTACAGCATCATCCCTTCCGCGCTGTCAGGCTTCCTGCGCCGTCGCCCGGAGACGCGCATGTTCTTCGATGTGCGCCGCTACGAGGGCATCATCGAGGGTGTGCTGAGCCGCGTCGCCGAGCTCGGCTTCGCGCTCGGACTGACGCATCATCCAGGGATCGCGCATGAGGTGGTGCATACCGGCGAGATGGTGTGCGTGCTGCCGCCGCAGCATCCGCTCGCGGAACGGCCGGTGATCTCGGCCGCTGATCTCTCCGGCCTGCCCTTCATCGGGCTCGAGCGCGGCACGCGGCTTGGCGAAGCCGTGCGCGACAGCTTTGCCCGCGCCGGTGCGCCGTTCCGGCCGACGGTCGAGGTGCGCTACTGCAACACGGCCTGCGTGCTCGCGGCCGCCGGCGTCGGCGCTGCGGTGGTCGATCCGTTCTCGCCGCGGCAGAACGGCGGCAGCGGCCTCGTCGTCCGTCCATTCACGCCGACGACGCAGGCGGTCGCCTATATGCTGTGGTCGGAAGCCGAGCCGCTGTCGCGTCTGGCCAAGGCCTTTCTCAGCGAGGTCCGCAAGGAGAGCGCGCTGCTCGAGCGCACAGCGCCGCACCAGCAACATGGTGCAGAAGGCGACTGAGCTTGCGATCACACGCGCAACCTTCTACCCGAGGCGCACATGGCACGCATCACCATCATCGAGACTGGGCTGGTTCCTCCAGAGCATCGCGAGCGCCACGGCTCGTTTCCGGACATGTTCGCGCGCATGATCCGAACCGAGGACCCCACGGCGACGGTCGAGGTCGTCAGCATCCCGAAGGGCGATGCGCTCCCCGACCCGCGCAAGCTTGAGGCCGTCCTGATCACCGGCGCCGCTGCCGGCGTCTATGACGAACTCGACTGGATGGCGCCGCTGGAGGATTTCGTGCGCCAAGCCTACACCAACAAGACACCGATGGTCGGTGTCTGCTTCGGCCATCAGCTGATCGCGCAGGCGCTTGGCGGCACCGTGCGCAAGTCGGAGAAGGGCTGGGGCATCGGCCGGCACGTCTATCAGGTGCTGCCGGAGAACGGCGTGGTCGACGGCGACGCGGTCGCGATCGCCGCCTCGCATCAGGACCAGGTGATCGATCCGCCGGACGATGCGCTGACGATTCTGTCGTCCGACTTCACCCCGCATGCCGGCCTGCTCTATGCCAACGGTGTGACGCTGACAGTCCAGCCGCATCCGGAATTCGACGTAGCGTTCGCGCAAGTGTGCTGCGACCTGCGCGAAGGGAAAGCGCCGGATGACGTCGTCGCCACAGCGCGGGCGTCGCTGGCGCAGCCATTGGACAATGCGAAGCTGGGCGGAGCGATTACAAGGTTCTTGGCGAGGCGCTGATTTCACCTCGCCCCGCTTGCAGCAAGGCAATCGCATATGGATTTCACGAGGGAGCGCGGGCTTGCTCCGCCTCCCCCGCTTGCGGGAGAGGCGGACGCGCTCGCAGAGCGCGCCGGGTGAGGGTTCTCACCACTCGGGGACAGCCGCCGCATTTCTCGACAATCCCGATGCGGAGGCAGCCCCCTCCCCAACCCTCCCCCGCAAGTGGGAGAGGGAGCCGAATTCCGATGCCGTCCCATCCTGCCACCATATTCGATTGGCTTGCCGCTTGCGGGGAGAGGGTCAGGAAGTAGCTCAGAACGGCTCGCTTCCCAGCCCCGGCGCATCGGCCGGCCGCGGGCCCGGCGCCGCCCAGTGAAACCGGCGATCCTTCTCCGCGATCGCGACGTCGTTGATCGAGGCCTCGCGCCGCTTCATCAGGCCGTGCTCATCGAACTCCCACTGCTCGTTGCCGTAGGAGCGATACCACTGGCCGCCGGCATCGTGCCATTCGTACTGGAAGCGCACCGCGATGCGGTTGCCATCGAAGGCCCAGAGGTCCTTGATCAGCCGGTAGTCCAGTTCCTTCTCCCACTTGCGGGTGAGGAACGCGACGATGGCCTCGCGGCCCTGAAAGACTTCGGAACGATTGCGCCAGCGGCTGTCCTCGGTATAGGCGAGCGACACGCGGACCGGATCGCGTGAATTCCAGGCGTCCTCGGCCATGCGGGCCTTTTGCGCAGCGGTCTCGCGGGTGAAGGGTGGAAGCGGCGGGCGCGACATGATGGCCTCATCGGTTGATCGGGCCGAGAATTTATCGCCCCGATTGGCGGAGTCGATAGGCCGCCACAAATCAGGCGATCACTTATCGGGCGATCACGAAATCAGATCGGCCTTCATCAGCGTGCGTATCGACTTCGGAATCGGCTGGGCGCGACCGCCGCTGATGAAGGCAACGCGGACCTCGGCCTTCACCAGCACATCGTGGCCGCGCCGCACCTCCTGCGCCAGCATGATGGACGCACCCTTCACCGCGACCGGCCAGGTCACGACGTCGAGCACGTCGTCCATTCGCGCAGGCCTGAGAAAATCCAGATGCATCGAGCGGACGACGAAGGCAAAGCCTGCGCCCTCCGTCTCGACCTGCTCGAACAGCGCCTGCTGCTCGGCGCCCATCAGCCTCAGATGATTGGTGCGTCCGCGCTCCATGTAGCGCAGATAGTTGGCGTGATAGACGATCCCCGAGAAATCCGTGTCCTCGTAATAGACGCGGACCTGCATGTGGTGGCGGCCGTCGCGGATCTCGCCGTCCAGATGGGCAGTCACGTCGTGAGCCTCTTCGCTTGTCGCTGTCGGCCCGTTTTGCGCAAAAACCGCGGTCCGCGCAAGCGTGTTACGACACAACCGGCGCGGTCTGCCCCAGCCTCACCTCGACGATCTCCGGCGGCACCCCGACGCGGAGCGGCATGATGCTGCAGCCGAGGCCACCGGAGATGATGACGTCGCATTTCAGCCTGACATGACCATAGGCGAGGCGGACGCCATCCTGCGGCGGCACCGCGGGGGACCAGCCGAGCAGGCGGACCTGGCCGCCATGGGTGTGGCCGGACAGTTGCAGCGCGACACGCGCCGGCACGCGCGGCGCGATGTTGGGCTCATGCGCGAGCAGGATGACGGGCGCATCGTCCGTGACCTTGGCGAGCGTCGCGCTGAGATCGTCGGCGCCGAACCGCGCCATGCCGCGAAACCGGCGCGCCGGCAGGAACGCGAGTTGATCGCCGAGTCCGGCGAGCCAGAACGGGCGGCCGTCCT
Organism: Bradyrhizobium sp. CCBAU 51765; assembly: GCF_015291725.1. Classification (GTDB taxonomy): domain Bacteria; phylum Pseudomonadota; class Alphaproteobacteria; order Rhizobiales; family Xanthobacteraceae; genus Bradyrhizobium; species Bradyrhizobium liaoningense. The sequence continues at coordinate 7,566,536 of NZ_CP030038.1, forward strand.
TGGTGAGGCGCACGACGTCGTTCTCGTAGACGGGGATGCCGGCCGCTTCCAGCGCGCGGTGCGCGACGGTCACCCCCTGCCCGGCCCGTTGCACGAGCCTGTCATCCCAATAGTCGTGGTTGCCCATGACGGCGTGGACGCCGAGCGGCGCCTTGAGGCCGGCCAGCACGCGTGCCCATTCGCTGCACGGAATGATGCGCGTGACCTGATGCAGGCCGGCGACATAGTCGCCGAGCAGCACGATAAGGTCGGCCTTCAGCGCGTTGGTGCGGTCGACGATGGCCGCGACCCGGTCGAGCGGCATCCAGGGATCGCAGGCATGGAGGTCGGCGATGACGGCGATCTTCAGCGGAAGATCCGCCGGCCATTGCCGCGGCGTGGGATGATAGCGGGTGACGCGGAGCCGCAGCATCGGCTCGACGCCGACGCCATAGGCGGCCGTCGAGACGCCGAGGGCGGACAGACCGCCGATGGAACGGATGAGATGACGGCGCGTGATCATGGAAGCCCGTTTCAGATGCAGCTTCTCGATGCGATGCGATTGAAGCAGAATTGGGATGCGCTCGTGCAGATCGTCTGCATCCTCGTGCAGACGCCTGCACGGGCATCACCAGCGGCTCTCGCCAACCAGCGCATCCAGCCGCGTCTTCAATTCGTCCGACGCCCGGTAGTACCAGACACCGCCGAGCAGATCGCGAAAACGTTCATTGACACGCGCCTCACGCTCGATGCGGTCGATCGTGCCGGCGTTGATCACATCTTCGAGGGGACCTGCGGCCAGCAGCGACAGCAATACCGGATTGGCCTCGATCCTCAGGATCTCCAGGATCAGGTCGATCATTCGGTCGGGATCATCCTCGCGCAGGTCTCGCTCGAAATCCATGATCGCGAACAGATTGTCGTCCTGGTCGCGCTCGGATTTGGAGTATTGCTCGACCCAGGCGCGCGCGAGCCTGGCGGTCGACATGTTGGCGAAATCGAGCGGCTCGCGCGGCGTGCGCTGCGCCAGATGATCGGCCTGCCAGGCCTTGCTGTCGGCAAGTCCTGCAATACGCGACATCAAGGGGTCGTCGGGATCGACATGCACGCCACCGAGCAGCCAGCGCAACCGGTCATTGTGCCCGGCCTCGTGCTCGATGCGCGCTATCACCTCCTCGCCGTGTGCGTAGAGCAGCGACAGCAGGAATTTGTCGTTGAGCTGCATCACGGTCGGCTTGTCGGCCTCGGACTTGAGCACTTCCAGCACGAGATCGAGCGCCTGCTGCGGCCGGCGGTGCGGCAGACGATCGAAATAGAGTTTCAAGGCCCAGACGCTGCCGACCTGGTCGCGCCGGCTGACGCGTTGAAGCGCGCACCACATCGACGCCAGCTCTCCGAGCGGCATCGGGTCCAGGAACGCCTCGGTCTCATCAGGCGTCTGCAGCTGCGGCGCAGCCGCGATGACCTCGAGCAATCCAGCGTCATCCGTCAGCCCCATTCTTCCCACTCCAATCCGTGTGCGAGAGCGGCGATGCCGTGCGCCGCGCATCGGATTAGTGATGGGATTGAACCGGCGGGTTCACCGGTTGCGGCAGTCAGTCGTCCTCGGACGGCTCGGTGCCGAACAGGCCGAACTGGGCCGGATCGCGATTGGGCTCGGCGAGACCGAGATGGCGGAAGGCGTGCGACGTGAGCAGCCGGCCGCGCGGAGTGCGCTGCAGATAGCCGCACTGGATCAGATAGGGCTCGATGATGTCCTCGATCGCATCGCGCGGCTCGGACAGCGCGGCGGCCATGGTCTCGACGCCAACCGGGCCGCCGCCATAGTTCATCGCGATGGTCGAGAGATAGCGGCGATCCATCGCGTCGAGACCCGCGGCGTCGACCTCGAGCGCGCTCAGCGCATGGTCGGCGATCTTGCGGTCGATCGTGGCGGCATCGGCCGCGGAGGCGAAATCGCGGACGCGCCGCAGCAGCCGGCCTGCGATGCGGGGCGTGCCGCGGGCGCGGCGCGCGATCTCGTTGGCGCCATCCGCGCTCATGCCGACATTGAGCACGCGGGCGCCGCGGGTGACGATGCTCTCCAGCTCCTCGATCGTGTAGAAATTCAGCCGCACCGGAATGCCGAAGCGGTCGCGCAGGGGATTGGTGAGCAGCCCGGCGCGCGTGGTGGCGCCGACGAGGGTGAATTTCGACAGCTCGATCTTCACCGAGCGCGCCGCCGGTCCCTCGCCGATGATGAGGTCGAGCTGGAAGTCCTCCATCGCAGGATAAAGCACCTCTTCCACCGCGGGGCTGAGGCGATGGATCTCGTCGATGAAGAGCACGTCGCGCTCTTCGAGATTGGTGAGGAGCGCGGCGAGATCGCCGGCCTTGGCGATGACAGGCCCCGATGTGGCGCGGAAGCCAACGCCGAGCTCCTTGGCCACGATCTGCGCCAGCGTGGTCTTGCCGAGGCCGGGGGGACCGACGAACAGCACGTGATCCAGCGCCTCGCCGCGCTTGCGCGCCGCCTCGATGAAGATCGACAGATTCTTGCGCGCCTGCTGCTGGCCGACGAAATCGGACAGCGACTGCGGACGCAGCGCGGTGTCGCCGACGTCGTCGCTGCGGCGCTCGGGCGAGACCATGCGGGAGGCCTTGGGATCGCTCACTCAGCGAACTCCTCGTAGAGTGGGCAAAGGCGCCCTAGGCGCCGTGCCCACCATGTCTCCGATCATTCGAAAGATGGTGGGCACGCTTCCGCCTTCGCTCTTTGAGCTACGGCGGACAAGTCGCTTTGCCCACCCTATGAGATCGGCCGTTGCCGCGCTCACTTTGCCAGTTCCTTCAGACCAAGACGGATGAGCTGCGCGGTCTCGGCATTCTCGCCCGCGCTCCGCGAGGCCGACGCGATCGCCGCGGCCGCCTGCGGCTGGCCATAACCGAGATTGACCAGCGCCGAAATCGCATCGGCAACGGGGCGCGGCGCGCGCTGGTCGTCGACGGCACCGGCGAGATGCACCACGGCCGGGTCGACATTGGCGAAGGCCGGCGCCTTGTCCTTCAACTCGGTGACGATGCGCTCGGCGACCTTCGGGCCGACGCCCGGCGTGCGCGCCACCGCCGCCTTGTCGCGCAACGCAATCGCATTGGCGAGGTCGGAAGGCTGTAGCGTGCCGAGCACGGCGAGTGCGACCTTGGCGCCCACGCCCTGCACGGTCTGGAGCAGGCGAAACCATTCGCGCTCCTGGTCGGTGCGGAAGCCGAACAGTTTTATCTGGTCCTCGCGGACGTAAGTCTCGATCGATAGCACCGCGGCCTCACCCGGCGATGGCAGATGCTGCAGCGTGCGCGAGGAGCAATGCACCTGGTAGCCGACGCCGCCGACGTCGAGGATGACGAAATCCTCGCCGTAGGAATCGATCAGGCCCTTGAGCTTGCCGATCATAGCTGCGCACCCATCGCTTGAAGGACGCACGGCAATGACTCACCGTTCCCTCCCCCCTTGTGGGGGAGGGTCAGGGAGGGGGGTACCACACGGAGATTCTCTCGAAGGCGCGAGCGCGGCGTGCGCCGCTCACCAACGACCGCGGCACCACCGCTGCGGCTACCCCTCTCCCCAACTCTCCCCCACAAGGGGGGAGGGAGCGCACCGCCGATGCCGCTCATCTGTGCCTCGCGACGCGCATCATATCCCCACCACCTTCAGCCGCAGCGCGGTGCTCTGGCGATGATGCGCGTGGGTGATGGCGATGGCGAGCGCGTCGGCGGCGTCCGCGGACGGCGGCTCGGCTTTGGGCAGCAGGATCTTCAGCATCATCGCGATCTGTTGCTTGTCGGCATGACCGGCGCCGACCACCGTCTTCTTGACCTGGTTCGGCGCGTATTCGGCGACAGAGATGCCGAACATTGCGGGCGCCAGCATGGCGACGCCGCGGGCCTGGCCGAGTTTCAGCGTGGCAACGCCGTCCTTGTTGACGAAGGTCTGCTCGACCGCAGCTTCCATCGGCTGGTGGTTGGAGAGAACGGCCGCGAGCCCCTCATGGATCGCGAGCAGGCGGCTCGACAGCGGCAAATCGTCCGGCGGCTCCACCGAGCCGCAGGCGACGTAGATCAGCCGGTTGCCCTCGGCCTCGATCACGCCCCAGCCGGTGCGGCGCAGGCCGGGGTCGATGCCGATGATGCGGACGGGGCCACGAATCGGGAGCGCAGTCATGGGCCAGTGATAGCGGCTGGCCGGACTGAGGGAAACAGAAACAGAACGGAAGTAACAGGGGAAAGGCGGTCTCGCGCCCCGGGCGCGGCGCAAAGCGGAGCGGCGCTGAACCGGCCCATTTTGCCAGCGATGCCCAGAGAACGATGGATCCCGGCTCGGAGCAGCAGCGTTTCACGCTGCAGCGCGTCCGGGACACGAGACCGGCGTCAGCCGCCCATCTTCGCCATCAGCGCGTCCGATATCTCGAAATTGGCGTAGACCTGCTGCACGTCGTCGTGCTCGTTGAGCAGGTCCATCAGCTTGAGCAGCTTCTCGCCGGTCTCGTCGTCGACGGCGACCGTGTTCTGTGGCTTCCAGATCAGCGCGGCCTTGCGCGGCTCGCCGAACTTGGCTTCCAGCGCCTTGGCGACGTCGCGGTAGCCTTCGGTCGAGGCGTAGATCTCGTGGCCGCTCTCGCCGGACACCACGTCGTCGGCGCCGGCCTCGATCGCCGCATCCAGCATGGCGTCGTCGGAGGCGACGCTGCGGTCATATTCGATGACGCCGGTGCGGTCGAACATGAAGGACACCGAGCCGGTTTCGCCGAGATTGCCGCCGGATTTGGTGAAGAAGGAGCGGATGTCGGAAGCGGCGCGGTTGCGGTTGTCGGTCAGCGCCTCGACGATGACGGCGACGCCGCCGGGGCCGTAGCCCTCGTAGCGGATCTCGTCATAGTTCTCGCCCTCGCTGCCGAGCGCCTTCTTGATGGCGCGCTCGATATTGTCCTTCGGCATGTTCTCCTGGCGCGCGGCGATCACGGCGGCGCGCAGGCGCGGGTTCATGGCGGGGTCGGGCGTGCCGAGCTTGGCGGCGACAGTGATTTCCCGCGCCAGCTTGCCGAACAGTTTCGACTTCTGGGCATCCTGCCGCCCCTTGCGGTGCATGATGTTCTTGAATTGGGAATGTCCGGCCATGCGTGATCTCGTTAAGGAATCGTGCGCCAAGGTGAGCGTGGGAAGCGCGGCCTTATAGGCCGCCAACCCACCGGAATGAAAGAGGCTCTACGACTTTAAGGTAATACCGTACTCGCCCGTGCCTAGAGGTCAGGCACCGTTAACCCTGATTTCATTCCGGGTTGCGAAAATAGCGCCCGACCGTTCTCCGACAAGAGAGGCCCGATGGCGTTCGGATTATTTCGGAAGCGTCTGCCGGACCAGACTGCGCCTGCGAAAGCCCTGGAGGCTCCGCAGCCGGCGGCCGATTCCGCGCACGCCCCGGCCGCCGAAAGTGATTCGGCCCGGGAAATCCTGGAACTGCTGGAACTCGAGCTCGGCGCGATGATCCGCCAGCTCGAGCGCGCCGCCAATTCCGTGGCCGGAGGCGCCGAGGCGACCGCCGCGACGCTTGCCGCCATTCGCGACCGCACCGATGCCCTGACCGGCCGGACCAACGCGGCGCAGTCGACCGCCTCCACCTTCGCCCATGCCGCCGACAAGTTCACCCAGTCCGCGCAAGGAATCGGCGCGCAGGTCCGCAATGCCGGCAAGCTCGCCGACGAGGCCAGCGCCGCGGCGCAGGAAGCCCGCGCCAATGTCGAGCGCCTGCGCGAATCCTCCGCGGCCATCGGCAATGTCGTCAATCTGATCGCACAGATCGCGCGGCAGACGACGCTGCTCGCGCTCAACTCCACCATCGAGGCCGCACGCGCCGGCGATGCGGGCAGAGGCTTTGCGGTCGTCGCGACCGAGGTCAAGGCGCTGGCGGTGCAGACGCAAGGGGCGACGGAAGAGATCACAAGGAAGATCGACGCGCTCCAGCGCGACGCCGCCGGCTCTGCCGATGCCGTGCACCGCATTTCGCAGGCGATCGAGGCGATCCGCCCTGTCTTCGACACCGTCAACGGCGCGGTCGCCGAGCAGAACGCCACGACCAGTGAAGTTTCCGGAAATGCCGCCAGCGCTTCGGAGTTCATCATCTCGGTCGGCGATAGCGCGGCCGAGATCGATGCCGCGACCAAGGCGGCGGAGACCCATGGCAAGAGCGTCGCCAGCGCCGGCAAGGCCGTCACCACTTTTGCTCAAAAGCTGAAATCGCGCTGCGCCGTGCTGCTCGGCCAGAGCGAGCACGCCGACCGCCGCAAGACCGAGCGGCTGCCCTGCCATCTCAGGTTCGAGACCCCGCGCGGGGTGATGCCGGTCTATGAAATCGCGATGGACGGCGTTCTGATCGGCGGCCCGGATGCAGGCAGGCTCGCACCGCAAGCGATGATCGAAGGCACACTCGAAGACATCGGCGCCTGCCGCCTGCGCGTGGTCGAGCAGTCCAAGGCCGGCGCCCGCGCGCAATTCGTTGGTGCAAGCGCCGCGCTCAGCGACAAGGTCGAGGACAAGCTCTGGTCGATCCATGAGGAGAACACGGAGCTGGTCACCCGTGCCATGGAGGCCGGCAATGCGCTGACGAAGATATTCGAGCAGGCGGTTGCGCGCGGCGAGGTCAGGATGGAGGACCTGTTCGACACGGACTACGTGGAAATTGCAGGGACCAATCCGCAGCAATTCCGCACGAGATATCTCGACTGGGCCGACCGCGCCCTGCCGCCGTTCCAGGAAGCCTTCCTGGCGAGGGAACCGCGGATGGCATTCTGCGCCATGGTCGACCGCAACGGCTTCCTGCCGGTGCACAACAAGATCTATTCGCATCCGCAGCGACCGGGCGACGTCGCCTGGAACACGGCCAACAGCCGCAACCGGCGGATGTTCAACGATCCGGCGGGGCTCGCTGCCGCGCGCAACCTGCGCTCGTACCTGGTCCAGAGCTATGCGCGGGACATGGGCAACGGCAACACGGTGATGATGCGCGAGATCGACGTCCCGATCCGCGTGCAGGGCCGTCACTGGGGCGGATTCCGCACCGCCTACAAACTGTAGTGCACGCTCAGGCAAGACGCCGGCGGCGAATCATCCTCTAAGTCGCAAATTGGAATGGGAATACCGCGGAGGGCCGGCGAACGGCTCTGACTGGAGGAAGCCCAAGACATGTCCGCCGCACAACTTGCAGTATTGGACACCGGATCGAACCGGACGCTCGCCGAGCGGCTGATCGACCAGCTCGCCGACCGCATCGGCGGCCTCGGCGTGGAGCTCGCCGACATCGCCGGCAACGTCCAGGACGTCGCAAACCGCGTCGCGAGCCAGTCGGAACGCTTCCACCACCTGCAGAGGACGGCCGAGACGATGGTCTCGGCCAACCACGACATCGCCAACGCATCGCAGGCCGTGCAAACGACGACGTCCGCGGCAGTCGGCGAGATCGCGCAATCGCGCAGCGCCGTCGACACCGCGGTCAGCCATATCTCCGAGCTGGTCGCAGCCGTGGAGCGGATCGAGGCGCGCCTGAGCGCCGTCGGCTCGGCACTGGCGCAGGTGGCGAAGGTCTCCGGCTCGATCGAGGCGATCGCGAAGCAGACCAATCTGCTGGCGCTGAACGCAACCATCGAAGCGGCGCGCGCCGGCAACGCCGGCCGCGGCTTCGCGGTGGTCGCGAGCGAGGTCAAGAACCTCGCGGAAGCCACTCGCCAGGCCACGCATGAGATCTCCGACACCGTGCGCGATCTCGACGGCCAGATCGAAGGCCTGATCGGCGAGAGCAGCGACGCTTCGCAGCGCGCCAAGACCGCCGGCGAAGGCGCGCAAGCGATCTCCGGCATCATCTCACGGGTGCAGCAGGGCTTCGCCTCCGTGGAGGCGGAGATCGGCAGCGTCACGCGCGCGGCGACCTCCAATCTCGGACATTGCGACACCGTCATCAGCGAGCTCAACGAGCTCGCCAAGGGCGTCGACCTCTCCTCGCGCGACCTCAAGAACGCCGACGAGCGGGTGGCGAAGCTGCTCGACGCCTCCGAAGGCCTGATCGCGCTGATCGCCGACAGCGGCGTGGAGACGTCGGATGCGCCGCTGATCCGTGTCGTCGTCGACACCGCGAAGCGGATTTCGGCCGAGTTCGAGGCCGCGATCGACCGCGGCGAGATCACGCTCGACCAGCTCATGGACGAGACCTACCGCGAGATATCAGGCACCGATCCGAAGCAGTACCTCACCGACTACGTCGCGTTCACCGACCGCGTGCTGCCCGCGATCCAGGACCCGATCCAGAAATCCGATCCCCGCATCGTGTTCTGCGTCGCCTGGGCGAGGGGCGGCTATCTGCCGACGCACAATCCGAACTACCGACTGCCGCAAGGCAAGGACCCGGTCTGGAACAACGCCAATTGCCGCAACCGCCGCCTGTTCACCGACCGCACGGTGAAGAAGGTCGCAAGCAACACGAAGCCGTTCCTGCTGCAGACCTATCGCCGCGACATGGGCGGCGGGCAGTTCGTGCTGATGAAGGACCTGTCCTCGCCGATCATGATTCGCGGCAGGCACTGGGGCGCGTTCCGGATGGGTTTTCGGCAGGGCTGACGGTTCTCGCGACCGCGCTCCGGCCTCGCCAAAATAAAAAGCTCGAAAACAACCCCATGCACAGTAGCCGGGGCGCGCGGAATCAATGGCTTGCGCCGGCGGGCCTCGGCGCGCTTTGACTCGTCGGGCAAAACAGGCGTATGATGCTATTATTCCGAAATCCCCCCTCCTTCTCCCCTTGTGGGAGAAGGTGGCGCGTAGCGCCGGATGAGGGGTCTGTCTCCGCGGGTAGAACTGCTCGAGAATGAGAGAGGGTCATACGTGGATAGAGACCCCTCACCCCAACGTGCCCGTGTCTACCGACGTCGCGGCCCTCTCCCACAAGGGGAGAGGGCACAACAACAAGCCGTCGCGATTGATCCCGTCGGACGTGCTGCCGTCCCCGACTTTCCCAATCGCACGAGTTTCGTCTTCGCATGATTTTGCGGATTTGCACGATCATCTGCGGCGGCCGATGTCGCGCGCGATGAAAATGGGTCAAAACATGACGATTATCATATCAATTGGCCCAAAACCTTGGCAGCGATCGCCGCACAAATTCGTGAATGTCATGGCCTCACGCCTCGTCCGCGCAAATATGCATTGCCGGAAATTTCGACGCTTCATCGTTTCGCATCGATATGATTATGGTCGCGCAAAATTCGTCGACGGGATCGCGGCACGCGATCGCCGAGCAAGGGAATGCATATGGCAACTGTTCTCACCATCAATGGCGAAACGAAATCCTTCGACGCGCCACCTGACATGCCGCTGCTGTGGGTGCTGCGCGACATCCTCGGCATGACCGGCACAAAGTTCGGCTGCGGCATCGCGCAATGCGGCGCCTGCACGGTGCATGTCGACGGCAAGGCGGTGCGCTCCTGCGTGCTGCCGGTGAGCGCGGTCGAGAATCGCACTGTGACCACGATCGAAGCCGTCGGCAGCACGCCTGCGGGCGCGAAGGTGCAGAAGGCCTGGCTCGAGGCCGAAGTCATCCAGTGCGGCTACTGCCAGTCCGGCCAGATCATGGCGGCTGCGGCGCTGCTGGCGACCACGCCAAATCCCGACGATTCCGACATCGACGCCGCGATGGCCGGCAACATCTGCCGCTGCGGCACCTATGTGCGCATCCGCGAGGCCATCAAGCAGGCCGCCAACGGCCGCCAGTCCTGAGGTTCGCCATGAACGCACATCACAGCATCTCCCGCCGCGCAGCTCTGACCGGCGGTCTCGCCACCGGGTTCCTGCTCGCCTTCCACCTGCCGCTGCGCGCCGCCGTCAACGAGCCGGTGCAGCCGCGCGATACGACCGACGGCAAGTTCGCGCCCAACGCGTTCATCCGGATCGACACGGACGGCGTGACCACGCTGGTGATGCCGCAAGTCGAGATGGGGCAGGGAATCTACACGGCGATCTCGATGATCCTGGCCGAGGAGCTCGACGCAGACTGGTCAAAGGTCCAGTTGCTGCACGCGCCGGCCAACGAGAAGCTCTACGGCAATCCGATCTTCGTCATCCAGGCCACCGGAGGCTCCACGTCGGTCCGCGCATTCTGGAAGCCGTTGCGCGAAGCCGGTGCCGGCGCACGCGCCATGCTCGTGCAGGCCGCGGCTGCGCAATGGGATGTCGACCCAGCCAGTTGCACGACATCGAAGGGGGAGGTGACCCACAAGGCGAGCGGTCGGACCGTCTCCTATGGTGCGCTGGCCGCCGCAGCAGCAGGTCAGACGCCGCCCAAAACCCCTGTACTCAAGGACCCCAAGGATTTCGTCTATATCGGCCAGCCCTTCAAGCGGCTCGACACCCCCGACAAGGTCAATGGCAAGGCCGTTTACGGTATCGACGCCATCGTTCCGAATATGAAGTTCGCGACGTTGGCGCAGTGCCCGGTGTTCGGCGGCAAGGTCGGCAAGGTCGATGACCGCGCCGCCAGGAAGATTCCGGGTGTGCGGCAGATCGTCGTGCTCGACGATCTCGTCGCCGTCATTGGCGATCACATGTGGGCTGCGAAGAAAGGCCTCGATGCGCTTGTGATCGAGTGGAACGAGGGACCGAACGCGACGATCAATTCGAAGGCGATCTGGGACGATTTGCGCGCCGCCAGCCAAAAGGATGGCGTCGTCGCCAAATCGACCGGCGACATCGGCAAGGGCCTCGCCGCCGGCGAGAGGTTCGAAGCGTCGTTCGAATTGCCGTTCCTCGCCCACGCCACCATGGAGCCGCTGAACGCCACGGTGCACTGCAAGCCCGATTCCTGCGAGATCTGGACCGGAACGCAGATCATGGCGCGCGTGCAATCGGAAGCAGCGAAGGCGGCTGGGCTTCCGGTCGAAAAGGTGACCGTCAACCAGCACCTGCTGGGCGGTGGTTTCGGCCGCAAGCTTGAGCCCGACATGGTGGTCGCCGCCGTTCGCATCGCCAAGGAGGTCGACGGGCCGGTGAAAGTCGTGTGGACCCGCGAGGAAGACATCCAGCACGATGTCTACCGACCCGTTTATCGCGACACGATCGCAGCGAGCCTGTCCGGCGGCAAAATCGTCGGCTGGAAATACAAGATCGCGGGTGCGGCGATCCTGGCACGCTGGCTGCCGCCGGCCTTCCAGAAGGGCATCGACATCGACGCAATCGATAGCGCTACCGACGTGCCCTACGACATCCCGAACTTCCACGTCGAATATGTCAGGGCCGAACCGCCGGCGATCCCGACCGGGTTCTGGCGCGGGGTCGGTCCGAACAACAACGTGTTCGCGGTCGAATGCTTCATCGACGAACTGGCGCGCAAGGCGGGCAAGGACCCGGTCGAGTTTCGCCGTGGCATGCTGGCCAATCAGCCGCGCTTCCTGTCGGTCCTCAACCTCGCCGCGGAGAAAGCCAATTGGGGTCAACCCTTGCCGCCGCGCGTCGGGCGCGGCGTGTGCCTGCAGCCGTCCTTCGGGAGCTTCATCGCAACGGTCGTGGAAGCGGAGGTTGACGAGCAAGGCGAGGTCAATCTGCGGCGCGCGACTTCGGTGGTCGACACCGGCATCGCCGTCAACCCTGACACGATCGTGGCTCAGGTCGAGGGCGGATTGATCTTCGGTCTGACCGCTGCGCTCTACGGCGAGATCACCATCGAGAACGGACGGGTCCAGCAGTCCAACTTCAACGACTACCGGATGCTGCGGATCAACCAGGCGCCCAAGATCGAGGTTCACGTCGTCAAGAGCGGCGAGGCGCCCGGCGGGATCGGCGAGACCGGCACGACGGCCGGGCCGCCGGCGCTGCGCAACGCGATTTACGCCGCAACCGGCGTGGCGCTGCGGCGCCTGCCGATCGATCGGAAACTGCTGGCTGCGGGGAAGAAGGCATGAGCGGCAAGATGCGTATCTTCGCAGGTATCGTCGTCATCGCCATCGTCGCGGCGGCGCTCGGCGTCTTCATCATCCGCGGGCCCGGCCCGCTCGACTTCGCGGGCGGCACGAAAGTGGCGCTGGCGGACTACCGCGCGGGCAAGCCGACCGGCGTGCCGGCGAAGCTCGAGAAGGCCGGCATCGTCGAGCGCGGCGAATATCTCACCAAGGCCGCCGACTGCATGGTCTGCCACACCAAGCCCGGCGAGAAGGAATATTCCGGCGGGCTCGCCTTCAAGCTGCCGTTCGGCACGCTCTATTCCACCAACATCACGCCGGACAAGGACACCGGCATCGGCAATTACAGCGACCAGGACTTTTTGAACGCGGTCCAGCACGGCAAGCGCCGGGACGGCGCGCGGCTGTATCCGGCGATGCCCTACACGTCCTACACGTTCATGACGGACGAGGACGTTCTGGCGGTGAAGGCCTATCTGTTCAGCCTGCCGGCGGTGCGCGCCAAGGCACCGGACAACACGCTGTCGTTCCCGTTCAACCAGCGCTGGGCGATGACGTTCTGGTCGGCCGTGTTCAATCCGGACACGCGCTTTGCGCCTGACACCTCGAAGAGCCCGGAGTGGAACAGAGGCGCGTATCTCGCCGAGGCGCTGGCGCATTGCGGCGAGTGCCACACCCCGCGCAATCTCGGCTTCGCGCTGGACAACCGCAGGAAGTTCGCCGGCGCCATCACGGCGGGGTGGCGCGCTTTCAACATCTCCTCCGACAAGGCGACAGGTCTCGGCAACTGGAGCGACCAGGATCTGATCTCGTACCTGTCGCTCGGCCATGCGCCGGGTCATGGCTCGGCCTCGGGTCCGATGGGTGAAGCGGTCGACAACAGCTTGAGCAAGCTCGCCCCCGAAGACATCAGCAGCATCGTTGCTTACCTGCGCAGCGTGCCGCCGCAGCCCTCGCCCAACCTGCCCGCCACTACGGCGCCGGTCGCTCCCGCCTCGCACCGCGACGGCGTCACGGCGGATGCCCGCGGCAAGCAGGTGTTCGCCAGCGCCTGCGCCAGCTGTCACGGCTGGAGCGGTGAGAGCCCGGTCTCGCCGATGGCGACGCTGACCGGCACCTGGGCCGTCAACGACCCCGCCGCCACCAACGTCGCGCAGATCGTGCTCTCGGGCACCAAGCGCCACACGCCTGACGGTGCGCTGTCGATGCCGGCGTTCGGCCATGCCTATACCGACGACGAGATCGCGGCGGTGGCGAACTATGTCACGGCGCGGTTTGGGGCGAAGGGCTCGAAGCTGACTGCGAAGGACGTGGCGGAGTTGCGGGGGCAGACGGCGGAGTAGCGCTTCTCTTACCCTCCCCTGGAGGGGGAGGGTCGGCTCACATTGAGCGCAGCGAAGATGTGAGACGGGGTGGGGTGACGGTCTCTCCGCATTGAACACTGCCCGTGGGGAGACATCACCCCACCCCGCTCGCGCTACGCGCGATCGACCCTCCCCCTCCAGGGAGGGTGGCAGCGATGTTTGCCGCGCTGCCGTTCAGCTCAACCAGAATCTTGGCGTGGCCGGCTCCAGCCTTCCACCCACGCGCACCGGCGCAATCTTCAGCGCGAGTCCCGTCGCGTCATCCGTCTCCACCGCGACGCCGCTGAGCGTTGCCGCGCCTGCGGCCGGCTCGAAGCGGCCCGACGGAATCCCCGTGGTGAACCGGCGCAGCGGTTCTTCCTTCTGCATGCCGATGATGGAGTCGTAATCGCCGGTCATGCCGGCGTCGGTCATGTAGGCGGTGCCGCCTGCGAGGATCTGGTGGTCGGCGGTCGGCACATGGGTGTGCGTGCCGACGACGAGGCTGGCGCGGCCGTCGCAGAAGAAGCCGATGCCCTGCTTCTCGCTGCTCGCCTCGCAATGGAAATCGACGACGATGGCGTCGGCGGCAACGCCGAGCGGGCACGCACCGAGCTCGCGCTCGAGCGCCGCGAAGGGATCGTCGAACGGGGTCATGAAGACGCGGCCCAAAGCGTTGACGACGAGGGCATGCTTGCCGTTCTTGGTCTCGACCAGCGCCGCACCGCGGCCGGGCGTGCCGCGCGGATAGTTCGCCGGACGCACCAGGCGATCGGCGCGCTCGATGAACACCAGCGCCTCGCGCTGGTCCCAGGAGTGATTGCCGAGCGTCACCGCATCGGCGCCGGCCTCGAGAAACTCCTGGTAGATCGCTTCCGTGATGCCGAAGCCGCCGGCGGAATTCTCGCCGTTGACGACGACGAAATCGAGCGACCAGTCCTTGACCATGCCGGGCAGATATTCGGCGATGGCCTCGCGCCCGCTACGGCCGACGACATCACCCACGAACAGAATGCGCAACTTCAGAACTCCGGAAATCGAACACGTCCGATTCCGTTAGCACATAATCCAGCGCGACGTCGTGGGATAGTGCCGGAACCGCCTCGATCTCCTGCGCCGCAAAGGCAAGCCCGATGCCGATGATGTGCTTGGTCTTGCGCAAATGCGCGAAGGTGAAATCGTAATGCCCCGCGCCATAGCCGATGCGATGGCCGAGACGGTCGAAGGCCGCAAGCGGTGTCAGCATGATGTCCGGGATCACTTCGCTTGCGGCCGGCGACGGCTCGGGAATGCCGAGCGGGCCGAGCATCAGGCGGTCGTTCGGATGGAAGATGCGGAAGATGAGCGACTGGCCACGCGCGGTGACGCAAGGCAGCGCCAGCTTCGCGCCCTGCTCGGCGAGCTTCCGCATCAACGGCATCGGATCGATCTCGTTGCGGATCGGCGAATAGCCGGAGACGATGCTGCCGGGCAGCAGCTCGAACGGCAACCCGCGCCTGGCGAGCTTTGCGGCCGCAGCCATGCGCTTCTTGTCGCTCAGCGCGTCGCGCCTGGCGAGGGCCTTGGCACGGAGCTCGGCTTTGGAGTTGGGCATGCGCTTTGGTCCCCCACGTCATCACCCGCGAAAGCGGGTGATCCAGTATTCCAGAGGCGGTGGTGCAAGAACCTCGACGCCGCGGCGTACTGGATGCCCCGCCCCCGTGCGCAATTGCGCACCAGGCGGGGCATGACACCGAACCTTGAGTTGAACCGCAAGCGTGTCGGGGACGCAATTCGACAGACACGAAGAAAACAGTACGAAGCCGCGAACGCCGTTGAAGCACTCGATCCCGGAGTTCCCTACGAAAGTAGGTGGGCACCATATGTCCGGGCCCACGGGCCCGGCCAGGGACAGTTCCCTAAAGGATCGATAAGGCCCCGGGGATATATGGCTCCTGACGCACGTCGCAGCCTCGCTTGGGCAATGTAACAACGATAGTGAGGAAGTGCCAGTGCGGCGAGGGTGTCGCTTCCGCGGCCATCTCGGTGCCACCCTCCCCTGGAGGGGGAGGGTCGCTCGCGCGTAGCGCGAGCGGGGTGGGGTGATCTCTCCACACGGACACTGTTGGAAGGTGGAGAGACCGTCACCCCACCCCGCTACGCATTTCGCTTCGCTGCATGCGTAGCGACCCTCCCCCTCCAGGGGAGGGTACGCGCGGGGACACATCGAGCAAACCAGCTGCGATCCGTGGATCGCTACCCGATCGCGATCCCGCCTCCGACCGTGCGGTTCAGGACCTGGGTCGACTTCTCGATGCGTTCGGCTGCGGCATTCAGCGCATTCACCACCGCGGTCTGCGTCATCCGGGCGCGCTCGACGGCGGCGTTGCGGAAGTCCCGGAGCTCGACTAGCTCCTGCTCCATGTTGCGGATGCGGTTGCCGGCGTCGATCAACTCGTCGCAGACGGTGAGCGCGGCCATCACGGTGAGGCGCGCATCGCCGATCTCGCCGAATTTTCCGCGCAGCGACTGGATGCGTGTCTCCAGGCTCTCGGCGAGCTTGAGCAGCCGCACCTCCTGGCCCTCCTCGCAGGCCATGCGGTATTGCCGGCCGTTGATGGTGACGTTGATGTGGCTCATCCGTCCTCTCCGGTATCGAGCACCGAGCGTATCGTGACGATTGCGGAATCCAGCCGGTCGGAAATCTCGCGATTGGTGCGCTCGAGCTTGCGCGCCTTCACCAGCGCGCCATCGAGCTCGTCGGCGAGTCGCGAGCGATCAGCGCCGAGCGCCTGGATCCGCGCCGCGAGTTCGTTCTCGTCGCGGTCGGCATCGCGTCGCCGCTCGACCGCGCTTTCGAGTGCGTCGAGCGCCGCCGTGAGCCTGCGGGTCGCAATCTCGATCTCGACGGCGGATGATTCCGTCATGGCGGAGCTATTGGACACGCGATCGTTCATGCAGTCAGCGGCGGAACCTGGCGGCCTTTGCCCAGTGGCCTTTCCCTGGAGCTTGCCGTCCGGCAAAAGACTCGGTTCGGCAAGCGGTTAGAAGCAGAAATTTACGTGGCAAGCTAGCCCAGCGCAACGCCGCCGCAAAACTATGCACCGATCAATCGGGACGCGGTTGCGATCGATCGATTCCTTCCGGCGCGATCCCGGCGGAAAACTGATCTCGACCGGCAACTTTTACGGCCAAACCGGCGTTTGACCGCCTTGGACTCCCGGAACCGAGGTGCTATCCCAGCGCCAACCTTCAGTGGCCGCCAGGCTTCTCCCCGCGCGGGCAACCATCGCCAAGCGCCTCATTTCAGACGGATTTCAGACATGACGCAGGTCGATCACACCCGTATGGCCAACGCGATCCGCGGCCTTTCGATGGACGCTGTCGAGAAGGCGAAATCGGGCCATCCCGGCCTGCCGATGGGTGCCGCCGACATCGCCACGGTGCTGTTCACCCAGTTCCTGAAATTCGATGCCTCAGCGCCCGCCTGGCCGGACCGCGACCGCTTCGTGCTCTCGGCCGGCCACGGCTCGATGCTGCTCTATTCGCTGCTGTACCTGACCGGCAATGCCGAGATGACGCTGGACCAGATCAAGCAGTTCCGCCAGGTCGACTCGCTCACCCCCGGGCACCCCGAGAATTTCCGCACCAAGGGCATCGAGACCACCACCGGCCCGCTCGGCCAGGGCATCTCGACCGCGGTCGGCATGGCGCTGGCCGAGAAGATGCTGGCCGCCGAGTTCGGCAAGAAGATCGTCGACCACCACACCTATGTGCTCGCCTCCGACGGCGACCTGATGGAGGGCGTGTCGCAGGAAGCGATCGCGATGGCCGGGCACTGGAAGCTCAACAAGCTGATCGTGCTCTACGACGACAACGGCATCTCGATCGACGGCCCGACCTCGATCTCCGATTCCGTCGACCAGGTGAAGCGCTTCAAGTCGGCGGGCTGGGCCGCCGAGAAGATCGACGGCCACGACCAGGCCGCCATCGCCGCCGCCATCACCCGCGCGCAAAAATCCAACAAGCCGACGCTGATCGCCTGCCGCACCACCATCGGCTTCGGCGCGCCGCACAAGCAAGGCACCTCGAAGGTGCATGGCGAGGCGCTAGGGGCCGACGAGCTCAAGGCCGCCAAGGAAAATCTCGGCATCTCGCTCGAGCCGTTCTCGGTGCCCGACGACGTGCTGAAGGCGTGGCGCGCGGCCGGCAGCCGCGGCGCATCAGTGCGCCAGGAATGGGAAGCACGGCTCGGCGAGCTCGGCAGCCGCAAGCGCGCCGAGTTCGAGCGCCGCCTGCGCCATGAGCGTCCCGCCTCGCTGGCAAAGGCCGTGCGCGCGTACAAAAAGGAGCTGCTGGAGAAGCCGATGACGGCGGCGACCCGCAAATCCTCCGAAGCCGTGATCGAAGTCATCGCCGCCGCGATGCCGATGGAATTCCTCGCAGGCTCCGCCGATCTCACCGGCTCCAACAACAACAAGGCCAAGTCGGCGACCGCGTTCTCGGCCAAGACGCCGAAGGGCCGCTTCATCCATTACGGCATCCGCGAGCACGGCATGTGCGCCGCGATGAACGGCATCTTCCTGCACGGCGGCTTCGCGCCGAACGGCGCGACCTTCCTGGTGTTCACCGACTACGCACGCCCCGCGATGCGCCTCGCCGCGCTGATGGGCACCGGCGTCGTCTATGTGATGACGCACGACTCCATCGGCCTCGGCGAAGACGGGCCGACGCATCAGCCGGTCGAGCATCTCGCCGCGCTTCGCGCCATTCCCAACATGCGCGTGTTCCGCCCCTGCGATTCGATCGAGGTCGCAGAGTGCTGGGAGCTCGCGCTCAACCGCGTCGACGGTCCGACCGTGCTGGCGCTGACGCGGCAGAACCTGCCGCAGCTGCGGACCACCGCACCGAACGACAATCCCTGCGCGGCCGGCGCCTATGAGCTGGTCGCGGCCCAGGGCGAAGCCAAGGCGACGCTGTTCGCCTCCGGCTCCGAGGTCGAGATCGCGGTCGCGGCCCAGAAGCAGCTGGCGGAACGCGGCGTCGCGTCACGCGTTGTCTCCGTTCCCTCGCTCGAGCTGTTGCTAGCGCAACCAGAGGCCAAGCGTGCCGCAATCATCGGCAATGCGCCGGTCAAGATTGCGATCGAGGCCGCCGTGCGCTGGGGCTGGGACGCCGTGATCGGCCAGGACGGCGAATTCATCGGCATGCATTCCTTCGGCGAAAGCGGTCCCGCCAAGGAGCTTTACAAGCACTTCGGGATTACCGCCGAGGCCGCGATTAACGCTGTGCTGAAGCGCATTTCCTGAGAGTTGAGCTTGCCCCAAAAAAGGACTACCTAGTCTTCCATATGATCAAGCACCGCCCGGCCGAACCGGGCGCCCGCCCCTAAAAAAACCCTCGCAGGCGCACGAAAGCGCGTTGTGCGGGATGACAACGGTCATTGAAGGAGACGAAACATGGCAGTCCGCGTCGGAATCAACGGTTTTGGCCGCATCGGCCGCAACGTCCTGCGGGCTATCGCCGAGTCAGGCCGCAAGGACATCGAGGTCGTGGGCATCAACGATCTCGGCCCGGTCGAGACCAACGCCCATCTGCTCCGTTTCGACAGCGTCCATGGCCGCTTCCCCGGCACCGTCACCGTCGATGGCGACTCGATCAACCTCGGCGGCGGCAAGATCAAGGTGACCGCCGAGCGCGATCCCGCGAAGCTGCCGTGGAAGGATCTCGGCGTCGACATCGCGCTGGAATGCACCGGCATCTTCACCTCGAAGGACAAGGCCTCCGCGCATCTGACCGCCGGCGCCAAGCGCGTGCTGGTGTCCGCGCCGGCCGACGGCGCCGATGCCACCATCGTCTACGGCGTCAACCACGACACCCTGACCAAGGATCACTTGGTCGTCTCCAACGGCTCCTGCACGACGAACTGCCTCGCGCCCGTCGCCAAGGTGCTGAACGATCTCGTCGGCATCGAGACCGGCTTCATGACCACGATCCACGCCTATACCGGCGACCAGCCGACGCTGGACACGCTGCACAAGGATCTCTACCGCGGCCGCGCCGCTGCGATGTCGATGATCCCGACCTCGACCGGCGCCGCGAAAGCGATCGGCCTCGTGCTGCCCGAGCTGAAGGGCAAGCTCGACGGCGTCGCGATCCGCGTGCCGACCCCGAACGTCTCGGTGGTCGACCTCAAGATCGTCGCCAAGCGCGCCACCGACGCCAAGGAGATCAACGCGGCGATGAAGCGCGCCAGCGAGCAGCAGCTCAAGGGCATCCTCGGCTACACCAGTGCGCCGAACGTCTCGATCGACTTCAACCACGATCCGCACTCCTCGACCTTCCACGAGGACCAGACCAAGGTGCAGAACGGCACGCTGGTGCGCGTGATGTCCTGGTACGACAACGAGTGGGGCTTCTCGAACCGCATGGCGGACACCGCCGTCGCGATGGCGAAGGTGATCTGAGCAAGGTCTCGTGTCCCGGGCGCGGTGCAGCGCCTAAGCGCTGCTCCGCAGAACCGGGACCCATTCAACCGCGGGACTCGCCGTCATGTGGGTCCCGGTTCTGCAGCGCACCGCTCCGCGCTGCGCAACGCCCGGGACAAGAGAGCCGAACATGACCAACAAATTCCGCACCCTCGACGACGTCGACGTGAACGGCAAGCGCGTGCTGCTGCGCGTCGACCTCAACGTGCCCATGGAGAACGGGCGCGTCACCGACGCGACGCGGCTCGAGCGCGTGGCGCCGACCATCACCGAGCTCGCCGACAAGGGCGGCAAGGTCATCCTGCTCGCGCATTTCGGCCGGCCGAAGGGGCGCGATGCCAAGGAGTCGCTCAAGCCCGTCGCCGAGGCACTGTCGAAGGTGGTGAAGAAGCCGGTCGCCTTCGCCGACGACTGCATCGGCGAGCCCGCGGCCAAGGCCGTGGCCGGCTTGAAGGACGGCGACATCCTCTGTCTCGAAAACACCCGCTTCCACAAGGAAGAGGAGAAGAACGATCCCGCCTTCGTCGCGGAGCTCGCCAAGCTCGGCGACATCTGGGTCAATGACGCGTTCTCGGCGGCGCACCGCGCCCACGCCTCGACCGAAGGCCTCGGCCACAAGCTGCCGGCCTATGCCGGCCGCACCATGCAGGCCGAGCTCGATGCGCTGGAGAAGGCGCTGGGGTCCCCGACCAAGCCGGTGATCGCGATCATCGGCGGCGCCAAGGTCTCGACCAAGATCGACCTGCTCGAAAATCTCGTGACCAAGGTCGACGCGCTCGTGATCGGTGGCGGCATGGCCAACACCTTCCTCCACGCCCAGGGCGTCGCGATCGGCAAGTCGCTGGCCGAGAAGGACCTCGCGCCGACTGCGCTGCGCATCATGGAGAAAGCGGACGCCGCCAACTGCGCCATCATCCTCCCCGTGGATGCGACCGTCGCCTATCATTTCGCGGCCAACGCGCCGTCGCATGCCTATGGGCTCGATGCGATCCCGGCCGACGGCATGATCCTCGACGTCGGCCCGCAATCGGTCGCGCGCGTCCACGCCGCGATCGACGATGCGGCAACCCTGGTCTGGAACGGACCGCTGGGCGCCTTCGAGATGCAGCCGTTCGACCGCGGCACGGTCGCGGCCGCCAAGCATGCGGCCGAGCGCACCAAGGCGAAGAAGCTGGTCTCGATCGCGGGCGGCGGCGACACTGTCGCGGCGCTCAACCAGGCCCATGTGGCCGGCGACTTCACCTATGTCTCGACCGCCGGTGGCGCATTCCTTGAATGGATGGAAGGCAAGCCCCTGCCCGGCGTTGAAGTTCTGCGCATCAAGTAAGCAAGCGGCCTTGCAGGCCCCAACGGGAGAAAGACACAGATGGCTCGGATCACGTTACGTCAACTGCTCGACCACGCGGCGGAGAACGATTACGGCGTACCGGCCTTCAACATCAACAACATGGAGCAGGCGCTGGCGATCATGGACGCGGCCAACCAGGTCGACGCACCCGTGATCATCCAGGCCTCGCGCGGCGCCCGCTCCTACGCCAACGACGTCATGCTCAAGCACATGATGGACGCGGTGACCGAGATCTATCCGCACATTCCGGTGTGCGTGCATCTGGACCACGGCAACGAGCCGGCGACCTGCATGACCGCGATCCAGGCCGGCTTCACCTCGGTCATGATGGACGGCTCGCTCAAGGCCGACGGCAAGACCCCCGGCGACTGGGGCTACAATGTCGGCGTCACCAAGACCGTGACCGACATGGCCCATCTCGGCGGCATTTCCGTCGAGGGTGAACTCGGCGTGCTCGGCTCGCTCGAAACCGGCATGGGCGACAAGGAAGACGGCCACGGCGCCGAGGGCAAGCTCAGCCACGACCAGCTCCTGACCAATCCGGACGAGGCCGTGAAGTTCGTCCAGGAGACCAAGGTCGACGCACTCGCGATCGCGATGGGGACGTCGCACGGTGCCTACAAATTTACCCGCAAGCCCGACGGCGACATCCTCGCCATGAACGTGATCGAGGAGATCCACCGCAAGCTGCCGAACACCCATCTCGTCATGCACGGCTCCTCGTCGGTGCCGCAGGATCTCCAGGACATCATCAACGCCTATGGCGGCAAGATGAAGCCGACCTGGGGCGTGCCTGTCGCCGAGATCCAGCGCGGCATCAAGAACGGCGTGCGCAAGATCAACATCGACACCGACAACCGCATGGCGATGACCGGCCAGATCCGCAAGGTTCTCAAGGACAATCCGGAAGAGTTCGATCCGCGCAAATATTTGAAGCCGGCGATGGAAGCGATGACCAAGCTGTGCAAGCAGCGGCTTCAGGAGTTCAATACCGCCGGCCAGGCCTCCAAGATCAAGAAGGTGCTGACCACCGCCGAGATGGCCAAGCGCTACGCCAAGGGCGAGCTCGACCCCCGCGTCGCGTAAGCGATCGCCAAGGTGGCGATCGCGGTGGCCGGTACGCCCTGCCCTTTCGCCGCTTGCTGCGGGGTCGTCGCACCCGAACATTTGCGAAAGGTCGTCATGCCCGGGCTTGTCCCGGGCATCCATGTTCTTGGTGCCGCGGGGCAAGGCGTGGATGGCCGGGACAAGCCCGGCCATGACGGTGTGGAAGCTTCCGCGCCCCGAGGCTCTGCCTGCCGCGGGCGGAAGAGGTAAACAACCGCCTCCCCCTTTACCCTGCGACGAACGTTAACTCGGCAATTGCCCGAGAACGGTCTATTTTTGCGGGCAAGGGCAGAATCGATTTGGGAGGACCTCTCGATGAATCTGACTGAGCTCAACAGGATCGCCACCGCCATGGTCGTATCAGGCAAGGGCATCCTTGCCGCCGACGAATCCTCCGGCACCATCAAGAAGCGCTTCGACGCCATCGGCGTGGAATCGACGGAAGAGAACCGCCGCGACTATCGCGAGATGCTGTTTCGCGCCAAGGACGCCATGAGCCAGTACATCTCCGGCGTGATCCTCTATGACGAGACGATCTGGCAGGATGCCAAGGACGGCACGCCGCTGGTCAGGCTGATCGAGCAGAGCGGCGCCATCCCAGGGATCAAGGTCGACGAGGGCACGCAGGCCCTGCCGATGTGTCCGGGTGAAACAGTCACGGTCGGGCTCGACAGGCTCGCCGAGCGGCTGAAGAAATATTACGAGCGCGGCGCGCGTTTCGCCAAATGGCGTGCGGTGATCGACATCGGCAACGGCATTCCCTCGATGACCGCGATCAGCGTCAACGCCCACGCGCTGGCGCGCTACGCCGCGCTGTGCCAGGCCGCCCAGATCGTGCCGATCGTCGAGCCGGAAGTGCTGATGGACGGCGACCACGACATCGACCGCTGCTATGAGGTGACGCAACGCGTCCTCAACAAGACGTTCCAGGAGTTGCGCGTGCAGCGCGTTGCGCTCGAAGGCATGGTGCTGAAGCCGAACATGGCAATCTCAGGCAAGAAGTGTCCGAAGCAGGCCTCGGTCGAAGAGGTCGCGGAGAAGACGATCCGGCTGCTCAAGGCCTGCGTGCCCGCAGCGGTGCCCGGCATCGCTTTCCTCTCCGGCGGCCAGTCCGACGAGGAGGCGACCGCGCATCTCAATGCCATGCACAAACTCGGCCCGCTGCCCTGGGGCCTGACCTTCTCCTACGGCCGCGCGCTCCAGGCCGCGCCGCAGAAGGCCTGGTCCGGGAGGCCTGAGAACGTCGCGGCCGGACAGCGCGCCTTCAGCCATCGCGCGCGGATGAACGGCCTTGCCTCCAAGGGCGAATGGCAAAGCAGCCTGGAACAGAAGGCAGCCTAGATCTTGTCGAACAAACCGCCTCCGCCGCGCCCGGCGCCGCGTCTCTATCTCGCGACGCCTATTGTCGAGGACCCTGCGGGGCTCGTCGCCGATTTGCCGGGCCTGCTCGCTTCGGCCGATGTCGCGGCCGTGCTGCTGCGGCTGAAGGAGACCGACCAGCGCACCATGATCTCTCGCGTCAAGGCGTTGGCACCGCCGGTGCAGAAGGCAGGCGCAGCCCTCCTCGTCGACGGCCATCCTGACATCGTCGCGCGCGGCGGCGCCGACGGCGCGCACCTCACCGGCCTTGCCGCGCTGGAAGAGGCGGCGCCCTCGCTCAAGCCCGATCGCATCGCCGGCGTCGGCGGGCTTGCCACGCGCCACGATTCCATGAGCGCGGGCGAGATGGGCGCCGACTATGTGCTGTTCGGCGAGCCCGACGAGAAAGGCCAGCGCCCGTCATCCCAGGCCATCGCCGAACGGCTGGACTGGTGGGCCGAGCTGTTCGAGCCGCCCTGCGTCGGCTTTGCCACGTCGCTGGAAGAGGCCCACGATTTCGCCGCCAGCGGCGCCGATTTCGTGCTGGTCGGCGACTTCATCTGGGCCGATCCGCGCGGACCCAAGGCCGCGCTGGTCGAGGCCGACGCTGCGATCAAGAAGGCCCATGCGACGGCACCGGCGAGCCAGGATCCTGCGGGTCAGGAGCACGGCCAGCGCCCGACATGAAGCTTCCGCACATCACCATGCTGGCCGCGCTGCTGCTCACGGCGCCCGCGGCCGCGCAGCTCCAGATCACGCCGCCGGCCGCAACGCCGGGCGCTCCCGCCGAAAAACAGAAGCCCAGGCCGCACACGATCACCAAGAAGAAGGAAGCCGCTCCCGCGCCGAAACCTTCGGCCTCCCCCAAGCCGTCCCCCTCGCCCAAGCCGGCCGCGACCGTGATCCCCGCGCCGCCGACCGACGATCCCAACGTCGATCTTGTCTACGGCGCCTACCAGCGCGGCCAGTACAAGACGGCGTTCGACCTCGCCACCACCCGTGCACAAGCCGGCGATCCCAAGGCGATGACCATGCTCGGCGAGCTCTATTCCAACGCCATGGGCATCCGGCGCGACTACGCCAAGGCGGCCGAATGGTACAAGCGCGCCGCCGATTCCGGCGATCGCGAGGCGATGTTCGCGCTCGCCATGCTGCGCATGTCGGGCCGCGGCGGCCCGGTCGACAAGGGCGAGGCGGTCAAGCTGATGGCCTCTGCCGCCAAGCTCGGCGAGCCCAAGGCCGCCTATAACCTCGCCTTGCTCTATCTGGACGGCCAGACCCTGCCGCAGGACGTCAAGCGCTCGGCGGAGCTCCTGCGCCAGGCCGCCGATGCAGGCCTGCCCGAGGCGCAATACGCGCTCGCGACCTTCTACAAGGAAGGCACCGGTGTGCCGAAGGACCCGGAACGCGCGGTGCGGCTGCTCCAGGCCGCCTCGCTCGCCGACAATGTCGACGCCGAGGTCGAATATGCGATCGCGATGTTCAACGGCACCGGCACGCCGAAGAACCAGCCGGCGGCCGTCGCGTTGCTCCGCAAGGCGTCCCGCCAGGGCAGCGCGATCGCGCAGAACCGGCTGGCATGGGTGCTGATCAACGGCGTGGGTACACCCATGGACAAGGTCGAGGGCTTCAAATGGCACCTGGTGGCCAAAACGGCCGGCAAGGGCGACCCCGATCTCGACAAGCAATTATACGATCTGCCGGCCGAGGAGCGGGCCAAGGCGGAGGCCGCCGCCAAGAAATGGCTCGGGACCAAATGACTTGACGCAATGACTTGACGCAAGCGCCCTCGCAGGGCACCCAATCCCTCAAACAGGCGCGACGTTCCGTCACTGCCCCTGATCCCCGCCCCCGATCAAGTCCAGAGCTCATGCTGTATTCCGCCACTATCAACGTCATGGTCAAGGCCGCGCGCCGCGCCGGCCGCAGCCTCAAGCGCGATCTCGGCGAGATCGAGCATCTCCAGGTCTCGCTGAAGGGGCCGGCGAATTTCGTCTCGCTCGCCGACAAGCGCGCCGAGGAGATCCTCTACCAGGACCTCGCCAAGGCAAGGCCCGGCTATGGCTTCATCGGCGAAGAGGGCGGCACCCGCGAAGGCACCGACAAGAGCCACACCTGGATCGTCGATCCGCTCGACGGCACCACCAATTTCCTGCACGGCATCCCGCAATTCGCGATCTCGATCGGCCTCGCGCGTGAGGGCATGATCATCGCCGGCGTGATCTACAACCCCGCCAATGACGAGCTCTACATCGCCGAGCGCGGCAAGGGCGCCTTCCTCAACGACCAGCGCCTGCGCGTGGCCGGCCGCCGTCAGCTCAACGAATGCGTGGTGGCCTGCGGCCTGCCCCATATCGGCCGCGGCGACCACGAGGAATTCCGCCGCGAGATGACCGCGATCCAGAATCGCGTCGCCGGCCTGCGCCGCTTCGGCGCCGCTTCGCTCGACCTCGCCTTCGTCGCCGCCGGCCGCCTCGACGGCTATTGGGAGCGCGACCTGCAGCCGTGGGACATCGCTGCCGGCCAGATCATGGTGCGCGAGGCGGGCGGCACGGTGAGCGACATCGACACCCCGGGCGATGCGCTGGTCACCGGGCACGTCGTGTGCGGCAACGAGTTCGTGCACGGGGAATTGGTGAAGATTCTGCGGAAGGCGGCGTAAGGCGGGAGCTCGCGCTCCACACTCCGCCGTCATCCCGGGACGCGCCACTGAGCGCGAGCCCGGAATCCATTCATCGACTGTGATTGCGGCCCGATAGGTAGTTCGCGCTACGCGCGCTGCGGAATGACGGAAAGAACCGTCAGTGCCCGGTATGCGCCCGCGCCGGCGGGCCGTAGGCCTCATGGTCCTTCGCCGCCGCCGGCTCCCGGTCCCCGCCCAGCACGCGCTGCACCGAGACGAAGAACACCGGCACCATCAGGAGCGCCAGGATCACCACCGCGATCATGCCGCCCATCACGATGCTGCCCAGCGCCTGCTGGCTGGCGCCGCCGGCACCATGCGCGATCGCCATCGGCAGCACGCCGCAGATGAAGGCGAGGCCGGTCATCAGGATCGGGCGGAAGCGCAGGCGGCAGGCCTCGATGGTGGCTTCCACCAGCGGCTTGCCTTCCTTGCGCAGATCCTTCGCGAACTCGATGATCAGGATCGCGTCCTTCGCGGCGAGGCCGATGATGGTGATCAGGCCGACGGTGAAGTAGACGTCGTTGGGCAGGCCGCGCAGCATGGCGGCGACGACGGCGCCGACGATACCGAGCGGCACGGTCAGCAGCACCGCGAGCGGAATGGTCCAGCTTTCGTACAGCGCGGCCAGACACAGGAACACCACGAATACCGAGAGCGCCAGCAGGAACGGCGCCTGCGAGCCCGAGAGTTTTTCCTGAAGCGATTGTCCGGTCCATTCATAGCCGAAGCCGCGCGGCAGTCTGTCGGCAAGCTGCTCCATCTCGGCGATCGCATCGCCCGAGGTGAAGCCGGGCCTGGCTTCGCCGGAGATGCGCACCGCCGGATAATAGTTGAAGCCGGCGATCTGCGTCGGACCGCGGGCCCATTCCACCGTGGCAAAGGACGAGAACGGCACCAGCTGGCCGCGGCTGTTCTTGACGTTGTAGTTGAGGATGTCCTCGGTCCGCATGCGGTCGCGTGCGTCGGCCTGCACGACGACGCGCTGCATGCGGCCGCGGTTCGGGAAGTCGTTGATATAGTTCGAGCCGAGATTGGTCGAGATCGTGTTGTTGATGTCCTCGAAGGTGACGCCGAAGGCGCCGGCCTTCTCGCGGTCGATCATGAGATTGACCACGCCTGCCTCGGGCAGGCCTTCGATGTAGACCTTCTGGAGCACCGGGCTCGCATTGGCCGCCGCGATCAGCTGGTCGGCCGCGCGCATCAAGGCCGCATAACCCTTCTGGCCGCGGTCCTGAAGGCGGAACGAGAAGCCGGAGGAGTTGCCGAGATTGTCGATCGGCGGCGGCTGCAGCGCCGAGATCTTGGCGTCGCGGATCGACGAGAGGTCGCGGTTGATGTCGTTGACGATCGCAGCGGCGGAATCCATGGGCCCGCGCTCCGACCAGTCCTTCAGCGTGATGAAGGCCTGCGCGGTGTTCATGCCCTGGCCGGAGAAGCTGAAGCCCGTGAGGAAGGTGACATCTTTGACCCCCGGCCGTGCGGCGAGGTATTTTTCGACCTTCTCGATCACGGCCTCGGTGCGGGCGTAGGACGAATCCGATGGCGTCTGCACGTCGGTGGTGACGAAGCCCTGGTCGTCGACGGGCAGGAAGCCGCCGGGCAGGCTGACGAAGGCCCAGGACAGGCCGACCAGCAGCGCGGCATAGACCAGCATCAGGCGCCCGGTGCGCTTCAGCGAGAAGCCGACCGTACCCGCGTAGCGGAACCGCGCGGCCTCCAGCATGCGGTTGAACCAGCCGAACACGAAATTGCTGGAATGACCGTGCCCCTTGGCGATGGGCTTGAGCAGGGTCGCACACAGCGCCGGCGTCAGCGACAGCGCGAGGAAGGCGGAGAAGCCGATCGCGGCGACCATGGTGACGGAGAACTGGCGATAGATGATGCCGACCGAGCCCGGGAAGAACGCCATCGGCACGAACACCGCCATCAGCACCAGGGTGATGCCGATGATGGCGCCGGTGATCTGCGACATCGCCTTGCGCGTGGCTTCCTTCGGCGGCAGGCCTTCCTCGGCCATGATGCGTTCGACGTTCTCGACCACGACGATGGCGTCGTCGACGAGGATGCCGACCGCAAGCACCATGCCGAACATCGAGAGCATGTTGATGGAGTAGCCGGCGAGCAGCAGCGTGGAACAGGCGCCCAACAGCGCCACCGGCACCACGATGGTCGGAATGATGGTGTAGCGGATGTTCTGCAGGAACAGGAACATCACGACGAACACCAGCACCACGGCTTCGACCAGCGTCGTCAGCACCTTCTTGATCGAGGCCTCGACCACGGGCGTGATGTTGTAGGGGATCTCGTAGGTGATGTTGGCCGGGAAGAAGCGCGACAGCTCCTTCATCTTCGCTTCGACCGCGCTCGCGGTCGCCAGCGCATTGCCGGTCGGCGACATCAGCACCGACAGACCCGCGGTCGGCTTGCCGTTGAGGCGCGTGTTGAACTGGTAGCTGAGCCCGCCGACCTCGACGCGCGCGACATCGCGCAGGCGTACGGTCGAGCCGTCGGCATTGGCGCGCAGGATGATGGCGCCGAATTCGTCCGGCGAGGAGAGTTGCCCCTTGACCAGCACCAGCGTCGAGGTGCGTTGGCTGGACGTCGAGGGTTCGGCACCGATGCTGCCGGAGGCCACCTGCGCGTTCTGCGCGGCGATGGCCTTGTTGACGTCATCGGCGGTCAACCCATAGCCGACGAGCTTGGCCGGATCGACCCAGACGCGCAAGCTGCGCTCGGTCGAATAGAGCGTGGCGCGGCCGACGCCGGGAATGCGGCGGATCTCACCCAGCACGTTTCGGATCATGAAGTCGCCGAGGCCGACCTCATCCAGGCTGCCGTCGGTCGAGCTCAGCGTGATGATCTGAAGCACCGCGCTGGAGGCTTCCTCGATCAGGATGCCCTGCTGCATCACCGCGCGCGGCAGGCGCGCCTCGACGCGCTTGATGCGGTTCTGGACTTCCACCGAGGCGTCGTTGGTATCGGTGCCGGGCTGGAAATTGGCGATGATCTCGACCTGGCCGAGCGAGTCGCTGGTTGATTCGAAATTGAGAATGCCGGAGGCGCCGTTGAGCTCCTCCTCGATCAGCCGCGTGACGCTGTTGTAAAGGTTTTCGGGCGACGCACCGGGATAACTGGTCGAGATCGAGATCGAGGGCGGCGCGATGATCGGATACTGCGCGATCGGCAGCAGCGGCACCGCGATCGCGCCGATCAAGCAGATGAACAGCGCGACCACCCAGGCGAAGATCGGCCTGTCGATGAAAAAGCTCGGCATAGCGCGTTACCGCGTGAGCTGCTGGGCGTGCCGGTTGTCCGCGGTCGCTTCCACTTCCGACCAGGATTGCGGCTTGACCTTGTCGCCGGCCGCGAACTTCTGGAAACCTTCGACCACGACTTTGTCACCGGCCTTCAGGCCCTCGGTGACGAACCAAAGTCCGTCCTGCACCGATCCCGTGCGCACCGGCTGGACCGCGATGTGGTTGTCGTCCTTGACGACGAACACCTCGCTGCCGCCGCCGCCATTGCGCTGGACCGCCTGCTGCGGCACCGCGATCGCGTCGGAATCGAGACCCTGGTCGATTCGGACCCGGACATACATGCCCGGCAGCAGTTCGCGCCTGGGATTGGGGAACTCGCCGCGCAACGTCACCTGCCCGGTGTGGGCGTCGACCTTGGCGTCGGAGAACAGCAGCTTGCCGTCGAGTGAATAGATAGTGTTGTCGTCGAGCACCAGGCGCACCTTGGCGGCATCGGCGGCGATGCGATCGAGGTCGCCGGTCTCGAAGGCACGGCGGAGCTGGTTGAGTTCATTCACCGACTGGGTGAAGTCGGCATAGATCGGATCGAGCTGCTGGATGGTGGCGAGATTGGTCTCGTTCTGCACGGCGAGCGCGCCCTCGCTCACCAGCGCCGCACCGACCACGCCGTCGATCGGCGCACGCACGGTGGCATAGTCGAGATTGAGCTTTGCCCGCGCCAGCTCCGCCTTGCGGCCCTCGACCTCGGCATGGGCCTGGCGTTCGGCCGCGATCGCCTTCTCGTTCTCGGCTTCCGGGGCAGCGCGATCCTTGGTGAGGGTGGCGATGCGATGCGCCTGCTGTTTGGCCTGCATCAACGCCGCGTCGGCCTTGGCAAGCGCGGCTTCGTTGGCCATCACCTCGACCTCGAACGGACGCGGATCGATACGGTAGAGCGGATCGCCCGCCTTCACCTCGCTGCCCTGGCGGAACAGACGCTGGACCACGATGCCGGACACGCGCGGCCGCACGTCGGAGACACGCGTCGGCGCGATGCGGCCCGGCAGTTCGCGCACCACGGCGCGCGGCTGCGGCTTGACGACGACGACGCTCACGTCAGGGGCGACCGGCTGGGCGGCGGATACGGCGGAGCTGGATTCGTCGCAAGCACCAAGGAGCGGCGCAAGGGCCGCGAGCATCAATGCAACGCATGCCGATCGCGCGCGAAGTCCTGACATGAAATATGGTGCCCCGATGTTGTTGATACTGCTCACGCTCCGTGGGCCCGTGCTGGACTCCTTTCGCGCGCCGATGGCCTCAAAATAGAATGGACTTGCTGCGACGCAACGCGTGTTGCGGGCGGCTCATTGTCACACGGCCTAACCCGTTGACTTCAGCTGCCTTTTAGCGAGTCACCTGATTGTGAATCCAGTTCCACCGCCGCGTGCTGCGACCGAACACCGCAATCATTCGGCGGCTTTCATCCGATAATGGCTGATTCCCCATTCGGTTCCACCGGCGTAGCCGAACAGGCCGGATGTTGCGAGGAGGAACCAGCGCCAGCGACGCATCCAAAGAGCAGTCTCCTCGCCATAGACCCTGCGCAAGGACGCCTCGATGGGGCCGCGATGCGCATCGAAATTGGCGAGCCAGTCGTTGGCAGTGCGCTGGTAATGCGTGCCGCTCCAGCACCATTCCTTCTCGATCGCAAAGATATCGTCGAATTGCCTGACGAGGTGATGGCTCGGCATCAGCCCGCCCGTGAAGACGTGCTGCGCGATCCAGTCGTTGCGATCGAGCCGGTTGAACAGCTGCGAGCCCGAGCGATGGGTGGCGACCTGCATGAAGAACCGCCCCTCCGACGCCAGCCATGACCGCACCCGTGTCATCAGCTTGCGCCAGTTCGTTATCTGCCCGAACATCTCGACCGAGACGATGCGGTCGAACTGGCCTTCGGGCGCGAACACGTTCATGTCCGCGGTGACCCCGCGCAGGTTCAGGAGTCCGCGGAGCCGCGCCTTCTCCTCGACATGGGCGCGCTGCGCCTGCGAGCCCGACACCACCGTCACCTTTGCATGCGGAAACTGCCGCGCCATCCACAGCGACAGCGAGCCCCAGCCGCAACCGAGCTCGAGGATGGTCTGGCCATCGGCAAGACCGGCATGCTCGACGGTCTGGCGCAGCGCCTCCTCCTCCGCCTCCTGCAAGGTGCTCGCGTCGGTCTTGTAGAAGCAGGAGGAGAATTTGCGGTTGGGGCCGAGCATTTCGGCGAAGAAGGAAGCAGGCGCCTCGTCATGCCGGGTCCCCGCGCCCTCGGCAATCGGCCGCAGCATCATCCGCCCGGCGAAGGCGGCGTCATCGGCGGCGCCCAGCGCGGACAGGCGACTCGCCGTGCGGGAGCACAAGCGCTGGATCGCGGCACGGATGACCACGTCCGGCAGCGGCACGTGCTCGGCACTTCCGATGATCGCGGAAACGACGCTCATGCACCTCCCGAATGGCGAGCTTCTGCATATACCTGTTCATCAAAGCGCCGCTTCGGGCCCCGGTTCCCCAAGCTGTCCCCGAAATTGGCGCATCCGGCGCTTTTTTTGGGCGGGCGCTGTGCCATAGTGCGCACCGCAAGCAAGCTTACGTAACGGATGATACCGGCCATGCCGTCTGGCACTTCCCGCTCCACCTTGGATATCGAGTACACGAAACTGTCCTCGCCCAGCGTCTTCCTGGTGCGGATGCTGGTCTTCCTGGTGCTGTGCACGCTGGTTGGCGTGGTGCTCTACAAGCAGATCATCCAGGCTTTCTTCGCCAATCCCGGGCTCAATGCCCTGATCGGGGCGGTGCTGTTCATCGGCATCGTGCTGGCCTTCCGCCAGGTCATCCGGCTCTATCCCGAAGTCTCCTGGGTCAACAATTTCCGCATCGCCGACCCCGGCCTGGCGCCGGCCCGGCACCCGAAGCTGCTGGCGCCGATGGCGGCGATCCTCGGCGGCGAGCGCTCCGGGCGGATGACCATCACCCAGACCACGATGCGGCATCTGCTCGATTCCATCGCGACGCGCCTCGACGAGGCCCGCGACATCTCGCGCTACATGACCGGCCTCCTGGTCTTCCTCGGCCTGCTCGGCACCTTCTGGGGCCTGATCGAGACGGTCGGCTCGGTCGGCAAGGTGATCGACGGGCTCAAGGTCGGCGGCGATGCCGGCTCGCTGTTCGACACGCTCAAGGAGGGCCTCGCCGCCCCGCTCGGCGGCATGGGGATCTCGTTCTCCAGCTCGCTGTTCGGCCTCGCCGGCTCCCTGATCCTCGGCTTCCTCGACCTGCAATCGAGCCAGGCGCAGAACCGCTTCTACACGGACCTCGAAGACTGGCTCGCCACTACCGTGCGCGAATATGGCAACGGCGAAGCGCCGCCCGTCGCGGCAGGCAGCGGGGTCGCCAGCGGCGAGCTCCAGGCCGCGGTCGAACGGCTGCGCACCGTGTTCGAGGAAGGCAGCGCCAGCCGCGGCACAACGGCGGCGATGGCGAGCCTTGCCGAGGCGATCCAGGCGCTGGTGTCGCACATGCGCACCGAGCAACAGATGATCCGCGAATGGGCCGACGGCCAGGGCGAGCAGAACCGCGAGATCCGGCGCCTGCTGGAGCGCATCGCGCGTCAGCCGGAGAAGAGCTGAGGACGGGGGACGGAGGTTTCGTGCCCCGGACGCGATGCAGCACGAAGTGATGCATCGCCGAGCCGGGGCCCAGAATCTTCTACCTGACGCTGGGTCCCGGCTCAGCGGCGCATCGCCAAGGCGCTGCACCGCGTCCGGGACACGAGAGAAACGGAGAGACGTAAATGGCTCTAGCGCGCGGCCGCCGCAGCGAAGGCGCCTTCAACTACTGGCCCGGCTTCGTCGACGCGCTGTCGACGCTGGTGCTGTCGATCGTGTTCCTGCTGTCGGTGTTTCTGGTCGTGCAGTTCTTCCTGTCGCAGGAGGTCACCGGCAAGGACAAGGCGCTGGAGCAGCTCAACGCCAAGATCGCCCAGCTCAACGAGCTGCTGTCGCTGGAAAAGCTCGGCAAGCTCAGCCTCGACGACCAGGTCTCGCAATTGAAGGCGGGCCTCGCCTCGGCCGAAGGCGAGCGCGACCGCATCAAGGGTCTCTATGACGGCCTTGCCGCCGCCGGCAACGACGCGCAAGGCAAGACCGCCGAACTCGGCAAGGCGCTGGACTCGGAGAAGGCCGTCTCGGCGCGGGCCCTGGCGCAGATCGAGGTGCTGAACCAGCAGATCAGCGCGCTGCGCCGGCAATTGGCGGCGCTGGAAGAGGCGCTGGATGCATCCGAGAAGCGCGACAAGGAATCGCAGAATCGCATCGCCGATCTGGGCTCTCGCCTGAACGTCGCCCTGGCGCAGCGCGTGCAGGAATTGTCGCGCTACCGCTCCGAATTCTTCGGCCGCCTGCGTGCCATCCTCGGCAACCGCCCCGACATCCGCATCGTCGGCGACCGCTTCGTGTTCCAGTCCGAAGTGTTCTTCGATACCGGCCAGGCGACGCTGCTGCCCGAG
This sequence comes from Bradyrhizobium sp. CCBAU 51765, assembly GCF_015291725.1. Classification (GTDB taxonomy): domain Bacteria; phylum Pseudomonadota; class Alphaproteobacteria; order Rhizobiales; family Xanthobacteraceae; genus Bradyrhizobium; species Bradyrhizobium liaoningense. The sequence continues at coordinate 7,600,573 of NZ_CP030038.1, forward strand.
GGCCGCGCCGAGCTCGACACGCTGGCGACTGCGCTGATCGAGCTCGACAAGAAGATCCCGAGCGAGATCCCCTGGGTGCTGCGCGTCGACGGCCATACCGACGTGCGTCCGGTCAACGGCCCGAACTTCAAGTCGAACTGGGACCTGTCCGCGGCCCGCTCGATCTCGGTGGTGCAATATCTGATCTCGCTCGGCGTGCCCGCCCAGCGCCTCGTCGCGGCCGGCTTCGGCGAATTCCAGCCGCTCGATCCAGGGAATACCGAGGAGGCCTACAAGCGCAACCGCCGCATCGAGCTGAAGCTGACGGAGCGGTAGTGGTGAGGGACACACGATGCTCACCTCAACGTCATGGCCGGGCTTGTCCCGGCCATCCACGATCTTTGGCCCGCCGCACTAGAAAGGCGTGGATGCCCGGGACAAGCCCGGGCATGACGACCTTCGTAAAATGAGCGCGCTCCACCTTCGCCCCTACCGCCCCGAGGACGAGGCCGCTGCGATCGAGCTCTGGCATCGCACCTGGCAGCAGGCCTATCCGCAGATCGACTTCGCGGGCCGGCTGGAATGGTGGCGCGAGCGCTGGCGCAAGGACCTGGTGCCGAAGGCCTCGATCGTGGTGGCGGAGCAGGACGGTGCGCTGACCGGTTTCGTCACGATCGATGGCGAAGGCTATCTCGACCAGCTCGTGGTCGACCCGGAGCACTGGGGCTCGGATGCAGCGCGGCTGCTGGTGGATGAGGCCAAGCGTCTCTCGCCGGGAGGAATCACGCTGCTCGTCAACAAGGACAATGCCCGCGCCATCCGCTTCTACGAGCGCAACGGCTTTGCCCATGCCGGCGACGACGTGAACCCGACCTCGGGCCGGCCGGTGCTGAAGATGGTGTGGCAGGCGTGATCGCCAAAGGCAAACTGAGCTGTCATCACCCGCCTAGTGCGCAATTGCGCACAGGGGCGGGTGATCCAGTATTCCAGAGACAGCAGTGATTGAACCGAGACGCCGCGGCGTATTGGATCGCCAGCCTTCGCGGGCGACGACACTGTGGGTGAGGCGGCGATCGCAGCGCTTCACGTCGATCGCGCTGCGCCCTCACGCCCCCTCGAACTGCAACCGCGCCAGCCTCGCATAGAGTCCGTTCGCCGCCACGAGTTCGGCATGCGTGCCCTGCTCGACGATCCGGCCCTGGTCCATCACCAGGATGCGGTCGCAGGACAGCACGGTGGCGAGGCGATGGGCGATGACGAGCGTGGTGCGGTGGCGCATCAACTCTTCCAGCGCGGTCTGCACCAGCGTCTCGCTCTCGGCGTCGAGCGCGGAGGTCGCTTCATCGAGCAGCAAGAGCGGCGCATCGCGCAGGATGGCGCGCGCGATCGCGATGCGCTGGCGCTGGCCGCCGGAAAGCGTCACGCCGCGCTCGCCGAGCGCCGTCTCGAAACCTTCGGGCAGGCGGCGGATGAACTCGGCGGCATGCGCAAGCTCGGCGGCACGCTCGACCTCGGCATCGGTCGCATCGGGCCGGCCGAAGCGGATGTTCTCGCGGGCGGTCGCGGCGAACACCACCGAGTCCTGCGGCACCAGCGCGATGCGGGCGCGGAAATCGCGCGGGTCGGCGGATCTGACCGGCACGCCGTCGAGCGAGATCGTCCCGCTGCGCGGGTCGTAGAAGCGCAGCAGAAGATGAAAGATCGTGCTCTTGCCGGCGCCGGAGGGACCGACGATAGCGACCTTCTCGCCGGGGCGCACCGTGAACGACACCGCGTCGAGCACCTTGACGTCGGACCGCGCCGGATAGGCGAAGCTGACCTGATCGAAACCGACCTCGCCGCGCGCCGGCACCGGCAGCGCCCGCGGCGCCGCGGGCGCGGTGATCTCGGGCCTCACATGCAGGATCTCGAACAGGCGCTCGGCCGCGCCCGACGCCGCCGAGACCTCGCCCCAGACCTCGCTGAGCTGGCCGAGGCCCGCCGCCGCGAACACGGCATAGAGCACGAACTGGCCGAGCCGGCCCGGCGTGATCGCGCCACTCAGCACGTCGTGCGAGCCGATCCAGAGGATGGCGACCACGCTTGCGAACACGATGAAGATGATGATGGCCGTGAGCACGGCGCGGGCCTGGGTCGAGGTTCGCGCGGCCTCATAGGCCTGTTCGACCTCGCCGCCGAAACGCTTCTCGGCAAATTGCTCGCTGGTATAGGCCTGCACGGTGCGGATCGCGCCGACCAGCTCGCCGGCATAGGCCGAGGCTTCGGCGAGCGTATCCTGTGCATTGCGCGACAGGCGCCGCACCCAGCGCCCGAAGGCCACCAGCGGCAGCACGATCAAGGGAATGGCCAGCAGCACGAAGCCGGACAGTTTCGGGCTCGTGATCACCATCATCGCCGCGGCGCCCAGGAACATCATCAGGTTGCGCAGCGCGATCGAGACCGAGGCGCCGACGGCCGATTTGAGCTGGGTGGTGTCGGCGGTGAGCCGCGAGATCAATTCGCCGCTGCGGGCGGAATCGAAGAAGGCGGGCGAGAGCGAGAGCAGATGGGCGAAGACGTCGCGCCTGAGGTCGGCGACGATGCGTTCGCCGATCGTCATCACGAGGTAGTAGCGCGCCGCGCTCGCGAGCGCGAGCACGCCCACCACCGCGAGCATCACCGAGAAGTAGCTGTTGATCAGCTCGATGCCCTCAGGCGTCAGGCCGAAATCGATCATCCTGCGCACCGCGATCGGCACCAGCAGCGTCGTCAGCGCGGCGACCGTGAGCGCGACGAAGGCCAGCGCCGCCCGGCCGCGATAGCGGCTCACATAGGGCGCGAGAGCAAGCAGCGGCCGCAGCTTGGCACGCCCCTTGGCGGGCTCTTCGATCAGCTCGGCCTCGATCGACGGGATGTCCGCGGCGTTCATTGCGGGCCGATTGATATGCTGGTCATCAAGCCGTTCCACTGCGCTCATGATATCCGACCTATTGCATTGGTTTGCTCCCAATAGGCCGGTGTAGGGGTAGTGGCAAATCCGGGAAGTCCCTTAGGGGCAAACCCGGCTCGACGGCCCGACATGGCTTGTTTTGCAAGGTTTCGTGCGGTATAGAGCCGCCCAAATCCGTCATTCGCTAGCCACCCAAGAAGGCGCCGGAGCGCCGAGGAATTGCCATGAAAGCCGAAATTCATCCGGATTATCATACGATTAAGGTCGTCATGACCGACGGAACCGAGTACCTGACCCGCTCGACCTGGGGCAAGGAAGGCGACACGCTGAACCTCGACATCGACCCGAAGTCGCATCCGGCCTGGACCGGCGGCTCCACGCAGATCATGGACCGCGGCGGCCGCGTTTCGCGCTTCCAGAAGAAGTTTTCGGGCTTTCTCAAAAAGGATTGAGCCGGCCGCAAGGCTGGAGACGAAAACGCCCCCGGCAGACCGGGGGCGTTTTTGTTTTCTATCGCGCTGTCATTCCGGGGCGGCTCGCAGAGCCGAACCCGGAATCTCGAGATTCCGGGTTCGATGCTGACGCATCGCCCCGGAATGACGATGAACAACCCTACCGCTCGAACGCCGCCTTCAGCGCGTTGAGGTGCGGCACCAGCGGGTTGCCGATCGCCACGTGCTCGGCCGGCGGGGTGTGGATCGTGCTGTCGAGGCGGCGCACGCGGGTCTGCAGGCTCATCGAGCGATGGATCAGCTCCTGGAGCTGCGCGGGCAGCTTCTCGATGGTGTCGGCGGGACCGGGATCGGCGGCGGTGAGCTTGACCTTGGTCTTCTCGCGGTTGGCCTGGCTCAGCGTCATCTCGCCCTCCTTCACCGCGCGGTGCAGCAGCAGCCAGGACGCAAGCTGCATCAGGCGCGTGGTGAGGCGCATGCTCTCGGTCGCATAGGTGAGGCTGACGGCGCGATCGAGTGCCTTGGCCTCGACGCGGCCGGCGCCGTCGAGATAGGCGGCGGTCTCTTCGACGAGGTCCATGCCTTCACGGAACAGAACGCCGAACGCCGCAGAATTGGTGAACCGCTCGCTGAGCTGAACGAGAGCGCCTTCGGCCTGCAAACGTTCCATGGTTAACGCCCCTTACGCAACTGTCTGACTGTCCGGCTTGGCGCCGGCTTATGATGAACAAATCATTGCGCGGGCGGAGCGCGGAGTCCAGTGACAAGCGCGGATATGGTTTCCGCGGGTCATTCCTCGCAAATGCAACTGAGGGGATATTCCTGTTTCGACACATCTTCTCGACGCGAAGCTGCATCCGCTGCGCTTTGCGCAAAAAAAGAGCCGCCGGAGACCGGCGGCTTTGAAAGTTGATAACAGGGAGGCGTCAAACAGAGTGGACAGGAGCCACTCGGTGTCCAAACGAGGACAGTTCCAGTCATAAACCCGAAAGCTTAATCGACCGTAAACGAGCTAATTTTTTGAGAGTTCGTTAGCCATGTCGGCCAGCGGCCGAGTGGGTGCGGAACAATTTCGAAAGTCGTGCACCGGTCTGATCAGGCGCCAGACATGTTGCGCAGCTGGCGCAACACATTCCGCTGTCGTCCCGGACAAGCGTAAGCGCCGATAAGGGACCCATAGCCCCAGGCGGATGTGGTGACGGGGACTCGGAGTTGCCGGCTTTGCGCGACGACTTCGCCCTGTGGGTATGGGTCCGGGATCGGCGCTTACGCTTGTCCGGGACGACAGTCGTTGTGTGGCGGCTACTTCTTGAAAAAGTGATCCGCCGCATCGCGCGAGGCGCGCTTCCTGGTGGCGGCTTCCTCCAGTCGTACGATCTCGGACTTGAGCAGCGCGACGCGCTCGGTCAGTTCCTCGACCGACAACAATGAGAGATCCTGGCCGATCTCGTGCGTGATCTTCCTGCGCGGGCGGTCGTCGTCTTCCATGGCCATGGCGTGCCTCCCAAGCGGTCCTGAAGTACGCGATCTGGCGTTCTCCATCCCGAAATGCTATCGATTTGTACAAGGAGAAATGTGCAGTGACTTTCGCGAGCGCGCAATATCTGAAGCGAATGCCCCGGCCCGACCGCAAGGAAGCTGACCGGACGGGATAGAGCGCGCGCACGCGCGTGAGGCATGAGCCGACCCCAAGCCCTTCCGATCATGCGGGAGGGCTTTTGATTTTCCGGTTTGACTTCTTCCGGGTCGGCATCCCCAAACGCGAAAGACGCAGCCATGACCAAAATTCTCATCACCAGCGCCCTTCCCTATGTGAACGGCGTCAAGCATCTCGGCAATCTCGTCGGGTCGCTCCTGCCAGCCGATGTCCATGCCCGTTTTAGACGACAGATCGGCGACGAGGTGCTCTTCGTCTGTGCCACGGACGAGCACGGCACGCCGGCCGAGCTCGGCGCCGTTCGCGCCGGACAGGACATCCAGACTTTCTGCAGCACGCAGCACGCAATCCAGGCCGACATCTACCGCCGCTTCGGCCTGTCATTCGACCATTTCGGCCGGACCAGCTCGCTGGAGAATCGCACCCTGACGCAGCACTTCTATCGCAGGCTCGAAGATGGCGGACTGATCGAGGAACGCGCGTTGCAACAGGTCTGGTCCCCCGTGGACGGCCGTTTCCTGCCAGACCGCTACGTGCTCGGCACTTGCCCGCATTGTGGCGACCCATCCGCGCGCGGCGATCAATGCGACCACTGCGGCACCCTGCTCGATCCGCCCGAACTGATCGATCCGCGATCTGCGCTGTCGGGCGACCGCGCGCTGGAGATCCGCGAAAGCCGCCATCTGTTCCTACGACAGTCGCAGCTTGTCGCAGCCTTGAGCGCGTGGATCGATAGCCGATCCGGCTGGCCTGCCTTCGTGGTGTCAACCGCGAAGAGCTGGCTCACGGCGGATTTGCGCGATCGCTGCATTACGCGCGATCTGATCTGGGGCATTCCGGTTCCGCGCCACGGATTCGAGAACAAGGTCTTCTACGTCTGGTTCGACGCGCCAATCGGTTACATCGCAGCCACACAGGAATGGGCCGCCGCCGCGCCAGGCCGAGACTGGCGAAAGTGGTGGTGGCAGGCCGATGACGTCCGTTACATCCAGTTCCTCGGCAAGGACAACATCCCATTCCATGCTGTCAGCTTCCCGGCAACGCTGATCGGCTCGAACGAGCCGTGGAAAACCGTCGATATCATCAAGGGATTCCACTGGCTGAATTACGAAGGCGGCAAGTTCTCGACCAGCCGCAATCGGGGCATCTTCACAGATCAGGCCCTGGAAGAACTGCCGGCCGATCTCTGGCGCTGGTGGCTGATCGCCAACGCGCCTGAAAGCGCCGACACCGATTTCAGTGTCGCGAAGTTCGTCGCCGACGTGAACAAGGATCTTGCCGACATCTTCGGCAACCTCGTCAATCGCATCGTCAGCTTCGCTCATCGGGCCTTCGACGGCCAAATTCCAGAAGGCGGTGCGCCTGGCGCGGCCGAATACCTGCTCGCACGCGAACTGGAGCAACGTATCGCGACGCTACGACGGCATCACGAGGCGCTCGAGTTTCGTGCGGCGGCGGCGGCAACTCGCGCGATCTGGGATGTCGCGAATGCTTACCTGCAGCACGCCGCGCCATGGACAGCCAGCAAGTCCGATCCGATTCGCGCAGCGCTCGTGACACGAACAGGCCTTAATCTGATCAGCGTCTGCGCCGTACTGGCTTGGAGTATCATACCCAGCCTGTCTGAAAATGTGCTGCGCGCCTTCGGCCGCATTGACGCTGTTCCAAGCTGGCCCGTTGGCCCACTCGCGGGCCTGCTCGATGGCGGCGCCGGCACGGCCGTCGCTCCGATCCGTCCACTGGTCGATAAAATCCCTCCCGAGAAAGGACGGAATCTGGCAGCGCGGTTCGAACCTTAATGTCGTTTCACTTTGGCGGAAAAGGCGATATGCCATCCGCCGATCCCATGCACTCAAGGACACATCATGGACAAGCTGCCCGCGCAAATGACCGTGATCGCCATCTCCAAACCCGGCGGACCGGAGGTGCTGGTGCCGGAACAACGCCCCGTTCCGCAGCCCGGTCCGGACGAGATCCTGGTCAAGGTCGAAGCCGCGGGCGTGAACCGGCCTGACGTCGCGCAGCGCTCCGGCGCCTATCCGCCGCCGCCCGGCGCCAGCGACTTGCCGGGCCTCGAGATTGCGGGCGAGGTGGTCGCGGTCGGCAGCAATGCCAGGCGACACAAGGTTGGCGACAAGGTGATGTCGCTGGTCGCCGGCGGCGGCTATGCGCAGTACTGCATTGCCCAGGATGCCCAGGCGATGAGCGTGCCGCCGGCCTTGTCGATCAAGGAAGCCGGCGCGCTGCCGGAAACCTTGATGACGGTCTGGCACAACGTGTTCGAGCGCGGCGGCCTCAAGGCCGGCGAGACGCTGCTGATCCATGGCGGCTCCTCCGGCATCGGCACCATGGCGATCCAGCTTGCGAAGGCATTCGGCGCCAAGGTGTTCGTCACCGTGGGATCGCAGGACAAGATCGATGCCTGCCTCAAGCTGGGCGCCGACCGCGCCATCAATTACAAGACCGAAGACTTCGTCGCCGTGGTCAAGGCCGAGACCAACAACATTGGCGTCAACCTGATCCTGGACATGGTTGCCGGCGACTATGTCGACCGCAACTATGATGCCGCGGCGGTCGACGGCCGCATCGTCCAGATCGCCACCCTCAACGGCCCCAAGGTCAGCGTCAACATCGCCAAGGTGATGGTCAAGCGCCTGACCCACACCGGCTCGACACTGCGCCCCCGTACTAATGCGGACAAGGCGGCGATGGTGACCGCAATCGAGGCGAAAGTGATGCCGCTTCTGCGCGAAGGCCGCATCAAGCCGGTCATGGACAGCGCTTTCCCGCTGGAAAAGGCGGCGGATGCCCACCGGCGCATGGAAACCAGCGCACATATTGGCAAAATTGTGTTGGAGGCCTAGGCCGCCGGCCCACAGGCCAGGCTGGAAACCCTTTGATTTTCCTCGCTTTCGTGGCATCTATCGCGACGCGCCGAACCACTTCGGTCCGGTTTGAATCGCCTTCTAGATTCGCCTTGCACTCAGAGTTTGCGTCGAACGCGGAGAACTGACCTTGCGTCTGATCAGGTGCCTCGCGCCCATCGCGCTGGGCCTCATGATTCTTGTCGCCGCGTATCCCGCGCGCGCGCTGGACGCCGTCAGCGTCCGCAGCGACGCGCCCGCGATCGACCTCACCGGCGTGCTCGAGCATCAGCGCAGCGATGCCGATCGCATCCAGGTCTCCACCGCACCCGGCACCGACGGCATCGTCCGCCGCATCGAGGTGCGCGCTCGCGAAGGCGGGCAGAACTGGGTGGTGTTCGCGCTCGCCAACAACACCGACGACCAGCTCGACCGCCTGATCGTCGCCCCGCATTATCGCATCGTCTCCTCGGGGCTGCTGTGGCCCGACCTCGGCCTGTCGCGCATCGCGACCATCACGCCCTCGATCGGCGACCGGCCCGAGCGCCAGGAAAGCGCCACCGCCGACGTGTTCCGCATCACGCTCGACCCCGGTGCCGTCGTCACCTTCGTCGCGGAGTTGCGCACCGACAAGCTGCCGCAGCTCTATCTGTGGGAACCGGAATCCTACAAGGACAAGGTCAATTCCTTCACGCTCTACCAGGGCATCGTGATCGGCATTTCCGGCCTGCTCGCGCTGGTGCTGACCATCCTGTTCGTCGTCAAGGGTAGCATCATGTTCCCGGCCGCAGCAGCGCTGGCCTGGGCGGTGCTGGTCTATATCGGCGTCGATTTCGGCTTCTGGGGCAAGGTGCTCGACATGTCGAACAACGCCGAGCGCATCTGGCGCGCGGCGGGCGAGGCCATCCTTGCGGCCACGCTGCTGGTGTTCCTGTTCGCGTACCTCAATCTCAGCCGCTGGCACGTGCGCTATTCCCACATCACGATCGGCTGGCTCGCCTTCCTCGGCTCGCTCGTCGCGCTGGCCTTGTTCGATCCGGCGGTGGCCTCGGGCATCGCCCGCATTTCGCTGGTGCTGATCGCCTTCGCCGGCTTTGCGCTGATCGTCTATCTCTCCACACACGGCTTCGACCGCGCGGTGCTGTTGATCCCGACCTGGTTCCTGCTGGTGGTCTGGGTGGTCGCGGCCGGCATGACCGTCGCGGGTTCCGTCACCAACGACATCGTCGGCCCGGCCCTGCTCGGCGGCCTTGTGCTGATCGTGATGTTGATCGGATTCACGGTGATGCAGCACGCCTTCGCCGGCGGCGGCGCCACCACCGGCATCGTCTCCGACATCGAGCGGCGGGCGCTGGCGCTCGCCGGCTCCGGCGATCTGATCTGGGATTGGGACGTGTCCGCCGACAAGGTGTTCACCAGCCCGGAAACCGAAGCCCTGCTCGGACTCAAGCGCGGCACGCTGGAAGGCCCCGCGGCGTCCTGGTTAGAGGTGCTGCATCCGCTCGACCAGGACCGTTTCCGCGCCGCGCTCGACAGCGTGCTCGACCAGCGCCGCGGCCGGTTGGTGCAGGATTTCCGCCTGCGCACGCCGGACGGACATTTCATGTGGTTCGCGCTGAAGGCCCGCCCGGTGGTCGGCTCCGACGGCGAGGTCTCGCGCGTCGTCGGCACGCTCACCGACGTCACCGAGCTCCGCAACGCCGAGGAACGCCTGCTGCACGATTCCGTGCACGACAACCTCACCGGCCTGCCCAACCGCAAGCTGTTCATGGACCGGCTGGGTGCTGTCGCCAACTTCGCCAAGACCATGCCGACGCTGCGGCCGACGCTGATGGTGATCGATCTCGACCGCTTCAAGCAGGTCAACGATTCCGTCGGCATCGCGGTCGGCGATTCCATCCTGCTCACCCTCGCCCGCCGCCTCACCCGCATCCTGAAGCCGCAGGACACGCTGGCGCGGCTCGCCGGCGACCAGTTCGGCCTGATCCTGCTGTCCGAACAGGACCCGGCGCGCATCACCGCCTTCGCCGAGACCATCCGCAAGACCATCCGCGCGCCGATCGCCTTCAACGACCGCGAGATCTTCCTGACGGCCTCGATCGGGCTGGCGCTCTCGGATCCGCAAACGCAATTGACGGACGAGATCATCAAGGACGCCGAGCTGGCGATGTACCATTCCAAGCGCATCGGCGGCGACCGCATCGACGTCTACAAGCCCGCCATGCGTGCGCGGAAGACGGACCGGCTGACGCTGGAGAGCGAATTGCGCCGCGCCATCGAGCGGCAGGAGATCACCATCCTTTATCAGCCGATCGTGCGGCTGGAGGATCGTTCGATCGCCGGCTTCGAAGCCCTGGCGCGCTGGGATCACCCGAAGCTCGGCCGCATGGCGCCGTCGGAATTCATCACCATCGCCGAAGAGACCGGGCTGATCGTCGACCTCGGCATGTTCGTGCTCGACCAGACTGCAAAGCAGCTCTCGGTGTGGCAGCGCGCGATGCGCTCGCGCGACCCGATCTTCGCCTCCGTCAACGTCTCCTCACGGCAGTTGCTGCGCCACGATCTCATCCACGACATCCGCACGGTGCTGTCGCGCTCCTCGGTGGCGCGCGGCACGCTGAAGCTGGAGCTGACGGAATCGCTGGTGATGGAGAATCCGGAGCACGCGGCGCAGATGCTGACGCGGATCCGCGAGCTCGGCACCGGGCTCTCGCTCGACGATTTCGGCACCGGCCATTCTTCGCTGGCCTATCTCCAGCGTTTCCCGTTCGACACCATCAAGATCGACCAGTCCTTCGTTCGCACCACCAGCCGCGGCACCCGCCCGGTGATCCTGAAGTCGATCATCGCGCTCGCGCACGATCTCGGCATGGACGTGGTGGCTGAGGGCGCCGAGACCGATTCCGACGCGGTCGAACTCTACCAGATGGGCTGCGAATACGCGCAAGGCTTCGCCTTCGGCGAGCCGATGGACGCCGACGCGGCGATGCGCCTGCTGACGGAAGTGCGGCTGGAAGCGGCGAGCTAGATTCTCTTCTTCCCTTCTCCCCTTGTGGGAGAAGGTGGCGCGAAGCGCCGGATGAGGGGTTCTGTCCGCGTATTCAGATGTGAGAGGTTCGCTCGCGGAGAGAGACCCCACACCCGTCTCGCCGCTACGCGGCGAGCCACCCTCTCCCACAAGGGGAGAGGGGAAGAGCGCGCCCCATAAACATCATCGCCGCCTATCGTTCTTCCGCTTTGTAAACCGCACGCTCGCACCGTCCGGCATCCGCGTCGCCACGAACCCAGCGGCGAGGCAGGCTTCGCGTTGCGGCATCTGGATGTCGGGGCTGCGCAGGCTGTCCCACCAGGAGGCACGATGGGCCGCGCGCGGCAGCGCGGCGCCGATGATCTCCTCGATCTGCTCGAAGCTCAGCACGAACTCCTCCTGCTTCTGCCGCATCAGATAGTCGCGCAACGCGTCGTAGTCGTTCACAAGCGTCCTCTCGTCCGAAGTCCCGTCCGATCTGCCAAAAACCGTTCGACCCATACACCGATTCTTAACTCATTGCGGTGGCGCCGTCCTGCCTTAAACACTACGCAAGCTTTCGGGCGCATCCACTGGTAGCGGGAGCGAGCGATGCCCTTTGGATGGCGCGGAATCACGGCCCGGCGGCCGTGGCGGATTTCGGCGAAGCTGCTGATCATCTCGTCCGTAGTGACGGTGATCGGCTTCTCGGCCGTCTGCGTCAATGTGATGCTGGACATGCGCCGCGGCGAGGAGGCGCTCGCTCGCCAGACGCTGGAGAACCTCGCAACCACCATCGAGTCCGACATCGGCCGCAACATCGAGATCTACGACCTGTCGCTGAAGGCGGTCGCCAGCAACATGCTGCTGCCCGAGCTCGCAACGGTCTCCAAGACGATCCGCCACCTGATCCTGTTCGACCACGCGACGACGGCCCGGCATTTCGGCGCCATCCAGGTATTCGATGCCGAGGGCCGGCTGATCATCGACGCTTCCACGCTCGATCCCGTCGCCGAGAACCGGAGCGAGGAGGACTATTTCACGGTCCACCGCGACAATCCCGGAGCCGGGCTCTTCATCAGCCGCCCGATGCTGTTCCGCGGCGCCTATTCCATCGTGCTGAGTCGGCGCATCAGCGATACCGACGGCGGCTTCCTCGGCGTCGTCGCCGGCTCGATCCGCTTCAGCTATTTCCACGAATTGTTCGAGCGGCTGAACCTGGACCCTGAAGACACCATCACCGTGCTCAAGCGCGACCGCACCATCATGATGCGGCGGCCGTTCGATCTCGACATCATCGGCACGAACCTGAACGACCGCCGAAGCTGGAAGGCCGACAGTCTCCCGGCCGGTGCCTCCTATTCCGGACAGGGCCCGGTCGATCCGACGCCGCGGCTCTATGTCCGCAGCGGCGACAGCGGACCGCTGTTCGTGGTGGCGGGCAAGCCCCTGGCCGCAGTGTTCGCACTCTGGCAGAGGGAGGCGTTCCGCATCGGCGCCGTGGTGCTGGCACTCGCGCTGTTCGTGCTGGGATCGACGCTCGTGCTCGCGCGCGAGATCGGACGGCGCGCCGAGGCCGAACGCAAGCTCGAGGAGATGGCGACGACGGATGCGCTCACGGGGCTGAGGAACCGCCGCAAGTTCGATTCCGTCATCGACGTCGAATGGCGACGCGCCATGCGCCAGAAGGCGCCGCTCGCGCTCCTCATGATCGATGCCGATCATTTCAAGGCCTACAACGACACGTTCGGCCATCAGGCGGGCGACCAGGTGCTGGTCGGCATCGCCATCTGCATTTCAGATTCCGTGAGCCGCGCCGGCGACTGCGCCGCGCGCTACGGCGGCGAGGAATTCGCCGTATTGCTGCCGAACACCTCGGCCGACGACGCCTTCAAGGTCGCCGAGAAGATCCGCCTCAAGGTGCAGGGCTGGTCCGACGATCAGGCGGCCTCGACGGTCTCCTGCGGCATCGCCAGCCTCGTGCCCACGGCCGGCATGGACTGGCCGGTCCTGGTCGCCGCCGCCGACAAGGCGCTCTATGCCGCAAAGGCTGCCGGGCGAAACCAGTCGGTGGTCGCCAACGTTCCGAAGCTGTCGCGGGTGGCGTGAGGCTTGGTCATCGCCATTACGGTGACGCGCGCTACACGACAGGGACGACAGCGGAGTTTGTAGCTACTCCTGCCCCAGATACTTCTTCATCTCGGCGATCAGCCCGTCGCGCAGTTCCGGGCGCTTCATGCCGTAGGCGATGTTGGCGCGCAGGAAGCCGGGCTTGGAGCCGCAATCATGGCGCTCGCCCTCGAACTCGACGCCGTAGAATTTCTGCGTCTTGGCGAGCCCGATCATGGCGTCGGTGAGCTGGATCTCGCCACCGGCGCCGCGCTCCTGGGTCTCCAGGATCTTGAATATCTCCGGCTGGAGGATGTAGCGGCCGGTGATCGAGAGATTGGAGGGCGCCGTGCCCTTGGCCGGCTTCTCGACCATGCCGTCGACCTCGAACATCTTGCCGTTGCGCTTGCCGACGCCGCAGATGCCGTATTGGTGGGTCAGGTGATCGGGCACCGCCTCGACCGCAATCAGATTGGATTTCTCGCCAAGCGAGGATGCCATCTCGATCATCTGCTTCAGGCAGCCGGGCGTGTTGAGCACGAGCTCGTCGGGCAGCACCACGGCAAACGGCTCGTTGCCGACGATGTCGCGCGCGCACCAGACGGCGTGGCCGAGGCCGAGCGGCGCCTGCTGCCGTGTGAAGCTGACGGCGCCGGCTTCCGGCTGGTTCTGCGCCAGGATGTCCTGCTCGGCCTTCTTGCCACGCGCGGCCAGCGTCGTGTCGAGCTCGAACATGCGGTCGAAATGATCCTCGATGACACCTTTGTTGCGGCCGGTGACGAAGATGAAGTGCTCGATGCCGGCTTCCTTCGCCTCGTCATAGACGTACTGGATCAGCGGCTTGTCGACGATGGTCAGCATTTCCTTCGGCATCGCCTTGGTGGCAGGCAGGACGCGGGTGCCGAGGCCGGCGACGGGGAATACAGCTTTGCGAATTCTCATGTGATTGATCGAATACCTGGGGGCACATGTGACGGGAGCAATGGCTTCTTGCTAGCTTGTTTGCAGCCGCCAACAAAGGCGGATGTGGGGCCTCGCCCGGTCAGAGTTAAGAAAAAGGCCGTCACCAAAATTTCACCTTTGTTAAGCTATTGGCAACGCTAACCGGGCCTCCTGTGGCGAATTTTTCAGACCGACGGGTGGGACATGATGCAAACGATGGCAGGGCTGGCAAAACGGGCGGGATTTCTGACCGGCGCAGCGATGGTCGCTGCCGCTTCGCTGCTGCCGGCCTGCGCGCACGCCCAGGCGCAGAACGGCCTGTCCAACCTGCTCGGCGGCATCTTCTCGGGCGCCAATCCGGCACCTTCGCAAGCACCTCCCGGCCCCGGCGGCGCTCAACCTTGGAGCGGCGAGGACGGCGCCTCGGGCCATCCGTTGATGACGGCCGCCGCGATCCGCGAGGCCGCCGGCAATTTCAGCAATTGCGTCGCCGCGATGTGGCCCGATGCCGCACGGCGCGGCATCACGCAGGAGAATTTCCAGCGTTTCACGGCCGGGCTCTCACCCGACCTGCGCATCATGGACCTCATGGATTCGCAGCCGGAGTTCACCAAGTCGATCTGGGACTATCTCGACATCCTGGTGAACGACAACCGCCTCGCCAAGGGCCGCGAAATTCTCGTCAAGTACAAGGCGCAGTTCGACGCCACCGAACGGGCCACCGGCGTCGACCGCTACATCATCGCCTCGATCTGGGGCATCGAGTCCAATTACTCGACGCAGATGGGCGACCGCAGCGTGCTGCAATCGACCGCGACGCTCGCCTGCATCGGCCGCCGCCAGGCCTATTTCAAGGACGAGTTCCTCTCCGCGCTGGAGATCCTCAACCGCGGCGATCTCAGGCCTGAACAGCTGCGCGGCTCCTGGGCCGGCGCCTTCGGCCCGACCCAGTTCATGCCGACCGCCTTCAAGCGCTTCGCGGTCGATGGCGACGGCGACGGCAGGCGCGACGTCGTCGACAATCCCACCGACCTGATCGCCTCCACCGCCAACAACCTGAAGAAGGACGGCTGGCAGTCCGGCCAGACCTGGGGCTACGAGGTCATGGTGCCCCAGGGCTTCAACTACATGCTGGCCGACCGCGCCAAGGCGATGACGATCGCGCAATGGGAGAAGCTTGGGCTGAAGCGGGCGACGGGGCAGCCCTTCCCGCACCCGGCGGAGAAAGCCTATCTGCTGGCACCGGCCGGCGCGCAGGGACCGGGCTTCCTGATGCTGCAGAACTACCGCGTCATCATGAGGTACAACCCGGCCGAGGCCTATGCGCTGGCGATCGGCCATTTCGCCGACCGCCTGCGTGGAGGGCAGCCCTTCGTGCAACCCTGGCCGCGCCAGGAGCGGGAGCTGGCGCGCACCGAGCGGCTGGAACTGCAGCAGCTGCTGGCCCAGCGCGGCTTCTACAAGGGGACCCCGGACGGCCAGTTCGGCGGCCAGACACGGGAAGCCCTGCGCAACTTCCAGGCCTCGATCGGCGTCCCCGCCGACGGATTCGCCTCATCGGACGTGCTGGACCGGCTGCGCGGGCGGTAAAATGGCGCCGAAAGTAACCCTGAGGCGGGTTTTCGACAGGTGGCCTTGACGCCGGCGGCCGTTCCCCGGCCTATGGAGAAGAATCTGCAAGAGAATCTGCCCGTTTGCGGCCTGATTCCGTTATTATATCGAGCTGCTTCCAATCCCCTCGCGCGCGCCCGAGATCGCATGTCGAAGAAGTCCCTGTTCAAGGTGCTGACCGAGACCGGCCCGTTGATCGCGCTGGGGACGGCGCTTGCGATCCTGGTCTCGGTCGCAGGACCTGCCTCGGCGCAGTTCTTCAACTTCCCCGGTTTCGGCGGCCCGCCGCAGCGCGCGGCTCCGCCACCACGGGGCGGCGGCGGAGGCGGCGGATGGTTCGGCGGCGACTTCTTCGCACCGTACCCGCCGCAACAGCCGCAGGCGCCGCGTCAGGATTTTTCGCGCGCGCCGGCGCCGGCGAAACGCGACACCATTCCTGAGAAGAACGTGCTGGTGATCGGCGATGCCATGGCCGACTGGCTCGCTTACGGCCTGGAAGACGCCTACAGCGAGCAGCCCGACATGGGCGTGATCCGCAAGCACAAGACCACGTCGGGCCTCATCAAGTATCAGCCGAAGGGTGAGCCCGCGGACTGGGCGGCGGCGGCCAGGGGCATTCTCGAGACCGAGAAGCCCGACGTGATCGTCGTCATGCTCGGCCTCAACGACCGCTCCGCGATCCGCGAGCCCGTCGCCGACAAGGCGGCCACGGACAAGGACAAGGACAAGGACAAGAAGAACGACAAAGGGGCGCGCGCCAAGCCGCCAGCAAAGCCGGGCGAGACCAAGCCCGGCGACACCGCCGCCGCCAAGCCGGACGACAAGCCTGCCGATGCCGATCTGCCGCAGGACGATGCCGACAATGCCGATACGCCCGCGGCCGCGCCGGAGAAGACTGCGCGCAACCCGAACGGCCTCTACGAATTCCGCGACGACCGCTGGGTCGAGCTCTACGGCAAGAAGATCGAGGAGCTCGCCAACATCCTCAAGGCCAAGGGCGTGCCGGTGCTCTGGGTCGGCCTGCCCGCAGTTCGCGGAACGAAGGGCACCGCTGACACGCTGTTCCTGGATTCGCTGTACCGTGAGGGCGCGGCCAAGGCCGGCATCACCTATGTCGACGTGTGGGACGGCTTCGTCGACGAAGCCGGCCGCTTCCTCCAGAAGGGCCCGGACTTCGAAGGCCAGATCCGTCAGCTCCGCAGCTCCGACGGCGTCTATTTCACCAAGGCCGGCGCGCGCAAGCTCGCGCATTATGTCGAGCGCGAGATCACGCGCCTGCTTGCGGGACGCTCCGGCCCGATCGCGCTGCCGAGCGAGCCTGCCACCCCCGATACCAGCGCCGAGCCGGGCAAGCCCGCGCCGCGGCCGCTGGCGGGGCCGATCGTGCCGCTGGTTGCAGCCTCGATTTCGACCGATCAATTGCTGGGCGGGCCGGGCACGCGTCCAGCCGCCGTCGATGCGCTCGCAGCCAAGACCATGGTGAAGGGTGAACCGCTGGCGGCACCGGCCGGCCGCGCCGACGATTATGCCTGGCCGCGCCGGGAAGTCGGCCGTGAGCAGGCCAAGGGCGATACGCCGATGGCCGCAACGACGCCCGACGGCGGCACGGCTCAGGCGGCGCCGGGAGCGGCCGCGGTGATCGCGCCGCCGAAGCTCGCGCCGAAGAAGCCGCAGGTCCCGCCGCAGCAGCCGGCCCAGGCGACGCCGGCTGGCCGGGATTTCTTCGGCTTCGGCTTCGGCTTCGGCTCTCCGCAACCGCGCCAATGGACGCCGGCCCCGGGGCCGCGCAATCCGAATTCCAATCCAGGGATTCCGCGCCCGCCTGCCAATGTCGGGCGCGCGGCGGAGATGTTCCGGTAATCTGCCTTGCTGATTGAGATGTCGTTCCGGGGCGCACGCGGCGCGAGCCCCGGAACGACGTGGTATTGGCTCGGCCTTAGTAGCGCCAACGCGGCGGCGGGCGGCGCGCGGGTCGCGACATTAGGAGCGCGAGCGCGAAGCCGATGCCGCCGGCGACCAGCAGCGCGCCAAGCGGGTTGTCCTGCACCTTCTGCGCGATCGCCTTCGAGCCGTCGCGGAAGGTCTCGCCGCTGTTCTCGTAGGCGTCCTTGGCATAGCCCGCGGCGGTGTCCGTGGCGTCACGCACCGCATCCTTGGCCTGGCCGTAGAGATTCTGCACCGTGCCTGCAGCTTCCCGCGCCTTGCCCGACGCCTGCGTCTTCGCATCGCCTGCGATGTCTCCGATCGCGCCTTCCGCGCGGCCGGCATATTCCTTGGCCGATCCGACAATCCGATCCGTATCCATGTTGCTCCTCCTCGGGGGGTCAGCCCAAGTAACCGATCAGGAGCAGTGCAGTTCCACGGGATCAGAGAATGAGACCGCCATCGACCACCAGCGTCTGGCCGATGATGTAGGACGACAGCGGCGAGGCCAGGAACAGCGCCGCGCCCGCCATGTCGGCCGGCGTGCCCAATCGCCGCAGCGGGATGCGCGCGAGCGCGCCTTCGAGCCGCTTCGGATTGTCGGTCGTCACCTTCGTCATCTTGGTGTCGACAAGCCCCGGCGCGATGCCGTTGACGCGGATGCCGTCCTCGGCCCAGGCCTCGCCCAGCGTCCGCGTCAATCCGACCGCGCCGGTCTTCGACGCATTGTAGGCGGGATTGCCCATGGTGGAATGATAGGCCGCGGTCGAGGATACGATGATCAGCGAGCCCTTTGAATCCCGCAACATGGAATGGAAGCGCGTCGCGCAGGCCATCAGGCTCATCAGGTTGACCTCGACCACCTTGCGAAAGCCGGCCATCTCGAACTCGCCGCGGCGATAGAGCACCGCGCCCTGCGCGAGCACGAGCACATCGAGCCTGTCGAAGGACGGCTTGAACGCCTCGATCGCTCCGGCATTGCCGACGTCGAGCTGGGCATAAGCGAGCCCCGTGAGATCGGAGCCTTCCTCGATGGAATATTCCGCAGGCCGAGCACGCGTGCCGCAAACCGCGACATGCGCGCCTCTCGTGCGAAAAGCCTGCGCGATGCCGTTGCCGATGCCGCTGGAACCGCCGACCACCAGCACCTGCTTGCCCGAGAAATCGAGTTCGTTCGCCATCGCGGCCTCCCCTTTCGTCTTGCTTGTTTGACCTGTCTGCGGATCGATGCCAGCCTTGTCAATCACAACAAGAACAAGCACAGCCGCGAGGAAAACAGCATGTCCGACTCCAGGGAGCTCAGCCGGTCCGTGAAGGGCCTCACGGTTCTCGTCACCGGCGCGGCCAGCGGCATGGGACGCGCGACGGCGCGCGTGTTCGCCGCCGAGGGGGCCAACGTCGCCGTCACGGATTTCGACGAGCAGGGCGCGCATGCTGTCGCCAGGGAGATTGCGGCGAGCGGTGGCTCAGCAAGGGCGTGGAAGCTCGACGTCGCCGACGGCGGCGAGATCAAGCGCGTGGTCGGCGATGTCGCCGCGCATTTCGGGGCAATCGACATCGTCGTCAACAATGCCGGCATCTCCGTGCGTGTCGCCATCGACGACGAGGCCTATGAGGACGCCTGGGCCCGGGGCATCGCCGTGATGCTGACGGCGCATCCGCGCATCATCCGTGCTGCGCTGCCGCACTTGCGCAAGTCGAAGAGCCCGCGCATCGTCAACATCGCCTCGACCGAAGCGCTCGGGGCCACCGCATTGCACAGCCCGTATTCGGCAGCCAAGGGCGGCGTTGCGAGCCTCACCCGCTCGCTGGCGGTGGAGCTCGGCCGCGAGGGCATCACCGTCAACTGCATCTGCCCCGGCCCGATCCGCACCGCCATCACCGACCGCATCTCCGAGGAGCACAAGACCATCTACGCCAAGCGCCGCACCGCACTCGGCCGCTATGGCGATCCTGAAGAGGTCGCGCATATGACGCTGAGCCTGTGCCTTCCGGCGGCATCGTTCCTCACCGGCGCGGTGATCCCGGTCGATGGCGGGCTGATGGCGCGCAACGCGTGAGAGCCATGCGCTCGAAGCGTTGACAACGACTGACGCGGGAGTAGCTTTTTCGTCAACAGAGCGGAGGTAACCGCTCGCGACCCGCGGGAGAGAACGTCATGACGATCGCCATCCGGCAGCTTCAGAAGCATTTTGTCGGCGAAGTTTCCGGCCTCGACTTGCGAAAGCCGCTCACACCGGATGAAGCGCGCCAGGTCGAGGCGGCCATGGACAAATATGCGGTGCTGGTTTTCCACGACCAGGACATCAACGACGAGCAGCAGATGGCTTTCGCGCTGAATTTCGGCCAGCGCGAGGACGCGCGCGGCGGCACCGTGACCAAGGAGAAGGACTACCGGCTGCAATCCGGCCTGAACGACGTCTCAAATCTCGGCAAGGACGGCAAGCCGCTGGCGAAGGACAGCCGCGCGCATCTGTTCAATCTCGGCAACTGCCTCTGGCACTCCGACAGCTCGTTCCGTCCCATCCCGGCAAAATTCTCGCTTTTGTCGGCGCGCGTGGTGAACCCGAAGGGCGGCAACACCGAATTCGCCGACATGCGCGCGGCCTATGACGCACTCGACGACGAGACCAAGACGGAGATCGAGGACCTCGTCTGCGAGCACTCGCTGATGTATTCGCGGGGATCGCTCGGCTTCACCGAATACACCGACGAGGAGAAGGAGATGTTCAAGCCGGTGCTGCAACGGCTGGTGCGGACCCATCCCGTCCATCGCCGCAAGTCGCTGTATCTCTCATCGCATGCCGGCAAGGTCGTCGGCATGAGCGTGCCCGAGGGCCGCTTGCTGCTGCGCGACCTGAACGAGCATGCGACGCAGCCGGAATTCGTCTACGTGCATAAATGGAAGCTGCATGACCTCGTGATGTGGGACAACCGCCAGACCATGCACCGCGTCCGCCGCTACGACCAGTCCCAGCCCCGCGACATGCGCCGCGCGACGGTGGCGGGAACCGAGCCGACGGTGCAGCAGCAGGCGGCAGAATAGCGAGGCACAGCGCTGCTCAGCAACCGGTGTCGTCGCCCGGCTTGATCGGGCGATCCAGTATTCCGGAGACGGCCGCGATCGAACCGAGAGGCTGCGGCGTACTGACTCGCCCGGTCAACCCGGGCGACGACAGGGATAGGTGAGACGAATACAGCGAAGCACTAACGCTACGCGTGCCCTGCCTCGTTCGAGAGCATGCCGGGATCGATGCCGATCTTCTGCAAAGCGCGGTTGTACTTGTCGTCGACGTCGTCGCCGAAGATCAGATCCGCATCCGCATCGCAATGCAGCCAGCCGTTGCTCTGGATCTCCGTCTCGAGCTGTCCCGGCGCCCAGCCGGCATAGCCGAGCGCGAGGATGGCGTGCTTAGGGCCGGAGCCGTTGGCGATCGCGCGCAGGATATCGACGGTCGCGGTGAGGCAGACGCCATCATCGATCCGCAGCGTCGCATTCTCGATGTAGAAGTCGCTGGAATGCAGAACGAAGCCGCGGCCGGTGTCGACCGGTCCGCCCCGCAGCACCTTCATGCTTTCGGCATTCTCCGGCAGCTTGATGTGCTCGCCCTTCCTGATGATGCCGAGCTGCTGCAACAGCTCGGGGAAGTCGATGCTGCCGGCGGGGTGGTTCACGATGATGCCCATCGCTCCCTCGGCCGAATGGGCGCAGAGATAGATCACCGACCGCTCGAAGCGGGAATCGCCCATCACGGGCATCGCAATCAGGAGCCGGCCGTCGAGATAACCGGCCGAATTGGGCAGTGCGGGGCCCGAGCTGCGGGTGCCTTCGCC
The DNA here is from genome assembly GCF_015291725.1 of Bradyrhizobium sp. CCBAU 51765. Taxonomy (GTDB): domain Bacteria; phylum Pseudomonadota; class Alphaproteobacteria; order Rhizobiales; family Xanthobacteraceae; genus Bradyrhizobium; species Bradyrhizobium liaoningense. The sequence goes on from NZ_CP030038.1 coordinate 7,621,880, forward strand.
CGTCCTCTTGCCTGTGGGAGCCATCGGTGAAGCACTCCGGTTTCAATTCCTATCCTGATGTCGGGCCGGTCCGCTGTCAAATCAAGGCTTGCACGGGCTTGATTCAGGTGCACCATCACAAGCAATTCAATGGTTTGGCCGGGAGCCACCCTGTAAAGACGTACCATGCTCACAAGAGTTCCCCTGCGTGCGGCGATTGGCGTCGCGACAACCCTGCTTGCGTCGTCGTTGGCCATCGCCGCCCGTGCCGATGACGCGTCGCCGTGGCAGCGCGACGGACATTCCGCGGTGCGGCTGTTGGCGGGATCGCGCAGCGGCGCGGTCCTGCTTGGCGGTATTGCGTTCCAGCTCGAGCCCGGCTGGAAGACCTACTGGCGCACACCCGGCGATTCCGGCGTTCCACCGCGGTTCGACTTCTCGAAGTCCGAGAATGTCGAAGCAGTGACGATCATGTGGCCGGCGCCGCTGAAATTCGACGATGGCGCGGGCGGCCATTCGATCGGCTACCACAACCAGATCGTGCTGCCCTTGCGCATCGTCGCCAAGGCCGCCGACAAGCCCGTGACCTTGCGCGCCGAGATCAATTACGCGGTGTGCGAGAAGCTCTGCATTCCCGTCGAAGCCAGCGCCGAGCTCGGCTTCAACAGCGTCGCCTCGACCGAGGACGCGAACTTGCGTGCTGCGCTCGACACCGTGCCCAAGCCCGCCAATATCGGCGACCCCAATCCGCTCACCATCCGCGACGTCAAGCGTGACGGGCCCAAGAACGTGGTGGTCGACGTGGTGACGCCGGACAACCGCAACGTCAATCTGTTCGTGGAAGGGCCGACGCCCGATTGGGCGCTGCCGATTCCGACGCCGGTGCCGCACAGCCCGCCTGGGGTGATGCGGTTTTCCTTCGAGCTCGACGGGCTGCCGCCGGGCGCCAAGCCGGATGGTGCGGCGCTGAAGTTCACGCTGGTCGGGCCTGACAAGGCGTACGAGTTCAATACGAATTTGAACTAGCGTCCACCCAACCGAATCTTAACGAATGGTTGCTAGTCCCCTGGCATGCCGCTGCACGCGGGACGCCTGGGGACTGTTCGACGTGGCCGTGATGGATGCACAACCCGGAAGGACCGGACCGGCTGGGCTGATCGCGCGGCTGCGGGCCAAGCTGACGGGCGGATCGAGCGAGGCGTCGCTGACGCGGCGGCTCGCCGGCACCATCTTCGTCATCCGCGTGATCAGCGCGGGGCTCGCCTATGTCTCGCAGGTTCTGCTTGCGCGCTGGATGGGCACGTCCGACTACGGCGTCTACGTCTATGTCTGGACCTGGGTGCTGCTGCTCGGCAGCATGATGGATTTCGGCATCTCCGCCTCCGCGCAGAAGATCATCCCGGAGTACCGCACCAGCGGCGAGCAGGCGCTGCTGCGCGGCTTTCTCTCCGGCAGCCGCTGGCTGACCTTTGCCGTGTCGACGCTGGTCTCGCTCGCCCTAGCCGGCATCGTCAAGCTGCTGTCGCCGTGGATCGATCCGGCCGAGGTGCTGCCGCTCTATATCGGCTGCATGACGCTTCCTGCTTTCGTCGTCGCCAACACCCAGGACGGCATCGCGCGCTCGCATGACTGGATGCAGCTCGGCCTGATGCCGCAATTCGTCATCCGCCAGGCGCTGATCATCGGCCTCACGGCCGCGGCCTTCCTGCTCGGCTATCATCTCGGCGCGGTCGCCGCGATGGTCGCGAGCGCAGGTGCGGTGTGGATCGCGATGACCGGGCAGATGCTGGTGCTGAACCGCAAGCTCGCCGATCACATCGAGCCGGGGCCGAAGGCCTACGACATCAGGGGCTGGCTCGCCATCTCACTACCGATCCTGCTGGTCGAGAGCTTCTACCTCCTGCTCTCCTACACCGACGTGCTGGTGCTGCAGCAGTTCCGCCCCTCGGACGAGGTCGGCGTCTATTTCGCAGTGGTGAAGACATTGGCGCTGGTCTCCTTCATCCACTACGCGATGTCGGCCACGACGGCGCATCGCTTCGCGGAATACAATGCGCTCGGCGACAAGGCGCGCCTCTCGGCCTATGTGGCGCATGCCATCAACTGGACGTTCTGGCCGTCGCTGGCCGCGACCATCGTGCTGCTGGCGCTCGGCAAGCCGTTGCTGTGGCTGTTCGGGCCGCAATTCGTGGTTGGCTACGACATCATGTTCGTCGCCGCGATCGGGCTCGTGGTGCGCTCCGCGATCGGGCCGGTGGAGCGCCTGCTCAACATGCTCGGGCAGCAGAAGATCTGCGCGCTGGCCTATGCACTGGCCTTCGTGATGAACCTCGTGCTCTGCATTGCGCTGGTGCCGCGCTATGGCGGCCACGGCGCCGCGGCCGCAACCTCGATCTCGCTCAGCTTCGAGACGGTGCTGTTGTTCTCGATCGTGCGGCAGCGGCTCGGCCTGCACGTGCTGGCATTCGGCCGCCGCACGGCTTAGCCGTCGCGCCCTCAGCCGCTCTGAAATGCGACGACCGCGGCATCCGCCACCAGCAGCGCGTCGAGCATCTTGCGGCCCGACGTATCCGCCTGCATCAGCGGGTCGGACTTGAACATCGCCTTGAGATAGCTCGAGACGGCGCGGATGCGCGGCACGAACTGGAGATCGCTGTGGACGTTGATCCAGACGTCGCGCGTCGTCGACATCTTCTCGTGCAACACCGGAACCAGATCGCTGCGGCCAGCCACCGCAAAGCTCGGCAGCAGCACCAGGCCGATGCCGCCGGCCGCTGCGTTCATCTGCGCGATCATGCTGTTGGAGTGAAAGCTGACCGGCGGATTGCGGATGATGTCGTCGAGCCAGCGCACCGAATCCAGCTGGATCAGATCGTCGATGTAGGTGACGAAGCTGTGGCGCGCGAGGTCCGCGGGCCGTTCCGGCATGCCCTCGCGTGCGAGATAATCTCGGGAGCCGTAGAGGGCGAGCTGAAAGCTGCCGAGCCGCTCGGACGCCATGCCCTGTCCCGGCGGACGGAAGAAGCTCAGGAAGATATCGGCCTCGCGGCGATTGACCGAGACCGCCTGCGGCGAGGTCAGGAGCTCGACGGTGAGATCAGGATAACGTTGCCGCAGCGGCGCGAAGCGAAATGCGAGATAGAGCGAGGCAATGCCTTCCATCGTCGCGAGCCGGACGCGGCCCGCCATCCGGCTGCCGCCGCGCTGCACGTCCTGATGCATCGCAATGACGACGCTCTCGATCCGCTCGGCGTGACAGAGCAGGCGTTCGCCGGCTTCGTTGACACGCAACCCCTGCGGCGAACGCTCGAACAGCGTCGCGCCCAGCGTGCATTCGAGATGCGCGATCCGCCGGCTGATGGTGGATTGGTCGACCCGCAGACGCTTGGCCGCGCTGCCCAGGCTGCCGCCGCGGGCTGCGTGAAGAAATATCTTGAGGTCGTCCCAGTCGAGCGAGTTGAACTCCTGCATGCCCACCAGACAGCAAGCGTTGTGCCAGCGACGTACGGTGGGACGGATTGTCGCCCCCTGCAAGCCGTCTTGCAGGATTGTCTGTATCGAGGCCCCGGGGACGCCACTAGCCTGTCCTGAACCAAGGACAAAACCATGCTTCCTCGCTTCAAGGCCGCCGCGGTCCATGCTGCGCCAGTGTTTCTAGACCGCTCGGCGACCACAAAGAAGGCAATCTCGCTCATCCGTGAGGCAGCCGCCGCCGGCGCCGAGATCGTGGCATTCTCCGAGACGTTCATTCCCGCATTCCCGGTATGGGCTGCGCTGTGGGCTCCGATCGACAATCACGACCTGTTCGTCCGCATGGCGGACCAGTCCGTGATGGTCGACGGCCCCGAGATCAAGGCGATCCGCGACGAAGCGCGCGCGCTCGGCGTCGTGGTGTCGATCGGCATCAGCGAGAAGTCGCCGGCGAGCGTCGGTGCGATCTGGAATAGCAACCTCCTGATCGGCGATGACGGCGAGATCCTCAACCACCACCGCAAGCTGGTGCCGACCTTCTACGAGAAGCTGATCTGGAGCGGCGGCGACGGCGCCGGCCTGCGCGTCGTCGACACCAGGCTCGGCAAGATCGGGCAACTGATCTGCGGCGAGAACACCAACCCGTTGGCACGCTATTCGCTGATGGCGCAGGGTGAGCAGCTTCATATTTCGAGCTGGCCGCCGGTTTGGCCGACCCGCCGGCCGGCCGGTGGCGGCAACTACCACATCGCAGCAGCCACCCGGATCCGGGCGAGCGCGCATTGCTTCGAAGCAAAGGTGTTCGGCCTCGTCACCGCGGGTGTGCTCGACAAGGCGGCGCGCGACATGCTGGTGGCGCGCGACGCCTCCGCCGCCGCCGTGCTCGACGCGACACCGCGCGCGGAAACCTTCTTCCTCGATCCGACCGGGGAGCAGATCGGCGAGGCGCTGCGCGACGAGGAAGGCATCCTCTACGCCGAGATCGATCTCAACCGCTGCGTCGAGCCCAAGCAGTTTCACGACGTGGTCGGCTACTACAACCGATTCGACATTTTCGACCTCAGCGTCAACCGCCGCCGGCTCAATCCCGTGTCCTTCACCGGAAGCGCGGCGTCCCAGCCGGACACGGAGAGCGATCACATCGATGCCGGGTCGTGAGCCCGGCGCGTACCCAACCGAAATCCACCGGCCGATCCGGCGGTGATCAAACATGGAAGGTGAGTCATGAAACTCGATCGTCGTCAGATTCTGCTCGGAAGCGCCGGCGCCGCTGCCGGTCTCGTGCTTCCAGGTAGCGCCGCCTGGGCGCAGACGCCGGCCAGCATCGGCACCTTCCCGGACGGCGTCACCGCGGACTCGGTCTTCGTCGGACTGACCATTCCGCTCACCGGCGTCTTCTCCGGCGACGGCGGAGATCTCAAGCTTGGCTACGAACTGGCGATCTCGGAGATCAACGCGGGCGGCGATGCCGCGAAGAAATGGGGTCTGCAAGGCAAGGGCGTGCTCGGCCGCCAGATCCGCTACAAGGTGTCCGACACCGAGGGCAAACCCAATCTCGACGTGCAGAGCGCCACGCAATTCATCCAGCGCGACAAGGCGATCATGCTTTCAGGCTCGGTGTCGAGCGCCAGCGCAATCGCGCTGGAGGAATTGGGCTCCCGCGAAAAGGTGCTCTACATGGTGGGCATCGCCGGCTCCAACGACATTACCGGCAAGAACTGCCAGCGCTATGGCTTCCGCTCGCAGCAGAACGCCTACATGGCCGCCAAGGCGCTCGCGCCCGTCGTCGCCAAGGCGCTCGGCAAGAACATGAAGACCGCCTTCCTGGTGCCAGACTATACCTACGGCCACACGGTCTATGACAGCTTCGCGAAGTTCTCGAAGGAACAGGGCTGGCAACAGGTCGCCAAGGAAGTGGTTCCGCTCGGCACCACCGACTATTCCTCGGCGCTTCTCAACATCGCCAACAGCGGTGCGGACGTGTTCGTCAACATCGCCTTCGGCGCCGACGCGGTCGCCTCGACCAAGCAGGCCGAGCAATTCGGCGTGCTCAAGAAGATGAAGCTGGTGGTGCCGAACCTGTCCTCGTTCCAGGACAAGGAGCTCGGCGCCGAAATCATGCAGGGCGTCTATGGCAGCTGCGACTTCTGGTGGACGCTGTCGGATCGCTATCCGCTCGCGAAGGGCTTCGTCGACGCCTTCGTCGCGAAGAACAAGTATCACCCGCGCTGGGGCGCCCATATCGGCTACATGCAGACCTATCTCTGGGCGATGACGGTCGAGCGGGTGAAGAGCTTCAATCCGGTCGACGTCATCAAGGCGATGGAGGCCTCGAAGGAGCAGCCCTACGAGACCACGATCGGCAAGGTCTATTTCCGCGCCGAGGATCACCAGATGGTGCGTCCGATCCCGGTCCTGCGCGGCAAGGCGCCGGCGGCAATGAAGGGGCCCGAGGACTATTACGAGATCGTCGACATTGCCGAAGGCGAGAGCGTGATGAATCCGCCGGACCTGTTCGGCTGCAAGCTCGGCCCCTATACCTGAGCCGCCCAGATGCCAAGCTGGCCCGCCCTCGCCTCGCAGGCCTTCAATGGCCTCGCCCTCGGTTCGCTGCTGGCGCTCGTCAGCAGCGGCCTGACAATCATCCTGGGCACGCTCGGTGTCCTGAACTTCGCCCACGGCGCGCTATTCGCTGTGGGCGCCTATGCCGCCTTCGTCATGCTGCAATACACCCAGTCGTTCCTGCTCGCGATCGCGGTCGGTTGCGGCTTCATGCTGGTGCTCGGCTTCCTGCTCGAGCGCCTGATCATCCGCTTCTTCTACGGCCGGCCGCATGAAGACCAGATCCTCGTCACCTACGGCATCGGCATCGTGCTCGTGGAGTGCGTGCGCGCCGTCTTCGGCGGCAACGCGCAGCGCGTGCCGACGCCGTCATGGGGACAGGGCGCAACGCAGCTCGGCTTCCTGATCTATCCAACCTACCGCCTCCAGCTCATCGCCATCATCGCAACGCTGCTGGTCGGCCTCTATCTCGTGCTCTACAGGACTTCGATGGGTCTCGTGGTTCGCGCCGGAATCGAGAACCCCGGCATGGTCGGCATCCTCGGCATCAACCTGCGGCGCACCTTCCTGCTGGTGTTCGCGATCGGCGTCGTCGCAGTCGGCCTCGCCGGAATGCTGTATGCTCCGGTCGTCGCGGTGACGCCGGACATGGGCGCGAATTTCATGGCGCAGTCCTTCGTCGTGATCGTGCTCGGCGGCCTCGGCTCGTTCCCGGGCGCGGTGGTCGGCGGGCTGATCGCCGGCGAGATCGTCAGCCTCACCAGCGCGTTCAACTCCTCCTATTCGGAAGTGATGCTCTACGCGCTGATGGCGCTGCTCCTGGTATTGCGCCCGCAGGGCCTGTTCGGCTCGGAAGGACGGGTATGAACAGGCCGCGATCGGGCGGGCTGCGGAGCCACATTCCGGAGCTCGCGATTCTAGCCACGCTGATTGCGGCACCGGTGATGCTGCCGCATCTCGGCTTCTCCATCGACTTGCTGACGCGGGTGCTGAACTGGGGACTGATCGGGCTCGGCTTCGACATCCTGTTTGGCCTCGCCGGCCTCCTGTCGTTCGGCCAGGCCGCGTTCTACGGGGTCGGCGGCTTCGTGACGGCGTATCTGCTGGTTTCGGGCACGCTGAGCAGCGTGTGGCTGGCGCTCGCCGCCGGCACGATATCGGCCGGCGCATTCGGGCTCGTCGTCGGCTGGCTCGCGGTGCGCCGCATCGGCATCTACTTCACGATGATCACGCTGGCGTTCGGCCAGATGGCCTATTTCATCGAGAACTCGCCGCTGTCGCACTATACCGGTGGCGAGAACGGCATTCCCGGGGTGCCGGTGCCCGTGCTCGGCTTCGGCGAGCATGCCATCCGCATCGGCGCAGGCCTGCCGATGTACGTGCTGTTCGCGGTGATCTTCTTTGGTGGCTACGTGCTGGCACGCCGCATCGTCCGCTCTCCCGTGGGCGCGATCCTGCTCGCGATCAAGGAGAACACCGCGCGCGTCGCAATGCTCGGCCACAACGTGCCGGCCTACAAGCTCGCAGCCTTCGTCATCGCCGCGCTCTACGCCGGGCTTGCGGGCGGCCTGCTCGGCTCGTTCCAGAGCTACATGCCGCCGGACGCGTTCTCGCTGGAGACGTCCGGCCAGCTCGTAGTCCAGACCATCGTCGGCGGCGCCAACACCCTGATCGGACCGCTGGTCGGTGCCGCAGTCTGGCTCTGGCTGCGCGACAACCTCCAGCTCATTCCCGGCCTCACCACGCTGTGGAAGCTGGTGCTCGGCATCGCCTTCATCGCCCTGGTCGTCGGCCTGCGCCGCGGCATCTGCGGCGAGATCATCCATTGGTTGACCGAGCGCCGGACCCTTTCCGCACGTCGGGCCGCCGAGGCCGCAACCGAGGCGATCGAGGCCGGCGCGGTGAAGACCGCATCGAGCAGGGCGCGCGACACCGCCCTGCCATTGCCGTCACCCGCCACCGGCAACGGCGACATTGCCCTGGAGGCCTGCGCGCTGGCGCGGCACTATGGCGGGCTGAAAGCCGTCGACGGCGTCTCGTTCAAGGTCCGCTGCGGCTCCATTCATGCCGTGATCGGCCCGAACGGCGCCGGCAAGAGCACGCTGTTCAAGATGCTGCTGGACGAGGTCAGCCCGACCTCGGGTCATGTGCTGTTGTTCGGATCGCAGGTGACCGGCCACGGCGTCAGCCGGACCGCGCAGTTCGGCATCGCCAAGTCCAACCAGTTGAACCAGCTCTTTCCAAATCTCTCGGTGCGGAAGAATCTGCGCATCGCCGCCTTGGCGCGCCGCCGCGGACCGCTGCGGATCGACCTGCTGCGAACGGCGGACAGCCTGCCGGAGGTGGAGGCACAGATCGACGCGATCATGGCGCTGCTCGATCTTGCAGCGCGCGCCGACACGCCGGCGCACATCCTCGCCTACGGCGAGAAACGACGGCTCGAGATCGGCATGGCGTTTGCGACGAGCCCGAAGGTGCTGTTGCTCGACGAGCCCCTCGCCGGCATGAGCCCGTCCGAACGCGCCGCGACCTGCGCACTGATCCGCGACATCGCCCGGACCTGCACCGTCGTTATCGTCGAGCACGACCTCGACGCGATCTTCGGCCTCGCCGAGCGCATCACCGTGCTCTACGAAGGCCGCCTGCTCGCCGACGGCACGGCGGACGAGATCCGCGGCAACCAGCGGGTTCAGGACGCTTACCTCGGAGGGCTTCACGCACATGAGCCTGCTTGAAGTCGACCGCATCAACACGCTCTACGGCGATTCCCACGTCCTGTTCGACCTCTCGATCCGGGTCGAGGAGGGCGAGGTCGTGGCGCTGCTCGGTCGCAACGGCGCCGGCAAGACCACGACGCTGCGTTCGATCATGGGGGTGCTCGCCCCGAGGAGTGGCGAGATCCGGCTCGATGGCAAGCCGATCAGCGGCCTTGCTCCATCCGCCATCGCCAACATGGGCGTGCAGTTGGTCCCGGAGGAGCGCGCGATCTTCGGCGGCCTGACGGTAGAGGAGAATCTGCGCATCGCGGCCTTGACCGCGCCGAACGCGTGGTCTTTCGAGCGCATCTACGGTGTGTTTCCGCGCCTGAAGGAACGACGCAAATCCCTCGGACGAACGCTATCGGGCGGCGAGCAGCAGATGCTCTCGATCGCCCGCGCGCTGATCCGCGACGCCCGCATCATCCTGCTCGACGAGCCGTTCGAGGGACTGGCGCCGCTGATCGTGCGCGATCTCGTCAACGTCGCCGCCGGCCTCGCGCGCGAAGGCCGCACCATGATCGTGGTGGAGCAGAACGTCGCCGCAGCGCTGAGCTTCGCCACCCGCGTCTACGGCCTCAACAACGGCCACGTGGTGTTCGAGGGCACCTCCGCCGAGCTCACCGCCAACCCTGACCTGGCCCGGGACTTCCTCGGCGTCGGCGCGTAAGCACTGCGAACGGCTGTTTCGCAAGAGGGCACCGATTTGGGCGAAACGACTGTCTGTCGCCGCGCCAACGAAAGATACTTCTTATTTGGTCCAACGGCTTGCCCGTCAGGGAAAGTTTATTCTACGTCATATTGCCCAACCGATGAGATCGACCTAACATTCCCTGAGATGCTTGATCCACTTTACGTCGCCTCCGGATTCGCCGTCGGCCTGCTTGTCGGCATGACCGGCGTCGGCGGCGGCTCGCTGATGACGCCGCTGCTGATCCTGTTGTTCGGCGTCCACCCCTCCACCGCGGTCGGCACCGACCTGCTCTACGCCGCTGCCACCAAGACCGGCGGCAGCGTGGTGCATGGCTGGTCGCGCAGCGTGCACTGGCCGGCGGTGCTGCGGCTCGCCTGCGGCAGCATTCCTGCCAGCGCGGTGACGCTGCTGGTGCTGTGGAAGCTCGACCTCAAGAGCGATGCCGAGCGCAGCCTGGTCAATCTGGTGCTGTGCTTTGCGCTGCTGCTGACTGCGACCTCGTTGATCTTTCGCAAGTCGATCATGGACCGCTATCGAAAGCGCCTCGAGCAGGTCGACGCGCGCACCACCTTGATTGCGACCGTGATCACCGGCGTCGTGCTGGGCGTGCTGGTCTCGATCTCCTCGGTCGGCGCCGGCGCGGTCGGCGTGACCGTGCTGCTGCTGCTTTATCCGCGCCTGCCGATGGCGACCATCGTCGGCTCCGACATCGCCCACGCGGTGCCGCTGACACTGGTCGCCGGCATCGGACATTGGGCGCTCGGTGACGTCGACTGGGCCCTGATGGGCGTGCTGCTGCTGGGCTCTCTGCCCGGCATCATTGTCGGCAGCTATAGCGCGACGCGCGTGCCCGAGACGGTGCTGCGGCTGACGCTTGCCTGCGTGCTGTTCGTGGTCGCCGGCAAGATCATGTTTGCCGAGCTGAACCTGTCGTCGGCCATCGTCACGGCTCTGGCCTGGAGCCATTGAGCGGCAACTGCCGCCTCACTCTCGTAGGGCGGGCAAAGCGCAAGCGTGCCCACCACTTCTCTCAATCGCGGAAGAATGGTGGGCACGGCGCTGACGCGCCCTTGCCCACCCGACGACATCGCGTGCTTACTCCGCGGTCCAGCCGCCGTCGATCGACAGGTTGGTGCCGGTGATCTGCGCGGCATCGTCGCCGCACAGGAACAGCGCGAGCGCGGCGACCTGCTCGGAGGTGACGAACTCCTTGGTCGGCTGCGCGTCGAGCAGCACGTCGTTGATGACCTGCTCGCGTGTCAGGTTGCGCGCCTTCATCGTGTCGGGGATCTGCTTCTCGACCAGCGGCGTCCAGACGTAGCCGGGGCTGATGCAGTTGCAGGTGATCTTGTGGGTCGCAACCTCCAGCGCCACGGTCTTGGTGAGACCGGCGATGCCGTGCTTGGCCGAGACGTAGGCCGACTTGAAGGGCGAGGCCACCAGCGAATGCGCGGACGCCGTGTTGATGATGCGGCCCCACCCCTTCTTCTTCATGCCGGGGACGGCGGCACGGATGGCATGGAAGGCCGAGGAGAGGTTGATCGCGATGATCCGGTCCCACTTCTCCGGCGGAAACTCCTCGATCGGCGACACGAACTGGATGCCGGCGTTGTTGACGAGGATGTCGACCGAGCCGAACGTCTTCTCGCCGAGCGCGATCATGCCGGCGATCTCGGCGGGCTTGGTCATGTCGGCCGGCGAGTAGATCGCCTTGACCTTGAAGTCGGACTCGATCTTGGCGCGTTCCTTCTCGATGTCCTCGGCCGAGCCGAAGCCGTTGATGACGACATTGGCACCGGCGGCGGCGAAAGCGCGCGCATAGGCGAGCCCGATGCCGCTGGTCGATCCGGTCACGACGGCGTTCTTGCCTGACAGACTACCCATTCTATTCGCTCCTTTTTGCCGGGGGCGCGGTGACGTCCCCCGTGAGATCGTAGGTCACCATGGTCTCGCTGGACTGGGGCCGCTCGAGCCAGTCCCTGTGGCGCATCGACAGGTGCACGTCGCGCACGCCGGCCTCCCAATGCTCGACCATGGCGACATGCGAGAAGTCGTAATCCTTGGACGAGGATTCGTAGTTCTTGCTGCGGTAGATCAGATGCACCACCGTGACGGTGCTTTCGCGCGACACTTTCGCCAGGAATTCGACGGAAGGATCGTTCTTGAGATAGTCCGGCAATTTGCTGATCAGGTCACGCACGGCGCGTCGCGCATTGTGCAGCTGCTTGTTCTTGTCGGTGTTCATCCGCGTGCGGCTGGAATAGCGGATGTCCTTCTCGCGCTCGGCAGCTTCCAGCAGCGAGTTCGGCAGGTTCCCGCGCGCGGAGAACAAATCGACCTGGAAGATCAGCATGTCGCGTTCGACCTCGGTATCGAGCACGTAGTCGAGCGGGGTGTTGGAAGCGATGCCGCCGTCCCAGTAATGTTCGCCGTCGATGTTCACGGAAGGAAAGCCCGGCGGCAGCGCGCCGGAGGCCATGATGTGCTCGGGGCCGATGGTCTTGCCGAGCTTCTTGAACTCGTAATTGTCGAAATATTTGAAGTTGCCCGAGGTGACGCCGACCGCGCCGACCGACAGCCGCGTCTTCAGATCGTTGATGCGGTCGAAATCGACGAGACGCTCCAGCGTCTTCTTCAGCGGCGATGTGTCGTAATAGCTTTCCGCTTCGGGATGCCCCGGCGGCCAGAGTGGCGCCGGCGGAATGCGCGGCGTGAAGAAGCCGGGCACGCCGAAGGTCGCAATCAGCGCAGCGCTGGTCGAATTGAACAGCTCGCGGCTGTGGTCGCTCGTGCCGATCGGCTTCCACGGGACCGGCGCGGAGACCATCTCCCAGAACTCCTTGAGCCGCTTGACGCGCGTCTGGCCCTCATTGCCGGCGATGATGGCAGCGTTGACCGCGCCGATGGAGATGCCGGCCACCCATTCCGGCTCGAAGCCGTAGCCGCACAGCGCCTGATAGGCCCCGGCCTGATAGGAGCCGAGCGCGCCGCCGCCCTGGAGAACCAGGACGCGTTGCGCGTTCGTCGGGACTGTTGCGATTTCCGGACTATGATCGGTCATAAGGGAACAATAGCAAAAGGCGAGCTACCGTGGCGACACTCCGCCGCGGCGTCAATGCATCCCGGATCAAGTCTGGCTTATCGGGGCTCCGTCGAGGCCAGGATCATGGTCCAGAACACCTTGTATTTGGTGCCGGGAGCATAGCTCGCCGCGATGCCTAATTTTGTGACACCGCCCTTGAGCATGTTGGCACGGTGAGGCGGCGAGTCGCGCCAGCCGGAGAACGCTTCCGCCAGCGTATGATAGCCGGCCGAGATGTTCTCGACCGCCACGGTCGCGGGATAACCGCCGGCGGCCAGACGCTTGGCCAGCGGCGCGCGGACGTCGTGGTCCATCTTGTTGGCCGCCGCCATCGCGCCCGACTGGGACTCGGCGAGCCGCATCAGGTCGGGATCGATCACGACGGTGCCCAGCCCGTTGTTCTGGCGGTATTGCGAGATCATCACCGCAGCCGCCTGTGCATCGAGCTTGGAGCCCGGAACCGCCATGTCGGTGTACATGGATGGCTGCTGGACCGGTGCTTCGTTGCCGGCACAGCCGGCGAGCAGCAAAGTGATGAGAATTGCGGCCGCAGCGCGCATGAATCGAGGCCCCCAAATGAGGGGCCGTTGTTGCATATCAACCGTGGCTGAAAGGTGAATATTGAAGAAAATCTGAGCCGTCAGTCCGGGGGCGCGCGTCAGCACGAACCGGAATCTCTTGCCTCAATCTCGGGATTCCGGGTTCGATGCTCCGCATCGCCCCGGAATGACTGTGCTAGCCCCCAAATATCCGGTAACGGCGAGGCTCGAGGCCGATGGTGTCGCCGGCGCGAAGTTCCTTGTCGCGAGGGGCATCGATCTCGATGGTCTGGCCGCCCGAGAGCGTGACCTCGGCGCGCTGTACGGGGCCGAAATTGCGGACATGCCGGACCGCGCCCTCGAAGGCGCCGCTGCCGGGCGGACCGACCAGCATGTCATGTCGCCGCACGAACAGCTTTGACGCGCCAGGCGCAAGCCCGTCCGCCGCGAGGGCGAGCGGCCGGCCGTCGAGCCTCACTGCGCCGCCCTCGACCTGGACCGGCAGCTCGATGGACTCACCGATGAAGCCATGGACAAACGCGCTCGCCGGGCTCTCATAGACGTCATCGGGCGAGCCGATCTGCTCGATCCTGCCCTTGTCCATCACCACGACGCGGTTGGCGACTTCCAGCGCCTCCTCCTGGTCATGGGTGACGAAGATCGAGGTGACGTGGATTTCATGATGCAGCGAGCGCAGCCATTTGCGCAGCTCTTTCCTCACCTTGGCATCGAGCGCGCCAAACGGCTCGTCGAGCAGCAGGATGCGCGGCTCGATCGCCAGCGCGCGGGCGAGCGCGATGCGCTGGCGCTGGCCGCCGGAGAGCTGGCTCGGGTAGCGATCGGCGAGCCAATCAAGCTGTACGAGATCGAGCAGCTCCTTGACCCGGACGCGGATCGCCGCCTCGTCCTTACGGACCGCGCGCGGCTGCACGCGCAGGCCGAAGGCGACGTTCTCGAACACCGTCATGTGGCGGAACAGCGCGTAGTGCTGGAACACGAAGCCGACGTGACGCTCGCGCGCGCCTTGCGCCAGCGCGTCCTCGCCATTGATGAAGACCTCGCCGGAATCGGGCCAGTCGAGCCCGGCGACGATCCGCAGCAGCGTGGTCTTGCCGGATCCGGACGGACCGAGCAGCGCCACCAACTCGCCGCTGTCGACCTTGAGATCGACGCCGTCGAGGGCTTTGAAGCTGCCGAACGACTTGACGAGATTCCTGACTTCAATGGTCACTTGGTTCTTGTCCTTCGTCCAGATGACGTTCGAGAACGGTCTTCACGATCAGCGTGATCAGCGCCAGCATCGCCAGCAGCGAGGCGATCGCGAAGGCGGCGACGAACTGGTACTCGTTGTAGAGAATCTCGACAAGGAGCGGCATGGTGTTGGTCTCGCCGCGAATGTGGCCGGAGACGACCGAGACCGCGCCGAACTCGCCCATGGCGCGGGCGTTGCAGAGCAGGACGCCGTAGAGCACCCCCCATTTGATGTTGGGCAGCGTGACGCGAAAGAAGGTCTGGAGGCCCGAGGCGCCCAGCGAGATCGCGGCCTCCTCCTCCTGCGTGCCCTGCTCCTGCATCAGGGGGATCAGCGCACGGGCCACGAAGGGAAAGGTGACGAAGGTGGTGGCGAGCGCAATGCCGGGCACCGCGAAGAGGATCTGGATGTCGTGGTCGCGCAGCCAGCTGCCGAAATAGCCCTGTGCGCCGAACAGCAGCACGAAGACGAGACCCGAGATCACCGGACTGACCGAGAACGGCAGGTCGATCAGCGTGATCAGGAACGTCTTGCCCGGAAAATCGAACTTGGCGATGGCCCAGGCGGCGACGAGGCCGAACACCAGATTGAGGCCCACCGAGATCGCTGCGACCAGCAACGTCAGCCTGATTGCAGCCAGCGCCTCCGGCTCGGCGAGCGCGGCGAGATAGGCGACGATGCCCCTCGAGAACGCCTGCGCAAAGACGACGACGAGCGGGAGCACGACGAAGACGGTGAGAAAGATCATCGCGAGCGCGATGATGGTGATGCGCACCGCGCGCGGTTCGGTACGCAAATTGTCCCGCGCTGCCGCCGCCTGCGCACGCGCCTTCGCGTCGGAGGCCGAGAGCGGTACGGAATCTGCGATCTGCATCGTCATGATCCGCCCTCAGCGCGCCGGAATCCGGCTCTGCGCCCAGCGCTGGAGCCGGTTGACGGCAAAGATGATCACGAACGACACGACCAGCATGACCACGGCGATCGCGGTCGCATCGGCATACCGAAACTCGGAGAGCCGGATCACGATCAGGAGCGGCGCGATCTCGGAGACGTTGGGCAGATTGCCGGCGATGAAGATCACCGAGCCGTATTCGCCGACGGCGCGGGCGAAGGCAAGCGCGAGGCCGGTGAGCAGCGCCGGTGCGAGCGACGGCAGGATCACGCGGATGATGGTCTGCCAGCGGCTGGCGCCAAGGCTGCCCGCGGCTTCCTCGATCTCGGGGTCGAGATCCTGGAGCACCGGCTGCACCGTCCGCACCACGAAGGGAATACCGATGAAGATCATGGCGACGAAGATGCCGACCGGCGTGAACGCGACCTTGATGCCGAGCGCGGCAAGCGGCGCGCCCAGCCAGCCCTTCTCGGCGAACAGCGCGGTCAGCGCCACGCCGGCGACCGCGGTCGGCAGTGCGAAGGGCACATCCACGATGGCGTCGAACAGCCGCCGGCCCGGGAAACGATAGCGCACCAGCGCCCAGACGATGATGCTGCCCATGACGAGATTGACGCAGGCCGCCGCAAAGGCGAGGCCGAACGAGACGCGGAGCGCGTTCAGGGTGCGGCGGCTGGAAAGGATGTTCCAGAACTGCTCGGGGCTGAGCTCGAGCGACTTCAGGAACAGGCCGGCGAGCGGAATCAGGATGATCACGGACAGCCAGGTCAGCGTCAGTCCCATGGTGAGACCGAAGCCCGGCAATGTCCGGCGTCTTGCTGCAACTGCGCTCACCAGGCCCCCTGCAAAAGCCTCTTAAGACGGCGCCTGATCAGTTCTTGTAGATCTGATCAAAGACGCCGCCGTCGGCAAAATGTTCCCGCTGTGCCTTGGTCCAGCCGCCGAAAACGTCGTCGATCGTGAACAGCTCGACCTTGGCGAAGGCATTTTCATACTTCTTGGCGATTTCGGCATCGCGCGGACGGTAGAAGTTGCGCGCGGCGATCTCCTGCCCCTCCTTGGTGTACCAATATTGCAGATAGGCATCGGCGACGTTTCGATTGCCCTTTCTGTCGGCGACCTTGTCCACGATCGCGACGGGCGGCTCGGCGAGGATCGATTGTGGCGGCGCCACGATCTCGAACTTGTTCGTGCCGAACTCCTTCAGCGCAAGGAACGCCTCGTTCTCCCAGGCGAGCAGCACGTCGCCGACACCGCGCTCGACGAAGGTCACGGTGGCGCCGCGCGCGCCGGTATCCAGCACCGGGACCTGCTGGTAGAGCTTGCCGATGAAGTCCTTGGCCTTGTCGGCCGATCCGAACTTCTTCTGCGCAAAGCCCCAGGCTGCAAGATAATTCCAGCGTGCCCCGCCCGAGGTCTTCGGATTCGGAGTAATGATGGCAACACCCGGCTTGATCAGATCGTCCCAGTCCTTGATGCCCTTGGGATTGCCCTTGCGCACCAGGAACACGATCGTCGAGGTATAAGGGGATGAATTCTGCGGCAGCCGCTTTTGCCAATCCGCCGCCACCAGGCCCTTGGCCGCGATGGCATCGACGTCATAGGCGAGCGCGAGCGTCACCACGTCGGCCTGCAATCCGTCGATCACCGCGCGCGCCTGCGAACCGCTGCCGCCATGCGACTGCTTGATCTCGATGCTCTTGCCGGTCTCCTTCTGATAGGCATTCGCGAACGCCTTGTTGAACTCGCCATAGAGCTCTCGCGTCGGATCGTACGACACGTTCAAAAGGTTGATATCGGCGGCGAGAGCCGAGCTTGCCCAGAGGAATCCTGCAGCGAGCGGAACGATACGGCGCATCATGTCCATCTCCATTCACCTCGACGACATCGGCGTCATCGGCGGCAGGCATAACTCGGGGCGAAACGCCCTTGAGTCAACGGAACCGGATTTTCTTGTTCGCAGCGTGGCAGCGCAACCGTGCTACGAAACCTTCATCGTGTGAATGCCGCATTCTGTCTTGGCGCGGCCCCGCCATCGGCCGGCGCGGGAATCCTCGCCCTCGCCCGTTCTGCTGGTGCAAGGCATGCAGCCAACCGACAGAAATCCTGACGCGACCAGAGGGTGCCGCGGCAATTTGGCAAGGGTGAAGATCGCCTCGATCTCCTCGCGCGAGACGTTGGCGAAGGGATTGAACTTCAACCGCACGCCGTCGTCCTCGACGACGGGAATGTCGGCGCGCGCGCTGCCCTGGAAGCGCTTGCGGCCGTTGAGCCAGGCCGAGAACGGCTTCAGCGCCCGGGCCAGCGGCTCGACCTTTCGAATGCGGCAGCAGGCGTCGGGATCGGAGAACCAGAGGTCGCGGTCGGGATCGTCGCGCGAGAGTGCCTCCTCGGCCGGCTTGATCGACCGGACGTCCTTCAGGCCCAGCTTCGCGATCAGCGTATCGCGATAGGCCAGCGTCTCCTCGAACAGCCAGCCGGTGTCGAGAAAGATCACCGGAATCGCGGGATCGACGTCCGCCATGACCTTCAATAGCGTCGCCGATTCCGTACCGAAGGACGATACCAGCGCGAGCTTGTCGCGCCCGACCGTCTTCAGCGCCGCAGCGACGATCTCCGCGGGCGAGGCATCGCGCAAAGCGCGATCGAGCTCCTCCGCCGAGGGCACCGCAGAGACCGTCGGAACCTGAGGCGCGATCGCGGTCACGTGCCGACACCTTCGGAATGACGCAGCTGCATGCGCCGGTGCAGCGCCGTGATGCGGCCATCGCCGGTCGGCTGGTAGAATACCGAATAGCGCCTGGCCGTCTGCATGAAGGCTTCCGCGTCCGCCTGCTTCTTGACCTCGAAGGCGTCGAAGCCGGCGCGCAGCATGAACACGAATTGGTCGCGCAGCACCTGGCCGGTGGCGCGCAATTCGCCACGGTAATTGTAACGTTCTCGCAGCAGCCGTGCCTGGCTGTAGGCACGCCCGTCGCGGAAGGTCGGGAACACCAGCGCGACGGCCGCGATCCTGCCGAGATACGGCACGAGTTCGGCGATGTCGCGATTGTTCGGCCAGATCACGCCGACCCTGCCGGCGCGCTGGAGCAAGCCCTCGGCCTCGCCGAGGAAACGCTCGGCCGGCACAAGAATGTCGCCGCGCTCGGGCAGCGGCGTATCGACGGCGAGCTTGACGAAGCTGTCGTCGACGATCTTTCCGCCGTTAACGAGTGGCATAGACGCGCTCCTTGAAGGGTTCGACGCCGAGGCGCTTCACCGTGTCCATGAACAGCTCTTCGGGCCGCTCACGCAGCGCCAGATAGGCTTCCACGATGTCCTCGACGACATCGGCGACCTCGTCGAACTTGACGCCCGGCCCGATCAGGGTCCCGAGCGCCGCGTTCTCGTCGGCGCGGCCGCCGATGGTGATCTGGTAGACTTCCTCGCCGTTCTTCTCGACGCCGAGAATGCCGATATGGCCGACATGGTGATGGCCGCAGGCATTGATGCAGCCGGAGATGTTGATGTGGAGCCGGCCGATCAGATTGGCGAGCTCGTGATTGGCGAAGCGCCGCGTCAGTTCCTGCGCGATCGGGATCGAGCGCGCATTCGCCAGCGAGCAATAATCGAGCCCCGGGCAGGCGATGATGTCGGTGATCAGGTTGACGTTGGGTGTCGCGAGCCCGAGCTTGTCGAGCGCCTTCCACAAGGCCGGCAGGTCGCGCTTGGCGACGTGCGGCAGCGCCAGGTTCTGCTCGTGGCCGACGCGGATTTCGCCGAAGGAATATTTGTCGGCAAGATCGGCCAGCGCGTCCATCTGCTCGGCGGTGGCATCGCCCGGAGGCCCGCCGGTCGGCTTCAGCGAGATCGTCACGATCGAATAGCCCTGCACCTTGTGCGGGGCCACCGAGTTCTTGCGCCACGCCTCGAAATCCGGATCGGCCGCGGCCTGGCGCAGCTCGTCCGGCATGTGCGGCAGCTTCTCGTAAGAAGGATAGGTGAAGCGCGAGCGGATGTCCTCGATCACCTCGTCGTCGATCTCAAGCGAGGAGTTGCGGATCTGCCGCCACTCGTCCTCGACTTCGCGGGAGAATTTCTCGATCCCGAGCTCGTGCACCAGGATCTTGATGCGCGCCTTGTAGATGTTGTCGCGGCGGCCGTACTGGTTGTAGACGCGAAGGATCGCCTCGATGTAGCTGAGGATGTCGCGGCCGTGGACGAAGTGCTTGATGGTCTTGGCGATGAACGGCGTGCGGCCGAGACCGCCGCCGACCAGCACCTCGAAGCCGGTCTCGCCCTTCTCGTTCTTGATGAGCCGCAGGCCGATGTCGTGGATCTTGATCGCGGCGCGGTCATGGTCCGAGGCGGTGATCGCGATCTTGAACTTGCGCGGCAGGAACGAGAATTCCGGATGCAGCGTGGTGTGCTGGCGGATCAGCTCCGACCAGATGCGCGGGTCCTCGATCTCGCCCGGCGCGACGCCGGCCCACTGGTCCGAGGTGACGTTGCGCATGTTGTTGCCGGAGGTCTGCATCGCGTGGATGCCGACCTTGGCGAGATCTTCGAGCGCGTCCGGCAGCTCGGCGAGCTTGATCCAGTTGAACTGGATGTTCTGCCGCGTGGTAAAGTGGCCGTAGCCGCGGTCGTATTTGCGCGCGACATGGGCGAGCGCCCGCAGCTGGTTGGTCGCCAGCGTACCGTAGGGGATCGCGACGCGGAACATGTAGGCGTGCAGCTGCAGATAGACGCCGTTCTGAAGCCGCAGGATCTTGAACTCGTCCTCGGTGAGCTCGCCGGAGAGGCGCCGCTTCACCTGGTCGCGGAACTCCGAGACGCGCTCGTTGACGAGCGTGCGGTCGATTTCGTCGTAAGCATACATAAGTGCGTGCCTTAAACCTGGGCCGGCTGTCCGATGGTGACGCCGGTACGGCGGATCTGTTCGCGCAGATTGCCGGGCAAGATCTTGCCGTCCTCGCCGATCTGCACCGGCGCGATATAGGGGCCGATCGCACCGACATCATCGGCGATGGACTCCGCAAGCAACGCCCTGGCCTCGTCGGAGTTGCGCACGATCGCGGCTTCCGACAGCTCCGCGGACCAGCCCTTGGCGGCGGTGCGGTAGACGACGATGCCGTCCCAGGTGCGATTGGCGGTCACGACCGAGGGGCCGGCGATTTTGATCTTCTTCTGTTCAAGCGGGGAGGTCATTCGGCTGCATCCAGGAGGTCAGAGATGATTTGCTTCGGAGTCTTCTTGGGGGTTTGACGGCCAAGCGAACCGGCATGCCGGACCACGTCGCCGATGATGAGGATAGCGGGACCGCCTTGGATCCGCCGCACGAGCTCGGGCAGGTCGCGCAGCGTGCCGATCGCGCCTTGCGCATCGGGCCGCGTGACACGGGCGAACACGCCGACCGGTGTTTCCGGCGAGCGGCCGGCCGCGAACAGGCCGGCGCGCACGGCCGGCGCCGCCGTCAGGCCCATGTAGACCACGACGGTCATCCTGGTGTCGGTCAGCGTCGTCCAATCCACGTTCTCGGCATCGCGCGCCTTGTGCGCGGTCAGGAAGGTGATGCGGGTCGCTTCATGGCGGTAGGTGAGCGGCACCTCGAAATCGGCGGCGCCGCCGAGCCCTGCGGTGATGCCGGGAATGATCGAATAGGCGATGCCAGCGGCGCGTAGCGCTTCGACCTCCTCACCACCGCGGCCGAACACGAAGGGATCGCCGCCCTTCAGCCGCACCACGCGCTGGCCGGCTTGCGCGGCTTCGATCATACGCTTGTTGATGGCGTCCTGGCCGATGCCGGGCTTGCCGACACGGCGGCCGACCGGCACGCGCGTGGTGTCGCGTCGGATGCGGTCGAGAATCTCGGACGAGACCAGCTCGTCATGGAAGACGATGTCGGCATCCTGAAGGGCGCGGAGCGCCTTGATGGTGAGAAGGTCAGGGTCGCCCGGGCCGGCGCCGACCAGCGCGACCGAGCCTTCCGGCTTGTCGGCGCGCGCGAATTCGGCGGGGTCGGAGATAGCCTTGAGCGATGCATCCGCTTCGCCCTTGCGGCCGGCGAGCACGGCCGCGCCGATCGGACCGTCGATGACGCGCTCCCAGAAGCGGCGGCGCAGTGGAAATTCGGCGATGCGCTCGTTGACGGATTTGCGGAATCTGCCGATGAACTCGGCAAGCTCGCCGATGCGCGCCGGCAGCAGCGCCTCGATCTTCTCGCGCACGCGCCGCGCCACCACCGGCGAGGTGCCGCCGGTGCCGACTGCGACCACGACATCGCCGCGATCGACGATCGCCGGAAAGATGAAGCTGGAATGCTCGAGATCGTCCATGACGTTGACAGGCAGGCCGAGCGCCTTCGCACGCACGGACATCGCAACGCCGACGTCGCCGGCACCCGCGCAGACAATGGCGATGACGCCTGAGAGATCGGCGGTGAGTGGATCGCCGCTCGCGATTTCGATGCGCTCCGCGTCCCCGGAACTGAGGCCAAGATCCTGATTGCCGTCGATCGCATGCACGCGCAGGCGCGCCCCGGCAGCGGCGAGCACGCGCAGCTTGGCGCGCAAAAGCTCGCCCGCACCGATGAGGACCACCGGGCCGGCCTTGAGATCGAGAAACACCGGCAAGAACCGCATGCGCTACTCGCTTCCCCACAAACGGGGTTGACTGGAATTATTTTCTATATATGTCTCGTTTCGAGCGCGCAAAGAGAAAATTTTTTCTTCTCTTCCGCACTGCAACTATAGAATTTTCGCCTCCAAACGCAAAGTGGCAGAGATGCATCTTCTCAAGGACGATTCCGCTGCTGTCGGAGTGAGCAGCCCGGCCCTCATCGAGCGCTTGGGCCAGCAAGAATTTTCTGCCGACCTTGCCCCGAGCATGGACCATCTCGACCAGCTCGAGGCGCAGAGCATCTACATCTTCCGCGAGGCCTTCGCCCGGCTGAAGAAGATCGCCCTGCTGTGGTCGCTCGGCAAGGACTCCAACGTCATGATCTGGCTGGCGCGGAAAGCGTTCTTCGGCAAGATGCCGTTTCCGGCCCTTCACGTCGACACCGGCAAGAAGTTTCCGGAGATGTATCGCTTCCGCGATCACTACGGCAAGGAGTGGGATCTCGATTTGCGCGTCGAGCCGTGCCCTCCGATCGATGCCGTCGATCCGACGCTGCCGCCGGCCGCACGCTCCGCCGCGCGCAAGACCGAAGGCCTCAAGATGGCGCTCGCCAAATACGGCTTCGACGGCCTGATCGCCGGCATCCGCCGCGACGAGGAGGCAACGCGCGCCAAGGAACGTGTGTTCTCGCCGCGCGGCCTGGAGGGCAATTGGGACGTGCGCGACCAGCCGCCGGAATTCTGGGATCATTTCAACGCGTCGCCGCCGCAAGGCGCGCATTTGCGCATCCATCCGATCCTGCATTGGACCGAGGCCGACATCTGGGCCTACACCAAGCGCGAGAACATTCCGATCATCCCGCTGTATCTCGCCAAGAACGGCAAGCGCTATCGCTCGCTGGGTGATCAGGACATCACCAATCCGGTCGCCTCGAGCGCCTCGAATATCGACGAGATCCTGATCGAGCTCGAACAGACCAAGGTGCCGGAGCGCTCGGGGCGCGCGCTCGACCACGAGACCGAAGACGCTTTCGAGCGCCTTCGCGTCGCCGGCTATCTCTGACCTCAAGGACGCGAGCGCCCGCATGAACATGATCGTCACCCCGGCTTCGTCCGCCACTCCGAACGGCACCACGCGCCCCCAGGTGCGCATCGTCATCGTCGGCCATGTCGACCACGGCAAGTCGACGCTGGTCGGCCGGCTCCTGCACGAGACCGGCAGCCTGCCCGAGGGCAAGCTCGACATGCTGAAAGCCGTCAGCGCGCGGCGCGGCATGCCGTTCGAATGGTCGTTCCTGCTCGATGCGCTGCAGACCGAGCGCGACCAGGGCATCACCATCGACACCACGCAGATCCGCTTCCGCACCAATTCGCGCGACATCGTGCTGATCGACGCGCCCGGCCACGCCGAGTTCCTGCGCAACATGATCACCGGCGCCTCGCAAGCCGACGGCGCGGTGCTGATCATCGACGCGCTCGAAGGCGTGCGCGACCAGACGAGGCGGCACGGCTATCTCCTGCATCTGCTCGGCGTGAAGCAGGTCGCCGTCGTCGTCAACAAGATGGACCGCGTCGATTTTTCCGCCGCGCGCTTCAAGGACATCAGCGACGAGATCTCGGCGCATCTGAGCGGCCTCGGCGTGACGCCGACGGCGGTGATCCCGATTTCGGCGCGCGACGGCGACGGCGTCGCGGAGCGCACGGGCCGGATCGGCTGGTACAAGGGACCGACCGTTGTCGAGGCGCTCGATAGGCTCGAGCCGGCGCGCCCGCTGGAAACGCTGGCGCTGCGGCTGCCCGTGCAGGCGATCTACAAGTTCGACGACCGGCGCATTGTCGCCGGCCGCATCGAATCCGGCAGCCTGCTTGCCGGCGACGAGATCGTGATCATGCCGGCCGGCAAGATCGCCAGGATCAAGACCGTCGAGAGCTGGCCGGTGACGCTGCTGGCCGGACGACAGGGCGCGGGCCGCTCGGTCGGCATCACGCTCGACCGCGAATTGTTCATCGAGCGCGGCGACATCATCGCGCATGCGGGCAGCGCGCCGCGCGAGACGCGCCGGCTGCGCGCGCGCATCTTCTGGCTGCACGACAAGCCGCTTGCCAAGGGTGACCAGATCCTGGTGCGCAGCGGACCGAAGGAGAGCCGCGCCACCGTCGTCGCCATCGAGAAGGCGGTCGATCCCGGCGAGCTCTCGAGCACCGAGAACAAGGCGATCGCCCGCAACCATGTCGGCGAGATCGACATTTCGCTTTCGAATCCGATCGCCACCGATCCCTACACCGAGAACCCGCGCACCGGCCGTCTCGTGATCGAGGTCGCGGGGCGCATCGCCGGCGGCGGCCTGGTGCTGTCCGTCGATGCCGGCCAGCGCGCCGTGCCGGTCGATATCGTGCCGGTGGAATCGGCGCTGCGCCCTGACGAGCGCTCCGCGCGCTACCGCCACAACGGTGCCGTGGTCTGGCTCACCGGCCTGCCGGCCTCCGGCAAGTCGACGCTGGCAAGAGCGCTGGAGCGGCGGCTGTTCACCAATGGCGGCTCGCCGGTCCTGCTCGACGGCGACACGCTGCGCGCCGGGCTCAACAGCGATCTCGGCTTCTCCGCTCCCGATCGCAGCGAGAACATCCGCCGCCTCGCCGAGGTCGCCACGCATCTCGCCCGCAACGGCCATATCGCGATCGTCGCCGCGGTCTCGCCCGCGCGCGAGGACCGCGCCGCCGCGCGCCGCATCGCCGACTCCGCGTTCCGCGAGATCCATGTCGCGACGCCGGCCGATATCTGCGAGGAGCGCGATCCCAAGGGCCATTACAAGAAGGCTCGCGCCGGGGCGCTGGCTTCGTTCACCGGCATCGGCAACGACTATGAGGCGCCGCAGGCAGCCGAGCTCGTGATCGATACGTCGAAGCGGACGGTTGCGGAAGCGGCCGACGAGATCGAGCAGATGCTGAAGGCATCAGGCGTGCTGTTCGACGAAGTCGTGGACCTCGCCGCGAATATTTGAGGCTGCCCTAGTCCCCGCTGTCGTCGCCCGGCTTGGCCGGGCGACCCAGTATTCCAGAGACAGCGTTAGGATACAGAGAAGCCGCGGCGTACTGGATTCCCCGCTTTCGCGGGGAATGACACCGGTGGTGGGGCCTTTCCTCTCTCTTCTTGACATTTTGACAAGCCACCGGGGGTCTTCTCAGCGCCCTGATTTTGGGGCTAATAGGTCCCGAAAGCCGCCCCCGCGTGGGCGCATTTTGCTGCTGTCGGGTCAAAAGCAGCCAAAAACAGCCATTTCCAACAAGAAAGCCCATCATGAAACGCGTCGACGCCCACGGATTGAAGATCGCTCCCGTCCTGTTTGACTTCATCGCCAAGGAAGCGGCCCCGAAAACGGGGATCGCGCCGGATGCGTTCTGGGCCGGGCTTGCCGCCATCATCAAGGAACTGGGCCCTAAGAACCGCGAGCTGCTCGCATTCCGCGACACGCTGCAGGCCAAGATCGACGACTGGCACCGCGCCAACAAGGGCAAGGCGTTCGACCTCGATGCCTACACCGCCTTCCTGAAGGAGATCGGCTATCTGGTCCCGGAGCCGGCGACGCAGAAGGTCGAGACCGCCAATGTCGACGAGGAGATCGGCAAGATCTGCGGCCCGCAGCTCGTGGTGCCGCTCACCAATGCGCGCTATGCGCTGAACGCGGCGAATGCGCGCTGGGGCTCGCTCTATGACGCGTTCTACGGCACCGACGCGATTCCGCACGACGCTGCCGAGAGCGGCAAGGGCTACAACAAGGCGCGCGGCGACAAGGTGATCGCCAAGGCCAAGGCGTTTCTCGATGCGGCCGTCCCGCTCGCGACCGGCAGCCACACCGACGTCACCGCCTACAGCGTCGTCGCGGGCCAGCTTGCGGTGAAGCTGAAGAGCGGCAACGCCACCGCGCTGAAGAACGCTGCGCAGTTCGCGGGTTTCCAGGGCGATGCGGCGGCGCCGAGCGCGGTGCTGCTCGTCAACAACGGCCTGCATATCGAGGTCAAGATCGACCGCAGCAGCGCGATCGGCAAGGACGATCCGGCCGGCGTCGCCGACATGATCATGGAGGCCGCGGTCTCCACCATTCTCGACATGGAAGACTCGGTCGCCGCGGTCGACGCCGAGGACAAGGTGCTGGTCTATCGCAACACGCTCGGCCTGATGAACGGGACGCTCTCGGCCGATTTCGAGAAGGGCGGCAAGACGCTGACGCGCTCGCTCAACGCCGACCGCAACTACAAGACGCCGGACGGCAAGGGCGAGGTCAAGCTGCACGGCCGCAGCCTGCTGTTGATGCGCAATTGCGGTCACCACATGTTCACCGACGCGGTGCTGGACGAGAAGGGCGAGGAGATTCCGGAAGGCCTGCTCGATGCCGCCGTCTCCGGCCTGCTCGCCATCCACGACCTCAAGGGCAACTCCAAGGTCAAGAACAGCCGCACCGGCTCTGCCTATATCGTCAAGCCGAAGATGCACGGCCCGGACGAGGTGTCGCTGACCTGCGAGATCTTCGACCGCGTCGAGAAGATGCTGGGCCTGCCTGAGAACACGCTCAAGGTCGGCATCATGGACGAGGAGCGGCGTACCACCGTCAACCTCAAGGCCTGCATCCAGCGCGCCTCCAAGCGCATCATGTTCATCAACACCGGCTTCCTCGACCGCACCGGCGACGAGATCCACACCTCGATGGAAGCGGGTCCGATGATCCGCAAGAACGAGATGAAGGCGCAGGCCTGGATCAAGGCCTATGAGGACTGGAACGTCGATATGGGCCTGACCTGCGGCCTTCCCGGCCATGCCCAGATCGGCAAGGGCATGTGGGCAGCGCCGGACAAGATGGCGGACATGCTGGCGCAGAAGCTCGGCCATCCGCAGGCGGGCGCCACCACCGCCTGGGTGCCATCGCCGACGGCGGCGACGCTGCACGCGCTGCACTACCACCAGGTCAACGTGATCGCGCGTCAGCAGGAGCTGACCAAGGGCGGTCCGCGCGCGAAGCTCTCGGACATCCTCACCATCCCGGTGTCGAAGTCGAACTGGGCGCCGGATGACGTCAAGCAGGAGATCGACAACAACTGCCAGGGCATCCTCGGCTATGTCGTGCGCTGGATCGACCAGGGCGTCGGCTGCTCCAAGGTGCCCGACATCCACGATGTCGGCCTGATGGAAGACCGCGCGACCTTGCGCATCTCCAGCCAGCATCTCGCCAACTGGCTGCATCAGGGCGTGATCACCGAGGCGCAGGTGATGGAATCGCTCAAGCGCATGGCGGTCGTCGTCGACAAGCAGAACGCGGGCGATCCCATCTACAAGCCGATGGCGCCCGCCTTCGACGGCGTCGCCTTCAAGGCGGCCTGCGACCTCATCTTCAAGGGGCGCGAGCAGCCGAACGGCTACACCGAATACATCCTCACTGCCCGCCGCCGCGAGGCGAAAGCGGCGGGCTGAGCTCCGCCAGAGAACTTCGAAAGCCCCGGCTCGCGCCGGGGCTTTTTTGTGGGCGAAACGCCGCGGCGGGCCGCGGAACGGCTGCACCGTGGACCGCGTTGTCCGGCCATCAACCAACGGGAGACGGTCATGGACTGGAATCGGATCGAAGGGAACTGGAAGCAATTCAAGGGCTCGGCCAAGGAGAAATGGGCCAAGCTCACCGACGACGACCTCCAATTGATCGAGGGTCGGCGCGAGCAGCTCGAGGGCCGGCTCCAAGAACGCTACGGCAAGGCCAAGGACCAGGTTCGTCAGGACGTCGACGACTGGCTCAAAGGGCTGCACTAAAGCAGCACAAACGAAGCCCCGGCTTACGCCGGGGCTTTTGTTTTTGAGGTGTAGCCCGCCTTCGCTAGAATACCGCCAGATACTTCAGCAGCGACACGATGCCGATGATGATGACAACCACGCGCGCGATCTGCTTGGCCCGGCCGTCCAACGGCAGCATGTTGATGAGATAGAGCACGAGAATGACGACGAGAAAGGTAACGAGTACGCCGACCAGCATTGCAGGACCCCCTTCAGGCAAATTGTGCCACTGTTCTTAACGCGCTGCACTCTGGTCGGTTCCACTTCTGCAACCCGCTGAAACCTCTCACGAAATCCCTACGATCGGACGAGCCACCTGCGATTTCGTTCTTCCAGATGCGGACCCGCGCGCGCTCGCGGCGAGCTTGTCCGGAGACCACTGCCGATGGGGCGATAGTCTGCTTCGTTGCGGCAACCCTACTCCTTCGCCACCACGGGGACCTGGCGGAATTTGGCGCGCACCGAGTCCGGCAGCGGCGAGAAATTCATCGCGACACCGCGGCGATCATTGGCGTTGCGGCTGGCGACCACGAGGCCGTTGGCGCCGGCGACGATGTCGCCCTTGCGCAGGGTGGGATCGTCCTCGACCTTGACTTGGGCGAGCCCAGCCGGGTCCTTGCCGTTGCAGGTGCACCCCGCGACGATCTCATTACGATAGCGGAACGCGTTCGGCAGGTCGGAATAGGACTTCCCGTTCTCCATCGTGGCGTCGTCTATATTGCTGCCGTAGACCAGCGAGGTTTCCGAGGCCGGGCAGAAGCTCTTGCAGGACTGCGCCTTGCTCGCGGCATCGGTGCCTTGCGCCGGGAAGTAGCGGCCGTCGCAGCCGCGCACGCAATAGGCCGTGCCGGCGCCATAGGAGGACCGCCGCGGCGCGTCGTAGCGCGGCACGTCTTCGTTCGGGAACGGCATCCGGATCTCCGGCGGCGGCCGCATCCGGAAGCCGCCGAACAATGCCGAGAAGAAATCCTCCGCATGCGCCGACGGTGCCGACGCCAGACCGGCGGAGACAGCGATCAACATCGCCGTACCGCCAGCCAATTTGCCAAACAGGCGCCTGCTCATACGACCTCGCTCACTCTCAGTTCACGGCCGACGTCGTGATGTTCAACGCCTGGCGGCCGGTGGGCACCGTGCTCACGGCCGGGCGCTTTCGCGCGGGATCTGCGCCTTTGGCCATCAACGGCGCATTCTTCGGCAGCACCACGACCTTGGCGCCGACATTGACCCGGTTGAACAGGTCGATGACGTCCTCGTTGGTCATGCGGATGCAGCCGGACGACACGAACTTGCCGATGGTGGAGGGATCGTTGGTGCCGTGGATGCGGTATTCGCTGGAGCCGAGATACATCGCACGCGCGCCGAGCGGATTGCCGGGGCCACCGGCGACGAAGCGCGGCAGATAGGGCTGGCGCGCGATCATCGCGGTCGGCGGATGCCAGTCCGGCCATTCCGCCTTGCGGCTCACGCTCTGCACGCCCGACCACGTGAAGCCCTCGCGGCCGACGCCGACGCCGTAGCGGATCGCGCGACCGTTGCCGAGTACGTAGTAGAGATAGGTGTTGTTGGTGTCGATGACGATGGTACCGGCCGGCTCGCCCCTGTCGAAGCTGACGATCTGCTTTCGCAGGCGGTCGGGCAACTGGGCGTCCTCGTCGGCGGGCTGCGGCGCCTCGTTGACTTCACCCTGGGAGTAAGCCTGGGAGTAACCCTGGTCCTGCGGATAGGCCTGCGGCTGCATCGGAGCGTAGCCGAAGGTTTGCGCGCTCGCGCCACCACAGGTTACCGCGAGGAAGGCAGTGGCGAGCGCGAACGCGGCGACAGAGCGCGGCGCTGAGCTGCGGCGGACTACAGAGAACTTCGTCATGTGCTGCCCCATTGGACGTCTGCATCAGGGGTGACGCAGCTGGTTCAAGCAACGCAGTGGTGCCGATTCGAGTTCCACCGCAGGCTGCGGCAGCTTGGTCACAGTCAAGCGAGCACATCTTCACGAAGCTGCGATGGAACTCGCGCTTCCCCCGCAACGTTATGGAATGGGCGCGCGGGTCGCTAGCCTTCCATGCGGGAGATATGTTGTGCGCGTCCTTCCCAGCGATCGCCTAATTTCCGGAAGCAGCGAAGGCGAACCGCTCCCCGAGAGCCGTGGCGAGCTGCCGCCGGTGATCCGCCGCACCGAGTTCGTCGCTTTCGCGCTCGCGGGCCTGCTGCTGATTGCGGTCGTCACCGTGCTCTATGTCGGAAGGGCGTTCTTCCTGCCCGTGGTGATGGCCTTCGTCACCGGCACCATGCTGTCGCCGGCGGCGAACTTCCTGGAGCGGTACAAGGTGCCGCGGGGGCTCGGAGCTGTCCTGATCGTGATCGCGGGGACGACGGTGGTCGCCTTCGTCGTCGCCCTGATCGCCTCACCCGTGATGGAGTGGAGCACGCGCCTGCCGGAGCTCGGCGCTCAATTGAAGGATAAACTGCACGTATTCAACCGGCCGCTGGCGCTGTGGCGAGAGCTACAGGGCATGATCGGCGGCTCGGAGGGCTTCCCCAGCATTGAGATGCCCAAGGTCGAATGGGTGCAACCCACGCTGGAATTCCTCTCGCCGACCTTTACCGAATTCCTGCTGTTCTTCGTCACCCTCATTCTGTTCATCGCGAGCTGGCGCGACCTGCGGCGAGCCATGATCATGACATTCAGCGATCGCGACGCGCGTCTGCGTACCCTTCGCATTCTCAACGAGATCGAGGTTCATCTCGGCAACTACCTCCTGACCGTCACCCTGATTAATGTGGGCGTCGGCATCGGCACCGGCCTCATCTGCGCGCTCACCGGCATGCCCAATCCCGCCGGGCTCGGCGCGCTGGCGGCAACGCTCAATTTCATCCCGATCATCGGGCCGGTCGCGATGTTCGTGGTGCTGGTCGTGGTAGGCCTGGTCGCCTTCCCAACCATCGGCGGCGGCCTCATGGCCGCGCTCGCCTTCGGCGGGCTCACCTTCCTGGAGGGGCACTTCATCACGCCGACCATTATCGGCCGGCGACTGGCGCTCAATGCACTTGCGGTCCTGCTGGCGCTGGCCTTCTGGACCTGGATGTGGGGCCCCATGGGCGCGTTCCTGTCCTCACCGCTTCTGATCATGGCCCTGATTCTCAAGGAGCATCTGCTGCCAACGGACGCGCCGCATCTGCCGCAGGCCTGACCGGTTTCCGTGACGGAACTTCCCCGACGACGAAACGTTCTCCGGCTATCTCAGCCGTCAACAGTTTGGAGCTCCCGATGTCCACGCCCAATGCCGAAGCCGGGATGAAAGACTGGACCGACAAAGCCACCCGAGAACGTCTCGAGAAGGATGTAGCAGCCGTGAAAAGCGATATCGCCGCCCTCACCGACCAGATCACCGACGCGCTCAATACTTTCGCCAACTCCACCAGCAAGCAGGCTCGCCGCGGCTATCGCCAGGCGCGCGAAAACGTGGATTCCGCGATGGACGACATGTCCGAGCGCGGCAGCGCGATGATGGAAGCTGCGCAAGATGCCTACGGCTCGATCGAGGAGACGCTGGAAGAGGCGATCACGCAGCGACCGCTCGCGACCGTCGGACTGGCGCTCGGCATCGGCTTCCTGATCGGCGTCGCCTGGCGCCGGTAAGATTGCGGAACGGATGCTGAGACGGCGGCGCTGCCGCGCCGCCGATGTTGGCTTGTGACGTTTCGGCTTGTGGGGGATTTGAGGAGCAAGGCCATGTTTCAGCGCATCATCGACGGGATCAGTGCATCCACCGGCACGACAATTCGGCTGACCTCCCTTGCCGCAGGCGCGGCCTTTGCGCTGTTGGTGACGACAGGCTTCCTGTGTGCCGCCGTCTTCATCTCGGTCCTGGAGGCATATGGCCCGGTGCAGGCCTGCCTGGCCGGCGCGGGCATCTTCTTCCTGCTGACCCTGGCGGCGGCAGGCTCCTACTGGGGTTACAAGCGCGAGGTGCAGAAGCGTGCCCAGATCGCGGCCGAGCGCGCCGCGAAGTCGGCAGCGCAGAGCATGCTTGCGGATCCGATGCTCCTCGCCACCGGACTCCAGATCGTTCGCGCCATCGGCATGAAGCGGCTGTTGCCGATCCTGGCGATCGGCGGCGTCGCCCTCGGCATCCTGGCGAGCCGCGCCGGTGTGCCCGACGAGGTGTCGGCTGAACCTGCCGAGTAGCGGCAAGGTGCGCAGGCCGCTTGCGTCTATGGCCGGCTGCGAACAATGCAGATCGCGGCCACAGCAAGCGGAATGGTCAGCGCGATCCAGGACAACGGCAGCCACATCCCCGTCTGGCCGATCAAGGCAGCCAGCAGGCCGAACACGTTCAGAGCCGCAAGCAAGGCTGGCCAGCGCCAGATCAGACGAAGCGAACGAGTGCCCGTCATTCAGCCGCTCCCGGCAGCGGCATGGCTACTGCGGAATGCTGCTGCGCTCTCGCGGCACGCGACCGTGACAGCCAGAGATACAGCCCGCTGCCGAGCACGACGATGGTGACGAGGTCGAGCAGCACCCAGATGATCTTCAGCGGCATGCCGCCGTAATCGCCGAAATGCAGCGGGCGCGACAGCTCCAGCGCGCGCAGATACCAGGGCATGGCCACTGCCGACACCAGCGCGCCGCTCCTGGCATCGACCAGCACCGGGCTGAACAGGCGCGAGGTCAAAGGCTCCCTGCCCTTGGTCCAGACCACGTAGTGGAAGGGCGAACCGAAGGGAGCCCCCGGATAGACCACGCTGGTCGCGATCATGTCAGGGAATGCCGCTTTCACCGTGTCAAAGGCTGCCTGAGGCGACGACAGTTCGGAAGTCTCCGGAACCGGCCTGCCTTGCATCGGCGCCAGCATCGCGCGCACGTCGGTCTGCTGCCACAGCGCGAACAGCGGGGTCGAGAGTTCGTTGATCACGCCGGTCGCGCCGACCACCAGGGCCCAGCCGAGCGTCACGACGCCGAGCAGATTGTGCAGGTCGAGCCATCTCAGCCGCGGCGATCGGGCCGCCCGCACCGTGCCGAAATCGAGCTTGCGCATGAAAGGTCCGTAGATCGCGATGCCGGAGACGATCGCGACAATGAACAGCAGAGCCATCGCACCGAGGAACAGCTCACCCGGCAGCCCCGCGAACAGGTCGCGATGCAGCGTGAGCATCAGTTGCAGGAAGGTCAACCCGTCCGCACCGAATGGCTTTGTCTGCTTCAGCACGTCACCGGTATGGGCATCGAACCGGATCGAGTACAGCGATTTGCGGTTGGCGTTGTACGCCGCCCACGAACTCGCCATGTAGACCATGATCTTGGGCTCGTCGTCGTCGACGAATACCGAGATGATGGTCTCGCCGGGATACAGCTTC
This sequence comes from Bradyrhizobium sp. CCBAU 51765, assembly GCF_015291725.1. Classification (GTDB taxonomy): domain Bacteria; phylum Pseudomonadota; class Alphaproteobacteria; order Rhizobiales; family Xanthobacteraceae; genus Bradyrhizobium; species Bradyrhizobium liaoningense. The sequence continues at coordinate 7,654,876 of NZ_CP030038.1, forward strand.
CGGCTGACCTCGACGACCCGGTCGAGACTGACATTGGGCGTACCCTCCGGCACCTGTGCGTAGGGCAAGGCGTCGTCGAGCAGGCCGTCGATCTCATCCCGCAGCACCAGCGGCAGGCCGGTGATGCAGATCAGGAGCAGGAACAGCGTGCAGATCAGGCTCGACCATTTGTGCACGAAGAGCCAGCGCCGTAGCGCCGGCTTGCGTTCGTACACTCGCTCTCTGGAGATCGCCGGATCGCTCATCGCAAGCCCCTACCAACGGTAGCGCAACGTCGCGATGACGTTGCGACGCAGGCCATAGTAACAGCCGACGTCCTGGCAATAGGTCACATAGGTCTTGTCGAACAGATTGGTCGCGTTGACCTGCGCCGAATAGCCTTTGAACATCGGCCCCAGGGCCGAGAAGTCGTAATGGATCGCCGCATCGAACAGCGTCACGGCCGGGACGTAGAAGGTGTTGGCCGTATTGCCGGGAAGCTCGCCGATATAGCGGACGCCGCCGGATAAGCCGAACCCGTCCAGCGGACCGCCGCGGAACGTATAGTCCGCCCAGGCCGAGGCGGAATTCATGGGAAAGCCGACCGGATGCTTGCCGAACTGCGTCGCTGTGTTGGATCTTGTGACGACGTTGTCGAGATAGGTGTACGAGGCCAGCACCGTGAGTTCGCGACTGATCTCGGTCTTGGCCTCGAACTCGACGCCGCGCGACCGGATCTCGCCGGTCTGGACGCGCGAGCCGATCGGATGAGTCGGATCGGTATCCGGCGTCAGCACGTTCTGCTGGACCAGGTTGAACGCCGCAATCGTGTACAGCGATATGTCGTTGGGCTGATACTTGATGCCGGCCTCCTCCTGCTGACCGGTCGTCGGTACGAAGGGACGGTTGAGGGCATCGGTGCCAGCGGTCGGCTGAAACGATTCCGTGTACTGGACATAAGGCGCGACGCCATTGTCGAATTTGTACAACAGCGCAGCACGCTTGGTGACCGCTGTATCGGATTTTGGCGCGATCGTGGTGAGGTTGGATGCGAGTGACGTGCTCTCGGTGCGGGACTGGGCGAGATCATGACGGATGCCAAGCAGCGCCACCCAGCGATCGTACTTGATCTGGTCCTGGATATACTCGCCGAGCTGCTCGATCCGCTGCCGGTTTCTGGTCGTGAATGGTACCGGTCCGAACGGCGTACCATAGACCGGATCGAAGGCGTTGATCGACGGCACGGAAGCAAGCAGGCCGTTGAGGGTCTTGTCGACGCCGTTCCGGTAATCGACGCCGGCGAGCACGGTGTGCTCGATCGGGCCGGCGAAGAATTTCGCCTCGACTTGATTGTCGACGGCGATGGAGTGGATGGTCTCCTGCGTGGTGTAGGCGCCGCGGGTCATATTGGTGGGATCGGTGCCGGAGTTGGGGGACACCACCGCGAAATCGGTGCTGAGATCGGTGTAGCGCAGGTTCTGCCGCACCTTCACATTGTTGTTGAAGCTGTGATCGAACAGATAGCCGACCGAACCGTAGGTGCGATCCGTCTTGTCGAAGCCCGGCTCGCCCGAATAGAAGCTGGTTGGGATGAAGCTGCCCTTGTAGGGCGTGATGGTGCCGATTCCGCGCGGCAGCAGTTGATTGTAGAACCCGGCCTTGGGATCGCGCTGATAGGTGCCGAGCACCGTCAACGTGGTATTGTTGTCCGGCCGCCAGGTCAGTGACGGCGCGATGGAGATGCGCCGGTAATCGCCATGGTCGACCTGGCTGCCGACGTCGAAGCCGGACGCCGTGAAGCGGTAGAGAAACTCCTTGTTCTTGTCGATCGGCCCGGACAGGTCGATGCCGGCTTGGGCGCGGCCATAGCTGCCGGTCGAGACGAACATCTCGTGATAGGGCTCGAGCGTCGGGCGCTTCGAGACCATGTCGACGAGACCTCCCGGCGACGATTGGCCGTACAGGATGGAGGCTGGGCCGTGCAGGATCTCGACTCGCTCGAGATTGAATGGCTCGACGAGCGAGTAGGCGAAGATGCCGAAATTGAGCAGCCGCAGCGAATCCAGATACTGGTCGGCGAGAAATCCGCGGACATAGACGGCATCGGTGCGACCGTCGGCGCCGGCGAGCTCACCGCGCGTACCCGGCGTATAGCGCACCGCCTGCGCGATGCTCTGCGCGCCCTGAGCCTGGATCTGATCCTGGGTAATGACCGAGATCGCTGCCGGCGTCTCGATCAGCGGCGTATCGGTCTTGGTGCCGGTCGCGCTCCGCGTCGCGACCATGCCGTCAACGTGGCCGAAGGCCGATTCCTTGCGACTCGCGCTGGCGCCGGTCCCGGTTGCAGCGGAGGCGCCGGCGGCTGTATTCGCGCGCGAGGCCGCTCGCGTGCGGGCCGCGCTGCGGCTGCGCGAGGATGACGTATTAACCCGCTTCGGCGATGCGCTGCTCTGGACGATCACCGGAGTGAGCTCGGTGCCCGCCCCGCCGGTCGATGCCGCCGTCGATGATTGGGCTGCCGCCCCTCCCGTAACAACAATCAAAACGATCGAGCTGACGGCGCCCATGAGCCGCCAACGCCCCACTTCCAAAACGCCCACTGCAACTTCCCCAAGTTCCGACTGCGAATGGATGCAGCCGGAACAACGAGTTACCGCAGCAGTTCAACGACGAGTGATGGAAGTCCTCCAGACTGGAGGTTTTCCATTTCCAGACTAGGGAGGCCCTGCAACCCGTAACAGAATCGTGCAACACTAGGCACGACAGGCGCCGGCCGGGCGACCGCAGGCGGGTTGATCGGCCTTTGCAGAAGTCGCGCCTGGGCTGGTCGGACGAGACGCGCAGACGCACCGGGACGCCTTGCGCAATTTTGCACCAGCCGGTGCAAACCGGCCTCACTCACGCAAACGCTACTCGGATAGGCAGGAGGATGCCGCTAAAAGCATCACCCTGATTCCAAAAGCTATTTTACTCAATGAAAACGTCCGTCAAGGCGAACCTCGCCGCATTCCATCACGACGCCCGGCTGTATTTGACGCTCGGCATCGCCAACTGGTCGGTCTTCGTCGACCACATTCCGAACAACGTCGTCAACCTGCTGACGCTGCGCAACTTCGGCTTCAGCGGTGCGGCGGACCTGTTCGTGTTCGTGGTTGGCTATGGCGTCGCCATCATCCACGGCAGGATGTCGCTTGAGCGCGGCTACCTGGTCGCGGCGACGCGAATCTTTCGCCGCGTCTGGCGGCTCTACGCCGCCTATGTCGTGCTGTTCGTGATCTATATCGACGCCATCGCCTATGTCGCCTCGCAATCGATGGCGCCGGAGATCATCCACGAATACAACATCTCGGGCATTCTCGAGCACCCGCTGCGGATCCTGATTGGCGGCCTCGTGCTCCAGGAGGAGCCGCTGAACCTCGACCTTCTGCAACTGATGATTCCTCTGATGGCCTTCTTTCCGTTCGCGCTGTGGGGTCTGTTGCGACGGCCGAACGTGACGCTTGCGGCATCGGTCGCGCTGTATCTTGCCGCACGCTGGTTCGAGTGGAATTTTCGGGTCTCTCCCGACCAGGAGTGGACCTTCAATCCGTTCTGCTGGCAGATGCTGATGGTGCTGGGCGGCTGGTTCGCCGTCACCGGCGCACCGGGACGGGCGCTGCGCGACCTTCCCTGGCTGCGGCTGCTCGCAGGGAGCTATCTCGTTTTCGCGATGGCGGTCACCCTGTTGCGCCATTCGCCGGAACTGTCCGCCTATCTGCCCGGCCTGCTCCTCGAGAGCATCGCGCCGACCGACAAGGAGAATCTTGCGCCTTATCGCGTGGTTCACTTCCTCGCGCTCGCCTTGCTTGCGACCCATCTGGTTCCAGCCGATCACCCCGGCCTGCGATTGAAGCCGCTTCAGGCGGTCATACGATGCGGCGAGGAATGGCTCGCCGTGTTCTGCGTCGGCGTGTTCCTGTCCTTTGCCGGCCATCTCATCCTGATCACCGGCCCCAATCTGGTGGCGATGCAGATCGTGGTGAGCATCGTCGGCTTCGCCGCGATGACCGCCGTCGCCTACTACGTCGCCTGGTCGAAGCGGCAGGACATGCCGGCCGCCCTGAGGCAGCAGGCCTAAAGCATGATGAGATGAGGCTTGATCGCTGCAACGGCGGAGGCGCACTCCCTCTCCCGCGCGCGGGAGAGGTGAAGGAGCCGCGGCAATCGATTCAATCTAAAGTCGTTCCGCTTTGGTCGTAAAATCGTGCGATTCTGCTAGGCCGAAGGCTACGGCTGCGCTATGCCGAAAGTCTGCGTGAGGAGACCGGGCGTGACGAGGGGGAAAGGCGGGGGTGACGAGGCTGACAGCGCGCCCCGGCGCGGCCGGCCGAGGTCAATCGAGACCAGCAACGCCATTCTCGAGAGCGCCTATGCGCTGATGGCCTCCACCGGCCTTGCCGCCACCACCATCGATGCGGTCGCGCGCCATTCCAGCGTCTCCAAGATGACGATCTACAAATGGTGGCCGTCCCGCGAGGCGCTTTTGATCGACGCCTTTCTCCACCACGCCGCGCAGATGCTGCCGCTGCCGCCGGCGAGTTCCGGCAGCCCCGCGGCGCGCGCGCGCCGCCATGCCGCGGCCTATGCAGAGGCACTCCAGGGCGAGTTCGGCAAGGTCCAACTCGCCGTCATCTCCGAATGCATCTCGAAGACCGGCTCGGCGGAGCTATTCTACGCGCGCTACCTACAATTCCGCCGCGACGCGCTCGTCGAGATGATCGCCGCGGGCCAGCAGGATGGCAGCATTCTGGCTGAAGGGCTACCCGAGGATCTCTACGATGCGATCTATGGCAGCCTGTTCTATCGCTACGTCTTCGGCATCACGCCGGTCACTCCGGCTTACGCGCGCAACCTCGTCGATCTCGTGTTGCGGCCGAAGGGCTAGCTGCGCACGGGCCTGACCGGCGCCGAGATCTTGTCCGTGCGGTCGCGCTCGGTCATGTCGACCACCGTCTCCATCGGGGCGGTCAATTCATAGACGTAGGAGACGTCGGTGAAGAAGCGCTTGGCGGTGCCCCCTAGCGCCTCGGGCGCGACGCGGTCGAGCAGGATCAGGCCGAAATCGGAATCCGGCCGACGCGTCGCCTCGCTGGTGTTGAACTCCTCCCAGCGGAAATGGAAGACCTCGTTGCCCTCCTCTCCCGTCACCGTCCAATTGGCGGTGATGTGCGGATGCTTTCCAACCAGCGACAGGCCCTCGTCGGAATGCGAGGCGAGCTCGAAGAACAGTAGCGACAGACTCTGCGCCGCGCGTGCGCTGACCGCGATATCAGGACCGGTGACGGCGATGCGGTCGGCATGCGGGATGGCGCGCGCCTCGAACAGGCCCTTCAGCTTGACGCCCTGCCACTGGCTCTCGCTGAGCAGCGAAACCACGTTGGACATGGCGTGGATGCGCCCGATCAACAGCTCGCGCGCGTTGTCGATGTCCGAGCCGTGGCGCAAGGTGCGCGTCACGATCGACTGGATCACCGCCAGGATGTTCTTGACGCGGTGGTTGAGCTCGTCGATGACCGCAGTCAGCCGGCGCTCGAACCCGATCCTGACCTGGATCTCCCGGCTGAGCCGCAGATTGTTGTAGGCGACATAGCCGAACAGGCCGCACACCATTGCCGTGATCGCAAAGCCGATTGCCGCGACGATGATGGCGGTCTGCTCGGCGCGACGCGCCGAGTTGGTTTTCGCATAATAGCTGAGCTGCCAGTCACGGCCACCGAAGCTCACCGTGCGCGTCGCCGACGGCGCCGGGCCGTCCACTGCAACCCTGCGCGTCGAGATCACGCCCTGGTCGTTGGCGATCAGCTCGCCGCCTTCCTTGCGCGGATCCCTGAGCGCGACCGCGAACAACGACATGTCGTCGTTGGTCAGCATCAGCGAGGCGAGTTCGTAGGAAAATGTGACAAACCCGGCCGGCTCCGTTGCGCCCTCGGGAATGACGGGCGCAGCCACGATGATGCCGATCGCGCCGTCCCCGCTGATCAACGGCACCGGGTCCGAGGCAACCGACCTCTTCTCGGCGCGCGCACGCGTCAGCATGGCACTGCGAACCGGATCCTGATCGTAGCTGCGGCCGGGCAGCGTCTTGGTCTCGTTGCTGCGTGGCTCGAGGTCCATCAGCACGTCGATCGGCTGCGTGATCTCGGCCGGATTGATCGGCTTGTCGTCATAGGATCGAATCTGCGGATTTGGGAAGCCGGCGCCGGCGATGGCGGCCTGCGCCGCCGCGAGCTCGTCCGGCTTCAGCCGGGCGATCCAGCCGGCCACCACGAAATCGGTCTTGAAGGCGTAGATCGCCGAGCGCAGCGGCTCCAGCATGTTCGGCTTGATCACGGACGGCGTACGGAACAGGCCTGAGGCGACACGCGCGAGCAGCTCCCGCTCGGTGAGGCGGTCCTGAACCAGGCTCGCATGAACGTCGATCGCGCGCGCGAGCGCGATCCGATCCAGCGCCAGTTCCTGGTCATGGACGCGATAGGCTGCAAGCCCGGAGAGCAAGGCCCCGAGCAAAGCGATGAAGCCGATGATGAAACCGAGCCTGACCACGCGATTACTCAGGCGAAAGCAGGAGGTCGGCAATAAACACGGAGCATATGAACGCCGCTCGAACGGCCATCTGCCGAAACAGGGTAGACCCCAGTGGCGGAGATAATGGAGGAGGAGGCATCAGTACGCAACTTGGGTCGCCTGAAAAGCTTAATCCGCCCGGCCGATGGGCTGGCAGGGACGGATCTGCCCCGGGCGCCGGAGGTAGTTAATCGCCGTGTCCGAAATTTGTTCCGCGGTGACGGCGCCGCCCAAACGTTAACGGCGAGGAAATGCCTGCGCCAAGTGGTCGCGTCCCGTCAGCCCGGCCGTTTCAGGCCGCCCTTGGCTTCGATGAAGCCGACGATTCGGTCGAGCCCCTCGCTTTTCTTCAGGTTGGTCATGACGAAGGGACGCTCGCCGCGCATGCGCCTGGCGTCCGTCTCCATCTTCTCCAGGGAGGCGCCCACATGGGGCGCGAGGTCGATCTTGTTGATGACCAGGAGGTCCGACCGGGTGATGCCGGGACCGCCCTTGGACGGGATCTTGTCGCCGGCGGCGACGTCGATGACGTAGATGGTGAGGTCGGCCAGCTCCGGGGAAAAAGTGGCAGCGAGATTGTCACCGCCGGACTCGATCAGCACGAGATCAAGTCCGGGAAACTTGGCGCGCATGTCCGCGACCGCGGCGAGGTTCATCGAGGCATCCTCGCGGATCGCGGTGTGCGGGCAACCTCCGGTCTCGACGCCGGCGATGCGATCCGGCGTCAGCGACCCCGAACGCACGAGGAACTCCGCATCCCATTTGGTGTAGATGTCGTTGGTGATCGCCGCAATGTCATAGCGCTCGCGCATGGTCTTGCAGAGCAGGTCCATCAGCGCAGTCTTGCCGGACCCGACCGGGCCGCCGACACCGACGCGCAAGGGGCCGTGAGATTTCGACATGCGATTTGCTCTCTCTCGATTGGTTGAAGCCGCGCCGGTCACGAGCGAAACAGCCGCGTGTACTGCGTCTCGTGCCGCAGGCTGGCGAGATCGGCCCGGAACGTCGCGCTGCCGAGATCGTCCAATGCCGCGTTCAGCGCACGATTGGCGGTCGCGGCGACGGCGGCTTCCAGCCTGACCAGCACGCGCTGGCTATCGGTCTGACCGAGCGGAATGAGCCGGCTGGCCGCCGAGATCCAGTTCGAGACCAGCGCATGCAGAAAGGCGTGCAATGTCGGCGCCAGCGGCACGGCGTGCATCGCGGCGACGACACCGACGGCGACCGGATAGACCGGTGGCGTGCTGCATGCCGCAATCACGGCATCCAGTCCGTCGGCGTTCCACGCGGCGCGAGCGATGTCGATGAAGGCGCGGCCCTGCGAGGCCGTCTCCAGCTGCCGCTCGCGCGACGGCACGAAGGCGGCGGCGAGCTCGGCGATCTCGTTCAAAGCGGTGGTCTCGCCCGCTTCCGCGGCGCGATAGGCGTGGACCAGAAACGTCGCGTCACAAAAGCCGGAGCCGTCGCCGAGCATCGCATCGAGCCAATCCGCCAGCGTCGCCGTGTCGGTGATGTCGCCCGCCTCGACGGCCCATTCGAGGCCGCTGGAATAGGAGAAGCCGCCGACCGGGAACGCTGGCGACAGCCAGGTCATCAGCCGGTACAGCGCCGCCGCCTCGCCTTCGGCAAGGGCGCCGGCGCCGACCGGCTCATTTGTGGTCATGAGCATGCTTGTGGCCGTGGTGATGGTCGGGGTGGTCGCAGTGCTCATCGTGGTGATGGTGGTGGCCGTGGCCATGATCATGCGCGCCATGATCATGATCGTGGTGACCGTGATCATGGTGATGATGGCCGTGGTCGTGATGCGCATGGTCATCGTGCCCATGCGCATGGCCGGCATCGGCATAGGCCCCGCCTTCGGGATCGAACGGCGCCTCGATCTCGATCACCCGCGCGCCGAGGCCCTTCACCATGGCCTCGATGACGTGGTCGCGGCGGATGCGTAGGGCCTTGGCCATGATCTGCGTCGGCAGATGGCGATTGCCGAGATGCCAGCCGACCCGGATGAGGTGGTGCGGATCGCGGCCGCGGATCTCCAGCAGCGGCTCGGGCGCCGCGACCACTTCGATCAGCCGGCCGTCCTCCAGCACCAGCGCGTCGCCGCCGCGCAAAGCGACGGCATGCTCCAGGTCGAGCAGGAATTCGAGCCCCCGCGTGCCGGTCATCGCCATGCGGCGGCGGTGCCGATCGTCGAAATCGAGCACGACCGTATCGGCTGGCGCTTCCGTGAAGCGGTGCTGTCCCCTGACCTGCGTCGCCCGGATCATCCGTTTACCCCGCTACCGCGTTTCGACCTTCTCGGGCGTGATCACTTCGATCTTCGGCGGCGCCGTGAAGCACTTCACCGCGACGCGGCCGAACGTCTTCATGTGCTCCATGCCCCGATGCGGCCCCAGCGCCTCGGCATTCTCCCACTGCTCGACGAACACCATCTTGCTGGGATCGGTGACGCTCTCGTGCAGATCATAGGCGATATTGCCGGGCTCCTTCCGGGTCTCCTTGATGCAGGCGGTGGCCGCTGCAATGAATTCGGCGCGCGTTTCGGGCTTGATGGTCAAGGTGGCAACGACGTAGATCACGAGAAATCCTCCCGGCTTTTCTTCTGGTTTCAGATACCGGGCGGGACATTAGACCAGGCGGGATCGAACGCAAAACCGAAAAGCCACCCGAACATGCCCCAGAGGCATGCAAACGCGCTATTTCAGTACATGAAATATCGCTGCGCCATCGGCAACACCTCGGCAGGGGCACAAGTGAGCAACTCGCCGTCGGCGCGCACCTCGTAGGTCTCCGGATCGACCTCGATGTTGGGCGTGGCGTCGTTGTGGATCATGCTCTTCTTGGAGATCCTGCCGCGGGTGTTCTGGACCGCATAGAGCTTCTTCTCGATGCCAAGCTTTCGCGCGAGGCCGCCGGTGACCGCCGCCTTCGAGGTAAACACCACGGACGACGCGGTGCGCGCCTTGCCGAAAGCGCCGAACATCGGCTGGTAGTGCACCGGCTGCGGCGTCGGGATCGAGGCGTTGGGATCGCCCATGGGCGCGGCGACGATCGAGCCGCCCTTGACGATGCAATCCGGCTTGACGCCGAAAAAGGCCGGCGACCACAGCACGAGATCGGCGAGCTTGCCCTTCTCGACCGAGCCGATCAGCTTCGACACGCCGTGCGCGATCGCCGGATTGATCGTGTATTTGGCGATGTAGCGCTTGACGCGGAAATTGTCGTTGTCCTTGCCCTTGTCCTGCGGCAGCGACCCGCGCTGCTTCTTCATCTTGTCGGCGGTCTGCCAGGTGCGGATGATGACCTCGCCGAGGCGGCCCATGGCCTGCGAGTCCGACGACATCATCGAGAGCGCACCGAGGTCGTGCAGGATGTCTTCGGCCGCAATCGTCTCCTTGCGGATGCGGCTTTCGGCGAACGCCAGATCTTCCGCGATCGAGGGATCGAGGTGGTGGCACACCATCAGCATGTCCAGATGCTCGTCGATGGTGTTGCGGGTGAAGGGCCGCGTCGGGTTGGTCGAGGACGGCAGCACGTTCTTCAGGCCGGCGATCTTGATGATGTCAGGGGCGTGACCGCCGCCGGCGCCTTCGGTGTGGAAGGCATGAATGGTGCGGCCCTTGAAGGCCTTGACCGTGTCCTCGACGAAGCCGGATTCATTCAGCGTGTCGGTGTGGATCATGACCTGGATATCGTGATCGTCGGCAACCGACAGGCAATTGTCGATCGCCGCCGGCGTGGTGCCCCAGTCCTCGTGCAGCTTCAGCGCGCAGGCGCCGGCCTTGATCATCTCGACCAGCGCGGCAGGGCGCGAGGCGTTGCCCTTGCCGGAAATGCCGAGATTGACCGGGAAGGCGTCGAACGACTGGATCATCCGGCCCATGTGCCACGGCCCCGGTGTGCAGGTGGTGGCGAATGTACCGTGCGACGGGCCAGTGCCGCCCCCCAGCATCGAGGTGACGCCCGACATCAGCGCGTGCTCGATCTGCTGCGGACAGATGAAATGGATGTGGCTGTCGAAGCCGCCGGCGGTGAGGATCTTGCCCTCACCCGCGATCACGTCGGTGCCGGGACCGATGATGATGGTGACGCCCGGCTGGATGTCGGGATTGCCGGCCTTGCCGATGCCAGCGATCATGCCGTCCTTGATGGCGACGTCGGCCTTCACGATGCCCCAGTGATCGACGATCAGCGCGTTGGTGATGACCGTGTCGGCCGCGCCCTGCCTGTTGGTGACCTGCGACTGCCCCATGCCGTCGCGGATCACCTTGCCGCCGCCGAACTTCACCTCCTCGCCGTAGTTGGTGAAATCCTTCTCGACCTCGATGATGAGGTCGGTATCGGCCAGCCGCACCCTGTCGCCGGTCGTCGGGCCGAACATGTCGGCATAGACAGAACGTTTGATTTTGACGGACATCACAAGCCCCGTTTGCGATTGAATCTCTGGTTGGTCACAGCAAGGCCTTTGCTGCTTTCACGGCGTCATCGAATTTTTCGTCGAGCCACGCATTGTCGCCGCGGCACCCCGCCACGACCTGCGTGGCCCAGCCGATATAGTCGGCGAGTTCCTCGCGCTCCCCAGCACTGGGATCGGTTTGAATGCGCGCGCCCGTATTGCTGATCTTGTCGGCGATCTTGATCAGTTTGGCCCCGGCGGATTTCTTCGGCGCGTCCAGCACCTGAAGCCGCCGCCGCTCGGCCTTCGGCAGACTCATGTCATCGGTGCACTCGACGACGAGCGAGGCGACACGCTCGGAAAATCTCCGCGCGAGCTCCTCGCGTGTGGTGTCGGTGTCTTCGATGGTGTCGTGCAGCCAGCCGGCCGCAACCAGCTCGGCGTCGGCGCCGTCGGTCGCGGTGGCGAGCAGGTTCGCGACCTCGGCGAGATGATTGATATAGGGCTCATTGCCGCGGCCCTTGCGCGCCATGCCGTTGTGGCGGTGCGCGGCCAGTTCAGCAGCTTCGGAGACGAGGCGGAGCGGGGGAATCACGACAGCACTCCTAGTCAGTGTAGCGCCGGCAGCAGGCCGCGGGCCTTGAACACTTCGTCGAGCTTTACACGCGCGAGCCGATAGCCGGCGCTGCGGCGTTGCTCAATGCCCGCGGCGGAAAAATCGCGAAAAGCTCCGGAGTCCTTTGCTTTCTCTGACACGCCGGCCGCCCTGACGAGATCGGAATCGGCGAGATCGATGTTGGTGATAGCGCCGAGGGTCTTGAAGCGTTGCGCCCGTGCCACCTGCCTGTCGAGGTCCGGCGTCCGCGCCGCTTGGGGAACGGCTGCGTTCAAGGCCTCGATGGTCTGCAGGAGCTCGTTGATAACAGCGGCATTGGCACCATCCTGGCGAAGCCGATTGCCATAGCGCAACTCGCTCAGGCGGTCGTTCACCTCGATCATGTTCTTCGGCGCGGTCCGCTTGCTTCGAAACAAGTTCATCACCACGAGAATGCGATCGACATTGGCGCCCGGCGAAAACGCCTCGATGGCATCGCCGAGCGGCGTATTGTCGACGATACCACCGTCCCAGAACTTCCTGTCACCAATCGGGGTCGCCGGAAATCCGGGAGGAAGGCTGCCGCTGGCGAGGACGTGTTGAGGCTTGATCTCGACCCGCTGCTCGCCCTCGCGCGGATGGTTGCGGAAGCGGGTTAATTCGCCGGAGAACAGATCGACCGCGGTCACAACGAAGGCGGTCGGGCTGGCATTCAGCGCCGCGAAATCCACATAGTTCTGGAGCGTCTGGAGCATGGGCGAGGTGTCGTAGAAATTGGTCCAGCTGAGGACGTCCCAATAATCGTAGCGCGGCTTGTAGAAGCCATGCACGCCGAACAGCGCGAGGTCATGGTCGGCGATGCCCCACCAATGGTTCCCCAGCGAAAGCTCAGACCAAAGGCCCTGCAAACGCAGCTTGGCGTCAGCCCGGTCAGCGGCGCCCACAACGCAGGCCGCGTTGATCGCGCCGATTGACACGCCCGTAACCGCAGCCAAACTGACCGTCCGGTCCGCACGATTGATCACGTCCATCAATTCCAGCAGCGCCTCGATCGCACCGAACTCATAGGCGCCGAGCGCGCCGCCCCCCTGGAGCACGAGTCCAATCTCGACCTTGTCCTTGGCGAGCGTATCCATGGCGGACCTTCCTGTCGTTTCCCTGCCCTATAGCTTCCCCATCACGTCGCCGCGGAAACCGTAGATCGTCCTCTTCCCCGCCATGGCGACGAGCTGGACGTCGCGGGTCTGGCCGGGCTCGAAGCGGACGGCGGTGCCGGCGGCGATGTCGAGACGCATGCCGCGCGCCTTCTTGCGGTCGAACTTCAGCGCCGGGTTCGTCTCGAAGAAGTGGTAGTGCGAGCCGACCTGGATCGGACGATCGCCGGTGTTGGCCACGGTCAACGTCACGGTCTTGCGGCCGGCATTGAGCTCGATCTCGCCGTCCTGAATGAAGAGTTCGCCCGGAATCATGTGCTACCTCGTCTTGCTCTGCTGCGTCATGGCCGGGCTTGTCCCGGCCATGACGATGTTGATGCAGTGTCGCGCTTCAACGGATCGGCTCGTGCACGGTGACGAGCTTCGTTCCGTCAGGGAAGGTCGCCTCGACCTGGATATCGTGGATCATCTCGGGAATCCCCGGCATCACCTGGTCGCGGGTGAGGACCTGCGCGCCGGATTGCATCAGCTCGGCAACGGTCCGACCGTCACGCGCGCCCTCGAGGATGAAATCGGAGATGATCGCGATCGCCTCGGGATGGTTGAGCTTGACGCCGCGGTCCAGCCTGCGGCGCGCCACGATCGCCGCCATCGAGATCAGAAGCTTGTCCTTTTCGCGGGGAGACAGGTTCATGCGACATCTCTTCCGTTCAACACGTCAATTCAGCCACTCAATTCAACCATAGCCGCGGCAGCGCGGCGCCGGTGCGCGCCAGCACGGCCATCATGTCGGCGCGCAAACGCGCCGCATCTTGGGCACAGAACCGCGCCATTGCAAAGCCATTCCAGGCGGATATCCCGACCTCGCCGGAGAACGACTCCGATGCCTCGCGGATGCGCTCGACCAGTGCCTCATCGCCGGGCACGATCAGGGCCGTGCCGATCGCCGCGCCACCCTTGGCGACCGCTGATCGCGCGAGCTTTGCGCCGATATCGCCGCCGAGCCTGACCGTCTCGGCAAAGACCAGCCTGCCGCCGCGGCGCATTCGCCAGCGGTCGATGAACTCGCCCTGCCCTATCCGCTCGCCCATGGCGGTACGGCCGAACACGACGATCTCGCAAAGCAGGAGCGAGGCGTTCTCGTCGAGCGCGATGTCGAAGCGGCGCTGAACCCGGGCGCGATCGAACAGGATCGTCTCCTGAGGCAGCCAGGCAAGGCGCGCACCCGCGCCGGCCTTCAGGGCGATGTTGAGCTGCGCTGCCGAGCCCGGCGCGCGATAGACCTTTTCAGCCGCCGCCGTCGTCAGTGTCAGCCGCGAGCTATCCGCCGCCGATATCTCGATGTCGAAGCGATCACCGCCGGCAACGCCGCCGGCGGTGTTGACGAACACGCCGGAGAGGCCCTCGTCTTCGGGCGAGGGAAAGCGCACGCGGAGCGAACCGGATTCATGCAAGGTCCCGCGCCGCGTCACGCCGTCACGCGCGTGCACATCGAACCTGACTGCGCCACGGGCGCGGTTGGCCTCGAATACCGAATTCGTCGCTAAAGCGTCGCTGCGCATCCGTTTCCCCAGCCGGCCGCGGCAGGATTTATTGGCTTACTGGCCCCTGGCCTACAGCGCCATCTGGCGGCTGATCTCGCCGGGATCCAGGTTGGCGCGATCACAGGTGAACTTCACCGCGCCGCGATCCATCACCGCGAAACTGTCGCCGAGTTCGCAGGCAAAGTCGAGATATTGTTCGACCAGCACGATGGCGATGTTGCCGAGGTTGCGCAGGTAGGAGATGGCGCGGCCGATGTCCTTGATGATCGAGGGCTGGATGCCCTCCGTCGGCTCATCCAGCAGAAGCAGCTTCGGCCGCATCACCAGTGCGCGGCCGATGGCGAGCTGCTGCTGCTGGCCGCCGGAGAGGTCGCCGCCGCGCCGGCCGAGCATGGATTGCAGCACCGGAAACAGCGAGAAGACGTCGTCCGGAATATGCCTGTCCTCGCGCTTGAGCGGCCCGAAGCCGGTCTTGAGGTTCTCCTCGACCGTCAGCAGCGGAAAGATCTCGCGGCCCTGCGGCACGAAACCGATGCCCTTGCGCGCCCGCTCATAGGGCTTCAGGCCCGTGATGTCGCTGCCATCGAACACGATTGCCCCCGAGGAGATCGGATACTGCCCGACCATGGCGCGCAAGAGAGACGTCTTGCCGACGCCGTTGCGCCCGAGCACGCAAGTCACCTTGCCTGGCTCGGCCGAGATCGAGACGCCGCGCAGCGCCTGCGCCGCGCCGTAGAACAGGTTGATGTCCTTGACCTCAAGCATGCTCAGCGTCCCAGATAGACTTCGATGACCCGCTCATTGGAAGAGACCTGGTCGATGGTCCCTTCCGCGAGCACGGTGCCTTCGTGCAGGCACGTGACCTTGACCCCGAGCTCGCGCACGAAGGTCATGTCGTGCTCGACCACCATGACCGTGTGAGTCCTGTTGATCTCCTTCAGCAGCTCGGCCGTGAGATGCGTCTCGACGTCGGTCATGCCGGCGACAGGCTCGTCGACGAGGAGCAGCTTCGGATCCTGCGCGAGCAGCATGCCGATCTCGAGCCATTGCTTCTGACCGTGGCTGAGGCTGCCGGCAAGGCGGTTGCGGGCTTCGGTGAGGCGGATCGTCTCCAGCACCTTGTCGATGCGCTCGGCTTCCGCCTTGCTGCCGCGCCAGAACAGCGTGGCCTTGACGCTGTGGTCGACATTGAGCGCAAGCAGCAGGTTGTCCTGCACGCTCTGGCTCTCGAACACGGTCGGCTTCTGGAATTTCCGGCCGATGCCGAGCTCGGCGATGCGGGTCTCGTCGAGCCGGGTCAGGTCGGTGACGCCGTCGAACAGCACGGTGCCCTCGTCGGGCTTGGTCTTGCCGGTGATGATGTCCATCATCGTGGTCTTGCCGGCGCCGTTCGGGCCGATGATGGCGCGCATCTCGCCGGGCTCGAGCGTCAGCGACAGATTGTTGATGGCGTGGAAGCCGTCGAACGAGACGTGCACCCCGTCCAGATAGAGCATCGCGGAAGTCGCGCGGGTATCCATGACGTTCATTGCACCTACTCCGCCATCTTGGGTTCGGTGACACCGTCCTCGGCCGCCGCGCTCACGGAGGTCGCGGCGGTGCGCTTTTCCTTCGACGAGTCCCACCAGGCGTTGAAGGTGCCGACGATGCCCTTCGGCAGCAGCAGCGTCACCAGGATGAACAGCGCGCCCAGCATGAACAGCCAGTACGGCGCCAGCACGCCGGAGGTAAAGAACGTTTTTGCATAGTTGACGACGACGGCGCCGAGCGCGGCACCGACCAGCGTGCCGCGCCCGCCGACCGCGACCCAGATCACCGCCTCGATCGAGTTACCCGGAGCGAACTCGCTCGGATTGATGATGCCGACCTGCGGCACGTAGAGCGCGCCGGCGACGCCGGCCATGCAGGCCGAAACCGTGAACACGAACAGCTTGTAGGACTCGACGCGGTAGCCCAGGAAGCGCGTCCGCGATTCCGCGTCTCGCACCGCGATCAGCACCTTGCCGAGCTTGGACGAGACGATGGCGCGGCAGATCAGGAAGCCCACAATCAGCGCCAGGCAGCTCAGCGCGAACAGCGCGGCGCGGGTGCCCTCCGCCTGCACGTTGAAGCCCAGAATGTCCTTGAAATCGGTGAGCCCGTTGTTGCCGCCGAAGCCAAAATCGTTGCGGAAGAAGGCAAGCAGCAGCGCATAGGTCATCGCCTGTGTGATGATCGACAGATACACGCCGGTGACGCGGGAGCGGAACGCGAGCCAGCCGAAGCAGAAGGCGAGCAGACCGGGCACGACCAGCACCATCAGCGCGGCGAACCAGAACATGTCGAAGCCGTACCAGTACCACGGCAGCTTCTCCCAGTTCAGGAACACCATGAAATCGGGCAGGACCGGATTGCCGTAAACGCCGCGGGTGCCGATCTGCCGCATCAGGTACATGCCCATGGCGTAGCCACCGAGCGCGAAGAAGGCGCCGTGACCGAGCGAGAGGATGCCGCAATAGCCCCAGATCAGGTCGATCGAGAGCGCCAGGATGGCGTAGCAGACATATTTGCCCCAGAGCGCGACGAGATAGGTCGGCACTTGCAGGAACGAGCCCGCGGGCAGCAGCAGGTTGGAGAGCGGGATGAGGATGCCGCAGGCCGCGACGACGGCGAGGAAGATCGTCGCGCTGCGGTCCAGCGATCGCGTCAGCATGTGAGGGGTCATGCTTCCACCGCGCGGCCCTTGAGCGCGAACAGGCCGCGCGGCCGCTTTTGAATGAACAGGATGATGAGGACCAGGATCGCGATCTTGCCGAGGACGGCGCCGGCGACCGGCTCCAGGAACTTGTTGGCGATGCCGAGCGTGAAGGCGCCGACCAGCGTGCCCCAGAGATTGCCGACGCCACCGAACACCACGACCATGAAGCTGTCGATGATGTAGCTCTGGCCAAGATTGGGGCTGACATTGTCGATCTGCGACAGCGCCACGCCGGCGATGCCGGCAATGCCCGAACCGAGACCGAAGGTCAGTGCATCGACGCGCGAGGTGGCAATGCCCATCGAGGCCGCCATGCGGCGGTTCTGCGTCACCGCGCGCATCTCGAGGCCGAGCGCCGTGTAGCGCAGCATCGCGAGCAGGATCATGAACACGGCAAGCGTGAAGACGAGGATCCAAAGCCGGTTATAGGTGATGGTGATCTGGCCAAGCTCGAACGCGCCGCTCATCCAGGAGGGGTTGCCGACCTCTCGGTTGGTCGGGCCGAACATGGTTCGCACCGCCTGCTGCAGCACCAGCGACAGGCCCCAGGTGGCCAGCAGCGTCTCCAGCGGCCGGCCGTAGAGGAAGCGGATGATGCTGCGCTCGATCAAGACCCCGATCGCGCCGGCGACGAGGAAGGCGAGCGGCACCGCGATCAGCAGTGAATAGTCGAACAGGCCGGGATAGCGGGTGCGGATCACCTCCTGCACCACGAAGGTTGTGTAGGCCCCGATCATCACCATCTCGCCATGCGCCATGTTGATGACGCCCATCACCCCGAAGGTGATGGCGAGTCCGATCGCCGCGAGCAGCAGCACCGAGCCGAGCGAGAGGCCGTACCAGGCGTTCTGCACCATGGACCAGACCGCCAGCGAGCTCTGGATCGAGCCGATCGCACTCGCGGCGGCCTTGGTTACCGACGCCGGCTGGTCGCCCATGCCGGTCAGCAGCGCCAGCGCGTCCTGGTCGCCGCGCGCCTTGAGGGTGGCGACGGCCTCGAGCTTCTCGACCTCGGTGGCGTCGGTCTTGAACAGCAGGATCGCGGCGCGAGCCTCGCCGAGCGCGGTCTTGACGGATCTGTTGGTTTCCTTGGCAAGCGCCGCATCGACCGCCTCGAGCGCGGTCTCCTCATGCGACTTGAAGACGGACTGCGCGGCCTGCAGCCGCGTTCCGACGTCCGGCGACTGAAGCGTCAGGCCGCCGAGCGCGGCGTCGACGCTGCGGCGCAGGCGGTTGTTCAGGCGGACCGCGCTCGCATTGTCCGGAACGCTGGCGACGGCCGCGCCAGTCGCAGCGTCGATCGATTTGCCGTCAGCACCTGTGACGTAGACCTTCTTGCTGTCGGGATCGGCCATGAGACGGCCGTCCTGGAGCGCGCTGATGATGGGGAAAGCCAACGGGTTGCCGCTGCCCGCGACCACGCCGATCGCCTCTTCCGTGTCGGAAAAGTCATCGTTGGCGAATTTGGCGACCGCATCCTCGAACGGACCGGCGAAAGCCGGCAGCGCGAACGCGATCAGAAACAACGAGAGTGCAAGCGAACAGAGACGGGCGGACAAATGGGCTGGCACTGTGAATGACCCCGGCAGAAATGAGTGGAGAAGGCGGCGGGATCGCCGCCCTCCCCGATCTTGCAATGGACGTCAGATGCGGATCAGGAGCCCGAACCGAGACACTTGTTGGTCTTGGTGTTGAAGTTGCCGCACTTCTTGCCGACCCAGTCGCCGATCAGGTCCTTGGAGCCTTCCAGCTCCTTCGACCAGGCATCGCCCGCGACGAGGCCCGGCGTTTTCCAGACCACGTCGAACTGGCCGTTCGCCTTGATCTCGCCGATGAACACCGGCTTGGTGATGTGATGGTTCGGCAGCATCTTCGACACGCCGCCGGTCAGGTTCGGCGCCTCGATGCCGGGAAGCGCGTCGATCACCTTGTCCGGATCGGTCGACTTCACCTTCTCGACCGCCTTCACCCACATGTTGAAGCCGATCACGTGCGCTTCCATCGGGTCGTTGGTCACGCGCTTGGGGTTCTTGGTGTAGGCCTGCCAGTCCTTGATGAACTTCTCGTTCGACCCGTCCTTGGTCTTGATCGATTCGAAGTAGTTCCAGGCGGCGAGATGACCGACCAGCGGCTTGGTGTCGATGCCGGCGAGCTCTTCCTCACCCACGGAGAACGCAACGACCGGGATGTCCTTTGCCTTGATACCCTGATTGCCGAGCTCCTTGTAGAAGGGAACGTTGGCGTCGCCATTGATGGTCGAGACCACCGCGGTTTTCTTTCCGGCCGAGCCGAACTTCTTGATGTCGGCCACGATCGTCTGCCAGTCGGAGTGACCGAACGGCGTGTAGTTGATCATGATGTCTTCCTGGGCGACGCCCTTCGACTTCAGATAGGCTTCCAGGATCTTGTTGGTCGTGCGCGGATAGACGTAGTCGGTGCCCGCGAGCACCCAGCGCTTCACCTTCTCTTCCTTCATCAGATAGTCGACGGCCGGGATCGCCTGCTGGTTCGGCGCCGCACCCGTGTAGAACACGTTGCGCTCGCTCTCCTCACCCTCGTACTGCACGGGGTAGAACAGGATGTTGTTCAGCTCCTTGAAGACCGGCAGCACCGACTTGCGCGACACCGAGGTCCAGCAGCCGAACACGACCGAGACCTTGTCCTTGGTGATCAGCTCGCGCGCCTTTTCGGCGAACAGCGGCCAGTTCGAAGCGGGGTCGACGACGACGGCTTCCAGCTTCTTGCCGAGCACGCCGCCCTTCTTGTTCTGCTCATCGATCAGGAAGAGGATGGTGTCCTTCAGCGTGGTTTCGCTGATCGCCATGGTGCCGGACAGGGAGTGGAGCACGCCGACCTTGATGGTGTCGTCCGCGGCCTTCGCGCCAGTCAATGAAGCCAGACCGAGCACCAGTCCGGCGGTCGCGGCGAGCACGCCGCGGCGGCTAAATGAAGCCGCTATATCGTGAGTGGATTTGCTAAACATGAGTGTCTCATCTCCCTGACGCAGACGTGAAAATGCTACGAAACGGCCCCACGGCCGCCTGCGATTAACGGAATCGCAAGAACCATGCCATGGGCTGAGCACCCATCAACACCTTGATATTACTTATAAAATCGGCCGGAATCGAAGTTTGGCCATAGTCATTCTGACTAAATTTTAGGCCATCGAAATGTGTGCGAAAGCGGCACGAAGTTTATTTTATGAGCAAATCGCCAGCTCTGGCTAAATTTACGGCATCACTATTTTTGCACCGCAATCGCTATTTCAGGCGCGCCTGCCTTGAAAGCGCCCCTTCGATGTTCCATATGACCACCCGAGACCTCTTGCGAATCAAGGGGTCATAGCGAGCCGCGTGTTCTTAAGCCCGTACGGGCGTCTGGCTTGCCCCATATCTCCCAAGCCCATCCGACACCCCAAGCACGCAGGTGTCTTCTCGACACCTTTTTGCGCGCGCCGCGCCGAATGCGCCGGGCGCTCGCTTTTGACATGGAAAGAACCCCTCTTTTGACTTCGTTTCAGGATTTCGGCCTCGCCGAACCCATCGCGCGCGCTCTTCGTGAAGAGAACTACGTCACCCCCACCCCGATCCAGGCCCAGACCATCCCCCTGGCGCTGACCGGCCGCGACGTCATCGGTATCGCCCAGACCGGCACCGGCAAGACCGCGTCCTTCGCGCTTCCAATTCTCCACCGGCTGCTCGAGAACCGCATCAAGCCGCAGCCCAAGACCTGCCGCGTCCTCGTGCTCTCTCCGACCCGCGAGCTGTCCGGCCAGATCCTGGACAGCTTCAACGCCTATGGCCGTCACCTGCGGCTGGCATCGACCCTCGCCATCGGCGGCGTGCCGATGGGCCGTCAGGTCCGCGCCCTGATGCAAGGCGTCGACGTTCTGGTCGCCACCCCCGGCCGCCTGCTCGACCTCGTGCAGAGCAACGGGCTGAAGCTCGGAAGCGTCGAGTTCCTCGTGCTCGACGAAGCCGACCGCATGCTCGACATGGGCTTCATCAACGACATCCGCAAAATCGTCGCCAAGCTGCCGATCAAGCGGCAGACGCTGTTCTTCTCGGCCACCATGCCCAAGGACATCGCCGAGCTCGCCGACGCCATGCTGCGCGATCCGGCCCGCGTCGCGGTGACCCCGGTCTCCTCGACCGCCGAGCGGATCAACCAGCGCATCATCCAGGTCGACTTCTCTTCCAAGCCCGCCTTCCTGACCAAGCTCCTGAAGGACGAGCCGATCAACCGCGCACTGGTTTTCACCCGCACCAAGCACGGCGCCGACAAGGTGGTGAAGACCCTTGAAAAGGCCGGCATTGCCGCGAGCGCCATCCACGGGAACAAGTCCCAGAACCATCGCGAGCGGACGCTCGCCCAGTTCCGCTCCGGCGAGATCCGCACCCTAGTGGCGACCGACATCGCCGCCCGCGGCATCGACGTCGACGGCATCACCCACGTGATCAATTTCGACCTGCCCAACGTCCCGGAAACCTATGTCCACCGCATCGGTCGCACCGCCCGTGCCGGCGCCGACGGCACCGCGATCTCGCTGGTCGCAGGCGGCGAGGAGCTCAGCTATCTCCGCGACATCGAACGGCTGATCCGCGTCGCACTGCCGCGCGAGGACCACCGCACCGACGCCGGGCGCCGCGATGCCGGCCCCGCCCCGTCGCAGCAACGGCAGGGCCGGCCGGGCGGCCGCCCGGGCCAACGCCCGCAAGGGACGCGGCACGGTGACGGGCGGCGTGCTGACGAAAGACATGCCGACGGGCGTCACCATGGTGCCGGCAAACCAAGTGACGGAAGGCCCGGTGAAGGACGGCACGCCGAAGCGAGGCATGCTGACGGACGACCCGGCAATAGCCCGAATGCTTCGAAGGGTTCTCGGCGCCGCCGCTCCGGTGGTAAGATGCATTCATCGCCTGTCGACCGTCCGGAACAACGTTCCGCGCATAGCGCCGGGACGCCTGATGGGATACAAGGCGTTGCCTTTTTGCGCCGCGAGAGTCGGCCAAACAGCCAACCGAACCGCAAACCCTATTCGCACTAGCCGTCCACGACCTGGAGAAATTCATGGCTAAGGAAGAGCTGATCCAGTTCGAAGGACTGGTCACCGAAATCCTCCCCGACGCCCGTTACCGCGTGCAACTCGACGCCGGACACGAGATCGTTGCCTATACCGCCGGCAAGATGAAGAAGAACCGCATCAAGACGCTCGCGGGCGACCGCGTGACGGTGGAGATGTCGCCGTACGACCTGGAGAAGGGCCGGCTCATTTTCCGCCACAAGGACGAACGTCCCAGCACGGCGGGCGGACCGCCCCGTCCCGGACAGCGCGGCGGCCAGTTCCGCCGCCGCTGATCGGCTGCGGCGCGCAGGCGCGAGACAAAATCCCGACTTGGATCTTGATCCGCCGTCGACACCACGGCGGATCAAAAAATCGTGCGCGTCCCGATTGTCTCGAATCCCTGTTTCTGATAAAATGAATTAATCGATTTTCGGCCGGACGACATTGGCATCCACCGGTACAGCCGGTTCAGACACCCTGACGACCCTTCCAGAAATTCGATCTAAACCTGCCCGCGCGAGCGGGCTCCGACATTGTGTATCTGAGAAGGAACTACCCATGAGCATGGGAACCGTGAAGTGGTTTAACGCGACCAAGGGCTTCGGCTTCATCCAGCCCGACGACGGCGGCCAGGACGTATTCGTTCACATCAGCGCCGTGGAGCGCGCCGGTCTCGGCTCGCTGCGCGAAGGCCAGAAGATCTCCTACGAGATCGTGGCCGACCGCCGCTCCGGCAAGTCGGCGGCGGACAACCTCCGCGCCGCGGGCTGAGCCCACCGGGCTCTTGGCCCGACCGCCCCGAGCGAGGAAACAAGAAAAGGCCGTGCGTCGCGCACGGCCTTTTTTATTCTACGGCATCAACCTGAAACGCGCCGACCATTCATCCTGATCGCATCGCGCCTCAGTTGGGTTTGGCGCTGCCGCTGGCACTGCTGCTCAGCGAACCAGCCTGGCTCATCGTGTTGTTGAAGTAGGCGTCGCTGTCGCCGAGCGTCACGCGACGCTGGCAAAGCGGTACGCAGCTGTAGGACTCGCGCTCGATCCCGCGATAGACGGTGACGAGCCGGTCGCTCGGACCTTCAACCTGGATCTGGCGGTCGACCAGGATCTCGCCGCCCCGGTCGAGCGCGATGAAGTTGGTGGCACCATAGCCCTTTCCGGTCACGACGATCATGCCGCCCGGCTGGAGCGTGACGTCGGCGATCAGGGGATTGCCGACCACGATGGTCGCCACCTTGCCGGGCAGCCGTACCAGCTTGGCCTGATCGACATTGACGGCGATCGTGTCGGCGGTGGACTCGGCAAGGCCGGCGGCCGGCCATGCCAGCGCCGCAGCGGCAACCAGAAGACACACCCGCGCATGACGGCGCAGCAATTCCTTACGCATACTCTTACCCCCGGGACGTCACAAACCGGCAGAAACGACCAGATAACAGCGGAGCCGGCGCCCGACCCGGCCAACCTGCCTTTAATTCATGAACGTTCCGCAAACCCGCCGGCTATTGTTTGAACGGATAGGAGAGTTGGCCCCAGATCTCCTTCGGCATGGTCGCTTCGTCCTTGCCGTAGTCCTGCGGCAGCTTCCCCTCCGGCATGCGGAACGTGCCGAACAGCACGTCCCAGATCGGAAACGTCCCCGCGAAATTGGTGTCGCCGCCCTCTTCGAGCGAGGTGTGGTGCCAACGGTGGAATACCGGCGTCGCCAGCACGTATTTGAACGGTCCGAAGGTCCAGTTCAGGTTGGCGTGCACGAAGGCCGAATGGAAGGTGGTGAACGGGCCGACCCAGATCATGACGTTGGGGGAGATACCGGCCATCAGCAGCACGACGTCGACGCTGATCGTCCCGAGCAGGAGATTGACGGGATGGAAGCGGGCCGCGGAGATCCACCCGATCTCCTCCGACGAATGATGGACGGCGTGGTACTTCCAGAAGCCGCCGTCGTGGAAAAGCCGGTGCAGCCAGTACAGCATGAAATCGGACAGCACCAGGAACAGCACGGCCTGGACCCACAGCGGCAGCTGCGACAGCGGACCATGGCCATTGTCGTAGAAGGCAATGAGCTCGTCGGCGTCGTGGATGTTGAAGACGACGCTGGCGCCGACGATCAGAAGACCGATCCGCATGGTGCGGGCGAACACCGGGACGAAGAACCAGTAGCAGATGTCGGTGATGATCTCCCGCTTGCGCCACCACGGCGCGCCGGGATTGCAGGCCCAGAAATGCTCCAGCACGGTGAAGACGGCCGCGAGCATGAAGGTGACGGGGATCACCTTGACGATGGTCTCGCCGAGCATCAGGGCGACTTGCATGGGCAGGCTCGACATCGTCGCCTCTCTTGCGAATTCCAGTCCTGCCTAGGCGTACTCCGCGAAATTTAAGGGAGCGTGAAGCAGGCAACGTGCTGCCGATGCATCGGGAACCGGAATGTATCGCAGCTGCCGTCTTAAGGCGAAATTCACTCTGCGCGAAAGCTGCGCGCCGGGCCTTGGTTTACGCGATCGAGTTAACTTTACCGAAAGAGCTCGGCTCTCATGGTCTTCGCCGGAGACAGCGCCGAACGAGGCGATTTCACCCAGACGGAGTTTGTTCATGAAGAACTTGATCGCGCGTTTCGCGAAGGATGAATCCGGCGCCACCGCCATCGAATACGGTTTGATCGCCGCCGGCATCGCGTTGGCCATCATCACCGTCGTCAACAATCTCGGCACCGCGCTGAACAGCAAGTTCACCTCGATCAGCACGTCGCTGAAGTAGATAACCGACGACCGACCACAAACGCCCCGGGCCTCCGGGGCCTTTGCTTTTCTGAAGACGGCAAGTTCCAGTGGCGTTGTACAAGTTCAGAACCGATGCCGCGGTCGCGGCGAAAGAGGTGGGGGCGGCTCAAGCCGGCGCGCCGGCCTATTGGATCTGCCTTGCGCTGCTGCTTGCGACGGTCGCGCTCGCCGCACGCATTGCCAGCTTCTGGTGAAAACGCATTCAGCGGCCCTGGCCGCACGTCCCTGTCGCCGTTGTCGGTTTGTTTAGCACTACGCGCTAGCATCCCGCGACGCCAGCTCCCGCGGCCAACCCAGGCCTCAAGACGCAGCCCATGATCCTCGACCTTGCGCGCCTTCTGCTCTTCCCGGCCCTGATGGCGTTCGCCGCCGCGAGCGATCTCTTCACGATGACGATCTCGAACCGCGTGTCGCTGGCGCTGGTCGCAGGCTTCTTCGTGCTCGCCCTTGCCGGTGGCATGGCACCTTACGACATCATGACTCATGTCGGCGCCGGCGCGCTCGTCCTGGTCGTGGCCTTCACCTGCTTCGCGATGGGCTGGGTGGGCGGCGGCGACGCCAAGGTCGCGGCTTCCGTCGCGCTCTGGTTCGGCTTCGCGCAGCTGATGAACTTCCTGCTCTACGCCTCGCTGTTCGGCGGCGCGCTGACGCTGCTGCTGCTCCAGTTCCGGCAATGGCCGCTGCCCTACGGGCTGGCGGGTCAGGCCTGGCTCGCACGGCTGCACGCCAAGGAGAGCGGCATTCCCTACGGCATCGCGCTCGCCCTGAGCGCGTTGATGGTCTACCCGGAGACCGAATGGGTGAAGGCGATCGACCTCACTCACCTAGCACTGCGCTGAACGCACCGGGTAACCCGGCGTTAAGGCGATTTAGATACGCCTCATTAACCATGCTTTGACGAATAGCTGGTCAACTGCCGATCACGGCGGCGGCAGCGTCGCGGCGTATTGTTGGAAAGTGAAGCGTATGAATAGGGCACGCATTGTCGTCCTGGCGGTCGCCATCTGCGCCGGCGGCGTCGCCGCGTACCTGGCGAGCGGCACCGACAATTCTGCGCCGCCTCCGCTTCCGGTCGCGCAGCTGCCGACCGTTGACGTCCTCGTCGCCAAGAACGACATCGGCCTCGGCCAGACCGTGAAGCCGGAAGACGTGCAATGGCAGACCTGGCCGGCCGCGACCGCCAGCGCCACCTTCATCCGCCGCAACGAGCGTCCCGATGCTGCGACCCAGGTAAGCGGTTCGATCGCGCGCGCACCGTTCATTCAGGGCGAGCCGATCCGCGACCAGAAGCTGGTCAAGGTGGAAGGCTCCGGCTTCATGGCGGCGATCCTGCCCACCGGCATGCGCGCGATCTCGACCGAGATCTCGCCGGAGACCGGCGCGGGCGGCTTCATCCTGCCCAACGACCGCGTCGACGTGCTTCTCACGCGCCGGTTGAAGAACCCGGACGAGAGCAGCGGCGCCCCCGACGTCGTCACGTCCGAGATCATCCTGGCCAATATCCGCGTCCTGGCCATCGACCAGGCGCCCAAGGAGAAGGACGGCCAGAACGCGGTGATCGGCAAGACCGTCACCCTCGAGCTCAATCCAGCGCAGACCGCAACGCTCTCCGCGGCGCGGCAGAGCGGCACGCTGTCGCTGGCGCTGCGCAGTATCGCCGACGTCAAGCTGAGCGAAATCACGCTCGACGACTCCGCGCAGAAGCGAGACGGCGTTTCGATCATTCGCTACGGCATTCCAAGTCAGACGGCTAAGGCACGATGAAGACAGTCGATATGAAATGCAGGGCAGACTCGGCGACGATACGAACCTCACTGGTCCGCGCCCTGTCGTTCTCGGCCGCCTTCGCGTTGGCGTTCAATCCGGTGATCGCCGCCGACTATCGCCCCGTCGCGCCGGCCGCGGCGGACGGCCAGATCAACGCGCGCTTCCTCTCGCTCGGCATCGGCAAGTCCATCGTGATCGACCTGCCGCGCGACATCAAAGACGTGCTCGTCGCCGATCCCAAGATCGCCAATGCGGTGGTCCGCTCGGCGCAGCGCGCCTACATCATCGGCGCGGCGGTCGGCCAGACCAACATCGTGTTCTTCGATTCCGCCGGCCAGCAGATTGCGGCCTATGACATCGCAGTCAAGCGCGACCTCAACGGCGTGCGGGCCGCGCTGAAGCAGATCCTGCCCAATGCAGACATCCAGGTCGATGGCCTCGGCGACGGCATCGTCCTAACCGGAACGGCTGCCAACCCGATGGAAGCGCAGCAGGCCAACGAGCTCGCCGCGCGCCTGGCCGGCGGCCCCGACAAGGTCGTGAACTCGATCGTGGTCCGCGGCCGCGACCAGATCATGCTCAAGGTGACGGTGGCCGAGGTCCAGCGCAACATCGTCAAGCAGCTCGGCATCGACCTCTCCGCCAACCTCAACTACGGCACCTCCGTGGTGAGCTTCACCAATTCGAATCCGTTCACGGCCTATGGCCGCAACCTTGTCGATGGCAACAATCTGACCACGAAGTTCGGCGCGACGCCATCTGTGCAGGCCACCCTGCGTGCGATGGAAACCGCTGGCGTGATCCGAACACTGGCCGAACCGAACCTGACCGCGATCTCCGGTGAATCGGCGACGTTCATCGCCGGCGGTGAATTCCCGGTGCCGTCAGGCTATGCCTGCGATCCCGTCACTCATGTCTGTACAACCCAGATCAACTTCAAGAAGTTCGGCATCTCGCTGAACTTCACGCCCGTGGTGCTGAGTGAAGGCAAGATCAGCCTGCGGGTGATGACGGAAGTCTCGGAGCTGTCGAACGAGAATTCGATCACGCTGTCGCAGGCGGTGACCTCGACCACGGTGAACTCGCTGACGGTGCCTTCGATCAGAACCCGCCGCGCGGAGACCTCGCTGGAAATTCCCTCCGGCGGCGCGATGGCGATGGCCGGCCTGATCCAGCAGCAGACCAAGCAGGCGATCAGCGGATTGCCGGGACTGATGCAACTCCCGATCCTGGGCACGCTGTTCCGCAGCCGCGACTTCGTCAACAACGCGACCGAACTGGTCGTGATCGTGACGCCCTACGTCGTTCGCGCGGTGGCGCCGAAGGACCTGTCGCGGCCGGATGACGGCTTCGCTCCGCCTGCGGATCCGCAGGCCCAGCTGATCGGCAATGTCAACCGGCTCTACGGCGTGCCCGGACGGGCCGAGCCGGCCAAAAGCTACCGCGGCACCTACGGCTTCATCACCGACTGAGGCGGAACGGGGACTTCACGATGATCACGAGACCACCCCAGCTTCGCAAACGCGCCATCCGCCTCGGTGGCGCGCTCGTCGGCATGGCGCTCGCGCTCGGCGGCTGCCAGCACGACGAGGTCGCCACGGCCTCCATTCCCGACGATTACAAGCAGCGCCATCCGATCGCGATCGAGGAGCAGAATCGCTCGATCGTCGTCTTCGTCGGCCATGCCCGTGGTGGATTGACCGCCGCCCAGCGCGCCGACGTGATGGGGGTCGCATCGGCATGGTTGCACGAAGGCACCGGCGCCATTCGCATCGACGTACCGTCCCAGACGCCCAACGCTCGTCCGATCGCGGATACAATGCGAGAGATCCAGGCGATGCTGGCGGCGGCAGGCGTTCCGCCGCGCGGCGTCAGCGTTCACCCCTACCGGCCGGAGGACAAGCGTTTCCTGCCGCCGATCCGGCTCACCTATTCCAGGATCGCCGCGGTCGCCGGTCCCTGCGGCCTGTGGCCCGAGGACATCGGCCCCTCGATGAAGAACAAGCGCTGGTTCGAGAACAAGGACTACTACAATTACGGCTGCGCCTATCAGCGCAACCTCGCGGCCATGGTCGACAATCCGTCGGATCTTGAGCAGCCGCGGCCCGAAACTCCGTCATACACGCCGCGGCGCATCACCGGTCTCGAGAAATATCGCAAAGGGCTCTCGACGGCGACGACCTATCCCGAGGCCGACAAGGCCAAACTCAGCGAAACCGGCAGATGATCAGCTACGCGCGCCAGACACAAGAAGAGCAGTCGCAAGCCGCTCCTCCGCCGATGGAGGAGCATATTGCGCCTGCGCCGCGCGTCTCGGTCCAGGCCTTCTGCGAAACCGTGGAGACCGCCGCCGCGGTACAGGCGGCCGGCGAGGATCGCCGTCTCGGCAAGGCCCACCTGAAGATCCAGATGGGCGGCATGGCGGCCGCCATCGAAGCCTACCGCTCGGCCCCCACGCCGAACGTGATCGTGCTCGAGAGCGACGGTCGCAACGATCTCTTGGGCGGACTCGACCAGCTCGCCACCGTCTGCGACGCCGGCACCCGCGTGGTCGTGATCGGCCGCATCAACGACGTCACGCTCTATCGCGAGCTGGTTCGCCGCGGCGTCAGCGACTACGTGCTCGCGCCGGTCGGCGCGATCGACGTCGTGCGCTCGATCTGCAACCTGTTCTCGGCGCCGGAAGCCAAGGCGGTCGGCCGCGTCATCGCCGTGGTCGGCGCCAAGGGTGGCGTCGGGGCTTCCACCATCTCCCACAATGTCGCCTGGGCGATCGCGCGCGACCTCGCGATGGACGCCGTCGTCGCCGATCTCGACCTCGCCTTCGGCACCGCCGGGCTCGACTACAACCAGGATCCGCCGCAGGGCATCGCCGACGCCGTGTTCTCGCCCGACCGCGTCGACACTGCCTTCATCGACCGCCTGCTGTCGAAATGCACCGACCATCTCAGCCTGCTGGCGGCGCCGGCGACGCTCGACCGGGTCTATGATTTCGGCACCGACGCTTTCGACGCCGTGTTCGACACGCTGCGCTCCACCATGCCCTGCATCGTGCTCGACGTTCCGCATCAATGGGCGGGCTGGACCAAGCGCGCCTTGATCGGGGCGGACGACATCCTGATCGTGGCCGCGCCTGACCTCGCCAACCTGCGCAATACCAAGAACCTGTTCGATCTTTTGAAGGCCGCGCGCCCCAACGACCGGCCGCCGCTCTACTGCCTCAACCAGGTCGGCGTACCGAAACGGCCCGAAATCGCCGCCACGGAGTTCGCCAAGGCGATCGAGAGCCAGCCGGTCGTCTCGATCCCGTTCGAGCCGCAGATCTTCGGCTCGGCAGCCAACAACGGCCAGATGATCGCGGAGATCTCCGCCAACCACAAGTCGATCGAGATGTTCCTGCAGATCGCCCAACGCCTGACCGGCCGCAGCGAGACCAAGAAGCAAAAGTCGTCCCTGTTTTCACCTCTGATTGAGAAGTTGCGGGGAAGATAAGCCGCCGCATGGAGCTGTTAAGTGTTCGGTAAGCGTAGCGGAACAGACACCGACCTTCGGGCGCCCAAGCCCGGCGCCGTATCGCATGAGCCTGCCCCGGCTCCGGCGCCGACGATGTCGCGCGCCCCAACTCCGCCGGCCGTCGCCTCGCCGCCGCTTGCCCCTGCCAAGGTCACGCCGCCTCCGGCCATGGAGAGCCGGCGTTCGGACAACTACTACGAGGTCAAGGCGACCATCTTCGGCGCACTGATCGAGGCGATCGACCTCGCCCAGCTCGCCAAGCTCGATTCGGAGTCCGCGCGCGAGGAAATCCGCGACATCGTCAACGAGATCATCGCGATCAAGAACATCGTGATGTCGATCGCCGAGCAGGAAGAGCTGCTCGACGACATCTGCAACGACGTCCTCGGTTACGGCCCGCTCGAACCGCTGTTGTCGCGCGACGACATCGCCGACATCATGGTCAATGGTGCGAATACCGTCTACATCGAGGTCGGCGGCAAGATCCAGCGCACCGGCATCCGCTTTCGCGACAACCAACAGCTTCTCAACATCTGCCAGCGCATCGTCAGCCAGGTCGGCCGGCGCGTCGACGAATCCTCGCCGATCTGCGACGCGCGCCTCGCCGATGGCTCCCGCGTCAACGCGATCGTGCCGCCGCTGTCCATCGACGGCCCCACGCTCACCATCCGCAAATTCAGGAAGGACAAGCTGACGCTGGATCAGCTCGTCAAGTTCGGCGCGATCACGCCGGAGGGCGCCGAGATCCTCCAGATCATCGGCCGCGTCCGGTGCAACGTGCTGATCTCCGGTGGTACCGGCTCGGGCAAGACCACGCTGCTGAACTGCCTCACCAATTACATCGAGCACGACGAGCGCGTCATCACCTGCGAGGACGCCGCCGAGCTCCAGCTGCAGCAGCCCCACGTGGTCCGGCTGGAAACCCGCCCCCCCAATATCGAGGGCGAGGGCCAGGTCACCATGCGCGAACTGGTGCGCAACTGCCTGCGCATGCGGCCCGAACGCATCATCGTCGGCGAGGTCCGCGGCCCCGAAGCCTTCGACCTGCTCCAGGCCATGAACACCGGCCATGACGGCTCGATGGGCACGTTGCACGCCAACAACCCGCGCGAAGCGCTGTCGCGCTGCGAATCCATGATCACGATGGGCGGCTTCTCCCTGCCCTCGCGAACCATCCGCGAGATGATCTGCGCCTCGATCGACGTCATCATCCAGGCGGCGCGCCTGCGCGACGGTTCACGCCGCATCACCCACATCACCGAGGTGATGGGCATGGAAGGCGACACCATCATCACCCAGGACATTTTCCTCTACGACATGGTCGGAGAGGACGCCAACGGCAAGATCATCGGCCGGCACCGCTCGACCGGCATCGGCCGTCCGAGATTCTGGGAACGCGCCCGCTATTACGGCGAGGAGAAGCGCCTCGCCGCTGCGCTCGACGCAGCGGAAGTCGCCCCGAAGACGTGAGCAGGTCAACGCCACCATGAACATGCAGGTCCTCGCCCTCGCCTTCCTCGCCACCGCAGCCGTCGGTGGCATCGCCTGGGTCTTCCTCTATCCGTTGCTGTCCGGGGAGCGAAAGGCGGAAAGCCGGCGCGCATCGGTCGCGCGCGCCGAGGCGCCGACGGCCCGCCAGGCCGAGAAGACCCAGCGCTCGCGCCGCGAGCAGGTCGAGACCACGCTCAAGGACCTCGAGGCGCGGCGCGCCCAGGAGAAGAGCGCTCCGCTCAGCGTCCGCCTGTCGCAGGCGGGGCTTGACTGGACGCCCCAGAAATTCTGGATCGCGTCCGCCATCGTGGCAGCCGTGTTCTTCGCGGTCGCGCTGCTCGGCGGCGGCGGCATGATCGGCGCCGTCGGGCTCGCCTTTGCCGGCGGCTTCGGCCTGCCGCGCTGGGCGCTCAGCTTCCTGAAGAAGCGTCGCGAGGCCAAGTTCCTGGCTGCGCTGCCCGACGCGGTCGACGTGATCGTTCGCGGCATCAAGGCGGGCCTGCCGCTGTTCGAATCGATCAAGGTCGTCGCCGCCGATTCTCCCGAGCCGCTGCGCAGCGAATTCCTGGCTATCATCGAGACGCAGGCGATCGGCATGCCGCTGGGCGAGGCCTGCGCGCGGCTGTACGAGCGCATGCCGCTGCCGGAGGCCAATTTCTTCGGCATCGTGGTGTCGATCCAACAGAAGTCGGGCGGCAACCTCTCCGAAGCGCTCGGCAACCTCTCCAAGGTGCTGCGCGACCGCAAGAAGATGCGAGAGAAGATCCAGGCAATGTCGATGGAAGCCAAGGCCTCGGCCGGCATCATCGGCTCGCTGCCGCCGATCGTGATGTTCCTCGTCTACCTCACGACGCCGCAATACATCTCGGTGCTTTGGACTCATCCTACCGGCCAGCTGATGCTGGTCGGCTGCGTCGTCTGGATGTCGATCGGCATCATGGTGATGAAGAAGATGATCAACTTCGATTTCTGACGGTGCTGTATGGTCGAATTCCTCGTCTCGAAACTGCACGACGTCCGTTTCATGACCATGCTGCTCGCGGCCGTCGCCGCCAGCGCAACCGTGTATACGCTGGTGATGCCGTTGTTCGCTGGCGAGGGCCTCTCCAAGCGCATGAAGGCGGTGGCGAGCGAGCGTGAGCGCATCCGGCAGCGCGAGCGTGAGCGTCTCCACAAGAGCGAAAAAGTCTCGCTGCGCCAGACCCCGAAGCAGCTCGTTTCCAAGGTGGTCGAGGACTTCAACCTCACCAAATGGCTCGCGCAGGAAGCTGCGCGGGACAAGCTCATCATGGCAGGTTACCGCGGCCAGGCGCCCTACATCACCTTCCTGTTTGCCCGCATGGTCGCCCCGATCGCGCTCTTCATCGGCTCGGCCCTCTACGTCTTCGTGATCGCGCGCATGGAACAGGCGCTGCCGGTCAAGATCGGCATCTGCATCGGCGCTGCCTATCTCGGCCTTCAGGCGCCGATGCTGTTCCTCAGGAATGCGATCGCCAAGCGCCAGCTCTCGATCAAGCGTGCATTTCCCGACGCGCTCGACCTGCTCCTGATCTGCATCGAATCCGGCATGTCGGTCGAGATGGCGTTCCGGAAGGTCGCGACAGAAATCGTGGGCCAGTCGATCGCGCTCTCGGAGGAGTTCACCCTGACCACGGCCGAACTGTCCTATCTGCAGGATCGCAAGGTCGCCTATGAGAACCTCGCACGGCGCACCGGGCTCGAGGGCGTCAAGTCGGTGTGTCTCGCGCTTCAGCAGGCGGAGCGCTACGGCACTCCGCTCGGCCACTCCCTGCGCGTCATGGCGCAGGAGAACCGCGACATGCGCATGAACGAGGCCGAGAAGAAGGCCGCCGCCCTCCCGCCGAAGCTGACGGTGCCGATGATCCTGTTCTTCCTGCCGGTGCTGTTCGTGGTCATTCTCGGGCCGACCGCCATCAAGGTCACGGAGTTGCACTGAGCGAGAGCGGACCGCGCGGTTCGTCGCTCAGGCTGAGATCGGGCGATCGGATCTGATCAGTCGGGCTGGCTGAGCGAAGCAACCGGCGTCCGCTTTGGTGCACCGTGCGGGGCGTCGCTGCGGCTGAGCATGTCCCTGAGATAGGCGACATTGGCGGCGGCCTGGTCCGGTGGCAGGTCCGCCTTCACGATGGTCTCCGCTTCCGCGAAGCGGCCCTGGAGACCGACAACCAGGGCGAGGTTCTGCCGCACCCGCGCGCTCGCACGCGGCGAGGCATAGGCCTGCCGCAGCGCCTCTTCGGCTTTCGGCAGCTCTCGCGACAACATGTAGGACAGGCCGAGATTGGAGAGCACGCCGGGATCACCCGGTGCGATCTTGAGCGCGCTCGCGTAGTAGGATCGCGCCTCCTCATGACGGCCCATCTGGTCCAGCGCCGTGCCCTGCACCGAAAGCAGGCGCCAGTCCGGATTGTCGGGCGAGTGCGCCTTCGACAGGACGTCGTAAGCCTGCTGGAAATTGCCGTTGTCGGCGAGTGCGCGGCCGTACTGGGCGAGCAGCGCCTTGTTGCCGGGATTGGCGATGGTCGCCTGCTCGAGCACGGCGGCGGCCTGGGCGCGCTGGCCGTTGGCGCGCAAGGCCTGTCCGTAGGCGAGTGCGGCGTCGGCATCCTTGGGATTGGCGCGGTAGCGCTGGCCATAGGCGTCGACGGCCCGCGCCGGATCGGTGGACGCGCGGTCGGCGGGAGCCGCCTCCGCCCGGGGGCCGACCGAGCCCGTCACGTCGGAGAGTTTCGACATGGCCGTGCAGCCGCCGAGGCCCATGGCCACCGCTGCGATCAGCGACGTCGAGGCAAGAAGCCGGGCAAGACTGATCCGTTGACGCATGAAGCCTTGATTCTGGAGCCGCTTGATCGAGCCGAACGCGCCAGCAATAGAATGTTAACCCTAACGGCCGGTTAACGACGCCCTCTGGCCTCTCGCGGCGGCATCACGACCGCAGCGCTCGTAAAGGCGCGGGGCCGTCCCCTTCCAAACCGTAGCTCCCGGCGCGAGATACGAGATCCGCCCGAGGACGGCGTCCTCTCACCCGGTCAATATTCGATGGCGAGCCGCCTGCGGATTTCGTCGATGCGCTTGTCGAGCGCATCGAACCGCGCGTGGACGGAGCGGTCGTGGAGATAGAAGACGTAGCCGCCGGCAAGGAACGCGAAGATCCAATGGTGATGTTCGATATAGCCAAAAATCGCCTCGACGGCCTGGCCGACGAATGTGACCACGCTCCACACAAATTCCATCGCATTTCCTCCCGGCGCTTCCTGGTCGGTCGCCTCCGATCTCCACATCTGACGGCCGCCCCCGAACCTAGCATGGCCTTGCGGCGCGGCGCAGTTCGCTGACCGGTGACGGCAATGCCGATTGCAGCGGCGCCGAAACTCTGCGAAGTCTCGTCAGTTCGCATGACCCCGCTTGATCTGACGATCCGGACCCGCCAATGCCCTCTGTCTTCGAGACGTCGCCCACCGCCATCCCGATCACTTTCGTCACCAAGTCGAGCTGGGATCAGACTGCCGAGACGCTGCCGCCGGCGCAGCGCCAGTTCGCCGCCGCAAGCGCCTTTGCCGCAAAGCCGGGCGGCTATCTGGCACTTCCCGCGCCGGACGGGACGATTGCTCAGGTGCTGTTCGGCCTCGAGGATGAGGGTGCAAGATCGCGCGACCTGTTCCGTCCCGGGGCCCTGCCCGGCCTGTTGCCGCCGGGAGCCTATCGCTTTGCCAACGCGCCGCACGATCCGCGGCTGGCGGCGCTCGCCTTCGCACTGGGGTGCTACCGCTTCGCCCGCTACCGCAAGGCCGATCGCCCGGAGGTCCGGCTGGTGCCGCCTGACGGTGTCGACGCGGCCGAGATCGAGCGGATCGCCGATGCCGCAATGCTGGCGCGCGACCTCATCAACACGCCGTCCAACGACATGGGCCCGGCGGAACTCGCCGCAGCCGCGCAAGCGCTCGCAACCGAGTTCGGCGCGAGCTTCGCCTGCACCGTCGGCGACGATCTGAAGACGAATTTCCCGCTGATCCATGCCGTCGGCATGGCCTCCAGCCGTCCGCCGCGGCTGATCGACATCGGCTGGGGCGATCCTGATCATCCCAAGGTGACGCTGGTCGGCAAGGGCGTGTGTTTCGACACCGGCGGACTGGACCTGAAGCCGTCGAGCGGCATGCTGATCATGAAGAAGGACATGGGTGGTGCCGCCAACGTGCTCGCGCTCGCACGCATGGTGATGGACGCGAAGCTGAAGGTGCGGCTGCGCGTGCTGATTCCGGCCGTGGAGAACGCGGTCGCCGGCAACGCCTTCCGCCCGCTCGATATCTTCACCTCGCGCAAGGGCATCACAGTCGAGATCGGCAATACCGACGCGGAAGGCCGGCTCGTCCTCGCCGACGCGCTGGCGCTGGCAGACGAGGAGAAGCCCGAGCTGCTGATCGATCTGGGCACGCTGACCGGCGCGGCGCGCGTCGCGCTGGGGCCGGATTTGCCGCCCTTCTACACCAACGATGAGACGCTGGCCGCCGACGTCGCGCGCTGCGCGGCGAAGGAGAACGATCCGTTGTGGCGCATGCCGCTGTGGCCGCCTTACGACGCCTGGCTGGACTCCAAGACGGCCACCATCACCAATGCGCCGTCCGGCGGCTTCGCCGGCTCGATCACTTGCGCGCTGTTCCTGCAACGCTTCGTCGAGCACGCCGCGAGCTGGCTGCATGTCGACATCTACGGCTGGACGCCGTCGGCGAAGCCGGCGCGGCCCGAAGGCGGCGAGTGCCAGGCCGCTCGCGCCCTCTACACACTGCTGAGCGAGCGCTATGCATGATCCAAAGCATGATCCACGGCTGACGCCGGCGCGGGGCGACCTCGCCGCCAAATATCTCGAAGGCAAGGTTGAGGCAGATCGCTTCGTCACCGGGGAGGAATTCGAGGTGGTCGAGGCGATCGCACCGGTGCGCGAGCAGCCGTCCTCGAACGCCATGCTGATGACGGAAGCGCTGCGCGGCGAACGCGTCACGGTCTACGACCGCAACGGCGAGGGGTGGGCCTGGGGCCAGCTCAATGGCGACGGCTATGTCGGCTGGCTTCCCGACGCGGCGCTCGTGAAACCGACGGCCGCGCCGACGCACAAGGTGGGCGCGCTGCGAACGTTCGCGTTCCCCGGTCCCTCGATCAAGCTGCCGCCGGGCGACACGTTCGTGATGGGTTCGAAGATTGCCGTGGCGCGTGAGGATGGCTCTTTCGCCGTGACGCGCGACGGGAGATTTCTACCGGGGACGCATCTCGTCCCGCTCGATCATCGCGAGGCAGATTTCGTGTCGGTGGCCGAGCGCTTCGTCGGGACGCCCTACCTGTGGGGCGGCAAGAGCAGCCTCGGCATCGACTGCTCGGGCCTCGTGCAGGTCTCGCTGACCGCCGCAGGCATTGGCTGTCCGCGCGATAGCGACATGCAGCTGGCCGGACTCGGCCGCACGCTGGAGCCTCATGAGCGAGGCAGCTTGCTGCGCGGCGATCTGATCTTTTGGAAGGGCCATGTCGCCATCGTCCGAGATGCCAGCACCATGGTTCACGCCAATGCCTATCACATGGCGACCGTGGTCGAACCGATCGAACCCGCGATTGCGCGGATCAGGCAGGCCGGCAGCGAGGTCACCGCGATCAAGCGACTCTAGCGGGCCTGCTTCGACCACTGCCTCTCGTTCCACAAACACACGACGCTTTCTGTGTTTGAACGACAGCATTGGGCCGGGCAGCAAGTATGGCTCACAACGAGCTTGTTGACCGCACCATGTCGATCCACATCTCACCGCGCCGGCTGCACGACGCGCCGGCTGGTGATGGAGATCGACTATGACTGGACTTAAGACACTCGCTGCCGCGATCTTGCTGTCGAGCCTGACCTTAAGCACCGCCTACGCGCAATCCGGCTTTGCAGGCAGCCATCCGGATACGTACGAGGCCGAGTACCCCAATCGCAACCTGAATGGCACACTGACGCCGGCAGGTCGGATAGGCCTCGAGTTGCCGGATGGCGCGGCTCCTTCGCGGAGCGTGGACAACGCCCTGGCTCGCATTGACGGCGCCGCCTCACGTGCTTGCGCGGAGCGCTACCGATCCTACGATCCCGCAACGGGCACCTACATCGGTCGAGACCGTCGCCACCATCTCTGCAGGTAACGCCGTGAATTGCGGGCCTGCATTCCCGGCAGGATTTGAGGCGACGCCTCGAATCTTGCCGAACATTTCGCCTTCGCCCCCGGACGGACAGATCGCAGTCCCAGGAATGACGACAGCTACGTCGCGACCGAGCCATTCCCGGCCGTCTCCAG
The DNA here is from genome assembly GCF_015291725.1 of Bradyrhizobium sp. CCBAU 51765. Lineage (GTDB taxonomy): Bacteria > Pseudomonadota > Alphaproteobacteria > Rhizobiales > Xanthobacteraceae > Bradyrhizobium > Bradyrhizobium liaoningense. Next base: position 7,692,826 of record NZ_CP030038.1, read on the forward strand.
CCGGAACGCGGCCGCGAACAGCGCGCGCGTATAATCCGTCTTCGGATTCTTGAACAGCTCGGCGGCCTGGCCTTCCTCGACCACCTTGCCGCCGCGCATCACGATGAGATGGCTGGCGAGCGAGGCGACGACGCGCAGATCGTGCGAGATGAACATGTAGGTGAGATCGCGCTTGCGCTGGAGCTCGCGCAAGAGGTCGACCATCTGCGCCTGGAACAGCATGTCGAGCGCGCTGGTCGGCTCGTCCAGCACGACGAAATCCGGCTCCAGCACCACCGCGCGCGCGATGCTGATGCGCTGGCGCTGGCCGCCGGAGAATTCATGCGGATAGCGGAAGCGCGTATCCGGATTGAGCCCGACATCCTCCAGCGCCTTGACGACGCGCACCTCGCGCTCCTCGCGCGACAGCTTCGGCTGATGCACGGAAAGACCTTCGGCGATGATGTCGGCCACCGACATGCGCGGGCTGAGCGAGCCGAACGGATCCTGGAACACGATCTGCATGTCGCGCCGGAACGGCCGCATCTCCTTGAAGCGCAGGCCCTGGATGTCCTTGCCCAGGAACACGATGCGCCCGTCCGAGGAGATCAGCCGCAGCAGGGCGAGACCCAGCGTGGTCTTGCCCGAGCCTGATTCGCCGACGACCCCGAGCGTCTCGCCCTTGCGCACGGCGACGCTGACGCCATCGACCGCCTTGATGTGGCCGACCGTCTTGCGCATCAGGCCGCGCTTGATCGGAAACCAGACCTTGAGATCATCGGCCGACATCACGACGGGCGCATCCGGCTGCGGCGGTGCCGGATCCGGCTTCGGCTCGGCCGCGAGCAGGTCGCGCGTATAGGGATGCTTCGGGGTCTTGAAGACCTGCTCGACCGGTCCCTGCTCGACGACCACGCCACCCTTCATGACGCAGACGATGTCGGCGATGCGGCGAACGATGCCGAGATCGTGGGTGATGAACAGCAGGCTCATCCCGAGCCGCGAACGGATCTCGGCGAGCAGTGCCAGGATCTGCGCCTGCACGGTGACGTCGAGCGCCGTCGTCGGCTCGTCCGCGATCAGAAGGTCCGGCTCGTTGGCGAGCGCCATCGCGATCATCACGCGCTGGCGCTGGCCGCCGGAAAGCTGGTGCGGATAGCTCTTCAGCCGCGTCTCGGGCTCGGGAATGCCGACCTGCGTCAGCAGTTCCAGCGTCCGCCTGCGCGCCTCGGCATTGCTGGTGGGATTGTGCAGCTGGATGATCTCGCCGATCTGCGCCTCGATCGTGTGCAGCGGATTGAGCGAGGTCATCGGCTCCTGGAAGATGATGGAGATGTCGCTGCCGCGAATCTCGCGCATCTTCTGCTCGGACCGGTCGATCAGCTCCTGTCCCTTGAAGCGGATGCTGCCCGAGGGGTGCGACGCGTTCGGATAGGGCAACAGCTTCAGGATCGAGAGCGCGCTGACCGACTTGCCGGAGCCGGACTCGCCGACCAGCGCCACGCATTCGCCGCGCTTGATCTGGAACGAGACCTTGTCGACCGCGAGCGTGGTGGCGCCGCCCTGGTGGAAGGCCACCGAAAGGTCGCGCACGCTGAGCAGGGGCTGGTTGATTGCGTCCATGGCCCTACCTGAACGTCTTGCGCGGATCAAAGGCGTCGCGCACGGCCTCGCCGATGAAGATCAACAGCGACAGCATGATCGCAACCGAGAAGAAGCCGGAGAAGCCGAGCCACGGCGCCTGCACATTGGACTTGGCCTGCGACAGCAATTCGCCCAGCGAAGGCGATCCCGGCGGCAGGCCGAAGCCCAGGAAATCGAGCGCCGTCAGCGTCATCACCGAACTCGACACGATAAAGGGCAGGAACGTCATGGTCGCGACCATCGCGTTCGGCAGCAGGTGACGGAACATGATGACCGGGTTGGAGACGCCAAGCGCCCGCGCCGCCTGGATGTATTCGAAGTTGCGCCCGCGCAGGAACTCGGCCCGCACCAGACCGACCAGCGAGACCCAGGAGAACAGCAGCAGGATTCCGAGCAGCACGAAGAAGCCGGGCACGAGGACCGAGGACAGGATCAAGAGAAGGTAGAGCGAGGGAATCGCCGTCCAGATCTCGATGAAGCGCTGGAAGATGAGGTCGACCCGCCCGCCGAAGTAGCCCTGCACCGCCCCCGCCGCGATGCCGATGACGGACGAGACGATCGTGAGACAAAGTCCGAACAGCACCGAGATGCGGAAGCCGTAGATCAGCCGCGCCACCACGTCGCGGCCCTGATCGTCGGTGCCGAGCCAGTTATATTCGAGATCGCGGCAGCTCTTCAGTCCCTTCTTCTCTACCACCGGCTGGCACTGCTTCTCCGTCAACATCCAGGTTGGCGGCGACGGCGCTGGCGTCGGCAAGTCGAGATTGTGAGTATCGTAGGAATAGCGGATCAGGGGCCAGACGATTGTGCCGTTCTTGTCCTTGATGAGCTTCTGCAAGTAGGGATCGCGATAGTCGGCCGCCGTCTCGAAATCGCCGCCGAAGGTCGTTTCCGAATAGGTCACGAAGGCGGGCCAATAGAGCCGGCCGTCGAACTTGATCAGGAAGGGCCGATCGTTGGCGATCAGCTCGGCGAACAGCGACACCACGAACAGGCCGATGAAGAGCCAGAACGACCAGTAGCCGCGGCGGTTGGCCTTGAAGTTCTGCCAGCGCCGCCTGTTGAGCGGCGAAGGCGCGAACGGCTTTCGCGTGATGGGCACCGAATCGCCGAGCGGAGATTTCGCCGTGGTTTCAATCGGCGTCGTTGGGGCGGCCAGCGTCATCAGACCTCCCGCGCCTCAAAATCGATCCGGGGGTCGATCCACATATAGGTCAGGTCGGAGATCAGGTTGATCACGAGACCGACCAGCGAAAAGATGTAAAGCGTGCCGAACACGACGGGATAATCGCGGTTGAGCACGCTCTCGAAGCTGAGCAGCCCCAGCCCGTCCAGCGAGAAGATGGTCTCGATCAGAAGCGAGCCTGAAAAGAAGGCGTGGATGAAAGTCCCGGGGAAGCCGGCGATCACGATCAACATCGCGTTGCGGAAGACATGGCCGTACAGCACCCGGTTTTCGCTGCACCCCTTGGCGCGCGCGGTCATGACGTATTGCTTGCGGATCTCGTCAAGAAACGAGTTCTTGGTCAGGAATGTCATGGTGGTGAACGCGCCGAGCCCCATGGCGATCAGTGGCAGCGTCAGATGCCAGAAATAGTCGATGATCTTCCAATACCAGGGAAACTGCGACCAGCCGTCCGAGGTCAGCCCGCGCAGCGGAAACCAGTTGAAGAACGAGCCGCCGGCAAACAGGATGATGAGGAGGATCGCGAACAGGAAGCCGGGAATGGCATAGCCGAGCACAAGCACCGTCGACGTCCAGGTGTCGAAGCGGGTGCCGTCCTTGATCGCCTTGCGGATGCCGAGCGGGATCGAGATCAGATAGGTGATCAGCGTCAGCCAGATCCCCAGCGAGATCGAGACCGGTAGCTTCTCCTTGATCAGCTGGATCACGCTGACGTCGCGAAAATAGCTCTTGCCGAAATCGAAACGGGCGAAATTCCAAACCATCAGCGCGAAGCGTTCCGGTGCCGGCTTGTCGAATCCGAACTGCACCTCCAGCTTCTTGATGAAATCGGGGTCGAGCCCCTGCGCGCCGCGGTATTTCGAGTTGATGGCATCGCCGCCGGCGCCGACCTGCCCAGGCGCGCGCTGGGCAAAATCGCTGCCGCCAGAGATGCGCGAGGTACCGCCGGTGTCGGCGCCCGAGAGCTGGGCGATGACGCGCTCGACCGGGCCGCCCGGCGCGAACTGCACCACGACGAAGGAGACGAACAGGATTCCCAGCAGCGTCGGGATCATCAGGAGGATCCGGCGGGCGATATAGGCGCTCATGGCTATTTTGCCTGCTCGAGCTTGGCCGCCTTGGCGGGTTCATGCCACCAGATGTCCGGCGCGCCGACGCCGTTGGCATAGCGCGGCAGCTTCTGCGGATGGCCGAACTGGTCCCAATAGGCCAGCCGGTGCGTCTTGTTGTACCATTGCGGCACCCAATAGCGGCCGGCGCGGAACAGCCGATCGAAAGCGCGGCAGGCGACGGTCAGCTCTTCGCGGCTGTCAGCCGCCATGATTTTTTCGATCATGGCGTCGATGGCCGGGTTGGCGATGCCCGCGAGATTGTACGAGCCCTTGGTATTGGCGACCTGCGAGGAGAAGAACGAGCGCATGGCGTCGCCCGGCGTCGCGGACATGCTGAAGCGCTGGATCGTCATGTCGAAATCGAAGTCGTCCTGACGCGCCCTGTATTGCACCGCATCGACGAGGCGCACGTTCGCTTCGATACCGAGCGTCGCGAGATTCTTGATGTAGGGCGCATGATGCGGCTGGAAGGAAGGCTCATCCAACAGGAACTCGATCTTGAACACCTCGCCATTCGGCAGCATCCGCTTGCCGTCCTTGATCGGCACACCCGCCTCGCTCAGCAGTTGCTGCGCCTTGCGCAACAGGCTGCGGTCCTGCCCGGAGCCGTCCGTGACCGGAGGCGTGAACGGTGCGGTGAAAACGTCGTCCGGAACCTGGCCACGAAACGGCTCCAGCAATTTCAGCTCTTCCGGCGAAGGCGGCGTGTTGCCTGCCATGAGGTCCGAGTTCTGGAATGGCGACACCGTACGGGCATAGGCGCCGTACATGATGGTCTTGTTGGTCCATTCGAAATCGAAAGCGTCGATCAGGGCCTCGCGCACGCGAGGATCCTTGAATTTCTCGCGTCGCGTGTTGATGAACCAGCCTTGCGCTCCGGACGGAGTGTCATCGGGCACGACCTCCATCTTGACGCGGCCATCCTTCACCGCCGGAAAGTCATAGCGCGTCGCCCAGATGCGCGAGGTGAACTCTTCGCGATAGAGATAGCTCTTGCCGGTGAAACCTTCGAAAGCGACGTCGCGGTCGCGATAGAACTCGTAGCGCACGACATCGAAATTGTAGCTGCCGCGGCAAACCGGCAGATCGGCGGCCCACCAGTCCTTGACCCGCTCGAATTCGATGTAGCGATTGACCTCGAACCTGCCGACCTTGTACGGACCGGAGCCGAGCGGAATATCCAGTGTCGATTCATCGAACGGCCTGGACGCATAATAGGCCTTCGAGAAGATCGGCAGTCCGGCGACATAGAGCGGCACGTCGCGGGCGCGTCCCTTGGCGAAGGTGACGACGAGCGTCGCGTCGTCGATGGCTTCCGCGTTCACGAAGTCACGCATCTGCACGATGATCAGCGGGTGGCCCTTGGCCTTCAACGTCGTCAGCGAGAACGCCGCGTCGTGGGCGGTGAGCTTGGTGCCGTCGTGGAATTTCGCCTCCGGCCGCATCGTGAAGCGATAGACCAGCCTGTCCGGCGATATCTGCACGGATTTTGCGGCAAGTCCGTACATCGCGTCCGGCTCGTCGCTGCCGCGCACCATCAGCGGCGAAAACGTCATGTCCATGCCTTGCGCGCCATCGCCCTTGAGGATGTAGGCGTTGAGCGAGTTGAAGGTCTGGTAGGACTGGTTATACGACCTCGTCGATGGGATGAGCGAGAACGTGCCGCCCTTCGGCGCGGACGGATTGACGTAGTCGAAATGGTGGAAATCGGCGGGATATTTGAGATCGCCGAACGCAGAGATGCCGTGCGCATCGGTCCCCGCTTCCGATGCACACGCACTGCGCAACGGCGCACCAATGGACGCCCCGAGGGCGCCGCCAACACCCAAGGCCAGCACATGGCGGCGTGACATCTGCGTCATGCGGGGAATGTCCTTCACGACTTCTTTGCGATCCGCGCCGCCTTGTCTGCGTCGTACCACCAGATAAACGGGAAACCGGACTGACCATATCTGGGCAATTCCGCCGGCCGGCCGAAGCGATCCCAGCGCGCGGTACGCACCTTGTTGTAGGTCCACTGCGGCACGACATAGTGATTCCACAGCAGCACCCGGTCCAGCGCCTTTGTTGCGGCCACCAGGTCGTCGCGATCGGTGGCGTAGATGACCCGTTCGATCAGCTTGTCGATCGCGGGATTCTTGATGCCGGCGATGTTGCGCGACCCGGCGATGTCGGCCGTCTTGGACGACCAGAACTCGCGCTGCTCATTACCCGGCGACTGAGACTCGCCCCATGAATTGGTGACGACGTCGAAATCCCACTCGCGGGTCCTGTTCTCGTACTGGGTCGGATCGACTGTCCGCACGCTGACGGCAATGCCGAGCCGCTCAAGCGACGGCTTGTAGAACAGCGTGATCCGCTCGAAGCTCGGATCCTGGTTCAGCAACTCCAGCGAAAACTGGGTGCCGGTCTTGACGTCGATCAGCTTGCGGTCGCGCACCTCATAGCCAGCCTCCTTGAACAGACGCAGCGCCTCGCGAAGATTTTCCCGGACGGCCTCCGGGCTGCCGCCAACCGGATTGCTGTAGGGCGTCGTGAAGACCTCGGGCGGGACCTGGGCGCGGACGGTTTCGAGGATCTCGAGCTCCTTGCCCTGCGGCAAGCCGGTCGCCATGAGCTCCTCGATGCCGTCGAAATAGCTGCTGATACGCTTGTACTGACCAAAGAAGATTTGCTTGTTCATCTCCTCGAAGTCGAAGGCGTAATTGAGCGCACGACGCACGCGGGGGTCGCTGAATTTGGCGCGTCGCAGGTTCGGCACGAAAGCCTGCATCACGCCCGAGCTGCGATTGACGAATTCCTCTAGGATCACGCGCTTTTCGCTCACGGCCGGGAAGTCGTAGGCCGTCGCCCAGCTCTTGGCGCTGTTCTCGGTGCGCCAATCGACCTGATCGGCTTTGAAGGCCTCGATCGCGACCGTGGCGTCTCGGAAATATTCGTAGCGCAGCTCGTCGAAATTGTTGCGGCCAACATTGGCGGGGAGGTCGCGGCCCCAATAATCCTTGACGCGCTCCAGCGCGATCGACCGTCCTGCGACGAACTCCTTGACCCTGTAGGGGCCCGAACCGAGCGGCACTTCGAGCGTGGTGGCGGAGACATCGCGCTTGCGGCCCTGCGCGTCGGTCCCCTCCCACCAATGCTTCGGCAAGACCGTAAGCTGTCCCACGATCTGCGGCAATTCGCGATTGCCCGGCGCGTCGAATACGAACTTCACCTCGCGCTCGCCGACCTTCTCGGCCTTCACCACATGGCTGTAGTACGCCGAATACATCGGATGGTGCTTCTTGAAGGAATCGAGCGAGAAGATCACATCCTCCGGCGTGACGGACTTGCCGTCATGCCATTTCGCCTGCGGCCGCAAACGATAAATGACGAAGGAGAAATCGTCCGGGTGGCTGACCGCTTCGGCCAGCGCGCCGTATTCGGTCGAGACCTCGTCAAGCGAGGGCGTGGTAAGGGATTCGTAGATGAAGGCGACGGCACCGGCGACCTGCCCCTTCACCCCTGAGACCACAATGTTAAAATTGTCGAATGTGCCGACGGCGATCTGGCGCGCGACGCCGCCTTTGGGCGCGTCCGGATTGACGTAGTCGAAGCGCTTGAAGTCGGCGGGGTACTTGACCTTTCCGAACAGGGACAGCGCATGGCGCCAAGGCAGCTCATTGGAAGACTGCGCCTCGGCCGCGCCGACGACGGGAACGCCCGCCACGGAACCGAGGACGGGAAGCGCTGCGGCCGCAGTGCCGGTGAGCAGAAGATCGCGTCGGGTGATGGCCAAATCAACATCCCTGTCTTGAAGGAGGCTACTCCTTTAAGTTCCTAATATAGACGAGGTTTCGACCGAATATGTGTTGCTTTTTCCTCATCTTGGAGGCCGGGCGGCCGATCGGATGCGGCCAAACGCCCCGATAAACTGGCCGCGAGGCCTGGATAAGCAAACGGCCAGGCATTTCAGCCTGGCCGCTCATTCCAAGATGCGCTCCGGCGGCCTTATTTGGAGGCCGTCGGCAGCGGCTGCGGATGCTCCGACAGCGTGTTCAGATAGGCGATAACGTCGGCGCGTTCGGAATCCTTCTGGATGCCGGCGAAGCCCATCGCGGTGCCGGGAATGAAGCCCTTCGGATTGGCGATGAACTTGTTGAGGTCGTCGAACGTCCAGTTGCCGCCCTTGCCCTTCATCGCGGCCGAGAAGTTGAAGCCACCACGGCCCTGGCCCTTTGGCTCGCCGACGACGCCATAGAGGTTCGGACCGACCCGATTCGGGCCACCCTTCTCGAACGTGTGGCAGGCGCCGCACTTCTTGGCGGCCGCCGCGCCCTTCTCGACGGAGGCGGTCTGGAGCAGCTTCTCGATCGGCTCGGACGGTGCGGCCGCAGCGGCGCCTTCCTTGCCATGGCCGGCATCTTCCTTCACAGCGATTTCAAAGCCCGGCTTTTCCGGCATCTTGGGGGAGAACAGCGCACTCGCGGTGAAGCTCGTCACCAGCAGAAAGAGACAGGTGCCGAGCACGGCACCGAGAATCTTGTTGAGTTCGAAAGAGTCCATTTCCGGCCAGGCCCCACCGCAAGAAGGAAACAGCGGCCCAAGCGGCCGCCAGGACGAGCCTCGGGAGAATCAAAACATTCCTTATTGTTTCCCCGAGTTTTGCCATTGAGATATCGGTTTGCCCGGGGTCTGGCAACCCGTATAAGCGAGCCGGCTTTCAGCCCGTCCCCACCCCATTTCTCGGCGCGGAAAACGCCCCGTTCCCAGGCTCTTGACCCCAGACCTTTGAACCCAATGATCGATCCCCGCATCCTGGTGCTGATCCCGGCCCGCATGGCCGCCACCCGCCTGCCCGGCAAGCCGCTCGCCGACATCGCGGGATTGCCGATGATCGTGCATGTGCTGCGCCGGGCCGAAGCCGCCGCCATCGGCCGGGTCGCGGTGGCCACCGACACGCCGGAGATTGCCTCGGTCGTCACCGCCCATGGCGGCGAGGCCGTGATGACCCGCTCCGACCACCCGTCGGGCTCCGACCGCATCCACGAAGCCATGCAGAAGCTCGATCCCGAGGGCAAGGCTGAGATCGTGGTCAATGTTCAGGGGGATTTTCCGACCATTACGATCGACAACATCCGCGAGGTGCTGCCGCCGCTGCAAGACCCGGCCGTGGACATCGCGACGCTGGCCTCGCAGATCCACACCGAGGAAGAGGATCTCGCCCCAAGCGTGGTGAAGGCGATCGGAACCTCGGTTGGCGGCAGGCGGATGCGCGCACTTTATTTCACCCGCGCGACCGCCCCGACCGGCGACGGACCACGTTACCACCATATCGGCCTCTATGCCTTTCGCCGCGCCGCGCTGGAGCGCTACGTCTCGCTTCCGCCGTCTCCGCTGGAATTGCAGGAGAAGCTCGAGCAGCTCCGGGCGCTCGAGGCCGGAATGCGCATCGATTTCACCATCGTCGATACCGTGCCCCGCGGGGTCGATACGCCGGCGGACCTCGAAACTGCGCGCAGCATCCTTTCCAAATCCTGAGCCGCTGTTACAAGGCCGATCATGAGCAAGATGAAGATCGCATTCCAGGGCGAACCCGGAGCAAATTCCCACATCGCCATCGCCGAGGCCTATCCCGAGGCCGAACCGATGCCCTGCGCCACCTTCGAGGACGCGCTCTCGGCGATCTCCTCGGGCGAAGCCGAGCTCGGCATGATCCCGATCGAGAACTCGGTCGCCGGCCGCGTCGCCGACATCCATCATTTGCTGCCGGCGTCGGGCCTCTTCATCATCGGCGAATGGTTCTTGCCGGTCCGGCACCAGCTGATGGCGGTCAAGGGCACCAAGATCGAAGACATCAAGAGCGTCGAGAGCCATGTGCACGCGCTTGGCCAGTGCCGCCGCATCATCCGCAAGCTCGGCATCAAGCCGATCGTGCACGCCGACACCGCCGGCAGCGCCCGCGACATCTCCGAGCGCAAGGACAAGACCGTGGCCGCGATCGCCTCGCGCCTCGCCGCAAAGATCTACGGCCTCGACATTCTCGCCGAGGACATCGAGGACGAGGCGCACAACACCACCCGCTTCGTGGTGCTGGCACGCGAGCCGAAATGGGCGCCCCAGGGCGCGGGCCCGCTGGTCACCACTTTTGTGTTCCGGGTGCGCAATTTGCCGGCCGCACTCTACAAGGCGCTTGGCGGCTTTGCGACCAACGGCGTCAACATGACCAAGCTCGAGAGCTACATGGTCGACGGCAACTTCTTCGCCACGCAATTCTATGCCGACGTCGACGGTCACCCCGACGACAAGGGTCTCGCCTTCGCGATCGAGGAGCTGAAATTCTTCTCGCGCGAATTCCGCATCGTCGGCGTGTATCCGGGACATCCGTTTCGCGCGACGTTCAGCGAGACGCAGGACTGATAGCGTCGTTCCGGGGCGCGCGCAGCGCGAACCCGGAACCTCGAGATTCCGGGTTCGATGCGATGCATCGCCCCGGAATGACGGTAACTATTCCGCCTGCTTCACCAATCCGAACGCCTCCGCCAGCAGCGAATATGATTTCTTGCGCGCCTCGTGGTCGTACACGGCGGTGATCACCATCAGCTCGTCCGGCTTGCTGGTGTAGATCAGCGGCTGAAGCTTCTTCTGCACCGTCGCGGGGCTGCCGACGAACAGGCGCGAGCGGTTGCGCAGGATCGAGGTGCGCTCGGCGTCCGTATACGGATAGGCGATCGCCTCCTCGACGCTCGGCAATGGCAGATATTGACCGCGGTCACGGCGCAGCCGGTTGAGGTCGAAGGACGAGGCGAGCCTCTCCGCTTCCTCGTCGGTATCAGCCGTAATGACGGCAACCGCGAGAATGGCATACGGACTCGCACGCCAGGCCGAGGGCTGAAAACGATTGCGGTAATGGACCATCGCATCGATCGCGTCGTGGGTGGCGAAATGATGGGCGAAGGCGAAACCCATGCCGACTTGTGCGGCCAGTTCCGAGGAATAATCGCTGGAGCCGAGCAGCCAGATCGGCGGCAACCTGGTGTCGTCGGGCATCGCGACGACGTTGTTGTAGGGGTGTCCCGCAGGGAATTCGCGGGTCTCCCACAGAATCAGCTCGTGCAGGCGCTCCAGGAAATCGTCGCCCTCGCGCCGATCGAGCCGGCTGCGCAGCGCGTAGGCCGTTGCACCATCGGTGCCCGGCGCGCGGCCGAGGCCGAGATCGATCCGGCCGGGAAACAGCGCCTCCAGCATCTTGAAGCGCTCGGCCACCACCAGCGGCGCGTGGTTGGGCAGCATCACGCCGCCGGACCCGACGCGGATGTGCTTCGTCACCGCTGCGATCTGCCCGATCATGACGTCGGGCGCGGGACTCGCGACGGAAGCGAGGTTGTGATGCTCGGCGAGCCAGTAGCGGAGATAGCCGAGCCCGTCGACGTGGCGCGCCAGATCGATGCTGTTGCGCAGCGCCGCGGCGGGCTTGGTGCCTGTCGTAACGACGGAGAGGTCGAGGACTGAGAGCGGGATCATGGCGCATTAACCTAACGAAGGGCCGTGCGGCGGCAATGGCAGGCTGCGCAGATCAGAGGGTACGGAGGGGCGGGTCGTCGCGGAAGATGCCGGTTGGGACAGATTACCTACGTAACACGTCAAATTTATCATGCCCACCAGCCAGATACAGATCTTGAAGGCACCAAAATCAAACTAACTCATTATAATACAATATATTACAGCAATTGACCCATCTTCCCACGACAAGAGCCAGTGAGCATCAAACTTCAAAATATCCAGCATTAGTGGGCCACTTCCCATCGTCGATGGGCTGTCGGCCAAACTGCCTTTGCCTTATCTTAGGCGCTCCCAAGCTAGACCCCACGGCCGGCGAAAATTGGAGCGAGTGGTGCCATGACTGACGTGACGACCCCTGCGACCGCCGACGGGCACCTGAAGCGGCCTGCGATCTCGTTCGAGTTCTTTCCGCCCAAGACCGAGGAGATGGAGCGCAATCTCTGGGAGACCATCAAGCGGCTCGCCCCGCTCGAGCCGAAATTCGTCTCGGTGACCTATGGCGCCGGTGGCTCGACCCGCGAGCGCACCCATTCGACCATTGCCCGTATCCTGAAAGAGACCGCGCTGCTGCCGGCTGCGCATCTGACCTGCGTCGGCGCCTCGCGCGGCGAGATCGACGAGATCGTCGACCGCTATCACGAGGTCGGCGTCCGCCACATCGTGGCCTTGCGCGGCGATCCCGTCGGCGGCATCGGCACGCCCTATGCGAGCCATCCCGACGGCTACCAGAGCTCGGCCGACCTCGTCGCCGGAATCAAGAAGCGGCACGGCGACATCGAAGTGAGCGTGTCGGCCTATCCCGAGAAGCACCCGGAAGCACGCGATTTCGACGCCGACATCGACACGCTCAAGGCCAAGGTCGATGCGGGTGCGACCCGCGCGATCACACAGGTGTTCTTCGACAACGAGCTCTACTTCCGCTATCGCGACCGCGTCCGCGCCCGCGGCATCGACATCCCGATCGTGCCGGGCATCATGCCCATGCACAATTTCAAGCAGGCGCGCAATTTCGTGACCCGTGCCGGCACCACGGTGCCGGACTGGTTCGCCGCGAAGTTCGAGGGCCTCGATGACGATGCCGAGACGCGCAAGCTGGTGGCCGCGACCGTCGCCGCCGGCCAGGTGCAGAAGCTCTCCAAGCACGGCGTCGACACCTTCCACTTCTACACCATGAACCGCGCCGATCTCGTATTCGCGATCAGCCATTTGCTCGGCATTCGCGCCAAGAGCGTGCAGAAGGCTGCGTAAGAGAAAATGACCGTACCCGTATCCGCCAAGCGAACCGCCCTCCTCAACGCCGCACGCGAGCGCATTCTCGTGCTCGACGGCGCCATGGGCACGATGATCCAGAACCTCCAGCTCGACGAGGCCGCCTTCCGCGGCGAGCGCTTCAAGAATTTTCATCGCGACCTGCGCGGCAACAACGACCTCCTGATCCTGACCCAGCCGCAGGCGATCGAGGACATCCACGCCGCCTATTTGCGCGCCGGCGCCGACATCGTCGCGACCAACACGTTCTCCACGACCTCGATCGCGCAGGCCGATTACGACCTCACCGACATCGTCAACGAGATGGCGCGCGAGGGCGCCCGCCTCGCCGGCAATGCCGCACGGCGCGTGGAGGCGGAAGACGGCAAGCCGCGCTTCGTCGCCGGCGCCATCGGCCCCACCAACCGCACCGCCTCGATCTCGCCCGACGTTTCCAATCCCGGCTACCGCGCGGTCACCTTCGACGATCTGCGCAAGTCGTACGGCGAACAGATCCGCGGCCTGATCGACGGCGGTGTCGATCTGCTGCTGGTCGAGACCATCTTCGACACGCTCAACGCCAAGGCGGCGCTCTATGCGATCGCCGAGATTACCGAAGCACTCGGCATCGACGTGCCCGTGATGGTGTCGGGCACCATCACCGACAAGTCCGGCCGCCTGCTCTCGGGCCAGATGCCGGAAGCGTTCTGGAATTCGGTGCGGCACGCCAAGCCCGTCACCATCGGCTTCAACTGCGCGCTCGGCGCCGAGGATCTGCGCGCGCATATTGCCGACATCGGCCGCGTCGCCGATACGCTCGTCTGCGCCTATCCGAACGCAGGCCTGCCCAACGAGTTCGGCCAGTATGACGAGACGCCGGACTACATGGCGCGCCTGATCGGCGAGTTTGCCCGCGACGGCCTCGTCAACATCGTCGGCGGCTGCTGCGGCACCACGCCGGACCATATCGCGGCGATCGCAGCTGCCGTCGCCCCGCACAAGCCGCGCACCGTGCCGGAGATCGAACCTCGCTTAAGGCTCTCCGGCCTCGAGCCGTTCATGCTGACCGACGCAATCCCGTTCGTGAACGTCGGCGAGCGTACCAACGTCACGGGCTCGGCGCGCTTCCGCAAGCTGATCACTGCCGGCGACTACACCGCCGCGTTGCAGGTCGCGCGCGACCAGGTCGAGAACGGCGCACAGATCATCGACGTCAACATGGACGAGGGCCTGCTCGACTCCGAAGCTGCGATGGTGACCTTCCTCAACCTCGTCGCCGCCGAGCCCGACATCGCCCGTGTCCCCGTCATGGTCGACTCCTCGAAATTCTCGGTGATCGAGGCCGGCCTGAAATGCGTGCAGGGCAAGCCGGTCGTCAACTCGATCTCGATGAAGGAAGGCGAGGAGAAATTCATCCACGAGGCGCAGATCGCGCGCCGCCACGGCGCGGCGGTGGTGGTCATGGCGTTCGACGAGGCCGGCCAGGCCGATACGTTCGCGCGCAAGACCGAGATCTGCAAGCGCGCCTACGACATCCTGGTGGACCGGGTCGGCTTCCCGCCTGAGGACATCATCTTCGATCCGAACATCTTCGCGATCGCGACCGGCATCGAGGAGCACAACAATTACGGCGTCGACTTCATCGAGGCGACGCGCTGGATCCGGCAGAACCTGCCCGGCGCGCATGTCTCCGGCGGCGTCTCCAACCTGTCGTTCTCGTTCCGCGGCAACGAGCCGGTGCGCGAGGCCATGCACTCGGTGTTCCTGTATCACGCCATCAAGGCCGGCATGGACATGGGCATCGTCAATGCCGGGCAGATGATCGTCTATGACGACATCGATCCGGAGCTGCGCCAGACCTGCGAGGACGTCGTCCTCAATCGCGACCCCGGCGCGTCCGAGCGCCTGCTGGCGCTGGCGGAGAAATTCCGCGGCAAGAAGACCGAGAGCAGGGAAGCCGATCTCGCCTGGCGCGAATGGCCGGTGGCGAAGCGGCTGTCGCATTCGCTGGTGCACGGCATCACCGAATTCATCGAGCAGGACACCGAGGAAGCCCGCAAGAACTCCTCGCGTCCGCTCGACGTGATCGAGGGGCCGCTGATGGCCGGCATGAACGTGGTCGGCGACCTCTTCGGCGACGGCAAGATGTTCCTGCCGCAGGTGGTGAAGTCCGCGCGCGTCATGAAGCAGGCGGTCGCCTATCTCATGCCGTTCATGGAGGAAGAGAAGGCGCGCAACCTCGCCAACGGCATCGGCACCGAGGGCTCCTCGTCCGCCGGCAAGATCGTGCTTGCGACGGTGAAGGGCGACGTCCACGACATCGGCAAGAACATCGTCGGCATCGTGCTCCAGTGCAACAATTTCGAGGTCATCGACCTCGGCGTGATGGTGCCCGCCGCCAAGATCGTCGAGACGGTGAAGGCGGAGAAGGCCGACATCGTCGGGCTGTCGGGCCTGATCACGCCCTCGCTCGACGAGATGGCGTTCTTCGCCGGCGAACTGCAGCGCGAAGGCCTCAAGCTGCCGCTGCTGATCGGCGGCGCCACGACCAGCCGCGTGCATACCGCCGTGAAGATCGACCCGAGCTATCGCGCCGGCCCCGTCGTGCACGTCAACGATGCCAGCCGCGCCGTCGGCGTCGCGTCCTCGCTGCTCTCGCCCGAGAAGCGCGAGGCCTACGCCGCCGAGGTGCGGGCCGAATACGCCAGAATCTCGGAGGCGCATCTGCGGGCGCAGGCCGACAAGAAGCGCCTGAAGCTGGCTGACGCCCGCGCCAATCGCGTTCCGGTCGACTTCGCCAAGAGCAAGCCGGTGAAGCCGACCTTCCTCGGCATCCGCAGCTTCGACGAATACGATCTCGCCGAGCTCGTGCCCTACATCGACTGGACGCCGTTCTTCCAGACCTGGGAGCTCGCCGGGCGCTTCCCCGCCATCCTTGACGACGCCAAGGTCGGCGAGGTCGCGCGCTCGCTCTATGACGATGCGCGCAAGATGCTCGACACCATCGTGAAGGAGAAGTGGTTCCGGGCCCGCGCGACGATCGGCTTCTGGCCGGCGAATGCGCAAGGCGACGACATCGTGCTCTATGCCGACGATAGCCGGACCAAGCCAATCGCGACGCTGCACACGCTGCGCCAGCAGCTGGAGAAGCGCGAGGGCCGCTTCAACGCCGCGCTCGCCGACTTCATCGCGCCCGCCGGCGTGCCCGACTATATCGGCGGCTTCGTCGTCACCGCAGGGATCGGCGAGGACGCGGTCGCCGACCGCTTCAGAAGCGCCAACGACGACTATTCCTCGATCCTGTGCAAGGCGCTGGCCGACCGCCTCGCCGAAGCCTTCGCCGAACGCATGCATGCCCGTGTGCGCCGCGAATTCTGGGCCTATGCGCCGGACGAGGCGCTCACCAGCGAGGAGCTGATCCTGGAGAAGTACTCTGGGATTCGCCCCGCGCCGGGCTATCCCGCCCAGCCCGATCACACCGAGAAGGCGACGCTGTTCGAACTGCTCGACGCCGAGGCGACGGCCGGCGTGAAGCTGACCGAAAGCTTTGCGATGTGGCCGGGCTCGTCCGTCTCAGGGCTCTATTTCGCGAACCCCGAGAGCTATTATTTCGGCGTCGGCAAGATCGAGCGCGACCAGGTCGAGGACTATGCAGCACGCAAGGGCATGACGGTGGCGGAGACCGAACGCTGGCTCGCCCCGGTGCTGAACTACATCCCCTCGCAGCAGGACAAGACATTCGCGGCAAAGCCTGCGAACGACGAGCCGTCGAACGACCTCGCCTCGCACCCGCCGGGCTGCACCTGCGCGGTGCACCTCGTCTGGCAGAAGAAGCGCGCCGGGGCGGGTTAGGCGCGTCTCCAAACAGAAACTGCGAAAACAACCCCATGCACAGTAGCGATGGGGTTGAAAAGGCTGGCGATTTCTGTTTCACCGAAAAACGCGTTGCGGCGTCGGGCAAAACAGGGGTAGTATTGCATCATCGGGCTGTCACGCGCGGTGACGCAAAGGCGGCGGATGTATCCTGTAACCCTCCCACATGCACGGTGCCCATCCTCCCCTGGAGGGTCCGGGACGAGCATAGCTCGCCCGTGGATCGGTTCGCATGCAGCGAAGCGCAATGCGGACCGAGGTGGGGTGACGGTCTCTCCACATCCAACACTGCCCGTGTGGGAGATCACCCCACCCCGCTCGCGCTTCGCGCGATCGCCCCTCCCCCTCCAGGGGAGGGTAAGCGCTCACCCCTTCGGCGGCGCCAGCGGCTGCACGATCTCCTGGAATGGGGCCAGCGCTTCGCATCGCTCCGCATGTGCCGCCAGCGCCGGATAGCGTGACGCGTCGAACAGCTGCGGGTGCGCTTCGCGGGTGAAGCGGAGGACGCAGGCGACCACGACGTCGGCGTGGCCGATACGATCACCCAGCCAGTACGGCGTCGTCACCTTGGCGCGCTCGGCCTCGAGCACCTTCAGGACGTCGCCGATCTGCGCCTGGCAGCGTTCGACCCACAGCGCGAGCTGCTCCTTCCGCAGCACACGCTCGTAGAGCAGGCTCACCGCCTTGTCGCCGAGGCCGGACGCGAGCGCGCAGATGCGCAGATGCTTCCGCCGCTCAACACCCCCGCGGGGCAGCATCGCCTTGTCAGGACCAACGAGGTCGTCGAGATAATCGAGGATGATCATGCTCTCGATCAGCGCCTCGCCGTCGTCCAGCACCAGGGTCGGCACACGGCGCAGCGGATTGTACGGCGCGATCTTGTCGGCATCGCCAAAGGTCGACCACGGCCTGTGCTCGAAGGCGAGCCCGTAAAGCCGGAGCGCAATCGCGACGCGGCGGACGAAGGGGGAATCATATTGGCCGATCAGGAACATGGGATGACCTCTCGTCATTGCCGGGCTTGACCCGGCAATCCATCTTTCCTCAGACTAGAGAACGATGGATGCCCGGATCAAGTCCGGGCATGACGGAGCTGGACGCGGAGCGCCTATGTCGCAACGACTCGCAATGGTCACACTCGGGCTATCCTTGCTCAGCCCGCACGCCGCCCAGGCCCAGGACCGCGCGATCGGCTTCCTAACGCCATCGAAGAACATCGCCTGTCAGTTCTTCACGAATACCGACGACGTGTAGCGTGCCTTTTCCATGCAGACTTAATCGCCGCCGAGCCTCCTGCATGGACGGAGCGCGGCCCAAAACTAGAAATCTCGCAGCAACATCGCCAACCCTCGCGCGCCAATCTGCCAACGCAGATGCGAAATCCTGCGCCGCACTCTCGGACCCAGGCCCCTCCTTGGCTAATTCATCAAGGCCGTCAAAAATTACGAGCCAATGACGATGACCGTCCCGGCCCATCGAGAGCAGCGGCGCCGTATCCAACTCGAAAGGTTCGTCACCCTGGAGGCGAAAGTAGTCATTTATACGTGCTTCGAGTGGTCCAATCCCCTTAAGCCTCTGCAATGGAACAAAGACCACCCGCCATTCTGGACGCACGGCAAGAGATGAAGCCAGACGTTTGGCAAAGGTTGATTTTCCAGACCCAGGCCCGCCCGAGATCAAGCGAACTCGGTCCTGCGGATCGTCATTCTCAAGCCACTCTCCAATGAGAGAATCGAGCAGCTTCGCGTGCCTTCGGCCCGTTAGGCTTAAGCTCATGAAATATCCGAGAGGAAATATCATCGAAAATCTCGAATGATGAAGGATGCTCCAGGTCGGCAGCCGTGAGGAACACTTCCTGTTGGTCACAGAGATTTTCCACACGAGCTAGCAACTGCTGAACAATCGCCTCGACTTCCGGCTGGAGCGGCGCCCGCGTTAACTGGATCGACTGCAACGTTTGTGCAATAGAGTAGCTTAGTACCTCCAGAACGAATCGAGCAGCACGACGTTCAGTGCTATCTTCGCCGCGAAGGGATTCCAATATTCGGAACAGTGGAGGAATAGCGGCTGAGAAGCCGTCCTTTCCCAGCGTAAGTGATTTGATCGCTGCCTCAGCAGTGGCGCCAGCCAGCTTAAACCAATCTCGTTTCGTGGTTCCTTCCTTAACAAGTATGCCCATTTCCGCCCCCGCAAAATTGTACAGAATACTAGGACAATTCTCGGTTGATCCCAGCCCAAGCGAATGGGCTTCCACAAGACTCTTGATATTTCCCGCTACTCTTCACCCCTTCACCCTCATCGCCCGGCCCTTTACTGCGCGCCCAGCCGGCGAGCTTTCGACTGTGCGTGGCTTGGCTCATGTTCAGTTAGTAGCTGCGCTCAGACCGTAAATAGTCGGAGAACTGGTCGGCTCCGGATCATCGCCCGCATTCAGGCCGGCGGGATAATGGCCGCCGGATTGCACTACCCTCCCTCTGGGTCACGCTCTCCCACTATTCGATGATCGGCACGTGCTTCGCCGCGTCGCGCGGCGCGGTGCCATCAAGGCGCGGATCGTCGGCCACCTCGATCTGGCGGCGGAAGGGGCGGAAGCCGGAGCGCTGGTAGAACGCGACGGCGGCGGGATGATCGAAGGTGCAGGTGTGGACCCAGACGCGGCGGACATCGCGTGACCAGGCGCGCTCCAGCGCGCGGTTCATCAGGAAGCGGGCGGCGCCGGTGCCGATCAAGGGTGCGGTGACGCCGAAATAGACCAGCTCGCACTGGCCGGGCTCGCGGAAGTCCAACTCGAGCAGGCCTTCGTCGCGGCCATCCAGGGCGAGGGCGTAGACTTCGATTCCCGGCGCGTGGATGATTGCGGCGAGCTCTGCATCGGTCATGCGTGCGCGCGAGAACCACAGCCAGTTCTCGCCGACGCGGCGGAAGAGATCGCGGTACCAGGCGAGCGCGGGGGTATCGACTTTGCGCAGGGACCAGCTGCCCGGCGGATCGGCACGGCGCGCGGGAGCCGCGGTCATCTCCAGATGGGTGACGACGGCGGCGATCTTGCCGGCGGGGACGTCGGAATAGCCGTCGGGGAGGATCATGGGCGGTTGTTTCTTTTGTTAGAGGCGATGCCGATTTGAAGAACAGCAGCAGCCTCGCACTCCGTCATTGCGAGCGCAGCGAAGCAATCCAGAATCTTTCCGGGGAGGCAGCCTGGATTGCTTCGTCGCAAGGGCTCCTCGCAATGACGGTGTAGAGGCAGTTGAGCGCGCCTCGCGGCATTGGGCTACGAGGCCTCTGCCTGCGCCTACCCCTCCCCCTCATCGCTCGCAAGCACGCCCTTCACGGCCCTTGCCCATCCCGCGAGCTTCCGCTCGCGCGTGGCCTGGCTCATGTTCGGCTTGAAGCGGTGCTCGAGGCGCCAATTGTCGGCGAACTTGGTCGGCTCGGGATAGACGCCGGCGTTGAGGCCGGCGAGATAGGCGGCGCCCAGCGCCGTGGTCTCCTGGATCACGGGACGATCGACCGGGGCATCCAGGAGATCGGCGAGGCGCTGCATGGTCCAGTCCGACGCCGTCATGCCGCCGTCGACGCGGAGCACGACGCTTGCCGTTTCCGAGCTTGGCCAGTCCGCGCGCATCGCGGCCCAGAGGTCGTAAGTCTGGTAGCAGACGCTTTCCAGCGCGGCGTGGGCGAGCTCGGCCGGGCCGGTGTTGCGGGTGAGGCCGAACAGCGCGCCGCGCACGCGCGGATTCCAATAGGGCGCGCCCATGCCGACGAAGGCGGGGACGAGATAGACGCTCTGCATGGAGTCCGACTGATCGGCAAGGGGCCCGGTCTCGGCGGCGTGCTTGATGATGCCGAGGCCGTCGCGCAGCCATTGCACGGCGGAGCCTGCGACGAAGATCGAGCCTTCCAGCGCGTAGGTGCGTTTGCCGTCGAGCTGATAGGCGACGGTGGTGAGCAGCTTGTTCTTCGACACCACGGGAGTCGTGCCGGTGTTGAGCAGCGCAAAGCAGCCGGTGCCGTAGGTCGACTTCATCATGCCCGGGCGGAAGCAGGCCTGGCCGATGGTCGCGGCCTGCTGGTCGCCGGCAATTCCGGAGATCGCGATCGCGCCGCCGAACAGGTCGGGCGTGCTCTCGCCGAAGCGGGCGGAAGAGTCCTTCACCTCGGGCAGCATCGAGCGCGGCACGCCGATGATCTCCAGCAGCTCGTCGTCCCACTGGCCGGTGTGGATGTTGAACAGCAGCGTACGCGAGGCGTTGGTGGCATCGGTGGCGTGCACCTTGCCGCCGGTGAGCCGCCAGAGCAGGTAGCAATCGACGGTGCCGAACATCAGCTCGCCGCGCGCGGCGCGGGCGCGCGCGCCGGGAACGTGGTCGAGGATCCAGGCGACCTTGGTGCCGGAGAAATAGGGATCGATGATCAGGCCGGTCTTCTGCGAGATCACGCCCTCGCGGCCGTCGGCCTTCAGTTTGGCGCAGATGTCGGCGGTGCGGCGGTCCTGCCAGACGATGGCGCGGTGCACGGCCTGGCCGGTGGCGCGGTCCCACACCACGGTGGTTTCGCGCTGATTGGTGATGCCGATCGCGGCGATGTCCTTCGCGCTGATGCCGGCGTGCTCGATGGCCTCGCGGCAGACCATCACGGTCGAGGTCCAGATATCCTCGGGCTCGTGCTCGACCCAGCCCGAGGCTGGAAAATGCTGCGGAAACTCAGCCTGCGCCTTCGCCGCGATGGAGATGTCGCCACGAAACACGATCGCGCGCGAGGAAGTGGTGCCCTGGTCGATGGCGAGGACGAAAGACATGGGAGCTTACCTTGGCGTTTCCCTAAGACCTGTCATTGTGTCGCGCCAAAAGGAGCGGATTAGGGCGGCGAGGTCAAGGTTTGGATACGGTGCCGCGGCCCCCTTCCCTTCTCCCCTTGTGGGAGAAGGTGGCGCGAAGCGCCGGATGAGGGGTTCTATCGGCAAAGGGTATTGCGAGAGAGGGTCACGGGCGGATAGAGACCCCTCACCCGTCTCGCCGCTACGCGGCGATCCGCCCTCTCCCACAAGGGGAGAGGGGAAGAAAAGTTACACCGCCGCGGTCGTCACGCCGCCGTCGATGACGATGGTCTGGCCGGTCATGAAGCTCGAGGCGTCGGAGGCGAGATAGGCGACGGCGCCGGCGATTTCGTCGGGCTCGCCGATGCGGCGGAGCGGGGTGGTGGCGGTGCGGCGCTTGAGGTTGGCTTCGTCTTCCCACAGCGCGCGGGCGAAGTCGGTCTTGACGAGGCCGGGCGCGATGCAGTTGACGCGGACGCCTTTGGGTCCCCATTCGCCGGCGAGCGAGCGGCACAGCGCGAAGTCGGCGGCTTTCGAGATGCCGTAGGCGCCGATCACGGTGGAGCCGCGCAAGCCCCCGATCGAGGAGATGATGATCACGGAGCCTTTGCCGCGCTCCGCCATCTGCGGGATCGCGAGCGCGGAGAGCCAGATGTTGCTCTTGACGTTCGAGCCCATAATCTTGTCGAAGGCTTCGTCGGTGATGTCGAGCAGCGGGCCGTAATAGGGATTCACCGCGGCGTTGCAGACGAGGATGTCGATCTTGCCGTAATGCTTCGTCGCACCCGCGATCAGCGCCTCGACCTCGCTCTTGCGCGCGATGTTGCAGGGGATGACGGTTGCATCGCCGCCGGCCGCGTTGATGCCGTCGGCCACCTCCTTGCAGGCCTCCGCCTTGCGGGAGGAGACCACGACCTTGGCGCCAAGTTTGGCGAGCAGCTCCGCCGACGAGCGGCCGATGCCACGGCTGGAGCCGGTGACCACGGCGACCTTGCCGGTGAGATCGAACGGGGTATTTTTCATTGTTGTTGCCCTGCCTTGTTGTCATTCCGGGGCACGCGCATCGCGCGTGAACCCGGAATCCAGAGGTTGTGGCGCGAGATCCCGGGTTCGCGCTACGCGCGCCCCGGGATGACGCCAAGACGTCAGATCAACCCGCCCGCATCGGCGACGCGGCGCTGGTGGTAGTCGGTGTCACCGAACGTGTTCTCGATCATGGTGAGACGCTTGAAGTAGTGGCCGATCCTGGCCTCCATGGTCATGCCGATGCCGCCGTGCAGCTGGATCGACTGCTGGCCGACGAATTTCAGCGACTTGCCGATCTGCACCTTGGCCGCGGCGATCGCGTTCGTGCGCTCCCTGGCGTCCTCGAAATCACCAGCCATGGTCGCGAACATCGACATCGAGCGCGCCTGCTCGGCGGCGACGAACATGTCGGAGGCGCGGTGCTGCAGCGACTGGAACGAACCGATCGCGACGCCGAACTGCTTGCGCGTCTTGATGTACTCGACCGTGGTCTTGAGCGATTCGTCCATCAGGCCAACCGCCTCGGCGCAGAGCGCAACGCGGGCTTCGTCCACCACGCGCTCGATCAGCGCGAGCGAATCCTCGGGGTTGCCGAGCACGGCATCGGCACCGACCTCGACACCGGTGAAGGTGACGTCGGCGGCGTGCAGGCCGTCCTGGGTCGGATAGCCCTTCCTGGCGACGCCCTTGGCATTCGCCGGAACCAGGAACACGCCGATGCCGGTCTTGTCACGGCGATCGCCCCTGGTGCGTGCGGTGACGATCAACGTGTCGGCGCTCTCGCCGTTGAGCACGACGAACTTCTCGCCGTCGATGATCCAGCCCTCGCCCTTCTTCTTCGCGGTGGTCGAGACGTCGAACAGATCGTAGCGCGAGTTCTTCTCGAGCTGGGCGAAGGCGAGCGTCTTGCTGCCGTCGATGATCGAAGGCACGTGCGCGGCCTTCTGCGCATCAGTGCCGGCATGGCGCAGGAAGCCGCCGCCGATCACGACCGTGGCGAGATAGGGCTCGAGCACCAGCGCCTTGCCGAGCGCTTCCATCACGATCATGGTCTCGACGCCGCCGCCGCCGAAGCCGCCATCGGCCTCGCTGAAGGGCAGGCCGAGCAGGCCTTGCTCGGCGAGCTTGAGCCAGACCGCTCTGCTCCAGCCGCCCTTCTCCTTCATGTACTTCTTGCGCTGCTCGAAATCGTAGGAATCGGTCAGCAGGCCGTCGATGCTTTCCTTGAGAAGCCGCTGCTCCTCGGACAGATCAAAATCCATGTTGTTTTGTTCCTCGTACCCGGAATTTTTGCTTCGTCATTCCGGGACACGCGCGATAGCGCGGGGACCCGGAATCTAGAGGTTGTGGCGCGAGATTCCGGGTTCGCGCTGACGCGCGCCCCGGAATGACGTCTAGAGCCCCAGCACCGCCTTCGCGATGATGTTGCGCTGGATCTCGTTGGAGCCGCCGTAGATCGAGACCTTGCGGTTGTTGAAGTAGCTCGGCGCGATCTGGGCGGTCCAGTCCATGGCTTCGTTGGAGCCGTCGTCGCCGTGCTCGTCGTAGGGCGCAGCGAACGGGCCGATCACTTCCATCAGCAGCTCGGTGGTGGTCTGCTGGATCTCGGAGCCCTTGATCTTCAGCACCGAGGACGCCGGGTTGGGCTTGCCCTTGCCGTGCTTGCCTTCGTCGGCGACGACGCGGAGCTGCGTGAGTTCGAGCGCCTTCAGCTCGATCTCGCAAGCGGTGAGCTTCTCGCGGAACGCCGCGTCCTGGATGATCGGCTTGCCGCCGGATTCGACCTTGGACGCCAGATCCTTGATGCGGCGGATGCGCTCCTTGGAGACGCCGACGCGGGCGATGCCGGTGCGCTCGTTGCCGAGCAGGAACTTGGCGTAGTCCCAGCCCTTGTTTTCCTCGCCGATCAGGTTCTCGATGGGCACTTCGACGTCGTCGAAGAACACCTCGTTGACCTCATGGCCGCCGTCGATGGTCTGGATCGGGCGCACGGTGACGCCCTTCGACTTCATCGAGAACACGATGAAGGAGATGCCCATCTGCTTCTTGGCGTTGTTGTCGGTGCGGCAGAGGCAGAAGATCATGTCGGCGTGCTGAGCCAGCGTGGTCCAGGTCTTCTGGCCGTTGATGATCCACTTGTCGCCACGGCGCTCGGCCTTGGTCTTGAGCGAGGCGAGGTCGGAGCCGGAGCCGGGCTCGGAGAAGCCCTGGCACCACCAATCGTCGACATTGGCGATGCGCGGCAGGTACTTCTTCTTCTGCTCCTCGTTACCGAAGGTGTAGATGACAGGGCCGACCATGCTGACGCCGAAGGCGAGCGGCTGCGGCGCGGGATGGGCCTGCAGCTCCTCGTTGAAGATGTAGTGTTGCACGGGCGTCCATCCCGTGCCGCCATATTCCTTCGGCCAGTGGCTGACGCCCCAGCCCTTCTTGTTGAGGATGCGCCACCAATTCACCATCTCGTCCTTCGAGAGGTGGCGGCCCTCGACCATCTTGCGCCGCGTATCCGGCGGCACGTTGTCGCGGAAGAACTGCCGCACTTCCTCGCGAAACGCCTGCTCTTCTTTCGTGAATGCGAGATCCATCGGATCCTCCTGTGAAACGTTATTCCCTATTCGTCATTCCGGGGCGCGCGCAGCGCGAGCCCGGAATCCAGAGATTGTGGCGCGAGGTTCCGGGTTCATCCGCGTGCCGCGAATGCCCCGGAACGACGGAGTCTCCTACTGCAGCACCTCGAACAATCCCGCCGAGCCCATGCCGCCGCCGACGCACATGGTGACGACCGCGTATTTCGCCTTGCGGCGGCGGCCTTCGATCAGGGCGTGGCCGGTGAGGCGCGCGCCCGACATGCCGTAGGGATGGCCGACCGCGATCGCGCCGCCATCGACGTTGATCTTCTCGGGGTCGATGCCGAGCTTGTCGCGGCAATACAGCACCTGCACGGCGAAGGCTTCGTTGAGCTCCCACAGGCCGATGTCGTCCACGCTGAGGCCGTGGCGCTTGAGCAGGCGCGGCACGGCGAAGACCGGGCCGATGCCCATCTCGTCCGGCTCGCAGCCGGCGGAGACGAAGCCGCGGAAGATGCCGAGCGGCTTGAGGCCCCGCCTGGCGGCTTCCTTGTCGGTCATGATCACGCAGGCGCTGGCGCCGTCGGAGAGCTGGCTGGCGTTGCCGGCGGTGATGCTGAAGCCGTCGCCGCGCACCGGCTTGAGGCCGGCGAGGCCTTCGGCGGTGGTCTCGGGGCGCGGACCCTCGTCCTGCGACAGCGTGACCTCCTTCATCGAGACGGCGCCGGTCGCCTTGTCGGTGACCGCCATCTGCGTGGTGATCGGGGCGATCTCGTCCTTGAACCTGCCGCCCTGCTGCGCGGCCGCGGTGCGGCGCTGGCTCTCCAGCGAATATTCATCCTGGCGTTCGCGCGAGATGCCGTAGCGCTTGGCGACGACTTCCGCGGTGTCGATCATGGGCATGTAGACCTCGCCCTTGATCTTGAGCAGCGCGGGATCCTGGGCGTGGAAGCCATTCATCTTGTCGTTCTGCACCAGGCTGATCGACTCGCCGCCGCCGCCGACCGCGATCTCGACGCCGTCGAACAGCACCGAGCGCGCGGCGAGCGCGATCGCCTGCAGGCCCGAGGCGCATTGCCGGTCGATGGTGGTGCCGGCGACGGTGACGGGAAGGCCGGCGCGCAGCAGCGCCTTGCGCGCGATGTTGCCGCCGGTCGCGCCCTGCTGGAGGGCGGCGCCCATCACGACGTCCTCGATCTCCTTCGGGTCGACCTTGGCGCGCGCGACGGCCTCGCGAATCGCGTGGCCGAGCAGGGTTGCGCCCTCGGTGGCGTTGAGCGCGCCGCGATAGGCCTTGCCGATCGGGGTGCGGGCGGTGGAAACGATGACGGCGTCGGTCAAGAACGGACTCCTGATGCGGTTCTGGTGGATTGTGACGGTTTCTGCTGCTGGCGCAATTCGTGGCGCGACAATTTTCCGACTGGCGTGCGCGGCAGATCGTCGACGAACTCGACCGCGGCCGGCAGTTCGTGCTTGCCGAGCTTGCCGCTGAGCTGCGCGCGCAGCTCGTCGAGCGAGAACGGCTTTGCGCCGGGCTTCAGCTTGATGAAGGCCTTTGCGGCCTCGCCGCGGTACTGGTCGGGGATGCCGAGCACGATCACCTCGTGCACGCCGGGGATGGTGTAGATCGCCTGCTCGATCATCTGCGGATAGACGTTGAAGCCGCCGGAGATGATCATGTCCTTCTTGCGATCGACCAGGAAGAAATAACCGTCGGTGTCGACATAGCCGATGTCGCCGGTGAGGAAGCGGCCGTCGACGAAGGCATCCGTGGAGCCTTCCGGCCTGTTCCAGTACCCCTTGGTGACGTTCGGGCCCTTGATGCGGATCTCGCCGACCTCGCCGGGCGGCAGCACGCGCCGGGGATCGTCGAGCGCGACGACGTCGAGCTCGATGCCGGGCAGCGTCAGGCCGATCGAGCCCGGCTTCTCGGGCCCGTCGGGCGGATGGCCGGTGCCGGGCGAGCAGGTCTCGGTCATGCCCCAGCCGCTGCGCAGCTTCTTGCCGACCTTGCGCTCGAAGAAATTCGCGATCTCGACCGGCAGCGGCGCGCCGCCGGAGCCGATGGTGGCGAGCGAGGAGAAGTCGCGCTTGTCGAGGTCCGGGAGCGCGGCGATCGCGATCCACATCGTCGGCACGCCCGGGAAATATGTCGCGCGCTTGACCTCGATGTCGCGCATCACGGCTTCGACGTCGAAGCGCTGGTGCAACGAGATCAGATTGCCGCGACGGAGCGAGGACAACAGCACGACGGTGAGCGCGTAGATGTGGAACAGCGGCAGCACGCAGATGACGCGCTCGATCGTCTCGCCACGCGCGGCGCGTGCCGGCTTGCCCCAGACGTCGTAGATCGACACCGCAGCGGTGAGATTGCCGTGCGTGAGCATCGCGCCCTTGGGCAGGCCGGTGGTGCCGCCGGTATATTGCAGCAGCGCGACGTCGGCGGCGCTGACTTGCGGCCATTGCGCGGGCGCAGTGGCGCCCTCGACGAAGGCCTTATAGGTCACGATGCGGGGATCATCGGGGATCGCCGCCTGCGGCGTGCCGACCTTGCCCCAATGATCGTCCTCGCAGACGACCAGGCGGTCGATCAGCCCCTTCTCCAGGAATTTCAGCGCGGTCGGCAGCAAGGCCTGGAGGTTCGAAGTGACGAGCAGGCGTGAGCCGGAGTCGGCGACCTTGTGCGTCAGCGCGATCTCGCCGTCGAGCGGGGACAGGTGCGCAACGCGGGCGCCGGCCTTGAGCGCGCCGAAGAAATTGACGGGATGGTCCGGCGTGTTGCCGAGGAACAGCGCGACGGAAGAGTCCTTGCCGATACCCTCACGCAGGAACGCCGCCGCCGCGCGCTCGGCCTGAGCTGCGAGCTCGGCGTAGCTGATCGGGCGGTCGCGGAATTCCAACGCGGTGCGCGGGCCGTACTCAGCGGCGGCTTTCGCCAGCAGGTCGGGCAGCGTGCCCTGGACGATGGTGTCGTCCCAACGCACGCCCTCGGGGTAAAACTGTTCGCCGGGATGGGTCATTGGCGGTCGATACTCTTCGCTGCCAGGGCAGCAATTCCATGTGAGGCAGGCACTGGCGGTCGGGCACACTCCCCCCTTGTGGGGGAGGGTTGGGGAGAGGGGTAGCCACAAACTCGAACCTCGCCCGGAGCCACCCCCCTCCCCAACCCTCCCCCACAAGGGGGGAGGGAACGGAGAGAGTGTTGCCCTGAGCGCGACATCGCGGCAGCTACCAATCCAATCACGCCGCCTTCGAAGCCGCCGCGAGCGAGGCGAACGTCTTGCCTTCGGCGGCGAGCTTCTTCAGCAGCGGTGCGGGCTCGAGGCTCGGATCGTTGGTCTCCTTGGCGTAGAACGACAGGCGATCGGCGATGTGCTTGAGGCCGACGCTGTCGGCCCAGAACATCGGGCCGCCGCGGTAGATCGGCCAGCCATAGCCGTAGAGCCAGACCACGTCGATGTCGCTGGGGCGCGCGGCGATGCCCTCTTCCAGGATCTTCGCGCCCTCGTTGATCATCGGATACATCATGCGCTCGAGGATCTCCTCGTCGCTGACGACGCGCTTCTTGCGGCCGAGGCGGGCAAGCGTCTCGTCGATCAGCTTCTCGACCTCAGGATCGGGCAGCGGCGCGCGGGAGCCGGCTTCGTACTTGTAGTAGCCCTTGCCGGTCTTCTGGCCGAAGCGGCCGGCTTCGCACAGCGCGTCCGCGATCTCCGACTTGATGCCGCGGTCCTTGCGCGAGCGCCAGCCGATGTCGAGGCCGGCGAGGTCGCCCATCGCGAACGGACCCATCGGCATGCCGAACTTGGTGACGACGGCATCGACCTGCTGCGGCAGCGCGCCTTCGAACAGCAGCTTCTCGGACTGCTTGCCGCGCTGGGCCAGCATGCGGTTGCCGACGAAGCC
Organism: Bradyrhizobium sp. CCBAU 51765; assembly: GCF_015291725.1. GTDB lineage: Bacteria > Pseudomonadota > Alphaproteobacteria > Rhizobiales > Xanthobacteraceae > Bradyrhizobium > Bradyrhizobium liaoningense. Next base: position 7,721,725 of record NZ_CP030038.1, read on the forward strand.
GTCGCAGACGCCGACCACGGCCGGGACTTTCGCGATCTTGCGCGCGATCGTGACGGCCGTCACGAGCGCGTCCGGCGCGGTCTTGTCGGCACGCACGATCTCGCACAGCTTCATGACGTTGGCCGGCGAGAAGAAGTGCATGCCGAGCACGTCCTGCGGACGCTTGGTCGACTTCGCGATCTCGTCGATGTTCAGGTACGAGGTGTTGGAGGCGAGCACCGCGCCCGGCTTGGCGTACTGGTCGAGCTTGCCGAACACTTCCTTCTTCACCGCCATGGTCTCGAACACGGCCTCGATGACGAGGTCGGCGTCGCCGACATTCTCGATGCCGACCTTGCCGTCGATCAGCGCCATGCGCTTGGCGGGCGCGTCGGCCGGGATGCCGCCGCGCGCGGCCGTCGCTTCCCAGTTCTTCTGCATGACGCCCATGCCGCGCTTGAGCTGCTCCTCGGCGGTCTCGATCAGCGTGACGGGGATGCCGGCATTGGCGAACGACATCGCGATGCCGCCGCCCATGGTGCCGGCGCCGAGAATGGCGACACGGTTCACAGGGCGCGACTTGGTGCCTTCGGGGACACCCGCGATCTTGGCGGCTTCGCGCTCGGCGAAGAACGCATAGCGCTGCGCCTTGGACTGGTCGCTGGCGACGAGCTTCAGGAAGCCCTCGCGCTCCTTCTTCAACCCCTCGTCAAACGGAAGGTCGATGGCGTAGCCGACGGCGTCGGCCGCCGCGAAAGGCGCCTCCAGGCCGCGTGACTTCTTGGTCATGGCGGCGACGGCATTGGTGAAGATCGAGCGGTCGGCCTTGGCGGCCGCGATCTTGGAATCGTCGTCGCGCAGGCGGCGCAGCGGGCGCTTCTCGGCCAGCAGCTTGCGCACGAAGGCTTCGCCGCCCGAGGCCGGCCCCTCGACGATCTCCTCGATCAGGCCGTTCTTCAGCGCTTCGGCGGCGCCGATCGGGTCGCCGCCGACGATCATCTTGACTGCGAGCTCAGGCCCGACCGCGCGGGGCAGACGCTGGGTTCCGCCGGCGCCCGGCAACAGGCCCAGCTTCACCTCGGGCAGGCCGAGCTTGGCCTCTTTCACCGCGACACGGAAATGACAGGCGAGCGCGACCTCAAGGCCGCCGCCGAGGGCGGTGCCGTGGATCGCGGCAACGACGGGCTTGGGCGAATTCTCGATCTCGGACAGCACGTCGTTGAGGGCCGGCGGCTTCGGCGGCTTGCCGAATTCGGTGATGTCGGCGCCCGCAATGAAGGTGCGGCCGGCGCAGGTCAGCACGATGCCCTTGATGGCGGGATCGGCGATCGCGGCCTTGATGCATTCCAGAATGCCGCCGCGGACCGCGGCACTCAGCGCATTGACCGGCGGGCTGTTGACCGTGACGATGCCGACCTCATCATGACGCTCAAGCTTGACCACTTCGCTCACGGTGTCCCTCCTTGGTGGGGATTGCTTTTGTTCGATTTCGCGGTGCGGAATTTAATTCCGCATCTTGACGGCAGGGTTATTTTGAAGCACGGACGTTGTCAACGACTCCGCGCAAGAAGCAGATCAGGGATGAAGCGTACAGGAAAGAAGACTGCGACCGATCGGAATTTCGTCGTCGCGCTTTCCCGCGGACTGGATGTATTGCGCGCGTTCCAACCCAATGACGGCCTGCTCGGCAATCAGGAGATTGCGGCGCGCACCAATCTGCCCAAACCGACCGTGTCGCGGCTGACCTACACCTTGACCAGGCTCGGCTATCTGACGCCGGTTCCCCGCTTCGAGAAGTACCAGCTCGCACCCGCAGCGATGTCGCTCGGTTACGCGGCGTTGGCCAATCTGGGCGTTCGGCATCTGTCGGAGCCGTTCCGCGAGGAAGTGATGCGCGCGACCGGCGGCGCCGTCGCCGTCGGCGGCCGCGACCGTCACAGCATGATCTATTTCGGGCAGAGCCGCGGCAGCGAGACGGTCGGCGTTCAACTTGACGTCGGCTCGCGCGTGCCGATTGCAACCAGTGCGATGGGCCGCGCCTATTTCTGGGCGCTCGACGACGAAAGTCGCGCTGAAGTGTCGCGCATTCTGCGCGAACATTACGGCAGCCGCTGGCCGAAGATGCGCGAAGGATTGGAGCGTTCCGGCGAAATGGTCGCGAAATACGGCTTTGCGATCTCGGTCGGCGATTGGCACGACGACATCGGCGCGGCCGGCGTCGCGCTCAAGCTCAACGACGGAACCGGACCTTACGCATTCAATTGCGGCGCGCCGGCATTCCGTTTCACGGAAGAGCGTCTGATCAACGACATTGGACCGCGTCTGCTGGCGATGGTAAGGAACATCGAAGCGGCGCTCGGGGGTCTGATGCCGCATTCAAAAAAAGACAACAGCAAAAAGCTGAAATCAGGAGGAAAAGTTGCGCGTGTGGCCGAGGGGTTCAGATAGCCTTTGTCATCATCGGGAGCGGTTTGCATCGCCCCATCGCTCACTGAACGACGTGAGCGAGACGAGATGACGCAGGCACAGCTCGCGCGGGGGACATCGCCCCTGCTCGCAGTTCGCGACGTCAGCGTCGTGTTCGGCGGCATCATCGCGCTCAACGGCGTGTCCTTCGACATGCACAAGGGCCAGATCCTCGGCTTGATCGGCCCCAACGGCGCCGGCAAGACCACGCTCTTCAATTGCCTTTCGCGGCTGTATCAGCCGTCGTCCGGCGACATCCTGATGGACGGCGTCAGCATCCTGTCGCGGCCGCCGCACCGGATCGCCGAGATCGGCATCGGCCGCACCTTCCAGAACGTGGCGCTGTTCCCGAATTTGTCGGTGATGGACAACGTCCGCGTCGGTGCGCATTCGAAGACCTCGAGCGACATCATCAGCGACTCCCTGAGGCTTGCCTGGGTCCGGCGCAGCGAGACCAGCGTCAACAAGAAGGTGCACGAGATCCTCGCCTATCTCGACCTCGAGGACGTCGCCCACACTATCGTCTCCGGCCTGCCCTTTGGTACGCAGAAGCGGGTCGAGCTGGCGCGTGCGCTCGCGGCCGATCCGAAGATCCTGCTGCTCGACGAGCCTGCCGGCGGCCTCAACCACGAGGAAGTCTACGTGCTCGGAGCTCTCATCCGCCGCATTCGCGACGAGCGCCACATGACCGTGCTCCTGGTCGAGCACCACATGGGCCTCGTGATGTCGATCGCCGACCACGTCGTCGCGCTGAATTTCGGCAAGAAGCTCGCGGAGGGGACGCCCGCCCAGGTGCAGGCCGACCCCGACGTCATCAAGGCGTATCTCGGGAGCAAGGACCAATGACGACGCTGCTCAACGTCAAGGACCTGCGCGCCTATTACGGCCAGGTCCAGGCACTCCATGGCCTGTCCTTCTCGCTCAACGAGGGCTCGCTGGTGACGCTGCTCGGTGCCAACGGCGCCGGCAAGACCACGACGCTGCGCGCGATCTGCAACATGGTGCGCTCGACCGGAGCGATCGAGTTCGAAGGCAAGCCCCTGAACAACCGCTCGACCGAAAGCATCGTGCGGTTCGGCATCGCCCACGTGCCGCAGGGCCGCGGCACCTTCACCACCATGACGGTGGAGGAGAACCTGCAGCTCGGCGCCATCACCCGCAAGGACAGCGCCGGCATCGTCTCCGACATCGAGCGCATGTACGCCCACTTCCCGGTGCTGAAGCAGCGGCACACCCAGGTGGCCGGCACGCTGTCCGGCGGCGAGCAGCAGATGCTCGCGGTCGCCCGCGCCCTGATGCTGCGGCCGCGGCTGATGCTGCTCGACGAGCCGTCCTTCGGCCTCGCGCCGCTGGTGGTGCGCGATTTGTTCGGCATCCTCGGCAAGATCAACCGCGAGGACAAGGTGTCGATCCTGGTGGTCGAACAGAACGCCCAGCTGGCGCTCGAACTCGCCGACCAGGCCTATGTGATCGAGACCGGTCGGATCGTGATGTCGGGCAAAGCCAAGGACATCGCGAACAACGAAGAAATCCGCAAATCCTATCTGGGTTACTGAGGGAGCCGGGACAATGGAACTGTTCACCAACCAGGTCCTGGCCGGCATCGCCACGGGCGCGATCTACGCCTGCATGGCGCTCGCCGTGGTCATGATCTACCAGGCCATCGACCATCTCAATTTCGCGCAAGGCGAGATGGCGATGTTCTCGACCTTCATCTCCTGGCAGCTGATGCAGTGGGGCGTGTCCTATTGGGCGGCCTTCCTGATGACGCTGGCATTCTCCTTCGTCGCCGGCATCGCGATCGAGCGCATCCTGTTCAAGCCGCTCGCGAAGGCGCCGGTGCTGACCAACGTCGCCGGCTTCATCGCGCTGTTTGCGATCATCAACTCCTCGGCCGGCCTGATCTGGGACTTCACCATCAAACAGTACCCGACCCCGTTCGGCTCCTCGCCGTTCCTGGGCAGCCAGCTGATCTCGACCCACCAGGCCGGCATGATCGGCGTCACCGTGCTGCTCCTGCTCGGCCTCTACTTCTTCTTCCAGTACACCCGGATCGGCCTTGCAATGCGCGCCGCCGCCTCGGTGCCTGAATCGGCCCGCCTCGTCGGCATCAACACGAGCTGGATGATCGCGCTCGGCTGGGGCATGGCAACCGCGATCGGCTCGATCGCCGGCATGCTGATCGCCCCGGTCGTGTTCCTCGAGCCCAACATGATGGGCGGCGTCCTGATCTACGGCTTCGCCGCGGCCGTGCTCGGCGGATTGTCGAGCCCGTTCGGCGCCGTGGTCGGCGGCTTCCTGGTCGGCGTGTTCGAGAACCTCGCCGGCACCTACATCCCCGGCGTCGGCAACGAACTGAAGCTCCCGATCGCGCTCGCGCTGATCATCTCCGTCCTGGTCGTCAAACCCGCTGGCCTGTTCGGCCGGCACATCGTCAAGCGAGTTTGATCATGAGCGCTGCAGAAGAAGTCGTCGCCGAAGGCCACCAGGCGGTCGAGGCCGTTCCGAAGCGCGCCATGACGCTGGGCACCGGCACCTCGCTGGTGGTGCTGGCGGCGCTGCTGGTCGTGCCGATGTTCGTCAAGAACTTCATCATCTTCCAGATGACGATGCTCCTGATCTACGGGCTCGCCGTGCTGGCGCTGAACATCCTGACCGGCGGAAGCGGCCAATTCTCGCTCGGCCAGAGCGCGTTCTACGCCGTCGGCGCCTATACCTCGGCGGTGCTGATGGAGCACGCCAACATCAACTACGCGCTGACAATTCCGATTTCCGCCGCGATCTGCTTCGGATTCGGCTACCTCTTCGGCAAGCCGGCGCTGCGGCTGTCCGGCGTCTATCTCGCGCTCGCGACCTTCGCGCTCGCCACCGCGATGCCGCAACTGTTGAAGCTGAACTTCCTCGAGCACTGGACCGGCGGCGTGCAGGGCCTCGTCGTCACCAAGCCGGACGCACCGTTCGGCCTGCCGATGTCGCAGGACATGTGGCTGTACTACTTCACGCTCGCCGTGACGATCGCGATCTACATCTTCTCGGTGAACCTGCTGCGCTCCCGCTCGGGCCGCGCATTCATGGCGATCCGCGACAACGAGATCGCGGCTTCCTCGATGGGTGTCAACGTCGCGCTCTACAAGACGCTGGCTTTCGGGGTGTCCGCCGGCATCACCGGCGTTGCCGGCTCGCTTGGCGCCATCGCCGTGCAATTCGTCGCGCCCGACAGCTACACCATCACGCTCGCGATCTCGCTGTTCCTCGGCATGGTGGTCGGCGGCGTCGGCTGGCTGCCCGGCTCGTTCGTCGGTGCGGCCTTCATCATCTTCGTGCCGAACATGGCGGAAAGCATCTCCAAGGGCCTCTCCGGCGCGGTGTTCGGCGTGCTGTTGTTCCTCGTCATCTACCTCGTGCCGCATGGCGCGAGACAGGTCGCGGTCCTGGGCCAGCAACTCGTCGGCAAGCTCAGGAAGAACTGAAAACTCTCAAGGACTGTTGTTTAACCAAGGAGACCCAATTGCTTTTCGGAAGAACACTGCGAGCCGCCGCGCTGGTCACGGCAACGGCGGCCGTCACCCTCACCTCCGGCGCTGCACTCGCCCAAAAGAAATACGACACCGGCGCGTCCGATACCGAGATCAAGATCGGCAACATCATGCCGTACAGCGGTCCGGCCTCGGCCTATGGCATCATCGGCAAGACCGAAGAGGCCTATTTCAGGATGGTAAACGACAAGGGTGGCATCAACGGTCGCAAGATCAACTTCGTAACCTATGACGACGGCTATTCGCCGCCGAAGGCCGTCGAGCAGGTCCGCAAGCTGGTCGAGAGCGACGAGGTGCTGGCCGTCTTCAACCCGCTCGGCACGCCCTCGAACACGGCGATCCAGAAATACCTCAACGCCAAGAAGATCCCGCAACTGTTCGTCGCCACCGGCGCAACCAAGTGGAACGATCCGAAGAACTTCCCCTGGACCATGGGCTGGCAGCCCTCCTACCAGAGCGAAGCGCACATCTACGCCAAATGGCTGATGAAGGAGAAGCCGGACGCCAAGATCGCTATCCTCTATCAGAACGACGATTTCGGCAAAGACTACCTCAAGGGCACCAAGGACGGTCTCGGCGCGAAGGCCTCGTCCATGATCATCATGGAAGAGAGCTACGAGGTCTCCGAGCCGTCGATCGACGGTCACATCGTCAAGATCAAGGCGGCCAATCCCGACGTGCTCCTGATCTACACCACGCCGAAGTTCGCGGCCCAGACCATCAAGAAGACCGCCGAGCTCAGCTGGAAGCCGCTCCAGATCCTCACCAACGTGTCGATCTCGGTTGGCAGCGTGATGAAGCCGGCCGGCTTCGAAAACGCGCAGGGCGTGTTGTCGGCAGCCTATGCCAAGGACTCCACCGACCCGCAATGGGCCAACGATCCCGGCATGAAGCGGTGGAACGAGTTCGTCGACAAGTACATGCCGGGTGCCGACAAGTCCGATACCAGCATGGTCTATGGCTACGGCGCCGCGTCGACCCTGGCCAAGGTGCTGGAAATGTGCGGTGACGATCTCACCCGCGCCAACCTCATGAAGCAGGCCGCGAGCCTGAAGGACTTCGCGCCGGATACCATGCTGCCCGGCGTCAAGCTCAACACCAGCGCCACCGACTTCGCCCCGATTGCGCAGCTTCAGATGATGCGCTTCAAGGGCGAGAAGTGGGAACTGTTCGGCGAGATCATCAGCGGCGATATCGCCTCCGAGTGACCCGCTGACGCGATCATCCAACGTAACAGCCCCCGCGGGCGACCGCGGGGGCTTCTTGTTGACGGCCGGCGCCAATCTTGTTCAATGCGACCGATCCGCCCCGAGGAAGGAGAACAATGGTCGCCGTTCGTTTCCAGGTTGCGTCCCTCTGGGTCGCGCTCGCCTTGTGCACTGCAACGAGCGGCGAGGTGTTGGCGCAGAAGAAGTACGACAACGGCGCTTCCGATACCGAGATCAAGATCGGTAACATCATGCCCTATAGCGGGCCGGCCTCCGCCTATGCCGCGATCGGCAAGACCGAGGAAGCCTATTTCAACAAGATCAACGCCGAGGGCGGCATCAATGGCCGCAAGATCAAGTTCATCTCCTATGACGACGCCTATTCGCCGCCGAAGACGGTGGAGCAGGCGCGCAAGCTGGTCGAGAGCGACGGGGTGCTGCTGATTTTCGGCTCGCTCGGCACCTCCACCAACAGCGCCATCCGCAAATACATGAACGAGAAGAAGGTGCCGCAATTGTTCGTGGCGAGCGGTGCATCGAAATGGAACGATCCCAAGCACTATCCCTGGACCATGGGCTGGCAGCCGAACTACGCGAGCGAGGCGCGCATCTACGCCAAATACCTCATGAAGGAGAAGCCGAACGGAAAGATCGGTGTGCTCTACCAGAACGACGATTTCGGCAAGGACTATCTGAACGGGCTGAAAGAGGGTCTCGGCGCCAAGGCCTCGATGATCGTGGCGGAAGAGCCCTACAGCACCTCGGAGCCGGCGATCGACGAGCACGTGGTCAAACTGAAAGCCTCCGGCGCTGACGTCTTCATCAGCATCACCACACCGAAATTCACGGCGCAGGGCATTAAGAAGGCGGCGGAGATCAACTGGCATCCGGTCCACATCGTCTCGAACGTCTCGGCTTCGGTCGGCGGCGTGCTCGAACCGGCCGGGCTCGAGATCTCGCAAGGCATCCTGTCGGCGAGCTACACCAAGGACGGCTCCGATCCGCAGTGGAATGCCGATGACGGCATGAAGAAATTCTACAACTTCCTCGCCCAGTATGACCCCAAGGCCAACAAGCTCGATGCCGGCGTCGTGTTCGGCTATGCCGCCGCGCAGACCATGGTGAAGGTGCTGCAGATGTGCGGCGACGATCTCACCCGCGAGAACGTCATGAAGCAGGCCGCCAGCCTGAAGGACTTCGAACCCGATACGCTCTTGCCCGGCATCAAGATCAATACCGCGCCGGACGATTTCGCGCCGATCGAACAGCTCCAGATGATGCGGTTCAAGGGCCGGAAATGGGAGATCTTCGGCGACGTCATCTCGAGCCACGTCGGCCACTGACCGCCACGACGGCTCAATTCAAGATAGCCGCTTCTTCTGAAAGCAACTGCAGCGGCGGATTGGCGGCACGAAATCTCACGCGCCGGAATATTCCAGGATCGTCTTCGACGAGAATCGCCCACCCCGCGACGCTTATGCGGGGGCGTTCTTCTTGCTGACGGCCGTGGATAGGTATTGAATGTGCGATGGAGCGAGGAGCAACCATCGCCCCCAACAAGAACAATCGACACATTCAAACCTTCCTAGGGAGATCAAGATGCCTGCAATGCATGTGCGATTGGGGGCCTTCTCGGCTGCCCTCGTGCTGGCTGTCGCTCTATCCACGGCAGCATCCGCGCAGAAGAAATACGATACCGGCGCATCCGACACCGAAATCAAGATCGGCAACATCATGCCCTACAGCGGACCCGCCTCCGCCTACGGCGTGATCGGCAAGACCGAGGAGGCCTATTTCCGCAAGATCAACGCAGAAGGCGGCATCAACGGCCGCAAGATCAATTTCATCACCTATGACGACACCTACTCGCCGCCCAAAACGGTGGAACAGGCGCGCAAGCTCGTCGAAAGCGACGAGGTGCTGTTGATCTTCAACTCGCTGGGCACGCCGCCCAACACAGCGATCCAGAAATACATGAACTCGAAGAAGGTGCCGCAGCTCTTCGTCGCCACCGGCGCCACCAAGTGGAACGATCCGCAGAACTTCCCGTGGACGATGGGCTGGCAGCCCAACTACCAGATCGAGTCGATCATCTATGCCAAATACATCCTGAAGAACCATCCGAACGCCAAGATCGCCGTGCTCTACCAGAACGACGACTACGGCAAGGACTATCTGAAGGGGTTCAAGGACGGGCTCGGCGCCAAGGCCGCCTCGATGATCGTCATTGAGGACAGCTACGAAGTCTCCGAGCCAACCATCGATTCCCACATCGTGAAGATGAAGGCGACGGGCGCGGATATCTTCTTCAACATCACCACGCCGAAATTCGCGGCGCAGGCCATCAAGAAGAACGCCGAGGTCGGCTGGAAGCCGCTGCACTTCCTCAACAACGTCTCGAACTCGATCGGCAGCGTGATCAAGCCGGCCGGCTTCGAGAACGCCCAGGACATCATCTCGTCGCAATACTTCAAGGACCCGACCGACGCGCAGTGGAAGAACGACAAGGCCATGATCGCCTGGAACGAATTCCTGGACAAGTACTATCCGGAAGCCAACCGCGCCGACGCCGCGGTGATGTACGGCTACATCGTCGCGCAAGGCCTGGCACACGTGCTGAAATCCTGCGGCGACAACCTGACCCGCGAAAACATCATGAAGCAGGCCGCCAGCATCAGGGATTACGAGCCGGCCGGGCTGCTGCCGGGCGTCAAGGTCAACACCTCGGCCACCGACTTCGCGCCGCTCTCGCAGCTCCAGTTGATCCGCTTCAAGGGCGAGCATTGGGAGCGATTTGGCGAGGTCCTGAGCGGCGACGTCGGCGGCTGACCTTACCCAGTTGCTCAAGATGTAGCCAAATCGACTAAAGACGCAGCCCCTGCGGCCTTGCCGCAGGGGCTTTTCCTTGAAGCTTCCGGGCAAATCGTATTGAATTGCGGTCGCGTCGCCAAAAAACGAGACAAGAAAAGGGACGCACACACCAAGAAGAATAGGGAGATTGGAATGCCTGCTGTCACCGGCAAACTCGCGGCCGCATCATTGGCGCTCGCGCTCATTGCGGCTTCGACTTCAACTGCATCGGCCCAGAAGAAATACGATACCGGCGCGACCGACACCGAGATCAAGATCGGCAACATCATGCCCTACAGCGGACCGGCGTCCGCCTACGGCATCATCGGGCGCACCGAAGCCGCCTATTTCAAGAAGATCAACGACGAAGGCGGCATCAACGGCCGCAAGATCAATTTCATCTCCTACGACGACGCGTACTCACCGCCGAAGACGGTGGAGCAGGCGCGCAAGCTGGTCGAGAGCGACGAGGTGCTGCTCGTCTTCAACTCGCTCGGCACGCCGCCGAACACGGCGATCCAGAAGTACATGAACTCGAAGAAGGTGCCGCAGCTGTTCGTCGCCACCGGCGCCACCAAGTGGAACGATCCGCAGAACTTCCCCTGGACCATGGGCTGGCAGCCCAACTACCAGAGCGAGACGCAGATCTACGCCAAATACATCCTGAAGGAGCTGCCCAACGCCAAGATCGGCGTGCTCTACCAGAACGACGATTACGGCAAGGACTACCTGAAGGGCCTGAAGGACGGCCTCGGCGCCAAGGCCGCAAGCATGATCGTGCTGGAGGAAAGCTACGAGACGTCGGAGCCGACCATCGACAATCACATCGTCAAGCTGAAGGCGACCGGCGCCGACGTCTTCATCAACATCACCACGCCGAAATTCGCGGCGCAGGCGATCAAGAAGAATGCCGAGATCGGCTGGAAACCGATCCACTTCCTCAACAACGTCTCGGCCTCGGTCGGAAGCGTGATCAAGCCGGCGGGCTTCGAGAACGCGCAAGGCATCATTTCGGCGGCCTATCTGAAGGACACGACCGATGCGCAATGGGCCAACGACGCGGGCATGAAGGCGTTCCTCGACTTCATGACGAAGTACTTCCCCGAAGGCGACAAGACCGACGGCGGCACGATCGTCGGCTACGGCGTCGCACAGACGCTGGTCCAGGTGCTGAAGAACTGCGGCGACGACCTCACGCGCGCGAACGTCATGAAACAGGCCGCGAGCCTGAAGGACTTCCGCACCGAAGCGCTGCTGCCCGGCATCAAGATCAACACGTCGGCGACGGATTTCGCCCCGATCAGCTCGCTGCAGCTGCAACGCTTCAAGGGCGAGCGATGGGAGCTGTTCGGCGACGTCATCAATGCGGAAGCCGGCGGCTAGCTGACGCCTGAAAGGCACGACGGAAAATCCCCTGCGCCGGTCGCGCAGGGGGTTTCTGCTTGCGCGGCGGTTCTGATCACGCGATTGCACAATCGAATGATGGCGGAGGCCGCTTACGCTTTGGCGCACGATGCGGTAGGCAGTTGGCCGGCGACCTCGTCGCCGCAACTTCAGTCTGCCGAAGGCCATCGTCATGACCGACCGACGTCCCCTGCTCCGCGCGCTCTACGACGCCGCCGTTGCCGCCGCCCATCCGAATACGATCCTGGCACCGCATCTGCGCCCCGCGCCCAGGGGACGCGTGATCTGCCTTGCCGCCGGCAAGGGCGCAGGCGCGATGGCCGCGGCGGCCGAGCGGCACTATCTCGACGCGCTCGGGCTCCCGCCGGAACGGCTGGTCGGCATCGCCACCACGCGCCACGGCTACGGCGTGCCGACCCGCCGCATCCGCGTGGTCGAGGCCGGGCATCCCGTGCCTGACGAAGCCGGCCTGAAAGGCGCCGCCGACACGCTCGCGCTGGCGGGCGAGGCCGGGCCTGACGATCTGCTCCTGGTGCTGCTCACCGGCGGCGGCTCGGCCAACTGGATCGCGCCGGCGAATGGCGTCAGCTTCGCGCAGAAGCAGGCGGTCAACAAGGCGCTGCTGCGCTCGGGCGCGCCGATCGGCGAGATGAACATCGTCAGGAAACATCTGTCGCGGATCAAGGGCGGGCGGCTGGCGCGGGCCGGCAGGAACGCCGCCGAGATCGTCACGCTCGCGATCTCCGACGTGCCGCATGACGATCCTTCCGCGATCGCCTCCGGCCCCACCGTGCCGGATCCGACGACGCTGGCCGATGCGCGCGCGATCGTGGACAAGTACAGGCTCGACGTCGACGATGCGGTGCGCCGCGCGCTCGACGATCCCGCCAATGAGAGCTGCAAACCGGGCGACGCGGCCTTCGGGCGTGCGACATTCGAGCTGATCGCGCGGCCCAGGCAGTCGCTCGACGCCGCGGTGAAGCTGGCGCGCGCCTCCGGCTACGAGACCATCGATCTCGGCGCCGATCTCGAAGGCGAGGCGCGCGAGGTCGCCGCCGATCACGCCAGGCTGGCGCTCGAGGCGCGTGCGCAAGGCAAGCGCATCGCCATCCTCTCCGGCGGCGAGCTCACGGTCACCGTGCGTGGCCAGGGACGCGGCGGACCGAACCAGGAATACGCGCTGGCGCTCGCCGGCCTGTTGCAGGACACCGCCGGCATCTCGGCCCTCGCCGGCGACACCGACGGCGCCGATGGCGGTGCCGGGAACCCCACGGACCCGGCCGGCGCGCTGATCGACGCGGCAACGTTCGCAAGGATGAAGGCGCAGGGACTGCAGCCGCAGGCCTATCTCGACAACAACGACGCGACCTCGTTCTTCGAGGCCACGGGCGATCTGCTCACGCCGGGGCCGACGCTGACCAACGTGAACGATATCCGGGTGATTCTGGTGGATTGAGGCTCGCCTTGCTCGACGCCATCGCGGCACTGCCTATCCATGACGGCTTTGGACATCTGTCCAGCCACGACACAGTCGTCGTTCGCCGCAAAGTGGAGAATCCAGGGCTCTCGCAGTGACGAAGTGTGTAGGTGCGGCCTACCGCTTGACGCTGACGTGCTCCAGCAGCGCCAGCAGGCCCTTCAACAAGTCCGTCGGCGACGGCGGGCACCCCTTGATGTGTAAATCCACGGGAACGATCTCGGACACGCCGCCGACGCAGGCGTAGCTGCCTCCGAAAATGCCGCCATCGATCGCGCAGCCGCCGACCGCGACGACCCATTTCGGATCGGGCGTCGCGTTGTAGGTCCGCTCCAGCGCCTGTCGCATGTTCTTCGTCACCGGGCCCGTGACCAGCAGCACGTCGGCATGGCGCGGCGAGGCGACGAAGCGCAGGCCGAAACGTTCGATGTCGTAGAAGGCGTTGGACAGCGCATGGATCTCCAGCTCGCAGCCGTTGCAGGACCCGGCATCGACCTCGCGAATGGCAAGAGAACGCCCAAGCCTGGCCTGGGCGGCGCGGTTGACTTTCGTTGCAAGCTCCGCCAGCGCCGACTCGTCCGGCGCCGGCGCGGGCTCCGTCAGCGAACCATGGGTGAGGCTTTCGAGCAGGGTCCCGCGCATAGCTTAGAGGTCCACGCCAGAATAGGAACAGTTGAACGATTTATTGCAGAGCGGAAAGTCGGCAATGATGTTGCCCTCGATCGCAGTTTCCAGCAGCGGCCACTGGAACCACGACGCATCGCGCAGGTGGCAGCGTTCGACGCGCAAGTCGCCGTCGAGCCGCAGCCACACCAGAACGTCGCCGCGGAAGGCTTCGGTGAGCGCCATGCCTTCACAGGCACCGCCGCCGATCCCGGCTGGCAGCGCGGTTTCGAGCGCGCCCGGCCCAAGCTGGTCGAGAATCTGCGCGATCAACGCGACGCTCTGCTCGACCTCGCGGATTCGGATCCAGACCCGCGCGTTCACGTCGCCGGCCTGCAGTACCGGCACTTCGAACGACAGCGAATCGTAAGGCATGTAGGCAATCGCGCGCCGCGCATCGAAATCGCGGCCGGAGGCGCGGCCGACATAGCCGCCGGCGCCGAACTGACGCGCATACTCCGCCTTCACGATGCCCGTGGTGACGGTGCGGTCCTGCAAGGACGCCGTGTTGTCATAGAGCTCGATCAAGCGCGGAAAGACCTTCTTGATTTCAGCAAGCAGCGTTCGCAGCGCCGGGATACCGTCCGGCGCGATGTCGCGCGCCACGCCACCGGGCACGACGACGTCCATCATCAGGCGATGGCCGAACGCAGCATCCGCAGCGCGCAGGGTTCGCTCGCGCAAAATGCCGGTCTGGGCGTGCATCAGCGCGAACGACGCATCGTTGCAGATCGCACCGATGTCGCCGAAATGATTGGCGAGCCGCTCCAATTCCGCCATCAGCGCCCGCAAGTACGTCGCGCGCGGCGGCACCTTGATGTCGAGCGCGGCTTCCGCCGCACGGGCAAAGGCGAAAGCATAGGCCACCGCGCTGTCGCCGGAGGTGCGGTTGGCGAGCCTTGCCGCAGTCTCGAGGTTCGCGCCCTGCATCAGCGACTCGATGCCCTTGTGGGTGTAGCCGAGCCACTGCTCCAGCCGCACCACGTGCTCGCCATTGGCGGTGAAGCGGAAATGGCCGGGCTCGATGATCCCGGCATGAACGGGGCCGACCGCCACCTGGTGCAACCCCTCGCCCTCGGCCGGCAGGAACTGGTATGGCCTCACGTCGCGCGATGCGATGCGACCGGAGAGCGGATAGGGCTTGCCCCAGGCATAGTGATCGAGCCATGGCCGCAGATCGTCGGCGGCGGCAGGAACAAGCCCGAACAGATCATGGATGGTCCGCTCCAGCCGAAGCGCCGGCGGATGACGGCTGGCGACGCTCGGAAATGTGCCGTCCGTACACTCGTAGGTGACGACCGCGATATCGGTCGAGACGCCATCGAGCATCGCCATGTGCACCGCGGTCCGCTCGCCCCAGAAACCAAGCAGCGTGAGGCGTCCCTCCACCATTCGATCGATCGCCGTCTGCCATCCCGCCTCCGTCACGACCGCGCGCGGCCAGGGACGATGCGGCAACTCTGCGGGGACATGGGGAATACTGTCGAAGATGCCCATCGCTTATCCCAGGAGCTTCGCGACGTTCTGGAAGCCGGTGACCAGCACCGGCGGCAGATAGATGCCGGCCATCAGCACCAATCCGAGATGTGTGAACATCGGCACGTAGGAGGCTTCGGCGGGTGCGGTCTTGCCCTTGGGCTCGCCGAACATCACCGCGCCGACCCGCAAGAAAAGCCCCCCGAGCGCGATGATGATACCGAGCACCAAGATCACCGTCAGCCAGGGTGCGCGGGCGAACGTCGAGCTCACCACCAGAAACTCGCTCATGAAGATGCCGAACGGCGGCAGCCCGACGATGGCGATGACGCCGAGCATCAGGCCCCAGCCGAGCACGGGGTTGGTCGTCGTGAGGCCGCCGATCTCGGCGATCTTCTGCGTCCCCTTGACCTGTGCGATATGACCGACAGCGAAGAAGATTGCCGACTTGGTCAGCGAATGCATGGCCATGTGCAACAGAGCTGCAAAATTGGCGAGCGGCCCGCCCATGCCGAAGGCGAAGACGATGATGCCCATATGCTCGATCGAGGAATAGGCGAACATCCGCTTGATGTCGCGGCGCCGGTACAGCATCAGCGCGGCGAAGATCACCGAGATCAGGCCCATGGTCACCATCAGCGGACCCGGCGCGATCGCCTCGGAGTTGACCGCAAGCATCATCTTGAAGCGCAGCAGCGCATAGAGCGCGACATTGAGCAGCAGACCGGACAGCACCGCCGAAATCGGTGTCGGGCCCTCGGCATGCGCATCCGGCAGCCAGGCGTGCAGCGGCGCGAGGCCGACCTTGGTGCCGTAGCCCAGCAAGAGGAAAACGAAGGCGACGTTGAGCAACGCCGGGTCGAACTGTGCGGCGTGCTTCACCAACACCGTCCATACCATGCCGTCCAGCCCCTCGCCCACCGCGGGGCGCGCCGCCATATAGACCAGGATCGTGCCGAACAGCGCTAGCGCGATGCCGACGCTACCGAGGATGAAGTATTTCCATGCGGCTTCCAGCGCCTCGTGGGTGCGGTAGATGCCGACCATCAGCACGGTCGTCAGCGTCGCCACCTCGACCGCGACCCACATCAGGCCGATATTGTTGGCGACGAGCGCGAGGTTCATCGCGAACATCAGCATCTGGTACATCGCGTGATAGAAACGCAGGAAGGCCGGCGTCAGCCGCCCGATCTCGATCTCGTGGTGGATGTAGCTCGCGCTGAAGACCGAGGTCGTGAAGCCGATGAAGGTCGTCAGAACTATGAAGACCTTGTTGAGGTCGTCAAGCAGCAGATATTGCCCCGACGTCGGCTCGATCACGAACAGGGACAGCGAAGTGAGGAAGGTCGCGAGCGCCGCGACGATGTTGAGCTTCGCCGCCAGCATGTAGCCAGGCAGGACCGCGAGCAGAGCGGCCGAGAGGGACGGGATCAGCAGGATCGCACCGAGCGCATCGATCGTCATCGCCGCTCTCCCCGGAAGCGATCGAGCGCCTGCACGTCCACGCTGTCAAAACGCTCGCGGATGCGGAACAAGAATATCCCGATCACGATGAAAGCGATCAGCACCGAGAAGGCGACGCTGATCTCCACCACCAGCGGCATGCCCTTGGCTCCGGTTGCCGCCAGCACCAGCCCGTTCTCCAGCGACATGAAGCCGACGACCTGGCTCACGGCGTTGCGTCGCGTAACCATGATCAGGAGCCCCAGCAGCACCACCGACAGCGCGAAGGCGAGGTCCTCGCGCGCGAGCGCATCGGCGCCCGGCGTCACCCGCAACATCACAACCATCGACAGCGCGACGAGGCCTATCCCGGCCATCATGGTCAAGCCGATGCCGATCACGTTCTCGATCTCGCGGTGGATACCGAGCCGCTTGATGATCCGGTGCAGCGCCACGGGGATGATGATGGCCTTGAAGACCAGCGCGATCAGCGCCGTGATATAGAGATGCGGCGCTTGCTGCACATAGGCCTGCCAGCCCACCGATAGCGCCAGCACACCGGCATGCAGCGCATAGACGTTGAGTAGCGCATAGAGCCGATCCTGATAGAGCATCATGAAGCTCGCCAGCACGAGGGAGCCGGCGAGCAGATGGGCAATGTCGAATTGCAGGCTGCTCATCTCAGAGGCTCCCCGACACGAAGCGCAACAGCGTGGCAAGCAATGCCAGCATCAGCGCCGCGCCCAAGAACTCCGGGATCCGGAACACGCGCATCTTGGCGATTGCGGTCTCGAACACGGCAAGCACGAAGCCGAGAACCGTCAGCTTGCCGAGATAGACCAGCGCGCCAAGAGCGAGCCTTGCAACGCTCGCATCCGCGGTCGCCGTCCCCCATGGCAGGAACACGCAGGCGATCAGCGAGACATAGAGCAGAAGCTTGAGCTGCGACGACAAATCGATCAGCGCGAGATGCCGCCCTGAATATTCCAGCACCATGGCCTCGTGCACCATGGTGAGCTCAAGATGGGTGGCGGGGTTATCGATGGGGATACGGGCATTCTCCGCCAGCGCAACGATGGTCAGCGCCACGAACGCCATTCCCAACGACACGCGCAGGCCGACCGCGTCCGAGCCCATGAACTCGGCCACCGTGGGGAGCTGCGTCGAGCCGGCGATCATTGCAACCGAGAACGCGGTGATCAGCATCGCGGGCTCGGCGAGGGAGGCGATCATCACCTCACGGCTGGAGCCGATGCCGCCGAAGGCGGTTCCAACGTCCATGCCGGCGAGCGCCTGAAAGAAACGGGCGCTGCCGAGCAGCGCAGTGATGGCGATGAGATCGGCGGTCCAGGAGAACAACAGTCCATTGCCGAAGGTCGGCACCAGCGACGCGGCGACCCAGGTGCCCGCGAAGATCAGATACGGAATGACGCGAAACAGCCAGGATGCGTTGTCCGCGAGCACGACATCCTTGCGCATCAGACGAATGAGGTCGCGATAAGGTTGGAGCAGCGGCGGTCCGCGCCGGCGTAGCAGCCGAGCCTTCACCTTCCGCACGAAACCCGTCAGCAGCGGCGCGAGTCCCAGCACCAGCGACATCTGCGCGCCCTGGGAGAGGATGTCGCGCAGCTCGTTCATAGGGCCACCACCAGCAGCAGCACGACCAGGGCCACGAACACCAGCGTCAGGTAGCGGCGGATGCTGAGGAACTGCAGGATATTGATGCGGTCGGTCGCAAAGCCGATGGCCTTCGCGATCGGCGCGTACAGCCCATCCCAGATCAGATCATGCAGTTCGACCTGGAGCCGCGCAGGAAGCGGCGAGGACGGCGGCGGCATCTCGCCGATCTCGCGTGCGCGAAAGATGACGCTGCCGAACACGCGGCGGATCGGCTGCGAGAAGCTGGAGGCCGAGTACTGGATCGCGGGGTCCGCGTCGGGATAGCCGCAATCCCAGGCCGGCGCGCGGCGCAAGCGGTCGGAGGCGAAACGGTGAATGGCTGTCGCCGCCGTCGTGCCGCAGAGTGCCACGAACAGAAACACCAGAAGGCCGTTGTAGGAGCTGCGGCTTTCCGCGATCGGCACGATGGTGAGCCACTGCAATCCGACCTGATGCGGCATGATGTTGCCGACCATATCCTTGCTCACCGGCGCCAGTGCGTCGATGAACAGCCCGGGCAGGATACCGGCAATGAGGCAGAAGGCGGCAAGCGCGAACATTGCGGTCAGCGAGAAGCGGTCAGTCTCATGCGCTGACGCCGCGACATCCGAGCGCGGCCGACCGAGGAAGCTGATGCCATAGAGCTTGACGAAGCAGGCCGCGGCAAAGGCGGCCGCGAGCGCCAGCAAACCGCCGACCGCCGGGATGACCAGCTTGAGGCCCCAGGAGGGCAGTTGCGGTGAAAGCAGGATCGCCTGGAAGGTCAGCCATTCCGAAACGAAGCCGTTGAACGGCGGCAATGCCGAGATCGCGACGCAGCCGACCAGTGTCGCGAACGCTGTCTTCGGCATGCGATGGATCAGGCCGCCGAGCTTCTCCATGTCGCGCTCGCCGGTCGCTCCCAGCACCGCGCCGGCGCCGAAGAACAACAGGCTCTTGAACAGCGCATGATTGAAGACGTGCAGCATCGCCGCGGTGAAGGCGAGCGCGGCCACCCAGTCGAGCCCTTCCGCCTTGAAAGCCAGCGCCAGCCCGAGGCCGGTGAAGATGATGCCGATGTTCTCAATCGTTGAATAGGCGAGCACGCGCTTGATATCGCGCTGCATCAGCGCATAGAGCACGCCCAGCGTCGCCGTCGGACCGCCGACCAGCAGCACCACCATGCTCCACCACCACACCGGTTCGGGCACGAGATCAAAGACAATGCGCACGAAGCCGTAGACGGCGACCTTGGTCATGACGCCGCTCATGAGGGCGGAGACGTGGCTGGGCGCGGCGGGATGGGCGAGCGGCAGCCAGGCGTGCAGCGGCACCAGGCCAGCCTTGGAGCCGGCGCCCAGCAGCACGAGGATCACCACCACGCCGCTCAGCGCAGCGGAAGGATGCGACGCTCGGATCGCATCGAAATCGTATCCGGCGTCGCTGGCGAGCAGGCCGAAAGCCAACAGCAGCGCCAGCGTGCCGAAACTTGCCATCAAGAGATAGACGTAGCCAGCGCGGACATTCTCGGCCTCCCGGTGATGCGACACCACCATCGCCCAGGAGGTCAGCGACATGAATTCCCAGGCGACCAGGAAGCTGAAGGCGTCATTTGCCAGCACGACGACATTCATCGCTGCGAGGTAGGCGGGATAGAATGGCAGCACGCGGCCGGGGGAGTCCTCGTGCCTGAAGTAGCCGAGCGCGAACAGGCTCGCAGCGGCGCCGCCGAGATTGACGACGACGAGGAAGAAGGCGGACAGCGCATCGAGCCGGAAATGCGCACCTAGCCAGGGCAGGCCGATCGGCAGTGTCGCACTCGGCGTCAGATGAGGGAAAAAGAGCAGATCTGACAGCGCCGTGACACATAGCGTCGATGTGGCGATCAGGCATGCGCCGTAGAGGATGATCGAGCCGCGCGGGCGCATCGACAGCACGACTCCTGCAGGCGCCAGGGCCAGCAGAGCCGCCACCGACCATAGCGCCACGGCGATCATAGCCGCTCCTGGATCATGATTTGCGTGCGCATCATCGCTATCAGCCGCCTGCGCTCGGAGGTGGAGACTTCAGCCGCACCCCGCGGCCCCCGGCGCTTGACACCGCCCCCTCGGCGATCAACTCGATGCCGGCAAGCGACAGCGCGTCAACCAGCTTCACCAGAGAATCGACATTGCCGCGGATCACCCCTTCGGAGGCCTCCATGCGCTGGATGGTGGGCAACGACAGTGAACAGCGCTGCGCGAGTTCACGCTGGTCAATCCTGAGTAAGGCACGGGCGGCTCGAAGCTGCGCGGCGGTGATCACGGGCGAATGTCCGTGGCAGGTACAGTGATTGAGTTACCAAGCTTAGAGCGCGCAAAATGACGTTTCAAGCATCATTTTCTAGATGCAGCGTGTCATTCCGTTCGATGTCCTCGGAGCTTACTCCTACCGGGCGCGTGTGGCGCGCTGTTCGATGCTGCGACCTTCGCGAAGATGAAGGCGCAAGGGCTGCAGCCGCAGGCCTATCTCGACAACAACGACGCGACGACGTTCTTCGAGGCCACGGGCGATCTGCTGCAGCCCGGCCCGACGCTGGCGAACGTGAATGGTATCAGGGTGATTTTGGTGGAGTGAGGCGCGCTTACCCTCCCAGGGCAAGGCGATCGCATTTGAATATTGCAGAGGTCGCCATGCCCGGGCTTGTCCCGGGCATCCACGTTCTTTGTGCTGCGTGGAAAGGCGTGGATGGCCGGGACAAGCCCGGCCATGACGCTGTGGAAACAGACGGTGCCAATAGCCAAACCTCATATGCGATAGCCCTGCCTTGTGGGGGAGGGTCGATCGCGCAAAGCGCGAGCGGGGTGAGGTGATCTCTCCACTCGGGCACGGCTCAGCGCGGAGAGACTGTCACCCCACCCCGCTACGCATTTCGCTTCGCTCATGCGTAGCGACCCTCCCCCTCCAGGGGAGGGTCAGAGTCAGAACTCGTTGGCGATCTTGGCGAGCATCCCGATCAGGGCCTCGCGGTTGGCCTGGCCGAGCAGATCGTTCAGCCGGGCCTCGTGCTTGGTGGCGACGAGCTTTTTCGCCCGGGCCAGCACCGCCTTGCCCTTGTCGGTCAGCACCAGGATGTGCGAGCGGCGGTCGTTGGTGGAGCGGATCCGCGCGCAGAGGTCGCGGCTTTCGAGATTGTCGAGCATGGCCACGAAGTTCGGCCTGAGGATGCCGAGCGTGGAGGCGATCTCGGTCTGGTTGCGGCCGGGGTTCTTCTCGACCAGGAGCAGGACCGAGAACTGCGCCGGCGTCAGCTGGAGCGAGGCCATGCAGCGCAGAAAGTTCTCGAACACCTTGAGCTGGGCCCGCTTCAGGACATAGCCGAGCTGTTCGGAGAGCTCGCCCAGCTGGAGCGCTTCGGTTTGGAGCTCGCCCGCGTCCTTGCGGCCCTTGCCCGCGTCGGCCGGCTTTTCGGAGGACTTTTCAGCGGTTCTGGAAACGGTCATCGCCTCGTGCTCGTAATCCCGCTAAATTCGGGACGGGTCGTTCCCCACCCTTGATGTTATATTTGATAATTGTTATGGACCATATCAAATATCGTCAGCGTATTTCAATGGCTGTGAGGGGACCATCCACCGCAATTGCGGAGACCGGTCCTCAATCTTGAGGGGGAGCGTCCGGTCTTGAATACCACCATCATGCTGTTCCTGGTACAGGACGGCATTACCAATGGCGCGATCTACGCGCTGCTCGGCCTGGCGCTGGTGCTCGTGTTCGCCGTCACCCGCGTCATCCTCATTCCCCAGGGCGAATTCGTCACCTACGGCGCGCTGACCTATGCCTCGCTGGCCGCGGGCCAGATGCCGGGCACGGCCAAGCTTGCGCTCGCGCTCGGCATCGGCGCCTTCGGCTTCGACCTGTTCGTGGCGCGCAAGGCGCTGCATGCGCGGCTGATCGTTCGCAGCCTCATCACCAACATCGTGCTGCCGGCCATCGTGCTGGCGCTGACCCTGTACTTCGCCGCGCAGAAGCCGCCGGTCGCGGTCTGCATCGCGTTGTCGCTGGTGATCGTCGCGATGATCGGCCTGTATCTATACCGCATCGCCTTCCAGCCGCTGGCGCACACCTCGGTGCTGGTGCTGCTGATCGCGTCCGTCGGCGTCCACCTCGCGCTGCAGGGACTCGGCCTGCTGTTCTTCGGCGCCGAGGGCCAGCGCGGACCTGCCGTGCTGTCCGGTGCCTTCACCGCCGGCGCGCTGCGCTTCACCGGCCAGAGCATCACCGTCTACGCCATCACCATCGCCTTTATCGTCGGGCTCTGGCTGTTCTTCGGCCTGACGCTCTACGGCAAGGCGCTGCGCGCGACCGCCGTGAACCGGCTGGGCGCGCGGCTTGCCGGCATCCGCACCACGCTGTCCGGGCAGATCGCCTTCCTGCTGGCATCTGTCATCGGCGCGCTGTCGGGCATCCTGATCGTGCCGATCACGACGCTCTACTATGACAGCGGCTTCCTGATCGGCCTGAAGGGTTTCGTCGCCGCGATCATCGGCGGGCTCGTCAGCTATCCCCTCACCGCCGTCGCGGCGCTGGTCGTCGGCATCGTCGAGGCGTTCTCGTCCTTCTATGCCTCCAACTACAAGGAGGTCATCGTCTTCATGCTGCTGATCCCCGTGCTGCTGCTGCGCTCGCTCGCCGCGCCCGCGGTCGAGGAAGAGAAGGACTGACGCCAAGATGCAGAGCCGGCTTCCCATCATCGTCTTTGCAGCCGTCATGGCGGCGATCCCGTTTGTCCCGGGCATGCCGCCGTTCTGGATCGTGCTGCTCGACAATATCGGCCTCGCGGCGCTCGTCGCGATGGGCCTCGTGCTGCTCACCGGCGTCGGCGGCCTGACCTCGTTCGGGCAGGCGGCCTTCGTCGGCTTCGGCGCCTACACCACTGCGGTGCTGTCGACGGCCTACGGCCTGTCGCCCTGGCTGACGCTGCCGCTGTCGCTCGTGGTCAGTGGATCGCTCGCGGTGCTGCTCGGGCTGATCACCGTCCGCCTCTCGGGCCATTATCTGCCGCTCGGCACGCTCGCCTGGGGGCTCGGGCTGTTCTATCTCTTCAGCAAGCTGGAATTCCTGGGGAGAAACGACGGCATCTCGGCGATCCCGCCGCTGTCGATCGGCACGTTCAAGATGCTCTCGCCCGGCTCGATCTATTACGCGATCTGGATCGCCGTGATCGTTTCGGCGCTGCTGACGATGAACCTCCTGGACTCCCGCACCGGCCGCGCCATCCGCGCGCTCAGGCGCGGTCACGTCGCGGCGGAAGCCTTCGGCGTGCACACGCCGCGCGCCAAGCTGCTGGTGTTCATCCATGCCGCCGTGCTCGCCGGCCTCTCGGGCTGGCTCTACGCCCATCTCCAGCGCGCGGTGAACCCGACCCCGTTCGGCGCGCATATGGGCATCGAATATCTCTTCATCGCCGTGGTCGGCGGCGCCGGCTATGTCTGGGGCGGCGTCCTGGGCGCGGCGATCGTCGTCGTGCTGAAAGAGGTGCTGCAAAGCTATCTGCCGCTGATCCTGCCGGGCTCCGGCCAGGTCGAGACCATCGTGTTCGGCATCATGCTGGTGGCGCTGCTGCAGCTCGCGCCCGGCGGCCTCTGGCCCTGGCTGATGTCGTTCCTGCCCGAGCGGACCAGTGGCAAGAAGCCCGATACCTCGCTGCAGCTCGGGCACCGCACCCGCGCGCCCGGCGAGGCCGGCGTGCTGCTCCAGGTCGAGAAGGCGCGGAAGCAGTTCGGCGGCGTGGTCGCGGTCAACAACGTCTCCTTCGACGTCAAGGCCCGCGAGATCGTCGCGCTGATCGGCCCGAACGGCGCCGGCAAGAGCACGACGTTCAACCTGATCACCGGCGTGCTGTCGGCGACCTCGGGCTCGATCTCGGTGCTCGGCAGGAAGGTCGACAACGCGCCGCCGCAGGAGATCGTCAAGCTCGGCATCTCCCGCACCTTCCAGCACGTCAAGCTCGTCCCCGACATGACCGTGCTGGAGAACGTCGCGATCGGCGCGCATCTGCGCGGCCATTCCGGACCGATCTCCTCGATGCTCCGCCTCGACCGCACTGATGAGGCCAAGCTGCTCGCCGAGGCCGCCCGCCAGATCGAGCGCGTCGGCCTCACCGAGCAGATGCACCAGCTCGCAGGCAGCCTCTCGCTCGGCCAGCAGCGCATCGTCGAGATCGCCCGCGCGCTCTGCGTCGACCCGATGCTGCTGCTGCTCGACGAGCCGGCAGCGGGCCTGCGCCACATGGAGAAGCAGCGCCTCGCGACGCTGCTGCGCGAGCTGCGCGACGGCGGCATGAGCGTGCTCCTGGTCGAGCACGACATGGGCTTCGTCATGAATCTCGCCGACCGTATCGTGGTGCTCGATTTCGGCACCAAGATCGCGGAAGGCACCCCCGCCACGATCAAGACCAATCCCGAAGTGATCAAGGCCTATCTCGGAGTGGCGGCATGAGCGCGCTGTTGTCCGTCGCCGACGCCCATGTCGCCTATGGCAAGGTCGAGGCGGTGCGTTCGGTTTCGCTCGAGGTCGGGGCCAACGAGATCGTCACCATCGTCGGCGCCAACGGCGCCGGCAAGACCACGCTGCTTTCGGCCATCATGGGCATTCTGCCGCTGAAAGGCCGCGTCGCCTTCGCCGGGCAGGATCTCGCCCGGCTCGACATCGAGGACCGCGTCGCGATGGGCCTCGGCCTCGTCCCCGAGCACCGCGAATTGTTCGTGACCATGAATGTCGAGGACAATCTCGAGCTGGGCGCGTTCCGCATCGAGCGGAGCCGGGCGAAAGCCTCGATGGAGCGTGTCTACACGCTGTTCCCGCGGCTGAAGGAGCGGCGCAAGCAGCTTGCCGGTACGCTCTCCGGCGGCGAGCAGCAGATGCTCGCGATGGGCCGCGCGCTGATGGGCGAGCCAAAGCTCCTGATGCTGGACGAGCCGAGCCTCGGCCTCGCGCCGATCATTGTCGCCGACATTTTCCGCATTGTCACCGAGCTGCGTGCCGCCGGCGTCTCCGTGCTGCTGGTCGAGCAGAATGCGCAGGCCGCGCTGAAGATCGCGGACCAGGCCTATGTGATGGAGCTCGGCGAATTCGTTCTCAGCGGCAAGGCCAGCGACATCGCGGCGAACGAGCGGGTAGCGGCCAGCTATCTCGGCTTCCAGCACGAAGGCGCGAGCGTGGTTTAGTTTCTTACCCTCCCCTGGAGGGGGAGGGTCGCTACGCATGCAGCGAAGCGAAATGCGTAGCGGGGTGGGGTGACGGTCTCTCCGCCTCCAGCAGTGTCTGCGAGGATAGATCACCCCACCCCGTTCGCGCTGCGCGCGATCGACCCTCCCCCTCCAGGGGAGGGTAAGCGCGCAGCGTCTTACTTAGCTTGGTCAGACGCCTTCTCTCCCTTCAGCGCCGCGACCTCCGCCTCCAGCTCCGCAATCCGCGCATCCCTCGCCGCCAGCGCGGCCGCGACATCTGCCGCATCGAACTTCTGCGGGATGTGCTGGGGGCAGTTGGTGTCCCAGGCTGCGATCTTGAACAGGATCACCTGCTCGGGCCGCGCGCGGTAGCCTTTCGGCATCAGCGACGTGGTCAGCGCTTCGTCGTCCTCGAC
Source organism: Bradyrhizobium sp. CCBAU 51765 (assembly GCF_015291725.1). Lineage (GTDB taxonomy): Bacteria > Pseudomonadota > Alphaproteobacteria > Rhizobiales > Xanthobacteraceae > Bradyrhizobium > Bradyrhizobium liaoningense. Next base: position 7,747,489 of record NZ_CP030038.1, read on the forward strand.
CACGCGCGCCTCGCCCCAGATCTTCACCCGGCGGCGATGGGCGTAGTCCATCACGAAGATGTAGGCCTTGGGATTCTCCGACAAATTGCCCTGCGTGATGAACTGCTGGTTGCCGGCATAGTCGGTGAAGGCAAGCGTCTGCTTGTCGAGCACCTTTAGAAACCCCTTCGGTCCGCCGCGGTGCTGGATGTAGGGCTGGCCGTCGGCCGAGGCAGTGGCGAAATAGAAGCTGTTGGCGTCGGCAAGGAAGGCCGCGAGGTTGTCGTCGACCTCGGTGCGCCAGCCGTGCTGCTCGCTGCGCGCATAGGCCTCGCGCGAGCCCTTGCGCGCCTGGATCGCCTTGACCGCCGGCGAGAAGGCGACGTCGCTGGCATAGGCATCAGCTGCTGTCGTCATCGGAACGTCTCCTTAAAAATTCCGGCGCATTCCTGCATCTTTCCAGGCATAAAATAGACCTGCAAGCCGCCAGAACAATCTGGCCACTTGACACTTCATCATTGCAGCATATGCAATAATCTCCATGGACCGGCTCGAAGCCATGCACGTGTTCGTCACCGTCGCCGATCTGCGCGGCTTCGCGCCGGCGGCGCGCAAGCTGCGCCTGTCGCCTTCGGCGGTGACCCGGCTGATCGCCGCGCTGGAGGAGCATCTCGGCGCGCGGCTGCTCCAGCGAACCACGCGGCAGGTGACACTGACCGACGTCGGCGCACGCTATCTGGAGCGCGCGCGGCGCATCCTCGCCGATGTCGAGGAGGCCGACGGCTCGGCGCGGCAGGAGCGCAACCGGCCGAGCGGGCGGCTGGTGGTGTCGGCGCCGGTCGGCTTCGGCCGGCTGCATGTCGGGCCGGTCATGACCGCCTATCTCAAGCGCTATCCCGAGGTCGCCTGCGAGCTCAGACTGTCGGATCATCTGGTCAATCTCGTCGAGGACGCCGTCGATGCGGCGGTGCGGATCGGCCATCTCGCCGATTCCTCGCTGGTTGCGCGCCAGGTCGGCGTGATGCGGCGGATCGTGGTGGCAGCGCCCGGCTATCTCAAGCGACATGGCGAGCCGAAGACGCCGGAGGCGCTTCGCGAGCACCAGACCATCCAGTTCGGCCCCTGGTCCGAATGGCGCTTCCAGCACAACGGCCGCGACATCGAGGTGACGCCGACCCCACGCTTCACCAGCAACAGCGCCGACGCGGCGCTGCAATATGCCGAGGCCGGCGGCGGCGTGACGCGCGTGCTGGCCTATCAGGCCGCCGATGGCTTGAAGCGCGGACGGCTGAAGATCGTGCTGGCGGCCTACGAGCAGCCGGCGCTGCCGATCCACATCGTCTACCCGACCTCGCGCCTGCTCTCGGCCAAGGTGCGGGCGTTCGTCGATCTCGTGGTGGAGACGGCGGAGTGGAGGTTCGGGTAGGCCTCGTGTCCCGGACGCGTCGCGAAGCGGCGCAGCGCCGGGACCGAGAAAGCGAAGAGTGAGCTGCGGATGGATGGGCCCCGGCTCAGCAGCGCACCGCCGAAGAGGGCGCTGCGCTGCGTCCGGGGCACGAGAGAGCTTCACCCCTTCTTCGGCACCACGCGGAACGTCCCGCTGGCGCGCGCGATCACGGCATCGTCCGCCTTCACCAGGCATTGCGCGAAGCAGATCGTAGAGCCGGTTTTGAGCGCCTCGCCCTCGACCGCGAGCCATTGGCCGATCCCGGCGGCGCCGACATAGTCGACCGACAGCGAAATCGTGACGAACGACGTCGCCCATGCCGTCGCCTGCGCGCAGCTGTAGCCCATGGCGGCATCGGCCAGCGCCGCGATCAGCCCGCCATGGATCAGCCCGCGCGCATTGGTATGTGGCGTCGCCAGCCGCAATCCCACGGTGACGCTCTTATCGGCCTTCTTCGAATAGAGCGGCTCCCAGGGATCGGTGAGCGGGGATTTGCGGAAATGCGGCTCGAAGCCCGCGGGGATGTCGGTGGAGGTCATGGGTGTCTCGCGTTGCTGATTGCCGGCATTGAACGCGATGTGGATGACGGTTGCATCAATTACAAAGTTTCAAACGGAATTTGCGCGGGCGTTTGAAACGGACGCGCCATCGTCCCAACTACACTGTCATCACCCGCGAAGGCGGGTGATCCAGTATTCCAGAGGCGGTTGTGATTAAACCGAGAGGCCGCGGCGTACTGGATGCCCCGCCTGCGCGGGGCATGACATCTGTGGTCAAAACGGCAGCCCGACGTAATTCTCCGACAGCGACGTCATCGCGGCCTTCGACTGCGTGACGTAGTCGAGCTCGGCGAGCTGGATGCGGGCTCCGATGGTGCCGGTGTCGGGGAATTTGTGCAGCATCGAGGTCATCCACCACGAGAACCGCACGGCTTTCCAGACCCGTGCCAGCGCCTTGGCGGAGTAGGCGTCGAGGCCGGCGCTGGACTTCTCGTCGTAGAACTCGCGCAGCGCGCTCGACAGATAATGCGCGTCGCTGGCGGCGAGGTTCAGTCCCTTGGCGCCGGTCGGCGGCACGATGTGGGCGGCGTCGCCGCACAGGAACATCCGGCCGAAGCGCATCGGCTCGGCGACGAAGCTGCGCAGCGGCGCGATGCTCTTCTCGATCGACGGGCCTGTGACGAGGCTGTCGGCCGCCTCCTGGTCGAGCCGGCGCTTCAATTCGTCCCAGAAGCGGTCGTCCGGCCATTGATCGACATGATCGTCGAGCGAACATTGCACATAGTAGCGGCTGCGCCTGGTCGAGCGCATGGTGCACAGCGCAAAGCCGCGGGCGTGGTTGGAATAGATCAGCTCGTGGCTGACCGGCGGTGTGCCGGACAAGATGCCGAGCCAGCCGAACGGATAGACCCGCTCGAACTCCTCGATCGCCGAAGACGGGACGCTGGCGCGGCTGACGCCGTGGAAACCGTCGCAGCCGGCGATGAAATCGCAATCGATGGTGTGGCTGACGCCGTCCTTGACATAGGTCACGCGCGGGTGACTGCCGTCGAAATCATGCGGCTGCACGTCCCGGGCCTCGTAGACGGAGATGAGACCGGCGGCCTTCCTCGCATTCATCAGGTCGAGCGTGACCTCGGTCTGGCCATAGATCATCACCGTCTTGCCGGTCGCGCTCTTCATGTCGATGCGGTGACGGCGGCCGGAGAAGGCGAGCTCGATGCCTTCGTGCACCAGGCCTTCGGCATGGGCCCGCGCGCCGGCGCCGACCTGGTCGAGCAGCGCGACGGTTCCTTCCTCCAGAAGGCCGGCGCGGATGCGGCCGAGCACGTAATCCGGGCTCTGCCGCTCCAGGATGACGTTGTCGATGCCATATGTGTGCAGCAGTTGCCCGAGCAACAACCCGGCCGGCCCGGCTCCGATGATTGCGACTTTTGTCCGCAATACTTGCTCCTTCCGATCCTGTAGGCTTTCGTCGCGGGTCGCTTGTCGCCTCGCTCCGTGCAGGATAATTATATCATATAACGGTTGGGAAGAAGGGAGGGCGTTCGCCGCAGCGCGACAAATCCATGCAACATGGATGATGTAGACGGCGCGGCGAGGTGCGCGCCAGTTTCCGGCTTGAACGCGCCGGCCAATTAGATAACATGTTAATTAACAAGACCGGGCCATCGAAGCCCGCCGTCAAAAACAGGGAGAGACGCGTGATGAGGAAAGCCTGTCTGGCGTTGCTGCTGGCAGCAAGCGTGAGCCCAGCGTTCGCGCAGGAGAAGACCTTCGATCTGAAGATCTCGCACTGGGTGCCGGCCTCGCATCCGCTGCAGAAATCACTGGAGGACTGGGCCGCCGCGGTCGAAAAGGATTCCGGCGGCACCATCAAGGGCAAGGTGTTTCCGGCCCAGCAGCTCGGCAAGGCCTTCGACCATTACGACATGGCGCGCGACGGCATCGCCGATGTCACCTATGTCAATCCCGGCTATCAGCCCGGCCGCTTCCCCATCATCGGCGCAGGCGAACTGCCCTTCCTGATCTCGGACGCCAAGGGCGGCTCGATGGGGCTCGACGCCTGGTATCGCAAATATGCAGAGAAGGAGATGAAGGACGTCAAATACTGTCTCGCCTTCGTCCACTCGCCCTCCTCGTTCCACTCCCGCACCAAGAAGATCGTCAACCCCGAGGACGTGAAGGGCCTGAAGATCCGCCCCGCACACGCCACCATGGCGAATTTCGTCACTTCGCTCGGCGGCACCAATGTGCAGTCCTCCGCGCCCGAAGTGCGCGACATCATCGAGCGCGGCGTCGCCGACGGCGTCACCTTCCCCTGGGGCTCCCTGGTGCTGTTCGGGATCGACAAGGTGACCAAATACGACATGGAGGCGCCGCTCTACACCACGACCTTCGTGTTCGTGATCAACAAGGACAAGTACAATGCCATGTCCGACAAGCAGAAGGCCGCGATCGACAAGAATTGCACGGTCGAGATGGCGGGCGCAGTCGGCGAGCACTGGGGCAAGTTCGAGGACGCCGGCATCGACAAGGTGAAGGCGGAGTCCAGTCACGAGGTCTACAAGCTCACGGCCGAGCAGACCGCCGCCTGGAAGAAGGCCGCCGAGCCGCTGGTCAAGACCTGGAGCGATAATGCCAAGAAGGCCGGCGCCGATCCCGATGCGGCGCTCGCGGACCTGAAGGCATCGCTGAAGAAGTACAACGCGCTGGCGGAGTGACGCCCGGCAGCGGCCACGCGCTCACTGCACCTCTCCCGCTTGCGGGTGAGGTCGCGCCGAAGGCGCGGGTGAGGGCTCTCTCCTCTTGGGGGCTCTCGATTCTTTGGGGCTCTCGATTGTGGATGCACCCTCTCCCCAGCCCTCCCCCGCAAGCGGGGGAGGGAGTGCACCTCCCTCGCGGAAAAACTGAACCCGGCTTCGCCGGATTTAGATAGGATTCTTCCCATGAAGCGCTCCTGGATGGATCGCGTGATCGACTCGATCGAATGGATCGCGGCCGGCTTCGTCGGCATCGTCGCGCTCGACATCTTCCTGTCGGTGCTGCTGCGCAACACGCTGAACTATTCGATTCCCGACAGTTTCGACATCGGCCGCATGCTGCTCGGCATCCTCATTTTCTGGGGCATCGCGGCGACCTCCTATCGCGGCACTCACATCACGGTGGACCTGGTCTGGGGCAATGTCGGCCCGCGCTATCAGCGCTGGATCGACGTGTTCGCGACGCTGGTGCTGCTGTTCGTCGTCACCGTGCAGACCTGGACGCTGTTCGACAAGGTGCGCGGCACCTACAACGACAACGTCCAGACCTTCGACCTGCACATGCCGACATGGCCGTTCTTCGCGGTCGCCTGGATCGGCGACGTCTGCGCTGTGCTGCTGATCGCGATCCGCACCTACCGGCTGATCTTCCATCCCGAAGAGATGCACGACCCCAAGATCAAGGCGACGGAGTAGTCATGAGCACCGATGCCGTCGCCGTTATCGGCTTTGTTTCCCTCTTTGCCCTGATGCTGCTGCGCGTTCCCGTCGGCATGGCCATGGGCCTCGTCGGCGTCTCCGGCTTTTCCTATCTCGTCGGCGCCACGCCGGCGCTGAAGCTGGTCGGGCAGACCTCGATGCGCACGGTGACCGACTACACGTTCGGCGTCATTCCGATGTTCCTGCTGATGGGCTCCTTCGTCAGCAATTCCGGCATGAGCCGCGAGCTGTTCCGCGCCGCCAACGGCTTTGTCGGCCATTTGCGCGGCGGCCTCGGCATCGCGACCGTCGGCGCCTGCGGCGGCTTTGCCGCGATCTGCGGCTCCTCGGTCGCGACGGCCGCGACCTTCTCCGCCGTCGCCTATCCTGAGATGCGCCGGTTCGGCTATCCGCAATCCTTTGCCACCGGCGTGATCGCGGCCGGCGGCACGCTGGGCGCGATGCTGCCGCCCTCCACCGTGCTCGCGGTCTACGGCATCATCACCGAGCAGGACATCGGAAAACTCTTCATCGCCGGCATCATCCCGGGCCTGCTCGCGATGACCATGTACATGATCACGATCTTCCTGATCGGCTATTTCCGCCCCGACTTCCTGCCCAAGGGCAAGGTGACACCGTGGCGCGAACGCTTCGCCGGATTGAAGGACATCTGGGCGCCGGTGCTGCTGTTCATCTTCGTGATCGGCGGCCTCTACGGCCTGCCCTTCCTGCCGCGCTTCACGCCGACCGAGGCCGGCGGCGTCGGCGCCACCGGCGCCTTCATCATCGGCGTGCTGACCGGCCGCCTCGACCGCGAGAAGGTGCTGGCCTCGCTGCTCCAGGCCACGCGCACCGCGGCCGCCGTGTTCACCGTGCTGATCGGCGCGCTGATCTTCGGCTATTTCCTCACGGTGACGCAGACGCCGCAGAAAGTCACGGAATTCCTCACCGGCCTCGGCCTCGGGCCCTACGGCGTGCTGGCGCTGATCATGGTGATGTATCTCGTGCTCGGCTGCCTGATGGACGCCATGGCGATGATCATCCTCACCGTCCCGATCATCTTCCCCGTGATCATGCATCTCGGCTTCGACCCGATCTGGTTCGGCATCATCATCGTCATGACGGTCGAGCTCGGATTGATCCACCCGCCTGTCGGCATGAACGTCTTCGTCATAAAAAGCGTGGTGAAGGACGTGTCGTTCTCCACCATCTTCAAGGGCGTGATCCCGTTCGTGGCGACCGACCTCGTGCGCCTCGTGATCCTGATCGCCTTCCCGCTGCTGGCGACATGGCTGCCGACGCGCATGATGGCGCATTGAGGAGACGGATATGATTTCGTGCCATACGGCGAGCTGTCTTCCCCTCTCCCCCTGTGGGAGAGGGTGGCTCGCCGCGTAAGCGGCGAGACGGGTGAGGGGTCTCTCTCCACACGCTCGCTCGGGGAGAGAGACCCCTCATCCGGCGCTTCGCGCCACCTTCTCCCACAAGGGGAGAAGGGAAGAGACTGGCGCGATAGATTGGAGATAAGCGATGACCACCCCTACCCTCGAAACCAAATACGTCTTCACCATCACCGCGCGGATCGGCGAGGTCGTCACCGCCGGCGAGACCGGCATCGGCGTTCGCCGCATCATCCCGATCATCGGCGGCGAGGTGAATGGCGCGGTCACCGGAAAGGTGCTCCCCTTCGGCGCCGACTTCCAGACCATCCGCCCCAACGAGCTGATCGATCTCGAAGCGAAATACGCGTTCTCGACCGACGACGGCGCAGTTATCTATGTCGAGAACAAAGGCATGCGCTTCGGGCCGGTCGAGCTCCTGCAGAAGCTCAAGCGCGGCGAGCCGGTCGATCCCAAGCTGATCTATTTCCGCACCGTGCCGAAATTCGAGACCGGGCATGACAAGTATCGCTGGCTGATGGAGCACATCTTCGTCGGCTCGGCCGCGCGCCATGCGGACCGCGTGGTGATCGACGTGCACCAGGTGATGTGAGAAAGCTGCCACCTCGTCATTGCGAGCGCAGCGAAGCAATCCAGAGTCCCTCCAGGGAAAGATTCTGGATTGCTTCGCTGCGCCGCTGCGCTCGCAATGACGGAGGGTTCGGCAACAGCAACATGTCAAATGCTCCCCGAAGCCTCTGACCGCCGGGTCAGGCCCCGGCAATCCAATCCCTGCCCGGGGGTGATATCATCCCGCCCTCCTTGACTCCCAAAAAATTCGTTATACAACATAACTATTCTGATAAGGACGCAAATGACACAGGGAAACGCCGACACCGCCAACGCGGGCAGCTCCGGGCTGTTGAAGATCGAGCGGGCGGACCGGGTTCTGACCGTGGGTCTGAACCGGCCGGCCAAGCGCAATGCGCTCAATGACGGCATCATCCTGGAAATCGGCGAGTGTTTTGCTTCCCTGCCCGAGGACATCGGGGCGGTGGTGATCCACGGCATTGGCGACCACTTTTCCTCAGGTCTCGACCTCTCCGAACTGACCGAGCACGACGCGACCGGCGGCCTGCTCCATTCACAGATGTGGCACCGGGTGTTCGACCGCATCCAGTACAGCCGCGTGCCCGTCATCGCGGCGCTCCGGGGCGCCGTGATCGGCGGCGGGCTCGAGCTTGCCTGCGCCGCGCATATCCGCGTCGCCGAGCCCTCGACCTATTTCGCGCTGCCGGAGGGACAACGCGGCATCTTCGTCGGCGGCGGCGGCTCGGTGCGGCTGCCGCGCCTGATCGGCGTCGCCCGGATGATGGACATGATGCTGACCGGGCGCGTCTATAGCGCGACCGAGGGCGCATCCTACGGCTTCGCGCAATATCTGACGGAGGCCGGCAACGGGCTCGGCAAGGCGCTGGAGCTTGCGACCAAGATCGCCTCCAACGCGCCGCTGACCAACTTCGCCGTGCTCCAGGCGCTGCCGATGATCGCGGAGGCCAATCCGCAGACGGGTCTGTTGATGGAATCGCTGATGGCCACCGTCGCGCAGAGCGACAAGGAGGCCAAGCGCCGGATCCGCGAGTTCCTCGAACACAAGACCGCGAAGGTAAAGCCGAAGTCATGAGCGCACAGCCGTCCTCTTCCAGCACGGAGCGCGGCGCGAGCACTTTCCCGCTGCGGCCGATCTCGTTCGGCGATCCCGCCGTCAACGTCGAGCGCCGCGACGACGGCACGATCTACCTCAGGCCGAAGCAGCCGCTCGGCGACTATCCCGTCCGCATCACCGACCGCCTGCATCACTGGGCGACGACGACGCCGGACCGCGTCTTCATGGCCGAGCGCGAAGGCGGCCGCTCCTGGCGCAAGATCACCTACGCCGAGCTGCTCACCGCGAGCCGGCACATCGCATCAAGCCTGATTGCGCGCGGATTGTCCGCAGAGCGCCCGGTCGTCATCCTCTCCGGCAATTCGATCGACCATGCCCTGCTCGCCTTCGGCGCGTTCTATGCGGGCGTTCCATTCTGCCCGGTGTCGCCGGCCTATTCGCTGGTGTCGAAGGATTACGGCAAGCTGTCCTATCTGATGAAGTTGCTGACGCCCGGCCTCGTCTTCGCCGAGGATGCCGACAAGTTCGCCGATGCGCTCGCCGCCAATGTCTCGCTCGGCACCGAGATCGCCGCGTCCTATGGCCACGTGCCGGGCCGCGACGTCACCCTGCTCGCCGACCTCATGGCAACGCCGCTCCGCAGCGATCTCGACGACGTCCACGGCAGGATCGGACCCGACACGATCGCAAAATTCCTGCTGACCTCGGGCTCGACCGGAAACCCCAAGGCCGTCATCAACACCCAGCGCATGATCTGCGCCAACCAGGTGATGCTGCGCGAGACGCTCGCCTTCCTGAAGGACGAGCCGCCGGTTATCATCGACTGGCTGCCCTGGAACCACACCTTCGGCGGCAACCACAATATCGGACTGACGCTCTACAACGGCGGCTCGATGTATCTGGACGCCGGCAAGCCGATGCCCGGCGGCATCGAGGAGACCGTGCGCAATCTCCAGGAGATTTCGCCGACAGTGTATTTCAACGTGCCCAAGGGCTACGAGTCGCTGCTGCCGTATTTGCGCGACGATCAGGGCCTGCGCGCAAAGTTCTTCGACCGGCTGCACGCGATGTTCTTCTCGGGCGCAGCGCTGTCGCCCTTCGTCTGGGACAGCCTCGACGAGCTCGCGGTGAAGGAAAAGGGTTACCGCGTGCCGATGTTGACGGGCCTCGGCGCGACCGAGACTGCGCCGTTCTTCATGTCGGTCAATCCGCGCACCAGCCGCTCCGGCCATGTCGGCCTGCCGGTCTCGGGCAACGACGCCAAGCTTGTGCCGAACAACGGCAAGCTGGAGGTCCGCTGCAAGGGGCCGAACGTGATGCCCGGCTACTGGCGCCAGCCCGACATCACGGCGAAATCGTTCGACGAGGAAGGCTTCTACAAGCTCGGCGATGCGCTCAAGCCGGCCGATCCTGATGATCTCAACGCCGGCTTCGACTTCGACGGGCGCATCGGCGAGGATTTCAAGCTCGCCAGCGGTACCTGGGTCAGCGTCGGCCCGCTGCGGGCGCGCTTCGTTGCGGCCTGCGCGCCGCTGGTGCGCGACGTCGTCATCGCCGGCATCAACCGCGACGAGATTTCCGCGCTGGTCGTGCTCGATCTCGACGGCTGCCGGCTGATCAACCCGACGCTGCCGACCGACGATCTCGTCGTCGCCACGCGCGACCGCCTGGTGCGCGAGGCGTTTCGCGAGCGCCTGACCCGTTTCCTAAGCCAGGCTACGGGCTCCTCGACACGGATCACGCGCGCAATCCTGATGGACACGCCGCTGTCGATCGACAAGGGCGAGGTCACCGACAAGGGCTCGATCAATCAGCGCGCGGTGCTGGAGCATCGCGGCGAGCTGATCGAGGAGCTCTACGCTGCCAATCCGTCGAACCGTGTGATATCGGTCGCTTGAGAAATCATCGCCAAAGGAGAACGCCATGTTGTTGAAGGATCAGGCAGCCATCGTGACCGGCGGCGCATCGGGGCTTGGCGCTGCCACTGCGCGAAAACTGGCAGCGCAGGGCGCCAAGGTCGCGGTGTTCGATCTCAATGCCAAGCTCGCGGAAACCGTCGCCGCCGAGATCAAGGGCGTCGCCGTGACCTGCGACGTCTCCGATGCCGCCTCCGCTGAAGCCGCGATCGCGCAGGCGACGAAGGCCCACGGCCCGGCCCGCGTGCTGGTCAATTGCGCCGGCATCGGCGTTGCCAAGCGCGTGGTCGGCCGCGACGGCCCGATGGCGCTCGCCGATTTCGACAAGGTGATCAAGGTCAATTTGATCGGCACCTTCAACATGCTGCGCCTTGCCGCGACCGAGATGTCCAAGCTCGAGCCGCAGGCGACCGGCGAGCGCGGCGTCATCATCAACACCGCTTCGGTCGCCGCCTATGACGGCCAGATCGGCCAGTCGGCCTATTCGGCGTCCAAGGGCGGCATCGTCGGCATGACGCTGCCGATCGCTCGCGAGCTCGCGCAGTTCGGCGTCCGCGTGCTGACGATCGCGCCCGGCCTGTTCCTCACGCCGCTGCTGGCCAACCTGCCGCAGGAAGCCCAGGACTCGCTCGCCGCAGCGATCCCCTTCCCGCGCCGGCTCGGCAATGCCGACGAGTTCGCCGCGCTCGCGCTGCACATGGTCGAGAACGCCTACCTGAACGGCGAAGTGGTGCGCCTCGACGGCTCGCTGCGCATGGCGCCGAAATAAGGCGCTGCCCATGTTCGTGAACCGGCGCGAGGTCCAGATCCAGTGGGGCGATTGCGACCCCGCCAACATCGTCTATTACCCGCGCTATTTCGCGATGTTCGACGATTCGACCTCGACCCTGTTCGAGGTCGCCGGCTTCTCCAAGCAGGACCTGGTCCGGAAATACGGCCTGGTGGGTATTCCCATGGTCGATACGCGGGCCAAGTTCTACATCCCCTCGACCTATGGCGACTGGATCACCATCGAAACAAAGATCGAGAGCATCAAGCGCTCGAGCTTCGAGGTGAAGCACAACGTCTACAAGGGCGAGGCGCTGGCGATCGAGGGGTTCGAGACCCGCGTCCTTGTCGGCCGCGACCCCGTTAACCCCGACAAGCTGAAATCGGCACCGTTTCCGGCGGAAATGGTAGCCAAATTCACGGGGAGCTAGAGCCCGGAGCTAAATCGCCGCATCGCCAAAAGAGGGGGCTGAATTACCCCCCGATTTCTGCTTTCAAAGAAACACGTCAAGGGAGGAATAGATGAAACGTTCTTATTTGACCGCTGCCATCACTGCGGCCGCGCTGGCGCTGCCGGCATTGCCTGCGCTGGCCCAGACCAGCGAAATCACCATCGGCATCACCACCACCACGACCGGCCCGGGCGCAGCCCTCGGCATTCCCGAGCGCAACGCGCTGGAGTTCGTGCCGAAGGAGATCGGCGGCGTGCCGCTGAAGGTGATCGTGCTCGACGACGGCGGCGATCCCACCACCGCGACCACCAACGCCCGCCGCTTCGTGACCGAGTCCAAGGCCGACATCATCATGGGCTCGGCCCTGACGCCGCCGACCATCGCGGTCTCCAACGTCGCCAACGAGGCCGGCATCCCGCATTTCGGCCTCGCGCCGTTCCCGATCACGCCCGAGCGCATGAAGTGGTCGGTCGCGATGCCGCAGCCGATCCCGATCGTGGGCAAGGTGCTGTACGATCACATGAAGTCCAAGGGCGTGAAGACGCTCGGCTATATCGGCTATTCCGATTCCTACGGCGACCTCTGGTTCAACGACCTCAAGGCCCAGGCCGTGCCGATGGGCATGACCATCGTCGACGAGGAGCGCTTTGCCCGTCCGGACACATCGGTGACCGGACAGGTGCTGAAGCTGGTCGCCGCCAATCCGGACGCGATCCTGGTCGGCGCGTCCGGCACCGCGGCCGCGCTGCCGCAGACCGAGCTGCGCGAACGCGGCTACAAGGGCCTGATCTACCAGACCCACGGCGCTGCCAGCATGGACTTCATCCGCATCGCCGGCAAAGCGGCGGAAGGCGTGCTGATGGCCTCGGGCCCTGTGATGGACCCCGAGGACCAGCCGGATAGCGCGCTGACCAAGAAGCCGGGCCTCGCGCTGAACTCGGCCTATGAAGCCAAATATGGTCCGAACAGCCGCAGCCAGTTCGCCGGCCATTCCTACGACGCGTTCGAAATCCTCAAGCGCGTGATCCCGACGGCGCTGAAAACCGCAAAACCCGGCACGCCGGAATTCCGCGAAGCCATTCGCCAGGCGCTGCTGACGGAGAAAGAGCTCGCGGCGAGCCAGGGCGTCTACAACTTCACCGAAAAGGACCGCTACGGCCTCGACGAGCGCTCGCGCATCCTGCTCACGGTGAAGGACGGCAAGTACTCGCTGGTGAAGTAGGCGCGGCGAAAGATCCGAGACGACGAGAGCCGGCCCATCGGGCCGGCTCTTTTCATGTGTGGGTCGAGTTGCGGCTACGAGCGTTGCTGCGCCCCCTCTCCCGCTTGCGAGAGCTTTGCTTAATTGGACGCGGGGGAGTGATTGCCGCTGTTGGGCGTTTTTTGCGTAGCGTTGGACGTCGGCGGCATCGAAGGTTTGCGCTTTCGTGGTCGACTGATTGGGTTGGGCGGTCATGCGGCAACTCCCGCAGGAGACAACGCCACCCATCGTTTGAGATTCATTGCCAGGCAGATCAGGCGCAGATGCGTCTGGTTGCGCGCCCAGCCCAGATAGCGGGCGCGCGCCCAGCGGTAGCTGCCCTTGAGGCGCGCGAAGACCTGCTCGACCGGTGCGCGGCGCTTTCCCACGGCACCGTTGAAGCGCTTCTGCCGCGCGGTCAGCGGATGATGCTTGTTGGGCCGGAACATCAGCCGCGGCTTGATGCCTCGCGCGCGCAGGCCGCTACGGCGCTCGTGCTTGTCATAGGCCTGGTCGGCATAGACCGCCTTCTCATCACCACAGACCAACTCGTCGGCGGGCACCGTATCGTTGACCGCAGCATCGGTCAGCTTGCTGCGGCGGATGATTGCCGAGCCCTGGTCGATGCCAACATGGGCCTTGTAGCCGAAGTATCGTTTGCCGCCCTTCTTGGTCCATCGCGCATCCGGATCGCGCTTGCTGTTGACCAGTTTGCTCGGCGCCCGACCGTCCGGGCCGGGGGGCTGCGGCTCCTCTGGTGGCTTCGGCGGCTTCACCGCCGCCGGGATCAGGCTCGCGTCGATTAGTGTACCCCGCCGCACCACCAGCCCATGCGCATCGATCTGGCGCAGGATCTCACCGAACAGCCTCTCGTCCAGGCCGGCCCGCTGCAAACTGTCGCGGAAGCGCCAGATCGTGGCGTGATCGGGTGTCTCATCGCCGAGCACAAAGCCGCAGAAATCGCGGAATGAGGCGCGGTCATCAAGCGCCTCTTCAAGCTCCGGATCGGACAGCCCGTACCATTGCTGCAGCAACAGCGCCTTGAACATCACCAGCCGCGGATAGGCCGGCGCCCCACGCTCCGGTTCCGGCAGACCGCCTAGCACGCCCCCTACCGCTGCCCAATCGACCAAGTCCCCAATCCGTCTCAGCACCGGATTGCCTTTTCCCCGTCGCGACACCAGCGCGTCCGCAAAGCTCGGTTGTCCAACCTGTCGATAGGCCATTCCCGTCCTCCCTCAGCGGTCTAGGGAATCGCAGATTCGCGAATATGCAAAGCTCTCGCTTGCGGGAGAGGGTTGGGGAGAGGGTGCCTCCGCGTTGGGACTGTCCGAGGCGTGCAGAGACAATCCCCCAGAGGAGAAAACCCTCACCCGGCGCTTAGCGCCGACCTCTCCCGCAAGCGGGAGAGGTAACACCGAATCTGCCGATGCACCGCGGCTACGCCGCCTGCCGCAGCGGGGTCCAGGCGAACTCCGGATAATAACTGTCCATCATGCGATCGACATAGGCGGTGAGGTTTGGAAATCCCTCGGCGCGCTCGCGCAAAGCCGATTCGAAGAACGGCGAGAGAACGCCGGCGAGCATGCCGAACGCAGTGGCATCGACGCCGCAGGGCTTGCTGCCCATCAGGTACGCCTTGTCGCCCAGCTGCACCGACAGCGCGAACAGCGAGCGCACCGCGAGATCGACGTCGTCGTCCGGCGCATGGCGGCCGAGGCCGGAGAGCAGATAATTCTCGGCGACGCGGAATTGCGCATCCTCGCGCAGCTTCTCGCGATTGTGCTCCGGCGCGCCGTCGAAGAAATGCGCCGGCCCCTTGGCGAAATTGACCGGATCGACCCAGCGTGCGCCGACCAGCGCCCAGTAGACGTGATGCTCGATCATGCGCTCGAAGGCCCAGGCCTGCGCACGCTCGGCCAAGGAGAGCCCGGCATCGAAATCGAAGCCGTAGCGGCGCTCGATATGGGCGCGGATGAAGGTGGAATCGGCCACCGCCTCGCCGCCGTCGTCGATGAAAGGTAGCTGCCCCTTGGGGGACGCGGGCGGCATCGCCCGCTCCTTCCGGTAAGGCAGCCCCGCCATCTTGAGCTGCACCTCGGTCTTGGTGACGAAGGGGCTGATTTCCGGCAGGCCGAAGCCGGCGCCAAAGCCGTAAAGCGTGATCATGCGGGCTCTCCTGAACCTGTCGAATGAATTGACGGAACCTAGCGGCCGGCTGCTGCCACCATGGTGGCAGCAGCCGTGATATCTTCTGCGAAGCGCGCCCCTCGCCAGGCGCGGCCCATCACGTGGCGGACCAGCGCATCCGCGGCATGGATCAGCGAACGCGTCACGGCAGTCGCGAGCGCAAAGCGGAGGTCGACGACCGTGACATCAAGCGAAACGAGGCGGCGGAATGCCCAGGCCTGCCACGCCTGGACCTGGAAAGGCTGGCTCCGCCACAACGGGCCGGCCGGGCCGAAATGGGTTGGAATGATCATGGACAAATCCTCTTCAGTCGATGTGTTGTCCCGGTATAGAACTCCCCTGCTGCCAACATCCTGTCAGCAGCCGCCCGCCGCCTTCTGAAAAAGACCACCGGGAAAAAAGCAGCGACAAGGGACCTGTCATGAGACGCGCCGACCGGCTGTTTCAAATCATCCAGGTGCTGAGGCGTACGCGGAAGCCGCTGACGGCGGACGCGATCGCGGCCGAGCTCGAGACCTCGAAGCGCACGATCTATCGCGACATCGCGACGCTGATCGGCCAGCGCGTGCCGATCCGCGGCGAAGCCGGCATGGGTTACATTCTGGAGAAAGGCTTTGACCTCCCGCCGCTCATGCTGACACCCGACGAGATCGAGGCGGCGGTGCTGGGCGCGCAATGGGTCGCGGGCCACGCCGATTCCACGCTGGCGCGTGCGGCTGAAGACTTGATGGCCAAGATCGCCGACACTGTGCCTGAGCGCCTGCGGCCTTTCGTGCTGGAGCCGGCGAGCCGGGCGCGGCCGAGCTGGAACAGGGAACCGGACCGCCTGGACATGGCGCGCACCCGAACCCAGATCCACGAAGGCAGGAAGATCGTGCTACGCTATCGCGACGAGCAGGGTCGTCCCAGCGAGCGCGTGATCTGGCCGATTTCGGTCGGCTATCTCGAAGCAGTCCGGCTGCTGGCGGCCTGGTGCGAGCTGCGCGGCGACTTCCGCAGCTTCCGCACCGACCGCGTGGTCGAGGCGACCTATCTCGACGAGAAATATCCGGAACGGCGCGACGTGCTGCGCGCAAGATGGCGGCAGAGCCTGGTCTGGGGTCCGCCAAAGGACACGTGAGGACGATGGAAGAGATCGACCTGTCGAGCTGTTGCCAGGGTTGCGGCGCCTGCTGCGGCTATTCGCAAAACTGGCCGCGCTTCTCGATCGAGAGCGACGAGGAACTTGCCGCGATTCCCGAAGGGCTGGTCAATGCGCGCCAGTCCGGCATGCGCTGCGAGGGTGATCGCTGCTCGGCCCTGCAGGGAGAGATCGGACAGATGACGGCCTGCGGCATCTACGACGTGCGGCCGGAGGTGTGCCGCACCTGCATGCCGGGCGACGCCGAATGCGCGATGGCGCGGCGGAAGTTCGGCTTGCCGATGATAGAGGCCGCTTAGGCGGGCACCGCTTCGCCGATTTCGTCGTCGAGCTCGTCATCGAGCGGTGCGAGCACCGAGAGCGGCTTGGTCGACAGCGTGATCGGCTTGCGCCCGCCCGACAGCGACGGCGAGGATTTGGTCGAGCGTTCCCGCGACAGCGCATAGAGCGTCGAGCCGACGCGGCCACCGTTCTCGACCAGGTCGCGCTCGCTGCAGCTTGCTGCGATCGCGACCGCCAGCGAATGCAAATGGCTGCGGCGATAGCAGAACAGCGCCAGCCTGGCGCGCGCGTCAGGGGCAACACTCTCAACCAGCCTCGGCAGCCCACTCTCGCTGGCGCGATACATTTCGCCAAGGAGCTCGTCGCGGACCGGGCAGAAATCGCTTTCAAAGGTGTCGCGGCTTGAAAACATTGCAGTTCTCCCCTCGTGTCAGGAAGATGCAGCGCAATTCTCTAACGAAAGGTTAACCACACGGGGCGGTAGTCACCCGGGGTGATTGCGCCCCGGCCGCGAATCAGAGGCGGCGGTATGGACGAAACTGCAGCAACAGCGTCATGGCCGGGCTTGTCCCGGCCTTCCACGGAAGGCTGAGCGGCACTGAGAACGTGGATGCCCGGGACAAGCCCGGGCATGACGATCTTCTATATCGACCAGGGATTGCCCCCGCATCGAGGCCGCGCCTCTCAGTTCGCCGCCATGAAGATGGAGAGGCCGAAGCCGGTCAGGTGATGCAGCGCCTGGTCGACGCCGATCAGGGTCCAGAACCAGGGGTGCGCAAGGTCGACGCCGAAATTGGCGGAGACGAACCCCTTGGCGCGGTCGATCGTGATGTGGATCGCGAAGTCGATCAGCGCCACGAACCAGAATCTCGGCGCCACGACCAGGATCAGCGGCAGCGCAACGGCAAGGTGGATCAGGCAGTGCACCAGAAGCGGCAGGGCCCAGCCATGCTTCTGGTCCTTGCCGTGCGCCATCCAGGCGGTCTGGAGAACAAAATCGGCGATGATGTGCTTGAAGGTGAGCAGCAACATCCAGCCAATGAGCGCTTCAACCGGAATCGCCGATGACATGGGTGGAAACGACAAGCTGACGCCCTCATTGACGTGACGAGAAGAATTGGAGCGTTCAGCGCAACTTCTTCTTGGACCGGTCAAATCGCCGGGACGCGCGATTTATGACATTTCCCGCGGCGGAATGCAGCCGGGGGAACCGGAAAATCGCCAAGTGTGGCTAACTGGTGATAGGATGCCCGATCGCCGCGGACGTGTCGCGTCCGGTTACCTCCGGCTCGAAATTTGCGTTCTGTTACCGTCGCGCTATCATCGGCGACAGAGAATATCTTTCTTTTTTCAGACATTTACGAACTGCAGGGCGCCCGCCGCGAGCCGACCGCCATCCGAGATTAAGGCCAGGTGCTGCCATGAGTACTGAAGGCCCCACCTCATCGCCGACCGAACCGCCGCCCCGGCGCCCCAAGGTGATCAAGACAAACCAGCAGCAGGTTTTCCTCTACGTCGTGCTGACCCTGCTGTTGTCGCTCGCCACCGTCTGGGGCGGTCGCGCCTTGCTGCACAATTCGGAGACGCTGACCTTCGCCGTCGGCGCTCCCAACAGTGACGAGGCACTGTTCGCGGCCAAGCTCGCCACTGTGCTGGAGGACAACGCCTCCCGCGTCCGGATCGAGATCGTCAACAACGCGGACAACGCCAGGGCGCTCGCCCAATTCGACCGCAAGCAGGCTGACCTCGCCGTCCTGCGCAGCGACTCCAAAGTGCCGCTGCGCGCGCGCACGCTCGCGATCCTCGAGCATGATCTCGTGCTGCTGCTCGGGCCCGGCAACAGGAAGATCAAGTCCCTCTCCGAGCTCGGGAAGAAGAAAGTCGCGGTCGTCGCCGAGAACGAAGCCTCGCTCGCCTTCGTCCGCAGCATCCTCGAGGTCCCGGACGGCCCCGAGGCTGCGAGGGTCCAGATGGCGCCGCAGGGCGCAACGCTCGACAGGCTGTTTGCCCCGCCGAACGGCTTTGGCGCGGTGGTCGCCGTTGTCCACGCCTCCAGGGCCGTCAGGGACAAATCCTATGAGCAAGTCGCCAGACGCGGCGGCTTCACGCTGAACGCGATCGACGAAGCGAAGATGCTGGCCCGCAAATTCCCGGGCATCTCCAGCGAGACACTGACGGCAGGCACGTTGTCGACATCGCCGCAAATTCCCGACGATGATCTCGACACGATCGGGCTCGAATGGCTCCTGGTCGCACAATCGAGAATGTCCCCGACGACGGCAGGCGAGCTCGCGCGTATCATCTACGAGAACAAGTCCGCGCTCGGCCTCGACAACGGCTTCGCCACCAGGATAGAACCCGCGTCCGTCGAGAAGGATGCGTTCGTGATCGCGCACCGGGGCGCCGCCGATTACATCAACGACGACACCAAGACGTTCATCGATAAGTACAGCGACCTGATGTATGTGGGCCTTGCCGCGCTCAGCATCATCGGTTCGATCTTCGCGGCGATCTACGCCAAGATCACAAGGATCGCGCCGGAGAAGGCCAGCGAGCTCTCCACCGCCATCCTCGACATCGGCGAGCGGATCGAGCATGCCCACTCGCTGGACCAGCTCGAATGTCTCCAGGACGAGCTGGAGGCCATCTTGCGCGGCGCTGTTGTCGGCCTCAGAGACGGCACGATCAGTACCGACGGGCTCGACACCTTCAAGCTCGGCTACGAATTCGTCCGCGACGAGATCGGCATGCGCCGCGACTATCTGAAACGTCATGCCGGCGAAGCCGACAAGACGGTGCGCGACGTTGGCCCGGCCCAGCCGGACGACAGCAATGTCGTGGCGGTGAAGACCGCCCAGAGCGCCTGATCCACCGGGTTGGGCAAGCCGCTCTCGTGTCCCGGCTCTGCGGCGCATCACGACGTGCTGTGCCGCGTCCGGGGCACGACACCAAGACTTCCCGCCCCTATCCGTTAGCCAGCCGTCTGGATGAAACAGCCCGCACCGTCGTTGACGGTCTCCGCCCGGGCGGGCACTTTGGCGCCGACAATGGAGACAAGAATGTCGGACACCGCCGAGGCAGCCACCGGCCCCCTGATCGAGATCACCGGCGCACGCGCCACCATCCGCCTCAATCGACCGAAACATCTCAACCGGCTCCAGGCGGAGGATCTCGGCGAGCTGACGAGACTGTTCGACCGGGTCGAGGCCGATCCCGATATTCGCGTGCTGGTCTTGACCGGCACCGGGCGTGCCTTCTCCGCGGGCTACGATCTCAACTCGGTGGCGGAGCGCGCGGTCAGCGCGAGCGAGCAGCAGAGCGCGGGCTCGGCTTTCGAGGTGGTCGTCAACCGGCTGGAGGATTTGGGCGTACCGACCATCTGCCGGCTCAACGGCGGCGTCTATGGCGGCGCGACCGACCTCGCGCTCGCCTGCGATTTCCGGATCGGCGTCGATACCGCGGAAATGTTCATGCCGGCGGCGCGGCTTGGGCTGCATTATTACCCGAGCGGTATCAAACGCTACGTGACGCGTCTCGGCGTGGACAATGCGAAGAAACTGTTCCTGACCGCACAGAAGATCGGCGCGCCGGAGATGCTGCGCATCGGCTATCTCACCGCGATGGTGCCGGTGGAATCCCTCGACGAGGAAATCGACAAGCTCGCTGGTGTCCTCGCCGGCAACGCCCCGCAGGCGATGCGCGGCATGAAGCGCGCCATCAACGAGTTCGCCCGCGGCAAGCTCGATGAAGCCGCCGCCGACCAACGCCACCGCGACAGCATGCGCGGTGACGAGATCAGGGAAGGCATCAAGGCGTTTGCGGAGAAGCGGGCACCGCGGTTCTGAGGGATCGGTTGGTGTGCACGAGCGCGCGCCTCACACTCCAGCCGCAGCCGCATGTTGCGCCGCCATCTCGGCGTCGGCTGCCGTGATACGCTGGAACGCCGGCCGCGCCGTCATGCGTTCGGCATAACGGACGAACACGTCCTTCTTCGGCACGATGCCGAACATCATGGTCCAGCTGAAGGCGACGCCCCACAACACGTCGGCGGCCGTCATGCGCTCGCCGAGCAGATACGGGCCCTTCGACAGCTGTGCCTCGAGCGCGCCCAGCATGGTGTCGTAATCGGCATAGGGCGATTGCGTGATCGGCGCCGGCTCCCGCTGCATGAACTTGTCGATCAGGGCCGGCTCGAACGACGATCCGTAATATGCAATCCAGCGCAGATAGGGACCGCGCAGCGGATCGTTCAGGGCGGGCGTGAGGCCGGCTTGCGGAAACAGGTCGGCGAGATAGATCGTGATGGCGACCTGCTCCGTCACCAGCGCCTCGCCCTGGCGGATCGCCGGTACCTTGCCGAGCGGGTTGATGGCGAGATAGGCGGGCATGCGCTGCTCGCCGGCCTTCATGTTGAGAACGTGGAGATCGTAAGGAGCGCCCAGCTCCTCCAGCAGCACCCGCGTGCCGGTGGCGCGCGTCTGCGGCGAATAATACAGCGTGATGCGGTTCGGATCGGTCATGGCAGTCTCCCTCTGGCCGGCTGGCGCGGGGCTGCTTGTAGCGGACCATACCTGACATCTTCTGTCAGGTATGGTTTAAGGGATCATGCGCGCGAGCCGGATGCTGTCGATCCTCACCACCCTTCAGGCCAGGGGACGGGTCACTGCGCCCGCGCTCGCGGAGGCCTGCGAAGTCTCGGTGCGTACGATCTATCGCGACATCGACGCGCTCGCGGCGTCCGGCGTTCCCGTTTACTCCGACCGCGGCGCCGAAGGCGGCTATCGCCTGCTCGACGGCTATCGCGTGCGGCTGAACGGCCTGTCGCAGAGCGAGGCGGGCGCGCTGTTCCTGGCGGGATTGCCCGGCCCTGCGGCGGCGCTCGGGCTCGACGCCGCGATGATCGCCGCGCAGAACAAGCTGATGGCTGCCCTACCCGAGACGCTGCGCGAAGACGCGGGCCGGATGCAGGAGCGTTTTCATCTGGACGCACCGGGCTGGTTCGGCGAGGCGGAAGCCCCAAAGCACCTGCGCGCCATCGCCGCCGCCGTGCTGCGCGGGACGCTGATCAAGATCCGCTACCAGAGCTGGCGCGCGGAGAAGCAACGCCGCGTTGCGCCGCTCGGCCTCGTGCTGAAGGGCGGCAGCTGGTATCTCGCCGGCCAGGTCGACGGCAGCGTGCGCACCTATCGCGTCGCGCGCGTGCTCGACTGCACGGCGCTCGACGACCGCTTCGACAGGCCCGCCAGCTTCGATCTCGGCGCCTATTGGCAGGCCGCGACGCTGCGCCTGGAAGCCGAGATGCATCCCAATGTCGCGATCGTGCGGCTGTCGTCGTTCGGCGTCAAACTGCTCGACGCGCTGAGCCAACCCTATGTCAAGGCACGCACGCAGCTTGAAGAGACCATGGATGCCGATGGCTGGCGCATCGCGCGAATCCCGGTCGGCAAGACGTCGTGGCATGCCGCGGCCGAATTGCTGCGGCTCGGCCCCGAGGCCGAAGTGCTGGAGCCCGCCGATCTCCGCGACAAGATGGCGGAGATGACGCAGGCGATGGCTGCGCGCTATCGCGCGGTGCGAAAAGCCCGACGGCAGCACACTTTGTCGCAGCCCACGAAACAATCCTGAAACACGATTCTCCGCATCCCGTGTGAACGCGATCGCATCTCATCCCGACCGAGATGCAGGGACACAACAATGGCCCCTGCGCCAAATGGAGAATGAAGATGTTTCGTAAGCTTGCTCTCGGTCTGATCGCTGCCGGCTCGCTCGGTGTTGCCGCCCTCGCGCCCACCGCGGCCTCGGCGGGCGGCTTCCATCACCATCACGGTCATCACCACTGGGGTCCCGGCTGGGGCGTTGGCGGTATCTACCTCAACACGGGCGTCAGCAACTGCTACCAGGAGCGCCTCGTCCGCACCCGTCATGGCCTGCGCGTGCGCGTCGTGAATGTCTGCGCCTACGGGATCTACTGATATCTTGCCTCGCAGCAAAGCCCCGATCGCCAAGCGATCGGGGCCTTTGCGTCTGACTAGCCGGCCTGCCGCTGCCGCCGAAACCAGGCCCAGGTCTCCCGCGTCGTCCTGATGTAGCCGCGACCGCGATGCACGATCTCGCCGTCGACGATCTCGTTCAGCTTCGGCAACGCGTGAAAGGGGATCGAGGGATAGGCGTGGTGCTCGACATGGTAGGGCATGTTCCACGCGAACCATTTGACGACCGCGCCGGTGTAGGTGGTGCGGGTGTTGTGGAAGGCGCTGCGGGTGTGGTCGCAGCCGGTATGCTCGGCGTAGAGGTAGGGCCGCAGGAAGAACTGCCCGATGACCAGCGGCACGATCCAGACCCAGAGCAGCAGCGCCGACGAAAACCAGAGTGAGAGCGCGAGCAGCAGCGCATAGAGGGCCACATGGATCCGCGCCTCCGTCACGATGACGGCGCGCTTGTTCTCGGGAATCCAGGGCACGGTGACCTTACCGGTGAGCGCATGGACGAGCATCAGCCGCAGCCGGCCGGCGACCTGGAGCAGGCCGCTATAGGCCAGCGCGAGCTGCGTGTCGGATGCCGGCTTCACCCCGACGATCAGCTCGGGATCCCTTTCGGGATCCTGCGTGTAACGGTGATGGTCCCAGTGAAACAGGCAGTAATATTCGTAAGGCAGTCCGATGATGAAGGCCGAGAGATAGCCCACAGCGAGATTGAGGCCGCGGCTCCTGAACGCGGTCTTGTGCGCGGTCTCGTGCACCGCCATGAACAGGAAGGCGACGACATAGCCCTGCACCACCACCAGCGGCAGCGCCCAGAGCACGCCCCATGTCGACGATACCTTCCAGATCAACGCGCCCACCAGCAGGATCACGCCGTAATGGCCAAGGCTCTGCGCCGCACCCCTGATATTGGAGCGAACCGACAATTCGCGCAGCATGGCCGGCGTCAGCGGCTTCAGGCGATGCCCGGGTTCTGAAACGGTCGCGTCGCTCATGATCGGTGCCTGCCTTACTTGCTGAGAAGCGCGGCGATCTCGGCCTTGATGAAGGCCTGGTCGCGCGGATTGTTGACGGGGTTGCCGGCGCGATGACCATGCAGCGATGGGATCGGATGCAGCACGGCCGATTTCGCGCTGACGAGCCGAACGAGTTCGTCCTCGTTGTCGCGAACGTCGAAGTAGCGATCGGTCGCGCCCGGCATCAGCAACATGTGCGCCTTGATCGCCGCCAGCGCCCGGTCGAAATCACCCGCGAATGTCGGGCAGCGGCTGACGTCGCCATTCTGCCAGATCCCGATCTGCGCCAGGAGGTCGTTGGCGTCGCGCCGCGCAAACGTCGCGTCCCAGGCGCGGACGAGATAATCCTCCAGCGATGTGAAGCCGGCCTCGCGCCACAGTTCGTCGCGATAGAAGCCGTGCGACATCGCCCAGCCGGCATAGACGCGCCCCATGGCGCGATAGCCGGCGACGGGTCTTTCGGCGAAGCGGCCGTCGCGGAAGGCTGGATCGGCAGTGAGCGCGGCCTTCACGCTTTCCAGGAAGACGTAATTGTAGGGCGCGCAGCGGGCGCTGCCGCAGACGACCGCCGCACGCTCGACCATGTCGGGGTGCAGCGCCGCCCAGTGATAGGCCTGCATACCGCCCATCGACCAGCCATAGACCAGCGCAAGCTTGGAGATGCCGAAGCGTTCGGTGAGCAGCCGGTGCTGGACCGCGATGGCGTCGTGATAGGTCACCGCGGGGAAGGGCGCGGGCGTATTCGACGGCGAGGACGAGAGGCCGTTGCCGAACAGGTTCGGGATGATGATGAAATAACGCGTGGGATCGAGTACGCCGTCGGGCCCGATCAGCCATTCCGTATCGGTGTGCTGCGCACCGAACGAGGTCGGATAGAGGATGACGTTGTCCCGGGCGGGACTCAGCGTGCCGTAGGTCTTGTAGGCGAGCTTCATGGCGGGAAGGACGGTCCCGGACCGGAGCAGGACGTCGCCGGCCTCAAAAATCTCGTAGTCGCGCTGCGTCGTCATGCATTCAGCTCCCGCTCACGGAGGCCGCAAAACCCCACGGCTTCCGCGATGCATCGATCATGCCGGACCCGCAGCTGCGTGGTTTTGCGGCAGGAACAATAAATGTACTTATAGTACAGTTATTAGGGGCCGGCAAGATAAATCCGATCGCAGGTCCGGCTCAGGCGATGGCCGACAGATAGCGCGCGACCGACGCCGCGAACGCGGCCTTGGCGCCGCTGGCGATGTTGCGGCCCCACCAGGCTCCGTAGATCCGGTCGAAGGCGAGCGGCTCGACGGCGGCCGCGATCCGCCGCACCGCGGCGGCCCCCAGCGGCATGTAATTCGGATAGGAATACATGAAGCTGACGAAGCGGCGGTCCATCGTCACCTGCGCGATGTCCCCGGTGAGCAATGCGCCCTTGCCGTCCGCACCACGC
This sequence comes from Bradyrhizobium sp. CCBAU 51765, assembly GCF_015291725.1. Taxonomy (GTDB): domain Bacteria; phylum Pseudomonadota; class Alphaproteobacteria; order Rhizobiales; family Xanthobacteraceae; genus Bradyrhizobium; species Bradyrhizobium liaoningense. The sequence continues at coordinate 7,772,336 of NZ_CP030038.1, forward strand.
CCATAGTGCAGCATGGTGGCGCCGGCGAAGTGGCCGCCGGTGCGCAGCAGCAGCACGTCATCGGAGATGCGATGGCTCTCGCCGGTCCAGTGCACGATGGCGGGATGAGGACGTGTGACGAAGGCGCGGTCGTCGGCGTGCAGATAGACCGGCACGCCGCCGAACGTGTCGCTCCAGTCGGCGACCGCGCCGTAATAGTGCGGATGCGAGATCGCGATGGCCTTCAGCCCGCCAAGTGCCGCGACATATTGGATGGCCTCGTCGGTCGCAAGCGGAATGCAATCCCACATCACGCAGCCGTCGTCTTGAGGCACCAGCAGTGCGCGCTGCCCGATGGCAAAGCTCGGCTCCATCCCGATCCCGGTGAGGCCAAGATCGTCGCGTCCCACCAGTCGATGCCTCCGCGCGAGCTCCTCGCGCGCGAGAAAGGTCTGTCCTTTCCAGTTCACGAACTGCCGCTCGTCCTCGCAAATCGGGCAGGAGCCGGGCGGCGCTCCGCGTGAGGGAAATTGAGCGCCGCAGGTTTCGCAGGTCCAGAGGGGCATGACTCGGGCTCCGTGGGAAGATCCAGGATGACACTGCGGACAAGCTCCCGGCAAGATCGATGGCCGGCAGCAGCGACTGGAACCAACGCGGTGAGCACCCGTTACGTTCAGGTCCACGCCAGAACGATTGGCCAAGGGGATCACGACACACGAAGAGCATGTTCGAGTATCGATGGCATCGCGGTCCCCCACCTCCTCCCGTATCTGGCCTTTGTTTGCGCTCAACTTCTTCATGGCCGACATGCAGTCGGGCATCGGGCCGTTCGTCGGGGTTTTTCTGCAGGAGCGCGGCTGGGCCAGCGGGCTGATCGGCACCGCGATGACGATCGGCAACGTCGCGGGCATGCTGATCACCACGCCGATCGGAGGCTTCATCGACGCCAGCCGCAACAAGCGGCTCTGGGTCGTCATTCCCGGCATCTGCGTCGTTCTCGCGTCCGGGATCATCCTGCTCTCGCAGAACTTCTGGGCGGTGACGTTCTCGCAAGTCGCGCAATCGCTGGCGAGCGCTGCGATCGTGCCGGCGGTAACGGGCATCACGCTCGGCATTGCCAAGCAGAAGGGTTTCAATGCGCTCAATGGCCGCAACCAGGCCTACAACCATGCGGGCAACATGGTCGGCGCCGGATTGTCGGGCTATCTCGGCTACAAGTTCGGCTATGTCGCCGTGTTCGCGCTGGCGGCCCTGTTCGGTGCCATCGCCATCGCCTGCGTCCTGATGATCCCCGCAAAGGCAATCGACGACCGCGCCGCGCGCGGCAGCAAGGAGGACGACTCCAAGGCTCCGCCGGATGCGATGACGATGCTGCTCAAGCACCGGGCGCTGCTCGTGCTGGCTCTCGCCCTCGCGCTCTTCCATCTCGGCAACGCGGCCATCGTTCCGCTCTACGGACTAGCCGCGGTGGCCGAAGGGCAGGCCAACGGCCCGAGCTTCGTCGCGACCACCGTGGTGATCGCGCAAGGCGTGATGATCGTGACGTCGCTGATCGCGATGAAGGCCGCGAGCAAGCGCAATTACTGGCCGGTGATCCTGGTGTCTTTCATGTTCTTGCCCGTCCGCGGCGTGCTCGCCTTCTTCGTCACGGGGTGGTGGGGCGTCGTGCCGATGCAGGTGCTCGATGGCATCGGCACCGGGCTGCAGACTGTCGCCGTCCCGGGCATGGTCGCGCGCTCGCTCGACGGCACCGGCCGCATCAATCTCGGCCAGGGCGCCGTGATCACGGTGCAGGGCATCGGCGCGAGCCTCAGTCCCGCACTTGGTGGCTGGATCGCGCAATGGATCGGCTACGGACCGACCTTCCTGCTGCTCGGCGGCTTTGGGCTCGCGTCGATCGCGCTGTGGCTGACCTTCGCGGCGGCGGTGAAGAAGTATTGAGGCGAAATCATTACGTCCCAAAATTCTTCTGGATTGCCTTGTCGAGCGTCTCACCGCCGACGAAGCGCTGGCGCAGCTCGCGCTTCAGCAGCTTGCCACTCGGATTCTTCGGCAGGCTATCGACGAAGATGACGCGCTTAGGCACCTTGAAATGCGCCATCTGGCCGGCGCAATGCTTGATGACGGCGTCCTCGTCCAGCGTCTCCCCGCTCTTGACCACGACGATCGCGGTGACCGCCTCGATCCAGCGCGGATCGGGCAGGCCGACCACCGCGACCTCGGAGACGGCGGGGATGCGGTAGACCATCTCCTCGACCTCGCGACTCGCGACGTTCTCGCCACCGGTCTTGATCATGTCCTTGACGCGATCGACTACGGTGATGTGGCCCTCGTCGTCGACAGTGGCGAGATCGCCGGAGTGAAACCAGCCGCCGGAGAACGCGGCCGCGGTCTTGACGGGATCGTTGTAGTAGCCGGACAGCAGATGCGGCGAGCGGTGCACGATCTCGCCGACTTCGCCCACCTCGACATCCTCCATCGCCGTGTTGACCACGCGCGTCTCGACATTGAGCACGGGCTTGCCGGCCGACCCGGCCTTGCGCAGCTGATCCTCCGGCCGCAGCACCGTCGCGAGCGGCGCGATCTCGGTCTGACCGTAAAAATTCCAGAATTTTACGGCGGGCAGGCGGCGCTGAAGCTCGAGCAGGACTTCCACCGGCATAATCGAGGCGCCGTAATAGCCCTTCTGCAGTGTCGACAGATCGGTCGTGTCGAAATTCGGCGAGCGCAGCATCGCGATCCAGATCGTCGGCGGTGCGAAGAACGAGGTGATCCTGTGGGTCTGGATCAGGGCCAGGATGTTGTCGGCGGTCGGCTTGCCGGTGATGACGCCTGAGGCGCCGAGATAGATCTGCGGACCCAGGAAGACGTCGAGCTGGGCGCAGTGATAGAGCGGCAGCGCGTGCAGGAACTTGTCGTCCGCGCTCATGCCGCCGTCGATGATGCAGCTGACATACTGCCACATCACGGCTTCGTGGGTCAGCATCGCGCCCTTGGGCAGAGATTCCGTGCCGCTGGTGTAGACGATCTGCGCGAGATCGCGGCTGTCGACCGATGCATCCAGGAACGAGCCGTCGGCGTCGAGGAGATCATCGAAGGTGGTGAGCCCCGCGGGCGCCGTGGCCGCATCCTCGCCCGGTAGCCAGATCATCTTCTCGACCGCGCAATCCCTGGCGCTCGCCGCGCGTGCCTGCGCGAGGAAGTCCGGTCCGGTCGCGAGCAGTTTCGCGCCGGAGCTCTTCAGGATGAAATTGATTTCGTCCGGATTGAGCATGAAGTTGATCGGCACCAGCACGGCGCCGATCCGCGCCACCGCGAAGCGCAGCGCAGCGAAGGCGTGCGAATTGCGCGACAGCACGGCGACACGGTCGCCCTTCCTGACACCGAACCCGAGCAGGCCGCGGCCGAGCCGGTTGCAGATCGCGTCCATTTCGGCAAAGGTCCAGCTCACACCGCCGCAGCTTACCGCGAGCTTGTTCGGCTCGCGGCCCGCCGAGCGGCGCAGGAGATCGCCGATCGAATGCTCGCGCGCTTTCGAGATGGTGGCTGCGGTGTCGCCGGTCATGTCCTTCCCCCTGAAATTTTAGCCTGCATGAATGGGTGTCTGGGCATTCGGCCCACCGCATTCAAACGTATTTTGCGTTTGCGCAAACGTAGTCGGCGCGATTGGCCGCGTCAAATCGACCGGCCCGCGCGGCGCCGTCACGCAAGAATTGACGCTCCGGAGCGGCAAATCTGGGCTCGTGCACCAACTATAATATCGGGGGAAATACCATGTGCCGGATTATGTGCGCCGCATTTGCGGCCGCACTCGCTGCGTCTGCGATCTGCCCTTCTCATGCCCAGCAGGCACCGCTCAAGATCGGCGTGCTCTCCGACTTCTCGTCCGTCTATTCCGACATTGGCGGCATGGGGAATGTCGAGGCCACCAAAATGGCGATCGAGGATTTTGGCGGGCAGATGTTCGGCAAGCCGATCGAGATGCTGAGTGCCGACGTACTCAACAAGCCCGACGTCGCATCCACCATCGCCCGCAAATGGTGGGAGACCGAAGGCGTCGACATGATCATCGATCTGCCGACATCGGCGACCGCGCTCGCGGTGATGGAGCTGTCGAAGCAGTACGAGAAGATCATGATCGTGACCGATGCGGCGAGCTCCGACATCACCGGAAAGTCCTGCTCGCCCTACACCGCGCACTGGACCTACGACACCTATGCCAATGCGCACACCGTCGGCAGCGCCATTGTCAAGAACGGCGGCGATACCTGGTTCTTCCTGACCGCGGACTACGTGTTCGGCCATTCGGTCGAGCGCGACACCAGTGACGTCGTGAAGGCCTCCGGCGGCAAGGTGCTGGGCAGCGTCAAGCATCCCCTCAACACGGCGGACTTCTCCTCGTTCCTGCTTCAGGCCCAGGCTTCCAAGGCCAAGATCGTCGGCCTCGCGAACGGCGGCGGCGACACCATCAACGCGATCAAGCAGGCCGGCGAGTTCGGCATCGTTGCCGGGGGCCAGAACCTGGCTGCGATCGTGATGTTCATCTCCGACGTGCACAGCCTCGGGCTCAAGCTGGCGCAAGGGCTGATCGTCACCGAGGCCTATTATTGGGACCTCAACGACAAGACCCGCGCCTTCGGCAAGCGCTTCCTGGAGCGGGTCAAGCGCATGCCAACCATGAACCAGGCCGCGACCTACAGCGCCACACTGCACTATCTCAAGGCGGTGCAGGCCGCCGGCACCCGCGACACCAGGACGGTGATGGCCAAGATGCGCGAGCTTCCGGTGCGGGATGCCTTCACCGACAACGGCGTGCTGCGCGAGGACGGCCGCATGGTGCACAGCATGTACCTGTTCCAGGTGAAGAAGCCGGAGGAATCGAAGGGGCCCTGGGATTATTACAAGCTGCTCGCCGAAGTTCCCGCCGACCAGGCGTTCCGGCCGCTGAAGGATGGCGGCTGCCCGCTGGTGAAGTGAAGCAGCCTGGATCGAGCCGGCGGCAATCCCTCCACCAAGGCTCGCGCGTCCGCTCCGCCGATCAGGGCGGACGCGTGGCGATGACGACGCGCGGCCCAAAATAGAGGCAGCACGGCGCGCACCGCGGTCTGATCTGCATCAAGCTGCGGTGCAAAATTCGCTGCAATGTTGAGCTCCGCCCTTTCCGCGCGATCCGCGATCGGGCGTTCGTATCTCAACAGTGGGCGCCACCGCACGGCGTTGTGCACAGATGAACTTTACACCGGGTCGCGTCGTCGCAGCCCTCGCCATCCTGCTCGCGGGCGGCGGTTATTACTATTGGCAGCACCGTGATGCCGACGCACTTCCACCGGGTTTCGCCCGCGGCAATGGCCGCATCGAAGCGGTCGAGATCGACATCGCCACCAAGACGCCGGGACGGGTCCGCGAGATCCTCGTCAACGAAGGCGATTTCGTCAGCGCGGGCCAGGTTCTGGCACGCATGGATACCGAGCAGCTGCAGGCCCAGCGCCGCCAGGCCGAAGCGCAGCTCCAGCGCGCAATGATCAATGTCGAGACCGCGAAGAGCCTGGTGAACCAGCGCGAGGCCGAGCGCCGGGCTGCGGAGGCCGTGGTCGACCAGCGCATCGCACAGCTCGACACCACGAGCCGCAAGCTGGACCGGTCCGAACAATTGATCAAGACGAGTGCGGTCTCCCAGCAGGTCCTGGACGACGACCGCTCCGCCAACGCCACGGCGAAAGCGGCGCTGGCCGCTTCCCAGGCCCAGGTGGCGGCCTCGGAAGCCGCGATCAGCTCCTCCCGCGCCCTGGTGATCGATGCCGGCGCAGCAGTCGACGCGGCAAAGGCCGCGATCGAAAGCATCAACGCCGACCTCAACGACAGCGTGCTGAAGGCGCCGCGCGACGGCCGCGTGCAGTATCGCGTGTCGCAGCCCGGCGAGGTGCTCGCCGCCGGCGGCCGCGTCCTCAACATGGTCGATCTCGGCGACGTCTATATGACGTTCTTCTTGCCGACGGCCGAGGCCGGCCGCGTCGCGATCGGCGCCGAGGTCCGCCTCGTCCTGGACGCCATCCCGAAATATGTGATCCCCGCCAGGGCCACCTTCGTCGCAGACGTCGCGCAATTCACGCCCAAGACCGTCGAAACCGAGGAGGAACGCCAGAAGCTGATGTTCCGCATCAAGGCGCATATCGCGCCCGATCTGTTGCGCCAGCACGTCGAGCATGTGAAGACCGGCCTTCCCGGCATGGCCTATGTGCAGCTCGATCCGGCGGCGCAATGGCCCGACAACCTCAAGATCAAGTTGACGAGATGAGCACGACTGCCGCAGCCGAAGCACCGGCTGCCGTCGGCAGCGTGGTGCATCTGGAAGGCGTGGGCCTGAGCTACGGCAAGACCCGGGCGCTCGAGTCCATTACGCTCGACCTGCCGTCCGGCTGCATGGTCGGGATGATCGGCCCCGACGGCGTCGGCAAATCGAGCCTGCTCGCCCTGATCGCGGGCGCGCGCGCGATCCAGGAGGGACGCATCCACGTGCTCGGCGGCGATATGGCGAGCGCGCGCCACCGCCGCAACGTGTGCCCCGACATCGCCTACATGCCGCAGGGCCTCGGCAGGAATCTGTACCCGACATTGTCGGTGTTCGAGAACATCGACTTCTTCGGTCGCCTGTTCGGACACGGCAAGGCGGAGCGGAACAGGCGGATCGCTGGCCTGCTGCGCGACACCGGGCTGACGCCCTTTGCCGACCGGCCGGCGGCAAAGCTCTCCGGCGGCATGAAGCAGAAGGTCGGCCTGTGCTGCGCGCTGATCCACGATCCCGAGCTCCTGATCCTGGACGAGCCGACCACCGGGGTCGATCCGCTGTCGCGCCGCCAGTTCTGGGAATTGATCGCCTCGATCCGCGACAGCAGGCCCGGCATGAGCGTGATCGTTTCGACCGCCTACATGGAAGAGGCCGCGCAGTTCGATTTCCTGATCGCGATGAACGCCGGCCGCGTGCTGGCGACCGGAACGCCCGCCGAACTCAAGCGGCAGACCGGAGCCGACACGCTCGATGATGCCTTCATCGGCCTCCTGCCCGAGGCCGAGCGCAGCAACCATGCCAATGTGGTCATCCCGCCGCGCGACGAAGACCACGCGGAGATCGCGATCGAAGCCGACCACCTGACGCGGCGGTTCGATGGTTTCGTTGCCGTCGACGACGTCAGCTTCCGCATCAGGAAGGGCGAGATCTTCGGCTTTCTCGGCTCGAACGGCTGCGGCAAGACCACGACCATGAAGATGCTCACCGGCCTCCTGCCCGTGAGCGAAGGAACCGCGCGGCTGTTCGGCAACACCATCGATGCCGGCGACATGTCGGTGCGGCGGCGCATCGGCTACATGTCGCAGGGCTTCTCGCTCTATTCCGAGCTCACGGTCGCGCAGAATCTCCATCTGCATGCACGCCTGTTCGAGCTGCCGGCGGACACCATCGCTGCGCGCATCGACGAGATGATCGCCCGGTTCGATCTTGCCGACGTCGTCGACGCCCTGCCCGACGCCCTGCCGCTCGGGCTGCGGCAGCGGCTGTCGCTGGCGGTCGCCATGATCCATGCGCCCGACATCCTCATCCTCGACGAGCCGACCTCCGGCGTGGATCCGGTCGCCCGCGACCGTTTCTGGCAGATCCTCGCCGAGCTCTCCCGCAAGGACAACGTCACCATCTTCGTCTCCACCCATTTCATGAACGAGGCCGAGCGCTGCGATCGGATCTCGCTGATGCACGCCGGCAAGGTGCTGACGTCGGATACGCCGGCCGCGATCGTGGCCGCGCGCGGCACTGCCACGCTGGAGCAGGCCTTCATCGCCTGGCTGGAAGAGGCGATCGCGGAGACGACGGAGCCGGCCCGCCAGCCGGCGGCCGCCCCGCCGCCGCCCGCACCTGCAAGTCCCCCAGCGGTCCGTCGGCACAGCGCCGCGTTCAATCCGACGCGCATGCTGGCCTATTCCCGCCGCGAGACGCTCGAGCTGCGGCGTGATCCGATCCGCGCCACGCTCGCGATCCTCGGCAGCGTGCTGCTGCTGTTCGTGCTCGGCTACGGCATCAGCATGGACGTCGAGAACCTGACCTTCGCCGTGCTCGACCGCGACGACACCGCGATCAGCCGCGACTACAGCCTCCAGATCGCGGGCTCGCGCTATTTCACCGAGAAGCCCCCGATCACCGACTACGCCGATCTCGACCGCCGCATGCGCGCCGGCGAGATCGGTCTTGCCATCGAGCTGCCGCCGGGCTTCGGCCGCGACGTCAGCCGCGGCCGCCAAGTCGAGATCGGCGCCTGGGTCGACGGCGCCAATCCGACGCGGGCCGAGACGCTGCGCTCCTACGCCCAGGCGATCCACGCGACCTGGCTCGCGCAGAAGGGCCGCGAGCTCTACGGCGATGCGGCAGTTGCCGGGTCCTATCAGCTCGCGCTGCGTTACCGCTACAATCCGGACGTCCGGAGCGTCGTCGCCATGGCGCCTGGCATCATTCCGCTGCTGCTGATCATGATCCCTGCGGTGCTCGCAGCACTCGCGGTCGTGCGCGAGAAGGAGCTCGGCTCGATCGTCAATTTTTACGTCACACCGGTGACGCGGCTGGAGTTCCTGCTCGGCACCCAGCTGCCCTATGTGGTGCTGGCCTTTGCCAACTTCCTGCTGCTGGTCGGCTTTGCGCTCACCGTCTTCCGCGTGCCTTTCACCGGAAGCTTCCCGACCTATGCGGCTGCCGCGCTGCTCTATGTCACGGCCACCACCGGCATCGGGCTGGTGATCTCCTCGTTCATGAAGAGCCAGATCGCCGCGCTGTTCGGCACCGTGCTGATCACGCTGATTCCCGCGATCCAGTATTCCGGCCTGATCGATCCGGTCTCCTCGCTGCAAGGGGTGGGCAAGATGATCGGTCTCGTCTATCCGACCAGCTATTTCGTGACCATCTCGCGCGGCACGTTCTCGAAGGCACTGGGATTCGCCACGCTTCACAACGAGCTCTTGGCGCTCGCCGTCATGATCCCGGTGCTGGTCACCGCAGGTACGCTGCTGCTGAAGAAACAGGCCCGCTGACCATGCGCCTTGGCAACTTGCTACAGCTCGGAATCAAGGAATTGCGCGGACTGGCGCGCGACCCGGTGTTGCTCGTGCTGATCGCATATTCCTTCACGTTCGCGGTCTATGAGGGTGCCAACACGCTGCCGGAGACGTTGAACCGCGCTGCGATCGCCATCGTCGACGAAGACCATTCGCCGATCTCGACTCGCATCGGGATGGCGTTCACCGCCCCGTACTTCTCCACGCCCCGGCTGATCTCGCAATACGAGATGGACCGACGGATGGATGCCGGCCTCGACACGTTTGCCCTCGACATTCCGCCGGACTTTCAGCGCGACCTCCTGGCGCGGAAGGCGCCGACGATCCAGCTCAACGTCGACGCGACGCGCATCTCACAGGCCTTCAACGGTGGCGGTTACGTCGAGCAGATCGTCAACGCCGAGATCGCGGAGTTCCTGGCGCGCGCCCGCGAAGCTCAAACACCGCAGATCGACCTCGCGCTGCGCGCCCGTTTCAATCCGGAGCTGAAGCGGTCCTGGTTCGGCGCGATCGACCACCTCATCATGTCGATCACGATGCTCTCGATCATCCTGACCGGGGCGGCGCTGATCCGGGAGCGCGAGCACGGCACGATCGAGCACCTCCTGGTGATGCCGGTCACGCCGCTCGAGATCATGGTGAGCAAGGTCTGGTCGATGGGAGCGGTGGTGCTGGTCGCCTCGGCGCTCTCCATCGCCTTCGTCGTCAAGGGATGGCTCGCGGTCACGATCGACGGCTCGGTGGCGCTGTTCCTGGTCGGCACGGCGCTGCAGCTGTTCGCCACCACCAGCATGGGCATCTTCCTCGCCACCGTCGCCGGGTCGATGCCGCAGTTCGGACTGCTGCTGATCATGATCCTGCTGCCGCTGCAGACCCTGTCGGGCAGCATGACGCCGCGGGAGAGCATGCCGCAATTCGTCCAGGACATCATGCTGGCGGCGCCCAATACGCATTTCGTGATGCTGGCGCAGGCGATCCTGTTTCGCGGCGCGGGGCTGGAGGCGGTGTGGCCGCAGCTTGCCGCACTCGCCGTGATCGGCAGCGTCTTCTTCGTGATCGCGCTGCGCCGGTTTCGCGCGTTTCTGGCGTGAGGCGCGAGGGCTTCGCTTCAAAAGGAGCGAAAAACAACCCCATGCACAGTAGCGATCCCTTTGTTTTAGCTGCGTGATTTATTCGACGCGTCGGGCAGGATGGCTCCTGCGCCGGCGCTATCGCCAGCCTGACCGGGAGCCGGCTCAGCTGAGCCGATCGTCCCGGGCGAGCATCTCGTTCAGCATCGCCTCGGCCTTGTGCTTCAGCGGCAGCGCGCCGCGTTCGGAAGCGATGGCGATGGCGGCGCGCAGAGCGACGAGGATGGCGGCCTTGTTCGCCGCATCCGATGGCGGGGTCACGACGGCTTCGCCGAACAGGGCCTCGGCCTCGAGGCCTGAAAACCCCTGCTGGCGGGCGGTGTTGCGGGCCTCGCGCAGCATGTTCTGCGCGGCCCTGACATCGCCGAGGCGGTGGGTGGCGAGCGCCAGATAGATCGAGCTGCGCAGCACCGCCGAGGTATAACCGACCGTCCTCGCCTCCTCGCACGCCTCAGTCAGCATGCCGCGCGCCCGGTCGAACAGCCCCTGCTCCAGATAGGCGATGCCGAGGTGGCAGGCCAGCACCGGCACGAACAGCCGGATGTCGTGCTTCTGCGCGAGGACAAAACCCTCTTCGAGAATGGCGGCGGCCGCCGCCGGATCGTTCTGCCCGAGCTTCAGCCAGCCTCCGCTATAGGCGGCAGCGACGCGGTCGTAGGGCCGGCCGGTCTCCTCGGCGATCGCGGCGGCCTCGCGCTGGAGCTGCTCGGCGACATCGAGCTCGCCCATGACGGTGTGGGTGAAGCTCTTCATCATGCAGCAGAGGAGGAGCAGGTATTTTGGAGTCGTTCCGATCGGGGCGCTGGCGTCAGGGCCCGCCAACTGGGCGTGAGCCAGTGCCAACGTCTGCTCGGCTTCGCGATAACGGCCGGCGAGGAAGTAAGCTTGCCCCAGTCCATATCGCGCGAGATTGAGCCAACCCTTGTTGCCCCACTCCACCGCGAGGCGTACGACTTCCTCGCCGATCGCGACCGCCTCGACCGGCGCCCCGTAGAAATTCTGTGCGCCCGATCTGACGGTCATTGCGGCGACCTTGCGTCCGAGGTCGTCGATCGCGTCAGCGCGCCGTTCGGCTTCCTTTCCCAGATCCAACCACTCTGAAATCTGGCCGGAGGCGATGAACGCCGCGCGCGCTTCCATCCGAAGATCGATGGCATCCGTCTCTCGCAAAGGCGTCATCGACGTCCTGTCCAGCGAGCTCATTGCGATTTCGAAATAGTTGGCCGCGTCCGCAAATGCCGAACGGCTCAGGCATTTTCGTCCCGCGCTCCTGCCATGGACGAACGCCTTCCGCCAATCCTTGGCACGCAGTGCGTGATAGCACAGCGCATCTGGCTCATCCGCGCCCGTTCCGTCGCTCTCGAATATCGCAAGAATGCGCGCATGAATGTCCTCGCGCAACTTTTCGACCATCGATTCGTAGGTCACCTGGCGGACCATCTCGTGCCGAAACTCGAGTGCATCCTCCAGCTCGCTGTCGATCCGCGCGAGCAACTCGGCACGATCGAGGGCCGCAAGGCAATCCTGGAGGACTTCCTCCGGCAGCTCGACGACCCTGCGCAGCATGGCTACGCTCGATCTCGGCCCAAGCGCCGCCGCAATCTGCAAGACGGAACGCTCCTGCCGCGACACGCGATCGAGACGCGCGGCGATCACGCCCTGGATGCTCGTGGGAATGCCGAGTTCGTCGATGGGACGCGTGAGCGCAAGATCACCCCACTGGCCCCGCAGCGTTCCGCTGTCCCTCAGGCCGCGGCAGACCTCCTCGATGAACAAGGGCACATTCGCGGTATGCGAGATGATCCTGGTCTTCAGATCGTTGTTCGCCGCGGATGGTCCAAGCATGTCGGCCAGCATGGCCAGCCCCGAATCGTCGTCAAGGGGCCGCATCGCAACGACCTCGGCGCGGCAGCGCGCGATCCAGATCGGCATGCCGTTCGGCCTCGACGTCAGCAGCACGAGAAGATTCGGTGTCTGAAGCGAAGCAATGGCAGACATGACGGTATCGCTGGCGCGGTCGATCCAGTGCAGGTCCTCGAGCAGCAGTATCGTGCGGTGGCGCCGGGCCGCAGTCTCGACGATCGCGCAGCTCGCGTCGGAAATCGCCCGCCCTCGGGCGTGAGGCTCCAACTCGGTCCACTGCGGCTCCGATATCGGCAAGTCCAGCACGGCATCGAGAGCGCATTGCTGGATCAGCGGTCGATCCTTTCGCGGATCTCCGAGGCCGTTGGGATCCTTGGCGGCGGTCTCCAGCAGCGAGAGCAACAGGCGCTTGAGCGTACTGAACGGCGCTCCCTGGAGATTCGGGCTGCACTCGGCGTCCATCAGGCGCCAGCCGGCCGCCTTGAGCTCCTGCGCAAATTCGTGCGCGAGGCGCGACTTTCCGATGCCAGCGTCGCCCAGCAGCAGCACGGTTTGCCGGCCAGCCCCAACGGCCTCCGCGGCGCGACCCAACAGCCCCCGTTCCGTGGCGCGATCGACGAACCGGGAGATGCTGCGCGCCCGTCGCACCCGCCAGCTCGACAGGTCACTTGCGCCCACGATCCGATAGACCGGTACGGGCTGATTGAAGCCTCGCAGGGACTTGCCACCGAGAAACTCGAAACGGACGTGCCCTTCGGCAAGCTGCTGGCAGGCCTCCGACACGTAGATCTGATTCGCCTCGGCTGCCGACTCGAGCCGGGCCGCCAGATGCTGGGCGGCACCGCCGATCTCGTAGACCCTGGAAAACTCGCTGGCGACCATGTAGGTGACCACATGTCCGGAGTGAAGGCCGACACGAACCTGAAGCCCGGCATCGCCGAGACTCGCGACGCGCCGGACGAGTTCGAGTGCTGCATGACAGGCCAGCGGCGCGTGGTTGTCGTCCGCGATCGGCGCGCCGAACACCGCCGCGATCCCGTCGCCCAGTTCTTTGCTGACGATGCCCCCGAACTGGCGTACCGCGCCTCGCATCGCGGCCAAGGCCGGCTCCAGCCGCGAGACCGCCGCCTCCGGCTCCAGCTCGGCGACGAGCTCGGTGGAATCGACGACATCCGCGCGGAGAATAGTGACGAACCGGCGTTCACTGTCGGGATCGGAGCGTTGCACGGCCAGGCCACATTTCGGGCACCAGCTCGCGCTTGGGTCGATCGTCGACTGACACGCGACACAATGCATTCCTGTGCTTTCAAAGGTCACGACGGCGTTCTCTGCCGACCGATTCTCACGGGGAGCTTGGCGCAAGAATACCTATCGCGACATGCATGGCAATCAAGTTGCCGCGAAACATACCTGTGTCGGCGAAGGTGGCTCTCTGGACGAGATATATTTTCGGGTGCTAGCGTCTTCACCGCGCGAGATCGGGCCGCGCATTCCAGCGGGGCAGCGAGGCTTTCGTTCTGACCAACGCGCCTTGCTGGCCTGCACGTCTCCGTGACAGATTTGATTGCATCGAAGGATAAGGCGATGGGCGGCAGGACATATAGCGGCAAGGCGTTTCGAGACTTGATGAACAGCAACTACTACCCCCTGGCGAACATGAAAAAGAGCGTCGCCAAGCTCAAGGCATCGGAGGACATTGACCTGCCGACCCTGGAATACGGCCAGTACCATCTGATTCTGACGCCGGCCTCGAAGTGGCCGCAGGGAAGCGCCAAGTACTGGCACAAGGAGAAGGGCCGGGCTCGTCTCGACCTCAGCACCCAGCCGAACACGGTCCCGCTGTCCAGGGACGAGCCGGGCGTGATCCCGCTGACGCGATGCGATCTGCTCGATGCCTGCGTCCGGAAATGCTTCAACTCCGAGCCGCCGATCCCGATGAAGACCAACATCATCGTCCACGCGCCGAGCGACGCCTATGCCCACCGGCACGAGATCCGGCTGGAGTGGGAATACAAGAAGGGCTCTGACAAGCCGACGCTGCTGAATCTGACGATGGTCTGCCCGTACCGATCCTGATTGGAAAGATTCTACTCTATTGGCGAAAATCATCGTCGCCCGCGCGCCCCAGACGCGCGGGCGTTTTGTTCGCCGGCGCTGTGACGTGGTCTCACCCGTCTCACATGCGATCACGGGGAAGGCCAAGGTGACGAGCCAGAATTTCCAGAAGTTCCTGGGCGAAGGCTCCGGCGGAAAGACCGGCACCTGCTACGAGACCGGCGACTTCCTCGCCACCGTGCACGCGGCGACGCCAAGGAATCTTGCGGAGTTCGTCGAAGGCGGGAAGACGATCAAGTTTCAGCCGGCGGGGCTGGTGTTTGGGCGAGGCGCCGTCGACGCTGTGGGAGCGGATGGGAAGGTGGTTGCAAGGTGCTGAGCACCGCATTCCACAAAAACATAAATGGCTGGCTCTACACTCAGGCAGCAGCCCCTGATGCGGCGCGGCGGGTGGTCTTGTGGCGGATAACTACGTCCACCCGATAGCTAAGTCGATCCAGGCATCGAACGATCCTGTCGATCGAGAACTTTCCGACACGCCCGGTGACCAAGGCAGATACATCGGGTTGCTTAAGGCCCAGCAGTTCGGCAGCCTTGTCTGAGTCAGCTTGCGACGTTTGATGATCGCACGAAGCTCACGAACAAGTTTCGCTTTGAGGAGTTCTTCCTCGGGATTGGCAAAGCCAAGGTCAGCGAAAATGTTATCGCTGCCTGCGGTTGCTTTGATAGCCTTGCTCATTTCCTGCCACCTCTTCCGTAGTTATCTTGGTAGTGGGCCTCGGCTGCCTTCAACCGGGTCTGAATTACCGAGATGTCATGCCTCGGAGTTTCGATCCCCTTCTTCAACTTCTTTTGGAAGGCATGAAGAACATAGACAACACCAACGAAGCGCACGGTGTAGCGCCGATAAGTATCGCCATCTTCATCGTCAACGACCTCCAGCACACTCCGGCCGCAGAAGCCCTTTAAGGCCCTGGCACGAGGATGCTCCCCGCCGCTCTGCGCATCGTTGATCGCAAACCCCATGACGCGGCGAACCTCGTCCGGGAAAGCCCGTAAATCGTCCTTCGACGACCCGATCCAAACTACGGGCTTCTGTTGGCGGATAGCCGTGGATCAGCAGATTGCGGAAAGCGATGATCTTCCGTACGTCGGGCACTCGGCCGGCGACTTCCGGCGCCTCCTTCGACAGTCGGTTCAGCGCCTCTCGAACTGCCGCTCCACTGCCGAACGGATCAACGGGCTCGCCCGATAGCCTGCGGCATCGTGGGACTCAGTATAGCCAAGCACCGGCGCCCGCCGGCTGAGGCTTAATAAAGCCAATCCAGAGTTGAATAGGCCAGCACACGTGTCACTTAATCCGCTTGCGAACCTTGGGTAGTAGGGCCTAGCGTGATACGCGCTCTGATCCCGGAGACGTTTCGCGCGGGCCCCAAACGGAGCCGGCGCGGGGACTTGCTGTCTGGTCTGGCAGCGTCGCGAGAGAGCTGCGAGCAATGAAACGCGTGGGCACTGCGCTGGCGTGCTTGGTTTTTTTAATGCTCGGCACGAGCGACATATTCGCTGCCAACCCTAGGGGCGCGCTGTTGTTGCCCTGCGGCCTGCAGCCATCCGGGACGCGCATCCGGAGGCTCGTATTATTTTCATTTCGGTTCTGGACGAGCCGGCCGTCATCAGAAAAGCCCTTGCGGAAGGAGCGTTGGGATACGTCATCAAATCCGACGCCGGCGATGAACTGGCGGATGCCGTACAGGCGGTTCTTGGTGGAGGTCTCCATGTGTCTTCTTCTGCGCGGCACGCGCTGAAAAGCGCGCATTGACAGGTAAGCCCCGCGCGAAGCACCCAAGGCACAGCAACAGCAGGGTGAGGGACGCGATGTCTTCAAGAACGGCATCAAACGACGCGTTCGATCTCGCGGGCGATCGTCAGTGCGGAAGCGGTCGGCACAGCACGGAAAGCGACCCCGCATCCATCCCCGATCGGGCGGAGATGATCCTCATACGCGGCGGCACCTTCCGCATGGGTTCGGACCGGCACTATCGGGAAGAGGCGCCAGTGCACCGCGTCACCGTCGATCCGTTCTGGATCGACCGGACGCCGGTGACCAACCGTCAATTCAGGGCGTTCGTAAAGGCGACGGGCCACGTCACCTTTGCCGAGATTTCCCCGGATCCGAAGGACTATCCCGGCGCGTTGCCTCACATCCTCTATGCCGGGTCGCTGGTCTTTGCACCCCCGCTCCGTCCGGTCGATCTGCGCGACTGGAGCCAATGGTGGAGCTTCCTCAAGGGCGCCGACTGGCGCCATCCTTACGGCCCGAAGAGCAACATCAACACGCTTGACGATCATCCCGTGGTGCACGTCGCCTATTCCGATGCGCTGGCCTATGCGCTCTGGGCCGGCAAGGACCTGCCGACGGAAGCGGAATGGGAATTCGCCGCGCGCGGCGGGCTCGACGGCGCCGAATTCGCATGGGGCGACGAGCTTGCCCCCGGCGGCAAGCACATAGCCAATACCTGGCAGGGCCGCTTCCCCCAAGAAAATCTCAGCAGCGACGGTTTCGAGCGCACCTCGCCGGTGACGGCGTTTCCGCCGAATGGCTACGGCCTGCAC
This sequence comes from Bradyrhizobium sp. CCBAU 51765, assembly GCF_015291725.1. Lineage (GTDB taxonomy): Bacteria > Pseudomonadota > Alphaproteobacteria > Rhizobiales > Xanthobacteraceae > Bradyrhizobium > Bradyrhizobium liaoningense. The sequence goes on from NZ_CP030038.1 coordinate 7,789,066, forward strand.
GACATGATCGGCAATGTCTGGGAATGGACCTCCGATTGGTGGTGCGCACAGCACGAAGCCGACGCGGCCAGGCCGTGCTGCATCCCGGAAAACCCGCGCGGGGGTCGCGAGGCCAACAGCTACGACCCCTGCCAACCCAACATCAGGATTCCACGCAAGGTGCTGAAAGGCGGTTCACACCTGTGCGCCCCGAACTACTGCCGCCGCTACCGTCCGGCCGCGCGTCATGCAGAGCCGATCGATACGTCCACGAGCCACGTGGGATTTCGTTGTGTCATTCGCGAAAGGAGCAAGTCGTGAGCACAGAGAAGGATGGAGACAAGTCCAACACGAAGGCCAGTGCACTTGATCGGCGCAGGATTCTGCTCGGTGGTACGGCGCTCGCCGCCACGTCCGCGCTCGTCGCGGGCGCGCGGGTCGAGGTGACGCAGGCGCAAGCGCAGCAGCCCGCTCCTGCCGGGCAACGGCCGAACATCCTCGTCATCTGGGGCGACGATGTCGGCGTCGCCAATATCAGCGCCTACACGTTCGGCCTGATGGGATACAAAACGCCGAACATCGACCGTATCGCCCGCGAAGGATTGATGTTCACCGACTATTACGCCGAGCAGAGCTGCACGGCGGGGCGGGCATCGTTCCTCACCGGCCAATCCGGCCTACGCACCGGGATGACCAAGGTCGGCTTGCCCGGTGCGGCGCAAGGCTTGCGGTCCGAGGACATCACCATCGCCGAGGCGCTGAAGCCGCTCGGCTATGCCACTGGCCAGTTCGGCAAGAACCATCTTGGCGACCGCAACGAATTCCTGCCGACGGTGCACGGGTTCGATGAGTTCTTCGGGAACCTCTATCACCTCAATGCCGAGGAGGAGCCCGAGCATCCCGACTATCCGAAGGACCCCGGATTCAAGGCGAAATTCGGCCCGCGCGGCGTGCTCAGATGCAGAGCCACCGATCGGGATGACCCGACGGTCGATCCACGCTTCGGCAAGGTCGGCAAGCAGACCATCGAGGATACCGGTCCGCTTACCAAGAAGCGGATGGAGACGGTCGACGACGAGACATCCAATGCGGCGATCGACTTCATCAAGCGGCAGGTTCAGGCCAACAAACCGTTCTTCTGCTGGCATAACGGCACGCGCATGCATCTCTACACCCATGTACGGCCGGAATATAAGGGCCGCAGCGGCCTCAGCGAATACATGGATGGCATGCTCGAACACGACGGCCACGTTGGCAACCTGCTCAAGGCCCTCGACGATCTGGGTATCGCCAACAACACCATCGTCATCTACGGCACCGACAACGGTGTGCACATGAACTCGTGGCCGGACGGCGGCATGACACCGTTCCGCAGCGAGAAGAACACCAACTGGGAAGGCGCCTATCGCGTTCCAGCGATGATCCGCTGGCCGGGCCGCATCAAACCGGGACAAGTCAGCAACGAAATCTTCGCTGCCCTTGACTGGTTCCCGACACTGTTGGCAGCGGCCGGGGAGCCCGACATCAAGAACAAGCTGCTTACTGGCTATGCCGCCGCCGGCAGGACGTTCAAGGTGCACCTCGACGGGTACAACCAGTTGCCGCTCCTTACCGGCCAACAGGAGAAGTCCGCGCGCAAGGAATTCTTCTACATCAACGATGACGCACAGCTTGTGGCGATGCGCCATGAGAACTGGAAAATGGTCTTCTGCGAGCAGAAGGTCCAAGGGACGTTGGAGATCTGGGCTGCGCCCTTTGTCTGTCGCCGCTTGCCCAAGATGTTCAATCTGCGCCTGGACCCATACGAACGGGCCGATGTTACGTCAAACACCTACTACGACTGGACGATTCAACGGGCGTTCCTGATCGTCCCGGCTCAAGCGATGGTGGCGCAGTTCGTCGAGACATTCAAAGACTTCCCGCCACGGCAAAAGCCCTCGAGCTTCAGTGTAGACGAAGTCCTGGCGCAGATGTCGAATCCGCACGGCGGGTGACAGTGGCAACAATGCGTCGGCCGGATCACGTGCTCCGGCCGGCGCCCGCGGTGGAGAATCCCGACCGGACGGAGATTGTCATGATTACCACCATGCGGCAAACCACCCGGCGTGCAGTGCTTACAGGTTTGCTCAGGGCCGCGCTTTGCGTGCTTGCAAGCCACAGCGCGTTCGCGCAAGCCGATCCACTGCCATCCTGGCAGGAAGGGGCGACAAAGAAATCGATCATCGAGTTCGTCACACGGGTAGCGACGCCCGGCGGACCGCAATTCGTGCCGGCCGTCCAACGCATTGCGGTCTTCGACAACGACGGAACGCTCTGGTCCGAGCAGCCGGTGTATTTCCAGGTCACGTTCGCCTTCGACCGTATCAAGGCTCTGGCGCCGCAGCATCCGGAGTGGAAGGACGCACAGCCATTCAAGGCAGCGATCGAGAGCGACTCCGGGGCGCTGGCGGCCTCCGGCGAAAAAGGGCTGCTGGAAATCGTGACGGCTACTCACGCCGGCATGACAACCGATGCTTTCTCCCAAACGGTCGCCGATTGGTTAGCGTCGGCGCGCCACCCGCGTTTCAATCAGCCCTACGACAAATTGGTTTACCAGCCGCAGCTCGAGCTCCTCGCCTATCTTCGTCAAAACAGCTTCAAGACGTACATCGTGTCTGGCGGCGGCGTCGAGTTCATGCGCGTGTTCGCCGAGCGGACCTACGGCATCCCGCCGGAGCAGGTCGTCGGCTCGTCCGGCGTGATCAAGTTCCAACTCGGACCAGATGGCACGCCTGAACTCATCAAGGAGCCCAAGATCGAATTCATAGACGATGGCCCCGGAAAGCCGGTTGGCATCAACCGCTTCATCGGCCGTCGGCCGATCCTCGCTTTCGGCAACTCGGACGGTGACCTTCAAATGCTGCAATGGACCGCAGCCGGCGGCGGGGCGCGCTTCATCGGCATTGTGCATCATACCGACGGCGAGCGTGAATGGGCTTACGACCGCACCTCTCCGGTGGGCAAGCTCGACAAAGCGCTGGAGGAAGGCCTGGCCAGGGGCTGGACCATCGTGGACATGAAGCGGGATTGGAAGGTGATCTATCCGTTCCAGAATCCCTGAGGGGTGCACGATGGGCATCCGCCGCCTCAATTGAGGGCTTTCGAATGACGTTCGAGCCCGGAAATGCAAAGACCGCGGTCCAGTCCGCATGGAAAGGCCTAGATCGAAGGGTGTTTCCCGCGGGCGCAACGATCTTCGCCGAAGGTGAGTTGGGAACGATCGCCTATATCCTGCTTCGGGGCGACGTCACGATTTTCGTTGGATACGGAACGGCTCAACAGCGCGCTTTGACGGAGCTGAAGCCCGGGCAGATGTTCGGCGTTCACGCGCTCATGGCCGGAGCGCAGCGCGCCGCGTCGGCTTTTACGAAAGGCGGATGCGAGTTGCTGGCCGTGAGCGAGGAAAAGCTCAAACAGAAACTGGATGAAGCCGACCCGTTCCTTCGCTACTGGGTCGACTATCTGTCGAAGCGCATTATCGACCTGTCTACGCAATAAAACGTCCGCGGAGGCGGCAGTTCAATGTATCCCGCTCCGGCTCGCATCTCGCGCATCCCTCTCTTCGTGACGGTCCTGACACTCTTCCTGACCGCCTCGCTGCTGGTAGGCGCCGGAGTTACGGTCGCCAACTACGTTGAGGACCGCAAGACCGCGATCAAGGTCGCATCCGATACGTTCAAGGCGAAAATAGACCGGATCAATGAGCGACGTCTCGCATTTTTTGCGACCGCCTTCTTGATGACCGAGCAACTCGGCAACGATCCCACGTTCCATCAGGCCTCCGGCTCGAAGGAGGCGATCCTGCCTCTGATCCTCTCCAGCTTGACGCTGAGCCCGCAGATATCCGCGGTGTATGCTGGTTTCGAGAACGGGAATTTCTTTCACGTTCTGTCGATCTCGGAAGCCGAGAACTCCTTTATCGCAGGTCTGGGCGGGCCTCGGACGACCCGGTTCGCGATTCGGGAGATCCGCGTCGACGGCAGCGGCGTTCGCGTCGAAACCTGGCGATTTCTCGACTCCAATCGCCAGCAGATTGGGACGCTTGGCAATCAGCTTCCCGCCTATGACCCTCGTCGCCGCGATTGGTATCGTAGCGCGCGCGCACAACCGCAAAGCGTCGCCCGCACGCTGCCGTATATATTCGCGGCCACCTCGCAGGCAGGAATGACCCTGGCAAAGGCATTTGAAGGCGGTGTCGTCGGCGTCGACATCACACTCGACCGGTTGATGGCCTATGTCCGGTCGGTCAGATCGAATGAAGAGCAGCGATTCGTGGCATTTGACGAAGAGAATCGTCTGCTCGCTCACTTCGATCCTGATCGGATGTTCAAAGTCCCCAGCGCAGGGGAAACCCAAGCGACCGAACTCGCAAGGACCACCGATCTTACCGACCCCGTGGTTCGGGAAGCATTGCAGATCTTCGCACGCAGCGGTCCCTACCAACTGGCCAATCTTGATGTAGCCGGTACGGAGTATCTGGCCACAGTGGTCCGGCAGGTCGCCAGAGACGGAGGCGTCTTCTTTGTGCTTTATGCGGCTCCTCTCTCGGACTTTCTGGGGTCTCTGGCCCACGCCGCTGCGCGAAACATCCCCACCGCATTGCTCGTCTTTGTTCTTGCCCTGCCGGCCATCATTTACCTCGCGCACTCGATTTCGAAGCCGCTCAGGAAGCTTTCCGACGAGGCGGAATTGATACGATCGTTCCAACTGGCTGATCCGATCAGAATGGAATCGCGGGTGCGTGAGATCAACACGCTCATCAGGTCAATGTCCGGCATGAAGGGCACGATTCGCGAAGTTTCCAAATTCGTACCGAAGGCGCTGGTCAAGGATCTTCTCGAAAGCGAGAGCCTGGTTGAGGTCGGCGGAGAGACCCGCCGCGTCAGCATACTGTTTACCGATGTCAAGGATTTCACTCGCATCGCCGAGGGCATGCCAGCTGAGAATCTCATGGTGAGACTGTCCGAATACTTTGAAGAGCTCGCGTCCTTGATCATCAAGGAGAGTGGAACGGTGGACAAATTCATCGGCGACGCAATTTTCGCGTTCTGGAATGCGCCGCTTCCGGTTGCGCGACACGAACATGTGGCCTGCGCGACGACCCTTGCATGCCGCGCCGTAGCGCGACGTTTGAACGAGCGGTGGGTCAAGGAAGGTTTGCCCCCTTGGCAGACGCGCTTCGGGATTCACGTCGGCGAGGCCGTGCTGGGAAATGTCGGGTCGTCCGATCGAATCGACTACACCGCGATTGGCGACACCGTGAACATCGCCGCGCGCCTGGAGGCACTGAACAAGTATTATGGGACCGGCATTCTCGCGAGTGGACAGGTTGCAGATCTCTGTTCGCGAGAATTCCTATTTCGGCGCGTGGACCGCAGCCAGCCGAAGGGCGCAGGAAAGGCGCTGAACGTCTTCGAACTTCTCGGCATGATCGATGGCCCCGAGGAATACCGCGTCACCCCGGAAATGGCGAAGCTCGTCCGGGACTGGAATAGTGTCTATGAGATGTACGCCAGCAAGGATTGGCTGCGCACGCTCAACGCTCTGGAGGGGTTTGCCACCGAGCATCCCGAAGATGTCGTGGCTGGAATCTATCTCGATCGCGTTGTCGGATTTCTGCTGGAGCCCCCGCCCCAAGATTGGGACGGCGTCATCCACTTCAGATCCAAATAGGGCAGTTCCTCGCTGGACCCAGAACATGCTGCGCTCGATGAACTGTTGAAGTAAGCGCGCGGCCGGTCTTTGATTCAGACGCCGCGAACAACAAGGCGGTGCCGGAAGACGAATTGGCCGATCGAAATATCGACGCCGCGAAGCTTTCCCACTGGGAGATTTTTCGTCTGGTGAAGATGCGAATGGGTCGTTGCGGGGCGATTTGAACCCGCAAGCTAAGCTATTGATGTTGTTGGGTTCGACCTCGGCACCAAAACAATACCCCAGCAATCCTGTGAGATTGCTGGGGTATTTTATCAACTTGGTTGCGGGGATAGGATTTGAACCTATGACCTTCAGGTTATGAGCCTGACGAGCTACCGGGCTGCTCCACCCCGCGTTAAATCGCTGCGTGCCTTTGCGGAAATCCCGGGGACGGTCGGTTGAGGCCGGCGCTGTTCGCGTGGCTTGCTCTTCCGTCCCAAAGGCTTCCTTGGAAGGCGACCCCGGGGCAAAGCCCATCGGGTGCGGGGCGTATGTATCAAGGCGGGGTGCCTTTGGAAAGGGCTGCGGGAACGTTTTTTTCGACTTTATGACAGGGGATGGACGAATTTCCGCTGCGTTCCGCGCGCTCTTGCCAGAAGTTCCGCAAAGCGCCAGCTTGCGGCAACAAGATTCAGGCTGAAACGCCTGGAGGGAGGAACCCGTGGACAAATCCCTGACGAGCGCCCCGCTGCGGGCCCTCGAAGAGGCCTTCCATGCCATGCGCGCGCGGTCGCGGGACGAGCCGGCGCCGGACCTCGCCCAGCGGCTCGACCGGCTGGCACGGCTGCGCGCGGTGGTCGCCGACAACGAGGAACGCTTCCGGCAGGCGATCTCGGCCGATTTCGGCCACCGCTGCGCGGTCGAGACCACCATCGCCGAAACCATGCTGCTATTCTCCGAGATCCGGCATGCCACCAAGCACCTCAAGGCCTGGATGACGCCGCACCACGTCGCCACCGCGCTGCAATTCCTGCCCGCGCGCAACCGGCTGATGCCGCAGCCGCTCGGCGTCGTCGGCATCATCGCGCCGTGGAATTACCCGCTCCAGCTCACGCTCGCGCCCGCGATCGGCGCGATCGCCGCCGGCAACCGCGTCATCATCAAGCCGAGCGAGCTGGTCCCGCACTTCTCGGCGCTGCTCCAGGAGACGGTCGCACAGCGGTTCGACGGCACCGAGGTGCTGATCACCGGCGTCGAGGACGAGGTCGCCAAGGGTTTTGCGAACCTGCCGTTCGATCATCTCGTGTTCACCGGCTCGACCCGGGTCGGCCGGCTGGTCGCGGAGGCCGCCGGACGCAATCTGACCCCTGTCACGCTCGAGCTCGGCGGCAAGTCGCCCGCGATCATCGATGCCTCAGCCGATCTCGACGAGGCCGCCGAGCGCATAGCCTATGGAAAACTTCTCAATGCCGGGCAGACGTGCATCGCGCCGGACTACGTGCTGGTGCCGGAGCGCTCGGTGCAGGCCTTCGCCGAGAAGGTCCGCGCGCAGATGCGGCGCATGTTCGGCACCGATCCCGCCAACAAGGATTACACCTCGATCATCTCCGACCGGCATTATGCCCGGCTCGAAGGCCTGGTCGCGGACGCAGCCCAGCACGGCGCAAAAATCCTGCAGCCGGCAAAGCCCGACGATCCCAACTGGAAGGCGCATCGCAAATTCCCGCCGACGCTGATCGCTGGTGCGACCGAAACGATGGCGGCGATGCAGGAGGAGATCTTTGGCCCGGTGCTGCCGGTGCTGGGCACTCGCGACCCGGCGGAGGCGATCGCCTTCATCAACCGTCGCGACCGGCCGCTGGCGCTGTACTGGTTCGGCAAGGACGCTGCCGCGCGCGACGAGATGCTGGCGCGCACCGTCTCCGGCGGGGTCACGATCAACGACTGCCTGTTCCACTTCACGCAAGTGAACCAGCCGATGGGCGGCGTCGGCGCCTCCGGCACCGGCGCCTATCACGGCGAGTGGGGTTTCAGGACGTTCAGCAAGCTGAAGCCGGTGTTCTATCGCTCCAGGTTCAACCGCCTCGCCGATCTCTATCCGCCCTATGGCGGCAAGATCGCGCGGCTGGAGAAGCTGATGCGGTTCATGTCGTAGGGGCTACACAAACGCCGTCATTGCGAGCGCAGCGAAGCAATCCAGAATCCCTCCGCGGTGACAGCCTGGATTGCTTCGCTGCGCTCGCAATGACGAGAAGAGGCAGGGGGAAACAATTGACCGACACATTCGATTTCGTCGTCGTGGGCGCGGGCTCGGGCGGCTGCACTGTCGCGGGGCGGCTGTCGGAGGATGCGGCGACGTCCGTGGCGCTGCTCGATGCCGGCGGGGCTTGCGACAACTGGGTCGTGACCACGCCGGGCGCGCTGGTGCTGATGGTCGCCGGCAACGTCAACAACTGGGCGTTCAACACCGTGCCGCAGAAGGGGCTGAACGGCCGCATCGGCTATCAGCCGCGCGGCAAGGGCCTCGGCGGCTCGTCGGCGATCAACGCCATGGTCTATATCCGCGGGCACCGCGCCGATTACGACCACTGGGCCTCGCTCGGCAATGCCGGCTGGGCCTATGCCGACGTGCTGCCCTATTTCAAGCGCTCGGAGAACAACGCCGATTTCGACGGCGAGTATCACGGCAAGGATGGGCCGCTCTTCGTCAACAAATTGCGCTCCGGCAATCCGGTGCAGCAGATCTTCCTGCAGGCGGCGCAGGAGGGGCAATTCCGCATCCGCGAGGATTTCAACACTGACGACCATGAAGGCCTCGGCATCTACCAGGTGACGCAAAGGAACGGCGAGCGCTGGAGCGCGGCGCGGGCCTATGTCCATCCGCACATGGGCAAGCGCGCGAACCTGCGCGTGGTGACCCAGGCGCATGCCACGCGCATCCTGTTCGATGGCAGGCGCGCGGTCGGCGTCGAATACCGCCAGGGCAAGGAATTGAAGCAGCTTCGCGCGCGGCGTGAGGTGATCCTGGCCGCCGGCGCGTTCCAGTCGCCGCAGCTCCTGATGCTGTCGGGCATCGGCGATGCCGCCGCGCTGCACGGGCACGGCATCGCAAGCGTGCATCATCTGCCGGGCGTCGGACAGAACCTGCAGGATCATCCCGACTTCATCTTCGGCTACATGTCCGACAGTCCCTATTTCTCCGGCATCTCGCTGAAGGGCATGCCGCGGCTGATCCGCGCCATCCTGCAATATCGGCGGGAGCGCCGCGGTCCCCTCACTTCCAATTTCGCCGAATGCGGCGGCTTCCTGAAGACGCGGCCCGATCTCGACATCCCCGACATTCAATTGCATTTCGGCATGGCGATGGTCGACGACCACGGCCGCAAGCGCCATAAGGGTAGCGGCTTCTCCTGCCATGTCTGCCTGCTCCGGCCGAAGAGCCGCGGCAGCGTTTCGCTCGCCAACCTTGATGCGATGCAGGCGCCGCTGATCGATCCGAACTTCCTTGGGCACGAGGACGATCTCGAGACCATGGTCGCGGGCTTCAAGACCACGCGCCGCCTGATGGAGACACCGGCGCTGCGCGCGCTGCAGAAGAAGGACATGTTCACCGCCAACGTGCGCAGCGACGACGATATCCGCGCCGTGCTGCGCGAGCGCGTCGACACCGTCTATCATCCCGTCGGCACCTGCAAGATGGGAACGGACGCGATGGCCGTGGTCGATCCGGCGTTGAAGGTGCACGGGCTCGAAGCCCTGCGCGTCGTCGACGCCTCGATCATGCCGACGCTGATCGGCGGCAACACCAATGCGCCGACCATCATGATCGGCGAGAAGGCGGCGGATATGATCAGGGGGGAGATGCGCTAGCCCTCTCTTCCGTCATTGCGAGCGCAGCGAAGCAATCCAGAAGCCCTCCGCGGCAAGACTCCGGATTGCTTCGCTGCGCTCGCAATGACGATGCGGATGGAGCAGTAACTGTACAGATCATCTCGACGCGCGGAGGCTCCCCCTCGCCCGGAATTTGCTCCCGCAAATTCCGGCCTCTCCCCGCGCGGCAGGGCTATCGCATATGAGCAGTACACTTTTGGGGCACGATAGTCTCCACATCGTCATGGCCGGGCTTGTCCCGGCCATCCACGCCTTGCTACGCAGCACAAAGAACGTGGATGCCCGGGACAAGCCTGGGCATGACGACCTCTGGTGAAGGTTCATATGCGATAGCCCTGCCGCACGCGGGGAGAGGCGAAAGGGAAGCTCAATTCAGCAAGAACCCGCCGTCCACCGTCACCACGCTCCCGGTCATGTACCGCGACGCGTTGGACGCCAGCAGCAGGATGGCGCCGTCGAGATCGGATTCGGCGCCGACGCGGCGCTGGGGGATGCGTTTGGCGAGGCGCTCGCCTGATGGCGTCGACCAGAACGCATGGTTCATTTCGGTGTCGATATAGCCGGGCGCGAGCGCGTTGATGCGGATGTTCTGCCCCGCCAGCTCCAGCGCCATCGCTTTGGTCGCCTGGATGATGCCGGCCTTGGAGATCGCGTAGGGCGAGACCGCCTTCAGGACGCCGGTGCCGAGCACAGAGGCGATGTTGACGATGTTGCCTTCCTGCTTGCGCGCAATCATGCGGCGGGCGATCTCGGTCGCGAGGAAATACGCCCCCTTCAGGTTGGCGCCGATCACCGCGTCCCAGTCTGCCTCGGTCTGCTCGGTCGCGAGCTTCTCGATGGCGATGCCGGCATTGTTGATCAGCACGGTGACGGAGCCGAGCGCGGCTTCGGCGGCGTCGACAGCCCCAGCGATCGAGGCGGTGTCGGTGACATCGAGCGCGACCGCGGCCGCGCGGCCACCCTTGCCGCGGATCTCCTCCTCGAGGCTCTTCAGCTTGTCGGTCTGCCGCGCAGCCAGCACGACGGCCGCACCATGCGCCGCCAGCACCCGTGCAAACTGCCGGCCCAGCCCCTGGCTCGCGCCCGTGACGAGGATGGTTTCTTTACTGACGTCGAATAGGTCTGACATGACGATTTCCTTGCCGATTCCTTGGGCGCATCCCGCGAGCTTTGGGGCCATCAATACAGACGATTTTAGCGATCTGAAACCGGAATGATCGGTTCGGCGTTCATTCGTTCCAGAGGCAGGGTTTCGCTCATGAACAGTTTCGATCTCGCCGTGTATGCCGCGCTCGCCGTCGCGGTCGGCTTCGGGTTCAGGACCGGCCTGCTGCGCAGCGCCATGACTATCCTCGCCTATCTCCTCGCCGCGCCGATCGCGGTTGCGCTGATGCCGATGATCGCACCGCAGATTGCCGGCAATGCAAACTCGCCGCTGCTCCAGAACTGGATCTGGTTCTTCGCGATCTTCGTGGTGGTGGGCATGCTGTTCGGCCATATCGGCCGCATCGCGCTGAACGACACCGTCGGCGAAACGGGAATCGGCGACCGGCTCGGCGGCGCCGCGCTCGGCGCCATCAGGGTCGGCCTCGTCGCCACCACGCTGGTGCTGGTGTTCGACCAGATCGTGCCGGCCAACCGCGAGCCGCCGTTCCTCGTCGGCTCGCATCTGCGGCCGCTGTTCTCGGCCGCCGGCCAGATGGGCTTCAAGTCGCTGCCGCCGGAGGCGGCCTCCGCGATCGACCGCCTCAAGCAGGAGCGGCGCATCTGATCTGGCGCATTTGCATCGCGGCGTGGGCGCGCATGCATTTTGGTGCGAGCCGATCCCTTATCAGCGGCGCAACAGTTGGCTAGAGTGCCGCCGTCCAAAACCTGCCTGACATTACGGGAGTGAAACAGTGGATCTTGGGATCAAAGGTCGCCGCGCCATCGTCTGCGCATCCAGCAAAGGCCTCGGGCGCGCCTGCGCCATCTCGCTGGCGGACGCCGGCGTTCACGTCACGCTGACCGCGCGCGGCGCCGAAGCCCTGAAGAAAACCGCCGACGAGATCCGCAAGGCCTATCCCGACGTGACGGTCACCGAGATCGTCGGCGACATCACGACACCGGCCGGCCGCGAGGCGGTGCTGAAGGCGTGCCCCGAGCCGGACATCCTGATCAACAATGCCGGCGGCCCGCCGCCCGGCGATTTCCGCAACTGGACCCGCGACGACTGGATCAAGGCGATCGACGCCAACATGCTGACCCCGATCGAGCTGATCAAGGCGACCGTGGACGGCATGATGGCACGCAAGTTCGGCCGCATCGTCAACATCACCTCGGCCGCGGTGAAGGCGCCGATCGACATCCTCGGCCTCTCCAACGGCGCGCGCGCCGGCCTCACCGGCTTCATCGCGGGCCTGTCGCGCAAGACCGTGATCAACAACGTCACCATCAACGGCCTGCTGCCGGGCCCGTTCGAGACCGATCGCCTGACCAGCACCGCGAAGGGCGAAGCCGACAAGCGCGGCGTCACGCCGCAGCAGATCCTGGCCGAGCGCGCCAAGCTGAACCCCGCCGGACGCTTCGGCCAGCCCGACGAGTTCGGCTATGCCTGCGCCTTCCTGTGCGGCGCCAAGGCCGGCTTCATCACCGGGCAGAACATTCTGCTGGACGGTGGTGCGTTCCCAGGAACGCTGTAAGGCTTCATCGCATCACGAAAGATCGTCATGCCCGGGCTTGTCCCGGGCATCCACGTTCTTCGTTCGGCAAGTAAGACGTGGATGGCCGGGCATAGGCGAGCGGAAGCGACGCCGTCCTTCGGACGGCTATGCCCGGCCATGACGATGTGGAGGCGTCAGAGCCCGATCATCAACGCTGCTTCGTCGCCTCGTCCTCGTCCCGCTCGCTGGGATCGGAGGAATCGGCGGTGAGGCGCTCGCCGGTCCAGTCGATCCCGAACTCCTCGAGCCCGTTGGCGAGCAGGTCGCCAAGCATCGGCTCGCCGAGCAGATAGTGCACCGTTTCGCGGCGCGGGCTGCGATACTCACCGCGCGCCTCCACGGCGCGGGCGCGCAAATCGTCCCAATCGTCGATCGTGCCGTCGCCGCGGCCAAGCCAGGTCAGCGCGACGAGATCGACCTGCTCGTCCTCGTTCAAGGCGATCATGAAGCTGCCGAGCTCTTGCACGACGGGGTCGGAGCCATTGTCCTCGAGGACATCGATCGCATCGTCGTCGCTCGGGTTCGAGCCGGAATCCGGATCGGAATCCCCCTCCTTGACGTCGAATTCACGCGCCTTCTCGATGATGAAGGCAACCTTCTCGGCGGAAATCGTAAGCTCCGGCATGGCTCTCTCCAGGGTTCCCGCGATAACGCCGCATCGCGTCAGATGATCCATTGCGCTTGACGGCGGAAAACCGCATGTTTCGGCACCAAAAAGAAGCTGGGAAGGTGCCGGATGCAGTGGCAGGTGGGCAAGGTCAAAATCACCAAAGTGGCGGAATTGGAGACGGTCGGCTCGACCCGTTTTATCCTGCCGCTCGCGAGCAATGAGGAAATTTGCAAGCTGCCCTGGCTGATCCCGCATTTTGCCACCGAGGAAGGCCGGCTGAAAATGTCGATCCATTCGCTGGTGGTGGAGACGCCTGGTCGGCGCATCGTGGTCGACACCGGCCTCGGCAACGACAAGCAGGGTCGCAACGTCCCGACCTGGAACAACCGCAGCACGCCGTTCCTGGAGACCATGACGGCGGCCGGCTTTGCCCCCGACAGCATCGACACCGTGCTGTGCACGCATCTTCATGTCGATCACGTCGGCTGGAATACGAAGCTGTCCGGCGGCAAATGGGTGCCGACCTTCCCGAAGGCGCGCTACGTTTTCGGCAGGACCGAATACGAATACTGGCGCGACCATTCGACCGAGCCGGACAAGCAGGCCGTGTTCGGCGATTCCGTGCAGCCGATCGTCGATGCCGACAGGGCCGATCTGATCCCGAGCGATCACCGGCTCTGCGAGGAGATCAGCATGATCCCGACCCCCGGCCACAGTCCCGGCCATATGAGCCTCCTCATCCAGTCGGACGGCGAACAGGCCCTGCTCACCGGCGACGTCGCCCATCATCCCTGCCAGATGGCGCATCTCGACTGGTCCTCGACCGCGGATTCCGACCAGAGCCAATCCGCCAGGACACGGCGCGAATTGTTTGGCCGCTTTGCCGACACGCCGACCTTGGTGATCGGCGGGCACTTCTCGGCAGGGCATATCAAGCGTGACGGGGACGCGTTCAGGTTTGTGGCGTCAACCTAGGCATCGTGCCCCGGATGCAGCGCAGCACGAAGTGATGCGCTGCCAAGCCGGGGCCTATGTGACCACGATCTGGGTCCCGGATCTGCGGAGCAGCGTTGCACGCTGCACCGCGTCCGGGACACGGTCGCTCCTATCGATTACGAAAGCCTGCAATGCACCGCTTTTGGGCGGTTGAATTTCCGGCCGCCCTGTTCCATGAAGCTGTTAACCGATCGGTCCAATCTCCAGGGAGAAACGAGAATGAAGCTTGTTCGTTACGGCGAGAAGGGTGCGGAAAAGCCCGGCCTGATCGACAGATCCGGCCAGCTGCGCGACCTGTCGGCGCATGTGAAGGACCTCACCGGCGAAGCCTATTCGCCCGAGTCCCTGAAGAAGCTGGCGGCGCTCGATCCCGCCGCGCTGCCCGCCGTGTCCGGCAAGCCGCGGTTTGGTGCGCCCGTCACCGGCATCTCGAAATTCGTGGCGATCGGCCTCAACTACAGCGACCATGCCAAAGAGACCGGCGCCGATATTCCGAGCGAGCCGATCATCTTCATGAAGGCCAACACCTCGCTGTCGGGTCCGAACGATCCGGTCGAGAAGCCGCGCGGCTCGACCAAGCTCGACTGGGAGGTCGAGATCGCCGCCATCATCGGCACCCGCGCAAAATACGTCTCGGAAGCCGATGCGCTGAACCACGTTGCCGGCTATTGCGTCTGCAACGACGTCTCCGAGCGCGCCTTCCAGATCGAGCGTCTGGGCCAGTGGACCAAGGGCAAGTCGCACGACACGTTCGGCCCGCTCGGCCCTTGGCTCGCCACCAAGGACGAGATCAAGGACGTGCAAAACCTGTCGATGTGGCTCGACGTCAATGGCCAGCGCCGCCAGACCGGGTCGACCAAGACCATGATCTTCTCCATGGCCAAGTGCATCTCCTATGTCTCGCAGTTCATGACGCTGCTGCCCGGCGACATCATCACCACGGGCACCCCGCCCGGCGTCGGCCTCGGCATGAAGCCGCCGACCTTCCTCAATGTCGGCGACGTCGTCACGCTCGGCATCGAAGGTCTCGGCGAGCAGCGCCAGGAGATCGTGGCGGCGTAAGCCGCGCGCGCATCATACACCGTCGTCATGCCCGGGCAGAAGCGCGAAGCGCGTCTTCGCGCAAGATGACCCGGGCATCCACGTCTCACAGTCTGACCACGACGCGACGCGTGGATGGCCGGGTCAAGCCCGGCCATGACGAGGAGACACCGTTCGCACAAGATCGATTGCAGGACATCCTCATGAAGCTCACCTTCTCCCCCGCCTCGCCCTTCGCCCGCAAGGTGCGCATCGCCGCGATCGAGCTCGGGCTGATCGACAAGATCGAGTTCGTGCCCGCAAGCGTGACGCCGGGCACCGCCAACGAGGACTATTCGAAGATCACGCCGCTGAAGAAGCTGCCGGTGCTGATCACCAATGACGGTGACGTCATTTTGGATTCCTACGTCATCGTCGAATATCTCAACGAGATGGCCGGCGGCAGCCTGATCCCGGATTACGGTCCGCGGCGCTGGAAGGCCAAGACCAACCACTCCCTGATCAACGGCATGCTCGATTCCATGCTGCTGTGTCGCTACGAGAAGATGGCGCGGCCGCAGGGCCTGCAATGGCAGGCGTGGTCGGACGACCATTGGAACCGGGCCTGGACCGGCATGGCACGCTTCGAGAACATGCCGGAGGTGCTGAACGGCCCGTTCGACATCTCGCAGATCGGCCTCGTTTGCGTGCTCGGCTATGCCGACTTCCGCTTCGCCGATTGCGGCTGGCGCAAGGCCTATCCCAAGCTCGACGCCTTCCACCAGAAGATGCTGGAGCGGCCCTCCGTGAAAGTATCGGTGCCGCCTCCGGCGTAAATCGCAGGAGTTTTCATGAGCCTGAAGTTCTCAGTCGGCGATCTCACCATCCATCGCATCATAGAGCAGGAAACCTCCTTCGTCCCGGCCCTGGAAATGCTGCCGGGACTGACGGCGGAGGTGCTGGCCGAGAATCGGGCGTGGATGCGCGAAGCGAAGGCGCTGGACGAGCAGGACGTGCTGCTGCTCTGTTTCCAATCGTACGTGGTGACGACGCCGCACCACACCATCCTGATCGACAGCTGCATCGGCAACGACAAGCCGCGGCCGCAGCGGCCGAAATGGAACATGAAGACCGACGACACCTATCTGCGCGGGCTCGATGCCGCGGGGTTCTCGGTCGGCGACATCGACGTCGTGATGTGCACGCATCTCCATGTCGATCACGTCGGCTGGAATACGCGGCTGGAGAACGGCCGCTGGGTGCCGACCTTCCCGAAGGCGCGTTACGTCTTCGCCAAGCAGGAGTTCGACCACTGGTCCGCGCAGAACGCGAAGGCGGAAGTCCCGCCTTTCGCCGACAGCGTGCTGCCGGTGGTCGAAGCCGGGCGCCACGAACTCGTCGGCAACGACCATCAGATCGGCGACCACGTGCGCATCCTGCCGACGCCCGGTCACACGCCGGGCCATATCGCGATCACGATGGGCCGCGGCAAGGACGATGCGGTGTTCTCCGGCGATCTCATGCACTCGCCGTTGCAGACGCTCTATCCGGAACTGTCGATCAAGTTCGACGTCGATCCGGCCAAGGCAGCCACGACGCGCCGCAGCTTCCTGGAGCGCTATTGCGACACCGATACGCTGTGCTGCACCGCGCATTTCCCCTCGCCGTCGGTCGGCAAGATCCGGCGCGAGGGCAATGGGTTCGTCTGCGCGGCGGTGTAATCTAGCGCGGCTCGCGCCGCGAACTCCCATCCTCCCCTGAAGGGGGAGGATGGGTTCGCATGCAGCGAAGCGAAATGCGAACCGAGGTGGGGTGACGGTCTCTCCTCGTTGAACACTGCGCGAGTGGAGAGATCACCCCACCCCGCTCGCGCTTCGCGCGATCGACCCTCCCCTTCCAAGGGAGGGTAAGGAGGAAACAACATGGCCGATCTGCCCCCAATCCCCCTGCCCGCCGGAATCCGCTCGCGTTATGTCGACGGCGTCAACGGCTTGCGCGTGCATGTGCTCGAGGCGGGATTCGAGACCAGGGGACGGCGCTGCATCCTGCTGCTGCACGGCTTCCCGGAGCTGGCCTTCTCCTGGCGCAAGGTAATGCCGGCGCTGGCTGACGCAGGTTACCACGTGATCGCGCCGGATCAGCGCGGTTATGGGCGCACGACGGGATGGAGCGCGGAGTACGACGGCGATCTCGCGCCCTTCTGGCTCCTCAACCTCGTGCGCGATGCGCTCGCCCTGGTGTCGGCGTTCGGCTACAGGCAGGTCGACGTGGTCGGGCATGATTTCGGCAGCCCGGTCGCCGCCTGGTGCGCCTTGATCCGCCCCGACGTGTTTCGTTCGGTGACGATGATGAGCGCGCCGTTCGGCGGACCGCCGCCGCTGCCGTTTGGCACCGTCGACACGCCGGCAAAGCCTGCCGCCGAGGACCCCGCCCATCGCGAGCTTGCCGCGCTGCCGCGGCCGCGAAAGCACTATCAATGGTACTATTCGACGCGCGCGGCGAATACCGACATGCGTCACGCACCGCAGGGCGTGCACGATTTCCTGCGCGCCTATTATCATCACAAGAGCGCGGACTGGACCGGCAACAAGCCGTATCCGCTCGAGTCGTGGTCGGCGGGTGAGCTGGCGAAGCTGCCGACCTATTACGTGATGGACCTGAAGGAGACCATGGCGGAGACGGTCGCCAAGGAAATGCCGTCGCCGGCCGCGGTCGCCGCCAATCAATGGCTGCCGGACCGCGAGCTCGCTTACTACAGCGCCGAATATGGCCGCACCGGATTCCAGGGCGGCCTGCAATGGTATCGCTGCGGCACCTCGGGCGCCTTCAACAACGAGCTGCAATTGTTTGCCGGCCGCAGCATCGACGTGCCCTCCTGCTTCATCTCGGGCAAGCAGGACTGGGGCACTTATCAGCGCCCCGGCGTGTTCGAGACGATGCAGGCGCGCACATGCACGAAGATGCTCGGCTGCCATCTCGTCGACGGCGCCGGCCATTGGGTCCAGCAGGAGCAACCGGCCGAGGTCAGCCGATTGCTGCTGGACTTCCTCACCAGGACCGGCCCTGCCTGATTTGACCGGGGAACCACGGCGCCCTATATAGTTTAGAATGGTTCTAAAGTTATGACAGGGCGGCCGTGAAGAATTTTGCCGATCTGACCGAGCGCGAGGTGCTGGCGGTTGCGATCTCCTCCGAGGAGGAGGACAGCCGGATCTACATGACCTTCGCCGAGGATCTGAAGGAACGCTATCCCGACTCCGCGAAGCTGTTCGAGCAGATGGCCGAGGAGGAGCGCGGCCATCGCCACATGCTGCTGGAAACCTACGAGGAGCGCTTCGGCCAGCATTTGCCGCCGATCCGCCGCGAGGACGTCAAGGGCTTCCTGCGCCGCCGCCCGATCTGGCTGACCAAGAACCTGCCGCTCGACACGATCCGCCGGGAAGTCGAGACCATGGAGCTCGAGGCCGAGCGCTTCTACGCCAAGGCCGCCGAGCAGGCCGAGGACGTCAACGTGCGCCGGCTGCTCGGCGACCTTGCCGAGGCCGAGAAGGCTCACGAGCACACCGCCGCGAAACTTACCGACGAGATCCTGAAGCCGGACGTGCGCGCCGAGGAGGACCGCACGCGGCGGCGCATGTTCGTGCTGCAATATGTGCAGCCGGGCCTCGCTGGCCTGATGGACGGATCGGTCTCCACGCTGGCGCCGCTGTTTGCGGCGGCCTTCGCCACGCACCAGAACTGGCAGACGTTCCTGGTGGGCCTCGCCGCCTCGATCGGCGCCGGCATCAGCATGGGATTTGCGGAAGCGCTGTCCGACGACGGCTCGCTCACGGGGCGCGGCTCGCCCTGGCTGCGCGGCATCACCTGCGGCGCGATGACGACGCTCGGCGGGCTCGGCCACACCGCGCCCTATCTTGTACCGGACAGCTGGGCCAACGCGTTCTGGATCGCGACCGCCATCGCCTGCGTCGTCGTGTTCTTCGAATTGTGGGCGATCGCCTTCATCCGCTCGCGCTACATGGACACCCCGTTCCTCCAGGCGGTGTTCCAGATCGTGCTGGGCGGCGCCATCGTGCTGGCGGTCGGGATCGTGATCGGGGCGGCGTAGACCTTCCGCACTCACTGTCATGCCCCGGCTTGACCGGGGCATCCAGTACGCCGCGGCCTATCGACTGAACCGCAGGCGTCTCGGCGTCCTGGATCGACCGGTCAAGCCGGGCGATGACACTGACTTAGCTGTTTGGCAGCCCCGCTGACAGCTAGCAGCATATCAATCGCCATCAAACAGCGATTGCAGCGTTCGGCCAAACTGCGCATCATCCTCCAACAACCAGAGCGGGAGAAGCGGTGTGGCGCCATCGGAATGGAGTTTCAAGAGCGCGGTCGAGCTGTCGGCCGCATTGAGCGCGAAGAAGGTCTCGGCGGTCGAGCTCACGCAGGATGCGATCGCCCGTATCGAACGGCATGACAGCAGGATCAATGCGATCTGCGTACGCGATTTCGAGCGCGCGCTCGTTGCGGCGCGCGAAGCGGATGCGGCGCTGGCGCGCGGCGAGCGCAAGCCGCTGCTCGGCCTGCCCGTGACGATCAAGGAATCCTTCAACATCGCCGGCCTGCCGACGACCTGGGGGTTCGTGCCCCAGAAGGACTTCAAGCCTGTGGAAGACGCGCTGGCGGTGGCGCGCATCAAGCAGGCCGGCGGCGTAATCCTCGGCAAGACCAACGTGCCGGTCGGCCTCGGCGACTGGCAGAGCTACAACGACATCTACGGCACCACCAACAACCCCTACGATCTCGGGCGCACACCGGGTGGTTCGTCCGGGGGATCGTCGGCGGCCCTTGCCGCAGGCTATTGCGCGCTCGCGACCGGCTCCGACATCGGCGGCTCCCTGCGCGTGCCGGCATTTCATTGCGGCGTCTTCGCGCACAAGCCGACCATCAATCTGTGCGCCGCGCGCGGCGAGACCCCGCCGCCGTTTCCAGCCATTCCGCGCGAGGGCGACCTCGCGGTCATCGGGCCGATGGCGCGCACGGCAGCAGATCTCTCCCTGCTGCTCGACGTCATGGCCGGACCCGATCCACTGGATGCCGGTGTCGCCTACAAGCTCGACTTGCCGGCTGCACGGCATCAGTCGCTGCGGGATTTTCGTGTCCTGGTGATCGACAGCCATCCGCTGCTGCCGACCGACCGGGATGTCCGCGGCGCGATCGACAGGCTCGCAACCGATCTTGCGAAGGCCGGCGTGACCGTCGCACGAGAGAGCCCGCTGCTCCCGGACTTCGTCGAGACGTCGCGGCTTTACATGCGCATGTTGCTGAGCTTCCTCGGCGCGTTCTTACCTCCCGACGAGCTGGCGGATTCGCAGGCACGGGCGAGCCAGCTTTCGCCGGACGATCGCAGCCTCGGCGCGGAGCGACTGCGCGGCATCACCGCAAGCCACCGCGCCTGGGTGCTCGACGCAGGCAGCCGCGCCGGCCTGCGGGCACAATGGCGCGCGCTGTTCAAGAGCTTCGACGCGGTGATCTGCCCGATCATGCCGACGCCGGCCTTTCCGCATGACCATTCGCCGGAGCAGCGGCTGCGGCGTATCAGCATCGACGGCAAGGACTACCCCTATTCCGACCAGCTCGCCTGGCCGGGCATCGCGACGCTTCCGGGCCTGCCTGCGACGGCCGCTCCGCTCGGTCTGTCGAAGAGCGGCCTGCCCGTCGGCGTGCAGATCGTCGGCCCGTGGCTGGAGGACCGCACGCCGCTGAAGCTCGCCGAGCTGATCGAGCGCGAGTTCGGCGGGTTCGTGCCGCCGAAGATGTTCGATGATTGATGCGTCACTTGTCGCGGTGAGTTAGGGCAAGCCGTCCTCACACTCCGCTGTCATGCCCGGGCTTGACCGGGGTATGACAGCGTGACGGCCGCTAGCTATCGAACACGATCACGCTGCGCAGCGTCTTGCCTGCCTTCATGTTGGCAAAGCCCTCGTTGATCTCCGACAGCTTCAGCTTGGCCGAGATCCAGTCTTCCAGATGCAGGCGGCCGCGCAGGTAGAAATCGACCAGGCGCGGCATGTCCACCCGAAAGTGGTTGGAGCCCATCGACGAGCCCTGGATCTTGCGCTCGCGCAGGAAGTCGAAGCCGTGCAGCTCGATCTTCTGGCCGAACGGGATCATGCCGACGATGGTGGCGGTGCCACCGGCGGCGAGCATCGCAAAAGCCTGCTCGGCGGTCTCCTTGCGGCCGAGCACCTCGAAGGCATGGTGCACGCCGCCATTGGTGAGGTCGCGGACCTGCTTCACGACATCGCCGTCGGCTGGGTTGATGATGTCGGTCGCGCCCAGCTTGGTCGCGAGCTGGAGTTTTGCAGGATTGGTGTCGATGGCGATGATGCGGCCGGCGCCGGCGATCTGCGCGCCGTTGATCGCGGCCATGCCGACGCCGCCGCAGCCGATCACCGCCACGGTCTCGCCGGCCGTCACTTTCGCCGTGTTCACCACCGCGCCATAGCCGGTGATGACGCCGCAGCCGATCAGCGCGGCGAGATCGAGCGGCATCTCCTTGCGGATTTTGACGATGGCGTTCTCGTGCACCAGCATCTGCTCGGCGAAGGAGGAGAGGTTGAGGAACTGGTGCAGCTTCTCGGGCTTGGACCATTGCATGCGGTTGGAGACGCCCGGCAGCAACTTCACAGTGGTGTCGGTGCAGAGCACGGTGCGGCCCGTGGTGCAGTTGTCGCAGGTGCCGCAGAACACCGAGAGGCAGGTGACGACGTGATCGCCCGGCTTGACGTAGGTGACATCGGAGCCGACCTGCTCGACCACGCCGGCGGATTCGTGCCCAAGCACCGCCGGCAGCGGATGCGGATAGAGCCCTTCCATGAAATGCAGGTCGGAGTGACACAGCCCCGCGACCGTCGTACGGATCAGGACTTCGCGCGGCCCCGGCTTCGGCAGGCTGACATCCTCGATGACGAGCGGCTTGTTGACTTCGTAAAGCACGGCGGCCTTCATCGAGCACTCCCTGTCGCGTTTTTTTGTTCAAGCGTCCTCCGCAGCCTACGCTGCCAGAACCAGTTCGCCAACCTCGCTCATGCTCACCGAGCGATCGCCGAGCAGCAACGCTGCGATCTTCGCTTGCGCGGCATTTTCCGTCAGCCGGAACGGATCGCTCGGCAACACGCGATGATCGATGACGAGGCGCGACAGCAGCAGGCGGCGCGCATCGCCGCGCATGTCGTGGATGCGATGCGCCTCCCAGGCGAGCGCGACCGCGCTCGCGACATGATAGAGCAGGCTGGTGGCGCGGCGCGCCTCCGCCTCATTCTCGGACTTGCTCGCGACCTCGCGCGCAAAGCCGACGGCGCGATCGGTGAGACCGCGCAGACGGTCGCGCCAGGCCTGCGGCACGGAGGCGCTGTCGTCGAGCCGGGCGTGCAGATCGGCCGCGAGCGCGGACTCCGCGCCGTGGCGGCCGACCGCGCGCCGCAGCGCATCGATGGCCACGATGTTTCCGGTGCCCTCCCAGACCGAGCCGAGATGCGCATCGCGCAACAGGCGGGCGGTGGCGAATTCCTCGATATAGCCGATGCCGCCGCGCATCTCGAGCGCATCGCCGCAGACCTTTCGCGCATCGCGCGTGGCGCGGAATTTCAGCGTCGGAGTGAGAATGCGCAGGAGCGCCGCCGCATCCTGGCTGCCGGCTTCGGCGCGATCGAGCGCATCGGCGGTGAGGAAACTCATCGACAGCGCCTGCTCGACCGGCAGCATGATCTTCAGCATCTGGCGGCGACCGAGCGGCAGGTCGATGATGCGGCTGCCGAACACCACACGGTTCGTCGCCACCGTCATCGCGTCGTGATAGGCGCGGCGCATCAGCGCGGTGGATTTGACGCCGTTGGACAGGCGCGACGAGTTCACCATCTCGGCCATCTGCACGAAGCCGCGGTCGAGCTTGCCGACGGCGTAGGCGATCGCGCCTTCGAGCTTGATCTCGCCCGAGGCCATCGAACGCGTGCCGAGCTTGTCCTTGAGGCGCACGATCCGGTAGTGGTTCTGCGAGCCGTCGTCGAGGAAGCGCGGCATCAGGAACAGGCCGACGCCGCGCGTGCCGGGGCTCGCGCCTTCGGGACGGGCCAGCAGCATCACGACCTTCGCGTCCGCATTCGAGCAGAACCACTTCTCGCCGTAGAGGCGCCAATGGTCGCCCTCCTGCACCGCGCGCGTGGTCAGCGTGCCGACGTCGGAGCCGCCCTCCTTCTCGGTCATGAACTGGCCGCCTTGCGTCAGCTTGCTCATGTCGGTCGAGGTCAATCCGTCGAGATATTTCGCCTTCAGCGCCTCGCTGCCGAAATTCGCCAGCAGCTTGGCGCAGCCGTCGGTGACGTTGATCGGGCAGCCCATGCCGAATTCGGTCTGGTTGAACAGGAAGGTGAAGGCGTGCTTGGCGACGACGGGATATTTGTCCGGCCAGCCCATGATACCCTTGCGGATCGAGAGCGCGTGGATGCCGAACTCGCCGAACGCGGCATTCTCCAGCTCGCGATAGGCCGGGTGGTATTCGATCGACTGCACGTCGCGGCCGAACTTGTCGCGCTGGTGCAGAATGGGCGCGTGCCGGTCGGCGAGGCGCGCGCATTCGTCGAGCCGGCCGCCGGCGAGTTCGCCGAGGCGGTCGAGATGCGGCTCGATGTGGCGGAATAGCGGCGCGGGCAGATGGATGCGCAACAGGTCGGTCAGCGCCGGATCGGCACGGTAGAAATTCATGCCGCTGGTATCGGGTGCCAGCAGGCCGGATGGTTCGGCCGCGACGTTGTTCGGCTGTGCTGGGGCCGGCTTGTGCATGATCGTCCTCACTCGCTTCCGCCTTGCGGACATTTGCGCTGATTTGGCGCTTGCCGCCTTGCATGATGTCGATCATGCTCCAGTGGCGGGGAGCGATAAAGCCGCAAATTGTCAGAGAGGCATGATCGCCGCGACGGAGCAATTCGCTCTGCGGAATTGCGATCGTTCCGTCTGGTTGTTGGCGTAGGCATGCATAGATCAGCGACTCCTTACCTTGAGAGATCGCGCCATGGAACATCCAAAGTACAAGATCGCCCTCATCGTCGGCGCCGGCGAAGGACTGAGCGCCTCATTGGCGCGCTTGCTTGCCGCCCACGGCATCCGCGTTGCGCTCGCCGCGCGAAAGATCGAGAAGCTCGGCGCGCTCTGCAGCGAGACCGGCGCCAAGGCCTATGCCTGCAACGCCACCGAGCCCGACGAAGTGGAGCGGCTGTTCGGTCTCGTCGAGCGCGAGATCGGAACGCCCGACCTCGTCGTCTACAATGCCAGCGGCCGCACGCGCGGGCCCGTCGTCGAGCTCGTTCCGGCCGATGTCGCGCAGGCGATTGCGGTCAGCGCCTATGGCGGCTTCCTGGTGGCGCAGCAGGCGGCCAGGCGCATGCTGCCGAACAAGCACGGCGCGATCCTGTTCACCGGCGCCTCCGCCAGCGTCAAGGGCTATGCGCAGTCGGCCCCGTTCGCGATGGGCAAGTTCGCGCTGCGTGGCCTTGCGCAGAGCCTGGCGCGCGAATTGTCGCCGCAGGGCATCCATGTCGCGCATTTCGTCATCGACGGCGGCATCAAGAGCGCGGCGCGAACCGAACCGGCGGACAGGCCGGATTCGATGCTTGATCCCGACGCGATCGCGGAGAGCTACTGGAACGTGCTGCAGCAGCCGCGCAGCGCGTGGAGCTGGGAGCTCGAGCTGCGGCCTTGGGTGGAGAAGTTTTGAGTTGTTTGTCATTCCGGGGCGATGCGAAGCATCGAACCCGGAATCTCGAGATTCCGGGTCTGGTCCTTCGGACCATCCCGGAATGACAACAAAAAGGGAGTCGACATGACCACCGAAACCACCATCGACACCGGCACCAACGAGCTCCTCTGCGTCGTCCGCGATCGCGTCGCGATCATCACGCTGAACCGGCCGGAGGCGCGCAATGCGCTATCCGATAACCTGACGCCGGCGCTGCGCACGATGATCCGGAGCTGCGGCGAGGATCCCGGTATCGGCGCGCTGTTGCTCACCGGCGCGGGAGAAGCGTTCTGCGCCGGCGGCAACGTCAAGGGCATGGGCGCACATCGCGATCCGAAGAAGCTCGAAATGTCCTTCGACGACAAGGTCGCCGATCTCCAGGAGCGGCAGCGGCTGCTGACCGGCGCGCTGGTGTCGGTGCGCAAGCCGACCATCGCCGCCCTGCCCGGCCCCGCGGTCGGCGCCGGGCTTGCCATCGCCATGGCCTGCGACATCCGCATCGCCGCGCAATCCGCCTTCCTCGCGACCGGCTATGCCCGCATCGCGCTCAGCGGCGATTACGGCATCGCCTGGCTGCTCACCCGGCTGGTCGGCACCGCGCGGGCGCGCGAGCTGATGTTCACCGGCGACCGGATTGATGCCGCGCGTGCCGAGGCGATCGGCCTCGTCAACCGCATCGTGCCTGATGACAAATTGCAGGCCGAGGCCTTCGCACTGGCAAAGTCGCTCGCCGAAGGCCCGCGCCTCGCACTGCGCTACATGAAGGACAATCTCGACGAGGCCGTGCTGTTCGATTTCGAAACGGCGCGCGACCACGAGGCCGAGCGGCTGGTCCGCCTGACCACGACCGCGGATCACAAGGAGGCGGTGCAGGCCTTCATCGAGAAGCGCAAGGCGGTGTTCACGGGAAGATAGAGGCCACGCGGTCCGAACCATCAGAACATTCCATAGAGTGGGTACCCCATTTTCAGGAGGACTGGATGGATTGGTCTGAGGTGATGCGGAAAGCTGTGCTCCTGGCGGAGAAGACGGGCTATGTCACGTTCGATCAGTTGAATGAGTTGATACCGTCGACCAAGGCGGAACCGGAAGACATTGAGGCGATACTGACCGCTTTAAGCGATCGGGGTATTTGGATTACGGAGGAATAGGTCCGTGCTTCGCGGGATGCGGTTGGGCTCGTCTCGCAAAAAATGCCCGGCTCCGGTTTGGCCAGAGCCGGGCTTGCAGTGGTGTCAGGCCGTGGCTGAGGGGCTGTCGGCCTGACGGGAAAGGGCGGCGAGCCGCCAGCTCGCGCAGGGAATGTCTTTCGGAGCGACGCTGATCTCCTTATCGAAACGCACCAGCTTCCAATCGTCGGGATGGTTGACGAATGCGAAGCCGGCTTTGCGCGCGAGCGAGACCATCGCATCGTTGGAACGCAGCGTGTCGCCGAACATGTGCTCGGCGCCAAGCGCGGCGGCGCGGCATTCGAGGTTCTTCATCAGCGCGGTGGCGATGCCATGGCCGTGCCAGCGGTCGTCGACCGACAGGCCGAACTCGAGAGTCGCGGTCTCGGCATGGAAGGCGTAGCGTGCTTCGGCGACGATGGCCTCGAAGCCGTCGACCATCATGGTCGCAACGATCGTGAAGCGCTCGCCCTCACCGACCCGAAGGAAGTCGTGCAACAGGCCCTGCGGCAGCTCGCTGATCGCGCCGAAGAAACGGTTGTAGCGGGAACGGGTCGAGAGCGAGCGGACATAGTGCTGGAACTCCTCGGTGTCGCGCGGCTCGACGAAACGAACATTGAGCGCCGTGCCGTCGCGGGTGCGCAGCCTGTCCGAATATTGCTTCAGGTCTTCGAGGCGAAGGATGCTCATGACACATGCCGTGCGGAGAAGGGACCGCCGGCGCCCCCACAGTCAGGCGGCGCCGGCCTGGCGGCCAATCAGGCCCGCCAGAAGGGTTTGTCGGCCTCGTAGGCAATGTCGGACCAGGACAGCCCGACGTCATGGAGATCGCGGGCAGTCCAGTTGGTCAGCTCGCGCCTGGTACGGTAGCGCTCGTGCCAGACGTGAAGCGTCTCGCCGATCTGCTGGATCAGGCCCGGTGCATGATGATTTGTCATCGAATTGTCGGTCAAAGTGGACATTTTCAGCTCCTGGAGCTAAGTTGACTGCTAATATCTGCTTCCTACCGCGCTGCGACAAACGACAATTTGTACCTATTCGCATGAAATAACGTCATGCATCGTGCTGCCAAATGACTGCCAGATTGCCGTCCCTGAACGGATTGCGGGCGTTCGAGGCCGCCGCGCGCCATCTCAGCTTCACGCTGGCAGCCAGCGAGCTGAACGTGACCCAAACCGCGATCAGCCATCAGATCCGCAGGCTGGAGGAGGAGCTCGGCATCCGCCTGTTCATTCGGCAGAACCGCGCACTGGCGCTGACGCCGGAGGCGCGCGACTACCTCCCGGGCGTCCGCGCCGCCTTCAACGACCTCCGGCTCGCCACCGATCGATTGCTGCGCAAAGAGGACGACAAGGTGCTGACCGTGTCGACGCTGGCCTCGCTCGCGGCAAAATGGCTGCTGCCGCGGCTGGCCGATTTCCAGGAGCAGCATCCCGGCATCGACGTGCGCATCACCACCTCGACCAGCCTCGTCGACTTCCAGCGCGACAATGTCGATGCCGCGATCCGCTATGGCCGCGGCCAGTGGCCTGGCGTGCGCGCCGACTGGCTGATGGCGGACGAGCTGTTTCCGGTATGCAGTCCGTCACTGCTGCGCGGCGACAAGCCGCTGCGCCGGCCGGAGGATCTGCGCAACCATCCGCTGCTGCACACCTCGAACGCCAACAGCGACGACTGGCGACTGTGGCTGACCGCTGCGGGCCTGCCGGCCGACATCGCGCGGCATCCGGGCATCACCTTCGACATGATTTTCATGACCATCCAGGCGGCCATCGACGGCATCGGCGTGGCGATGGGACGGACCTCCTACGTGCAGGACGACATCGCCAAAGGCCGGCTCGTCGTGCCGTTCAAGATCGCGCTGCCGGCCGATGCCGGCTTCTACCTGGTCGCGCCGGAAGGCCGTCGGGAGGCACCGAAGCTGGCCTCGTTCCGGCAATGGCTGATTGCTGCAACGCAAAATAAGGCCTGAAAAATCAGCAGCTTCCTCCGCAAAACGGATTGACTCGCCACGCCTCGCGCGGGATGGGGTATGGCAGATTGTCGCAGCATCAATCTGTCGCCTTGCCGTGCATGCATTTCGGCCCGGCCACGCCTTTCCAAGGGAGCAACGCCATGGCTGGACCAGCCGCCTCAACCAATCCGCCCGCAATCAAGTCGCGCGTCGGCGCGATCCTGCGCGCAACCAGCGGCAATTTCCTCGAGCAGTTCGACTTCTTCCTGTTCGGCTTCTATGCCGCCGCGATCGGCAAGGCGTTCTTCCCCTCCACCAACGAGACCGCCTCACTGCTCAATACGTTCGGCGTGTTCTGGCTCGGCGCCTTGATGCGCCCCGTCGGCGCCATCGTGCTGGGGGCCTATATCGACCGCATCGGCCGCCGCCAGGGTCTGATCGTCACGCTCGGCATCATGGCCGTCGGCACGATCGTCATCGCGTTCTGCCCGAGCTACGCGACCATCGGCATCGCGGCGCCGATCATCGTACTGATCGGCCGGCTGCTGCAAGGCTTCTCGGCCGGCGTCGAGCTCGGCGGCGTGTCGGTGTATCTCGCGGAGATCGCGACGCCCGGCAATCGCGGCTTCTACACCTCGTTCCAGTCGTCGAGCCAGCAGGTCGCGATCTTCGTGGCCTCGATCCTCGGCTACCTCCTCTCCGAGGTGATGCCGGCCGACACCGTGGCCGCCTGGGGCTGGCGCATTCCCTTCTTCGTGGGATGCCTGATCATTCCGCTGATCTTCCTCCTGCGGCGGACGCTGGAGGAGACGCCGGCCTTCCTCGCCATGAAGAAGCATCCCACCGCGAACGAGGTGTTCGCCTCCGCGCTCGCCAACTGGCGCATCGTCGTCCTCGGGATGATGATCGCGATCCTGACCACGACGACGTTCTACTTCGTCACCGTGTACACGCCGACCTTCGGCAAGACCGTGCTGAAGCTGTCGACGCATGACGCGCTGCTGGTCACGCTGCTCGTCGCGGTGGCCAACTTCATCTGGAACCCGGTCGGCGGCGCGCTCTCCGATCGCATCGGCCGCAAGCCGGTGCTGATCACGATCGCCTGCCTGTCGCTGGTGACCGCCTACCCGGCATTGCACTGGTTGGTGGCGGCGCCGACCTTCGGCAAGCTGCTCGCGGTCGAGATGATGTTCTCGTTCTATTTCGGCGTCTACAGCGGCACCATGTTGGGTGCCCTCGTCGAGATCGTGCCGGCGCATGTCCGCACCACCTGCTTCTCGCTGGCGTTTGCGCTTGCCGCCGCCCTGTTCGGCACCTTCACGCCGTTCGCCTCGACCTGGCTGATCGAGCGGACCGGCGACAAGGCCTCGCCCGGTTTCTGGCTGATGTTCGCCGCCCTGCTCGGCATCATCGCGGCCTCGACGGTGTATCGCGGCGGCGGCAAGGTGGCGCCGGCCTATGAAGCGGTGCCGGAGCCGGTCGCGGGGCGTTAGGACGGTGTCATTCCGGGGCGCGCGTAGCGCGAGCCCGGAATCTATTTCCCAGAGCATTCCTGTGGCACGATGGATTCCGGGCTCGACGCTTCGCATCGCCCCGGAATGACGACGGAGGCTACAGCTCCACCACCACGTAGTCGCTCTCGATCCTGACCGAAACAGTCTCGGCGACATACGGCCCCTTCACCACGCTCGCCCCCGGCTCGACATGGGCCGGATAGGCCTTCACGCGGAAGCGGCGGGGGTCGCAGTAGGATTGGCCGGTGCGGATGTCGAACTCCCAGCCGTGCCAGGGGCAGCGGATGATTTCCCCTAGCTTGGTGTATTCGATCTCGCCGGGATTGTTCGATTGCGCGAGCCCGATCAGCGGGCCCTCGCACAGCGCCGCGCCCTGATGCGGGCAACGGTTCATCAGGCCGAAATACTCGCCCTTGATGTTGAAGATTGCGATCGACCGCCCTTCGATCTCCAGAAACTTTCGCGTGCCCGGCGGAAGCTCGTCGACCGGCGCGACGACGTGTCTTGCCATCAGGAAACGCCGTAAAGCTTCTTCGCATTGCCGAGGTAGAACGCCTCGCGATTGGCTTCGCTGACGCCCGCCGGCAAGACGCGCGACGGTTCGTCATAGTCCCAATGCGGATAATCGGTGGCGAACAGCAGGCGGTCCCAGCCGATCCATTTGATGACGTCGAACAGGTCCTCGCGGCTTTCAGGATCCTCCATCGGCTGCGTCGTCCACCACACCTGCTCGCGGATATATTCCGACGGCGGCCGCTTCACATGCGGCACCTCGCTGCGCAGCCGCTGCCAGGCCTTGTCGAGCCGCCACGCCAGCGACGGTGCCCAGCCGAAGCCGGCCTCGATCATCACCATCTTCAGTTTCGGGAAGCGCTCGAACACGCCTTCCAGCACGAGGCTCGCCAGCGCCGATTGCTGGCATTGCGAGTGACCCACCATCTCCTCGATGTAGTAGGACGGCCAGCCCGACGGCGTGATCGGGTTGCCGCCGAAGCCGAAGGCATGGACGCCGACGGGAAGGCCTGCCTCCTCCGCGGCCTGGTAGATCGGCCAATAGCGGCGCTGGCCGAGCGGCTCGACATTGCGGCTGAGCAGCAGCACCTGCACGAAGTTCTTGTCGCCGGCGCGCTCGCGAATTTCGGCGGCGGCCGACAACCCGTCCTCGTTGCCCACGACGATGGACGCCTTCAGCCGCTTGTCCTTGGAGGTCCATTTGTCGATCTGCCAGTCGTTGACCGCCGAGCACAGGGCCGCCGAGAGCTCGTGATTGCGGATGCCCTGTCCCGTGTTGAGCGGATTGAGCACGCCCAATTGCACGTTGTTGGGATCGAGCAGCTGCTTCTGCATGAACGACAGCGAGGAGCCCTGCGGCCCGCCCTCCGGCGGATAGGCATCGCGGCGCGAGGCGTTGGGCTGGGCTTTCGGATAGGGCGGGCCTTCCATCATGCCCTGATAGGCATGGACGCCGTAGACTTCGAGGTGATGCTGCCAGCGTTTGGCGAGGTAGGGATAGAGCTCGGTGCGGGTGGCGCGTGCCGGATGGATGTCGCAGTCCGCGATCGCGGTTTTGACGGTCAGTGGGGACGCGGCTTCTTGGTTCTCGCGGAACTGGATATTCATCGCCTTGCCTCCTTTGGCAGCGGGCTCATTTCAGGCGGGGATAGGTTGCATGCGGATTGTCGATCATGATCTTGCGCACGAGATCGGGGGACAGACCTTCGGGCAGCGCGTCCTGGCCGTCGAACTGCCAGTGCGGATAGTCCGTGGAGAATAGGACCAATTCGTCCGACTGCATATGATCAAACAGGCGAATTAATGTCTCAGCTTCCGGCGGTGCATCAAATGGCTGTAACGAAAAGCGGATGTTGCTGCGCACAATCTCCAGCGGCGCACGATCGACCCATGGGGTTTCCATCCGCACCCCGCGCCAGAACTTGTGCAGGCGCCAGAGATAGGGCGCGATCCAGGACACGCCGGACTCCAGCATCACCATTTTCAGCCGCGGATATTTGGCGAACACGCCTTCGACGATCAGGCTGGTGAGCTGGGTCTGGAACGCCTGGGCCTGCCCGACATAGTCCTCAATGTGGTAGGACCCCCACCCCACCGCGGTCGGCGGATTGTGATAGGCGGAACCGGCGTGGATGCCGACCGGAAGTTCCAGACGCTCCGCGGTCTCGTAGATCGGCCACAGCGCGCGCTTGCCGAGCGGCACATCGCCCATGACCAGCATCAGGACCTGCACGAAGCGCTTGTCCGGGGCGCAACGCTCGATCTCGGCGACGGCCTTCTCGACGCTTTGCGTCGGAATCACGATCGAGCCGCGCAGCCGCGAATCGCGGTCGAGCCATTCCTTCGCCAGCCAGTCGTTCAGCGCGCGGCAGAAGGCGGCCTGCATATCCTCGGAGAACACCATCTGCACGCCATACAGCGGATTGCAGATGGCATGTTCGAGCTGAAAAGGATCGAGCACATGGCGCTGCATGTCCGCCAGACTCTCGCCCGGCTTGCCCTGCTCGGGCCGCCAGTCGGGCCGTGCCGTAATCGGCGAATTCTGCGGATAGGATTGCGAGACGAGGTCGACCATGCCGCGCGTCGTGACCTGATCGCGCCAATATTCGTTCAGGTACGGCAGCAGGCTGGTCAGATGCGGCACGGCCGGATGCACATCGCAGTCCACCCCACCGGCGATCAGGGACGCCATGACGTCTCCTTCACGTTTCCTCGTCCATTCTTGTCTCGTGCCCGCATTCAAGCAGGCCTGCCCGCCGCCCGCAACTCAGCCGGGGCCGCCGGCATATGCTAGGAAGGCGCAGCTCGGTTGCGAAGGAATGAGGGGTTTCAGGGATGAAAGAGCTCGTCGGCATTGCGGAACGGGTCGCGGCCCAACTGATCGCGCGCAAACAGACCATCGCGGTGGCGGAATCATCGGCCGGCGGCCTGATCTCGGCCAGCCTGCTCGCGGTGCCCGGCGCCTCCGCCTATTACCTCGGCGGCGCGGTGGTCTACACCCGCGAGGCCAGACGGGTGCTGATGGATATTTCGGATGACGGCATGAAGGGCTTTCGGTCGTCGTCGGAGCCCTACGCGCAATTGCTGGCCGAGCAGATGCGCAGCCGCTTCAGTTGTGATTGGGGCCTGTCCGAGACCGGTGCGGCGGGCCCCACCGGCAACCGCTACGGCGACGCAGCGGGCCATAGCTGCATGGCGGTCGCAGGACCCGCCGCGGAGGTGATGACGCTGGAGACGGGCAGCAGCGACCGGTTTGCGAACATGCAGGTGTTTGCAGCGACGGCACTGAAGTTGCTGCTGAGGAAGCTGGAGGGCTGACGGCATCGATGCGGTGAGCCGGGACGGTCTCGCCGCCAACACTGCTGTCATCGCCCGGCTTGACCGGGCGATCCAGTACGCTGAGACCGTTGTGATTGAATCGATACGCCGCGGCGTACTGGATGCCCCGGTCAAGCCGGGGCATGACAGCGGAATATGTAGGCCTACCGCCCCAAATGCCGCATGAAAATCCGTACCACATAGCCGTGAAAGCGCGGCGCTTCGTCGTAGAGGTCCGACGCAATGCGTTCGATGGTTTCGCGCAGCGACAAAAATTGTGCCTGGCGCGCGCTGCTCTCGGTGCCCTGCATGCCCGCGAGCTCGTCCATGGCAGCGTCGCTGATCTGGCACTGCACGACCTCGCCATCGTTCAGCATGGTGAAGCGAAAGGCCAGACGTTCGAGATCATGGCCAATGATCTTGTCGCGCGTGAGCGGCATTGCAAGCGTCCCGGTCGGCCCCCTCGCGGACAATGCGAAAAATTCTCCAACTTGTCAGCAAGGATGAAAGGGGGCCCCGACCTACTGGAACGCGACTTCGGCGAAACTGCGGAGCTTTCGCGAATGCAGGCGCTCCGATTCCTGCTGCTTGAGCCGCTCCAGCGCTTTCAGGCCGATCTCGAGATGCTGGCCGACACGGCGGCGGTAGAATTCGCTGGCCATGCCGGCGAGCTTGATCTCGCCGTGCAGCGGCTTGTCCGAGACGCAGAGCAGCGTGCCATAGGGGACGCGGAAGCGGTAGCCGTTGGCGGCGATGGCGGCGGATTCCATATCGAGCGCGACCGCGCGCGATTGCGACAGGCGGCGGATCACTTCAGGCCCGGAAATCTCCCAGTTGCGGTTGTCGACGCTCGCCACCGTCCCCGTGCGCATCAGGCGCTTCAGCTCGAAACCCTCGAGCCCGGTGACATCCTCGACCGCCTCCTCGAGCGCGACCTGCATCTCCGCGAGCGCAGGAATCGGCACCCACAGCGGCAGCTCGCGGTCGAGCACATGGTCCTCGCGTACATAGCCGTGCGCGAGCACGTAGTCGCCGAGCCGCTGCGTGTTGCGCAGGCCCGCGCAATGGCCGAGCATGAGCCAGGCATGCGGCCGCAGCACGGCCACATGGTCGGTGACGTTGCGCGCATTGGACGGACCGGTGCCGATGTTGATCAGCGTGATGCCGCGATAACCCGGCGCGACCAGATGGAAGGCCGGCATCTGCGGTGCGCGCGCGGGGGCAACGCCCGTCGTCGCGCCGCCGCTGCGCGTGATGACGTTGCCGGGCGCCACGAAAGCGTCGAGGCCCGCCTCGCCGGACTGAAGACGTTGCTGGCAGAGCTGCGCGAAGGCGTCGACATAGAACTGGTAATTGGTGAAGATCACGAAGTTCTGGAAATATTCGGAATCGGTGCCGGTGTAGTGATAAAGCCGGCGCAGCGAGTAATCGATGCGGGCGGCGCGGAACAGGGACAGCGGCTTGGGTGTCCCCGGCTGCAGCTCGAAGGTGCCGTCGGCGATCGCGTCGTCCATCGTCGCGAGATCAGGCACGTCGAACGCATCGCGCAGCGACCGCGTGACGGCGGAGTTCTCGCTGGTCGTGATGGCGGCTTCGATATTGATGTCGCGGCGATAGGCGAAGTGGATCGGGATCGGCTCGGCGGATTCGCCGATCTCGACCGGCACGCCGTGATTCTGGATCAGCAATCCGATCTGCTCGGTGAGATAGCTGCGGAACAGATCCGGCCGCGTCACGCTGGTCTCGTGCACGCCGGGCCCTGCGACGAAGCCGTAAGACAGGCGTGAATCCAGCCGCGCATGCGTCGCGGTGGTGATGCGGACAAAGGGATAATAGGCCCGCATCCGCGTCGTGACGGTCTCGCCGTTGACATAGGCCTCGAACCGGTCGCGCAGGAACTTGGTGTTGCGCTCGTAGATCTCTTCGAGGCGGGCCACGGCGAGACTCGCGTCGGTGAAGGATTCGGTGGCGATGGAGGGGGGAGAATGCATGGTTCGACCGCCGCTTTGCTTGAAACCAGCGCACTATAGCAGGATCGCAGCCAAGTCGTCATTGCGAGCGCAGCGAAGCAATCCAGAAATCTCGCCGCGGAGACAATCTGGATTGCTTCGCTGCGCTCGCAATGACGAGGAAAGATGACGCGCTTTTCGCGCGTCACTTCTCGCGGAACGCCCGCATCAGCTGGTCGTGCAGCGGCTTCATCAGGTAGGACAGCATGGTGCGGTCGCCGGTCTGGACGAAGGCCTCCACGGGCATGCCGGGAATCATCTTGACGTCGCCGAGCCGGGCGATCTCTTCCGGCGGCATCGAGACGCGGATGGTGTAGTAGCCCTGGCCGGTGCGCTGGTCGGTGGTGACGTCGGGCGAGACGCGGCTGACGACGCCGTTGAGCTCCGGCGTGGTGCGCTGGTTGAACGCGGAGAGGCGCAGCAGCGTCTTCTGGCCGATCTGGAGCTTGTCGATATCGACCGGATTGACCTTGGCCTCGACCTGGAGATCGTCGGCCTGCGGAACGATCAGCATCAAGGTATCGCCGGCCGTGACGACGCCGCCGACGGTGTGCACGGTCGATTGCAGCACCATGCCGTCCTGCGGCGCGCGGATGTCGATGCGGCGGAGCTGGTCTTCGGCAGCGACCTTGCGCTCGATCAGCTCGCCGATCTTGTCGTTGGTCTCGCGCAGGTCCTTGGAGACCTCGCTGACCACGTCCTTGTCGATCTGGATGATCTGGAGCTCGGTCTCGGTGATCTTGCCCTTGGCCTGGGCGCGCGAGGCGATGTACTGCGCGCGCTCGCCGTTGAGACGCGCCGAGTCACGTTCGAGCTGGGTCAGGCGCGAGATCTGCACCAGGCGCTTTTCGTAGAGCTCGCGCACGCCGGTGAGCTCGTTCTGCACCAGCGCGATCTCCTGGTCCTTGGCCTTCTCCTGGGCGCTGAGACCGGAGATTTCCTCGTTGAGCTGCGTGATGCGCTCGCGCAGCTGCGCCTTCTGCCCGGTGCGGCCGTTGACGCGAACGTCGAACAGCTTGGTTTCGGCCGAGAGCAGCACCTTGACGTCGGGATCGCTGGCACGCTCGATCAGCGTCTGCGGGAACTCGATGCTGTCGAGACCGCGCTGCTCGGCCTGGAGTCGCGCCGCACGCGCCTGCGCGGCGTCGAGATTCTTGGTGACGATCGCAAGGTTGGCCTTGGTCACGGTGTCGTCGAGCCGCACCACGATGTCGCCGGCCTTGACCCGGTCACCGTCGCGGGCGCGCACCTCGCCGACCACGCCGCCGGTCGGATGCTGCACCTTCTTGACGTTGGATTCGACCACGATCTGCCCCGGCGCGATCAGCGCGCCCGAGATCAGCACGGTCGACGCCCAGCCGCCGAGGCCGACGACCAGGACCAGCACGATGACGAGGCCGAGGACCAGGTGAAACCTGATGGAATCACCTACAGTCTTCTTGGCGGCGGGCTTCGTTCCGCCGATAGCCAACGTGCTCATGACTTTGTGCTCATGATTTGGCCACTCCGCCTTCGCTGACGATCTTGATCGGGGCCGGCGGCGTCGCGCGCGGCTGCAGCACCTGGGCGAGCACCTGCTCCTTGGGACCGAACGCCTGCATGCGGCCGTCGCGCAGCACCAGGATCTGGTCGACCGCCTCGACGCCGATCGGGCGGTGCGCCACCACGACGACGATGGCACCGCGTTCGCGCGCGGCACGGACGGCGCGGGTCAGCGCCTCGTCGCCTTCGGTGTCGAGGTTGGAGTTGGGCTCGTCGAGCACGACCAGGAACGGCCTGCCGTAGAGCGCGCGCGCCAGCGCCACGCGCTGCGCCTGGCCCGCGGAGAGCGCTGCGCCCTGCTCGCCCACCTGGGTATTGTAACCCTCGCGCATCTTGATGATCATGTCATGCACGCCGGCTTCTTTCGCAGCCGCGATGATGTCCTCGGAGGTCGCCTCGGGATCGAACCGGCTGATGTTCTGCGCGATGGTGCCGCCGAACAATTCGACGTCCTGCGGCAGATAGCCGATATGGCGGCCGAGCATATCGGACGACCATTGATCGAGCGCCGCCCCGTCGAGCCGTACCTTGCCGCGCACCGGCTGCCAGACCCCGACCAGCGCGCGGATCAATGACGACTTGCCGGAGCCGCTCGGGCCGATCACGCCGAGGCCGTTGCCTGCGGCGAGCGCGAAGGTGACGTCTTGCACCACGAGCCGCTGATCACCGGGCGGCACCATGGCGAGGCCTTCGACCGAGAGCCGGCTGGTGGGCGCCTGCAACTGGGTCGGCATCGCCTGCGCCGGCATCTGCTCCAGCAGGCGGGTGAGGCGGTGCCAGCTCTGTCGTGCGGCGACGAAGGATTTCCAATGCGCAATGGCGAGATCGACCGGAGCGAGCGCGCGGGCGGAGAGGATCGAGCCGGCGATGATGATGCCGGCCGTCGCCTCCTGGTGGATGACGAGATAGGCGCCGACCGCGAGCACGGCCGATTGCAGCATCATCCGCAGTACCTTTGCGACCGCGCCGAGACCGCCGGCGACGTCGCTCGCACGCTGATTGCCGGCGAGATATTTTTCGTTGGCTTCGCTCCAGCGCTGGTTCATCCGTCCGGCCATGCCCATCGACACCATCACCTCGGCGTTGCGGCGGCTGGTCTGGGCGAGATCGTTGCGCTGGGCGGCGAGCCCCATCGCCTCGCGTGCCGGCTGGCGGGACATGAACTCGGTGACCAGCGTCAGGCCGACCAGGATGACGGCGCCGACCAGTGCGGTGACGCCGATCAGGACGTGGAAGGCGAAGCAGATGGCGAGATAAAGCGGCAGCCAGGGCAGGTCGAAGAACGCGCTCGGACCCATGCCGCCGAGGAAGGAACGGACGTTGTCGAGATCGCGCAGCGGCTGGAGGCCCTCGTTGCGGCTGCCGACTAGAAGCGGCAGGCGCACGATGGTGTCGAACACGCGCTTGTTGAGGGCCTCGTCGAGGGACGTACCGATCCGCCCCAGGATGCGGTTGCGAATCATGTCGAGCACGCCCTGCGCCATGTAGAGGAAGCTGGCGAGGATGATGAGGCCGACCAGGGTCGGGATGCTGCGGCTCGGCAGCACCCGGTCGTAGACCTCCAGCATGAAGATCGACCCGGTCAGATAGAGCAGGTTGATCATGCAGCTCATCAAGCCGACGCCGATGAATGCCGTGCGACAAGCGCGCAAGGCGTCACCGAGCTCTGAACGGCGGACGCCAGGGATGGCTGCCATCAGTCTGATCTCTTTCGGCTAGGGGGCAAGGCCCCTGATTTCACGGGCAATTCAGGGTACTCGCCCCGGATTAACATCGCGTTCGCCCGGCGTCCAACGCAGCCGAGTTCATCCAGAGCCCTGATGGGCCACATCTACCCCTGATGGCCTCCCGCGCAAGTCCGGAATTTCACAGGCTTGCGGCTTTTTCTTGCAGGCTTTCAGTCTCTTCCGGGAAAATGGCGAGGCTGGAAGTTCCGGCCACCCGAATACGGGCTAAAGCGTGATGCGATTAGGATCAATCGTCATCGCGCTTTAGGTTGTTGTTTAAGCATGATCTTTTCGGAAACCGCTGCACACCTTTCCGGATCGTGCCTAGAACCTGCCCCCGCCACGCACCAGGCGCACGACAACCAGCAGAATGACGGCGCCGATGGCGGAGTAGACGATTTCGGAGACGAGCCCTGTGCCGAGACGAATGCCGAGCTTCGGAAACAGGAAGCTCGCCACCAGCGCGCCGGCGATGCCGACCACGATGTCGCCGATGATTCCGAACCCGGTCCCGCGCACCACCTTGCCGGCGAGCCAGCCGGCGACCAGGCCGACGAACAGGATGACGAGCAGGCCTTCGTTGGAAATGTGCATCAGTGCGGTCCCCTCTCCGTGAAGGGCGCCATGGAACGCGAACCGGGATGAATGAGGTGTGAATACTGGCGGCAGGGCTCGCGCAGCCAGACCCAACTCATCCGGGACTATGACACTACGGTGACCGGCTCCGCCAGCACGCATCTCGCCGCCCTGCCCGGTCCGACCTCGACATTCGCGGGCAATTGCTCCAGGCAGCGCGGCTCTGCGAGCTTGCAGCGGGGAGCGAAGGAGCAGTTGTGCGGCTTCTCCGCCAGCGAGGGCGGGGTGCCGGGAATGGTCTCCAGGCGGGCGCCGCGCTTGGCGCCGTGGATGGTCGAGGCGAGCAGGCCCTTGGCGTAGGGATGCACCGGCGAGCGGACGATGTCGCGAAGCGTGCCCTGCTCCACGATCTGGCCGGCATACATCACCGCGACGCGGTCGCAGATCTCGATGGCGACGCCGATGTCGTGGGTGACGAAGATGACGGACATGCCGAACTCGCGCTGCAGCTCGCGCAGCAGCAGCAGGATCTGGATCTGCACGGTGGCATCGAGCGCGGTGGTCGGCTCGTCCGCCAGCAGGATCTTGGGACGGCAGGCGAGCGCGAGCGCGATCATCGCGCGCTGACGCATGCCGCCCGACATCTCGTGCGGATAGGCGTCGAGCCGGCGCTTCGCCGAGGGGATGCGCACGACCTCGAGCATTTCGAGCGCCCGCGCCCTTCCTTCCGCGAAACTCCTGCCTTCGTGGCGCACGACGCTTTCTGCGATCTGCGCGCCGATGGTGTAGACCGGATCGAGCGCGAGCGCCGGCTCCTGGAAGATCATCGACACGGTCTGGCCGCGAAACGACGACAGCTCCTCGTCGTTCATGGCGAGCACGTCGCGGCCCAGCACGTTGACCGTGCCCGTGATCTGCGTGCGCTTCTTCGGCAGCAGCCGCATCAGCGCGCGCAGTGTCACGCTCTTGCCCGAACCGGACTCGCCGAGCAGGCCCAGCACCTCGCTGTTGCCGAGCGAGAGGCTGAGATCGTTCACGGCATAGACCGTGCGCTCGCCGGTGAAGCGGATGTTGAGGCCCGAGATCTCGACGAGTTTTGTCATGACGGCAGTTTCGGCAATCGGTCGTGATAGTCGGTGGCGCGCTGGAAGGCGGCGCCGATGGTGAGCAAGGTCGCTTCGTCGAAGGAGCGGCCGATCAGCTGCATGCCGACGGGCAAGCCGGTTTTGGTGAAGCCCGAGGGCACGGTGAGCGACGGCAGGCCCAGAAAATTCACCGGGCGGGTGAACAGCGTCAGCCGCTGCACCATGGCCGGCGCGCTCGGGCCGCCGCCGACATCGCTCTCCTCGATCGTCGGCGCCGGCACCGGCGAGGCTGGCGCGATCACCGCATCGACGCTTGCCGTCGCGGCATTGTGGGCCGCGAGCGCCGGGCCGCGCCAGCGCATCGCTTCGAGATAGGTGATGGCGGGAACGGCGAGGCCGTTCTGGAGCCGCATCAGGACCTGCGCGCCATAATCCTGCGGACGCTCGATCATCCAGCGCTTGTGGAAGGCGGCGGCTTCCGCGGCGAGCACGAGCTGGCTCGCCGAGGACAATTGCCGCTGGTCCGGCAGCTCGACCTTGACGATGTCGGCACCCTCGCGCTTGAGCACTGCGATGGTCTCGTCCAGCACGCGCGCGACCTCGCTGTCGAGATCGTCGACATAGAAGGAGACCGGCACGCCGATCTTGAAGCCCTTGAGCGCGCC
Organism: Bradyrhizobium sp. CCBAU 51765; assembly: GCF_015291725.1. Classification (GTDB taxonomy): domain Bacteria; phylum Pseudomonadota; class Alphaproteobacteria; order Rhizobiales; family Xanthobacteraceae; genus Bradyrhizobium; species Bradyrhizobium liaoningense. The sequence continues at coordinate 7,829,295 of NZ_CP030038.1, forward strand.
TTTGGTCGCCCCGACGTAATCCGACAGCGGCTCGTGGCTGCAGGTCGAATCGGCGGGATCGGGGCCGGCCATCAGCGCCAGCAACAGCGCGCAGTCCTCGGCAGTGCGGGCCAGCGGGCCGACGGTGTCGAGCGATTGCGACAGCGGCATCGCGCCGGCACGGCTGACGCGGCCCACCGTGGTCTTGAGGCCGGTGACGCCGCAGAAATGCGCGGGCATGCGGATCGAGCCGCCGGTATCCGAGCCGAGCGCCGCATAGGTCAGGCGCGCGGCGACCGCGGAGCCAGATCCGGATGACGACCCGCCGGTGATGTGGGCGACATTCCAGGGATTGCGCACCGGGCCGTAATGGGCGTTGTGCCCGGTCGGCCCATAGGCGAACTCGGCGAGATGCAGCGTGCCGAGGCGGACCTGGCCGGCGTCCTTCAACCGCTGCAAGGCCGTGGAGGTCACGGTCGGCACGAAGTCGCGGCGGATCAGCGAGCCACAGGTCGCGACGTGGCCCGCGTCGTAATACATATCCTTGTGCGCGAGCGGCACGCCGTGCAGCGGACCACGGACATTGCCCTTGGCAAGCTCGGCATCGGCTGCATCGGCCGCCTTCAACGCAGCCTCCGCCTCGATCGACATGAAGGCATTGAGGTGCGGCTGCCACTGCGCGATGCGATGCAACAGCGCGCGCGTCACGTCATGCGAGGACAGCTGCTTCGTCGCGATCGCACGCGCGACCTCGGTCAGCGTCATCAATGCGGGTTCGGTGCTCATTTCGACCCCTTCTGCGTCTGCGCGAGGACATAGCCGGCAGGCTCGAGGTCGAACGGCAGCGTGCCGGCAATGGCCGCGAAGCCCTCGAAGGCAGGTCCGATGGCATTGGAGATGCGGGTTGCGATCTCGTCGTCCACGGGCACGCCTGCGACCAGCGCGATCGGCTTGATGTCTTTCGGTGTCGGTCTCGTCATACAGTCTTCTCCCTGGGCGCGCGGCTGTGGCCTGAACCCGGTATCGCCATGTAGCACGCGGCCTCGTGGCCCATTCTATCGAGCGCGGTGAGCTTTGGTGTCGCGTTTGCGCAGAGCGGCTCCGCAAACGGACAACGGGTGTGGAAGCGGCAGCCCGGGGGCGGATCGATCGGATTGGGCGGATCGCCTGATATCGGCGGCGTCTCGGTGCGCTTGTCCGGGTCCGACGACGGCATCGCCGCGAGAAGGGCACGCGTGTAGGGGTGGGCAGGCGCGTCCCAGACCTGATCGACCGGGCCGAGCTCGACGACCTCGCCGAGATACATCACCAGCACGCGGTCCGAGATGTAGCGGACCACGTTGAGGTCGTGGCTGATGAACAGATAGGTCAGGCCGAACTCGCGCTTGAGATCGGCCAGGAGATTGAGCACCTGCGCCTCGACGGATTTGTCGAGCGCGGAGACGGCTTCATCCAGGATCACCAGCCGCGGCGACAGCGCCAGCGCCCGCGCGATGTTGACGCGTTGGCGCTGGCCGCCGGAGATCTCGTGCGGATAGCGGTTGGCGAAGGTTTCCGGACGCAGACCGACCTTGCCGAGCAGCTCGCGCGCGAGCGCGCGTGCCGTGGCGTCGGCCATGCCGTGCACCTTGGGGCCGAAGGCGATCGATTCCTCGATGGTGAGGCGCGGATTGAGCGAGGCGTAGGAGTCCTGGAACACCATCTGCATGCCGCGGCGCAATTCGCGCAGGGTCAGCGATTGGCCAACGGTCCTGCCGTCATAGATGATGTCGCCGTCGTCGCGCGGCATCAGATGCATCAGCAGCCGCGCGGTGGTGGACTTGCCGCAGCCGGACTCGCCGACGATGCCGACGGTCTCGCCCTTGGCGACGGTGAACGAGACGTTGTCGACGGCGCGCACGGTACGCTTGGCGGCGAACGGCCCACCGCGCACCGGAAAATGCTTTGTCAGGCCGTTGACCTGAAGCAGCGGCTGCGCGACGCCGCCGACGTCCTCGACCGGCTCCAGCATTTCAACGGAGGCATTCTCGCTCATGGCCGCGATCTCCCACCTCTCCCCATCGGGGAGAGGTCGGCGCGCAGCGCCGGGTGAGGGGGCGCGGCAGACTCGGTGGAGCGTAACCCCTCACCCGGATCGCATCTTTCGATGCGATCCGACCTCTCCCTACGGGAGAGGTGTACGGAGGCCGACGCACCAGCTCGTATTCCCATCATCATTCGTCAGTTCCTGATGTCCATGGCGCTGCGCAGGCCGTCCGAGAGCAGGTTGAAGCAGATCGAGACCGCGAAGATCATCGCGCCCGGCAATGCTGCGACCCAGGGATTGACGTAGATCGCGGTCCGCAGCGTGTTCAGCATCAGGCCCCATTCCGGCTCCGGCGGCTTGGTGCCGAGGCCGAGGAAGGAGAGACCGGCCGCCAGGATCATCGAGACCGAGATCAGGCTCGTAGCATAGACGAAGATCGCACCGAGCACGTTGCCGAGGATGTGCACGCGCATGATGGTGAAGGGCCCGGCACCGGAGGCGCGCGCGGCCTCGACGAAATCCATGTTGCGCACGCCCGTCGTGACGCTCTCGGCGACGCGGGTGATCTGCGGCACGAACACCACCGTCAACGACACGATGGAGTTGAGGATCCCGGCCCCGAGCGCGCCGGAGATCGCGATCGCCAGCAGCACGGACGGAAAGGCATAGAACACGTCAACCGTGCGCATGATCGCGGTGTTGAGCTTGCCGCCGACATAGCCGGCAATGATGCCGAGCGAGGTGCCGATGCAGAAGGCGAGGATCACGGGCAGGATGCCGATGACCAGCGACAGCCGGCCGCCGTAGATCAGCCGCGCCAGCATGTCGCGGCCGAGCTCGTCGGTGCCGAGCGGATAGCCGGGCGTGCCGATATGGCGGAGGCGGCGGATCATCGAGCCCTTGTAGGGATCTTCGAGACCGAGCCATGGCGCAAGGACCGCGGAGAGGAAGATCAGCAGCAGCACCAGCGCGCAGGCCACGCTGACCTTGTCGCGCATGATGCGGCGGCCGACCGTCGCCCAATAGCCGCGCGCCTTGGTCGCGGGCGCGGCCTGCAGCGCGGCTTCGGCGGTGGCGTGAAGCGGAAGCTCGCTCATCTTCTAGCCCCGCTTGATGCGCGGGTCGATCGCGGCTTGGGCGATGTCGACCAGCAGATTGAGGAACACGAAGAACAGCGCGAGGATCAGGATCGTGCCTTGCAGCAGCGGCAGGTCACGCTGGAAGATTGCCGAGTTGAGCAGGAAGCCCGATCCCGGCCAGGAGAATACGGTCTCGATCAGGATCGAGCCGCCGAGCATGTAACCGAGCTGAAGACCCATCACGGCAAGCGCGGTGGGCGCGGCATTCTTGACGACGTGGCGGAACACGCCGCGCTCGTGCAGGCCCTTGGCCCGCAAGGCTTCGACGAAGTCCTGCGAGAGAATGTCACCGGTGAGGGCACGCACCGTGCGGGTGACGATGCCCATGGGAATCACCGATGTCGTGATCGCCGGCAGCACCAGATATTTCAAATGCGCCCAGTCCCAGGCCCAGGAATTGGAGCCGCCGGGCCCGGCGCCGACCGCGGGCAGCCAGTTGAGCTGGACCGAGAAGATGATGACGAGCAGCATGCCGAGCCAGTAATGCGGCACGGAGACGCCGGCAATTGCAAAGGACGTTGCGACCTTGTCGATCCAGGTCTCGCGAAAATAGCCGGCGATCAAGCCGAGCAGGATGCCCATCGTGAAGCCGATGATGGCCGCGGCAATCGCGAGCGTGACGGTGTTGCCGACCGCGCGCATGACCTCGGCCAGCACGGGGCGTCCGGTCGCGATGGAATTGCCGAGATCGCCATGGAGGGCACGAAGCAGCCAGAGGCCGAACTGCACCGGCAGCGGGCGATCGAAACCATAGGCGGCGCGAAGCTGCGCCGCGAGCTCCTGCGAGGCATCGGCCGGCAGCACCGCGACGAGCGGATCGCCCGGCGTAATGTGCACGAGCAGGAAGCACACCAGCGCCACGCTGATGACGATCGGGACGACATAGACGATGCGTCGGGCGATATAGGCGAGCACGTTGTTTCTTTCTTCCTTCTCCCCCTGTGGGAGAAGGTGGCGCGAGGCGCCGGATGAGGGGTTGTTTCCGCGGCTACAGCATTTCAAACGAGAGAGAGCCTCTCCGCGGAGAGAACCCCCTCACCCGGCTTCGCTGTCGCGAAGCCACCCTCTCCCACAGGGGGAGAGGGCGCACTGAGCAAGCTACGACTACTGCTTGATCGACACCGGCGAGAAGTCGATGAACCAGCTCTTCGGCTGCACGACGCCCGTCACCTTCGGGCTCATCGCGCGCGGGCCGACGTCGTGGGCGACGTAGAGGAAGGCCGCGTCGTCGACGGAGGCCGCATGCAGTTCGGCGAGCGCGGCATCACGTGCGGCGGGATCGAAGGTCTGGCGTGCCTTCTTCACCAGCTCGTCGAATTTGGGATTGTTGATGAAACCCCAATTGTTCGAGACCGGCGGCGCCATGCCCGATTGCAGGAAGCGCACCAGGGCGAAGAACGGGTCCATCGCCGCATAGGTGACGTTGGTCGCGTTCGAGCCGTTGGCCGAGGGGTCCTTGGCGCCCCGGCGCCAGTTGGTGAACAGCGTGTTCCACTCGATGACGTCGAGCTTCACGTCGAAATAGCACTCGGCCAGCGCCTGCTGGAGATATTCGTTCATCGCCAGCGGCTGCATCTGGCCCGAACCGGACGCGGACGTCTGCGTCTTGACCGTCAGCTTCTTGTTGGGACCGAAGCCCGCTTCCTGCATCAGCTTTTGCGCTGCCGCCTTGTCGTACTTGATCTCGAAGGTCGGCTTGCCCCGCCAGGGATGGCCGGGCTCGAAGGTGCCGGTCGCCGGCACCATCAGGCCGGCGAGCAGGCCGTCCCTGAGGCCTTCGCGGTCGATGCAGAGGTTCGCCGCCTTGCGCACGCGGATGTCGTTCCAGGGCGAGCCTTCGACACGCGAGAACTGCCAGGGCCAGACGTGCGGCTGCTCGTTGGCGTAGAGCTTGAAGCCGCGCTGCTTGAGCTCGGGCAGCGCATCCGGCGCAGGCGCTTCGACCCAGTCGACCTGCCCCGAGAGCAGCGCCGCGGTGCGCGCATTCGCCTCCGGCATCGGTAGCAGCACCATCTTGTCGATCTTGGGCACGCGCGCCTTGTCCCAATAGTTCGCGTTCTTGACCAGCTCGAGCCGTTCGCGCGGCGTGAAGCTCGACATCTTCCACGGGCCGGTGCCCGAGGCGTCCTTGGCGAACGCGGTCCAGGCGGCCTGCGACTTGGCCTTGGCATCGGCGCCTTCGGCCTTGTCGTAGAAGGCCTGCCACTTCGCCGGGCTTGCCATGAACAGGTTGGTGAGGTTGATGGGCAGGAAGCTGTCGGGCTCCTTGGTGGTGAGCTCGACCGTCATGTCGTCGATCTTCTTCGCCGAGGCCAGCGTCGGCATGCGCGAGGCCGTGACGCCGACCTGGCTGGCGTCGAATTGCGGCGCGTCCTGCTTCAGCACCTTTTCGACGTTCCACACGACGGCATCAGCGTTGAACGGCGAGCCGTCATGGAACGTGACGCCGGGGCGCAGCTTGAAGACCCACTTGGTCTTGTCGGCATCGTCGACCTTCCACTCGGTGGCAAGACCGGGGATCACCACGCTCGCCTTGTCGGCAGAGGACAGGTCCCAGCCGGTCAGCGCGTCGTACATGGTGAGGCCGGTGAAGCGATTGCCTTCAAAGCCCTGATCGGGCTGACCCAGGGTGCGCGGAATATCGGCAGCGGTCATGCCGATGCGCAGCACGGTCTCGGCGCTGACCGCGCGCGGCCATGCGGCCACGCTCCCGAGCGCCAACAGCGCGATCAGCGCCGCGCGGGTCTTGTTCTTCTTGATAAGCATCGCCTCAATCCTTTTCCGGCTTTCGATGACTAATTTTGATGCACTCGTATGCAATGGCTATGCCAAGGGGAAACTTATTCTGCAAATTGCCCTCGGGACGACAAGTACTTGTGATGACGCACCGGCGACATCGGCGCGCTGCCTATTCTGGCATCAAGATTGCAAGTTCGGCCCCAGACCCTCCCTGGAGCTTTGATTCATGCGTATTCGTCTGTCGACCTGTCTCGCCGTGCTTGCGCTGGCAGTTTCCGCAATCTCGGCGCGCGCCGAAACGGTGGTGCGCTACGGCATTTCGATGGCGGACATCCCGCTGACGACAGGCCAGCCCGATCGCGGCGCCGGCGCCTACCAATTCACGGCCTACACGATCTACGATCCCCTGGTCGCCTGGGAGATGGACGTCGCCGACCGCCCCGGCAAGCTGGTGCCGGGCCTCGCCACCGAATGGAAAGTCGACGATGCCGACAAGACCAAGTGGCGCTTCACGCTTCGCAAGGGCGTGAAGTTTCACGACGGCAGCGAGTTCAACGCCGATGCGGTGATCTGGAATCTGGACAAGGTGCTCAACGACAAGGCGCCGCAATTCGACAAGCGGCAGAGCGCGCAGGTGAAGACCCGCCTGCCCTCCGTAGCCAGCTACGCCAAGATCGACGACTTCACCGTGGAGATCACCACCAAGACGGTCGACTCCTTCTTCCCGTATCAGATGTTGTGGTTCCTGGTGTCGAGCCCGGCGCAGTATGAAAAGCTCGGCAAGGATTGGGACAAGTTCGCCAGCCAGCCCTCGGGCACCGGCCCATTCAAATTGACCAAGCTGGTGCCGCGCGAGCTCGCCGAGCTGACCAAGAACCCCGACTACTGGAACAAGAAGCGGATTCCGAAGGTCGACAAGATCGTGCTGGTGCCGATGCCGGAAGCGTTGACGCGCACCAATGCGTTGCTTGCGGGACAAGTCGACCTGATCGAGACGCCGGCGCCGGATGCCGTGCCGCAGCTGAAAGCGGCCGGCATGAAGCTCGTCGACAACGTCACCCCGCATGTCTGGAATTATCATCTCAGCGTGCTGCCCGGCTCGCCCTGGACCGATATCCGCCTGCGCAAGGCGCTCAACCTTGCGATCGATCGCGAGGCGGTGGTCGGCCTGATGAATGGCCTCGCCAAGCCAGCGAAGGGCCAGGTCGACCCGTCGAGCCCTTGGTTCGGCAAGCCCACGTTCGAGCTGAAATATGATCTCGCAGCAGCCAAGAAGCTGGTCGAGGAGGCCGGCTACTCCAAGGCGAAGCCGCTGAAGACCACCTTCATCATTGCGCAAGGCGGCACCGGCCAGATGCTGTCGCTGCCGATGAACGAATTCCTGCAGCAGAGCTTCAAGGAGATCGGCATCGACATCGATTTCAAGGTCGTCGAGCTCGAGACGCTCTATACGCATTGGCGCAAGGGCGCGGCCGACGAGATGAACGCCGGCATCACCGCCAACAACATCGCCTATGTCACCTCGGACCCGCTCTACGCCATCGTCCGCTTTTTCCATTCCGGGCAGATCGCGCCTGTCGGCGTCAACTGGGGCGGCTACAAGAACCCGAAGGTGGATGCGCTGATCGACGAGGCCAAGCAGACCTTCGATCCCACCAAGCAGGACGAGCTGCTGGCGCAGGCGCATGCGCTGATCGTGGACGATGCCGCGCTGGTCTGGGTGGTCCACGACACCAACCCGCACGCGCTGTCACCGAAGATCAAGCAGTTCGTGCAGGCGCAGCACTGGTTCCAGGATCTGACGACGATCGGGGTGGAGTGAAGCTTGGGGCTCGCACGCGGCGGCGTCCAACGCACGCTGTCGTCCCGGGGCGCGACATAGTCGCGAGCCCGGGACGGGAGCGAGTGTGTGCACCCTATTTCGTCAGCAGCGCGTACGCCCCGGTCCAACCCTCCGGCGGTGGATTGAGCTGGAAATCCTTGATCCTCGCCTCGTAGAGCCTGAACAGCTTCTCAAGCGTGTCGGCGTCCTCGCTGCGGCGGCCGCGCTCGATCGCATCCAGTGCGCCCTGCCAGTTGCGGCTGCGGTAGCAGCCGAGCATCTCGATGGTGATGTTGCGCAGGCGCTGGAATGCGCCCGAATGCATCACGTCCTCGCGGCCCGCGATGGCATAGATGACTTCCGGTTCGGTCTTGCCCTTGACCATGATGAAGTCGAGCTCGAGGATCGCGAACTTCTCCTTGGCCGCGAGCGCGGTCCTGGATCCGACGATGATCGGGAAGCCGTATTCCTTGGTCTGCCCTTCCAGCCGCGAGGCCAGGTTCACGCTGTCGCCCAGCACCGAATAGTTCTTCTTCAGGTCGGAGCCCATGTTGCCGACCACGCCGATACCGGTGTTGAGACCTATACCGACATTGAGCGGGATGTAGACGTGGCCGCCATCCGCAGCTTCCTGCTCGCGCTCCTTGTTCACCACGTCGATCTGCTCAAGCATCTGGATCGCCGCCTCGCAGGCATTGACCTCGTGCTCGGCATCGTCGAGCGGCGCGTTCCAGAACGCCATGATGGCGTCGCCCATGTATTTGTCGATGTAGCCCTTGCGCTCGATGATCACGTCGGTCAGCGGCGTCAGGAAGCGGTTCATCAGCGCGATCAGCCCTTGCGGATCGTGCTTGTAGCTCTCGGAGATCGTGGTGAAGCCGCGCACGTCGGAGAACATGATCGTCATCTCGCGCTCCTCGCCGCCGAGCACGAGCTTTTCCGGCGACTGCGCCAGCTGCTCGACCAGCACCGGCGACATGTATTGCGCGAACATGCCGCGGATCTGCACGCGCTGGCGCTGCTCGCGCACGAAGCTGGCGAAAATCAGCGTCAGATAGATCGCGGTGGTCGAGAGCAGCGGATAGGTGAAGTCGATGAGGTAGCGGTGCTGACTGTAGAAGAACCAGGACGTGCCGACCAGGATGGCAGCGAAGGCCGCGCCCGCCAGCACGAGGCGGACGGGGCCGAGATTCGGCGTGAAGATGATGACGAGCAGTCCGATGACGAGCGCGGCGATCAATTCGACGCCGAGCGCGTAGCTCGGCTGCGAGATCACCGCGCGGCTCAGTACGCCCTCCAGCACCTGGGCATGGATCTCGACACCCGGCATGGCCCGGGACACCGGCGTGGTCTTGATGTCGTTCAAGCCACCCGCGGACGTGCCGACCAGCACCAGCTTGCCGGCAAACCTCGCGGGCGGCACCGCATTATCGAGCACGTCGACCGCGGAGACGTAGATCGACGGATCCCGGCGGGCATAGTGCACCCAGAGCTGGCCGTTCTTGTCGGTCGGAACCTCCAAGCCCTTGAGGCGGATTGCCTTGATGCCCGTCTTGTCGGTACGGACCAGCAAGGTCGGCGTGCCCGTGACGACGCGCAGGATCTCGAGGCTGAGCGAGGGCATGATGTTGCCCTGGGCGAGCATGATCATCGGCACGCGGCGGATCAATCCGTCACGCTCGGTCCTGATCGAGAACAGGCCGCGGCCGGCCGCGGCCCTCTCGATGACCGGCACGTTGCGGAGCAGGCCGGGGAATTCGAACAGGAAGCGCTCGGCCCCGTCCTCCCCCACCGTGGCCACCCCCGTGAACGGCAGTGACTTGTCGAGTTCGGACAAGACCTCCGGAAGCCCGGTTTCGCCCAGCACGACGCGCGAGCCCTTGATCGCGTCGGCGAGGATCTGATCGTTGCTCGGCAACTCACGTAGCTTGGCGCGGGTCGCGTCGTCGAGATAGCGCATCTGGCCCGCGACCTGATCCGGGTTGAGCCGGTCGGCTTCGGAGAAGACCACGTCGAAGCCGATCGCCACCGCGCCGTTGTTGGTGAGGTTCTGGATCAGATCGGCGATGCGCGTGCGCGGCCAGGGCCACTGGCCGAGCCTGGCGAGGCTCTTCTCGTCGATATCGACGATGACGACCGGCCGCGCCGCCTTCTGGCGCGGATCGATCAATTGAAACATGTCGAAGGTGCGCAGCCGCAATTCCTGGATCGGCGGCGGATCCCAGAGGCGCGCGCCCGCGAACAGGACCAGCAGCGCAAGGCACATCAGCCGCGCAAGGCCGAACTTCCGCGCAAACCACCGCCGCAGGATCTTGAGACGTTTCATGGGGGTTGGATATCACGCTTTGACGGCGAACGGCAGCGCGGATCGGCTTTGCAGACGGTCGCGGCCCATCGCGCAGCGATCAGGCATGGACGATGAAGTCGCTCGCCTGGACCTGGGCGACACCCTTCAGGAGGATGGTGTCCGTCGCATTGATCGTGATCAGGGTGTCAGCTCCTGAGGCCGCCACGTGCTGGGCTATCCATGCCGAGTCGATATCGGTCGCCACAACCGCCGTCAGGTCGATGTGGTCCTGGCCGTGCTCAAAATCGAGGATCGTGTCGTGGTTGGAGTTGGCGGCGAATACGAACTGGTCCTGATAGCCGGTCCCGAACAGCACATCCTTGCCGCTGGTGCTGGCGAGGGTCACCGGGCCCTGTTCGTTCAGGTTGAAGATCAGGTTGACCGTATCGGTCGCGCCGTGACCGTCGGTCACCGTGATCGCCAACTTATCCGTCGCAGTCCCGCTCTGGCTCGGCTCCGTATAGGTCAGCCCCTGGAGTGCTGAATTGACACTCGCCAGCGTATCGGACGTCGGTCCAGGCTCCACATAAGTGCCCGAATCCACCGCCGCGGTGAGTGCGAAGGTTTCATCGGGAGCAGCGTCGGCGTCGGTGACCGTGATGCCGTGGATGAAGACCTGGACGCCTTCCTGCGATACGCTGATCTGGTTCACGTCGATCACCGGTGCGACGTTCCCGTCGTCCGCGCCTGTCACGTCCACCGTGAGCGTTGCCGTGCCGGTCGCACCATGCGCGTCTTTGGTCTGGACGGTGAATATATCGGTATAGGCCCCAGCCGAAAGCGCGTTGATGGCCGCTGCGTCGGGAACGTAGCTATAGCTGCCGTCGAGGTTGACCGTCAGCGAGCCGTACAGTCCTGCAACCGTCGTCACCGCATGGTGATCTGCGTTCAGAACGGCATAGGTCAGCGTCGCCGTCTCGCCGCTGTCGACATCCGTTCCGGACAAATGGCCGGCGAGATTGGCGAAGGTGTCGGCCGCGGCAGTATCCGTGAGCGGACCAATGTCGAGATTGGCGAGCGTCGGCGCGTCGTTCGTGCCGTTGATCGTGACCGTCACGTCCTGAGAGACCTGGGCGCCATGATCGTCGGTGAAGGTGACGGTGTAGACCTGGGTGATAGTCTGGCCCTGCCCCAGCGACTGCAGCACCGCATTGCTGTTGTCGAGGCTGAAGTGCCAGCCCAGCGTCGCGCCGTTGCTGGTATCGGTGCTGGATTCGAGCACCGACGGATCGATCGTGAAGCTGCCGATGTTCGCGCCGGCACCGAACCCCGGCAGAGCCGAACTGACGGACGACGACTTGAAAACGGCTTCCGCCGTGTGGGTATCGATCAGGTCGAGATCCTGGATCGCCAGCGTACCGCAGATGGCCAACGTCGCACTGGCATCCTCGGTGACCGCTCCAGTGGCATCTGCGGCGCTGCTGGTGACGGTCGGCGCGTCGTTGACGCCGTTGATCGTGACGGTGACGTCCTGCGTGACCATCCCACCGTGATGGTCGTCGATCGTGACGGTGTAGACCTGGGTAATGGTCTGGCCCTGCGCCAGCGACTGCAGCACCGCATTGCTGTTGTCGAGCGTGAAATGCCAGCCCAGCGTCGCGCCGTTGTCGGTGTCGGTGCTGAATTCGTGCACCGACTGATCGATCGTGAAGCAGCCGAGCGGCGTGCCGTCGTCGAAGCCCGGCAGATGTGCGCTCGACGTCGACGACTTGAACACGGCCTGCGCGGCATGAGTGTCGATCAGGTCGAGATCCTGGATCGCCAGTGTGCCGCAGATCGAGAGTGTCGGGCCCGCGTCCTCGATGACACAGCCCTTCGCCGCGTCTCCATCGCTCGTGATGGTCGGGGCATCGTTGGTCCCCGTGATGGTAACCGTGACGTCTTTGGTGACCGTTCCACCGTGGTGGTCGTCGACCGTAACGGTGTAGACCTGCGTGACAGTCTGGCCTTCGGCCAGCGACTGCAACATCGGATCGCTACTGTCGATCGTAAGGGTCCAGCCGACAGATCCTCGCGAGCTGACGCCGGGACTCTCGCTGACCGACGTTAGCGCGAACGTGCCGATATGCGAGGTGCCATCGCTGAATCCAGGCAGATGCGCGCTCGACGTCGTCGACTTCAGCTCGAAGCTTGCGGTGTGGGTATCCGTGAGATCGGGATCGTTGAACGTGATGGTACCGTTGGCCACGAGCGTGACCGCCGCATCGTCCTCGGTTACCGCGCCGGTCGGGGTCGTATCGTCCTCGATGATCGTCGGCACGTCGTTGGTGCCCTCGACATTGACGTCGGCACCATTGATGGAAACCGTGAGCGGCGTGCTGACGATGCCGCCGTGCCCGTCATCGACCTGCACCACGTAATTGAGGATCAGCTTCTCGTCCTCGGCAAGGAAGTCGAAGAGATGGTCGGGAACGCTGTAGGTCCAGGTGGCCGAGCCGTTGTTGCCGTTCCCTGCACCCTGCACCACCGTCAGCGGCACCTTGACGGCTGCGATCGCGGCGAGTTGCTGCGGCGTCAGCGTGGCAGTGATGTCGTTGCCTTCGGCATCGAGATATTTGAACGGCTGGGTCGACGAGAGCTCAGCGCTCACGATCGGCCGGTCCGTCAGATCGACGTCGGTGAAGGTGACGGTGCCCGTGATCGTGTCCAGGGCCTCGTTGCCGGTCCCGACCTTCTCGATGACGTTTCCGCCCGACGTCGCCACGGTCGGCTTGTCGTTCGTCCCCGTGATCGTGATGGTGATCGGGATGAACCTGGACTCGGGATTCACCACGAAATTGGTGTCGACCCGCACCATGTAGGTCAGCGTCAGGGTTTCGCCGGCCGCGAGGAAGTCGAAGACCTTGTCGGGGATCGTGTAGGTCCAGACCGCTGAGCCGTTGTTCTCGTTGGCGGGGTCGGCAACGACGCTGATCTGGATCTGCGTCGCTGCGATGCCCTGCTTCTGGAGCTCGGTGAGCGAGCCGGTGACATCCTGCTGGCCGGCGCTCTTGTAGACGTAGTTCGGCGCTTCGGCGAGGCTCACCGACACCGTCGGCCGGTCGCCGAGGTTCTGATCGACGAATCTGATCAGGCCGGTGATCGTATCGGCATGCGTGTCGCCCGTCATGCCCGCGCGCTCAGTCAGCGCGAAGGCCGTCTTTAGATTCCCGCCGGCGTCGAAGCTTTGCACGATCGGCTGGCCGGGAACACGGGTGGCCTGCTGCGTTGAATTGCTGGGGCCGTCGCGTCCCTGCGGGCTGAGATTGACGAATGTCGCGACTGCGACGGGGCCGGACCCCGACTTGAACGCGAAGTCCAGGCTGATCGGCGTGATCGTGTCGGTGAAGTTCGTGGTCAGCTTGGTGTTGGTGTTGTTGTCGGTGAACTTCAGCGTGAACACGTCCGTGATCAGCTTCTGAATTTCCGGCGACATCAGCGCATTGCCGATCGAGACGTTGCCGCCGCTGATCTGGATCATCTGGCCGGCCTGGTTGACCGTCGCGATCGGCAGCAGCGTGATCTTGTCGAACAGGATGTAGGAGCCGGTGGTGCCGTTCGGCTCGACCAGCACCTGGAAGCTCGCCTGCGGCTGCGGATCGCCGCCGCCGGCCGGAACGACGAAATTGATCTGGGTCAGCACCGCCGTGCCGCGGATGCCCATGGTGGCGACCGGCGTGTCGACCTTCATGTCGCCATGCTTGGCGGTCTCGCCCGCGACGAAGGTGATGGTGCCCGCAACCAGGCTGAGCAGCGAGGAGTTGCTCGACCCGTTGGGGTCGTAGACCATCTCGTTCAGAACCATCCGCGCATTGGAGGACAGGCCGAACACGGTGCCGTCGATGAAGGTGATGCCGAGTGTCGAATCGCCGCCGGTCGAGACCACGTCACCCTTTTCGACATTGTCGCCGTTGTTCAGGATGACCGAGACGCCGTTGCGAACCGCGGTCGCACTGCCGGAGAGTTTTGTGACGTGACCGATGACCTGGGCCGCAGCGGCGCCGGGCGCGGCCTGGGCAACCTGGACGTGGCCGGTGAGGGCATTGACGATGTCGCCGGTGAGGTGGGCGCCGTCGGGCGAGGCGATCGCGGCGCGCTTCTCGCCCCTGAAATAATCGTGAACCACGAACTCCTGCCCTTCGTGGGACAGCACGAGATCGAGGCCGGCGCGCTTGAACTCGCCGTTGAAGATCAGGTTGGGGTCGGGAACAACGAACGCGCCATCAGGAACATGGCCATGTCCCTTTGCGATGAAGGGCTTGGCCGCAAGGGAATCGGCATGGACATGGCCAGGCGTACCGGAAACCTGGCCGTCTAAGGACGTCGCGGCGTCGAATTTGCCAGCGTAGTTCAACCGGGGCACCGCAAAAAGGGTTAAAATTTAAGTAAGTATCAATTGCCTAAGCTTGCTTAGCATTACCAAGTCCTTAGCGAAACCATCTATTGCTTGTGTGATTTCGCGTCACTTGGCCATAAGAGCCCCCGCAGGCCGGCGCCTTCCCAGAGAAGCTGAAGTAACACTCCAAGCATTCTGAAGTCGAATTGAGCTCAGATGCACGCATTCCCCATCATCCCAAGTCGTTCATTGTAAAATTGGTCGAAGAGATACTTGCGTCATCTTCATTGCATGATGCCCGGTAAGATCCTGCGCCAGATATGGAACTAGATCTGTGACCTAGCTAACAGAACCCGTGAAATAGCGCACTGTTAGCCATAGGACGCAGAATCAGCCACCTCGCAACGCCTGCCTGCAACGGGATCCATATCACGGCAGCGCCTTTCCTAGCCTTGGGATCGTAAAATTTTAGGCAATTTGGGCAGGCCTGCTTCAGCCTGTCCCACGGTTTTAGGACCCCTGCCGGGCGCGTTAAGCAGAACAGAACGGCCCGCCTCGCACTATCTCCAGGAAAGCAACACAGCCCGGCACGTCGAGATCGAGGGGGATCTCGCGAAGCCCGGGAAGGGGATGTCAGATGGAGACCGCTGCTCGCTCGCGCGCTTGGCGCGCAATCCTGATCTTGTGCGGATTGATCCTGCTCGGATCGGCCGCCGAGCTTCGCGCCGGCACGCTGCTGTCGCCCGGCGCCGGCGTCCTCGTCCGCAAATCCGCCGAGCCGTTCGGAGTGTTCGCCTTCGCCATCTCGTCGGGCGGCCTGCAGCAGAAATGGTCCGCGCTGAAGGACCGGCTCGACGACGACATGGTGCAGCTCGCACTGTGCGACGGCGACCGGGACAATTGCGTCTCGCCCGCGGCCCTGAAGCTGCTCGCCATCGTCGACCAGGCCCGCGCCCGCGATGGCCGTGCGCGCCTCGGCGAGACCAACCGCGCCATCAATCTCGCCATCCACGCCGCCAACGACGGCACCGACGACGTCTGGAGCTCGCCGCTCGCGACCTTCGCGCGCGGCGCCGGCGATTGCGAAGACTATGCCATTGCCAAGCTCGCAGCGCTGCGGCTGGCGGGCATCCCTCCCGAAGACCTCCGCATCCTCGTGGTGCGCGACATCCGCGCCGGCGAGGAGCACGCGATTGCTGCTACACGGCTCGACGGCCACTGGCTGATGCTCGACAATCGCCGCATGGCGATGGTCGAGGACGACGCTGCGCGGAGCTATCAACCGCTGTTCGTGCTCTATCAGTCGGCCGTGATGAAGTATGTCGACGAGCCGGTGCGAGTCTCGATCGCGGCCACCGAGGCGCGTTGATCCTTCCTGCAGGTCGGATTCACCCCCACCACAAAGCCATTTCGCCGCGCGATCCCAGACGCTAGCATGTTGCTTTCCATGCGGGGCGACCGGAATGCGATTCATCGTGCTGTCTGTGCTTGCGCTGCTGGCATTGCCGTCGGCGCCCGCCTCCGCGCAATCCGAACGCCCGATCGCCGACAGGCTGCCGCTGTATGCCAAGAACAACTGCCAGCAGATTCGCGATCCCGGCAACCAATTATTCTGCGGTGACGCCGAGCTGGCCGCTGCCGCCGAGAAGCTGAGCACGGCGATCGAGGCGCGGCTCGCCCGCCTGCCCGATCGCCTGCCTGCAATCGAGGAGAATGCGATCTGGATCCGTCAGCGCAATCTCGGCTGCGGCATCGTCGGCCAGGCAGCAATCCGCTCCGACGATTTCGACCGGGTGAAGGCGTGCCTGCTCAAGGTGACCGAGGAGCGCGCCGCGATCGTGCGCGATCCTGATTTCGACTGCCTCGCGGCCAGCACCGCAGCGGGCGCGCTGATCTGCGCGGACCCGTCGCTGGCGCTCGCCGAAACCGAGCTCAACGGCCAGGCGCTCGGCCTGATCGGCAAGCTGGACCCGACCGCGGCCCGCTTTGCCTTCGCCGAATATGGAAGGTGGACGCGAGAACGCGACCGCAGATGCAATCTGGTCGGCAAGGAGAACGTGCCGCTGCAAGAGCTCGAATCCGCGGAGGACTGTCTCGCCGACCATCTGAAGCGTAAGACCGATGAAATCCGCGCGGCGAAGGGTGACCCCAGGAAGGTGTTCGGCCGGCAGGTCGCGGCCCGCTCACCCGACACCGACGCGGTCGATTTCTGCGCCGCGCGCATCCATGCGGCCAATTCCTGCGGCAACTTCCTGCGCATCAATCGCGTCAACGCCATCGACAGCCAGGTGACCGAGCAGGAGGCGCAGGTCACCGGTGAAATCGAGATGGCCGTGCTGGCGCCCTTCACCATGTGCAGCAAGGTCGCCTCCGTCTGCACCGGCACCTGCTGGGACGCGAGGACGGGGCGTCCGCAGCCGGGAGCCGGCAACAAGGAGCGCTCCGGAGAAGCCTTCAATGTCACGCGCCGGCTGAGGATCCAGCGAACCTTTGCCTTCGTCAAAGCCGCCGACGGCTGGCGCTGCCGGGAAGACGAGTTGGCTCCGGTGCATTCGGGCACCGCCGGCGGGGGATCGTAGGGCTCTTATTCTCCCCTGGAGGGCAGGGCTATCGCATGCGGATTTCACGAGGACTGTCTGCGGGCTTGCTCCGCCTCTCCCGCAAGCGAGAGCTTTGCATATTCGCGAATCTGCGATTCCCTAGACCGCTGAGGGAGGACGGGAATGGCCTATCGACAGGTTGGACAACCGAGCTTTGCGGACGCGCTGGTGTCGCGACGGGGAAAAGGCAATCCGGTGCTGAGACGGATTGGGGACTTGGTCGATTGGGCAGCGGTAGGGGGCGTGCTAGGCGGTCTGCCGGAACCGGAGCGTGGGGCGCCGGCCTATCCGCGGCTGGTGATGTTCAAGGCGCTGTTGCTGCAGCAATGGTACGGGCTGTCCGATCCGGAGCTTGAAGAGGCGCTTGATGACCGCGCCTCATTCCGCGATTTCTGCGGCTTTGTGCTCGGCGATGAGACACCCGATCACGCCACGATCTGGCGCTTCCGCGACAGTTTGCAGCGGGCCGGCCTGGACGAGAGGCTGTTCGGTGAGATCCTGCGCCAGATCGATGCGCATGGGCTGGTGGTGCGGCGGGGTACACTAATCGACGCGAGCCTGATCCCGGCGGCGGTGAAGCCGCCGAAGCCACCAGAGGAGCCGCAGCCCCCCGGCCCGGACGGTCGGGCGCCGAGCAAACTGGTCAACAGCAAGCGCGATCCGGATGCGCGATGGACCAAGAAGGGCGGCAAACGATACTTCGGCTACAAGGCCCATGTTGGCATCGACCAGGGCTCGGCAATCATCCGCCGCAGCAAGCTGACCGATGCTGCGGTCAACGATACGGTGCCCGCCGACGAGTTGGTCTGTGGTGATGAGAAGGCGGTCTATGCCGACCAGGCCTATGACAAGCACGAGCGCCGTAGCGGCCTGCGCGCGCGAGGCATCAAGCCGCGGCTGATGTTCCGGCCCAACAAGCATCATCCGCTGACCGCGCGGCAGAAGCGCTTCAACGGTGCCGTGGGAAAGCGCCGCGCACCGGTCGAGCAGGTCTTCGCGCGCCTCAAGGGCAGCTACCGCTGGGCGCGCGCCCGCTATCTGGGCTGGGCGCGCAACCAGACGCATCTGCGCCTGATCTGCCTGGCAATGAATCTCAAACGATGGGTGGCGTTGTCTCCTGCGGGAGTTGCCGCATGACCGCCCAACCCAATCAGTCGACCACGAAAGCGCAAACCTTCGATGCCGCCGACGTCCAACGCTACGCAAAAAACGCCCAACAGCGGCAATCACTCCCCCGCGTCCAATTAAGCAAAGCTCTCGCTTGCGGGAGAGGCCGACGCGCTCGCAGAGCGCGGCGGGTGAGGGCTCTCGCCACGCAGGGACATTCTCCTCAATCCTCAACAATCCCGACGCGGATATACCCCCACCCCAGCCCTCCCCCGCAAGCGGGAGAGGGGGCCCAGCGCCGATGCCGCCGCATCGTGCACACCATATACGATCGCCCTCCCCCTCCAGGGGAGGGTGAAAGAGAAGCATCAAAACATCAGATTGTCCTTCACCAGCACCCAGCGGCCGCCCTTGACCTGCTGCACCTGGGTGATGGTGTTGGCGAGGTGGTCGGTCTTGGAGAACTTGGTCGGCGGCGAGTTGAAGATGTCGAGGAATTTCTCGCCCGATTCGAGCGCATCGAGCATCTTCTGCCCGGTGAGATCCTTGCCGGCCTTGTTGGCGTAGAACGCAAACGTCATCACCGCGTTGTAGCCGATGATGGCCTGAGTGTTGGCGTCGGTGCCGAACATCTTCTTGTAGTTGACCAGCCAGTCCTTAACCTTGCCCTTGGCGGTGTCCTCGTACGGGATCTCGAAGCCGCTTGCAGCATAGAGTCCCTCGACGGCCTCCTTGCCGAGCATCGGCACTTCCATCACGTTGACGGGTGTCGCGCCGAGGAAGGTGACGTCCCAGCCGAGCTTCTTGGCCTCGGTCATCGCGCCGATGGGCTCACGCAGGACCGCACCGAGCACGACAAGGTCGCAGCCGTCGGACTTCATCTTGGCGATCTGCGCGCTGAAATCGGAGGCGCCGCGCTTGTAGCTCGTGATCGAGGCGGGCTGCACCTTCATGACGGTGAGCTGCTGGTTGAAGCCGTCGAGCACGTTCTTTCCGTACTCGTCGTCCTGATGCATGATGCAGGGCTTCTTGAAGTTCTTCCACTCCATCATGTATTTCAACGCCGCCCGCGTGCTCTCGACGTAGGGAAGCAGATTGTTGAACTTCAATCGTTCCTGCGGCTTGGCTGGATCGAACTTGAAGGTGAACTCGGCCGCCGTCAGTGGGAAGAGCTGCATGACGCCGGCGTCGAGCAGGATATCCTGCGCGGCGAGTACGGTGGGCGATCCCATCGGCCCCACCATCGCGAAGATCTTGTCCCGCTCGATCAGCTTCTGCGAGGCCAGCACGGCCTTCTTCGGATCGTAGCCGCTGTCCTCGACCACGAGGCGGATCTTCCGGCCGTGGATGCCGCCGGCGGCGTTGACCTCCTCGACGGCCATCTTCATGCCGTTGGAGACCGGCACGCCCCAGCCCTTGATCGGACCGGACAGGTCCTGATGGGTGCCGATGACGATCTCGGTTGCCGAGATGCCTTCATTGGTGACCTTGGTTTGCGCGACGGCCGGCAGACAACCGAGCGCGATAGCGCCCATAGCAAGGCCGAACGCGTGGAACGACTTCGACATTGACGTCTCCTCTCCTTTGGGCCCGTATTGTACGAAGGGCGGGGCCATCGCTCCCTCGCTTTTTCGAAAGGTATGATTCACGCCACCGCGCGCTCGCGATACATCGCTTCGATTTCGGCGGCGTAGCGCTTGTTCACGAAGCCGCGCTTCAGCTTCATGGTCGGCGTCAGCTCCTCGTCCTCCGGGGTGAGCTGGCGTTCGATCAGGTAGAACCTCTTGATGGTCTCGACGCGGGCAAAATTGCCGTTGACCTGCTCGATCTCGCGCTCGATCAGGTCCTGGATCTCCCTCGCCCGGCACAGGCTTGCGTAATTGGTGAAGGGGATGTCGTGATCCTGGGCGAACTTCTCGACGTTCTCCTGGTCGATCATCACGAGGCAGGTGAGATACGGCCGTTTGTCGCCGATCACCACGGCGTCGGAAATGTAGGGCGAGAACTTGAGCTGGTTCTCGATCTCGGACGGCGTGATGTTCTTGCCGCCGGAGGTGATGATGATGTCCTTCATCCGGTCGGTGATGCGGACGAAGCCTTCATTGTCGATGGTGCCGACGTCGCCGGTGTGCAGCCAGCCGCGCGGATCGATGGTCTCGGCCGTCTTCTCCGGCTGGTTCAGATAGCCCATGAACAGGAAGTCGCCCTTGATCAGGATTTCGCCGTCGGGCGACAGCGCGACCTCGCCCCAGGGCACCGCGGTGCCGACCGAGCCGAGCTTGATCCTGTCCGCCGGCATCATGGTGGCGACCCCGCAATTCTCGGTCTGGCCGTAGACCTCGTGCATGTCGATGCCGAGCGCCAGATACCAGCGGATCAGTTCCGGTGCGATCGGCGCCGCGCCGGTGAACGCGATGCGGCAGCGATCGAGCCCGATCATGCGGCGAATGTTGCGGAACGCGACCAGGTAGGCGACGCGGTTGGCGATCCGCAGCGACAGCGGCGGCGCCCTGCCCTCGAGTCGGCACTCGACCATGCGGTAGCCGATGCCGATCGCGCGCCGATAGACCCATTGCTGCAGCGGCGTCGCATCCTTCAGCGCGATGGTGATGGCGGAATAGAACTTTTCCCAGATGCGCGGCACCGCGAGAAAGACGGTCGGCTGCACCTCGCGCAGATTGTCCGGCACGGTTTCCGGGCTCTCGGCGAAATTCATCACCGAGCCGAGCGCGACCGAGATGTAGTAGCCGCCGATGCGCTCGGCGACATGGCAGAGCGGCAGGAAGATCAGCCGGTCTTCGTCCTCTCGCGCCGGGATGAAGTCGTTGGCATGGCGCATCTGGTGCGTGACGCTGCGGTTGGCGTGCATCGCGCCCTTGGGCGGACCGGTCGTGCCGGACGTATAGACGAGGATCGCGAGATCGCCGGCGCTGCGGCTGTCGATCATCTCCTGCCACAGCGCTTCGCGGCCGACCATGTGGTTGCGGCCGAGCGCACGAAGCTCGTCGAGCGATAGCACCATGTCGTCGCAGAAGCCGCTGAGGCCCTCCATGTCGAACACGATGATCTTCTGCAGGGACGGACAGCGTGCGCGGCAGGTGAGAATCTTGTCGAGCTGCTCCTCATCCTCGGCGAAGATCACCCTGGTGCGGGAATCGTTGACGAGATACTCGACCTGGGACGCCGAATCGGTCGGATAGATTCCGGAAGAGACGCCGCCGGCGCACAGGATACCCATGTCGGCATGGACCCATTCCGGGACGGCGTTGGCGACGATGGAGGCGACGTCGCCGGGCATGAAGCCGATCGCGCGAAGCGCGTAGGCGATCTCCTTCGAGATCTCCAGCCATTCGCGCCAGCTCGTCGGCTGCCAGATGCCGAACTTCTTCTCGCGGATCGCCGGCCTGTCGCCCCGCGTCTCGGCGGCGCGCAGGAAGCTCTTCGCGATCGTATCAGCGACCGTCAGCACCGCCGGTCGGGCCATGCGCCTCTCCTCCCTCCTTGTCGCCTGCCTCCGCTGCCTGCCTTGCCGGCGGTCTATGTTGCGGATGGCAAGCTCATCTTACTGCCAGCTCTTCCTCACCGCCACGTCTTCTTCTTTTTCCAGCGCCGCTCGCCTCGCGCGCCCGCTTCCTTGGCGCCAAGGTAGAACTCCTGAATGTCCTGGGAATGCATCAAGCGGTCGCAGCTGTCGTTCATCACGATACGGCCGATCTCCAGCACATAGCCGTAATGTGCCGTCTCCAGCGCCACCTTGGCGTTCTGCTCGACCAGGAGGATCGACATGCCCTGCTCCTCGTTAACCCTGCGGATGATGGTGAAGATCTCTTTCACCAGCAGCGGCGACAGACCGAGCGAGGGCTCGTCGAGCAGCAGCAGCGTCGGCCGGTTCATCAGGGCGCGCCCGATCGCGAGCATCTGCTGCTCGCCTCCGGAGAGCTGTCCGGCCGGCTGGTTGATGCGCTCCTTCAGCCGCGGGAAATAGCCGTAGACACGCTCCAGATCCTCCGCAACGCCGTCCCGGTCCTTGCGCGGATAGGCGCCCATCATCAGATTCTCGCGCACGGAGAGGAACGGGAACACCTCGCGCCCCTCCGGCACGTGGCTGAGGCCGAGCCGCACGATCCGGTCGGCCTCCATGCGCTGGATCGGCCTGCCCAGAAATTCGATCGCGCCCTTCTGCGGATCGAGGATGCCCGAGATCGTTTTCAGCACCGTGGTCTTGCCGGCCCCGTTCGCCCCGAGCAGCGTGACGATTCGGCCGCGCGGCACTTCCAGCGAGATGCCCCGGATCGCCATGATCGGCCCGTAATAGCTCTCGACGTTGGAGAGCTTCAGGATGGTGTCCGGGGTCGTGGCGGCATCCATCGGTCAGGCTCCCAGATACGCGGCGACGACGTCGGGGTGTTGCTGTACCTCGGCGGGCGAGCCCATCGCCAGCACCCGGCCGTAGTTCAGCGCGATGACCCGATCGGAGACGCGATTGACCAGCGACATGTCGTGTTCGACCATCAGCACGGTGACGCCGAGCTCGTTCTTCAGGTCGCGGATCCAGAACGACATGTCGCCGGTCTCCTCGACATTGAGGCCGGACGACGGTTCGTCGAGCAGGATCAGCTTTGGCTCCGAGCACAGGGCGCGCGCCAGCTCGATGACCTTGCGCACGCCGTAAGGCAGCCCCGAGATCAGCTTGTCGCGATAGGGTTCGAGATCGAGGAGTTCGATGACCTGCTCGACCCGGCGGCGATGCACCTTCTCGTTGGCCCGCACGCTCGGCAGGAACAAGAGCTCCTGCCAGAGCTGCGTGGTCGAGTGCCGGTGGCGGCCGACCAGGAGATTCGACAACACGGTCGCATTCTCGAACAGCTCGATGTTCTGGAAGGTGCGGGCGATGCCGAGCCTGGCGATGTCGTAGGGCGGCTGCTCCGTAATGTCCTGGTCCTCGAAGAAGATGCGGCCCGAGGTCGGCCGGTAGATCCGCGAGATCAGGTTGAAGATCGAGCTCTTGCCGGCGCCATTCGGGCCGATGATCGAGAGAATCTCGCCCTTCTCGACCGCGAACGAGACCGCGTCGACGGCCTTGAGGCCGCCGAAATGCAGCGACAGGTTCTCGGCACGGAAATAGCTCATCGATTGCGCTCCGACTTCACGTAGATCTTCTGCCGCTTGAAGGTGGCGCGCTTGTAGAGCGGGAACAGCTGGAAGAAGAGCTTGATCTTCAGCCAGCGGCCGTAGAGCCCGAGCGGCTCGAACAGCACGAACAGCACGATGATGATGCCGTAGATCGCGCCCTTCAGGCCGTTGAGCGAGGCGAAGGCCGCGACGTTCGACTGGATGTTTCCCGCAGTCGCCGTGCTCGCCCCGAAGGTCGCGGCGAGGCCGGCGATGATGCCGGGCATGTCGTCCTTGAGATAGGTCAGGAACGGATCGATCATCACGATGAAGATCGCGCCCAGCACCGCCCCGTGCAGGCTGAAAGTACCGCCGATCAGGATCACGATGATGAACTCGATCGAGAGCTGGAGCGTGAACATCTCCGGCGAGATGAAGGAGAGCTTGTGCGCGAACAGAACGCCGGCAAAGCCGGTGATCGCCGCCGAGATGGCAAAGGACTTCACCTTGTAGAGCGCGACATTGACGCCCATGCTGCGCGCCGCGGTCTCGCTGTCGCGGATCGCGACGAAGGCACGGCCGGTCGGCGAGCGAAGCAGGTTGAGCGTGCCGACGATGGTCAGCACCAGCACGGCAAGGCAGAGGTAATAGAAGGTCGGGCTGTCGCGCGGCACCGCGACGCCGAGCAGTGACAGCGTCTTGACCCGCATGCCCTCGTTGCCGTGGGTCACGCTCTCCCAGCGCGCCAGGATCTCCTCGACGATCAAGGCAAAGGAGATGGTGGCGATGACGAGGTAGATGCCGGTGAGCCGCAGGGCAGGAAAGCCGACCATGGCGCCGATGATGCCGGTCAGGAGCCCGGCGGCGAGGAAGTAGACCGGGAACGGCACGTTGTATGTCTGCAAATAGGCCGCGGTGTAGGCCCCGATCGCGAGGAACGCGGCGTGCCCGAGCGAAGCCTGGCCGGTGAAGCCGGTCAGGATCAAGAGCGCCACGCCGACGATTGCATAGATGCAGACGAAGACGAGCTGGCTCATCAGATAGCTGGACAGCACATGCGGTGCGATCAACAGCAGGGCGAGCAGGACGCCGTAGGTGACGACGTAGCCCGAATGCGGAAACAGCCTGATGTCGTCTTCATAGTCGGTCTTGAACATGAAGCGCATGGCGTTCAGACCTTCTTGCGGACGTGGAGGCCGAACAGGCCTTCGGGCTTCAGGAGCAGCACCGTCAGCAGCACGACATAGGGCGCGACGTCCTTCCAGCCCTCCGGCAGGTAGAACCCGGCCATGCTCTCGATCACCCCGATCAGGACGCCGCCGACCACTGCACCGGGGATAGAGCCGAAGCCGCCGAGCACAGCGGCGGGAAATGCCTTCAGGCCGAGCACGAGGCCGACATTGGAGTGGATGAAGGTGATCGGCGCCAGCAGCACGCCGGCACAGGTCGCGACCGCCGCGCTGATCGCCCAGACGACCGACACCACGCGCTTGACCGGAATGCCCATATAGTAGGCTGCCAGCATGTTCTCGGAACTGGCGCGCATCGCAGTGCCGAGCATGGTCTTGTTGAAGAACAGCCAGAGCAGCGCGCACAGGATCATCGTCGCCGCGATCACCGAGAGCTTGTCATAGGCGAGCACCAGCGAGCCCATGCGCAGCACGCCCTGGCTGAACGGCGTCTCGATCTTCAGGTCGTCGGTGCCCCAGATCATGCCGGCGACCGAGCGCAGGAAATAGCCCAGCCCGATCGTCGCCATGATGATCGAGAACTGCGGATAGCCGAGGATCGGCCGCACCACCACGCGCTCCGCCACCATGCCGAACAGCGCCATCGCGGCCACCGCGCCGGCAAAGCCGATCCAGTAGTTCAGGCCCATCATGCCGATGAAGGTGAAGGCGAAGAAGCCGCCCAGCATCATCAGATCGCCCTGGGCGAAGTTGACGACCTCGGTAGCCTTGTAAACGAGCACGAAGCCGAGCGCGATCAGGCCGTAAACGCAGCCGAGCGCAACACCGCTGACCAGCTGCTGAACAAAATCCAGCATCGACGCGTGTCCTCCCGATGCAACCCGCGGTTCTTCCCGACCGCCCTGCCGCATCTTGTGTCCAGTCGCTACGCAGTCGTTTCGCTGCGTTAGCGCCATTTGTCCGGAATCAATTCAGCCTGAACGCTCGCGCGCTGTCAACAAACGGTGACTTGCCTTTGGTCGATCCCGGATGAGGAATTTGAGGCAAAGCGATTCACCGTGCCGAAATATCTTCGGGTCATGGTCTCGGGCGATGCAAAACCGGATGGTGTGGCCGTCATGAAGCCGGACAACTCGGCACTGGAAGTCCGAGGGTTAACGAAGCGTTTTGACCGTCCGGCGGTCGACGGCCTCGATCTCACCATTCACGCCGGCGAATTCTATGCGCTGGTCGGCCCCAACGGCGCCGGCAAGACCACCAGCCTGCGCATGGTTGCGGGCCTGCTGCGCCCGGATGCCGGCGCGATCTCGATCTTCGGCGTCGATGCGTTGCAGAGGCCCGCCGCCGCCAAGCAGGTGATGGCATGGGTCTCCGACGAGCCTATGATCTACGACAAGCTGACCCCGCTCGAATACCTCGAATTCGTCGCCGGCCTCTGGGGCATCGCCCCCTCGGCCTCGGAACCGGTCGCGCAAGAGCTGCTCAGCTCGCTCGGGCTCGCGCCGCACCGGCACGAGCGCTGCGAAGGCTTTTCCAAGGGCATGCGCCAGAAGGTCGCTCTCGCGGGGGCCCTGGTGCACGATCCCCGCCTCATCATCCTCGATGAGCCGCTGACGGGGCTCGATGCCGTCTCCGCACGCCACGTGAAGGACCTGCTCAGCGAGCGTGTCCGCGCCGGCTGCACCGTCATCATGACCACGCATATTCTCGAGGTCGCCGAGCGTATGGCCGACCGCATCGGCGTGATCGCGTCCGGCCGCCTGGTCGCCGAAGGCACGCTCACCGAGCTGCGCCAGCAGAACGGCCATGCCGACACCAGCCTCGAGGATCTCTTCATCGCGCTGGTGACGCTTCAGGCCGCAGCATGAGCTCGGCAACGGCGCTATCCTGGTTTGCCCGCCACGAGCTGCGGCTCGCCTGGCGCGAATGGTTCGCCATGATGACCGGCGGGCGGCGCAAGCGGACGCGCGCTGCCGTCATCGGCCTGCTCTGCTTCGCCGCGCTGCTGCACCTGCCGGCCTGGGCGGTGATCGGCCGTTTCGCCGGCCTGCGGCTGCCGCTCGACAAATCCTCGCTGATCGTGATCTCGGCGACGATTTTTCTCGCCTGGACCTTGATGCTGTCGCAGGCGATCGAGTCTGTGACGCGGGTGTTCTACGCCCGGGCCGATCTCGACCTGATCATGTCCTCGCCGGCGCGGCTCGCCAATCTGTTCTCGGTCCGCATCGCCGCGATCGCGCTGACCGTCACCGTGCTGGCGCTGCTGTTCTCGACGCCCTTCATCGACGTGCTGGTGATCGGCGGCGGCGCGCGCTGGCTTGCCGCCTTCGGCGTCGTCATTGCGATGGGCCTGTCGGCCGCGGCGATTGCGATCGCCGTCACCATTCTCTTGTTCCGCCTGATCGGCCCGGCGCGAACGCGCCTGATCGCCCAAGTCCTCGCCGCGATCATCGGCGCGGGCTTCGTGATCGCGCTGCAGGTCGCGGCGATCATGTCCTACGGCACGCTGTCGCGCTTCACCATCCTGACCTCGGGCAGCCTCGCCGCCTACATGCCCGACGTGGACAGCATCTGGTGGTGGCCGGCGCGGGCGACCATGGGCGACACCGAGGCGCTGCTGCTGCTTCTCGCGCTCGCCCTGGTGCTGCTCGGCAGCGTGATGGCGATCTTTTCGCACCGATTCGCCGACACCGCGATCGATGCCGCGGCGTACGGCACGTCCGGCCGCGCCCGCGCGAAGGAGCGCCCGTTCCGCGGCGGATCGCGCCAGCAGGCGCTGCGGCGCAAGGAATTCATGCTTCTGTGGCGCGATCCCTGGCTGATCTCGCAGACGTTGATGCAACTGCTCTATCTGGTGCCGCCGGCACTCCTGCTCTGGCGCAACTTTGCCGACAGCGCTGCGGCGCTGACGCTGATCACACCTGTCATCGTGATGGCGGCCGGACAGCTTGCCGGCGGGCTCGCCTGGCTGACGATCTCGGGCGAGGACGCTCCCGATCTCGTCGCCACCGCGCCGCTGACGTCGTCCAGCGTCATCCGCGCCAAGATCGAGGTGGTGCTGATCGCAATCGCCGTGATCTTCAGTCCGCTGGTCGCGGCGCTGGCCTTCGCCTCGCCATTCCAGGCGGCCATCAGCGCCGGCGCGATCGTGGTCGGTGCGGCCTCGGCGACGGCGATCCAGCTCTGGTTCCGGGTGCAGGCCCGTCGCAGTCAATTCCGCCGCCGCCAGACGTCTTCGCGGCTTGCGACCTTTGCCGAAGCGTTCTCCTCGATCGGCTGGGCCGCGACCGCCGCTCTGCTGCTCGCCCTGCCGCTTGCCGGCCTCATCAGCGGCCTGATCACGGCCACCCTCGTCGCCGCCACCTGGAGGTTCAGCCCCAGGCGGGCGTGAAGGTGCGACACTGACGCGCTGTTGATCGCGGCCCATTGGCCACGCACTGCGTTGCGCGCTAGACTTGTTCCGAAATCATCGGGGACGGATTCATGCGGCGACTGGTTTCGGCGGCCCTTGCGCTGTTCGGCGCAATCCTCTCACCTGCCCTCGCCCAGCAGCCACAGCGCAGCGAATGCCTGGCGATGGCCAATGCGGCGCCGCGGATCATGCCGGTGGTCTTCAGGCAGGCTGCAGCTGCGGCCGAGGTCGAGATCACCTATGCCGGCCATTCCACCTATTTCATCGACACGCCCGCCGGCTTGCGCATCGCGACCGATTATAGCGGCGCCTATCAGGTCGGGCGGCTGCCTGATGTCGTCACCATGAACCGGGCGCACAGCACGCACTATTCTTTATATCCCGACAAACGAATTCCCCATGTGCTGCATGGCTGGGCCGATGACGGCAAGCCGGCGATCGTGTCGGAGCGCATCAGCGACACCTTCATCCGCAACGTCACGACGGACATCCGCCGCTATTTCGGCGACGATGCCGGCAGCGACATGATCCGCGACGGCAATTCCATCTTCATCTTCGAGGCGGCCGGGCTCTGCATCGGCCATCTCGGCCACCTTCACCACAAGCTCGATGACAGCCACTTTGCCCAGATCGGGCGGCTGGACATCGTGATGGTGCCGATCGACGGCACCTATACCATGTCGCTGGACGGCATCTCCGAGATCACCAAGCGGCTGCGCGCCTCGGTGGTGCTGCCGATGCACCGCTTCGCCACCCCGCTCGACGACTTCATGCGCCGGATCGGCCAGCAATTCG
Source organism: Bradyrhizobium sp. CCBAU 51765 (assembly GCF_015291725.1). Lineage (GTDB taxonomy): Bacteria > Pseudomonadota > Alphaproteobacteria > Rhizobiales > Xanthobacteraceae > Bradyrhizobium > Bradyrhizobium liaoningense. The sequence goes on from NZ_CP030038.1 coordinate 7,857,878, forward strand.
AGATCGACCGGCGCCTCGAGCGATCGTTCCGGATGTCGCGGGATGCGCTGCCGCCGAAGCCGACCGTGATCATCCTCGACGGGGTCTGAGGCGCAATTTTCTCCAAGCCGGCTGTTGGCCTTTGGTGTTGATCTCCCCGCGACAGGAGATCGACATGACCGGGTTTGCGAGATTGCTGCACGCGGACGGACCGAATCCCGAGCACGCGGCGGCGCTTCAGCTTTACGGCCGCTTCGTCGGCGCCTGGGATGCCGAGATCACGGCCCATGGACCCGGCGGAACGAAACACGTAGCCCCAGGCGAGATCCATTTTGGCTGGGTGCTGGAAGGGCGCGCCGTGCAGGACGTCTGGATCATCCCCCGCGCTGCAGACGGAGCGGCCTTCCCGATCGCCGGAAACTGGTACGGCACGACGCTGCGCGTCTACGACCCCACCATTTCCGCGTGGCGGATCTCCTGGTTCGATCCCGGCCGCAGCGTGTTCCGCCAGCAGATCGGCCGTCCGCGCGGTGAGGACATCGTGCAGGAAGGCACGACCGAAGCCGGCGAACTGACGCGGTGGAGCTTTACCGAGATCACGGACGATTCCTTTCACTGGCTCGGCGAATCCAAACCGGCCGCCGCGGCCGACTGGCGACTCGTGGTCGATGTGAGGGCGAAGCGGCGCAAGGGCTGACGAAAGCGCCGCTGTGCTCGCGACGACGGACGCGGTTGCAGAACACGCGCTGCTGCGTGAAGAGATCAGATGCTAGGCTCCTTCCACAAGAACATAGAGGGAGCGAATGCCGATGGCCGCAAGCGGTCTTCCTGCCAACACGAGCGGGCTATTCGTCGAGCCGCGCGAGGACTGGCTCGCGCTGCACCAGGAGGAAATCATCGATCCGGCGCGGCCGATCGTCGATCCCCACCACCACCTCTGGAATCGCGGCCATCGCTATCTGATCGAGGAGATGGCCGCTGACATCGCGTCCGGCCACAACATCATCGCCACCGTCTATGTCGATTGCCGCTCGATGTATCGCGCTCACGGACCTGAGGCATTCCGGCCCGTCGGCGAAGTCGAATTCGCCAACGGCGTGGCGGCGATGAGCGCCAGCGGAGCCTACGGCCCAGCCGCGATCTGCGCCGGTATCGTCAGCCACGCCAATCTTCTGCTGGGAGACGCCGCCAGGCCCGTGCTGGAAGCCGAGATCGCGGCGGGCAATGGCCGCTTCCGCGGCATCAGGCATTCGTCGGCCTGGGACGAAGACCCTCTCGTCGCCGGCATGTATGCGAACAGGCCGAAGGGGCTGTTGCAGGATCCGAGCTTTCGCAAGGGCTTTGCCTGCCTGGCGCCGCTGAACCTCAGCTTCGATGCCTGGCTGTTCCATCCGCAGATCGGCGAACTGACCGAGCTGGCGCGCGCCTTCCCCGATACCAGGATCGTGCTCGATCATTGCGGCGGCCCGGCCGGCGTCGGTCGCTTTGCGGGCCGGCGCGAAGAGGTGTTTGCGCAGTGGCGCGCGTCGATCCAGGAGATCGCGACGTGCGAGAACGTGGTGGTGAAACTCGGCGGGCTCGCAATGTGCCTGCTCGGCTACGACTTCCATCTGCGCGAGACACCGCCGTCATCCGAGGAGCTTGCCGCGGCATGGCGCCCCTATATCGAGACCTGTATCGAGGCATTCGGCGTGAAGCGGGCGATGTTCGAGAGCAATTTCCCGCCGGACAAGGGCCAGTGCAGCTACCAGGTGATCTTCAACGCGTTCAAGCGTATCGCCTCGCCCTTGAGCGAGGCCGAGAAGACGGCGCTGTTCTCGCAGACCGCGACCGAATTTTACCGGCTCGAGCTGCCGTCATGACGAAAAGAGGGGCCGGGATGTTGATCCCGCCCCCTCTTCATCGTGGCCGCTGGGAAGCGTCCTTGAAATCTTATTGTCCGATTTAGCCGGCCCCCATCAGCGAGGCCGGCCGGCGTTCGCCGGTGGCGGCGAACATCTTCTTCAGCTTGTTGACGACGCGGATCAGGAAGCCGATCATCACCGGATTGGTCTTGCGGCAGAACGCGATCTTCTTGACGTGCCCTTCGACATGCCATTTGGCATGCGCGCCGTCACGGAAGAAAATGACATCGCCGGGGCCATAGCGCTTGGGCGGCATGCCGTCGCTTTCGAGTACGATCGATCCTTCCATGATCATGATCGTCTCGTCGATGTCGTAGTACCAGTTGAAGCGCCCTTCGGTGCAGGACCAGATGATCGTCTGGGCGGTGCCGTCGGCGCTGGTCGACAGGACCCGCGAGCGGGATACCGGATCGCCCTCTATGATCCAGGACGGCTCGATCGGCCGCAGCTCGAGGTCCACATTGCAATTACCGACTTCAATCAATGCGCGCGACATCTGCTTCCTCGGGAAATGATATTTGGGGCCAGATCCGGCCCGGATTGTTTCGAAAGATGCCCGGACGCTAGTGTTCCGTTTTTAATTCTTTCTTACGCCGGCTTCGAGAATCAGCCCGAAGTGGCCGGCGCAAACCGGTTAACATCCCGATTCCCTTGCAAATCCGCCCACATGCCCCGGTCCTCTCCCGGGTGCGACAAAATGCGCGAAGGCACTGGAGCGGAGCCGGCCAATGGCTCTACGCCCAAGGCTCTGGTACCCGGCTCCGGCTGCGCGCTCGCGTTGCGTCCGCCGCGGGATTCGCACCAGGGCTATCGAACGAACCGCGCAGGAATCAAGGCCGATAGATGTGCGCAGCGAGAACCTGTCGCCGTCGCGCTCACCCTCTCCCATCGAAGAGAGTCACGCCGGCTATTTCGCCCATTCGCCCTTGCGGAACACGGGCACCTTGCTGCCGTCGGCCAAAATGCCGTCGATGTCGGTCTCGGCCGAGCCGATCATCCAGTCGATATGGATCAGGCTCTGGTTGCCGCCTTGCGCCGCGATCTGCTGCGGCGTGAGCTGAGCGCCGTTGACGAAGCATTTCGAATAGCACTGGCCGAGCGCGATGTGAGACGCTGCGTTCTCGTCGAACAACGTGTTGTAGAACAACAGGCCGCTCTGCGAGATCGGCGAGGAATGCGGCACCAGCGCCACTTCGCCGAGGCGCCGCGCGCCCTCGTCGGTGTCGAGCACCTTGTTCAGCACCTCCGCGCCGCGCGAGGCTTTTGCGTCGACGATCTTGCCGTCCTCGAAGCGCACCGCGATGTTGTCGATCAGCGTGCCCTGATAGGACAGCGGCTTCGAGCTCACGACATGGCCGTAGACCCGGCGGCAATGCGGCGTGGTGAAGACCTCTTCGGTCGGGATATTGGCGTTGCAGCTGATGCCGTTCTTGGAGAGCGAGGCGCCGCCTTCCCATTCGTGGCCGTCGGCAAGGCCGATGGTGAGATCGGTGCCGGGACCCGAATATTGCAGCGCGCGAAAGCGCTGGCCGTTGAGCCAGTTGGTGCGCTCGCGCAGCACCGCATTGTGGCTCGCCCAATTGCCCATCGCGTCCTCGCGATCGACGCGGGACGCTGCGAAGATCGCATCCGCGAGCTTGCCGACCGCGACGTCCTCAGGATCATCAGGGAACACCAGCTTCGCCCAGGACGGGCTCGGATAGGCGATGATGTTCCAGTTGGTGTCGAAGTTGACGATCTTCTCCAGCGCGGGCTGATAGGCCATCGAATTCGCCTTGCTCGCGCGCGCCACCTTGGAGGGATCCTCGCCCGACAGCAGCATCGGGTTGTCGCCGACGATGGCGAGCCGTGCGGTGTTGTCCGAGAAGGCTTTGGCCATGCCCTCGTAGAGCCAGCCGGCGGCACGATCGAAACTGGCGTCGTGGCCGTGGCGGTAGCGTGCCAGCGTCATCTCCTCATCCGACAGGATCGGCGTCACGAGACCGGCGCCGGCCTTGTAGGCATGCACGGCGATCCGCCGCACCAGCGGCAGCGCAATCGCCGGCGCTGTCAGAAGCAGATCCTGTCCCGGCCGCAAGCCCAGGCCCACCTTCACCGCCACCTCGGCCAGCCGGTCGAGCTTCGCGGGATCGATGGGAGTTGAGGTGTTGCGTTGATCAGTCATGCCGGGCCCTCTGCCGAAAGTCTCTCGCTCAATCTAAGTCTAGCATCGTAAGACACAAGTGTGCGAGCGTCTTGCAACGCACGAAAGATACGCAGTTTCACGCATTTTGGTTTTCAACGCGTTGCCGATTTCAGCACCCGGTCGACCATGGCGGGCGCGAGTCCGAGGTAATTTTTCGGTGAGGTGAGTGCCTCGATCGTGGCACGGTCGATGCGGCTCGATATCCGTGAATCTGCGGACAGCGCATCGGCAAGGCTGATTCCCTTCTCGTTGGCCTGACGGCATGCATCATAGACCGCGTCATGCGCCTCCTGCCGCCCGATCTGCGGCGCCAGGCCCATCATGACCGCTTCGGCCACAATCAGGCCGCGGCTGATGGCGAGATTGTCGTTCATCTTCGCCTCGTCCACGATAAGGCCCGCGAGTGCGAACTTCGCCTGGTGCAGCGCGCCGGCAGTCAGCACGAAGCTTTCGGGGATCGCCATCCATTCGGCGTGCCAGGGCCCCGTGGCGCGCTCGAAATCCTGCACCATGGCGTCGAGCATCAGGCCTGCATGCTGGCGCACCGCCTTGGACGCCGCAAGCATCAGTTCGGAGGAGATCGGGTTGCGCTTCTGCGGCATGGTCGAGGAGGCGCCGCGCCCCTTGACGAAAGGCTCGTAGACCTCGGCAAACTCGGTCGAGGCCATGATCATGATGTCGAGCGCGATCTTGCCGAGCGAACCGGTGACGAGGGCGAGAAAGTTCACCGCCTCCGCAAAGCCGTCGCGCGCGACGTGCCAGGTCGAAGCGGGAACGCCGAGCTTCAACTCGGCACAGAGCGCCGCCTGCACCTCGAACCCCTTGTCGCCAAGCGAGGCCAGTGTGCCGGCAGCGCCGGCGAACTGGCCGACCAGCACGCGCGGCTTCAATTGCGCCAAGCGCTCGGCATGGCGATCGAACATCGCGAGCCAGATCGCGGTCTTGTAGCCGAAGGTCACCGGCAACGCCTGCTGGAGATGGGTTCGGCCCGCCATCGCCGTGTCGCGATGGCGCTTCGACAGATCAGCAAGGATCCTGCGCAGCTCGGCGATGTCGCGTTCGACGATCTCGATCGCGGCGCGCAGTTGCAGCACCACGGCGGTGTCCATGATGTCCTGCGTGGTCGCGCCCCAATGCACGTAGCGGCCGGCCTCGCCGCATTGCTTCACCATCTGATGCACCAAGGGGAGGATCGGATAACCGACGACATCGGTCTCCTGCCTGAGCAGATCGAAATCGAACGCGGCGACGTCGGTCCGCGCCGCGATCGCCGCGGCCGCCCCTTGTGGGATCACGCCGCACTTCGCTTCCGCCTTCGCCAGCGCCACCTCGACCTCGGCATAGCGCGCGACGGTGGCGACGTCGGAGAACACCTCGCGCATCTCAGGCGTGCCGAAGGCGTCGCGAAACAGCATGGAGTCGAGCACGGTGGTGGAGGCGGGGAAAGCTGGCATGGGCGCTTCTTCGTGGTTGGTGTTTTGTGTGGCGGCAGCTTACGCAGGCCGCGCATTTCGGCAATGGACATTCACCGTTCGCCACATTTGCCGCGCCACGACATTATGACGGCACGTCATCTGTTACTCGGTCATCCCAAGGTGCGATGCGCGGCAGCGCGGGAAGCCTCGGGATGACAGTAAGCGGCGAGCATGGTCCCGGCCCCGCGGCGATCCGCCGACCGCAACATTCCAGCTGCGGTTGTATTCCCCTCCGACACGGGCATGGCTGCCATCACGCAATCGCGATGAACCAAGCGCCCGCTTCGACAGACACATGATTTTCGGCCCCAATTTCATTTTGTCATTTTGCTTGCCCGATTTCACAATGAGGCCTGAGTTCTCGACGTGCAGTTTCTGTTCCGGGATCACCTTCTCGATACTGACCGGCGCGAGCTGAGCCGCGAGCAGGTTCCCATTGCCGTGGAGCCGCAGGTTTTCGACCTCGTCGTCCACCTCATGCAGAACCGCGACCGGGTGGTCAGCAAGGACGAGCTGATCGACAAGATCTGGCACGGGCGCAGCGTCTCCGAATCCACCCTGACCAGCCGGATCAACGCGGCGCGCAAGGCGATCGGCGACAATGGCGCAAGTCAGACGCTGATCCGCACCATCACCCGCAAGGGTTTTCGCTTCGTCGGTGATGTCCAGACACAGCTCGGCGCGGTCGCACCGGGGCCGGTTCGTGTCGCCCGGACCCAGACAACCTTCGCTCTGCCCGAGCGGCCCGCGATCGCCGTGCTGCCCTTCACGAATATGAGCGGCGAGGCCGGGCAGGATTATTTCTCCGACGGCATCAGCGAGGACATCATCACCGCGCTGTCGAAGCTGCGATGGTTCTTCGTCGTCGCGCGCAATTCCTCCTTCGTCTACAAGGGCCGCGCCGTGCACATCCACGAGGTCGCACGGGAACTCGGGGTGCGCTACGTGGTCGAAGGCAGCGTGCGGCGGAGCGGCGATCGGGTGCGCATCTCGGCCCAGCTCAACGACGTCTCGACCGGCAGCCATCTCTGGGCCGAACGCTACGACCGAGAGCTCGCCGACATCTTCGCCGTGCAGGACGAGATCACCGAGGCGATCGTCGCCGCGATCGAGCCGCAGCTCTATGCCGCCGAAAGCTTCCGAGCCCAGCAGAAGCCTCCGGGCAGCCTGGATGCATGGGACCTCGTGATGCGCGCCCTGTCGCATTACTGGCGCATTACCCGCGAGGACAATGCCGCCGCGCAGGGGCTGCTGGAACAGGCCGTCGCGATCGATCCCGCCTATGGCAAGGCACTGGGCCTGCTTGCGACCAGCCATATGTTCGGCGCGCATATGGGCTGGGCCGACATGGCCGCGACCTTGCCGCTTGCCGAACGTGCGGCGCTCGCGGCGGTGGAGGCCGATCGCGAGGATGCCTGGGCCCATCACGGCCTCGCCTACACCTATCTGTTTCGCCGCCGCTTCGACGACGCGCTGGCGGAATTCGAATTGGCCCTGAGGCTCAACCCGAATTTCGCGATGGCACATGCCTTCCACGGCGTGACGCTTTGCTATGCCGGACGATGGCAGGACGGCGATGCGGCCGCCCGTCGCGCGCTGCGGCTGAGTCCGCGCGACCCGCTCGCGGCGATCTATTGCGGGGTTGCGGCCTATGCCCGGTTCGTCGGCCGCGACTACGAGGGGGCCGTCCAGATGGCACGGGAATCGATGCGCCAACGCGGAGATTTCGTCGGCGCGCACCGCGTGCTGACGGCCGCCGCCGGCATGCTGGGCGATCCGGCGCTCGTGGCGTCCGCCCGGGAAGGCCTCCTCCGCGCCCAGCCCGAGGTCTCGCTTGCCTGGATCACCCGCGAGCTACCGATGCTGCGGGACGAGGATCGTGCGCACTATCTCGAAGGCTTGCGACGCGCGGGCATGAAGTAGTGGCGGGGCGACAATGACCACGCACCTTCTCCATTGCAGCTTCCGATCCTGGGCCGGGTGTTATTCGTCATCCGGCCCGAACAGCCTGATCTGCGGAAAGCCGCTGCGTGGCCGGCCCGCATAGTCGCGCGCTTCGGAATCTTCGCGGACGTTGCGCGCGACGTCATCCCAATCGGTGCGGTCGCGCATGCCGCGCGGTTCGCGCAATTCATGGTGCCGGCGCTCGGCCCAGCGCTCGCGGCGCTCCGCCCGGCGCCGTTCGGTCGCCGCACGCTTCACGTCGGATTCCCTCGCCTTGGCATAGGCATTGTTCGAGGCGGATGACGGCTCGGTCGAGGCCTGCGGCTCGGCAGGTCTCGCGGCCTGCGCGGACACTGCCGGCGCCGGCCTGGGCGGCTCGACTGCAGCGGCTTGCGAAGGCTGCGGCGCCGGCGGTTCAGCATTCGCCTGCGTGGTTTGCGTGTCAGACTTTGCGGCTTCAGGCTTTGCTTCGGCCCGCGCTGGCGCAGCCATCATCGCCCCGAAGGCCTGCGAGCCGGTGAGATAGTTCACGCGCTCGGACGGCGCGTTCGTGGTCGCCGGCGTGGCGCCCTCGGTGCGCTGCGCCATCTTGCTGGTGTCCGGGCCCTGCCTGGACGCGACCGGATGCATGATGTTGCCGGCAACGATACCGCCGCCGAGACCAATGGCGATGGCCGCGATGATGGTTCCGGCACCGACAAAATAGGCTGTCGAGGCGCGCATTCGTCCACTCCCTCTTTGGAGCGGCCAACGCGTGGGGATTGCCAGATGTTCCTGATGGCTGCGGCTCCTGAAGCAGGAACCGCGCCGGATCAGATCTGCTGCGCGACCTTCTCGAGCCCGATGAGGCGAGCGAGCTTGCGCACTTCTTCCTTCTGGTCGTCACGCAGCTGGAACAACAGCGGCATCGCGGCCGACTTCAACTGCTGCACCTCGTCGCAATTCGGGTCGATCTGCGAACTGGGCGGCGCGTTCGGATTCGACAGCTTGTTCGCCTGGATCTTGCGGGCAACGTTGCGAAGCGCGGTCTCGACCGAGGGCCAGTAATATTCCTGCGACGACGACAGCTTCAGGCGATCCCTGATGCCCGCGATCTGCACGTCGGACAGCAGCGAATAGGCCTTCTGCGGCTGCGGCTTGGCGACGACCTTCGGCTTGGCCGGAACCTCGACGGCCGGAACCTCCGCCGCGGCGGGCGCCTCGTGCGCGCTTGCCTTCGGCATCGGGAAATCGGAGGGCGTGGCGGCGGCGAAGGCCTGGCGCAACGGCTCGGTCAGGACGGGCGCCTGGGAAAGCTTGTCGGCGGCCACCTGGACCGGCTCGATCGCGGCCGAGGCCAGCGCGAGTGTCGGGACCAGACGGTCGGCCTTGGCGGCGCGGTTGGTTGCGAGCGGCTTGGCCGGGGGCGTCTGGTCAATCATCTCGGCGCTGACGCTGGGCACGCTGTCGCGGCCGAGAATGGCGGTGGTGGCGGCGCCGAGGACGAGGAAACAGGTCAGCGCGACGATGGTGATGGCTTTGGACAAACGTCTCTCCGCGTCCGACTTCAAGTCCACGTGATCACTGCCCCGAAACTGGGCGATAAATAAGGCTTAACCGTGCCATTGCAGCGGCAATCGCTCGGACTGCGGCGACACCGCGCGAAAAACTCAACGAAATCAGGCGGCTGCCGCGAGGTCATAGGCGTCCTGGATGTCGGCCACGATCTCCGAGGCCTCCCAGACCGCGCGCGGCTCGACCGATTGCAGCGTCACCGTCCAGTTGCCGCCGCGGCGGGTCCGGGGAACGCTGACGATGTCGAAGCGGACGTTGCGGCACAGCGGGTGGCGGGCCAGGGCATGGGCGACGCGGACGCGGATTTCGTCCATCGTCGCAGCTGACTTGCTGTTGAGAAAATCGAAGTCCATCGCCTGTCCCCTCTCGGTCTGGTTGGCGGCCGTGAAGGGGATTCTTGGCGGGCGATGGTTAATCTGCCGTTAAGTGCGGGCGCGCAGGGGCCCGCTCGATTAACTGTGATCGGGGCCCGCCTCTTGATATTCCGCACGCGTCCGCGCGACGAGATCGTCGACCGCGAGCACCTCCGTCACCCCAGATGCGGAGTGCCCGGCGCTCCAGATGTCGCGCCAGCGCTTCGGCCGGTTCTCGCGCGCGGAGACGTCGATGTCCTTGACGATGTCGATCGCGCCGCGCGCCGGCAGGTCGTCCGGATCAAGTCCGGCGGCGACGACCGACGGCCGCAGCATGCTGGTCTGCAAGCCCGTGAACGCGGTGGTGAGCAGGACGTCGTCGGCGCTGCTCTCGACCAGCATCCGCTTGTAGCGGTCGTCCGCCATGCTCTCCCGCGTCGCAATGAACTTCGTGCCCATATAGGCGAGATCGCAGCCCAGCACTTCAGCGGCCCGCAGCGCGTAGCCGTCGCTGATGCCGCCCGCCAGCACGATGATGCCGTCGTAGAATGCGCGCACCGCGCGGACGAAGGCGAACGGGTTGAGCCAGCCGGTCTGGCCGCCCGCGCCCGCCGTGAGCAGCACCAGCCCGTCCGCGCCGGCTTCCGCCGCACGCTCGGCGTGGCGGATCGAGGCGACATCCGCCAGCACCAACGCGCCGGCATCATGGAGCGGCCTCAGCACCTGCGCCGGCGATCCGACCGAGGTGATGACGATCTCCGGCCCGTGCCTCAGCAGCACGGCGAGATCCTCTGCGAGCCGCGCATTGGAACGGTGCACGATCAGGTTCGGACAGAGCGGCGCGACCTTGCGCCCGGTCTGATCTTCGTGCCGTCGCAGCCGCGTGCCGATCTCGGTGAACCATGCGTCGAGTTGTTCCGTGCTGCGGCAATTCGCGGTGGGAAAGCTGCCGATCACGCCGTTGCGGCAGGACGCGACCATGAGCTCGACGCCCGACACCAGAAACATCGGCGCCGCGATCAGCGGCAGCGCGAGACGATCGTGGAAGCGTTGCAGTTGATCCGATGGCATGCATGCCTCCCTGCGCGGGCTTTGTCGTTTCCTCCCGCATTCGCTGTGCTAGCGTCATCGGTAACATTGGCACGCCAGAAGCCGGTGACAAAGCAACGAGGAAACATATGTCTGATCCGCTCCACGCATCGCCTCCAGCTTGTGCGCAGACGCTACGGGCGCTGTCGCGCTATCCCGATCGCACCGCTTTCGCCTGGCCCGAGGGTTCGCTGAGCTATGGTGGCACCATCGACCTGATCGGACGCATCCAGGGCGTGTTCATGCGGCTTGCATTGCAGCCAGGTGCGCGCGTCGCCTTCCTCACCGCGAATCGCGCCGATACCTGGTGCGCCGGTGTCGCCGCGCAATTGGCCCGGCTCTGCATCACCTGGCTGCATCCGCTGGGATCGCTGGAGGACCAGCTGTTCCAGCTCGAAGACTCCGAGGCAGAGATGCTGGTGGTCGATGCCGCCGCCTTCCGCGACCGCGGTGGCGAGCTCGCAGCCAAGGCCGGCCGGCTGAAGGCGGTCTTCACCATGGGGCCGGCCGGCTACGGCGTCGATCTGCTGGCCGCCATCGAAAATGCCGGACATGCGCGCCCGCTGTGCCTTGCCGGCCCCGACGATCTCGCCACGCTGAACTACACCGGCGGCACCACCGGCAAATCCAAGGGCGCACTGCGCTATCACCGCGAGAACGCCGGCGCCGCAGGCGCGATCCTCGCCGACTTCGAGATTCCGGAGGCTGCGCGCTATCTCACGGTCGCGCCGATCAGTCACGTCGCTGGGACGAAGGTGCTGCCGACCCTGATGCGCGGCGGCACCGTGCACATGCTGAAAGGCTTCGATCCCGAGGCGGTGCTGACGACGATCGCGCGGGAGCGCATCAACTTCACGCTGTTCGTGCCGACCATGATCTATGTGCTGCTCGATCATCCCGCCCTGGACAAGACCGATTTGTCCTCGCTCGAGCTCGTGCTCTATGGCGCCTCCGCGATGTCGCCGAGCCGATTGCTCGAGGGTATCGAACGCATCGGGCCCGTGTTCGCGCAGCTTTACGGCCAGACCGAATGCTATCCCGTCTCGGTGCTGCGCAAGGCCGACCACGATCCCAGGACCCCGGAGCTGTTCCTGTCCTGCGGTTTCCCGATCGCGGCCTGCGAGGTCAGGATTCTCGACGACGACGACCAGGAGGTGAAGACGGGCGAGCCTGGCGAGATCTGCGTGCGTGCCCCGCACGTGATGGCGGAGTACTGGAAGCGGCCGGACATCACCGCCGAGACGCTGAAGAACGGCTGGGTCCACACCGGCGACATCGCGCGCCAGGACGAGCGCGGCTACATGTTCATCCTCGACCGCAAGAAGGACATGATCGTGTCCGGCGGCTTCAACATCTTCCCGCGCGAGGTCGAGGACGTGCTGTCGCAACACGCTGATGTCGCGATGGTCGCGGTGGTCGGCATTCCCGACGAGAAGTGGGGCGAGGCCGTCACCGCCATCGTCGTGCCGCGCGAGGGCGCAAGGCCCGATCCGGACGAGTTGATCAACCTGGTCAAGACGCGAAAGGGCTCGGCGCATGCGCCGAAGCAGATCCAGTTCGTCAAGCAATTGCCGATGACCGGCGTCGGCAAGGTCGACAAGAAGGTGCTGCGGGCGGGCTTCTGGAGCGGGCGGGACCGGATGGTGGGATGAGCACCCGGGATTCTACGGGGGAGTTGTGGCCCGGACACCACAACACGCAACGGAGTTGTTGGCGACGAGGTCCACGAATTGCCGGCGAATCAGGGAATCACCTAGACCGCTGATGGGGCTGGGAAGCGGAGTAAGAGATGAGAGTCGCTTCCCTGGAAAGTGCAATCGCCGCGGTTACGTTGATCACGGCGATCATCGTGGTGCTGTGGGAGATCAAGATCTTCTACGGAATGTGAACTGGCAGGATGCCCTGGTCGAGCACGACCTTGCATCCCTTCCGCGGCGGCGGAAGCCTGCCGTTCAATCGGCTCCAAGAGCGACGCTAGCCGTCGCGCTCACCGCTTCTCGATCACCAGGCTCTGCACCGCGCGGCCGAAATAGCCCTGCCGGTCGGCCAGCCGAGACATCGCAAGGCCGGCGCCGTCGGGACCGATCCACGACTCGCCGTCGAGCAATATCCACTCACCGATGGGTTGGCGCGAAAAGTTCACGGTGAGATCGGCGTTGATGTAGGTCCAGGCGCGGAAGTCGAGCGTCGAGGCGGTGCCATTGGAGAAGTCGGCGGCGACCACGGCGCGCATCGCCTGCGAGACCGCTTCACCGGCTATCAGCGGATGGTCGACGCGAAACCAGATCGCGCCGGCGCCGGCTTGGCCGAAGCGACCGCGCGCGGCACGCATCGAGACCGATCGCACGAACGGGCTGGTGGCGGCGTGACCGTCCTCGACCAGCGAGTCCTCCGGCAACGGCAGCGTGACCGGCAGCTCCTCGACGTCTTCAGGCAAGGTCAGCGCTTGGCGCCTGACCTTCAGCACGGTGGCGCCGACGACCTGCACGCCGTCGGCGAGCAGCTTGACCCCGCACAGCTGGATCTTGCGGCCCTCGCGCAGGACCTCCGTGGCGATCGTCAGCGGCGCCACGGGGACCGGGCGCATCAGATCGATGGTGACGCGCGCGATGTCCATCGGGGCAGGCGTCGGAATGCGTTCGGCAGCCCACGTCACCAGGGAAGCAGGCGCCGAGCCGTGCTGCATGCGCCTGTCCCAGGGACCGGCGGCATCCGGGCTGGTGATGACGCTGTTGCCGTCGACGCGGTAGATGGCGGTCATCATTTCAATCGGTCTCGGTTGACGTTGCCCCGACGCGGCGCAGCGGTGCGCCGCTGATCCGGGGTCCCACGCGTGGCGGCGATGGTCCCCGGCTCTGCGGAGCAATGCTACGCATTGCACCGCGTCCGGGACAAGAGAACTACAGCGGCGGATCGACCGCCTCGTCGTATTCCTTCTTGAAGCGCGCGATCAGCTCGGCGGCGGGGACGACCTTGTCGATGCTGCCGATGCCTTGTCCGCTTCCCCAGATCTCCTTCCAGGCTTTCGGCTTGGCGCGCTCGCCGGAGGCGTCGGTGCCGAAATTCATCTTGGAAGGATCGGAGGTCGGCAGATTGTCGGGATCCATGCCGGCCGCGAGGATCGAGGGCTTCAGATAATTGCCGTGCACGCCGGTGAAGAGGTTGGAATAGACGATGTCGTCGGCCGACGAACCCGCGATCATCTCCTTGTAGCGCTCGACCGCATTGGCCTCCTTGGTCGCGATGAAGGCCGAGCCGATATAGGCGAAGTCGGCGCCGAGAATGCGTGCGGCGCGGATGGCCTTGCCGTTGCCGATCGCTCCCGACAGCGCGATCGGACCGTCGAACCATTTTCGCGTTTCGGCAACGAAAGCCAGCGGCGAGATGGTGCCGGCATGGCCGCCGGCGCCGGCTGCAACCAGGATCAGGCCGTCGGCGCCCTTCTCGATCGCCTTGTGCGCGAATTTCTGGTTGATCACGTCGTGGAAGACGATGCCGCCCCAGCCGTGCACGGCCTGGTTCAGCTCCTCGCGCGCGCCGAGCGAGGAGATGATCATCGGCACCTTGTACTTGGCACACAGCTGCATGTCGTGGTCGAGCCGGTTGTTCGACTTGTGCACGATCTGGTTGACCGCGAACGGCGCCGACGGCTTGTCGGGATGGGCGCGGTCATAGGCCGCGAGTTCTTCGGTGATCCGCGCCAGCCATTCGTCGAGCAGCTCCGGCGGCCGCGCATTCAGCGCCGGAAACGAGCCGACCACACCCGCCTTGCACTGCGCGATCACGAGATCGGGCACCGAGATGATGAAGAGCGGCGAGCCGATCACGGGGATCGACAGGCGCCCTTTGAACAAGGCAGGCATGGACATTGCGGAACGATCCTCTGTTGGCCGGTCAATGGAAGGTTGGGCACCATACCAACAAGGCAATCTTTCCACTGTCAAGTATTGCGTTTTGGCGCCGTGGCGGAGGCGCCGATCGCAATTCCAACCAACGGAATTCTTCTTCCGTCATTCCGGGGCGACGCGAAGCGTCGAGCCCGGAATCCATCGGGCGTCAGTACGCGTAGTAAAATGGATTCCGGGTTCGCGCTTCGCGCGCCCCGGAATGACGAGAGGAGAGACCTGCCCCTACCCGATTATATCCGGATTGATCAGCCGCTCGAACGAGAACATCTCGTCCCACTTCTCCTGCGTGAGCAGTTTGCGCTCGACCACGACGATCTGATGCAGCGATTTGCCCGTCTTGTAACCCTCGCGCGCGATCTCGGCGCATTGCTTGTAGCCGAGCAGCGGCTTCAGCACGGTGACGATGCCGAGAGAGTTCAGCACCATGTTGCGGGTGTGCTCCTCGTTGGCGGTGATGCCGACCACGCAGTTCTCGCGCAGGCTGTTGACCGCGCGCTCCATGGTGCGGATCGAGAAGAACAGCGCGAACGAGATCACCGGCTCCATCACGTTGAGCTGGAGCTGTCCGGCGGAAGCCGCGAGCGTCACCGTGGTGTCGAGCCCGATGACGAGGAAGCTGGTCTGGTTGACGACCTCGGGGATGACAGGATTGACCTTGCCGGGCATGATCGAGGAGCCCGGCTGCAGCTGCGGCAGATTGATCTCGTTGAAGCCGGCGCGCGGACCCGAGGCGAGCAGGCGGATGTCGTTGCAGATCTTCGTCAGCTTGCTCGCCGTGCGCTTCAGCACGCCCGAGAGCTGCACATAGGCGCCGGTGTCGGAGGTCGCCTCGACGAGATCGCCGGCGAGGATGAAGTCGACGCCGGTAAGCGCGCTGAGGTGCCGGACGGCGAGCTTGGGATAGCCGACCGCGGCCGTGACGGAGGTGCCGATCGCGGTGGCGCCGAGATTGATCTCGCGCAACAGCGCGCGCGCTTCCGAGATGCGCTCGACCTCCTCGCCGATGGTGGTGCCCCAGCCGCGGAATTCGGCCCCGAGCGACATCGGCACCGCGTCCTGGAGATGCGTGCGGCCCATCTTCAGCACGCGGTCGAATTCGCGGCCCTTGGTGAAGAAGGCCTCCTGGAGCTGGCGCAGCGCCGTCATGTAGCTCTCGAGCCGCAGGATCAGCGCCAGCCGAAAGGCGGTCGGATAGGTATCGTTGGTCGACTGGCCGTAATTGACGTGATCGTTGGGACTGACGTGCTGGTAGTCGCCCTTGGCAAAGCCGAGCGCTTCCAGTGCGAGGTTCGCGATCACCTCGTTGGCGTTCATGTTGGTGGAGGTGCCGGCGCCGCCCTGGATGAAGTCGGTGACGAACTGATCCATCATGTCGCCGGCGATGACGCGGTCGCAGCCGAGGATGATGGCGTCCGCGACCTTGGCGTCGATCGCACCGAGATCGCGATTGGCCATCGCGGCAGCCTTCTTGACGTAACCGAGCGCCTTCACGAAGTAAGGCTCCTGGCTCATCGGAATGCCGGTGATGTGGAAGTTCTCCTTCCCGCGGATGGTCTGGACGCCGTAATAGATGTCGTCGGCGATCTCACGCTGCCCGAGGAAGTCCTGCTCCGTCCTGCTCATGGGCACTCCTTGTTGCTCGCGCGATGTCCTCTAATTCTGGCACAGCGCACTGGTCACGAACGTATCGGTGCGGCAATCATCCGGTTTGCGTTGCCTGCCCGGAATGAGAACCTTGGCTGAGCATTTCTCCGCGGAGTCGGCGTTCAGGCTCTTGCCTTCCTTGTAGCCCTTGCCCTGGCAGAGCTGGTCGGCGGCCTGCTTGCAGTCCGGGGCGCCGTTCGACGAGATGGGGCAGACCACGCGCCCTGATACCATGGTCGAGGGCGTGGCCAGCCGCGACAGGTCGTTCATGGTCTCGCTCGGGCTTTTGATCGGCGGCAGGATCGAAGGCAGCTTGTCGAACAGCTTGCCCATTTCATTGATCAGCCCGGGATTTTCCTCGCGGGTCGGCGCGGCGGACGAGGCCGGCGTCGAGGGCGACGGCGCGGACTGGCCCCCCTGCTGCTGGAGGCCGAGCGATGGCGGTGCAGATTGCGTCCATCCGATGCCGCCGCCACCGAGAAGGAGCAGCAGCGCCGCTGACATCAGCGTCCCGAGCCGGACCGCCGGATTGCCGGATCGAACCATCATGGCGGCAACCGTAGCCGAAGCCGGCCCTGCGGCAAAGCCGCCAGCGCCTAGATCAACTTGACCGCCACCACGAAGCCGAGCACCAGCACGATGGCACCGAGCGCGACCCACAATCCGAGATGCCGCTCGATCCTGACCCGGATCCAGTCGCCGTAGCGGTTGAGCAGGATCGCGACGACGAAGAAGCGTCCGCCGCGCGCGACAATCGAGCAGAGGATGAACAGGATGATGTTGTAGCCGGCAAAGCCCGAGGTGATGGTGACGAGCTTGTAGGGGATCGGCGTCAGCCCCTTGAGCAGGATGATCACCGCGCCCCATTCCGCATAGGAGGCGCGGAAGGCGTCGACCTTGTCGCCGAGGCCGTAGACCTGGATCAGCCATTGGCCCACCGAGTCGAACAGCAGCGCTCCGATGGCGTAGCCGACGATGCCGCCAAGCACCGACGTCGCGGTGCAGACCGCCGCATAGAGCCAGGCGCGCTGCGGGCGCGCCAGTGACATCGGAATCAGCATCACATCCGGCGGGACCGGAAAGAATGAGCTTTCGGCGAAGGAGACGACACCCATGATCCAGAGCGCGTAGGGCTTGTGGGCGGCGTCGATGCACCAGTCGTAAATACGTTTCAGCATGGCGCCGCGATGAAGCACCATGGGACGGATTTGTCCATGCCGAGATTGAGGCGAATTATGACGTTTCTAGTGGCGCTTGCGCGCGGCACGGCTCTCGAGCGCGACAATTGGCCGCCTGGCCGCAGCGCGGGGTGACGCGACTTTGGGCAGTTTCATCGGTGATTTCGGCAGCTTCTCGGCAATGCCGAGCATGTCTTCACGCCGCGTCATCTCCTGCCAGACGTCCTCGGGGCGTACCCCGGCCGAGGCCCACAGCACGGTGAGATTGTAGAGCAGATCGGCACTTTCCCGGATGACGGCCTCGCTATCGCCGTTAACCGCATCGATTACGACTTCGATGGCCTCTTCGGCCAGCTTCTTCGCCATTTTTGAAGGGCCGCGCTGAAACAGCCGGGCCGTGCGCGATGTTGCCGGATCAAGATCTCTGGCCGCGAGCACAGCCAGATATAGCCGCTCAAGCGAATCACTCATGGTACTCAAACTACTCTAAACCAATGGCGAGCGCGTTAACGCGCGACAATAAAAGCAGAAAACGGGCCGGCGCAAGCGCGACGGCCCGTCATGGTCAACCCATGGATGCCGAACTAGTAGCAGTTCTGATAGTAGCCCTGGCCGCAGAACTCGGACGGAGCCGTGCCGCCATAGCGCTGATACTGGTAGTTCGGGCCCGGACCATAATAGGGACCATAGGCCGGAGCGCTGTAATAGACCGGACCGCCGTAATAGCCGTAGCCCGGACCGTAGTCATAGGCATAGGCGTTGCGGCTGGCGGCGATGGCGAGACCCGTGCCGATGGCGGCGAAAGCCGCAGCTGCGGCCGCGCCGCCTCCACCGCCATGCCAGTGGCGGCCGCCCGCATATGAAGCGGTCGGGGCAATCGTGGTCAGCGCCAGCACGGCGGTGGTGGCAAGAACGGCCTTTCGGCCCGCAAATTTGGAGACTCGCTCGAACATGTCTTGGCCCTCCTTTGGGACCTGGAATGGACGCCTGCGGACAGGCTCATGCCTCTCAAACCCACATAATCTAAGTTAGGTTCCCCAAGCCCAATACAAGCTGAACGGGGTTGCGTAACGATGCCGCAACGCCGCTCATCCTGCGTTCATGTTGGCGCGCGCACGGTCGCGGGCCGCGCGCTGCAAGCGTCACGAAACCATAACAATGCGGGACCGGCGCAACCGATGTCAGGATTCAAGACAACCGCACTTCACGGCCTGCTGGCTCTCTCGATCTTGCTTGCGACGCTGTTTGCACGCGATGTCGGCGCGACCGAGACCAACGCGCCCGTTGCGATCCACTTCACCTTCGACCGCCCACCGGACGCAAGCATGGCGCCGTTTTTCCTTGCGGCGAAGGACGGCAGGTTCGGCGCCGAGCGCCTCAACGTGGCCTTCAACAGCGCAAGCGGATCGCCGGAGGCGCTCGCACGTGTCGCCAGGGGCGACAGCGAGCTTGCGCTCGTCGACATCAACGAGCTGATCCGCTTTCGTGACAAGGACGACGCGGCGCCGATCAAGGCCGTGTTCATGCTGTTCAACCGCGCGCCCTACGCGATCGTCGCGCGCAAGAGCCGCGGGATCCAGCTGTTGACCGATCTCGACCGCAAGGCCGTCGGCGTCGCCGACAGCGATCTGTCGATGCGGCTGTGGCCGGCGCTGGCGCGGCAGAACGGAATCGATCCATCGCGCGTCAAATTCCACAAGATCAGCGCGGCGGTGCGCGAGCCGATCCTCTCCGCGGGCCAAGTCGATGCGGTCGCCGGCTTCAGCTATCTCACGGCGGTGAACCTGCGCGACCGCGGCGTGCCCGACGCCGATCTCGTCGTGCTGCGCTACGCGGACTACGGCTGCGAAGCCTACGGCTTTGCCGTGGTGGTCAATCCCGCCTTTGCCGCAGCAAAGCCGGACGCCGTGAGGGGCTTCGTCCGCGCCCTGATGGCCGGCATCACCGCGACCGTCAGGGAGCCGGGACGAGCGGCGGAGGAGGCGGCGAGCCGCATCGACGGCGGCGACCCCAGCCTGGAGCTTGAGCGCCTGCGCGCCGTACTCGCCGACAACATCCTGACGGACGAAGTCAGGCGCAACGGCCTCGGCGGCGTCGACCCGGCACGCTTCGATCGTTCGATCGGCCAGATCGCGCAGGACTTCAAATTCCGAAAGCTGCCCACGGCGGGTGATATCTTCGACGACCGGTTCCTGCCACCGGTTGCCGGACGGCTGATCAACTGAGCAAAACTGACAGCTTCCGCTATATCTCCCGCACGATCCCTGCTTAGAATGCGGGCTCCGTTACTCGCCCGAGCTCGTCGCCGCATGTCCATCTTCCGCCTCTACATCCGCGTTCTCGAGCTGCTCGGCAAGGAGGCGCGGCTGGGCTGGCTGCTCGCGGTCGCCAATCTCCTGCTCGCGGCCTCGCAATTCGCCGAGCCTGTGCTGTTCGGCCGTATCGTCGACGTGCTCTCGGGCAAGGCGGTGGCCGGGTCGAACTCGGCCTGGCCGTTCCTGGCTGCCTGGGTGGCGTTCGGGCTCTTCACCATCGCCTGCAGCGCGCTCGTGGCCTTGCAAGCCGACCGGCTCTCTCACCGCCAGCGTCAGGCGGTGCTGACGAGCTATTTCGAGCACATCCTGCAACTGCCGTTGACGTTCCATTCCGGCACCCATTCCGGTCGGCTGATGAAGGTGATGCTCAACGGCACGGACGCGCTGTGGCGGCTCTGGCTCGGCTTCTTCCGCGAGCATTTTGCCGCGATCCTCTCGGTCGTGGTGCTGCTGCCGCTGTCGCTCTACCTGAACTGGCGGCTCGCAATCCTGCTGTTCGTGCTCTGCATCGTCTTCACCGCGCTGACCACCTTCGTGGTGCGCAAGACCTTCGGCATGCAGATGGCGGTCGAGGAGCACTACAGCGAGCTCTCCGCGCGCGCCTCCGACGCACTCGGCAACGTCGCGCTGGTGCAGAGTTTCGTGCGTGTCGAATCCGAGGTGAAAGGGCTGCGCTCCGTCGCCGACGAGCTGCTGGCCGCGCAGATGCCGGTGCTGTCGTGGTGGGCGCTGGTCACCGTGATCACACGCGCCTCCACAACCATCACGGTGCTCGCGATCTTCACTTTCGGCATCGCCCTGCACGACCAGGGGCTCACCTCGGTCGGCGAGATCGTGATGTTCGTGAGCTTCGCGACGATGCTGATCCAGAAGCTCGAGCAGGTCGTGAGCTTCATCAACAACGTGTTCATGGAGGCCCCGCGCCTGCGCGAGTTCTTCAATGTGCTCGACGCCGTGCCCGCGGTGCACGACCGGCCCGACGCAATCGACGCCGGCCGGCTGTCCGGCCTCGTCGAGTTCAACGACGTCACGTTCTCCTATGACGGCAAGCGGCCGGCGATCGAGGACCTCACCTTCACCGCCCTGCCCGGCCAGACCATTGCGCTGGTCGGCCCGACCGGCGCCGGCAAGTCGACCGCGATTGCGCTGTTGCATCGCGCCTTCGATCCGCAGTCCGGCGTCATCAAGATCGACGGCATGGACGTGCGCGGCGTCACCTTGACCTCGCTGCGGCGAAACATCGGCGTGGTGTTCCAGGAAGCGCTGCTGTTCAACCGCTCGATCGCCGACAATTTGCGCGTCGGCAAGCCGGACGCGACCGAGGCCGAGATGCGCATGGCGGCGGAGCGCGCGCAGGCGCTCGCGTTCATCGAGCGCAGCGGCGGCTTCGAGACCAATGCCGGCGAACGCGGCCGCATGCTCTCGGGCGGCGAGCGCCAACGCCTGTCCATCGCCCGTGCGCTGCTGAAGGATCCGCCGATCCTGATCCTGGACGAAGCCACCAGCGCGCTCGACGCCGTCACCGAGGCCAAGGTGAATGCCGCTCTCGACGAAGTGATGAAGGGCCGAACCACCTTCGTGATCGCCCACCGCCTTTCGACCATCCGCAACGCCACGCGGATCCTGGTGTTCGAGAATGGGCGCGTGATCGAAAGCGGAACTTTCGATGAACTCGTGGCCAAAGGCGGCCATTTCGCCGAGCTCGCCAAGGCCCAGTTCATGGTTCAGGAGACCGCGCGGGCCAGCGTGACGGCGGCCGAGACTGCCGCGACGGCCGCCAAATCCCCCTAGCAAGTCCCCACGGCGCCGTCGAAATTCGGCCTATTTCATTGCGGAATACCGCGCCGATCCCCCTATTCTCGACGCACGAGCCGGTATAGGTTTGCGACGCCGCAAGCGGCGGCGCTGGATTTCAGGAACCGACCATCAGATCACGAGAGCCGACCGTATCAGGCGGATCTCCAAGGACCGGAATCGGATAGTGCACGCCCTTCGCCCGCTGCTTCGCAAATCGCTGTTCAACCTGTTCGCTGCGAGCCTCGCATGCGCCGCATTGCTCGCGCCGCGCGAGGCGAGCGCCGAAGCGCTGCTGCTGATCGAGGCCGACAGCGGCAAGGTGCTGCAGGCGGACAACGCGACCATTCCCTGGTATCCGGCCTCCGTCACCAAGATCATGACCGCCTATGTCACGTTGAAGGCGGTCAAGGACGGCAGGCTGACGCTCGACACGCTGCTCACGGTGTCGCCGACGGCGGCCTCGCAGTCGCCCTCGAAGATGGGCTTCCGCCCGGGGACGCAGCTCACCGTCGACAACGCGCTGAAGATGATGATGGTCAAGTCGGCGAACGACATGGCCGTGGTGCTCGCCGAAGGCGTCGGCGGCTCGATCGACGGCTTCTCCGCGATCATGAACGACACCGCGAAGAAGCTCGGCATGACGCAGACGAGCTACGTCAATCCGAACGGCCTGCCCGCCGACGGCCAGATCACGTCCGCGCGCGATCTCGGAATCCTGGCGCGCGCCTTCCTGCGCGACCTGCCGGAATACGAATACTTCGTACACATCCCGGCGATCCGCTTCGGCAAGCGCGTTACCGGCAATTTCAACAAGCTGATCGGCCGCTATCCCGGCGCCGACGGTTTCAAGACCGGCTTCATCTGCGCCTCCGGGTACAACCTGGTGGCCTCGGCCACGCGCAACGGCCGCCGGCTGATCGCAGTGGTGCTCGGCGCCAGTTCCGGCACCGCGCGCGCGGTAAAGGCGGCGCAGCTGCTCGAGCGCGGCTTCGCCCAGGACAATCTCACCTGGCTGCGCCCCTCGCTCGGCACCGTCGACAATCTCGTCCCGGTCGACGCCTCGCCGCCGAACCTGCGCGACGAGATGTGCGGGCCCCACCGCAAGCGGCCGGCCAGTGACGACGACGATGCGCTGATTGCGGCCAATGGCGGCGCGACCGGATCGGCCTCGGCCACCGGTGGAGAAGCCCAGGTCACCTTCTTCACGGCGGGCCTGCAGCCGCCCCTGATGATGAAGGCTTCCGAGCTGATGGCCTCGGCCCCCGCGGCGGCCGAACCCGTGCTGGTCTATACCGGCCCGACCCGCACCGGCACCGCCCTGATCGCGGCGGTCGCGGCCGATGCCGACCAGCAGGCCGCATCCAAGCCGCGTGGCAAGAAGTCGCGCGTCGCCAAGAAGCCTGAGGCCGCCGACAAGCCCAAGGATGGGAACAAGGATGGACACAAGGACGCAGGCAAGGACACCAAGACGGCGGCGGTGAAGCCGGACCCCAAGTCCGAAGCCAAGCTTGGAGCCAAGTCTGAAGCCAAGTCCGGCGCCAAGGGTGACGCCAAGATCGCAGCCAAGCCGGCCGGGTCCAAGCATGCCGCGACCAAGCATGATGCGGCGGCGAAGCCCGCCGAGAAGCCTGCGGCAGGCGGCGATCAGGCAGCCAAGCCCGCCAAGCCCAAGGCCGCGACCAAGCCCGCCGCTGCCGCCAAGCCGGCGAACAACAGTTAACGTTCCTCGGGCCTAACCGCAGCCCGCGCTTCGCACCCGCGGCAGCGCGGTTTGCGACGATTCCAGTAGCTACGCCCCGACCTTTGCCCTAAGCCACGACGGCTTGCCACCAGTTCCGGCAGGCTGGATACTGGCGGCAATGCGGCAAGCCCGTGACACAACGGGCTCTGGTCAATGAGGGGAGTTTTCCATGGAGCGCATCTGGCTCAAGCAATATCCGCCCGGCGTGCCCGCCGATATCGAGCCGACACAATACGCATCGCTGGTCGACCTTCTGGAGGAGAGCTTCACCAAGTTCGCCGACCGCAAGGCGTTCATCTGCATGGACAAGTCGATCAGCTATCGCGACCTCGACCAGATGTCGGTCGCGCTCGCCGCTTACTTGCAGGGCCGCGGGCTCCAGCGCGGCGCCCGTGTTGCGATCATGATGCCGAACGTACTGCAGTACCCCGTCGCGACCGCCGCCGTGCTGCGCGCCGGATACGCGGTCGTGAACGTCAACCCGCTTTACACCCCGCGCGAGCTCGAGCACCAACTCAAGGATTCCGGCGCCGAAGCCATCATCGTGCTGGAGAACTTTGCCCACACGGTCGATCAGGTGATCGCGAAGACGCAGGTGAAGCACGTCATCGTCGCCAGCATGGGCGACCTGCTCGGCTTCAAGGGGATCATCGTCAATCTCGTCGTCCGCCGGGTCAAGAAGATGGTACCGGCCTGGTCGCTGCCGGGGGCGGTGGCCTTCAACGACGCGCTCTCCGCCGGCCGCGGCATGACGTTCAACAAGCCGAAAATCTCGCCGGGCGACGTCGCGTTCCTGCAATATACCGGCGGCACCACCGGTGTCTCCAAGGGCGCGACGCTGCTCCATCGCAACATCGTCGCCAACGTCCTGCAGAACGACGCCTGGCTCCAGCCGGCGCTCGCCGCGCCGCCCCATGTCGACCAGCTCATGATCGTCTGCGCGCTGCCGCTCTATCACATCTTCGCGCTGACGGCCTGCTACCTGCTCGCGGTACGCGCCGGCGGCTGCAATCTCCTGATCCCCAACCCGCGCGACATTCCCGGCTTCATCAAGGAGCTGGCGAAATACCAGGTCAACAGCTTCCCGGCCGTCAACACGCTCTACAACGGGCTGATGCATCATCCCGACTTCAAGAAGCTCGACTTCTCCAAGCTGAAGATCTCCAACGGCGGCGGCATGGCGGTGCAGCGACCCGTTGCCGACCAGTGGAAGGCGATCACCGGCTGCTTCATCGCCGAAGGCTACGGCCTGTCGGAGACCTCGCCGACGCTGACCTGCAATCCGGCGACCGCGACCGAGTTCTCCGGCTCGATCGGCATCCCCGTGCCATCGACTTACATCTCGATCCGCGACGACGACGGCAACGAGGTCCCGCTCGGGCAGCCCGGCGAGATCTGCGCCAAGGGCCCGCAGGTGATGTCGGGCTACTGGAACAGGCCGGAAGACACCGCGAAGGTCATGACGGCGGACGGCTTTTTCCGCACCGGCGACATCGGCATCATGGACGAGAAGGGCTACACCAAGATCGTCGACCGCAAGAAGGACATGATCCTGGTCTCCGGCTTCAACGTCTATCCCAACGAGGTCGAGGAAGTGATCGCGAGCCATCCGGGCGTGCTCGAATGCGCCGTGATCGGCATGCCCGATTCCAAATCGGGTGAGGCGGTGAAGGCCTTCGTGGTGAGGAAGGACCCGAACCTCACCGCCGAGGCGGTGATCGCGTTCTGTCACGAGCAGCTCACCGGCTACAAGGTGCCCAAGCACATCGAGTTCCGCACCGACCTGCCGAAGACCAATGTCGGCAAGATCTTGCGCCGGCAGCTCCGCGACGAGCAAAAGGCCGAGGCGGCGTAAGCCGCGCCTCCGGTTCATGACCGACGTCGACGACATCTCGCCGTCAGGCATTCTCGCCTTCTGGCGCGAGGCCGGCCGCGAGCGCTGGTACGCGCGCGACGAAGGCTTCGACGCGGAGATCAGGCGCCGCTATCTCGCGCTCTGGCACAAGGCGGCCGCCGGGGAGCTGGCGGACTGGGAGACCAGCGACGAGGGCGCGCTGGCGCTCGTCATTCTGCTTGATCAGTTTCCGCGCAACATGTTCCGCGGCACGCCGCAAGCCTTTGCCAGCGATGCGCTGGCGCGCGACGTTGCCCGCCGCGCCATCCAGCGGGGGACCGATCGCAGGATCGATCCCGCCCTGCTCGAATTCCTCTACATGCCTTTCATGCATTCCGAGCACCTGGCGGACCAGGAGCGCTGCGTCGCCCTGTTCGAGGGCGCCGGTGACGCCGAGAGCCTGAGCTACGCCCGGGAGCACGCAGACATCATCCGCCGCTTCGGCCGCTTTCCTCACCGCAACCGCATCCTCGGCCGCGAGACCTTGCCCGAAGAACAGGCTTTCCTGGACGGTGGCGGCTTTGCAGGCTGATGACGTCGCCGTGAGGGCCGGTCGGCCTTGCTGCTTCCCCGGCCGGCAATATTGTGCAGTCCCGCCGCACGGTCTAAAACGCGGGACCGATTTCCAGGGAGACTGATGATGGCGATCCAGATTGGCGACAAGCTACCCGAGGCGAAATTCCGCGTGATGACGGCGGAAGGCCCGCAGGTGAAGACCACCGACGACATCTTCAAGGGCAAGAAGGTGGCGCTGTTCGCGGTGCCCGGCGCCTATACCGGCACCTGCCACAAGATGCATCTGCCGAGCATCTTCCTCAACGCCTATGCCATCAAGGACAAGGGCGTCGACACCATCGCCATTATCTCCGTCAACGACGCCTTCGTCATGAACGCCTGGAAGCGCGACACCGACCAGCGCGACGAGGCCGTCTTCCTCGCCGATGGCAATGCCGACTTCACCAAGGCGATCGGCATGGAGCTCGACGCCTCCGCCAACGGCCTCGGCATCCGCTCGAAGCGCTATTCGATGCTGGTCGAGGACGGCGTGGTCAAGAAGCTGAACCTCGAGGCGATGCCCGGCAAGGTCGAGGTCTCCGGCGGCGATACGCTGCTCGGGCAGCTGTAAGGCGACCGCCGTTATTGGCTACGCGTAACGCTGTCATGCCCCGCGAAGGCGGGGCATCCAGTACGCCGAGGCCTCTCGGCTCAATCACAAGCGTCTCTGGAATACTGGATCGCCCGCCCCTGTGCGCAATTGCGCACTAGGCGGGCGATGACAGCCGAGAGTGGGGCAATGACAGCGCGCCCCCTACTCCCTCACCCGCTGCTGCAAGCGCGCCATCGCAACGCCCTCGCGCGCGAGCTGATCGGCGCGCTCGTTCTCCGGGTGCCCGGCGTGGCCCTTGACCCAGTGCCAGCGGACCTCGTGCTGCTTCAGCGCGGCATCCAGGCGCTGCCATAGCTCCACATTCTTCACCGGCTTCTTGTCGGCGGTGCGCCAGCCGTTGCGCTTCCAGCCGAAGATCCAGCCCGTGATGCCCTGCCGGACATACTGACTGTCGGTGTAGAGATCGACCGTGCACGGCTTCTTCAGCGCCTCGAGGGCGGAGATCGCCGCCATCAGCTCCATCTGGTTGTTGGTGGTATGTCGCTCGCCGCCGTTCAGCTCCTTTTCCTTGTCGCCGAACTTCAGGATCGCGCCCCAGCCGCCCGGCCCGGGATTTCCCGAGCAGGCGCCGTCGGTATAGATCGTGACATTGGGGAGCTCGCTCACGCCACCAGCCCCGACGGCGTCAGCCCATAGTCGCGCGCACTCGTCACGCTCTGGTGGAAGCGCAGCTTGCGGAAATATTCCAAGGGATCCTTCGGCCTGACCAGCGCGCCCGGCGGCACGTTGAGCCAGTCGACCAGCCGCGTCAGCAGGAAGCGGATCGCGGCGCCGCGTGCCAGCAGCGGCAGCGCCGCCTCTTCCGTCTCGGAGAGCTTGCGCACCCGGCCATAGGCGTTGAGAAAAGCGCGCGCCTTGGTGACGTTGAAGGAGTGATCCGGCTCGAAGCACCAGGCGTTGAGGCAGATCGCGACGTCATAGGCCAGCATGTCGTTGCAGGCGAAAGTGAAGTCGATGATGCCCGAGAGCTTGTCGCCGAGGAAGAAGACGTTGTCGTTGAAGAGGTCGGCGTGGATCACGCCCTCCGGCAGATTGGTCGGCCAGACGCCGCTCGAGAGATAATCGAGCTCGGCGGCAAGAAAATCGCGCAAGCCCGGCTGCACCTCGTCGGCACGGCCTGAAGCCGCCTCGAACAGCGGCCGCCAGCCGGAAACCGAGAGCGCATTGGTGCGCTTGATCGCAAAGTTCGCGCCCGCCAGATGCAGTTTCGCCAGCCCGTCGCCGACCCCGGCGCAATGCGTCGCGTTCGGCTTGCGCGGCCAGACGCCTTCGAGAAAGGTGATGATCGCCGCGGGCCGGCCTGCCAGCTCGCGCAGCGCCTCGCCGTCTTTCGCCTTCACAGGCAGCGGACAATTGACGCCGTGCTCGGCCAGATGCGTCATCAACGCGAGGAAGAACGGCAGATCGTTCTTCGCCACGCGCTTTTCGTAGAGCGTGAGAATGAACGAGCCCTTGCTGGTGTGCAGCAGGAAGTTGGAATTCTCGACACCCTCGGCGATGCCCTTGTAGGAGAGCAATTCGCCGAGATCATATTGTTTCAGGAAATCCGCAAGCTCGTCGGCGGCGACGTCGGTGTAGACCGCCATAAACGTCTACTCGGCGGCAGCTTCGGGGCGCACCTGACGCGGCAGCGGGAAGAACTCGTTCTCCTCCGCGGCCGAGACCGTCTCCACATGCAGCGTGTAGCGCTCGGCGAAGGCGTCCATGATCTCCTCGACAATCACTTCAGGCGCGGAGGCGCCCGCCGTGATGCCGAGACTGGCGATGTTGCCGAACCTGGTCCAGTCGATGTCGGTGGCGCGCTGCGCCAGCACCGCGATCTTGCAGCCCTCGCGCTCGGCGACCTCGCGCAGGCGCTGCGAGTTCGACGAATTCGGCGCACCGACCACGATCAGGGCGTCCACCACCGGCGCCACCTTCTTCACCGCGAGCTGGCGGTTGGTGGTGGCGTAGCAGATGTCTTCCTTGTGCGGGCCGTTGATGTTCGGGAAGCGCTCCTTGAGCAGCGCCACGATCTCCGCGGTGTCGTCGATCGACAGCGTGGTCTGGGTCACGAAGGCAAGGTTGTTGGGGTCCTTCGGCGTGATCGTCTTGGCGTCCTCGGCGGTCTCGATCAGGGTCACAGCACCGGGCGGAAGCTGGCCAAGCGTGCCGACCACCTCGGGATGGTGGGAGTGGCCGATCAGGAAGATCTCGCGGCCGCGCTTGAAATGGATCGCGGCCTCGCGGTGGACCTTGGTCACCAGCGGGCAGGTCGCGTCCAGCGAGAAAAGATTGCGGGACTGGGCGTCGGCCGGAACCGACTTCGGCACGCCGTGCGCCGAGAACACCACCGGAGCGGTGGTGTTTTCCGGGATTTCAGCGAGCTCCTCGACGAAGATGGCGCCCTTCTTCTTCAACCCATCGACGACGTACTTATTGTGCACAATCTCGTGGCGAACATAGACCGGGGCGCCGTACTTATCGAGCGCCCGTTCCACGGTGTCGATCGCCCGGACCACGCCGGCACAAAAGCCGCGGGGAGAACAAAGCACGATCTTGAGGTCTGGTTTGGCTGACATTGAGCGATCTCGGGACCGAATCGCCCGTTTCGCCTTCTGGCGGGGGCGGTCGATGGATTGAATAGGGGCTTAAAACGGTCGGCTTGAACCCTACAGCGGTTCAAAGGGAATTGGGCCCCCTTTCGGGCGGTGTCAAGGCACTATCTATAGCAGAACCATTGCGTGGCTGCCCCCTCCCGGCTTATATAGCGCGAATTCCCTGTCATCGCTGATGACCACCGGTTTCGCCTCCAGAGGGGTGGGCGAAGCACAAAGGAGATTTGCCATGAGCAACGCACCTCTGATGCCCAAGGCGACCGCCGTCTGGCTGCTCGACAACACCGCGCTGACCTTCGACCAGGTCGCCGATTTCACCAAGATGCACCCCCTCGAGGTCCGCGCGATCGCCGATGGCGACGCCGCCCAGGGCATCAAGGGCATGGATCCCCTCTCCAACGGCCAGCTGACGCGCGAGGAGATCGAGAAGGGTGAGAGGAACCCGGATTACCGGCTCCGCCTGCAGGAGAGCAAGGTGGTGCTGCCGCCCCAGCCCAAGCGCAAGGGACCGCGCTACACCCCTGTCTCGCGCCGCCACGAACGTCCGAGCGCCATCCTCTGGCTGCTGCGCAACCATCCGGAACTCAAGGACGCCCAGATCATGCGCCTGGTCGGCACCACCAAGAGCACGATCGCGAGCGTGCGCGACCGTACCCACTGGAACACGTCGGCGCTGACCCCGATCGACCCCGTCACCCTCGGCCTGTGCTCGCAGATCGAGCTCGATTTCGAGGTGCAGCGCGCTGCGAAGGAAAAGCCGATCGACGCAACCTATGGCGGCGCGACCCTGCTGCCGGCCTCCGAGACCACCCGCAAGGACGAGTACGAGCCCGCGGAAAAGTCCAGCGACGATCTCAATGTCGACGCCGTGTTCGCCAAGCTCAAGACGCTCGGCGGCAAGAAGCACGAAGACGACGAGGAGTGAGGCGCTCCGGGTAATTCGACGATCGATCGCAAAAAACGCGGCAGGGAAACCTGCCGCGTTTTTGGCTTTATGAGATCCGCGGGCGTCGCGACGACGCCGCAACCGCCTCAGAACTTGTACGTCACACCCGCGCCGACCAGCCACGGATCGATATGCGCTGTGCCGGTCACCGGCAGGCCGGAGACGGTCGCCGAGTAGTTCGGACGCAGCCAGAGCTTCTTGACGTCGACGTTGAGACCCCAGTGCCGGTCGATCATGTAGTCGAAGCCGAACTGGACGGCACCGCCCCAGGCGTTGCTGACGTGCAGGTTGGTGGTGGTGGCGACGATCGCGGGCGGACCGGCGATCGCAGCCGGCGCATTCGCGGCGGAGTTGTTGAAGAACACCGTGTAATTCACGCCGGCGCCGATATAGGGCTTGAACGCGCCGAAATTGTCGAAGTGATATTGCAGCGTCAGCGTCGGCGGCAGCAGCGTGGTCTTGCCGATCGGCAGGTTTGCCAGCGAGCCGGTGCCGCTGATCGAGTGCCTGGTCACGCCGAGGATCAGCTCGGCCGCGATGTTCTTGGTGAAGAAATAGCTGATGTCGAGCTCGGGAACGACCTGATCGCTGATCGACAGGCCGGAATTCGGCGACGAGAGCGAGGGCACGCCCGCCACGTTCACGCTGCTGCCGCCGCCATCGGGCAGCACGCCGAGCGCACGCAGGCGGATCATCCATGGATTGAACGCCTCTACCGGCGGCGGCGCCTTCTTGTAGACCGGCAAATCGGCAGCCTGCGCCGAGGCAAAGGTGCCCACAAGCATCGCGCCAATCGTGGCCAGCCGCGCCAGGTTTCTCGTCGTTCTGTGCATTTCAATCCCCTTCAGCCATCTCTCGCGCATCGTTGCGCGACATCAGCGTCAGAGCAGAAAGGAGATGGTGAAGGATTTGATGCCGATCAAATCAGGACAAGCGCGCCACGATTTGGTCGAGGCGTTGCAGATGTGTCACGAAAAGCACGAACGCACGGCGCGTGGAGCGGCACCATAATGCCGCGCCTCACATCACGGCCGCACGGGATTGTTCAGCATGTACTCGCCGAGGTCGCGCTGGCGGCGGTCGGCGCGGGCGGTGGCGGCATTGCGCTGGACGTCGCGGTCCTTGCGGCAGGCCACGTATTCCGGCGAGCCTTGCGCATAGCCCCGGCTCTGGCAGACCGCGTCATCATCGTCGCCGCCCATCGCCACCGGCGTCTGGTAGCGCGCGGAGCAGGCGGCGAGAGCGATGGCGAGAGCTAAAGCGATCAGCAGGCGCGACGTGACGGCGAGTGGCATACGAGGTTCCCTATCGGCCGCCCTGTTTAGCGCGGAATAAGGAGATTGTAAGTCCCCGAACGCCGTTCCCCGCTCGCGGTCATTCCCCGCGACCCGGCTACGCCAAGGCTTCGCCGGGTCGCGGGTGATGACAGCGGAGATTGGGTTGCGCCGTCGCGCCTCACTGGCCCGGCGACCGAAGCGCAATCCTCACACCCTCCCCTTCAGCGCCTCCCCGATCTCCTCGAGCGCCTTGGGATCCTCGATGGTCGCCGGCATGGTCCAGGAGTCGCCGTCGGCGATTTTCTTGATGGTGCCGCGCAGGATCTTTCCGGAACGCGTCTTGGGCAGGCGGCCGACGGTGATGGCGAGCTTGAAGGCGGCGACCGGGCCGAGCTTGTCGCGCACCAATGCGATGATTTCCTTCTCGATCTCGGCCGGCGGGCGCTTCACGCCCGCTTTCAGCACCAGGAAGCCGCAGGGCACCTCGCCCTTGATCGCGTCCTTGACGCCGAGCACGGCGCATTCGGCGACGTCGGGATGCGAGGCCAAAATCTCCTCCATGCCGCCGGTGGAGAGCCGATGGCCGGCGACGTTGATGATGTCGTCGGTGCGGCCCATGACGAAGACATAGCCGTCCTCGTCCTTGTAGCCGGCATCAGAGGTT
The DNA here is from genome assembly GCF_015291725.1 of Bradyrhizobium sp. CCBAU 51765. GTDB lineage: Bacteria > Pseudomonadota > Alphaproteobacteria > Rhizobiales > Xanthobacteraceae > Bradyrhizobium > Bradyrhizobium liaoningense. Next base: position 7,889,490 of record NZ_CP030038.1, read on the forward strand.
TTGTAGTAGCCGGGGAATTCGCTGAGGTAGGCCTCCTTGAAGCGCTCGTCCTGATTCCACAGCGTCGGCAGACAGCCCGGCGGCATCGGCAGCTTGATGACGATCGAGCCCATGGTGTTGGCGCCGACCGGCTTTGCCGCTTCATCGACGACATCGACCTGGTAGCCCGGCATCGGCACCGTCGGCGAGCCGTGCTTCACGGGCAGCATGCCGAGCCCGACCGGATTGCCGGCGATGCACCAGCCGGTCTCGGTCTGCCACCAATGGTCGATCACCGGCACGTTCAGCTGCTGCTCCGCCCACTCCACCGTCGGCGGATCGGCGCGCTCGCCGGCGAGGAACAGCGTGCGGAATTTGGAGAGGTCGTACTGCCGGATGAATTTTCCTTCCGGATCGTCCTTGCGGATGGCGCGGAATGCGGTCGGAGCGGTGAAGAAGGCCACCGCCTTGTGCTCGGAGATCACGCGCCAGAACGCGCCGGCATCGGGCGTGCCGACCGGCTTGCCCTCGTACATGATCGTGGTCGCGCCATGAAACAGCGGGCCGTAGACGATGTAGCTGTGGCCGACCACCCAGCCGATGTCGGAGCCGCACCACCAGACCTCGCCCGGCTTGACGCCATAGAGGTTGAACATCGACCATTTCACCGCGACGAGATGCCCGCCATTGTCGCGCACGACGCCCTTCGGCACGCCGGTCGTGCCCGAGGTGTAGAGGATGTAGAGCGGATCGGTCGCGGCGACAGGCACGCAAGCCGCGCTCTTGCCGTCGTTCAGCGCCTTGCGGCGCAGGCTGGCCCAGTCGTAGTCGCGGCTTGGCGTCATCTCGCAGGTGAGTTGCGGACGCTGCAGCACGATACAGGCTTTCGGCTTGCTGCCGGCGAGCCTGATCGCCTCGTCGAGCAGCGGCTTGTAATGCACGATACGGCCGGGCTCGATGCCGCAGCTTGCGGAGAGGATCAGCTTCGGCTGCGCGTCGTCGATGCGGGTGGCGAGCTCTTTCGCCGCGAAGCCGCCGAACACGACGGAGTGCACCGCGCCGATACGCGCGCAGGCCAGCATCGCGACCACCGCTTCCGGCACCATCGGCATATAAAGGATGACACGGTCGCCCTTGGCGACGCCGAAGTCCTGCATGACGGCGGCGAGCGCCTGGACCTCGTTCAGCAGTTCGGCATAGGTGAGTTTGGTGACCGAATTGGTCAGCGGCGAATCATGGATCAGCGCGACCTGGTCGGCGCGGCCGCGTTCCACATGGCGGTCGAGCGCGTTGTAGCAGGTGTTGACGACGCCGCCGGCGAACCAGCGGCCGTAGGTTCCTTGCGAGGGATCGAAGATCCTGGTCGGAGGCTCGATCCAGTCGATCTCCTTCGCCGCCTCGGCCCAGAAGCCGGCGGGATCGGACAGCGAGCGCGCATGGACCTCATGATAACGACTTTTGCCGTCGGCGTTCCCTTGGACGTTCCCTTGGACGTTCATTCCCGCGCTCCCGTGCCTTTATTCGCCTGCCCTTGACCCTTGTGGCAGGACAGGCGCCCCGCCATGACCAGGATCAATTGCCGGCCTTGTTGTGAAGCTATTTTCGCGGGAACGGGCCGCGGTTCAAGCTCAAAAGGATGGGCCTTTCGGGAAAGACACAACTACCGCCGCGCGGGCGGTGCGCCCCCTCGCCCCGCTTGCGGGCAGGGTGATCGCATTTGAAATATTGCAGAGGTCGTCATGCCCGGGCTTGTCCCGGGCATCCACGTTCTTTGTGCTGCATGGAAGGGCGTGGATGGCCGGGACAGGCCCGGCCATGACGTTGTGGGGACAGTCGGTGCCCATAGCCACATCTCATATGCGATAGCCCTGCGCTTGCGGGGGCAGGGGTCTCCGGAAGGACGGTGGTGGTTCGACTCGAGGAGAGACGACGAGTTCGGAACGCTTCTCAGCTCTCCATCGCGTTCAGCTTCTGCAACCGCTGCTGCATGATCTTCTTCAGATCATAGTCGGGGCGGCCGAAGCTGGCGTTGCGCGTGGCGAGGAAATCGCGCTGCGTCCTGCGCAATTCGCCGGCCGAGCGCTTGTTCGCCAGCTTCAGCACGCGCTCGTAGGCCTCTGCGATCCGGCGGTCGAGCACGCCGAGCTGGGGATCGGCACAGATCACCTTCTCGACCTCGCGCTTCGCCGTCGCGCAATCGAACGACGGGCCGTTGCCGAAAGCCGCATTCAGCGGACGTAGCGGCTCGGCACCGAACTTTGCGATCTCGGCGATCATGGCGCGGCGGCCGTTGGCTGCATTCTCGTTGCCCGGATCGAGCTTCAGCGTCGTCTCGTAGTCCGCCAGCGCCTTCTTGCGCTCGCCCATCTTCTTGTAGAGCACGGCACGGTTGTTGTAGGTCTTCGCAAAATTCGGATCGAGCTCGAGCGCGGCGTCATAGTCGCTCAGCGCGGCCCCGAGCTCGCCCTTGAACTGGTAGGAATCGCCGCGGTTGGTCAGGAAGTTGGCGCGCCGCTCACGCCGGATCGCTTCGTCGTAATCGGCGATGGCCTTGTCGTACTCGCCCATCGCGGCATAGGCGAGACCGCGATTGTCGTAATATTCCGGCACCTTCGGGTCGAGCCTGATGGCCTCGGTGTTGTCGGCGACCGATTTGTCGTTCTGGCCGAGCTTCTTCCAGGCCGCGCCGCGGTTGGTGTAGGTGCGAGGCCGGTTGGGGTCGAGCCGCAGCGCCTCGTCGAAATTCCTGATGGCCTTCTCGTTGTCGCCGCCGAGATAGTAGGCCACGCCGCGGTCGGACCAGGCCTGCGCATCGTCCGGCTTCAGCTTGATGGCCTGGTCGTAATCGGCGAGCGCGCGGTCGAGCCGGCGCTGATTGGTGTAGACCACGCCGCGCGACTCGTAAGCCTCCGCATCCTGCGGATCGAGCTCGATCGCCCTGGTCAAATCCGCCGCAGCGCGGCTGAGATCGCCGCCGGCCTCGCGCAGGAGGTCGCCGCGCAGGCGCCAGGCCTTTGCGTTCCTGCCGTCGAGCGCGATGGCGCGGTCCAGATCGCGCAGCGCCTGCGATTGCCCGCCAAGGGTTCGCGCATTGGCTTCGGCGCGGACAACGAGGGCCGGGCTGCGATCGGAGGCCGGATTTGCAGTCTTGTCGATGATGGCGCTGCATGCCGCAATCAACTCTGCCGGGGCAGCCTTGCTGCCCAGCACGCACTCGGTGCTCGCCGAGGCTGGGGAAGCAAGAACAAGGCTCATTGCCGCGCTGAGGAAAAAGGCGCGAAGCGAGATTTTGGCAGGCGAAGGCGCTTGCGCGGAGGTTTGGGTGCCGCACATGACATTGGGCTCCGTGACGTCGGGTTCTCACCGTTGTCGCAGCCGGCAAGGGATGGGTTCAAATCGGGTCCGTCCGCGCCGTCATGGCCGGGCCTGCCTCCGGCGAAGGCCCGTCAATATCCGCCCGCCCCGTTCAGCCGCTGCAACCGCTCCTGCATCGCCTTCTTGAGATCATAGCCCGGCCGGCCGAAACCGGCATTTCGCCGCGCGATGAATTCATCCTGCTCGCGCTGGAGTGCCTTTGCTTCATCCGCATTGCGCGCCGCGCGAATCACGCGCGCGTTCGACGCAAAAATCTCCCGGTCGAGATCGGCGAGCTCGCGATTGCCGCAGATCGCCCTTTCCACCGCGCGGCGCGCTCGCGCGCAATTGAAGCTGGGCTTGCCGGCGACCGCCATCTGCGCGCCGATCCGCTCGAGCTCGCGCGCCATCGCCTTGTGATTGGCCTTGGCCTTCGCGTGGTTCGGATCGATCTTGAGTGCTGCGCCGAAATCCTGCACCGCCCTGGGCTTGTCGCCCTTCTTCAGCCAGAGCTCGCCGCGCGCGTTGAAGATGTCGGCGAGGGTCGGATCGAGCAAAAGAGCACGGCTGTCGTCGGCGATCGCACGGTCGACCTGGTCGTGCCGCGCCAGCAGTGCGCCGCGCGCGATCAGCGCCTTGATCAGATCCTCCTTCGTCGTCTTCTCATTGTCGATCACGGCAGCGCAGGCGGTGGCCGCCTTGTCCACGTCGTCGGCCGCGGTCGCCGCGAGGCAGAGCTCGACATCGACCTGCGTCACCGCTACCGGCTCGCCTCCGGTCGCAGCATCGGCCGGGGCGAGCGAGAGTGCGTAGAGCAGCCCGGCGCCAAACAGGTGAAGGAGAGAACGCATGTTCGTTGCAGCCGGAAAGCCTTGTCTCAGGATCTTGTCTTAAGGTCTTGCCTTGACGCTGCACTATCCATCATACGGCCGGATTGGTGCTAGCTTGTGGCGCCGCTCAGGTCGGTCTCGGGGATCATCGTGTCGACATTCGAATGGATCATTGCACTTCTGCTCGGCGCTGTTGCCTTATCGGCGCTGGCGCGGCGGATCAAGGTCCCTTACCCGACCTTTCTCGCCATCGGTGGCGCTCTGATCGCCTTCGTGCCGTCCAGTCCGTCCTGGGCGCTGGAGCCGGACCTGGCCTTGGCCCTTTTTGTCGCACCGGTCCTGCTCGATGCCGCCTTCGACACCTCGCTGCGCGATCTACGGAACAATTGGGTTCCGGTCTCGACCCTGGTGGTCGCCGCAGTCGGCCTGACCACGGCCGCCGTGGCCTACGTCGCGCACCGGCTGATGCCCGACATGCCCTGGGCCGCCGCGGTCGCGCTCGGCGCGATCGTGGCGCCGCCGGATGCGGCCGCTGCCGTTGCGATCCTGAGCCAGGTGAAGCTGCCCCACCGCATGATGAAGGTGCTGGAGGGCGAGAGCCTGCTCAACGACGCCAGCGCGCTTCTAATCTATCGCATCGCGGTCGGCGCGGTCGCCACCCAGCATCTGACATGGAGCCAGGTCGCACCGACCATGGCGCTGGGCCTGGTCGGCAGCGTCATCGCCGGCCTGGTCGCGGCCCGCATCATCCTCCCCATCATGGAGCGCGTGAAGGAGGCGCCGAGCGCCATCATCGTGCAGTTCGCCACCACCTTCATGATCTGGATCGCCGCCGAGCATCTCGGCCTCTCCGGCATCCTCACCATCGTGGTCTATGCCATCGCGATCGCGCGCACGGCGCCGGTACGCATGCCGGCGCGGCTGCGGGTGCCGTCCTATGCGGTCTGGGAGACGATGGTGTTCGTGCTCAACGTGCTCGCCTTCATGCTGATCGGCATGCAGATGCGACCGATCTGGACGCGGCTGGACGCGGACGTGCGCTGGGAATATTGCGTGGCCGCCGGCTGGATCCTGCTCACCGTGGTGCTGGTACGGCTGTTCTGGGTGACGTTCTACCGCGCCACGTTGCGCGCGCTGGTCGCGCGCGGGATCTACCATCCGAAGGATCCGAAACAGGTCGCCTCGGCGAGGGGCGGCCTCATCATCTCCTGGTGCGGCATGCGCGGCCTCGTCACGCTGGCCGCCGCCTTTGCCCTGCCCGAGAACTTTCCCTATCGCGACTTCATCGTCTTCATTGCGTTCGCGGTGGTGCTGGGTTCGCTGGTGATCCAGGGCCTGACGCTGCGGCCGCTGATCCTCGCCTTCAACCTCGAGGACGATGATCCGGTCGGCGTCGAGGTCGCGCGCGGGCGCGCGGTCGCCTATCGCGCAGCGCTCGATGCGATCGAGAGCGATCCGTCGGAGGAGGCGGAAATCCTGCGGCTCGAGTATCGCGCCATCCTGATGCAGGCCGAGACCGATCCGAACGGCGGCATCGCCAATGGCGAATTGCCCGCCGATCCCCTGCGCCGCCGCGCCATCGAGGCCGCGCGCAAAGCGATCTTCGACCTCCGCACCACCGAGGTGATCGGCGACGACGCGTTTCATCGGCTGGAGGAAGAGCTCGATCGCGCAGAATTGAGCGCAGGGGGATGATGTCTCTCCGCGGTCGTCCCGGACAAGCGCGCCCTAAGCGCGCAAATCCGGAAATGACGGCGAGCTTTGGGGCGTTCAGCAACGTGCGCCAGGTCACACAGATCATCCCGAACTTTGAACCAAGCCCCGCCGCCCCAGACTCACCCCTGATGACGACCCTGATCGACGACCGTCGTGTCCGCGCGCGTGATGCGTCGCCTGCACGATATTTTTATCTCAACATGGCGCTTGCCTGCGCCGCGACCGCCTTCCTCGGCTTCGCACCGACCTATTGGGTGCCGCTCGCTCACCGGACGTTGTCCGCAAGCCCGGTGATTCATTTTCACGGACTCTTGTTCTTCACCTGGTCACTCTATTTCGTGCTCCAGACTTGGCTCGCGGCCTCGGGCCGTGTGGTCAACCACCGCTCGTTAGGCATTGCCGGCGTCTCGCTTGCGACCGCTATGGTCATATTTGGCTTCTTCGCATCCGTGACCTCGATGAAGAACGCCGCGGCGCTTGGGAAGGCCGATGCAGGCGTTGCCTTCTCGATCGTGCCGATGAGCGGAATCGCGTTCTTCGCCGTGGTGTTCGTGCTGGCGATCATGAACACGCGCAGACCGGAGATCCACAAGCGCCTGATGCTGCTGGCGGCGGTCTCGATCCTCGATGCCGCGATTGCGCGCTGGTTCCTGACCTTCCTCGCGCCGCCGGGACCGCCCGGCCCGCCGCCGGTGCCCGTGACGATTGCGCCGGCCGTCGTCGCCTCCCTTCTGCTCGTCGTCGCCATGGTGCGCGACTGGCGCACCGAGGGCCGCGTGCATCCGGTCTACATCTACGGCACGCTCGCGCTATTGGCGGTGAAGGTGCTGAACTGGCCGGTCAGCGAGACGGCGGCATGGCATGCCTTCGCCGGCGGCATCCTGGCGCTGGCGCAGTAATCACCGCTGTCGTCCCGGATCGGCGCGCGCTGGTCCGGGACGACAACGGAGTATGAGGCGCTTACGCCCCCGCCTTGCACGTGATCCCGCCGTCGACCACGAGCTCGATTCCCGTCACGTATTTCGACTCGTCCGAGGCTAGGAACAGCGCGGCGTTGGCGACGTCGAAGGCATCGCCCATGTGGCCCATCGGCACCTGCGCATCGCGCGCGCGCCACATCGCTTCCACGTCGCCCTTGGCGTAGCTGGCGGCAAGACCCGCTGAATGCTCGACCATCGGCGTCTTCATCAGGCCGGGCAGGATCGCGTTGACGCGGACATGATGGCGCGCGAACTCGATCGCCGTGGTGCGCGTCATCTGGTTCATCGCCGCCTTCGAGGTGCCGTAGGTGACGTAGGAGATGCCCATGTGGCGGATCGAGGCGATCGAGGAAATGTTGATGATTGAGCCGCCGCCCTGCTTCACCATGACGGGGATGACGTGCTTCATGGCGAGATAGGCGCTCTTGAGGTTGACGCTGAAGACGCGGTCCCAGCTCTCCTCGCTCACCTCGACCACGCTGCCCATCTCGGCAATGCCGACATTGTTATCGAGCACGTCGATGCGGCCATGGGCCTTCAGGCACGCTGCCACCATCGCCTCGATCTCACTTGCGCGCGACACGTCGGCCGTGAACGCCGTCGCCTTGCCGCCTTCCTCGGTGATGATCTTCGCGGTCTCCTCGGCCGCGGCATCGTTGCGATCGACGCAAAACACCTGCGCGCCCTCGCGCGCGAACGCCACCGCGGTGGCCTTGCCATTGCCCCAGCCGGGCCCGATCGAGCCGGCGCCCACCACCATCGCAACCTTGCCCTTGAGCCTATCCATCATGATCTCCCTTTATTTCTCTTGTTGTTCGCAGATGCTCATTGTGGTGACGTTAGCACCGATCGGATGGCCGACAATCTCCGACAATGTCCGGCACTTCCCGTCATGGCACAATCGCCATTCCCCGGCCGCACCGGAATTACCGAGGATCACCTCCTGCATCGGCGAACGCTGCGGCCGCCATTGAAACCAGCCATCGACGAGCCGCGCCTCGGGCGGCGGCTCCATGCCGGGCCCGGTGCCCTTGACGCGAGCCTGCACCAGCTCGAGGCCGGCAGGCGTGACACGCCAATCTTCCTGCCATTCGACCTTCGCGACCGAATGCGTCCAGGCCAGCGTGAAGGCGGACAGGGCCAGCGCCTTCACACCTGATGCCGTTGCGAAGCAGAGGCTCACGCCGCCTCGACCGCCGCCGGCGGGCGCTGCCGCCATTGCCACAGCGCCAGCGCAGCAGCGAGCACGAAGCCCGCGGTGTCGCTGAACGGGAATTCGCCGAGCAGGCAGAACGCGGCGCCGAGCGCAACCAGGCGCTCGATCAGCGTCAGCCGCGTGAACAGGAAGCCGATCGCGACCATGCCGAACAGGCCGATCGCCACCAGCGCCTTGGTGGCGGCCAGCGCCACCGCGCCGTAGAAGCCAAGCTTGGCCGCCATGGGATCGCCCGCCTGCAGCATCAACGCCGGCGAGTAGACGAAGATGAAGGGGATGACGTAACCGGCGAGCGCGATGCGCATCGCCTCCCAGCCGATCTTGTCCGGGTTCTCCTTCGCAATCGGTGCCGCCGCAAGCGCGGCCAGCGCCACCGGTGGCGAAAGGTCGGCCATGATACCGTAGTAGAACGCGAACATGTGGCTCGCGATCAGCGGCACGCCGAGCTTGGCGAGGGCCGGCGCGGCGAGCGCGGCGGTGATGATGTAGGTCGGGATGGTCGGAATGCCGGTGCCGAGCAGGATCGACAGCAGCATGGTCATGACCAGCGCCAGGAACAGGCTCTTCTCGCCGAGCCCGATCACCCAGCCGCCGAAGATGGTGCCGACGCCGGTCTGCGACATCATGCCGATGATGACGCCGACGATGGCGCAGGCCATGCCGACGGTGATGGCGGATTTCGCGCTCTCGGCCAGCGCATCGCGGCAGGCGCGCAACGCCGCAAAGCCGCCGCGGACGAAGGCCGTGATCACGATCAGCCCGACCACGACGCTTGCGACCGGCACGATCTGCAAGCCGTCGCGTGACAGCGCGGCGACCACGAGCGCAAGTCCGATCCAGAAGATGTAGCGGATCGCCGTCGCGGAGACGCCGGCCGTGATGGCAGTGCCAAGGATCAGCGTCACGGTCAGCGCGAGGCCCATGCTGCCGGCATAGAGCGGCGTGAAGCCCTCGAACAGCATGTAGACGAGGGCGGCGAGCGGCAGCACGAGGTACCAGCGCGTCACCAGCGCCTTCCAGGCGCTCGGGATTTCCGAGCGCTTCATGCCGACGAGGCCGTGCTTGCCGGCTTCGAGATGCACCATCCAGAACGCGGAAGCGAAATAGAGGATCGCGGGGATCGCGGCAGCCTTGACGATCTCCGAATACTGCACGCCGAGCGTCTCGGCCATGATGAAGGCGACCGCGCCCATCACCGGCGGCATGATCTGGCCGCCCATCGACGCCGTCGCCTCGACGCCGGCGGCGAAGGCACGGCGGTAGCCGAACCTGATCATCAAGGGAATCGTGAACTGGCCGACGGTGACGACGTTGGCGACGCCCGAGCCTGAAATCGTGCCCATCATGCCCGAGGCGAACACCGCGACCTTGGCAGGTCCGCCGCGGGTGCGGCCGAACAGGCCGAGCGAGACGTCGGTGAAGAGCTGGATCATGCCGGCACGCTCCAGGAACGAGCCGAACAGGATGAACAGGAAGATGTAGGTCGCCGACACGTAGATCGGCACGCCGTAGAAGCCTTCGGTGCCGAACGACAGATGCGTGACGATCTGGTCGAAATCATAGCCGCGATGGTTGAGCGGCGACGGCAGGTACTGGCCGAAGAACCAGTAGACCAGACACGCGCCGCACATCAGCGGCAGCGCCGCTCCCATCAGGCGCCGCGTGCCCTCGAAGATCAGCACCGCGAGCAGCGTGCCGACCACGAGATCGAGCCGGGTCGGATCGCCGTCGCGCGCGATCAGGTCGGCGTAGAAGATCCATTGGTAGAGGCCGCAGAAGAAGCCGGCGCCGCCGATCACCCAGCCGAGCGCACGGCCGAAATTGCTCTTCGCAGTGAAGTTCGCGATCAGGCCGAAGGTGAGCAGAACGAGGAAGCCGACATGGACGCCGCGCACCACCTGGCTCGGCAGATAGTTGAAAGCGGCGACATAGAGCTGGAAGGTCGCGAACGCGATGCCGATCCAGTAGGCGAGCAGTCCCCACCAGCCCGGGCCGAAGCCTTCCGGGAAACCATGCTCGAAATTGTCGAACTCGACCTTGACCTTGTCGGGCGCCGTCGCCGTGCCCTCTGCCTTTTCGAGCATATCGTTCGTCCTTAGCCTGTCCGCCCCGGACAGCGGTGGCACATGGCGCCAAAACGTCATGCCCGGGCTTACCCTGGGCATTCACAACTTTCCCTCTCCGTCATTCCGGGGCGATGCGCAGCATCGAGCCCGGAATCTCGAGATTCCGGGTCTGGTCCTTCGGACCATCCCGGAATGACGACGAAAGAGAGACCTACTTGATCAGCCCTTTTTCCTTGTAATAGCGGATCGCGCCGGGGTGCAGCGGAACCGGGCTGCCATTGGCTGCGGTCTCGAGCTTGATCTCCTTGCCGGCCGCATGGGCGTTGACGAGTTCGGGCAGCGACTCGTAGACCAGCTTGGTCATCTGATAGGCGAGATCGTCCGACACGGCGGAGCTCGTGACGAGATAGTTGATCACGGCCGCAGTCGGCACGTCCTTGTCCTGACCGGTATAGGTCTTGGCCGGAATGATCGCCGAAACGAACGGGGGCCCGATCTTGTCGACGGTCTCCTTCGGCACCGACACCACAGTGATCGGGCTCGAGGTCGACAGGTCCTTCAGCGAGGCGACGCCGAGCCCGGCCGATTGCAGCGTGGCGTTGAGCTGCCGGTTCTTCATGAGATCGACCGATTCGGCGAAGGGCAGATATTCGACCTTGCCGAGATCCTTGTAGCTCATGCCGGCGGCCGCGAGGATCGCGCGCGAGTTCAGCTCCGTGCCGGACTTCGGCGCGCCGACCGACAGGCTCTTGCCCTTGAGGTCGGCGAGCGTCTTGATGCCACTGTCGGCGGTCGCGACGATCTGGATGTAGTTCGGGTAGATCGCGCCGATGGTCCGGAGCTTGTCGAGCTTGGTCTTGAAGCCGGCCTCCTCCTCGCCGTCCCAGGCCGCTTTCAGCGAGTCGCCGAGCGTGAACGCCAACTCACCGCGCCCCTGCTGCAGCAGGATCAGATTCTCGACCGACGCCTTGGTGGCCTGCACCTGCGTCTTCACGTTCGGAATCTTGTCGCCGTAGATCTTCCCGATTGCGACGCCGAGCGGATAGTAGACGCCCGAGGTGCCGCCGGTCAGCACGTTGATGAAGGATTGCGCATGCGCGCAAGGCGCCGACGCCGCCAGAGCAAGAGCCGCGGCCACGCCGAAAATCGTCCGTTTCATGGTTGTTGTTCTCCCCAAACCGGCGGCGAAATTGGCTGGATGAGGGGTGCGGGTCAACCCATCCAAAAGGCAAAACAGGACTGCCGTAAGGTTCGGCTCGTTCTTTTCGGGAACCCGGCGGCTGCGGCGAGTTGGCGCAGCGCGAGGCCGTTGCTGCGTCGGATGCGAAGGCTGGAGCGGCTTGCTCGGTCACCCTCCCGTGTGCGGGAGAGGCCGGCGCGTCCGGGCGAGGGTTCTCTCCTCTAGGGGACTATCCCATCGTGGAGACACCCTCTCCCCAGCCCTCCCCGCAATCGGGGGAGGGAGCGCACCATTGCTGGCGATCTACTGGAACGTCATGTCCAGGCACTTGGAGATGTCGGAGCCGAGGCCGGAGGAGATGGTGATGCAGCCGCGGATCTTCTGCGCGCCGACATCGGCGGCCCAGACCGAATAGCCGCCGGGGCCGAAGAACGAATTGGTGTTCGGCGGCTCGGTCTCGGTGGCGTCGAAGTCGTAATGTCCGTCGGTCTCGAAGATGCGCGGTTTCTTGGTGCAGCCGCCGTCGGTCTGGACGTTGATGACCTCCTTGTTGTCGCGGGTCAGAGCCAGGGAAACCTGGCAGCGGAAATATTCCGACGTCTTGGTGTTGAAGAGATAAGTGTAGGACTTGCAGGTCGCCGTGTTCAGCTTGCCCGGCGCGAGGCCGCGGCTGCAGGAAATGCGCTGATTATGGCTGAGCTGGTAATCATCGGCGCGGGCCGCCGGCGCCATCGCCGCCAGCGACAATGCAGCAGCCCAGCAAAGCTTGATCACATGGCGCATCCGAATCATCCCTACCAGTAATTTTGTCGAATTGCGTTCTAGACGGAAAGCGGAACATAGTCGCGAGGGGACGAAGGGAAAATCACAAGCTACTGGGCAAGACGTGATGCGCTGCGGCGCTTTCGCAAATTGACCCTGTCGCGCCGTTCGTGATTTGTTCAAGCCTGGAATGTCCCGACGGTGGGAGGATGGGATGACGGCATTTTCAACCAAGACATTTGCAATCGTAGCCGCGCTCGGCGCCTGCGCAGGGCCCGCATTGGCGCAAACCGGAGCGACGCCCTGGGAGCTCAAGCCCGACATGGGCTATGCCTATGACAGGGACGGCAAAACCTATTCCTACAAAATGGGTACCAGCAACGCCGGCGAGCTCCTCAAGGGAGCCAAGAAGGTGCCGAAGGGCACGCTGTTCTTCATCGGCCAGAACGGCCAGCTCTACATGCGGAGCGGCCCTTATCTGGAGGGCGACGGCAAGTTCAAGTTCGGGCCGGATCAGTAAAGTCTGATCGGCTCTCGCCGATTGCCGCACCACGCACTCGGTGTCATCACCCGCGAAAGCGGGTGATCCAGTATTCCAGAGGCCGCAGCAATTGAATCGAGAGGCTGCGGCGTACTGACATGCCCCGGTCGAGCCGGGGCATGTCAGCGGAAAACGTGGCGGACTGAGAGCTAAAACGCCCCCGCGAGCTCCCGCGCGCCGGCTTTGCTGCTGTTCGAGTCCATCCGCTCGTCGGTGACGGCAAGCAGCTTGGCCACCGTGTTGTGGCGGATCGCGACCGGATTGCGCTCGTAGCCGCCGCGCTGGAAGAAGTTCGAGGTGGGCACCTTCTCGCGCATCGCCTGCGGCATCGTCACCATGTCGAGACCGGTGCCGTCGCCGGTGAGGTTCATCATTTCGAGCTCGGCCGCGGAGAGCGGTCGGGTGTAGCCCTTGGCGCGGGCGAACAGCACCGACGTCAGCAGCTTGTGGGTCTGCAGCATCGGGCCAATGTCGACGTCGAGCACCATCGCATGCATCGCCCAGCCCTGTGGGGTGTTGCCGATCTTCTCGTGCTCCGACCAGGTGTCGGGCACCGACTTCGCATGCGCCACCATCTTCCTGAGCACGGCGAGCTTGTGCTCGAGCGCATGCCGCGCCGGCCCTGATGTCCGCGCCACCTTCTCGGACAGCGCACGGATGAGTTCATGGCCCTGCTCCGCCAGCAGCTCGACGCTGTTGGTGGTCAGCAGCTGGTTGTAGCCCATCGCGGTCGAGATCGCGCGCTTGCCGCCATGCTCGATGCCCGCCTGCACGTCGTAGCTGCCGGTGCCGCCGGTTTCGAACGAATAGACCCGCACCGCCTGCTCACGTGTCAAGCCGTTGGCCAATGCATAGCGCGCATAGGCGCGCTTGAACTCGAGCTCGCTGGACGGGCGCTGCGGCGTGAATTGGTAGAGCTCCTGCGCCGCGCGCAGGAAATCGGCAACCACCGGAATAGGCTTTCGCGGCGGCCGTTCCGGCGTCTCCTCCGGCTCCGGGTTCACCGGGCGCTTCGGCCCGGCATAGAGCGGCGGATGCTCCAGGACGTAATCGTCGAGCGTGATCTGCTGCCCATTGCGTCGCTTGGCGTTGCGCGTCTTCCGCTTCTCGGAGATCTGGCTCCAATAGGCGCCGGCCTCGGCATCGAAGGCCGCGCGCGCAGCCTGATATTCCGCCAGCTTGCGGCGATATTCGAGCACGGCCGGCGAGGCACCTTGCGCGAAGAACTGCGACAGCAGCTGGGCGTTGGCATTGCGAACGGCCGGCGGCAGCGCGTCGGCTTCGGCGCCGCGCGCAGAGGGTGAGATCAGGACCAGCGCGAATGGAACCAGCGCCAGGCTTCTTCGAATCGAACGATGCATGCTGCTCTCTTAGCAGGCATCCGGTAACCGTCACGTTAACGCGCCGTTTACCATCACTTCCAGGCAAATACCGGTTGTTCCAGGTCGGTGACGCGGGTCTGCCGCCCCGCCAGCACCTCGCGGAACTGGTAGATCAGCGCCGCGGTGGGCGCGTGGATCAGGCTCATCTGGTGATGGAAGCGGATCACGCGGCGGCTGCTTTCGGGGATCGCGACGAAATCGAAAGCGTCCTCGCGCTCGATCGTCGCCAGCGCGATGCGATGCACGGACGCGACCTCCTCCGGGTTCGGCCGGATCGCGCCGCTGCCCGCAGCCCAGACCACGACCGGCGTGATCAGATAGCCGGACCGCGTAGGATAGTCGTCGAGCGTGCCGAGCACATCCGCGTCCGTAAGGCGAAGGCCGAGCTCCTCGTCGAGCTCGCGCAGCGCCGCTTCGACCGGCGTCTCGCCGGGATCGCATCGGCCGCCCGGCAGCGCCCATTGACCGCGATGGGCGCGCAGATGCGACGCGCGCAGCGTGAGCAGCAGCGCAGTGTCGTCGCCCTCGCTCGCGGTTAGCGCAACCGCCACCGCGGCGCGCTTGAGCGTCGCTTGCGCATCATCCTCCTGCAGGCGCGTGAAGGCCGCGCAGGCATCCGCGATATTCCGCCGTGTGGCATCATCGAACGGTCTCATGATGCTTGACTACACCACGTCCGGCCCCGATGAAATGCGCTCGCAAGGCCCACGCAGGAACGGACGACGACATGACCACCAAGGCCGCCGCAAGGCTCAAATCAGACGGCTGGAGCATCCTGGAGACCACGGGTTTCCTCCACCTCGTCGGTCCCTTGTGGGAGCGCAAGGTCGACGGCCATTACGAATTCGCACTCGCCACGGAGGACAAGCACCACAATCGCCGTGGCATGGTCCAGGGCGGCGTGATGATGACCTTCGCCGACCGCACCTGCGGCATGACGGCCCGCCATGTCTCCGGCAAGGAATATCTGGCGACGGTGCAGCTCGACACCCACTTCGTCGAGGCCGGCCAGATCGGCGACATCCTGATCTCCCGCCCGCGCGTGGTACGCTCGACCCGTAGCCTGATTTTCATGAGCACCGAAGTCAGCGTGGACGATCGTTGCGTCGTGATGGCAAATGGCGTGTTCAAGATATTGAAGGGGCCGGCGTAGGCGAAGCGGTCAGGCCGCCACCGAGCTCACCGCATACTCGCTGTCATTCCCCGCGAACGCGGGGAATCCAGTACGCCGCGGCCTCTCGACCGATCACAGCCGTCTCAGCGTACTGGATCGCCCGATCGCGTCGGGCGATGACACCGTATATGAGGCAGGAGCGCCTCCACCCGTCGTTGCGAGCGCAGCGAAGCAATCCAGAATCCCTCCACGGACACATTTCTGGATTGCGTCGCTGCGCTCGCAATGACGAGATGACGCGACTATGCTGGTGCCTGAAACGCACCAAGGACCCGCCCATGCAATACCGCCAACTCGGCCGCAGCGGCCTGAAAGTGTCGCCGATCTGCCTGGGCACCATGATGTTCGGCGGGCCGACCGATGAAACCGCATCGAAGCGGATCATCGACAAGGCACACGGCGCCGGTATCAACTTCATCGATACCGCCGATGCCTACTCGAAAGGCGCATCCGAAGAGGTGGTGGGGCGCGCGATCGGCAACAACCGTCACGCCTGGGTGCTCGCCACGAAGCTCGCCAACCCCATGGGTAACGACCCGAACCGTGGCGGATTGTCACGACGCTGGGTCTTGCAGGCTGCCGACGAAAGCCTGACGCGGCTCGGCACCGATCACATCGACATCTACTATTTGCACAAGGAAGACCACGCGAC
This sequence comes from Bradyrhizobium sp. CCBAU 51765, assembly GCF_015291725.1. Lineage (GTDB taxonomy): Bacteria > Pseudomonadota > Alphaproteobacteria > Rhizobiales > Xanthobacteraceae > Bradyrhizobium > Bradyrhizobium liaoningense. The sequence continues at coordinate 7,905,322 of NZ_CP030038.1, forward strand.
TCCGCTGGAAGAGACGGTGCGCGCGATGGGTGACCTGATCCGCGCGGGCAAGGTGCGCTATTTCGGCGTCTCCAACTACCGCGCCTGGCGCGTTGCCGAGATCTGCAACATCTGCGACCGGCTCGGCATCGATCGACCCGCGGTGAGCCAGCCTTACTACAACGCCATGAACCGCATGCCGGAGGTCGAGCACTTCCCGGCCTGTTCCTATTACGGTCTCGGCATCGTGCCCTATAGCCCCTTGGCGCGCGGCGTGCTCACTGGCAAGTACAAGCCAGATGCAGCCCCCGACAAGGAGACGCGCGCAGGCCGCAACGACACCCGCATGATGCAGACCGAATGGCGGCCGGAATCGCTGCGCCTTGCGCAGGAGATCAAGACTCACGCGGAGAAGAAGGGCATCACCGCCGGACAGTTCGCGGTCGCCTGGGTGCTGAACTCCGCCTTCGTCTCGTCGGTGATTGCCGGTCCCCGCACCGAGGAGCAATGGGACGGCTACATCAGCGCGCTCGATTACTCCTTCACCACGGAGGACGAGGCGCTGGTCGACCGGCTGGTGACGCCGGGCCATCCCTCGACGCCGGGCTACAACGACCCCGCCTATCCGATCGAGGGCCGTCGCGCGCGGACGGCTTGAGAACGAGAGACGACGATGCCGCTCGAAGACCGCTACGGCCTGCCGCTCTCCACCACCTCGCATGAGGCAGCAAGCGCCTATCGCGAAGGCGTCGACCTCATGCTCGCGGGCTGGACCGGCACGGCGGAGACGCTGGATCGCGCGATCGCGACCGACCCGGATTTCGCACTTCCCCATATCGCCCGCGCCCGCGTGCATGCCTTCTACCAGCAGGGCGATCTCGCGCGGCAGAAGGCGGCGCTCGCGCGCGAGCTGGTGGCGAAGCGCGGCTCGATGCGCGAGCGCTCGCATGTCGAGACCCTGGCGCTCGCGATCGAGGGCCGGCTGCCGGAGGCGATCGCATCGACGCTGAAGCACGTCGACGCATGGCCACGCGACGCCGTGGTGCTGTCGCTGCCGCTCGGCGCTTTCGGCCTGTTCGCATTCTCCGGCATGGCCGACCACGATCGCGCCCGGTACGAGCTCTGCGAGCGCGTCGCGCGGCATTATGGCGAGGACTGGTGGTTCCTCACCATGTCCGGCTGGGCGATGACGGAGAATGGCGACGTCGCCCGCGGCCGCGCCGTCACCGAGCGCGGCTTCAATCTGCGCCGGGCGAACGCCCACGCCGTGCACGCGGTGCTGCATGCGATGTTCGAGGACGGCTCGATCGATGCGGCCGACCGCCTCGTCGACGAGTGGATCCCGACTTACGACCGGGCCGGACTCCTGCACAGCCATATCCGCTGGCACCAGGCGCTCGGCGCGCTCGAGCATGGCGATGCGGCGCGGGCGCTGTCGATCTATGCCGACGTGATTCAGCCCTCCGCCACGCAGGCGCCGCCGCTCAACGTCGTCACCGACAGCGCCTCGCTGCTCTGGCGCCTGTCGGCCTACGGCCATGCCGTGCCGAAAGCGCTGTGGCGCGAGGCTGATGCCGCCGCGCAAAAGCTGTTTCCGAAGTCGAGCCTGTCCTTCGCCGACGTCCACATGGCGCTGTTCGCGGCCGCCACGCAAAACCGCGAGGCGCTCGCCGCGCGCCTTGGGGCGATCGAGCAGCGGCTCGCTGACGGCAAGCTGCCCGCCGGTCCCGTGGTACCGGCAATCTGCCGCGCGCTCTTGGCGTTCGCCGATGAGGATTACCGGACTTGCGTCCAGGTGCTCGCGCCGGTCCTCGGCGAGGTCGTGCGCATCGGCGGCAGCCATGCCCAGCGCGAGCTGATCGAGGACACCTTTATCGTCGCGCTCATGCGCAGCGGTGAGCTGCCCCGCGCCCGCGCCCTGCTGGATGCCCGCCTGCACCGCCGGCCCTCGCTTCGGGATGCGCGCTGGCAGGCGGCGATGGGCTAGCTCCGCCACGAAAAAAACACTGCCCTGATGGCATGTGCTGGCCATACGGGTTGGGCAATTTGGGCAAAGCGCCGTCGGGGGTGACGCGGTGGTATTCCAGGCGGGAATTGCGGTGCAAACGGGATCGCAACCAATTTGCGGTTCGATGGTTGTCGGACGGACCCTGTCCGCCGCCACGGCCCCCTGGCACACGAGCCCAACGATGCGCCTCCGCCGACCGGTCCTCGCCGCCCTGATCATGGTCTTGGCAAGTCCTTGTTTTGCCGAGACTTCTGGACCCATTCCGGTCAACAATCCGCAGCCGCAGCAGAACGCCTTTATCGACCTCCTGGCGCTGATCTCCGGCCACTGCAAGACGTTCAAGGTCGCAGGCCGCACCTATGCCTGCAAGACGGTGGCCTACGCCCATGGCGACAAGGGCCGGGTCAATTTCGCGGTCGCTGTCGACAATCCCTCCGATGACAGCCACGTCGTGTCGTTTTCCGGGGAGAACGGCAAGCGCGCCGACGACAATTCCTACGAGCTGCCGATCGACCGCATGCTGCTGAACTCAAAGGACCGCCCCAGGGTCGACGGCCTGCCGGTGCCGGCCGAGCAGACCTCCACCGGTGTCTGCCGCCAGACCGGCAATTTCGCCGCCCGGAAGGTGAACGACGTCACCTGCTCGGCGACCGACAACCAGGGCCGGAAATACGAGCTCGTGTTCGTCTCCGACGGCTCGCCGGTCAGCGTGCGCCGCATCCGCCAGTCGGCGCCGTCGATCCAGGACCCGTTCAAGTAGCCATCACGTGAACGCCTTTTCCAGCGTCGCGAAGATCACGGCGAGCGACTTGTCGTGCCGCGTCACCGGCGGCACCGGGCGATCGATCTTCATGAGCCGATAGACCGCCATCTGCGCCGCACGCACCGAATATTCGACGGTGAACACGACGTCATCGGGGATTTCGACGAACTGGCTGACGAAGGCGAGATTGACGGAATTTTTGGGCACCGGCAGCGGACGGTCGGCCGCCTTGCGCGGCATGAACATGCTGGTGATGTAGGGCATGCGGCAGGGAATGCAGATGGCATCCTCGAACACGGCGGGATCGAAGTTCAGGTGACCGCAGAGCTCCTTCAGGATGTCGGCGCCGCCGCAATCCGACATTGGCTTTGCCACGAAATTGCCGATGCGGTCGGGATGCAGCGCGTAGCCCCAGAACACCTGCACGTTCTTGGGCTGGCCCGTGAAATGCGGCTGGTGATAGAGCACGACCGACATCAGCCAGTTGGAGTCCTTGAACGTGACGAGACCGCCGGTGCCGGCCCTGTTGCCCGAGAACGCTTCCATCCGGTCGAAGAACCGGGGATCGCGGCAGGTGACGGTGAAGGACAGCCAGTAGGATTCGGGGATCGAACTGTTGAACGCCGACGGATTGCCGAATTCGGGACGTCCTTGCGCGATCGTCTCCCACAGCGCCCAACCCTGACTATCGGCCTTGGTCAGGCGCGGCGGCGGCTCGGTCATCGTGCCCAGGCTCGAAGCGTCCGTCATCGAGCCGTTCTGGAAGAAGACGAGATCGCCGTCTTCGACCCGGACGTTGGCGGTGCGGCTGTCGCGGTCGAGCGTGAGCTGACGCACGCGCAAGCGCGCGCCGTCGGCCTCGAACGCCATGTCGGTGACGCGCGTGCCGCGCACGAACTGCACCCCCTGGCGCTTGAGCCAGTCGGCGAGCGGCCGCACGATCGCGTCATACTGATTGTAGACGGTGCGCTTGACGCCGCCGAGCGTCTCGATGCGCGGAAACTCGCTCATGAAGCGGTGCAGATAGCGCTTCAGCTCGACCGCGCTGTGCCAGGGCTGGAAGGCGAAGGTGGTCTGCCACATGTACCAGAAATTGGACTCGAAGAATCCGGGCGACAGCCAGTCGGTGATGCGGCTATTGCCGAGCGTCTCCTCCGAAGCTTCGGTGAGCCGCAGCAGCTCGATCCGGTCGCGCGCGGAAAAGCCCATATGCGAGACGTCGACCTTGAAGCGGTTGCGGTCGACCAGCCGCGCGCGGGAATGCGCCGGGTTCTCTTCGTTGAAGGCGATGGTCTCGTCGCGCACGCTGAGGCCGGGATGTTCGAGCGAGGGAATGCTCGAGAGCAGATCCCAGGTGCATTCGTAATGGTCGGTGGTGAGCATGCGGCCGCCGCGCAGCGAATAGGCGCCGTTCGCGAGCTGCGCGCCGTCGAGACTGCCGCCGACCAGCGGCTGCGTCTCGTAGATCACGATGTCGCGCCCCGGCAGCTGCGCATCGCGAACGAGGAACGCCGCGCCTGCGAGCGATCCAATGCCACCGCCGATGAAATACGCCTTCATGATCCGCCTCGATTGCATTTCGAATGTCGCGGCCACATTGCATCGGGCGGCGGCGGCCGAAGTTGCGCTGGATCAAGGGCAACCGGAGGCGAAATCACGTCGACGTTATCGGCGCCGGCTTCCTGGCGTAGATCTGCTCGATCTCGGCGGCGAAGCGGCGCTCCAGCGCGGGGCGCTTGTTCTTCAGCGTCGGCGTGAGCAGGCCGCCGGCAATGGTCCACGGATCCAGGGTCCACCAGACCGCGCGCGGCGTCGCGTAGGACGGATAGGCCTTCACGGCGGCCGCAATCCTGGCCAGCAGCACAGCCCGCTCCGCCGCGGCGCCTTGCTTGCCGCTCGCCGCGAGCCTTTCTTTTTCCTGCACCCAGGCTTTTGCATTCAGTACGACCAGCGCGGCGAGGAACGGCCGCTGTTCGCCGATCACCAACGCTTGCTCGAACAAGGGATCGGCGAGGATGGCGGTCTCCAGATCCACCGGCGCGATCTTCTCGCCGGTCGAAGTGACCAGGATGTCCTTGATGCGGCCGGTGATGGTGATACGCCCGTTCTCGATGCGGGCCTGATCGCCGGTGTGCAGCCAGCCATCGGCCTGCTTGACCCTGCGCGTCTCCTCCGGCTTGTGCCAGTAGCCGAGCATCACGCTCGGCCCGCGAACGAGCAGCTCGTCGAGCTCGCCGAGCCTGACCTCCAGACCGTCCAGGACGCGGCCGACCGAGGACGGATCGTTGTCGTCGGGCGTATTGACGGACACGACCGGCGAGGTCTCGGTCATGCCGTAGCCCTGAAGAACGTCAAGCCCGAGCGCGAGAAACAGGTGGATGACCGGCTCGGCAATCGGAGCGCCGCCGGAGACCGCAACGCGCAGGCGCCCGCCGAACTGGGCCAGCACCTTGTCGGCGACGAAACGCTTCAGGAGCGGCCAGGCAAGCCGGTCGAACAGCGCCGGCGAGCGGCGACCCTGCCGCACATCGAAGCGCCGGCCTCCGACGGCAAGAGCAAGATCGAGCAGCGCGCGTTCTGCGCCGCCGGCCGCCGCGCGATGTTGCATGATCAGGGCGTAGATGCGCTCGTAAATGCGCGGCACCGAAACAAGCACCGTCGGCCGCACCGTTTTCAGGTCTTCCCCGAGCTGCGACACCGAGCGCGCATAGGCGACGCAGGCGCCAACCGCGATCGGATAATAGTAGCCGCCGGTACGCTCGAAGGTGTGCGAGAGCGGCAGAAAGGACAAGAAGACGTCGTTCGGCACGGCCGCGATGCGCCGCGCGACGGCCTTCACGTTGGCGACGATGTTGCCATGCGACAGCATCACGCCCTTGGGCCGGCCCGTCGTGCCCGAAGTGTAGACGATGGCGGCAAGATCGCCCGGCTCGACCGCGACGTCAGCCAGCGGCGCGCCGGCGCTTCGAGGCTCCGCAAGCCAGCGGTCGAGCGCGACGATACGGGCGTCGGCAGCACTGAGCCCCGCCGCATCCGCGCAGATGATGCGCTTGAGATGGTCGAGCGGCTGACCAGTGGCGGTGATCGCCTGCCAGCGCGCCAGCGTATCCACGAACAGCAGCAGCGCACCGGAATCGGCGAGGATGTAGGCGATGCTGTCGGGGTTGTCGACGGCATGCATCGGCACCGGAACGAGCCCGCGCGACAGCGCCGCCTGGTCCATCGCGACATGGGGAATGCCGTTCGGCATCAGGATGGCAACGCGCTCGCCGGCCGAAAAGCCCTCCGCAGCCAGCGCCCGCCGCCAGCGCTCGAATTCCGCATCGATGTCCTGCCAGGACTGGCTGACCCATCGCCCGGCAGCGCCGTCAAAATGGCGATAGGCCTCCGCCGCCGGCGTCGCACGGACGCGCCAGCGCAGGAGCTCCGGCAGTGTCGTCACGTCGGCGAGTGACTGCGGTTGACTGATCGGCCCCGGCATGGCGTTCTTTCTTAACCCTATTGATCCCCAACCATTTGGGGCCTCGACACTAGGCCGGCCAGACCGCGCCGCCTTGATCCTCAGCAAGGCGGCCATGCTTCGGAGCGACCCATGACGCGCGACCGCCTGTTTCTGCTGCGTCCCGGTTTCGAGGATCCGGCCTTTCCGAATCGCCGGTTCTACTGCTGGCATTGCGCGCTGATCGAGGGCGTGCTGGCCTCGTTTCCGGCGCTCGCCGAAAAGCTGGACGTCGAGCGGGTCCCCTGGCCGCGACCGCGGCAAGCCGTGATCGCGCTGGTCGGCGAGGAGAACCAATCGCTGCCGCTGCTCGTGCTCGCGACTGGGGCGACTTCGCCGCACCAGACCGGCAGCCATCATGGCCGCGCCTTCATCGCCGACAAGGACGCGATCCTCGCCGCGCTCTCCGAGCGCCACGGCTTTCCCGATCCGCATCCATAGAAAGAATTCCCGCGGCCCGCGTAGCCCTATTCTGATGTCGCGGCTCTACAGGCGCACCTTCGAGCTGCGCTGCGTCCGGGGCACGGAAACTGTCGCGAAACGAGGGAAGATCGGCATTGCGCTTCCCTGATCGTCTCGCATAGTCGGCCGAACAAACCTGCCGAGAGCCACTCCTCATGCCATACCCCCTCCCCGCCCTCATCGTCGTCGACGTCCAGCGCGCATTCGACGAATGGGAAGCTGCGGGCAAGCGACGCAACAATCCGGATGCGGTGGCGCGCATCGTCGATCTGCTGAAGGCCTTCAGGACGAATCGCGCGCCGATCTTCCACATCCGCCACGAAGGCACGAAGCCGAATTCGTCGTTTCTGCCATCGCGTTCCGGCTACGCGGTCAAGGACGAGGCGCGCGAGCAGGACGGCGAGCCCGTGATCGTCAAGCGCGTCAACAGCGCCTTCATCGGCACGGAGCTCGAGACCCGCCTGCGCGCAAGCAACATCGCCACGCTCGTCATCTGCGGCGCCACCACGAATCATTGCGTCGAAACGACGACGCGGATGGCGGGCAATCTCGGCTTCGATGCATGCCTGGTGCGCGATGCGACCTGGACGTTCGACCGCATCGGGCCCGACGGCGAGGCGCATTCCGCCGAGGAAATCCACGCCATGACGCTGTCGAATCTCAACGGCGAATTCGCGCGCATCGCCACGACGGACGAGGTGGTCGCATCATTCGCGGCGAAGTGATGGCGACCGCGCGGCGACGCCGGTGATGCGACAATACATCTCACGATGAACGAATCATCCTCGTGAAGTCCACATCACACTGCGTCGTTTCGACGCCCGCATTGGCTGGAACGCAGCCAGCACCCATGTGTTGTCACACGACATTCAACTGGAGTGATGACATGAAGTATCTCATTGCCGCGATCGCCCTCGGTGCTGCGGCGTTCGCCGGCGGATCGGCGGCCAACGCGGCAGGAAGCGTGGGCGCCAAACAGACCGCGCAGGAAAGCCGGTCCACCGACATCAGCGCGCACCGCAGGCACCATCGCTGGCACGGTCACCATCATCACTGGCGGCATCATCACGGCCACTACCGGCCCCATTACAGAAGCTACGGCTACTATCCGCGGCACCACGGCTATTACGGCGGCGGACCGTATGGCTATTACGGCGGCGGTCCCGGCGTGACGTTCAGCTTCGGCGGCGGACGCTGGTAAGACAAAAGGCCCGCAGAGATGCGGGCCTTTTCCGTTATCCCTGCAAGATTCTCTCCGCCGTCTCCAACCCGCTCGCCAGCGCCGCCTCGACTGTGCCCATATCGCGGCCGCGATAGAGCGCTTCACCCGAAAACAGCACGCGCCCGTCGGCACGTGCGAGGATCGCCTGTGCCTCCCGCGTCCGCGGCGTCGCCCAGGAATAGGCGCCGCGCGCGAATCGATCATGCGCCCAGTTGATCGCAGCCGCCGCCACGAGCTCGCGCGCGATATCATCGCGCGGCAGGCCGAACACGGCGGCGAGCGAGCCGAGCCCGGCATCGATCAGTCCTTGCGGATCGAGGCTTTCCAGCTCCGCCGTGCGCGGGCCGCCGAACCAGCCCGTGAACACGGGCTGCTGGTCCGGATGGCGCGTCCACCACACCGGGATCGCCTGGTCGGACAAGAGGAAGGTCATGTCCGCGAGATTTTCCTTGCGCTCGCGCCACCATGGCCGAGCGAAGCGCAGCAGGATCTTGATGACATTGCCGAAGCCGATGTCGTCGGCAGCGGCAAGCTTCGCGCGCGCCTCCGCCGGCAGCGCGATCTCGCGCAGCAGGGGCAGCGGCACGGTGAGGATCACGCGATCGCAGGCGTGCACATCACCGCCGGCGCAGCGAACGGTCACCGCGCCGCCCTCCTCCGCGAGGGCCGACACGACACAGCCGAGGCGGATGGTCGCGCCGTGCCTGCGGCAGTCGGCCGCCAGCACATCGATCATGGCACCGTATCCGCCGTCGATCCGCGCCAGCGGAGCATGTCCGCCATCCATCCATTCCGCGCGCAATGCCAGCGTGGACGCGCGCTCGGGGTCGGCCGCATCATAGCCCTCGACCATCCGTTCGATCGAACGGCGCATCGGCGCATAGTCGTCCCCGGCAAAATGCCGGCGCAGGAAATCGGCGACCACAAGATCGTCCTTCAGGCCCCGCAGCGTGGCTCGAAGCTCTGCCTCATGGAGATCGCGGCGATCCTCGCGCGCGAGCCTCGTCCCGTCAAAGCTCCACTGCTCGCCTTCGATCTCCTGAAGGGACAGCCCGGCGTCGCGCAGGAGTGCGCGCGTGACCGGCGCCTCGCCATGAACGAATTCAGCGCCGCCATCGGCGCGATAGCCGAACTCCGAGGCCGGCAGCGGATGAATGCGGCCGCCACAGCGCTGGCGTGCCTCCAGGATCGTCACCTTCCGGCCGGCACGCGCCAATTCGCGCGCCGCCATCAGGCCGGCCGCACCGGCACCGACAATGACGATGTGCTCGGATGGATCGGACATGCCGCGCTTACCGGCTCACTGCGCGAGGGTCGTTCTTGATCAGATATCGCAGCAGCAGGACGCCGCCGCCGAGCTCGCGCGTGCTCTCCAGAGTCATCGCGGTGATCGGTGCACGCCGGTCGCTGTCCGCCTCTGTCGAGTCGAACACGAAGGGGGCGCCCCTTGCGCCGTCGATTGCGGGGCTGAGGATCAGGTTGAACTCGTCGATGAGACCGGCGCGCAGGAACGCGCCGTTGGCGACGCCGCCGCCCTCCACCAGCAGACGCTTCACGCCCAGCTCGCGGGCGAGGATGTCCAGCGTCAGCCCAAGGTCGATCTCGGACTTGCCGGCAAAGATGTAGGACACGCCCTCGCCACGAAGGCCGGCGAGATGCGAATCCGGCACACGCTCGGTCAGCACGACGACGATCGGGTCGCCGCCGATGTCCGAGCGTCCCCAGCCGATCTTGCCCTGTGCATCGAGCACCACGCCATAGGTCTTCGCATCGCGCGAAGCAAACCAGCTTTCGCGCGGGAATGTCGCGTCCGTCGCGGGATAGGGCTTGCCCTTGGCGAACTCCGCCCCGGTGACGCGGCCGATCACCCAGGCATCGCCGCCGAGTTCGTCATGGATCTTCTCGAACCAATCCGTGCCTGCCCCCTTCGGACGCCAGCGGCTCGGATGCGTGCGGCCGTCCAGGCTGGAGTGCATCAGACAGATGACATACGGCTTCATGCAATTCTCCGGGTAGCGCTCAGGCCGCGGATCCACCGCCGGCTGCTGCATTTTCCTTGGCGCGATCGTTGACGATCGCCGCCAGCGGATTGAGCTTTGGCGGCGCGACGAGCTGGAGCGTGTTGGTGTCGCGATGATTGAACGGCGCGCCGCGCACGAACAACTCGGTCTGGATCAGATAGGTCCAGCTGCCGTCATCGTTGAAGGTGATGTCGCAGCGGTAGGCATCGGTACGGAACGCCTGTTCCAGGAAGTCGGTCGAGCAGATTCCGTAAGCGGTGTCGCCGCGTTTGGCCGTGACCGTGATTGTCCTGTCATCCGGCCCGGCCTTGCCCGACGCCAGCAGCACCTGCCCGCGCGGGATCGCCAGAGTCTGCATGATCAACCCGGTTGCGGGCTCCCACAGCCAATAGCCGACCTGGTCGTGGAAGGTGATGTCTTCCTCGGGCGTGTTGATGTGGATGTGATAGCGCAGGCCGTACAGCAGCTGCGGCCCGTTGGCCTGCGGATCGATCGGGTCCATGCGGATGCGCTCGATGAAGGTTCGCCGCTCCGGCCCTTCCGCCTTCGGATTGATGTCGATGCCCTTGTCCGCCTGCCAGGTGCCGGCGAGCCGCCGCAGCGGGCCGAGATTGGCAAGGCCGTCGGGCGAGACGTCCTCGGGCTCGGTGAAGATATCGGCGGGAATGGGGAGCATGGAGGCCTCGCGGGATTGCAGAGGCCAGCAATATCACAGCCAGGCGCGGCGTGAATTCAACTCGTGCCCCGACAAGCGCCGGAGGCATTCGAGCCATGCGACGATGCTCGTTGCATCCCGTGCGCCGACGGCCCGTGGCGCGGCCGCCGGCCCCGATACTGCTCTCAAGCTGCTTCCGACATTGATTTCGCGCGCTGCTCGAGCACGCCGATCGTCGACACCAGGTTATCGCGTCGTGTGCGCAGGTTGAGCGCGAGCAGCGGATAGGTCGGCTGGTTCACGTCGAACACCCTGGCCCGAGCTTCCTCCTCGAGGATGTCGGTGTTCAGGAGCCGAACGCGCCACCACAAATCGGCGATCAATGCATCGAGCCGGAGTTCACCGGGAGCACCAGAACGGGACATTTTCTGCATCACTTGCCTCAACCTGAAACGGCCTCTCGCCGAGACCTTGGCTTGGCTCCTGACTGAGCAAGCGGAGTGCCAGGATGGGCGGGTGGCAGGGCATGCGCATCGGAACCAATCGGAACCAGCAATTGAGCATTTCACGGTGATCTGGGGCCTGTTCCCGCTCGTTCTCAGCCACGGAGATCGCTTGTCGAGGCGCTATGATCGCTGCTATCCGGGCTATAGATGTGCCAATCCGGGCTGAAGCTGGCGTGCCCCGGAGGGGTAAGGTGCGGCTTTTCATTGGTGCGAGCAAAGGGCCGAAGGCAAAGGTGGACTGGGCTGATTTGATCGGACGCGTTGCCTCTCACGGTGACCGGGCCGCTTTCAAGCGGCTATTCGAGCATTTCGCGCCCCGTATCAAGGGGCTGATGCAGAGAGCCGGTTGCAGCTCCGACGAGGCGGAAGAGATCGCCCAGAACGCCATGATTGCGGTGTGGCGGAAGGCGAGCCTTTTCGATCCTGCGACAGCGGGCGCAGCGGCCTGGATATTCACGATCGCGCGCAATCTGCGGATCGATTTATTCCGTCGCAGAGCGCGGGCAGACCGTCTGCGGGCCGATTCCGAGCTGCCCGATGCACCGGATCCGGCCGAACCGGCCGATGCCGCCATTTCGCGAGTGCAAGACGCCGCACGGATCGAGGCGGCCATCAAGCAGCTCTCGACAGAGCAATCCATGGTGGTGAGGCTGTCGTTCATCGAGGAGAGGACGCACCCTGAAATCGCGAGCCTGCTCGGTATTCCGCTCGGAACGGTCAAGTCGCGGATCAGGCTGGCGATGAACCGGTTGAGAGACATATTGGACGAAGAAGCATGACGATCAGCCACCATCCGCCCGAAGATCTTCTGGCCGATTTCGCGGCCGGCAAGCTGGAAGAGGCTCATCAGCTGGTTGTAGGAGTGCATGTGGCAGGTTGCACGCGGTGCGCCCGCTTTGTGCAAGCCATAGAGCAGCTTGCGGGAGCAACGCTAGAGGATTTCGAGCCGGTGCCGATCGCGCCGGATGCGTTCGACCGTGTGATGTCGCGAATTGACAACTCTCCGGAAGATGAAGCGGCGCCCCCCCTCGCGTCCGCCACCGACCATGATCTTCCGCCGGCACTGCGAAAATATCGCATCGGCAAGCGCCGGCGCATCGCGCCGGGCCTGAGCATGCGGCCAATCGAGCTTTCCGGTTCGGGCAAGGCGCGCGCCTTTCTGCTTCGGTCCGCACCAGGCTCGCGCATGCTTGAACACACGCACACCGGCACCGAACTGACCCTCGTCCTCGAGGGCAGCTTCAGTCACGAGGGCGGACGCTTTGGTCCTGGTGATTTTGATTACGGTGATGATGAGATCGAGCATCGTCCCGTCGTCGGCGACGAAGGCCCGTGTGTCTGCCTGGTCGCAATGACCGGCGGCCTGCGCATGAACGGCTTTCTCGGCCGACTGATCGGGCCGTTCGTACGACTTTGATTTTCTCAAGTCCTTCTCCCGGGGGTGATCCAGACATGCGCCCGGAGCGTTTCGAAACAAACGCAAGGGAGACACGGACATGGCCGGTTCAAGCCTGGCGAGTCAGGTGCCGAGCGAGAGGCTGCCTGAGCTATTGGCGCGCGTTTCCGCAGGCGAGACACGTGCCTTCGCAGAGCTCCATACGCTGACACGAGATCGGCTGCGCAGGATAGCGCTGGCCGTTGGAGCCTCGCCTCACGACGTCGACGATATCCTCCAGGAAACCTTTCTGAAGATCTGGCGCAACGCTGACCGGTTCGATGCCGGACGCGCCCCGGCGATGGCCTGGATGTCCGCGGTTGTCCGGAATGCCGCAATTGATCATCACCGAGCCAGAAGGCAGCCAACCTACGAACTGGACGAAGCGCTTTTGGTTCCGGCAGGAGCCGGCCCGTCTTCGATCGAGGATTTCGACTACGCCAGTGCCGAACCGATTGCGCGCGGAGCATTGGCTCGTTTACCGGAAGATCGCCGCAGGCTGTTGGCTCTCGCTTATCTCGAAGGCGAGAGCCGCGCCAGCCTGTCACGGCGCTTCGGTGTGCCGGTCGGGACCATCAAGACCTGGCTACATCGAACCATTCTGGCGGTGCGCAAGGATTGCATTGCGGCATCGGCGGCGGCCTGAAGCCGGAGACCACGCATGACCGCAGAGATCATCGCGTTTCCCAAGCAAGAGTGCGGGGACCGGCTCGTCTCTTCGATCGCACGGCTCGAAGCGCTGTCGATCGATGTCGAACGTGTCGGAGCCGACGATCCCGGAGCCTGCCTCGATCAGCTGCTTGCCGCCATGGAGCGCATGAGCGATCAACTCGTCGACCTCGCGAGCCTCTTGCTCGACGAAGATACGAAGCTGCAGGCTCAAAGCGCATTCCGATCCTTGTCCGGCAGGATCGCGGAAACCAGGGAGACGTTCGACCTGATCGGACGGCGAAGAGATATCTAACTCAGCCTGGCACGCTTGTTCTCGGCTCAGTGTACCAGTTTTCGAGCGACGATGAATCCGATCCAGGCACTGACACCGGCGAGAAACGATCCCCAGCAAACGTCCGCAAGTGTCAGCCCGGTCGACCAATTCCGAAGGGTCGCCTGATTGGTGAGATCATAGGTCGCATAGCTGAAGCAGCCGAGCATCAGGCCGGACGTGAAAGCGCGTAGCGCACTCCCGTCTTGCTGCGCGGGCAGCACCGCGAACCAGATCAAACCGATGGGATACAGCAAGTAAAATGCTGCAGCGGCCGCCAGATTGGGCTCGCCGCGCAACATGTCGCCCAGCACCGGCCGGTAAAGCCGTTCGACCATGATCTTGAGCCAGACCATGTCGATTGCAACGAAGGTCAAGGCCACCGAAAGATAGGTGAAGAGAAGATTCATGTCCGCGTTCCCGTCCGATTGCATCTGCCCGGCTTGTCGAACCCGGCACCGGATTAACGACCGGCGAGCCACGCCGGATCATATCCGCACACACGCGCCCGCTTGCGTGCAGTCAACAACCACCGGCCATCAATGTGCGTGTTTCGGCGGCCACGGGAAGAATGCACTGGTACGTGCCTGATACTCCCGATAGCGGTCGCCGCGCGATTGCAGCATCTGCTCCTCGAGCGGGGGTATCCCCGTCACATGCACGAGTATCCAGTACATGATCGCCGGCGCCGCCAGGCTGGCCCACCCCCAGGCGTATCCGGGCGAGAGCGCGATGACGGGGTAAGCCAGCCACCCCAGCCATTCGAAGAAATAGTTTGGATGACGCGACCATCGCCAAAGTCCGACATCGCAGACGAGACTGGCATTGGACGAGGAGAGCTTGAACCGGCGCAATTGCTGGTCCGCCAATGCTTCACCAGCGACAGCCACCAGAATGATGACGACTCCGGCATAGTCCTGCGGCCGCAATCCAGGCTCGGGGGCGTGGGCTGCGAGGAAGATGGCGAACGGCAGCGGCACCGAGACCAGCGCCTGCGATTGCAGGAACAGGAACATCCGGCGAGGGGCCGCCGCCCCCCACTGCCGCGCATAGTTCGCGTAGCGCGGATCGTCGATGCCCGCCGCGGCGCGGCGCGCAATGTGCGTTCCAAGTCGCACCGACCAAAGCAACGCGAGCCCTGCGACGAGCACTCGGCGTGACGGCGTGCCAGCGTCGAGGGGCCACAGGGCGGCGACCGCGCCGACGAGGCCGGTCGCGTAGGACCAGATCGCATCGACCCATCCGGAGTTTCCCGTGCGCTGCTGAACGACCCAGGCCAGTCCCATCAAGAGGCAAAGGGCCAGCGCAATGCCGACTATGGCCTGAACATGCACAAAAACCATGCGTCACCAGAATTAACCTCTCCTCGATACGTCCGCTGCACGAGCCGGTTTCGCGTTCGGCCGCGGGTCGGCCGATGATCCGCAGGGTGATCCGCGCCATCTCGCCGAACGTTTCCTTGCACAGCGACCGTTTCAAGTACCGTAGTGACGGTATCCAGTGGGGGCGACAGAGGATGCGTTTGGCCGTGATCGGGACGGGAATTGCCGGCAATGCCGCCGCGTGGCTCCTGTCGAAACGCCATGCGGTGACGGTGTACGAGCGCGAGCTGCGCCCGGGCGGACATAGCCACACCGTTCGCGTCGACTACGATGGCGAGGCCGTTGACGTCGATGTCGGCTTCATCGTGTTCAACGAGGCGAATTATCCGCAATTGACGGCACTGTTCGAGCGGCTGGGCGCGAGGACCGTCGAGACGTGCATGAGCTTCGCCATGTCCGCCGATCATGGCCGGTTCGAATGGCGGGGTGGCGGCGAGACCTTTCTGCAGACTGTTTGCGGCCTGTTTGCACAACCGCGCAACCTCTCATCGCCATCCTATCTTCGCATGCTGGCTGAGGTCCTGCGATTCAACAGGCAGAGCGCGGCGGACTTGCGCGCCGGCCGGCTGCACAACCTGACGCTGGGCGAGTATATGCGCAAGGAATCGTTCGGGCCTCGCTTATTCTCCGATTATCTCGGACCGATGGGGGCGGCCATCTGGTCGTCCTCGTCGGCCGACATTCTGTCCTTTCCTGCGGAAAACTTTGTCGCCTTCTTCGACAACCACCGGCTGCTGCACCTGGACCGGCCGCGCTGGCGTACCGTAGAGGGTGGCAGCCGGCGCTATGTCGACAAGCTCACCGCTATGTTCAAGGACAACATTCGGCTAGGCTGCGCCGTGACGTCGGTCAACAGAGCGGAGCATGGCGTGACGGTCCGCGACAGTCATGGCGGTGTGGAGACTTACGACGGCGTTGTGATGGCCTGCCACAGCGATCAGACCTTGGCGGCGCTGCCGGATGCCGACGCCCAGGAGCGGTCCATTCTCGGCGCGATCAGGTATGCCCCGAACACCGTCTATCTGCACCGTGATCGCAATCTCATGCCCAAGCGCCGCCAGGCATGGGCATCCTGGAACTTCCTGCAATGGCCACGACAAACACCCGTCCAGAGCGACGTCGCGGTGACCTATTGGATGAACCGACTGCAGGGCATAGACGAAAGCAGGCCATTGTTCGTCAGTCTCAACCCGCCCTTCGAGCCGGCGGCCCATCTGACGTTTGGAAAATTCAGCTTCGCCCATCCGCAATACGACCTGGCAGCGTTCGCGGCACAGCGACGGCTCCCGGCAATTCAGGGGCGCCGCCGGACGTGGTTCTGCGGCGCCTGGACCGGCTACGGCTTTCACGAGGATGGCTTACAGTCAGGCATCTCCGTTGCCGAGGCGCTCGGCGGCGAAGTTCCATGGCGTCAGTCGGCCCCCTTGCTGGTCCAAGCAGCCGAGTAGCACGATGGTCCGAACGAACCCGGCGAGAGCGGAGAATGCGATAGCGCCCGCCGCGCTCTACTGCGGAAAAGTGATGCACGCGCGATGGCGGCCCGTGCAGCACAGGTTCAGCTATCGCGTGATGAGCCTGCTGATCGATCTCGACCGGTTGAACGAAGCAGACCGTCAGTCCAGGCTGTTTGGCGTCAATCGAGCAGCACTCTTCAGCTTCCACGAGCGCGATCACGGTGAAGGCAAGGGCCCGTGCCTCGGCCGGTACGTCCGAGGACTGGCAGCGGAGCGCGGCATCGATCTCTCTGGAGGCCGCATTCTCCTTCTCTGTTATCCCCGGGTTCTGGGCTACGCGTTCAACCCGCTTTCAGTCTATTTCTGCTATGGCGCGTCCGGCGATCTCGAGCTGACGATCTACGAGGTCCGCAACACCTTCGGAGAGATGCATTCCTACATCCTGCCCGTGCAAGATGCGCGACCAGGCTGTACAATACGACAAAGCCAGGCGAAGGAGTTTTACGTTTCACCTTTCATGGAGATGGAGACGCATTACCGCTTCAGCATTTCTCCGCCCGAGCAAGATGTGAAGGTCAGAATCCTGCAGGCAAGCGAGCAGGGCGCGATGTTTGCGGCAGCGTTCCGCGGACGGCGCCACCCTCTGACCAGCCCCTCGCTATTGGCGACGCTGTTCGGTCTGCCCTTCCTGACTTTCAAGGTGATCGCAGCCATCCACTGGGAAGCGATGCGGCTTTGGCTGAAAGGTGCTCCGTACGTGCGCCGTTTGAAACAACGCGAGATTTGAACCATGGACCTCGCAGCCACGCGTCAGGCCGCTCAATTCGATGGTGTCCCATTCCTTGCCCGACTGGCACTGCGCCTTGCATCGCAGATCAGGTACGGCACGGTTCATGTGCGCCTTCCCGACCAGAGAACCGTCGCGTTGCGCGGTCGGCTTCCGGGTCCGTCGGCCACGATAGAACTCAACAATTACCGGTTCGCGCGCAGCCTCGTCATGGGTGGCGACATCGGCATGGCCGAGGCTTACATTCGAGGCGATTGGACCACGCCCGATCTCACCCAGCTTCTCTACGTGTTCTGTCTCAACGAAGAGCTGGTCGACAGTGCCTTTGCCGGGAACATGCTGGTCCGGTTCTGCCGGCGGGTGCTTCATCGACTGCGCCGGAACACAAGACAGGGGTCGAGGCACAACATCCATTCGCATTACGATCTCGGAAACGAGTTCTTCGCTGCGTGGCTCGATTCGAGCATGACCTACTCGTCGGCTCTGTTCCCGGCCGAGACAGCCGACCTGCCCGCTGCTCAACATCACAAATACGAACAACTGGCGAAAGCCATCGAATTGCAGCCCGGTCAGAGCGTGCTCGAGATCGGGTGCGGTTGGGGCGGCTTTGCCGAGTTTGCCGCGAAGACTTACGGCGCGAGCGTGGTGGCCCTGACCATCAGCAAGGAGCAGCACGAATTTGCCCGTCGACGAATCCACGAAGCCGGGCTCGCCGAAAAGGTCCAGGTCCGGTTGCAGGATTATCGCGACCAGGAAGGTCATTTCGACCGCATCGTCTCAATCGAGATGATCGAGGCCGTCGGCGAGCAATTCTGGCCAGCCTACTTCAATCAGCTGAACCGGCGGCTCAAGCCGGGCGGTCTAGCAGGCATCCAGGCCATCACTGTCCGCGACGAGCTCTTTGACAGCTATCGGCAGCGCGTGGACTTCATCCAGAGGTACATCTTTCCGGGAGGGATGCTCCCCTCGACGAACATCCTGCGCTCGCTCGGCGAACGCTTCGAGGTGCCTGTCATTCGCGAGCGCGTGTTTGGACAGGACTATGCGAAGACGATCGCACTCTGGCGCGAGAACTTCGGCAGGGCATGGAGCGACCTGACCTCGCTCGGGTTCGACGAGCCCTTCCGCCGGCTGTGGGAATATTATCTGTGCTACTGCGAGGCGGGGTTCAGGGCCGGAAAGATCGACGTGGGGCAGTTGATATTTGCCCGTCAAAGCTGATGCGTTTCAGGGCGCGGCGACGCCCTTCTGCAAGGGTGCAGTATCTTGGAGCATGATCCAGAGAAAGTGCGCAGCAATTTTCCGAAAGGATCATCCTCAAACAAGCATCCAGAGCGCGACGACGATACATCCCCGTCTCATCGCGCTTCAGCAGCGCTCGCGGTATCGGGCCTCACACCGCGCGCGCAATAACGATCGCCCCGGACAGGATGAGGATCGCACCTGCCGCATAGCTCAATCTTCGGCCGAACGGCAGCAGCTTCTCGCCGGCGACATAGAGCATGAGGCCGATGATCCAGACCAGGTTCATCACGCCGCCGACAAACAGCAAGGCCATCAGAAACCAACAGCAGCCGACGCAGTAGCTGCCGTGGCGCAGCCCCATGCGGAATGCCCCGTGCGTGCCGGGCCGCCAATGCCGGCTGAGAAACAACAGCGGGCTCTCGCAGTACCGCAGGCAGGCGCGCTTGAGCGGCGTGAACTGGTAAAGCCCCGCGGCTAGCAAGATGCCGCCGCCCAGAACCGCGCTGGTGCTTGCCATCGCCATCGACAGGAGGCCAAGGCGTTCAAGTGCCCATTGTGCCAGGACGGCAGCGAGACTGAACCCAGCCCATGTCACGAGGTACCCGGCGAGAAAGATCCAGGCATCGATTGCCGCGCGGGAGGCAGTCTCGTCCTTGTGCCTGATCGTCGCATACAAGAGGACCGTGGGCCCCGCGCTCGGCGCCATCATCGCGATCATCATCACCCACCACATCGCAAACAGCAGCACGGCAGAGCGCAGCGTCCACGGCATCGGGGCCATGTCCGGCATCTCGGCCATCATGTCGGTGTCCATGCCGGCGCCGCCCGCGAGATAGGCCCAGGCGAGCGCCGCCACGGCGGCGGTCCCGATCGCGACGATCAAGCGATCGCGGTGGAGCAGATGTTCCAGTATCGCACGTCCGTGCATCGACTTGTCCGTAGCGATGAGGAGCTGACACCGAGATCTTGTGCCGGTGTCAGCGCCGCATCATGCCGCAACGCCGTCAGGCGTCTGCACGACATTGGCGAGCGAGCTGTGCGTACCGCGGGTCTCGAACGGGATCGCGCCGGTGGAGCGGATGTTGGCGGATGCGACCTCGGCCGCCCGATGTTCGAACCCCTCGGGCATGACCACCTGGATGCGGTGCGGATCACCGGTCACCGGATTCTTGATCGGCTCAACATCGGTCTCAAGCACGCCCCTGGCGACGAGACTTGCGACGCGTCCGTCCTTGTCGAAGGAAAACTCGAACGGCGCGAACACCGGATCGTGGATCTTGGTAACGATCATGCTGACGATGTGGAAAAGCGTGCCTTCGGCCGAATGCTTGCCGGAGAAGATATCGAACAACGCCTGACGTTGCTCCGCCGTGGCGCGTTCGTCGATGATGGGCTGGATTGTCCCGTTGCCCTCATGCAGCGGGCCAGGGAAATCGACCGTGATCGCAAAGCAGAGACCATCGAGCCTGGTCCCTTCGAAATGTCCCTTGGCGATCCGCATGGCGACCAATCCCTTGCAATAGCCTTGGGTCGGCCGCGCATTGAAATCGCAGGGACAGCCAAACGCGCAGGTGCAGTTCTTCATCCATTCCCCTTCGAGACGCCAGTCCGATGCAGCCATGGCACATCTCCCAATGTGAGCGGGGACGCGGCAGCCGTTGACGAATTTGTTCAGCGTTGTTGTCGAGGCAATGCGAAAGGGCGCGAGCGGGATCGAGGTCCGATCAGAAGGCCGGCATCGCAGAAGAGTTGGTGGCGAGCTGCCGTTTACCGTCCAAGGATCATATCAGCGGCCGCGGGCCACGTATAGCGAACGAGGGTCGTGGCTCGGGGGAAGCCACATCTCGGGGATGTCAGGGAAATGGTGCCCAGGGGCGGAATCGAACCACCGACACTGCGATTTTCAGTCGCATGCTCTACCAACTGAGCTACCTGGGCGTGCTCCAAGAGAGGGGCCAAAGCCCATCGAGCGGGCGGTTTATAGTGGGCTCGGGGCGGCCTGTCCACCCGGCTTCGCCAAGAGGCTTCGCCGGGCGCGGCCCGGCTGTGCACAAGGTGGGGTGGCCCGGTTGCGACTGGCCGATTTGGTCTGCAAGCGATTGGAATTATTCGTCTATTCTACGTCGTCGACGTCGTCATCACGGCCGGGGATGACATAGGAGCCCTTCAGCCAGCGGTTCAGATCGACGTCGCGGCAGCGGGACGAGCAAAACGGGCGGGTCTTTTCCGACTGCGGCTTGCCGCAAATCGGGCAGGCCTTCCGCGGGCCGGCGGGCTTTTCGACTTGGTCATTCATGAGGTCGGCAGCTTACACGAGGTGAACGGCTTCAAGCGCCTGTCGACAAACGGGTTCCCGGGGCGGCGGCGCAGGGAGCCGTGGCGGCCCCCTCTACTGTGCATGGGGTTGTTTTCGCGGTTTTGTTCGGGCCGCCGCCTTCGGCTCACACGGTGGTGGTGTTGAGCCAGCCGAAGCGGATCGGAAAACCTTCGCCGCCGAGCAGCGTCGTGGTCTCGTACAGCGGCAGGCCGACGACGTTGGTGTAGGAGCCCACCATCTTCACCACGAAGGAGCCGGCGATGCCCTGCACGGCGTAGCCGCCGGCTTTGCCGCGCCATTCGCCTGAACCGATATAGGCCTGGATGTCCTCCTCCGACAGACGCTTGAAGCGCACGCGGGTCTCGACCAGGCGCTGGCGGAACGCCTCGCGCGGCGTGACGAGGCAGATCGCGGTGTAGACGCGGTGGTTGCGGCCCGACAGCAGCCGCAGGCATTGCGCGGCTTCATCGACCAGATTGGCCTTGGGCAGGATGCGCCGACCGACCGCCACCACAGTGTCCGCGGCGAGGATGAAGGCGCCGCGCAGCTCGTCGTCCAGCTGCACCGATTTCAGCGCCGCATCGGCCTTGGCCCGGGCGAGGCGGTTGGCGCAGGCACGCGGCAGCTCGCCCCGCTTCGGCGTCTCGTCGACATCGGCCGGCCGGAGCGCGTCGGGCTCGATGCCGGCCTGGTTGAGCAGCGACAGGCGGCGCGGCGAGCCGGAGGCAAGTACGAATTTGGGGCGGCCGAGCATCAGGTGATTTGCGGGATGAAGCAGAGGGGTGAATTGCGCGCGGAACCTATC
Organism: Bradyrhizobium sp. CCBAU 51765; assembly: GCF_015291725.1. Taxonomy (GTDB): domain Bacteria; phylum Pseudomonadota; class Alphaproteobacteria; order Rhizobiales; family Xanthobacteraceae; genus Bradyrhizobium; species Bradyrhizobium liaoningense. The sequence continues at coordinate 7,926,844 of NZ_CP030038.1, forward strand.
GGAAGGGGGCTGATTTCACAACCCGGGAACCGGGGGTTTGGTGATTCGAGGTGTCCGACATGCCTGTGCCTGCGCTCTGTGACGCGGGTGTTACGGAAGGCCCCGGACCCGGCGCGGCATGAGACGGGCCCTCGGCTCCGCAGCGCATCGTTGCACGCTGCGCTGCGCGGGGGGCACGAGATCACCCTGAGGCCGCGCCCGACTTGGCGAAGCGCCGGCGGATACGCATCAAGAGCTGATCGCAGACCTCGCGATAGGCGGCGAGCTTCTGGTCGCGGCTGCCTTCGATGGTGGTGGGATCCTGCGTCGGCCAGTACTCGACCTCGGCCGCGAGTGTCCGCGTCAGCTCCAGCGCCTTGTGATGCGCCTCGGGCGAGAGCGTGATGATGAGGTCAAAATTCAGCCCCTCCCAGTCCTCCAGCTCCTCGAAGGTCTGCGGCTTGTGAGCCGAGATGTCCTGGCCGAGCTCGGCCATCACGGACACTGCGAACGGATCGAGCTCACCCTTCCTGGTGCCGGCCGACTTCACATAGAGGCCCTGCGGAAACATGTGCAGCAACAGGCTCTCGGCCATCGGCGAGCGCACGCTGTTCATTGCGCAGGCGAACAGCACCGATTGCGGATCGCGTGCGCGTGGGGGCGCAGCCATCCGCGTTTAGCCTTTCCAATGAAGGACAGTAATGAGCGTAAACAGGCGGCGCGAGGTCTCGAAGTCGACCCGCACCTTGCCCTTCAGTCGCTCCTGGAGCGTGCGCGATCCCTCGTCATGAATGCCGCGGCGGCCCATGTCGATGGCCTCGATCTTGTCGGGGGTCGCGGTGCGGATCGCCTGGTAGTAGCTGTCGCAGATCATGAAATAGTCCTTCACGATCCGCCGGAACGGCGTCAGCGACAACAGATGCGCGACGACAGGCGAGCCGTCCTCGCGGCGGATGTCGAACATCAATCGGTTGCCGGTGATGCCGATATGCAGCGTGAACGGGCCCTTGCCCTCCGCGCCCTCGGGCGCGAACAGATTCTGTTCGATCAGATCATAGATCGCGATCGCCCGCTCATGCTCGATGTCGGGCCCGGAACGGCCGATCGAGTCCTCGTCGAGCGTGACCGCGACGATGCGATTGGTTGAGTCGTCCTGTTCGGGCGGCTTTGTCATGACAGATTGAGGCGCAATCCAATCGAACGCGAATGGGCATCCAGCCCCTCCGCCTTGCCCAGCGTCATCGCGGCCGGACCCAGCGCACGCAATTGATCGGGTCCGCATTTCAGGATCGAGGTGCGCTTGATGAAGTCGTGCACCGAGAGCCCGGAGGAAAATCGCGCCGAGCGCGCCGTCGGCAGCACGTGATTGGAGCCGCCGACATAATCGCCGATCGCCTCGGGCGTATGGGGTCCCAGGAACACCGCGCCGGCGTTACGGATCTTTTCGGCGAGCGCCTCCGGATCGGTGGTCATGATCTCGAGATGCTCGGCAGCGATGGCATCGGCGAGCGGGATCGCCTCGGCAAGGTTCTTCACCATGATGATGGCGCCGAAATCGGCCCAGGAGCTGCCTGCAATCGCCGCGCGCGGCAGCGTCTTCAACTGCGCCTCGACCGCCTTTTCGACGTCGGCGGCAAGGCGTGCCGAGTCCGTGATCAGGATCGACTGCGCGCTGGCATCGTGCTCGGCCTGCGCCAGCAGGTCGGCGGCGATCCAGTCGGCATTGCCGGTGTCGTCGGCAATCACCAGCACCTCCGAGGGACCGGCGATCATGTCGATACCGACCTTGCCGAACACCAGCCGCTTGGCGGCGGCGACATAGGCGTTGCCGGGGCCGACGATCTTTGCGACCGGCGCGATCGTCGCGGTGCCGTGCGCGAGCGCGGCGACGGCCTGCGCGCCGCCGACACGGTAGATCTCGGTGACGCCGCCGAGATGCGCGGCCGCCAGCACCAGCGGATTGAGCTTGCCGTCCGGCGAAGGCACCACCATCACGAGGCGCGAAACGCCGGCGACTTTCGCGGGCACCGCGTTCATCAGCACCGAGGACGGATACGCCGCGGTGCCGCCGGGCACGTAGAGGCCGGCGGATTCGATCGCGGTGTAGCGCCAGCCGAGCTCGACGCCGAGCGGGTCGGTGAAGCGCTCGTCCTTTGGAAGCTGACGGCGGTGATAGGTCTCGATGCGGTCCCGCGCGAGCTTGAGCGCATCCAGCGTCGCGCCATCGCAGGCCTTCTCAGCGGCCTCGATCTCGGCAGCGGAGACGCGCAAGGAGGATGCATCCAGCGTGAGCCGGTCGAACTTGGCCGTGGCTTCGAGCAGGGCGGCATCGCCACGCCTGGCCACGTCGTCGACGATCGCGCGCGCGGCGGCCTCGACATCGGCCGAAGCCTCGCGCTTGGCGGCGAGGAAGGCGGCGAATCGCTGGTCAAAATCGGCGCTGCTGCGGTCGAGGCGAACGGGCATGTTTCGCTTGGCTTCTGGCTGGTATTTTGGGGGCGGATCGGCGCACCGGGTCCCCTGCTCAATGGCGCGGCGGGGAAGCTGCGTCAACCCTCGGCAGATGCCGTTCCGGCGAGGGCCTCAGCCCATTCGACTGGTATACCGGCCACTTCACCCCTCCCCCTCGATCCCCGTTCCCAGTGCGTCGTCCCCGAGGTCGGTCAGTTCGCATTCCAGGCACTCGACATCGAGGCGGATGGCGCCGCCCTGGGCGAACAGAAGCAGGGCGCTGCCGCCGGGCTCCTCATGGCGCCCGTCCTGGGAGTGAAATTCAATGCCGACGAGGTCCAGCACCTTGTCCGGCGCGGCGAGATCGATGTTGCGCGACTTGCAGGCGAGCACACGGTCGAAACGGAGCGCGGCGACCAGCCGGCGCGGTTCGGCTTCGCCCTCCAATGTCTGCTCCCAGTCCAGCCGGCTCATTCCGACCACGAGCCGCTTCTCGCCCTGCCGCCAGATGATGTCGGAGGTCTGGACTCGGGCGTCCTGGACATGGGTCGAGATCACGGCGAGGTCGTCGGCGTCGAGCGCGATCAGTTTGAGCTGGGGCGACATTTCCGACGCTTCTCCATTGGAGGGGTATGGGCTCAACGCGTGAGGGTCCCTAAATTTCCGCGCAAACTAACCGGCCGGCAGGTCAGAGGCTATTGATATCCTCCATCTCAAGCACCCTGCGCGGATACCCCTCCCGGGCCACGCGGATCATGGCGCGGCCGATCTGCTCGGTCGAGGTCACGAGCCGCGGCGAGATCCGGCGCAGCACCGACCAGAGCGGCCCGCTCACGGCATAGACAGCCTGCACCCAGGGGGTCTTGGACCGGGCGCCGTGCAGGGGCTGGATCGCGCCGGGCCGGAACATGTAGGCGGCTTTGAACGGCAGCTTGAGCAGGTCGTTCTCGGTCTTGCCCTTGACCCGCGCCCACATCCGCGAGCCCTGCTCGGTGGAATCGGTGCCGGCGCCGGTGACATAGGTGAAGACCATCTGGGGATTGAGCCGCGCCAGCGTCGTCGCGGCCGCGAGCGTGAGATCATGGGTGAGGTGGCGGTAGCGCTCCTCGCTCATGCCGATTGAGGAGACGCCGAGGCAGAAGAAGCAGGCGTCGTATCCGGTGAGCTGGGCTTCGATCGCTGAATAATTCAGAAAATCCTCGTGGATGATCTCGATGAGCTTGGCCTCGCGCACGCCTGTCGGGCTGCGCCCGACCACGAGCACGCGGTCGATATCGGGATCAATCAGGCATTCGCGCAAAACGCCCTGCCCCACCATGCCGGTCGCGCCGAAGATGATGACCTTCATCGGAATGTCTCCAGCGGCCTCGCGACTCATGCGGCGGCCGCGATCTCGTCGAAGGATACGCCTGTCAGTGCTGCCGAGGCATCCCACAGCATGGCCGCGGCAGCGAGGTCCTTCGCCTGCGGCATGATGCTCGCCGGCCCGGGTGGTCCCTTCAACTCGTAGAACCCGTTTGGACCGTAATAGCTGCCGGGCTCGGCGTCCGGAGAGGTCGCCGCAAACAGCGTGGGCAGCGCGCCTTCGGCTGCGGACTGGCTGATCAACGGCCGTAACAGTCGGTCAAGCCGCCCCTGGACCGTGTCGGTGCCCGGCCCGTTGGCGAGGAGGTCGGTCCGCGCGTAGCCGGGATGGGCGGCAACGCTCGTCAGGCCCCAGCCGGCGGCAAGGCTGCGACGCTGCAGCTCCAGCGCAAACATCAGCATCGCCAGCTTGGATTGGCGGTAGGCGCGCCAGGGACGATAGGAACGCCTGCTGTGCAGATCGTCGAAATTGATCGCACCGGAGCGGTGGGCAAGGCTCGAGAGATTGACGATGCGGGGCGCCTTGGCACGGCGAAGCTGCGGCAACAGCCGCGCCGTCAGGGCGTAGTGACCGAGATAGTTGGTGCCGAGCTGCATCTCGAAACCATCCTCCGTCTGCTGCCGCTTCGGCAGTGCCATCACGCCGGCATTGTTGACGAGGAGATCGAGCCGTTCGTTGTCGGCGGCAAAGCGCCCGACGAAATTGGCGATGGAGGCAAGGCTTGCGAGGTCGAGATGCTCATAGGCGATCAGGGCGTCGGGAAACCGCTCGCAAATGCCTTCGATCGCCCGCAGGCCCTTTGCGTCATTGCGTCCGGTGAGTATGACGACGGCACCGGCGCCCGCGAGCGCCATCGCCGTCTCGTAACCGAGGCCGCCCGTCGCTCCCGTCACGACGACGGTCTTGCCGCTGAGTGAGGGAATGCCTGCCGTGGTCCAGTCGGTCATGCCATGTCTCCGCGGCTTTCAGGGATGGAAGAGGCCCGCGACCGGTCTAAATGTGCACTGAGTGCAAGTTTGCAAGAGGTGAAACGATTTGAAGGCTTCGAAGCTCGCCGGCAAAGGCGTCAAGTCATTGTCCGCAGGGGAGAAATCTCCGTCCGCAACCGGCCTGCGCCAGCGCAAGCGGCGGTGACCCGCGAGCGGCCGAGCCGCGCGGCGATGACCCTGTTCCTGGAGCGCGGCTTCGAGGCCACCACCGTCGACATCGCGGCGGCAGCGGACGTGTCGCGGCGCGCACGCACCAAGCCGGACCGACATAAAGCGCGGCTCGTCGCCATGATCACCACCGACGCCATGCGCGTCGGCGACGAGAGCTGGGTGAGATGGCAAACCCTGCCCTGGAGGGGGAGGGTCGGCTCACATGGAGCGCAGCGAAATGTGAGACCCTCCCCCGCAAGGCAGGGCCATCGCATGTGCACATTTTGCAGAGGTCGTCATCCCGGGCTTGTCCCGGGCATCCACGTTCTTGTGCTGCGTGGAAACGCGTGGATGGTTGGGAAAAGCCCGGCCATGACGCTGTCGAAGCAGTCGGTGCCTCACACCTCACATGCGATGGCACTGCCCCGCAAGGGGAGGGTAGGAGTCACTCACTCCCTGAAGAACGCCAGCAGGTCGGCGTTGATGGTCTCAGCGTGCGTGGTCGGCATGCCGTGCGGAAAGCCCTTGTAGGTCTTCAGGATGCCCTTCTTGAGCAGCTTGGCCGAGAGCGGCGCGGAGTCGGCGTAAGGCACGATCTGGTCGTCGTCGCCGTGCATCACCAGCACCGGCACGTTGATCTTCTTGAGATCCTCGGTGAAGTCGGTCTGCGAGAACGCGACGATGCCATCGTAATGGGCCTTGGCGCCGCCCATCATGCCCTGGCGCCACCAATTCTGGATCACCGCTTCCGACGGCTGTGCGCCGGGGCGGTTGTAGCCGTAGAACGGGCCGGCGGGGAGGTCGCGATAGAATTGCGTGCGGCTGGCGGCGAGCTGCTTCTGGAGATCGTCGAACACGCTCTTCGGCAGGCCGCCGGGATTGGCCGCGGTCTGCACCATCAGCGGCGGCACGGCAGAGAGAATCGCGGCTTTCGCCACCCGGCTCTCGCCGTGGCGCGCGATGTAGTGCACGACCTCGCCGCCGCCGGTGGAATGGCCGACATGGATGGCGTTCTTGAGGTCGAGATGGGCGGTGAGCGCGGCGAGATCGTCGGCATAGTGATCCATGTCGTGGCCGTCGGCGACCTGCGCCGAGCGGCCGTGGCCGCGGCGGTCATGGGCGATGACGCGGTAGCCGCGCGTCACGAAGTACAGCATCTGCGCATCCCAGTCGTCCGACGACAGCGGCCAGCCGTGGCTGAACACGATCGGCTGGCCGGCGCCCCAATCCTTGTAGAATATCTCGACGCCGTCTTTGGTGGTGATGGTGGGCATGGTGGGGGCTCCTGTAGTGAGAGAGTCATTTCCGGGGCACGCGACGCGTGAACCCGGAATCTGGAGATCGTTAAATCGAGATTCTCAGGTGCGCGATTGCGCACCAGAGCTCATCGTTGCGCGACGCCCCGGAATGACGCGTGAATGCGTCGCGCGTGCGAACGGTCAGGCGAGCGCCATCGGTCTGAACCGGCGCCAGGCGCCGATGGTCAGCACCACGAAGAACACCAGAACGATGCCCTGCACCACGGCGAACACCGGACCGGACGGCGGCGCCGGCGGCACGGCCGGTGCGAGCGCGGCAAGCGCCGGCACCTTCAGGAACGACTGGATGACCAGCACGAAGACGTTGAAATAGAGCGAGATCATCGCGGTCACGATATAGACCGGGCGCCAGACTCCGGCGAGCTTCATGCCGTACAGCGCGACGCAGGCGATCGCGAGCAGCACTAGCGAGATGATGCCGATGATATGCGAGGGCAGCAGCTCCTTGAACGGAAACAGGAAGCCGGTGGCGCTGGTGAGGATCGTGGTCAGCAGGAAGATCGCGGTGAGGCCCGGCATCGGCTTCGAGCCGAGCAGGCCGAACATCACGACGAGGCCGGCGACGATGGCGATCAGGCTGATGATGACATGGATCAGCGTAAGGGCGGGCAGACTCAACCCAAGGACCATGACATCTCTCCTATTCTCCGCATTGAGATGTTGAGAGTAGTATTACGGTCCTCATGGGATTGCCACCTGCGTTGTCGTCAGATGCAGAGGCGCGGCCATGCGTTATCGTGCGAATCGACAAACGCGTGGCCGATTTTTTCGCGTCGCCGTCACGGCGGACGACCATTTCCGACGAAAGTCGAATCGATCCTTCACACTTCCTTGGTGTCGAAGATCAAGAGGTCGGCACCGCCGCTGGCGAACTTGGGCACGTCGGCGCCGGTTGCCTTGCCTTCGGGGTTGGCGAATGCCGCCTGAATGTCGGCCACGCTGTCGAAGGTGAGAATGGCGACGAGATGGATCCCGGAAGGACCTGCGGGAGATGCGACCGGCCCCTTGCTGACAGCGTATTTCTTCAGCCCGGGAAGTTTCTTGGCGAGCGGGATGTGCGTCTCGGCATAGTACTTGTCGAAGGCGGCAGCGTCCTTGGGTGTCTTGTACAGCACGACGATTTCAGCCATTTGGTCCTCCCTTGAAAAATTTGTTGTGTTTGGATCCTCATGGTGAGGAGCGTGCGAAGCACGCGTCTCGAACCATGAAAGGCCCGGGTCGTCGTTCCGGGCCTTCATCCTTCGAGACGCGCGCTCAGGCGCGCTCCTCAGGATGAGGGGATAGTCTGCAGGATGTGGCGCAATGGCAAGTCCCATTTGACTTGCCATTCGCTTGTCTTCTCCTTGCCTAAAGCGCCGGTTTTGCGACGTCGCCGAGATAGCCGTGCAGGGAGGCGACGACCTGCGCGCCCTCGCCGATGGCGCCGCCGACGCGCTTGACCGAGCCGGAGCGGACGTCGCCGACGGCGTAGACGCCGGGCACGGAGGTTTCCAGCGGCGCCACCAGCTTGCCCTGGTTCTGTTCGGACTGCGCACCTGTCACGACGAAGCCGCCGCGATCGAGCGTCACGCCGCAGCCATCGAGCCAGGAGGTGGCTGGATCGGCGCCGACGAACAGGAAGAGATTACGGATGTCGGCAGAATCCTCGTCGTCCGACAACCGGCTCTTCCAGCGAATGCGCCGCAGCAGCGCGGCCTCGTCGCCCTCGAGCGCGGTAATCTCGGTGTTGAACATCAATTCGATGTTCGGCGTCGCTTCGATGCGCTCGATGAGATAGCGCGACATGCTGGCGCCGAGGCCGCCGCCGCGGATGATCATCAGCACGCGCTTCGCATGCCCCGACAGGAACACGGCCGCCTGCCCTGCCGAATTGCCGGCACCGACCAGCGCGACTTCCTCGCCGGCGCAGAGCCGCGCCTCGACCGGCGAAGCCCAGTACCAGACGCCGCGTCCCTCGAACTTGTCGAGGCTGGCGATGTCAGGCCGCCGATAGCGCGCGCCGCTCGCGACCACCACTGCGCGCGAGCGCAGGGGATCGCAGCCGTCGAGCGCCACCGAGAACGCGCCGTCCTTGCGCGTGCAGTCGAGCGACCTCACCGTCACCGGAATCATGATGTCGGCGCCGAATTTCTGCGCCTGGGTGAAGGCGCGCGCGGTCAGGGCCTGGCCCGAGATGCCGGTCGGAAAGCCCAGATAGTTCTCGATCCGCGCGCTGGCGCCGGCCTGGCCGCCGAAGGCGCGGGTATCCAGCACCGCGACCGACAGCCCTTCGGACGCGGCATACACGGCGGTGGCGAGCCCTGCGGGTCCGCAGCCGACGACCGCAACGTCGTAGATGCGGTCACCCTTCGCGCCGCCGATCATGCCGATGGCGCGCGCGAGCTCGGTCTCGTTCGGATTGCGCAGCACCGCGCCATCGGCAGTGACGACCAGCGGCCAGTCTTCGGGCTTCGGCAAATAGCGCGCGATCAGTTCAGCCGCATCGCGATCGCGATCGGGGTCGAGCAGATGATGCGGCTGGCCGTTGCGGGTGAGGAACCCCTGCAACCGCACCACGCCGGCGGAGTTCGACGGTCCGATCAGCACGGGGCCGCCGGCGCCGTCCTGGATCAGGTTGACCCGGCGCAGGATCAGCGCCCGCATGATGCGCTCGCCGAGCTCGGCCTCGGCGACCAGCAGCGCGCGCAGCCGGTCCGGTGGCAGCAGCAGCGTCTCGACATCGCCCTTGGCGCGGCCGTCGACCAGCGCAGGCCGGCCGGAGAGCTGGCTGAGTTCGGCCAGGAATTGCCCCGGCCCCTGGTCGATCACCGGGGTGACGTGACCGAGACCGTCGCGCTGGGTGATCGCGACAAGGCCCTTCAGCAGGACGAACATGCCGGGGCCGGGCTTGCCGGTCTCGAACAGCAACTCGCCATCCACGAAGGTGCGGATTTCGCCGAAGTGCCTGATCCGTTCGATCTCGGCCGGCGTCAGCGCCGGAAAGGTCTGCTCGGGGCGAATGAAGCGCGACAGCTGCGCGTCACGGTCGGTTCGTTGCGGTTCGTCCTGCCCCATGGCCACCTCATGCACTCCAAAAATTCCAGCCGCCCGCCTTCAATTACCGGTCTTGCCAGCGGCCCCCTCATCTAGGGAACCATCGTCGTTCTGCGAGGGGTCGGTGCTTGCGGCGCGTTCGCGCGCCTGCATCTTCCGCCGCTTCAGATTCTCGCGCAGCGCCGATTTCAGGCGGTCGTCCCGGGACGCCCGCGCCTGGCTCGCGCTCTTGTCGTTCTGGTCGGTCATCAAAGGTCCATTCACGGAAATCCGGCACAGGATGCCATCGAAGTGTGGCAGCTCAAGAGGCCGACGCGATCCGATCGTGCGAAACGCGAAATGGAGCAAGTCCAGCATCCCGGGCAACTGGCCAGTTGGCCGGGATATCGGGCCCCGAATCGGCGGAAAGTCTGTGATTTCCCATCAAATGGGGCATTTTGGCCCCGATATCGGCTCGATTTTCTCATTCTGGCGGGGCTTGCATGCTTGCACAGGAGGGGGGCTTGTGGCAGATATCGGCCCGCTTGGTAGGCCCCTTCGGGCGCCCGATTCTTTCACCAGCACATGCTGCCGTAGCTCAGTGGTAGAGCACTCCATTGGTAATGGAGAGGTCGACAGTTCAATCCTGTCTGGCAGCACCAGCTTCCCCCATTGAAGCACGCCTTATTGAAACAAAGCCCTGCGCCTGGCCAGCGAGCCCGCAACTCCCGGATGCCATCGTGATCAAACGTTCCCTGCCCTATGAAGGACTGCTCCACGAGATCGTCGAGCATAACGGCGTACTCTATCTCGGCGGTATCGTTCCCGAGGATCCGGGGCTCGACATGGCGGGCCAGGCCGACGATGTGCTGCGCCAGTTGAAGACCCTGCTTGATGGGGCCGGATCCGATCTCTCCTGCGTTCTGCAGGTGACCATCTTCATGGCTGATCTCACCGACAAGGCAGCGTTCAACCAGGTGTGGAAGCGCACTTTCACCGCGGACCATCTGCCGGCGCGTGCCGCGATCGGCGTCGCGGATCTCGGCCCGGGCGTCAAGCTGGAGCTGACGGCGATCGCCGCACGCCGCTGATCCTCGAGCGGCACCGGCGAGGCGAGAAAGCTCGGTCATTCCTGCGCTCACACATGAAGCAGCATTCTCGCGGCGCGAAGCGTCCGAGTTTTGCTGGTTTCCTTGACCCCTCTCCATGTGAAGAGAGCGCAGGGAAGGCCGGGTGCCGGCTGGCACCCATGATCCGCCGCGCGAAGAATTTGCACACGCAAATGCGCAAGCGGGACAACAGGTGGGCCGGAAAACACCCGGCCTTCCCTGCGCGATGGTTTGACGGCTTATGCGCGCTCTCCCCGGAGCCGAGTTCCTTCTGGCCTCCGTCACCTCGCGAATTGGCGATGTCCCGAGCCCCGGTTGAGCCCCGACCCATCTCCGCAAGGCTTGACCGTAGCAACGACGGTCGGGACCACGCGGTTTCGCCGTACGCAGCGGCCCGGCTCCGCCCAAGGGCTTCGCCGGACCTGAGCGCCGTTCGTCCGCACGCAGTCGGGCCCTCACGAGGTTCATCTCGCCCTGGTCCCACCTCGCATGCCCGGCGCTGTCGCGTCCACCGCACCCCGGCCCACGTTCGTGACGACGTACGATCGCCCCTCTCCTTGGGCCGGGATGGCGGGAATATGCCGCAATTCCGAATTTCGGTAAAGCGGAATATTTTTGTGGAAGGGGGTTGACGGGGGTCTGCGAGAGAAAGGGTGTTTTGCCGACGGGTCAAAATCGTTGGGATCGATATCCGCTTGCGGTGGCGCTCTCCGCAAAGATGCAGTCACGCTGTCCTTTTGACCCCTAAATTCATGGTGATAATATCGTAACCTGCGGTCCGTCCGGGAGGACACCATGGAATGGTTTGACCGGCTGTTTGGAAGGACATCGTCACCTCCGACCCGGTTCTTTGCGAGATTCAGGCGGACGTCGAGGGCACCGACTGATCCCGACCTTCTGAAAATCGCCAAAGACCGGAAAGGGCATGTTTCGCGAAGAGCCGTGCGAGATGAATATGAGCGGCTGGTCTTGGAGAAGTACGCGCACGACAAGTCGTGATTTCCAGGACCTATCGAGCCTTGCTCAGTGCGAAACATGATGGTTTCGCAAGGGTTTTACACGTCCTGCGCATGATCAATTGAGGCACCCACCTGCAGTGTCGCGAACCGCTCGTCCGCCCGTCGCAGCCGTCGGCACAGCTCGCGATTGATGTTCTGCAGAACGATCACATAGGCGTGGATATCGGCCTTGTAGCAAGCGTAGAGCTTCTGGGCCGTCAACTCGTACAGCACCGTCGGTGCCTCCGCGACCACCGTGGCGGAGCGGTTCTGCATTTCGATCAGCGTCATTTCACCGAAGAAATCGCCAGGCTCCAGGCCGGAAAGCGGGATGACACTGCCCGAACCGGCCCGTTTGCTCACCGCCAGCCGACCGGATTTGACGATGAACATCGAGCGTCCCGGCTCGCCCTCAGCGACGACGGTCGCGTTGGCATCGAAGCGGCGCTCGACCAGCATTGAAATCAGGAGGTCGAGGCTCGGCTCCGGGAGACCGCCGAAGAACGGTGTGGCAAGCAGGAAGGCTTTCAGATCGGGATCGCTGGCGGCCATTGCGCAAGGATATGCGCCCTCGCCATCTGCGGCAAGCAGAGCACACCGGCGCTGACGTCGCCCAATGAGTGACGCTCAATGTGTTCGATCAAGCAGGTCTGCGACGCGCGGTCAATTCGGCGCGTTTAGTGCCGCGGAACACTCTCGCCGCGCAGCGTCCGTCGTCTCCAGAGGTCGATCATGACCTTTACGGTCGCCGCTAGGACGAGCGCGCACAGCGCCGCCTTCGAGATCGTCTCCATCGTCCCCTCGATCAGCAGGCAGTGCACCACGCTGCCTGCGACGATGACGATCGCGAGGGGGATATGGACGATGCGCCAGGTTCGCAGCCGCAGTCCCAACCGCCGGCGCAGCAGCGCCAGAACCGCAATGATGAAGATGGCCCACATCGCGGTCACGCCGAAGGGAGAGAACGGCGTCGGCGATGTGTAGGTCAGGGCATCGATCATGTCGGGCGGGCTGGTGAACCAGAGGCCGGCGACGTGGATCACCACCGCCACCGCCAGCGCACCGCCGATCCAGTGATGGGCGCGTCGTCCGCGATAGGCCGGCAGGCCAGGCAGATATCCGCCGATCAGCAGCGGCTGCACCAGCACGAGGCCGAGCGCGATGATCCCGGCAAAGCCGGCGAGAATGTATACCGGGCCGCGCCATGCGAGCTGCTCGCTTGCCGCAGCAGCGGCGATCGGCACGCCAATGGCAAGGACAAGCGCGACCCAGATCAAGACCGCCCGGGCCGATTTCCATTCCCTCATTTGCAGAGTCAGCTCAGGCCGGCTGCAGCACGAAGTGCGCCTCGAGGCTGGTTTCCTTGGCGCTCCGCATCACCGGCCGCAGGAACACGGTTTTGAATTCGCCGCTGTCATAGGCGAGGTGGCCATGCGGCTGGCCGAAGATCGGAATGATCTGCGGCATCTCGAGCCGGAACTTGCCGTCCTTGTCGGTGAGCGTGGCGCCATGACTCTGCGGCTCGTGCTCCTGCCCTTCGACCGTGTGGGCCCAGATCTGGATGCGCTGCCCGGCGAGCGGCGCGCCGTCGCCGGCGCGGCGGACGGTGCCGCTCATCCAGAAGCCGCCCTTGCCGATCCGCTCTACGATCGCCGCGCCCTTGCGGTAATTGTTCGCCCCGCCCGACATCGACTGGGTCGGTGCGAGGCCGTCCGCGCGCGCCGGCACCAGGAGGCCGGGGAAGGCTGATACCAAGACCCCGGTTGCGAGGACGGTGCCGCCGGCGGCGAGAAGGCTGCGGCGGTCGAGTGCGACGTTGGTCATGTCAGGTCCTCCCGGCAACGGGGCTCTTGCTCGCACAAGCTACAACAACAGGCGCAGAACGCCCAGTTGAGAGGGAGGGGACCATCGGTCGCAATAACAGTGTTGTGAACGGCCATGCGGGCAGCTCGAACTGTTGGGCGGCCATGTCTTCCCAACACTACATGTGACCCTTGCACACGCGCATCATCGCGCAGATCCTCCACTTCAGGTGCCCCCGCATGATCTCCTTCTCCGTGCTCGACCTCGCTCCCATCCGCCAGGGCGGCGATGCGGCGCAGGCTTTCCGCAACTCGCTCGACCTTGCCCGGCATGCCGAGGCGTGGGGCTACAAACGGTTCTGGCTGGCCGAGCATCACAACATGACGGGGATCGCGAGCGCGGCGACGTCGGTCGTGATCGGGCATGTCGCGGGCGGGACCAAGACGATCCGCGTCGGCTCCGGCGGGATCATGCTGCCGAACCATTCGCCGCTCGTCATCGCCGAGCAGTTCGGCACGCTGGAATCGCTCTATCCCGGGCGGATCGATCTCGGGCTCGGCCGGGCGCCTGGCACCGACCAGTTCACGGCGCGGGCGCTGCGGCGCGACCTCGCCACCACCTCCGAGAACTTTCCGCATGACGTGCTGGAGCTGCAGGCGCTGCTCGGCGACGTGCAGCCGAACCAGGCGATCCGCGCCGTGCCCGGCATGGGGACCAAGGTGCCGCTCTGGATCCTGGGATCGAGCACGTTCGGTGCGCAGCTTGCCGCGATGCTCGGGCTGCCCTTTGCGTTCGCCTCGCATTTCGCGCCGCAGATGATGATGCCGGCGCTGCGCGAATATCGCGCGCGGTTCGAGCCCTCTTCGCAGCTCGACAAGCCCTATGCGATGATCGGCGTCAACGTGTTCGCCGCCGACACCGACGACGAGGCGCAGCGGATGTTCTCGTCGCTGCAGCAGCAGTTCATCAATCTGCGCCGCGGCACGCCGGGCCCGCTGCCGCCGCCGGTCGACGACATGGACGCGCTGTGGTCGCCGGCCGAGAAGGCCGGCGTCGGTCAGTCGCTGTCGTGCTCTGCAGTGGGCTCGCCCGACGTGGTCGAAGCGAAGCTGAAGGCGCTGATCGCCGAAACCGGCGCGGACGAATTGATGACGACGGGGCAGATCTACGACCACGCCGCGCGGCTGCGCTCGTTCGAGATCGCGGCCGAGGTACGGGACCGGCTGGCGGTGCAGCCGGTGAGGTGAGGCGGCTCGGCACTGAAGGTGCGCTCCCTCCCCCGCGTGCGGGGGACGGCTGGGGAGAGGGTGTCTCCACAATGGGACAATCCCCTAGAGGAAAGAGCCCTCACCCCCGCCCTCTCCCGCAAGCGGGAGAGGGAGCGCAGCGCGTTCGTGGCGAGCCTTGAGCCTTCTAGTCCGGAAAGCCGAACAGCTTGGCCGGATTGTGCACCAGGATCTTCTCAAGCTCCGCCTGGTCCGGAGCGTAGCGATACATCAGCTCGAGCAGGTCGGCATCGTTGGGCGGCTGCTTCACCGAGACCGGATGTGGCCAGTCGCTGGCCCAGACGCAGCGATCGGGAGCGGCCTCGATATAGGCGCGCGCGATCGGGATCACGTCGTCGTAGGGAGCCCCGGTCTTCGAGGTCTTCTCGCCGAGCGACAGCATCACCCAGAAATTGCCCTTGCCGAGCAGCTCCAGCATCTTGCGCAGATTCGGATCGGCCTTGCCGGCTCCGGGATCGGGGCGCGCCATGTGGTCGATCAGGACAGGCACGTCGAGAGTCTCGTACTTGGCGACGCTCGACATGATGCCGTCCTTCTCCGGCTGGATCTTGACGTACCAGCCGAGCTCGCGGATGCGCGCGATCGCGCGGGCGAAATCGGCATCGGAGAGCACGGCACCGAGCTCCTGGCGGAAGCTGAAGCGCGCGCCGCGCACGCCGGCATCGTGCAGCTTGGCGAGGTAGGCGTCGCTCGCCTCGGCGAACACCAGCGCATTGGCGCAGCCGCGATAGTTCGGGCCCATGGCGGCGAGGCCGTCGAGCACGACGGCATGGTCGGCACCGTAGGTCGTGGTCTGCACGATGATGCCGCGCTCGATGCCGAGCGCCTTGTGCATGCGCAACGCCGCCTCCCAGGTCGCGGTCGGCATCCGATAGGCGGCGCCGGGACGCTCCGGATATTTGTCGATGGGCCCCAGCACGTGAAACTGGCTGTCGACGGTCTTCGGCGGCGGCGCCTTGCTCGGGCGGCGCGGGTTCGGATCGAACGGCAGATAGGTCGGCATGCGCAAAACTCCTTTAGTCGATCACGGCGGTGAAGTCGCACTGCACCAGCGCGCCGCCGTCCATGTTGTCCATCGGCAGCGCGTGGCGCGCCGGGCGCGAATGCTCGTCCGGGAACATCTTGAGCCACTCGACATTGACCGGGCCGCGATTGCCGCGGTCCTTCAGCCACACCGTCATCTTGATGATGTCGTCGGTGGTGCCGCCGGCAGCCTCCACTGTCGCCTTCATATGCGCGAACATGTTGGCGCATTGGGCGTCGAGACTCTCTGGCATTGCATTGGTCGCGGGATCGCGGCCGAGGATGACGCCCGACATCACGAGATTGCCGATGCGGCAGGCGTTCGGGATCGGATTGACGTGCTTGAAGCCGCCGATGTGGATGCTCTTGCGCCGCGTTTGACCGGTCATGGTGCGCTCCCTGTTTGTTGTTGCTTCAGACGAACTGGCACGACACCGAGCCGAAGGCGCCGTAGTCGGCGTGGAAGGTGTCGCCGCGGCGGATGTCGACCGGGCGCGTGAAGGAACCCGCCAGCACGACCTCGCCGGCGTTGAGGTGCTCGTCATGCGGCGCGAGGCGGTTGGCGAGCCAGGCGATGCCGTTGGCGGGATGATTGAGCACGCCGGCGGCAAGGCCGGTCTCCTCGACCTCGCCGTTACGGAACAGCAGCGCGCCAATCCAGCGCAGATCGGCATCCATCGGGCGGATCGGCCGGCCGCCGAGCACCAGCGCGGCATTGGCCGCGTTGTCCGAGATCGTGTCCATGACTTTGCGCGCCTTGCCCGTCTCCGGATCGACGCGGTGCATGCGCGTCTCCAGGATTTCCAGTGCGGGCGTGACGTAGTCGGTGGCGTTGAGCACGTCGAAGATGGTGCAATCGGGCCCGCGCAGCGGCGCCTTCAGCACGAAGGCAAGCTCGACCTCGATGCGCGGCGCATGAAAACGGTCGAACGGAATCGGCGTCGCATCGGCATAGAACATGTCGGCGAACAGCACGCCGTAGTCGGGCTCGGAGATACCGACCGCGTTCTGCATCGCCTTCGATGTCAGGCCGATCTTGTGCCCTTTGATGACGCGGCCGCGGCCGAGCTGGAGCCTGGTCCAGGCGCGCTGCACCGCGTAGGCGTCCTCGATGCTGAAGTCGGGGTACTCCTTCGTGAACATCGGGATCAGCGATTTCGTGCGCTCGGCTTCGTCGAGGCGCGCGGCAAGACGTTCGATCGTCGCAGCATCCAGCATGATCTATTGCTCCGCGGCCACGGTGTTGCGCAGCACGCCGATGCGGCTCGACTCGACCTCGACGACATCGCCGACCTTCAGCCAGCGCGGCGGGTCGAACCGCGCGCCCGCCCCGGTCGGCGTGCCCGTCACGATCATGTCGCCGGGCTTCAAGGTCGCGAAGGTGGAGAGATAAGAGATCAGGAAATCGAACGGGAACATCAGCCGCTCGGTCGTATCCTGCTGCCGCACCTCGCCGTTGACGCGCGTGACGATGTCGAGAGGCCCTCGCGGGTCGAGCTCGTCAGACGTCACGATCCACGGGCCGATGCTGCCGGAGCGGTCGAAATTCTTGCCTTGCGTGACGTTGAACTTGCCGTGGCGCAGCCAGTCGCGGATGGTGCCCTCGTTGCAGAGCGTCATGCCGAAGATGTGCGACCACGCCTGCTCGCGCGGGATGTGACGGCCGCCCTGCCCGATCACGATGACGAGTTCGCCTTCATAATCGAGCTGGTCCGAGACCTTGGGCTTCTCGATCGCTTGGCCGGAGCCGGTCATCGAGGACATGCTGCGCACGAACAGGCTGGGATATTTGGGCAGGTCCGAACTGTCTTTATATTCGGCGTTGCGCTCGGCGTAGTTGACGCCGATGCACCAGAGCTTTTCCGGCGCCAGCACCGGCGGCAGCAGGACGA
This sequence comes from Bradyrhizobium sp. CCBAU 51765, assembly GCF_015291725.1. Taxonomy (GTDB): domain Bacteria; phylum Pseudomonadota; class Alphaproteobacteria; order Rhizobiales; family Xanthobacteraceae; genus Bradyrhizobium; species Bradyrhizobium liaoningense. The sequence continues at coordinate 7,944,221 of NZ_CP030038.1, forward strand.
GTTTTTCCAGCGGGTAGTCGGGCTTCTGTCCGGCCGCCGCTTCCTGCGCATCGGACAGCGCATTCGCTGCGATCAGCGCCTTCACATCCGAGAAATCGCGGCCGATCCGTTTCGTCAGATCGATCACGCCACCTTCGACGGCCGCTCCGTAGCGCGGCTCACCATCCAGGAGATAGCTCAGGAGTCGCATTGTATTTCCTCCAATGATCTTGAGGCAGCTGGGCCCGAGACAGACCCGCGCACTCAGTCTTTCGATTTGGGAGTCTGGAACACGGTCTTCAGCGTCACGATCTCGCCGAGGCGGGCGTAACGCGGGCCGCCGATCCGCGCGATCGGGTCGAGCGCGCTGGTTTCGACCTTGCCGTCATTCACGAGGCCGTCGCGCAGATGAAACATCACGACCTCGCCGACGATGAGCCGGCTCTTGGCGTCGCCGAATTCGAGGCACTGCCGGAAACGGCACTCCATCGCGACGGGTGCAGCGGCGAGCCGGCGCACCTTGACGAGATCGCAGGGCAGCGTTTCGAGCCCGAGATGCTCGACCTCGCTGATTTCGGGCGGATGCTCGACAGAGCTGTCGTGCACCGCATTCATCAGCGGCGTATCGGCGATGTGGATCACGTACTCCTCGGTGTCGAGGATGTTGTGCGCGGTGTCCTTGTAATCGGCGCCCTTGCGGCCGACGCTGATGGCCAGCATCGGCGGCTTCTGCGAGACGAAGGTGAAGGCGCTGAACGGCGCGAGGTTGAGCACGCCCTTGGCTGACAGGCTCGTGACCCACGCGATCGGGCGCGGCACCACGATGCCGGTCATCAGCCGGTAGATGCGCTCGGCGCCGAGCTCGGCGGGATCGATCCGCATCGATCAATCCGCCCTGATGTTGGCCTTGCGCACCACCGGAATCCACTTGGCGTCCTCGCGTTCGAGATAGGCCCTGAATTCGGCCGGCGTCATCGGCATGGCCTCGCCGCCGAGCTTCTCGAACTTCTCGGCAATGGCGGGGTCTTTCAGGATCGCGACCAGCGTCTCGTGCAGCTTGTCCACGATCGGCGCCGGCGTGCCTGCGGGCGCGAACAGGCCGGTGAAGGTCTGGCCGTCGAAATCCTTGTAGCCGAGTTCGGCGAAGGTCGGCACGTCCGGCAGCGACTTCAGCCGGTGCGGGCTGGTGACCGCAAGCGCGCGGAACAGGCCGGCCTTGATGTGCTGGAGGCTGACCGTGAGCTGGTCGAACGCGAACTGCACCTGGCCGCCGAGCAGATCGTTGATCGCCGGCGCATTGCCGCGATAGTGCGCGGTGACCCATTGCAGGCCGAGGTTCTCCTGCATCAGCTCGCTGAGCAGATGGTTGGTGGTGCCCGGGCCGGGCGAAGCCATGGTCAACTTGCCGGGCTCGCGCTTGGCGAGATCGATGAACTCCTTGAAATTCGTCGCCTGCACCGATGGATGCACCTCGAGCACCAGCGGCGTCATCGAGATCGTCGAGATCGGGAGGAAGTCCTTCTTCCAGTTGTAGGCGTCGCGCTTGTTGATCTCGGTCGCGAACAGCACCGGGCCGTTGGCGCCGACGAACAGCGTGTAGCCGTCGGGCGCGGATTTCGCGAAGGCTTCGCCCGCGATCATGCCGCCGGCGCCGGCCTTGTTCTCGATGATGAAGGGCTGGCCGAGCTTTTCCTGGAGCTTGTCGGCGACGATGCGCGCGGCGCTGTCGACATTGCCGCCGGCGGGATAGGGCACGATCAGCTTGACGTTGCGCGCCGGCCATTCCTGGCCCGATGCGGGGCCGGCCAGCATTGCGGTGACGGCAGCTATGGCAATCCAGATTAATCTCATGTTAACCTCCCGGCGACGCTACGAACTCAGTTCGAATGCCCGACGTCTCGCATGGCATTCCGATTGGGCCGCAATCTCCAGATGCGCGCTTGCCCTGTCGAGGGAATTGTGGCGTTCTTGTCCATAATATGGACAAGAGGCGTTCAACGAAATCCGCCGGTGGCGCCGAGGAGCCGCGACAGGGCGCGCAGGCGATCCGGCGGGCGCTCGCGGTGCTGCGCATCCTTGCCGCAGGCCGCGAAGACGGTGTGCCATTGGCCGAGGTGGTCCGCGCCACCGGCCTCACCCGTCCGACCGTGCATCGCATCGTCCACGTGCTGATCGAGGAAGGCATCGTCGAGCGGCATGGCAAGAGCGGCCGCTACGCGATCGGCAACCAGGTGCCGGAGCTGGCGCTCGCACGGCCGCGGCCGTCGCGGCTGCTGGTCGCCGCAAATCCGTCGCTGCAGCGCGCGTCCGCCGAGATCGGCGACACGCTGTTCCTGACGGTGCGCACCGGCAACGACACGCTCTGCGTCGATCGCAGGATCGGCGTCTATCCGATTCAGGTCCTGTCGATCGAGATCGGCGCACGCCGGCCGCTCGGCGTCTCCAGCGCGGGCGTCGCGATCCTTGCCGCGATGCCGGCGCAGGACGCGCGAAAGATCGTTGCAGCCAACGAGAAGCGGTTCGAGGCCTACCAGACCGACGTGGGCACCGTGACGAGCCAGGTCACTGCAGCGCGGCGGCGGGGTTACAACATGAGAGAGATCGGCCTCGTGCAGGGCACCAAATCGATCTCGACCTGGATCAAGACCCCGGACGGACAGCCGACCGCCGCGATCACGGTCTCCGCCGTTCGAACCAGGCTCGGCCCCCGCCGCGAGCAGGAGGTCGCGGAGATTCTGTTGCGGGAGGCGCGCGCCATCGAGCAGGCGATCCGGGGTTAGGCGGCGTTGTCAATGGGCTGACGTGGTCCCTCGTTTTGTGGCACAAGAGCCGCCATCGCCGACCGACCAACGAGGCCACGCATGCCCGCGCCAAAACCGCCTGCTTTCGAGACCCTGAGCCTGCATGCGGGCCAGCATCCGGATCCCGTGACCGGCGCCCGGGCGGTGCCGATCTACCAGACCACGTCCTACGTGTTCCAGGATTCCGATCACGCCGCGGCGCTGTTCAACCTGGAGCGCGCCGGCCACATCTATACCCGCATCTCCAATCCGACCACGGGCGTGCTCGAGGAGCGGCTCGCGGCTCTCGAAGGCGGCGTCGGCGCCATCTGCACTGCCAGCGGCATGGCGGCGTTGCACCTCGCCATCGCCACGCTGCTCAATGCCGGCGACCACATCGTGGCGTCGAGTTCGCTCTACGGCGGCACCATCAACCTCTTGGCGCACACGCTGCCGCGCTTCGGCATCACCACCACTTTCGTCAAGCCGCGCGATCTCGACGCATTCCGCGCGGCGATCAAGCCGAACACCAAGCTCGTGATCGGTGAGACCATCGGCAATCCCGGGCTGGAGGTGCTGGATATTCCGAAGGTCGCAGCGATCGCGCATGAGGCCAAGATCCCGCTCTTGATCGACAACACCTTTGCCACCCCCTATCTCAGCCGCCCGATCGAACTGGGCGCCGACATCGTGATGCATTCGGCGACCAAATGGATCGGCGGCCACGGCATCGCGATCGGCGGCGCCATCGTCGACGGCGGCCGCTTCGACTGGCGCGGCTCCGGCAAGTTCGGCGTGCTGACCGAGCCCTATGGCGGCTATCACGGCATCGTCTTCGACGAGCAGTTCGGCACGGCGGCCTTCATCATGCGCGCGCGCACCGAGGGCCTGCGCGATTTCGGCGCCTGCCTGTCGCCGACCAACGCGTTCCAGCTGCTGCAGGGCGTGGAGACGCTTCCCGTGCGCATGGACCGCCACATGCAGAACACGCATCTCGTGCTGGAGGCGCTGAAATCCAACAAGGCCGTCGACTGGGTCCTGCACCCCTCGCTGGAAACCCATCCGGACTATCAGCTCGCCAAGCAGCTCTTGCCCCGCGGCGCCGGTTCGATCGTGTCCTTCGGCATCAAGGGCGGCCGGCCCGCGGGCCGCAAGTTCATCGAAAGCTTGCGCATGATCAGCCATCTCGCCAATGTCGGCGACGCCAAGACGCTGGTGATTCACCCGGCCTCGACCACGCATCAGCAGATGGACGCCGAGCAGCTCAAGGCTGCCGGCGTCGGCGAGGAGCTGGTGCGGCTGTCGGTCGGCATCGAGACGGCAAGCGACATCATCGACGATCTCGCCCAAGCGCTGCGCATCTCGCAAAAGGTCTGACGCCATGAAGCTCTCCGTCAACGGCACTGAAGTGTTCGCGGCAACCGGCGGCCGCGACTTCGACAAGTCGCTGCCCTCGGTCGTCTTCATCCACGGCGCCGGCTTCGACCATTCCACCTGGGCGCTGCACACGCGCTGGTTCGCCCATCATGGTTTTTCCGTTCTCGCGCCCGACCTGCCCGGCCACGGCCGCTCCGCCGGGCCTTCACTCGGCAGCATCGCGGAGATGGCCGATTGGACAGCGGCGCTGCTGGATGCGGCAGGCGCCACCAAGGCGCATCTGATCGGCCATTCCATGGGCTCGTTGATCTCGCTGGAGACGGCGGCGCGCCATCCCGACAAGGTCTCCGCGCTCAGCCTGATCGGCACCGCGGCGACCATGACCGTCGGCCCGGATCTGCTCAAGGCGGCCGAAGCCAATTCGCAGGATGCCAACGACATGGTCTCGATCTGGGGCCTCGGCTTCAACGCGGAACTCGGCGGCAGCCTCGCGCCGGGCCTGTGGATGCATGGCGGCGCCCAGGCCGTGCTTCAGGCTTGTGCGCCGGGCGTATTGTTTAAGGATTTGTCGGCCTGCAATGCCTACACGAATGCGCTTGCGGCCGCCGCAAGCGTGAAGGTGCCGACGACGCTCATTCTCGGCGAGCGGGACATGATGACGCCGGCGAAGGCGGGCAAGGCGCTTGCGGCCGCGATCCCGCATGCGAAGACCGTCGTGGTGCCCGGCGCCGGTCACATGATCATGGCCGAACGTCCGGACGAGCTGCTGGCGGCGCTGAGGAACTGACTGGATCGATCTTCTGCCTTCCGCGTTGCGGTGAGACATCCTTCTCAATCAAGAAGGGAACTCGACCATGCCAAGACAGGAAGTCATTCGTAAAGCCAGGCAGGACAAGCGCGCCGGCAAATCGCCGAGCACGCAGGCCGGCGAATTCGTCAAGGACGAGATCGACAGGATCAGGAAGGGCAAGCACGGGGCGCGCTCGACGAAGCAGGCCATCGCCATCGGCCTTTCCGAGGCACGCCGCGCCGGTGTCGACCTGCCGCCGCCACGCAAGGGGCGCACCAGGAAGGCGACGCGCCGCAGCGCCAAATATGCCTATGAGGTCGGCCAGGGTAAACGCACGCCCAAGCGCCGCCCGCGCGTCTCGCGTGCGGTCGAGAACGTCCTGAAGAAGGAGCCGCGCTCGACCGCATCACGCAGTGCGCTGTCGAAGCAGGGCAAGCGGGCCGCAAGCCGGCGAACCGCGGCGTCACGTTCTGCCGCTGCGCGCAAGGCGAGCCGCACCAAGGGCGCCAAGGTCCGCTCCGCCGCCGCAAAGAAGGCGGCGCGCACCAGGGCGCGCCGCAGGAGTTGATCAGTCGCGCTGCTTCAGGAGCCCGGCGTCCATTTCCAGACGATGTCGGAGACGTTGACCGGCTTCGGAATCAGGCCGAGCCTTGCAAAGCGGTCGGCAACCGTCTGCTGCGTCTTGATCACCTCGGCGTCGAGCGGCACCACGCTGTAGGTCGAGCGATTGACGAAGCGGCGGACAGCCTCGATGTCCACGCCCGTTGCCTCGGACTGCGCCTTCGCGACCTCCTCGTGATGCGTCTCTGCCCACACGCCTTCAGCGGCGAAGCTGGTGTTGAGCTTGGCGACCAGCGACGGATACTTTTCGACGAAATCCGTGTTGGCGATGTAGAACGCATTCGGCCTGTGCACGTCCTTGTCGAAAGCGATGACGCGCGCCTTTTCCTTCAATTCGGCGAGCGCCAGATAGGGATCCCAGATCGACCAGGCGTCGACCGAGCCCTTGATGAAGGCGGCCGTCGCATCGGCAGGCGCGAGCGGCGCCGGCGTGATGTCGGACCAGGATAGGCCGGCCTTCTCGAGCGCAGCGACCAATAGATTATGCGCGCTCGATCCCTTGCCGAAGGCGACGCGCTTGCCCTTGAGATCGGCGAGCGTCTTGATGGCCGAATCCTTCGGCACGATGATCGCCTGGGTGTTGCCTTCCGATTTCACCGCAGCGACGTAGCGGATCTTGGCGCCGCCGGCCTGCGCGAAGATCGGCGGGGAGTCGCCGACATAGCCGAAATCGACGCTGCCGACATTGATGGCCTCCAGCAGCGGCGGACCGAACTGGAAGTCGATCCACTTGATCTCGATGCCGAGCGGCTTGAAGGCGTTCTCGAGCGTCTGACGCTGGCGCACCGCGGGGAAGAAGCCGCCCTTCTGCGTGCCGATGCGGATCTCGGCCGGCTTGTCCTCGGCGTGGGCGGGGGCGGCGACGGCGGTGGCGATGAGCAGCGCTGCGGTCAGGATATGTCGTCGTGCAATCATGTTGCAGTCCTTTCGGTGGGATCAGCTGGCGAGGAGCGGGGAACTCGCGCGACGGCTCCGCTGCGAGAGCACGGCGCGTGCGGCGCGTTCGGCGTCGCCGGCCGAACGGAACTGGCGGCCTTCGAGACGGTCGAACAGGCGCTCGGAGGAAAAGAAACGGAAACCGCGCTCGTCTCGCGTGATGATGCCGGCGGCACGGTCGTGGATTTCGATGATGTAGGCATTCGACGGGGTCTGGGACATGACTGCTCGTTCGCCGAAGTCTCGGCGTTCCTGTCTTGGGATTTCGCTGTGAGGTGTTGCTAAGAGGCGGTCAGCAACAACAGGCGCCCGTTGCCGCGGAGAAACAGCGCCGCGTCATGCACGCATGCATGTCGCCTTGGTTACGCTGATGATCCATTCTCATATCGCGACATCAAGCTCGAGGAGCAGTTTCGATGCTCCGAATATCGAGGGATTGGCACGATTGGTCAATGAAATGGCTAACCATATTTACGTCCGGCGCGCCGGGGCGATTCTCTCGGCGCAAGCACTGGCAGACGGATTCATCTCGCGATGAGTTCAACACAGGCGCACGGGCGGCGTGATACGCTTCGGGAGCCAAAACGGAGGCAATTCGGGAGGTCTAGAGATGGCTGATGATCTGAAGGGGCGCACCGCGCTCGTGACCGGCGGGTCGCGCGGGATCGGCGCCGCGGTCTGTCGCGCGCTGGCCGAAGCAGGTGCTGCCGTGGCGATCAATTGCCGCGAGCGGATCGATCAGGCCGAGCTGCTGGCGGGCGAGATCGTCAAGCAAGGCGGCCGCGCCGTCGTCGTCGCCGCCGACGTCTCGCAGCACGAGGCCGTGGCCGCAATGGTCGAGCGCGTCACGGCCGGGCTCGGGCCGATCGACATCCTCGTCAACAATGCCGGCATCGCCATCACGCGCGGCATCGACGATCTCACCGAAGACGATTTCGACCGCACCATCCTGGTCAACCTGAAATCCGCCTTCCTGTGCACGCAGGCCGTGCTGCCGTCGATGCGCGCCAGGAAGTGGGGCCGCATCGTCAACATTTCCTCGGGCGCTGCGCGCGGCGCCGGCTCGATCGGCCCGCACTACAATGCGTCCAAGGCCGGCATGGAAGGCCTCACGCGAGGCTATGCCGCACGGCTGGTGAAGGAGGGTATCACCGTCAACGCAGTGGCGCCGTCGCTGATCGAGACCGACATGATGAGCGGCCAGCCCCAGCTCGTCAGCCGCATCCCGCTCGGGCGCTTCGGCACGGCGGAGGAGGTGGCGAAAGCGGTGATGCTGCTGGTCGACAACGCCTACATGACCGGGCAGACCGTGGCGCTCAGCGGCGGGATGGCGTTTAATTGAAGCATTGCCGTCCGCAGCGGACTCCCTCTTCCTTCTCCCCTTGTGGGAGAAGGTGGCGCGAAGCGCCGGATGAGGGGTTCGTTCCGCAGGTTCGGATGCGAGAGACTAGCGCGCGGAGAGAACCCCTCACCCGTCTCGCCGCTATGCGGCGAGCCACCCTCCCCCACAAGGGGAGAGGGGAAGACAGAGCTACCACATCGTCGCGGCCGCGCGTTCGGGCCAGATGCGGTCGTACTCCGCGCCGCCGACCTTGTTCTCGCTCATCTCGGCGAGGATCTGGCCGGGCGTCGGCAGCGTTCTTGGATCGACGCGCTTGTCGGGATTCCAGAGGTCGGAACGCACGATGGCGCGGGCACACTGGAAGTAGATTTCATCGACGTTCATCACCATGACGCTGCGCGGCGCCTTGCCTTCAACCTTGAACGAGGCCAGCAGCTCCGGATCGATCGAGAGATGCGCGCGACCATTGGCGCGGACGGCGTTGCCGGAGCCGGGAATCAGGAACATCAGCGACACCCTGGGATCGCGCACGATGTTGCGCAGGGAATCGACCCGGTTGTTGCCGCGGCGGTCCGGCAGCATCAGCGTCTTGGGATCATGGATGCGGACGAAGCCGGGGAGATCGCCGCGTGGCGAGCAATCGATGCCTTCGGGCCCGATGGTGGCGAGCGCGGCAAACGGCGCCTTCTCGATGAAGATGCGGTAGAGCGGCGTGACGTGGTCGGCGACTTTCACGGTCGAGGCATCATTGGTGGCGCCGTAGATGGCTTCCAACTGTTCGACCGTTCCGACCACCGTCATTCCATTCTCTCCTCGTTGCATCGGCAGCTACTCCTGCCAGCCTTCATTCCTGATCACGCGCGCGAGCTGGCGGCCGTGATAGTCCGCGCTGCCGGCGTTGAGGATGGTGACGTCGGCCCGCACCGACGCGTCGTCAACACTGCGCGACAGCCGCTCGGCGATGTTTCCGTCGCTGTGCCGCGCCCGCGCGGCAAGCCGCTGCGCCAGTACGTCCGGCGGCGCCGTGATCGCGACGACCACGACGTTTACATAGGCTCGGCGCAGCGCGGCAACCACCGTGCGCGAGACGTTGGCAACGACGGCTCGGCCGGCCCGGATGTCGTCGTTGATCTCGAGCGGCAGGGCATAGGCGTGCCCATGCGCCTCCCAATGCACGGCAAAATCGCCGTGCTCTCGCACGCGGCGAAATTCCTCCTGGCTCACCGCAATGTTGTCCTCGTCGGCCGAGGACTCTCGCGTCACGACCCGGCGCGGGAAGATGATGTCGGGATCGTCGGCGCAGGCCGCCTGCGCCAGACGCAGCAAGGTGTCCTTGCCTGCGCCGCTGGGACCGACCACGAGCACAAGTCGCCCGGGGCCGATCGACTCCGCCTCGTCCTGTGCCGTGGTCACGGTCTCGCTCATGCGACGCGGTTCCCTTCGCGCCAGACGCTGCGGACAACGGGAATGCTGCCGGCAACGTGCACGCGGATCAGGTCGGCGCGCTTGCCGGTCGCGATCTCGCCGCGGTCAGTGAGGCCGACCGCCTCGGCGGGCGCTTTCGTCACGGTGCGAACTGCCGCCGGGAGGCTGATGGCCGGCACATGCTCCGGCAGTTGCAGCGCGCCCATCAGGAGGCTCGAGGGGATGTAGTCCGACGACAGGATATCGAGCAGGCCTTCGCGGGCGAGATCGACCGCAGCGATGTTGCCGGAGTGCGAGCCGCCGCGCACGACGTTGGGCGCGCCCATGAGAATGTCGATGCCGGCCTGGTGCAGGCCGCGCGCGGCCTCCAGCGTGGTCGGGAATTCCGCCACCGAGACGCGATCGCGCACGGCGTCCGCGACGTTCTCCTCGGTGGTGTCGTCGTGGCTCGCCAGCGGAATCCTGTACTGATGCGCCAGCGCCACGATCTCGCGCATGTTGTTCGCCGCATATTGCTTCTGATACTCGAAGCGCTTTGCAAACAGCTCATCGAGCTCGGCATCGGTCTTGCCGCCGCCCTTGCCGCGATAGTAGTCGCGCAGCTTGACCTCGTCGCGGAACTGACGCTGGCCGGGCGTGTGATCCATCAGCGACATCAGCTTGACGTCAGGGCGGTCGATCAGCTCCCTGGCCTCCTCGACCACGCTCGGCATCGGGATCTCACAGCGCAGGTGCAGGAAGTGGTCGGCGCGCAGCAGGCTGGCATCGCGCGCGGTCGTGATCGCGGCGGCGAGCACGCCGGCGCGACCGTCGACTTCCTCGGCGCCGTCCTCGCGCCAGACCCGGAGCGAATCGAAAACCGTGGTGATGCCCGAGGTCGCGAGCTGGCCGTCATAGGAAATGACGGCCGCGACCGGATTCCAGAACACCTTCGGCCGCGGCACATAGTGCGCTTCGAGATGGTCGGTGTGGAGCTCAATCAGGCCGGGCATGATCAGGTCGCCCCCGGCGTCCTCGGCACCCGCAGGCGCCCTGCCCTCGCCGATCTCGGCGATGCGTCCGTCGGCAAGAGCGAGCCAGCCCTGTTCGATCACCCGTTCGGCCAGCACGATCCTGGCGTTGGCAATGACGGCGTCCTTCGGCTTGGGGTTCATTTCCTCTTCCTTCAGGCCGCGGCAGCGAAGCTGGCGACGTCGACGATGCGGTCCGCAATCAGATGACGGATTTCGTCGTCATGGACAATAGCGACCATGGCAACGCCCTGACGCTTCTTTTCAGCGACCAGTTCGACCACGACGGCGCGATTGGCGGCATCGAGCGAGGCGGTGGGCTCGTCCAGCAGCAGAATCGGCAGGTCCGAGATGAAGCCGCGCGCAATGTTGACGCGCTGCTGCTCGCCGCCGGAGAATGTCGCGGGCGGCAGTTGCCAGAGCCGCTCGGGGATGTTGAGACGATGCAGCAGCTCGCCGGCGCGCGCCTGTGCGTCGGCACGGGCCATGCCGTTGACGATCAGCGGCTCGGCGACGACGTCGATGGTGGCAACGCGCGGCACAGCCCGCAAAAACTGGCTGACATAGCCGATCGTGGAGCGGCGGATGTTGAGGATCTGCCGCGGCTCGGCGGCGGCGAGATCGACCAGCGCGCCGCGATGGCGGATGCCGATGCGGCCGCTATCGCAACGGTAGTTGCCGAAGATCATCTTCAGGATCGACGATTTGCCGGCGCCCGAGGGTCCCGACAGCACGACACACTCGCCGGGATAGACGTGGAACGTCACGCCGCGCACGACCGGCAGCTCGATGCCGCCTTGCAGGTGCATCGTGAAGGTCTTCCGGGCATCGGCAACGTCGATCATGGCGGTCATCGAAAAGCTCATGGCGGGAGAATCGAGGAGACGAGGAGTTGCGTGTAGGGTTCGCGGGGGTCGTCGAGCACCTGGTCGGTGAGACCGGTCTCGATGACACGGCCGCCCTTCATCACCATCACGCGGTGTGACAGGAGGCGCGCGACCGCGAGATCGTGGGTGACGATGATGACGGCGAGATGCAGCTCGGCGACGAGACTGCGCACGAGATCGAGCAGGCGCGCCTGCACCGACACGTCGAGGCCGCCGGTCGGCTCGTCCATGAACACCAGCCGCGGCTCGGTGACGAGGTTGCGGGCGATCTGAAGACGCTGCCGCATGCCGCCGGAATAGGTGCGCGGGGCATCGTCGATGCGCGCGACGTCGATCTCGACGCGGGTGAGCCAGTCCGACGCGGTCTCGCGGATGCGGCCGTAGTGGTTCCAGCCCACGGCCATCAGCCGCTCGCCGACATTGGCACCGGCCGAGACCGCCATGCGCAGGCCCTGCGCGGGGTCCTGGTGCACGAAACCCCAATCGGTGCGGAACAGGAAACGTCGCTCGGCTTCACCGAGCGTCGTGAGATCGCGCGTGACGCCGTCACGCATCCGGTAGGACACATGGCCGCCGCTCGGCGCGAGCTGGCCCGACAGCATCTGCAGCAGCGTCGACTTGCCCGAGCCCGACTCGCCGACGATCGCCAGCACCTCGCCGGGATAGAGCGCGAAGGAGACGTCGCGGCAGGCGGCGATGCGGCCGAACGACTTGCTGAGAGATTGCGCCACCAGCAACGGCTGGTCGTTTTCGAGCGTATCGAGATTGGCCGAGCCTTGATCAACCATGTGAGCCCGCCTTTTCCCTGTACGGCGCAGCGCTGAGACTGCCGTGATGGCCGGCGGCCTGACGGCCCTCACAGTAATCGGTGTCCGAGCAGACGAACATCCGTCCGCCCTGGTCGTCGGTGACGATCTCGTCGAGATAGGAGTCTTCCGCGCCACAGAGCGCGCAGGGCGCATTGAAGCGGTAAGGCTCGAACGGATGATCCTCGAAATCGAGCGACACCACCTCCGTATAGGGCGGGATCGCGTAGATGCGCTTCTCGCGGCCGGCGCCGAACAATTGCAGCGCAGGACAATTGTCCATCTTGGGATTGTCGAACTTCGGCGTCGGGGACGGATCCATCACGTAGCGCGCGTTCACCTTGACCGGATAGGCGTAGGCGGTCGCGATATGGCCGAAGCGGGCGATGTCCTCGTAGAGCTTGACGTGCATCAGGCCGTACTCGGCGAGCGCGTGCATACGCCGCGTCTCGGTCTCGCGCGGCTCGAGGAAACGCAACGGCTCGGGGATCGGCACCTGATAGACCAGCAGCTGGTTTTCATTCAGCGCCGTCTCCGGGATGCGGTGACGGGTCTGGATCACCGTCGCCTCCCCCGTCGCGGTCGTCGTCGCAACGCCCGCGGTCTTGGCGAAGAACTTTCGGATCGAGATCGCGTTGGTGGTGTCGTCGGAGCCCTGGTCGATCACCTTGAGCACGTCCCGGGGACCGAGGATCGCGGCGGTGACCTGCACGCCACCGGTGCCCCAGCCATAGGGCATCGGCATCTCGCGGCTGGCGAACGGCACCTGGTAGCCCGGAATGGCGATCGCTTTCAGGATCGCGCGACGGATCATCCGCTTGGTCTGCTCGTCGAGATAGGCGAAGTTGTAGGCGGGCGCGTTCATTCCGCGGCTTCCTTCATGGCATTAGGCGCATTGGCATCCGCGAACTCCTGCCGCAGCTTGCGCAACAGGCCGAGCTCGGACTGGAAGTCGACGTAGTGCGGCAGCTTCAGGTGCTCGACGAAACCGGTCGCCTGGACGTTGTCCGAATGCGACATCACGAATTCTTCGTCTTGCGCAGGGGCGAGCGCCTCTTCACCGAGCTCGCGGGCCCGCAATGCGCGATCGACCAGCGCCATCGACATGGTCTTGCGCTCGCTCTGGCCGAAGGCGAGGCCGTAGCCGCGGGTGAAGCACGGCGCTTCGGTCGCAGAACCCTTGAACTGGTTGACCATCTGGCACTCGGTCAGCTCGATCGAACCGAGCGGCACGGCGAAGCCGGCGTCTTCCGCGATGAACTCGACCTCGACCTCGCCGAAGCGAATCTCGCCGGCGAAGGGATGGTTGCGGCCATAGCCGCGCTGGGTGGAATAACCCATCGCCAGCAGGAAGCCTTCGTCGCCACGCGCCAGATTTTGCAGGCGCAGGTCGCGGTCCGCCGGGAAGTTCAGCGGCTCGCGGGTGAGATCGCCGACCGGCGCGCCGTCCTCGGCCCGGGGCGAGGGTTCGATCAACCCGTCGCGGCCGAGAATGTCGGTCACGCGCGGCGTTGGCGCGGTGGGCGCTTCAGCCGTCGCCGGCGCGTCGGGAACGAAGCCTTCCGCGAGCGAGGGGTCGAGCAGGCGATGTGTATAGTCGAAGGTCGGCCCGAGGATCTGCCCGCCGGGAATGTCCTTGAAGGTGGAGGACACCCGCCGTTGCACCCGCATGGCGCCGGTGTCGACCGGCTCGCTGGCGCCGAAGCGCGGCAGCGTGGCGCGGAAGGCGCGGACCAGGAAGATCGCCTCGATCAGATCGCCGCGCGCCTGCTTGATCGCAAGGGCCGCGAGCTCGCGATCGTAGAGCGAGCCTTCGCTCATGACGCGGTCGACGGCGAGGCCGAGCTGCTCCGAGATCTGGTCGAGCGTGACCTCCGGAACGCCCTGGTCGCCGCGCCGCTTATGCGCGAGCAGGCGATGGGCGTTCTCGATGGCGCGTTCGCCGCCCTTGACTGCGACATACATGCTTCAGCTTCCCTTGCTCACGACGCGCGTGGTACGCGGAATCGCAACCACGGCGTCATCGGCGACCAGCACCACGTCGATGCCGCGCGGAAACAGCGCCTCGTTGATCCGTAGGCGCTCGAACAGGTCGAAAGGCTTGATCGACGCCTGCAGCGTCGCGACACCGTCGATGCCGGGGCCGCGCAGCTCGAAGCCGCGCCCGGAGGCCAGGCTGTCGACCTGAATGATCACCGTGGTCGAACGATCCGGGTATTCGCTCGTCCCGAGCGCAAACCGGTCGAGCTGCGGAAGCGCCGTACCGTCGCTGATCAGTGCGAAGCTCGCGATCGAGCAATCCTGCACCACCGGCGCGCCGGTATGAAATTTCAGCCACTTCACCAGGTCGGAGCTCTCCACCATCCGCGCATCGAGCCAGAGCGGCGTGTCGTGGTCGAACAGCGTGAGCGCGATCGCGGCGGTGCCGCGCATCATCGTATCAGGTGCCCCCGCCATCGGCACGATGCGCTGAACCGAGCCCGGCCGCGCCATCGCGTCCATGACGGAGCGAAAGGTCGATTGCGCCGACAGCACCTTGTCGGCAAAACCCGGCGGCAATTCCGCAATCGTGGTCATGATCTCAGCCCTCACCGCGCACCATGGTGTAGAAATCAACCTTCGTCGCGGCGGTCTCGGCCGCCGCCTGCTTGCGCCGAATCATAAGCTGCTCTCGCAAGGGCGCGATGACACCCCGCTCCACCGCGCCGCCGTAATCACGGGACTGAACCAGCGCATCGCACAACGCGATCAGCCGCGCCTTGTCACCGTCACGGCCGAGCGTGTAGCCGAACCCGACCTCGCCGCTCGCAAGCCGCACCGCGGCGCGCGACACCGTGGCTTCACCGAGATTGAACGGCGCGCCGTCGCCGCCGATCCGGCCACGCAGCATGACGAGGCCGTTTTCCGGCGCGCGCAGATCCTGATGGGCCGGAAGGGCCGAGTCCAAGGCCAAGTTGCGGAGGCGAGCGGCGATCTCGCCCGCCTCCGCTTGCGCCAGCACCGCCATCGCGGCCCTGCGCTGGGCTTGCTGATTGTTGTGCTGCGTCACTTGGTCCACCGAACTTTCTACAGAACTTGCCGCATCGAAGTTGTCTATGATAATAGACAACTTCTTACGGACGCGCCATGACTGTTTCGTGACAATGATGTGATTTCTGGAGTAGGTTTCCCGCGACATGAGCATGCAGGACACAGCCTCCTCGGGCGTCGCGCTATGGCGCCTCGTTGCCGACGGCATCGAGCGCGGCATCGCCGACGGCCGCTTTGCGGCCGGCGACAAGCTGCCGGGCGAGATGGAGATCGCCGAAACCTATCGCGTCAACCGCCACACCGTGCGGCGCGCGCTGGCCGCCCTCGCCGAGCGCGGCCTGGTGCGGGCCGAGCGCGGCAGCGGAACCTATGTCGAGGCGCAGAAGCTGGCCTATCCGCTGCGCTCGCGCACGCGCTTTTCCGAGATCGTCGGTGCGGGCGGCCGCGAACCGCATGGGCGGCTGATCGAGGCGACCGACGATATCGCGACACGCGAGCTCGCGCGGGAGCTGGGACTGAAGACCGGCGCGCCCTTGATGCGGATCGAGGCGATCCGCCTCGCCGACCGCACGCCGATCTGCGTGTCCACCACCTGGCTGTCGGCGGAGCGGTTTCCGGACGCCGGCGCCGTGTTCGCGGCGACGCGCTCGATGACCAAGCTTCTCGCGCATTACGGCGTGCGCGACTATCGCCGCGGCGCGACCCGAATCACGGCCGGCATCGTCGATGCGACCGATGCCTCACGGCTGGATCTGGCGCTGGGGCGGCCGATCCTGGTGGTCGACGCGACCGACCACGATCTCGAGGGCAGGCCGCTGCTGACAAAACACTCGCGCTTCGCTGCGGAGCGGGTGGAGTTTCTGGTGGAGAACGGGTGAGGCTTCGCTACGCTTCCGCCTCTCTCCGCGCGTGAAGCTGGCAGTCGAGTTCGCGGACAGATACCCCTCATCCGGCGCCGTAGCCGAAGCTTCGCTTCGGCGCTCTTAAGAACGGCGGTCCAGGGCCGCCTATGCCACCTTCTCCCACAACGGGAGAAGGGAAAGACTACGCCACCGCCCGTCGCCCGATGATCGCAAAGCGCAGCTTGCCCGAGATGAAATCGATCGCGGCCACCGCAACCAGGATCATGAGGATCAGGAACGACACTTTCTGCCATTCCAGCACGCGGATCTGCTCGGCGAGCTGGAGGCCGATGCCGCCGGCGCCGACGATGCCGATGATGGTGGCCGAGCGGGTGTTGGATTCGATGAAGTAGAGCACCTGGCCCGCGATGACAGGCAGGACCTGCGGCAACAGGCCGAAGCGGATCTCGTGCAGCGCGCTACCACCGGAGGCACGGATGCCCTCGACCTGCTTCTGGTCGGCGCCCTCGAACGCCTCCGAGAACAATTTTCCGAAGGCGCCGAAATCCGACACCGCGATGGCGAGCACGCCGGCGAAGGGGCCGAGCCCGACCACGTTGATCCACACCAGCGCCCAGATCAGCGTATCGACGCCGCGAATCGAATCGAGGAAGCGCCGGACCGGGAAGCGCAGAATGCTCGACGGCACGATGTTGCGGGCCGCCAGCAGGCTCACCGGCAAGGCAAATAGCGCTCCCAGCGTGGTGCCGAGCAGCGCGATCGACAGCGTCTCGCCGAGCGCCTTCAGATAAATGGGCAGGGACGAGCCGGGATCGGGCGGGATCATCATCAGGCTGATCCAGCCGAGCTGGCTGAGGCCGGCGAAGAAGCGCGACGGCGAGAAGTCGAGATCGACGAGCCCGTAAATGAGGATCGCGAACGCCGCGACGATCATGGCGGGCGTCGCGAGCCGCGCCGAGGCCGGCCGCTCGAACACCTCGGGATAGCGCGCACGCATCTGCGCGGCATCGACCTCCTGCGGCTTCGTCACGTCCGCGCCTCCTTGCCGAACAGGTGGCCGCGCAGCCAGCCGGTGGCGATGTCGATGATGAAGACCGTGACGACGATGGTGAGCAGGATCGCGCTGACGTCGGAGTAGTAAAATTTGCGGATGGCGACGACGAGTTCCTGGCCGATGCCGCCGGCGCCGACGAAGCCCATCACGGAGGCCTCGCGGACGTTAATCTCGAAACGCAGCAGTGCGTAGCTGGCATAGCCCGCGGTCACCTGCGGCACCACGGCGAAACGCATGCAGGACAACCAGCTCGCGCCGGTCGAGCGGATGCCCTCGACCGGCTTCATGTCGGCGTTCTCGACGATCTCCGAGAACAGCTTTCCGAGCGCGCCGGTGGAGTGGATCGCGATCGCCAGCACGCCCGCCATCGGACCGAGCCCGAAGGCGATGACGAAGACCAGCGCGAACACGATCCCGGGCACCGTGCGGGCGAACTCGAGCAGCCGCCGCACGACGAAGCGCAGCCAGGGCGCGGGCGAGGTGTTTTCAGCCGCTAAGAAGTTCAGGCAGAAGGCGAAGGTCGCGCCGATCAGCGTGCCGACATAGGAGATCAGCAGCGTCTCGCCCAGCATCTTCAGCCATTTGCGCCAGCCCCAGAACCACTCGCCGACATCGGTCCAGACCCGCTGGCCGTTGTCGAGCGTGAGGATGCGGTCGAAATAGCTGAGGAAGTTGCCGAAATAGGTGAACAGCGTGCGCAAATTCACTTCCGCGCCGATTGCGGCCAGAACGAGCGCGGCGGCGAAGATGACGGCGCCCAGCAACAGGCGGAGCCGCCTGCGCGCAACCGCCTGGCGATAGGCAGCATTGAGCACGGCGAGCTGCTGCTGGGGGAGGATCGAAACCGCTGTCGTCATCTGTCGAAACAGGTCCGGTCAAAGAAAGAGCCGGGTCCTCGGGACCCGGCTCAGGTGCATCGTCCCAAGAACTCAGGACGCCTTCTTCTTGCGCAGCGCATCGACGAACTTGATCAGCTCGATCGTGCCATCCCAATCCTTGGTGGTGGCGGGATGAAAACCCTTCTTCTGGCCGTCGGAGAGACGGTCGAAGGCGGCCTTGTCCTTGGCCGGCGCGTCGAAGAACGCTCTCGCAATGGCGGCCTTGGCGTCTTCCGGCAGGTCGGAATTGTAGGCATAGGGGCCGTTGATGATCGGCGCCGATTTGTGGATGATACGGAAATCGTCCTTCTTCATCGCGGAGCCGTCGGCGTTCTTCAGCATGCCCTTGGTCAGCATCTGCGCCAGCGTGGAATCGTTGTCGCTGGTCCACTGGTTGGCCGCGACGTCGACCGTGCCCTGCGCCAGCGCCAGCATCGCGTTCTCGTGGCTGCCGGCGAAGACGACCTTGCTGAAATAGGTGTCGGCGTCGTGGATGCCCAACTTGTCGAGCTCGAAGCGCGGCACGTTGTTGCCGGAGGTCGAATTCGGGTCGACGAGACCGAGGTTCTTGCCCTTGAGGTCGTCGATCTTCTTGTAGGCGCTGCTCGCCTTGACGAAGAACACCGAATAGTAGCCGGTCGAGCCGTCGGCGTTGATGTCGTTGGCGAAGGCGTCGGTCTTGACGCCGGTCAGGCGGGCGCGGGCAAACGAGGCCGAGCCGTAGCTCGCGATGTGGATATTTCCGGCGCGCTGCCCTTCGATCACAGCGGCGTAGTCGTTGGCGATGCGCAGCGTGACCTTCACGCCGAGCTGCTTAGAGAGGTATTCCACGAACGGGGTCCAGCGCTCGGTAACGCCCGAGGCGTTCTCGGCCGGCACGACCGCGAAGGTCAGCTCGGGATATTTGGCCTTCCAGTCGCTGGCCGAGGCGGAGGCCGTGAACGCGAGCGCGGCGGTGCCGGCAAGGACTAATCTGCGAGTGATCATGATACCCTCTTCATCGGTTGGGGTCGGTTGACGCAAGAACTTGCAGCTCAAGGGATGCGCCGCGGCTCAGGCCGCAGCGGCCGTTCCGAGCGCCGGGACGCCGGCGGACGCCGGCACAGGCATGCCGCCCATGGCCTCGTTGGCCTCGAGATCGTAGAGCTCGCGCGCGACCTGGTCGGTCAGCGCGGACGGTGCGCCGTCGAACACCACGCGGCCAGCGGCCATGCCGATCAGGCGGTCGCAATAGCTGCGGGCGAGATCGAGCGAATGCAAATTGCAGAGCACGGTGATGCCGAAATGCTTGTTGATGCGCAAAAGCGCATCCATCACGATCTTGGTGTTGCGCGGGTCGAGCGAGGCGATCGGCTCGTCGGCCAGAATAATATCAGGCTGTTGCACCAGTGCGCGGGCGATCGCCACGCGCTGCTGCTGGCCGCCCGAGAGCTGATCGGCGCGCTGGGCGGCGAGCGAGGCGATGTCGAACTGTTCCAGTGCGGACATTGCCAGCGCCTTGTCCTGCTCGGGCCAGGCCTGCAGCAGCGAGCGCCAGGCCGGCATCGTCGCGAGGCGTCCCATCAGCACATTGGTGAGCACGTCGAGCCGGCCGACCAGGTTGAACTGCTGGAAAATCATGGCCGAACGGGCCCGCCACTGCCGCAGCTCCTTGCCGCGCAACGCGGTGACGTCGAGGCCGTCGAACAGGATGCGACCCTGCGACGGTGTCGCAAGGCGGTTGATCGTCCGCAACAATGTCGACTTGCCGGCGCCGGATCGCCCGATTACACCGACGAAGCCGCCGGGGGAAACCTCAAACGAAGCGTCGTCCACTGCGGCTTTTGCACCGAAGCGACACGTCAGACCATCGACCACCAGCATGCAGGGCTCCAGAGTAGCTGGAGCCAATCGCTAACGTCCATGCTTAACACTTGTGTGACACGGCTGTTGCAGCGCAGCGATCCTGCACACGTCATCCCCTGT
Source organism: Bradyrhizobium sp. CCBAU 51765 (assembly GCF_015291725.1). GTDB lineage: Bacteria > Pseudomonadota > Alphaproteobacteria > Rhizobiales > Xanthobacteraceae > Bradyrhizobium > Bradyrhizobium liaoningense. The sequence goes on from NZ_CP030038.1 coordinate 7,963,964, forward strand.
CATCGCCACGTCATGACGTTGTCATGAATCCACTCGAAGAGGAACGCCCGCCCTCGCAGCTCGGATGCAACATGGCCGCCAAAGCTCTTTCGGTTCAGCCGACCATCGACCCCTCGGCCAAACTGCATGAGACCCGGCTCGGCGCCTATACCGAGGTTGGCGCGCGCACGATCCTGCATGAAGTGGCGATGGGCGATTACTCCTATGTCGTCAACGATTCGCAGATCACCTACACCACCATCGGAAAGTTCTGCTCGATCGCGGCGATGACGCGCATCAATCCCGGTAACCATCCGATGCATCGCGCGACGCAGGCGCACTTCACCTACCGCTCCAGCGCCTATTTCGAGGGTGAGAGCGACGATGCCGAGTTCTTCGATTGGCGGCGCCAGCATCATATCCATATCGGCCACGACGTCTGGATCGGCCATGGTGCGATCGTGTTGCCGGGTCGCAACATCGGCACCGGCGCGGTGATCGCGGCCGGGGCCATCGTCACCAAGGACGTGCCGGCCTACACCGTCGTCGCCGGCAATCCGGCCCGCATCGTGCGGCGGCGGTTCTCGGAGGAGATCGCCGGGCGCCTTGCGAAGCTCGCCTGGTGGGACTGGGATCACGACAAATTGCGCGCGGCGCTGCCCGATTTCCGCAAGCTCGGGATTGAAGATTTTCTTTCGACATACGAAGCACGGGCGAGCTCTCTCACCAATCCTCCGGCCAGCAAACGAAGCGCGATCGCGTGACAGACATATTCCTCGAAGGCGGCCGGGCCCTGATCGGCGCCGAGTTCGTCGAAACCTCAATCCTCGTGTCCGGAACGGATATTGCGCGGGTCGATGCTTCGCGCGGACGTGCGCGGCTGGCGATCGATGCCCGCGACCTGCTGGTGCTGCCCGGCATCGTCGATCTGCATGGCGATGCCTTCGAGCGACAGATGATGCCGCGCGCCGGCGTCGATTTTCCGATCGACGTCGCGCTCGCCGACAGCGACCGCCAGGCGATCGGCAACGGCATCACCACCGTCTTTCATGCCACGACCTGCTCCTGGGAGCCGGGCCTGCGCAGCGCCGACAATGCGCGCGGCCTGATGGAGGCGATCGAGCGGCAGCGTCCGCAATTCGCCGCCGACACCCGCTTCCATCTGCGGCACGAGACCTACAATCTCGACGCCGAGGCCGAGATCGCCCAGTGGCTCGCCGAGGGCCGCGTCGACCTGTTCGCCTTCAACGACCACATGGACGGCACCGTCGCCGACATGGCCAAGCCGCGCAAACGCAACCGCATGGTGGAGCGCACTGGCCTTTCGAGCGAGGACTTCGACCGGCTGGTCGAGCGCGTGATCTCGCGCGCCGACGAGGTGCCCGCTTCGGTGTCGCGCCTCGCCGCTTCTGCGCGCGCGGCCGGGGTGCGGATGCTCTCCCACGATGACGCAACGCCGGCGATGCGCCGGGAGTTTCGCGAACTCGGCGCTGACATCGCGGAGTTTCCGATCAACGAGGAGACGGCGCGGGCGGCAGCGAGCCACGGCGATGCCATCGTCTACGGCGCGCCGAACGTCGTGCGCGGCGGCAGTCATACCGGATGGACCAGGGCCTCCGACATGATCGCCAAGGGGCTCTGCTCGGTGCTGGCGTCGGACTATTATTATCCCGCACAGCTGCTCGCCGCGTTCCGCCTCGCCGCCGATGGCGTGGTGCCGCTGGCACGGGCCTGGGATCTGGTCTCCGCCGGCCCGGCGCGCGCGACCGGCCTTGCCGATCGCGGCATGCTCGCGGAAGGACGCCGCGCCGATATTCTCCTCGTCGACGACAGCATGAAGCTGCGGCCGCGGCTGATCGCAGTGATCTCGGGCGGCAAGCTCGTGCACCTCACCGACGCGACAAGGCTGCTCACTGCCGTAGCGGCGCCGCGCGAGGCTGTCGTCGCGGCTTAAATTGGCTATGCTGAGGTGATGACAGGTTTCCCCCGCTACGCGATCTACTTTGCCGCCGGCACCGACAGCGCCCTCTCCCGCTTCGGCGCCGAATTGCTCGGCTATCACGCCCACAGCGGCGACACGGTTTCGTTTCCGCAAGAAGCGTTGCGCGTCGCGCCGGACTGGCGCGACATCACCGCCGATCCCCGCAAATACGGCTTTCACGCGACGCTGAAGGCGCCGATGACGCTGGTATCAGGCAGGACCGAGGCCGAGCTCATGGCGGCCTGCGCGACGTTCGCCGGCCAATCGCGGACAATTCCAGCGATCCGCCCCGTCGTCGATACCATCAGCGGCTTCATCGCCGTCATTCCGGCCGAGCCGGTCGACGCTCTCCAGCAGCTTGCCGCCGATTGCGTCCGGGAATTCGACTCCTTCCGCGCGGCCCTCACCGCGGAAGATCGTGCGCGGCGCAAGCCCGAAAAACTCACCGAGCGGCAGCGCGACTATCTCGACCGCTGGGGCTACCCTTACGTGATGGAGGAGTTCCGCTTCCACATGACAGTGACGGGCCGGCTGGATGCAGAGCGCCGCGAGCCGATTCTGGAGATGTTGCGGGGACGATTTGCTGCGCTTGGTCTTGGCACGCTGGCGATCGACCGCCTCGCACTGTTCAAGCAGGACGAGGCGAAGGCTCGCTTCCGCATCATCGGTGAGTGGGCGTTGACGCGGTAGGCCTCACTGCCAGCTCCCAAGATTGAAGGCGAGCGCCACGGCGCCGACCAGAACGAGGCTCGTCGCCCAGACTGCATCCAGATTGAACCAGCTGCGCGAGACGAACTTCAATCCCAGATAGCGGTAGACCAGCCAGGCCAGACATCCACCGGCGCTGACCATCGCGATAACGTGCACCAGGGACACCAGCACCGCCATCCCGACATTTGCCTTCATCAACTCGCCCGCCGCCTGATGGCCGGCATCGAGCTTGAAGGCCTGGCATAGCCCGAGATAGATCGGCACGAGCATCAAGGCGGCGCCGTGCGCAATGGCAACGGCAAATGACCACAGCGCCAATTGCGTCGGCGGAATTCGTGCCAGCGCGCGCGGATGACGCCGGTCGACCAACCGATAGACGCCGAAGCCGATGACGAGAAGGCTGGCGACCAGCTGGATCGGACGCTGCCACTCCGCCAGCACGAGCAGGAACGCGAATGGCAGCAGCACGAGAAGCGTTGCAAGGAGATGGCCGGCCGACAGGGCGCACAGCGCGTGGAAAAGCGCGCGCGGGCTCTTGTCCATGAGCCCGGCCGAAACAGCGAGCGGCCATCCCATCCCCGGATTGACCCCGTGATAGAGACCGCTCGCAACAAGCGCGAGCCACAGCCAGCCGAGTGCCGGGCTCGCGTGTCCCCAATCTAGACCGACGGGTAGCAAAAGGAGTCCGTCGAACAATCGCCGCCCTCGAGCCTGATCTGGTGCGCACGATATCCGTCGGGGAAGCTCACGAAATAGTCCTTGTCGAGCTCGAGGCCTCCGTTGCGACCGACATTGGCCATGACCTCCACGCCCGGAACCCCATCGGGATAGAACTGGTCATCCCAGGTGGAATAGAGGGAATTGGTCCAGTAGACGCGCCTGCCGTCGCGGCTGATCTCGACCATCTGCGGACCCGCCGCAAATGCCTTGCCATTCGGATGCGGCGTGCGGCGCGCGATACCGCCGATGTGGACCGAGCCCGCGTGCTTCGGCTTGCGCGGATCACTGACGTCGTACTGGCGCATTTCACCCGTGCCCCAGCACGAGACATAGAGAAACCGGTCATCCATCGACAGGTCGATGTCGGTCACCAGCGGCGGCACGGCGCCGAAGCCCTGGAGCAGCGGCGGGAGCTTCTCCTTTGGCGCTGGCTCGGGTGGGATCGTCGCCGTCTTCTCCGCATGGAATTTCCCGCCTTCTCGCCACCACGTCCAGATCGATGCTTCGAGATTCGTGGTGTCGACCACGACGCCGACGAAGCCGTACTCGCGAACCGGATCGTGCGCCGGTCGTACCTCCAGCGCCATTTGATGATTGGCGCCGAGGTCGATGGTCTGGACGTTGCGACGTGCGCGAAGATCCCAGAAGTGGAGACGATGTCCATATTTGTTCGCGAGCAGATCTTCCGGGACGATCCCGTTCTCGAACTGCGGCGGCAATGCCCATTCGCTCGTCACCATGTAGTCGCGCGGCAGATTCCACCAGAAATCATAGTGCAGCGTCTGTGGACCGCGGTCGATCTCCCATCGTCCCAGGACCTCGAAGGTCTCGCAATCCATGATGAAGACGCCTGGCGGTCCGTTGGTGCCGTCCTTGCCGCCGCCGCCCAGCGTGCTGACGTAAATGCCGTCGGGCCCGCAATGGATCGTGTGTGGGCGCGAGTAGCCGGTCTTCTTGAAGACCTCCTCTGGCTCGATGATCTTGTGGATCTTGGCTTTGGTCGGATCGGGCTTGGTATCGATGATGTAGATGCGCGACGAACGCAGCCCGGGAATGATGAGATAGCGCCGCTCGATGAAGGCATGTCCGGCGAGCGGCGACAAGGCGGAGGAACACGCATTCCAGCCGAAGTGATGAAACTCATCGCCCTTGTTGGGCATCGTCACGGTGTGGACGATCTGGCTATAGGTCGGCGATCCCGGCTTGACGTCGATGACCGCGAGAGCATCCGGCTTCGAGAAGTCCGGACTGAGCAGCAATGTGTAGGCAAAGTTCTCGGCAGGTGCTTCCATCGCAAGCTTGGGCGATGCGTGAAAGGTGGGATCCGGCCTCATCGTCATGGCACTGCCTCCCTGTTCTGTCGGTTTGCGCCAGCCTGACTCGGGATAACGGCATCGTGAAGAGGTATTGCGCGATGTGTTGGGATTCTCCGCAGGGCCGGTTGGCGAGCGTACAATATGCTATCGCCGGGCTGCGCGAAACTGGCGGAATCGCGTTAATTCGACGCCCTACAGCCGGCGAAGTGAGGTTGGAGGGCGGCCTCTCACTCGATGTCGTCCCCGCGAACGCGGGGACCCATAACCCCAGGGAGCGGTTATGAAGCGAGCTGCCGACTCCAAGTCTTCGTCATCTGCGCGCGCTTGAGACGCGCTTGTCCGGGACGACACTGAACGTTTGGCTCCGCTATTTCCCCCACCGCAGCGCCAGCGCATCGCGCTCCCTGGCGAGTTCCAGCAATCCCGCGCGCGTTGCCGGATGCAGCGGTTGGAGCGGATGCCGCACGGCTTCCGACTTGATCACACCGCCGGCCTGCATCATGACCTTGCAGGCGATCAGGCCGCATTGGCGGTTCTCATAGTTGATCAGCGGCAGCCAGCGCTCATAGGCGGCCTTCGCTTCCTCGCGCTTGCCGGCGAAATAGGGATCGATGATCTGGCGGATGCCGTCGGGATAGCCGCCGCCGGTCATGGCGCCGGTGGCGCCGGCGTCGAGATCGGCCAGCAGCGTGATCGCCTCCTCGCCGTCCCAGGGGCCTTCGATATCGCTGCCGCCCGCCTCGATCAGGCTGCGGAGCTTTGCAGCCGCGCCTGCCACCTCGATCTTGAAATAGCGGATGTTGGCGAATTCGCGCGCCAGCCGCGCCAGCAGCTCGACCGAGAGCGGCGTGCCGGCCACCGGCGCGTCCTGGATCATGATGGGGATCTCGATCGCGGCCGAGAGCACCTTGAAGAATTCGACGATGCCCTTCTCGGGAACCCGGAAGGTCGCGCCGTGATAGGGCGGCATCACCATCACCATGGCGGCGCCGGCCGCCTCGGCCTGCTTGCTGCGCGCCGCGCACACGGCCGAGCTGAAATGCGTGGTGGTCACGATCACGGGAACCCGGCCAGCCACATGATCCAGCACCGCATGCATCACGGCCTCGCGCTCGGCGTCGGTGAGCACGAACTGCTCGGAGAAATTGGCGAGGATGCAGATGCCGTGCGAGCCGGCATCGATCATGAAATCGATGCAGCGGCGCTGGCCCTCGAGATCGAGCTCGCCGCGCTCGTCGAAGATGGTGGGCGCGACCGGGAACACACCGCGATAGGGGCGCTGGGACTTGTGTTGGGGCGTGACCGGCATCGAACTCTCCATCCCTGATATGTCTTACGTCTGTCGCCACGCTCGCGGAGCGAGGCGGCACAGATGTACCCGCCACACGGACCGGCGGCAATGCCCGCGCGACGTTGGACGGTGAGAGAACGAAACTACGCGGTCTTCACGGCTCCCAAGAAGCCCTCGACCGCGACGCGCAGGCGATCGGCGTCGGCCGACATCTTCTTGACGGACTCCGACAGCACCGTGCCGGCGTTGCCGGTCTCCTGGTTGAGCCTCGCGACGCTGCCGATGGTGTCGGTGACCTCGCGGGTGCCTTGGGCAGCCTGCTGGAAGTTGCGCGAGATCTCGGTGGTCGCCGCGCGCTGCTGCTCGACCGCGGCCGCAATCGCCGTCATCTTCTCGTCGATGCCGCTGATGGCGCCGCCGATCGAGCGGATCGCGGCGACGGCCTGACCGGTGGCGCCCTGGATCTCCTCGACCTGGCGCGAGATCTCTTCCGTCGCTGTCGCCGTCTGGGACGCGAGGCTCTTGACCTCGCCCGCGACGACGGCAAAGCCGCGGCCGGCCTCCCCCGCGCGCGCGGCTTCAATGGTGGCGTTCAGCGCCAGGAGGTTGGTCTGGGCGGCGATCGCGTTGATCATCTTCACGACCTCGCCGATGCGGCTCGCGGTCTGGTCGAGGATTTCGACCGTCGCGTTGGTCTGCTCGGCCTGCGCCACGGCCTCGCGGGCCTCGCGGGCGCTCGACTGCACCTGTGCGGAAATTTCGCCGACGGACGCGGACAGCTCCTCGGTCGCGGCCGCGATGGTCTCGAGATTGTTGGTGGCCTGCTCGGCGGCGGACGAAACCGCGGCGGTCTGGCTGCTGGAGTCCGAGACCAGCGAGCGCACACCGGTCGCGGTGGCGTCGAGCTCTCGCGTCGAGGCCACGACACTCTGGATGACCGCCTGCACGGTGTCGTCGAAGCTGCGGCACGCCGCATCGACGGTGCCGGAGCGGGCGAGCTGGAGCGCCTGTTGCGATTCGCGTTCCCGGCCCAGCCGTTCCGCGGTCGCCGCGCTCTCGCGCAGGCTCTCGAGCGCGGCAGCCATGGTCCCGAACTCGTCGGGGTGGCGGGATTGCGGAACCGGCGTCGCATAATCGCGCGCGCTGATGCGGGCAATGGCATCGAGGATGGCGCGCACCGGACGCATGAGGCGATTGCGCACCACGAACACGCCGGCCACGGTCACGGCCAGCGCGAGCAGGAATGCGAACGACTGCACGATGAGGTTGGTCAGGGCTTTCGCCTGAACCGCCTCCGCACGCGCGATCGAAAGGTCGAGCGCCTTGTTGGCGACCGCGACGATGGACGCGAAGGGCGACTGGCACAGCGCATTCCATTCCGAGGCGGGCATCGCGGGACGGCCGCTGCCGTCGAAGCCCTTGGTGATCTCGCCGATCTGCTTGAGGGCGCCGTCAGTCTTGGCCTTCGCCTCCTTGGCCGCGTTGACGAGGTCGGCCGGCACGTCGGGCGCAGCCAGCAGCTCCACCATGCCGGTCCAGCCGGCCGTGATGGTGCCATTCCATCCGGCCACGGTCTGCTTCTGGGTCTCATCGAGCGGCTTGGAGCCGTTGACGTTCGGGCGCAGGGTCGAGCACTGGATGCCGTAGCGGTCGCGCACCTGCCAGGCGAGGCGGCGTGCCTGGATCATGCGGGCGATGTAGGGATCGTTTATCCAGGCGCGGTTCGACACCGCGGTGGACGCGAGATTGGCGGTCTCGATCACCTTGGTGACCGCATCGTACCAGGGCGCGGTACTCTCCAGCTTGCGCTCGGCGCGCGGCAGCTTGGCCTCGTCATAGAACAACTGGAATTTTGACGCGGCCTCGCTCCAGCGCTGCTTCAGCGTGCCTGCGAGTTCGTCGCGCGCTGCGAATTCGACGGTGGTGAGCGCGGCGTTGATGGCGTCGAAACCGGCCTGCTCGGCTTTCTCGGCGGCACCAAGCTTGGCGCGCGGATCGTCCTCGCCGAGCAGCGCGCTCTGGGCATCGCCGCGATTGCTGCGCAGGGCAACAACGCCATGGAAGATCGACTTGTCGGCATTCGCGAGCCGCTCGGTCTCCAGGCTGTCGCTGTAACGGCTGAAGGCGCCACCCATCTGGATCGCCGTGCTGGTCAACGCGCCGGCGGCCAGCAGGGTCATCAGGACCAGAAGGAGCGTGCTTACCGAATTCTTAAAAATTGACATGGGTCGAGGGACCTAACTCTCGGGAGAGGCCACCTTGCACCGCGACATGCCAATGTTTCGTTAAGGTTTTAGTTGAATCCGTGCGATCCAACCTGCACGCATTCGGGATCCCCTATGCAACCTTGGTAAAATCCGGCGCCCGGCGCTCGGCGAACGCCGTAAACGCCTCGCGCGCCTCCGCGGTGCGCAGGCGCTGCGCGAACTGCTCGCCTTCGGCCTGCATCTGCGCGACCAGCGCCTCGCCGTTGCGCATCAGCTTCTTGGTGGCCGTGAGCGCGCCGAGCGGCTGACGCGCGAGACGCTGCGCGAGGGCGAGGGCCTCGGCATCGAGCTTGTCGAGCGGCACCATACGGTTGGCGAGGCCCCATTCCAGCGCCGACTTGGCCGGCACGGTCTCGCCGAGCGCGAACATCTCATAGGCGCGCGCATAGCCGATGCGCGCCGGCATCAGCAGGCTGGAGGCGGCCTCCGGCACCAGCGCGAGGCTGACGAAGGGGGTCGACAATTGCGCGTTGTCGGCGAGCACGACGAGATCGCAATGCAGCAGCATCGTGGTGCCGACGCCGACGGCACGGCCCTGCACGGCTGCGACCAGCGGCCGGGTGCAGCGCGCCAGCGACTGGATGAAGCGCACGACGTTGCGGCTGCCTTCGGACTTGCCGGCCGCGACCGCGGCGAACTCGCCGACGTCGTTGCCGGCGGTGAACATGTCGCCCTCGCCGCGAATCAGGATCACGCGAGCGGACGGATCGAACTCGGCGGATTCGATTGTGTCCGCCAGCTTGCCGTACATCGCATCGGTCAGCGCGTTCTTCTTGTCGGGACGCGCCAATGTCAGGGTGAGAATTCCGCCGTTGCTCTCGATCCGGACGTGCTCGGTCATTCGTCTGCTCCGTGTTGTTCGTCTGAACTTCTTGGAAACTTGTCCTGAATGCTCGTCAGCCAGCGTGCGACGATGTCGATCTCCGCGGCCGTAAATCCCTCCGTCAGCGCCGCGTTGACCTCCGCCGCCGAGGTCTTCGCCAGCGCCAGCGCGCTGCGCCCCTTGGGCGTCAGCCAGATGCGCCAGGCGCGGCCATCCTCGCGATCGGCGCGCCGCTCGATCAGTCTTGCGGCTGCGGTGCGGTCGACGAGGCCGGAAATGCCGGCCGGCCCCATATCGAGCGCCGCGCCCGCCGCGCCGATCAGGACGCCATCCCGCTTGCCGAGAATGAACAGCAGCCCCGCCTGCGCCGGCGTCACCTCGCTCTGCGGCTGCGCCGCCATCCAGCGCTGCAGGCGGCGGTGCGCGACGCTCAGCAGGTAGATCAGCCGGTGATGCTTCGCTGCGACCTCATTATTTCGCATGCGAAGTATATAGCCGGCCGGATCCGGATTGTCAAAGGACGCCGCTAGTCCGGCGCCGCGCGACAGCCGTCGAGGAACAAGGCCGCGCAGGTCTGCACACGGCGCTCGATCTGCTTGCGTGACGGCAGGGGCAGGCCGCCATAAATCGCCGCGCGCTGCGGCGCCGATGCGACCATGCCGATCAGCATGCCGGCGGCTTCCTCGGCATCCTCGATCACGATGCGCTTGCGCCTGACCTGGACACGCAACCAGCCGGCGAGTGCCGTCATGGTGCGGGAGATGCCGTTCTTGTAGAAGTTCGCGGCGAGATCGGGAAAGGCGGCCGATTCCTGCAGCACCATGCGCTGCAACGCCACGACCTCCGGATCGAGCGCGAGATCGGCGCAGGCGAGCAGCGCAGCGCGCAAGCCGGTTTCGATATCGACCTCATCGCTTCCTTGCAGGTCGACGGCGGAGAGCAATCGCTCCAGCCGGTCGGCGCACATCGCCTCGAACAGCGCAGCCTTGCCCGGAAACAGCCGATAGAGCGTCCTGGTCGAGATGCCGGCGCGGCGCGCCAACTCTTCGGTGCTGGTCGCCTCATAGCCCTCGCGGGCAAAGGCGTGCCGTGCGGCGTCGAAGACGATCCGCCTGGTCTCGTCGTCGCTGCGGACCGGTGGCCGCCCGCGCGGACGAACTTCGCTGTCCGATCTTGCCTGAGCCATGCTTTTAAATGACGACTGTCATTCCATTGACAATTCCAAAGCTAGTCTCATTTTGGAAATTATCAAGTTTCCTAATTCAGGGGAGCCGGCCATGACCGTCCACACCACCCCATCCGCTGCCGCCCAGGCTGCTGTGACAGCAACCGCCCTGGAGGGCATCCTGCCCGCCGAGCTGGCGCATGTCAGCCGCAAAAAACCCAACCTCCGCAAGCTGTTGCTGATGGCGGCCGCGGCCGTCGCGCTGGCCGGCGCCAGCTGGTACGGCTACGATTACTGGACCGTCGGCCAGTACCTCGTCTCCACAGACGACGCCTATGTGAAGGCCGACAACACCACCATCGCGCCGAAGGTCAGCGGCTATCTCAGCCAAGTTCTGGTCGCCGATAACGAGCATGTGAGAGCCGGCCAGGTGCTGGCCCGGATCGACGACCGCGACTTCAAAGTCGCGCTCGACCAGGCTCGCGCCGACGTCCAGGCGGCGAACGCGGCGGTCGTCAGCAGGGAGGCACAGCTCGAGGTTCAGCAAGCCGTGATCACTGCCGCCAGGGCGACCATCGATGTCGACACGGCCGCAAAGTCCTTCGCGCAGCAGGAAAACAAGCGCTACACGGATCTCGCCAGGACCGGCTATGGCAGCGTGCAGAACGCGCAGCAGGCTCAGGCGCGCGACGCCGGCGCGGACGCAGCGATCGCGCGCGATAACGCCAACCTCATCTCCGCGCAAAAGCAGGTCGATCTCCTCAAGGCCGAGATCGCGCAAGCCAAGGCCGCCGCCGCGCGCGCAGCCGCGATCCGGCAGCAGGCGGAGCTCAATCTCGGCTACACCAAGATCGTCTCGCCGATCGACGGCGTCGTCGGCAATCGGTCCTTGCGCGTCGGCCAGTTCGTGCAGGCGGGCACGCAGCTGATGTCAATCGTGCCGACTGATGCCGCCTATGTCGTCGCCAATTTCAAGGAAACGCAGCTCACCCATGTGCAGGCGGGACAGGCCGTCGATATCGAGGTCGACATGTTCCCGGGCCAGGTCCTGCATGGTCACGTCGATTCCATCTCGCCGGCCAGCGGCCAGGAATTCGCGCTGCTGCCGCCCGACAACGCCACGGGCAATTTCACCAAGGTGGTGCAGCGCATCCCGGTCAAGATTGTGCTCGACGACAGGTATGGGCCTGCGATCGCGCTGCGGCCCGGCATGTCCGTGATCCCCACCATTGCAACACGTTCGACAGCGCCGGCCGCGAATGCGGCCGTGACGCCCAAAGCCAAGCTCGTCTCCGGAGGGTCGTGCCATGTCAAACAGCCTCTCAATCTCGACGCAAGCAACACCGGCCGCGACGCCTGATCGCTCCGCGAGCGATCCCAACCGCGCGAGCCTCGCAACCTGGATCGCCGTGCTCGCCGCCATGATCGGCTCGTTCATGGCGATCCTGAACATCCAGATCACCAATGCCTCGCTGGCCAATATCGAGGGCGGCATCGGCACCGGCGCCGACAACGGTTCCTGGATCTCGACGTCGTATCTCATCGGCGAAATCATCGTGATCCCGCTGACCGATTACTTGAGTCGCGTGTTCACGTTCCGCCGCTACATGCTGGCGAGCGCAACGCTGTTCGCGGCGTTCTCGGTCGCCTGCGCCTTCACTCATGATCTCCCGTCGATGATCGCGATGCGCGGCCTGCAAGGCTTTGCCGGCGGCGTGCTGATCCCGATGGCCTTCACGCTGGTCCTGACCAAGCTGCCGAAACCGCAGCAGCCGGTCGGACTCGCCATCTTCGCGCTGTCAGTCACCTTTGCACCGGCAATCGGCCCGACCATCGGCGGCTATCTCACCGAGACCTATGGCTGGCGCACCATCTTCTTCGTCAACGTGATCCCGACCGCCGTGATGGTCGCTGCACTCTATTTGACGCTGGAGCGGCAGAAGATGCAGCTTGGTCTCCTGAAGGAAGGCGACTGGGCCGGCATCGTCACCATGGCGATCGGCCTGTCGGCGCTGCAAGCGGTGCTCGAGGAAGGCAACAAGGACGACTGGTTCTCCTCCCCTTTCATCGTCAAGCTGGCGATCGTCGCAGCCGTCAGCCTGACGCTGTTCGTCGCGATCGAGCTCAGAATCGAGAAGCCGCTGATCCGGCTGCGCCTGCTGACGCAGCGCAACTTCGGCTTCGGCACCGTCGCGATGACCATGGTCGGCTTCGCGCTGTTCGGTTCGGTCTACATCCTGCCCGCCTATCTCGGCCAGGCGCAGGGCTACAACTCCGAGCAGATCGGCAACGTGCTGGCCTGGACCGGCCTGCCGCAACTCGTGCTGATCCCGCTGATTCCCAGGCTGATGCAGCGCTTCGACACGCGTTATATCGCCATCACCGGCCTTCTGATCTTCGCCTATAGCTGCTTCATGAACACGGCGATGTCGCCGGACTATGCCGGTGACCAGCTCTGGATTCCGAACATCGTGCGCGCGGTCGGCCAGGCCATGGTGCTGACGCCGCTGACCTCGGTGCTGTCAGGCGGCATCGCGCCGCAGGATGCTGCCGCGGCCTCCGGCATCAGCAACATGTTCCGCAACCTCGGCGGCGCGATCGGAACGGCGACGCTCGCGACGATCATCACGAAACGCGAGCAGTTCCATTCCAACATCATCGGACACTCGGTCACCCTCGGCCGCGAGGAGGTCCGCAGCCGCATCGCCCAGATGACGGACTATTTCATGGCCCACGGTGTCCCCGATCCAAACGCTGCACGCGAGCAAGCCATCATCGCGCTCGGCAAGTCCGTAAAACGCCAGGCCCTGGTGATGGGCTATTCCGACACCTTTGCGGTGATCGGCGCCGTGCTGGTCCTGGCCGCGATCGCAGTGCTGCTGACGCGGCGCGTGAAGACAGCCGGGGGGCCCGCGCATTAGCGGGAGGTCGTCGTGCCCGGGGCTTGTTCCGGGCATCCACGTCAGCCGTGCGGCGTGACAAGAGCGCGCCGGCCGCAGCGAGACCGGCCATGACGCGGCGGTGAGATCCATGCCTCACGGCGTACAGGTGAAGCTCGATGCCTCCGTCACCGCACCCACCTTGTAGTGCGGCCAGGCCGGCCAGCGGCACAGCGGCAGCGCGCGCAGCGTCGCGAACGACGGTGCCTCGACCTTCTGCTCGCGGACCTCGAGATCGCCGGGCGCCTTGCCGTTCTCGACCCAGTCGACCAGCACGCTCAGCATGTCGACATTGGCCGGCGCGCCGGAGCCGACATGGTCGACACCAGGCGCGGTGTAGAGCCGCGCGAATTCCGCCGTCTCGGCCTTGCCCATCTTGCGTTCGACGCTCTCGAAATAGCGGATGCCGGCATAGGGGCTCTGCGCATAGTCGGCCATGTGCTCGAGCATGATCAGACGGCCGCCGCGCATCCGGAAGCGGCCGAGGTCGGGATCGGTCGAATCCATCAGCTTCGAGACCTCGAGCAGCCGCGCCTTGTGGTGCTCCACGTTGTAGGTGGTGACATCGAGTTTCGGATCGCGCGCGAAGACATATTGAATGCCGCCGGCTCCGTAGATCCAGGCGATACCGTTGTTGGGCGCAGGCGGCTGCGCCGGCGGCGCGGTGCCGAGCCACCACGCGACCCAGCCGCCGGTCGGCCCGATCGCCGGCGTGTCCTCGCCCGACACGCCCCAGCCCGGATAGTCATCGAGACCATTGGCGAGCGCGAACGGGAATTTGTAGGTCGCGTGCAGCGTGTTGATCGCCTTGATCTGCGCATCGGTGAGACACTGATCGCCGCTCTGGCCCGCCGCGCAGCGCAGCGTCTCAACCTTGAATGCCGCCTTGCAGGCGACCGGATCCTGCACCAGCGCATCGTCGGAGCCGTCGGCCTTGTCGCAGGCCGCCCGCACGGCATCGCCGACCAGCTTCACCTGCGCCGGATTGATCCAGCCCTCCCCCATGGTCACCAGGCCCGAGCGCGTTCCGGCATGCTGCAGGCCGACCCAGTTGATGACGGGCACGCGGGCGAAGATGCCGTCGAAATCATCGGGGTAGCGCTGCGCCATGGTCAGGCCTTCGCGGCCGCCTTCGGACGAGCCCATGAAGTACATCTTGTCCGGCTTCCTGCCGTAGGCGCGCTGCATCAAGGCCACGGCCGCGTCGCGCACCTTCTTGTAGGCGCGATGGGCGAAGTTCTCGAAGGCCTCGTCGTTCAGCGCAAACAACTGCGGCGCCTCGCCCGGCCTGGATTCGTGGCCGGAGTCGGTGCCGTAGGTGACGAAGCCGCGCGCGAGCGGCGACGGCTTGTCGAAGGGATAGGCCGGCGGCAGTGCAAGGCCGGTGATCAGCACGCCGTTGAAACCGCCGCCGCCATATTGCAGCGAGCGCCCATTCCATTCGACGGGAAGGTTGACCTGGAATTTGATCGGCGGCGCCTTGGGGTCGGTGGGATCGATATGGCCGAGCACCTTGCAGAAGGCAGGATTGGCGGGCGTGATGCGCCCTGACGGCGTCGGGCCGCGCTCGGCAACAGCGAGAGTCGATGGCGACTGAAACGTCGCGGCATCGATCTTCACGGCATCGGTGCCGCCGACCAGCCCCTTGCAGACCGTCTCGGCATCCTCCGCCAGCGTCGCCGCCAACGCACCACTCGCGCTCATTGCGGCCGCAGCGCCGACGAGCCATGCACACAGTCTCGCTCTGTTTCGCTTCATCGTTTCCACCCGGCTTGTTCTGTTGCGTTCGGAAGTTGGCCGCATTCAATGCAACCTTCGCCCGTCCGTCAATCGCTGACGCCGGCTTTCCGTCAGAACGAGCCCAGCGCAGTGCCCAGGGCGATCACCGCCGCCAGCGCCAACAGCGAGCTCACGATGCCCACCATGACGATGTCGAAATAGCTGTCACGATGTGTCAGGCCGCAGATCGCGAGCAAGCTGACCACTGCGCCGTTGTGCGGCAGGATGTCGAGGGTACCCGCACCGATCACCGCCACGCGATGCATCAACGCAAGGTCGATGCCGGTCCGCGCGGCAAGCTCGACGTAGGTCGGGCCGAGGGCGTCGAGGGCGATGGTCAGGCCGCCCGATGCCGACCCTGTCAGGGCGGCCAGGATGTTGGTTGCGACGGCGAGCGAGACCAGCGGTCCCCCTTCGATCGCCAGCACCCAGTCGCGCACGATCGTGAACGCCGGCAGCGAGGCCACGACGGCGCCGAAGCCGACGAGGCTGGCGACGCTGAACGCAGGCAGGACCGACGCATTGGCCCCGGCGTCCATGGTCCGGCGCAGCGCCGGCAGGCGCGCCCAGTTCAGCGCGATGGTCGTGACGATGGCGGCAGCCAGCGCCACCGCGACCGACCACACGCCTGCAACGGCTGCAAGCGTCGTCTCACCAAAGCGTTGCTCGGCGAGATAGCTGACATCGAGCCGCGGCAGCACCACCAGCGACATCACCAGATTGACGGTCACGACGACGACGAGCGGCGCCATGGCGTTCAGCACGGGCGATGGCCGCTCGCTGCGATGACCGTGCTGTAGCTCCGCCGGATCGAACTCGCGGGCAGTCGTCGCGCGCTCGCGCACGAACTCGTCGGCAGCGGCCTGCTCGATCGTGCCCTCGGCATCGTCGCCATAGCCTTCTCCAGCGCGGCGCGCCGCAGCTTCAGCGCGATGCAGCCACCACAATCCGGTGCCGAGCATGATGAGCGAGGCGACGATGCCGAGGCCCGGCGCGGCAAACGGCGTCGTGCCGAAGAACGGCATCGGGATCGCATTCTGGATCGACGGCGTGCCAGGCAGGGCCGACATGGTGAACGTCGACGTTCCCAGCACGATCGCGGCCGGGATCAGACGACGCGGAATCGAAGCGGCACGAAACAGCGAGCGTGCCATGGGAACGATGACGAAGAACGCAACGAACAGGCTGACACCGCCATAGGTGACCAGCGCGCCGGCGAGCACGACCGCCAGGATCACGCGCCGTTCGCCGAGGCGCTCCGCCATGAAGCCGGCGACCGACGTCACCGCGCCACTGTCATCCATCAGCTTGCCGAAGACGGCGCCAAGCAGAAAGATCGGGAAGAACTGCGCCAGAAATCCCGCCGCGTTCACCATGAACACCTGGGTCAGGTTCGCGAGCAGCGGCTCACCGCCGAACAACGCGGCAATGAGTGCGGCGAACGGCGCGAGCAGCAGGACGCTCCAGCCGCGGAATGCGAACAGGACGAGCAGGCCGAGCCCGACGAGGAGGCCGAGGAGACCCATGCCTCAGCACTCCGACAGCAGGACATCGAAATCTGCGGTCGAACGACGGCCGATCTCCGCGCCGTGCTCGGCGAGGAAGTCGTCCGCGGCCGTGCGTCCCTCGGCGCGCAGCATCGAGACGAACTCCCACTCCGCGTTGAGCTTCGAGGAAGCCCCGAACTTCGCCAGCATGTCGCTCTTGATCCGGTGTGTGCGCATCTTCGCCCAGCGCGCGCCCTCGCCGCTGCCCGGATCGGCCGCCTGGCGCAGCAGCGCGATCATGCGCAGCTCCTTCATCAGCGGCGAGTTGAATGAGATTTCGTTGAGCCGGTTGAGAATCTCCGCAGCCGTCCGCGGTTCCTCCAGCCGCTCGGTCGGATTGATCTGGACGAGAATGGTGTCGTGCGCGTCGCTCTCCCGAACCAGCGGCGTGATCGTCGGGTTGCCGGCAAAGCCGCCGTCCCAATAGGGCTCGCCGTCGATCTCGATCGCGCGGAACATGGTCGGCAGGCAGGCCGATGCCAGCAGCACATCCGCCGTGATCTCCGCGTTGCGGAAGATGCGGCCGCGCCCGGTGCGCACCCGAGTCGCGGTGATGAACAGCTGGATCGGCGAGCGCGCGAGGCGTTCGAAATCGATACTCTCGGCCAGCACCGCGCGCAGCGGATTGTAGCCGGTCGGATTGAGGTCGTAGGGCGACAGCACGCGCGACATCAAATCGGTGAGGATGTAGAAGGGCGACGTATCGAGGGTCCAGCGCCCCATCAAGCGGTCGAGCGGAGAGCGTTGTAGCGGGCTGAAGGCCGCAGCCTTCGAGACACGGCGCCAGTATCGGTCGAGCGCCTCTCGCGCGCCCTCGGCGCCGCCGGCTGTCCAGCCGTCCGCCAGAACCGCCGCATTCATCGCGCCTGCGGAGGTTCCGGAGATTGCGGCGATCTCCAGCCATTTCTCCTCCAGAAGACGGTCGAGCACGCCCCAGGAAAAGGCGCCGTGCGAACCGCCGCCCTGAAGCGCAAGATCAATCAGTACGGCGTCCCGTTCCATGGCGGACACTCACGCAACTGAAGCTCAAATTCGACGCGATTTTTGACCGGGCCGAATTCGACGACAGTGTGGGAGCAGTTGCTACAAGTTGCAACCGGAACGTGGGGTAGTCTGGAGCTATTTCCGTTCTGATGCGATCGGAACGGAAATGGCTCTAGATTCTGGTTGGCGCGCTTTCTTCATGTCCACTTCGCTCGAAAACGCTTTAGTGCTCGAACACCAGCCGCGCGCCGATGGTGCCGTCAAGGGCGCGGATCTGCTGGAGCAGTTCGCCGGAATCCTGGCCGCCGAGATCGGCGTCGAGCACGACATAGCCGAGGTCGCCGGCGGTCTCCAGATATTGCGCGGCGATGTTGATGTCGCGCTGGAGGAAGACCTCGTTCAGCCGCCGCAGCATGCCCGGCACGTTGCGATGGACGTGGCTGAAGCGCGCGCCGGAGGGGCGAAGATGCAATTGCACTTCCGGGAAATTCACCGCGCCCATGGTCGAGCCGGTGATGAAATAGTCGACCAGCTTGCGCGCCACCTCGCCGCCGATGCGCTCCTGGGCCTCTTCGGTCGAACCACCGATATGCGGGGTGAGGATGACGTTCTCGAGGCCCTGAATAGGACTCTTGAAGCGATCGGAGTTCGAGGACGGCTCGACCGGAAACACGTCGACGGCCGCGCCGGCAAGGTGACCATCGCGCAGGGCGCCGGCGAGCGCGTCGAGATCGACCA
Organism: Bradyrhizobium sp. CCBAU 51765; assembly: GCF_015291725.1. Classification (GTDB taxonomy): domain Bacteria; phylum Pseudomonadota; class Alphaproteobacteria; order Rhizobiales; family Xanthobacteraceae; genus Bradyrhizobium; species Bradyrhizobium liaoningense. The sequence continues at coordinate 7,982,204 of NZ_CP030038.1, forward strand.
CGGTGCCGCGGCTGTTGTTGATCAGGAACGAGCCTGATTTCATCGCCCGCAGCTCCTTTTCGCCGATCATGCCCGCGGTCTCCGGCGTCTCCGGCACGTGCAGGCTGACGACGTCACTCTGCGCCAGCAGCTCTTCGAGCTTCTCGACCGGCTCGGTGTTGCCGTGACGGAGCTTGTCGGTGCGGTCGAAGTAGATCACGCGCATGCCCATGGCTTCGGCCAGCGTCGAGAGCTGCGAGCCGATATTGCCGTAGCCGACGATGCCCAGCGTGCGGCCGCGCACCTCGCGGCTGCCGGTCGCCGACTTGTCCCAGCCGCCCTGATGGGCCGACACCGAGCGCGGAAAGATCCGCCGCAGCAACATCACGATCTCGCCGATCACGAGCTCGGCGACGCTGCGCGTATTGGAGAACGGGGCATTGAACACGGGAATGCCACGCTTGCGCGCAGCCAGGAGATCGACCTGGTTGGTGCCGACGCTGAAGCAGCCGACGGCGAGAAGCTGGTCCGATGCCGCGAGCACCTCATCGGTGATCTGGGTCCGCGAGCGGATACCGAGCAGCGATACGCCCTTGATCGCCCGCCGCAAATCCTCGCCGTCCAGCGCCTTGGTCAGCCGCTCGACATTGGTGAAACCCGCACTCCTGAACAGGTCCACGGCACTGTCATTGACGCCTTCGAGCAGCAGCGCCTTGGCGCTTCGCTCGGGGCTTTGGCCTGGGGCTGACATGAAATCTCCGTAAGTCACAGCTTTGCCGCAGCTCATAGACCGTGGAGGATGTGCAGCACAATAGGGGTCGGATACGGGGAGAAGATGGCGAGGCGATGGGTGGACCTGGCATCCCACCAGCTCCGTCAAATCACAAAAAACCCATGCGTGCCGTCGCGGCGGAGCTGCTCGACGAGGCCGTATTCCCAGTCGAGATAGGCCTGCATCGCAGCTTCGGCCACATCAGTGCCTTCATAGGGCCGGCGGTAGCGGTGTGCCGGATCCGGCTTCGGCAGGACGTGCGGCCGTCCGACGTCGAGCGCACCGTCATAGCCGCCCTCGAGCACATAGACTTCCCAGCCCATCTGCGCCAGCCAGGACGCCGTCATGTCGGCGCGGATGTTCTTGTCGTCCGTCAGGAGAATGCGCGCGCCGCGCACGGGCGCGGCCATGTCGGTTTCCTGGACGAGTTGGCCGCCAGGATAGTGGCGGAAGCCGGGAAGATGGCCGGCCGCATAGTCCTCGGCGTCGCGCACGTCGAAACGATAGAGCGTGCGATTGGTCTGCGCGGCCAGCGCCGACATCTCGTTCGCACCGATATGGCGAACACCGGCGCGATAGGCGACGTCGCGGGCATTGGCGGGGCCGTCCTCGAACGGGCCGATCGCGCCGCGCCTGTCGGCGCCGCGATCGAGCGTATGCCGCGCCAGCGTCCAGCCGATCGTGCCATTGCGCAGTGCGCGCACCTTGTTCGGCACGCCGGCATTGATGAGCGACTGCGTGCCGATGATGGAGCGGGTGCGGCCGGCGCAGTTGACGATGATGGTGGTTTCAGGATCGGGCGCGGCCTGCCCGGCCCGCAGCACCAGCTCGGCGCCGGGCACGCTCACCGAACCCGGGATGTTCATGGTCGCATATTCGTCGAAACGGCGGACGTCGAGGATGGCGATGTTGGCTTTGTCGGCGATGAGCTTTGCCACCTCGTCGGCGCTGAGCGAGGGCGTGTGGCGGCGCGACTCGACCAGCTCACCGAACGCCTTTGAATAGGAATTGACGTCCTCGAACACCTCAAAACCCGCCGCGCGCCAGGCCGACAGCCCGCCGTCGAGTGCGCTGACATTGCTGTAGCCGAGTACAGCCAGACGCGCGGCGCCGGGCGCGACCAGCCCCTCCCCGTCATCATAGAGCACGATCGCCACGTCCTTGCGCGGCAGCCTGACCTCGGCCTCGACCGTGATCCGATCCACGGCCATGTTGGCGGCGAACAGCGGATGACCGGTGGCGAAGGCCGCCTCGTATCGGAGATCGAGCAGCGCAATTTCTTCGCGCAGAAGCAGGGCGCGGCGGATATCGGCGGGGCTGACGGTGGGAATCTTCATGGCATGGACCCTGGGAAGGACAGGCCATGGGCTTTTGAACGATTGAGAGCGCGTTGGCTAGCCTTCTCGGCTCACTCGCCCGGAACGAGTTGCCCGAGCGGCGGCTGCGCCGGGCGGCGCAGCTTGCGGCGCGACAGATAGAGCAGGATTCCCGTCACCGAGAACAAGGGCATCAAGACGGCGGCCATCATGAACGCGAGCTTGCCGGGCCATCCCAGGATCGCGCCGCGATGGACGTCGTAGATGGCCGCGATGATCTTCTCGCCGAAGGTCTTGTCGGCATAGCGCTCGGCGGAGACCAGCCGGCCGGTGACGGCATCAATGCGGAATTCATCGCGCGTGGTCTCGAGCAAGGACGCCTTCCCCCACGACCGGATGCGGATCGTCGTGCCCTGCGCCGGCAGCGTCAGCAACGCCTTGGAGAAGCGGTCGCCCTCCTCGCGCTGGAACGTCGTCCAAGCCTGATCGAATCCGATCGGCGGCGCCGGCTCGGAGCTGGCCGTACGCGGCGGCTTCGCCGGCATCTTAGGCTGCATCTTCCCGGCGGCGGCGTGCGGACGTGCGAGCAGCCAGGTCACGCCGTCCTTGTACCATTCGAAGGAGAAATACAGCCCGGTGAGCGTCATCGCCAGATAGATCGGCAGGACCCAGGTGCCGATCACGGCATGCAACGACCGGTGCAGTCCGCGGCCGCTGAGCCCGAGATTTGGCTTCAGCCACATCTTCACGCTGCCGGCCCGGCGCGGCCAGCGCAGCACGAGGCCCGAGACCAGCATGACGATCAGGCCGAATGCGATCGTGCCGGTGATCGGGCGTCCCCAGCCCTTGCCGTCGCCGGGAATGAGCAGCCAACGGTGCAGCCTGCGCACCGTTGCGAAGAACGCCTCGCCGCGCGGCGAGCCCAGCACGCGCGCATCGTAAGGATCGACAAAGAGCGAGGCCGGCCGACCACCGCTTTCGTCCCGCGCGAAGCGGACATGGGCCGCTGCCGCAGGATCGCTCGACAGCGTGACGGCCGAGACCTTGCCGACGTCCTGCGCCGCCTGCAGCCGCGCGACCAGCGCATCCGGCATCAGCGCCGGGATTTGCCGCGGTGCGACCTGCATGATCCCGGCGCTGAGTTGGTCGACGATCTCGTCCTCAAAACTCATGATCGCACCGGTCAGCGCGATCAGGGCGAGCACCAGCGCGAGCACGAGTCCGGCGATGGAATGGACCTGGAACAGGACGGCCTTGACCGTATGCCCGATCCGCACCGTCATCGCTAGAACTTCACCGTTGCCGACAGCGACACCCGTCGCGCATCGCCGATGGCGACGCCCAGATTGTTCTGGGCGGAGGTGTAGTAGACGGTGTCGAACAGGTTCTTGACGTTGAGCTGATAGATGACCGGCAGTGTCTGGTGCTTCGTCTCATACGTCGCGAAGACATCGGCGACGACATAGGACGGCAGCACGAACGTGTTCAACGCATCGCCGGGCCGGTCGCCGACATAGCGGGCGCCGCCGCCGAGCCTGAGCTGGCCGGGAAGCGCTGTGCCAAAATCGTAGACCAGATAGAGCGAGGCTGTGTTCATGGCCACGTTCTGCAACTGCTTGCCGGCATATATCGGATCCTCGGTCACCCGCGCATCGGTGTAACCATAGCTTCCGATCATGCTCCAGTTGTCGGATAGGCGGCCGGTGACGTCGAGTTCGACGCCGCGCGAGCGCGCCTTGCCGGCCGCGGTGTACACGTTGAGACCGGTTGCGGTGTTGAGCTGGCTGACCAGAATGTTCTGCTTCTCGATATCGTAAACCGCGAGCGTACCCGAGAGGCGCTTGTCGAGATCGAACTTCAGACCGGCTTCGTACTGCGTGCCTTCCTCGGGCGCGATGTTCGATCCGAGCACGACGCCGCCGCCGTTGCTGAGCGGAGCAATGGTCGAGTTCGGCTTCAGCGACTGGGTGTAGCTCGCATAGAGCGAAAGCTGGTCGGTGAGCTTGAGGATTGCGCCGCCGAGCGGCAGCACTGCGTCGGCGGACACGTTGGTGTTGGTGATGAAGGGCTTTCCGCGGCCGGCCAGCTGATCGTAATCCATGTAGCGCACCCCGCCGACCAGCGCGAAACGCTCAGTCAGATGCAGCGTGTCCTGGAAGAACAGCGACCACTGGCCGAGCTTGTCGGTCTGGGCGCTGTCGCTATTCGAAACCGTCGTGCCCGGCCCGATCAGGCCGTACACGGGGTCGTAGACATTGAAGGATGGAGCCGTCTGCCGGATTAGCTTGTCGCGGTAGATGGTACGATACTGGCCGTCGCCGCCGAACAGCACCTCGTTGCGCATGTCGCCGAGCCAGAACCCGCCCGATATATAGGACGTCCCATAGCTCGAATTGCTCAGCGAACCCTGCGTGCCGTCATTGCTGCGCGTCTCGACGCCGGTCTTCGCGTTGACGCCGGTGATGCGGAGCTGGTTCGCGCTGAAAGTCTCGGTGTTGTAGCTGTAGCCGGCAAAGAGCTTCCAGTCCTGGTTGATGCGATGTTCGACCGAGGCCTGGATCAGGTCGGACGTCCCCCACATGTTGTTGTAGGGCTCGTCGAGCCTGCGCGTCTTCGGGATCGCCAGTGGCGCACCGTTGATGAACGCCGTGCCGCGGTCAAACGGATAAATGAACTCGCGGTGCTCATAGGTGAGCTGGACCGTCGTGTCCTTTCCGTACCATGCCAGTGACGGCGCAACCAGCATCTCGCGGTGCCGGCCGAAGTTGCGCCAGTAATCCTCACTGACGCCATATCCGATGAAGCGATAGGCAAGACCCTGATCGCCGATCGGGCCGGTGACGTCGAGCGTGCCGTCGGCGCCGCTGCGATTGTTCGCGTAAGTCGAGCCGAGCAGCGTGACCGAGCCATGCTGGTAAAGCTCGGGGCGCTTGCTGATGGTGTTGACGATGCCGCCGGGATCCATGATGCCGTAGAGCAGCGAGGCCGGGCCCTTCAGCACCTCGACGCTCTCGACCGCGGCATTGAGGCTGCGGCCCTGCACCAGCGGCATGCCGTTGCGCATGATCGAGCCGTCGCGATTGTCGCCAAAGCCGCGGCGGATCACGGCGTCCTGGGTGCCGGCCAGGGTGTTGGTCTGGGTGATGCCCGAGATGTTGACGAGCGCATCGTCGATGTTGCGCGGCAGCTGATCCTTCAACACCTGCTCCGGCACGATGTTGACGGCCTGCGAGGTGTCGAGCGGCGAGGCGCCGCTGCGCAGCGTGGTCGCGCTCGGCATCGCGCGGTAGCCGAGCTTTGCGGCTTGCTGTGCGGCGGCTTCCGCAGCGGCGCGCTCCGAGAGCGTCGGCACCGCAGGAGCGGACGTGGCAGTGCGACTGCGCTGGCGCGCGGCGGCTTGCGGGCGGCGTGAAGACTGGTCCGATGCCCGCGCCGGCTTCGGCCGCTGCGCCGGCGCTTCCACCGTCACCGGCGGCAGTGCCGATTGCGCCTGCGCGGTCATCATGTTCGAGGGACATTCAGCGAGCAGCACGGCCGCTCCGATGAGAAGACGGGCACGGCTCTTGCCGGCACGAGTTTTATGGCCGCTGTCGCGGCCATCCGGATGAGCACGCACGTTCGATTCACTTCCAAGTCAGACACTGCATTGAAGCTGGCGCGTCTAACAGGCATGGAGCGCGAGCGGAACCGTAGGCGGGCTTGAATCGCTCTAGTATTGAATGGTTCTAAGAAGGGGTCGGCGCTGAACGGCAATCTCTAATGGCCGTCTCGCCGAGCGCGGCACGCAGCACGCGAATTCGCGGCGGCGCGTCGCGATCTTGCGCGGGCTCACGCGATGGCAGGCGCCATCAACGCGTCGAGCTTCCGCTTGAGCGCGGTGCCGTCGGACAACGCGCGAAGCGGGGGGCGCACGCGCAGCCAGCCTGTATCGCCTGTCTGCGCCGCGAGGATGGCCTTCAACGTCGCGACCAGGGACGGCGTCTTCACCACAACGTCCGCCACTGCCTGCATGCGCGCCTCGACATCCTTGCCGTCAAGCATGCCCTTGACCAGCTCCGGCACGATATTGGCCATGCCGCAAATGGTGCCGGCGCCGCCCGCGGCGACCGCGCGGGCGATGTCGGGCTCATTGCCGACGGTGATGGCGAGCTCGGGCGCGGCCGCGCGGAATGCCTGGAACTGCTTGAAGTCGCCGCTGGAGTCTTTCAAGCCGGCGACCTGCTTGCCGTAGCGCTTGCGCAAGTTCGCGGCGACCGTCGTCGGGATCGCGACGCCCGACACCTGCGGGATGTGATAGAGCGAGGCACGCAGCCGTTCGTCGGCAACACCATCGATGATCGCGGCAAAGGCATCCTCGATGCCCTCGGGCGTGACGTTGCGGTCGAAATAGGGCGGCAGCAGCAGCACGTGGCGCAGGCCGAGGCCGAGCACGGCGCGCGTCAGCGCGATGCTGTCGGTGATGGCGGGGAAGCCGCCGCCGATTCCGATGCGTTCCGGCGCTATGCCGGCCTTGAGCATGGCTTCGATCGTCGCGACGCGTTCGCCGGCATTGAACGAGGTGCCTTCGCCGGTGGTGCCGAACAGGACGACGCCGTCGACGCCCTTGCCGAAGAGTTGCCTGGCGTGGGCGGCGAGCCGGGCGTGATCCACGTTGCCATCGGCCGCCAGCGGCGTCGCCGACGCCACCCAGAACCCGCGAATTGCCTCCGTCATCACACCGCCCTTTGCTGCCGCCCCGAACTAAGCCGCTGATCTCCAACGATCTTCCGCGCTTACCGGGATCCTGTTTTTGCTTTACTTTCCACCTTGTACCTTACATACAAGAAGGATGCAAATCCCGGCGCCATGAGCGCAGCGGAAATATTGAGGAGGTCTCGCATGGACATGGTGACCCCCGCCGGACAGCGCGACCAGCTGCTCGGCGCGTTGCGCGACAGGCTCGGCGCGGCCGCGGTGCTGACCGGCAGCGAGGTGCCCGCCCGCAATTGCAACGACTGGAGCGCGAGCCTGCCGCAGACGCCGCTTGCGGTGATCCGGCCGCTCGATGCGCAGGGCGTGGCCGATGCGATTGCGACCTGCCGGCAGGCGCGGCTTCCCTTCGTGCCGCAGGGCGGCTTGACCGGGCTGTGCCGCGGCGCCTCGCCCGAAGCCGGCTGGGTGGCGATCTCGCTGGAGCGCATGACCGGCATCGAGGAGATCGACCCTGCCTCCGCGACGATGACGGTGAAGGCGGGCACGCCGCTGGAGACGATCCAGAAGGCTGCGGACGAAGCCGGCTTCTTCTTTCCGCTCGATCTCGGCTCGCGCGGCTCCTGTGCCATCGGCGGCAATCTCTCGACCAATGCCGGCGGCAACCGCGTCATCCGCTACGGCATGACGCGGGAGCTGGTACTTGGCCTCGAGGTCGTTTTGCCCGACGGCACCATCATCACCAGCCTCAACAAGCTGATGAAGAACAATGCCGGCTACGATCTGAAGCATCTCTTCATCGGCTCGGAAGGCACGCTCGGCATCATCACCCGCGTGGTGCTCAAGCTGTTTCCCAAGCCGCGCTCGACGATGGCGGCGCTCTGCGCGCTGAAGGATTATGCCGCGGTGGTCGCGCTGCTGGATGCGGCGCGCGGCGGGCTCGGTCCGCTGCTGTCGGCGTTCGAGGTGATGTGGCCGGACTATTGGGACGTGATCACGAATCGCGCCGGCGTGAAGCCGCCGGTCGCGGCAGGTCACGGCCTTTACGTGCTGGTCGAGGCGCAAGGCACCGACGAGAGCCTGGACGCACCGCGCTTTCAAAACTGGCTCGAGGAGCTGATGGAACGCGGGCTGCTCGCCGACGCCGCGGTGGCGCAGTCGCTGGCGCAGACGCAGTCCTTCTGGCGCGTGCGCGACATCTGCGCCGAGTTCGGCCAGGTGCTGGGACCGCACATCTCCTACGACATCGGCCTTGCGGTGGCGCGGATGGACGAGTTCGTCACGCGCTGCAAGGCCGCGCTGGCCTCCGGCATCAAGGGCTGCGAGAGCGTCTATTACGGCCATATCGGCGACGGCAACCTGCATCTCGTCTCCTGGGTCGCCGGCCTCTCGGTCGCGCAGCAGCCGAAGGAGGAGATGGACGCGATCATCTACGGTCTCGTCCGCGACATGGGCGGCAGCGTCTCCGCCGAGCACGGCATCGGCACGCTGAAGAAGCAGTGGCTGGGTCATGCCAGGAGCGAGGCCGAGATCGCGCTGATGCGGACGCTGAAGGCTGCGCTCGATCCCGAACAATTGCTCAATCCCGGCAAGGTGATCTGAGCGCGCCATGCGATCGCTCAGGCTCGATACGCCGAAATCGCTGTCGCAGCGGGTGATGCTGCGGCTGCGCCAGGCGATCATCGAAGGCGAGTTCGCGCTTGGAGCGGCCATCTCCGAGGAGATGGTGGCGAATTCCTTCGGCGTCAGCCGCACGCCGGTGCGCGAGGCGATGGGCCAGTTGCAGGCGCAAGGCCTCGTCGTGATCCGGCCGCAGGTCGGCAGCTTCGTGTTCACGCCGAGCGCCGAGGACATCGATGCGCTCTGCACCTTCCGCATCGCGCTGGAGCCCAAGGCGGCCGAGCTTGCCTTCCGCCACGATCGCGACGGTGCGATTGCGGCCATGAGCGCGGCCATCGCGGCGATGGAGCCGGCGGTCACGGCGAAGGACAACATCGCCTATGGCCGCGCCGACGCCGCCTTCCACGAGGCGCTGTTCGCCCATTGCGGCAACCGCTACCTCGCCGAATCCTACCAGCTCGTCTCCGGCCGCGTCGCCGCGCTCCGCACCAATCTGACCTCGCCGATCGACGTGCGCACCCGCACGTCGTTCGACGAGCATCGCAAGCTGCTCGATTTCTTCGCACGCGGCGACTTCGCCGCCTTCGACGGCCTGATGACGACGCACATCACCAATTCGGGAATCGTCTACGCAAAAGCGCTGAAAGTGGATTGAGCGTGTCTACCGGCCTTCCTTCGCTTCCGGCCTGTCCAGAAAATCCAGCGCGGTGTTGATCTGCTCGAGCTGGTGCTCGATTCTATCGCGGTCCTCGACCGACGGCGCCTTCTCGAGCTGTTCGACGAGCTTCTGCTTCCGCAACAGCAAGTTCTCTATGACCGTGCTCACAAATCCCCCATCGCCAGAGGCGACGTCAGCGGACGCCTGAATGATGCGGACGGGCGCGACGCAGGCCCGCGCCGAACCCTCAACAGAATGTTCGCAGGCGCGGTTGGTTCCTATGGCCGAGATTCGATCGGCGCCGTCGCGAGGATGGAACCTCCGGTTAGCGCATCGCGACGCCAGAACCATGGATTCCGCCCTCGAAAGCGAGGCGAGGATGGCAAGGGCTCGATCGATCGGTGTGTGGGACCGCGCCACGGTCCCGCACGGCATCACAATCGGCGGTGGCAGCACATCGATCGGTTGAATTCGCCGGTCCGGAGTCCTATGCGTAGGCGCCATGGACACCCAGATAATCACCGCCGAAAAGCCGCTGATGGCCCGGGCGCAACCGCGCAAGCCGGCACCGTTCCTGCCCATGAGCCGCGCCGAGATGGATGCGCTCGGCTGGGACGCCTGCGACATCGTGCTGGTGACCGGGGACGCCTATGTCGACCATCCGAGCTTCGGCATGGCGATCATCGGCCGGCTGCTGGAGGCGCAAGGCTTTCGGGTCGGCATCATCGCGCAACCGGACTGGCACTCGGCCGAGCCGTTCAGGGCGCTAGGCAAGCCAAAGGTGTTCTTCGGTGTCACCGGCGGCAACATGGACTCCATGGTGAACCGCTACACCGCGGACCGCCGCATCCGCAGCGACGATGCCTATACGGCGGGCGGCGAAGGCGGCAGGCGGCCGGACCGCTGCACCATCGTTTACGCGCAGCGCTGCCGCGAGGCGTTCAAGGACGTACCGATCGTGCTCGGCGGCATCGAGGCGTCGCTGCGCCGGATCGCGCATTACGACTACTGGTCCGACAAGGTGCGCCGCTCGGTGCTGGCCGACGCCAAGGCGGACTTGCTGCTCTACGGCAACGCCGAGCGCGCCGTCGTCGAGGTGGCGCAGCGGCTCGCCGCCGGCGAAGCGCCGCGCGAGCTCGACGACATCAGGGGCGTCGCGCTGTTCCGCAAGGTCCCTGCCGATTACACGGAGCTGCACGCCGACGATCTCGATTCCGCCGACGAAGGCGCATCGCGCCAACGCGGACCGACCGTGATCCGCCTGCCGGCGCTGGAGCAGGTCGAGCACGACAAGGAAGCCTATGCGCGCGCCTCGCGCGTGCTGCACCGGGAGAGCAACCCCGGCAATGCGCGGCCGCTGGTGCAGCGTCATGGCGACCGCGATCTCTGGCTGAACCCGCCGCCGATCCCGCTGACCAGCGAGGAGATGGACGCGGTCTACGACCTTCCTTACGCGCGCGCCCCGCATCCGTCCTATGGCGATGCCAAGATCCCGGCCTGGGACATGATCAAGTTCTCGGTCACGATCATGCGCGGCTGCTTCGGCGGCTGCACCTTCTGCTCGATCACCGAGCATGAGGGCCGCATCATCCAGAACCGCTCGGAAGGCTCGATCCTGCGCGAGATCGAGAAGATCCGCGACAAGACGCCGGGCTTCACCGGCGTCATCTCCGACATCGGCGGCCCCACCGCCAACATGTATCGGATGGCGTGCAAGGACCCGAAGGTCGAGGCGGCGTGCCGGCGGCCGTCCTGCGTCTTCCCCGAGATCTGCCCGAACCTCAACACCTCGCATGACGACCTGATCCGGCTCTATCGCAAGGTGCGCGAGACCAAGGGCATCAAGAAGGTGATGGTCGCCTCGGGCGTGCGCTACGACCTCGCGGTCGAGAGCCCCGAATACATCAAGGAGCTCGTCACCCATCACGTCGGCGGCTATCTGAAGATCGCGCCTGAACATACCGAGCGCGGACCGCTCGACAAGATGATGAAGCCGGGCATCGGCGCCTACGACAAGTTCAAGCGGATGTTCGACGCCGCGGCCGAGCAGGCCGGCAAGAAATATTACCTGATCCCCTATTTCATCGCGGCGCATCCGGGCACGACCGACGAGGACATGATGAACCTCGCGCTCTGGCTGAAGAAGAACCGCTATCGCGCCGACCAGGTGCAGACCTTCCTGCCCTCGCCGATGGCGACCGCGACCGCGATGTATCACACCGGCGTCAACCCGCTGCGGGGCGTACGCCGCGGCGGCAGCGACAAGGTCGAGGCGATCAAGGGCCTGCGCCAGCGCCGCCTGCACAAGGCCTTCCTGCGCTACCACGACCCCGACAACTGGCCGGTGCTGCGCGAGGCCCTGATCGAGATGGGCCGCCGCGACCTGATCGGCTCGCAGCCGCACCAGCTCGTCCCGGCGCACCAGCCGCCCGGCACCGGCAAGGCCGCCGGCACCAGGCGTCCGCTGCGGCCGGGCGGCAAGACGCAGCGGTTCACGACCAAGGGTCTGCGGGTGATGAAGTAGCGGGCGCCGCGCCTGCTAGATGCTGAGCACGACCGCCCCCGACACGGCATCGGTGACGCCGCGGCCGTTGCCCTGGTCCTCGAGCACAGACCTGAAACTGTCGAGGGTCTTGATCATCGCCGATCGTGCCGCGACCAGCGCGTCCTGACTGGACCAGGTGCCGATGAGGCAGAAGGTCTGCTCGCCGGTCTTGATGATGACGCCATGCTCCAGGCCCGGCCATTTGGCCTTCCCGTCCCGGTGCGCGTCGAGGAAGGCGGCTTCCGCGCCGGGCTTCACCCTGAACTTCACCACATTGTAAACCTGCATGATGGCCCTCCGAAAAATGGATGAATGAAAACGGGCGCCGCGCGAGGTCAGGACGAAACGTCCGCGGGTCGCCCCGACTGATTGTTGTCTCCGCGTGCGGCGGCGTCACCGTGACAAATCGGCATGGCGACACCGGTCGTTTCGGTCCGCTGAAACAAAAACGCGAAAACAACCCCATGCACAGTAGCCGGCCCTCGTGGGATCAATGGCTTAGCGGCATTGCCGAGACGATTGACCCGTCGGGCAGAAATCCGTTGCTGCGTCGGGCAAAACAGGAGCAGAATGCCAGCATCGGAAGGATCGGGATCGGGAGCCCCTTCCGTTGCTCAGTACTGGCGTCGTCGAGCTCGCGACCGCGTCCCGCGCACAATCCGTTCGGCGGCTCGTGGGGCTGCAGGCGGCGGTGCTCCTGATCGCTTGATCACCGGCAGCTCAGCAAGGGCCTGCGATACCCGCTGCGCGCTTTGCCCTGGCCGCACCGGGCTTAAGGTGCCCGGCTTGTGGCCCATCTGCGACGTTGCGTGGGGTCTGACGGAGGTCCGCTCGTCGCGGCAGCGCGGACCAGATTTGCTAAACTTAAGTTCTTCGCGTTTTGACCCAATGCGGCCCCTAACCCGCGCTTGGTTGGCGCGCCAAAGGGCTGCAATGAGGACTAAGCCGACAAGCGGTTGAAAAGCCTCGATGAAATCGATGCTGGTTTATGAGCAGGCAAGGAGTTGGCTGTGGACGTCAATCACGCCGGTCAGACGATTCGATCTTCGACGCGGCACCTACCAGTGTAGTATTGTGCTGTTCTGGAGGCTCAAAACAAAGCCGAGAAGATCAAATCCAAGGTGAGTGACTGTCTCGATCTCGCGCGATCGACCAATCTGCTCGACATAGATATGCGCGTTCTAAGTCCGCGCTAGCGTGACTCATGCCGCATAAATTTCCCCGAGACACATCGAGTTTCCCCACTTAAATCTAAGGTCTCAGCTGGTTGCGGGCAGCCGGGCCATCAGGCTCCCCAGCGATCGAGGGAGTCTCGCACGCATTATCTGTCGCCCCAGTTGGCTCTAGTGTTTCGGCTCCAGATGACGCACTCGCGTGCCGCACCCAGCGGCGAGCCATACGAAATTTGTTCGGCGTAACGTTTGACTCGTGACAGAAGAAGATAAAGTTTCCCTCGAATGTGACATCACCTCATCCCCGGTGTGGCGCATGACGAACGAGTTTACTGCAGTTGATTGAACCGGCCCATACTCAGGAAAATGCGATCAATCACCCTAAGGTGAAATTGCGCGGGAATCCAGAGAACGAGGCTTAGAAGTCCAATTGAGATTCGGCCCACATGTTCGCGAACCAATGGTGATGCCAGGGGAATAACAAGAATAGCCAGCGCAAATATTATCCACCCATTCACCGTAACAGTTACTCGGGGCGGGCCACCATCATAGATAAGCCACGCGGCTGTCACCACAATTCCAGTAGCGGCAAGAAGCAAGGTCATCAGGGGTAGAACACGGGACTGCGACCAAATTCGGAACATTCGGCTACCGGCATTTCTCAGCAGACGCAATAAGCGTCTATAGCTTGTATCCGAGGTTCTGGAATCTCGCAGCACCGACTCGATGGCCAGAAAGTCCCATTCGACACTTTCTTGCGTGTGCGTCGGCAGAACTTGAATTTGAGGTAAGTAGTGCTCGGTCATGCGATAGCCGCTTGCCATCAAGGCGTACGCCTCGACTTCGGAGAAGCTGTCAAGGTCTGTGCGAATTCCTGCAAGAAGTTCCTGAACCTCCTTCCGGACGCCGTATTCCGTGAACGGCTCGTTTGTCTGGTTCGAATCGTCACGCGGCTCTTCGCATCCCACCCAGTCGACCGGCACGACGTCGAGATCCTTCTTTAGGTGGATGAACATCGCGCCTTTGAGTAGCCCGCCCTTTTGCATGGTGTTTAAGCGGGCATATTGTTCCTGCCGCACGCGTTCCATGAGAATCGAATTGCTCCGCGTCAGCGGCGCCAGAGTACCCCCGCCAGGATCTGGCTCAAGCGCGGTTTGCCCTGAGGCGTCGCTCACTAGAACAACGCTGCAGCCTTGTTCGAAGAGGCTTGCGATCCCCTGGTTGTCATGCACACCGCCGTCGACGTGTCTCAATATGAGCGGCTCGGCCCTTCTACCTCTTTCTTCCAGACGGTATAGCCCATCGATTCTAATTGGCTCGAATAAACCGGGCACGCAGGCAGAAGCCACCACAGCCTGAGCTAGACGGGTCTCCCGGTGCTCCAGTGGCGCGTCACCATGGTACATTCTTCGGAGCCGGTTCGTGCCGTCCGCATTGGGATCGATTGCCCAAGGAGACTCACCCATAAAGCTCGTTGTGTATTGCCAAGCATGTCCCGTGTTGAGCGTCGTGGCATTAAGGATTAGCACCGGAACTTTCGTCTGACGGCGCCAATTGTGAATCTTCGGTTCGAAATCCTCTTCCCCTCCTAAAGGGTGGATTCTCAAATCTCTAAGAAGCAACGGACTCTTCGGTTTCCGCTCACTCGTAGCGTTCGTCCACACTCTCGCAAACAGTTCGGTCTCCAGGAGCTCTCCCAGCCGAACAGTTCGCGTGTAGGCGCGGTTAACGATCGAACGCAGAAGAGGAAGCGGGTTGGCAAACACACGCATCCGTATATTTGTCTGCACGCCAGCAAGAAAATCCGCAGCTACGCGCTGAACTAGCTCAATGTAGGCCTCGCGTAGTTCGACCTCGTTCAGTTTCTCGAGTTCATTAGTCTCCATTGCCTCCCGAAGTTGGAGGTAGTAGTAGGCGCCGATGATTGAGCCACCAGAAACACACGAAAGTACCTCGACACGGCGTAGAACATCGAGCTCGGCCAGTTTTGCAAGCACCCCGATATGAAAGAGCGAAGCACGAAAGCCCCCACCAGAAAGGGCAAGGCCGATCTTTCCAATGAACGCGCTTTCGCGTGCGGCGGCGGAGCCAACGAAAGCGTCAAGTGCTTTAGCAGCTTTCGCTACCACGGGCTCATTTGGTGATGGTATGCCTTGGTTTTGGAGCTGACAGAGCGTCGCAAGCTGTGTGGCAGTACTCCGGAATTCCCAGTCAGGGATGCTAGGGAGGGCTTTGGCCTCCAAGAGCCAGCTCTCGGCCTCGTCGTATCTGCCTAGTCCAAACAGCGCATCAGAAACCGTGACTAGATACCACCAGTTTTTGTTAAGCATGGGGTCTATGGTGCATAACGGCAACAGTTTCGCAACTACTGCCTCTCGTATCGCCCTTGCCTCCATTCGGCGTCCGTCGACTGACGGCATCCCTTCAGCAATCTCTATGTCGGCAAGTTGGTCCAAAACGAATGCGGCGTTGATCGCGCTATAGCCGTAATCTTTCTCCGGACCAAGATCGAAGCCACGACGGTAGTAGTGATAGGAACGTTCCAGTTGGTCCTTTTGGCCGGTGGCCTGCCAGCAGCGCTTGTAAATGGCGCCCAGAATACCGAGAGTCTCCTGATCAGAGGTATTCGCGATATCCAAGGCTCCTTTGAGGATAGCAAGCGATTGATCGAGGGCCTTTAACACGGGCAAATCAGGATCTTTGTAAGTGCACAGCGCGTGCTGCTGGGCAAACCAAGCACGAAGAGTAGCTTCAGGGGTTAGTCCTTCACGAACCCTCGCAAGGACTTTCCGTGCCGCGCCGAACCTGTCCTCATTCTTTAGGCGGATCACCAGGTCCTTCACTCGATCGGGCGGGAGCTCATGGCCTCGCAGGTAGTCCTGTGCTTCGTTGACCGAAGAGCGCGTCAGGATTACCCGACCTTCAAAGCCGACCTCGGCGGCTAATTTACGGAACTGAGCGGTTGCATCTCTCCCGGATCTGGCGGACCCCTCCCAGACAACTGCGGCGACGAGCCGATGCAGAGCGCCCCCTTGTGCAAGTTTCTTAGCCTCGGTTATGACCGCTTTGTTTACCGCGGCGTAGGCGTCATCATCATTGGGATAATTGTCAGAGAGCACAACAAGATCTCCTGCTGCTTGAGCAGCTGAGACGAGATGGTCAAACACTCGGCCCCAATCCCCCGGTCGATCGATCACTGAGGTTTCTCGAAATCGTTCCAGCGGAGCCGGCACGATGATGCGCCGACGTAGGCCGAGACGCTCCGCCTCCTCGAGCGCAAGGAGGTCAGCGCCGCAGGCTGCGGAGCTCACGAGGGCAACTGCGTGTTCGCTGGCGAACAGCTCGGCAAGCCGTCGCCGGACAACTGGGATGCTTTCAAGCGGAAAGCGAGAGAGATTGGTATCCGCGCCGTCGATCCGTCGTCCGGCGAGCGCTAGTACTGAGGATTTCTTGCGAAATATCGATCTCAGCAACTTCGCACCTTCGATTGGTTTAGATGACAGTCGATTTTTGCGGCGTTACTGCGCCTTTGGTTCTCTGCACAAGCACTACCGGCTTCAACGGATGCGGTTGCACGAGGGCTAGCGGGGCTGCTCTTTCCAGCCGCTGTCCGCCGAAGGGTCGTCCATATATGCATCTTGCACGTTGTCGAAGATCTGGCAGTTCCTTGCCTGTCCGCCCCCTTTCAAGAAGCTGAATGCCACGCACCGTCGGTCGTTGAAGCATAATGCCTGGCAAGCCTTCAGATCGGAGACGTTTTCGGCTGCAATTGGCTGCGCCAAGAAGCGATGCTTGTACACCGTTCTCAGTTGCACTGGCAGCGTCGAACGGTTCGGCAACGCGGAAGGTTTTTTGACTCCGATTGCGGAACGCGGCTCGAGCAGCGAGGTCACGATTGTCTTCTTGAGAAAGCACATTTTGTTCCAGCGATCGAAGCTAAATGCTGCGCACGACGGATTCCCGTCGCACTGCACGGCGCACGCATTAACGTCCGAACTACGGATGCCTACTTGGCCATCAGGCGCCACGATGTCTTGGCCATCGATGTCCTGGTTAACTTGAAGCGTATAGTTGTTGATTCCTCTCCCCCGAGCCTCCTCGTGGTCTGTCATCTTCTGTGCTTCCTTGATGTCTCCGTTCCGCTGACCTTCGACTCTCGCGGCCTCAACCTCCTTGCCGCCTCCGCTCTGCGCATATACGGGGCCATTCTCATCAACGATCGGGCTATCTCGCGGCCCCACGAACTGATATGCAAACACAGCCCCTATTACGATAATTGCGCCACCAATCGCCAGCGACCGTCGGGTGCGCCATTTCGGGAGCGGTGGCGGAGTTGGTGGTGGTCCTGCGGGGGGTGCCTCTTTGGGCGTCGACGGGGACCCGATGAGCCGCGAAATATCGTCAATCAACCTCTGGAACGCCTGGGTAGGCTCCGTCGCATTCCAATCCGACAGGTCCGCTGTCTGAATACTCCGAAATCCGATAGGAGGCTCAACACCTTCGATTAGCACCGGAACGAGTATCCCTCGTTTTTTTGCATCATCCGCCTCTTCCTGCACCCAGCCCGATGCGATTGAGGCCTTGGACCAGATCACGACGACACAGCGCGCCTCCTTAAGTTCTCGTCCGATAATCTCCCGCCATGTCTTGCCGATCGGGATCGTCCTATCCCAAAAGATTGACCAGCCGCGGCCCTCCAGTGCGCGTGCAAGCATCTGGGCCCATGCTCGGTCTTCGTTCGCATAACTGACGAAAACGTCGCTCATATCGACTTCCGATAGATTGGCATCAGCATCGAGATAAAAGCGCAAAAACGAGATCGCCGCTGGTGATCCCAAGGCCTTAAGCAGGAAAGCGGCCTGATTGGTCGCGGAATGCCGCTTAAGTATTGTCCATGTGGGCACTCTGTCAGCTAGTTCCAGACTAACCCCATTTAGAGCAGCCGCCCCGCACAGCCATTGCGCTAAATCAATATCAGCTGGTATTGCACTTTGAGGTTGTTCGACGGGCAGGTCCGGAAGTGGCCCTGAGCTGACCAATCGCGGCATCGTCCGCGATGGCAGTATTCGACCCTGGCTGTGTAAAAACTCAAAAATCGAAACGCAGCGAAGAATGATATTTTCCAGTTCGCCTCAAAGTTCAATCCGCTTGCGCGTTGAGCGACTAAGGCGGTCTGGGACCAATAACTTCTTCTACCGCGATAGAGCGTCTTCGCGTTTCTACACAACTAAGACCCATACCGGACGTCTTCATCTGACTAGTTGCTCAATCCGTCCCCTGCCTCACGCTCATGTGTCCAGAGAAGGCCGCCGCCGCCATTGAATTACGATCGTAATTTTATATTATGGACATAATGGCATTGGAGCTGAGACCTCTCGTCTACGGCAACAGTGAACTGCCGCACACGCTTTTCGTGAGGACCCCTATGAACGACCTTACCGCCGCTTCACGGCGCATGGCAGCGCAAGAACTTACGGATGACTCGTTGGGCGTCGTGTCCGCGGCAGCAGCTATTCGCAATGGCGAAATCACTTCAGAAGCTTACACCACAGGACTTCTGCAGCGTTCGCGAGCGCTTGCCGAACTCAATGCCTTTATCACCATCGACGAGGACGCGGTGCTGGCGGCCGCGAGGGATGCAGACAAAGCACGTGCTTCGGGATTGCAGGCTCCGCTGCTGGGTGTGCCGCTCGGGGTGAAAGACAGTTATTTGACGGAAGGGCTTGCTACCAGCCTGGGCCTCGCTAGCCTCGCCCATTTCGTGCCGCGCGAAGATGCGGTCGCTGTCCGTGCCATCAAGGATGCAGGCGCCATCGTCTTCGGGAAGAACAACCTTGTCGAGATGTCCTACGGCTTGACCGGCCATAACGCACGTTACGGCCAGGTGAAGAATCCGCACGCATGCGATCGTATGTCGGGCGGCTCATCGAGCGGCTCCGCCGCAGCGGTGGCCGCAGGCCTCGTTCCGGCGTCGCTGGGCGGTGACACCGTTGGGTCAATCCGGGTGCCCGCATCGTTCTGTGGTGTCGTGGGATTCAAGCCAACGACCGGACGTTGGCCGCGCGATGGCGTTGCTCCGATCTCCCATACCCTCGACACGACGGGCGCATTCGCGCGAAGCGTCGAGGACTGCATTTTGCTCGATCAGGTCATGACGGGTGAACGGGCGGCCGCCCAGTCCTCCAATGGCGGCCACGATCTCAAGGGAGCCCGACTGGCTTTTGCGCCCCGACAGTTTCTCGAACTGGTGGACCCGGATGTCGAGACCCGGTTCCGCGAGGTGGTCCGGCGGCTAGAGGACGCTGGCGCCGAACTGGTTGAGGTCGACCTTGGCGACGATTTCAACGCCCTGATCCAAACCGCGACATGGGGCATCTTCGCTCACGAGACGATGGGCGCGATTTCGGAGTTCCTTCGCCGCCATGACATTCCGACCACGTTCGAGGCGATCTATGACGGGCTCAAACCTCAACTTCGGCAGGCGTGGGGACACATCGCCTTACCGGGCGGTGCGGGTGCTATCTCGGCAGAGGCCTATCAGACTGCGCTTAACGTGAGCCGGCCTGAAATCCAGCGCCGTCTCGGCAGGGCGTTCGTCGCTCATGGAGCGGACGTCGTTCTGCAACCGACGACGCCATGCACCGCGCCGCCAATCGAGGAGCAAGCGATCGTCCATATCGCTGGGCAGGAAGTCAGCTATCTGGCCTTGGCAAACCACACCGTATCGGCGAGCAGCGTGGGGTTGCCGGGTGTCAGTCTTCCCGTCGGCCTTTCTCGCGCCGGACTGCCAATTGGCCTGGAGCTCGATGCTTCGCTAGGTAGCGACCGGACGCTTCTGGCCCTTGCATGCAAGATCGAAGGCGTTTTTGGTACCGGGCCGATCGCGATCTAGCGCCGTGACCCATAGTGGCTGCGGGATATTGGTGGAACGAGAAAATGCGCTTCGAGAAAGGTCACAAGGCGGAGACACGACGCCACATTGTCGACGTGGCATCGAAGTGCATGCGCCGGGACGGCATCTCTGCCGCCGGAATTGCGGGGATTATGGGCGAGGCCGGCCTCACCAAAGGAGCCTTCTCTCCGCACTTCGAGTCCAAGGACGCGCTTGTTCGCGAAGCGCTGGGCAGAGCGCTGCGTGAGCAGCAGCATTGCCTTGAGCAAGATCAGCTTAAGGGCACCGATCTCGAAGGCACGATCCGCCGATATCTGAACCGCGCTCACCTTGAAGGCGCCGCGGACGGGTGCCCTTCCGCGGCATTGCTTCCGGAAATCGCCCGTCAACCCCTGTCCACCAGGCAGGATTACGAGAAAGCACTGCACAGCTACGTCACGACTCTGGCCGCACTGCTTCCCGGCGAAGATTCCGTCAAAAGGCACCGGCGCGCGACGGCCATCTTCGGCCTCATGGTGGGCACCTTGCAGTTTGCGCGAGTAGTGCCTGACGCTGCCAAAGCGCGGCAGATCATGGAAGGTGGCGTGGAGGCCGCGTTGCACTTGGCGCGGGCTCCATCAACTTAACGTCAGGAACCGCGCGGAGAGGCCCAAGCCGGCATGCCGCGTGTCCCAAATACCTGAGTCCGCTTCTGACCCAACCCGGACATCGGGGGCTGCGCAGCCTCTACCGAGGGGGGCCCACGATCAACGGAATATGCCCCCGGATACGCCTTTGGACTCATCTCGGGCTGACGCTTATTCACCGGCTCACCCATTCAAAATTCCGAGTTGCGGGCGCATATTGTAGCGGTAGCGCGTCGCGAGGTGACTTAATGAAACGCCGCGATTTTGTCACTCTTCTCAGCGCTGCGGTAGTCGCCTTGCCCCTCGCAGCCCACGCGCAGCAACCAGCGGTGCCGCGGGTCGGCTACGTCTGGAGCGGCGCTCGCGGGACGGACGTGTACTACCAGACCGGATTCCGTCAAGGACTGGCAGACCTTGGATATGTAGTGGGGCGCAACCTGCTGCTCGAAGAACGTTACGCCGACGGAAAGCCGGAGCGCGTTCCTGCGCTGATCGCTGAACTCCTCAAGCTCAACGTCGATGTTCTCGTGACTCCAGGCACACCCACTTCGCAGGCTGCGCAACGTGCAACATCCACCGTGCCGATCGTCTGCATGAGCGGAGATCCCGTAAGAGCCGGTCTTGTGGCAAGCCTTGCCCGCCCAGGCGGCAACATCACCGGGCTGTCGCAGTTCTCCGGCGATTATGGCGTCAAGTGGCTGGAGCTGCTGAAGGAGGCGGCACCGAAAATGCGTCGTGTCGCCGTGTTGTGGAACCCTGACAATCCGACGACCGCCAACCAAGTCGAACTCATGCAAAACGCGGCATCCGGGCTCGGTCTCGAGTTGACAGCCCTCTCGGTGCGGCTCGCGGAAATCGAGAACAGCTTCACCGCGCTGGAAGGGAGCGGCCTCGATGGCGTCGTCGTCACCGACGATCCCTCGCTGATACCTCTCGTTCCCCGGCTGATCGCGCTCACCGCAGAGCGGCGCTTACCGACGATCTATCCATTCCGCGATTCGGCTCAGAGAGGAGGACTGATGTCGTACTCGGCCAATCTTTTCAAACTATGGCGACGCGCTGCAGCCTATGTTGATCGCATTCTCAAGGGGGCGCGTCCGGCGGAGCTTCCCGTCGAGCAGACGACGGAGGTGACCCTGAATATCAACCTCAAGACCGCTAAGGCGCTCGGTCTCGACATCCCAATGACGCTGCTCGCCCGCGCCGACGAGGTGATCGAATAGATGATTGCGGCGGTGCATGAGTCCGTTCTTGGCCCGGAGCCGCCGGTGAGGGCAGAGCAGAGCGCGTCCGCTCTGCCCCCAAACCCAGACGTCTACCTGTTCTGTTATCGCGAGGGCATCGTCGACCTCGATGCCGAGATATCGAACGGTGCTTTCGATCTTCGTATGGCCCAGAAGGAGCTGTACGGCTCGCAGATTACCGGTTCGGCGATAGATCAAGGTCGCCTTGGTGCCGCGAAGAGAATGCGTCCCGAACAAGTGGGGGTCCAGTCCGATGTCGGCGAGCCAAGAACGCCGAGCGGTTTTGGGGGCTGAGACGCGCCAGCTGTCGAGATCGTCTACACGATGAAGTCTGTCGCATGGAGGTCCGCCGTTTGGACCCCTTGCAGCGTTATCGTATCGCTGGCGGTCAGGTGGATCACAGCGTTGCCCGCGCCGTCGTCGCTGATCAGGCTCTTCAGCGCGGTCCAATCCGCGAAGCCGTAGTCTTGGACGTCGATCAGATCGTGCTCGGTCACCGTGCTGCCAACGGTGCTGTTGCCTTGACCGAAATCCTGGATGAGATCCTGGCCCGAGCCCTTGTCGAACACGAAGACGTCGCTGTTTGGTCCGCCCCACATCTCGTCATTGCCGCCCTTGCCGTTCAGGACGTCCCTGCCGCCCGTGATCGAACCGGGCGCGGCTGGGTAGTAGTGCCGGGCGTCACCCACCAGAATGTCGGCGTACGATCCGCCCGTGAGGACGTCGTTGCCGCCATGCGCGTTGCCGGACATGGAAAAGGCGTCGCCGACCATCAGGAAGGAATAGTAGTGAAGGTTGCCGTGGAGATCGACGACGGTCAGGGTATCGTTTCCACCACGTGCATCTCCTGAAAGCTCATGCGCATCGCCGTACAGGTTTCCGCCTCCGGTCTGCGCTTCGTTCCCGATCGTGAAGGTAAGGTCGTCATTGCCGCCCCGTGCGTGATCGGTGAGGCCGGGAGCATCGCCGTACAGAACTGCCGAGCCGGTCTGGCCGGTCTGATGAGCGGCCAGCGTGTCGTTGCCGCCATGAGCGTCCCCGGACATGATGCCGCCATCGCCGACCAGCGTGTTCAATGACCTGCCGCCGAACACGCCGATGACGGTGTCATTGCCGCCCTGTGCGTGGTCGGACATGGCACCCTCGGCATCGCCAAAGAGCGAAAAGCCGTTGCGTATCGAGTTCGTACTGTCGCCGATGACCGTGTCGTTGCCGCCTTTGGCATGGCCGGACATGGATTGCGCGTCGCCGTCGACGATGACGGTGCTGAGCGAGCCCGCGAGGTTCACCCTGAGTGTGTCGTTGCCGCCTTGGGACCGGTCCAGCAGGGTTGCCGTATCACCCACGAGAGTGAGAAACGTCATGCTCTCGACGTTGACGGTCATGGTGTCGTTGCCGCCACGCGCGTTGGCGGGGAAATCAGGATCGCCGAACAGGGTTTCGAAATTGATGTCCGGGAAGGACAGTGTGATCGTGTCGTTGGGCAAACGGCGCATGACAACTCCAACTTCAGGGCAGAGAGGACGTGAAGATGCGAGAATCGCTTCAACGGTCAAAGCTACTTCGGGTTGATGACCGAGATTCGCTCAGAATTGGACTTGATTGCTACCGCCGCGCAGCGTTCATCATTCCACATGTCGCCGGGGAACCGGCCATGTCGATCAACGAGTGGAGGTCTTGTCAGCTTGCGACGGAAATGCCTTGGCAGGCCAAGCTAGAATAGCATGCATATTACTCAGAGTGCTAGACCGGGCTGCGATTCAGCTGTCGCGTCGAGATGACTCCGCTTTCTAGCGGCCCTGATCCCTCGATCGATATGTCTGAAGGTGTGTCCACAGCGGAAGTGGTCTCGCGAATAAGTAAAGGCAGCTTGTGACCCTGAGCGGTCATTAACGCCGCTTGAACCCCTGGTCAGCGTCCCAGCCCGATCCACGATGTTATTCGCGTCCCCGAACGCGGCCCCTGCATGGGCCAGGCAAACGCTGCTTGGGGCAAGTGAAGCTCTCGCGATTACCGCCCACACGTCCGTAACAAAGTGCTAGGCTCCTCTTGCAGCGGCGTGGCTAGTCTGGTCGTTCGGAGGAGCTGTGACGGAGCAGCGGGTTCAGAGGCGGCTAGCGGCAATCTTGGCCGCCGACGTGGTCGGTTACTCCGCGTTGATGCAACGCGCCGAGGAAGCCACATACGCCGAGTTCGAGCGGCTCAAACAAGAATTGATTGAACCCAGCCTCTCCCGCAACGAAGGGCGACTTATCAAAACAACGGGTGATGGCGCGCTCGTCGAGTTCGCCAGTCCCTTGGCCGCCGTGAGATGCGCGGTTGAGATACAGGATGATCTCGCCTCGGGGACCAGTCCCTTCAGGTTACGCATCGGGCTCAACCTTGGTGACGTTATCGTAGGGCAGGACGGTGAACTCTACGGCGACGGGATCAACATTGCTGTCCGGCTGGAGGGGATTGCCGATCCGGGTGGCATACTGATTTCCGAGAAGGTGTACAGCGAAGTTGAAGGCAAGCTGGCGGTTAGCTTCGAGGATCGCGGCGAGCAGCAGCTCAAGAACATCTCCAGGCCGGTCCGCGCTTACGATGTCCGCGCTGGAGCGTCTGGCGCGCTGACCGAGAGACTAAATGCGGCTCCGCCGCTTCCAGACAAGCCGTCGATCGCCGTGCTGCCGTTCGAGAACATGAGCGGTGACCCCGAACAGGAATACTTCGCGGACGGGATGGTTGAGGAGATCACAACCGCGCTTTCGCGGTTCAAATCGTTGTTCGTGATCGCTCGCAATTCGAGCTTCACCTTCAAGGGCAAAGCCATTGACATCAAGGAAGTCGGGCGCAGGCTTGGCGTGCGCTATGTCCTTCAGGGAGCGGTGCGCAAGGCGTCCGGGAAAGTTCGCATCACGGCCCAGTTGATTGAAGTGGCTACGGCCGCACACATTTGGGCGGAAAGGTTCGAGCGTGACATGACGGACATTTTCGCGTTGCAGGACGACGTTACGCTCGCCGTTGTCTCCGCTATTCAGCCTAGGTTGTTTCAAGCAGAAATTGCACTGGCGAAGCGACGGCGACCGGAAGATCTCACCGCGTATGATCTTTATCTCCGGGCTATACAGCGGGCCTTCCGAGCGACCCGCGAAGGGTTGGCCGAGGCACTCCGACTGGTCCAGCGCGCCTTGGAGATTGATCCTGAATTTGCTGCTGCCGCTGGTCTGGCAGGTGCTTGTCACGCGGAAAATGTGGTCAGGAGCTTTGCCGTCGATGCCCAATTCGAAAGCCGGGAAGCCGTTCGGCTTGTACGCGTGGCATTGAAACTCGACCATGACGATCCAGAGACGTTAGCAAATGCTGCATTGATCTCGGCACTTTTGGTCGGTGATTGGGAGACAGAGATCGAGATGTCCGACCGGGCGGTTACGCTCAACCCAAATTCATATCGCGCATGGAATTGCAGAGGTTGGGTCTACAAGGTTGCGGGTCAGCCGGAAGAAGCGATCCGGAGCTTTGAACGTGCCGTGCGAATGAGCCCCTTAGACCCGCAACAATACATAGTCCTAACCGGAATGGGATTTGCCCTTATTGAGCTTCGTCGCTTTGACGAGGCCATCAGTGCAGGGAAGAAAGCCCAGCGTCACAACCCCTCCTATCCAGGACCATACCGCTGCCTCGCATCCGCTCTCGCCCATCTTGGGCGCGACGCTGATGCCCGTGAGGCGGCGGCTCGTATGCTTGAGATCGACCCCGCTTTCACAATATCGGCCTGGATCTCTCGGAGCCGGCTATCAATAAATGCGAAGCTGATGATCGAGGGTTTTCGGAAAGCGGGATTGCCCGAATGAGCCCGTGCGCGTCCTCGTCGACGGGCTGATCAAAATAGGGCTAAATTTACCGCGGCGCATGAGTCTGCTGTTGGCCCTCAGCTGACCAATCACGGCATGGTCGGCGATGGCTGCATTTGCCCCAGGGCGGACGTTAAATTTACAGCGATCGAATGTCCGTTACTGGCGCGTCCGAAACTATGGACGGCGTCGAGTAATGCTGGCTCCGCCTTGCCGCCGTGCGAAGTCGACGAACGCCTTGAACGCGGCGGTCGGGTTGCGCCGGCTCGGATAGTAGAGACTCAACGGCGACAGAGTGGGCGTCCAATCTTCAAGCACGGGCACAAGGCGGCCTGCCTCGATGTCGTCTCGCACGTCGGACTCCATCGCCAGGGTGAGACCGACGGAAGCGAGGGCCGCGGTGCGCGCGAGGCTCGCTTCGTCGAGGGTGATGGGGCCCTCAACGTCGATATGGACCGATTGTCCATCCTTCTCGAATGGCCAGCGGTAGATTGCACCATCGGGAAGCCGCACGCGGAGACAGGAATGCGCCGCGAGATCCTGGGGGATCAGGGGCGTCCCGTGCGCTTTCAAATAGCTCGGTGTTCCCACCACAACATTGCGCCGCGCGCCCCCCAATGGGAGTGCGATCATGTCGGCCGGCACAAGGCCTGAGCTACGGACGCCGAGATCGAAGCCACCTGCGACAATGTCCACCAGGCGACCCTCTGTGACGATGTCGATGTGGACGTGAGGATAGATGCCCAGGAACGGCAGGACGAGCGAAGTGAAGATCTCCCGCGCCGCTGTCGGAAAGGCGTTGATGCGCAACGTGCCAGAAGGGGTGGCCTGTTGAGAGCGCGCAACCTCCATCGCCTCATGAATGTCCTGCACGGCCGGACCGACTTGCGCGAGGAACCGCTGACCTGCCTCCGTCAACGAGACACTTCGCGTCGTCCGGTTGAAGAGCCGTACGCCGAGCGTGCGCTCCAGCTTTCCGACCGCGTTGCTGAGCGCGGTCGTTGAAACCCCGAGCTCAAGCGCAGCCGTGCGAAACTTGCCCCGGCGCGCGACCATGAGAACTGCGTCTAATTCCGTCAGGCTGCTTTGCACGATTATCCCGTCTTTCGTGATGAAACATCCCGAATTGTCCTGATTATCGCGCCAGATGTCCATCGCTATCTTGGCTGGCAGGCGCACTTGCAGCCGCTCCCGGCTGCGGCCGCATCAAGCAGGACAAGAACCAATGACGCTGGAGCTTCCACCCCCGATTGCCGCGTTTGTGGCCGCGAACGCCCGTCTCGACGTAGAGGGAATGTTGAGCCCCTTCACGCGCGACGCGATCCTTTTTGCTGATGGAGGCCGTCACGAGGGCTACGCCGGAATGCGCGCCTTGTTCGAAGAAGCGGTGATCCCGGTCAAGGCGATCTTCACGCCGGATGCCGTTCGCCACGAGAACGGCCAGGTCGTGGTCGAAGGCCCCGCCCATGGCGACTTCAAGGGCAGCCCGATCCGCTTCACCTACCGCTTCACCCTCGACCACGACGCCATCAAGGCCTTGGAGATCACGGCATGACCATCAAGGCTGATCCGAACGAATTCGCAGGAAAGCGCGTGCTCATCAGCGGCGGCACCAAGGGCCTGGGCCGCGCCACCGTCGACCGCTTTCTGGCTGGCGGCGCCCGGGTGATCACTGCCGCCCGGGGAGCCGCCAAGCCCATCGAGGGCGCCGAGCTTATCCAGGCGGACCTGACCACGGCCGAGGGCGGAGAACGCCTGGCCAAGGCGGCCCTTGATCGCTTTGGCGGGATCGACATTCTGGCCCATAATCTCGGGGGATCGGCTATGCCGCCCGGCGGCTTTATGGCTCTGACAGACGACCTCTGGCTCTCGGAACTAAACTTGAACCTTCTAGCGACGGTTCGCCTTGATCGCCTCCTGATCCCGCAGATGATTGAGCGAGGCAATGGCGCGGTGGTGCACGTGACCTCGACCCAGTCGGTGCTGCCTCTGCCCGAGTCAACCACCGCCTACGCCGCCGCCAAGGGGGCGCTGAGGACCTACAGCAAATCCATTTCCAAAGAACTGGGTCCAAAGGGCGTCCGGGTCAACATCGTCTGTCCCGGCTGGATCATGACCGAGGGTGCCGTCGACCTGGTGAAGAATATGCAGGCCGCCAATGGCGGCACGTTCGAGGAAGCACGGCAAGCTGTCATGGCCTGGATCGGCGGAATCCCGATCGGGCGTGCGGCCGAACCTTATGAGGTCGCCGACCTCATCGCCTACCTGGCCTCGGGTCGCGCCGCCGCGATCCACGGCGCTGAGTTTGTTATCGACGGCGGCACTGTCCCGACCGTCTGATCAAAGTGACACCTCCACGCTTGGCCGGGCTGGCCTGGCGTGGAACAGACGCATGCCATGGCCTGATCGTCTCAACTTTTGCTCTCCGGCCTCCGTGCGGCTGTCCGCTGCTGGCCCACAAGCGACATTGTCGGTAGCGCCGGCATCGCTACGTAGTCGCACGATGCCGGCGTTCACGTCAGGTCGGCGACTTCTTGTGCGTCAGAGGTCCGGATGCTGGTCCCGCACGGTGCTCACGCTTTCGAGCAGCGACGCAAGATGCAGGATGGTCGACTCGGCGAGCCAGCTTCCGACGAGCTGCACGCTGATCGGCAATCGTTCCTTGCTGGTGCCGAACCGCATCGACAGGCCGGGCAAGCCAGTGATGTTGAGCGGCACGGTCGCGCCCTGGAGGTAGGTGGCATCCACCTTCTGACCGTTGATGAGGAACTCCACGACGCCATGTTTGTGGGCGGGGATCGGCAGTACCGGGGTGATCAGCGCGTCGTATTTCTTGAAATACTCGGCATAGCCGTCACGCAGCCGCTCCGCCGCCTGCTCGGCGTCGATGTAGTCCTTCATGGACGTGTCGGGCAGCGAGAGCATGGTCTTGGACATCTTGTACATTTCGTCCTCATGGCCGGCCGTCGCCTCGGCGAACGCGGGCTTCATCTCCATCACGTGGAGGCGGTTGAACACGTCGAGGGCGAAATCGCGCTCCAGCGCCGGGATGCTCACCTGCTCAACGAATACGCCGACGTCCTTCAGGGCCGCGGCCGCGGCCTTGACGGTCGCCGCCACCTCGGGATCGATTGGCCCGAAGCCGGGTCCGACCATCCAGCCCACGCGGAGTTGGCGGTATGGCTGGCGGCCGATGCCCGCATCGAACTGGCCAATGCTGGTGGCAAACGCGTCCTGGCCATCAGGCCCGGCCAGTTGCGAGAAGGCGAGCGCGATGTCGCGAACCGAGCGGGCCATCGGCCCGACATGCCAGAATCGGCGCGGCGCGCGCGGCCAGATGCCGGTCATGGGTACGCGGCCATGGGTCGCCTTCATTGAGGTGATGCCGGTTTGCGCGGCCGGGCCGCGCACGGAGATCGCGAGGTCGGTGCCGAGACCGATCGGCGACATGCCCGCCGCAATAGCCGCCGATTCACCGCCGCTCGAGCCGCCCGGAGTGCGGGTCACGTCCCAAGGGTTGTTCGATCGGCCGGAGAGCAGGTTATCGCTCTCAATCCAGTAGGAGAATTCGGGAAGGTTGGTCTTCCCCAGCAGGATGCCGCCTGCCTTCTTGAGTCGCGCGACGCTCGTCGCGTCGACGTCGGGAACGCGCCCCTTGAAGATCGGCGAGCCGCGCTGGGTCGCCACGTCCGCAGTGTCGATCGAGTCTTTCACCGTGAAGGGGACACCGTGCAGCGGGCCGAGTTCATCGCCCGCCAACACCGCGGCCTCCGCCGCCATTGCGCCTTTGAGCGCACCGTCCGCGAGCGTGACGATCGCGTTGATCTTCGGGTTCACCGCCGCGATGCGATCCAGGTGCGCCTGCACGACCTCGACCGGCGAGACCTCCTTGGTGCGGATCAGCTCGGCCAGCTTGGTTGCGTCGGAAAAAATGATCTCTTTGGTCACGGCTGTATCCCTACTGTTGGGGGGGCGGCAGGACCTACCTGCCACTTGGTAGGCTGCACATAGGCCTTTATTTTTCTCGGTCAAGTCCCTATCTGTCACTTGGTAGGTAGTTGACGAATTGGTTCCCGGTGAAGCGGTAAGGCATTGAAATGAGTTCAAGTTCGAAGGAAGCCATCCTGGCGGCAGCTAGACAGACCGCGCAGGCGCATGGCTACAGCGGCTTGAGTTTCCGCGATCTCGCGGACCAGGTGGGCATCAAGGCCGCGAGCATCTACCATCATTTCCCGAGCAAGGCTGAACTCGGCGCAGCGGTCGCGAGGCGCTATTGGGAAGATACGGCTGCGGATCTGGATGCCATGTCGTCCGAATTCGCGGATCCGCTGCGCCGTCTGCAAGAATATCCCAGCATCTTCCGAAGATCGCTCGAGAGCGGCAACCGTTTGTGCCTCTGCAGCTTCATGTCCGCCGAATATGACGACCTGCCGGCGGAGGTGCAGAAGGAGGTCCAGGCCTTCGCTGACGTCAACGTCGTGTGGCTGAGCAGAAATCTTGTCGCGACGGGTTTGGTCGGACGCAAGGAGAGCGAAGCCCGAGCCCGCTCGATCTTCGCGGCAGTTGCGGGTGCACAGCTCATGGCACGGAGTCGCTCGGACATCTCTCTCTTCGATGCACTCATCGATGGCTACCGGGCGGCCGGTCTCCTGCCGCGCGGAAAGCAAGGATCTCGTCGGGCATAGAGCCCGCGCGTCAGATCTACATGTCGGCTCTTAGCCCATAGCTGACCTTGCCGCGCTGCCCGGCCAGCGTCAGCTTTTGACCGAAGGCGACATCGACCAGACGTCTCATCGGCCCTTCAACTCACCTGTGTGTCCTTGTGTTATTGTATCCCTTTCGAGACCTCGATGGAGGGAAGGATGGACATTCGATCGAAATTGATGGCGCTGTGTGAAGCGTTCAACGCGCACGACTTGGATTCCATCATGGAGTTCTTTGCTGACGATTGTGTCTTGGAGATGCCGAGGGGAAGCGAACCTTGGGGCTCCCGCTTCGAGGGCAAACGCAACGTACGAGACGGGCTCGCGACGCGCTTTGAAGGCCTACCGGATGTTCACTACGGCGACGCCGAGCATTTTGTGGATACGATGGCAAACACGGGCATTTCAAAATGGACGCTGACGGGCACTACAGCCGAAGGAAAGAAGATCGAGGTCCGAGGATGTGACTTTTACACTTTTCGCGCGGACGAGGTGATCCGCAAGGACTCGTATTGGAAGATCGTTGAAGGACCTTCGTCAGCCTAACGACGCACATGTCCGAATGTGGCCCTGAGCCGTCCAATCGCATGACCATTCGAGCGTCGGTTGTCAGACGGATACCGGAAGTGGCAATCCGCACGGACACCAGAGAGGCTGGTAGGATGGGTAGAGCGCCAGCGAAACCCATCAATCCCCCGCCTGTGGCAAACATGATGGGTTTGGCAAGGGCTCGACCCATCCTACGTGCTGGGCTTTGCTGGCAGTAACTGGTTAGTCTGCTGTTGGATCATCGGCGAAGCTGCGGCTCGCCCCCTTGAGGTCCGCCTCACGGGGTCTAGCGGACTGGAATTGCTCGCGTTGAGCTTTTCTTAAAGTGCCCCAACAGACCTTCCGATGCCTGTTTGATTCAGCGAGCGGTTCGCAGTTACCGGCCCGCCTCGATGCAGCCGAAGATTCCAGGAGCCACCCAGCTGTTCTGGAGTTGGCGCGTCGTGTGAAGCACTTCACATCAGGGCCCCTGGGGTTCGATTACTCTGATTGCGGAAGTCGCGGCGCATATCTCTTTGCTTGCTTAAAGGAGATTGCAGTGACGGAGACAATTCTGACGACCGCCATCAGGGCGGTAATCGTACTGCTGGCGTGGTCCTTCGCGGCGCACGCGCATGATCAGAGCCGCCCCGAACTCAACAGCTGGTTTGAGAGCCTAGAAAGCGGCAGGGGTCCATGCTGCTCCGGCGCCGACGGCACGGCGCTGTCCGACGCCGACTGGGAGGTGAAGGACGGCCACTACCGCGTGCGCATCAAGAGCCAATGGTGGGACGTACCGGACGAGGCCGTGATCAGGGGGCCGAATCGCGCCGGTCGCACAATGGTCTGGCCCTTCTACGATTGGACGCTCGGCGAGGCGCGGATCGAGATCCGTTGTTTCATCCCCGGAGCCATGATGTGACCGACATGGCGTTTCAAACGAAGCATGTCCTGCACCTGGCCGTCGTTGCTGGCCGAAGCTGTTCCGGCGGAACGATACTGAAGCAATTTTCTGATCGTCGATAAGCGCGCGCCTTGCACAAGGGAGGCTGCTATGGGCGTAATTTTTCATCAGGAAGTTGATTGCCGCGTACGACACGATCCCGCGACAAGCGGGCATCGTAGCCACCGTCTTGTTTGCGCGATGCTCTGCGTGGCGTGCATATTCCAATTCGCGCGTGAAGCTCGGGGGCAATGCACCGCACGAGATGTCCTGCAGAACCATTTGACGCTCAAGAAAGCTCCTTCGGCCGGCGTGCCGCAGGTGCCGGTCAGATCCGCCACCGACGTCCCAACGTGGAAGACGATTGCACTGGGAACTTTTGTAGACTCGTTCGCTCTCCGTAACGCGCTGGACAAGAAAGGCTGCGGCGTCGGAGGGCTGGCTGCGGAAATTCTCGCTCGACCGGCCTTTGTCGTTGGCTCTACGAAAACAGTCGTGGAGCTCGTCGCTGTATCGGCGGTCGATCTCGGCTTCAGAGCCGATGTTGTCACTCTGGCTGCGATCTATGCGCGTGCTCAGCTATTCGGTTTTGAACTGGCGGCTGCGGAGGTCGGTCCACAACTGAGGCTTCAGTATCCAGACCAGCCTATGGGTGAATTTCTCATCATCGGAATGGAGCCAATCAAGAGGTGGAGCGGCGAGCCGGTCATTCTAAATGTAGGTAATGGCGGGGCCGGACTTATCCTCATTGGTCAGGATGGCCGACCTGACGCAGAAATAGCAGCAATCTCCCGCATTGTATTCGTACGGTCCAACAGACCCGTGCCCGCTGACGAACTTGCGAAGGCAGCAGCACTCCCGCCGCCGCCCTGAACACGATACGCCGGCAGCGCAGGATGCCTTTCAAGCCGGCCGCAGTGTGCGACCGGCGGCATATTTCCGCACTTCGGTCGGCCCTCAGGATCGAACTCCATGTCCGCTGGCCGTCGGCATTCAAGGCAAGATTCGTTTTGGTGTTCCAGGCTGACCCTGGCGGTTGTTGGGGCCGCTTCAGAGCGTCAGCCACCGGTGCGCACACCGGCTGATGACCACTCAGCCGTGGTACCGCTCGAGCAGGCTTCTTTCGACCTTGCAAATGTAGGTGTACTTCGGATTGACCACCTGCGTGCAGCGGGCTTCTGCGATCTGGCCGAGCAGCATGTAGCCTTCGGCTGCTGGAATCTTCCAGTCGTCCTCCATCCAGTAGACCATCTCCTCGAAAGCCATGCGCATCGCGTCTTCGAGCGGGCGGGCGCATCCCAGCGTGCAGATGTGGGTCGCGGTCTCGATGCGCGGATGATTCAGCCTCGCGGGGGCCTTGGCCAGCGAGACCTTGACGGTGAGATTGGCCGCGATCTCGATCGCGCCCATTCCGTTGCATTCGCCGTCGCCCTGGATGGCGTGACAGTCGCCCAGGAAGAGATGCGCGCCGTCCTTGTTGACGCGGAAGAAGATGCTGTTGCCCGTGGTGATCTCCTGGACGTCCATGTTGCCGCCATGCGTCCCGTTGTCGACGGTGAGAACCGCTCCGTGCACAGGGGCGACACCGGCCACGCCGATCATCGGCTTGACCGGCAGGCGCAGATGCTCGTTCCAATGCACGTGGCCGTCCTTGACCTCGACGACGCGTGTCTGGATGCCGAATTCCTTGCGCCTGACCCAATCGGGAAACATGCCAATGCCCGGCCAGAGCGCCGTGAAGCCGAGTTTGTCGAGCTCCATGTTCACCACGTCGAGACGCAGCATGTCGCCCGGCTTTGCGCCGCGCACCTCGATCGGTCCGGTGGCACCGTTGACGAACGGCATCGTCACGTCCGCCTCGGTCAATTGCTGTCCGAGATGACGGATGGTGCCGTCATTGGCGTTGATGGCGCATTCCACCACGAAGGTTTCGCCGGGCTCGACACTAGCGATGAACTTGTCGTCGCCGGACAGCGCGTATTTGATGTTGCCGGCCTTGCTGATGCGCTTGGACATGGTCTCTCCATGGACATTTGCGGATGTGATGAGGTTGACGCGCGAAGCGGATGAGAGTCGCAGACGATCTTCCCTAGGCCCGCCGGCGCCAGGGCATCAGCAGCCGTTCGATCTTGCCGACCAGCCAGGTGAGAACCAGCGCGAGCACGATCGTCACGACCAGCGCGGCGAAGACCTTGGGGATGATGTAGAGCGATCCGGCTTTGAAGATGGCGTGTCCCAGCCCCTCGGACGACGACATGAACTCGCCGACGATGGCCCCGATCAACGCGAAGCCGACCGTCAGCTTCAGCCCTGCGAAGATATCGGTGAGCGACGCCGGGATCACGAGCTTCCGGAAGATCTGGAATTTCGAGGCGCCGAGCGTCTTCATCAGATAGATCTGGTCGCCGTCGACGCCGACGGCTCCCTTGTAGGACGTTACCAGCGCGACGATCACCACCGACAGGGTCGACATTGCAACCTTCGAGACCAGTCCGGTGCCGAACCAGATGATCACGATGGGCGCGAGCGCGATGATGGGGATCGAGCCGAGCGCGATGACGAACGGTTCGACGACCCGGGACACGAAACGCGAGTACCAGAGCGACAGGCCGAGCAGGGTGCCGACCAGGTTGCCCATGAAGAAGCCGAGCAGCGTCTCCGTGCCGGTGACCGCCGCATCACGCCACAGGCTGCCGTCCTGTGCCATCTGCACCAGGAAGCCCGCGATCGCCGACGGCGATCCGAACATGAAGGCGGCCGGGCTGCCCTTCGGCGTGGCGCGTTCCCAGACGACAAGAAGAGCGGCCAGAACGAGAGCTTGAGTCGCCAGCACGGCGATGCCGAAGCGCGCGCGCTTCCACTTTGCACGGGCCACCGGCGACGGAACGCTTCCGGCGGGCTTCGACGCGTCAACCATGCTGGTCTCGATATCCGTCGTCATTGGATCGCAACGTCGAGATCGGCCCAGATGCGCCGGACGTAGCGGCTGAAATCCGGGTTTTCGCGCAGCGAGATGACGTCGGCGCGATCGGAGCCGAGTTCGATCTCGTAAGTCGCCTTCACCGCAGTCGGCCGCCGCGTCAGCACGATGACGCGATCCGCGATCGAAACCGCCTCCTCAATGTCATGGGTGATGAGCAACATCGAGCGCCCGCCTTTGCGGACCAGACTGACCATGTCACTCTCGATGAGCAGCTTGGTCTGAAAATCGAGCGCGGCGAACGGCTCGTCCAGGAGCAGCACGTCCGGGTCATTCACCAGCGTGCGCGCCAACGCGACCCGCTGCCGCATACCGCCCGACAACGTCGCGGGATAGTGGTCCGCGAACCCATGCAGTCCAAGCTGGTCGAGCATGGCCCGGCTGCGGTCTTCGGCCTCGGCAGCAGGAACACCCCGGATCTCCAGGCCGAGCATGGTGTTGGCGAGCGCCGTGCGCCACGGGAACAGGAGGTCCTTCTGAAGCATGTAGCCGACGTTCTGAGGCTGACCAACGACCTGACGGCCGTGCCAGCGGATGCGGCCGGCATCGGGCGCCAGCAGACCGCAGAGCGTGTTGAGCAATGTGGTCTTGCCGCAGCCGGAGGGACCGACAATGCTGACGATCTCACCCTTGCGCAGCGTCAGGCTGAGATCGGCAATCACCGGCACGACCTGCCCGTTGAGGTCGTAGCCTTTTGCGACGTGCTCGACGACGAGCGGAAGAGCAGTGCCGTTCACGGCCTCGCCCTGACCAGGCCTTGCGTGTGTGGCAGCCTCAACGCTCATTTCAGGCTGGCAATCGCCTTTTCGGCAAACGAGTTGTCGATGATCTGATCGAACGGGACTGATCCCTTGGCGTTGCCGAGGTAGATCTGCATGTCCATCAGGTTCTTCCACTGATCCTGCTTGGTGATGACCGACTGCGCCGGGATGAGATATTTCAGCTCGGCGTCGATCGCCTTGTCGACGACGTCGCCGGGAAGATCGGGGAATTCCTTGCGGGCGACCTCCTTGGCGAAAGCGGGATCGGCGTAGGTCTTGCGCGAGGCCTCCTCGAAGGACGTGACCAGCGCCTGCACCATGGCAGGGTCCTTCTGGAGCGTCGAGGGCAGCACCATGATGCCGGTATTGCAGAACGGCCCGACATAGTTCGAGAAGTCGAACACGACCTTGGCGCCTTGAGCCTCCGCCGCGGCGACGCTCGGCTGATAGGCGACCGCCATGTCGGCCTGCCCGGCCAGCATCGCCGCGATCTCGGTGCCGGGATTGACCGGAACGATCGTGGCGTCGGTGCCCAGCTTCAGGCCGGCTTTCTCCAGCATCCGCTTGGTGACGCTGAAATTGGTGTTGGGCTCGGGCGAAGTGACGATCTTGAGACCCTTGAACTCCTTCGGGTCGGTGATCGGTTTGAGCGTCTTGGACACCCC
Organism: Bradyrhizobium sp. CCBAU 51765; assembly: GCF_015291725.1. Classification (GTDB taxonomy): domain Bacteria; phylum Pseudomonadota; class Alphaproteobacteria; order Rhizobiales; family Xanthobacteraceae; genus Bradyrhizobium; species Bradyrhizobium liaoningense. Next base: position 8,018,133 of record NZ_CP030038.1, read on the forward strand.
AAAATAGTGCGCACGCTGCACGACCGTACCGACCACGACGCCGGGGCCGCCGTTCTCGCGGGAGATCTGCGCCATGGTCGCATCGCCAATCGCGAAATCTGCGGAGCCGCCGAGCACGGCCGCAAAGGTCTGGGTGTCGCCGCCGGCGGCGGTCACCTTCATGTCGAGACCGTTCTTCTTGAAGATGCCGGCATGCATGCCGACGTAGAGGTTGATGTAGCCCAGATTGTGCACGGCCTCACTGAAGCGAACGGTCTTGAGCTCGGCGGCGGAGGCGATGCGGGATCCGAGCAGCGGCACGGCGCCGATTCCGGCGGCGACAACGGACGAGGCGGCAAGGAAGGTGCGGCGACTGAGCGCGCGGCTGCTCGGCGGAGCGGGACGAACATGGTCGGTCATGGCGCTGACTTCTCCAGGGGATGCTGACGGGGCAGCCCAAAGACTAGGCGCCGACTGCACCGCATCAAGCCGAAATAAGCGACGCGATTTGCTTGCGATTTGGCGCGGCCCCTCAATATGTCACGCCATTGACGCAGAGTGCCGGTGCATGGCCTGCAGACGCGGCTTTGCTGCCCGCCGCATCATCGCGCTGCCGAATTCAGCACCGCGCGCGAATGGTTTTCGTCATTTCTGACATTTTGACTGCATAAAAGATTTGCAGGCCGCGTAGTGTGTAGCCACGCCGTCCGCGACGGCCGCACGCGACTACGGATTGACGCGCACCGAGGAGAAGCGGCCAGTCAAGGCCCCTCCGCATTTTTCGGCCGCGATGCGGCTCGCCCGGGTCGGCTCGCGCGGCGGCGCCGGGGACTGCAAAGGAACCTCGTCCTTCCTGACGCCGCCATCCGCCTTGCGCAGAAGTTCGAAGAGATTATTGACCAGCCCGCGCAAACGCAGATTCTCCGATTTCAGATCGTTCATCCGCTGGACGGCGGGAACATCGAGCGTGCCGAAGTTGCGACGCCACCGGTAGAAGGTACGTTCCGTGATGCCGGCGGCCTTGCAGATTTCTGCAATGGACACCCCGGAACTCGCCTCGGCGAGCAGATGAATGATCTCATTCTCGGTGAATCGGGATCGCCTCATCGTTCTCTCCATCGGCCCGTCATTTGCAGAGGCTCGAACGCCGGCCCCGCGCTGGGCCTGAGGTCAGTATAGCCGAAGGATTGCCGGCGCCTAGAATATCCGAGGACGATTTTGCCGATCGCAGCCGTGGCGATCCGGGGCGGATTGCTCTTGGAGCCAAAATGCCGAATCGCTACGCCTGGAGTTGTCCAATGCAGCGCCGCCACGAGATACCCGCCACGCCCGAAAACATGGTGTGGGGCTATTTGGACTGCAACACGCCGCCTGTCCTCGAGGTCAATTCCGGCGACAGCGTCACACTGCATAGCTTCCCGGCCGGAGGAAAGGAGACGCTGCCGGACGATCGGTCTTTGGTCCCCGAAGACTACCTGCTCGCCCTGGATACCATGCAGCCCGGGCCGGGGCCTCACTTCATTACCGGGCCTATCCATGTGCGCGGTGCCAATGTCGGCGATGCGCTCCAGGTCGACATCCTCGACGTCAAGGTGCGCCAGGACTGGGGCTTCGTGTCGGTCCTTCCCTTGCTCGGAACGCTGCCGGACGAGTTCACGGACTATGAAACGATCCATCCCAGGATCGACCGCAAGCGCGAGGTCTGCATCATGCCGTGGGGCACTGAGATCCCACTCGCTCCCTTTTTCGGCATCATCGCCACTGCCCCGCCACCGAGTTGGGGCCGCTGCGGCTCCCCCGTTCCGCGCTCGTTCGGCGGCAACATGGACAACAAGGAGCTGCGGGCCGGCACAACGCTGTATCTGCCGGTGTTCAACGAGGGCGCATTGTTCTTCGCCGGCGACGGCCACGGCGTGCAGGGCGACGGCGAAGTCTGCATCACCGCGCTCGAGACCGGCGTGACCGGGACATTCCGCCTGACCGTGCGCAAGGACATGGATATCAAATGGCCCTTTGCCGAGAGCGCGACACATCTCATGTCGATCGGCCTCGACGAGGATCTCGACGATGCCGCCAAGCAGGCGGTCCGGGAAATGGTCAAGCATGTCTGCGCACGGACGAACCGAACGCGCAACGAGGCCTACATGTTGTGTTCGCTGGCTGGCAATCTGCGCGTCACGCAACTCGTCGACGGCAACAAGGGCATCCATATGCTGTTGCCGAAGGCGCTGCTATAGCGGCCCGCCCAGGCACCGAAAATCAGTCTTAAAGCACGGGCTATCGCCGCTGTCCCCGCCATGCGTCGCCAGCAGCTTGACCTTCGCCCAATTATGTAACATATAAAGTTACATGAGACGCGACTCCCGCCTATCCGGCGTGCTCCACGTGCTGCTCCACATGGCGCAGCAGCCGGGTCCCTTCACATCCGAGACTCTTGCCAGAGCGATGGACACCAATCCGGTGGTGATCCGGCGCATCATGGCGGGGCTGCGGGACCTTGGTTACGTGAGCTCCGAGAAGGGGCATGGCGGCGGCTGGATGCTCGCCTGCGACCTCTCGAAGGTGACGCTGCGCGACGTCTATGCCGCGCTCGGCAGCCCGTCGCTGCTGGCGATGGGCAACCGGACCGAGGCGCCCGGCTGCCTCGTCGAGCAGGCGGTCAATGCCGCGCTCGACCAGGCCTTTCACGATGCGGAGGCACTTCTGCTGCGGCGCCTCGGCGAGGTGACGCTGGCGATGCTGGGCGAGGACCTGCGCAAGCGGCTCGGGCCTCGCAAGATCCACGACATCAGCGCGCATCGCGCGTGAACGGCTCCAGTCACGGGGACACCATCATGACCGACATTCAAGCCGCATTCTCCGATCCGCAATTCGTGGCGAGGTACACGGAGGGGCCGCGGCGCTTCGTGCCGGGCTATGAGTCCATGCAGGCCATGACGGCAATTCTGCTGGCCGAGCGCGCGCGTGACGATGCGCGGGTCCTCGTGCTCGGCGCCGGCGGCGGCCTGGAGCTGAAGACGTTTGCGCAGGCGCATCCCGGCTGGCGCTTCGACGGCGTCGACCCGTCCGCGGCGATGCTGGCGCTGGCCGGGCGGACCCTGGGAGAGCTCGCGCCACGCGCACGCTTTCACGAAGGCTATATCGACGATGCCCCGGAGGGACCGTTCGACGGGGCCACCTGCCTCTTGACCCTGCACTTCGTCGATGTCGCCGAGCGCCGCCGCATCGCCTCGGAGGTCCGCCGCCGCCTCAAGCCGGGCGCAGCCTTCGTGATCGCGCATCTGAGCGCGCCGGATGGCGAGACCGAACGTCCGCGATGGCTGTCGCGGTACTCCGCGTTCCTGGCGGCGTCCGGCGTCGAGCCCGAGCAGGCAGCGGCTGCGAAGGATGCTGTCACCAATCATCTGCGCATTCTGGCGCCCGCGCAGGACGAGGCGATCTTGCGCGAGGCCGGCTTCTCCGAGCCGACACTGTTCTACACCGGTTTCGCCTTCCGCGGCTGGGTGGCGTACGCCTGAGACGTCACAGCCTTCCTCAGCGATCGACCGGCACGCCAGGGCCGAGATGATACCGACTCGAGAAGAACACCAGCGGCGTGGAGTCACGGTGGTCGCAGCCCGAGACTTCAGCGATGATGAGCGTGTGGTCGCTGACCTCGACGTGCCGTGTGACCTCGCAGGCGAACCAGGCCATGCAGCCGGACAGGCGCGGCAGGCCGTCAACGATCTCGTAATGCGGTGCCGCGCCGGTGTTCGGCTGGCTCGCGAAATGCCGCGACAGATTCCGGCCGTGATCCGGCAGGACGTTGACGCAGTAACGTCCCGTCGCCGAGATCGCCCGAAGCATGCGGCCGGGCATGACGGAGACCAGCACGGTTGGTGGCGAAAGGCTGACGGTGACGAAACTGTTCGCGGTCATGCCACAGACAGAACCGTGCTCGTCCAACGCGGTCAGCACGGCGACGCCGGTCGCAAAGCGCGATGCGGCCTCGCGGAACGAGGCGGGATTGACGCGGGGCATGTCGCTTCTTGACTGCATCGAACTTCACGCAATCGCCCTGACCGACTCTGGCGGCGCCGACATGCGTTCGATCCAGGCCTGGATGCGCTGCGGCGTGGAGATGCGGTCCCACTGCCGGTCCGGATAGTTGAAATTCTCCGTGAACTCGTTCGCCAGTGCCGGATTCTGGCTCATCGCGCCGATCAGCATGCCCAGCGCTTCCGTCGGCGGCTGCAGCATCACATTGGTCCAGCGCGAGGCCGCCAGCACGCGGTCCTGCCGCTTCAGGTCGATCTTCTCGCAGAGGCGCGCGTCGAGCGCATCGGCGTTGACGATCTCTTCGCCGAGCACGAAGGCCGCATAGGAGGCGACATTGGCGCCCTGGCCCATCATGGGATCGACGATGGCATGGACGTCGCCGAGCGCGATCGCGCATTTGCCGTCGTCGAATTCGACCACCGTGTTGCGCACCGTCGGGACGACGCCCCCTTGCAGCAGATCCTGCGGCTGCGCGAGATCGAAGCGGGCGGTATCGATGCGGTCGTAAGTGGTCGGGTGATGCTTCTCCAGCTTGCCCAGCAATACCTTCAGGAAGTGCTTCGGGTTGTCGTCGTAGCTGAGCGTCGCCAGCTCCTCCATGTCGCCACCAGGGACATTCTCCATCAGCAGCGCGTTGGCAATCCCGCCGAACGTAATGGTCGGGATCACGATCATCTCGCCATGCCCGGGAGAGACCGAAAGCGTGACGTTCATGGGATCGGGCTGCCGCACGCCGGTGTAGAGCCCGACGCACAGCCGCCGCTGCGGCTGCGAATAGGGCGTGTGCTCCGGCCGGTAGGTGAACAGCTGGCCCAGCGGCCCCTTGCCGGTGGAGACGACCAGGAGGTCGAAGCGCGCGACCAGCGAACGGATGTCGCGCTCCTCGATGCGGCGATATTCGAGCCTGCCGCCGCGCGTCGTGAAGTCCTGCATCAGGGCGGGAAGATAGATCCGGTAATCGACGGCGCGGCTTGGCTTGGAGAAGTCGCCGCGAAAGCGCAGCGGCTGCGGAAAATTGAAGACGTGGTCGTGGTAGTAGTAATGGTCTTTCGGATCGGGCCAGTGATTGACGCCGAGATAGCCCTCGCGTGCGAGCGTCACGTGGTGATGCGCGACGGTGTTGAGCAGCCGGATGTTGCGGTAGTCCTCGGGCGGCCGGTCGGTGATGACCGTGACGTCCACGCCATGCTTTTGCAGGTAGAGCGCGAGATGCAGGCCGGCGATGCCGGCGCCGACAATTCCGATATGGCTTGCCACGTGACTCCCCCCCGATTGCTTGTTTTGAGGGAGCCTAGCGGCCCGACCTGTTGCGCACTACGGAATATATGGGATATCATTTATTCCGGATCGGAATGAATTATGGACCGGATCGATTGCCTGCGCGCTTTCGTTCGCACCCTCGAAGGCGGCAGCTTCTCGGCGGCGGCCAAGGAGCTCGGCATTGGCCAGCCCGCGATCAGCAAGCGCATCGCGATGCTGGAGAGCGAGTTCGGCACGCAGCTGTTCTCGCGCACGACGCGCACGCTCAAGCCGACGGCCGAGGCGCACCGGATCTACGATCTCGCGCGGCAGATCCTCGACAATTTCGACATGGCGCGGTCGAGCGTCGAGCAGGCGGCGCCCCGCCCGACCGGCACGCTGCGGATCGGCGTGCCCTCGTCGTTCGGGCGGCGCTACATGATGCCCGTCATCGCCGAATATGTGCGTCACTATCCGGAGGTTCGGGTCGACATCCGCTTCAGCGAGCGGTTCGTCAATCTGGTGGAGGAGGGCATCGAAATTGCCCTGAGGATCGGTAACCTGGAGGCGAGCACGCTGGTCGCCCGCCGGCTCGGCACCGTGCAGCGCTACCTGGTTGCGACGCCCACCTATCTGCACGGCCGCCCGATGCCGCGGACGCCCGACGATCTCGGTTCGCACCAGTGCATCGTCTATTCCAGGATGTCGCCGGCGCATCAATGGGCCTTCGAATCCGAGCACGGCCGTCACGTCGCGTCCATCAACGGACCCATTCATGTCGACGATGCCGATGCGATGCAGGAGGCGACGATGCATCATCTCGGCATCGCGGTCCTGCCCGACTGGAATGCCGCGGACGGCCTTCGCAGCGGCGAGCTCGAACATGTGCTGCCGGACTACACGATCGCGGCGCTGCCGCTGCACGCGGTCTATCCGGAGACGCAGTGGATGTCGCCACGCGCGCGAACCTTCCTGGATCTCCTCGTGGAGCGCGCCGAACATTTCGCAATGTCCTGGCCGCAGGGCACCGGCATCCGTGCAGACGGTTGACGCCGTCCCGTGCGTCATTAAATGACGCCCATGAAAAAGATCGGATTCCTCTCCTTCGGGCACTGGACGCCCTCGCCGCAATCGCAGACCCGCTCCGCCGGCGACACGCTGCTGCAATCGATCGAGCTTGCCGTTGCTGCGGAGCAGCTCGGCGCAGACGGCGCCTATTTCCGCGTCCACCACTTCGCGCGGCAGCTGGCCTCGCCCTTCCCGCTGCTTGCGGCCGTCGGCGCCAGGACCAGCAGGATCGAGATCGGCACGGCCGTGATCGACATGCGCTATGAGAACCCGCTCTACATGGTGGAGGACGCAGGCAGCGCCGATCTCATCGCCGGCGGCCGGCTGCAGCTCGGCATCAGCCGCGGCTCGCCGGAGCAGGTGATCGACGGCTGGCGCTATTTCGGCTATCAGCCGGCCGAGGGCCAGAGCGATGCCGACATGGGCAGGCGCCATGCGGAGGTCTTCCTCGACCTGCTTCGCGGCGAAGGTTTTGCCCAGCCTAATCCGCAGCCGATGTTTCCGAACCCGCCGGGCCTGTTGCGCCTGGAGCCGCATGCGCAAGGCCTGCGCGAACGCATCTGGTGGGGCGCCGGCTCGAACGCGACCGCGGTGTGGGCGGCGAAGCTCGGCATGAACCTGCAGAGCTCGACGCTGAAGAACGACGAGACCGGCGAACCTTTCCATGTGCAGCAGGCCGCTCAGATCCGAAGCTTTCGCGCGGCATGGAAAGAGGCCGGCCACACCCGAGAGCCGCGCGTGTCCGTCAGCCGCAGCATCTTTGCGCTGATGAACGATCGCGACCGCGACTATTTCGGCGGAGAGCGCGGCGGCGAAGACCAGATCGGCTTCATCGACCCGCAGACCCGGGCCATCTTCGGCCGCTCCTATGCCGCCGAGCCGGATGTGCTGATCGAGCAACTCCGCCAGGACGAGGCCATCGCCGAAGCCGATACCTTGCTGCTGACGATCCCGAACCAGCTTGGCGTCGCCTATTGCGCGCATGCGATCGAGGCGATCCTGACGCACGTGGCGCCGGCGCTGGGGTGGCGGTGACATGGACCGGCGCGGCACGACCAGAAGTCGCGATTGACTTCGTGCACCACCCCCGCCAATGATCCCTTGGGGACTGTTGGACTGAATCAGGGGTTGGGGATGGGCTTGCGTCCGGGAATCTTCGTTGCGGCTTTCTTGCTTGCGGGGTGTGCGTCAGGGCCGATGGGCAGCGCGGCTCTGACAGATAACGTCAATGCAAAAACCGCACGGCTGGTGGTCTATCGCTCATCCGCCCTGGGTTTTGCAGTCCAGCCAAGCTATGCGGTCGATGGACGCGTCATTGGCGGCAGTCAGGCTGCGGGGTTCGTCGCCTGCGAGCTGCCTCCGGGCCGCCACGAGGTTGCAGTCAACAATCTTCCACTGAGCAGCAACCTGTTCGGGCAAGGAAGTGAGAAGGTGAGCCTCGATCTGCGTGCCGGCAGCACCACCTACCTCTCCGCCCAACCGCAGATGGGAATCGTCACGCCCGGCGCAATCACGTTGATCCAGGTCACGGAAAGCCAGGGCCGTGCCGACGTGGCCAGCTTGCATCAGAGCAACAGCTCATGTGGCAAGGCTTGATCTGAGACGCTCCGCGTTTCCTGAGGAGCCCGCTTCAGCGGGCGTCTCGAATGGCCGCACGAGACTGCTCTCAAGTTTGGTTTGCTATCCGCCAGTCTCACCCCGTCTTCGTGCCGGTGATGACGGCCAGCGCCTCGACGAAGCGGTCGAGGTCGGCCTCGTCAGTGTAGAGAGCGGGCGTCACGCGGATGCATTGGCCTTTGGCGACGCCGGCCCGGCGCACCGTCATGATCTTGTAGCTGTCCCGAAGCTTCGCCACGATGGCTTCGTTGTCGACCTTGCTGGTCTTGCCGGCGAGGCGGAAGGACGTGATCGCGCCATATGAGCCGGCTTCATCCGGCGTCAGAATCTCGATGTCCTTGAAGCCGCGGACGCGGCTCACCCAGTAGTCGCGCAAATAACGCAGGCGGGCCTGCTTGGCCGCCGCGCCGATCTGCTGATGCAGCGCCACGGCCGTCGGCACCGTCAGCACCGTGGCGAAATTGACCGTGCCGGTATGCACCCGCGAGCGGATGTCGCTGTCCGGAAAATCCTCGTCGCCCATGTCGCGATCGATGGCCGCGAGGCGGTCCTTCCTGATGTAGAGGAAGCCCACGCCGAGCGGGGCGCCGATCCATTTGTGCAGGTTGAACCCGACGAAATCGGCGTCGAGCTCGCCCACCCGGAAGTCGATCTGTCCCCAGGAATGGGCGGCGTCGACGATGACGTCGATGCCCTTGGCCTTCGCCATGGGGGCGATCTCGGCGACCGGCATGACGAAGCCGGTGCGGTGGCCGACATGGGTCAGGAGGAGAAGTCTCGTCTTCGGGTTCGCCTCGATGGCACGGGCGTAGGCGTCGAGCACCGCCTGGCGGGTGGCGGACTCCGGCACGTCGAACTTGACTACGTCGACGCCGCGGCGCGCCTTCAGCGCGTTCATCGCATACTGCATCGAATCATAGTCGAGATCGGCATAGAGCACGCCGTCGCCGGGCTTCAGCCTGTTGTAGCCGCCGATGAGGAGCTGAAGCGCTTCGGTCGCGCCGCGGGTCAGCGCGATCTCCTCGGGCAGCGCGCCGACCGCCTCCGCCACCCTGGCGCGCACGGCCTCGAAATCCGTCCCCGCACGCAGCCGCGCGTAATAGGTGTTCTGATAGTTGACCATGTCGGACTGGCGGATGAACTCGCGCCTGACAGGCTCGGCCATGATGCCCCAATAGCCGTTCTCGAGATTGACGACATCAGGCGTGACGGCATAGAGCCCCTTCACAGCCGCCCAATAGGCCTTGTCGGTGGCGACAGCGGCCATCGAGCCGGTCGGCTGCGCCGGAAGGCCTTCAGCCGCCATCGCCGGTGCCGCAAGCGGCACCACGGCTGCTGCCGCGAGGCCCTTGAGGACCAGCCGGCGGTCGGCCGAAATCGTCTTGATCAGTTGCATGTCAGCTCTCCCCAGAGCGTTCCCGAGCGAGCTGACGTCCGGCTCGCGTCAGGAAAACGCGTCAAGCAATCATCCAGAGCTCCGTTCCGATGTCATCGGAACGGAAGAGGCTCCGGAGCGCCGGGAAAGAAGCAACGGACCATGCAGCTGAGATGACCGGAGCATGACAATGCGATGATCGAGCAAAGCAGATTGCAGGATCAGGCTGCCGCCTGCTTCGTTGCGGCTCGCGCGTCTTGAGAGGACGGGATCAGACGGTCTGCAGACGCGTCCGGCACGAGCGGAACAAGGTCGTCCACCGCGCTCTCGACCCGATTGCGGCCGAGCGCCTTCGCCGTGTAGAGCGCCTTGTCGGCGCGTTCGCATAAGGCCTCGATGCCGGCGGGCGCGCTATCCGCATGTGCGAGGCCGACGCTGACCGTGGCTGCGACCGCAACACCGTCCATGACACGCGCGGCCGCCGCGAAGCTCTCGCGGACGCGCTCGGCGGCAGCGATCGCCGCCTGCCGGTCCGGCCCCTTGAGGATCGCGGCGAACTCCTCGCCGCCGAGCCGGCCCGCAACGCCGCCTCGCGGCAGAGAGGCGGACAGTGTCTGCGCGAACAAGCGCAGCACGCGGTCGCCCATCGCATGGCCATGGGTGTCGTTGATCGATTTAAACAGGTCGAGATCGAACAGCAGGAACGCGATCGTCCCGTTTGCGGGCGCTTTCAGGCATCGCTCGGCGAATTCCAGGAAGGCGCGGCGGTTGGCGAGACCGGTCAGCGCGTCCGTCATCGAGGCGCGCTTGTGCACGAGCTCGCTCCGTTCCTTGGTGAGCGCAAGAAACAGATAGCTGATGGCGATGATGAAGAGCAGGGTAAACGTGCTTACGATCGCGAACCAGAACGACTGCAGCGCCTCGAAGCTCGTGACCGGCGCCGCGGCGAGCGGATGCGCCACGGCGAGCGGAATGCGCACGAGAAACAGGCCACCGCCGAGCGCGGTCAGCACGATCAGCGGCCATCGCGACAGCAGCGGCTCCGCGCGGCCGGTCCACAGCACGTAGGCGCAGCCGAGCGAATAGAAGCCCATGGCCGCCGAGACGACGATCATGCGCGCCGTGGCGGACTCGTACAGCGCCGGGACCTGGCAGACTGCGATCCATGTCACCGCGCCGGCGAGCAGGAGAAACGGGCTCGCCCGCCGGCCTTCGAAGCAACGCGCCCCCTCCAGCATCAGAGCGCAGGCCGTGAACAGGACGACGTAGGCGAGATCGACCGAGTAGACATCCGGGATCACGCCGCGCAGGCAGAGCAGGCCAAGCGCGGCTGCCATGACCAGCACGGCGCCGCCCCACCAGCCAAGGGCGCGAACCGCGCGATTTTGCAGCCACGCGAAAACCGTCAGCGCACCGAGCAGCACCATGACGGCCAGCATCAGCACGTAGATCGTCGGGACATAGAGCAGCGGCATGGTTCTCACCCTGTCGCCGGCGCTATACCAAGCCGCCGCTACGATTTGCTTGCGATGATTGGTAAACGCGGTGGTAACGGCCGTGGCGGCGCCGAGCTGCGTCACAGTCTGGCAGACAGCAGCATCGCCGCGACCAGCAGACCACGGCGCAACGCCGTCATCGTCAAACCGCAAGGCCCAATGCGCCACCCTCGGGCTGAGGCGCCACTGAACCGGCGGGCACATGATTGACGACGAGGCCGGTCGGCACCGCCGCATGTTTTGACAGCGCCGCGGTCACCCTGCGCATCGCGGCCGAACCGAGCTCGCCGGCGCGCGCCACCAAGACGATCAGGTCCGCATGCGCGGCCAGGGCGATGGCGTCGGGCTGCAAAGCGAGATTGCCGGCGTGGACGATGATCAGGTCGAACTCCGAACGAATGTCGTCCTCGGGCTTCGCATCGGGCTTTCGGCCGGCGCTCAGCAGCTCCTCGATCGATTGAAGGCCCGCCGTGGTCGAACCGTCGTGCCATTCGGTCACCGGCGGCTGGTGACTTGCGAATTCCGGCTGGAGGCGGATCAGCACGCTCATCATGCCCCGATTCACGGCGGCGCGATTGAGGGAGCGCGCAACCGTGTTGCCGCCGGCGCTCTTGCCGACCGACAACACCAGCGCGACCTTGCAGCCGCGCACCGGCACGCGGTCGATGCGTTCGAGCAGCGGCCGCAGATGAGTGCCGACATCGAGCTCGGCCGAGGTGGCAACCGGTTTTTGCCAGACGGTGCTGATCCCGGCTCCGGATGCCAGCTCAGGGATACGAACCCAGACAGGAAGGCTGGGCATCGGCTCGGGCCGGGGCACGGCGGCGGGCGGTGGCTGGGCTTGCCGGTTGGGTGCCTCCTCGGCATCCACAGATGCTGGCGCCCGAACGGACGCGGGCTCGTCGGCGGACACGCTCGTCATCACCGCAACGGCGCCGGTCGACGTCAACAGCGAGCCGATCGCCAGCGCCGCGAGCAGCAGGGCGAGCGGCGGACGCGTCGAGCGCACCGGCGGAATGGCGATCGAGGCGACCTTGGTCTGGGACGCCTGCAGCTGACGCTGCTCGCTGGTCGTCTTGAACCTCGACAGGAACTGCTCGTAGATGTTCCTGTTGGCGTCGGCGTCGCGCTGCAGCTCCTGCAGCTTCACGAGAGCCTGGCCGTCGACCAGCATCTTCGTCTCGACGGCCTTGAGCTGCTTCTCCAGCGCGTTCTGCTGCTCGCGCTGGGCCTCATATTCGGACTTGGCCGTGTCGATGTTCTTCTTCCGCTCGATCTCGATCTGCCGGTTGATGTCGGCGAGCTGGCTGTAGGAGATCGCGAGGTCGGGATGGCGATCGCCATACACCGCCTTCTTCTGCGCGATCTGGTCATTCAAGGTCGAGCGCTGCGCGCGCAGCATGCTCAGCAGATCCTGCTTCACCGGCCCTTCGACATTGGCCTTGAGGTCGCGTTGCACCTGCTCGTAGCGCGCCTTCGCTTCCTCGGTGCGCGCGCGGGCGGCGGAGACCTGCTGGGTCAGATCGGTCACCCGCAATTGCTGCGTGGTGGATTCCTTGCCGGCATTGACGATGTTGTGCTCGAGCCGGAACGCGGCAACGGCATCTTCCGAGGCGCGCAGGCGCTCGTTCAGCGCCTTCAACCGGTCCTTGAGCCAGTCGGCGGCCTCGTCGGTTGCCTCGGTGCGAACACGGCCCTGGCTGGCAACGAATGCCTCGGCGATCGCATTGGCGTAGTAAGCGGCGCGCTCGGGGCGGTTCGAGGTGAAGGAAATCGCAATGACGTAAGTGAGCCCGCGGCGGGTGATCTCGAGGCGGTTGCGGAATCTTTCGAGCAGGCGCGTCATGTCGGTATAACCGCCGGCGACATCCTCGTCGTCCGCGATCTTGAGCTGCTCGATCAGGGGACGGAGAAAGCCGTCGGATTTTGCGATCTCGATCTGGCTCTGAAGCGCCGCGGCATCCTGGCCGATGCCCGGCAGCACCTCCTGATCCGAGGTCACGCGCAGCTCGCGGGGATCGAGCACCACCAGGGCCGTCGCGGCGTAGCGGACCGGAAGAACCACCAGGACGACGATGCCGAGGGCGAACAGCGCCGCGGCCAGCGTCAGAATGCGCCGGCCGTTCTCGCGCAGAAAGGAGAGTGTACCGAAGGCGGTCAGCGATCCCTTGATCAGGGCGGGCCCGGTGCCGTCAGGCTTCACCTTCGCAGCCCGCGGCGCTTCCCACGAAGCCGCTTGCTCCGTCGGGGCGATGCTTCGCGGAGATGCGCTTCGACCGAACGCCATGGGGTTGGACTCGAAATCAACTGACAGGCCTGGAGGCTTGCCGCACCGTAAATATCCATGGTTAACCGGCGGTTACGGCTGGGCTGGGCTTGGGCGGTGAACGATTCGTTAACGAGACGCGGCCAGCCATTCAGGCCGCGGCGCGCATCGGCGGCGCCTGCCTGCGCTCTTCTCGATGTGCGACCGCTCACAAGCCGATGACATAACCGTCCCGCCGGGGATCGGCAGCGCCCGTCATCACGCCGGTTACCGGATCGAGCGCGACGGCCTGCATGCCTCCGCAGAGCATGGTCCATCCGGTGTCCAAAATCTCGATCTCGTGGCCCCGGCGCTTCAGTTCGGCGATGGTCTCCGGCGCGATGCGGTTCTCTGCCTGAATGAAGCGGCCGTCCAACAGCCGTGAACGCGGCGCCTCGATCGCCTGCTGCAGCGGAAGGCCGAACTCGATGTGCTGCACATAAGCCTGGGCCTGGGTTTGCGGGATGCCGTAGCTGCCGGGCGTCCCCAGCCCGAGCACCGGACGGCTGCCGCGCGTCGCAATCGACGGTGCCAGCGTCACCGGCAACGCGTCGCCCGGCCTGGCGAGGTTCGGGCTTCCCGGCTGCACGTCGGCCCAATGCAGATGATTGTTGAGGCAAACGCCCGTCCCCGGCACCACGACGCCGCTGCCGAACGGGCTGCCGAGACTTTGCGTAATGCAGACCAGATTGCCTTCGGCGTCGGCGATCGAGAACGAGGTGGTGTGGCCGGGATCGGCACGATCCTGAGGCATCCATTGCTCTGTCGGGCCCGTGATCGGCCGGCCGTCGCTGACACGCTGGCGAAGCCGCGCGATCGTCGCGTCGGACATTGCTCCAGCGGCTTGATCCGGTCCCGGATTGCCACGGGCGATGCGCTCGCCGGCCGCGAGACGGATCGCGCGATAGACCGTATCGAGATGATCGGCGCCGTCCTTCGGCAGACGCCCGAGGTCAAAGCCTTCAAGGATCTTGAGGGTCAGGGCGAACTGGAAGCCGCCGCATTGCTGCGCCGGGACGTGAAGCTCGAGCCCCCGATAGGACACGGTCAGGGGATCGAACCAATGCGGCTTGACGGCGATGACATCGTCCAGCGTCAGGCTGCCGCCGAGCGTGGCGAGATAGTCCACGATCCGCCGGCCGAGCTTGCCGCCATACAGATGCTCTGGCCCCAATTCGGAGATCTCGGCAAGAGTCTGCGCGAGATCAGGCTGCGCGACGATGCTGCCGAGCTTCACCGGCATTCCATCCAGGAGATAGTTCCTGACCAGCGCGGCGTGCAGCTCCGGCCAGGGGTCGAGCAGCGGCACCTGCTCGTTGATCTCATCGACACCGAAATCCGAGAGCGCAAAGCCGTCGCGCGCCAGCGTGATCGCCGGCGCAAAGACGTCTGGAAGCGATTTGCGTCCATACCGCGAGAGCAGCTCGCACCAGCCCGCGAGATTGCCGGGCGTCGAGGCCGCCTGCGGACCGCGCTCGAGCTCGAATCTGCTGGTGTATCTGCCGACCGGGAAGCTTGCGGGCATCGGCGGCGCGAAGTCGAGCACGCGAACGCGCTGCTCGCTTGCGACCCAGACGGTGGCCAGTCCAAACCCGGCAAGCCCCGACATGAACGGCTCGACCACGTTGAGGGCGGCCGCCGTGGCGACGGCCGCATCGAACGCATTGCCGCCCTGCATCAGGATTCGTGCACCGGCCTGTGCCGCGAGCGGATGCGCGGCGGCGACCATGCCATGCCGCGAGAACAGCGTCGGACGCCCATATGTCCTGGCGAGTTGCATCCGGTCAGGCCTTCCGGTCAGTGCGCCGTCGCAGCAGCCTGGATCGCCTCCGACATGATCTCGAGACCGCGATCGATTTCGGCCTCGGATACCGTGAGCGGCGGCGCGATGCGGAAGACGCCGCCCATGCTGGGCAACTTGACGATGTTCATGCTGAGACCGCGACGCATGGTCTCCTCCATGATCCGCGCGCCGAGTTCAAACCCCGGCGTCTTGGACTGCCGGTCGACGACGATTTCGAGACCGAGCAGAAGTCCGCGGCCCCTGACGTCGCCGACGCATTCGAACCTTTGTTGCAACGACAGCAATCCATGCCGGAGCCGGTCGCCCCTGGCGGTCGCCTGCGCCACCAACCCGTCGCGCGCGACCACGTCGAGCACCGTGACGCCGATCGCGGCGGGCAAGGGATCGGAGACATGCGTGGTGTAGAACAGGAAGCCGCGCTCGAACGCGGTCTGCTCGATGGCCTTTGTCGTCATGACCGCGGCGAGCGGCAGGCCGGCGCCGAGCGTCTTCGACAGCGTGAGAATATCGGGCACCACGCCGTCGCGCTCGAAGGCAAACATGTGCCCGGTGCGTCCGATTCCGGTCTGAGCTTCGTCGAGGATCAGCAGCATGCCGCGCTGCTCGCATTTTTGCTTCAAGGCGGCGAGATAGCCAAGCGGCAGTTCCAGTATGCCGCCGCTGGAGAGGATCGGCTCGGCGATGAAGGCCGCCAGATTGCCGGTCGACTGGCTGTCGATCAGTGCGAACGCATCGTCCAGCTCGGTCTGCCAGTCGTTGCTGCCGTCGACGTTCCTGAAGCGCGGCCGATAGGCGTTCGGCGCGGGAATGACGAACGATCCGACCGCGGCCGGTCCATAGCCGCGCCGGCCCGCGCTGTAGGTCGCCGACGCCGCCGCGCCGGTCATGCCGTGCCAGCTTTGCGCAAAGGCGACGATTTCGTGCCTGCCGGTGACGAGCTTGGCCATCCGGATCGCCGCTTCATTGACTTCCGCGCCTGTCGTCAGCAGCTGCACGCGGTCGAGACCGGGCGCAAGCGCAGCGAGACGCTCGGCCAGCGTCACCACCGGACGCGAGAGCATGCCGCTGAAGAGATGAGCAACCGCACCCATTTGCCGTGCGACCGTGGCGACGATGTCGGGATGCGTGTGCCCGAGCACGGCGCTCATCTGACCCGAGGTGAAGTCGAGAATGGCGCGTCCGTCGGCGTCGTAGACGAAACTGCCGGCCGCACGCTCAATGATGACGGGCTCGAAACTCGGCCCGTAGCGGGTCAGATGTGTGTTGGCGGAGGCCCAGAAATCGGGATCGGCATTCAAGGTCATGACAGCCACCTGCGCTTGGACGTCTGACCTCTAGTCAAGAATTTGACTTCAGGCTAATTGATATAATTCAATCTGGATATCAATCTTCCTGATGTCGATGCTGGATCTCACGCTTCTGAGGAATTTCGTCGTCGTGGCCCGCACCGGCTCGATCAGCCTGGCGGCCTTGCAGATTGGCCGGACACAGTCCGCGCTCAGCATGCAGATGCAACGGCTGGAACAGACGATCACGCAGCCGCTGTTTCACCGCAGCGGATCCGGCATGAGGCTGACCGCGGCCGGCGAGAAACTGCTCGCCCACGCCGAGACGCTGCTGGCGCAGCACGACGAGATTCTCGCCGACATGAGCGGCGAGAGTCTGAAGGGGACGCTGAGCCTCGGCTGCCCGGAGGACTATTCGATCGCTTTCCTGCCGGCGCTGCTGAAGGGGTTCTGCGCGCTGCATCCCAATGTCGAGCTGCGCATGGTCTGCGCACCGACCTCCGAACTGCGCCCGATGCTGGTGCGGCGCCAGATCGACATGGCGCTGGTCTCGCTGTCCGATGCCGGAGCGCGCGAGGTGATCCGCGAGGAGCGCTTCGTCTGGGTCGCGAACGAGGCCGAGCCGAAAATACTGACGCAGGATGTGCTGCCGCTGGCGCTGGCGGCGCCGATGAGCCTGGACTACCGCGCCGCCTGCGCCGCGATGGACGCGGTCAATCGGCGCTACAGGGTCGCCTACGCGAGCAACAGCCTCGCCGGACTGATCGCGATCGCGCGATCCGGTCATGCGATCAGCGTCCTGACACGAACCGCCGTTCCGTTCGATCTTCACGTCGTCTCGGCCGGACTGCCACTGCTTCCGACCATCGGCATCGCGCTCGAATTCTCGGAGGCGAGGCCATCGCTGCTGGCGATGACGCTGGCCGAGCACGTCCGCACCGTGTTGCCCGGACTGAAGACCAAGGCGGAGATCGATTAGTGAGCTATTGCACCTCGATGTTCGCGTCCTTGGGCGGCGACGGCGCCTTGGTCTTGGCCGGAGGCCCGAGCTCGACATGGCCAAGCAGGCAGGACCGCAGCGTCTCGATCTCCGGACAATCGGCGGTGCCGAGCGGGCCGATCAGGAAGCCGCTGTCCAGAGGCTCACACCTGTAGCCTGGATGGCGCTGCACCCGGTCGGCGATCACGACGTCGACCTTGCCTTCGAGCAGTTCGTGCAGCCCGGCCGGCTGGCTGATGCGAACGGCGATCTGGGGCTGGGCCCTGCGGAATCGTGAAAGACGCGCCCGCAACCCATCGACGGCAAAGCTCGCGTGGAGCCCGATATGCAGCAAGCTGGTGACGCCCTCGGGCTTGAGCTCGGCAGTGGCCTCGGCGAGGCCGCGAAACGCCTGACGCACCCGCGCCAGATAGGTTTCGCCACCGGACGTCAGGATGATCTGCCGCGTCCGTCGCTCGAACAGCTGCACGCCCAGCCGCTCCTCCAGCAGGCGGACTTGCTGGCTGACGGCGCCCGCCGTGACGTGCAGCTCGTGAGCGGCCTGCTTGAAGCTGAGATGGCGCGCCGCGGCCTCGAAGGCGCGCAGGGCATTGAGTGGCGGCAGCAGATACGTCATGGCCGGCTCCGGACGATGCAGGAAGGTTCGGAAAGATGCATGAGTTTCGTTCGCGCGACAAAAGAGAAATCCTGCTTTGTCACCGCTGACGGCAGGCGATACCCCCGGGGCCAACCTCCAAGCAGTCCGAGGAAACCTGCCCCAGTGCCGCCTGACATGCCGTCGATCGAAAATTCCTATTCCTGGATTCGTCTCGCCGCCTCCATCATCCTCAGCACATTGGGCTGCGTCGGGATGTGGTCCCTGATCGTCGCCTTGCCGGCGGTGCAGGCCGATTTCGATGCGCCTCGCGCCGAGGCGACCTTGCCCTACACGCTCGCCATCATCGGCTTCATGATCGGCGGGATCATCGTCGGCCGGTTGGCGGATCGCTTCGGCATCCTGCCGCCCCTGGCCGGCGGCACGATCCTGATGAGCCTCGGCTACGTGCTCACAGCCTTTGCTCCGAGCCTGTCCGTCTTCGCGACCATCTGCGGCCTCACGATCGGCCTCGGCGGCGCGGCGAGCTTCGCGCCCCTGGTGGCCGATGCCTCGCTGTGGTTCGACAGGCATCGCGGCCTCGCCGTTTCCCTGGCGACGGCCGGCAGCTCCCTGGCCGGAGTGGTCTGGCCGCCCGTCGTCCAGCATGCCATCGCCGCACACGGCTGGCGGCAGACCCATATCGGCATCGGCCTGTTCTGCCTCGCAACGATGCTGCCACTCTCCCTGGTTCTGCTGCGGCGGCCGGCGTTCCACAAGGCGACGCGCGCAGCCGCGAGCAGCGGCAACACGATGCAGGCCATAGGCCTTTCTCCGGGGGCCACGCAGGGCCTGCTCGCCCTTGCCGGGATGTGCTGCTGCGTCGCCATGTCGATGCCGCAGGTGCACCTGGTCTCCTATTGCGGCGACCTCGGCTACGGCGCGGCGCGCGGCGCCGAGATGCTGGCGGTCATGCTCGGCTTTGGCGTCGCGAGCCGGCTGATCTTCGGCTGGGTGTTGAACCTCATCGGCGGCCTGCCGACCTTGCTGCTGGGCTCGGCAATGCAGGCCGTGGCACTCGCGCTTTATCTGCCGTTCGACGGCCTGGTCTCGCTTTACGTGATTTCCGCCGTCTTCGGCCTGGCGCAGGGTGGCATCGTGCCGAGCTATGCGGTGATCATCCGTGAGCTGTTCCCGGCGCAGGAGGCCGGCTTTCGCGTCAGCCTCGCCATCTCGGTCACTCTCGCCGGCATGGCGCTGGGAGGCTGGATGGCCGGTGCGATCTACGACTGGACCGGCTCCTACGCTTCCGCGCTGATCAACGGCATCGCCTGGAATATCGTGAACATGGCGATCGCAGCCTGGCTGCTGGAGCGCCAGCGCCGGCGTGTTATCGGCACGTGCGCGGCCGCCTAGAACAGAATGGTCTTAGGTTGGATCGATTGCCGCGGGCTCGGTGCAACCTCTCCCGCTTGCGAGAGCTTTGCATATTCGCGAATCTGCGATTCCCTAGACCGCTGAGGGAGGACGGGAATGGCCCTGCGACCTCGCCGCCGCGCTCAGCTGATGTTGAGCAGGATCCGTCCCGATGTGCCGCTGCGCATCAAATCCAGTGCGTCGTTGATGTCGTCGAGCGCGAACTCGTGGGTCACGATGCCGCGGTAGCTCACCTTGCCGGCATCGCTGAGGCGAACCAGGCGCGGGATATCGCGCGCGGGCTGGCATTGCCCGCCTTCCGAGCCCTTCAGCACCTTCTCGAAGTGCAAGGGCAGCGTGTAGATTTCGGCCTTCTCGCGGGGAACACCGACAAGGATGCAGCGGCCTTTCTTCGCCGTGATCTCGTAGGCAAGCTCGATCAGATTCTTGACGCCGGTGGTCTCGACGACCTTGTCGGGTCCGTCGACCCCCGTGATGGAGCGAACCTCGGCGGCCACATCCTTCACCGCCTCGGAGTTGATGGTGTGGGTGGCGCCGAAATCCCTCGCCATCGCCAGCTTGTTGTCGAGGCGGTCGATCGCGATCACGGGCCAGGCGCCGACCATCGCGGCGAATTGCACGATGTTCAATCCAACGCCGCCGACGCCGAACACCACGACAGCTTCGCCGATGGCGATCTGCGCATCGTTATTGACGACGCCGAGCGCGGTCGTCACCGCGCAGCCGAGCAGCGGCGCGCTGGTGCGGTCGATCGAAGCGGGAACGGGCGTGACGCGGTTCTCCGAGACCACGGCATATTCATTGAAGGTGGTGACCCAGCCCGCATTGAGACGCTTGCCGCGCCAGGAATAGGCCGGCGTGTTGGACTGGATGCCCTTGCCCGGCCGCCAGTGCATGACAACGGTGTCGCCCTGCTTGCAGGAGACGACACCGGGGCCGGTTTCGACGATGGTCGCCAGCGCCTCGTGCCCCAAAAGGTGCGGCAGGAACTTGTCGACGCCTTTGACGGCGTCGATCTCGTTGATCTGCGCGCCGCAGATGCTCGAGGTGTGCACATGCGCAAGCACCTGGCCGTGTTCGAGCGTATCAGGCAGGGTGAACTCGTCGACGACCAGCGGCTTGCCGGATTCGACGAGAATGGCCGCCTTGGCAGTCTTGATATCCATCAGCAGCGCCCGGTCACTCGAAATAGATGAATTCGTAATCGCCGGTG
This sequence comes from Bradyrhizobium sp. CCBAU 51765, assembly GCF_015291725.1. Lineage (GTDB taxonomy): Bacteria > Pseudomonadota > Alphaproteobacteria > Rhizobiales > Xanthobacteraceae > Bradyrhizobium > Bradyrhizobium liaoningense. Next base: position 8,038,564 of record NZ_CP030038.1, read on the forward strand.
TAGCCGAGCTTGCCGTACAGCCAGATCCATTCCGACGTATGCAGGATGGACTCCGCCGTCAGCGCCCAGCATTCGAGGTTGTGCATTTCGGCGACGTTCCGGTAGCCCTCGACCATGATGTACTTGTTCTTCCCGACCCGCTCGATCTCCTTGACCGCCGCATCGAGCTCATACAACCTGAGATTGTGCAGGGTGCCGAGCGAGATGACAAGATCGAAACTGTCGTCGCCATAGGGATAGACGTTCTGGGCGCGATAGTTGAAGAGGTACGGTTTCACCCGCTCGTGCGCATGTTCGAGACCGTGCCGGGAGATATCGAAGCCGACGACCTTCAAGCCGGGCAGGATCTTCTGCATTTCGTAAAGCAGGAAGCCCTTGCCGCAGCCGACATCGAGCACGCTCGACCCATCCTTCAGACCATAGGTCTCGATCAGCGCCTTGGCGACCGGCGCCCAGCGCCCCTCGATGAAGCGGTAGCCGCCATAGCCGAAGCGGCGGTCGCCATCCCAGTAATCGGCCTCGTATTCCCGCGCTTTCAGCGAGCAGGCGATCTTGTCGTCGTTCATGCGGGCCATGTAGTCGCGCTTGGTCGCCGTATGCAGCGGCGTCACAATATTCAGTAGTCGTCCCATCGAGCCCTCGGATTCCATCACGGTGCGGAGATTGTCTTGTACTGGCCTGGGGAGCCTTGCGCCGTGATCTGCGACTCGCCCTAGCATCTGGCCCGCGCGCCATCATTGTTTCAGATCAATGACCGGCGAATCATGCCGCTGCGGCGGCGCCGATCCGCCGCCGAACACGGAGAGGCTGCGGCACATCGCGGGCGACCGGCACCAGGCTCCCGGTGCGGCCGCCGGAAAACATGACGTCGAAGCGCATGCAACCAGAATGCGAACATCGCGTTCTTGCTGAAGAGAAGGATTGCCGATCCCGCGCCCAGGATATTCGTCATTGCCGCAAGGGAGCCCACCATGCCGACCAAACCGACCATCGCCCGCATCTGGCGCGGCCGGACCCGCCGCGACCTTGCTGACGCCTACCAGGCCTATCTGCAGGCCGAGGGCATTCCGCCGCTGCTGAAGACCGCGCTCGGTGTGCAGCAGTTGCGCGAGGACCGTGCCGAGGAGACCTGGTTCACGACCATCTCCTATTGGCCGGACATCGAGGCCATGACGGCCTTCACCAGGGGCGAGCCGACCAAGGTCCATCATCTCGCGCGCGACGCGGAATTCCTGATCGAGCTGCCGGAACGCATCGAGATCCACCGCATTCTGATCGATGAGCGGGGCCTGCAGTGAAAGGCTCAGCTCCATATTGTTCCGCCTGCATCCTCGGGAGAGTTCATTTTCCGCGGCCTTCTGGCGCTCGCCTTGCGCGGATGGAACCGAGTGGGCAACCCGCCGTTGCTCTACCCTCGACAATATGGAGCGCGACATGACAATGCGTAAAACTTTCGTCGTCCTCGCGGCCGCCGGAGCGATGCTCTCGACGGCTGCCTCGCCGGTGCTTGCGGCGCCGCTGCCGATCGGCAATCCCGGTCCCGACTCAGGCGTGCAGCAGGTGCAGTACCGGCATGGGTACGGACATGGATACGGATATAGGCATGGCTACGGCCACAGGCACCATCACGGCCATTACGGCACCGGCGCAGCCGTACTCGGCGGCCTCGCAGCGGGCGCGATCATCGGCGGCGCAATCGCCAACAGCCAGGCTCAATCCAATGCCGCCTCCTACTGCGCGCAGCGCTATCGCTCCTACGATCCCGGCTCGGGGACCTATCTGGGCAACGACGGTCTGCGTCACCCCTGCCCGTGACGCGCGCATGAGCTTGCGGCAGCCTCATCGCACAGCGAGAGGCTGCCGACACTCGGCATGCACTCGCGAAGCGGCGGACGTGTCTTGATTTCGCACTCCGCCGCGCTATACGTTTCGATCATGATGTTCACGTCCACATTCTTCCCGCTGATCTGAACGGCAAAGAGTCGTTCCGGCGCATCTGCGCCAATCGGATCAACCGGCTGCGCTTGATGCGGTAGCCGAGCGGAGAATGTGCAATGCCCAAGACCGAACAGGTTGGCCTGACGCCCCGTCAGGTCCAGAACTTCATCAACGACGGTTTCGTCAAGATCGAGAATGCCTTCAGCACCCGGCTTGCAGAGCAATGCAGGGACGAGCTGTGGGCGGATATTGGTCTGTCGCCGGACCACCCCGAAAACTGGACGCAGCCCGTTGTCCGAGTGGGATCCAAGGCTTCGCCCCCATTCGTTGAAGCCGCGAATGCGCCGTCCCTGCACCGAGCCTACGATCAACTCGTGGGCGAAGGGCGCTGGCTTGCGCCGAGCGGCCTCGGGACCTTTCCGATCCGCTTTTCCTCGGCCGAATCCCCTGGTGATGATGGCTGGCACGTGGACATGAGCTTCGGCACCACCGATCCGGATTTCATGGAATGGCGTGCCAATGTGAAGAGCAGGGGACGCGCATTGCTGATGCTCTTCCTGTTCTCGGATGTTGGCCCGGACGATGCACCCACGAGGATCCGGAAAGGCTCGCACGCTGCCATCGCGCGGGAGCTGCTGCCCTACGGCGAGGCAGGCGCGACGCTCCGGCAGCTCTCTGCCGAGAACTACGCCTCGACGGCGGATTGCGAGGTTGAACTGGCGACCGGCGCGGCAGGCAGCGTCTATCTGTGCCATCCGTTCCTGGTTCATGCCGCGCAACCTCATCGCGGGAAACGGCCGCGCTTCATGGCACAGCCTCCGCTGTTGCCGAAGGGTGAGTTCGATCCGGCGTTGCCACCTTCGCCGGTTCAGATCGCGATCCGGCAGGCCTGCGGGCTGACGGTGTAGGCGGAGGACATCCGGGACCGAGCCCGGATTGATCACGTTCTGATCCTGCAAAGCAAAGCACTCGGGGGTCGGCGCGACGCCGTCACAGCTTCCCATACACCCGCGCGGCAACCGCCTTCAGGCGCTCGACCGAACCGGACTCCGGATGCGGCTTGACCGGCGCGAACAGGATCGAAGCCTGCCTGCCGTTCTTCCAGACATAGATGTTGACGGCGTTGCCGTTGCCCTTGGTGCAGGAATGCTCGCCGAAGGCTTCGCTGCCGAGCTCAGGGATCGCCACGTGCTTGCATGGCCCCGCGCGCTTCATCATGCCGGCGGCGGTGTCGCGCGAGGTCGCGATCACCGCGACGGTCATGGTGTTGGCCTCGCGATCGAACATCATGCAGCTGTCGGCGCCGGTGCGCTGCACCGTCAGCGCGCCGTTGTCGAGAAAGCCGTCGGCATCGGCGGCCGTGAGCCACTCGCAATTGCCGAACCGCTCGCTGCTCTTGCTCACGCTTGCGATGGCAATGCGTGCGGCTTCGGTGACGGGTCCGAGCAGCGCATCGTCGGCGCGCCGGCCGACCGGATAGACGCTGATCTGCAGGATGTAGTCGCCGGCCAGAGCGACGACCGAGGCCTCCTGGCGCTCCGCGCCCGCCGCGCTCGTTCCGCCCTGCCCTTCCTCACCGATGTCAGCCACTGCGCTCAGCTTCATGCGCTCGCCGAGAGTCTTGACGAAGGTCGCGTACAATTCCCTGGCGCGGTCCTTGTCGGGATTGCGGAACACGGTCAGCATCATCGTGTCGCCGCGCCCGGCCCGGTAGATGCAGCCGCGGCCGTCCTGATTTGAAATCAACGACCATTTGAGCGCCGGCATCGCAGCGGCGAGCTCTTTCGCGCTGATGAACGGGCAGGTTTCGGCCCCGCGTGCGGGAAGCACCGGGGCGGCTGCGATGGCAAGGAAGAGGGCGAGGGAGGAGAACAGGCGGCCGATCGTGCGCATGGGACGGTACCTACTACCGAATTGGCCCGCCGCGCCGGACGTTTTCGTCGTCAGTTCGAGAACTGTACTTAATCATCTGGACGATTGATAATAGGAAAGCCGAACAATCTATGGATCGTCCAAGTGGACCCACTCAGCGATGTGATTGCCCTGCTTCGGCCAAGCACGGCGATTTCCAAACCCATCTCTGGTCGGGGTGCTTGGGCCGTGCGCTATGCCGCCCACGACGCCCCCGGCTTTACGATCATTCTGAGAGGTGAATGCTGGATTGCATTTGACGGTGAGCCCCCGCTGAAGCTCGAGACAGGGGCCTTCCTGCTTCTGCCCACCACGCCAGCCTTCACCCTTAGCAGTCATCCCGGCATGGCCGGGACGCCGCGAGATCCGATGGATGTACCTGTTCGTCATGGCGAGCAGGAGGGTGAAGCGGATTTCGAGGCGCTGGGCGGCACGTTTTGCATCGAAACGGCGAATGCGCCGCTGCTGCTCGCCCTGTTGCCGCGCATGATCCATGTGCCGCCGCCCGAGGGGCGATCGGTGCGGCTCGGCCGGCTGATCAATCTCATCGCAGAGGAATGCCGTGGCAATGAACCCGGCAAGGACATGATCCTCCAGCGCATGTTGGAAGTTCTTCTTATCGAGGCCCTTCGCTCGCATGGCACGACGATGGATGAGGACCGCGCCGGTCTTCTGCATGGCATGCGAGATCCGGCTTTGGCACGGGTCCTTGCGGCCATGCATGCTGATGTGCGCGCCGACTGGACGGTGGCCAGCCTTGCGCGCATCGCCGGCCAATCGCGTTCCGCCTTTGCCGCGCGGTTTGGCGCGGTGCTCAGCTGCGGCCCGATCGAATATCTCGCCCGATGGCGGATGGCGCTGGCGAAAGACGCGCTATTGCGCGGGACAAAGACGCTCGACCGGATCGCCGACGACATCGGCTACGAATCCGCTAGCGCCTTCAGCACCGCCTTTCGCAAGCGGCTCGGCTGTCCGCCGGGGCAATTTGCCCGGATCAACGGCAGCAGCGATCACGCCTGAGACCAAAGCACCAATCTGGACGATTGAACAATATAAATAGACCATAGATTATAGATCGTCTCGAAGACCAAGCCTATCAAAGGACCATCCGAAATGAATGATGGTCCCCATGCAAACGATCCTGATTACCGGCACATCCTCTGGCTACGGCCTGGAAACGGCGCTGCATTTCCTCGACAAGGGCTGGAATGTCATCGCCACGATGCGGCGCCCCGACGCCAGTCTTTTTCCTGCGTCACCGAGGCTGCGTCTCGTGCCGCTCGACGTGACGAGCGACGAAAGCATCGCGGCAACCGTCGCATCGGCCGGGCCGATCGACGTGCTGGTCAATAATGCCGGCATCGGCGTTGTCGGCGCATTTGAGGCGACGCCAATGGCGCATATCCGCAAGGTCTTCGCCACCAACACGTTCGGCGTCATGGCGATGTGCCAGGGCGTGATTCCGCAGATGCGCGAACGCCGGTCCGGCATGATCGTCAACGTGACCTCAAGCGTGACGTTGGCCGCCATGCCGCTAGCGGCCGCCTATACGGCCAGCAAGCAGGCGATCGAGGGCTTCACCGGCTCGCTCGCGCATGAGCTTGGCTATTTCAATGTCCGCGCCAGGCTGGTGGAACCAGGTTATGCCCCGACGACCCGCTTCGCGCAGAATACGGACATACGGATCGAGGATCTGATTCCGCCTGCCTATGTTGGTTTCGCGGCCCCCATCTTCGAGGCCTTCGCCCACCCTGCCATGACGACAAAGGAAACCGATGTCGCCGAGGCCATCTGGGCCGCCGTTCACGACACGTCCAACCGGCTCCAGTTTCCGGGCGGTGCCGACGCGGTGGCGCTCTATGAAGCCCGTCAGGGGTAAGCTCAAACGGCCTGTCGATTACACATGCCAGTCGCAGCGCGGCATTGGTTCTCACGCCGGTGCCGGCTGTTCTCGATCATCGTTTCCATTCGGAGACGCGAACTTGCCGGACGCAACGCAGGGCCGTCGTCACTGCCCGTTATATTCGGCCCAACAATCCGCTGTTTCATAGACGCGGACCGCCCACAGTTGCTGAAGGCTCGGCTTCAGCCGGTCCCAGATCCAGACCGCGATGTTCTCGGCGGTTGGATTCTCGAGTCCTTCGACCTCATTCAGGCATTGGTGGTCCAGCGCGCCCATGATGTCGGCGAAGCATTTTTCGATATCGAAGAAGTCCGCAACGAAGCCGGTGTGCGGGTCCACCGGACCATCCAGCTGGACCTCGACCCGATAGGAATGGCCATGCAGCCGGCTGCACCGGTGAGTTTCGGGCACGTTTGGCAGCCGATGCGCCGCCTCGAACTTGAACGCCTGCGATATCCTCATCCAGCTCCCCACACGGCGTGGCCATCCGGTCTCGGCCCGGTCTGGCGACCAGATGCTGCCTTGCCTAACCTTCCGTCGAAGAATGGCGCGCCCGGAACGATTCGAACGTCCGACCCTCAGATTCGTAGTCTGATGCTCTATCCAGCTGAGCTACGGGCGCATTTTCGCAAACAGCGATAGCGGGCATGACCCGCGACGCAGCTCCCGGAGGACCGGGAGGGGTGCGAAAGAGCGCTCTGACTAACCGCTCTTGTCCCGATTGGCAAGGTCCGGCTTGCCGGTATTTTGGGGCATTTCCGCACCTCTGTTCGTCATTCCGGGCCCGACCCTTCGGGTCGTCCCGGAATGACGGAAGGCATGGAGATCGCCCCGCTCGTTCACTCGGCCGCTGGCCGACTACGCCCTGGCCCGCTCGTTGCGGATGGAAAGCAGTTCCACGGGACGATCGGGGATGACGATCCGGAAGGTGGCGCCGATGGTGCCTTCGACCAGGTGGATGTCGCCGCCATGGGCGCGGACCAGCTCGGCTGCGATGGCGAGGCCAAGGCCGCTGCCGCCGGGGCGGCCGGAGGTCTGGAAGGCCTCGAACAGGTGCTCCCGGGTCTTCTGGGGGACGCCGGGGCCGGTGTCGGAGACCTCGATGATCGCGACGGCGCCTTCGCGCTTCCCGGTGATCCGGATCTGCTGGACGCGGCCCTCACCCGACGCGTGGCTTTCGAGTGCCTGGGCGGCGTTGCGGACGAGGTTGAGCAAGACGCGGAACAGCTGGTCGGGATCGGCATCGATCGCAAGCCCGCGCTCGATCGCGGCGACCCAGGCGATCGAGGCATCGTTGGCGAGCCCCGCGGTCTCGCGCACCTCGAGCACGACCGGCTCGATCAGGATCATGCGGCGGTCGGGCGCGGCCTCCTGGGCGCGGCCGTAGGACAATGTCGACTGACAGAAGGCGATGGCGCGCTCAAGCGAGCGCACGAGCTTGGGCGCAAAGCGCTGCACCCGCGGATCCGGCACGCTGGCGAGCTGATCGGAGAGGAGCTGGGCCGAGGCGAGCAGATTGCGCAGATCGTGATTGATCTTGGAGACGGCGAGGCCGAGGGCGGCGAGCCGGCTCTTCTGATGCAGCATCGACATCAGATCGCGCTGCATGTCCGACAATTCGCGCTCGGCCACCCCGATCTCATCGCTGCGTTGGCTCGGCACGATGATCCCGGCCGAACTCTCGGGATTCTCATGGAAGCCGACCAGGCTCGCCGTCAGCCGCCGCATCGGCCGCACGAAGAGATAGTGGAGCGCGAGATAGACGAGGCCCGCCGTCAGCACCGCGATGATCAGCGCGACCACCACGAGGTTGCGGGAGAAGCGGTACATCTGCTGCCGCAGCGGCAGCTCGTCGGTGACGATCTCGATGAACTGGGCATTGCCGACCCCGGGTCCGACGATGCGGATGGCCTGGTTGCCGGTCTCCAGCATCATCCGGAACGAGCCGGTGATCGCCTCCCAGGCCGTCATGTCGCGCAGGTCGATGTCATGCTCGAGGGCGGACGGGATGTTGTCGCTGGCGAGCAGACGGCGCTGCTGGCCCATCTTGATGGCGACGGCACGGGCATTGATGCTTTTCAGGATCTGGCGCGACAGCGAATCGGGAACCATGCCGAGCGGCGCCGCATCCAGCACCAGTGCCGCCGTGTTGGCCGCCGCAACGCGGTCGTTCAGCCGGTTGACCCAGAAGTTGGCGATGGCCGGCACGTAGAGCAGCACCGCGGCGATCATCACCAGGGGAATGGTCAGCAGCAGCAGCTTGCCAGACAGCCCGAGCCCGCGCGTCCCGCGGGGGCGCATCGCCGGCTGCTCCGGCTGATCCAGATCCTGGATCGGCTGGCGATCTGTGGCTACCACGAAATTCGCCCCTGTTGGCCTTGGCTGATGGAGGATGCGGCCCGCCCGGAGTCCGGTCAAATTACGGATCGCTAATCTACCAAGGTGGGATGTATGTGCTGATATCGCGAGTCGCCACCTCAAGGGTTAAAAACGCCGCACAAACAGCGATATTCACCGGAATCGCGCGCTTGTGCGGCGTTGACGAAGAGAAGGCGCTCGCTTATAAGCCGCGCAAATTGTCCGCGATGACCCGGTGCGACACCGGGAGCGGCTCTCTTGGGGCCGGAAAAAGGCCCGTTTGGGGCCGCATCTTCCGGACTTTACCTTCACTTCTACAGGCAAATTGCCCGGTCAGCGGAGAAAAACCCGTGAAGCGGACTTATCAACCCAGCAAACTGGTGCGCAAGCGCCGTCACGGCTTCCGCGCCCGCCTCGCCACTGCCGGCGGTCGCAAGGTCCTCGCCGCCCGCCGCGCCCGTGGCCGCAAGCGTCTGAGCGCCTGAGCCGGCCCCCTTTTGGGATTTCATCATGGATCGGCTGAGGCAGCGGGCGGATTTCCTCGCCGTTGCCAATGGCGCGCGGGTGAATAGTCCCGCGTTCGTCCTGCAGAGCCGTCGCCGCGATGACTTTGGTCCGATCCGGATCGGCTTCACCGTCACCAAAAAGAACGGCAACGCCCCAGAGCGCAATCGCATCCGGCGCCGGCTTCGCGAATTGGTGAAGCGGCTCGATCCGGTGTCGATGCAGCCTCATCATGACTATGTGCTAGTCGGACGAAGGGACGCGCTCTCGCGCGACTTCGCCACCATGCTCGACGATCTGCGCATAGCGTTCACGAAGCCCGCGCGGCATACGGCCAAAGCGCGCGGCCAGAGGCCCGGCCCCGCTCCCGCTGCCAGCCGCAAACCGGATTGATGACGAGACATTCGAGATGACCGATAATCGCAATACCATCCTCGCCGTCATTCTGTCCGGCCTTGTGCTGATCGCCTGGCAGTATTTCTACAACGTGCCGCAGATGGAGAAGCAGCGCGCGCAGCAGGCGCAGACCGAGCTTCAGAAATCCACGCCGCAGCCGACGGCCTCCGCGACTCCCGGCACCGCGCCGCAACCGGGCAGCGTGACCCAGCCGGCGACACCGGGCGCGGGCCAGCAGGGCCAGCCGGTCGTCGCCCGCGAGGCCGCCATTGCAGCAAGCCCGCGCGTGAAGATCGAGACCCCGCGCATCGCCGGCAGCATCTCGCTGAAGGGCGGCCGGATCGACGACATTGCGCTGGTGCAATTCCGCGAAACGGTCGATCCGAAGTCGCCGCCGATCGTCCTCTATTCGCCCTCGGGCACGGCTGAGCCCTACTATGCCGAGTTCGGCTGGGTGGCGGCGACGGGCGTGACGGCGAAGATGCCCGATGCCCAGACCGTCTGGCAACAGGACGGCAGCGGCAGCCTGACGCCGACGACGCCGGTGGTGCTGAAATGGGACAATGGCGAGGGCCTCACCTTCCGTCGCACCATTGCGGTCGACGACCACTATCTCTTCACCGTCAAGGACGAGGTGAGCAATGTCGGCAACGTGCCGGTCACGCTCTATCCGTTCGCGCTGATCTCGCGCCACGGCGCGCCGCAGGTGTCGGGCTATTACATCCTGCATGAAGGCCTGATCGGCTATCTCGGCGACCAGGGCTTGCAGGAATACGCCTACAAGAAGATCGACGAAGCCAAGGCGGTGAACTTCAAGGTCACCAATGGCTGGCTCGGCATCACCGACAAGTACTGGGCCTCGGCGCTGCTGCCGGACACCAATGCCCAGCTCCAGGCGCGCTTCTCGTCGAACCCGGTCGGCAACGTCCACACCTACCAGACCGACTACCTGCTCGATCCCGTCACCGTCCCCATCGGCGGCACCGGCACGGCGAACGCGCGGCTGTTCGCCGGCGCCAAGGAAGCCGGCGTCGTCGGCGTGTTCCCGTTCGCCGGGCTCGGCGGCTACAACAAGGAGCTCGGCCTCAATCATTTCGATCTGCTGATCGACTGGGGCTGGTTCTACTTCATCACCAAGCCGATGTTCCTCGGGCTGGACTTCTTCTTCCGTTTCTTCGGCAATTTCGGCATCTCGATCCTGCTCGTGACCGTGATCGTGAAGCTGCTGTTCTTCCCGCTGGCGAACAAATCCTACGCCTCCATGGCGAAGATGAAGTCGATCCAGCCGCAGCTTCTGGCGCTGAAGGAGCGCTATCCCGACGACAAGGTGAAGCAGCAGCAGGAGATGATGGAGATCTACCGCAAGGAGAAGATCAATCCGGTCGCCGGCTGTCTTCCCGTGCTGATCCAGATCCCGGTGTTCTTCTCGCTCTACAAGGTGCTGTTCGTCACCATCGAGATGCGGCACGCGCCGTTCTACGGCTGGATCAAGGACCTCTCGGCGCCGGATCCGACCAATTTGTTCAACCTGTTCGGGCTGCTCCCGTTCGATCCGACCACGATCCCGGTGTTCGGCCATTACCTCGCGCTGGGCATCTGGCCGATCATCATGGGCATCACGATGTGGTTCCAGATGAAGCTGAACCCGACGCCGCCGGATCCGACGCAGCAGCTCATCTTCAACTGGATGCCGCTGATCTTCACCTTCATGCTGGCGGGCTTCCCGGCGGGCCTCGTGATCTACTGGGCCTGGAACAATCTGCTCTCGGTGATCCAGCAGAGCTACATCATGCGCCGCAACGGCGTGAAGGTGGAGCTGTTCGACAATCTCAAGGCGACGTTCGCGCGGAAGGCGACGTAGTTTGCGCACGAGCGTGCCCGGTCATGCGGGCACACATGCCTCCATATCGTCATGCCCGGGCTTGTCCCGGGCATCCACGTTTTGGAGGGTGCCACGAGGACAGACGTGGATGGCCGGGACGAGCCCGGCCATGACGAGAGGATAGATCCTTCTCATGGAAGAGAAGAAAGACGACAAGCTGATCGAGGCCGGGCGAAAGCTGTTTGCCCGCGACTGGCAGTTCATCTGGGCCTCGCCCTCGATCGCCACGCTGCCGCCGATGGCGGGACTGGAGATCGCCTTTGCCGGCCGCTCCAATGTCGGCAAGTCCAGCCTGATCAACGCGCTGACGGGGCGCAACGGCCTGGCGCGCACCTCGCATACGCCGGGCCGCACCCAGGAGCTGATCTTCTTCGAGGTGCCCGGGAAAAGCGACCTGCGCCTCGTCGACATGCCCGGCTACGGCTATGCCAAGGCGCCGAAGAGCCAGGTCGCGTCCTGGACCGAGCTGATCCACAAATTCCTGCTCGGCCGCGCCTCGCTGGCGCGCGTCTACGTGCTGGTCGACGCGCGGCACGGCCTCAAGGACGTCGATCTTGAAGTGCTTGGGACGCTCGACCGTTCCGCCGTCAGCTACCAGATCGTGCTGACCAAGGCCGACCAGGTGAAGGCCGCCGAGCTGCAGGCGCGCATCGCCGAGAGCGAGGCTGCGCTGGCCAAGCATCCGGCCGCGTTTCCGACCGTGCTCGCGACCTCGTCACGCAGTTCGACCGGCATGGAGAGCTTGCGCGCCGCGATGGCGAAACTCTTGGAAGAGCGGAGCAAGTAATGGTGGCCCATCGCCTCCTGCTCGGGCTTGCCGGATTGATGGGCGCCGCCGGCGTCGCGCTGGCCGCGGCCTCCGCCCACGGCGCGGATGCGAGCCGGCTTGCGTCGGCGAGCGCCATGCTGCTGTTTCATGCAACGGCCATACTCGCCGCCGGCGCGCTGCTCGCGCGCGGCCTTCTGCACGGCGGAATTGGACTCGTTGCGGCGTTCGGCTTCGTGATCGGCGCCGCGCTGTTCGCGGGCGACCTCACCTTGCGGCAGTTTGCCGGCCATTCGCTGTTTCCGATGGCGGCACCGACCGGCGGGACGGTGATGATTGCGAGCTGGCTGGCGGTGACGCTGGCGGCGGTGGTGGCGAGGAAGTGACGCTCCCTCTTACCCTCCCCTGGAGGGGGAGGGTCGGCTCATATTGAGCGCAGCGAAATGTGAGGCGGGGTGGGGTGATCTCTCCACTCGGGCACCATCTCGGGCGGATAGACTGTCACCCCACCCCGCTACGCATTTCGCTTCGCTGCATGCGTAGCGACCCTCCCCCTCCAGGGGAGGGTAAGAGCGAACACCACACTTTGCGCCCTGCCCGCCAATCGGATAGAACGCGCTCCGACCGTCCCGCCAGCGAGACCGCGACATGACCGACATCTCTCCGCTCGACCAGGCCCGCATCCTGTCCGAAGCGCTGCCGCACATGCAGCAATATGACGAGGAAACCATCGTCATCAAATATGGCGGCCATGCCATGGGCGACGAGGCGACCGCGAAGAACTTTGCCCGCGACATCGTGCTGCTGGAGCAGACCGCGATCAATCCGGTGGTCGTGCATGGCGGCGGCCCGCAGATCGCGACCATGCTCAAGCGCCTCGGCATCGTCTCGGAATTCGCCGCCGGCCTGCGCATCACCGATGCCGCGACCATCGAGATCGTCGAGATGGTGCTGGCCGGCTCCGTCAACAAGCAGATCGTCGGCTACATCAACGAAGCGGGCGGCAAGGCCGTCGGGCTGTCCGGCAAGGACGGCAACATGGTGAAGGCGTCGAAGACGACGCGCACCATCGTCGATCCGGGCTCGAACATCGAGAAGGCGATCGATCTCGGTTTCGTCGGCGACCCGGAGAAGGTCGACCTCACGCTGCTCAACCAGCTGATCGGCTACGAGCTGATCCCGGTGCTGGCACCGCTCGCGACCTCGCAGGACGGCCAGACGCTGAACATCAACGCCGACACTTTCGCCGGCGCCGTCGCGGGCGCGCTGAAGGCCAAGCGCCTGCTGCTGCTCACCGACGTGCCGGGGGTGCTCGACAAGTCGAAGAAGCTGATCCCGCAGCTCTCGGTCAAGGACGCGCGAAAGCTGATCGCCGACGGCACCATTTCGGGCGGCATGATCCCGAAGGTCGAGACCTGCATCTACGCGCTGGAGCAGGGCGTGCAGGGCGTCGTCATCATCGATGGCAAGATGCCACATGCGGTGCTGCTCGAGCTCTTCACCAACCAGGGCACGGGCACGCTGATCCACAAGTGAGAGACGAGCGGCGAAGAAACGAGGGCGTCATGCCCGGGCAAAAGCGCGAAGCGCGTCTTCGCTCAGAAGTCCCGGGCATCCACGTTCTTTCTTTGCGGAAACAAGACGTGGATGGCCGGGTCAAGCCCGGCCATGACGAATGGAGAGAGCGACGAGCCAACCGCTCGCCTCTCGCCCGCTTCCTGATGACGCTGCCGGCAGCGATCGTCTCGTTCCTGTTCTCCTCCGCGCCAGCCTTTGCCGACCTCAAGATCTGCAACCGCATGTCCTATGTCGTGGAGGCCGCGATCGGCATCGACGACAAGGCGGCGACCGCGACGCGCGGCTGGTTCAGGATCGATCCCGCCACCTGCCGCGTGGTGGTGCAGGGCACGCTGACGGCCGACCGCATCCTGCTCAATGCCCGCGCGCTCGGCGTCTACGGCGCTTCCCCGCTTCCGCAAAGCGGCAACGACATGCTGTGCGTGGCGCAGGACAATTTCGTCATCGCCGCGGCGCGGCAATGCCGCAGCGGCCAGACGCAAGTCCCGTTCACGCAAGTGACTCCGACGCAAGGCGCGGATGGCAACCTCGTCGCCTATCTCGCCGAAGACTCCGAATATGACGACGAGCAGGCGCGCCTCGCCGGCATCCAGCGGCTGCTGGTGATCGCAGGCTACGACGCAGCGCCGATCGATGGCGTCGACGGGCCGAAGACGCAAGCGGCGCTGGCCGCCTTCCTGAAGAGCCGCGGATTGTCGTCGGACGTCGTGGCCTCGCCGAACCTGTTCAAGACCATGGTCGACGCCGTGCAGACGCCCTCTGCGACCGGCCTCACCTGGTGCAACGACACGCCGCACAAGGTGATGGCCGCGATCGCGACCGATGACGGCAAGTCCGTGACGAGCCGCGGCTGGTATCGCATCGATCCCAAGACCTGCCTGCACCCCGATGTGACCGGCCAACCCAAGCAGATCTTCAGCTTCGCTGAGGCGGTCGACGCCGACAACCGAATCGTCAAGCTGAAGGACCGGCCGCTGAACTGGGGCGGCGACAGGCAGCTCTGCACGCGCGAGACCAAGTTCGAGACGAGCGAGCAGACCGATTGCGGCGCGCGCGGATTTGCGCCGACGGGCTTTGGCGCCGTGGACATGTCGAGCGGCGGCAAGACGCTGCGCTTTGCAGTGCCGTGAGTGAGAGAGTTTTGATGAACCCACCCCGCACCTTCGCGCATGTCGACACCTGGGTGTTCGACCTCGACAACACGCTCTATCCGCATCACGTCAATCTGTGGCAGCAGGTCGATGCACGGATCGGGGAGTTCGTTTGCAACTGGCTGAATGTCGGCCCGGAGGAGGCGCGGGCGATCCAGAAGGACTATTACCGGCGTTTCGGCACCACGATGCGGGGCATGATGACCCTGCATGGCGTCTCCGCCGACGACTATCTCGCCTACGTCCACAAGATCGACCACTCACCGCTGGAGCCGAATCCGGCGCTCGGCGCTGCCATCGCAAAGCTGCCGGGCCGCAAGCTGATCCTGACCAACGGCTCGGTCGACCATGTCGACGCGGTGCTGGCGCGGCTCGGCTTCGCCTCGCATTTCGACGGCGTGTTCGACATCATCGCCGCCGAATTCGAGCCCAAGCCGGCGCAGCAGACCTACCAGAAATTCCTCAGCCAGCATGCGGTCGATCCGACCCGCGCCGCCATGTTCGAGGACCTCGCCCGCAATCTCACCGTCCCGCACCAGCTCGGCATGACCACGGTGCTGGTCGTGCCTGACGGGACGAAAGAGGTGGTGCGCGAGGATTGGGAACTGGAAGGCCGGGATGCCGCCCATGTCGACCACGTCACGGATGATCTGGCGGGGTTTTTGGGCAGGTTATCGCCCAAGTAACCACTGTCGTCCCGGGGCGCGAAGCGAGCCCGGGACGACGGCGACTATACCTTGACTCCGTCGCCTCAAATCCCGAAAAAGCGCTCCAATTCACACGAAACCACGCCTTCCCCAGAGGAAATCCCGATGTCGCTTGCAGCCCTCGAATCCACCATCAACAGCGCCTTCGAGGCGCGCGACGGCATCTCGACCACGACCAAGGGCGAGGTGCGCGAGGCCGTGGAGCAGTCGCTGGAGATCCTGGACAAGGGCGAGGTGCGCGTTGCCGAGCGCGGCGCCGACGGCAAGTGGAAGGTCAACCAGTGGCTGAAGAAGGCCGTGCTGCTGTCCTTCCGCCTCAACGACATGGGCGTCATTCCCGGCGGCCCCGGCAAGGCGACGTGGTGGGACAAGGTGCCCTCGAAGTTCGAGGGCTGGGGCGAGAACCGTTTTCGTGACGCCGGTTTTCGCGCGGTGCCGGGCGCCATCGTCCGCCGCTCGGCCTTCATCGCCAAGAACGTCGTCTTGATGCCGTCCTTCGTCAATCTCGGCGCTTACGTCGATGAGAGCACCATGGTCGACACCTGGGCCACCGTCGGCTCCTGCGCGCAGATCGGCAAGCGCGTGCACATCTCGGGCGGCGCCGGCATCGGCGGCGTGCTCGAGCCGCTGCAGGCCGAGCCCGTCATCATCGAGGACGATTGCTTCATCGGCGCGCGCTCCGAGGTCGCCGAAGGCGTGATCGTGCGCAAGGGCGCGGTGCTGGCGATGGGCGTGTTCCTGGGCGCCTCGACCAAGATCGTAGACCGCGAGACCGGCGAGATCTTCATGGGCGAAGTGCCGGAGTATTCCGTCGTGGTGCCCGGCGCGCTGCCCGGCAAGCCGATGAAGAACGGCCAGATCGGCCCGAGCACCGCATGCGCCGTGATCGTCAAGCGCGTCGACGAACGCACGCGGTCCAAGACCAGCATCAACGAGCTGCTGCGGGATTGATCCGACGCGCATGACCGATGCTCTCTCCATTGCCCGCGATCTCATCCGCTGCCCCTCGGTGACCCCGGCCGATGCCGGCGCGCTGGGGGTGCTTGAAAAAGCCCTGAATGCGGCCGGCTTCACCTGCCACCGCGTCACCTTCAGCGAGCCGGGCACTGCCGACGTCGAAAATCTCTACGCGCGGATCGGCACGGAGGGGCCGCACATCACCTTCGCGGGCCACACCGACGTGGTGCCGCCGGGCGACGAGAGTGCCTGGAGCGTCGGGGCATTCTCGGGCGAGGTAAAGGACGGTATCCTGCACGGCCGCGGTGCCGTCGACATGAAGGGCGGCATCGCCTGCTCGGTGGCTGCGGTGCTGGAGCATCTCGCGGCCAATGGCGGCAAGCCATGTGCGGACGGAAAAGGTTCGATCTCGTTCCTGATCACGGGCGACGAGGAAGACGTCTCCGTCAACGGCACCGTCAAGCTGCTGAAATGGGCCGCCGAGCGCGGCGAAAAATTCGATCATTGCGTGCTCGGCGAGCCCTCCAATGTCGAGACGCTCGGCGACACCATCAAGGTCGGCCGCCGTGGCTCGCAATCCGGCACGCTCGTCGTCGACGGCGTGCAGGGCCATGTCGCCTATCCGCATCGCGCGTCCAATCCGGTGCCTGACATTTCGCGGCTGATCGTGGCGATCTCCGACGAGCCGCTCGACCATGGCAGCGCGCAGTTCCAGGCCTCCAATCTCGAATTCACGTCAGTGGACGTCGGCAACAAGGCGTTCAACGTCATCCCCGGCGAGGCCCGCGCAAGATTCAACATCCGCTACAACGACAACCACACCCAGGCGAGCCTGCGCGAGCTGGTCGAGACGCGTCTCACCAAAGCCTGCGGCAACCGCATCAAGGCCCGCATCGTCTGGGAGCCGTCGAACTCCAACGTGTTCGTGACCAAGCCCGGTCCGTTCACCGATCTCGCGGTGTCCGCGATCGAGGAGGTGACGGGCCGCAAGCCGGAGCTGTCGACGTCAGGCGGCACGTCGGACGCGCGCTTCATCTCGAGCTACTGCCCGGTGATCGAGTTCGGGCTGGTCGGCCAGACCATGCACCAGGTCGACGAGCGCGTGCCAGTGGCAGATCTGGAAAAGCTGACGCGGGTGTATCGCGGGATTTTGGCAAGGTATTTTGGCTGAGGCGGGACTGCGGCCTCAACCTCCGCTGTCATCGCCCGGCTTGACCGGGCGATCCAGTATTCCAGTGGCGGCCGTAGTTGAGTCGAGAGGCCGCGGCGTACTGGATTCCCCGCTTTCGCGGGGAATGACACCGAAGGTGTGGCGATAGCGCGCGCGATCTCTTCGCTCTCATGCTTGCCCCTCAATAATCCACCTTCATCAGATACAGTCCCTCCGGCGGAGCGACGATGCCGCAGGCGGCGCGGTTGCGGGCTGCCAACGCGGCAGAGAGATCGTCGGCGGTCCAGCGCCCTTCGCCGACCCAGACCAGCGAGCCCACCATCGAGCGTACCTGGCTGTGCAGGAAGGAGCGCGCCGAAGTGAGAATCGTGATCTCGCGGCCGTCGCGCAGCACGTCGAGCTGGTCGAGCGTCTTTTCCGGCGACTTGGCCTGACACTCGGTGTCGCGGAAGGTCGTGAAATCATGCTTGCCGAGCAGGCGGTGCGCCGCCGCATGCATCGCGTCGGCATCGAGCTTGCGCGGCACGCGCCAGGCGTGGCCGGCGTCGAGCGCGAGGTTGGCGCGGGTGTTGACGATGCGATAGCGGTAGTGGCGCTTGACCGCCGAGAAGCGCGCCTCGAAGCTGTCGGGCACGATCTCGGCCTCGAGCACCGCGATCGGATGCGGGCGCAGATGCGCGTTGAGCCCGTCGCGAAAACGGCCCGGTGGAAACTGCTTGTCGACGTCGACATGCGCGACCTGTCCGCGCGCATGCACGCCGGCATCGGTGCGGCCGGCGCCGTGCACGCGCAAATCCGCCCCGGTCATCGCCTTCACCGCAGCCTGCAGCGCGCCCTGGACCGACGGCAGCGTCTCCTGCACCTGCCAGCCGAAGAACGGCGCGCCGTCATATTCGATGGTGAGCTTGTAGCGGGGCATCAACCGAACCGCATCGGCGGGCTCACGGGCACGCCGCGCAAGAAGTCGGCGGCCTGCATCCGGCCCTTGCCCTCGCGCTGGAGCTCGATGATGCGGATCGCGCCCTCGCCGCAGGCAATGGTGAGATGATCGTCGAGCACCGCGCCCGGCTCGCCCGCACCTTGCGCGAGCTCGCAGCGCAGGATCTTGACGCGTGCATCGTCAAGCTCACTCCAGGCGCCGGGAAACGGCGACAGGCCGTGGATGTGGCGCAGCACGGCGCGCGCCGGCCTGGTCCAGTCGATCCGCGCCTCGGCCTTCTCGATCTTGGCGGCATAGGTGACGCCGTCCTCGCTCTGCTTCCTGAGCTGGAGCCCGCCGCGTTCCAGCGCGGCCATGGCGCGCACCATCAGGTCGGCACCCAACCGGGACAGGCGATCGTGCAGATCGAGCGCGGTCATGCTGTCTGATATCGCGATGCGCTCGGCCATGGCGACGTCGCCGGTGTCGAGGCCGACATCCATCTTCATCACCATCACGCCGCTCTCGGCATCGCCGGCCATGATCGCGCGGTTGATGGGCGCGGCGCCGCGCCAGCGCGGCAACAGCGAGGCGTGCAGATTGTAGCAGCCGAGCTTTGGCGCATCGAGGATCGCCTGCGGCAGGATCATGCCGTAGGCGACGACGACGGCGGCATCGGCCTCGAACGCGCGAAACTCCTGCAGCGCTTCCGGTGTCTTCAGCGTCTTCGGCGTCAGCACGGGAATGCCGAGTTTTCGCGCGGCCTCCTCGACCGGCGTCGGCTGCAATTGCAGGCCGCGCCGCCCGCCGGGCTTCGGGGCGCGGGTGTAGACCGCCACGATCTCGTGGCCGTGCGCGACGAGCTCGAGCAGCGTCGGCACGGAGAAATCGGGCGTGCCCATGAAGATCAGGCGAAGGGGCATGGGAACGAACCTGCGGGAGGACACAATCAGTGACAGTCATTCCGGGGCGGCTCGCAGAGCCGAACCCGGAATCTCGAGGTTCCGGGTTCGATGCTTTGCATCGCCCCGGAACGACGGCGATCCTACTCCACCGCGCGCTTGGCGGCTTTCTCGAACTTCTTCATCACGCGGTCGCGCTTGAGCTTCGACAGGTAGTCGACGAACAGCACGCCGTTGAGATGGTCGATCTCGTGCTGGATGCAGGTGGCGAAGAGGCCTTCGGCGTCCTCCTCGTGCACCTTGCCGTCGAGATCGGTGAAGCGCACGCGCACCTTGGCCGGGCGCTCGACCTCCTCGTAATATTCGGGGATCGACAGGCAGCCTTCCTCGTAAACCGACAGTTCCTCGGACGAGGCGATGATCTCGGGATTGATGAAGACGCGTGGGAGCGGTTTGGTCTCGCCGTTCTCGTCGCGCTTGGCGAGGTCCATGGTGATCAGCCGCAAGGGCTGCGCGACCTGGATCGCCGCGAGGCCAATGCCGGGCGCGTCGTACATGGTCTCGAACATGTCGTCGGCAAGCTTGCGGATCTCCGACGTGACCTTCTCGATCGGCTTGGAGACCAGGCGCAGCTGCTTGTCCGGCAGGATGATGATTTCTCGTAGGGCCATGGCGGCGATTTAAGCCGCGCGCCGGATGCGGTCAATGCGGCCAGGAACCCCGTTAACCCTCCGCTAACCATAAAACTTCAGGTTTCGTTAACCGTAAAAATTAACGGAGCATTCACCATAAATGTTCGCTATTCGTTCGTGTACCCCGGCGAATCGGCTAGAAGAGTCGGCATGAACGACATCATCTTCATGCTCGGCGAGTGGCCGGTGCGCGTCGTGGACGCGCTGATCGGCTTTGGCGCCCTGGTTCTCGTCCTGCTGGTGGTGATTGCGGTCGTGATCGCGCGATCCGGGCGGCGCGGCGCGGAACTCGCCATGGCCAACGCCATCCGGGCCGACGAACTCGAGGAACGTCTGAGCGAGGTGCTGCGGGCGCAGAGCGAGTCGTCGGGCCGGGTCGATGCCATGACCCAGGCGCTGGCCGGCCGTCAGGCCGAGATGGCGCGGGCGGTGAACGAGCGGCTGGATTCGGTGACCCACCGCGTCGGCCAGTCCATGGAACACTCCACCCGCAACACCATGGAGAGCCTGCGCGCCCTGCACGAGCGGCTCGGCATCATCGACAGCGCCCACAAGAACCTCACCGACCTCACCACCCAGGTGACCACCTTGCGCGACGTGCTCGCCAACAAGCAGTCGCGCGGCGCCTTCGGCCAGGCGCGGATGGAGGCGATCGTCCAGGACGGGCTGCCGAAGGGTGCCTACGAGTTCCAGTTCACGCTCTCCACCGGCAAGCGCCCGGACTGTGTCGTGTTCCTGCCCGATCAGCGCCCGCTTTGCATCGACGCGAAATTCCCGCTGGAAGCGATGACGGCGCTGCACGACGCCCGGACCGACGAGGAGCGGCGAGTCGCCACGCAGCGACTGCGCGGCGACGTGATGAAGCATGTCAGCGACATCGCAGAAAAATACCTCGTCGCCGGCGAGACCCAGGAGATGGCGCTGATGTTCGTGCCGTCGGAATCCGTCTACGCCGAGATCCATGACGGGTTCGATGACGTGATCCAGAAGGCCTATCGCGCTCGCGTCGTGCTGGTGTCGCCCTCGCTGCTGATGCTCGCGATCCAGGTGATGCAGCAGATCATGAAGGACGCGCGCATGCGCGATGCCGCCGACCAGATCCGCACCGAAGTGATCAAGCTCGGCGACGATCTCGGCCGCCTGCGCGATCGCGTGCTGAAGCTGCAAAAGCATTTTGCCGACGTGAACGAGGACGTCCGCCAGGTGCTGATCTCCGCCGACAAGATCGAGAAGCGCGCGGGACGAATCGAGGAGCTCGATTTCAGCAAGACCGATGCGCCGGAGGCTCCGCGGCTGGTTGCGACAGCCGCGCCGGAGCTGTTCCCGCGGAAGCTCCAGGCGGGGGAGTAGGACACACTGTCATGCCCCGCGAAGGCGGGGGATCCAGTATTCTGCAGCTCGTGTGATTGAGCCGAGACGCCGCGGAGTACTGGATCGTCCGCCTTCGCGGACGATGACATCGAGAGGGTGGAGAGAGCATCCGCCCCACTGAGCTCGCAAGAGTCTTTTCCCCCAGAATCTGCTAACACCCTGCCATGACTGCACCCGACGCGACCTCCTCCGCCGACGCCCCCGCGCCTGCGCCCTCCTGGCGCGACGGCCTTGCCGTTTACCTGCAGCCGCGGGTGCTGATCGTGCTGTTCCTCGGCTTTTCCTCGGGGCTTCCGCTGGCGCTGTCGGGCTCGACGCTGCTGGTATGGATGGCCGAGGCGGGGGTCGATCTCGGAACGATTGGGCTCTTTGCACTGGTTGGAACGCCGTACACGCTCAAGTTCCTGTGGGCGCCGCTGGTCGATGCGCTGCATGTGCCGTTCTTCACGCGCGCCTTCGGCCGCCGGCGTGGGTGGCTGGTGTTTTCGCAGCTGCTGCTGATCGGCGCGATCCTGCTGTTGGCGCTGACCGATCCGGCGCGCTCGCCGCTGTTCGTCGCGCTTGGTGCGCTCCTGGTCGCGACGATGTCCTCGACGCAGGACATCGTCGTCGATGCATTCCGCGTCGAGAGCCTGCCCGAAAGCGAGCAGGCGGCCGGCATGGCCGCCTATGTCGCGGCCTATCGCATCGGCATGCTGGTATCGACAGCGGGCGCCTTGTTCATCGTCACCGGCTTCGAGGCGATCGTCCCGCGTGGCGCCGCCTGGATGTGGGGCTATGTGGTGATGGCGGCTCTGGTGCTGATCGGCACGGTGACGGCGCTGGCCGCCACAGAGCCCGCACAATCCAAGCGCGCCGAGGCTGCGACGCAGAACGAGGACGCGCTCATGCGGGTGTTCCATGCCGCGATGGGCGCGTTCTCGGAATTCATGCGACGCAAGGAAGCATGGGTCGTGCTCGCCTTCGTCGTGCTGTTCAAGTTCACCGACGCGTTCTCCGGCAACATGACCGTGCCGTTCGTGATCGACATCGGCTTCACGCGGAACGACTACGCGGTGATCGTGAAGGGCGTCGGCATCGCAGCGACCCTGGCCGGAGGGTTTGCCGGCGGCTTCGTGGCACGGCGCTATTCGCTCGCAACGAGCCTGTGGATCGGCGGCATCGTACAGGCAATCTCAAACCTGTCGTTCTCGTGGCTGGCACTCGTCGGCGTCAATGAGTGGGCGCTGACCCTCGCAATCACCTCCGACAACTTCTGCAACGCCATCGGCACCGTGATCTTCGTCGCCTATCTCTCCGCGCTGTGCCAGAACCCGTTGCACACCGCGACCCAATATGCGCTGCTGACGGCGCTCGCCGCCGTGGGACGCACCTATCTGTCGTCGGGTGCGGGCTATCTGGCGAAGGCGACGGGCTGGCCGATGTTCTTCGCAATCTCCGTGCTCGTCGCCATCCCGAGCCTGATACTGCTGGCGTATTTGCAGAGGCGCGGGCATTTCGAGACGCTGGAGCCGGCGCGGGTGTGAGCTGACGCTCTCGCCATCGTCATTGCGAGCGAAGCGAAGCAATCCAGACTGTCACCGCAGGGGCTGTCTGGATCGCTTCGTCGCGAGGGCTCCTCGCAATGGCGGCCGCGCAGACGCCCTTACTGCTTCTTGATCAGGCTCCACTTCGTGATCACGGCCTCGCTCATCTGGCCGGCATCGCTGGCGCAGGCGATCTCGTCGACCTTCACGGAGATTTCCTTGCCGACGAACGATTTCAGCTGCGTGGTCTGCGCTTCGCTGGAGGTGACGAGCTGGAAGGTCTCCGGGCCGGTCTCGAGATTGCACAGCCCGTTCGGCGGCGGCAGGCGCCGCGGCTCGGAGGTGATCTGGTAGGTCGCGACGCGCTTGCCGTTCTTGACGTCGCGGACCTTCATCGCGTTCAGCTCGCCTGAGAGCACGTCGCCGGTGTTGATCGGCTTGCCGGGCTTGGACGGCGGCGGCATCTCGTCGCCCTGCTGCGCGGACATGGCCGGGGTCACCAGCATCATCATCATCGCGACCAAAGCCGATCGTGTGGCGAAAAGTTTCGTCATGTCGTCCGTTCCGTGAAGTCTGGATGGCTAGAACAGGGTGCGCTGCCGCATCGCAGCCGATAGCGTACCTTCATCGAGATAATCAAGCTCGCCGCCGACAGGAACACCATGGGCGAGCCGCGTCACCTTCACATTGGCGTCCTGAAGCAGGTCGGTGATGTAGTGCGCCGTGGTCTGGCCGTCGACAGTCGCATTCAGCGCCAGGATGATCTCGTGCACCTGCGGATCGTGCGCGCGTGCCACCAGCGAATCGATGGTGAGATCCTGCGGACCGACGCCGTCGAGCGGCGACAACGTCGCGCCCAGCACGTGATAGCGCCCCTGGGTGGCATTGGCCCGCTCCAGCGCCCAGAGGTCGGCGACATCGGCGACGACGACGATGATGGAGGGATCGCGCTTCGGATCGGTACAGACCGTGCAGGGATTTTGCGTGTCGATGTTGCCGCAGGTCTTGCAGACCTGGACCTTGTCCAGCGCGACCTGGAGGGCGGAAGACAGCGGCATCATCAGCGCTTCGCGCTTCTTGATCAGATGCAGCGCGGCGCGCCGCGCCGAGCGCGGACCGAGGCCCGGCAGCCGCGCGAGCAGCTGGACCAGCCGCTCGATCTCAGGACCCGCGACAGCGCCCATATTACTGGCCGAACAACCCCGGCGGCAGGCCGAGCCCGCCCGTGAGGGCCTGCATCTTCTCCTGCATGGCGGTCTCGGCCTTGCGGCGGGCATCGCTGAGCGCGGTGACGAGCAGGTCTTCCAGCACCTCGCGCTCTTCCGCCTTCATCAGCGAGGGATCGATCTTGATGCCCTTCACGTCCATCTTCGCGGTCATGCGCACGGCGACGAGGCCGCCGCCGGAGATGCCTTCGACCTCGACGTTGGCGAGTTGCTCCTGCATCTCCTGCATCTTGGATTGCAGCTGCGCCGCCTGCTTCATCATGCCGAGAAAATCAGCCATGGGTTGCGTGTCCTTGAAAGATTGGCTCAGAGATCGTCGCCATCGGAACCGTCAGGCGGATCGTCACTGCCATAGTCGGCGTTAATATTGGTTTCCGGCGCCTCGGGGGCAAGCCTGCGGACCTCGACGACCTTTGCTCCGGGGAAGCGCGACAGCACCTCCTGGACGCGCGGATCGGCTTCCGCGGTACGGGCATGCTCCTGCTTGGCCGCCTGATTCACCGAGCGCAGCGTCGGTTGGCCCTGCTCGTTGGAGACGATCACAGTCCAGCGCCGGCCGGTCCACAGCTCGAACTTCTTCGCAAGCTCCGAGATCATGGTCTTGGAAGCGTTGGGCTCGAGCGCGACTTCCAGCCGGCCCTCCTCGAAGCGGACGAGGCGCATGTCGCCTTCGAGCGCGCTCTTGGTCATGATGTCGCGCTTCTGCCCGGCGAGCGCGACGAGCTGGGTGAAGCTGGTGACGCGCAGCTGCGGTGCCGCGGCTTGCGGATCCGGCGCGGGTGCCGCCATCTGCGGCCGGGCCGCGCCACCGCCGAACGAAGAGGGCGAGGCGGTCGGCATGCGAACAGGCGCTGCGGACGCAACCGGCGCGGAAGGCGCGCTGCGTGCCGCACTGCCGCCGCTCACGACTGGGGAGCCGCCGCCGTTCTGCTCCAGCATCCTGATCGCTTCGTCCGGCGTCGGCAGATCGGCGACATAGGCAATGCGGACCAGAACCATTTCCGCCGCGGCTGCGGGGCGCGTTGCGGCCTGCACCTCGGTGATGCCCTTGAGCAGCATCTGCCACATCCGCGACAGCACGCGCATCGAGATCTTCGCGGCGAAGTCCCGCGCCCGAACCCGCTCGGTCTCGCCATAGGCGACGTTGTCGGCGGTCGCCGGCACGATCTTCACGCGGGTGACGAAATTGACGAATTCGGCGAGGTCCGAGAGCACGACGATGGGATCGGCGCCGACGTCGTATTGCTCGCGGAACTCCTTGAATGCCGTGGCGATGTCGCCGCGCACCAGCGAATCGAAGAGGTCGATGACGCGGGTGCGGTCGGCGAGCCCCAGCATCTGCCTGACCGCGTCGGCCTTCACCTGGCCGGCCGCATGGGCGATCGCCTGGTCGAGCAGCGACAGCGAATCACGCACGGAGCCTTCGGCGGCGCGCGCGATGATGCCGAGCGCCTCCGGCTCGATCTCGACATTCTCCTTGGCTGCAATGTTGGCGAGGTGCTTCATCAGCACGTCGGCCTCGACCCGGCGCAGGTCGAAGCGCTGGCAGCGCGACAACACGGTGACCGGGACCTTGCGGATCTCCGTCGTCGCGAACACGAACTTGGCGTGCTCCGGCGGCTCCTCCAGCGTCTTCAGGAAGGCGTTGAACGCCGCTGTCGACAGCATATGAACTTCGTCGATGATGTAGACCTTGTAGCGGGCGCTGGCGGGGGCATAGCGCACGCTGTCATTGATCTGTCGGACGTCGTCGACGCCGGTGTGCGAGGCGGCGTCCATCTCCAGCACGTCCATGTGCCGGCTTTCCATGATCGCCTGGCAGTGCACGCCCAGGGTCGGCATGTGGATGGTCGGGCCCTTCACCGAACCATCAGGCATCTCGTAGTTGAGCGCGCGGGCGAGGATGCGCGCCGTGGTGGTCTTGCCGACACCGCGGACGCCGGTGAGGATCCAGGCCTGCGGAATGCGCCCGGTCTCGAACGCATTGGAGACGGTGCGGACCACCGCCTCCTGGCCGATCAGATCGTCAAAAGAGGAAGGGCGGTATTTGCGCGCCAGGACCCGGTAGGGCGCGTTGCCGGCGCTGTCGGGATTGGGAGGGGCGCCAGCGTCGGTCATCGGTCGATCCGCAATGAAATGTCTCTTGGCCGGCTCTTGCGGAAAGGAGCGCGCTGGCGGGACGACCGCCGGCGCAATTCGCTCGAAAAAACAGGTAGGAGACTGACGAGCGACCCGATCCGGACCTCGTTAGGGCTGCTTCCTTCCGGACCTGACCCGGTTGGCGAGTGGCTCGTCCACCGCCAATCTCCCGGTCCCTATTTGGGGCCAAAGGGAGCGGAAAGCAAGCGGGTATCGGATTGAACCAGATCGAGTTTGCCCAGTATCCGGGCAATTCCCGGCCTGCCTAGCCGACAGGCTGTGCTTTCACCGTGCGGACCACCTTGCTAAGAACGCCTGCCCGGAACTCCATCCAACCAGAAAAGCGATTGGTCCCAATGGTTACACGTCGTGATGTTGCATCGATTGTCGGATTGGGCGCGGTGACAGCGGCCGCGCTGGCTTCGCCGGCCGTGGCCCAGACAGCCGATCCGACCGAATCGACCTTCGCCCGCATCCGCCGGACCAAGAAGGTGCGGATCGGCGCGGTCGGCGGCGGCGCGCCCTATTACATGAAGGACCTCGCCTCCGGCCAGTGGAAGGGCTTCTACATCGACATCGCCAAGGGCCTCGCCGACGACATGGAGGCCGAGCTCGAGATCACCGAGACCACTTGGGGCAATTCGGTGCTCGACCTGCAGGCCAACAAGATCGACATCTTCTTCGGCCTCAATCCGACCCCGAAGCGCGCGCTGGTGGTGGACTTCTCGGTGCCGGTCTTCAACAACGCGTTCGCCATCCTCTGCAAGAAGGACTTCAAGCCGAAGAGCTGGGCGGAATTGAACTCGCCCGACATCAAGATCGCGGTCGACCAGGGCTCCTCGCACGACCAGGTGGTCAGCCGCCTGACGCCAAAGGCGCAGATCACGCGGCTGAAGACCGCCGACGACGCCACCGCCGCGCTGCAGACCGGCCGCGTCGACGCGCAGTGCCTGATCACCATGCTGTCGCTGACCGTGCTGAAGAAGAACCCCTCGCTCGGCCAGCTCGTGCTGCCGACGCCGATCTTCGCCACCACGTCCAATGCCGGCTTCCGCCGCGAGGCCGACAAGACCTGGCGCGACTACGTCAACACCTGGATCGACTTCAACAAGGGCCTCGGATTCATCCGCAACGCGATCATCACCAACATGGAGCTGGTGGGCGTGACCGAGGCGGACATTCCGCCGGGCGTGTCGCTGTAAGAGCGCCCGACGCATCCACACCGTCATGGCCGGGCTTGTCCCGGCCATCCACGTCTTACCCGCGGCACCAAGAACGTGGATGCCCGGGACAAGCCCCGGGCATGACGAGTTTCCGAGCTGACATCGGGTACGAGTAAAGCACGCATGTATCAGTGGGACTTCGGCATCCTCTGGAGCTATCGCTGGCTCTTTCTCAACGGGCTCGGCGTCACCGTCGGCTTCACCATCGTCATCGTCGTATGCGGATTGCTGTTCGGCCTGTTGGGAGCGTTCGGCAGCCTGTCGCGCTTCAAGGCGTTGCGCCTTCTCGCCCTCACCTTCATCGAGGCGTTCCGCTGCACGCCGATCCTGGTGCAGCTGATCTGGTTCTATTACGCGCTACCGATCCTCGCCGGTGTGGAGATGACGCCGATTACCGCCTCGGCGCTGGCGCTGGCGCTCTATGGCGGCTCGTTCTATTCGGAGATCATCCGCGGCGGCATCGTCTCGATCGACAAGGGCCAGTCGGAAGCCGGCGCCGCACTCGGCATGACTCCGAGCCAGAGCATGCGGCGCATCGTGCTGCCGCAGGCGATCAAGCGCATGATTCCGGCGCTGATGAACCAGTCGATCATCCAGTTCAAGAACACCTCGCTGGTCTCGGTGCTGGCGGTCCCCGATCTCGTCTATCAGAGCCAGGTCGCGGCCCATGACAGCTACCGGCCGCTGGAAACCTACACCGCGGTTGCGGTCGCCTATGCCGCGATCCTGATTCCGCTCACCATCCTTGTTCGCCGCGGCGAGAAGCGACTGGCGGTCGGCGAATGAGCGAGACGTCCAAAATCGAGATCCGGGCTCTGCGCAAGCGCTTCGGCAGCAACGAGGTCCTCAAGAACATCAATCTCGACGTCGCCAAGGGCGGCGTCGTGGCGCTGATCGGCCCGTCGGGTTCCGGCAAGTCGACGCTGCTCCGCTGCATCAATCTGCTGGTCGTGCCCGACGGCGGCAGCGTTCGTGTCGGCGATACGAGGTTTGCGTTCGGTGATGGTACGAAGCTTCCTGATACGAAGACTCTGGCAAAATTTCGCGCCACCACCGGCATGGTGTTCCAGCACTTCAACCTGTTTCCGCACATGACGACGCTGCAGAACGTCATGGAGGGGCCGGTCACGGTGCGGCGCATGGCCAAGGCCGACGCCGAGAGGCTCGCGCGGGCGCAGCTGGCCAAGGTCGGCCTCGCCGAAAAGGCAGATCAATATCCGCTGACGCTGTCCGGCGGCCAGAAGCAGCGCGTCGCCATCGCGCGGGCGCTCGCCATGGAGCCAGATGTCATGCTGTTCGACGAGGCGACCTCGGCGCTCGACCCTGAATTGGTCGGCGAGGTGCTCAACGTGATCCAGCAACTGGCGTCCGAAGGCATGACCATGGTGATCGTGACCCACGAGATTGCGTTCGCCCGCGAGGTCGCCGACCGCCTCGTCTTCATGCGCGATGGTATCGTCGTCGAGGAAGGCCCGGCGCGGCAGGTGATCGATAATCCCCAGGAGGCCGCGACACGTGCCTTCCTCAGCCATTTCCACCGCACCGGCGCGCTGCCGCCGGCAAATACAGTATCGTGATGTCCGAAATCAATCGCGTCTATCTCGTCACCGGCGCCGCCAGCGGCATCGGTCGCGCCACTGCAAAACTGCTCGCCGCGCCCGGCATCGGGCTTGTGCTGCACACGCGTTCCAACGCAGAAGGCCTGGACGCCGCCGCGGCGGAAGCCGAAGCCAAAGGTGCCGTCGTCGCAAAATGCCTCGGCGATCTCGCCGAGGAAGCGGCCGTCACCGACGCCATCACCGCCGCGCAAACAGCCTTTGGCCGCCTCGACGGATTGGTCCTCGTCGGTGGCCATGCCCGCCGCGGCAGCGCGATCGGCACGCCGGCGGACCAGTTTCGCCAAGCGATGGATGAATCGGCGGTGGCATTCACGCGGATGGTCGAGGCCGCGCTTCAGCTGCTGCGCGCGGGACGTGACGCGCGGATCGTTGCAGTCTCCTCCTTCGTGGCACATGCGATCCGCCCCGAATTCGCGCCGTTTGCGGCCACGGCTGCGAGCCGCTCGGCGCTGGAAGCCCTGGTGCGGCTGACCGCAGTCGAACTCGCCAGCGACGGCATCACCGTCAATGCGGTGGCGCCCGGCCTCATCGTCAAGGACAAGCCCAGCGAGAGCCGGCTCTCGCCCGAGCAGATCGCTGCCACCGAGGCGTTGATCCCGATGCGCCGGCGCGGGCGGCCGGAGGAAGTCGCCGAGATCATCGCGTTCCTCGCATCCCCCAAAGCATCCTACGTCACCGGCCAGGTCTGGCACGTCAATGGAGGCCTGACATGACCGAAGCAACGATCGAGCGCCTCAGGCTGTTCCTGATCGAAAGCCCGATCAAGATGGCGCGCCTGCAGGGCGTCGGCAACGTCAAGGGTACGGTGAAGCGCGTCCTGATCGAGCTGACGTCGAGCGACGGCGTGGTCGGCTGGGGCGAGGCCGCGCCGTGGGAGGTGTTCACCGGCACGCCCGAGGCGGCGTTCTCGGCGATCGACATCTATCTGCGACCCATCGTGCTCGGCAAACCCGTGCGCCGCATCCGCGCGCTGATGGCCGAGCTGGACCGCGCGCTGGTCGGCCATGCCGAAGCCAAGGTCGCGATCGAAATGGCGCTGCTCGACATCGTGGGCAAGTCGTCGGGACTTTCGGTTGCCGACCTGCTCGGCGGCCGGGTGCGCGACACGATCCCGCTTTCCTTCTCGATTGCCGATCCCGATTTCGCCGCCGATCTCGAGCGCATGCGAACGATGATTCCGGACGGCAACGTCATCTACAAGGTCAAGACCGGCGTGAAGCCGCATCGCGAGGACCTCGCGCATCTCGAGGCGATCCGGAATGAATTCGGCGACAGGGTCGATCTGCGCGTCGACTACAACCAGGCGCTGGCGCCGTTCGGCGCCATCAAGATCCTGCGCGACGTCGAAGAGTTCGCGCCAACCTTCATCGAGCAGCCGGTGCCGCGCAAATATCTCGACGTGATGGCTCAGCTCACCGCGGCGCTGGAAACGCCAGTGCTGGCCGACGAGAGCTGCTTCGACCGTCGCGACATGATGGAGGTGGTGCGCCGCGAGGCGGCCGACGCCATCTCGATCAAGCTGATGAAGGCTGGCGGCCTGTTCGAGGCACAGGCCATCATGGCGATCGCCGACATCGCCGGCCTGCCCGGCTATGGCGGCACGCTGTGGGAGGGCGGCATCGGGCTTGCCGCTGGCACGCAGCTGATCGCGGCAACGCCCGGCATCTCGCTCGGCTGCGAATTCTACATGCCGCATCACGTGCTGACCGAGGACGTGCTGGAAGAGCGCGTTGCGAACCGAGCCGGCCACGTCGTGGTCCCCGACGGCCCGGGCCTCGGCATCCGCGTCAGCGAGGCCTCGATCCGTGCCAATGCCCGAGTGCTGGCGGAGGCGTGAGGGGCCGCCGGCACCGCCAGAAACTCGGTCGTCGTCCCGGGCAAGCGTTAGCGCAGACCCGGGATCCACAACCACAGGATTGAGTTTGGCGAAGATTCGGAGTTGCCAGCTCGCGCAATATCCACTCCCTGTGGTTATAGGTCCCGGATCTGCGTGCGCTCGGGCGCGCTTGTCCGGGACGACGAGCGTGTATGCAGTTGCCATCCTTCCCCTATCGGAATCGCTATCGTATGGTCGGGCCAAACAAGCCCGCTCCCATCGGGCCATCCGGAAACGCATATGCCCGAACCCGCCTGGTCGCTGCACTCCCGCCTGAAAGAGGACACCATCGACATCGGCGATCTGCCGCTGTCGAAAGTGCTGGTCATCAAGGACGCGCATTATCCCTGGCTGCTGCTGGTGCCGCGACGGGCCGACGCGGTCGAGATCATCGATCTCGACGAGGTGCAGCAGGCGCAGCTGATGACCGAGATCTCCCGTGTCTCGCGCGCGCTGAAGGAGATCACCAGATGCGACAAGCTCAACATCGCCGCGCTCGGCAACCTCGTGCCGCAGCTTCACGTCCACATCATCGCGCGCCGGACCAGTGACGCGGCCTGGCCGCGGCCGGTGTGGGGCGTGATGCAGCCGCTGGCGCACGACGCCACCGAGGTGCAGAATTTCATCAGCGCGCTCCGCCGCAAGATCTGGTTGGGTTGAAAGAACGAGAAATGTCAGCATTCGACGCGTTTCCGCTGGGACAGCCGGCCTTCGTCACCAACATCCTCGACCGCGCCGCGCATCTGCGCCGCGACGACGAGAAGCTGTTCGCGCTCGAGCAGAAGCCGTCATCGCGCGCCTATGTGGTCTATCGCGACTCGCTGCTGGTGAAGCGCGAGGGCGAGACGGTGCGCGCGCTGCTCTCGATCGACGAGGCGCTGAAGTGCGGCGCCAATCCCGGCACGATCTTCTTGGGCCTGCGCGATGGCGCTGCCGTGTTCGGGATGGGGATATCGCAGGCCGCCGCCGAGAAGCTGGTCGGCCGGGAGGACTACACCGTAACCGAGTTGCGCGGCATGGCGATGCAGGGGGCGCTTCCGCCACAGGAACTGTCGGCGATCGCGATGGCGAAGTCGATGGTGAGCTGGCATCAGCGCCACGGCTATTGCGCCAATTGCGGCACGCGGAGCGCGATGAAGGAAGGCGGCTGGAAGCGCGACTGCCCGGCCTGCAAGGCCGAGCATTTTCCGCGCACCGACCCCGTCGTGATCATGCTGGTGGCGTCCGGCGACAAATGCCTGCTCGGCCGTCAGAAGCAG
The DNA here is from genome assembly GCF_015291725.1 of Bradyrhizobium sp. CCBAU 51765. Taxonomy (GTDB): domain Bacteria; phylum Pseudomonadota; class Alphaproteobacteria; order Rhizobiales; family Xanthobacteraceae; genus Bradyrhizobium; species Bradyrhizobium liaoningense. Next base: position 8,070,538 of record NZ_CP030038.1, read on the forward strand.
TTTCCGCCCGGCATGTATTCCTGCCTCGCCGGCTTCGTTGAGGCGGCCGAGACCATCGAGGACGCGGTGCGCCGCGAAATCCTGGAAGAGTCGGGCATTCGCTGCACCGACGTGCAGTACTACATGACCCAGCCCTGGCCCTATCCGTCATCGCTGATGATCGGCTGCAGCGCACGGGCGCTGAACGAGGACATCGTCGTCGATCGCATGGAGCTGGAAGACGCGCGCTGGTTCACGCGCGAGGAGGCGGCCCTGATGCTGACGCGGACGCATCCCGACGGACTCGCCGGCCCGCATCCCTTCGCGATCGCTCACCATCTGCTCGGGCGCTGGGTGCACGACAAGAGCAGCACCTGAGCCGGGACCATCGATAGCCGGGATCGCGCCGCGCATTCTCCTCCATGGCGCCTTCACGCTCCGGCTTGCCGAGGGCGAGGGGGCACGCGAGGCGGTGCGGCCGCCGCAGCACTGAAATGCGCCCGCCATGGCAGCGGCCTTGCCGTCCCGCAACGCATTGAAGCTGAAGAGCTTTTGCTCAACCGGCCCTAGAGCAGTTCCACTGCGCCGCGAAGATTATAGGCTTGTCGTGGAAGGATTTTCTCTATATCAGGGGAATCAGCTCCTTAAATGAAACAAAGTTCTTCAAATGACTGATGTCGCTGTCCAGGTTCCCGAGTCCAGCCGCCGCCTCGATGCCATCGACCGCAAGATCCTGATGGTCCTTCAGGAGGATGCCTCCCTGTCGGTCGCCGAAATCGGCGACCGCGTCGGCCTGTCCTCGACCCCCTGCTGGAAGCGCATCCAGCGCCTGGAGGCCGACGGCGTGATCATCAAGCGCGTGGCGCTGGTCGACCAGAACAAGATCGGCCTCGGCATCTCCGTGTTCGTGTCGGTCGAGAGCGCCGATCACTCGGACGCCTGGCTCAAGCGGTTCGCCGAAGCCGTCAGCGCCATGCCGGAGGTGATGGAGTTCTATCGCATGGCCGGCGACGTCGACTACATGCTCCGCGTCGTGGTCGCGGACATGCAGGCCTATGACGTGTTCTACAAGAAGCTGATCAGCGCGGTGCCGCTGAAGAACGTCACCTCGCGCTTCGCGATGGAGAAGATCAAGTCGGTGACCGCGTTGCCGATTCCCGCGGTGGTGACGGCCTGACGCCGATTCTCATTTTGACGCGTTTTCTTCACGCGAACCGGTATTCACTTCGCTCAAGAACGCTTCAAGCCGGCCGAAATACCGGCAGGGTGACGCTGACGCGCGTGCCTCCGCCCGGCGCCGCGCCGATCTCGATCGTCCCGCCATGGGCCTCGACCAGGCTGCGGACGACGGCGAGACCAAGACCGGCGCCGCCGGTTGCGCGATTGCGCGACTTCTCCAGCCGGTGGAACGGCTCGAGCACGGTCTGACGCTGATCGGCGGGAATTCCGGGTCCCTCGTCGCCGATCGACACGACGACGGCACCGTCCTTCAGGGCCGTGCGCACATGCGCGGCATGGCCATAGGCGAGTGCGTTGTCGATGATGTTGGCGAAGACCCGCCGCAGGGCGAGCCGGTCGCCGAGGACGACGACGTCGCGCGCACGCTCGTCCGTGACCAGATCGACCGCCGCGCCCTGAGCATGCCGGTCGTTCACCTCGACGGCCACCAGCGCGGCGAGCTCGACCATCTCCTGTGACAGACCGCCCGCACCCGCCCGCGTCGAGAGCAGCGCGTCATCGAGCAGGCGGATCATGTCGTCGATATCGGCGATCGCCCGCCGCCGCTCGGCATCGTCGGGAATGTGCTCGACCCGCAGCCGCAACCGTGTCGCAAAAGTCCTGACATCGTGGGCGATGCCGCCAACCAGCGTCATGCGCGCACGCAGCATCTCGGCAAGCCGCCCCTGCAAGCGGTTGAAGGCGGCGATGACGGCGCGGATCTCCGGCGCGCTGCGCCTTGCATCCGGCAGCGGCGGCGGATCGGCCGACAGGTCGACACGATCGACGGCGGCGGCGAGCCGCGCCAGCGGCCGCGTCTCGCGCTGCATGACCAAAAGCGCCAGCAGCGCAACGATCGAGCCGAACAAGCCCGCGCCGAAACCCACCGGCAGCCCGAACTGGGTCACCGGCAGGCGGGTATAGGCATCGATGACCAGCAGATCGCCGTTGCGCAGGCCAATGCGGAATTCGATCGCATTGGCCATCAGCCGCGCGAGGCGGGGAAACAATCGACTGGCGCGGTGATCGGGCGGCGACACAATCTCCACGGGGCGGCCTGCAAGGCCGGCCGCATAGGTCTCGCGCAATTGTCGCTGCCGCTCCGGCGTCTCGCCGTCGACCGGCGCCCCCGACGGCACGATCCGCGCCATGAATTGCGGCGACGACACTGCGTCGAGGACGGCCTGCCGTGCGTCGCCGACCGTGCCCTCGAGCAAGGTTGCAAGCGCATCCAGGCGCGCAGGCGATGGCCGCGTGAGCTCGTTCTCCTGCAGCGTCGTGCGGTAGAAGATCCCCACGAGCACGGTAACCACCACGATGAAGCCGACCAGTCCGATCAGCGCCAGCCGCGCGGCAAGCGTCACGCGCAGCATCACGACACCTGCTTGACGGTCGCGGTGAACAGGTAGCCGCCGTTGCGCACCGTCGTGATCAGGTTGGAGCCGGGACTTGCACCGTCGAGCTTGCGGCGCAGCCGCGAGATCAGCATGTCGACGGTGCGGTCGAACGGCTCGGCCGAACGTCCGCGGGTCCAGTCGAGGATCTGGTCGCGCGTGAGCACCCTTCGCGGCCGCTGCACGAAGCAACCGAGCAGGTCGAACTCGGCGCTGGTTAATTGCAGCTCCGGCGCCTCGGCCCCGGTCGTCTCGACACTGCGCGCATCGAGATCGATCACGAAGCGGTCGAACGCGAAGCGCCGGACCAGCGGCTTGGCCGGAGTCCCGTTGGCACGGCGCAGGATGGCGCGAACCCGCGCCAGCAGCTCGCGCGGACCGAACGGCTTCGTCAGGTAATCGTCCGCGCCCATCTCGAGGCCGACCACGCGATCGATCTCGTCGCTCTTGGCGGTCAGCATCAGGATCGGGATAGCATCGTCGGCGCGCAGGCGGCGGCAGATCGACAGCCCGTCCTCGCCCGGCAGCATCAAATCGAGGATGACGAGGTCGGGCCGCAGGCGCTGGAGCATGGAATCCATCGCCTTGCCGTCGGGGACACAGGCGACCTCGAACCCCTCGCGCCGCATGAAGTCGGCAACGAGGCGGCTGATCTCGGGATCGTCCTCCACCATGAGAATCGTGGCTGCTTGCGCGTTCATGGCTGCATTGTGGGCAACGGCTCGCGTCAGGCAAGGGCGCGGGCGCTGTTGTTACATAGTGTTACACGGGTCGGACAAAGCCATAACAATCGTTTCGTTCCGGCAATGCGCCGCACACGCAGCAACTCCAGTCTCCTCCGCACGGCTCCCGCTCACGGCAGCCCCCAGAAGGAGACGACGACCATGACCAAGCTTTTCCTCACCTCCCTCGTCATCGGCACCCTGTCGGTCGCCGCGGCGGCCGACGCCAATGCCTGGACGCGGTCGGCAACGGCGAGCGGGCCGCGCGGCACCTCCAGCGTCACCGCGACCGGCGGCTGCGCCAACGGAAGCTGCACGCGCAACGTCACCCGCACCGGCCCGGCTGGCAACACCTACACCCGCTCCGGCACGATCTCGCGCTGAGCGGGCCGGACCGTCGCCGCACCCGGCCCCGGGCGGCGACGGTCCATCACTTCAGACCAGAAAGGAACAGCATCGTGTCATCGATTTTCCGTGCCCTGTCGCGAACTGCAGCCATCGTCGCGCTCGGCGTTTCGACGTCCGCATTCGCCCAGAGCCAGCTGCAAACCCAGATCACGCCGCAGATGCGCAGCGAGGCACGAGCGACCATGCAGGCCTGCCGCGCCGATTATGAAAGCCTTTGCAGCGACGTCGCGCCGGGCGGCGGGCGCATCCTCGCCTGCCTGCAATCCCACGCCGGCCAGCTCACCTCGGTCTGCGCACGAGCCCTGCCCCGTGCGCAGGCACTGAGGGACAGCGCCGTCACCACCGGCGCCGCCCCAAAATAGGAGGACACCGTGGCTTATGCTTCTCTCCTGCTCGACCCAACGCTCCGGTACATGGTGCTGGCGACGGCGATCGGCCTGATGCTGCTCGAATACGGCATCGGCCGGCTTGCCCATCGCGAGACCCACGACTGGCGCGAGAGCGCTGCCTCGTTCGGCGTGGCCCTCGGACAGAACCTGCTGCGCGCGGTCGAGGCAGGCATGCTCGCGATGCCGTTCGCGTTCCTGTACGAGCACCGCCTGTTCGACTTCGCACAGACCGGTCCGCTCGCGCTCGCAGGATTATTCCTGGGCAGCGAGTTCCTGTATTATTGGCAGCATCGCGCCTCGCATCGCATTCGCTGGATGTGGGCGACGCATGCAGTGCATCACTCGGCGACGCGACTGAATTTGACTGCGGCGATCCGGCTCGGCTGGACCGGAAACGTCTCGGGCAACTTCCTGTTCTTCCTGCCACTGGCGCTGATCGGATTTCATCCGTTCGCGATCGTGGCAATGCTCGGCATCAACCTGCTCTACCAGTTCTTCATCCACAGCCAGTTCGGGCCGAAGCTCGGCATCCTGGAATGGGTGCTCAACACGCCGAGCCACCATCGCGTGCACCATGCCTGCAATGAGCCGTGCCTCGACAAGAACTACGGCGGCATCCTGATCGTGTTCGACCGCCTGTTCGGGACCTTTGCCGAACATCCCTCCGACCAGCCGCTCCGGTTCGGCCTCGTCGGCGGCGTGCAATCCTTCAACCCGATCCGGATTGCGCTCGGCGAATGGATCGCGATGCTGGGCGACGCCTGGAAGGCACGGGGTGCAGGCGCGAAGCTCCGCACCCTGTTCGGCCCGCCCGGAGGCTGAGCGCGTTAGCGCTCAGATCTTCTGGTTGTACTCGCCGACCTCGGGATGCGTGCGCAGCACGCTGTTCACCATCTCGAACATGTCGTGCATGCGCTGCTCGGAGACCGGGCTCTCGACCACGACGACGAGCTCGGGCTTGTTGGAGGAGGCGCGCACCAGGCCCCAGCTGCCGTCCTCGACCGTGACGCGGACGCCGTTGACGGTGACGAGATCGCGGATCGCCTGGCCGCCGATCCTGGCGCCCTTCGCCTGCAAGCCCTCGAAGTGCTTCACCACCTTGTCGATGACGCCGTATTTGACCTCGTCGGCGCAATGCGGCGACATGGTCGGCGACGACCAGGTCTTCGGCAGCGCGTTCTTCAGGTCAGCCATCGACTTGCCGGGCGCGCGGTCGAGCATGTCGCAGATCGCGATCGCCGAGACCAGGCCGTCGTCATAGCCGCGTCCATACGGCTTGTTGAAGAAGAAATGGCCGGACTTCTCGAAGCCCGCCAGCGCGCCCGTCTCGTTGGTGCGGCGCTTCATGTAGGAATGGCCGGTCTTCCAATAGGCGGTCTTCGCGCCCTGCTTCTGCAGCACGGGATCGGTGATGAAGAGGCCGGTCGATTTCACGTCGACGATGAACTGCGCGTCCTTGTGGATTGCCGACATGTCGCGCGCCAGCATCACGCCGACCTTGTCGGCGAAGATCTCCTCGCCGGTGTCGTCCACGACGCCGCAGCGGTCGCCGTCGCCGTCGAAGCCGAGGCCGACATCGGCCTTGTGATGCAGCACCGCGTCGCGGATCGCGTGCAACATCTCCATGTCCTCGGGGTTCGGGTTGTATTTCGGGAAGGTGTGATCGAGCTCGGTATCGAGCGGGATCACCTCGCAGCCGATCGCTTCCAGCACCTGCGGCGCGAACGCGCCGGCGGTGCCGTTGCCGCAGGCTGCGACGACCTTGAGCTTGCGCTTGAGCTTCGGACGATTGGTGAGGTCGGCGATGTAGCGCGCCGGATAGTTCTCGTGGAACTGGTAGGAGCCGCCTGCCTTGTTCTTGAACTCCGCGTTGAGCACGATCTCCTTCAGCCGCGTCATCTCGTCGGGGCCGAAGGTCAGCGGGCGGTTGGCGCCCATCTTCACGCCGGTCCAGCCATTATCGTTATGCGAGGCCGTGACCATGGCGACGCAGGGCACATCCAAGTCGAACTGCGCGAAATAGGCCATCGGCGTCACCGCGAGGCCGATGTCATGCACCTTGCAACCCGCGGCCATCAGACCGGAGATCAGCGCGTATTTGATCGAGGCCGAATAGCCGCGGAAATCGTGGCCGGTGACGATCTCCTGCCTGACGCCGAGTTCGGCGATCAGCGCGCCCAGCCCCATGCCGAGCGCCTGCACACCCATCAGGTTGATTTCCTTCTGGAACAACCAGCGCGCGTCGTACTCTCGAAAGCCCGTCGGCTTCACCATCGGCTCTGATTCGAAGGCGTAGGTGTTTGGCAACAGTACGGATTTCGGCTTCGGGAACATTGAGACGGTCTCGCGAAAGGGGGGCGGGATTTGCTGCAGCCTTAGCGAATGCCCGGCCGCAGCGGAAGGCGGGATTGAAGGCTTATGGCCGATAATTGCGGCAGATTGGTAACGAAGAGACGTTACCGCGAGGGCGGCCAGAGCAAAGATATTTTCTCGAGATGGACGGTCGCGCGATCGTGCGGGCTGGCTCTACTGCTCCAGCACCATCTGGCCGTTGGAATATTCGAAGCGCCTCAGGCGCGACAGGAAGGAGAGACCGAGCAGGTTCTCCGACAAGGCCGCATCCGGCAGCACCATGGCATCGACGTCGCGCACGATGAGGCCGCCGACGTCGAGCATGGCGATACGGGTGCGCGCGGCCTTGATGGTGCCGTTGGCCGTGGAGACGGTGGCGGTGTATTCGCCGCGCGAGGGACGCAGGCCGAAGCGGGCGGCCGAGGTCTCGTTCAGCGCAACGACGGAGGCGCCGGTATCGATCATGAAGCCGATGCGCTGGCCGTCGATCCGGCCCTCGGTCTGGAAATGACCGCGGCCGTCGCGCGAAATGCTGAGGCTGCGGCCGCCGGCCGGGGCGGTGGAAGCAACGGCCACCGTCGTGCGCGGGACCGAGGTGGCGGAGGCGGAGCCCATCTTGTCCGCCATCTGGGCCATGAAGGTGCCGAGGCCGATCATCACGGCCGCGAAGATCATAATGTTACGCATCACACCACTTCCGAGCCGGAAAGCTCGATTTCATCACGCAGCGTGCCCGGCGGCGAGCGAAGCCGCGGTCAGAGAGCTGCTATTTTGACGAAAAGCATGAGCGGACGGTTAATGCGCGATCGAACTTTCACGTCCCGCGCGGCTTTGCCCGCCGGGTCGGCAGCGCATTGGCAGGATCGTCCGGCCAGGGGTGGCGCGGGTAACGGCCGCGCAGGTCGGAGCGCACGGCGGCGTAGCTGCCGCGCCAGAAGCCGGGCAGATCCCGCGTCACCTGCACCGGACGCTGGGCCGGCGACAGCAATTCCAGCACCAGCGGCACCTTGCCCGCGGCGATCGAGGGATGGGTGTTGAGACCGAACAGTTCCTGCAGCCGCACCGCGATGGTCGGTCCCTGCTCGGCCTCGTAATCGATCGCGAGCGCGCTTCCGGTCGGCGCTTCGAAATGGGTCGGTGCCTCGCGATCGAGCCGCGCGCGCATGTCCCAAGGCAGCAACGCCATCAATGCGTCGGAGAGATCGCCCGCTGAGACGTCCTTGAGCGCGATCTTGTCGTAGAGCGCCGGCACCAGCCAATCCTCGCGCCGCGCGATCAACCCGTCGTCGGAGAGATCGGGCCAGGCCTCGCCCTCGGCCTTGCGCAGGAACATCACGCGGTCGCGCCATTGTTTTGCGGTCTTCGACCAGGGCAGCCGGTCGAGGCCAGCGGCGATCAGCCCATCGGCAAGGATGCGCGCGGTCTCCTCCGAGGGCGACACGGCAAGTGTCGCCTCGGACAGCGTGATCGCATGCAGCACGCGCCTGCGCCGCGCGCGCAGCGCCATCGCACCGCGATCGAAGGAGATCTCATCGGCGGTCTCGATATGCTCGGCGAAATGCCGCTCGATCTCGTCCTGGGTGATTTGCGCGGCGAGCAGGATGCGTCCGCTCGCCGCCGTCCCCGTCATCTCGCCGATCGCGATATAGGGCGCGCGGGCGAGCGAGGAGGTCTGCTCGACGGAAGCGCCGCGGCCGTTGGCGAGCACGAAACTGCCATTGCCGCGGTTGCGCGCGACACGGTCCGGAAAGGCATAGGCGAGCATCAGGCCGGTCGAGAGATCTTCCTGCGGCCCGGCTTTCTCCGACGCCGCGACCTGCGAGGCCCAGCGCCGCGCCAGATCGCGCGCGCTCGTCGCTCGCGGCGAGCGATCACGGCGGAACTGGTCGCGCCGGTGCTCGAGATCGACGCTGTCGCCCCCTAACCCGCGCTCGGTGATGATGGCGGCGATCTCGGCGGCGGCCTCGCCGCCGCCTGCACGATGCGAATCCACGATCATGCGCGCCAGCCGCGGCGGCAGTGCCAGCGAACGCAGGCTCTTGCCTTCCACGGTGATCCGACCGTCGCCATCGAGCGCGTTGAGCTCAGTCAGCAGGCTCTTCGCCTCCTTCCAGGCGGGTTGCGGCGGCGGATCGAGGAACGACAGCGCTGCGGGATCGCTGACGCCCCATTGCGCGAGATCGAGCACCAGCGAGGACAGATCGGCGCTGAGGATTTCCGGCTGGGTGTAGGCTGCAAGCGAGGCGGTCTGCGGCTCGTCCCAAAGCCGATAGCAGACACCGGGCTCGGTGCGGCCGGCGCGGCCGCGGCGCTGGTTCACCGCCGCGCGCGAGGCGCGCACGGTCTCGAGCCGGGTCAAGCCGATGTCGGGCTCGTAACGCGGCACGCGGGCAAGACCGGAATCGACCACGATGCGCACGCCCTCGATGGTGAGCGAGGTCTCGGCGATCGAGGTCGCCAGCACCACCTTGCGGGAGCCCCTGGGCGCCGGCGCAATGGCGCGGTCCTGCACGGCGGCATCGAGCGCGCCAAACAGCGGCACGATCTCGATGGAGGCGTCGTGCACGCGCTCGCCGAGAAAGTTCTGGGTGCGTCGGATCTCGGCGGCGCCCGGCAGGAACGCCAGCACCGAGCCGCTGTCGGCGCGCAACGCAGACGCAATCGCATCCGCCATCTGCCGCTCGATCTGCGCATCGGCCTTGCGGCCGAGATAGCGCGTCTCGACCGGAAAGGCACGGCCCTCGCTTTCGACGACGGGTGCATCGCCGAGCAATTTGGCCACGCGCGCGCCGTCGAGCGTGGCCGACATCACGAGGATGCGGAGATCCTCGCGCAGGCCGGTTTGCGCATCACGCGCCAGCGCGAGGCCGAGATCGGCGTCGAGCGAGCGCTCGTGGAATTCATCGAAGAGGATCGCGGCAACGCCCGACAGTTCGGGGTCGTCGAGGATCTGGCGGGTGAAGATGCCCTCGGTCACCACCTCGATGCGCGTCGCGCGCGAGATCTTCGAGCCGAAGCGAACGCGATAGCCGACGGTCTCGCCGGCCCGCTCGCCGAGCGATTTGGCCATGCGATCGGCACTGGCCCGCGCCGCGATGCGCCGCGGCTCCAGCACGATGATCTTCTTATCTTTCGCCCAGGGCGCATCGAGCAGCGCCAGCGGCACGCGCGTGGTCTTGCCGGCGCCGGGCGGCGCCACCAGCACGGCGGCGTTGTTGGCCTCCAGCGTGCGCGACAAATCGTCGAGCACGGCATCGATCGGGAGGGGCGTGTCGAAGCTGCGGGGCAAGGTCTATCCACTCATCATGCCCGGCCTTCTCGCCGGACATCCACGTTCTTTCAGGCGAGAGTGAACAAGACGTGGATGGCCGGGACCCGACTCCGCGAACGCTGCGCCGGGCTTACAGGCATTTGGCCGGCGAAGCTTAGGCGAAGACGGCAAGCACGGCCATGACGGAATTATTGGCGGCAGCGAATCGTCAGCCCTGCACAGGGGGCCGGCCGACGCTCTCGTAGGTGAAGCCGGCGGCTTCCATGTCTTCGGGGCGATAGATGTTGCGGAGATCGATGAGGACGGGCTGCGCCATGGTCTGTTTCAACCGATCGAGATCGAGCGCGCGGAACTGAACCCATTCGGTGACGATGACGAGCGCGTCCGCGCCTTCCGCGCAGGAATAGGCGTCCTCGCAGTAGGTGATGCTGGGCAGCTCACTTTTTGCCTGCTCCATGCCGACGGGATCGAACGCCTTGACGGTCGCACCCATGTCGATCAGGCCTGTCACCAGCGGGATCGACGGCGCATCGCGCATGTCGTCGGTGTCGGGCTTGAAGGTGAGGCCGAGCACGGCGATGGTCTTGCCGCGCAGCGAGCCGCCGAGCGCCTGGCTCACTTTCCGTGCCATCGCGCGCTTGCGGTTCTCGTTGACCGCCAGCACGGATTCGACGATGCGCAAGGACACGTCGTAATCCTGCGCGATCTTGATCAAGGCCTTGGTGTCCTTCGGGAAGCACGAGCCGCCGAAGCCGGGACCTGCATGCAGGAATTTTGTGCCGATGCGGTTGTCGAGGCCGATGCCGCGCGCGACCTCCTGAACGTTGGCGCCGGCTTTTTCCGAGAGATCGGCGATCTCGTTGATGAAGGTAATCTTGGTCGCGAGAAACGCGTTGGCGGCGTATTTGATCATCTCGGCGGTGCGGCGCGCAGTGAACATCAGCGGCGCCTGATTCAGCGATAGCGGGCGGTAGATGTCGCCCATCACCTTGCGGCCGCGCTCGTCCGAGGTGCCGACCACGATGCGGTCGGGGAATTTGAAATCGCGGATCGCCGCGCCCTCGCGCAGGAACTCGGGGTTCGAGGCGACGACGACGTCGGCCGCAGGGTTCGTCTCGCGGATGATGCGCTCGACCTCGTCGCCGGTGCCAACCGGCACGGTCGACTTGGTCACCACGACGGTGAAGCCGGTGAGCGCTTGCGCGATCTCGCGGGCGGCGGCGTAGACGTAGGACAGGTCGGCGTGGCCATCGCCGCGGCGCGAGGGCGTGCCGACCGCGATGAACACGGCATCGGCGTCCGCGACCGGCCTGGTGAGGTCGGTAGTGAAGTCCAGCCGCTTGGCCTTGACGTTGGTCGCGACCAGTTCGTCGAGGCCTGGCTCGTAGATCGGGATCTCGCCGCGGTGAAGCGCCGCGATCTTCTTCTCGTCCTTGTCGACGCAGGTGACGTCATGGCCGAAATCCGCAAAACAGGCCCCGGACACCAGTCCCACATAACCCGTGCCGATCATCGCGATGCGCATGAAAAATCCTGTCCCAGCTTGGTTAACAAAAGCCCAATTCGCGGCGGTTTAGCATTTTCCCGAGGTCATGGAACAGTCCGGATGCAAAAACCGGCCCGCGATTTGAACCGGTAAAGAAGTCGGAAACCACTGGGCCCCAAACTGCCCCGCACCCATACAGGGACGGGCGGAACACGCCTCGAAAAGGGACATCATGGCACGATCAGGCACAATCGCGGCGGCCGGGCTTTCCAGGGCCCCTTCTGCCGCGCGTGTCGACTGGGTCGACTACGCCAAGGGCATCTGCATCGTCATGGTGGTGATGATGCATTCGGTGCTGGGGGTCGAGCTCGCCGCCAGGCAGACCGGTTTCATGCATGTTGTCGTGGCCTTCGCAAAGCCGTTTCGGATGCCGGACTTCTTCCTGATTTCGGGCCTGTTCCTGTCTCTGGTGATCGATCGGGACTGGCGAACCTATCTCGACCGCAAGGTGGTGCATTTCGCTTATTTTTATGTCGTCTGGGTGACAATCCAGTTCGGCTTCAAGGCGCCCGCCTTTGCGGCGGAGTCAAGCTGGCGCGACGTCGGCCTCTTGTACCTCGAATCCTTCATCGAGCCGTTCGGCACGCTGTGGTTCATCTATCTGCTGCCGATCTTCTTCGTCGTCACAAAACTGACACGCAAACTCCCGCCGCTCGCGATCTGGCTTCTCGCCGCCGCGCTGGAGACCGCACGGATCACGACCGGCTGGACCGTCATCGACGAATTCTGCTCGCGCTTCGTCTATTTCTATTCGGGCTACCTGTTCGCGCCTTACGTGTTTGCCCTTTCGGATCGTGCGCGAAAGCATCCCCCGCTCGCGCTCGGAGCGCTCGCGGCCTGGGCATTGATCAATGCCGGCCTGGTCGCGCAAGGGGCCAGCGAATGGAAGATCGTCTCGCTCGTGCTCGGCTTTGCCGGCGCCTGCGCCATCATCACGACGGGCACGCTGCTCGCGCGCGCGCAGTGGCTCAATTTCCTCCGCTTCTGCGGCGAGCATTCGATCGTGATCTACCTCGCCTTCTTCCTGCCGATGGCGGCGACGCGGACGCTGCTGCTGCGCACGGGCGTCATCCCCGACATCGGCACGGTGTCGCTGATCGTCACCATCGCCGGCGTGGTCGGCGCGCTGGCGATCTGGCAGGTGGCGCTGCGGCTCAATGCGCGCTTCCTGTTCGAGCGGCCCGATGCGTTCTGGATCGCACCGAAGAAGGCGGGACCGGTGTTGCAGGCGGCGGAGTAGCACGCCGTCGTCGCGCGGCTTGACCGGGCGCCCAGTATTCCCGAGACAGTTGTGATCGTGCGATGGGCGGCGGCGTACTGGTTTCCGCGCCTTCGCGGGGAATGACAGTGGGGATAGTGCCCCAAAAATCCGCCTCCCAAGGCTGTCAAAGGCCGCAAAAAATCCATACATTGCGGCCATGCCCAAAACCTCCCCGAAGACCTCCGCCAAAGCTGACACCAAGGCCGCACCGAAGGCGGTCGCCGAGAGCAAATCCACTGCGACAGCTGCTGCCAAACCGGTTGCTGCGAAGGCGGCCGGCAAGGGCGATCATGTGTTCCTGGTCGACGGTTCCTCCTACATCTTCCGCGCCTATCACGCGCTGCCGCCGTTGAACCGCAAGTCCGACGGGCTGCAGGTCAATGCCGTGCTCGGCTTCTGCAACATGCTGTGGAAGCTCTTACGCGAGATGCCCGAGGACAACCGGCCGACGCATCTGGCGATCATCTTCGACAAGTCGGAGATCACCTTCCGCAACAAGATCTATCCGGACTACAAGGCGCACCGGCCGCCGGCTCCCGACGACCTGATCCCGCAATTCGCGCTGATCCGCGAAGCCGTGCGCGCCTTTGACCTGCCGTGCCTGGAACAGGCCGGCTTCGAGGCCGACGATCTCATTGCGACCTATGTGCGGCAGGCCTGCGAGCGCGGCGCCAGCGCCACCATCGTGTCCTCCGACAAGGACCTGATGCAGCTCGTGACCGACTGCGTCACCATGTACGACACCATGAAGGATCGCCGCATCGGCATCCCGGAGGTGATCGAGAAGTTCGGCGTGCCGCCGAACAAGGTGGTCGAGGTGCAGGCTTTGGCCGGCGATTCCACCGACAACGTGCCCGGCGTGCCCGGCATCGGCATCAAGACCGCAGCACAGCTGATCACCGAATATGGCGATCTCGACCAATTGTTGTTCCGCGCCGGCGAGATCAAGCAGCCCAAGCGGCGCGAGGCGCTGCTCGAGAACGCCGAGAAGGCGCGCATCTCGCGGCAGCTCGTGCTGCTCGACGACAAGGTCGACCTGGATGTGCCGCTGGACGACCTCGCCGTCCACGAGCCGGACGCGCGCAAGCTGATCGCCTTCCTGAAGGCGATGGAGTTCACAACGCTGACGCGGCGCGTCGCCGAATATGCGCAGATCGATCCCGCCAATGTCGATGCCGACCCGGGCTATGCCAGCGGCGCCAGCGTGTTCACGACGCTGCCGCCCTCGGACGTCGTGCCCGCACCGGGAACCGGCACGCCGGCGCAAGCCGCACCGGGCAAACCCAACAAGTCGGCCGGCAAGGAGGACAAGGCTGCGAGCCCGAAGGGTGCGCCGATCTCGCTCGCCGCCGCGCGCGAAGAGGCTCTGCGCAAGCTTCCGGTCGATCGCAGCAAATACCAGACCATCAAGACGCTGAAGGAGCTCAACGCCTTCATCGCGCGGATCCATGATGCCGGCCATGTCGCGATCGAGACGAGAGCAAACTCGATCGATCCGATGCAGGCCGATCTCTGCGGCATCGCGCTGGCGCTGGCGCCGAACGAGGCCTGCTACGTGCCGCTGGCGCACAAGCAGTCCGGCGGCGGCGCCGGCCTGTTCGATGCCGGCCTCGCGCCGGACCAGGTCAAGCATGCGGAAGCGATCGAGGCGCTGCGGCCGGTACTGGAATCATCAGGCGTTCTCAAGATCGGCTTCGACGTCAAGTTCACCGCCGTGATGCTGGCGCAGCACGGCATCACCCTGCGCAACATCGACGATGCGCTCCTGATCTCCTACGTGCTCGACGCCGGCCGCGGCTCGCAGGCGCTGGAATCGCTGTCCGAACGCTGGTTCGGCCATGCCATGCTGAAGGAAAGCGAGCTGCTCGGCAGCGGCAAGGGCAAGATCACCTTCGACCAGGTGCCGATCGACAAGGCCGCGGCACTGTCGGCCGAAGGCGCCGACGTCGCGCTGCGCATCTGGCGCGTGCTGAAGCCGCGCCTCGTCGCCGAGCACATGACCGCGGTCTACGAGACCCTGGAGCGGCCGCTGGTCGCGGTGCTTGCACGCATGGAGCGGCGCGGCATCTCGATCGACCGTCAGGTCCTGTCGCGCCTCTCCGGCGACTTTGCCCAGACCGCCGCGCGCGTCGAGGCCGAAATCCAGGAGATCGCCGGCGAGCCGGTCAATGTCGGCAGCCCCAAGCAGATCGGCGACATCCTGTTCGGCAAGATGGGACTGCCCGGCGGCACCAAGACGAAAACCGGCGCGTGGTCGACCACCGCGCAGGTGCTGGACGAGCTCGCCGAGCAGGGTCACGACTTCCCGAAGAAGATTCTGGAGTGGCGCCAGGTCTCCAAGCTGAAATCGACCTACACCGACGCGCTGCCGACCTATGTCAACCCGCAGACCCATCGCGTGCACACGACCTATGCCCTGGCCGCGACGACGACGGGGCGGCTGTCGTCCAACGAGCCGAACCTTCAGAACATTCCGGTGCGCACCGAGGATGGCCGCAAGATCCGCCGTGCCTTCATCGCCGCGCCGGGACACAAGCTGGTTTCAGCCGACTATTCGCAGATCGAGCTGCGGCTGCTCGCCGAGATCGCCGATATTCCCGTGCTGAAGCAGGCGTTCCGCGACGGCCTCGACATTCACGCCATGACAGCGTCGGAGATGTTCGGCGTGCCGATCAAGGGCATGCCGAGCGAGATCCGCCGCCGCGCCAAGGCGATCAATTTCGGCATCATCTACGGCATCTCGGCGTTCGGCCTCGCCAACCAGCTCGGCATCGCGCGCGAAGAGGCCTCCGCCTACATCAAGAAGTATTTCGAGCGCTTCCCCGGCATCCGCGCCTATATGGACGAGACGCGCGACTTCTGCCGGAATCACGGCTATGTCACCACGCTGTTCGGCCGCAAGTGCCACTACCCCGACATCAAGGCCTCCAACGCCTCGGTGCGCGCGTTCAACGAGCGCGCCGCGATCAACGCGCGGCTCCAGGGCACCGCCGCCGACATCATCCGCCGCGCCATGACGCGTGTGGAGGATGCGCTGGCCGAAAAGAAGCTGTCGGCGCAGATGCTGCTCCAGGTGCATGACGAATTGATCTTCGAGGTGCCGGACGCCGAGGTCGAGGCGACGCTTCCCGTCGTGCAGCACGTGATGCAGGACGCGCCGTTCCCGGCCGTGCTGCTCTCGGTGCCGCTGCATGTGGACGCGCGCGCGGCGAACAACTGGGACGAGGCGCATTGAGGCGCTTCGCCTAGCCGAATTCAATTGTCCTCCGAGCAATTGCGTGATGGCATCCGGACCGCCGCGCATATTAGAATCGTTGCGTCCTCCGCACCGGTTCATCCATGCCCCATACCTCCGCCCTGCTCGGCTTTGCCCTGGTCAGCCTTGGTCTCGTGCTCACGCCGGGACCGAACATGATCTATCTGATCTCGCGCTCGATCACGCAGGGGCCGGCGGCCGGCATCGTCTCGCTCGGCGGCGTGGCGCTCGGCTTCGTGTTCTACATGCTGTGCGCGGCATTCGGCATCACGGCGCTGCTGCTCGCCATTCCATTCGCCTATGACGCGCTTCGCTTTGCCGGCGCCGGATATCTGCTGTGGCTCGCCTGGCAGGCGGTGAAGCCGGGTGGACGGTCGCCGTTCCAGGTGAAGAAGCTCGCGGTCGACAGCCCACGCAAATTGTTCGCGATGGGCTTCGTCACCAACCTGCTCAACCCGAAGATCGCGATGCTGTATCTGGCGCTGCTGCCGCAGTTCATCGATCCCAAGGCCGGTAGCGTGCTGGCGCAGTCGGTGGCGCTGGGGACGATCCAGATCGCGATCAGCGTCAGCGTGAATGCGATGATCGCGCTCGCGGCGGGATCAATCGCATTGTTCCTGGCCAACCGGCCGAGCTGGATGCTGGTGCAGCGCTGGCTGATGGGCACGGTGCTGGCCGGGCTCGCAGTGCGGATGGCAGTGGAAGCGAAGAAGGTGTGAGGGCTTCTTACCTTCCTTTGGAGGGCAGGGCTGTCGCATATGAGATGTGGGCTATGGGCGCCGACTGTCTCCACAGCGTCATGGCCGGGCTTGTCCCGGCCATCCACGCCTTTCCACGCAGCGCAAAGAACGTGGATGCCCGGGACAAGCCTGGGCATGACGACCTCTGCAAAATTCAAATGCGATTGCCCTGCCCTGGAGGGGGAGGGTAAGCGAAGCTCAATCCAGCTTGGCTTCCATCCCGCGCTTCACCGCGGGGCGCGCCATCAGCGCCTCGTACCAGCGCTTGACGTTGGGGAAGTCGGCCAGATCAACCTTGTGGCGAGGGTGGCGCCAGGCCCAGCCCAGGATAGCAAAATCGGCAATCGAGAGCTCGCCGGCAACGAAGTCGCGTCCCTCGAGCCGACGGTCCAGCACGCCGTAGAGCCGACGCGTCTCCGCCATGAAGCGCTTCAGGCCGTAAGCGCGCTCCTGCTCATTCTCCAGCGCGATGAAATGGTGCACCTGGCCCGGCATCGGGCCGAAGCCGCCCATCTGCCACATCAGCCATTCGTAGACGGGGATCCGCTCGCTCAGCGATTTCGGCAGGAATTTGCCGGTCTTTTCGCCGAGATAGAGCAGGATCGCGCCTGATTCGAAGATGCTGACGGGCTTGCCGTCGGGCCCCTCGGGATCGACGATCGCGGGAATCTTGTTGTTGGGGGAGTGCTTGAGGAACTCGGGGGCCATCTGCTCGCCCTTGGTGATGTTCACCGGGATCACCTTGTAGGGCAGCCCCATCTCCTCCAGCGCGACCGAGATCTTGCGGCCGTTCGGCGTGTTCCAGGTGTACAGCTCGATGGTCATTCCGTTTCCTTCCCCAGGAGGCTTGCCCCCTCAACTACTCCAGAAGGTTGCGCCCCCACAACCTGCGGTCCGGGATGGCCGATCCCTGTTGACGGGAGGCGCCCCCTCTGGAATGTCGCGACGGTGCCGGATAAATTCCGCCTCCACCAAAGACGCTGTTCGAGGGACCGCCGTGTCGAAATCTGCCTCCCGCGCCCGCCTGTTCGAAATCATCCGCCGGCGCTCATTCGGCCGCGGCGAGGTGACGCTCGCGTCGGGCCGCAAGAGCGATTTCTATTTCAACCTCAAGCCGACCATGCTCGACCCTGAAGGCGCGACGCTGCTCGCCGAGCTGACCTATGAGGCGCTCAAGGACGACCAGCTCGATTTCATCGGTGGGCTTGAGATGGGCGCCGTGCCGCTCGCCGGCGCGCTGGCGCAGATCTCCTGGATCAAGGGCCATCCGATCGCGGCCTTCTTCGTGCGCAAGAAGCCGAAGGAGCACGGCGCCAAGCTCGCGATCGAAGGCCTGCCCAAGGGCGAGACGCTGGCGGGCAAGCGCGTCGTGATCGTCGAGGACGTCACCACCACGGGCGGTTCGGCGATGAAGGCGGTGGAATCGGTGCGCGAGGCCGGCGCCAATGTGGTGCTGGTGCTCACCATGGTCGACCGCGAGGAAGGCGCCACGGACACCTTCGGTGCGGCCGGCCTGCCGTTCCGCTCGCTGTACAAGGCGTCGGAGTTCCTGAAGGCGTAAGAGAGGACGATTGATTCTCCGTCGGCAGGCCCGAGCGTGCCCCGGGAGCAACGCCGTCCGTGAAAGCTGCGCGCGGCCATAAAGAGATCACCGCCTCGTCTTGAAACCGCCGCCACGCAACCGCTCATTTACCATCGCGCATTACGGTGAATCGTGTGCTGGAGACCTCGACGGTCCTGACCGGTTCCGTAGCGTCGGGTGGAGTGAGCTGTGCGTACAAAGTTGTCCCATACGCAGCGTCGCGCAATGCTCGCAGCCGTCATGGTTGCGGTTCCCATGCTTGCGGCCCCGGCCCCGGTTTCGGCCGAAGGCCTGTTCGACTTCCTGTTCGGCGGAATGCAGCGGCCGCAGCCACAGCAGCCGAACTCCTCCTCCGATCCCTTCACAGGCCAGCAGAATCCGCAATATGTGCCGCCGACACGTTCGGCCGCAGCCGGTGGCTCGGGCCCGGCTTTCTGCGTGCGCAGCTGCGATGGCAAGTATTTCCCGCTGATGCGAGGCATGGTCTCACCAGCGCAGATGTGTCAGGCCTTCTGCCCCGCCACCGCCACAAAGGTCTATTTTGGATCCAGCATCGACGGTGCCTATTCGCAGACCGGCGAGCGCTACGCCGACAGCGAGAACGCGTTCGCCTATCGCAAGGCGCTGCGCGCCGACTGCACCTGCAACGGCCGTGATCCGGTCGGCCTCGCCCCGGTCGATCTTGCGCTGGATTCGTCGCTGAAGGCCGGCGACGTGATTGCCACCACCGATGGTCTCGTCGCCTATACCGGCATCCGCGTCGGCAACGACCAGGCTGCGGACTTCACCCCGGTTGCCTCCTATCCCGGCCTCACCGCCCAGGTCCGCGCGCGCCTCGGCGAGATGAAAGTGGCGCCGGTGCGGGCGGAGACGGTGTCGACCGACGCCGCGCCCCCCGCCGAGATCGTGCGCGAGGTGCTCCCTGACGTGACGGTGCCGAAAACGGCCGCCAAGCCCGCGAAGCGCGCGGGGCTCGATTGATCTCGTGTCCCGGACTGCGGCGCAGCGCGAAAGCGACGCGACGCTGAGTCGGGACCCAGAATGCCGCGAGATGGGCCCCCGGCTCTGCAGCGCATCGCTTGGCGCGCTGCGCTTTGTCCGGGGCACGGCGATCACCTCCCGATAATCACCCCGAT
The DNA here is from genome assembly GCF_015291725.1 of Bradyrhizobium sp. CCBAU 51765. GTDB lineage: Bacteria > Pseudomonadota > Alphaproteobacteria > Rhizobiales > Xanthobacteraceae > Bradyrhizobium > Bradyrhizobium liaoningense. Next base: position 8,089,792 of record NZ_CP030038.1, read on the forward strand.
CACGTTCGGCGCTGCCAGATATTTCTCCTCGATCGCCGCGCGCGCGGCGGCGCGGTTTTCAGGCGTCAAGAGGCCGCGCTTCTCGGCCAAGATCATCCAGCAAAAGCCCCACCAATCGGTCAGCATGCCCGCTTCGTCGACAAGGTCGTAGCCCTGCTCGGCCGCGAAGATGCGCGCATGGGCCTCGTCCAGCGTGTCGAGAAACGAATGGTCCTCGGTCGAGAACAGATCGTCACTGACGTCGTCGATGGTGTAGCCCCAGATCGACTGGCACACCGCATTGAACTCGCGATCGAACTGGTCGTCATCGACGGCATAGCGCCGGGCCGCCTGGTGCAGCCGTGACAGCGAGCGCGCGAAATCGGCGATCCGGGTAAGGGCACATTGGTCGAAGGCAACGGTGGACATGTAGTCCTCGCAAAGTCGGACAGGCGCTAGATATTGTGTCGGCGATGCACCGAATCACAATGATATATCAGAGACTTGCTAAAGTGTTCTTAATTTGTTCCGAGGCGCAGCCGGTCTCAGTAACAACGCGACGCCGCGATCGCATGGACCCGACGGTCGCCGAGCAGATGGGCGACGAAGCCGTTCCTCGGAAAGATCCTGGCGAAGGCAGCGTCGCGGATGCTGAGGCCGCCGGCATAGGCGCCGAAGGCGGGCATCACGGCACGCAACCCGTCACTGGCGAAACAGCGGCGCTCCATCGAGCGACCGCGCGCGGAGACGCGCGCCTTCGGATGCAGATGGCCGGCGATCTCGCCGCTTGTGCCGGTCGGCTCGTGGCGGAAGGTGATCGGGCCGATCGTGACCTCGTCCGCGACGGTGCCGCCGAGATCGCGCGGCAGCATGGGATCGTGATTGCCTGAGATCCAGATCCAGTCGCGACCGCCCTGGAGCGCCGCGACGGCATTGCGATCGTCGGGCGACAGGCGCTCATGCGCGGTGCGGTCGTGAAAGCTGTCACCGAGCGCGACGACGATTCGCGGATCATGGCGGGCGATCACGGCGGCGAGCCGGCCGAGCGTCGCGAAGGTATCGTAAGGCGGCAGCAGCACGCCGCGCATAGCGAAGCTCGAACCCTTTTCCAGATGCAGGTCGGAGACGACGAGCAGGCGCTGCTCTTCCCAGAACAGCGCGCCGGAGAGATCGGCGAGGAACGACACGCCGGAAACGTCCACAGTCCGTGTCGATGCGATCGATAACGCAGCATTCTCCGTCATGGCCGGGCTTGTCCCGCCTGCGCGGCCGAAGCCACTTCGGCGCGGCGAAGGCCCGGCCATCCACGTTCCTGGCGCCGCAAGAAAGACGTGGATGCCCGGGTCACGCCCGGGCATGACGATGTGGATGGAGTTGCGCCCCGAAAATACATTCTCGCCGTCTACGACATCGCCTCTTTGACGAGTTCGTCGGCGGCTTCCGCCAGGAGCTCGTCTGCAGCTTCGCCATAGACTGACTCGCGGCCGATTTCCAGCATCACGGGAACGGCCAGCGGGGAGACGCGGTCGAGTTCCCGGTGCGTGATGCGGCCGTGGATTCGGGCCAGCATGTCGCCGAGACGGCGCAGGTCGAGCAGGCCGGTAGCGGCATCGGCACGCGCGGCGCGCAGCAGCACGTGGTCGGCCTGGTGCTTGCGCAGCACGTCGTAGACGAGGTCGGTCGAGAACAGCACCTGACGGCGGCTCTTCTCTTCGCCGGTGTGGCGGCGCGCGATCAGGCCGGAGATGATGGCGCAGTTGCGGAACGTGCGCTTCATCAGCGCGGATTCGGCGAGCCAGGCCTCGAGGTCGTCGCCGAGCATGTCGGGGTCGAACAGCGCGTCGAGGTCGATCCGGCCGTCCCGGATCATGAAGGAGAGATCGCCGAGCGCCCAGATCGCCACGGCATATTCGTTGGCGACGAAGCCGAGCGGCCGCGCGCGGGCGCGCTCGAGGCGCCTCGTCAGCAGCATGCCGAGGGTCTGGTGCGCGAGACGCCCCTCGAAGGGATAGCAGACCAGATAATGCTTGTTGGCGCGCGGAAAGCTCTCGACCAGGAGCTCGCGCACCGCCGGCACGCGCGAGACGTCCTTCTGCAGCGACAGCCAGTCGCGCACCTGCTCCGGCAAGCCGCCCCATGCGCGGCCGTCGTCGAGCAGCCGGCGCACGCGCTCGGCGAGATAGGTCGAGAGCGGAAACTTGCCGCCCATATAGGACGGCACCTTCGGGTCCTTGTCATGCGCGCGCGAGACATAGACTTGGTCCTCGACCAGCGCTTCGTAGCGCACCACCTCGCCTGAGAACACGAAGGTATCGCCGGGGCTGAGGCCCTCGATGAAGGCCTCCTCGATCTCGCCGAGCAGCCGGCCACCGCGCGCGATCACCCCGGTCGAGCCGCCTGCCTTTCCCTGGCCGCCGCCGCGCGAGCGCACCAGCCGCACCTTCAGCATGTCGTCCTCGACGATGGTGCCGACATTCATGCGGTAGCTCTGCCGCACCTTTGGATTGGCGACGCGCCAGCGGCCCTCCTTGTCCTGCTTGATGCGGGCGAAGCGCTCATAGGTCTTCAGCGCGTAGCCGCCGGAGGCGACGAAATCGACGACGTCGTCGAAATCCTGCCGCGATAGGTCGGCATAGGGCGCGGCGGTGCGGACCTCGCGGTAGAGATCATCGGAGACGAACGGCTCGCCGCAGGCGCAGCCAAGCACGTGCTGGGCGAGGACGTCGAGGGCGCCCGTGCGCAAGGGCGGCGTGTCCTGCGCGTTCTCGGCAATGGCGTCGATGGCGACGCGGCACTCCAGCACCTCGAAGCGGTTGGCCGGCACCAGCACCGCGCGCGAAGCCTCATCGAGGCGGTGATTGGCGCGGCCGATGCGCTGCATCAGGCGCGAGGAGCCCTTGGGCGCACCGATATTGACGACGAGATCGACATCGCCCCAGTCGACGCCGAGGTCGAGCGAGGAGGTGCAGACCACGCCGCGCAGTCTGCCGGCCGACATGGCATCCTCGACCTTGCGGCGCTGGGCGACGTCGAGCGAACCGTGATGCAGCGCGATGGCAAGGCCGTCGTCGTTCATGCTCCAGAGATTCTGGAACAGCATCTCGGCCTGGCTACGGGTGTTGACGAAGACCAACGTGGTCCTGTTGGCCTTGATCAGCTCGTAGATCTCGGGGAGCGCATGGCGCGCGCTGTGGCCGGCCCAGGGCAGCCGCTCGCGCGTATCGAGCATCTCGACCACGGGCGGTGCGGCACCGCCGGCGACGACGATGTCGGCACCGGCTTCCTTGCCGTCGGGCTGCGGCACCAGGAAGCGCGCGAGCTGATCCGGCTCGGCCACGGTCGCCGACAGGCCGATCGCGCGCATCTGCGGCGCGAGGCGCCAGAGCCGCGCCAGCCCGAGCGAGAGCAGATCGCCGCGCTTGGACGTCACCAGCGCATGCAGCTCGTCGAGCACGATGCGCTTCAGGGAGGAAAACAGGAACGGTGCGTCGTCGGAGGAGAGCAGCAGTGCGAGCTGCTCGGGCGTCGTCAGCAACACGTCCGGCGGATAGCGCCGCTGCCGCTGCCGCCGCGACACCGGCGTGTCGCCGGTGCGGGTCTCGACCTTGATCGGCAGCGCCATCTCCGCGATCGGCCGCTCCAGATTGCGCGCGATGTCGACGGCGAGCGCCTTGAGCGGCGAGATGTAGAGGGTGTGCAGGCCGCCGGCGCGTTGGACGCCGCGGCCGGTGGAGACGAGGTTCTTCTTCGCGCCAGCGTCCCGTTCGACCGACTGCGCCGACAGCTCCACCAGCGTCGGCAGAAACCCGGCGAGCGTCTTGCCGGCGCCGGTCGGAGCGATCAGGAGCGCCGAGCGGTCCTCGCGCGCCTTTTCCAGCAGCGCCAGCTGATGCGCGCGCGGCGACCAGCCGCGGGCTGCGAACCAAGCCTGGAAGCGATCCGGCAGCAGCGCGGCCGGCTCGGCCGATGTTTGGAGGATACGGGGCGGCACGGCATGACAGGTAAGCCGCAGGACCGGATTCGTCGAGGGGGTGGCCCTCCCCGCCTGCGGCAGGGCAATCGTGGATGCGCTGCCCATTTGGGGCACGATAGTCTCCACATCGTCATGGCCGGGCTTGTCCCGGCCATCCACGCCTTGCACACAGCACAAAGAACGTGGCTGCCCGGGACAAGCCCGGGCATGACGACCTCCTGTGAAAGTCCAAATACAATTCCCCATCCGCCTGCGGCGAGAAGGGCACGAGGTCTCACGCCCCGGTCGGCACTTGGTCCAGAAATCCGGTCACGCGGCTGATGCGGCCGTCCTTCAGCACGGCAAAATCGGTCCCTTTGATCGGGCTGTCGGCGCCATCGGGACCAAGTCCCCACGAAAAGCGGATGTGATCGCCATAGCCGTCGGGCTCGCCGATCAGCTTGAATCTGAAATCGGGAAAGCGCTGCTGCACGCCCGCGATCAGCGCCTCGATGCCGTCCCGGCCGTCGCCCTTCATCAAGGGATCGACATAGCTCGCATCCATCGTCCAGCTTTCGCTGAGCAGCTCGCGACGTCGGCCGGCCGTGCGCTCGTTCCAGAGCTCGATGTAGCGGTGGGCGATGGTGGTGGGGTCGGTCATGCTGCTCTCCTTCGATGGTGCCGTGTTCGGCCGACCGTCACTCTCGAAGGTTCACGCGCGCCGATCGATTACCTCGGAGATCATGCGCCCCAAAAAAAGTAGAAGCGCGATGATCTTCTCATCGCGCTTCCGCCGCATCCTGATGCCGCGAAGACTACTTCGCCGCCGTCACCATGATCTCGACGGTGTATTGCGGGGCAGCCAGCTTGGCTTCGACGGTGGCGCGCGCCGGGGTGTTGCCGGGCGACACCCAGGCGTCCCACACCGCGTTCATCTCGCCGAAGGTCTTCATGTCGGTGATGTAGATCGTTGCCGACAGCAGCTTCGACTTGTCGGTGCCGGCCTTGGCGAGGTGGCCGTCGATGGTCGCCAGGATGTCCTGGGTCTGCTTCGTCACGCTTTCGCCGGCCGCCTTGTTCGCGACGACGCCGGCGAGATAGACGGTGTTGCCGTGCACGACGACCTGGCTCATGCGCGGACCGGTTTCAAAACGCTGAATGCTCATTGGGGATCTCCTGGTGGAATGGCGGCCCTGTCTAGCCCAGCACCTCGCGCTCTGCCACCCCGGGCACGCATGCGTGGCCGGGCACGCATGCGGCGGATGCGTCGCCGCTTATGCAAGCGTCGCTTTACGGAAACCGGCTGAAGAACGTCCAGATCGTCTCGGCAGCGTCGATGTCAGCGTTCTGCGGCCCCAGCAGGCCGGCGGCGACCTTCGGGAAGCGGGCATCCGGGGAAAATCCGGGCACGCGATGGCCGCCATGGTTGACACGATAGAGCACGACGTCGTGCCCCCGGGGACAGCGTGAGGAGATCCGCGTGACGGTGGAATGGTCTGCGGGCGCCCTGTCCGGCAAATCAGTCGTCTCGGCGTCGTCGGTCTCGCAGCCATTGAGCCTGCGCCAGAACGCCAGCGTCTCGTCGGTCGACCAGAATCCGTCTGCGGCAAAATAGCTCGTTCCGTGTCCACCGCCGTAGGGGACCAGCAGGTCGGCGGTGCCGTTCATGAGCAGCATCGGGACCGGCCGCGACGGATGGCACGTGACGGCGGCCTCGTCCGTGAGATTCATGATCACACTCGCAGCTGCCGCAAACAAATCGGCACGCGCACAGGCCATGGTCATCGCCATGGCGCCGCCATTGGAGATGCCCGCGACGAAGATGCGCCTTTCATCCGCCGTGCCGTCGGCCACCAGTTTCTCGACGAGCTTTGCGATGAAGGCGACGTCATCGGTCCCCGCCGGCGGTCCACGCAGGGCAGGCCCGGCCTTCGTTCGCGCGTCCGCCCATGCATTGTTGAGCCCGTCCGGAAAGACCACGGCCAGGCCCTCGCGCTTTGCCACCTGCGGCCAGGCCGTCCGCGTGATCATGTCGGCACCGCGCTGGGTCTTGCCATGCAGCACGATCACGAGCGGTGCAGGCCTCTTGGTCGGCAGTTGCGCGGTGTAGGAGCGCTTCACACCGTCGACATCGATCGTAACGGCGGATGCAGATGAAGCTGCCGCCAATGAAGCGGCCAGCGCCGCGACGCGCATCCATCGCAGCATGATCTAATCCACCGCCTTGGCGGCGGCACGGCCCGCATTGCGGCCCGAGAACAGGCAGCCGCCAAGAAAGGTACCCTCCAGCGAGCGGTAGCCATGCATGCCGCCACCGCCGAAGCCGGCGGCCTCGCCGACGGCGTAGAGGCCGGGAATGACGCGACCCTCTTCCCCGAACACTCGGGAGTCGAGATCGGTTTCGAAGCCGCCCAGCGTCTTGCGGGTGAGGATGTTGAGCTTCACCGCGATCAGCGGCCCATGCGCGGGATCCAGGATGCGGTGCGGGGAGGCGGTGCGGATCAACTTGTCGCCGATGTAGCGGCGCGCATTGTGGATGTTCATGACCTGCGCGTCCTTGACGTAGGGATTGGCGATCTCGCGGTCGCGCGCCTCGATCTGCACCTTGATGTGCTCGAGCTTGAGGAGATCGCTGCCGGCGAGCTTGTTCATGGCCGCAACGAGTTCATCGAGCTTGTCGCGGACGATGAAGTCGATACCATGGCTCTTGAACGCCTCCACCGGCGCCGGCGCGCCCTTGTTGGTGGCACGGCGCAAGGTCATGCGCCAGCTCTTGCCGGTCAAGTCGGGGTTCTGCTCCGAGCCCGAGAGCGCAAACTCCTTCTTGATGATGCTCTGGGTCAGGATGAACCAGGAATAATCATATCCCGTGGACATGATGTATTTGAGCTGGCCGAGCGTGTCGGAGCCCGGGAACAGCGGCGCCGGCAGCCGCGTGCCCGTGGCATCGAACCACATTGAGGAGGGGCCGGGCAGGATGCGGATACCGTGGCGCGGCCAGATCGGATTCCAATTCTGGATGCCCTCGACATAGTGCCACATCCGGTCGCGATTGATCAGCCGCGCGCCGGTCGTTTCCGTGATGCCGATCATGCGGCCGTCGACATGCTCGGGCACGCCGGAAATCATGAATTTCGGCGGCTCACCCAACCGCTTCGGCCAGTTCTGCCGCACCAGCTCATGATTGCCGCCGATGCCGCCGGAGGCGACGATCACGGCCTGCGCCTTCAGCGCAAACTCGCCGACGACGTTGCGGGAGGAGCTCTTGCCGCGCTCGATCGTGTCGGGCGCCAGGACGGCGCCGCTGACGCCATCCACGGTGCCATTGGTGATCGAGAGCGCATCGACGCGATGGCGGAACCTGAAGCTCAGCCGGCCGTCCTTGGCAGCCTCGCGCGCACGGCGCTCGAACGGCTCGACGATGCCGGGGCCGGTGCCCCAGGTGACATGGAAGCGCGGCACCGAATTGCCGTGGCCCATCGCGTCATAGCCGCCGCGTTCGGCCCAGCCGACCACGGGGAAGATGCGATGGCCCATCGCGCGCAGCCAGCCCCGCTTCTCGCCGGCCGCGAACGCCACATAGGCCTCGGCCCATTTTCGCGGCCAGAAATCGTCGTCGCGGTCGAAGCCAGCGGTGCCGAGCCAGTCCTGCATGGCCAAGTCGAAGGAGTCCTTGATGCCGAGCCGGCGCTGCTCCGGCGAATCGACCAGGAACAATCCGCCGAACGACCAGAACGCCTGCCCGCCGAGCGATTGCTCGCCTTCCTGGTCCACGACGATCACGCGCTTGCCCGCGTCGGCGATCTCGGTGGCGGCAACGAGGCCCGACAGTCCCGCGCCGACGACGATGACGTCTGTTTCCTCAGCCATGCGTTTCCCCCTCCATGAGTTCCCCCCTGTAGTTGCCCGGGATTGAAGCCAGCGGTTGCAACTGAGATCAAGGGTGTGGCGCGTAAGACCTCATTAACTTGTTCCGCTTTGGGATAGAGACCCGGCCGAGTGCAGCGCGGACGCAACACTGGATTTGAATTTGTTTTGATCGAGCCGGGCTGCCTAGACAAAACCTTGGTTACGACCGACGCTAGCTGTGCATCACCACCTGACACGCAGATTCGAATTCGCTGGGGCGGGGGACAATGAAGTTTCTGACGGGATTGCTTGCGGTGGTTGTCCTGATCGCGGGCATGGGGGCTTCTCACGCGGTGGTTCGGATCGCGGATGACCGCGGCGGTCGGATTGGAACCTACGTCGACAAATACCAGGACCTCAGGCAATCGGGCGAGACGGTCATCATCGACGGCCTCTGCGCCTCCGCCTGCACCATCGTCCTCGGCGCAATCCCGCACGACCGGATCTGCGTGACCTCGCATGCGACGCTCGGCTTCCACGCCGCCTGGGATTTCGGCTCCAACGGCCGCGCCGTCACCAATCCCGAAGCAACCCAGATGCTCTATGCGATGTATCCCTCGCAGGTGAAGCGCTGGATCGGCCAGCGCGGCGGGCTTACCCCACGCATGCTCTTCCTGAGGGGCAAGCAGCTCGAGGCCATGTACAAGCCCTGCTACTTGGACGCGCAGGCCTCGACGGCCAGGCCGTCGCGCCGGTCGCTCCCAAAAACCGAGCAGCTCGAATCCGCTCGGGGTCAGCTCCTTCACTGATATTCGTAGCCTGGCGGGACCCTTTGCGCCGCCGGCGGCGTCTTGCCCGCAGGCGGCGTAAAGCCTATCTGAAAGCCTGGGAACCGGGACCGTCGTCCCGATCGTTGTCATGGCTCAACCACTGCATCCAGCGCATCGGCTATCGGACAATTCGCCCACTGCCGGCCGGATGCCATCCGTGCTGCTGTGGGCTGGCGCGGCAATCGGCAGTCTCGTCATGATCGGCGCACTGGCGCTCTGGTTCCACTATGGCAGCCAGGTGTTCTTCGAAATGATCAGGACCGGCTTTGCCGCCTGCTTCTGACCTGCGACAGGAAGTTTTCCGCCCATGAGTTCCGCTGCCCGTCCGCTGGTGATCGCGACCGCCTTCGCCGCAAGCCTCATTGTCGGGCTCCTGATCATGTTCTGGGCCATGGGCGGGCTGAGCAAGGTGGCGCAGCCGGCCGCGATCGGCGGGCCGTTCCAGCTGACCGACCAGAACGGCAAAGCCGTCACCGACAAGAGCCTCAAGGGCAAGCCGACCCTGATCTTCTTCGGCTACACCCATTGCCCCGACGTCTGCCCGACCTCCCTGTTCGAGATCTCGGAAGTGTTGCGCGTAATGGGCAAGGATGCCGACAAGATCAATGCCGTCTTCATCTCGGTCGATCCCGAGCGTGATACGCCGGCGACGATGAAGGACTATCTGTCGAGCTTCGATCCGCACCTCGAAGGCCTGTCCGGCGATCCCGCCGAGACCGCCAAGGTCATCAGCTCCTACCGCGTCTATGCCAAGAAGGTCCCGACCAAGGACGGCGACTACACCATGGACCACACCGCGCTGATCTATCTGATGGACCGCGATGGCCGCTTCGTCTCGCCGTTCAATTTGAAGCGGACGCCGGAAGAGGCGGCGGCGGATTTGAAGAAGTATCTCTGAGGTCTCGGCCGGGCGCGGCTGCTTCCACATCGTCATGGCCGGGCTTGTCCCGCCTGCGCGGCCGAAGCCGCTTCGGCGAGGCGAAGGCCCAGGCAGGCGGGACAAGCCCGGGCATGACGTCTGAGAGACCTTTACTCAGCCCGCATTCGGCGCTCGCGTTCCGGCCCGGATGGTCTATAAGGCCCTCCGATCCCAACGAAATTCGTTCATCTCCGGCCGATGGCTCCATCGCAACAGGCGAAATCGTCTAAATCTGCCCGTAGCTTGCTATCGGGGCTGGCCGTCGGCGCGTGCCTGCTCATCGGCCTCCCGGCCGCAAATGCCCAGGCGCCGGCCAAGCGGCCCCCGGCGGCCCCTCAGGCCACGCCGCAGGTTGTGCCTCAGGCCGCACCGCAGGCCGTGCCCGGCTTCTGGGATCCCCGGCGGCGCCCCGAACGGCCGGACCTGTCGCGCCTGACCGTGATCCGTTTCCTGACCGAGACCGACTATCCGCCGTTCAACTACACTGGCGCAGACGGCAACCCGGCCGGCTTCAACGTCGATTTCGCCCGTGCGCTGTGCGAGGAGATCAAGGTCACCTGCACCGTGCAAATGCGCCGCTTCGAGACGCTGGTCGACGCGCTCACCTCCAACCGAGGCGATGCCATCATCGCCTCGATGGCGGTGAGCCCGCAGCTGCGCGCCCGCGTCGACTTCACCGATCCCTATTACCGCGTGCCGGCGCGCTTCGTCTCGCGCAAGGACGCAGTGATGCCGGAGATCCGGCCCGAATATCTCGAGGGCAAGAAGGTCGGCGTCATCGCCGGCTCCGCGCATGAGGCGTATCTGAAGGCGATGTTCACCGACGCCGAACTGCATGCCTACCCCAATGACGATGCGATGCGCGCCGCTTTGCGCAGGGGCGAGGTCGATTTCATCTTCGGCGACGCCATCTCGCTGGCGTTCTGGATCAACGGCACGGATTCCGGCGATTGCTGCGCCTTTTCCGGCGGCCCCTTCGTCGAGAGCCGTTTCTTCGGCGAAGGCATCGGCATCGCCGTGCGCAAGGGCAACGACGTGCTGCGCCAGGCCCTGAACTGGGCGATGTTCCGCGTCTGGGAAAAAGGCCGCTATACCGATCTGTGGCTGCGGTATTTCTCCGTGAGCCCATTTTAGTTTCGCCGCTGCTCCCTCCGCCGTCATTGCGAGGCGCCCTTGCGACGAAGCAATCCAGACTGTTTCCGCAGAAAGATTCTGGATTGCTTCGCGGAGCCTGTCATCGAGCCGCGCTTTGCGCGGACCCCGGTGGCTCGCAATGACGGCGCGAGAGGCAACACCGCCCACAAAATTGCATTCTGCCCGGAAATCGCTATTTTCCGCGGCCCGGAGGCCCCTGATGTCCGTTATCAATCTTGCCGCGAACCCGAGCGACCTGCGTGCGCTCGCCGAACAATCCAACGCCTGGCCGTTCGAGCAGGCGAAGGCCATTGTCGCGCGGCTGAAGAAGAGCCCGAAGGACGAGGTGCTGTTCGAGACCGGCTACGGTCCCTCCGGACTGCCGCATATCGGCACGTTCGGCGAGGTCGCGCGCACCTCGATGGTGCGCCATGCCTTCCGCGTGCTGACCGAGGACAAGATCAAGACCCGCCTGCTCGCCTTCTCCGACGATATGGACGGCCTGCGCAAGGTGCCTGACAACGTGCAGAACAGAGCGCCGCTGGAAGCCAATCTCGGCAAGCCGCTGACGCGCGTTCCTGATCCTTTCGGCACGCATGACAGCTTCGGCGCGCACAACAATGCGCGGCTGCGCGCCTTTCTCGACCATTTCGGCTTCGACTACGAATTCGCGAGCTCGACCAACTACTACACGTCGGGCCGCTTCGACGCGACGCTGCTGAAGATGCTCGCCGCCTACGACAAGGTCATGGCGATCATCCTGCCGACGCTGGGTCCCGATCGCCGCGCGACCTATTCGCCGTTCCTTCCGATCAGCAGGACAACCGGTGTCGTGCTGCAGGTACCGATGATCCGCCGCGACGTCGCGGCCGGCACGGTGACCTATGTCGATCCTGATACGAACCAGGAGGTCGAAACGCCCGTCACCGGCGGCAACGTCAAGTGCCAGTGGAAGGCCGACTGGGCGATGCGCTGGGTCGCGCTCGGCGTCGACTACGAGATGGCCGGCAAGGATCTGATCGATTCGGTGAAGCTCTCCGGCGCGATCGCCAGGGCGCTCGGCGCCACGCCGCCCGAAGGCTTCAACTACGAGCTCTTCCTCGACGAGAAGGGCCAGAAGATCTCGAAGTCGAAGGGTAACGGCCTCACCATCGACGAATGGCTGCGCTATGCCTCGCCGGAATCGCTGTCGCTGTTCATGTATCGCGAGCCGAAGGCGGCCAAGCGGCTCTATTTCGACGTCATCCCGCGCAATGTCGACGACTACCAGCAGTTCCTCGACGGCTTTGCCAAGCAGGACGGCAAGCAGCAGCTCGGCAATCCGGTCTGGCACATCCACAACGGCAAGCCGCCGAAGGGTGACATGCCCGTCACCTTCCAGCTGCTCTTGACGCTGGTCTCGTCGTCGAACGCGGAGAATGCCGAGACGCTGTGGGGCTTCATCGGTCGCTATCGTCCCGGCGTGAGCCCGCAGACGCATCCGAAGCTCGACGCGATGGTGGGCTACGCCATCAACTACTATCGCGACTTCGTCGCGCCGACGAAGCAGTTCCGGGTGCCGACAGACAGCGAGCGCGCCGCGCTCCAGGATCTGCGCGATGCGCTGTCGCAGTTGGCGCCGGACGCTTCGGCCGAGGACATCCAGAACGTCGTCTACGAGGTCGGGCGCCGCGAGCCGTTCCTCGATCAGGTCAAGAAGGGCAAGGACGGCCGCCCCGGCGTCACGCTCGACTGGTTCAACATGCTCTACCAGGTTCTGCTCGGCCAAGAGAAAGGCCCGCGCTTCGGCTCCTTCGTCGCCGTGTACGGCGTGCAGAATGCCGTCAACATGATCGACGGCGCGCTGGCGCGGAGCGCGTAAGGCGCGTGCGGCCCGGATGGAGTGCACGCACCATCCGGGGCTACACGGCCCCGGCGTGATGCCTCAGGTCGACCTCAGCACGTAGCGCCGGTTGTCCTTCTGCACCGGGCGCGCGTTCATCGGATAGAGCTTTGCGAACGCCGCGACGTCGGCGCTGGCGACCTGGATCGGGTCGGTCAGCAGCAGCCATTCCACCACTTCCGAGCAGGGCGGTGTCGTCAGCGAGCCGGGATAGCGGAAATAGCCGAGCCGCTGCGGCAGCATGGCGTGAGGATCGATGGCGGCGTCGGCCTTCACGGCAGGCCCTTCCGCCGCCGGCATGGTCTTGACGATCTTGCCGAAGGCTGCGTTCGGCCTGCCCTCGGCCATCAGCACGCCGACCACGGCCAGCCCGCCGGCCTCGTTGCGGTGGACGAAATGCGCCTCCATCGGAAAATTCTTGCCGCCGATCATGTGCTCGCTCGGACGATGGAAGTGCACCTGAAGCAATTTGTACTTGACGTTGCCGAGCATCAAGCTGCTGCCTTCGGCGAAGTTGAGCTGGATCGTGTGCCCGTTGTTGACGATGGTGTCGGCGCTCTTGCCCCAGTTCAGTTTCAGAACGGGCAATTGCGACTTGATCGTCGCCTCGATGTCGATCGGCGACTGTTGCAGGCCGACCGCGCAGGCCTTGTTGGCCGCATCGAGATCGCCCCATTTGGCCGGACCGCCGACGCCCTCATAGCTCCAATGCGTGCCTTCGCCCGCGAAGGCTGGCTTGCAGAGCGGACATAGCGCAAGACCCGCCAGGGCCTTCAATGCGTGACGGCGATTCATCCTTATTCCCCCAAAGACAAACTGGATCGATAATATCGGCTGCAGCCTATGCAAGAGGCGCGGTGAGTCGCAAGGTCGCTCGCTGCGGGCCGCGGCGCGGTGGTGTCACCGCATCTGGCACCATGCCGACGGAAGGCAATCACTGGCTCGCCCACAGGATCCGCGCAATCCACGCCACATCGCTCGCCGCCAGCGCGCGTTCGGCCTGCGTCCCATCGAGCGGCTGAAGCTCCAGCGCCTTTGCAGTGCGGCGCTTCAGCGTCGCGACCGTCACCTCGCCCGCCTTGCTCCTCACCACCACGCGATCGCCTTTGCGGATCTGCGCGCCAGGCGAGACCAGGACGATGTCGCCGTCGCGATAGACGGGCGCAAGCGCATTGCCGGAAATCTCCAGCGCAAAGGTGTGGCCGTCCTCGGTGGCGGGAAGCGCGATCTCGGTCCAGCCCCTGCCGGATGGAAGGCCGGCCTCGTCGAAGGCGCCGCTCATCCCGGCCTGCGCGAAGCCGAGCAGCGGCACCGAGCGCCCGTCGCCCGCGCCGTCATGGTCAATCAATTTCGCAAAGCTGTCGATCGAGGCGCCGGCCGCGGCCAGCGCCTTTGCGATCGATTCGGTCGAAGGCCAGCGCTCGCGCCCGTCGGCGGTGACGCGCTTGGACCTGTTGAAGGTGGTGGGGTCGAGCCCGGCCCGCTTGGCAAGGCCGGACGGTGACAGTCCGGCGCGCGCCGCCAGCCGGTCCAGCGCGGCCCAGATCTGGTCGTGAGTCAGCATCCTCTGCGCTTTGGCCTGTCTGACCATGGAAGGTCCAGCCCGTCGCAACTCAGGAAAACTATCCTCAAATCAACCGGTTTTCCGCTTTTCGCGCAAGAGGTGGCGAAGTGGTACCGGTTCGCGTCACGAAAACGCGTCAAAACAAGAATCCAGAGCCCCGCTCCGATTTCATCGGACCGGAAAAGACTCTAGGTCTTGAGTTCGGAAGGGACGGCCTTTACGGTCGCGCCGGGGTTTTGCGGACCCGCGTGAGACGAAAAAACCCAAAGAACTCAAAGAACAAACAAGGCTGCGAAAGCGGTGGTCAAGATCTACAAAATCTGTCCGGCCTCGGCCTGGCGCGAGGCGGAACGGCAGGGTGTCTACCGGGGCAGCGCGGATGACGCGCGCGACGGATTCATCCATTTCTCGACCGCTGCCCAGGTTCCCGAGACCTTGCGCAAGCACTATTTCGGACAGCGTGCGCTGTTCCTGGTCGAGGTCGACGGCGACGTGCTCGGCAGCGAGCTGCGCTGGGAGCGCTCGCGCAACGACGAGCTGTTTCCACATCTCTATGGCGAGCTCGATGTCGGCGCGGTGATCGCGGTGATCAACCTCAACATACGCTCCGACGGCGGTCACGATGTTCCGGAGCTGCTGCCGTGATCCGCGCGTTCGACGCCTTTTCTCTGCCGGTGCTGCGCTGGCTCGATCCCGAGGATGCGCATCGCCTCGCGATCCAGGGCCTGCGCTTCCTGCCGCCGGCCAAGCCGCGTGCCGATGATCCCAAGCTCGCGGTGCGCGCCTTCGGGCTGAACTTTCCCAATCCGATCGGCATGGCCGCGGGCTTCGACAAGAGCGCCGAGGTTCCGGACGCGCTGCTGCGACTCGGCTTCGGCTTCGTCGAGATCGGCTCGGTGACGCCGAAGCCGCAGGAAGGCAATCCGCGGCCGCGGCTGTTCCGGCTCGAGCGCGACGAGGCGATCATCAACCGGATGGGCTTCAACAATGACGGTGCGGAGGTTGCGTTGCGCCGGCTTGCAGCGCGTGCGCAGCACGGCGGCATCGTCGGCGTCAATGTCGGCGCCAACAAGGATTCGCCGGACCGTGTCGCCGACTACGTCAAGCTGATCGAGACCTTTGCGCCGGTGGCGAGCTATTTCACCGTCAACGTCTCCTCGCCGAACACGCCCGGCCTGCGCAATCTGCAGGAAGGCGCGCTGCTCGACGATCTCCTCGCACACGTGATCGACGCCCGCGAGCGGGTGCGCCAGAAGGCGGGCGACACGCCGGTGCTGCTCAAGATCGCGCCGGATTTGAGCCTTGCCCAGCTCGACGACATCGTGCAGGTCGCGCGTTCGCGCCGGGTCGACGGCATGATCGTGTCGAACACCACGATCGCGCGGCCGAGCACGTTGCGCGAGCAGGTGCGGGCGAAGGAGCAAGGCGGCCTGTCCGGCCGGCCGCTGTTCCGTCTGTCGACGCGCATGGTCGCGGAAACCTATGTGCGCGTCGAGGGTGCGTTCCCGCTGATCGGCGTCGGCGGCGTGGACTCGGGCGGCGCCGCGCTGACGAAAATCCGCGCCGGCGCCAGCCTGATCCAGCTCTATTCGTCGCTGGTCTACAAGGGTCTCGGCCTCGTCGACGAGATCAAGCGCGACCTGACATCGACCCTGCTCCGCACGGGCCGGGATTCGCTCTCCGATATCGTCGGTGCTGATGCGGCGACGCTCACAGCGGAAGACTGGCCGGGGATGTGATGCCCTTCCCGTGCCCCGGACGCAGCGCAGCGCGCTGACTTCGGCGTGTGCGCTGCAGAGCCGGGGCCCATGTGGCGGCGCTCTGGGGCCCGGCTCTGCGCAGCAGCGTTTCACGCTGCAGCGCGTCCGGGACACGAGAGCTACAGCTTCGCGAACGTCGCCCGATACAGCACCGGATAGCGCGCACCCTGCAAGCCGCCGCGGGCGACATAGAACGCGATCAGCGCGCACCACAATCCGGCATTGCCGAACGATTGCAGCGCCAGCCAGACGCCGAAAAAGATCGCGAGCGAAGCCAGCATCAGATTGCGCATCTCGCGCGCCCAGGTCGCACCGACATAGATGCCGTCGAAGCCGAAGGCGAACACGCCGGGGATCGGCGCAAGCACGATGAACGGCAGGAAGTCGCGCGCGGCGCGGCGAACGTCCTCACTGGCCGTCATGACATTGATCAGGTTGGGGCCGAACAGCGCGAACAGCACGGCGACGACCAGCGCGAAGCCGAGGCCCCAGAGCAGCACCAGCCTGGTCGAATCCGCAAATCCCCTGGCGTCGCGCGCGCCAAAGCTGCGGCCGCAGAGCTGCTGGGCTGCGTTGGCGAGGCCGTCGAGGAAGAAGGCGCTGACCAGGAGGAAATTGTTGAGCACGGAGTTCGCCGCCAGCGTGACGTCGCCGGCGCGCGCGCCCTTGGCGGTGAAGAACAGGAACACGGCGATCAGCGCCGCCGTGCGGATCATGATGTCGGAGTTCACCGCCAGCAGACGCATCAGCTTTGCGCGATTGAACAGCGTTGCGCGGGGCACCCTGAAGCCATCGTCCGCATAGCGGCGGCAGACGACCACGCCGAGCGCGAAGCCGATCGTCTCCGAGAGCAGCGCGGCGATCGCCGCACCGGCAATGCCGGTGTCGTAGACGAGCACCAGCAGGATGGTCGCCACCATGTTGATGACGTTGATGACGACCTGGAGCGCGAGGGCGGGATTGGCGCGGGCCTGCCCGACCAGCCAGCCGAGCACGACGTAATTGGCGAAGGCGAATGGCGATGACCAGATCCGGATCATGAAATAGGTTTTCGCCGCACGCGTCACGCCTTCGCTGCCGCCCATCAGGTCGAACAGCACCGAGGTCAGCGGCAGCTGCAGCGCGATCAGGCCGGTGCCGATCAGGCCGGCGACGATGAAGCCGCGCACCAGGATCGCGGTCTGCTCGCGCGTCTCGCCGGCGCCCAGCGCCTGCGCGGTGAAGGCGAGCGTGCTCATGCGCAGGAAGCCGAACAGCCAGAACAGGCAGTCGAAGATGACGGAGGCCATCGCGACGCCGCCGAGCAGCGCGGCATCGTCGAGCCGTCCGATCGCGGTGGTCGAGACCACGCCGATCAGCGGCGTGGTCAGGTTCGCGACCATCGCCGGTCCCGCGATGGAGAACACCTGTCGGGAGCTGATCCTGGGATGAACTGGTGCGTGCATGTCAGAACACGAGCACCATGCCGTCCTCTGCAGCGAGATGCGGCACTTCGCCCAGACGCGACAGCATGTCCTCGCTCATATGGGTGAGGACGAGCCGCTTGGCGCCGATCGCGGGCAGGTGCTGTTCCAAGGTCTTCAGGCTGAGATGGTTCTTGACCACCTTCTCGTACATGTAGGCTTCCGCGATGAAAAGGTCCGCGCCATGCGCCAGCGGAATGAGCGTCTCCGTCCATTCGGTATCGGCGCTGTAGGCGAGCGTGCGGCCCTCGGCCTCGACGCGATAGGCCAGGAAAGGCCCGCCGGATTCGCCGTGCACGACCGGATAGGGTGTCACCGTCACCGCGCCGAAGCTTCGGCCTTGCTCGGGGGCGAGCTCGACCACGTTCAGCTCGAACCGCTGTTGGGTGCTTGAGGAATGCTCGAACAGCGCTTCCATCAACTGGGCAAGCCGCGCCGCGATGCCTTTCGGGCCCGCGATCGTCAACGGCCGCGTCCGCCCCGAGAATTGCGCGTCGAGCAGGACAAACGGTAGACCGCCAAAATGGTCGCCGTGGAAATGCGTGATCAGGATCAGATCGATCTCGTTGCAGTCGATCTCGAGCCGCTTCAGCGCCGGCAGTGCCGACGCGCCGCAATCGATCAGGAAGTTGGCCTCGCGCCCGGAGACGTGGAAGCAGGTGTTGAGCCTGCCGCCGGAGCCGAAAGCATCGCCGCTGCCGACAAAGCGCAATTGCATCGGCAGCGAGCCTTCAAAATCTCACCGGCCGCGCGGCGCGCCGAAGACGCGCGAGAGCAGCCAGATCGGGATGACGATGACGGCGCCGAGCAGGAAGTAGCGCCACAGCCAGTTCACGGCATCGAAGCCGAGATCCCAGAGACGCTGGAACAGGAGACGAATGCTGGTGATGATGTTCCAGGGGTCGAAGCCGATCGCGGCCAGCACGACGCCGACCAGGATCGAGAGCAGAACCAGGCGAAACGCGACCGCCAGCGGGGAGCCGCCGAGAAAGCGGTGCAGGCCGTCGCTGCGGCCGGCCGGCAAATCTCTGACGTCTTGGACCATCGCAAACTCCTCAGGGGATTCGACCTCATTATAGGACACGGCGGGGCACATGGGGAACCCGGAACGAGGCGCCAATCGGGTTACTGGAGTTTAATTCGGGGCAAGCGCGCGGCGCAGACTGGCTGCAACCTCTCCCGCAAGCGAGAGCTTTGCTTAATTGGACGCGGGGGAGTGATTGCCGCTGTTGGGCGTTTTTTGCGTAGCGTTGGACGTCGGCGGCATCGAAGGTTTGCGCTTTCGTGGTCGACTGATTGGGTTGGGCGGTCATGCGGCAACTCCCGCAGGAGACAACGCCACCCATCGTTTGAGATTCATTGCCAGGCAGATCAGGCGCAGATGCGTCTGGTTGCGCGCCCAGCCCAGATAGCGGGCGCGCGCCCAGCGGTAGCTGCCCTTGAGGCGCGCGAAGACCTGCTCGACCGGTGCGCGGCGCTTTCCCACGGCACCGTTGAAGCGCTTCTGCCGCGCGGTCAGCGGATGATGCTTGTTGGGCCGGAACATCAGCCGCGGCTTGATGCCTCGCGCGCGCAGGCCGCTACGGCGCTCGTGCTTGTCATAGGCCTGGTCGGCATAGACCGCCTTCTCATCACCACAGACCAACTCGTCGGCGGGCACCGTATCGTTGACCGCAGCATCGGTCAGCTTGCTGCGGCGGATGATTGCCGAGCCCTGGTCGATGCCAACATGGGCCTTGTAGCCGAAGTATCGTTTGCCGCCCTTCTTGGTCCATCGCGCATCCGGATCGCGCTTGCTGTTGACCAGTTTGCTCGGCGCCCGACCGTCCGGGCCGGGGGGCTGCGGCTCCTCTGGTGGCTTCGGCGGCTTCACCGCCGCCGGGATCAGGCTCGCGTCGATTAGTGTACCCCGCCGCACCACCAGCCCATGCGCATCGATCTGGCGCAGAATCTCACCGAACAGCCTCTCGTCCAGGCCGGCCCGCTGCAAACTGTCGCGGAAGCGCCAGATCGTGGCGTGATCGGGTGTCTCATCGCCGAGCACAAAGCCGCAGAAATCGCGGAATGAGGCGCGGTCATCAAGCGCCTCTTCAAGCTCCGGATCGGACAGCCCGTACCATTGCTGCAGCAACAGCGCCTTGAACATCACCAGCCGCGGATAGGCCGGCGCCCCACGCTCCGGTTCCGGCAGACCGCCTAGCACGCCCCCTACCGCTGCCCAATCGACCAAGTCCCCAATCCGTCTCAGCACCGGATTGCCTTTTCCCCGTCGCGACACCAGCGCGTCCGCAAAGCTCGGTTGTCCAACCTGTCGATAGGCCATTCCCGTCCTCCCTCAGCGGTCTAGGGAATCGCAGATTCGCGAATATGCAAAGCTCTCGCTTGCGGGAGAGGTCGGCGCGCAGCGCCGGGTGAGGGCTCTCGCCTCTGGGGGACTCCCGATGCGGAGACACCCTCTCCCCAACCCTCTCCCGCAAGCGGGAGAGGGGGCGCACTGCGTTCGCAGCGGCGATCGAACCTGACCTCAGAACGCCTCAAACATCAATCTCCGCCGCTTCCGCCTTCAGCATCTTCTCCAGCGTTTCCAGCCGGTCGGCCTCGCGCGGCGGCTTGTCCCAGCGCAAGCGGCTGATGCGGGGAAAGCGCATGGCGACGCCGGACTTGTGTCGCGGCGAACGTTGCAGACCCTCGAACGCGACCTCCAGCACGAGCCCCTTGTCGCCCTCGTGCACGACATGACGCACGGGGCCGAACTTCTCCGTGGTGTTGCGGCGGACGAAGCGGTCGATCTGGAGCAGCTCCTCATCGGTGAAGCCGAAATAGGCTTTGCCGACCGGCACCAGTTCGTCGCCGCCATCGCGCTCGGTCCAGACGCCAAAAGTGTAGTCGGAATAATAGGACGAACGCTTGCCGTGGCCGCGCTGGGCATACATCAGCACGGCATCGATGATGTGCGGGTCGCGCTTCCATTTCCACCATTGGCCCTTCGGCCGCCCGGGCAGATAAGGCGCATCGCGCCGCTTCAGCATCACGCCCTCGACGGCGTCCGCATCCTCGCCGGCACCTGCGCTCGCCGGATCGGCGCGCGCGGCGGTCAGCGCGTCCCAGCTTGTGAAAGGGACCGTGGGCGACAGGTCGATGCGGGGATCGTCGAGCTTCCCAACGAATCTCTCCAGCCGTTCGCGTCGCTCGGCAAAAGGCAGCTCGCGCAGATCGTTCTCGTCGTCGCCAAGCAGATCGTAGGCGCGAAGGTGGATCGGAAACTCCTTGATCAGCTTCGGCGAGACGACCTTGCGGTTGAGGCGCTGCTGCAGGACGTTGAAACTCTGCACGCGGCCCTCGCGCAGGATCAGGAGCTCGCCGTCGATGGCGCCGGGCAGGTGCAGCGACGGCACGAGGTCGGGAAAGCTCCCCGTGATGTCCTCGCCGGTGCGCGAATAGAGCCGCGCCGTGATGTGGCCGCGATCGTCCCGCCCCGCCACCGCCTGCACGCGGATGCCGTCCCACTTCCATTCGGCGATGTAGTCGGCGGGATCGAGCGCGGCGAAATCCGTGTCCTCGATCGCATGCGCCAGCATCACGGGCCGGAACGGCGCGGGATCGCGATTGACGGGCTTTTCGGCGCGTCCCTCCAGCCAGGCGAACAGGTCGAGATAGGGCGGCGAAAGGCCCGGCCAGATCAGCTCGACCTCATGCGGGTCCTTGTCGCCGAGTGCGGCGGCTGCGGTCTTGGCGAGGCGCGCGGAGATGCCGATCCGAAGCGCGCCGGTGACGAGCTTCAGCAGCGCCCAGCGGCCGGTCTCATCCAGCTCGTCAAGCCAGCGCTCGAGCTGCTTCGGCAACTCGGTCTTTCCGAGCGTGCGTAGCGTGGTGACGACTTCGGTGAGGGATGGCGGTGGCGGGTTGTTGTGGGCGGCCAGCGCGGCCTTCGGCCACATCAGCGCCACCGTCTCCGAGAGGTCGCCGACATAATCATAGGAGAGCCCGAACAGCACCGGGTCGGTGCGCGCCGCGATGAGATCGCGGATCAGCGCGGGCTTGGCATGCTTGAAGCTGAGCGCGCCGGTCAGCGCGGCCAGCGCATAGCCCCGGTCAGGATCGCCGACCTCGCGGAAATAGCCGGTGATCAGCCGCAGCTTGTTGTTGCGGCCGGGCTCGTAAGCGAGGCGGTCGAGCAGTTCGGCGAAGCGGTTCATGCTTCGGCCTCGTCCGGAATCGGCGTCTCGCTCTCCTCCTCGTCGCCGTAGCCGACGAGATCGAGCGGCCGCGCTTTCAGGCCTTTGCTCTGGCACCAATGCACCAGCGCATCTTCCTGGCCGTGAGTGACCCAGATCTCGCCCGCGCCGGTCGCGCCGATGGTAGAGGTAAGGCCGTCCCAATCGGCGTGGTCGGAGATCACCAGCGGCAATTCCACGCCGCGCTGCCGCGCCCGGGCGCGCACGCGCATCCACCCTGACGCGAAGGCGGTGACGGGATCGGGAAAACGCCGCGTCCAGAGATCGGAAGTCGCCGAGGGCGGCGCCAGCGTGATGGTGCCGGCAAGGGCCGACTTCTTCACGCCCTTCACCGGCCTCAGCTCGCCGAGCGCGATCCCGCGGCTCTGGTAGTAGTGGGTGATCGTCTCCATGGCGCCATGCAGGTAGACCGGCGCGTCATAGCCGGCCTGCCGCAGCAGCGCGATCACGCGCTGCGCCTTGCCGAGCGAATAGGCGCCGACCAGATGCGCGCGCTCCGGAAACAGCGCAACGGAGGCCAGCAGCTTCTTCACCTCGTCAGCGGCATCGCCATGCCGGAACACCGGCAAGCCAAAAGTAGCCTCGGTGATGAAGACGTCGCAGGGCACCAGCTCGAACCGGGCGCAGGTCGGATCGGCCGCGTCCTTGTAGTCGCCGGAGGCGACGATGCAGGTGTCCTGGCACGTCACCGCGACCTGCGCCGAGCCCAGCACATGGCCGGCCGGGTGAAATCTGACGCGGACGTCGCCGAGCCGGATCTCCTCGCCATAGCGGATGGCTTGCGTCGAGCCGGCAAAGTTCTCGCCGTAGCGCAGCCGCATCATGTCGAGCGTTTCCTGTGTCGCCAGCACCGCGCCATGGCCGGCACGGGCATGGTCGGAATGGCCGTGGGTGATCACGGCGCGCTCGACCGGCCGGACAGGATCGATATGAAAGCCGCCGGGCTTGCAGCACAGGCCGGCAGCAGTTGGCAGCAGGATGTCTTGCGGACGCATGCCTGCTATATAGGTCGCGTCACCACATCTTCGAGTCATCACCGCTTCGTTCCCGGTTCCTCAATGCCACTGCGCCTGTTCCAGTCCTCCGGCGATCTCATGGCCGACCGCCGTTTCGAGTTCGCGCGCGATCTCCAGCTCAAGGGTGATCTGCCCGCGGCCGCGGACCTGCTGGAGCAGTCGATCGAGCTTGCGCCGAACTTCGCCTCCGCCTGGTTCACGCTCGGCGAGATCCGTCGGCAGCTTGGCGATCGCGACAAGGCGATCGCGGCTTTTCGCAAGGCGCTCGACTCCGATCCCGAGGACCGGCACGGCGCCGGCCTGCACCTGATGCGGCTCGGCGACGCAGAGATGGCGGAGATGCCCAAGGCCTATGTACAAACGCTGTTCGATCAATACGCGCCGCGATTCGAGCACACGCTGATCAACGATCTCGGCTATCGCGCCCCGAGCCTGATCTTCAAGGCGGTGCTGGCCGCGCGCGGCGCCGCCAAGAAGCCTGCCTACTTCAAGCGCACGATCGATCTCGGCTGCGGCACCGGGCTTGCGGCCGCCGCCTTCGCCAAGCAGGTCGACCACTTCATCGGCGTCGACCTGTCACCGGGCATGATCAAGGAAGCCCGCGCGAGCAACCTCTATGCCGAGCTCGAGATCGCCGACATGATCGAAGGCTTGCGCACCAAGGCGGACGCGAGCGCAAATCTCGTCGTCGCCGCGGACGCCTTCGTGTATCTCTCCGATCTCGCACCGGTGCTCACCGAAGCCAGGCGCGTGCTCGCGTCGAGCGGCGTGCTTGCCTTCACGCTGGAGACTCATGACGGCGGCGGCATCGTGCTCGGCGAAGGCCTGCGCTATGCCCACTCCGCGGAATATGTCCGCGACGCGATTGCCAAGGCGGGCCTCGAGCTGCTGACACTGGAGCTGGCTTCGCCGCGCATCGAGAACAACGAGCCGGTGCGCGGCCTCGTCGTCGTCGCCGAGAAAACTTGAGTCTAGGCGCTAGCACCGCGCAATATGAGCGTCATTGCGTCGCAAAGTTGCGACTCCCCACTTGCGAGCTGCGCTGCGATGTCAGCACAATGCCCTCGCTAGGGAGAAACAAATAATGACGAAGAATCCATCGCGGCGCGATTTCAGCGCCGGCGCGCTCGCCACCATCGCTGCATCCACCTTGCCTGCGCCTTATGTCTGGGCCGCGGAGAAGAAATACGACGCGGGCGCCAGCGACACCGAGATCAAGATCGGGCAGACCGTGCCGCATTCCGGCCCCGGCTCGCTCTACGGCGTGCTCGGGCGCATCGGCGAAGCCTACTTCCAGATGCTGAACGAGAAGGGCGGCATCAACGGACGCAAGGTCAAGTTCCTCACCATGGACGATGCCTACAGCGCGCCGAAATGCGTCGAGGCGACGCGGCGCCTGGTCGAGCAGGAGGAAGTGCTGGCGCTGTATGGCTCGCTCGGCACCGCGCCGCAGACTGCCGTGCACAAATACCTGAACTCGAAGGGCGTGCCGCAGCTCCTGCTCAACACCGGCGCGTCGAAGTGGAACAACCCGAAAGAGTTCAAATGGACGATGGCGGGGCTGCCGCTCTATCCGACCGAGGCGCGCATCCTGGCCCGGCACGTCGTCAGCGTGAAGCCGAACGCGAAGATCGGCATCCTCTACCAGAACGACGATTTCGGTCGCGACTTCCTGGGTCCGTTCAAGAAGGTGCTGGCCGATGCCGGCGGTACCGCTCAGGTGATCATGGAGCAGACCTACGATCTCACCGAGCCGACCGTCGATTCCCAGCTCATCAACCTCTCGAAATCGGGCGCCGACGTCTTCTACAACATCTCGACCGGCAAGGCGTCGTCGCAGTCGATTCGTAAAGTGGCCGAGCTCGGCTGGAAGCCGCTGCAATTACTGTCGGCGGGGTCGACCGGCCGCTCCATCCTGAGCGCCGCGGGCCTCGAGAACGCCACCGGCATCGTCGCCATCCGCTACAACAAGGAGGTCGGTCTTCCCAAATGGGAGAAGGACCCCGACGTGATGGCGTTCGAGGAGCTGCGCAAGAAGTACACGCCGGCGATCGACCCCGACAACACCATCGCCTTTGCCGGCTACGGCCAGGCCGTGACCATGGGCGAGATCCTGCGCCGCTGCGGCGACGCGCTCACCCGCGCCAACGTGCTGAAGCAGGCATCGACGCTCGCGGGCTTCCACTCGCCCTACTTCCTCGACGGCGTCACCTACAGCTACACGCCCGAGGACTACACGCCGATGAAGACGCTGTTCATCTCCACCTTCACCGGCAAGGACTGGGACATCTCCGACAAGCCGATGTCGGAGTAGGCACGGCGCGGCTCGTTCACCTCTCCCGCTTGCGGGAGAGGCGTAGGCCGCCTCCGGCGGCCGTCGACGCCGAGGCAAAGCCTCGGCTATGGCGAAGCGCCGGGTGAGGGCTTCTCCTCTTGGGGATTGTCGCATTGCGGAAGCACCCTCTCCCCAACCCTCTCCCGCAAGCGAGAGCTTTGCTTAATTGGACGCGGGGGAGTGATTGCCGCTGTTGGGCGTTTTTTGCGTAGCGTTGGACGTCGGCGGCATCGAAGGTTTGCGCTTTCGTGGTCGACTGATTGGGTTGGGCGGTCATGCGGCAACTCCCGCAGGAGACAACGCCACCCATCGTTTGAGATTCATTGCCAGGCAGATCAGGCGCAGATGCGTCTGGTTGCGCGCCCAGCCCAGATAGCGGGCGCGCGCCCAGCGGTAGCTGCCCTTGAGGCGCGCGAAGACCTGCTCGACCGGTGCGCGGCGCTTTCCCACGGCACCGTTGAAGCGCTTCTGCCGCGCGGTCAGCGGATGATGCTTGTTGGGCCGGAACATCAGCCGCGGCTTGATGCCTCGCGCGCGCAGGCCGCTACGGCGCTCGTGCTTGTCATAGGCCTGGTCGGCATAGACCGCCTTCTCATCACCACAGACCAACTCGTCGGCGGGCACCGTATCGTTGACCGCAGCATCGGTCAGCTTGCTGCGGCGGATGATTGCCGAGCCCTGGTCGATGCCAACATGGGCCTTGTAGCCGAAGTATCGTTTGCCGCCCTTCTTGGTCCATCGCGCATCCGGATCGCGCTTGCTGTTGACCAGTTTGCTCGGCGCCCGACCGTCCGGGCCGGGGGGCTGCGGCTCCTCTGGTGGCTTCGGCGGCTTCACCGCCGCCGGGATCAGGCTCGCGTCGATTAGTGTACCCCGCCGCACCACCAGCCCATGCGCATCGATCTGGCGCAGGATCTCACCGAACAGCCTCTCGTCCAGGCCGGCCCGCTGCAAACTGTCGCGGAAGCGCCAGATCGTGGCGTGATCGGGTGTCTCATCGCCGAGCACAAAGCCGCAGAAATCGCGGAATGAGGCGCGGTCATCAAGCGCCTCTTCAAGCTCCGGATCGGACAGCCCGTACCATTGCTGCAGCAACAGCGCCTTGAACATCACCAGCCGCGGATAGGCCGGCGCCCCACGCTCCGGTTCCGGCAGACCGCCTAGCACGCCCCCTACCGCTGCCCAATCGACCAAGTCCCCAATCCGTCTCAGCACCGGATTGCCTTTTCCCCGTCGCGACACCAGCGCGTCCGCAAAGCTCGGTTGTCCAACCTGTCGATAGGCCATTCCCGTCCTCCCTCAGCGGTCTAGGGAATCGCAGATTCGCGAATATGCAAAGCTCTCGCAAGCGGGAGAGGGAGCGCACCTCCGTCTTTGCAGCGATCGAGCCTTCATTTCATCTCGCTCAGGCGCTGACGCGCGATACCAGCCGGTACGCCTGCGCTGCATTCACGCCAAACGCCTTGTCCCGCATACGCGGGCCGAGCCTCGCAAGGCAGACCTCCAGCGCAGTCTTGATCTCGCCGTAACTTCCCGCAAGCAGGCATACCGGCCAGTCCGAGCCGAAGATCAGCCTATCCTCGCCGAAACATTTTGCGGCGTGCTCGACAAACGGAAACAGCCGCTCCGCATCCCAGTCATTCCAGACCGCCTCGGTCGCCAGGCCTGAGATCTTGCACCAGACATTGCCGCAAGCCGCCAGCGCTGCGATGCCATCGGTCCATTCGGCGCTGCCGCCGTCGGCGATCGGCGGCTTGGCAGCGTGGTCCAGCACGAATCGTGCCTGCGGAAAGGCCTGCGCGGTCGCGATCGCGGCCGACAGCTCGCGGGTGCGAACCAGAAGATCGTAGGCGAGATCGCGGGCGAAAACAGCCGTGAGGCCGCGCTGGACATCCTCGCGGAGCAGCCAATCGGGGTCGGCCTCGTCGTGAACCTGGTGGCGAATGCCCACCAGCCTGCCGCCGCCAGACAAAGCGCGCAGGCGGTCGAGCGTTTCGTCAAGCGCACCATCGGTCAGATCGGCCCAGCCGACCACGCCGACGACGAACGGATTTTCGTGCGCGATGTGCAGGAACTCCTCGGTCTCCTCCGGCGCAGAGCGGCATTGCACCAGGATGCTTGCGTCGATGCCGTTGGCCTTCATGAGCGGCGCGAAATCGGCGGGACCGAAGGCGCGGCGGATCGGCGCGAGCTCGTCCGCCTCCATCCAGGGATACTCGGCGCGTGCCGGGTCCCAGAAATGCTGGTGGCCGTCGATGATCATGCCTTACACTCCGTCCGGCAGTGGCGCCCGGACGTCGACGAACTTACTCGCACGCAGCTCCTGCCAGAACTCGGCCGGCACCGCTTTCTCCGACATTGCGATGTTATCGGCCACTTCCGCGGCATTGCGCGCGCCCATCACGGCGACCGTCACCGCCGGATGCGCCATGCAGAACTGGAGCGCGGCGGCTTTCAGCTCGGTGCCGTGCCTGCGGCAGAGCGCGTCGAGCTCGAGCGCGCGCGCGACGAGCGCCGGATCGGCGTCCTGATAGTTGAATTTCGCGCTCGTGTGGGGATCGGCCAGGATGCCGCTGTTGTAGATGCCGCCGAGCAGGATGCCGATATGCTTCGCCTGACAGACCGGAAACAGCACATCCAGCGCGCCCTGATCGAGCAGCGTGTAACGCCCGGCGAGGAGGAAGCAGTCGACCGGCACGGCCTCGGCGAAGCGCGCCAGCATCTCCGACTGGTTCATGCCGGCGCCGATCGCCTTGACCGTGCCGTCCTCGCGCAGGCGCTGCAGCGCGCGGAAGGCACCGCTGACGGCGTCGTCATAATGGTCGTCGGGATCATGCACGAGCAGGACGTCGACGCGGTCGAGCCCAAGGCGCGCCAGGCTCTCCTCGACCGATCGCATCACCCCGTCATGACTGAAATCGAACACCGGCCGCTCGCTCGGCGTGCCCTTGTAGTGCTCGTCCTCGGCGGCAACGCCATCCGGTGCGCGCAGCAGACGGCCGACCTTGGTCGAGATGACGTAGGAGTCGCGCGGCTGCTGCCGCAGGAATGCGCCCAACCGCCGCTCGGCAAGGCCAAAGCCATAGAGCGGCGCGGTGTCGAAGAAGCGGATGCCGGCCGACCAGGCGCGCGCGATCGTCGCCTCCGCATCGGCATCGCTGACGGGAGTGAACAGTCCGCCGAGCGGAGCGGAACCGAGACCGATTGAAGTAACGTCGAGGGAGCCGAGCCGCGAGCGTTTCATTCCCATTTGCCTTCCAGCAGTCTTCTTCCGACAATCCGGATCATCTCTCCCGCTTGCGCAAACCGCAAGCGGGAGAGGCATGTGGGAGCACGGGGCTGGGGCGCTCCTACTTCAACATCTGCGCGACGTTGTCCTTGGTGACGAGATCGAGGCCGGTATAGACGATCTCCGGCACTTTCTCGCCCTTCTTGATCGCGAACAGCGTGTCCATCGCCTTCTCGCCCATCTCGAACGGACGCTGACCGACCAGCGCATTGGCATAGCCGTCGCGCAGCAGCTCGAGCTGCATCTTCAGCGTATCGGCCACGACCAGCGTGAACTTGCCGGAATCGATCTCCTTCTTGTTCCTGGATGCGAAGGCCTTGAAACCCTCGGGAGCAAACATCGGCCAACCGCCGATGGGAACGATGGCGGCGAGGTCGGGCGTTGCGGTGCGCATGTCCGTCATCTGCTGGACCGCGAGCGCGGGATCGTCGTTGCAGAAGGTCGGGGAGCCCGCGACCTCGGTCCATTTCGAGCCCTTCAGCGCCTCGCGCACGCCATCGACGCGCTCGGCGAGGTTCTTGGCACCGGGACCACCCGAGACCATGGCGTATTTGCCGCCATCGGGCCGCATCTTCAGGAGTTGCTTGCCGAGAGCCAGGCCGAACTCCTTGTTGTTGGTGCCGATATAGGCGATGCGCTTGGAGCCCGGCGCATCGGCATCGAAGGTGATGACGGGGATGCCGGCCGCGGTTGCCGCCTCGATCGACTTGGTCATGGCCGCGACGTCGGCAACCGAGATCGCGAGGCCGTCGACCTTCTGGGTGATGAAGTCCTGGATGATCTGGGCTTGCGTCGCCGGCTCATGCTCCACCGGCCCCTTGTAGATGCACTCGATGTTGCCGAGCTCCTTGGCGCGCTTCAGGCAGCCATCGCGCGCGAAGTCGAAGAACGGATTGTTCATCGCCTTGGGCACGATGACGAAGCGGTAGTTCGCGGCAAACGCCGGCGTCGCCATCATCGCAACGGCGATGCCGGCAAGAAGAAGTTTCCTCATGGTCTCCTCCACCCTTGTGTTTGGTGCCCATCCTCTCGAAAGCGCCCGGGAAGCGGACAGGCGGCATTTTCGTTGCCTTCCCGAGATGACGTCACGTCAGGTCATCCGCGAGCGGATACGGTCGACCAGCACGGCCAGGATGATGATCACGCCCACCAGCGTCTGCTGCCAGTAGGAGCTGACCTGCGCCAGCACGAGCCCGTTGCGGATCACTTCCAGCAGCACGCAGCCGACGATGGCCCCGAGCGGGCCGCCAATGCCGCCGGCGAGGTTGGCGCCGCCGATCACGGCCGCCGCGATCACGTTGAGCTCGTAGGATGTCGCCATGTTGGCCGGCGCCGATCCGAGCCAACCGGAGATGATGATGCCCTGGAGCCCCGCGGCGAGCGCGCAGATCACGTAGACCTCGATCTTCACCCGCACCACCGGAATGCCGGTGAGCTCGGCCGCCTTCTCGTTGCCGCCGAGCGCGAAGACGTGGCGGCCGAACGAGGTGTGATGCAGCACCACGGCCATCGCCAGCGCCAGGATCACGAGATAAATGAAAGGCACGGGTACGCCGAGCACATCGCCCGATGTGGCTGCATAGAAATAATCGGCGTCCGGTCCGCCCGGAAAACTGCCACGACCGTTGGAGACGACGTAGCCGAGCCCGCGCACGATCGAGAGCATGCCGAGCGTGGTCACGAAAGGCGACAGCCCGAGCACGGCGATGCAGAAGCCGTTGACGAGCCCGACGACCAGCGCCACGCCGAGGCCGGCGACGATCGAGACCAGCAGGATCAGCCCGGGCACATTGGCGAGCACGGTCTTGCCGTCGGCCGCCATGTGCACGAACAGCGCGCCCGCGGGCGAGCCGGGTGCCGACAGCTCGGTCATCACCATCGACGTGATCATGGCGGAGAAGCACATCATCGAGCCGACCGAGAGGTCGATGCCGCCGGTGATGATCACGAAGGTGACGCCGAGCG
The DNA here is from genome assembly GCF_015291725.1 of Bradyrhizobium sp. CCBAU 51765. Lineage (GTDB taxonomy): Bacteria > Pseudomonadota > Alphaproteobacteria > Rhizobiales > Xanthobacteraceae > Bradyrhizobium > Bradyrhizobium liaoningense. The sequence goes on from NZ_CP030038.1 coordinate 8,119,964, forward strand.
TCGCAATGGCGATGAAGGAAAAATTCTTCGCCACGTTCTGCATGTTGCCTTCGGTGAAGAAATAGGGGCTGGCGAAATGCATGATCACCAGCAGCACGGCCAGCGCGAGCAGCACGTAGCCGGTCTGGGAGGCAAAGATACCGCGCTGCCACCATCTGATCTTGCCGACGTTGGAGAACGTGATCGGGGATTCCATGGGCATGGTCATCACGCCGCCTCCTTCGCACCGGTGATGAGAGCGGTGACTTCCTCTGGTGAGGTCTCGTGGATCGGCTTGTCGGCCCGCTTCTCGCCGCGGCGCATGACGATGACTCGGTCGCACACCGCGAACACGTCTGGCATGCGATGCGAGATCAGCATCACGGCGACCCCCTGCTCCTTCAGCCGGTGGATCAGGCCGAGCACCTGCTCGACCTGGCGAACAGAGATGGCGGCGGTCGGCTCGTCCATCATCACGAGCCTGGCGTTGGACAACCGCGTCCGGGCGATCGCGACCGCCTGGCGCTGGCCGCCCGACATCTGCTTGACGAGATCGTCGGGGCGCGTCTCCGAGCGTAGCTCGCCGAACAGCTCCAACGCGCGCGCCGCCATCGCCTTGTGATCGAGCAGGGCGATGGGTCCGAATTTGCGCTTCAGCTCGCGGCCGAGGAAGACGTTGGCTGCCGCCGTGAGATTGTCGGATAGTGCGAGGTCCTGATAGACCACCTCGATTCCGACAGCGCGGGCATCGACCGGGCGGTTGAAGTGGACCGTGCTGCCGGCAAAGCGGATCTCGCCGTGGGTGGGACGGAAATTGCCGGCGATGATCTTGACCAGCGTCGACTTGCCCGCGCCGTTGTCGCCCATCAGGCCGACCACTTCGCCGGGGAAGACCTGCATCTCGACATCGTGCAGCGCGCGGATCGCGCCGAACTCCTTGCCGATGCCGGTCAGCTCGAGGACCGGTGTTGCGTCGGTCTTTGCCATCAATGGTCCTCCTCAGACGTAGCGGTTGACGAGGGATTCCAGGTATTCCTGCCGGCCCGAGCGCGGCTGCGCGTCGAAGCCGGGACTCATGGCACGGTCGGCGAGATCGGCGAGCGAGCGCTGGCCGCCGAGAATGGCGCGCCCCTCGGGGCTGGCCCACCCGTCGTAACGCTTGGCAATCGGCTCGGTGAGGACGGCGGCATCGATCATGTCGGCGGCGGCGAGGAAGGCACGCGCGCAGGCATCCATCGAGCCGACATGGGCATGGATCAGATCGTCGGGGTCAATGGACTGGCGGCGGATCTTGGCGTCGAAATTGAGTCCGCCCGAGGTGAACCCGCCGCGGTTCAGGATCTCGTGGAACACCAGCGCGAGCTCGCCCACGTTCATCGCGAACTGGTCGGTGTCCCAGCCGAGCAGATCGTCGCCGCGGTTGATGTCGAGCGAGCCGAAGACACCGAGCGCCTCGGCGAGCGCGACCTCGTGATGGAAGGAGTGGCCGGCGAGGATGGCGTGGTTCTGCTCGATGTTGAGCTTGACGTCGTTCAGGAGATCGTAGCGCTCGAGGAAGCCGTAGCAGGTGGCGACGTCGAAATCATATTGATGCTTGGTCGGCTCCTTCGGCTTCGGCTCGATCAGGATCGGCCCCTTGAAACCGATCTTGTGCTTGTGCTCGACGACGAGCGAGAGAAAGCGGCCGAGCTGGTCGAGCTCGCGCTTGAGATCGGTGTTCAGCAGCGTCTCGTAGCCCTCGCGGCCGCCCCACAGCACGTAGTTCTCGCCGCGGAGCCGGTGCGTCACCTCCAGCGCGGCGCGGACCTGGCCCGCGGCATAAGTGAAGATATCAGGGTCCGGATTGGTCGCGGCGCCCGCCATATAGCGGCGGTGTGAGAACAGGTTTGCGGTGCCCCAGAGCAGGCGCACTTTTGCGGAAGCCATCTTCTGCTCGAACAGATCGGCGATCGCGTTGAGGTTGGCGACGGATTCCGCGAGCGTGGCGCCTTCCGGCGCCGCATCGACGTCGTGGAAGGTAAAGAACGGCACGTCGAGCAGGCGGAACAGCTCGAAGGCGACGTCAGCCTTGGCGCGTGCCATCGCCATCGCGTCGGTGCCGTGGTGCCAGGGCCGCAGGAACGTCTCACCGCCGAAGGGATCGCCGCCCGGCCAGCAGAAGGAATGCCAATAGCAGACTGCAAAGCGCAGATGATCCTCGAGCCTGCGGCCGTGCACGAGCCGGTCCTTGTCGTACCAACGGAAGGCGGGCGCGCTTGCGGCATCCTTGCCGGCAAAGGCGACGGGTGCGCTTGCATCGAAGAACTTTGCTGACGCGTTCACTTAACGGACTCCTTCAGTGCTGGATAAAGCGCGCGCCATCGCCGATAGGCCTCGTCATAGGCCGAAGCGACGGATGGACGGGGCGTGAAGGTCGCGAGCCGCCGCGGACGGGTGCAGACCTCCGCTGCGTCTTCGTCGGTCGCGGCAAGCCGGGCGAGCCGCGCGGCGCCGAGCGCTGCTCCGACCTCGCCTTCCTCGACGCGGTGAACGGGAATGCCGAGCACGTCGGCGCAGATCTGCGCCCAGAGCGCCGAGCGCGAGCCGCCGCCGACGAGATCGACCTCGGCAATCGGCCCACTCGCCGCGCTCAGCGCCGCCAGATTGTCGCGCGCGGCAAAGGCGACGCCCTCGAGCACGGCCTGGACGATCTGGCTCCGGCCGGTCGCACCGCGCAAGCCGACGAAAGCGCCGCTGGCAGCGGCATCGTTGTGCGGCGTGCGTTCGCCATCGAGATAGGGCAGGAATCTGATCGGGCTTGGTCCGTCGACGCGCTCGCCGAGCGGCGCCAGCAGCGCTGCAGCCGGCGTCTCCATCACGCCCGCGAGCCACGCAAGCGAGGCAGCCGCCGACAGCATTACGCCCATCTGGTGCCAGAGGCCGGGCAGCGCGTGACAGAAGGCATGCACGGCCGATGCCGGCGCCGGGGCAAAACGATCGGTGACGCGGAACAGGACACCCGACGTTCCCAGCGACAGGAAGGCGTCGCCCGGCGCGATGGCACCGAGGCCGATCGCGCTGGCGGCATTGTCGCCGGCACCGCCCGCGACCACGACTTCCTTCTGCATGCCCCAGCGCCGCGCGTAGTCCGGCGCGAGCACGGCGCTCACCTCACTGCCCTCGACCAGGCGTGGCATGTGGTGCAGATCGAGCCCGGTGGCATGCAGCAGCAGGGCCGACCAGCGACGCAGACCGACATCCAGCCACAGCGTGCCGGCCGCGTCCGACATGTCCTCGACCATCTCGCCGGTGAGGCGATAGCGGACATAGGCTTTCGGCAACAGCACCTTTGCCACGCGGTCGAAGATTTCGGGTTCATGCCGCGCGACCCATAGCAATTTCGGGGCGGTGAAGCCGGGCATCGCCAGATTGCCGGTGATCGTGTGCAGCGAGGGACAGCGCCGCTCCAGCGTGGCGCATTCGGCCTGCGAGCGACCGTCATTCCAGAGGATGGCCGGACGCAGCGGCCGGCCGTTCTCGCCGAGCAGCATCGCGCCATGCATCTGACCTGACAGCCCGATGCCACGAACCAGCGCAACCTCGCGCGGCTGGCGCGCGGCGAGATCGTCGATTGCGCCGATGGCCGCATCGACCCAGGCGTCGGGATCCTGCTCGGACCACAGCGGTGCGGGGTGCGACAGCGCAAGCTCGCGCATTCCCGTCGCGACGACCGCGCCGGCTTCGCTCACGAGCACCGCTTTCACACCGGACGTGCCGATGTCGATCCCGAGATACACGCTATCCTCCCTTTTGCCTGCTGTGGTTCGCGATCTTGCGTCGCTTTCCCCGCAACGGGCCGTTCCGAAATCCACCTGCCGCTAAGGCAGATTGTCCCGCATCACGATGTCGATCCGGATCTTCTCCTGTTCGCTCAAGATCGGCTCGCCGCGGGCGAGCGCCAGCAGCACGCGCACGGCCGCTCGCGCTTCATGTCCGGGGTTCTGCGAGATCGCAGCATCCATCATGCCCTGCAGCAGCAATCGGCGCGTCAGCGCCGTGACGTCGTGTCCGACGAACACCACCTGCTTGTCGCGGCCAGCCTCGCTCAGCGCTTTGGCGACGCCTTGCGTGCCGGCACCGACGTTATAAAGACCAACAATGTCGGCATGGCTGCCGAGCAGCCGGCCCAGCAACTGCTCCGAACGGTCGTCCTCGTCGCGTCCTTCCAGCACCGGCAGCACGCTGAGATCGGGAAATTCCGTCGCCATCACCTGGTTGAAGCCGAAGATGCGCTCGGCGTGATCGCGCAGGCCCTGCGAGCCCGCGACGATCGCGACCTTGCCGGACCTTTGGCCGACCAGCCGCCCGACCAGCGCGCCCGCCGTGCGGCCCGCGGCGATGTTGTCGATGCCGACATAATGGTGGCGGCGCGAGGACGGCACGTCCGAGACCAGCGTGACGACCTTGGTGCCGGCGTCGACGAGATCGTTGATGGCGGCGCGCACGCCGGGATGATCCAGCGCCACCACGGCAACCCCGTCGCAATCGCCCGACAATGCCTCCAGCGAGGCCGCAAGCGCGGAGGGGTCGAACACGTCGGTTGCGACCGTCTCGACGCTGAGGCGGCGGGCCGCCAGCCAAACTGCCATCTCGCCGAGATAGGCCTCGATCTGCTGCATGAACGGGTTTGGCCCCGACGGCATCACGAAGGCGAATCGGCGGGCGCGGCCGCGGGCGAGCTCGGCGGCGGCCACATGCGGCTGGAACGAATTGCGCTCGATCGCCGCCTTGACGCGCTGCACCGTGTCCGGCCGCACGCCCGGGCGATTGTGCAGGACGCGGTCCACCGTCGCGAGGCTGACGCCGGCCTCGCGGGCGATGTCCTTCAGCGTCAGGGCGGTCGGGGTGAGCGTCTCGGCCATGGCTGAAGGCTAGCAGAGGTGTTTTGAGGTGCGCAACTCATTTTGAGGCGACCTCGCTGATTTGCGTGCATTGCGAGGGGACGCGCTCCTGAGCTACCGACGCGCCGGCGCCGACAGATCGAGCGTCAGGAACAGGCTGTTGGGGTCCTCGACATAGCCCTCGAACGGGCCGCAGGCGACGAACCCCTGCGCCTGGTAGAGTGCGTGCGCCGGCTTGAAATAGTCCCACGAGCCGGTCTCGAGGCTGAGCCGCCTCATGCCGCGCGCACGGGCTTCCGCGATGATGTGGCGCAGCATCTGGCCGCCATAGCCGCGCCGGCGCGCGGTCTGAAGCGTGTGCATCGACTTGACCTCGCCGTGTTCAGGCGAAAGCGTCTTCAACGCGCCGGTCGCGACCAGCGTCTCGCCGTCCCAGCCGGTCCAGAACGCGAGGTCGCGTGCACGCAGGCCCGCGAGATCGAGCGCATGGGCGCTGCCCGGGGCCGTCTGCGCCCGCGCGGCCGTGACGTGATGATCGAGCAGCGCGACGACGCGCGGATCATGGGTGTCGCCGGTACGGATCTGCATGGTGCCCGTCTCCACGTCCTGCCCTCACATCTTGCCGTAGGACGCGCCGCGCCTGACGATGATGACATAGCGCGCGTCCTGCTTGGTTTCGTTCTCGAAGATCACGGCGCGCATCACGTCGAAATCCAGACAATCGCCCTCGCGCAGCCGCACCGCCTTGGCATCGATATGCACGGCGATCGCGCCCTCCAGCATCAGGAGCTGCTGGGTGAAGGCGTTGCGGCCCCAGGGGCTGTACGGCACCCGCGCGCCGGCCGGCAGGTCGACGACGATGATCTCGATCCCGCTCGCCGCATCCGGCGGCGAGGCGTGCCGGCGGCGATAGCCGCTCTCGGGATCGCGCCAATGCGCCTGGTCCGCAAGCCGCACTAGGCGCTCCGGCGGCTTCTCGGTGAGCGCGACGACATCGCTGAGCGTGACGTCGAGCGCCGCGCAGAGCTTGTTGAGCAGCGCCGCCGTCGCACTGCTCTGCGCCCGCTCCACCCGCCCGATCATGGCCCGGCTGACGCCGGAGCGGCCTGCAAGCTCGTTCAACGTCATACCCGCCTGCGCCCGCAGCGTCTTCAGGCGCCGGCCGATGGCGCGGTCGAGTTTCTGCTGGTCCATGGTTGTCATCCGAACATCGCCCGACACGAGGACCGCATCCATCGGGGAGAGAGTAGCCTAGACTAGCGCGCACTGAGGCAAACGCCGGGAGCGGAAGTCCAATATATTAGAATCTTTGCTGAGCGCGTAGGGCCGATTAGGATGGGCCCAACCACAATAACCAATTGGAGGCGACGATATGGGCGAGCCGACGCAGCGGACGATCAAGGCCAACGGCATCAGCCTCAATGTCGCCGAGCAGGGTGAGGGGCCAATGGTTCTGCTCTGCCACGGCTTTCCAGAAGGCTGGTACTCCTGGCGGCATCAGCTCGAGGCGTTGGCTGCGGCCGGCTACCACGCGGTTGCGCCCGACATGCGTGGATACGGAAAGAGCGACCGGCCCGAAGCAATCGATCAATACACGATCCTCCACATGGTCGGCGACCTCGTCGGCGTGCTCGACGCGTTCGAGGCGAAGGAGGCCGTCATCGTCGGCCATGACTGGGGCGCGACGATCGCTTGGCAGACGGCGCGCCTGCGGCCCGATCGCTTCCGCGCCGCCGCTATCCTCAGCGTGCCCTATCGACCGCGCAGTCCGGTGCGGCCGACGAGCGTCATGCCGCAGACGGCGGATGCGCAGTTCTATCAGCTGTACTTCCAGGAGCCGGGTATCGCCGAAGCGGAGTTCGAACGAGATCCTCGCGCAACGCTCCGTGCCATGCTCTTTGGCGGTTCCGGCGAAGGAGCCGCGGCGATCCGCGCCAATGCCGAACGTCAGGGACGGACCGTTGGCGTCGGCATGGTTTCGCGCAAGGACGGAATGTTGCCGAAGATGCAGGTCCCGCTGCCGTCGTGGCTGAGCGCCGCCGATCTCGACTATTATGGCGCCGAATTTGCGCGCAGCGGGTTTCGCGGGCCACTCAATTACTATCGCAACATCGATCGCAATTGGGAATTGACGGGGGCCTTCGAGGGCGTGAAGGTGGTGGTACCCTCGCTTTTCATGGCAGGCGACCACGACATGGTCATCGCCTTCCCCGGTGCGGCCGATCATCTCGCCAACATGAAACAATGGGTGCCGCATCTCCGCGAGATCACAATGCTGCCCGGCTGCGGACATTGGACGCAGCAGGAGCGGCCGGCGGAGGTGAACGCGGCGATCGTGAAGTTTCTGCGAAGCTTACCGGGCTAAAGTATTGGAGCGGGCGAAGGGAATCGAACCCTCGTATGCAGCTTGGGAAGCTGCCGTTCTACCATTGAACTACGCCCGCTATGCGCGCTTCGCGCCCCTCCTGATTAGCCGAGACGGCGCCTGCCGCCAAGCGGTTTGGCGCGCCCGGCCCGACGGTTGTTAACGTCCTGATAAGATTCCAAGTGCGCCGGATTGTGGCGGTGTTATGATCGCAAGTCTGGGGCGAAACGTGCACTGAGTGGGGCGTGTGCATGGCGGGGCGTGCTTACGCGATATTCGACACGGCGCTGGGGCGCTGTGGCATCATCTGGAGCGGCACCGGCGTGGTCGCCGTGCAATTGCCGGAGGCGCGGGAGATCGACACCCGCCGCCGGATCTTCCAGGTCCATCCCGAGGCGCGGGAGCAGCTTCCGTCCGAGAACGCCGAGTTTGCGATCGAGGGGATCGTGGGTCTGCTGCAAGGCGGCGAGCCGGATTTCTCCGACGTCAGCCTGGACGCCGGCGGGGTGCCCGGCTTCAACCGGCGGGTCTACGAGCACACCTGCACGATCCCGCGCGGCGAAACGCGCACCTACCATGAAATCGCCAAGGCACTGGGCGCGTCCGGCGCCGTGCACTCGGTGGCGCAGGCGCTCGCCAAAAATCCCTACATGCTGATCGTGCCCTGCCACCGGGTGCTGGAGGCCGGCAATTACACCGACCGGCTTTCGCCCTATGCCGGCATGGTCTCCAGGCGGCGGCTGCTGGCGCTCGAAGGTGCCCATCCCGTCGCCAGCAAGACGCTGTTCGAGGTGCTGCTGCCCGTTGCTCCGCCCCGCGCGCCTACCTAGATAGGCCGGATGGATGCGACCACGCTGCTGACGACGCCATCGATGACGGTCTCCGAATTTCGCTGCGATGCGGGACCGGACGATACGCCGTTTCCCGAATGCCGCACCGGCCATTCCATCGCTTATGTCCGCGCAGGGAGCTTCGGCTGCCATTGCCGCGCCGGTTTCTTCGAGTTGGTGGCAGGCTCGATGCTGGTCGGCGCCCCCGGCGAGGAATACACCTGCACGCATGAGCACGTGTCCGGCGACATCTGCCTGTCGTTCTTTCTCAGCGAGGACCTGGTCGAGACTCTCGGCGGGCGGCGTGAGGTCTGGCAGGTCGGCGCGACGCCGCCGCTGCCCGAGCTGATGGTGCTGGGCGAGCTCGCCCAGACGGCAGCAGATGGCAACAGCGACCTCGGACTTGACGAGATCGGCCAGATCCTCGCCGGTCGCTTCATTGACGTCGTCTCGGGCAAGGCGCGCAAGCCAGCCACCCCCACCGCGCGCGACCGCCGCCGCGCGGTCGAGGCCGCGCTGTGGATCGACGACAACTCGCATGCCGAGCTCGACCTCGAACAGGCCGCACGTCAGGCGGGCCTCAGCCCGTTCCATTTCCTCCGGCTGTTCTCGAGCGTGCTCGGCGTCACTCCGCATCAATATCTGGTGCGCTCGCGGCTGCGGCACGCCGCGCGGCTGCTCGCCGACGACGACATCGCGGTCACCGACATCGCCTATGACGTCGGCTTCGGCGATCTCTCCAATTTCGTCCGCACCTTCCACCGCGCTGCCGGCGTATCCCCGACCAAATTCCGCCAGGCCTCGAAGGGACAGCGCAAGATTCTCCAAGAGCAGCTTGCCCTCAACTGACTAGGGTCGTCTCCGGCGCGTGCCCCTCGGCACGCTTCTGCAATGGAGACGAACATGTACGACCACATCGGATTGCGTGTTGCCGACCTCGACGCAGCGACACGCTTCTACACCACAGTGCTGGCGCCGCTCGGCTATGTCCTGTGCTCGAGCGGCGACGGTTATGCCGGCTTCGGGCCGAAGGGCGAGCCGGCGCTGTGGCTGCACCTGAACAAGGGCCGGAAGGCCGACGGCGCCCATATCGCCTTCCGCGCCAAGGATCATGACGCCGTCAAGGCGTTCCATGCCGAAGGGCTGAAGAACGGCGGCCGCGACAATGGCGGCGCCGGGCCGCGCAAGGACTACAGCCCGACCTACTATGCGGCGTTCTTGATCGACCCCGACGGCAACAATGTCGAAGCGGTTTGTACGTGAGTTTGTTGCACCGTCATTCCGGCGCGGTCCGAAGGACCGAACCCGGAATCTCGAGATTCCGGGTTCGCGCTTCGCGCGCCCCGGAATGACTCCATCCGATGAGAAAGAATCATGGCTTCCATCTGCAACGACATTCCCCTCCCCGCCTCCGCACACGATGTCTGGGACGCGGTGCGCGATTTCGGCGCGCTGCACCAGCGGCTGGTGCCGGGCTTCGTCACCGCCTGCACGCTCGACGACGATGCGCGCATCGTCACCTTTGCCAATGGTTCGGTCGCGCGCGAGGTGCTGGTCGATTGCGACGATGCGCGACAGCGCCTCGTCTATGCGATCAGCAACGAGCGGCTGAAGCATTATAGCGCCTCCGTGCAGGTGATCGCCGAGAGCGACGTGCGCTGCCGGCTGGTCTGGATCATCGACGTGCTGCCGAACGATCTCGCGGCCTACATTCAAGGGCAAACGAAAGAAGCCGTCGACGCGATCCACAGGGCATTCCCGCCCGCGGCTGCATGATGTTCAACACAGAGCCGCACCCTCGCCAGCCGTAACCATGCCCAGGAGCATGCCATGAGAGGTGCGGACAAGGTGTTCTGGCAGCTAAAGCATGATCCGGAAAAGTGCGCAGCGGTTCTCCGAAAAATCATGCTTGAACAGCGACCTAAAGCACGATGACGACATTGACCCCAATCGCATCGCGCATCAGTCGGCAGTCGAAAGCGCCGGCCTGATCGCAGCTTTCGCCTTGCGCGGCCCCCAGCGTGTCAGCACCACGCTGGAGCACGACAGCACGCCGAGCACGACCATCGAGCTTGCGGCCAGCCAGAAGAAGCTCTGCGCGCTGGCGTCGTGCGTCGACAGCCACCAGCCGACAGCCGCGATATAGATCAGCCGCGCCGTCTGCGCGAGCACCGGGCCGATCACCTTGGCGGCGCCTTGCGAGGAGAAATACATCGTCGTTGCAAGGCCGAAGAAGGCGTAGAACGGCCCGACGGTCGAGAGATATTGATGGCTCGCCGCGCGCACGGCCACGCTGTCGGTGAACATGTTGACCCAGAGATCCGGGAAGATCGCAACGAGGCACGCAGGCGCGCCGACCGCCACGAAAGCGGCCGCACTGGCGATCCAGGTGATGCGCCGGGCACGTGCGATGCGGCCTGCGCCGATCGCCATCCCGACCATCGGCACACAGGCGATGCCGAATGAGAACGCGATCGAGGTCAGCAAAAACTCGAGCCGCGCGCCGATGCCGTAACCGGCGAGGATCGCGGTGCCGAACTTCGCCAGCATGTGGGTGAAGATCGAGATCGTCAGCACCCCTTGCAGCGGCGAGAAGCAGGCGATGGCGCCGACCTTGAGGATGTCGAAGAACATCGCCCATCGGATGCGCAAGCCGCGCAACCTCGGTACGATCCGCGCGCGACCGGAGAACAGGTACCAGCCCATGATGCAGATGTTCATGGAATAGGCGATCAGCGCGCCGGCCGCGACGCCGCGCATGCCTAACTGCGGCACCGGTCCGAGACCGAGACCCAGCGTGCCGCCGACCACGATCTGCCAGGCCGCGGAGTTGAGGATGAGAAACGACGGCAGCTTCATGTTGCCGGTGCCGCGCAGGACACCCGCCATGGTGTTGAGCAACCAGGGCAGCACGGCGCCGCCGAAAAACACCTGCGTGTAGGCGATCGCATGCGTCAGCACAGCGCCGCGGCCGCCAAGCATTTCGAGCACCCTCGGTCCGAAGATCAGCATGCCCAGCATGAAGACGAGCCCGAAGCTGATGCCGATCAGCATCGCATGCACGGCGAGCGTGCCGGCGCGTTCGCGATCACCGGCGCCGAGCGCACGCGCGATGGCCGAGGCCACCGCACCGCCCATGGCGCCGCCCGACATCGTCATGGTCAGGATCACGGTCGGAAACACCAGCGCCATCGCCGCCAGCGCCTCGACACCGAGCCGGCCGACATAAGAGGTCTCCGCGATCACCACGCAGATGCCGGCCGACAAGCCGATCACGTTCGGCCAGGCGAGAGAGAGCAGCGTGCGCAGAATCGGCCCGTCGGTCAGCGCGCTCTTGACGGAGCGCGGGGGCGGCGGCAACGGGCGCTCTTGCTCATCGACCGGGATCTCGGCGATGTCCGTCATGTCCTCTCCCGGGCAGGGGCGCCATTTGCGGCGCGGCAATGAACAGGTGTGCCAATCAATCTATTCGCGCACAGGGCGCGGCGGGACTTGTTAGCACGGTGCGCGCCGATTCCTCCTGCGTCGGGTGCAGGCGTGCCCTGCGGCAGCGCTCCCCATCGGCGAACTTACCCGATCGTCCAGACCAGCGGCGGACGGCCGGCGACTGCAGAGCGCATCTGCACGCCGATGTGCCGTCCGCACCCCGCGGCGAGCCCCTCGAACAATCCCGCCAGCACCTGCGCACAAGCGGGGTGATGGTCGGCGACGTCGTCCATCAGCTTCCAGCTCTGCTGGCGTATTTCGAACGTACCTTCTGATTGCGTGGTCTCGGCCGCATCATCCTGCGCGGCAAACAACGCGCTCAGGAACGATGCGAACTCTCTCGCTCCGCCGCGGGTCATCGCCAGCGACGGGGCAACCTCGTCGAAATATTGCATGCCGATCAGCTTGCCGGTGAGATGCAGGAGATAGCCGGCATCCTCCGGACCGAACAGCTGCACCATCACGGGCGCGGCGGTGCGGACATATTCCATGGCGTAGTTGCGATAGGCCTTTTCCAGACGCGGCTTCGGCCAGTTCGCGACCGGCAGCGCCGGCGCGGCCTTCGCATCGAACAATGGAGCTTCCAGATGACGAGCGAACACCAGGCGCTGGTCCGGCTCGAGCGGACGGTCGTACTGATGATAATAGCCTTCGAGCCCATCCTGGCCATCGACGCTCTGCTTGGTGCAGACGAAGCCGAGCCTGAGATCACCGAGCGCAACGCCGTTGTTGGCGTGCCAGCCACGCAGCATCGCGCTGGAGACCTCGCCCGGCACGCCGCAGATCGCGGAGCCTCTCCAGATCCAGCGCGGCGGCGGATAGCGAATCCAGGCCTTGCTGTCGCTCTCATACATGTACTCGACATGCACGCCGCCGATCCAGTTGGAGAGATAGTGATATTGCGCCGCCGCGACCGCGGGCGGCAGACCTTTAAGCCCGAGCTTCTCGAGCCCGGGCAGGAAACGTTCCTGCTGCTGGCGGCGGAACAGGCGGAAGACGAATTCCGCGGCATCCGCTGTCCCGCGCCGCGTCACCACGGTGAGGATGAGGCCGGTGAAATAAGCATGATAGAGGTCGGCGACCGCCCGCCAGCGTCTCCATTGCGCTTCCTGCGCGGCTTCTGTTTCGCTCCTCATGCTTGCTCCCGATGGATTTGTTGTGACGGACTGTGTCATTGCGCGAGAGGCGACGCAACCGAGCCAGGCGCGCGGCCGTCATGCCCGACCAGATCGGCGATCCAGAAAAGTTGCCGGATGAGCGACGCCATATCCGGATCCTCCCTCAGATCATCCCGGATATCGCTTCGCTCGTCTACGGCTTGGAGCAATCTCGATACGCTTTCATCGATTCGCTCAGCATGACGTTCAGGACCTTTCGTGTTAGCTTTCTTACTTGTCCCGAGAACAAAGGCTATCGGATGCGCGCTGTATCGCTGGCTGTTCTCCTGCTCCTGTCGCAGATCTTGCCGTTCCTTCCCGCATCGGCGGCGGACGAAGACAGCGCTGTCGGTCCACCGCCAGCGCTGGCGCCGGGGCAACCGCCGCCGCTGCCTCGGCAAGGGCCGCTCGCCGAGCCTCGCTCGCGGGATCAGGTCGGTTTTCCCGCGGCGCTCACAGCGTCAGTGATCCCGCCGGCAACGCCGCTTGCACCTGCGACGGTTGCGTTGGGACAGAAGCTGTTCTTCGACGCCCAGCTCTCGGGCGACGGCACCATCGCCTGTGCCACGTGCCACGATCCGGCACGCGCCTTCACCGACGGCAGGCCGGTGTCGATCGGCATCCATGGGCGCGCCGGCCAACGCAACGCCCCGACCGTGCTGAATGCGCTCTACAACAAGTCGCAGTTCTGGGACGGTCGCGTCGACACGCTGGAGCAGCAGGCGGCGCTGCCGATCACCAACGCTCTCGAGATGGGCTCGGCCAGCATCGGCGATGCCGTATCCAGGATCGCCGGCGACAAGGACTATCAGGCCCGGTTCATGCAGGCCTTCGGCCGCGGCGTCAACGAACAGGACATGTTGCGCGCCATTGCAGCCTATGAACGGACGCTCGCGTCCTTCGATTCGCCCTTCGATCATTTCATCGCTGGAGATGCGAATGCGATCAGCGATTCGGCCAAACGTGGTTGGGAATTGTTCAACAACAAGGCCCGTTGCAATCTTTGCCATGCGCTGACGGATAGAGAGCGCGATCCGACTGTCTTCACCGATCACGATTTTCACAACATCGGCATCGGCATCCTTCGGCATCGCGTCGGTGCGCTGGCGGAGCAGGCCGAGCGCGAGCTGGCGCAGGGACGCGCGCCGGATGTCGACAACGCGGCGATCGCGAACGAAATGTCGGTTCTGGGGCGTTTCCTGATCACCAAGCGGCCGGGCGACATTGCGTCCTTCAAGACGCCCGGCCTGCGAAATATCCTGGTGACCGCGCCCTACTTTCACGACGGATCGATGGAAACGCTGTGGGACGTCATGGATCACTACAACAAGGGCGACGGCGTCGCTGACGCGTGGCTCGATGAGGACATCCAGCCGCTGGCGCTGACGGAGCCCGAGATCGACGACGTGGTTGCGTTGATGGCGGCACTGACCAGTCCGCAATACAAGGACGCCGGCGACAAGGAATATGCGCGACAGCTCGCACTATCCAAGGTGAACCGTCCGCAGCGCGATACGGCACGCGCCTTTGGTCCGAAGCCGCCACGGCCGAAGCCGCCGCTTTGAGCCATGGTTCACGCGCAGCGCTTGCTGACACTTACACCCGAAAATGCTTGCTCAGCTTCAGGCCCTGCGCCTGGTAGTTGGAACCGATGCGCTGGCCGTACATCGCGTCGGGGCGGGCGAGCATCTTTTCATAGACGAGGCGGCCGACGATCTGGCCGTGCTCGAGGATGAACGGCACTTCGCGCGAGCGTACCTCAAGCACGGCGCGCGATCCTAGCCCGCCGGCACCGGCATAGCCGAAGCCGGGATCGAAGAATCCGGCATAGTGCACGCGGAACTCGCCCACCAAGGGATCGAACGGCACCATCTCCGCGGCGTAGTCGGGCGGCACCTGCACGGCTTCCTTGGAGGCGAGGATGTAGAACTCGCCGGGATCGAGGATGAGGCTGCCGTCGGGGCGGGCCGAGATCGGCTCCCAGAAGTCTTCGACCGCGTAGCCGGAGCGGCGATCGACATCGACGACACCGGTGTGCCGCTTGGCGCGATAGCCGACGAAGCCGCTCGCCTTCTCGCCGGAGAGGTCGACGGAGACGGCGACACCGCCGGAGAGGTCGGCATCGTCGATGTCGACGAGGCGCTCGGCGGCATGCAGCGCCTCGAGCTCGTCGGCATTGAGGATGGCATCACCGGTGCGGAAACGCACCTGCGACAGGCGCGAGCCTTCGCGCACCAGCACCGGAAAGGTCTTCGGGCTGATCTCGGCGTAAAGCGGGCCATGATAGCCGGCGCCGATCATGTCGAAGCGGCGGGTGCCGTCGGCGATCACGCGGGTGAAGACGTCGAGCCGGCCGGTCGAGCTCTTGGGGTTGGCTGCCGCGACGATTTCCGGCGGCAGCGCCAGGCTTTCCAGCAGCGGCACGATGTAGACGCAGTTGGTCTCCAGCACCGCGCCGTCGGCGAGGCTGAACTCGTGCAGCTTCAATTCATCGATGCGTTCGGCGACCGTGGCGCCGGGACCGGGCAGGAAGCTCGCGCGGACGCGATAGGCGATATCGCCGAGGCGCAGATCGAGGCTCGCCGGCTGGATCTGGCTTTCGACGAAGTCGTATTCGGGCAGGATGAGCCCCGCTTCCGCCATCGCCGCGATCATGCGGTCGGGCAGGATACCATTGGCGTCGGCGGCGACCGTGAACGTCAACCGGGGGTCCTCATCAGGGCTCTCTTGCATCCCGACATACGGGAAAAACAGCCTTTTACGGCTAACCGATGGACGCCTTGACGGAAAGGGCATTGCGGAATATGAGCATCACTTATCCCGTGGTGATTTGAGCCGGCCGGCTTGCAGCCACGTTAAATAAGTCGCTAAACAGGCCGGGGACCTCTGTGATCCCGGCCAGTGGAGATATCCAGGCCGGTTTTTTTGTGACCGTTTGCGCATCGAACGGTCATGTCGGAGGGTCCTATGTCGAAGTCGCCTGCCAACTACCGTCCCGAAACCCGCCTGGTCCATTCCGGGACCCTGCGCTCGCAATTTGGCGAGACGTCGGAGGCGCTGTTCCTCACCCAAGGCTACGTCTACAACAGCGCCGAGGAGTGCGAGGCGCGGTTCAAGGGCGAGGATCCCGGCTTCATCTATTCACGCTACTCCAACCCCACCATCGCGATGTTCGAGCGCCGCATGATCGAGCTCGAAGGCGCCGAAGCCGCCCGTTCGGCGGCGACCGGCATGGCCGCGGTGACGACCGCGATCCTCGCACCGCTCAAGGCGGGCGATCACGTCGTGGCTTCGCGCGCCCTGTTCGGCTCGTGTCTCTACGTCATCCAGGACTTGTTGCCGCGCTACGGCATCGAGACCACGCTGGTCGACGGGCTCGATCTCGACCAATGGCAGCGCGCGCTGAAGCCCAACACGAAAACGTTCTTCCTGGAGAGCCCGACCAACCCGACCCTCGACGTGCTCGACATCCCCGGGATCGCCGAGATCGCGCACAAGGGTGGCGCGCGGCTCGTGGTCGACAACGTGTTCGCAACCCCGATCTGGCAGAGCCCGCTCGCGCTAGGGGCCGACGTCGTCGTCTATTCCGCGACCAAGCATATCGACGGCCAGGGCCGCTGCCTCGGCGGCATCATCCTGTCGTCGGAAGCCTTCATCGCCGAGCACATCCACAATTTCATGCGCCAGACCGGCCCGTCGATCTCGCCGTTCAATGCCTGGGTCCTGCTCAAGGGCCTGGAGACGCTCGGCGTGCGTGTGCGCGCGCAGACCGAGACCGCGGCGCGCATCGCCGAGGTGCTGGCGAGCCATCCGAAGATCTCGCGGCTGGTCTATCCCGGCCGCGCCGATCATCCGCAGGCAGCTCTGGTGAAGAAGCAGATGCGCGGGGGCTCGACCCTGGTCGGCTTCGAGGTCAAGGGCGGCAAGCAGGCCGCGTTCCGCGTGCTCAACGAATTGAAGCTGGCGAAGATCTCGAACAATCTCGGCGACGCCAAGAGCCTCGTCACGCATCCGGCGACGACGACGCATCAGCGACTGAAGCCGGAGGACCGTGCCGCCCTCGGGATCAGCGAGGGGTTCATTCGCCTCTCCGCGGGGCTCGAACATCCGGACGATCTGATCGAGGATCTGACGGCGGCGCTGGAGAAGGCGTGAGCTTCTCACCCTCCCCTGGAGGGCAGGGCTATCGCATATGAGATGTGGCTATGGGTACCGACTGTCTCCACAGCGTCATGGCCGGGCTTGTCCCGGCCATCCACGCCTTTCCATGCAGCACAAAGAACGTGGATGCCCGGGACAAGCCCGGGCATGACGACCTCTGCAATATTCAAATGCGATAGCCCTGCCCTCCAGGGGAGGGTAAGCGAAGCTCTACATCGGCCGGTACGTCCGCACGTCCGCGGGCACGTTGACCCCGAGCCTGATCTGGCCGACGGAACGGATGATGTCGTCACCTAGCAGCTGAGCGAAGCAGGCATAGCCCCAATCGTTCATATGCAGGCCATCGGCGATTACGAAGCCCTCGACCGGAATGGCCTGCTTCTCATGCCAGTCGCGCATCACCTCGAAGCGCGGAAAGATTCCCACGTGACGGAGCTCGGCGACCTTGCCGAGCAGCTTCACCATCTTGCCTGCGCTCTCGGCGCGCTGGTTGACGGCCGGCGAATATTGCGGATCGACCAGCACGATGTCGGCGCCGCCCGCGGCCTGGATGCGGCTGATGCCGTCCTCCACCATCTTGGCGGTTTCGCCGGGATCGAGATTGCGCAGCACAGCGTTGGTGCCGACCTGCCAGATCACGAGATCCGGATGCATGTCGATCACCTGCGTCTGGAGGCGCTTCATCATCTCGGGGGCGTCCTCGCCGCCGACGCCGGCATTGATGACGCTGATATCGGCGGTCGGATAGTGCCGGCGCAGCTGCGCGGCGAGACGATTGGGGTAATTGAACTCCGGCGAGCTTGCGCCGAACCCTTGAGTCGACGACGAGCCGAACGCGACGATGACGACGGGCAGGCCGGCGACGAGCTTGCCAGCAACGTGCGGCAGCGAGCCCATCGCCTTCGAACCGTCCTTCGGCGGCTGGCAGGGCACACGGTTGAAGATGTCGCTGGCGGATTTGGCGGCCTGCTTCACCTTGTCGATGGCGCGCGCCGTGATGCCGCGCTGCTCGGGCGACGTCGCGGCGACGGTGGTCTGAGAGGGCGAAGTGGAAGCGGGATCAGCCGACTGCGCGGGGGCGGGTGTCGCCTGGGCGGGTGACGTCTGGGCATGCGATTGCGAGGCCGGCGTCAGCAACAACAGCGCTGCGGCTGCAGGCGCAGCCAGCCATGTCGTCAGGCAAAAAGGGCGGAGAGAACTCATTAACGCTAGACCTCAATTTTGCTGCTGGGCCGGCTCGAGACGGGCTGCGTCGAACACGAACTGTGCCAACGCCCGGCCAAGGCAATCATGGACCTGTTTCGCCAGCTCGGGCCCACGGGACGGGCTGAACAGGTCGAACTGACCCTGATCATTCCACTGCCGCATGATCGCGAAACGATCGAACAGCGGAACACCGTGCTCCTGCGCCACCACCCGCATATTATCGAGAAAAGGCTGCGCCGAGATCATGGTTTCAGTGCGTGGACTATACTGCAGATTCATCAAGACAACGTCAGCCCCCGCATTTTGCAACGCAGCAACCCCTTCGGTGACGGCACTGCGAAACTCGTCGGGATCGCTGGCGCGGATAGCGTCCACGGTCCCGGTCTGCCAGATGACCAACGTAGGCGTTTTTGCTTCCATCAGCTTAACGAAAGTGGAGGCGGTCTCCTCCGCCGTTTTCTTGCTCTGTATTTCTACGGAGACATGCACCACCTCCGGCGGCGGCAGCTTCTCCTTGAGGATCGCCTCCATGCGCGCCGGGTACGAGCTGTTCTCCGAAGATGGAATGGTCGTCGAGCGGCTGCCGATGACCAGGATCTCGAGCGGCTTGCCGGCCTTGACGGCAGCGGCGACCTTCGGCAGCGGGCTTTCGCTGGTCAGCAGATAGGCCGGCAATTCGCAGGAAGGGGGCGCGGGGGGAGCCGTGGGCGCAGCATCGCCCGCGCGCGCCACAGGCGCGGCGACGCATAGCAGGATCAGGCTCAGGAGAACCTTCGCCTTCATCAGCCCCCTCCCGCCAGATCGGCGTTGCCGACGGCGTTTTTGGTCTTCGCACCGCTCTTGTCAGCCACGCGCTTGTACCACGAAATGACCCAGGCCACCCCCCACATGATCAGGACTCCGGAGAGACTAATCAAGGCATGCATGGCTGCACCGCCGGAGACTTCGGCCAGGATGAAGTGGCCGGCGAAAGCAAGGAAGACGCCGAGACAGAAGATCTCGAGGGAATGCTGGCCGCACAGGATCAGCGGCCGCAGCCAGGGCGACTTCAGGCCCGGCCAGTCCCGCGGCAGGAAGCGCACCGTGAGCGCAGCCAGCGCCAGGAAATGCGTGAAGCGCAGCACGTCGAGATCGGTCTTGTTGATCGGATACATCCATTGCTCGATCAGCTTCGGCATGAACTGGGAGAGCTGCGGCACATACCAGGTCAGCGTCACGTAGAACGACGCGACGAGATAGGCGATCGCCAGCCACATCGTGACGCGTGACGACAGAATACGCGACATGCGGCGCGCACCTCCGAGCGCGCACCATGCACCGAACACGAACAGCAATTGCCAGGCAAAGGGATTGAAGGCCCAGAAGCCGTTCGGATAGGCCGACAGATAGAGATCGTACTCCCAGGTGACCGCGTAGAGCAGGACCGAAAGGCCGAGGGTGACGTCGGGTCGCCATTTCATCGACCACAGGATCAGGGGCAGCGCCAGCATCAGCACGATGTAGAGCGGCAGCACGTCCATGTTGACGGGACGGAAGCGCAAGAGCAGCGCCTGCACGATGGTGACGTCAGGCTGCTTGAGGAAGTCCATGATGCCCATCTCTTCGGTGTAGAGCGGGTTCTCGAACCTGGTCGCTACATAGGAGATTTCGGCAAGGAAGATCGTGAACAGGAAGACGTGGGCGACGTAGATCTGCCAGACCCGGCGCAGGATGCGCGCGGTGGCGATGACGACGCCGCTCTCCAGCATCGCCCGGCCGTAGACGAAGGCGGCCGTGTAGCCGGAGATGAAGATGAAGATCTCCGTCGCGTCGCTGAAACCGTAATTGCGGATCGTGAACCAGGTCAGCAGACTCGGCGGCAGGTGGTCGATGAAGATCAGCCACAGCGCGAGCCCGCGGAACAGATCGAGCCGGAGCTCGCGCTCGCCGATGGCCGGCAGCGTGATGGCCGGCGCGGCAGCGCGCGGCTTGGTCCCTGCGGGCCTGGCCTCCGCGGTCCCCGCGATCGTCGATCCCGTCACTTGGTCGGCAATGGTCATCGGGGCCTAAGAACCCTTCCGCAAAAACGCGACGTTGAAAGAATGTAGGGGTCCCGCCGTCGTCTCGCAAAGCGGCCCGGATCATATAAGGGAATCTCCCTCTGGGGTGTCCTTCCCTTCGAATTCTGGCGGGACGATGTCGCCAAAGCCGTCTGTGGCGTTTGGTTCCCGGGACGAATTTGGCTATTATAGCAACCATGTACCGCGCCGTGACCCGTCAGATCGAAGTGACCGTCGAGCCGAACTTTGTTCCGGAGCAGTCGTCGGCCGACCGCTCGCGCTATTTCTGGTCCTACACCATCGTCATCACCAATTCGGGCGAGGAGACCGTGCAGCTCAAGACGCGGCACTGGATCATTACCGATGCCTCCGGCCGCCAGCAGGAGGTGAAGGGCGAGGGGGTTGTCGGCGAGCAGCCGATCCTGGCCCCCGGCGAGCGCTTCGAATACACCTCCGGCGTGCCGCTCTCGACCGCCTCGGGCTTCATGACCGGCCGCTACCAGATGGTCAGCGAAACCGGCGAGCGCTTCGAGATCGACGTGCCGACGTTCTCGCTCGACAGTCCCGACAACAAGCGGGTGTTGAATTAGGGGGCGGAGCGCAGGCGCCGTAGGGTGGGCAAAGGCGCATAGCGCCGTGCCCACGATCTCCTTCCATAAGCAACGTGGGCACGCTTGCGCTTTGCCCACCCTACGAGATCGAGATTGTGGTACGCGGCTCAGCTTGCAGACACGCCTTCTCATCCTCGCGGCGCGTTTCGCCCGAGCTTTGCTTCGTCGCTCCACCCTCGTAAATCCAAGAGGGCGCAGGGAAGGCCGGGTGCCGGCTGGCACCCGCGGTCTGCTGCGCGAATGATGCACGCAGAAGAACCGCACATCAGCATGCAGGTGTCGCCGATCACTCGGCCTTCCCTGCGCGATGGCTGGACGGCTTATGCCGTGATCTCCCGGGAGCCGACCATTCCTTCTGGCCTCCCTCACCGTTCGAATTGACGATGCCGTCCACCCGGTTGGGCTCGCGCGCATCTTCGAACAGCTTGACCGTGGCAACGACGGCCAGGACCACACGGTTTTGCCGTACGCACGGCCCGCCATTTCACCCGCAGTATTCCCTGACTCCGTCGACAGAGCCGGAAACTTACAGACGAGACGAAGCCTAGCAGCGCCGTCGTCCGCACGCGGCCACGGGCTCACAGGGACTACCCGCCCTGCCCGCACCTCTCATGCCGACGCTGCCGCGTCCACCGCAACCCCGGCTCGCGAACATGACGACTACAAGTCGCCCCTCTTGGGTGAGCCGGGATGAGCGAGACATACGACAAAATCGAATTTCGGTAAAGTGGAATATTTTCGGCGCAAGGGATTGACGGGCTGGCGAAACACGCACGCGCACCATTTAACGAGCAGAGAGTTAGGGAATGAAGCGGGATAGCGCCTCGATGGCTTCCCTAAGCCTGGCTGCCAAGGCGGCGTAGTCCAAGGTCGCAATTGTGCCAAGAGAACCGATAATGCCAAAGCTCGCGCTATAGAATCCGAGCGACCCAAACAAGACCCGTTTCTTCGTGGTGATCGGCTGCACCCGCTCATTTGGAGATATCTTTAGATCGGGAGCGCCTTTCGGAGACACAGCTGGCGCCGCCGGCTGCGTAGACAGAACCCGCGCCAACTCGGTCATTTTTTCGACAACTATCACGAAGTTATCGGTAACTGCACCTGATCGATGCGCATCCCGCGCAGCTTCAGCTACTTTCTCGAACGGTTCGACCAATTCTTTGCCGGACGCCTTCGCCTCATCGAGACCTATCCGCGCATAAAGAGCCTCTCGTTCCACATCGAGCGGAAAATGTTTAACGAAGAGACCGTGATTTTCATCGAATCGATCGAACGCCGTGCGCTGGCCGGGATCGAGCCATTCATCCTCTGTCAGCGGCGCCCGCACGGCTGCCGCGATAATGTCGGCGTCATCCTTCAACAGGGGAAGAATGGGCTGGACGCCACGCGCCCTTAACTCCTGCTCATAGGACTTCAGGGATGCTCTGAGATGACCAGGCGCATTTCGCGGCAGGTCGCTCAGAATGATCGTGATCAGATTTATCTGACGCAGCGGCAGGGTGATAAGGTCGTCATCAGCAGTTGGCACATCGAAGGACCGATTCGAGATCGCATCAAGCTTGCCTTCGCTGGTCAGCATCGGCTGTGGGCTGGCTACCTCTGCGAGGCGTGCGAGCGTGTCTTTCTCGGGGGCCGCCGCCGGCTTAGTCGCAGCCAAAGCGCCAAGCCGCCGAGTGATCTCGATGTTAACGGCCGCGGCACCGCGTTTCCACGGCAATTCCGCGGGAAGGTCCGTGAAGGCAGCGTGATAATCCTCGCGATCCTCCAGAGCCCCTTGCAGGAAGCCATCATACCAGTCAATCCAGACCGACCAGTGGGCACCGCCGCGGTGCAGATCGCGCATCAATCCTTGCCAAGCTCCCCCGATTCGCGCGGGAGGCAGCCCAGTCCAAAGCGGGGCGGCCAAGATTTGCTGAGCCGGAATAGCGCCTTCGAGAAGCCGTCTTGCGTCGGACCGAAGCTCGTCGCTCATCGCTCGAACGGCAGCGCGGGCTGCGGCGTTGGTAGCGGCATCGGTTGTCTCGGCATCGGCTGCAGCGGCGGCGACAACGGCGATAGCTGCGTCTGCAGCTGAGGCAGCGGCATGAGCTGCCTCAATGCGAATTAAATGAGCAGCATCGGCGGCGCGAGCGACCGCATCAAGAACAACGAGAACGACTCCCCCGGACGTACTAGCAGATTCCGCGCGGGTAAAGGACGCCGCGCGAATAGCAGCCTCGTTAGTTCTTTCACTTGGATAGATTTCGCTATCTGGAAATCTCGCGGCGAACCGCGAGATCGCCGCTGCGCGAAAGAAGGACAAGACAACATCAGCCGAATAATGATAGGAGGACAACAATGGGAGCATGCGCAACGCGGCTCGGCAAGCAATAGTCCCTGACCACTGACGTGGCTTCTGGCGCAACCATCTCGTGAATCCGTCAACATCGGCGGGATCTGGCGGGCCCTCCCCCTCGGATATCAACCCGATATTTTTGGCCACGCCGCGCTCCTCTCACGTGTCGGTTGGGCCAGCATATCCGTGCAGGGTTGCATGGCAAGTGGCATACCAGTTGCCGGCAATAGCGCGCGAAGTTCAAATGGAGCGAAGCGTAATCCAGGAAGTACCCCGAACCGAAAGCACGCGTCCGGACCGCGCTTGCGCCCAGTTACGGACAGGCGCACGCGACGTTGCGAAGGAGCAACGTGCCATGCCCGCCATTTCCTTGAACGCTTACGCCTATTCCGCGCCCGCCTCGTGCGGCGTGAACTGGTACACCGACGAGCAGAACTCGCAGGTGACGACGACCTTGTCGTCCTTGACCATGGCGGCACGATCGTCCGGCGAAAAGCTCTTCAGCATCGAGGCGACCGCATTGCGCGAGCAGGAGCACTGCGCCTTGAGATCCTGCGGATTGAACACGCGCACGCCGCGCTCGTGGAACAGACGGAACAGCAACCGCTCGCCCGAGAGTTCGGGATCGATCAGCTCGACGTCTTCGACGGTCTCGATCAGCGAACGCGCCTCGACCCAGGCGTCATCTTCGGCGACACTGTGCACTTCGACACCTTCAGGCGCATCGCCGGGATGCAGATCGGCCTGCCGGGCGCGCTCCGGCGCCTTCGGCAGAAACTGCATCAGCATGCCCCCGGCCCGCCAGCGATGCTTGCCGCCGTCGCTCGAGCGCCACTCCTCGCCGACCGCAAGTCGCACGCGCGTCGGGATCTGCTCGGAGCGGAGAAAATATTCGTGCGCGGCGTCTTCCAGGCTGCCGCCGTCGAGCGCGACCAGGCCCTGGTAGCGGCTCATATCCGGGCCCTGGTCGATGGTCATGGCGAGATGGCCGCGGCCGAGCAGCGTGCCGGCGTCCTTGGCCTCGCCGAGGCGCTCGGCGTCAAAGCGCGCATAGGCGCGCAGGCGATCCGGCGCCATGTAGTCGACGACCAGGAACGACACCGGACCGTCGGTCTGGGCCTGAAGAATGAAGCGACCTTCGAATTTCAGCGCGGTGCCGAGCAGCGTCGTCAACACGATGGCTTCACCGAGCAGCTTGCCGACGGGTGCGGGATAATCGTGCTTGGTCAGAATATCGTCCAGCGCCGGGCCGAGCCGCACCAGCCGCCCGCGCACATCGAGCGCGTCGACCTCGTAAGGCAGCACGGCGTCGTCGATCGGAACCGCTGATGGTGCGCGAACCGGGCCTTCGGGCCCGGTTTTCATGTCAGGGGATTGGGAAACCATGGCGCGTTATCTGGGGTCGGAGGGCTGAGAATGGAAGGGGGCGCGGGGCGTGTTGCGGGGCGCGGATTGAACCGTATCAAGCCACCTCGAACTCGATGTCGTCCCGGACAAGCGTAAGCGCAGATCCGGGACGACAATTGCTTGTGAGGCCGCAGCCGGGCTTCCAGCGCGCCTACTTCACCGCGTCGAAGCACCAGGCCAGAATGCCCTTCTGCGCATGCAGGCGGTTCTCGGCCTCGTCGAAAACGACCGATTGCGGGCCGTCGATCACGTCATCCGTGACCTCCTCGCCGCGATGGGCCGGCAGGCAGTGCATGAACAGCGCATCGGGCTTGGCCAGCGACATCAGCTTGGCATTGACCTGGTAGGGCTTGAGCACGTTGTGGCGATGCTCGCCCTCCTTGTCGCCCATCGACACCCAGGTGTCGGTGACGACGCAATCGGCGCCGCGCACGGCGGCTTCCGGATCGGTGCCGAGCACGATCGGCGCGCCTGATGTCTTGATCCAGTCGCGCATTGCCTTCTTCGGCGCGAGCTCCGGAGGCGTTGCGACGTTGAGCTGGAATTTGAAGCGCTCGGCGGCATGCGCCCAGGACGCCAGCACGTTGTTGTCGTCGCCGGTCCAGGCCACCGTCTTGCCCTCGATCGGGCCGCGATGCTCCTCATAGGTCATGAGGTCGGCCATCACCTGGCAGGGATGCGACCGCCGCGTCAGGCCGTTGATCACGGGCACGGTCGCATAGGCCGCAAGCTCCAGCAGCGCCTCGTGATTGAGAATGCGAATCATGATGGCATCGACATAGCGCGACAGCACCCGCGCGGTATCGGCGATGGTCTCGCCGCGACCGAGCTGCATCTCGGCGCCGGTGAGCATGATGGGCTCGCCGCCGAGCTGGCGCATGGCCACATCGAACGACACCCGCGTCCGCGTCGAGGGCCGCTCGAAGATCATCGCCAACGTCTTGCCTTCGAGCGGCCTGACTGGCTGGTGCGCCTTCTGCTTCGCCTTCATGGCGGACGAGGCGGCGAGCATGCTCTTGAGCTCCGACAGCGGCAGCTCGTTGATGTCCAAAAAGTGCTTTGGAGCTTTAATCGGCGTCTTGCTCATCAGCTTGCCGCCCGCTTGGTCTGGCTGGACGAGATCGCAGTGCAGGCGCGTTCGAGCCGCCCGACGCTGTCTTCGATCTCCGCCTCGGTAACGATCAAGGGCGGCAGGAAGCGCACGACATTGTCGCCGGCTCCGACGGTGAGCAATTTTTCGGCGCGCAGCGCCGCGACGAGATCGCCCGAGGGCACCACGGCCTTGATGCCGATCAGGAGCCCCTCGCCACGCACCTCGCTGACGACATCGTGATGGCGATCGATCACGGAGGCGAGCTTCTGCTTCAGCAGCAGCGACATTTTCTGCACGTGATCGAAGAAGCCGGGCTTGAGCATGACGTCGAGCACGGCGTTCGCGGCCGAGATGGCGAGCGGATTGCCGCCGAAGGTCGAACCGTGCGAGCCCGGCCCCATGCCGCGCGCAGCGTCCGCGGTGGCGAGCACCGCGCCGATCGGGAAACCGCCACCGAGCGCCTTCGCAAGCGACATCACGTCGGGCACGACGCCGGTGCGCTTGTAGGCAAAGAGTTCGCCGGTGCGGCCCATGCCGGTCTGCACCTCGTCGAAGGCGAGCAATAGGCCGCGCTCGTTGCAGAGCTCGCGCAGCGCCTTCAGGAACGCGGGAGGCGCAGAACGAACGCCGCCCTCGCCCTGGATCGGCTCGATGAGAATGCCGGCGGTGTGCGGGCCGATCGCCTTCTTCACGGCTTCCAGGTCGCCATGCGGCACCTGGTCGAAGCCGTCCATCGGCGGACCGAAGCCCTCGAGATATTTTGCAGAACCGGTGGCGGCCAGCGTCGCCAGCGTGCGGCCATGGAAGGCGCCCTCGAATGTGATCATGCGATAGCGCTCGGGATGCCCCTTGGAGAAGTGATGGTGGCGCACCAGCTTGATCACACCTTCCAACGCCTCGGCGCCGGAATTGCAGAAGAACACGAAGTCGGCAAAACTTTCATTGCACAGACGCGCCGCGAGCTTCTCGCCGTCCGGGCTCTGGAACAGGTTCGACATGTGCCAGAGCTTCGTCGCCTGCTCCTGCAACGCCTTGACCAGCGTGGGGTGCGCATGGCCGAGCGCATTCACCGCCACGCCGGAGGTGAAATCGAGATAGCGATCGCCATTGGTCGCGATCAGCCAGCAGCCTTCTCCGCGCTCGAAACCGAGGTCGGCCCTGGCGAAAACGGGGAGCAAATGCGGCGCGGCGCTGTTGGTCATGACGTCACTTGAATGTTGCGGACGGTGTGACGCGTGCATTGCGCAACGCACCATTGACCGGCCCGGAAAACGAAACGTGCCGCCTTTTAAGGGCGGCACGCGGGACTATCTTATGCCTGGCAAGACGGGTGTCAATGCCGCCCGGAAAGCCCCGCGAAACGCTGAATCCGTAGTCTTGCGGTGCCGATTTTGCGGGATTTTCACCACGGAACATGTGGACGCGAGTCGGCGGACTCTTGCGCGGGAGTCACGCCATATTGTAGCGTTTGGACTGTCAGATACGACATCTCGTGCAGCAGTTCTGATCCCTTAAGTCCTCATGTACCGGCGTAAACGTTCGGGCGTCTTGAGCGCGCCCGGCGAGCCTTAAGGGATTCTGGCGGCACGGGTTTTTCAAGGCTTAGGCAATCGCTGCGAAGGCCCCAGGATGGCAGGCGCGCAGCGAGGGAAAGGGTGCAATGACGGTTTTGACCTGGTCCGATGATCGCGTCGAGCAGCTGAAGAAGCTCTGGGAGGCCGGACTTTCGGCCAGCCAGATCGCGGCTGAGCTCGGCAATGTGACCCGCAATGCCGTGATCGGCAAAGTGCACCGGCTCGGCTTGTCCGGCCGCGCCAAGAGCCCTTCGTCGGCAGCGCCACGGCCGCGCAAGGCACGGCCTGCGCAGCACATGATGCGGGTGACCCGCCCCGTCTCGCGCGGCAACACCGCGCTGGCGCAGGCCTTCGAGGTCGAGGTGGAAGCCGAGCCCGTTACCTACGACAACGTGGTGCCGATGAGCCAGCGGCTGTCGCTGCTGGAATTGAACGAGGCGACCTGCCACTGGCCGGTCGGCGATCCCTCGAGCCCGGATTTCTTCTTCTGCGGCGGGAAGGCGCTCTCCGGCCTGCCCTACTGCGCCCAGCATTCGCGTGTGGCGTATCAACCCGCCGCGGATCGCCGGCGCGCACCGGCGAAGCCGGGCACGCGGTGAATTTGCGGATTTAGCTGACTGCAGCCGTCACACGATGACGGCTCGACTTACTCGGTGTCATCCCCGCGGAGGCGGGGATCCATAACCACAAGGCGCAGTCTGTTGCGCGAGATGGTCACTCCGAGTCTTCGCCAAACAAAGCCCTGTGGTTATGGATCCCGGGCTCGCGCGGCGCGCGCGCCCCGGGATGACGGCCGAGATCGCTGCCGCACTCGCTAAGCCAACACTCGCTAGTTCAGAGCTTTACGTCTGTTCCGCCTTCGCAAACCGATCGTCCAGCGCATAGCCGGCGCCACGGACGGTGCGGATCGGGTCCTGCTCGCGGCCGAGATTGAGCAGCTTGCGCAGGCGGCCGATATGGACGTCGACAGTGCGCTCGTCGATGTAGATGTCACGGCCCCAGACGCTGTCGAGCAGCTGCTCGCGCGAGAACACGCGGCCGGGATGCTCCAGGAAGAACTCCAGCAGACGATATTCGGTCGGGCCGAGATCGATCGGCCGGCCCGAACGCGCCACGCGGCGCTTGTCGCGGTCGAGCTCGATGTCGCCATAGGCGAGCACGGTGGCGAGCCGTTCGGGGCTGGCGCGCCTGAGCAGGCCCTTCACGCGCGCCAGCAGCTCCGGCACCGAGAACGGCTTGACGATGTAGTCGTCGGCACCGGTCGCAAGTCCCCGCACCCGCTCGCTTTCCTCGCCGCGCGCGGTCAGCATGATGATCGGAAGCTGCTTGGTTTCGGGACGGGTACGCAGCCGCCGGCACAGCTCGATGCCCGACAGGCCCGGCAGCATCCAGTCGAGCACGATCAGATCGGGAATGTGCTCCTTGAGGCGGGTGTCGGCATCATCGCCGCGCATCACCGTCTCAACGTCATAGCCGTCGCCTTCGAGGTTGTAGCGAAGAAGCTCGGTGAGAGCTTCCTCGTCCTCAACCACCATAATGCGTGCGCCCATGTTGTCGTCGCTCCTTGGGTATTCGGCACCGTTTAGGTATTCGGCACCGTCGTGGCGAAGGTCGTCATGTCGCCCTTCGGCCGCTTGTCGGTGATCGCCTGGCCCTCGATCATGTAGAACACGGTCTCGGCGATGTTGGTGGCGTGGTCGCCGATCCGCTCGATGTTCTTGGCACAGAACATCAAATGGATGCAGAACGAGATGTTGCGCGGATCCTCCATCATGTAGGTGAGGAGTTCGCGGAACAGCGAGGTGCAGATGGCATCGACTTCCTCGTCGCCCTTCCACACCGCCATCGCTGCCGGCAGATCGTGCGCGGCATAGGCGTCCAGCACCGACTTGACCTGCTGCTGCACGAGGTCGGTCATGTGCTCCAGGCCGCGGAACAGTTTCAGCGGATGAAAATCCGTCTCCAGCGCCGCGACGCGCTTGCCCATGTTCTTGGCGAGATCGCCGATGCGCTCGAGATCGGTCGCGACGCGCATGGCCCCGACGATCTCGCGCAGATCAACGGCCATCGGCTGGCGGCGGGCGATGGTGAGCACGGCGCGCTCCTCGATGCGCTTCTGCAGCGCGTCGAGTTCGGCGTCGGTGGCGACGACGCGCTGACCGAGCGTGACGTCGCGGCGGATCAGCGCGTCGACGGAATCGACGATCATGCGCTCGGCGATGCCGCCCATCTCGGCGACCAGGCGAGTGAGTTCCTGGAGGTCGGTATCGAAAGCCTTTGCGGTATGTTCAGAACCCATGTTCCGTCTCCTCAGCCGAACCGGCCGGTGATGTAATCCTGCGTGCGCCGGTCGCTCGGCGACGTGAAGATCTTGCTGGTGTCGTCGAACTCGATCAACTCGCCGAGATACATGAAGGCGGTCTTGTCGGAGACGCGCGCCGCCTGCTGCATGTTGTGCGTGACGATCGCGATCGTGTAGTTCTCGGACAGTTCCTGGATCAGCTCCTCGACCTTGGCGGTCGAGATCGGGTCGAGCGCCGAGCACGGCTCGTCGAACAGGATCACCTCGGGCCGGACCGCGACGGTGCGGGCAATGCAGAGGCGCTGCTGCTGGCCGCCAGAGAGCGACAGGCCGGAGGCATTGAGCTTGTCCTTGACCTCGTTCCACAGCGCGCCGCCGCGCAGCGCCTTCTCCACGCGATCGTCCATCTCGGACTTCGATATCTTCTCGTAGAGGCGGATGCCGAAGGCGATGTTCTCGTAGATCGTCATCGGGAACGGGGTCGGCTTCTGGAACACCATGCCGACCCGGGCGCGCAGCAGATTGAGGTCGAGCTTGGGGTCGAGGATGTTGGTGTGGTCGAGCAACAGCTGGCCGGTGGCGCGCTGGCCCGGATAGAGGTCGTACATCCGGTTGAAGATGCGCAGCAGGGTCGACTTGCCGCAGCCGGACGGGCCGATGAAGGCCGTGACGCGATTGGTGCCCAGCGCCAGATTGATGTTCTTCAGCGCATGGTGCTCACCGTAGTAGAAATTGAGGTTGCGCGCGGTGACCTTGGCAGGCGCCTCGGGCAGCGGCTGCGAGCCGGGATGAACGGTCGGCGCGCTTACGGAAATAGACATTTCACTCATTTTGCGGTCCTCTCGGCACCAAGGATGCGGGCGCCAATGTTCAGGGCAAGCACAGTCAGGGTGATCAGCAGCGCCCCGCTCCAGGCGAGTTGCTTCCAATAGGCGTAGGGGCTCTGCACGAAGTTGTTGATGGTCACCGGCAGGTTGGCCATCGTCTTGTCCAGGCCGAGGCTGAAGAATTGGTTCGACAGCGCGGTGAACAGCAGCGGCGCGGTCTCGCCCGCGACGCGGGCGGTGGCGAGCAGCACGCCGGTGATGAGGCCTGAGCGCGCCGCACGGTAGGCGATGCGCTTGATCACCAGCGAACGCGGCAGACCGAGTGCGCTGGCGGCTTCACGCAGCGGGTTCGGCACCAGCAGCAGCATGTCCTCCGTGGTGCGCACCACGACCGGGATCACGATCACGGCGAGCGCCAGCGCGCCGGCGATTGCCGAGAAGCCTCGCATCGGCACCACGACCGCACCGTAGATGAACAGGCCGATGATGATCGAGGGCGCCGACAAGAGGATGTCGTTGATGAAGCGGATCACCGAGGTCAGCTTGTCGTTGCGGCCGTACTCGGCGAGATAGGTACCGGCGAACAGGCCGAGCGGCGCGCCAATGCCGACGCCGATCACGGTCATGATCAGCGAG
Organism: Bradyrhizobium sp. CCBAU 51765; assembly: GCF_015291725.1. GTDB lineage: Bacteria > Pseudomonadota > Alphaproteobacteria > Rhizobiales > Xanthobacteraceae > Bradyrhizobium > Bradyrhizobium liaoningense. Next base: position 8,150,852 of record NZ_CP030038.1, read on the forward strand.
CCGACGATCGCGTTGCGCAGGCCGCCCTCGGTCGATCCGGGCGGCGGCGTGTCTGCGGTGAAGACCTGAAGGTTGAGCCCGGCCAGACCGTTGTAGAGGAGCGTGATCAGGATCAGCGCGAGCCAGGTGACGCCGAAGGCGGCGGCGGCGATGCAGAGCCCGCGGATGATGACGTCCCAGCGGCGGCGGCGTGAATAGATCGGGTTCATGGCTTCACTTCCCGGCCTTGGTTTCCAGACGCATCAGCATCAGCCGCGCGGCTGCGAGCACGAAGAACGTCAGCACAAACAGGAGCAGGCCGAGCAGGATCAGGCCGGACTGGTGCAGGCCGTCGCTCTCGGCGAACTCGGATGCGATCGCCGCCGAGATCGTGGTGCCCGGGGCGAAAATCGATGAAGAGATGCGGAACGAATTGCCGATAATGAAGGTCACGGCCATGGTCTCGCCGAGCGCGCGACCCAGCGCCAGCATGACGCCGCCGATGATGCCGACGCGGGTATAGGGGATCACCACGCTGCGCACGACTTCCCACGTGGTGCAGCCGACGCCGTAGGCGGCTTCCTTCAGCACCGGCGGCACCGTCTTGAACACGTCGACCGAGATCGAGGTGATGAAGGGCAGCACCATGATGGCGAGGATCAGCGCGGCATTGAACAGGCTGAGATAGGACGGGGGACCGGCGAAGATCGCGCCCAGCACAGGAACGCCGTCGAAGATCTTGATCATGAAAGGCTGGAACGTGTTGGCCAGGAACGGGCCCAGCACGAAGAAGCCCCACATGCCGTAGATGATCGAGGGAATGCCGGCGAGCAGCTCGATCGCCATGCCGATCGGGCGGCGCAGCCATTGCGGACAAAGCTCGGTGAGGAAGATCGCAATGCCGAGACCGACGGGAATGGCGATCAGCATCGCGATGAAGGAGGTGACGAGCGTGCCGTACATCGGCCCGAGCGCGCCGAGCACGGGCGGATCGGCGGAAGGGGCCCAGCGCTGCGTCCACAGGAACGACAGGCCGTATTCCTTGATCGCCGGGAAGGCGCCCACGATCAGCGAAATGATGATGCCGCCGAGAATGAGCAGCACCGAGATCGCGGAAAGCCGCGTGATCCAGTAGAAGGTGACGTCACCGAGCTTGAACGCGCCCAAGGCCTTGGCGCGATCATACGGTCCGGCATCGTCGATTACATCGCTCTGAACGGCCATCTCTGCCACGCCGATCCCCTGTTTTGCCTTACGCCATCTGCATGCCGCCAAAGGCGGTCGTTTTCGACGGTTTGCCCGCGTCGTTCCCGGTGGTCTCAAGGACCCGGAATCCTGGGATTCCGGGCCGCTCTTTCACTCGCGCCCGCCGAGGCGGAGCGCGAGTTTCAGTACGCTGCAATCAGCTCTTGATCTCGGCAGCCCACGTCTTCTCGATCTGCTTCACGACCGTGTCGGGCATCGGGATGTAGTCGAGCTCCTCTGCCATCTTGTCGCCCTTCTCGAACGCCCACTTGAAGAACTTGATGGCTTCCTGGGACGCCGCCTTGTCGGTCGCATCCTTGTGCATCAAGATGAAGGTCGCGCCGGTAATCGGCCACGACGTTTCGCCGGGCTGGTCGGTCAGGATCACATAGTAGTTCTTGGAGCCGGCCCAGTCGGCGTTGGCGGCTGCAGCCTGGAAGGCCGCAACGGTCGGCTGCACGGTCTTGCCAGACTTGTTGATCAGGGCACCGTAGGTCAGCTTGTTTTGCTTGGCATAGGCATACTCGACATAGCCGATCGAGTTCTTGGTCTGGCTGACATTGCCAGCGACGCCTTCATTGCCTTTGGCGCCAACACCCGTCGGCCACTCGACAGCGGTACCGGCACCGACCTTCGTCTTCCACTCGGCATTGGTCTTGGAAAGGAAATCGGTCCAGATGAACGTGGTGCCGGAGCCGTCCGACCGACGCACGACGGTGATGGCGTCCGAGGGGAGCTTCACTTTGGGATTGAGCTTGGCGATCGCCGGGTCATTCCAGGTCTTGACCTTGCCCAGATAGATGTCGCCCAGCAACTCACCAGAAAACACCAGCTCGCCCGACTTGATCCCTTCGAGATTGACGACCGGCACCAAGGCACCCATCGCCTGCGGCCACTGGATCATTCCGTCCTTTTCAAGCTGCTCGGGCTTGAGGGGCATATCGCTCGCGCCGAAGGTCACGGTCTTGGCCTGGATCTGCTTGATGCCGCCGCCCGAACCGATCGACTGGTAGTTCAAACCGTTGCCGGTCTCCTTTTTGTAGGCGTCAGCCCACTTGGAATAGAGCGGGAACGGGAACGTCGCGCCGGCGCCGGTGATGTCGGCCGCAAAGGCTGCCGTCGTCGATGCGGCGACCAAGCCAGCAACGACCATAGTTTTGAGGAAATTCATGCTGGTCTCCATACAGGGGAGCGAAGCGCCATCCGCGCCCGATCGCGCTCCCCGTGCCGCCCGTTTAGGAGCGGTCGGCTGTGCTTTTACGAAGGTTTCATGACAGCTGGATGACACAACCAAGCAATTGAATTCGCTTGATTTTTAGGCCGCAGCCGAAATCTTCGCCTGGGGAAAACACGCCGTGAAAGTCGCGCCCTGCCTGGGCACGCTCTCGATCAGAAGCCGGCCGCGATGACGGTTAAGAATATGTTTCACCAGCGATAATCCGAGCCCGGTTCCGCCTTGCGAGCGGCTGTCGCCGACGTCCACCCGGTAGAAGCGCTCGGTCAGCCGCGGCAGGTGCTCGGGCGCGATGCCGGGCCCGAAATCGCGGACCAGGACCCGGATTTCCTGAGTTCCATCCGTGGCGACGCCTGATGTCAGCGACACGATGACGCGTCCGCCGGAGGCGCCGTATTTGAGCGCGTTCTCGATCAGGTTCTCGAACAGGCGGAGCAGTTCCTCGCGGTCCCCCGCGATCATCACCGGCGGCTCCGGCAGATCGATCTCCACCTCGACCTGGCGCTCGCGCGCCAGTGGCTCGAGACCGTCGGCGACCTGGCGGATGATCGGTATGAGGTCGACCAGGGTGTCGGGCCGGACATGGGCCGACAGCTCGACCCGCGACAGCGACAAGAGATCGTCGATCAGGCGCGCCATCCGCGTGGCCTGGTTGTGCATGATACCGAGGAAGCGCTCGCGCGCCTTGGGATCGTCTTTGGCCTGACCCTGGAGGGTGTCGATGAAGCCCGACAGCGCGGCCAGCGGCGTGCGCAGCTCGTGGCTGGCATTGGCGACGAAGTCGGCGCGCATCTCCTCGACCCGGCGTAGCGGGGTCTGGTCGTGGAAGGTCATCAGCATGCATTTATCGGCGCCGCCGAAGCTGGTCGGCACCGGCACCGGCGTGATCATGAGCTCCATCCAGCGATCGACCGGAACATGGTCGAGATAGGTCGCGCGCCGCGGCTCGGTGGTGGCGATCGCCTCGCGCAGCGCCGTGATGATCTCCGGCGAGCGCAGCGCGAACTGGGCGAGTTCGTTCTTGCGCAGCGCCGGCGCGAGCTGGGCGGCCGCGGCGTTGAGATGGATGACGCGGCCGGCGCGGTCGAGCAGCACCGCCGGATCCGGCATGCCGGCGACCACCGCAGCCACCGCCGCGCTCTCGACCGGGTTGATCCGCCTGACATCATCGCGTGAGGCGGCGGGATCGTGCAGCCGCCACGGGATCAGGGCAGCCACCGCGATGCAGAGGAACACAATCGCGGCGTGCAGCACGGACAATTCGCCGAGCGAGACCACGACGGAGAGGGCCAGCGCCGCGGCGATCAGGATGACGGTCGAGTGCCGCAGCCGGTCGGACCAGGGCTGGGCGGGGGGAGAAGATGGGGCGTCGATCGCCATCGGGGCGGGCTTCTCCTGGGGGACTTGTCCTAAGGACCTTGTCTTAAGGGCCTTGTCTTAAGGACCTGGCACCGGTCAGGCGCCGCTGTCGCTACGCTCTCGCACATAGGCGGCTTCACGCGCCGGGCCGGGGTCCAGCTTGAGCGCCGCCTGGTGCAAGCGCTTCGATCGCGCGCCGATGATAACTTCGCGAAGCGTCAGCAAGATTACAGATAGGACGAAGGGAGACAGATAATAGAGGACGCGGAACAGCAGCATGCCGCCCAGAAGCTCCTCCCGGTCCATCTGCCAGAGGCCGACCAGCATGGCGGCGTCGAACACGCCGAGCCCCCCCGGGGAATGGCTGGCAAAGCCGAGCAGGGTGGCCGAGACGAAGATCACCGCAACCACGACGAACCCGACATGGGGCTCGTCCGGCACCAGGACATACATCGCCAACGCGCAGAAACCGAGATCGACGATGCCGATCGCGATCTGAAGCAGCGTCAGCGGGCCGCCCGGCAGCACCACGGTCCAGGGGCCGCGGCCGACCACCCGCGGCTGGGTCCAGACCCAGACCACGTAGCCGATCAGCGCCACGATGATCATCAGCGCCAGCGTCCGGTTCAGCCAGGGCGGAAGCTGGTCGATCGAGGCGGCGGCCTCCGGGTGATAGGCGATGCCGAGACCGAGCACGGCGGCATTGCCCAGCCAGAAAGTCAGGCCGGCGAGAAAGCAGATTTTTGCGACGTCGATCGCGTTCAGCCCATAAGCCGAATAGATGCGGTAGCGCACCGCACCGCCGGTGAAGACGCTTGCTCCGACATTGTGGCCGATGGAATAGCTGGTGAAGGCCGCAAGCGCGTTGATGCGATAGGGCACATGGGCATGGCCGATCGCGCGCGTGGCGAAGAGGTCGTAGAAGGTGAGGGTGAAATAGCCCGCAGCGACGAACAGCGCCGCCATCGCAATCTGACTCGGCTCGGTGCTCTTGATCGCCTCGAGGACCTCGTTGAAATCGATGCCTCGCAGCATGTGGTAGAGCACATAGCAAGCGATACCGATGACCGCGATGCTGATCACAACTCCAAGCTTATGCAGGACCTGCTTCTGGCGCAGAAACGACATCGCCCTGCGTATGGCTTCCAGCATCTAGACCTCGAACAACGCTTCGGCGGCCAGGGTGGCCGGCGGACAGGCGGACGACGCGCAGGCACCCAGCGAACCCTCGCCTTCGGCTCCGGCAACGCGCATGCCCCCTACCCCTCCACTAGCGCGTTTTCGGGCGGAGTGGAATTCGCCAATCCGAACAAAAACACGTGCCTTCAATATTTTAGGCAGGGTTACGGCTCCTGATGCACGATTTGGCGCTTTCGGCGGCAAGGCTTGACGCGAATCTCCATGGCAATCCTGCGCAGACGCCATGAAGTTTTGATGATTTCGGCCGCACAATGTTCCGTCACGCCTTAAGCCGACATCAATCTATGGGGCAGGCCTGACTGTTGAAAGAGGAGGATCGAAGCGTCCAGTTGACGCGTTCTCAGGCGCCGGAAGGCCGCGGCGGACGCACCTCCCGTCCCTTCAGTGAGGGTGCGCAGCAACATCACAGAGCGGCTGGTGGCGCGGTGCGCGAGACCACGCGGTCGCGCAGCCACGCACCGATGGTGCAGCCGACGAGGTAGCAGGCGAACATGATCAGGCCGAGATCGAGCCAGTAGCCGAAGCGGCCGGGGACCACATGGGCGAGCGAGGCCGCGACCAGCGCGGCGGCGAGCGCGGCGAGCCAGCGCGCCGTCACCTTCGAGGTGCCCTTGCCGCGCTGGACCACCGAGATCCAGCCCATGCAGAAGCCCAGCAGCAGCGAGCCGATCAGCCAGCCCAGATGGAACGAGACGAGATAGGGCATCGTCACCTCACCAGAAATTCGATGCGGCGGTTCTGGGCCTTGCCTTCATCGGTGTCGTTACCGGCGAGCGGCTGCGTGCTGCCGTGGCCAATCGCGGTGAAGCGGCTGGCGGGCAGGCCCGCCTTGACCAGATAGTCGATCACCGCCTGCGCGCGCTTTTCCGAGAGAGCCTGGTTGAAGGAATCCTCGCCGTCGGCGTCGGTATGCCCGGCGATCTCGATATTGGTAGTGGGGCAGCGCAGCGCCGTCTCGATGAGACGATCGAGGATGCCGGCGGAGTCGGGATCGATGTCCGCACGCCTGGTCGCGAAACGGATCTTGCCCTTGGTCAGAAGCTCCGAGAACAATTGCTGGCACACAGTGCCGTCGACCGGGCCTGCCGCAGGCTTTACCGTGATCTCCGGCTTGTATTGCCAGTTTTTCGGGAAGTCCTTGCCGAGCCCTGCGCGGATGTCATTGGCAGCGCCTTCGTAGAGCGCATCGCCCGACAGCTTCACCTCGCGGTCGGAGACGACAAGCGTGCCGGTCGACAGCCGCGACAGCGCGCCGAGCGCTGGGATCACGGCCGTGCTGAAGGAGCCGGGCGCCCCGATGCTGGCCTTGAGGTTGTCGACGACCTTCTCGGTAAAGAACTTTCGCGCGGCGCTGGTGGCGATCGCCGCATGGACATTGTTGTCGGGAACATAGCCGGTCAGCGTCACGGTCGCGGCCACCGGATCCTTGTAGGCCTGGAAGATGTAGGGCGGCGCCTTGATCTCGTTGGCGGCGATCGAAAAACCCTCGGGCAGGTTCTTCAGCGCGGCCGCGATCGCCTCGCGGCCGCCGAGCTCGCGCGCCATGCCCGACAGATTGACCTTGGTGTCGGTTATCGTGATCTTGCCGTCCTTGAGCTTGCCGATCTGATCCAGCAACAGCATCGCGGCAGCCTCGAAGCGCGGCGGCGCACCGCGGGCCAGCCCCATCTGGTCGGCCACCTCGACGCCGCCGACCTCCTTGCGGGCGGCCTCGGTCAGCCGGGCCTTCATCGACGGCAGGGGCGCGGAGCCCGACAGAGTCACCCGCACCACGTCGCGCTCGGCGGTCCAGACGAAGGGCTTGGCTTCGGGAACAAGGCGGGTCCGATCGTCGACCAGACGGACGCCGGGGACGGTCTCGACCGCCATCACGGCGTCGCGGCGACCCTCTTCGGAGAAGGCATCTGCGGCCAGGCCGACGTCGCGGCCATCAACCACGATCCGTGTCTTGTCCAGAACGGTATCCTTGAGCGCCGCCGAGCTGCGCGCCGACAGATCGGCCTCGACCGGTAAGGTGTTATTCCAGGCCGCAAATCCCCACATGACGGCCAGGGGGATCAGCCCTGGCCACCATTTGCTGGCCCACCTGAAAAGCTTCTGCATTCGACGACCCGAACTCTGGAAACGGAGACAAAACAAACCCTTGGCAGGCTGTCAAACCGGAAATGCTGCCGATCCAAGGACCCCGCGTGGACAATCGGAATAACTTTTTCTTCAAGGGTTCTTCCATAAGTTGAGGACGGAATGCCAGAGTCCCCCCAGCCGTTCATGAAACAACTGCGTAACAACGTCATCCGCGCCGGGCTGGGAGCACTCTATTTCAGCGGAGCGCACCACCTGTTGCGTCCACTTTTGTCGGGCGTCGGCGCCATCTTCATGCTGCACCATGTGCGGCCGGCGCGAGAGGCCGCGTTCCAGCCGAACCGGCATCTCGAAGTCACGCCCGAATTCCTGCGGGCGACGCTGTGCCATTTGCGCTCGCGCGACATCGACATCGTCAGCATGGACGAGCTGCATGAGCGGCTGGTGCAGGGCCGGTTCGACCGCCGCTTCGCCGCCTTCACCCTCGACGACGGCTATCGCGACAATCTGGATTATGCTTTGCCGGTGCTGCGCGAATTTGACGCGCCTTTGGCGGTCTATGTCGCGAGCGATTTTGCCGAGGGCACCGGACGATTGTGGTGGACGGCGCTGGAGGCCGTGATCGCCAAGGCCGAGCAGGTCGACGTCAGGATCGGCAACTCCGCGCTGCGGCTCGATGCGACGACGCCTGCCGCCAAGCAGGCGGCGTTCGATCGCCTGCACGACTGGCTGCGCGCGCTGCCGGGCGAGCACGACCTCAAGCGCGAGATCGAAGCGCTCTGCACGACGTACGACGTCGACATGGAAGCGCTGTGCCGCAGCCTGTGCCTGTCCTGGGCCGAGGTGAAGACATTTGCCGCCGATCCGCTGGTCACGATCGGCGCGCATAGCGTCAGCCATTGCAACCTCGCCAAGCAGGCGGAAGACATCGCTGCGCAGGAGATGGCCGCCAGCCGCGCGCGGATCGAGCGGGTGCTGGAGCGCCCCGTGTTGCATCTCGCCTATCCCTATGGCGATCGCGAGGCCGCGGCCGAGCGCGAGTTCGCCCTTGCCGCATCCGCCGGCTTCAAGACCGCGGTGACGACACGGCCCGGCATGCTGTTCGCGGAGAATGCCGGCCACATGACCGCGCTGCCCCGCGTCTCGCTCAATGGCAACTACCAGGACGCGCGCATCCTGCCGGTGCTGACCTCGGGCGCCGCGACCGCGATGTGGAACGGTTTTCGCCGGATCGCCGCGGCGTAGCGGCTCCAAGCTGCGCTGCGGTGCCGGACAGGCGCGCTGATGCGGAACGACAGCGCAGATTGACTCCCTAGCCCTCCCCGCTCACAACCAGCGCCAACCAAGGGGAGGCACCATGTTCAACAATCTGTTCTCGCTCAAAGGCCGTATCGCGCTGGTGACCGGCGGCTCGCGCGGCATCGGCAAGATGATCGCGGCGGGATTTCTCAGCGCTGGCGCGGCGAAGGTCTACATCACCGCGCGCAAGGCCGGACCGTGCGAAGCCACCGCGAAAGAGCTCACCGCGCAATATGGCGGCGAATGCATCGCCCTGCCGATCGACATGTCCACGGTCGCCGGCTGCGAGCTGCTGGCGAGCGAATTCAAGAAGCGCGAATCCAGGCTGGACATCCTCGTCAACAATGCGGGCGCGGCCTGGGGCGCGGAGTTCGACGAGTTTCCGGAGAGCGGCTGGGACAAGGTGATGAATCTGAATGTGAAGTCGCCGTTCTTCCTCACCAAGGCGCTGGCGCCCACGCTGCGCGCATCGGCAAGCGCGGAACGGCCGGCGAAGGTGATCAACATCGCCTCGATCGACGGCATCTTCGTCAATCCGGCCGAGACCTATTCCTATGCCGCAAGCAAGGCCGGGCTGATCCATCTGACGCGGCGCATGGCGGTGAAGCTCATCCCCGACCACATCGTGGTCACAGCGATCGCGCCGGGTCCGTTCCAGTCCGACATGAACCGCGCCGCCCGCGACCACGCCGACGAAGTGGCGACGCGTGTCCCCGTGGGCCGCATCGGCACCGACGAGGACATGGCGGGCGCTGCGATCTATCTCGCCTCGCGCGCGGGCGACTACGTGGTTGGCGCGACCATCGCGGTCGATGGCGGCATCGTCTACGCCAACCCGGGCATCAAGGGCAGCGGGTGGGACAGCGATTGATCCGGCGGCCTCCCGTCACACGCCATGGGGCTCAAAGCCAAAACGACGAAAACAACCCCATGCACAGTAGGAAGCCCGTTGATCGACAAGGGGTTTTTCTGGCCGCGCGGAAACGACCGTTGCGGCTGCGATGATATTGACACGTCGGGCAAAACACGGCCGAGCCGGAGCCGGATTACCGCGACCTCCCGGCTCAATCACGACCGTCGCTGGAATACTGGATCGCCCGGTCAAAGCCGGGCGATGACACTGAGTGTGTAGCTGGCAGCCGTTACGACTCGATCTTCACGTACTCGAAATCGCCGGGCTTGTTGTCGATGCCGACCTTGGGCGGCGAGATCCAGGATGCGTACTTGCCGGTTTCGGTGACGGGCTGCATCAGGGAGGTGATGAAGTCGCCGTCGCTCGCCGAGGGCAGCCATTCGTCCTTGCGCCTGGCCCAGGTGGCGTCGTCGATCAGGATGCCGTCGGGCGTCGCATGCACATCCTTGAACTCGCCGATGTGGCGGTGGAAGGCGACGTTGGGCAGCGTCAGCTTGAAATCATAGCCCGCGGTCGAGATCACCTTGTTCCAGCGCAGCATGCCCTTGACGCAATCCTGGCTGTAATCGTCGCGCAGGCGCATGTTGAGCGCGGTCAGCGCCGGCTCGTCGACCAGCTTGATCTCGCCGTTGATCAGCTTGAGCACCGGATAGGTGGAGTTCTTGAGCTGGTGGTCGTCCTCGATCTGGGTCTCGTGATAGCGGCCCTTGATGCCGGCGTTGAAGGCGTTGGCCGCGTTGGTCGAGACCTCCGAGCCGAACAGGTCGAGCGACAGCGTGTAGTGCAGGTTGAGCTTCTTCTGGATGGTCGGCAGGTCGATCACCCCGAGCGCACGCACCTTGGCGATGTCGGTGGGATCGGTGATGCCGGCCGCGCGCATCGCATCGCAGGTGCGCTGCACGACGCGGGTGATGCCGGTCTCGCCGACGAACATGTGGTGCGCTTCCTCGGTGAGCATGAAGCGGCAGGTGCGCGACAGCGGATCGAAGCCGGACTGCGCCAGCGAGTGCAGCTGCATCTTGCCGTCGCGGTCGGTGAAATAGGTGAACATGAAGAAGGACAGCCAGTCCGGCGTCGCCTCGTTGAAGGCGCCCAGCATGCGCGGTGCGTCGGCATCGCCGGAGCGGCGGCGCAGCAAATCGTCCGCCTCTTCGCGGCCGTCGCGGCCGAAATATTTCTGCAGCAGGTAGACCATCGCCCAGAGATGACGGCCTTCCTCGACATTGACCTGGAACAGGTTGCGCATGTCGTAGAGCGAGGGCGCGGTCTTGCCGAGATGGCGCTGCTGCTCGACCGAGGCCGGTTCGGTGTCGCCCTGGATCACGATCAGGCGGCGCAGCATGGCGCGATGCTCGCCCGGGACTTCCTGCCACGCCGGCTCGCCGTAGTGCTCACCGAACGGCACGACGCGGTTCTCTTCCTGCGGCGCAAGGAGGATGCCCCAGCGATATTCGGGCATGCGGACGTAATCGAACTTGGCCCAGCCGCGCGGATCGACCGAGTACGCGGTGCGCAAATAGACCAGCGACTCCTGGAAACCTTCCGGCCCCATGTCGCTCCACCAGTCCATATAGCCGGGATGCCAGCCCTCAAGCGCTTTCAGCACCTGGCGGTCTTCGGCGAGGTTGACGTTGTTCGGAATCTTGGTCGAGTAGTCGACGTTCATGATGTTCATGTTCATGGCCGTGCTCCTTGATCGGTCTCGTGTCCCGGATGCGGTGCGGCGCGAAGTGCTGCACTGCTGAGCCGGGACCTATTGTCTGGTCCGTCTGGGTCCCGGTTCTGCGTCGCATCGCTTCGCGCTGCGCCGCGCCCGGGACACGAAAATCATCACACCCGCGTCATATCGAATTTCGGCTTCTGGCCGCTGCCGTAGCGGCGCAGCGCGCCTTCCTCGCCGACCGCGTTCGGGCGCTGGAAGATCCAGTTCTGCCAGGCGGTGAGGCGGGCGAAGATCTTTGATTCCATCGTCTCGGGGCCGACGAAGCGCAGGCTCGCTTCCATGCCGGTGAGGCTGTCCGGCGAGAAGCTGGCGCGCTCCTCCAGGAACACGCGGACCTCGTCGTCCCAGTCGATGTCATCAAGTGCGAAGGTGACGAGGCCGAGCTCTTCCGCCTGCTCCGCGTCAAGCGCGGTGCCGAGCGTGGCTTCCGCGCGCTCCACGTCGGACGGATCGGCCTGGAAGCGCGATTGCAGCCGCGTCAGGCCATGGCTCATCGGATACGGACCGAAATTCATGGCGGACAGCTCGATCGACGGCGGCGGGCGGTTGTCGCCCTGACGCGTGCCGATCAGCATGTAGGAGCGGTCGGCGGCAAACACGAGCTCGGCGAGCGTGCCGGCAAAGCAGGAGCCGGGCTCGACCAGCGTCACCAGCGTGCGCGAGGTGACGTCGATGCGCTTGAGCACGCGCTTCCAGTAATGCCTGATCTCGTTGACCAGCCAGTGCGCCTTGTTGGCTTCGAGGAAAGCATCGCAGGCGAGCACATGGGCGCGCTCGCCATGACTCTTGAACACCAGCATGGCGATCTCGAGCTCGTTGATGCGCAAGTGAAGGATGGCATCATCGAGCTCGCGCGCGACCTGGAGCGGCCAGAACGAGGCGCCTTGCGCCATCATGCCGTCGATATCGGCCGGTGGTGCGGCCTCCGGCGCCTTGATCGAGATGGTGGCGATCCGCGCCGCGCGATCGATGTCGACGGTGACGAAGCCGTAGCGGATGCTGGTGTCGTCGATCACGCGCTTGAGCGGCGTCAGCGCGATGCCCTTGCCGCTCCCGGTGCGTTTCGAGGCCGCGGCGAATTCCCTGGCGCGCTCGGCAATCTTGGCTTCCAACTTGGAATTCGGCGCGATCTCGTCGACGAGGCGCCACTGCACCGCCCGCTTGCCCTTCACGCCTTCCTCGATGGTGCAGAAGAAATCGGCGTGGTCGCGGCGTACCTTTCGCTTGTCGACCACGCGCGTGAGGCCGCCGGTGCCGGGCAGCACCGCGAGCAGCGGCACTTCGGGCAGCGCAACTGCGGACGAGCCGTCATCGGCGAGGATGATGTGATCGGTCGCAAGCGCGAGTTCATAGCCGCCGCCGGCGGCCGAGCCGTTCACCACGGTGATGAAGCGCTGGCCGGAATTCTCCGAAGAGTCTTCCATGCCGTTGCGGGTCTCGTTGGTGAATTTGCAGAAATTGACCTTGTGGGCATGGGTCGAGCCCGCCAGCATGCGGATATTGGCGCCGGCACAGAACACGCGGTTCTTGCCCGAGCGCATCACCACGACCTTGACCTCGGGATGCTCGAAGCGCAGGCGCTGGAGCGCATCAGCGAGCTCGATGTCGACGCCGAGATCGTAGGAGTTGAGCTTGAGCAGGTAGCCCTCGAACAGGCCGCCGTTCTCGTCGACGTCCATGGTCAGCGTCGCAACGTCGCCCTCGACCGCGAGCTTCCAGTGCTTGTAGCGGGACGGTTCGGTCTGGAAATCGATGAATGTCGCGCCGCCTGCGAGGCGCCGATCTTCCCCGGCCATGGGTCATCCCTGAGCTTGATTATGGGTTCTTGGCTTGATCGTTAGATGCACAATAATGCATATTTTCGGATACGTCTAGCCCTCAATATCCATAGCATGCACTTTGTTTCATGCTACCCACTCTCAGCCGCCATCACGCGGCGCGTCCTTGCAGACCCTGATCGTCGCGCAGGGCTGCCCTGGCGAACTGCTCGATCGCCTCGAGCGTCGGCCCGGGCGCTTCACGATGCGGAGAATGTCCCGCGCCTGGAATGATCTTCGGATCGACCGGGCAGTAGCATTCTTCCTGCGCGATCTCGACCTGACGCAAGGTGCCATATTGGTCGTCGGCGCCTTGCAGGACCATGATGGGGACGCGGACATAGGCCAGGTATTCCGAGATGTCCCAATCGCGGAACTTCGGATCGAGCCAGGCGCCGTTCCAGCCGTAGAAGGCGTTGTCGACGTCCTTGTGCCAGCGCGCCAGCTTTGTCCTGAGGTCCGTGGTCTCGAACGTCGTCTTGATCGCGGCGATGGATTTGATCGAGATGTCCTCGACGATGAAATGCGGCGCAATCAGCACGAGGCCGTTGAGACGATGATCCTGATGCGCCCCGGCATAGATGGTCGCGATCGAGGCGCCGTCGGAATGGCCGAGCAGGAGACCACGCTTGAAGCCGATCATGTCGAGCAGCTTCGGCAGCACGTCCAGCGCCTCGCGCTGCATGTAGTCGAGCGGCCGCGGCAGCGCGACCGGGCTGGACTGGCCGTAGCCCGCGCGCGAATAGATGAAGATGCCGGCGCCGGTCGCCTGCTGCAGCTTTTCCGGAAAGTCGCCCCAGAGGCCGATAGAGCCGAGGCCTTCGTGCAGCATGACGATGGTGGGGGCGTCTGGGACTGGCGGCGCGAGCCATTTGTATTCGAGGCTGGCGGTGCCGATGCTGAGGAAACCGGTGGGGGTGAGGTTGGTCATGGTCGAATTCCCATTCCTGGCCAATGCCGAGATGCCCACCCTCCCCTGGAGGGGGAGGGTCGATTCACAGCGAGCGCAGCGAGATGTGAAGCGGGGTGGGGTGACAGTCTCTCCACAGAGGCAACGCCCGTGTGGAGAGATCACCCCACCCCGTCACGCATCTCGCTACGCTCGATCGCGTGCCGACCCTCCCCCTCCAGGGGAGGGTAAGCAGGCGAGTCCACCGCCTGCACCATCAATGCGCGCCCTCCCGCAGCTTGAACCGCTGGATCTTGCCTGTCGCCGTCTTCGGCAGCGACTCGACCACGTCGATCCAGCGCGGATATTTCCACGGGCCGATCTTCTGCTTGACGTGCTCCTTCAGCGCCTCCTGCAGGTTCGTCGTCGTCGCGCCCGGCCGCAGCACGACGAAGGCCTTCGGCTTCAACAGCCCTTCCGGATCGGCCTCGGGCACGACGGCGGCTTCCAGCACGGCGGGATGCGTGATCAGCGCGCTCTCGACCTCGAACGGTGAGACCCAGATGCCGGAGACCTTGAACATGTCGTCGGCGCGGCCGCAGAAGGTGTAGCGGCCATCCGCGTCCCGGACATATTTGTCGCCGGTGCGGGTCCATGGCCCCTCGAACGTGCGGCGACTCTTGTGGCGCTGATTCCAGTAGCCTTCGCCGGCGGAGGGCGCATCGACCAGGAGCTCGCCGACCTCGCCGTCGGCCACGTCCTGGCCGGCCTCGTTGACGAGCCGCACCGCATAGCCGGGCACCGGTTTTCCGGAGGAGCCGTATTTGATGTCGCCCGGCGCGTTCGACAGGAAGATGTGCAAGAGCTCGGTCGAGCCGACCCCGTCGAGAATGTCGACACCGAAGCGCGCCTTCCAGCTGTTGCCGACCGATTCCGGCAGCGCCTCGCCGGCCGAGGTGCAGATGCGTAACGCCTTGCCGCCGCGCTCGCTCTTCATCGTCTCATCGTTGAGCATCGCCGCGAACAAGGTCGGCACGCCATAGAAGATCGAGGGGTTGTAGCGGTTCATCAGGTCGAACATGCGGGCCGGCGTCGGACGCTCGCTGTTGAGGATGACGCTGGCGCCGACCGACATCGGGAAGGTCAGCGCGTTGCCGAGGCCATAGGCGAAGAACAGTTTTGCCGCGGAAAGGCACACGTCGCTCTCGCGAATGCCGAGCACCTGCTTCGCATAAGTGTCCGCCGTCGCCTGCAGATTGGAATGGATGTGGCGCACGCCCTTGGGCATGCCCGTCGACCCCGACGAATAGAGCCAGAACGCCGGCTCGTCCGGATGCGTCGCGGCGGTGGTGAACCGGTCGCTCTCGCCTGAGAGCTCCTCGGCGAGCTGCTTGTGGCCGTTCTGCTTGGCACCGGAGACGACGACATGCTCGAGATCCGGCATGCGGCCGACGACGTCCCTGATGACGGGATAGAGCGCTTCGGATACGAACAGCACGCGCGCGCGGCAGTCGGCGAGGATGTAGGCGTACTGGTCCGCGGTCAGCAGCGTGTTCAGCGGCACCGGCACGATGCCGGCGCGGATCGCGCCCAGGAACACGATCGGGAAATCGACCGTATCCAGCATGATCATCGCGACGCGCTCCTCGCGGCGGACGCCGAGCCGGCGCAGCATGTTGGCGGCGCGCCGGGTCTGTTGCTGGAGCTCGCCATAGCTGAGCCGCGAGACGGTGTCGTCGAAGGCGAGCTTGTCGCCGCGGCCCTCCTCGACGTTACGGTCGAGCAGCCAGGTCACCGCGTTGTAGGATCCCTCGCTCACGAACATCTCCCCCGAATTTAGAATTATAATTCATAGAAAGACACCGCTGCGGCTTGCTGTCAATGCCAGCAGGCACTATGTTTCATTAAAGCGCGCCGCAGGACCCCTGTAAAGAAGACTCATGACCGAAAGTCCCGACGCCGAATCCCAATTTCTCGAACAGCTCGGCCAGCGTGTGCGGACCATGCGCGCGCTGCGCGGCATGTCGCGCAAGGTGCTCGCCAAGGTCTCGGGGATCTCGGAGCGCTACATCGCGCAGCTCGAAAGCGGCAAGGGCAATGTCTCGATCGTGCTGCTGCGCCGCGTCTCCGACGCGATGGGCGCGCACCTCGAGGACCTGCTGCCCTCGCCCGATCCGACGCCGGACTGGCAGATGTTTCGCGACCTCCTGCGCAAGGCGACGCCGGCGCAGATTGCCCAGGCCAAGGATCTGCTCTCCGGCGGCAGCGCAACCGCGCCCCGGCGCGCACCGTTCTGCGGCATCGCGCTGATCGGCCTGCGCGGCGCCGGCAAGTCGACACTTGGGCGGATGCTGGCGAAGAAGATTGGCTGGAGCTTCGTCGAGCTGAACAAGGAAGTCGAGCAGCAGAACGGCCTCTCGGTCGCCGAGATCATCGCGCTGTACGGCCAGGAAGGCTTTCGCCGCATGGAGCAGGCGGCGCTGCAGCAGCTGCTCGCGCGCAACGAGCTGATGGTGCTGGCAACCGGCGGCGGCATCGTCTCCGAGCCCCTGACCTTCGACCAGGTCCTGGCCTCGTTCTACACGATCTGGCTGAAGGCCGAGCCCGAGGAGCACATGGCGCGCGTCCGCCGCCAGGGCGACCTGCGCCCGATGGCGGACGACCGCTCCGCCATGGCGGAGCTGCGCAACATCCTGCTCAGCCGCGAGCCGCTGTATTCGCGCGCGACGGCGGTGGTGGATACGGCTGGGCTTTCGGTCGATGCAGCAGCTGCGCGGCTGATCGATGCGGTGCGACCGGTGCTGCAGAACGAAGCCCGCAGCTTCGGGCTGCGCAGCGTGGCGCTGTAGGCAGGTTGGACCTCGCCAGAGCTGCACACTCCGCCGTCGTCCCGGACAAGCGCGCCACGATGTCACTACATGCGACCCCGAGAGACAGCTTGGAACAACCAATGACCTCCACCGACGTCACCACCTCCATGTTCGAGCGGATCGGCGGCAGCGCCACGATCGATCGTCTGGTCGATCGTTTCTACGATCGCATGGATAAGCTGCCGGAGGCGAAGGTCATCCGCGCCATGCATGCGGACGATCTCGGCCTGATCAGGGACGTCTTGAAGCGCTATCTCACCGAATGGACGGGCGGCCCGAAGCTCTATTCTCCCGAGAAGGGCCATCCGCGGCTGCGCCAGCGCCATATCGGCTTCGCCATCGGCGATGCCGAGCGCGACGCGTGGATGCTCTGCATGCGCGGCGCGCTGGAAGAGACGGTGACGGACAGCGCCGCGCGGCAGGATTTCGACACGGCGCTATCCGGTCTTGCCGATTGGATGCGCAACCGGAACTGATCGGGACCGCATTGCCGACATTTGGTCCGCCTACGGAAGTTGCGACGCCGCTACAGCGTGACGAGATGGGGCATGATTGCTGCAACGACGGAGATGCACTCCCTCTCTCGTTTGCGGGAGAGGTGAACGAGCCGCAGCGATCGATTCAACCTAAAGCCGTCCGCTTTAGATCGACCAGTAATGCCGATGCGGGTACGGCCGCGAGCGGTCGCCCCAGTCGAACGCGTCGCCATCGAATTCGCATGGGCCGCTGCTGAGCTCGTCCAGCGTCAGCTCGATCTGGAAAGCCTGCCGTCCTGGATCGTATTTCAGCGCGCTCCACTGGAGCGGATAATGGTGACGCGTACCGAGCAGCCCGCCGGTCTTGATCACGGCATAGGCGACCGTTCCGCTCGTCTTGTCCAGCATCAGTCGCTCGATCGTGCCGAGCCTTGTGCCGTCGCGTCCGTAGACGGCGACATGCTCCACGCGATCACTGGGAACCATGGTGTGGTTCATGGTGTCCTCCCTGTTCTCTTGTGCTTGCGACAAATATAGCACCGTTTTCGAGGCGGCGGGAGCAGCTACAGAAGCTGCGATCGCACCGCCTCCGCGCCTTCCCGCAACAACGGCAGGAAGCGGTTGATCGGTTCCGCGCCGGCACGCGAGCGCATGGACATGCTGCGGAAGCGACCCTGTCTCTTGGTGCGATCCCGTCGTCCGGCTAAGCTGCGCATGACAACGGAGGCTTCGCCATGGACGCAAGCACCGCGCCGGAAGTCATCAGACGGCCTGTTCCCGCGCATATGGCGCACATCGTCTCGTCGATCTCCTGCTACCGCGAGCGCGGGCTCGGCCTGAGCAATTTTCGGCACGCCGCGCCGTTGGCCCTGCCGTTGCTCATCAGTCTTGGAAGCCCCTTCCGCATCGCGCTCGGACGCGACCCTGACCGGTCGGATACCCAGCCGAGCTTTGCGGCCGGCTTGTTTCCCGGACCGGTGCAGATCGAATCCGATGGCCGCGCCATCTGCATCCAGATCGACTTCACGCCGCTCGGCGCCTATCGCTTCTATGGCGGCGCCGTGCCTGACCTCACGGCGCGCATGGTCGATATCGGGGATCTGCTCGGCCGCGACGGCCGAGAACTCGGCGAGAGGGTGGCGGAAGCAGAGGGATGGAAGCAACGCTTTGAGATCATCGAGACCTTCGTGCTCGATCGTACGGTGAACGAACCCTCTCCCGCGATCGCCGCGGCGATCGGCCGGCTCTGGCGCAGCGCCGGCGCGGCGCGCATATCCGAGATTGCAACCGACATCGGCTGGAGCCGCAAGCATCTGTCGCGTCGGTTTCAAAACGAGATCGGCGTTTCACCGAAGACCCTGGCGCGGATGCTGCGCTTCCACCGCGCCTGCGAACTGGCGCGCAGCGGGAGTGCATGCGGGTGGGCCGGCATCGCGCTCGAAGCAGGGTTTGCCGACCAGGCGCATCTTGCCCGAGAGTTCCGGGAATTCAGCGGCGAAAAGCCGACCAATTGGGCCGCGCGGCTGGCGCACACGGATCCCCGTCTGATGCGGGAAGCCGGCGGATAAGCCAGGTCCCATTTCTTCAAGCCGCGGGACACCGGCTGATCTAGGGTGAGCGCCCAACCCACGGGAGAACGTCATGCCAGACTCAATCGGGAACGAAGCGCCGCGCCTGTATCACACACTACGCTGCAGGGACACCGAGGCGATGATCGCCTGGCTGACGGACGTCCTTGGCTTCACCGAACGCGTGATCTACAGGCGCGAGAACATCATTGCGCATGCTGAATTGTCGTTCGGGACATCCATCCTGATGGTCGGGGCAGACCGCCCCGATGCCTATGGGAAAAGGGTGGGAGACCTCGACGGACACAGAACCGATTCGGTGTATCTGGCCGTTGACGATCCCGACGCGCTCTACGCAAAGGTGAAGGCCTCCGGAGCCCGGATCGAGATGGAATTGCACGACACCGATTACGGCAGCCGGGACTTTTCAGCGCGGGATCCCGAAGGAGGTTTGTGGAGTTTCGGCACCTACTGGCCCAAGGTCGGCGAAGACCCGCTGCCTGGCTGATCGCAAGCCACGCGAGATGCGCAAGGCTGACATCCAGGCACTCTGTCGAGCCGCGACTTGGAGAGCGAGGCGCCGGAAGCGGTAGAGCACGGCGCTGCAACCCGACGCGCGAAAGCGCCATCCGGGAGTTCTCGCCAATACCTCCCGGGCCAGGATCTTCCCGGGATCGCTTCGCCTGTCCAGGCTACGACATCCCCACGGGCTGCCCAGCCCGATCGTTGCATGCATCAAACATCGACCGATCCAAGGCCTCGGCGGCAAAGCCCGCGACATAAATCAGGGCCATGATTGCTGCCGAGATCGCCACCGTTTCCGCATGTGCGAACCCCCACCGCAACAGCCGCTGCAACAGGGTCGGCGAAGGGAACCGATAGATTCGCCCGGCAGGCGTAATTAGGTCAAACGACCGAACCGACCGCGAGCGTACGGGAACCTTGCTGGGCAGCATCCGGAACTCTCCTTTCCAGCTCCTCGATCATGCCGCGCGCGATTTCCCGCTCGCCCATGATCACGACATCCGCCCCCAGCCCTTTCAAATGATCGACCTCGGCATCCGCATGCGCCCGCGCGATGATGCGGATATCGGGGTTGGCTGCTCGCGCCTGCTGCGCGATCTGTCCCGCCTCGAACGCTTCGGGAATCGCGATCACCAGATGCTTCGCCCGCGACGGATTGGTCGCACCCAGGATTTCAGGCTGCGCGGCGTTGCCCATGATGGTTTCGATGCCGCCCTGCTTCAGCTTCTCGAGCGCGCGCTCCCCGAATTCGGCGACGAGGAAAGGCAGTTGCCGCTGCTTCAAGGCATCACCAACCAGCGCACCGACGCGGCCATAGCCGATCACGATCGTATGGTCGGTGAGATCCGTGGTGCGGATCGGCTCCGGCACGGCGGTCGCAGCCTGCGGCGAGTCCCGCCGCGGATCGAGCAGCGGCGCGAGCCAGGTGACGGCCGCGAACATCAGCGGATTGAGCATGATGGATAGGATCGCGCCGGCCATGATCAGATCGCGGCCCTCCTTGGGCAAGATCTGCGAGGCGACGCCGAGCTCGGCCAGGATGAAGGAGAACTCGCCGATTTGCGACAGGCTCGCCGAGATCGTCAGCGCGGTCGCGACCGGATGCCGGAACAGGATCACGATCAGGAATGCAGCGGCCGATTTGCCGAGCATGATGATCGCGAGCGTCGCCAGCAGGGGCCAGGGCTCGCGGATCACGCTCAGCGGATCGAACATCATGCCGACCGAGACGAAGAACAGCACGGCGAAGGCATCGCGCAGGGGCAGCGATTCCTGCGCGGCGCGCGCGCTGAGCGGCGATTCCCGCAGCATCATGCCGGCAAAGAAGGCGCCCAGCGCCAGCGAGACGTCGAACAGCTTTGAGGCCCCGAACGCGATGCACAGCGCAATCGCGAGCACGCCGAGACGGAACAATTCGCGCGAGCCTGTGTGCGCGATGTAGTGCAGGATCCAGGGGATGAGCCGGCGTCCGACCACCAGCATCAAGCCGATGAACACGACGATCTTGACTACCGTCAGCGTCATGACTCCAGCAAGTCCGAGGCCCAGTTGCGCAGCCAGCGGATCGAAGGCGGGCTTGCCATCGGAGCCACCCTGAAGGCTTGCGATGGCCGGAAACAGCACCAGCACGAGCACCATCGCGAGGTCCTCGACGATGAGCCAGCCGACGGCGATGCGGCCGCGATCGGTCTCCATCAGGCGCCGCTCCTGCAGCGCGCGAAGGAGGACGACGGTACTCGCCACCGACAAGGCCAATCCGAACACGAGACCGGCGCTGACGCTCCAGCCCATCAGGAATGCAAGGCCGAGCCCCATCAGCGTCGCAACCGCGATCTGCACCACGGCGCCGGGCACGGCGATGTTGCGGACGCTGAGCAGATCCTGAAGCGAGAAATGCAGGCCGACGCCGAACATCAGCAGGATGATGCCGAGTTCCGAGAGCTCGGTGGCAAGCGCCTGGTCGGCGACGAAGCCCGGCGTGAACGGGCCGACCGCGACACCCGCGAGGAGATAACCGACCAGCGGCGGCACGCGGAACCGCTGCGCAAGCGTTCCAAGTACGAAGGCTAATCCAAGTCCAACGACGATGGTGGCGATGAGAGGCGTGTCATGCGGCATTTTTGCCTTTTGACACAGCATGCGCGGGTGCGCACCGCGACCTGTGCGCGCGGGCAGCCGGCTCACAGCAATTGCGAGCGCACGGCCTCCGCGCCATCGCGCAGCAGCGGCAGAAAACGATCGATCAATTCCGGTGCCGGGACGCGATCGACATGGCCACCCATGTTGATGGCGGCGACGATCACATTGTCGTAACGGCGCACCGGAACCGAGATCGAGCGGAAGTGCGGCTCGGCCTCCCGATCGACCAGCGAATAGCCTTGCGCGCGGTCGGGGCTGATGCGCGCGAGCAACGCCTTCGGATCCATCATTCGTCTGCGGCGTCAGCGCCTCGCGCGTCATCGCGTTCAGCCGCGCGGCGATGAACACGACGTCGTCGCCGTCGAGCACGGCAAGCGAGGAGATCTCCTGTGCTGCCGCTTCAAGAAATGTCATAATTGGTCCATTCGTTCAATAGGCGAACAAACGCTACTCCCACAAGGATGCACGCGCCATGATGAGCCAGGAGCAGAACGACCTGATCACCCGCACCGGTCCGAAGGACCCCTGCGGCAAGCTGATGCGGAGCTATTGGCAGCCGGCGGCGCTGGTGGACGAGCTCGAGGGAGCGCGGCCAATCCGTCCCGTCAGACTGCTCGGCGAGAATCTGGTCCTGTTCCGCGACGAGGCTGGACGTTACGGCCTGATCGACCGCCACTGCTCGCATCGCGGCGCCGACCTCGCCTTCGGCCGATTGGAGCATGGTGGCCTGCGCTGCGCCTTCCACGGCTGGCTGTTCGACGCCACCGGCCAATGCATCGAGACGCCGGCCGAGCCAAAGGATTCGAAGCTCTGCCAGAATATCCGCCAGCGCTCCTATCCAGTGGTCGAGAAGAGCGGCATCCTGTGGGCCTATCTCGGCGAAGGTGAACCGCCGGCATTTCCGGAGATCGACTGTTTCGTCGCGCCCGGCACGCACACCTTCGCGTTCAAGGGCCACATGGCCTGCAACTGGCTGCAAGCCCTGGAGGTCGGCATCGATCCGGCGCACGCGTCCTACCTGCACCGCTTCTTCGAGGACGAGGACACGTCCACGGCGTACGGCAAGCAATTCCGCGGTGTCTCCGCCGGCTCCGATCTGCCGATGACGAAAATCCTGCGCGAATACGACCGTCCGATCATCAATGTCGAGCACACCGAATATGGCCTCAGGTTGATCGCGCTGCGCGAGATCGACGCGGAGCGGACACATGTGCGCGTCACCAACCAGCTCTTCCCGCACGGCTTCGTCATCCCCATGAGCACGGAGATGACGATCACGCAGTGGCACGTGCCGGTCGACGACGAGAACTGCTATTGGTACGCGATCTTCACCAGCTACACGAACCCGGTTGACAAGCAGAAGATGCGCGACCAGCGGCTCGAGCTCTATGAGCTGCCGGACTACAAATCGCGCAAGAACCGCAGCAACGATTACGGTTTCGATGCGCACGAGCAGCAGACCGCGACCTATACCGGAATGGGCAACGACATCAACGTCCACGACCAGTGGGCGGTCGAATCGATGGGCGCGATCCAGGACCGCACCAGGGAGCATCTCGGACAGAGCGACAAGGCGATCGTGCAATACCGCCGCCTGCTGCGGCAGGAGATCGAGAAGGTCTCCGGCGGCGAGAAGCCGATGCTGTTCCTCGACGAGGCCAATGCACGCAGCATCCAGGGGCCGGCGACGATGGATGGCATCGGGCCGACGCGGGGCTGGGAGACCTATTGGATGGAAGTCGACGTCAAGCGCCGCCGCGGCGCGCCCTGGACGGCGCCTGTGCCGAAGGAGATCGCTGATAACGTGCACCGGCTGACGGCGGCGGAGTGACGATGCGGTTCACCACCGGCGAGTCGCGACGGCGGCTCCACAATCCCCGCTGTCATGCTCCGCGAAAGCGGGGCATCCAGTACGCCGCGGCCTCTCGAGGATACGTCACCCTCTCTGGAATACTGGATCGTCCGCCTTCGCGGACGATGACAGCGTGGGCTATGCTCGCACCGAGTATCAAGGAGGGATAACAGTGACATTCGTCGCGCGTCATGCGCTGTGGTCGGACGAGCAGAAGGACGCTGCAGCGCGCATGCGCCGCATCGTCGAGGAGAGGAACCTCGAGGTCATCCGCCTCGCCTTCCCCGACCAGCACGGCATCTTGCGCGGCAAGACGATCGTCGCCGCCGAGGCGATCGCCTCGCTGGAGAGCGGCTGCTCCATCACCACGACCATGCTCGCCAAGGACAGCTCGCACCGCACGGTATTCCCCGTGTTCACGGCAGGCGGCGGCTTCGGCATGAAGGAGATGGAGGGCGCCGCCGACGTGCTGATGGTCGCCGACCCCGCCACGTTTCGCGTCTTGCCGTGGACCCCGGCGACTGGCTGGGTGCTGTGCGATCTCTATTTCAACGATGGCCGCCCGGTGCCGTTCGCGACGCGGGGGCTTTACAAGCGCGTGATCGATGAGCTCGGCGCACGCGGTTACGATTTCGTCGCAGGGCTGGAAGTGGAATTCCACATCTTCAAGCTCGACGACCCGCATATGCGGGCAGAGGATGCCGGCCAGCCCGGCACGCCGCCCTCGGTGAGCCTGCTCAGCCACGGCTATCAATATCTCACCGAGCAGCGCTTCGATCAGATGGAGCCGGTGCTGGAGATCTTGCGACGTGACGTCGTGGCGCTCGGGCTTCCCTTGCGGTCGGTCGAGGTCGAGTTCGGGCCGAGCCAGTGCGAGTTCACCTTCGCGCCGAAGAAGGGCCTGGAGTCCGCCGACAACATGGTACTGTTTCGCAGCGCCGTGAAGCAGATCGCGCGCCGCCACGGCTATCACGCCACCTTCATGTGCCGGCCGAAACTGCCGAACGTGTTCGCGAGCGGCTGGCACCTGCATCAGTCGGTCGTCTCGCGCGCGAGCGGCGACAATTTGTTCATGGCAAAGGACGGCGGCGAACCGCTCAGCGCATTCGGCCGCGCCTACCTCGCTGGCCTGCTCGATCACGCCCGCGCATCGACGGTGTTCACCACCCCGACCATCAACGGCTACAAGCGCTACCGCTCCTATTCGCTCGCGCCAGACCGCGCAATCTGGGGCCGCGACAATCGCGGCGTGATGATCCGCGTGCTGGGCGGGCCCAATGATGC
This sequence comes from Bradyrhizobium sp. CCBAU 51765, assembly GCF_015291725.1. Lineage (GTDB taxonomy): Bacteria > Pseudomonadota > Alphaproteobacteria > Rhizobiales > Xanthobacteraceae > Bradyrhizobium > Bradyrhizobium liaoningense. The sequence continues at coordinate 8,175,306 of NZ_CP030038.1, forward strand.
CGCAACGCGCCTGGAGAACCGCATCGGCGAGCCCGCCGCCAATCCCTATCTCTACATGGCCTCGCAGATTCTCTCAGGCCTCGACGGCGTCGACCGCAAGCTCGACGCCGGCCCCTCGGCGGACACGCCCTACGAGACCAAAGCGCCGCTATTGCCGAAATCGCTGCGCGATGCGGTCGCCGCGCTGAAGGACGATCCCTTCTTCCGTGAGAAGCTCGGGGCCGAATTCGTGGACTACTACACCCACATCAAGAACGCCGAGATCGATCGCTTCCTGTCCGAGGTGACGGACTGGGAGCATCGCGAGTATTTCGAGATGTTTTGAGCCAGTCCGGCCTAATCCGGCACCGATGGCTAACTTCAGCCAGCTCGAACCGGTGCGTTGCTTCACGCTCCCGTGAGGCGACTTCTTCCGGAATGTTCCGACGACATGGCGCCACTCCGGACGAAGCCATTTCCTCATTCCGCGAAAAACGCCGGAAAGACACGCGGCCTATACCTGCATATGTGATCAACAGCGGAGTTCGGTCATGTGGGATCAATTTTTCAGCCTGATCTATCGCTTGTCCTGTCGGACCACCCTGATCGAGATCGGCGCGCATCGCCTCGCACGTTAGCCGGGCGCCGCGTGCGCTATCCACCGAGGCACAGGTGATCCGCGAGCTGCATCGGCATCGAATTCATTGGTGAGAGATCACATCCATCTCTTCCGTCATTGCGAGCCAACGGACCCGTTGGCTCGCAATGACGGCGCTGCTGGAGCAGGGCTCAAATTCCCAGATATTTGTGCTGCAGATCCGGCTCGGCCACGAGTTCGTCGGACGTGCCGCTCCACACCGTCCTGCCGCGCTCGATGATGTAGTGGCGGTCGCAGATGCGGGCGAGATGGTCGACGTTCTTGTCGACGACCAGGATCGACTGTCCCCGGCTCTTGAGCAGCGACAGGCAGTTCCAGATCTCCTCGCGGATCAGCGGCGCAAGGCCCTCGGTTGCTTCGTCCAGAATGAGAAGCTTCGGGTTGGTCATCAATGCGCGGCCAATCGCGAGCATCTGCTGCTCGCCGCCGGAGAGCTGGTTGCCCATGTTGGAGGCGCGCTCGGCGAGGCGCGGAAACATCACGTAGATCGCAGCCAGCGTCCACGGATTGCTGCTGCCGAAGCGGTCCGCGGCCGCGGCCACCAGGTTTTCGCGCACGGTGAGGTTCGGGAAGATCTGCCGTCCCTCGGGGACGAGGCCGACGCCGAGCTTTGCGATCCTGTAGGACGGAAGCTGCCGCACCTCGGCGCCGGCAAAACGGATCGCGCCGGCGCGCGCCGGCGTCAGGCCCATGATGGAGCGGATGGTGGTGGTCTTGCCCATGCCGTTGCGGCCCATCAGCGAGACCATCTCGCCCGGCTTGATCGACAGCGACAACCCGAACAGCACCTGGGACAGGCCGTAGCAGGTCTCGATGCCGTCGACCTCCAGCAGCGTATCAGCCATGATGCGTCACCACGTGCTGATCGCCGAGATAGGCGCGCTTGACGTCCTCGTTGGCCCGGATCGAGGCGGGATCGCCGGAGGCGATGACGCGGCCATAGACCAGCACCGAGATGCGGTCGGCCAGCGCGAACACCGCGGGCATGTCGTGCTCGACCAGCACGATGGAGACTTCCTTGCGCAGCTCCTGCAGCAGCTTCACCATGCCCTGGGATTCGGTGACGCCGAGGCCCGCCATCGGCTCGTCGAGCAGCAGCAATTTCGGCTTGCTCGCGAGCGCGACCGCAAGCTCGATCTGGCGCCGCTCGCCGTGGCTGAGCTTCGATACCAGCACATCGGCCCGATGGGCGAGACCGACGCGGTCGAGCGCGGCATGTGCGGCATCGCGCAAGCCCCTCTCCTTGCGCGCATTGGCGAAGAAGCGGAACGAAGTTCCGGCATGCGCCTGCGCCGCCAGCGCGACGTTGTCGGCGGCGGTGAAGTCGAGCAGCAGCGAGGTGATCTGGAACGAACGCGCGAGCCCGAGCGCACAGCGGCGATAGGCCGGCAGATCGGTGATGTCGCGGCCACCGAGCAAAACGCTACCGGAATGCGGGGAGAGATGTCCGGTGAGCTGACTGATCAGCGTGGTCTTGCCGGCGCCGTTCGGGCCGATGATGGCGTGCAGCTCGCCTTCCGCGACGTCGAGCGAGACGTGATCCGTCGCGATGATGCCGCCGAAGCGACGCACCAGCTTTTCGACGCGGAGCAAGGGTTCAGCCACGGCCAGCCCTCCCCAGCGCGCCCATGATGCCGCCGCGCCCGAACAGGACGATCAGCAGCAGCAGCGGACCCATGATCAGCGCCCAATATTCGGTGATCTGCGACAGGAACTCTTCCAGCAGCAGGAACACCACCGCGCCCATGACCGGGCCGAACAGCGTGCCCATGCCGCCGAGGATCACCATCACCATGAGGTCGCCGGAACGCGTCCAGTACATCACGGCCGGGCTGACGAAATCGGTGTTGTTGGCGAGCAGCGCACCGGCAAGGCCGCACATGGTGCCGGAGATGACGAAGCAGACCAGCTGGTAGCGCTTGGCGGGGAAGCCGATCGCCTGCATGCGCTGCTCGTTGGAACGCAGGCCCTGCACGACGAGGCCGAAGCGCGAATTGACGATGCGCCAGATCACGAAGATGACGCCGAACAGGCAGGCAAGGCAGAGATAGTAGAACTGCACGCGATTGCCGAGATCGATCAGGCCGGAGAAGTCGCTGCGCTTGTAGATGGTGAGGCCGTCATCGCCGCCGTACCGCGCCAGCCCCGAGGCGACGTAATAGGCCATCTGGGCGAAGGCAAGCGTGATCATGATGAAATAGACGCCGCGCGTGCGAAGCGAGAGCGCGCCGATCACGAGCGCGTAAATGGCGGAGGCGGCGAGCGCGACCGGAAACTGGATGAAGCCGCTTCCCACGCCCTCCTGAGCGAGCATGCCGACCGCGTAACCGCCGATGCCGAGATAGGCGGCGTGACCAAAGCTCATCATGCCGCCAAAACCCATGATCAGGTTGAGGCTCGCAGCCGCCAGCGCCAGGATGATGATGCGGGTGAACAGCGTCAGGATGAAGATGTTGCCGGAGAGCTGCGAATAGAGCGGCAGCAGCACGAGGCCCGCCAGCAAAAGGGCCGTGACGGCCTTGCTCACCGTGAAAGCCTTCATCGACGATTGGCCGGAAACAGCCCCTCCGGCCGCACCACCAGCACGATCGCCATCAGGAGGTAGATCAGCATGGACGACAGCGCCGGCGCGGCGGTGGACGCAGCGGCGCCGCTCAGCACCTGCCGCAACAGGTTCGGCAGGAAGGCACGGCCGAGCGTGTCGATCATGCCGACGAAGATCGCGGCGAGGAACGCGCCGCGGATCGAGCCGATGCCGCCGATCACGATGATGACGAAGGCGAGGATCAGGATGTTCTCGCCCATGCCGATCTGCACGGTCAGGATCGGCGCCTGCATCAGGCCGGCAAGGCCCGCGAGCGCGGCTCCCAAACCGAACACCAGCGTATAGAGCAGCTTGATGTTGATGCCGAGCGCACCGATCATCTCGCGATTGGAGGCGCCGGCCCGGATCAGCATGCCGATGCGGGTGCGCATCACGCCGAGATAGAGCAGCAGCGCGACCAGCAAGGCCACCACGATGATGGCGAGGCGATAGGCCGGATAGTGAATGCCGGGCAGGATCGGCACCGGCACGGTGAGCCAGGCCGGCAGCGGCAGCGCAAGGCCGGCCGGGCCCCAGATCAGCCGCACGGCTTCGTTGAAGAACAGGATCAGGCCGAAGGTTGCGAGCACGTGGTCGAGATGGTCGCGGCCGTAGAGATGCCGCAGCGCCGTCACCTCCAGCACGATACCGAGCACGAGCGTGGCCCCGAGCGCCATCAGCGCGCCAAGCAGGAAGCTGCCGGTCCAGGCGACGAAGGTCGCGGCGAAATAGGCTCCCATCATATAGAGCGAGCCGTGCGCGAGGTTGACGAGATCCATGATCCCGAACACCAGCGTCAGGCCGGCGGCGAGCAGGAACAGCAGCAGGCCAAACTGCAATCCGTTCAGGAACTGTTCGACGACAAGCAGCATCAAGACTCTTTCAGGCGCACGCAGCGTCGCGCCGATGTTCGAGCAATGTCGCCATCAGTGAAAGAGCTCCCCCTGCCTCTTCAAGGCCGAAAAATGGGTAATGGCAGTATCGTTCCGAGGCAAGAGCGATTCGACATCAAACATGCACTTTGTTGCATGCCGATGCATGCGATCGAGATCGAGATCGACCCTTGCAATCGACCCTTGCAAGAAGGCTGCCGCGCAGGCTGGGGCAACCTGCCGCACCCAAGCGATCACCCTCTCGCCGGCGAACGGACGAGAGGGTGCAAACTTGTCGGAGTGCAGGGGAAGTCTAGTGCGACGTCATCTGCCGGGGTAGATCATCGGGTTCGGCGAGCCCGCTGTTGGCCGTCGTGGCTTCGAGCGCTGCCATCCGGAACAGATAGGCGAGCGTCGCCAACCCGGCGTCTTCGGCCATCTCCGCCAGTTCGAGCGCCATATCGGACATGTAGCCGAGATTTTCGTCCTTCGTTTGCGCCATGATCTGGCTGTCCCGCATCATGTTCGACATCTCAGGCGCTCTTTCGTTGCGCGGCAGCGAAGCCGCAGAGGTTGGCACGGGCGACGGCATCCAGTCGCGGGCCGTCTTGCTGCACGACGGAAGCCATGCCGATCCGATCATGCAGGGCATCGAGAGTCTCGCGGCGAATGTCGATGGTCGCCGCCATGGTCCATGCGTCCTCCACCAGGGCCGGCAGGCCGAGCGGCGTGACGACGAACCCGGCCTCGTGGAAGCGCGGCAGCCACCACGTCTCCATGATCGCGCTGACCCGCGCGATTCCCTGATCGAGGCAGAACTCCTGCACCGCCGCCATCAGTTGCAGGTTGAGTGCGCCGTCGCGGCGATCGCGCACGACGAAGTAGCGCGACCATTCCCAGACCAGCGGATCGGCCGGGCAGCCGCGGACCGCCGCCAGATGCGGGAACACCTCGCTCATCATCGAAGGCTTGGTGGTCGGGTAGAGCCGATGACCGCCGACGACGCGGCGCTCTTCCAGCGCCAGCAGATAGACGGTGTCCTCGTCATCATAGGAATCGATCTCGCGGCCATCCGGCCTGCGCAGCGTCTCCCAGCGCCGCTCCTCGACGAAAATGTCGTGACGCAGCCGGAAATGCTGCTCGATCACGTCTTCATAAAGGTGGCGATTTACCGCGGAAATTGCGTGAATCATGAAACCCCCATTCATCCTCAATGGAGGCAGACTCCGCGAAAAGACGCCGATCCGATATTGGGAAATTTCCCAGTGAAGCGCCTAGGGAGCGATGATCTTGTTGCGAATCGCCAGCGCCACCGCATGCGTACGGTTGACGGCACCGAGCTTGCGCGCGGCGGTTGCAAGATGCTCTTCGGCGGTACGCTGCGTGATGTGCAGGATCTCACCGATCTCCCAGGCCGATTTCCCCTGCGAAGCCCAGGCGATCGCCTCGCGCTCGCGCGGAGTGAGGCGCGTCGACGGATGCGGCACCGGCTCGAGCAGACGCCGGATGTGATCGAAGCCATACATGGCCATCAGGTGCAGCGCCGGCTTGCTGCGGGGATTGAGGTCGAGATGGACACCGCCGAGCGACACCGCGGCCTCATAGCCGGTCAGCCCGTGGATCGGCACGATGAAACCGCGCGACATGCGAAACTCGCTGGCGCGATTCATCACCTCGGCTGCGTTCGGCTCGAGCTCAGCGTCATAGGGGGCTTCCGACCACTCGAACGGATTGACCGACTGCCGGCAGAGCCGCACCACGGGATCATAGCGGTCGTAATTGTTCTCGGTGTAGAGGCTGAACCATCCCGCCGGCCAGCGCTTGGCAAGCACCATCTGTGCAAACCGCTGGTCGGGATTCGGCAATCCCGTCACGATGATGGTTTCGAAGCCGAAGCGACCAAAGGCCGCTTCGAGCGCATTCATGGCTTCGGGAACCTTGCGGTAGGCCTGCAGGCCTTCGATGAAGTCGAGCGCCTCCCGGCCATAGTCTACGGCGGACATCGGTGCGTTTCCTGACCCTCGCCACTTCCGTATAGCACGTATCCGCGAGCTGCCTCAAATGGCCGTGGCCGTAGTTTCCCGGTGCCGATCTGCTCTGAAGATTTAAACTACTTGTGGCAGAATTTACGCCGCGATACACCTGAAATGTCTGAAGCGGGAAACCAATGATGGAAGACGAGGACATCGCCCTCAACAGCGTGCTCGGCCTGGAATTGAACCGCGTGTTTTTTGCCGTCCGCGAAACGGCGAACAAGCAGAAGATCATCGAGTTCGCGCGCAAGGTGCTGCAAAGCGAGCACGCGGAGGCGGCCGAGAACGCATCGCCCGAGGGCCCGGCGAGCTAGCCATCGCAGTTGCAGCAAACGACGCCGATGCAACACATCGCGCGGCGACGCAGCCCTTCCGTTTGAACGCGCTGGTTTTGGTCGAAACACTCTGACCGCGAAGTTACTCCAACATCATCAGCCACGAGTCAGCTGCGCTCTTGCCCTCCCCCTCCAGACAGGGCGATCGCATATGGTGTGTCGAATGCAGCGGCATCGGCAGTGGGCTCCCTCCTCCGCTTGCGGACAGGGGTATCGCATATGAGATGTGGCTATGGGCTCCGACTGTCTCCACAGCGTCATGGCCGGGCTTGTCCCGGCCATCCACGCCTTTCCACGTAGCGCAAAGAACGTGGATGCCCGGGACAAGCCCGGGCATGACGACCTCTGCAAAATTCATATGCGATTGCCCTGCGCTTGCGGGGGAGGGTTGGGGAGAGGGTGTCTCCGCGCTGGGATTATTGAGATTAACTGAGGACGCCCTGTGCGGCGAGAGCCCTCACCCGCCGCGCTCTGCGAGCGCGTCGGCCTCTCCCGCAAGCGGGAGAGGCGGAGCAAGCCTGCAGACAGTCCCCTGCAATTCATACGCGATAGCCCTGCCCCTCCAGGAGAGGGTGAGCCTTCTCTCCGATCGCACACACTTGCCGCTGGATGACATCACGGCTCTCGTGAGATGATCGCCGCCACGATCGTGTTTCGGATGCCAAGGACATTTCAAGGCCATGATGACGCTACGCCAGGTTGAAGTGATCCGTGCCGTGATGGTGACGGGCACCATCGGCGGTGCGGCGAAGCTGCTCAACGTGTCGGCGCCGGGGATCAGCCGTCTGGTCAAATACACCGAACGCTCGCTCGGCATCCGCTTCTTCCAGCGCCAGAACGGGCGCTACTTCCCGACGCCGGAAGCCGAGAACATCTTCGAGCAGATCAACGGGGTCTACAAGAAGGTCGACGATCTCTCCGAGATCATCTCCAAGATCGGCCGCGGCGGCCTGTCGGAGCTGCGCATCGGCTCGGTGCCCAGCATCTCGCAGGTGATGGTGCCGCGCGCGATCGAGCGCGTCCGCCGCCGCTATCCCGATCTCGGCATCGACATCAACATCCTCAAGCTCGAGGAAGCCATCGACTATCTCCTGCTCGGCCGCGGCGAGTGCGTCGCGATGAGCTACCGGCTGGAGCATTCCGGGCTCGACTTCATGCCGCTTGCCTCGGGCGAGCTCTATTGCATCGTGCCGCCGGGTCACGAGCTCGCCGGCCGCAAGCAGGTCTCGGCCGCCGAGATCACCCGCTATCCGCTGATCGGCATCGACCCGAACGATCCCTATGGGCGGATCATGGCCGAGATCTTTGCGCGCAACCGGCTCGACTACAACATCACCATCCGCGCGCGCTTCGGCACCACGGTCTGCGCGCTGGTGAAGGCGGGGCTCGGCATCGCCATCATCGACCAGTTCACGGTGGCCCATGGCGGCTATCCGGGGATCGAGCTGTTGAAGATCACCGAGCCGACACGGTTCGACACCTATGTCGCGGTGAAGCGCGGTGCGCCGCTGTCGCTGCATGCCGAGTATTTCATCGAGTCCCTGCGCACCGAGATGCGCGCGGTCGAGCCGTCCCGCGGCAACGGCAAGACCGTTCCGGCCCGGGGCCGGAAGAAATAACATGATGTTAGGTTTGCCGGATAAAAGGGTAATTGTGTTAGGCGGAGGAAAGGCTATCGTCGCAGCTGGAATTGCGCGGTTTTCCCCGCTAATGGCCGGGACCGGACGCTCCCAACGAGACGATGGCGAACCATGTCGAAGCGCGGATACGCCGCCAGCAAGAAGCTTCTCACCGGCCTGATCGGCGCGCCGATCGCGCATTCCGCGTCCCCCGCCATGCATGAGCGCGCCGCCGAGGCGCTTGGCCTGCGCGGTCACTACCAGCTCATCGAGGTCGCCGGCGCCGACGCGGCCGGGCTCCGCATGATGCTCGAAGGCGTGCGGCGGCTCGGCTTCGCCGGCGTCAATGTCACCTACCCCTACAAGGAGGCCGTGGTCCCGCTGCTCGACGCGCTGGCGCCGGGCGCAGCCAGCATGGGCGCGGTCAACACCGTCGTGGTCAGGGATGGCCGGCTGACCGGCCACAACACCGACACCACGGGTTTCGCCCGGGCGGTGGCGCCACTGCTTGCCCCGTCCGGCAATGCCGTCGCGGTGATTGGCGCCGGCGGCGTTGGCAAGGCCATCGCATTCGCGCTGGCGAGCCTGAAAGTCGCCGACATCCGCATTTTCGACAGCGAGCCGGCGCGCGCTGAGAAACTCGCTGGGCTGCTCGCCGGGCAAGGCGGCGCGAGGGTGGCTGGAAGCGTCGAGGACGCGCTCGTTGGCGCGACCGGCCTCGTCAACGGCACGCCAGTCGGCATGCTGCCGAGCCGTGACACGCCGGTACCGGCGGCGCTGCTCGGGGCGGACCTGTGGGTGGCCGACGCCGTCTATTCGCCGCTGATCACGCCGCTGCTTGCCGCAGCGCGAGAGAAAGGCGCCCGGATCATGACCGGGCGCGAGCTCGCGATCTACCAGGCCGCGGACGCCTTCGAACTGTTCACCGGCCTTGCCCCATCGACCGAGATCATGGGAGAGGCTTTTGATGCCGTGATGGCTGCGCGCAGCGCCGCCTATCAGGCAGCTTGAGGCAAAGCGGCCGGACACAAGGCCGCTTGCAAGATTCGAAACGGGAGGAGAGGACGATGAAATCAACGCTATTGGTGGGTGCAGTGCTCACCATCATGACCGCAACCAGCGCCCACGCCCAGGCGATCAAGCTCGCCGACGTCGCCGAGCTGTCCGGCGGCGGCGCCACCGTCGGCACCAACTGGAAGAACGGCATTGACCTCGCGATCGAGGAGATCAACGCCAAGGGCGGCGTGCTCGGCCGCAAGCTGGAGGTCACCCACGCCGACTCGCAGTCCAACCCCGGCGTCGCCCGCGCGCAGGTGCAGAAGGCGCTCGACGCTGAGCCCTATGTGCTGCTCGGGCCCGGCTATTCCGGCTCGGTGAAGGTCACCGCGCCGCTCGCCGCCGAGGCCGGCATCGCGCAGATCATGGGTGGCGAGGCCGCCGAGCTGACGCAACAAGGCAACAAGTACCTGTTCCGCACCTCGTTCGGCCAGCAATCCTCGATGCCGAAGGTCGCGAAATACATCCACGACGAGATGAAGGCGAAGTCGGTGGCCGTGGTCTGGGTCAACAACGATTTCGGCCGCGGCGGCCGCGACGTCGTCATCAAGGAGCTCGACCGGCTCGGCTCGAAGGTGGTCGCCGATCTCTCGACCGAGGCGGGCCAGGCCGATTTCGCGGCCGACGTCGGCAAGATCAAGGCCGCCAACCCGGACGCCGTGTTCGTGTATCTCAACGAAGAAGAGAGCGCGCGTATCCTCAAGGAGCTGAAGCGGCAGGGCGTCACTGTGCCGCTGATGGGCGAGACCACGCTGATCGGCCAGAAGGTGATCGAGCTCGCCGGCGATGCCGCCAACGGCGCCCGCGGCCATGTCGGCCTCACCACGGATGCCCCGGTCGATTTGATCAAGGCGTTCCGCGAGAAGTTCTCCAAGAAGTACAATTACGTGCCGGACCACAACGGCCTGAAGGGCTATCTCGCCGTCTATATGGTGAAGGCCACCACCGAGAAGATGGGCAAGGTCGACCCCAAGAAGTTCGCCGACACCCTGCACGGCCTGACCATCAAGGCCGCGGACGAGCCGGGCATCCTGATGGACGTCACCTTCAGCGATACCGGCGACATCGACCGTCAGAGCTTTCTGGTCGAGGTCGTGGAAGGCAAGCAGGTCGTGAAGCAGGTGCTGCCGAAGGTGAAGTGAGATCTCCCCTCTCCCCGCTTGCGGGGAGAGGGAGAGGAAAGAGGGGACAATGTCCAACCTGTTCGATCTTCTGGTCGCGGGACTTGCCACTGGCGCGATCTACGCGCTGGTCGCGGTCGGCTTCACGCTGCTGTGGCAGACCTCGCAGACCATCAATTTCGCCCAAGGCGAGTTCGTGATGCTGCCGGCGTTCCTGATGCTGGCGGCGATGCATGTGGGCGCGCCATTCTGGCTCGCCATCATCCTCGGGATCCTGCTCTCGATGATCCTGCTCGGCCTCGCCTTCAAGCTGCTTCTGGTCGACCCGATGATGCGCCATGGCGTGCTGCCGCTGGCGATTGCGACGATGGCGCTCGCGATCGGCATCAAGGAGGCCGTCAAGCAGTTCTATAGCGCGGAAGCCTCGCCCTTCCCCTCGATCGTGCCGACCGGCGACGTCTCCATCCTCGGCCACGCCGTCTCGCTGCAGAGCATCGGCGTGCTCGTCGTTGCCATCCTCGCCGTGCTTGGACTGACGACGCTGCTCAACCGCACCTCGCTCGGGCACCAGATGCAGGCTGCGGCGCAGAACCCGACCGTGGCGCGCATCATCGGCGTCCCGGTCGAGCGCATGATCCTGCTGACCTTCCTGATCAACGCGTTCCTGGTGGCGCTGGCTTCGCTCCTGATCACGCCGATTTACCTCGCCAAATTCTCCTCCGGCGAGGTCCTGGGCCAGGCCGCCTTCATCGCAGCGATCGTCGGCGGCTTCAACCAGGTGCGCGGCGCGATCGTAGGCGGCCTGCTGATCGGCGTGCTCGACAACCTCGCGGCCGCCTACGTCTCGACCCAGTATCGCGCCGCCGTGCCGATGCTCTTCCTGATCGTCGTCATCCTGTTCCGGCCGCAGGGCTTGCTTGGCCGTGCCGAGGAGCGCACCGTATGAGCGGCTTCGCCAGACCCCTGAAGATCGCGCTCGGTCTTGCCGTCATCGCCGGCCTGATCATCGTCCCCATGAACTTCAACCGCTACGGCCTGTTCATCCTCAGCCAGTGGGCGGTGATGAGCATCGCCGCGATGGGCCTCAATCTCACGCTCGGCTATGCCGGCCAGGTCTCGCTGGCGCAGGGCGCCTTCGTCGGCATCGGCGCTTATGCGGCGGCGATCATGACGACGCACGGCTGGCCGCTGCCGGCGGCGATCGTGGTCGCGATCGTCCTGAGCTTCGCGGTCGGCTGGGTGCTCGGCTATCCCGCGCTACGCGTGCAGCACCACTACCTCGCCTTCGTCACGCTCGCCTTCTCGACCTTGGCCTTCCTGGTCTTCCGCAACGAGAGCTGGCTCACCGGCGGCATCTACGGCATCTCCAACATCCCGCGTCCGCACGTCTTCGGGCTGGCGACCAACAAGCCGCTGCCGTTCTATTATGTGTGTCTCGCCTCGCTTGCGATCGTGTCGCTCGCGATGTGGTGGCTGATCCGCTCGCCGTGGGGCCGCGCCTTCATGGCACTGCGCGAGAATCCGCTGCGCGCGCAATCGCTCGGCATCGACACACGGCGCTACACGCTGATGGCGTTCGCGATCGGCTCGGCACTCGGCGGCGTCGCCGGCGCGCTCTATGCGCCGCTGACGCAATATATCGACCCTGTTCCGTTCAACCTCTCGCTCTCGCTCGACCTGCTGATGATGGTGATCGTCGGTGGCGCCGGCTTCTATTTCGGCCCGTTCCTCGGCGCCATGATCGCGGTGCTGCTGCCGGAATGGCTGCGCTTCACCGAAGGCTATTACCTGATGCTCTACGCCGTCGCGGTGATGCTGCTGCTGATCTGGTCGCCGACCGGCATTCTCGGAATCCTCGATCGATATCTCGCCGAACGCCGCACCAAGGCGGCCTCCGCACTGCGCGCCGTCGCGAAATCCCGCCTGGAGACGGCGCAATGAATGCGGTCCTCGAAGTCACCGATATCAAGAAGAACTTCGGCGGCATCAGCGCCGTCGGCGGCGTCTCGTTCGACGTGCGCGAGGGCGAGATCCTCGGCCTGATCGGCCCGAACGGCTGCGGCAAGTCGACCCTGTTCAACTGCATCCTCGGCCAGCTCACCCCGAGCGGCGGCGAAGTGAGGCTTGACGGTCGGGTCGTCACCGGCCTGCGTCCGTCCGAGCTCAACAGGCTCGGGGTCAGCCGCACCTTCCAGCTGCTGCAGGTGTTCCCAAAGCTCTCGGTGCGCGAGAACCTGATCCTCGCCGGACAGGAGCACCAGGGCAACATGGCCTCGCGCCTGGTCGGCCGCTCCGATGCCGGGCTGACCGACGCCGCCAGCCAGATGATCGGCTTCTTCAAGCTCGATCATCTCGCCGACGAGCCGGCCGGCGGACTCTCCTATGGCCAGCAGAAGCTGCTTGATGCCGCCATGGCCTTCATGGGCGGACCACGCCTGGTGCTGCTCGACGAGCCCGCCGGCGGCGTCAACCCGTCGATGCTGGCTGACCTGAAGGACCGGCTGGTCGCGATCAATCGCGAGAAGAACGCCACCTTCGTCGTGATCGAGCACAACATGGAGTTCGTGATGTCGCTGTGCTCGCGCGTGATGGTGATGGCGGAAGGCAAGGTGCTGGCGATGGGACGGCCGGACGAGGTCCGCAAGAACCCCGCCGTGATCGACGCCTATCTTGGGCATTAAAGCGCGATGGAGATTAGAATGAACAGTCATCGCGCTTTAGCCTTCTTGTTGTTTGAGCATGATCTTGTCGGAAAACCGCAGCGCACTTTTCCGGATCATGCTGTAGGGAGCGAGCCATGAGCGACCCGATCCTCTCGGTTCACAATCTCGTCGGCGGCTACGGCAAGATGACGATCCTGAACGGCACCACCTTCGCCGTGCCGCCGGCGACCATCACCACCATCATCGGCCCGAACGGCGCCGGCAAATCCACCGTGTTCAAGGCGATCTTCGGCCTGCTCAGGCTGCGCGAGGGCAAGATCAACTTCGCGGGTCGCGATGTCACGAATTGGAGCCAGCGCGCGCTGCTCAACGCCGGCATCTGCTACGTGCCGCAGGGACGCAACATCTTTCCCGAGCTGTTGGTGCGCCACAATATCGAGCTCGGCGGCGTCGCCGCCGACAAGGGCCTCGACCTGCCCAGGCGGATCGAGGCCGCGCTCGACCTCTTCCCGGCGCTGCGTCGCAAGTCTACGCAGCAGGCCTCGACGCTGTCGGGCGGCGAGCAGAAGCAGCTCGAGATTGCCCGCTCGCTGCTGCTCGAGCCGAGGCTCGTGCTGGTCGACGAGCCCTCGATCGGCCTGTCGCCGCTGATGGTGCAGCAGACCTTCGACATCCTGAAATCCCTGCGCGACCGCGGCGTGACCATCCTGATGATCGAGCAGAACGCACGCTCGGCGCTGGAGATCTCCGACATCGGCATCGTGCTCGAGCTCGGCCAGACCCGCATGGTCGACGACGCCAGGCGTATCCTGAACGATCCCCGCATCGGCCAGCTCTTCCTCGGCGGCGTCATGGAGGAAAGTGCGGCATGAACAAGCGCTCGATCGCCACCGTTTCGCTCTCCGGCGCCCTCGATGAGAAGCTCCGCGCCATCGCGTCCGCGGGCTTCGACGCGGTCGAGATTTTCGAGAACGATCTGCTGTCGTTCGGCGCAGGCCCGCGCGACATCGCAAAGCTCTGCCGCGATCTCAATGTCGAGATCTGCGCGTTCCAGCCGTTCCGCGATTTCGAAGGCATGCCGGAGCCCCAGCGCGCGCGCAACTTCGGCCGCGCGGAGCGGAAGTTCGATCTGATGCAGGAGCTCGGCACCGACCTGCTGTTGATCTGTTCCAACGTGTCGCCCGCCTCGCTCGGCGGCATCGACCGCGCCGCGGACGATTTTCGCGAGCTTGGCGAGCGCGCCGCCAGGCGCGGCTTGCGCGTCGGCTACGAAGCGCTGGCCTGGGGCCGCCATGTCAACGACTATCGCGACGCCTGGGAGATCGTGCGCCGCGCCGATCATCCCGCGATCGGCGTCATCCTCGACAGCTTTCACGCCCTGGCGCCGGGCTTTCCGACCCGCGCGATCGCTTCGATCCCCGGCGACAAGATCTTTCTGGTGCAGCTTGCGGACGCGCCGAAGCTCGAGCTCGACATTCTCTCCTGGAGCCGGCATTTCCGCTCCTTCCCCGGCCAGGGCGACCTGCCGGTCGCCGGGTTCATGGCCGCGATTGCGGCGACCGGCTACGCCGGGCCGCTGTCGCTGGAGATCTTCAACGACCAGTTCCGCGCCGGCTCGGCGGCGCAGACTGCGATTGACGGGCTGCGCTCGCTGATCCTGCTGGAGGACCAGCTCGCACCGGACTGGCCGAAGCTTGCCGCCGAGCCGCTGGCACCGAAAGCCAGAAGTCGCGGCACCGGCTTCATCGAGTTCGCCGTCAACGAGACCAAGGCGAGCGAACTCGGCCGCCTGTTTTCGCAGCTCGGTTTCCGCAAGACCGGCCGGCACCGCAGCAAGGCGGTCGAGCGCTGGTCGCAGGGCAAGGTCGAGCTCGTCATCAATTGCGAGACCGACGGCTTTGCCCATTCGCACTACGTCACCCATGGTCCCGGCGTCTGCGCGATTGCGCTCGATGTCGACAATGCCGGCCTCGCCATGCAACGCGCCGAGACGCTGAAGGCGCGGACCTTCTACCAGCCAGTCGGGCCGGGCGAGCTGGAAATTCCCGCGATCCACGGCGTCGGCGGCAGCCTGCTCTATTTCCTGGATCAGGCCGGCAAGAACTGGGACACCGATTTCGAACCCGTCACGAGCGACGCAGGCACGGACGCGCTGCTCGCCGTCGACCACATCGCGCAGTCGATGCCCTATGACGAGATGCTGTCCTGGCTGTTGTTCTACACCGGCATCCTCGATCTGAAGCGGCTGCCGCAGATGGAGATCGTCGATCCCAGAGGCCTCGTGCAGAGCCAGGCCATCATCAACGGCGACGAAAGCCTGCGTTTCGTGCTCAACGGCTCCTCCGCCAACCGGACGCTGCCGGCGCGCTTCATCTCCGAGTTCTTCGGCTCGGGCGTGCAGCACATCGCGTTCGCATGCCGGGATATCTTTGCGACCGTTGCCGCGATGCGCAAGCGTGGTGCGGACTTCCTGGATATCCCCGAGAACTACTACGACGATATCGAAGCCAAGTACGACCTCGCTCCCGAACTGATGGCGCAGCTGCGCGCCAACCACATCCTCTACGACCGCGAGGGCGACGGCGAATTCTTCCAGGTCTACACCCACATCTTCGACGAGCGGTTCTTCTTCGAGATCGTCGAGCGCAGGAATTACCAGGGTTTTGGTGCGGCCAACGCCGGCATCAGGCTCGCGGCGCAAGCCCGCGAAGTGCGCCCCGCCAGCATGCCAAGGGTGTAGACCTCTTCCCCTCTCCCCTTGTGGGAGAGGGTGGCTCGCCGCACAGCGGCGAGACGGGTGAGGGGTATCTTTCAGCGAACTCGATGGAAATCGCTTCGCGGAGAGATACCCCTCATCCGGCGCTTTGCGCCACCTTCTCCCACAAGGGGAGAAGGGGCAGCGTCGCTCTTGGCTGGTTCACCTCACTTCATCTTGCACTTGTCGTGGAAGCGATCCTGGTCGTTCTCGACGATGGTGGCGACGGTCTTCAGGGCGAGCTGGCCTTCGGAATCCTTGACCACGTCCTGCAGGTAGAAGTTCTGGATCGGAATATGGTTGTTGCCGTACTTGAACGCGCCGCGCACCGATTTGAAGTTCACCTTCTCCATCTCGGCCTTCATCTCGTCCTTCTTGGAGGTGTCGCCCTTCACGGCGACGACGGCGCTGTTGATCAGGTTCGCGGCGTCATAGGACTGCGCGCCATAGAAGGTCGGGCGCAGGCCGGGGTACTTCTTGCGGTAGTCGGCGACGAAGCGCTTGTTCTGCTCGTTGGGAAGGTCGTTGACCCATTGCTGCGCGCCGGGCACCCCGAGCGCGTTCTCCTTCTGGAGCGGCAGCGAGAGCTCGTCGATGGTGAAGGCAGTGTAGAGCGGCATCGTGCTCTTCAGCCCGGCCTGCGCATATTGATTGAGGAATTGCACGCCGGCGGCACCTGGATAGAACACGAAGATCGACTCCGCGCCGGAAGCACGCGCCTTGGAGAGCTCGGCCGAGAAGTCGAGCTGGCTCGGCCACACCGTGTATTCCTCACCCACGACCTGACCCTTGAAGGTGCTCTTGACGCCGGCCAGCATGTCCTTGCCGGCGGCGTAGTTGGGGCCGATCAGGAACACCGACTTGACGCCCTTCTGATTCATATAGGTGCCGACCGCCTGCGGGGTCTGGTCGTTCTGCCAGGAGGTCGAGAACACGTAGGGCGAACAGAGCTCACCGGCCAGCTGCGACGGGCCGGCATTGGCCGAGATCAGGAAGGTCTGCGAATCCACCGCGGTCTTCAGCGAGGCCAGCAGCACGTTCGACCAGATATAGCCGACGATGAAGTCGACCTTGTCGGACTGCACCAGCTTCTCGGTCTTCTGCTTGCCGACGTCGGGCTTCTGCCCGTCATCCTCGTAGATCACCTCGACCGGCTTGCCGCCCATCTTGCGGCCGAGGTGATCGAGCGCGAGCTCGAAGGAATTGCGCATGTCGTTGCCGATCACGGCGGTCGGGCCGCTGAACGTCGAGACGAAGCCGATCTTGATGGTGTCGCCGGCGAATGCCTGATTTGCCAGCACCAGCGCCGCTGCGCCCGCCAGCCAAAATGCCGTCCTCATAACCACTCCCTCCATATTATCTTTATCGGTCCCGGAAACGGGGTGATCGCCGCTCCAAGCCTGTTTCTATTGAACGCAAAATCCGTCGTGCCGCCAATGGCTCGGCACCCGTCCTGCACCATATTTCGCCTCAATCGGCGATGGCAAGAAATATAGTTCTACTCACTTCGGTCAAGGCCGGCCGGTCCGGGAACCGCGGCGCTTTTTCGCGCCAGATCGATACATCAGGCCTATGCGGCGATTGATGACCGCTATTGGACCGCGGCGCCCAATCCGCACTTAAATGAAGGTGAGCAGCAGCGAGATTCGAGGGTGTATCATGGCCGCAAATCCCCATCGCGTCGTCATCGTCGGCGCCGGCTTCGGCGGGCTGGAAGCGACCTACCGGCTTGCGGGCGCGCCGGTCGAGATCACGCTGATCGACCGCCGCAATCATCATCTGTTCCAGCCGCTGCTCTACCAGGTCGCGACCGCCTCGCTCGCAACCAGCGAGATCGCCTGGCCGATCCGCCATCTCATGCGCGATCGCCGCGAGGTGACGACGCTGTTTGCCACCGTGAGCGGCGTCGACACGGCACGTCGCTGCGTGCTGATCGACGACGGCAGCGAGGTGCCCTACGACACGCTGGTGCTCGCCACCGGTGCGCGGCACGCCTATTTCGGCCATGACGAATGGGAGCAGTTCGCGCCCGGCCTGAAGACCTTGGAGGATGCGACCACGCTGCGCCGGCACATCCTGGTGGCGTTCGAACGCGCCGAGCGCGAGACCGATCCGGAGAAGCGCGCGGCGCGGCTGACCTTCGTCATCGTCGGGGCCGGTCCGACCGGCGTCGAGCTCGCCGGCACCATCGCCGAGATGGCGCATCACACCCTGCCCGGCGATTTCCGCAACATCGACACGCACAAGGCGCGCGTGGTGCTGATCGAGGCGGGCCCGCGCGTGCTTGCAGGATTTCCCGACGACCTCTCGGCCTATGCCCAGGCCTCATTGGAAAAGATCGGCGTCGAGGTCGTGCTCGGCCAGGCCGTCACCGAGATCAATCGCGAGGGCGTCGTGTTCGGCGGCAAGCTGCTCGAGGCGAAGACCCGAATCTGGGCCGCCGGCGTGCGCGCTTCGCCCGCGGCCGAATGGCTGGGCGCTCCCAGCGACCGCGCCGGGCGCGTGCAGGTCGAAGCCGACCTCACCATTCCCGGCCATCCCGAGATCTTTGCGATCGGCGACACCGTCAGCATCAACGCCTGGAACGGCAAGCCGGTGCCCGGCATCGCGCCGGCCGCCAAGCAGCAGGGCCGCCACGTCGCCGAGACCATCAAGGCACGCCTGCGCGGCGCTGCGACCGGCACGTTCCGCTACAAGCATGCCGGCAGCCTCGCCCAGATCGGCAAGCGCCTGGCGGTGATCGATTTCGGCCGCATCAAGCTGCGCGGCGCCATCGCATGGTGGATCTGGGGCATCGCCCACATCTACTTCCTGATCGGCCTGCGCCACCGCCTCAGCGTCGCGCTCAGCTGGCTCTGGATCTACGCGCGAGACCAGCGCGCGGCGAGGTTGATCACGCAGGGAAGCAGCAAGGTGGTGTAGGGGCTCTTCGCTTACCCTCCCCGCAGGCGAGGGAGGGCAATCGCATATGATGTGCAGAGTGCAGCGGCATCGGCAGTGGGCTCCCTCCCCCGCTTGCGGGGGAGGGTTGGGGAGAGGGTGTCTCCGCGCTGGGATTATTGAGATTAACCGAGGACGTCCCTGTGCGGCGAGAGCCCTCACCCGCCGCGCTCTGCGAGCGCGTCGGCCTCTCCCGCAAGCGGGAGAGGCGGAGCAAGCCTGCAGACAGTCCCCGTGCAATTCACATGCGATTGCCCTGCCCTCCAGGGGAGGGTGAAGAAAGATCGCGCTCCTAGCTACATTCACTTCACCAGCTCACATCCGCCTTCTGCCAGCGGGCGGAACGCCTGGTCCGCCGGAATCGTCGAGACCAGCTTGTAGTAATCATATGGATATTTCGACTCCTCCGGCTTCTTCACCTCGAACAGGTACATGGGGTGCACGACGCGGCCGTCCTGGCGGATCGTGGTATCGCCGAACAGCTTGTCCTTGCCTTTGAACTTCTTCATCTCGGGCACGACGTTCCTGCCATTATCGCTGCCGGTTGCCGCGACCGCATTGAGATAGGCGAGCGTGGAGGCGTAGACACCGGCCTGATTGCCGCTCGGCATCTTGCCGTTCATGCCGGGCCGGGCGGCAAAGCGTTTTGCGAACGCGCGGGTGTCCTCGTTCATGTCCCAATAGAAGGCTTCCATGAGCTGGAGCCCCTGGGCGACCTTGATGCCCATGCCGTGGATGTCGTTGATGAAGAGCAGGAAGGCGACGAGCTTCTGGCCGCTCTGCTGGATACCGAACTCGGCGGCCTGCTTCACGGCGTTGATGGTGTCGCCGCCGGCATTGGCGAGCCCGATCACCTGCGCCTTGGAGCTCTGCGCCTGCAACAGGAAGGACGCGAAGTCGGAAGTGCCGAGCGGATGCTTCGAGGAGCCGAGCATCTTGCCTCCGTGTCCTTCGATGTATTTCTGCGCCTCCGCCTCGATGCCCTTGCCGAGCGCATAGTCCACCGTGAGGAAATACCAGTCCTTGCCGCCGCGCGACATCATCGCGGCCGCCGTGGTGTTGCCGGTTGCCCAGGCGTCATTGACCCATTGGATGGTGTTGGGCGAGCAGGCCTTGCCGGTGAGATCCGAGCTTGCGGTCGAGGATGCCAGGAACGTCATGCGGCTGTCGCGCAGCAGGGCATTGATGGAGAGGCCGACCGCCGAGTTCGGCACGTCGACGATGGCATCGACGCCTTCGACGTCGAGCCATTTGCGGGCGATGGCGTTGCCGACATCGGCCTTGTTCTGGTGATCGGCATAGACGATCTCGACCTTGATGCCCTTGCCGCCGCCGTTGAAATCCTCCGCTGCCATGCGCGCGGCCTCGACCGAGCCCATGCCGTTGGTGTCCTGGAAGATGCCGGAGATGTCGTTGAGCACGCCGACCCGCACGACATTGTCCGATATCTGGGCGCTTGCGGCGCCGGTTGCCAGGCTCGCCGCCAGCGCGAGCGTCCACTTCAGACGTTTCATTATTCCCTCCCCTGTTGGATCGATTGCCGCGCCGGTCGGTGCCGGCGCGTTTGAGAAAAAATCAGACCTGCCGTTCGGGCAGCCTCAGCACGAGCCCATCGAGTGCGGGCGTGATCTTGATCTGGCAGGACAGCCGGCTGCTCGGCAGTCGCTCGCTCGCGGTACCATCGAGCAGCGCATCCTCGTCATCCGCCATGTCCGGCAGGCGCGCGAGCCAGCTGTCATCGACGTAGACGTGGCAGGTTGCACACATGGCGTTGCCGCCACATTCGGCCAGGATGCCGTCGAGGCCGTGGCGGGTCGCGGCCTGCATGGCACTCTCGCCGTCGCCGGTCTCGACGCGGTCGGACTTGCCGTCGGGATGGATGAAGGTAATGGCGGGCATGAGCTCCTCGTCAGACCGGGGTGATGGTGACAGGCAGGCTGTCGAGCCCGCGCAGCGTGTTGTTGAAGCGGCGCTTCGGCTCGCCGGTGATCTCGATCTTGGCGATGCGCCGGGCCAGCGCCGTCAGCATCACCTCGCCTTCGAGGCGGGCGACGAGCTGGCCGACGCACATGTGGATGCCGGAACCGAAGCCGACGTGGCCGGAGGTGCGGCGGGTGATGTCGTAGCTGCTCGGCTTGTCCCAGCGACGGGGATCGCGATTGGCGGCGGCCAGGAACATCAGCACTTTCTCGCCCTCGCCGATCCGCACGCCGGAGAGCTCGACATCGCGCGTGGTGGTGCGGAAGAAGGTCTGCACCGGACTTTCGAAGCGCACGGCTTCCTCGAAGGCGCCGCGTGCGAGGGTGAGGTCCTCGCGCAGGCGCTGCCATTGATCCGGGAACCGGGCGAGGCAATAGACCGCGGCCCCGATGCCGTTCACGGTGGTGTCGAGGCCGGCCGACAGCAGCGAGCGGACCAGGAGCGGCGCTTCGGTCGCGGTGATGGCGCCTTCGTCGACCTGCGCATGAATGCAGGCCCCAAAGCCGCCGGGCGCCAGGTTCTCGCGCTGGCACTGCTCGGCGACATAGGCCTGGTGCGGTGCCGAGCGTTCGATCGCCTCCTGGCGCAACTGGTTGGGTGGACCGAAGGCGTTGAACACCACGCCGGCATAGGGAATCAGATGCTCCCGCCCCTCCGGCTTCAGGCCGAGCGCATCCGGAAAGATCGAGAGCGGATAGGCTTCCGCAAGATCCGTGATCGCATCGAAGCTGCGTTTCTCCAGCAGCGCATCGACCCGCGCCTCGGCCGCTGCGGCAAAGCGATCGCGGACCTGCTTCATCACGGTGGGCGACAGCACCTTTGAGAGCACCGCGCGGGTGCGGGTATGCGCCGGCGGATCGGCCTCGAGGATCAGGCTCGGCGGCCGCCACGGCGTCTCCTTCTTGAAGTCGGACAGCCCGACGCCGCGGCTCGAGCAGAAGGTCGCTGGATCGTTCAGCACGGCGTGGACCTCGGCATAGCGCGCCACGCCGTAGACGTTCCACTTGTCGAGATAGACCACGGGGCCGGCTTCCCGCAGCAGCTCATGCGCGGGATAGGGGTCGGCAAAAAACGTCATATCGAAGGGATCGACGTCGAGATGCGGAATGCCTGATCCAGCGGGGCCGGATGCGGTCATGGAAGACCTCCCTCATTTTGATCTTGTGAAAGGGGGGCGCATGCCCTTAGGTCAGCGGGCCCGCCGCGAGTCAGAAACCCGACATGCCGCCGTCTTCGACCAGAGTCCGCCAGAAGCCCGCGCCCATGGATGTGGGACCGACGCTCGATCTCGACCGTTACGTCCCGGCGTTCATCACCTTCATCGCCAACAAGCTTTCGAACAGCGCGACCGCGTTCTATCAGAAGCAGTTCGGCGTCAACGTCACGGAATGGCGGATCATGTCGCTGCTGGCGATCGAACCCGGCATTCCGGCCTCGCGAATCTGCCACGTCATCGGCTTCGACAAGGGGCCGGTGAGCCGGACACTGGCAGGACTGGAGAAACGCGGGCTGGTGTCGATCCGCACCGACCCGAACGACGGCCGTACGCATTCGATCTCGCTGACGGCGAGGGGCCGCGCCACCCATGACAAGGTGATCGTCGCTGCGTTCGAACGTGAGCGGCGGCTGCTGTCCTGCCTCAGCAAGGACGAGCGCGAGGTGCTGATCGACCTGCTGCGCCGGCTGCACGAAAATCTCGGCGCGGTCACCGGCGGCACCGGGGCCTGACCGGCCGCGCGTCAGGCGGCACCCTCCGACAGTTCCAGGCATGCGCCGGCGTTTGCCGGCGGCAGCATTCGTGCCGAGCATCGTTTCCTCCAAAATCGGACGCGGCAGTTTCCCCGCCGTCATCGCTTCCTGGAACGGTTCGCACAAATTAGTTGCTTAGGCAACAAAAGAATCGACAGGATATTGCGACAGGATGCTGGCGTATTTGCCGAGCCGTCTCACCTTGCTTCCTTCTCCCCTTGTGGGAGAAGGTGGCGCGAAGCGCCGGATGAGGGGTTCTCTCCGCGACTACAACTGGCGATGTGGGCGCGGAGAGAACCCCTCACCCGTCTCTCCGCTACGCGGCGAGCCACCCTCCCACAAGGGGAGAGGGGAAGACAGGTCGGTTACAACCCGATCCACTTCCGCGACGCATCGTCATTCAACCGCGCCACCGCATCGGCACGCCGTGTCAGCACGGCGCGCTGGTTGATGTAGCCCTTGTCGGTGATCTCGCCGCCGTCGACCGATGGCGGCTCGGCGAGCAGCAGCGCGCGTGTGGCGTGGCCGGAGGAGTTTCCGCTCTGCTGTTTCAGCCTTGCCAGCCCCTGCGCCACCGCGCTCCTGACCTTGTCATGCGCCAGCACGTCGGCCACGTCCGCCGTCTCGGGCAGCCCCGCGTGCCCGCGGCAGGCTGCGATATTGGGAAACACCAGGAAGCGCACCTCGTCGCCGCCATGGCCGGTGACGACGATGTCCTGCGCGAGCGGCGCCAGCGCGGCGATGCCGGCGACTCGCAGCGTGCCGACGCTGACCCAGGTGCCGGAATTGAGCTTGAAGTCCTCGGCAACGCGACCGTCGAAGAACAGGCCGCGCTCAGGCCGCTCGGCGTCAGCAAGCTTCACGGCGTCGCCGATCAGATAGAAGCCCTCCTCGTCGAACGCCTGCCTGGTCAGCTCGGGCGCCTTCCAGTAGCCAGGCGTGACGTTGGGCCCGCGGACCCGCACCTCCAGCTTGTCGCCGGAGGTGACGAGTTTCAGCTCGGTGCCGGGAATGGGCACACCGATGTTTCCGGAGCGTTCGGCGAGGAAATGACAATCGGTGGCGAGCGGTGAGGTTTCGGTCGAGCCCCAGGCCGAGACCATCGGCAACGCACGGCCGACGGTCTCGATGGAAAGCTGCTCCAGGGCATCCCAGAGATTCTGCGGCAGCGCGGCGCCGGCATAGAAGGCGAATTTCACCTCGCCGAAGAAGCGGCGGCGCAGTTCCTCGTCGCTGCGCAGCGCCGCGATCAGCATGTCGAAGCCGCGCGGCACGTTGAAATAGACCGTCGGCGTCACGCTTCTGAGATTGGCGAGCGACGTCGTGAACAGGCCGGGGGCAGGCTTGCCGCCGTCGATATAGAGCGAGCCGCCATTGCGCAGCACGAGGTTGAAATTGTGGTTGGCGCCGAAGGTGTGACTCCAGGGCAGCCAGTCGAGGATGACGAGATTGCCGCGGCTCTCTTCGAGAAAAGTCCAGGTCTGCGCCTTGGCTTGCTGACTGGAGGTCAGCATACGCTGGGTGTTGATGACCGCCTTGGGCGTGCCGGTCGAGCCTGACGTAAACAGGAGTTTCGCGACCGTATCCGGCGTGAGCGCGGCAAAGGCCCTTGCGACGTCGGGCGTCTCGGGCGTTGCCGCAACGGTGCGGAAGGCGAGTGCGCCATCGTCATCGGCATTGCCGCTGATGATCTGCGCCTGGTGCAGCGGCTCAATAGCTGTCAGCGCTGCCGCGAATGGCTTGGTCGCGGAGACGTAGATCGCGCCCGGCTCGAGCAGCGCGATCATGCTCTTGAGCTTGTCGAAGTCCCTCGACATCAGCGAATAGGCGGGCGAGATCGCGGCCGAGGGCACGCCCACATGCTGGGCGGCAAGCGCGAGCAGCGCGTGGTCGATGCTGTTGTCGAAAAGAATCGCGAGCGGGCGCTCTGCGCAAAGACCCTGCCCCAGAATCCAGGATGCGGCGGCGCGCACCTTCCGCAGTGCCTGGGCATAGGTGACGGTGGTCCAGGGCGCTTCGACAGTGCCGCGTTCGGCCAGGAAGATCGCATCCGGCGTTTGCCTCGCCCATTGCTCCAACCAGTCGCCGACGCAACGCGCGCCGTCGCGCAACGGATCGGGCGATCGCAGCACGATGCTGCCGTCGGCGCGTTGCTCCGCGATCGTCCTTGGTGTTGCGAACAGGCCTGCAACGTCACCATCTGGGGCGACTGTCATGTGTTTCCTCCTCCGCCCGGATGTGGGATCGGCCGCAGCCTCGTCCGGGCCGCTTTGGCCATAATGTTGGGCACGGCAATTGTTGTCGTCAACAACAATCTTTCTCTCGGATCCGCGAGGCGCTAGGGTTGCGCGACAGGAGAGATCGACGTGACAGCCAGCGCAGCCCGGGCCGACGGCCGCCCCTCCCCACGCAAGCGCGCCGGGAACGGCGCCGCATCTCGCGACGTCACCGACGATGTCGGCCTCGACGCACTGGCCGGCCATGCCGGCTATGCGGTGCGGCGCTTCCAGATCTGGATCTTTCAGGACTTCATCAAGACGCTCGGCGAGGTCGACATCCGGCCGACGCAATATTCGGTGCTGACGGTGGTCGGCGCCAATCCGGGCCTGTCGCAGATGGCGGTGGCCAAGCGCCTCGGCATCGAGCGCGCCCGGCTGGTGCACCTGCTCGACAGCCTCGAACAGCGCAAGCTGGTGAAGCGGATCAAGTCCAGGAAGGACCGGCGCTCCCATGCCTTGCACCTCACGGCGCAGGGCGAGACCGCGCTGGCGAAGTTCAAGCGGCTCGCGGCTGAGCACGAGCGGCACGTCGAGGCGAAGATCGGCAGGGCGAACAGGGCGCACCTGCTCCGGATCCTCGCCGGCTTCACCTGACCCCGATCTGCCCATGATTTGGGCATATGCACGTCGCGGGTCGCCGGCGCGCGCGCTCACGCCCCTGCCGAAATATCTCCCAACCTACTGATCGTACGATAGTATCCCGGGCAATCGTCCTGCCCGGATAATGTACACAATGGCACATCGCTTGCTTCACTCCGGGTGAGGACATGTTGCCGGAGTTTTGTCGCCATGGGGGCTGAGCAGCCTGAAACGATCGCCGCGATTGTGGCCGCGCACCGCGCGGGCCGGCTTTCGCCGGCGCAGACGGTCGTGCGGGCCTATCAGCGCATCCGCGACCACAATGACCCCGCCGTGTTCATCAGCCTGCGCGACGAGAAGGACGCGATCGCGGAGGCCGAGAAGCTTGCCGCCCGCGCGGATGCCGCCAGTCTGCCGCTCTATGGTGTGCCGGTCGCGGTGAAGGACAATATCGACGCGCTGGGCTTTCCGACCACGGCCGCCTGCCCGGCCTTCTCCTACACGCCGGCGCACGATTCGACCGCCGTGGAGCGCCTGCGCGCCGCCGGCGCCATCATCATCGGCAAGACCAATCTCGACCAGTTCGCGACCGGCCTCGTCGGCGTCCGTTCGCCCTACGGCATCCCCAAGAACTCGATCCGCGAGGATCTCATTCCCGGCGGCTCGAGCTCGGGCTCAGCGGTCGCCGTCGGCGCCGGGCTCGTGCCGCTGTCGCTCGGGACCGACACCGCCGGCTCCGGCCGCGTGCCGGCGATGCTCAACAACATCGTCGGACTGAAGCCGAGCCTCGGCATGATCTCGACGGCAGGCCTCGTGCCGGCCTGCCGCACGCTCGACTGCATCTCGGTGTTCGCACTGACGGTGGACGACGCCGCCCTCGCGCTGTCGGTGATTGCGGGACCGGACCAGGCCGATCCGTTCTCGCGCGACCGGCCGCTTGGCGCGATCACGCCGTTGCCGGAAAACTTGCGCCTGGGCGTGCCGCGCAACGGGCAACTGATCTTCTTCGGCGACAAGAAAGCGGAAGCCGCTTACGGCGATGCACTGAAGCGATGGACTGCGCTTGGCGCCACATTGGTCGAGTTCGACCTCGAGCCGTTCTACGAGACGGCGCGCCTGCTCTATGAGGGTCCCTGGGTCGCCGAGCGTTATCTCGTGATCAAGGACCTGCTCGCCTCCGCGCCCGACACGATCCATCCCGTGACGCGCGAGATCACCGCCGCCGGCGCGCGGCTGACCGCGGCGGAAACCTTCTCGGCGCTCTATCGCCTGCAAGGGCTGCGCAAGACCGCCGAGCGGACGTTCGCCAATATTGACGCGCTGGTGCTGCCGACGGCACCGACGGCCTACACGACCGCACAGGTGCTCGCCAACCCGATCGAGCTCAACAGCCGTCTCGGCACCTACACCAATTTCGTCAACCTGCTCGACCTCTGCGGCCTCGCCTTACCCGCATCGATGCGCAGCGACGGCATTCCGTTCGGCATCACACTGCTCGCACCCGCAGGCCGCGATGCGCTGCTCGCCAGCATCGGCCGCGTCTTCCATGCGGATACCCAGCTGAGCCTCGGCGCAAAGGGCACGGCGCAAGCGCCGCTCGCGGCGCTTGCCACCAGTAGCAACGACGAAATTCCGATCGCGGTGGTCGGCGCGCACCTCTCCGGCATGGCGCTGAACGGCGAATTGACGGCGTTGAACGGAAAGCTGATCGAGGCGACGAAGACTGCGCCCGACTACAAGCTCTATGCGCTGAAGACCACGCCGCCGAAGCCGGGCCTGCTGCGCGTCGCAGCCGGCAAGGGCGCGTCGATCGAGCTGGAAATCTGGTCACTGTCGCCGTCCGCCTTCGGCAAGTTCGTCGACGCGATTCCCGCGCCGATGGCGATCGGCACGATCAGGCTTGCGGATGGCCGCAGCATGAAGGGTTTTCTCGTCGAGCCGGAAGTGCTGGGCGAGGCGCACGACATCACGGCGTATGGGGGATGGCGCGCCTTCATGAAGGAAGCCGCGACAGCGTAGGTCTCGTAGGGTGGGCAAAGCGACTTGTCCGCCGTAGCTCGAAGAGCGAAGGCGGAAGCGTGCCCACCATTCCGTCCATCATGAAGAAGATCGTGGGCACGGCGCTTTGCGCCTTTGCCCACCCTACGGCACCACGTGTGCGGCTACACCGACACCGCGTAGATCTCGTACTCCCCGCGCACCAATTCGATATGCGCGCGCATCGCCGCTGCCGCACCCTGCTTGTCGCCGCGCATGATGGCGACGACGACGCGGTCGTGCTCGGCTTGCGACTTGGCGAGGCGGCCGAGATTGCGGAACTGGGCGCGTCGAAACGGCTGCACCCGGACGCGGGTGGCGAGCGTGATCTCGGCGATGTAGCCGTTCTGCGAACCGGCGTAGATCGCGTTGTGGAAGCGCTCGTTGACCTCGTGGAAGCGCTCGGGATTGCCGGTGTAGCTCAGCACCCGCAGCTCCTCGTGGATGGCCTCCAGGCCGTGACGCTCGGCCGCCGACATGCGTTCGGCGGCAAGGCCCGCGCACAACGCCTCGAGCTCCGCCATCGCCTCGAACATGCCTTTCAGCCGCTCGACGGATGGCCGCGCCACCACCGCCCCGCGATGGGGCTGCGCCTCGACCAGCCCGCTCGCAACCAGCTGGCGCAGCGCCTCGCGGACCGGGGTGCGCGAGACGTTGAAGCGCCGCGCGATGTCGGTCTCGTCCAGCGGCGCGCCCGGCGCCAGCATCCCGCGCACGATCTCGTCGGCAAGTTGAAGACGCAGTTCCTCGGCGCGCGTGACCTTCTGCACCGATGGCAGTGCCCGGTCGACGCGGGGCACCACCGGCTCGGCCGGCAATGTTCCCCGCGGAAGATCATCAAGCGTCATACGGTCTCTTTCGGCTCGTCGATGATGCTGACATGAGCCGCGACGACGCGCCAGCCCTCCGGGAAGCGAATCCACGTCTGCATCTGCCGGCCGACCTTGCCGGGCGCCGTGTCGCGATAGAACAAGGTGGAGGCCACGGCCGTATCGCGGCCGTAGCTGGTGATCACCGTCCTTGCGGTGCGCCGGTTCAACCCGACCGGCGAGCGTGCGGCGCGGAAGCCGGAGATCGCCTCATAGCCGTAGAGGTTCTCGCCGATGCCGTAGCGCAGCGTACGGGGATCGTTGCGAAAGAGCTCGCCGAGCGCGGCGACGTCGTTGCTGACGAGGGCCTGCTCATAGCGCTCGAACGCGGCTTTGACTTCCGCGATCACCTCGGGGAGATCGATCTCCATCTCAAAATCCTCTTGGCGCGGGCGCCGCGACGACGCCCATCTTCTCCAATGCGTGCGCGACGCGCAGCGCGATGTCCTCGCGCCAGGGCGCACAGATGATCTGCACGCCGATCGGCAGCGGCTCGAGTGGCACGGGCACGGCCACGACCGGCAGGCCGATGAACGAGATCGGCTGGGTGTGGATGCCGATATTGGCGCGCACCGGCAGCTCGACGCCGTCGAGGTTGAAATTCACCTGGCCGAGTTTCGGCGCGGTGCAGGGCGTCGCCGGCGCCAGCAGCACGTCGACCGATCTGAATATCTCGGCAAGCTGCGCGCGATACCAGCGGCGGAATTTCTGCGCGCGATCGACCAGCGGGGCCGGCACCATGGCGCCCGCGATCAGCCGGTCGCGTACGGCCGGATCGAAGTCGTTCGGGCGCTTACGCAGGCGATCGAGGTGCAGCGAGGCGCCTTCGGTGGTGGTGATGACATAGGCCGCGGCACGGGCGCGCGAGGCTTCAGGCACGTCGATGACTTTCGTCGCACCAAGCGCCTTGGCAACGCGGCTGACGGCTTCGACCGCTTCCGGAAACACGTTCTTCTGGAAGTGACCGCCGGCAACGGCGATGCGTAGATCCGAGACCGGATTGGCGAGCAGCGGCAGCGTCGGTTCCAGCCCACGCGTGGTGCAGGCGGCATCGTCCGCATCCGGCCCCTGCATCACGTCATAGGCGAGCGCGAGGTCGGCGACGGAGCGCGCGAACGGACCGAGATGATCGAGGCTCGCCACGAACGGGAATGACCGCGCCCGCGACAACCGGCCATAGGTCGGCTTCAGGCCAAAGATGCCGCAGAACGACGACGGCACGCGGATCGAGCCGTTGGTGTCCGAGCCGAGCGCAATCGGAACCAGCGCGCCGCCGACGGCGCTGCCCGAGCCGCCCGACGAGCCGCCGCTCATCCGCGTGGTGTCGTGCGGATTGCGCGAGGGGCCGTCGTGGACGTTCTCGCCGGTGAAGTCGTAGGCGTATTCGCCCATGTTGAGCGCGCCGACGAGGACCGCCCCGGCCGCTTCCATCCGCTCGATCAGCGCCGCATCGCGCTTGGCGGGCGCGAGGTCGCGGTTGATCTTCGAGCCCGCGCGCGTCGAAAGGCCCGCGACGTCGAACAGGTTCTTCACCGCGAACGGCACGCCGGCGAGCGCGCCGGCTTTCTTTCCCGCCGCGATATCGGCGTCGATCGCGCGGGCTTTCGCGCGGGCACGCTCGGCGGTGACGTCGGTAAAGGCGTTGAGGACGGTGTCGTGCTGCTTGATGCGCGCGAGCGCGGCTTCGGTGGCATCGAGCGCGGACATCTTGCCGCCCGCAACCGCACTCGCGATCTCGGAGGCCATCATCTCTGGCTTGGTGGTCATGGCGGCATCAGGCCGTAAAGACGGGCGCCGGCTCGGTCTCGTCCGGCAGCGCGAATTCGTCGACGAGACGGGCGAGCCGCAGCGAGACCTCGAGGTTGGCGCGCACCGCGGGCCTCCAGGCCTCCTCGAGCGGCAGCGCCAGCGCCTTCGATACGGCGTCGATATAGTCGTCCAGGGGTTCGGCCATCACGCTCTCAACAATCAGTGCGCTCTTAGTGTGTCTGCAACGGCGGATGCGGGATCGCCGTCAGCAGCTCCTTGGTGTAGTCGTCCTGCGGATCGCTCAAGACCTTCTCGGAAGAGCCTTCCTCGACGATTCGACCCGTCCGCATCACAATGACACGATCGCACAACAAGCGCACCACATTCAAATCATGCGAGACGAACAGATAGCTCATACCTAGCCGCGCCTTGAGGTCCTGCAGCAGATTGAGCACCACGGCCTGCACCGAGACGTCCAGCGCCGCCGTCGGCTCGTCCAGGATGACCAGCTTCGGATGCAGGGCAATGGCCCGGGCGATGCCGACGCGGGCCTTCTGACCGCCGGACAATTGGTGCGGGAAGCGGTCGAGCAGGTTGTGCGGCAGGCCGACCATGGTGGCCAGTTCCTCGCAGCGGGCGCGGAGCGCGTCGCGCCCCCTGATGTCACCCAATTGCATGATCGGGTCGGCGATGGCGCGCACGGCGGTGAAGCGGGGGTTGAGGCTGTCGGTCGGATCCTGGAACACCATCTGGATACGGCTGCGCTGCGGCAACCGGGCGAAGGCGGCAGGAGCGATGCCGGAGATGTCCTCGCCGTCGAACTGGATCAGTCCGGAGGTCTGGTCGAGGAGACGCATCACCATCATCGACGTGGTCGATTTGCCGCAGCCGGATTCCCCGACGAGGCCGACGCTCTCGCCATGGCCGATCGAGAAGCTGATGCCGTCGACGGCGCGGAACACGTCCGGCTCGACCAGCGGCTTGCGGCCGAACAGCTTTCCGAGCACGGCGGTGGCGCCCTGGCGGGGATACTCCTTGATGAGCTTGTCGACGAGGAGGAGGGGCGCCTTCTCGCTCTCCCCGCTTGCGGGGTGAGAGGAGGGCTCCGCGAGCACGATGCTTGGAGAGTCCCCCTCGCCCGCCGCGGGTTCATCTTCCGGCAGCAGATCGCGCAGGTTCACGCCGAGCCGCGGCGTCGCGCGCATCAGCTTCTTGGTGTAGGGGTGCTGCGGATTGGCGAAGATGTCGGCGGCTTTCGCGGTCTCGACCACGCGGCCCTTCTCCATCACGACGACGCGGTCGCAATAGGCGGCGGCCAGGCCAAGGTCGTGCGTGATCAGGATGGTCGACATCGCGCGGCGCCTGGTCAGCTCGACGATCAGGTCCATCACCGCCTTCTGCGTGGTGACGTCGAGGCCGGTGGTCGGCTCGTCCGCGATCAGGAGCTGCGGATTGCAGGCGAGCGCGAGCGCGATCACGACGCGCTGGCACATGCCGCCCGAGAGCTCGAACGGATAGGCGTGGTAGCGCTCGCGCGGGCGGGCGATCTTGACCTGTTCCAGCGCCTCGATCGCCTTCTCGCCGTGATCGGCCACCTGGGCCTGCTGCACATGGGTGCGCAGCACGTCCTCGATCTGGTCGCCGACTTTGCGGATCGGGTTCAGCGCGGCGCGCGGGTTCTGGAAGATCATCGAGACTTCGCGGCCGCGCAGGTCGCGCATCTGGTCTTCGGTCGCGGCCTTGACGTCGATGCCGGAGAACATCACCGAGCCCTCCGCGATCCGTCCTGCGCGGTCGAGGATGCGCATCACCGCATAGGAGGTCACCGACTTACCGGAGCCGGACTCGCCGACGATGGCGAGCGTCTCGCCCTTGGCGACGGAGATGTTGACGTGCTGCACCGCCTTGACGATGCCGCGGCGGGTGGTGAATTCGACCGTGAGATCCTGGACGTCGAGCAGGGGCTGGGCGGTCATGCGGGCCTCCCGTCAGTCAAAAGTTCGAAAACAACCCCATGCACAGTAGAATGGCGACTGAAATCATTGGGGAATTTTTGACGACCGTCTGCCATCACGTCCTCCGCTGGGGATCGACGATGTCGCGCAGGCCGTCGCCGAGGAGGTTGAAGCAGAACACGGCGATCATCAGCGCAAGGCCAGGGAACAGCGCGATCCACCATTCGCCCGAGACCATGAAGCCCGCGCCTTCCGCGACCATGATGCCCCATTCAGCGGTCGGCGGACGCACGCCGAGGCCGATGAAGGACAGGCCGGCGGCGTTGAGGATGGCGTAGCCCATGGTCAGCGACATCTGCACGATCATGATCGGCATGATGTTGGGCAGGATGTGCACCAGCAGGATGCGGAACTCGCCGTTGCCCGACAGGCGCGCGGCCTGCACGAAGCCGGCGTTGCGGCGGACATTGGCCTCGGCGCGCGCGACGCGGGCATAGAGCGGGAAGTTCACGATCGCGGTGGCCAGGATGATGTTCTGCACGGTGTTGCCGAGCGCGGCGACGATGCCCATGGCCAGCACGAACAGCGGGAACGCCATGATGGTGTCGGCGATGCGGCCGACGATGCGATCGGTCCAGCCGCCGAAGTAGCCGGCGGCGATGCCTGCGAGCCCGCCCATCAGGAACACCAGCGCGACCGAGGCGACCGCGATGAAGACGTCGAGGCGCGTGGCAACGATCACGCGGCTGAAGATGTCACGGCCGAGCTGGTCGGTGCCGAACCAGTGCGCGGCGGACGGAGGCTTCAAGGCTGCAGCGGTGTCGGAGGCGAGCGGGTCGTAGGGAACCACGTAGGGACCGAAGATCGCGGCAATCAGGATCAGGATCAGCAGCGCGAAGGCGAATCCCGTGACCTTGTTCTCGCTGAGGACATAGCGGGTCTGTTCGAGGATCGCGACCAGTCCGGACGTGCGCGCGGGACCGACGGGTTCAACAGCAGGCGCAACGGAGCTCATGTGGTCCCCCTAGCCTTCAAGTCTGACGCGCGGATCGATCACGCCGTAGAGAATGTCGATGATCAGATTGAGCAGCACGTACATGACCGCCATGGTCAGCACGAAGCCTTGCACCGGTGCGAAGTCCGACGAGATCAGCGCTTCCACCGCATAGGAGCCGATGCCGGGCCAGGCGAACACTTTCTCCACCAGTACGTTGGCCCCCAACAGGAACGAGAACACCATGCTCAGCGTGGTGATGACAGGCAGCATCGCATTGCGGAAGGCGTAGGTGACGATCACGGTTGCGGGCGACAGGCCGCTGGCGCGCGCGGTGCGGACGAATTCCGATGCCAGCACCGCCAGCATGGAGGCGCGGGTCATGCGCGCGATCGGAGCCAGCGAGAAGATCGCAAGCGTGGTCGCAGGCAATATGAGCTGGCTCAGCGCCGAGCGGAATGCCTCGACGTCGCGCGCGAGCAAGGTGTCGATCAGGTAGAAGCCCGTCACTGTCGGCGGGGCGCTGTAGAACACGTCGAGACGGCCGAGCGGCGCGGGCGACCAGCCGAGCCGGAAGTAGAACACATAGACCAGCACGAGGCCGGTGAAGAACACCGGCAGCGACACGCCGGCCGTCGTCGTCACCCGGCAGAGATGGTCGATCCAGGAGCCCGGCCGCGTGGCCGCCAGCACACCGAGCGGAATGGCGATCACGACCGAGACGATGAGGCCGAGCAGCGTCAGCTCGGCGGAAGCCGGCAGGCGGTTGCGTATCTCGGCGGCGACGGGCTGGCCGGTGGTGAGCGAGTTGCCGAAATCGCCATGGGCGAGATCGTTGGTGTAGCGGAAGAACTGCTCGATCAGCGGCTTGTCGAGCCCGAGCTTCTTGCGGATCTGCTCGACGGCTTCTTTCGTGGCGGCAGGGCCGGCGAAATACGCCGCGGGGTCGCCCGGCAGTGCGCGCGTCAGCAGGAAGGTGACGATGACGACGCCGATCAGCGAGGGAACCGCGAACATCAGGCGCTTGCCGATCATGGTCAGCATGGGATGCTCCTGCGCGTGTTGCGCACGCTGCTCGCCACGCACTCCGCCGCGTTCCCTCCCCCCTTGTGGGGGAGGGTTAGGGAGGGGGGTAGCTCCGCGATGGGTCGGAGTTCGTGGCCACCCCTCTCCCCAACCCTCCCCCACAAGGGGGGAGGGAGCCCGAAGAGCGTGCTCACCTCACCCATGACTCACCCCTTCGCCATCGCACGATAATCGAGCCTGCGGTGGAACCAGTATTGGTAGCCGCTGATGTTCTTCTGCATCGCGACGTTAACGAAGGGCTGGTACAGCGGGATGCGCGGCACGTCGGTGTAGGCGAGATCGACGAAGCCCTTCACGTCCTTGTCGTAGGTCGCCGTGTCGCCGGTCGAAGCGGCCGTGCGCGCGCCGTCGATCAGCTTGTCCATCTCCGCCGACTTGTAGCTCATGGTGTTGAAGACGGAATTGTTGCCGTGATAGCACCAGTAGAAGAAGTATTCGGGATAATCGAGCCAGCCCGAGAACACGTTGGTGAAGAGCGGCATCTCCTTCTTGTTCAACTCGGTGCGCCAGTTGGCGCCGGGCACCTTGTTGATGGTGGTCTTGATGCCGAGCTGGGCGAGGCTCTCCTGCACCAGGATGCAGAGTGGCTCGTTGACGCCGGCGAAGTTGAGGTCGAACGAGATCGTGGTCTCGAAGCCGTTGGCGTAGCCGGCCTCGGCCAGCAGCGCCTTCGCCTTCTCCATGTCGGTATTGTACTTGTGCGGCTGCGGCCAGGCGACTTCGGTCGGCTTGTCCTTGGGCGCGCCGAACATGGGATTGCCAAGGCCGAACAGCACGGCGTCCATGATCTTCTGGTACGGCATCGCATAGGCCATGGCCTGCCGCACCTTCGGATTGTCGAAGGGCGGCTTGGTCACGTTCATGCCGATATACTGGATGCCGTTGGAGAACGGCAGCGACACCACGTTGAGCTTGCCGCTCGCCTTCATCTCCTGGAAATCCTTGAACGGCAGCTCATAGGAGATGTCGGCGTCGCCGCGCTCGAGCAGCGCACGGCGGTTGCCGGCCTGTGGTACCATGCGCCAGATCACGCGCTTGATCTTCGGCAGGGGACCGCCGACCCAGTCGTCGTTGCGCTCCATCACCACTTCGGTGCCGGCGGTCCATTTCACCACCTTGTAGGCGCCGGAGCCCGCGGTCTGCTGCTTGGTGTATTCGAGACCCCAGGGATCCTTCTCGCTGGCGTTCTTCTTCACCAGCTCGGAATTGACGATGCAGGGCACGATGACGGCAAGATCGGGGATCGTGAGCCTGTCCTTCTTCAGGAAGTCGACGCGCACCGTGTGATCGTCGATCACGACGAACTGCTCCGGCTTGGTGAGCGAGCCCGCGCTCATCTGGAAGGTCGGGAAGCCGCCGACGCTGACGGCGCGGTCCAGCGACCACTTCACGTCCTTGGCGGTAACAGGCGCGCCGTCGTGAAATTTGGCGTTCTTCTTCAGCTTGAAGGTGACCGACATGTCGTCGATCTTGAAGTCCTCGGCGAGCTCGCCCTTGAACTTGTCGCGATCGTAATAGGGCACGCCACCGGGGCCGCTCTTCATCTCGTGACTGATCAGGCGGTCGTAGCAATTCCAGGACACCTCGTAGCCGGGCACGTTGGTGCCGACGCCGTGGATGTCGAGATTGTTGGGGCCGCCCTCCGAGACGATCAGCAGCGTCTCCGAGCGGGCATCGGCCTTGGCGGAGGAGATCACGGACGGCATGGCCGGAAGCGCCGCTCCGGCGGCCAACCCGGAAACGGATTTGAGGAAATCGCGGCGTTTCATGAAATGGCTCCAACACAACGTTTTGGTTGGAACTGACTTCGCAAGGTTCGTGCCAGAGCTTAACGAGGTCTTACCCGCGGATTAACATGCTGATTCCACTCATGTTCTGCCATTTTTCGGCGGAAGTTGGAGAGAGCGATCACGCCTCGTATTGCATACAAAGAGAGGCAATTGCTTAAAGTATAGGCTATAAAATAGAGGAGCCCATTCGGAGGGCGATGACGAATATCCTTCAAGCTACGGCGTAACGGTACGATCCCCGCCGTCATTCCGGGGCGATTGCGCAGCATCGAGCCCGGGAATCCATCAGGCCACAGCACGCGCGGAACAATGGATTCCGGGCCCCGCCGCTCCGCGGCGCCCCGGAATGACGGGGGAGGCCGGGCGTCACCCCGCCCAGACCAGCTCCTGCAGCTCAACCAGATCGTCCGCCCTCTCCTGCCAGCCCGCGATGCAGATGTGGCTGTTGAGGTCGCTGGCGCGGTGCAGCAGCATCAAGGCCATCAAGCGGCGCTTGAGCGCGAAATCGAGCTTCGTATAGCCGAAGCCTTCGAGCAGGCTCTTCACCCTGCCCGGCCGTCCCGCCGCCATGAAGGCGCTGGGGCCGAGCAGATCGTAGTCCCGCCATCCGGTGAGGACATCGCCGAAGTCGAACAGGCCTTTGAGCGACCATTGGCCGTCATCGCAGGCAAGCAGGAAGTTCTCCGGAATGTATTCGCCGATCAGGATCACCGGCGGCGCATCCATCGGAATCAGCTGAGCCGCATCGCACAGGAGATCGTCGAGGCCGGCGCGGAATTTCGGCGCAAGGCCGAGACGTTCGTGCCGGGCCTTGCAGCCCTGCATCTGCCGACGCATGAAGTCGTCCCAGCGCGGCTCGATCTGCGCGAGCGCGCCGAGCGGGGCGCGCTGCACGGACGCGATGGTCTCGCCGATCTGGCGCAGCACGCGCTCCTTCTGGTCTTCCGGCAAGGACGGCCAGACCTCCGAGCCGAGCGTGCCGGCAAGGCGGGTGATGACGAGATAGGGCCAGCCGTCGCGCACGCCTTCGGCGGCGATCTCGGGAATCGGCAGGTGAAGACGACCGGCAAGCTGCATCAGCGAGGCGCGCTCGGAGATAAACTGCGCGCGCAAGAGCGGCGGGAAGATTTTCAGGATCAGCGCTTCACCCAGGCCGACCACGAGGTTGGTGCCAGTCGCAAACACGTGCGGGGCGCTGATATCGAGACCGTGGCTACGCGCGATGTCGAGCGCGATGGGGAGCCATTGTGAGGGAGCTGAGCGAAAGGCGCGGAGGCTTGCGGCGTCGGTGACGTGAGGGAGTTGTTGCGACGGTGTGGCTGTCATCTGCGTATCAAAAGCAGGATTGGCTTTGGCCGACTCGGTGCAAGCCCGGAGTTCGGTGCACCTCTCCCGCTCGCGAGAGCTTTGCTTAATTGGACGCGGGGGAGTGATTGCCGCTGTTGGGCGTTTTTTTGCGTAGCGTTGGACGTCGGCGGCATCGAAGGTTTGCGCTTTCGTGGTCGACTGATTGGGTTGGGCGGTCATGCGGCAACTCCCGCAGGAGACAACGCCACCCATCGTTTGAGATTCATTGCCAGGCAGATCAGGCGCAGATGCGTCTGGTTGCGCGCCCAGCCCAGATAGCGGGCGCGCGCCCAGCGGTAGCTGCCCTTGAGGCGCGCGAAGACCTGCTCGACCGGTGCGCGGCGCTTTCCCACGGCACCGTTGAAGCGCTTCTGCCGCGCGGTCAGCGGATGATGCTTGTTGGGCCGGAACATCAGTCGCGGCTTGATGCCTCGCGCGCGCAGGCCGCTACGGCGCTCGTGCTTGTCATAGGCCTGGTCGGCATAGACCGCCTTCTCATCACCACAGACCAACTCGTCGGCGGGCACCGTATCGTTGACCGCAGCATCGGTCAGCTTGCTGCGGCGGATGATTGCCGAGCCCTGGTCGATGCCAACATGGGCCTTGTAGCCGAAGTATCGTTTGCCGCCCTTCTTGGTCCATCGCGCATCCGGATCGCGCTTGCTGTTGACCAGTTTGCTCGGCGCCCGACCGTCCGGGCCGGGGGGCTGCGGCTCCTCTGGTGGCTTCGGCGGCTTCACCGCCGCCGGGATCAGGCTCGCGTCGATTAGTGTACCCCGCCGCACCACCAGCCCATGCGCATCGATCTGGCGCAGAATCTCACCGAACAGCCTCTCGTCCAGGCCGGCCCGCTGCAAACTGTCGCGGAAGCGCCAGATCGTGGCGTGATCGGGTGTCTCATCGCCGAGCACAAAGCCGCAGAAATCGCGGAATGAGGCGCGGTCATCAAGCGCCTCTTCAAGCTCCGGATCGGACAGCCCGTACCATTGCTGCAGCAACAGCGCCTTGAACATCACCAGCCGCGGATAGGCCGGCGCCCCACGCTCCGGTTCCGGCAGACCGCCTAGCACGCCCCCTACCGCTGCCCAATCGACCAAGTCCCCAATCCGTCTCAGCACCGGATTGCCTTTTCCCCGTCGCGACACCAGCGCGTCCGCAAAGCTCGGTTGTCCAACCTGTCGATAGGCCATTCCCGTCCTCCCTCAGCGGTCTAGGGAATCGCAGATTCGCGAATATGCAAAGCTCTCGCTCGCGGGAGAGGTCGGCACGTAGTGCCGGGTGAGGGTTTTCTCCTCTTGGGGATTGTCCCATTGCGGAGACACCCTCTCCCCAACCCTCCCCCGCAGGTGGGGGAGGGAGCGCACCGTGCTCGCGGCGACAGCCAGGCTCATTCGCAACCCGCTACCGATCCGGGCTTGCGCGCTCGAACTGGCGGAGCAGCTTGTTGCCGCGCTCGACGGCGGAATCCAGTGCGGCTTGCGCGCTCTTCTGGCCGGCAAAGGCCTGCTCCAGCTCGTCCTCGATGGCGCCGCGGATCAGGATGAAGGAGCCGAGCCGGATGCCCTTGGAGTTCTCCGTCGGCGGATGCAGCGTGATCTGCTCGAACGAGATCGCCGAGCCCGGATTGCGCTCGTAGAAGCCCTGCGATCGCGTCAGCTCGAAGGCGGCGCGGGTCACAGGCAGATAGCCGGTGTTCTGGTGCCAGGCGGCCTGCACGGCGGGTTGCGACAGATAGGCAAAGAACCGCGCCACGCCCTTGTATTCCTGGCGGGGACGGTCGCGCAGCACCCAAAGCGTGGCGCCGCCGATGATCGAGTTCTGCGGCGCGTCCTTCACGTCCGGCCAGTACGGCATCATGCCGTAGCCGATCTCGAACTTCGAATTCGCCTTGATGTCGGCACGCGTCGCCGAGGAGCCAATGAAGATGCCGCATTCGCCCTTCTGGAAGCGCGGCTCGGCTGATTGCCCGCGGCCGCTGTAGTCGAACAGCCCGGTCTTCTGCCACTCCGCGAGCTGGGCAATGTGCTTGACGAGAAGCGGATTGTTGATGGTCAATTCGGCATCAAGCCCGGCAAAGCCGTTCGCCCGTGTCGCCAGGGCCAGATTGTGGAAGGCGGAGAAATTCTCGACATGGATCCAGGACGGCCAGGACGTGGTGAAGCCGCAGGCCGCGCCGCGGTCGCGCAGGCGCTTTGCGGCCGCCCCCAATTCCGGCCAGGTCTTCGGCGCCGCCTCCGGATCGAGGCCCGCCTCACGGAACATGCTCTTGTTGTAATAGAGGATCGGGGTCGAGGAATTGAACGGGAAGGACAGCAGATTGCCGGCCGCATCGGTGTAGTAGCCGGAGACCGCGGGCAGGTAATTGCCCAGCGAGAACGGCTCGCCCTGGTCCCGCATCAGGCTGAACACCGGATAGATCGCGCCCTTGGCCGCAGTCATGGTCGCGGTGGCGACCTCGTTGACCTGGACGATCGCCGGCTGGCTGCGCGAGCGGAAGGCGAAGATCGCGGCCGTCACCGTCTCGGTGTAGTTGCCCTTGTAAGCGGGCACGATCCGGTAGTCGGACTGCGAGGCGTTGAAGTCGGAGGCGAGCTTGTCGAGCTGCCGGCCGAGCTCGCCGGACATGGCGTGCCACAGCGCGATGTCGGTGGCGGCACGCACAGGCGCGGCCAATGAGAGCGCCGCAAGGGCGGCGACGAGCTGCAAAAGGCGCAGTGCTGACATCACGGTGGCTCTTCCCTTGCCGCACGCCGGAAGGCGGCTGCCTTGCTTAAGGCGCGGCATTGGCGGTTTCAACCGGGAATGAGCGCCGGCCGCGCCGCACAATTCGGCCCTGCTGAACCGGCGGGATGGCCTTCCCCTTACCATCTGCCAGAGCCCCATTCCGATCGGAACGGGTCTCCCGATTCTCAATTTGACGCGTTTTCTTTACGCGAACCGGTATCCACTTCGCCTGAAAACGCTTTAGATTGCATTGAACCTTTTCCTTCCGCCATAGACTCCACCACCGAGGGGTTGAGTGTGCCAGTGCTGAACCGTGCCGAATCTTCGCGGACCGGGGTGATCTTCGTCGCGCTTCTGCTTGCCGTCTGGACGACGGGCGCGGTTGCGCGCGAATTTCGCGCCGCCGACACTCAGGCCGAGAACTACCCGACCGTCCAGGCGCTGCGCTACATGGGCGCCCTGATCGCCGAGCGCAGCGGCGGCCGGCACGAGATCAAGGTGTTCCACTCCCGTCAGCTCGGCGAGGAAAAGGAGACCATCGAGCAAACCCGGGCCGGCGCGATCGACCTCAACCGGACCAACGTGGCGCTGATCGGCAATTTCGTCCCGGCGATGAACGTGCTCGCGATGCCGTTCCTGTTCCGGTCCATCGAGCACATGCAGAACGTGCTGGACGGGCCGATCGGCAGCGAGATCTTGAACAGTTTCGAGCCCTACGGCTTCGTTGGACTCTGCTTCTACGATTCGGGCGCGCGGTCGATCTACAATGGCGTCCGCCCGGTCCGAAGCGTCGCAGATCTCCGGGGATTGCGGATCCGGGTGCAGCAGTCGGAGTTGATGAACCAGATGATGCGCGCGCTCGGCGCCGAACCGGTGGAGCTGCCCTACGGGCAGGTGCTCACCGGGCTTGCCAACCACCTGATCGACGGCGCCGAGAACAACTGGCCATCCTTCGTGACGACGGACCATTACAAGCATGCCGGCCACTACACGCTCACCGAGCACACGATGAGCCCGGAGGTTCTGGTGATCTCGCTGAAGGCCTGGCAGAGTCTGTCGCCGGACGACCGGATCATCTTCAGGGAGGCCGCGCAGCGCTCGAGCCGCTTCATGCGCGAGAAGTGGCGCGACCTCGAGGAGCAGTCGCAGCGCAAGGCGCAGGACGCGGGCGTGACCATCATCAAGGACATCGACCGCAAGCCGTTCGAGGAGGCGATGGCCGCAATCTACGCCAAGGCCGGACGCGATCCTGCGGCGGCCGCGCTGATCGAACGCATTCGCAAGGTGGAGTGAGGCCTTTTGGCTGCACTTGGACATAGCGAACACGCGGACAGGCCGCCCGGCCCGATCGGGCAGCTGCGCGCGCGGCTCGTCGGCGTGCTGCGGGCGGTGCCGATCCGCTGGCGCATCCTGTCAATCGCCGCGCTGAACTCCGCCGTGGTCGTGGTGCTGGTGGCGATGATCTGGAACGGCGCGCAGGTGCTGGGCTCGGCCTGGCACGACGTGCGCCAGGTGCGCGAGTCCGACCGGATCCTGGCCCTGCTCGAAAGCGAGACCGGACGCCTGCAGAACCTGATCCACCGCTATATCAACCAGCCGAGCCCGGACCTGTTCGCCGAGATCCTCCTGCTGCGCGAGGCGGTGCTGGGCACGCTGACCAACCGCGCCGCCAAGGACCCGATGCTGTCGGGCTCGGTCGAGGAGCTGGAGCGCACCACCGATCGCTTCCTCAACGGCTTCGGCGAGCTGCGCAGCGTGCAGGCGACGATCGCCAAGACCTATGAGGAGCAGGTGCAGGGCCCGGCCAGGGACATGGCCGGCCTCTACTCCATCATCGAGGGCGCCACCGGCCATCGCGACGCGCTGATCTGGCCCTCGCTCGGCAAGTCCCGCGAGGCCTTCACCGCGATGCTGGTGGCGGCCAATTCCTACTACCTGTCGCAGTCATCGGGCGCCGCCGACGACGCGCGCCGCAACACCGAGACGATCGAGAAGACCATCCCGGTCATGATCGATCTCGCCGACAACGACCTCCAGAAGATGGCCCTGCGGCGGCTTGCGGCCCGCACGATGGCGCTGCGCGAGGGCTTTGCCAAGCTCTCCGAGCAGCTCGCGAGCCGCACCGAGCTGCTCCGCAGCACCATCGACGCCAGCCAGGCCGAGGCGATCGGCGCCATCGACGACCTCTCGAGCAAGATGCGCCAACGCGAGCAGAAGGCGCAGGAGACCTTCGACCGCACGCTCGCCGACATTTCCCGCCGGGTGCTGTCCATCGCGGTCATCTTCCTCGGCATCATCCTCAGCGCCGGCGTGCTGATCGCACTGTCGATCCGCCTGCCGCTGCAGCAGATCATGGCGGCGATGCGCGCGATCACGCTCGGCGACCTCGATCGCGAGGTGCAGGGCACCAAGGCGCGCGACGAGGTCGGCGCCATGGCGCGCGCGGTGGAGGTGTTCCGCGAGAACGCGATCGCCAAGCGCGAGACCGAGGACGAGCTGCGCGCGTCCAAGGAGAAGGCCGAGAGCGCGCTGCTCGAGCTAAATGCCGCGCAGCAGAATTTGATCGATGCCGAACGGCTGGCGGCGCTCGGCGGCCTGGTTGCCGGCGTCGCGCACGAGGTCAACAACCCGATCGGCATCAGCCTCACGGTGGCCTCCAGCCTGGCCCGGCGCACCGAGATCTTCGAGGCCCAGCTCAAGGGCGACGGCGGCCTGCGCCGGTCGCAGCTGGAGGAATTCGTGCAATCCTCACGCGACGCCTCGCAGCAGCTCGTCGCCAACCTCCAGCGCGCCGGCGAGCTGATCCAGTCTTTCAAGCAGGTTGCGGTGGATCGCTTGCACACCGAGCGGCGGCAATTCTCGCTCAGCGAAGCCACCGAGCAGATCATCGCCAGCCTGCGTCCGGTGCTGAAGCGGTCGCCGATCACGCTTCAGGTCGACGTGCCCGAGGGACTGCTGCTCGACGGCTATCCCGGCTCCTACGGCCAGATCCTGACCAACCTGTTCCTCAACGCCGCCAACCACGCCTTCGCCGACGGGCGCGCCGGCACGATCGCGATCGCGGCGCGGCCGCGCGGGACCGACGACATCGAGATCAGCTTCGCCGACGACGGGGCCGGCATGACCCCCGACGTGCAGCGCCAGGCCTTTGACCCTTTCTTTACCACCCGGCGCAATGAAGGCGGCACGGGACTTGGCCTCCATATCGTCTATAACCTCGTCACCCAGCAGCTCGGCGGCCGCATGGTGCTGGAATCCAAGCTGGGACAAGGCACCACTTTTCGCATTATCATACCCCGGGTCGCCAAGGGCGGCACGCAAAGCACTGAAAGTGACGGGACTTCTCAATGGCCGAACAGGACGATGTCCTCCACCTGATCGACGATACCGGTACCACGTCGGAGGATAGCAACGCCCGGAAGTGGAAGATCGCGGTCATCGACGACGATCCGGCCGTGCATGACGGCACCCGTTTCGCGCTGTCCGACTACAGCCTCAACGGCCAGAGCCTGGAGATCCTCTCGGCCTATTCCGCAGCGGAAGGCCGCAAGCTG
This sequence comes from Bradyrhizobium sp. CCBAU 51765, assembly GCF_015291725.1. Taxonomy (GTDB): domain Bacteria; phylum Pseudomonadota; class Alphaproteobacteria; order Rhizobiales; family Xanthobacteraceae; genus Bradyrhizobium; species Bradyrhizobium liaoningense. Next base: position 8,218,613 of record NZ_CP030038.1, read on the forward strand.
ATGGCCGAGCACGGCGATATCGCCGCCGTGCTGCTCGACGTCATCATGGAGACCGACGTCGCCGGCCTCGAACTGGTCGAGTTCATCCGCAACGAGATCAGGAACGAGACCGTGCGCATCATCCTGCGCACCGGCCAGCCCGGCCAGGCGCCGGAGCGGCGCGTGATCGTGCAGTACGACATCAACGACTACAAGGCCAAGACCGAGCTCACCGCCGACAAGCTGTTCACCTCCCTGACCGCGGCGCTGCGCTCCTATCAGCAGCTCGAGCGCATGGTGCAGACGCGGCGCGGGCTGGAGATCATCATCGACGCCGCCTCGACGCTGTACGACTTCAAGTCGATGCAGCGGCTCGCCGAAGGCGTGCTGACCCAGCTCGCCTCGCTGCTCAATGTCGATTGCGCCGGCATCCTGGTCCTGCGCGACAATGGCGGCGTCGACCCCGAGCTCTCGGTGCTCGCCGGCAGCGGCTGCTACAGCCGCTTCATCGGCACCACCACGTCGAAGGCGCTCGATCCCGACCTGCGCGAGATGGTCGAGGCCGCGTTCCAGCGCCGCAAGAACGAATTCGCCGACCACCGCAGCGTGATCTATCTGCGCACCGGAAGCGGCCGCGAGGTCGTGGTGCTGCTCCAGGCCGAGCGCGAGCTGTCGGAGACCGACCGCTCGCTGGTCGAGATCTTCTCCTCCAGGCTCTCGATCGCCTTCGACAACGTGATCCTCTACCAGCAGCTGCAGGACGCCAACACCCAGCTCGAGGACCGCGTCGCCCAGCGCACCCGCGCGCTGATGCAGGCCAACCGCCGGCTCTCGGCGCAATGGCTGCGGCTGCAGCGCGCCAACGGCTTCAAGAACGAGATTCTGGGCACCGTCGCGCACGACCTGAAGAATCCGCTCGGGGTCATCCTCGGCCGCACCGAGATGCTGAAGGAGCTGATCTCGACCGGCGCCTCGGAAGGCGGCGTGGTCGCCCAGGTCGACCACATTCGCGACGCCACCAAGCGCCTGACCACGATGGTCGATCACCTGATCTCGGATGCGATGGCCGATGCCTTCGACATCACCATCCGCCGCGAGCCGGTCGACGTCGCCGCGCTGGCCAAGGAGGTTGCCGACGCCAACCAGCCGCTCGCCGTCAACAAGCAGCAGGCGATCAGCGTCACCGCGCCGCCCAACATCGTCACCATGTGCGACACCGACCGCATCCGCGAGGCGATCGACAATCTCATCAGCAACGCCATCAAATACTCTCCGATCGGCGGCAAGATCGACGTGGCCGTCACCCATGAGGGCCGCGACACCATCGTCCGCGTCAGCGACGAGGGCGCCGGCCTGTCGCCGGAGGATCTCGGCCGCCTGTTCGGCCGGTTCCAGCGGCTGTCGGCAAAGCCGACTGCCGGAGAGAGCTCGACGGGGCTTGGGCTCTCCATCGTCAAGCGTATCATCGACATGCATGGCGGCGAGGTCACCGCCAACAGCGACGGCCCCGGCAAGGGATCGACCTTCACCATCACCCTCCCCGCGACTGAAACGCCGTGATGCAAAGCCCATGACCCAAAGCCAGCACATCATGATCGTCGACGACGAGGCCCCGGCCCGGGAGATGGTCGGCGATTACCTCAAGATGCACGGCTTCACCGTGACGCTGTGCGACGGCGGCAAGAGCCTGCGCGCCGCGATCCAGGGCGGCATGCCCGACCTCGTCGTGCTCGATCTCAACATGCCCGAGGAAGACGGGCTCTCGATCATTCGCGACCTCAAGAGCCGCATCAACGTGCCGGTGATCATGCTCACGGCGACCGCGAGCCCGATCGATCGCGTCGTCGGACTCGAGCTCGGCGCCGACGATTACGTGGCCAAGCCCTGCGAGCTGCGCGAACTGATGGCGCGCATCCGCTCGGTGCTGCGGCGGAGCGTGCCGGCCAAGGCCGCAGTGCCCGAGGCGGCGGCGAAATCGGACAAGGAGCGGCTGGTGCGCTTCGGCACCAAATGGCTCGATCTCGAAGCGCAGGCGTTGCGCGACGACGAGGGCAACGAGCATCCGCTGACGGCCTCCGAGTTCGGGCTCCTCAAGGTGTTCGCGGCCAATCCGAAACGCGTGCTGTCGCGCGAGCGCCTGCTGGAATTGGCCAATGCGCGCGATGCCGAGGCCTTCGACCGCGCAGTCGATCTCCGCATCATGCGTATCCGCCGCAAGATCGAGCCCGACCCGGCCAAGCCGGCCGTGATCCGCACCATCCGCGGCGGCGGCTATCTGTTTTCGCCGGCCGGCGAGAAGGCGTAGGCAGCCTCATACTCCGTTGTCGTCCCGGGGTACGCGCAGCGCGAGCCCGGGACGACAGCCCTGGGTGTCGCGCGACCGAACGCAATCCCCCGAAATACGTTCCCGGCGCCTCCATCCGCCCTCAAATCTCCACTCCCGTATTTCCCGTACATTGAAATTCCACGTCTTTTTTCTCCGATTGTTTCGTCGCGGCCGCTGCGACGAAACAATTTGGCGGCGCACGAAACCATTTTCGCCTTTTCGTGCAGACATCCCGAAACGTTGGCTGATTAACACTTCGATCCAAGGAAACGCCGCTCGGTTGCGGCGCTACGGGGAGCCAAGTCAATGCCGAACGTCATCGCCATCAACGCCCAAGCCAGCCAGAGCATCATCGCCGCTCAGGCGACCTCGGACGACATGCTCCTCGAGAGCATTGCCGACGGCAACCGGACGGCCATGCACATTCTCTATTGCCGGCACAATGTGCGGGTGTACCGCTTCATCCTGCGCATCGTGCGCGATGCCACGACTGCGGAAGACCTGGTCAGCCAGGTGTTTCTGGATGTGTGGCGGACCGCCGGCCAATTCCAGGGCCGCTCGCAGGTCTCGACCTGGCTGCTCTCGATCGCCCGCTTCAAGGCGCTGACCGCGATGCGCCAGCGCCGCTTCGAGGACATCGACCAGGAAGATGTGCGCCAGATTGCTGACGGTGCCGACACGCCGGAGACTTCGCTCGACCGCAGCGACACCAGCGCCATCCTGCGCGCCTGCGTGCAGAAGCTGTCGCCGGCGCATCGGGAGATCATCAACCTCGTCTACTATCACGAGAAATCGGTGGAGGAGGTCGGGCAGATCATCGGCATTCCCCAGAGCACGGTGAAGACCCGGATGTTCTATGCCCGCAAGCAACTGGCCGATTTGCTTAAGGGTGCCGGCGTCGATCGTTTCGCCGCCTAACTCCAATCAATTCAAAGGGATAGGACCGCAGCTCAGGCCCTGTCCCCGGACACGGAAGTGTTACCGCCGACGAAACAATTGAAACAAAGCGCAACATCAGGCGGAAAAACTTCCCTCCTATAAAGCCCACATACGGTTTTCGTTAAACCTCCCAAGACCTCCAGCGACCCGGACGATGCCCCCGTCCGGGTCGTTTTGTATTTGGGGGTGAAGCGGCCTTGAGAGGGCCATGACGGCCTCCGCGACTGCCGCGCCGTCACGACCCCGTGACGTCGCGTAACGGGCGACGCGCCAGGCGCGAACTGCCTTCGTGACCCCATCCACGAGGGCCAATGCTCGACCTCCTCTTCGCCGTCCTTGCCGGCTTCCTCACCATTGCCGCGCCCTGCACGCTGCCGATGCTGCCGATCCTGCTCGGCGCCTCGATCGGGCGCGCGGGGCACCTGCGGCCGGCGATGATCGCGCTCGGCTTCGTCGTCTCGTTCTCCGCAGTCGCGCTGCTGCTCGGCGCGATCACGCGGGTGTTCGATTTCGACCCGAACGTGCTGCGCGAAGCCGCATCGATCCTGCTGCTCGGTTTCGGCCTGTTGATGCTGTGGCCGGCGCCGTTCGAGTGGCTGTCGGCACGACTCAATGGCTGGCTCGATCTCGGCAGTTCGAGCGGCGCGCAGCGCGAGGGCGCGCTCGGCGGGCTCGTGCTCGGCACCACGCTGGGCCTAGTCTGGACGCCCTGCGCCGGCCCGGTGCTCGGCTCGATCCTGACGCTGGTGGCGACCTCGAAGGAGGCTGCCTGGGCAGGTGCGCTGCTGGTCGCCTACGCCATCGGTGCGGCGATCCCGATGCTCGCAATCGCCTATGGCGGACAGGCCGCGACCACGCACGTGCGCAGCCTCGCCCGCATCTCGCCGCGGCTGCAACAGGGCTTTGGCGTCGTCGTCATCGGCTTCGCGATCGCGGCGTATTTCCAATACGACACGCTGATCGTGGCGTGGCTCACCAGCTTCTATCCCGCCGGCCAGATCGGCCTCTAACCATCGAATATTTCACCCCGGAGGACGCTTTCATGACTCTCAAACTGCTCGCCGTTTCCACCGCACTGATCGGCTTCACCGTCACCGGCGCCGCCATCCCCGGCATCTGCGACGAGGTCTCCCGCGCAAGCCCCGTCCGCGTCGCCGCCGCAAACCAACAGAGCGCGCCCGACTTCACCGGCATCAGCAACTGGTTCAACTCGAAACCGCTGAGCATCGCCGACCTCCGCGGCAAGATCGTGCTGGTCGACTTCTGGACCTATGGCTGCGTCAACTGCGTCAACACGCTGCCGCACGTCACCAACCTCTATGCCAAATACAAGGACAAGGGCCTCGTCGTGGTCGGCGTGCACACGCCGGAATTCCCGTTCGAGCGGTCGGGCGCCAATGTGCAGGCCGCGCTGAAGCGCCACGGCATCACCTACCCGGTGGCGCAGGACAACGATTCCAAGACCTGGAACGCCTACCGCAACCAGTATTGGCCGGCGCAGTACATCATCGACCAGACGGGAAAAATCGTGTTCCAGCACGCCGGCGAAGGCAGCTATGACCAGATCGACCGCACGGTGGCAAGGCTGCTGAACGTCGACAGTTGATGCCGCAGGCGATCACGCCGCGGGTATCAGTTGCCGCCCTTGCTGCTTGACTCCACGGAGCCGTCCGTGGAGTTTCGCACGCGACGTAATCAGCCACCACGATGGACGACACGACCAGCCATAGCGACATCCGCCTTCGTGAAGGCGCCTCGATCGCCCAGCGGCTGGTGATGTCCGGCTTTGCGGCCGCGGTTGCGCTGTGCTTCACGCCGGGCCTGTTCACGCGCGACATCCTGGAAATCATGATCTCCGTGGTCGCGCTGCTCGTGGGGGCGGGCTTCGTCGTCGGCATCATGATGGCGCCGGCGGTGGTGTGGATCATCACGCCGAGCGAGATCCTGATCGGGCAGCAGCGTCCGTTCGGAAAACTCCGCACGCGGGTCGTGCCCAAGGACGACATCAGGGAATTGCAGGTTCCCGGCAACAAGAGGGTGAAAGCCCGTTTCCAGCTGGCCTTCACGCTGGCCTCGGGGGAACGCCTGACGTCCCCGCCGATCTCGGACGTCACGCATGTGCATGACACCGTGACCCGGATCGCCACGCAATTCGGCGTTCCCAATGTCGAGGCACCTCGCAATCCGCTCGATGCCAGCAATCCCGAGATGCATCTCGGCGAACCGATCGAGCCGTTTCCGGCGCGGGAAATCTACATCGTTGCACTGATCGCGGTCGCCGTGAGCGCCGTTCCCTATGCCTACAAGCTCTGGCGCGGCCTGCCGCCGGGCCCGATCGACATCGCGCTGTTGCCCGCAGGCGCGATCGCGGCGTTCGTCGTCTATAGATACGCCAACCTCGTCACCGGTGCCTTCTGGATCATCCGCCAGAGCGATATCCGCGTCGAGCGCCTGTGGGGCGACGGCAGCTTGCGCGCCGACCATATCGAGGGGCGCGACGTGAAGACGATCACTATCGAGCGCCGCGGCCGCTCCGAGGACGAGCACTGCATCGTCGTGATCCGGCTGCACTCAGGGCGGCGATTTCGCAGCCCCCGTATCGGGTCGCGAGTCGAGGCGCGCGCCGTGGCCACGGAGATCGTGCGGCGGCTCGGGATTGCGGCGGAGAGCAACAAGATCTAGCTGGCATTCAGCGCCATCTGTCGAAGCTTGATGTTTCGGCGAACTCGGTCTGAGCCTATCCCGCTTGCTTGCGGGAGAGGTCGCGCCGAAGGCGCGGGTGAGGGTTCTCTCCTCCGGGGGAGTCTCCCTGGAGGAGAAACCCTCTCCCCAGCCCTCCCCCGCAAGCGGGGGAGGGAGCGCACCACCGGTGCGGCAGCAATCTAGGCTTTTCGCGCCATCCCCTGTTCGTGGCATTGCGAAGGGCCCGTCAAAAAGCCAAAGTATTCTCGTGACATACCAGGGCGGCGCGCCATCAACTTGCCACGAACTTGCCCCTCAGGTTTGATGGTTCATGATTGATTTGCGCTGTGGCAGCGGGGAGAGCTTTACATGACGGATTTTCGTCGCCTGACCGGGATGTTTGTCGCTGCGATCGGCCTGATTCTGTCCGCGCCGCAGGCCTTCGCCCAGCAGCCGGATCGCGGTGACGAGCCGGGCCTGATCGCGGATGACGGCTACCAGCTCGATCCGGAATGGCAGAAGCAGGTGGTCTACTTCCGCACCACCGAGCCGCCGGGAACGATCATCGTCTCGACCGCAGAACGGCACCTCTATCTGGTGCAGCCCGGCGGGCGCGCGATCCGCTATGGCATCGGCGTCGGCCGCGACGGTTTCCAGTGGCAAGGACTGGTGACCATCACCAACAAGAAGGAATGGCCGGACTGGACGCCGCCGCCGGAGATGATCCAGCGCCAGCCCTATCTGCCGCGCTTCATGGCCGGCGGCCCCGGCAATCCGTTGGGGGCCCGCGCCATGTATCTCGGCACCACCGTCTACCGCATCCACGGCACCAACCGCCCCGACACGATCGGCACCAAGGTGTCGTCCGGCTGCTTCCGCCTCGTCAACAATGACGTTGCCGATCTCTATGATCGCGTTCCTGTTGGCACCAAGGTGGTCATCCGGCAGAAGCCCGAGCTTTAGAGCTTATGGTTCGAGCATGATCTTTTCGGACGGCCGCTTCGCGCTTCGCGCTCACGCGGCCCTCCGGATCCGGATCATGCTCTCCGTCCTCGCCTGATTCCTTTTCCCGGTTTTTCGAGAGAACAACATGATGCGCACTTTTCGTGGCGGCCTGCTGATCGGGCTTGCCGTCGCCGTGCTGGTCGCCGTCCTGGCCATCATCTATGAATTCTACGACACCCGCACCTTGAAGCGCACCGTTCGCCGCGGCGAAGTGCTGTGCGGCGTCAACAAGGGCCTGCCGGGCTTCTCGATTCCCGACGACAAGGGCAACTGGACCGGCTTCGATGTCGACTTCTGCCGTGCGGTGGCCGCCGCGATCTTCAACGACCCGGGCAAGGCGAAATTCGTTCCGCTCGACGCCAATGAGCGTTTCAAGGAGCTGCAGAGCCGCAAGGTGGACATCCTCTCGCGCAACACGACCTGGAGCATGGCGCGCGAGCTCGACTACGACCTCTACTTCCCGGCCGTGGCCTATTACGACGGCGTCGGCTTCATGGTGCCGCGCACGCGCAACAAGGAGACCTCGCTGGACCTGACCGACAGCAAGGTCTGCGTGCAGAGCGGAACCACGACGACACTCAACGTCGCCGACTACTTCCGCGTCAACAACATGAAGTATGAAGAGGTGAAGTTCGACAAGCTCGACGACGTCGTGAAGGCCTACGACACCGGCAAGTGCGACACGCTCTCGGCCGACGTCTCCCAGCTCTATGCGCTGCGGCTGAACCTGTCGAAACCCGGCGACCACATGATCCTGCCGGACATGATCTCCAAGGAGCCGCTCGCCCCCGTCGTGCGTCAGCGCGACGACGACTGGATGATGATCGTGAAATGGACGCTGTATGCCATGATCAACGCCGAAGAGCTGGGCGTCACCTCGGAGAACATCGACGAGGCCCTGAAGTCGAAGAAGCCGGAAGTGATGCGCCTCGTCGGCACCGAAGGCCGTTACGGCGAGCAGCTCGGCCTCACCAAGGACTGGGCCGCCCGCATCATCCGCCACGTCGGCAATTACGGCGAGATGTACGACCGAAACATCGGCGAGAAGTCCAAGCTGAAGATCCCACGCGGCATGAACCAGCTGTGGAACGCAGGCGGTGTGCAGTACGCACCGCCGATGCGGTAAGGCGGTCTATCCGCCGTCGCCGTCAGCTTGGGGCCACCGCTGTCCACACTCTCAACTGTCATCGCCCGCGAAAGCGGGCGATCCAGTATTCCAGAGACAGCCAACGCATGCGGAGAGGCCGCGGCGTACTGGGTCGCCCGGTCGAGCCGGGCGACGACACCGAGGGTGAGGTGCGCCCTCGCGCCTCAGCCCCGCCTTAGTACCCTCGCGCTCTTGCGAGCTGCTCGGTGTGGTAGTTGGCATCGCCGAACAGTTCCTCGCACACCCGCGCGCGCTTCATGAAGAAGCCGATGTCGAACTGGTCGGTCATGCCCATGCCGCCATGCATCTGCACGCCTTCCTGCACCGCGCGGGTGGCGGTGGTGCCGGCGCGGGCCTTTGCGACTGCGACGGCTGAGGCGGCCTTGGCAACGTCGCCATCCAGCGCCTGCAGCGCCTTCATCACCGCGGCGCGGGTGATCTCGATGTCGACATAGAGCTCGGCGGCGCGGTGCTGGAGGGCCTGGAATTCGCCGATCAGCTTGCCGAACTGCTTGCGGCTCTTCAGGTACTCGACGGTGCGGCCAAACACCTCCTCGCTGAGACCGACCATTTCGGCGGCAACCGCGCCGCGGCCGATATCGAGCACACCGTCGAGCAGAGTTGCGCCCTGATCGACCTCGCCGAGCACGCTGTCGGCATTGACCTCGACATTGGCGAATTCGATCCGCGCTGCATTGTGCGCATCGACCATGATGGTGCGCTCGATCGCGACACCCTTCGCCGCGGGGTTCACCAGGAACAGCGTCAACCCCTCGCGCTCACCGGCGGCGCCCGTCGTGCGCGCGGCGACGATCAGCAGATCGGCGACGTGACCGTCGACCACGAGCGCCTTGGCACCGCTGAGCTTGAACCCGTTGCCGGCGCGCACGGCCTGCAAGCCGGTGTGGAGCGGACGGTGCTTGGCGCCCTCGTCGATTGCGAGCGTTGCGAGCAGCGACCCGCCTGCGATCTTCGGCAGATATTCCGATCTCTGCGCGGAATTGCCGCCGCGGTTCAGCGCCGAGGCCGCGACCACGCTGGTGGCGAGGAAGGGCGATGGCATCAGGGTGCGGCCGATCTCCTCCATGACGACGCCAGCCTCGACATGGCCGAGGCCACTGCCGCCGAACTCTTCCGGCACCAGAAGACCGGCAAAACCCATCTCGGCAAAGGAATGCCAGAGCTCCTTGGAGAAGCCGGTGCGATCCTTGCTGTCGCGCAAGTGACGCAGGTGCGACACCGGCGCCTTGTCGCTGATCAGCCCGCGCGCACTGTCGCGGAGCATCGATTGTTCTTCGGTGAGGACGAGGGCCATGTGCTTAAGTCTCTGGTATTGCGTGAAATGCATATTGTTGCTGTCATTCCGGGGCGATGCGCAGCATCGAACCCGGAATCTCGAGGTTCCGGGTTCGGTCCTTTCGGACCGCCCCGGAACGACGGCGAGTTACGCCCCCGGCAGATCCAGGATGCGCTTGGCGACGATGCCGAGCATGACCTCGGACGTGCCGCCCTCGATCGAGTTGGCCTTGGTGCGCAGCCAGGCGCGCGGGCGCGCGCCCTGCCTGGAGCGCTCGCTCTCCCATTCCAGCGCATCGACGCCGCCGGCCGACATCAGGATCTCGTGGCGGCGCTTGTTGAGCTCGGTGCCGTAATATTTCATCGCCGACGAGAACGCCGGATGCGCCTGCCCGGCCTTGGCGAGATCGACCGCACGCTCGGCGCAGGCAGCTAGCGCGGCTTCATCGACGTCGAAGCGCGCGATCTGGCCGCGCAGCATGGCATCGTCCAGCCTGCCTTGCCCATCGGTGCCGACGGAGTCCGCCGCGATCTGGCCGAGCGGCCGGCCGACGCCGCGCTCGCCCATCCCTGAGATCATCGCGCGCTCGTGCTGGAGCAGATATTTCGCGACGTCCCAGCCGCGGTTGATGGTGCCGACCACGTTCGACTTCGGCACGCGGACATTGTCGAAGAAGGTCTCGCAGAACGGCGAATAACCCGAGATCAAAAGGATCGGCTTGGTCGAGACGCCCTTCGAGGTCATGTCGAACAGGATGAAGCTGATGCCGTCATGTTTCTTCGCAGTGGGATCGGTGCGCACCAGGCAGAAGATCCAGTCGGCGTAATTGGCATAGGACGTCCAGATCTTCTGGCCGTTGATGATGAAGTCGTCGCCGTCGCTCTCGGCGCGGGTCTGGAGCGAGGCGAGATCGGAGCCGGCGTTCGGCTCGGAATAGCCCTGGCACCAGCGGATCTCGCCCGCCGCGATCTTCGGCAGATGCTCCTTCTTCTGGGCGTCGTTGCCGTATTTCAAGAGCGCCGGCCCGAGCATCCAGATGCCGAAGCTCGACAGCGGCGGGCGCGCGCCGATCCGCGCCATCTCGGCGCGCAGCACCTTGTGCTCGGCCGCGCTCAGGCCGCCGCCGCCATACTCCTTCGGCCAGTCAGGGACGGTCCAGCCCTTGTCGCGCATGCGCTCGAACCAGATGCGCTGCGGCTCGGACGAGAATTTTGCGTTGCGCCCGCCCCAGAACACGTCGGCATCCGACGTCGCGGGTTTGCGCATTTCCGGCGGGCAATTGGCTTCGAGCCAGATGCGTGTCTCGTTGCGGAATATTTCGAGATCGGCGGTCTCAGTGTCGCTCATGGTCGTTTCCATCAATCAAAAAGACTTGTTGGGCACGACTCTGGGCCAAGCCCCCGCGGAATTCAACCACTTCCGCAGGCGCAGTCGGCTATAGTCGCGGCAAGACGGTGCTTGAAAACAAAGAGGAAACGACAATGCGCCTGAAGCTCCTTTCGCCTGGCGAAATGAACGAGAGCCAGCGGCAGACCTATGACGAATCGATTGCCGGCAAGCGCGGCAAGCCGCCGGCGCCGATGATGGCCTGGCTGAACAGTCCGGAGATGGCGCGTCACGCGACGCGGCTCGGCGAAGTCATGCGCTTCGACACGATCTTCCCGGCCAAGCTTTCGGAGATCGCGATCCTGGTGACGGCGCGGCACTGGACCGCGCATTACGAATGGTATGCGCACAAGCGCCTCGCGCTCGCGGGTGGCATGAAGCCCGAGATCATCGACGCGATCCGCGACCGCCGCACGCCCGAGTTCGACGACCCCAAGGGGAAGATGATCTACGATCTCGCGAAGTCGCTGCACGAGGGCCACGGCGTCGAGAAGGGGCTGTACGACGAGGCGGTGAAGCTGCTCGGCGAGCGCGGCGTCGTCGAGGTGATCGGGCTGTGCGGCTATTACACGCTGGTGTCGATGACGCTCAACACGTTCGCGTTCGGCCTGCCCGAGGGCGAGGTGTCGGAGCTGGCTTAGCTTCTTATCTAGAAACGATGGGTTTCGAGATGAGCAATGGCGCTGTCCCGAGCCCCGCCCTATCTGGAGATCAGCTACGGAGCATTCCCATGTCGCAAACCCCCGCCGTCGCCGCCGGCACCAGGATCGGCCACGTCCACCTCAAGGTCGCCGATCTCGATCGCGCGCTCGGCTTTTATTGCGGCGTGCTCGGCTTCGAGCTGATGCAGCGCATGGGCTCGGGCGCCGCCTTCATCTCGGCCGGCGGCTATCATCACCACATCGGGCTCAACACCTGGGAAAGCAAGGGCGGCTCGCCGCCGCCGCCTGATGCGACGGGGCTGTTTCACACCGCGATCCTCTACCCGACGCGCCCCGCGCTTGCGGATGCGCTGCATCGGGTGCTCACGGCCGGCATTGCGCTGGATGGTGCCAGCGATCACGGCGTCAGCGAGGCGCTGTATCTGCGCGATCCAGACCAGAACGGCGTCGAGCTGTATTGGGACAGGCCCAGGGAGCAATGGCCGTTCGGACCGGATGGGAAGCTGGCGATGTTCACCAAGCGGCTGGATGTGGAGGCGTTGCTGAAACAGCGGGAAGCGTGATCGTAGGGTGGGCAAAGCATAGCGTGCCCACCGTTTCTTGCGGCACGCGTGGAGAGTCCGATGGTGGGCACGGCGCTATGCGCCTTTGCCCACCCTGCGAGATTCCTTCCCCCGCACCATGATCAGCGCCGCGGCCACCACCTCCAGCGCGATGCAGAGATAGAACGGCAGCGCGTAGCCGCCGGAGAGATCGCGCAAGGCCCCGACGACGCCAGGGCCGAACGCGTAGGTCACCTGGTTGATCGCCGTGTTCAAGCTGATCAGCACGCCGAACGCGGCGCTGTCGAACTCCTGCTGCACGATCAGCGACGGCAGCGTGATGAGGTTGCCGACCGAGAAGCCGAACACCGCGCAAGCCGCAATCAGCACATAGTCATCGTGCAGATTGATGACGACGAGAAGCGCCGCCGCCTGGCTGAGGAACGACAGCGCGGAGGCGAGGCGCTGATCGAGGCGGTCGATCACCAGCGAGAACAGCACGCGGCCGACCACGGCCATCGCCGTCAGCACCGCGACGGCGACGGCGGCGCGCTCGCGACCGATCACGGGATCGAGGAACGAAATCAGGTGCACGATGAAGCCCACCTGGGCGAACAGCACCAGGGCGAAGGCAATCGTCACCGTGAGGAAGCCGACGTCACGCAGCGCCCATGCGCGGATCTGCGTCGAGGATTGCGGTTTGGCCTTCGCCGTCGCGTGCCAGCCGTGACGATCGGGCGGATGGCCGACGAGAAGCAGGATGACCGGCAGCAGCAGCACCAGCATGGCGCCGGCGGCGGCATACATCGCGCCGGCGAAGCCGACATGGCCGATCAGCGTCACCAGCAGCGGCACGCCGACGATGCCGCCGAAGCTTGCGCCGTTCAGTGCCAGGCTGATCGCCATGCCGCGCTTGTGGTCGAACCACAGGCTGATCGTGTTGGTGATCATGGCGAGACTGGTGCCGGCCCAGCCGAAGGCGAGCACGGCGTTCGCGAGATAGAGCTGCCAGGGCTCGCGCACCGCGCCGATGGCGACCGCGGCCGCCGCCATCGCCAGCGTGCCGGCAATCAGGCAGATACGCGGGCCGTATTTCCGCACGGCTTCGCCGACGAAAACCACCAGCAGCGCCCCGAACAGATAGAAGAACGTCGTCCCAGCGGAGATCAGCGTCGTCGGCCAGCCCCGCGCGCGCTGGAGCTCGGCGACATAGACGCTCTGGCCGTAGAAGCCGAGACCCCAGCCGAAGGTGGCGAGCAGAAAGCAGACCGCGACGATGCGCCAGCCTTCGTAGCGGAGGGAGGATTCGTCGATTGTGGGCTGTTGAAAGTTGTCGAGCATGCCGCCTACTCCGTCATGCCCGGGCATAGCCGTCTGAAGGACCGCGTCGCTTCCGCTCGCCCATGCCCGGGCATCCACGTTCTTCGATCCGCGCCTGAGACGTGGATGGCCGGGACAAGCCCGGTCATGACGACATTTAACTAACCCTCACCAGAAAATCACTTCGGCCTGGATCGAAGTATCAACGCTGCTGACAGCCTCCCGCCATCAGACAGCGTCCGGAAACTCGCCCATGGCCGCGTCCAGCCGCGCTTTGCGGCGGCGCGCCCAGGAGACCAGCGAGAGCACGGCAAGGCCCAGCACGACAGGCGGGAACACCACCAGGTTCACCGCCGACCAGCCATAATTGGCGAGCAGCTGGCCGGAGGAGAACGAGCCGATCGCCATCATGCCGAACACCAGGAAATCGTTGAAGGCCTGCACCTTGTTGCGCTCCTGCGGCCGGTGCGTCTCCAGCACCAGCGCGGAGGCGCCGATGAAGGAGAAATTCCAGCCGACGCCGAGCACCACCAGCGTGGCCCAGAAATGCATGGCGGTGAGGCCGGAGAGGCCGATGCCGGCGGCGCCGGCTTCCAGCAGCAGGCCGGCGGCCACGATTCTGGGCGCACCGAAGCGGGCGATCAGCGTACCCGTGAAGAAGCTCGGTCCGTACATCGCGACGATGTGCCACTGCAGGCCGAAATTGGAATCGGACACGCTGAGGCCGCACAGCTTCATGGCGAGCGGCGCCGAGGTCATCACCAGATTCATCATGGGATAGGCGATCACGCCGCACAGCGCCGCCGCGATGAAGCGCGGCTGGGTCACGATGGCGAGCAGCGGCCGGCCGCCGTGCAGATCGGCCGGCGCGGGCTTCGGCATGGCGACGCCGGCGACGATGCCCATGGCGACCAGCGCGACCGCGGCCTGCACCAGGAAGCTGAAGGCGAACAGATAGGGCTGCCAGACATCCATGGTCCATTGCACGAGCTGCGGACCAAGCACGCCGGCGAACACGCCGCCCGCCATCACCCAGGACACCGCCTTGGGCCGATAGGCCGCGCTGGCGCCGTCGGCGGCGGCGAAGCGATAGGACTGCGCCACGGCGCCATAGAGGCCGCCAAGGAAGGTCGCGACACAGAACAGTGCGAACGAGCCGTGAAGGATCGCGAACGAGCCGAGCAGGCCGGTGAGCGTGCCAAGGCCCGTGCCGATGACGAAGGCCACGCGGCGACCGAAGCGGCGCGAGATCGCGCCGGTCGGCAGCGTGCCCGCGGCGAGTCCCACCACATACATCGAGATCGGCACGGTCGCGAACGACATGTCGGGCGCGAGCGTGGCGCCGACGATCGCGCCGGTGGCGAAGATGACGGCCGAGTTGGCGCCGGTCAGCGCCTGCGCCGCGGCAAGGCGCACCACATTGGCACGCACGCGGGCGTCGTCGGCGATCTCGTTGACTGCAGTCACGTCCAGCATCGGCATTTCCGCCCCAAGGGGACTTTCAAGGGCTCACGAGGGCTCTGTTGATTCCCGGCACTATGGAGGGGCGGGGGAAGGTGAACAACCGGCGCAAACGGGCGCAGGCCATGCCTCTGACGCAATCGAACGAATGATAACGGATCGCGCCCTTGACGGCTTGCGCTCGATCAAATCCTATCCGCCGCGAGTTTTTGGAGTTTCGCTCATGTCCCTCGACGACAGGCCCACGCTCAGCGCTCCCGACGACGATCCCTGGCTGTGGCTGGAGGAGATCGAGGGCACGCAGGCGCTCGATTTCGTGGAGCGGCAGAACAGCCTGACGCTCGCCGCGTTCGGCGGAGCGGCTTTCGCGCGCGACCGCGATACCCTCGCGGCGATCTACGACCGGCCGGACAACATTCCCTATGTCAGCCGGCGCGGCAACGACCTTCACAACCTCTGGAAGGACGCCAGCAACCCGCGCGGCCTGTGGCGGCGCACGACACTGACGGAATTTCGCAAGGCCGATCCGGCATGGGAGACCATGCTGGATATCGACCGGCTCGCTGCAAGCGAAGGCGAGGACTGGCTGCTCGGCGGGATCGCCACGATGCCGGGCAGCTCGCGCGCCATTCTGAGCCTGTCACGCGGCGGCAGCGACGCCGTCACGCTTCGCGAGTTCGACCTCGCCACGAAGAGCTTCGTGGCGGACGGCTTCACGCTGCCGGAGGCCAAGGGCAGCGTCGACTGGCTCGATGCCGACACGCTGCTGCTGTCGAGCGCGCACGGTGAGGGCATGGCGACGAGCTCGGGATATGCGCGGACGGTTCGCCTGTGGCGGCGCGGCCAGCCTGTCGATCAGGCGGAGGTGATCATCGAGACCGCGGCCGATCACATGACGATCTATGGCAGCGCCGACGACACCGGCGCGGCGCCGCGGGTGTGGATCGTCGACCAGATCGACTTCTTCAATCACGCGATCCGGCTGCGCGATGCGGCGGGCACGACGACGAAGCTCGATCTGCCGACCGGGATCTGGATGCAGGCGCATGGCGACTGGTTCGCGATGAAGCTGCGCAAGGACTGGGCGGTCGAGGGGCAGACCTATGCCACCGACACCGTGCTCGGCATCTCGCTCTCCGCCTTCCTCGCAGGCAGCCGCGATTTTGTCGTCCTGTTCGAGCCCGCACCGCGGCGCGCGCTGCAAGGGTTGTTCTGGGCTGCCGGAAAGCTGGTGCTCTCGATCCTCGACGAGCTCAAGCCGCGCTTCGAGATCTGCACGCCATCCGCTACCAGCTGGAGCCGTGAGACACTTGGCGGCCTGCCGGGAATCGGCGTCGTCGACGTCTGGCCGCTCGATCGCCATCCCACCGAAAGCAATGGCGACCTGCTCGCCAATGTGCAGGATCCGCTGACGCCGCCCTCGCTGCTGCTGATCGAGCGCGGTCTCGCAAGCCCGATCGTGCTGAAGCAGGCGCCGAAGACGTTCACCGCCGACGGCCTTGTCGTGACGCAGCACGAGGCGATCTCTGTTGACGGCGAGCGAATTCCCTATGTGCAGACCGGGCCCGCCGGGGAAACCGGCGATGCGCCGGTCTATATGAGTGCCTATGGCGGCTTCGGACTTGCCGTGAAGCCGTACTACAATGCCTCGCTCGGCAAGCTGTGGCTGGAGCGCGGCGGCACGACAGTGCAGGCAAACTTGCGTGGCGGCGGCGAGTTCGGCACGCGCTGGCACGATGCCGGACGGCTGGCCGGCAAGAAGCTGTCGCACGACGATTTCGCGGCAGTGGCCGCTGACCTCGTCCGCCGCGGCGTGACGCAGCCGAAGCGCATCGCGGCGCAGGGCGGATCGAACGGCGGCATCCTCATCACCAACATGCTGGTGCGCTACCCCGAGCGCTTCGGCGCTCTGTTCTGCACCATCCCGCTGATCGACATGCGCCGCTACACGAAGCTGCTCGCGGGCGCGAGCTGGATCGCCGAATATGGCGACCCCGACAAGCCCGACGAGTGGGAGTGGCTGAAGACCTACTCCGCCTATCACAACGTGAAGATCGGGCAGGCCTATCCGCCGATCCTGATCGCGACCACGCGGCGCGACGACCGCGTTCATCCGGGCCATGCGCGCAAGATGGCCGCAAAACTCCAGGCGATGGGCTTTGAAGCCTGGTTCTACGAGCCGGCCGCCGGCGGCCACGGCTACGGCAAGGACAACAAGGAGCGCGCCGGCTTCGAGGTGCTCGGCTTCCGGTTCTTGAAGGAGAGGATCGGGTGGAAGGACGAAGGTTAGCGTGGGTGCGGCGCTGACGTCTCCACATCGTCATGGCCGGGCTTGACCCGGCCATCCACGCCTTGCCTTGTCGCTCGAAGAACGTGGATGCCCGGGACAAGCCCGGGCATGACGACCTCCTAGCCTCTCGCAAACACCAGCGTCAGATTGTTCGCGGGCATCTCGATCGTATCGACGAGGCCAAGGCCTACCGCCTTTGCGAGCTTTTCGACATCGCTGATATCGCGTACGCCCCAATCGGGATTGCCCTCGCGCAAGGAGGTGTCGAACACCGCATTGCTGAGCGCGGTGTGCTTGCCGTCGCGCTTGAAGGGGCCGTAGAGGAACAGCTTGCCGTCGGCGCGCAGATAGCGACCGGCGCCGGCGAACAGGCCTTCGGCCACGGCCCAGGGCGCGATGTGAATGACATTGGCGCAGAACACGGCCGCAAGGCTTGTCGGCCCCTGCCCGCTCTTCATCTCCGGACACCAGTCGGGATCGGTGAGATCGATCCGCAAGGGCGAGCGGATGTTCGGCAGGCCCGCATGCACGCGCCAGGCTTCGATGCTCCTGAGATGGCGCTGGTTGAGGTCGCTCGGCCACCAGATCAGGTCGGGCGCGTGGCGGGCGAAATGAACCACGTGCTGGCCGGTTCCGCTGCCGAGTTCCACCACGTTGCCGGTGCAGCCCGCGAGATACTTTTCCAGCGCCGCCCAGATCGGTTCGTGATTGCGATGAAAGGCCGGCGCATCGAGCCGGCCATCCGGCTCGACCCGTCCGCCATCCCTGCCAAATTCGACGACATATTCAGCCAAGTGACGTCCCCAATAATGTAAAGCAGAAAACACGTTTCAGGGTCAAAACGGCCCCGAGAATAATTTGCTAATTCCAGCCGGTCCGATGAACGAACTATCTCATCGGTTGCAATGTGCGCGGGATATTAACTCCATTTTGCCGCGTGCATAGTGTTGATTGTCAGGCGATGCCCTTTGTGCTTTTGAACAGTTCCGCAAACGACATCATCGACATACCGCTCCGGACGATGCCTTGACCGTCTTTCCTTGCAAGCCCGCCCTGCTGGTTGCGCTGGCCCTTGTCGCCGGCGCGGCCCCGGCGCGGGCGCAGTCCACCATGGCCGCAGGCCAGAATCTCGCTTTCGACCGCGGCAAGGGCAATTGCCTGACCTGCCACGTCATCAAAGGCGGCGACCTGCCGGGAACGATCGGGCCGGAGTTGAAGGACATCAAGGCAAAGTACCCCGATCGCAACGAGCTGTTCGCCATCATCTTCGACGAGACCAAGCGCAATCCGCAGACCATGATGCCGCCGTTCGGCCGGAACCGGATTTTGACCGAACAGGAGATCAACGCGATCGTTGATTTCCTGCAGACCCTGTAACGGCCGGCTGCCCAGGAGACTTGAGATGACCACGACCATCGGCGCTCATCCGACGCGGCGCCTGATCCTTCAGGGCGCGGCCTCCGTCGCGCTGCTCGGCCTCGGCAATCTGCCGTTCGGCGCCGCTCCCGCGCGCGCCGCGGCCAACGACAAATATCCGGAAGAGGCGTTCAAGCAGAAGAACGAGGCCGACGCGATCAAGGCCCTCTATGGCAGGACCGCGGAGCCGTCCGACAAGGTCAAGCTCGACGCGCCGGAGATCGCCGAGAACGGCGGCGTGGTGCCGATCTCTGTGACGACGTCACTCGACAAGGTCACCTCGATCTCGTTCTTCGTGGCCGAGAACCCGAACGCGCTCGCGGCAAGCTACAGAATTCCCGAAGGCACGATCCCTGCCGTCGCCAACCGGCTGAAGATGGCCAAGACCACCAAATTGACCGCGATCGTGGAAGCCGACGGCAAGCTCTACAGCGCGACCAAAGAGGTCAAGGTCACCGTCGGCGGCTGCGGCGGTTAAGCGAGGCATTTCGACATGGCATCCAGCATTCGCGTGCGCGCAACGTCCAACGGCGACATCACCGAGGTGCAGACGCTGATCCAGCACCCCATGGACACCGGCCTCGTCAAGGATTCCAAGGGCGAGCCGATTCCGGCGCACTTCATCCAGGAGCTGAAGTTCGAATGTAACGGCAAGGAGGTCTTCGTCGCCAATTGGGGCACTGCGGTCTCCAAGGACCCCTACGTCAAGTTCAGCTTCAGGGGCGCCAAGAAGGGCGACGAGCTCAAGATCTCCTGGACCGACAACAAGGGTGCGTCGGATACGACGACCGCGAAGATCGCGTGATGAAACAGCGCGCCACTGTTCTGCTCGGCTCAGCCTTCGTCGCACTCGCGGCGCTCGCTTTCGCCGCAACGCGCGTCATCGCAGCGGACAAGGTCGATCCCGTCGCCGATGCCAAGGCGTTCCAGAATTTCTTCTTCCAGAAGTTTCCGAACGTGAAGCACGAGGATTTCGTCAACGGTCCTTACTCCATGAACGAGGACATGAAGCGGCAGTGGCAGGAGAAGGAGGAATTCCCGCCTTACGAGTTCGCGCTCGATGCCGGCAAGGAGATGTTCTCGACCCCTTTCAAGAACGGCAAGACCTACGCCGACTGCTTCCCGAACGGCGGCATCGGCATCCGACAGAACTATCCCTATTTCGACGAGAAGGAAGGCAAGGTCGTCACGCTGGAGCTCGCACTCAACCGCTGCCGCGAGGCCAATGGCGAAGCGCCCTATTCCTACGTCAAGGACGAGATGGCCTCGCTCACCGCCTACATGGCCTATACCTCGCGCGGCAGGCCGATGGACATCAAGATTCCCGACGATCCCCGTGCGCTGGCGGCGTACGAGAACGGCAAGCGCTATTTCTACACCCGGCGCGGCCAGATGAATTTCTCCTGCGCCAGCTGCCATGTGCAGAGTCCGGGTGAGCGCATCCGCGCCGAGACTTTGGCACCGGCGCTCGGCATCCTCAACGCGATGCCGATCTACCGCTCCGAATGGAGCGGCATGGGCACCACCAGCCGCCGCTTCGTCACCTGCAACAGCCAGACCCGCGCGGTTCCGCTGGAGCCGCAATCGGACGAATATCGCGACGTCGAATATTTCCTGTCCTACGTCGCCAATGGCCTGCCGATCTCGGGACCGGGAGCACGGCCATGAAGCGGTCACTTGCTCTCGCCATGCTGCTGGTCTTGAGCCTTGCGCCATCCGCGCGCGCGGCGAACGAGGCGGACTACAAGGCGGCCTATGCCGCCGCCGAAGCCGCCTCCAAGGAGGCAGCCGGCATGCGCAATCAATGGACCGTGACCGTATCTGCGCTGGCGGCAGCGAGGAAGGCTGCCGACGGCGGCGATTTCGACCGTGCGGTTGCCGCAGCCAGGGAGGCCGAGGCGCTGGCGAAGGCATCGATCTTCCAGGCCACGTCCGAAAAAGAAGCCTGGAAGGCGATGGAAATCCGCTAGACTGCGCCTGAGTGGAATAGTCCGACGATCACGAGAGGCGCGGAGAATTCTTGGATGGCGATCCGCCGCCGCGATTTCCTGAGAAGTGCAGGCCTTGCCGCCGCGGCGCTCGGCCTGCCGCGGCTGGCCCGCGGCACCGAGACCGCTGGCATCTACGACCTCGAGCGGTTCGGCAATGCGCGGATCCTGCACATCACCGACACGCACGCGCAGCTCAATCCGGTCTATTTCCGCGAGCCCAGCGTCAATATCGGCGTCGGTGAGATGGCGGGACGGCCGCCGCATCTGGTCGGCCGCGCCTTCCTGGAGCGGTTCGGCATCCGGCCCGACAGCGCCGATGCCTATGCCTTCACCTGCTTCGAGTTCGAGAAGTCCGCTAGCCGCTTCGGCAAGCTCGGCGGCTTTGCCCATCTGAAGACGCTGGTCGACCGCTTGCGTGCCGATGTCGGCGAGAGGCGCTCACTTCTCGTCGACGGTGGCGATCTCTGGCAGGGCACCGGGCTTGCCAACGTCATGCAGGGCCGCGACATGGTCGAGGTCGCCAATCTGCTCGGCATCGAGGCGATGACCGGGCATTGGGAATTCACCTATGGCGAGCAGGCGCTGCGCGACAATCTCGAGCGCTTCAAGGGCGAGTTCCTGGCGCAGAACGTGTTCCTGACCGAGGAAGCCGCGTTCAACGACGCCCCCGCCTTCGACAAGGCCACCGGCCGCGTGTTCAAGCCGTCTGTCATCAAGGAGATCGGCAGCCACCGGGTCGCGATCATCGGCCAGGCCTTCCCTTACGTGCCGATCGCGCACCCCAAGCGGTTCACACCGGACTGGAGCTTCGGCATCCGCGAGGAGGAGTTGCAGAAGCATGTCGATGCCCTGCGAGGCACCGACAAGGTCGACGCCGTCGTCCTGCTGTCGCACAACGGCATGGATGTGGACCTCAAGCTCGCAAGCCGGGTCACCGGCATCGACGTCATCCTCGGCGGCCACACCCACGATGCCGTACCGCAGCCGATTGCCGTGAAGAATGCCAGCGGCACGACGCTCGTCACCAATGCCGGCTCCAACGGGAAATTCCTGGCCGTGCTCGATCTTGCACTCGACAAGGGCAAGGTCAGCGACATCCACTATCATCTGCTGCCGGTCTATTCCGAGTTGCTGAAGCCCGACCCTGCCATGGCCGAGCTGATCGGCCGGCTGCGCGCGCCGCACGTGAGCGACTGGTCGGAGAAGATCGCAACGCCGGATCGCCTGCTCTACCGCCGCGACAATTTCTCCGGGCCCGTCGACGAATTGATCTGCACCGCGCTGCGTGCCGAGTTCGACGCCGAGATCGCGCTGTCTCCGGGCTTCCGCTGGGGCGTCACCGCGCTGCCCGGCCAGGCGCTGACCATGGAGGATCTGCTCGCGGAAACCGCGATCACCTATCCCGAGACCTATGTGCAGGACATGACGGGAGCCCAGATCAAGGACGTGCTGGAAGACGTCTGCGACAATCTCTTCAACGCCGATCCCTATTACCAGCAGGGCGGCGACATGGTGCGCGTCGGCGGGCTCAGCTACACCTGCACGCCGACAGCCGCGATCGGCAGCCGCATCTCGGAGCTGAGGCTTGGCAGCGGCAAGACGCTCAGCGCCAGACACCGCTACAAGGTCGCGGGCTGGGCCTCGGTCAACGGCCAGCAGGGCGCACCGGTGTGGGACGTCGTCGGCAAATATCTGCGCTCGGGCCGGATGTTGCCGGAGCGGCTCGGCTCCGGCGTGACGCTGAAGGGAGTCGAGGGCAATCCAGGCATTGCAGGACAGGGATGATGCGATCGCAGCTCTTGGCCGCGATGATGCTGGCACTGCTCGTCTGGACGGTGGCCCCGCCCGCTCTGGCACAGCAGGTGCCGCTCCAGGACAAGCCGTTCGCCGAGCACAGGATCGTGCTGCAGCTCTCCGATGGCGATGCGAAGAAGCAGGCGCTGGTGCTGAGCGTCGCCAATAACCTGCTGAAGGCCTACGATCCCGACAAGGTCGCGATCGAAGTGGTGGTGTTCGGCCCCGGCATCGACCTGCTTCTTGCCGGCAGCGAGCGCCGCAAGCAGGTCGAGAGCCTGATCGCGCAAGGCGTTCGCTTCGACATCTGCCTCAACACCGTCGATACGATCGAGCGGGAAACCGGCAAGCGGCCGGAGTTCATCCCCGCTGCAACGCCGGTGCAGGTCGGGGTTGGGCAGATCCTGTTCCTGGCGGAGAACGGGTACACATTGGTGCGGCCGTAGGGGGGCCGTCCCGAGTTGTGGCACTCTGTTTCCCCACTCTCGGTGTCATTCCCCGCCACCGGGTCTCGCCTTCGGCGAGCCCGATGACAGGCTCCAGCGGGGAATCCAGTACGCCGCGGCTTCTCCGTATCCCACGATGCCTCTGGAATACTGGATCGCCCGCCTGCGCGGGCGATGACAGCGGTGGGTGGGAAACGGCGCGCCCCTAACTCCGCAATAAGAATCTTCTAAATTTTCCTGTCTACACAGTGAATTGCTTCTCTTTCCGGCCCGCAATGTAGTAGAATCTCCAAAATTGGTTCCACTGCCGGACTTCCCGCCATGATCTTCCGCCAGCTCTTCGACAGCGTTTCGGGCACCTATAGCTATCTCCTGGCCAGCCGCGCCGGCGGCGAGGCGCTCATCCTGGATCCCGTGCTGGAAAAGGTCGACCGCTACTGCCAATTGCTGCGCGAGCTCGACCTCAAGCTGGTGAAGGCGGTGGATACCCATCTGCATGCCGACCACGTCACCGGCCTCGGCGAACTGCGCGACCGCACCCATTGCATGACCGTGATGGGCGACCAGACCAAGGCCGACGTGGTGGCGATGCGTGTGGCCGACGGCGACAAGGTGACGATCGAGGGCTTGTCGCTCGACGTGATGTACACGCCGGGTCACACCGACGATTCCTATTCCTATCTGATGGGAGACCGCGTCTTCACCGGCGACACGCTCCTGATTCGCGGCACCGGCCGCACCGATTTCCAGAACGGATCCTCGCGCGCCCAGTATGATTCGATCTTCAACCGCCTGCTCAAGCTGCCGGACGAGACGATGGTGTTCCCGGCGCATGACTACAAGGGCGACACCGTCTCCACCATCGGCGAGGAGAAGCGGTACAATCCGCGGCTCCAGGTGCGCTCGGTGGACGAATATATCGAGTTGATGGCGAACCTGAAGCTGCCCAATCCGAAGATGATGGACGTGGCGGTGCCCGCCAACATGCATGTCGGCCTGCATCAGGAGGAGCTGGAAAAGGAAGGCCGCGCGCTCAGCGCCGTCGAGGCGATCCGCACGCTCGGCCGGCCTGACATCCTGCTGGTCGACCTGCGCGAGACCAACGAGCGGCTGAAGCACGGCACGCTCGAAGGCGCGCTGCACACGCCCTATCCCTCCGTCGAGGAGAGCCTCAGGCCCGGCGGCATGCTGCGCGAGGTCGCGGCCGCCACCGGCCGCCGCGTGGTGTTCTTCTGCGCCTTCGGCGAACGCTCGGCGATGGCGGTTGCGGCCGCGAAGGAAGCGGGACTTCTCAACACCGCCCATATCGCCGGCGGCATCGATGCCTGGAAGAAGGCGGGCGGGCCGGTGCTGCACTGAGGGCTTCGTCGCGAGCCTTGAGTTGGGCCAGGAACCGCACATATTGGGCGGATAGATTCATTCGGATGCAGCATCACCCATCCGGGATCAGCCATGGCCAAGACCGTAAAACCGAGCGAACCGCCGAAGCAGGCGCAAGACAAGGCAAAGAAGCCCTCGCCCCGGCGCGAGATTGACGACGACGATTACGAAGACGGTGACATCGCAACGCCGAAGCGTGATCGATATGGCCCGGATGACGAGCCGTTGTGAGTAGCCCCGAACTCCGTTGTCGTCCCTGCGCACGCAGGGACCCATAACCACAGGCAGGAGTTTGGCGGCGGATCGCTGTCCGGTACTGCGACCTGCCACAATCGAGATATCACGCGGTATGGGTCCCTGCGTGCGCAGGGACGACGGCGTGGAGGCACACCCGATGCCCCTCACTTCCCCCGCCCGCGCTAGCTGCCATGCGCCTGCGTTCATGGACAAATAACTGCCCTCCCCGATAGTTTGCGCGTCCATCGGGAGTGAAACGGAACTGCAATGGTCGACGTTCTCGCCGCACCGCAGCAAGGCAAGGCGGACAACGCGCTGCGCACGCTGACCGGAATCTCGATCGCGCATTGGGTCAGCCATTTCCATCTGCTGGTCCTGCCGATGCTGTTTCCGTTCCTGAGGGAAAAGCTCGGCGTCGGCTATGTCGAGCTCGGCTTCGCGCTTACCACGCTTGCCGTCGTATCGGGTCTGACGCAGGCGCCGATCGGCTATCTCGTCGACCATTTTGGCGCGCGCAAAATCCTGCTGGTCGGGCTGACGCTCGGCGGGCTCGCGCTGATCCTGCTCGGCCTGCACCTCAGCTACGCCTCGCTGATCGCCTGCGCCGTGCTGCTTGGCCTCGCCAACAGCGTCTATCATCCCGCCGATTACGCGATCCTGGCCGAGCACATGGACGAAGCGCGGATGGGGCGCGCCTTCTCGGTCCACACCTTTGCCGGCTATCTCGGCGGTGCGGTGACGCCGGCGATCGTTGCCGCGCTGGTCACCCTGTCCGGCGGCGTCGGTGCGCTGATCGCGTCTGGCGCGGTCGCGATCCTGGTGGCCTTGCTGCTGATCGCCATGGGTATTCCCGAGGCCGGCGCGCACAAGAAGAAGCCGGGTGGCGAAAGCGCGCCGAAGCAGGCGGTGATCACGCCAGCGCTGATCACGTTGACCGCGCTGTTCATGCTGCTCAGCCTGTCGGTCGCAGGTATCAACAATTTCGGCGTGGTCGCGCTGATGAGCGGGTATGGTGCCTCTTATTCGATCGCCAACGTCGCATTGACCGCATTCCTCGCCGCCAGCGCCGCGGGCGTGCTCGCGGGCGGCTTCCTCGCCGACCACACCGAGCGTCACGGCTATGTCGCGGCGGCCTGCTTTGCGGCGAACGCGGCAATCGTGCTGCTGATCGCGCTGGTGACGCTGCCGGGCTGGGCGCTGACCGTCACGATGGCGACCGCGGGATTCCTCTCCGGCGTGATCGCGCCCTCGCGCGACATGCTGGTGCGCAATGCGGCGCCCGCCGGCGCTGCGGGGCGCGCCTTCGGCATCGTCTCCACCGGTTTCAATCTCGGCGGCATCGTCTCACCGCTGCTGTTCGGCTGGATCATGGATCAAAGCGCGCCGCATTGGGTGTTCGGCGCGTCCGTGATCTTCATGCTCGCGACGGTGGTGCTGTCGCCGTTCACGGAACGGAAGCGGCAAGGTGCTGCAAATTGAGCAGTCGGTATAGCCCCGAATTCAACTGTCGTCCCGGCCTAGTGCGCAATTGCGCACGGGGGGCCGGGACCCATAACCCCAGGGAGCGATTGTCACGCGAAGCTGGTAACTCCGAGTCTTCGTAACACCTCTCCCTGTGGTCCCGGATCTGCGCGCGCTTTTGGCGCGCTTGTCCGGGACGAAGAGAACAAACAACAACGAAACGGGAAGAAACACCATGAGCACCCCTGATCTCGTGATCCGCGGCGGCACCGTCGCGGACGGCAGCGGCGGCGAACTGTTCGAGGCTGATGTCGCCATCACCGGCGGCAAGATCAGCGCGGTCGGGAAGGTCGCAGGCGCAGGCCGCGAAGAGATCGACGCGCGCGGCAAGCTGGTGACACCGGGCTTCGTCGACGTGCACACCCATTACGACGGGCAGGTCACCTGGAGCCAGGACATCACGCCGTCCTCACAGAACGGCGTCACCACGGCGATCATGGGCAATTGCGGCGTCGGCTTTGCGCCGTGCAAGCCTGATGACCAAACCCGCCTGATCCAGCTCATGGAAGGCGTCGAGGATATTCCGGAGCCGGTGCTGAGCGCCGGCATTCCCTGGGCCTGGGAGAGCTTTCCGGACTACATGGACTGGCTCTCCAGGCGCGATTTCGACATCGATGTCGGCGCGCAACTGCCGCATGCGGCGCTGCGCGTCTACGTCATGGGCGAGCGCGGCGCGCGCCGAGACCCCTCGACCGCGGAGGACAATGCGGCGATGGCAAAGCTCGCGGGTGAGGCGGTTCGCTCGGGCGCGCTCGGCTTCTCGACCTCGCGCACACTCAATCACCGCACCTCGACCGGCGACTTCACACCGACGCTGAAAGCAGGCGAGGACGAGCTCACCGCGATTGCCGGCGCGATGCACCGGCAGGGCCGCAGCGTGCTGCAATTCGTGCTCGACCTCTCCACCCTCCACGAAGACCTGCCGATGATGCTGCGGGTCGCAGACTCGACGAAATGCCCGATCTCGTTCTCGATCACGCAGAACGACAAGGCGCCGCAGCGCTGGCGCCAGACGCTGGACGAGATCAATGCGGCGGCACGGCGCGGCCTCTCCATCACCGCGCAGATCGCGGCGCGCCCTGTCGGGCTCCTGCTCGGGCTCGAGCTATCGCGCAACCCTTTCCAGACCCATCCGAGCTACAGGGCGATCGCCCATCTGCCGCTGCAGGAGCGGCTGGCGCGGCTGCATCAGCCTGATGTGCGCAAGGCAATCCTGAGCGAGACGGCGACCGCGACCGACGATCCGCTGTTCTTCCGCCCCGACTACGACAAGATGTTCCTGCTCGGCGATCCCCCCGACTACGAGCAGCCGCCGGAGAACGCGCTGGGACCGCAGGCGCGCAGGCAAGGGCGTCGGCCGGAAGAGCTCGCCTATGACGCCATGCTGTCGGACGAGGGCCGCGGCATGCTCTACGTGCCATTCCTCAACTATTCCGACGGCAATCTCGATGCGACGCGCGAGATGCTGCTCGACCCGCAATCGGTGCCGGGCCTGTCCGACGGCGGCGCGCATTGCGGCATCATCTGCGATGCGAGTTTCCCGACCTATCTGCTGACGCACTGGACGCGTGACCGCAAGCGCGGCGAGAAGCTCACGATCCCGTTCGTGGTCGCGGCGCAGTCGCGCAAGACCGCGCTCTCGGTTGGTCTCACCGACCGCGGACTTATTGCTCCGGGCTATAAAGCTGACGTCAACGTGATCGACTACGACCGCCTGCATCTGCATCCACCGAAGGTGCATTACGATCTGCCCGTCGGCGGACGGAGGTTGTTGCAGGATGTCGACGGCTACGACGCGACCATTGTGTCGGGCGCGGTGACGCGGCGACAGGGCGAGGCGACGGGACGCCGGCCGGGGAGGCTGATTCGTGGTGCGCAGGGGGTGAATTAGGCGACCTCCATGTGTGAGACGCAAAAGCGTCTCACACATCCTCGCTGTCATCCCCGCGAAAGCGGGGATTTATAACCGCAGGGAGACGTGTGGTGCGAAGCTGCTAGCTCCGAGCCTTCGCCAAACCACTCCCTGTGATTATCGCGACGAGCGCAAGCGCTCGCGCGGGGGTTCCGGATCTGCGCTTACGCTTGTCCGGGACGACAGTTGTGGTTGAGGCGCCTGACCGCCTCCCTTACCCCGGCGACACCGCGCCATTCAGCGCAGCCGCCTGCGGAGCGGCGCCGCGCGTCAGCCTGGCCCTCTCCGTATTCGGCCAGAGCAGGAGCAGGCCGAGCAGGCCGGAGCCGACCATGATCACGGCGTTGATGGTGAAGCCGGTCATGTAGCCGTCGAGCGTGCTGCCGGCACGCTGGATCGTGGCGCCCATCACGGCCGGCGCGATGATGCCGGCGAGCGTGTAGAGCGCGCCGTAGATCGCGAGAACCGCGCCGCGCTGCGACGTCGGCGTGAATTCGCCGAGCATGGGCGGGCAGACGACGTAGATCGCCCCGCACAGGCCCGAGCCGACCACAAGCAGCGCGATCTGAAGGCCCGCGCCCTGGACATGCGGCATCATCGCCAGGATCAGCCCGCCG
This sequence comes from Bradyrhizobium sp. CCBAU 51765, assembly GCF_015291725.1. GTDB lineage: Bacteria > Pseudomonadota > Alphaproteobacteria > Rhizobiales > Xanthobacteraceae > Bradyrhizobium > Bradyrhizobium liaoningense. Next base: position 8,246,963 of record NZ_CP030038.1, read on the forward strand.
ATCACCAGCGGCACCGAGCCGAGAACGCCGCGCGCCGCACGGGTGTTGTAGCCGCGCGCCATCATCACCTGCGAGATCCAGCCGGTCAGCATGACGATGGTGGCGCCGAACACCCAGGGCAGGATCGAGATGAAGCCGGCCTGGCTCTGTGAGAAGCCGAGCCCCTTGACGATGAACGGCGTGAACCAGGTCAGGCCGAGCGACAGCGCCCAATAGGCGCCGAAGGTTGCGGCGACGCAGCCGATGAAGGTGCGCGAGGTGAGAAGCTGCAGGTAAGGGATCTTCGGCTCGGCCGCAGCCGAGACATGCGTGTCCTCCAGTGGTCCTTCCTTGCCGAGCGCGAGCCAGGCCGCAACCCAGATCAAGCCGACGATTCCGAGCGCGCCGAAGGCATAGTGCCAGGAATGGTTGACGATGATCCAGTTCAGCGCCGGCACCGCGAGGATGACGCCGAAGGCCGAACCCTGCGACAGGATCGCGGTCGGCAGCGTGCGTTTCTCGTCGGGGAACCATTTGTAGATGGCGTGCGCGGCGACCGAGAAGGCCGGGCCTTCGCCGGCGCCCAGCACGATGCGGCAGATCAGGAGCGTGGTGAAGGAGACGGTGCCGACCATCGGAAATTGCGCCAGCGCCCAGATGACGGCCAGAGCAAGCAGCACCCAGCGCGTCGGCACCTTGTTGACGATGAAGCCGACCACGATGGCGGAGATCGAGAACAGGAAGAAGAACGAGGACCCGAGCAGGCCGAACTGCTCGGCGCTGAGCTTCATGTCGGTCATGATCGGCACGCCGGCAAGACCGACGACGATCTTGTCCGCGAAGTTCACCACCATGAAGAGAAAGAGAAGAAATGTAATGGTCCAGGCGCCCTTCGGCGTTGCCTTGGATTCCCCTGCCGTCCTGCCCGCCGCCGACGGCGTTCCCTGAGCGCTCATGAATCTCCCCGTATGTCTTTTTGGCACTTTTTTGATTTGGCCATCTTGGAAACTAACAACGGCTTCAGGACCAACGCAACCCGGCATTTCCGCAGCAAGTGTGCTACGCAGCAATTGTGTCAATTCCGTCCGGCGCCATTCATCGTGCTGAGCATCCGAAATCTGTCCAAGACGTTCTCCTCGGCCGGCGAGCCGGTCCATGTGCTGCGCGGCGTCGATCTCGACCTCAGGCACGGCGAGCGCGTCGCGCTGACCGGCGAGTCCGGCAGCGGCAAGAGCACATTGCTGCATCTGATCGCGGGGCTCGATGCGGCCGACGGCGGCACGATCCAGCTGGAGGAGATCGAGGTCACCAAGCTGTCGGATGCGGGACGCGCCAGCTTGCGGCGGGATCGCATCGGGCTGGTCTTCCAGCAATTCAACCTGATCCCGAGCCTCTCGGTCGCGGACAATCTCGCCTTCCAGGCGCGGATCGCCGGCAGGCATGACGGGGCCTGGATCAAGGAGCTTGTCGAGCGGCTCGGACTCGGCGGCCTGCTCAAGCGTTATCCAGAGCAAATATCAGGCGGCCAGCAACAACGGGTCGCGATCGGCCGGGCCCTGGCGACAAAGCCCTCGCTGCTGCTCGCGGACGAGCCGACCGGCAATCTGGACGAGACCACCGCCGAGGACGTGCTGGCGCTGACGCGCGACCTGGTCGCGCGCACCGGCTGCGGCTTTTTGATGGTGACGCACAGCCTGCATCTGGCTGCGACGCTCGACCGTCACCTCACCCTGCATGCGGGGCGCATCGCATGAGGCGCGCGTTGTGGATCCTCGCCGTGCTGCTCAGCCACTGGCGGCGCCACAAGATGCAGTTTGCCACGCTGCTGATCGGACTGGTCGCGGCGACCGCGCTGTGGAGCGGCGTGCAGGCGATCAACCAGCAGGCCCGCAATGCCTATGACCGTGCCGCGGCAACATTCGGCGGCGCGCGCACGGCGATGCTGGTGGCGCCAAAGGCGGCGACGTTTTCCCAGGAGCTGTTCGTCAAGCTCCGGCGCGCGGGCTGGCCGGTCTCGCCGGTGCTGGAGGGGCGGGTCCAGATCAACGGCCGCTCGGTGCGGCTGCTCGGCATCGAGCCGGTGACGCTGCCGGCCGATGTCGGCAACGCGCCGCGGCTCGGCGCCTCGGATCTGAGCAGCTTCGTCGCGCCGCCGGGCCAGACGCTGGTGGCGCGGGAGACGCTGGCCGACTTGCATGAGGCGGAAGGCGCGGCGCCGGCGATCAGCAATGGCGCAAAGCTGCCGCCGCTGCGCGTGCTGCCGCAGCTCGTGCCCGATGTGCTCGTGGTCGATATCGGCGTGGCACAGCGCCTCCTCAACAAGCCGGATCAGGTGTCCCGGCTCCTGATCGGCAAGGCGAAGGGCAAGCCGGCGCCGCTGGCCAGCGTCGTCGGCGAGCAATTGCAGCGGGTCGAGCCGGATGCCGAGACGGAGCTGGAGCATCTCACCGACAGTTTCCATCTCAATCTCACCGCGTTCGGCCTGCTGTCGTTCTTCGTCGGCCTGTTCATCGTCAACTCGGCCGTCGGCCTCGCCTTCGAGCAGCGGCTGCCGATGCTGCGGACCTTGCGCGCCTGCGGCGCCTCGGCGCGGCTGGTCAACACGGTGCTGGTGATCGAGCTGGTGGCGCTGGCGCTGATCGCCGGGCTGATCGGGCTCGCTTGCGGCTATTTCATCGCGGCTGCCCTGCTGCCCGACGTCGCCGCATCGCTGCGCGGGCTCTATGGCGCGCAGATTCCGGGGCAACTCAGCCTGCGAGGCGAATGGTGGCTCGCCGGCATCGGCATCAGCGTGGCGGGCGCGCTGGTGGCGGCCGCAACGAGCCTGATCAAGGCGGTCAGGATGCCGGTGCTGGCAACCGCCCAGCCCCGCGCCTGGCAGCAACGGCAACGCCGCTGGCTGGTTCTGCAGAGCTGTGCGGCCTGCGCCGTGTTCGCGGTCGCCCTGTTGCTGCTCCACTACGGGCAATCGCTGATCGCGGGCTTTGGCGTGCTGGCGGCCCTGATGCTGGGTGCGGCGCTGATCCTGCCGGCCTTCCTCGACATCATCCTGCACGCCGGCCAGCGCGTCGCGCGTGGCCCGCTTGCGCTGTGGTTCTGGGCGGACAGCCGGCAACAGCTTTCCGGATTGTCGCTCGCGCTGATGGCGCTGCTGCTCGCGCTCGCTGTCAATGTCGGCGTTTCAACCATGGTGGAGACCTTCAGCCGCACCTTCATCGGCTGGCTCGACGGGCGGCTCGCCGCCGACGTCTACATCAGCGCGTCCGACAATGCGCAGGGCGTTGCGATCCGCAGCTGGCTGAAGGAGCGCAGCGACGTCCAGGCGATCCTCTCGGGCGGACGTGCGGAAGCGCAGATTCAAGGCCAGCCGGTCGAGCTGCTCGGCCTGCCCGATCATGCGCTCTATCGCGAGCGCTGGCCGCTGCTGCAAGCCGCGCCCCGCGCCTGGACCCGTCTGGTGCCGGGCAATGCCGCCTTCATCAGCGAGCAGTTGAGCCGCCGGCTGAACGTGCGCCTCGGTGACGTGATCGAAGTGCCGGCGCCGGGCGGCACCTGGGAGCTCGACATCGTCGGCATCTATGCCGATTACGGCAATCCCAGGGGGCAGCTGGCCGTGAACGTCGCGGCGCTGATCCGGCAGTTTCCGCAGACGCCGCAGACGCGGATGGGCCTGATCGTTGCCAAGGAAAATATCCCCGGCCTGATCGCGGCCTTGCAGAAGCAGTTTGCGCTCGACGATCGCAGCGTCGCCGACCAGGCGACAGTGAAGGCGGAATCGATCCGCATCTTCAACCGCACCTTCGCCGTGACCTCCGCGCTGAACGCCTTCACGCTCGGCGTCGCCGGCATCGCGCTTCTCACAAGCCTGCTGACGCTGGCGAACTCCCGCCTGCCGCAGCTCGCCCCGCTGTGGGCGATCGGCGTCACGCGGCCGCGCCTTGCCGCGATCGAGCTGACCAAGACGCTCTCGGTCGCACTGTTCACGTCCCTGCTGGCGGTGCCGCTCGGCCTCTTGGTGGCGTGGTGCCTGATTGCGATCGTAAATGTGAAGGCATTCGGCTGGCGGCTGCCGTTCCACGTGTTTCCACTGCAATTGGTCGAGCTGGTCGTGGTCGCACTGCTTGCTTCGCTGGTGGCCGCCTTGCTGCCGGTGCTGCGGCTGGCGCGGATGCAGCCGGCGACTCTCGTCAAGGTGTTTGCCAATGAGCGCTGACCGGATCTCGCGGCGCGCCTTCGCCGCCGGCATCGCCGCGCTCGCTCTCGCGCGGCGCGCCGGCGCGCAGGGCTATGCCGGGCTCGGCGAGACCGCCGACGGCTTTGCCAAGGTCACGCCGGGAAAGACATTCACCTTTCCCGCCGATCACGGGCCGCATCCGGACTTTCGCATCGAGTGGTGGTATCTCACGGCAAACCTGGTCGATGGCAGCGGCGCGGCTTGCGGCCTGCAATGGACGCTGTTCCGCCAGGCCGCGCAGCCGGGTCCACAAGGCGAAGGCTGGGCCAATCAGCAGGTGTGGATGGCGCATGCCGCGGTGACACGGGCCGACACGCACCGCTTCAACGAAACGTTTTCGCGCGGCGGCGTCGGGCAGGCCGGCGTGACGGCCAAGCCGTTCGATGCCTGGATCGACGACTGGGAGATGAAGGGCCTAGAGCGCACCGGCGATCGCACACTGGCACCGCTGACACTGAAGGCGTCCGGCACCGATTTCAGCTACGCATTGACTCTCGAGGCCGATCGTCCGGTGGTCCTGCAGGGCGATGGCGGCTACAGCCGCAAGTCCGAGCGCGGGCAGGCGTCCTACTATTACAGCCAGCCGTTCTACCGCGCGCGCGGCACGCTCACCATCGACGACAGGCCGGTCGACGTGTCGGGCCAGGCCTGGATGGACAGGGAATGGAGCAGCCAGCCGCTCGATGCCGACCAGACCGGCTGGGACTGGCTCTCGCTGCATCTCGCGTCCGGCGACAAGCTGATGCTGTACCGGCTGCGGCAGAAGGACGGCAACGATTATCCATTCGGCAACTGGATCAGCGCCACAGGCGGGACGCAGATGATCGCAGGAGGCGACATCCAGATGATGCCAAGCGCCACCGCGGATGTTGCGGGACGCAAGCTGCCGGTGGAATGGCAGATCGCGATCCCTTCGCGATCATTCTCGATTGCTTGCAGGCCGCTCAATTCCAAGGCCTGGATGGGGACCGGCTTCTCCTATTGGGAAGGGCCGATCAGCTTTGCCGGCTCGCATGACGGCGTTGGCTATCTCGAGCTGACAGGGTATTGAGGCGCGACCTCTTCGAAGGGACTAGCGATGTATCATCTCACCGCCCTCGTCACGCTGCTGGCGATCGCGTTTTATTTCTTCACCTGCATCAACGTGTCGCGCTCGCGCACCGCGACCGGCGTCAAGGTGCCCGCGATGTCGGGCCATCCGGATTTCGAACGGGCCTTCCGCATCCAGATGAACACGCTGGAATGGATGCCGATCTTCCTGCCGGCGCTGTGGCTGTTCGCGATCTACATCAGCGACGCCATCGCGGCGGGCATCGGCGTGGTCTGGATTATCGGCCGTATCGTCTATTTCGTCGGCTATTCGAAGGCGGCGGCCAAGCGCGGCACCGGTTTTGCAATCCAGGCGCTCGCCGCAATGGCGCTGTGGGTCGGGGCGATGGGTGCTGTGGTGTTGCGGTTGGTGTGAGGGCCGAGCTGCGGACACAAACTCGGTATCGTCCCGGATCGGCGCGCGCTTGAAGCGCGCTTGTCCGGGACGACAGCGGAATGTGTGGCACCGGCTTTGCCCTACTTCGTCAGCGGGCAGCCGCTTTCCTTGGCGGTGAAGAAGGCCTTGTCGCCGGGGACGGTGGCGAGCAGCTTGTAATAATCCCACGGCTTCTTCGACTCCGAGGGCTTCTTGACCTCGAACAGATACATGTCGTGGACCATGCGGCCGTTCTCGAGCACCTTGCCGCCTTGCGCGAAGTCGTCGTCGACCGGCAGCTCCTTCAGCTTCTTGGCGACGGCATCCGGATCCTTGGTGCCGGCGGCCTTGACGGCCTTCAGGTAGCTCAGCGTCGCCGAATAGGTGCCGGCATGGATCATGCTCGGCATCCGGCCGGTGCGCTTGAGGAAGCGTTCGCCGAGATTGCGCGTCTTGTCGTTGAGGTCCCAGTAATAGCCCTCGGTGAGCACCAGGCCCTGCGCGGCCTGGAGACCGAGGCCGTTGACTTCGGCGAGCGTCATCAAGAGGCCCGCGAGCTTCTGGCCGCCGGAGACGATGCCGAACTCGGACGCCTGCTTGATCGAGTTGGTGGTGTCGAGGCCGGCATTGGCGAGGCCCACGATCTTCGCCTTCGAACTCTGCGCCTGGAGCAGGAAGGAGGAGAAGTCCGAGGAGTTGAGCGGCACACGAACCGAGCCGACTACCTTGCCGCCATTGGCCGTGACGATCTCGCTGGTGTCCTTCTCCAGCGCATAGCCGAAGGCGTAATCCGCGGTCAGAAAGAACCAGGTGTCGCCGCCGGCCTTGGTCAGTGCGCCGCCGGTGCCGACGCCGAGCGCATGGGTGTCGTAGGCCCAGTGGAAGCCGTATGGCTGGCAGGCGTCGCCGGTGAGGCGCGAGGTTGCGGCGCCGACGACGATATCGATCTTCTTCTTTTCCTTGGAAAGCTCGTGGATCGCGAGCGCGACCGAGGAGGTCGTCAGCTCCGTGATCATGTCGACGTTCTCGACGTCGTACCAGCGCCGCGCGATCGAGCTGGCGAGATCCGGCTTGTTCTGGTGGTCGGCGGTGATGAGCTCGATCTTCTGGCCGAGTACCTCGCCGCCGAAATCCTCGATCGCCATCCTGGCCGCTTCGACCGACCATTTGCCGCCGTAGTCGGCATAGACGCCGGACTGATCGTTGAGGATGCCGATCTTGACGCCTTGCGCGGAGGCCGGCGCGGCGAACAATACGGCCGAGGTTGCGGCAACTAAAAATGCTGATTTCATTCGTTAAGCTCCCAGTAGTTTTCTGTTTTGAAATCGCGCGGATACTAGTGAAGAACCCCGCGCGTGCCCATCCGTTTCACGTTGGTCGTTAGTATGGGGTGCGCCAAGCTAACGGTGTCGTCCCGGACAAGCGGGCCTTAAGCACGCGCAGATCCGGGGATCCATATCCACAGGGAGAGGTTTGACGAAGACTCGGAGTTGCCAGCGTCGCCCCAAACTCCTCCCTGTGGTTATGGGTCCCCGCGTTCGCGGGGACGACACCGAAGGTGCGGACACGCCGGCGGCCACAATGAATCAGGCCACCACCTCCGGCTTCTTGTCCCGCCGTCCCTCCGCGAGGTTCCGCACCACCACGTAGAAGATCGGCGTGAACAGAAGCCCGAACAGGGTGACGCCGATCATGCCGAAGAACACGGCAACGCCCACGGCCTGCCGCATCTCCGAGCCGGAGCCGCTGGAGATCACCAGCGGCAGCACGCCGAGGATGAAGGCGAAGGACGTCATCAGGATCGGCCGCAGGCGCAGGCGGCAGGCCTCGATCACGGCCTCGAGCCGCGGCTTGCCCTCGTTCTCGATGTCGCGCGCGAACTCGACGATCAGGATCGCGTTCTTCGCCGCCAGCCCCACCAGCACGACAAAGCCGATCTGGGTGAGGATATTGACGTCCTGGCCCATGATGCGCACGCCGATGGTGGCAGCGAGCAGGCACATCGGCACGATCAGGATCACCGCGAACGGAAGCGTCCAGCTGCCATATTGCGCGGCGAGCACGAGATAGACGAAGAGCACGCAGATCGGGAACACGTAGAGGCCGGCGTTGCCGCCAGTGATCTGCTGGTAGGACAGGTCCGTCCACTCGAAGGTGAAGCCGCTCGGCAGCGTGTCGTCCGCGAGCTGCTTGATGGTGTTCAGCGCGGTGGTCGAGCTTACGCCCGGTGCCGGTTCACCCTGAAGTTCCGACGCCGCGTAGAGATTGTAGCGTGCCACGCGATCGGGGCCGGAGACGTCCTTGAACTCGACCACACTGCCGAGCATCACCATGTCGCCATTGGCGTTGCGCGTCCGCAGTCGCGCGAGATCGCTGGGCTCTTTCCGGAACGGGAAGTCCGCCTGCGCGGTGACGTGGTAGGTGCGCCCGAACAGGTTGAAGTCGTTGACATAGGTCGATCCGAAATAGGTCTGGATCGTATCGTTGATGTTGGAGATGGGTACGCCCAGCTTCTGCGCCTTGGTCCGGTCGATGTCGACGAAGAGCTGCGGCGTGTTGGCCGAGAACGGCGAGAATACCGTCGGAGCGAGCAGCAAGGGCGATTTGCGCGCCGCGGCGACGAGCTCGTCGGTGGCCGCGGCGAGCAACTCAGGCCCGCGACCCTGTCGATCCTGGATGCGGATGGTGAAGCCGCCGCCGGTGCCGATGCCGGGCACGGCCGGCGGCGGAATCACGATGATGAAGGCGCCCTGGATCGCAGCCAGGCGCTTGCGCAGCTCGACCGTGATGGCGTTGGCAGACAATCCCTTCTTCATCCGCGCCTCAGGCTCGTCGAACACCGGAAACAGCGCGGCCGCGTTGCCGGCCTGCGTGCGCGTAGCGCCGGAGAAGCCGGCGAAAGCGGCAACACGGATGATGCCCGGCGTATCCAGCGAGATGCGCTCGATCTCGCGGACAACCTCGGTGGTACGCGCCAGCGAAGCGGCGCCCGGCAATTGCACCGATATGATGACATAGCCGCGATCCTGCGCGGGGATGAAGCCCTGCGGGGTGGTCACGATCAGCCAGCCGGCGCTGCCGATCAGAACGACGTAGATCAGAAGCATCACGACGGAGTGGCGGATCACGAAATTGGCGAGGCCCGCATAGCCATGCGCCAGACGGTCGAACACGCGGTTGAACACGCCGGTGAAGGCGTTCCAGCCGCGCGCGATGACATTCCAGGCGGCCGGCGGACGCTTCTCTTCGTGCGGCGTGAGGATCTGCGAGGCCAGCGCGGGAGACAGCGTCAGCGAGCAGAAGCAGGAGATCGCGGTCGCAACGGCAATGGTGACGGCGAACTGCTGGAAGAACTGCCCGGAAATGCCGCCGAGGAACGCGGTCGGGACGAACACCGCACACAGCACCAGGGCGATCGAGACCAGCGCGCCGCCGACCTCTTCCATCGTCTTCAGCGCCGCATCGCGACGACTGAGGCCGTGCTCGAGATGGCGCTCGACGTTCTCGACCACGACGATGGCATCATCGACCACGATGCCGACGGCGAGGACGAGTCCGAACAGGGTCAGATTGTTGATCGAGAATCCAAGCGCCGCCATCACCGCGAAGGTGCCGACCAGCGAGACCGGGATCGCGATGATCGGAATGATCGCGGGCCGCCATCCTTGCAGGAATACCAGCACCACGACGACCACTAGCAGCATGGCTTCGTAGATTGTCTTGATCAGCTCGTGGACGGACTGGGCGATGAACTCGGTCGGATTATAGCCGATGTTGTAGTCGAGACCTTTCGGAAAGCTCTCCTTGAGCTTCGTCATGGTGTCGGAGATGCTCTTTGCCGTCGCGAGCGCGTTCGATCCGGGCCGCTGGGTGACCAGCATGGCGACGGCCGATTTGCGCAGCAGGAAGCTGTTGGTGGAATAAGCGAGTGCGCCGAGCTCGATCCGGGCGACGTCGCGCAGCCGTACCGTGCGGCCGTCGGAACCGGCCTTGATCAGGATGTCCTCGAACTGCTTCTGGTCCTTCAAACGTCCGGTAAAGGTGAGATTTGGCTGAAAGGCCCGGTCCGCGATCGGCGGCTCGGCAATCTGGCCGCCCGCGATCTGCACGTTCTGGGCGCGGATCGCTGCCAATACCTCGGCCGAGGTCAGGCCGAGATTGGCGATTCGATCAGGGTCGAGCCACAGCCGCATCGAATAGTCGCGCGCACCGAAAATCTGGATGTCGCCGACGCCGTCGATGCGCAACAGCTGGTCGCGGACCTGGAGCAGCGCGTAGTTGGATATGTAGAGCTGGTCGAAGGTGTCGTCCGGCGACAGCATGAACACGACCATCAGGATGTCGGGCGAGTTCTTGCGGGTGACGACGCCGTTGCGCTGCACCTCGTCCGGCAGTTGCGGCTGTGCAATCGCAACGCGGTTCTGCACCAGCACCTGGGCCTTGTCGAGATCGGTGCCGAGCTTGAAGGTGACGGTGATCGTCAACTGTCCGTTTGAGGTCGCCTGGCTGTAGAGATACAGCATGTCCTCGACGCCGTTGATCTGCTGCTCTATGGGAGCCGCGACCGTGTCGGACACGGTCTGCGCCGAGGCGCCGGGATATTGCGTGGTGACGACCACGGTGGGCGGCACCACTTGCGGATATTCGGACACCGGCAGCGTGGTGTAGGCGAGCGCGCCGACGATCAGCAGCACGATCGACAGCACCATCGCCAGAATGGGCTGGTTGATGGAGAGGCGGCCGAGGTTCATGACTTGCCACCGGCCGGGGTCTGTGCGGTCTGCGGGGCGACCTTGGCACCGACGCGGGCGCGCTGGATGCCGTTGACGATGACGCGATCGTCCGGCTTCAGCCCTTCACGGATCACGCGCAGGCCCTCGTCGAGCGGCCCTAGCGCGACAGGGCGCGCCTCGACCGTGTCATCAGGTTTCACCACGAAAACGATCTTGCGGGACTGGTCGGTCGCAACAGCGGCGTCCGGAATCAGCAGCGCCTCATAGGGCGCGCTGGCGATCAGGCGGACGCGGCCGAACTGGCCGGGCAGGATCGACAGATCAGTGTTCTTGACCACGGCGCGGCTGCGTAACGTTCCCGTGGAGACGTCGAGGCGGTTGTCGAGGAAGTTGATGCTGCCCTCATGCGATGGCTTGGTCTCGCCGGCGAGAGACACCTGCACCGGGTTTGCCGTGTCGCGCGAGCTCGGGCGACGGCCTTCGAACCACAGCTTGCTGTATTTGATGAATGTCGCCTCATCCATGTCGAAATAGATGTAGATCGGATCGAGCGTCACGATGGAGGTCAGCAATGTCGACGTTCCGTTGTCGCTGCCCTGCACGAGATTGCCGGGGCTGACGAGATGGCGGCTGACACGGCCGGTCAGCGGCGCCGTGACATGCGTGAACTCGATGTTGAGCTTGGCGGCCTTGAGCGCTCCTTCCGCCTGCATCTCGGCCGCGTGCGCGGCCTGCAAGGCCTGGCGGCGCTGATCGACGACTTGCTCGGAGACGGCGCTGGTCTGCACCAGGCTGAGGCCGCGGTCGAGCTCGCGCTTGGCAAGCTCCACCCGGGCACGCGCGTCAGAGAGCTGCCCTTCCGCCTGCGTCGCCACGGCCTCGAACGGGCGCGGATCGATCACGTAGAGCAGATCGCCCTGACGCACGATGGCGCCGTCCTGGAACTCGACCGAGTTGACGAAGCCGCCGACGCGCGGCCGCACCTGCACCTCCTCCACCGCCTCGAAGCGGCCGGTGAACTCATCCCAATCGGTGACGGTGCGCTTGACCGGCTGAGCCACTGTCACCGGCGCCGGCGGTGGAGCAGCAGCCTGTGAGGCCGGCTGCCCGCAACCGGCGAGCGCGAATGAAGCGGCGAGGAGGCCCGCTATTGCGTAATGCCGCAACTGAACGAAATCGTGCTTTTTGACAAATCGCCCGCTTCCGTCAGGTCCAGTCATCCCAGGTCCTCGCTCAAAAAACCGCGGAGAAAGCAAGGTATTCGCCATCGCGCGGGCCCTACAGAATGGGCAGCAACAATGAACACTTCAAGACCAATGCGCGTGCAAGGGCCGCACGCGCCCTGGCCGGATGGCGGGTTGACAGGTCAATCAGCCGGCCTCGCGCGCGATGATTGGCGGGCGGAGTGCGAATGAACTGATTCGCGGGGCTCATGAATGGATCGCATGATCCACCCTCCCCTGGAGAGGGAGGGTCGCAACGCATGGAGCGCAGCGGAATGCGATGCGGGGCAGGGTGTTCTCGCCACACGAAAAGTGCCCGTGTGGAGAGAACACCCCACCCCGCTCGCGCTTCGCGCGATCGACCCTCCCCCTCCAGGGGAGGGTAAGACGAAAGCCAGCGTCTTCGCGCATGACGGGGACAGCAGGCTCGGCTAGGTTACCCCTACAATAACAAGACGAATAGTCCGGGAGGACAGGCGTGCACCAGGGACGTGTCGTTTTCGGCGCGATCGAGGAGGTCGTGTTCGGCCATCCTGCAGCCGGCGCCATCGTCGCGCAGATGGACCGGCTGGGAACGCGCCGCGCATTCCTGATGGTTTCGGGCACGCTGAACCGGCAGACCGACGAAATTGCGAAGATCACGCAGGCGCTCGGCGAGCGCTGTGCCGGCCTGTTCGACGCCATGCCGGCGCATACGCCGCGTGAGGCGGTGATCGCGGCGACAAAGGCGGCGCGCGAGGCGAACGCCGACCTCATCGTCACCGTGGGCGGCGGCTCGATCACCGACGGCGCCAAGGCGGTGCAGCTCTGCCTCGCCAACGACATCGGTGATATCGAAGGAATCGAGCGCATCCGCGTGCACAAGGGTGTCGCGCCCGAGATGAACGCGCCGACCGTGCGGCAGATCAGCGTGCCGACCACCATCGCCGGCGGCGAGTTCAGCGCGACCGCCGGCGTCACCGAGCGCAGCAAGCATGTGAAGCAGATGCTGCGGCATCCGCTCATCGTGCCGCGCGCGACCATCCTCGATCCCGCCATCACCGTGCACACCCCGGAATGGCTGTTCCTGTCCACCGGCATCCGCGCCGTCGATCATTGCGTCGAAGCGATCTGCTCGCGCGAGACGCATCCCTATGCCGACGCGCAATCGGTGAAGGGGCTTGCCATGCTCGCCGACGCGCTGCCGCGGGTGAAGGCCGATCCTGCCGACCTCGATGCACGGATGGACGCGCAGATCGGGACCTGGCTGTCGATGGGCGCGCTCGCAGCCGGCGTGCCGATGGGCGCGAGCCATGGCATCGGTTACGTGCTGGGCGCGGCCTTCGACGTACCGCATGGCTACACCTCGTGCATTATGCTGCCGGCGGTGATGCGATGGAATGCGCGCGACAACGCCGAGCGCCAGATGATCGTCGCGGCCGCCATGGGCTATCCCGGCCACGCCGCCGCCGATGTGCTCGATGCCTTCATCCGCTCGCTCGGCATGCCGCGCAGCCTCGCTGACGTGCGGGTGTCACCGCAGCATTTCGACGCCATCGCCGAGCAGGCGATGCGTACGAACTGGATTCCACGCAACCCACGCAAGATCGATGGCCCCGCCGACGTGCGCGAAATCCTGCTTCTTGCCGCCTGATCGAAAGCCGGAGGATCGATGTATACTGGTACGCATGCCCGCCTGCGCCCGCTCCAGCCCGCCTTCATCATGGCGGCGACGGGCGAGACCGTCACCTATCGCGAGCTCGAGGCACGCAGCAATCGGCTGGCGCATCTGTTCCGCAGGCACGGCTTGAGACGGCTCGATCACTACTCGATCTTCATGGAGAACAATTCGCGTTACCTGGAAGCCTGCGGCGCGGGTGAACGCGCCGGGCTCTACTACACCTGCATCAACTCCTTCCTGACGCCGGGGGAGCTCGCCTATCTCCTCGTCAACAGCCAGTCGAAGATCCTGATCACATCGGTGGCCAAGCTCGACATCGCGCGCGAGGCGATCAAGGCTTGCCCCGACGTCAAGCTCTGCATCGTCGCCGACGGCCCGGGCGAGAGCGAACGTATCGTCGGGCTGGCGGAGGTGACTGCCGAGCTGCCCAGGACGCCGATCGCCGACGAGTGGCTCGGTACCGCCATGCTCTATTCGTCCGGCACGACGGGACGGCCGAAGGGCATCTTGCGGCCCCTTCCGGAGGAGCCGCCGAGGCACAATCTGCCGCTGTTCGATTTTCTGACGAAGCTTTGGCACTACCGGGAAGGCATGGTCTATCTGTCGCCCGCACCGCTCTATCACTCCGCCCCGCAGGCTGCCGTGAACCTCACGATCCGCATGGGCGGCACCGTGATCATCATGGAGAGTTTCGATCCCGAGCGTTACCTTCAGCTCGTCGAGCAATGGGGCATCACCCACACCCAGCTGGTGCCGACGATGTTCTCGCGCATGCTGAAGCTGCCGGAGGAGGTGCGTGGCCGCTACGACCTTTCCTCGCTGGAGATCGCGATCCACGCCGCCGCGCCCTGTCCGGCCCTGGTCAAGGACGACATGATCAAATGGTGGGGACCGATCATCCACGAATATTACGGCGCGACCGAAGGCCTCGGCTTCACCGCCTGCAACAGCGAGGAATGGCTCGCCCATCGCGGCACGGTCGGCAAGGTGCTGCTCGGCGATCTCCACATCCTGGATGAGAACATGCGGGAATGCCCGATCGGCACACCGGGCCAGGTCTGGTTCAAGACGGCAACGCCGTTCGAATATTTCAACGATCCGGAGAAGACCAAAGAGGCACGCTCGGCCGACGGCAGCATGAGCACGGTCGGCGACGTCGGCTATGTCGACGCCGACCGATTCCTGTACCTGACCGACCGCGCGACCTTCATGATCATCTCCGGCGGGGTGAACATCTATCCGCAGGAATGCGAGAACCTGCTCATCACCCATCCGAAGGTTGCCGATGCGGCCGTTTTCGGCGTGCCCAATGCCGATCTCGGCGAGGAGGTGAAGGCGGTGGTGCAGCCGATGCCCGGCGTGGTGCCGGGGCCGGCCCTCGCCGAAGAACTGATCGCGTTCTGCGCCAAATCGCTGTCGCGGCAGAAGGTGCCGCGCTCGGTCGATTTCGAGAAGGAGTTGCCGCGGCTGCCGACGGGAAAGCTATACAAGCGGCTGCTGCGCGATCGCTACTGGGGCAACAAGGCGTCGCGGATCGTGTGAGGGCGCAACATCTGCGCGCGAGCCCTTCGCACCTGCACTCTCGCATGATGAGAGATAAACCCCGTGGCCATCCGTCATCCGAAGTGTCGAGAGCGCAGCTAGCCTTACGGGTTGCCTCGCTGCACGCGCCTCGCTATCGTCGGACAAACAGGCCGCAAAAGGCCGTTGTCCAGGGAGGATGAGCATGCGGAGCGTGTGGGCGCTCGCCGCAATGGCGGCGCTATCTGTGCTGACGGCCTCAACCGCCACGCTCGCCGGCGAGCCCAAGCAGGGCGGCATCCTGCGGATGTATCACCGCGACAGTCCCGGCAATGCTTCGATCCACGAAGGTGCGACCTACTCCCTCAACGTTCCCTTCATGCCGGTGTTCAACAACCTCGTCATCTACAAGCAGGACGTGGCTCAGAACAGCATGGACAGCATCGTCCCCGAGCTCGCCGAGAGCTGGGCCTGGGTGAACGACAACAAGACGCTGACTTTCAAGCTGCGCCAGGGCGTGAAATGGCACGACGGCAAGCCGTTCACCTCGGCCGACGTCAAATGCACCTTCGACATGCTGATGGGCAAGGCGCAGCAGAAGTTCCGGCAGAACCCGCGCAAGTCCTGGTACGATCAGGTCGTCGACATCTCGACCAACGGCGATTCCGAGGTCTCCTTCAATCTGAAACGGCCGCAGCCCTCGCTGCTGGCACTGCTCGCCTCGGGCTACACGCCGGTCTATCCCTGCCACGTCTCGCCGGCGGAGATGCGCACCCATCCGATCGGCACCGGCCCGTTCAAGTTCGTCGAGTTCAAGGCCAATGAATCCATCAAGCTGACCCGCAATCCCGACTATTGGCGCAAGGGCCGGCCTTATCTCGAGGGCATCGAGCTCACGATCATCCCGAACCGCTCGACCGCGATCCTCGCCTTCGTGGCCGGCAAGTTCGACATGACGTTCCCGACGGAGGTGACGATCCCGCTGGTGAAGGACGTCAAGCAGCAGGCGCCGAACGCGATCTGCGAAATCGCGCCGACGAATGTATCGACCAACATCATCGTCAACTCATCCTCGCCGCCGTTCGACAATGTCGACATCCGCCGCGCCATGGCGATGGCGCTCGACCGCAAGGCTTTCATCTCGATCATGTTCGAAGGCCAGGGCGACATCGGCGGCACCATGCTGCCGCCGCCGAACGGTCTGTGGGGCATGCCGAAGGAGATGCTGGAGACCATTCCGGGCTATGGCCCCGACGTGAAGGCCAACCGCGAGGAGGCGAAGAAGCTGATGCAGAAGGCCGGCTACGGGCCGGACAAGCATCTCGCCGTGAAGGTCTCCACGCGCAACATCCCGATCTATCGCGACCCCGCGGTGATCCTGATCGACCAGCTGAAGAACATCTATATCGACGGCGAGCTCGACGTCGTCGAGACCGCGAACTGGTTCCCGAAGGTCGCGCGCAAGGACTACATGATCGGACTCAATCTGACCGGCAACGCGGTGGATGACCCCGACCAGTCGTTCTACGAGAACTATTCCTGCGGCTCGGAGCGCAACTACACCAATTACTGCAACAAGGAGATCGAAAAGCTGTTCGACGTGCAGTCGCAGGAGACCAATGTCGAGAAGCGCAGGAAGCTGGTCTGGGACATCGACAAGAAGTTGCAGGAGGACGTCGCACGGCCCATCATCTTCCACAGCCGAATGGGCAGCTGCTGGCAGCCCTACGTGAAGGGCATCACCATCATGACGAACAGCTCCTACAACGGCTATCGCTACGAGGACGTGTGGCTGGACAAGTAGCGCAGGCCGCGGACGGCTGACGGGCTCGACGGGAGGCGGTGGATGTTTGCCTATCTGGTGCGGCGCCTGTTCCTGATGCTCGTGACCCTGTTCGGGATCTCGATCGTCATCTTCTTCCTGCTGCGGATCGTTCCCGGCAACATCGTCGACATCCTGTTCGCGGCCGCCGGCTATGTCGATCCGGCCGACAAGGCCAATCTGGAGAAGGAACTCGGCATCGACCGGCCGCTGATCGTGCAATATTGGCACTGGATCAGCGGGTTCCTGCGCGGCGATCTCGGCTATTCCTATGTCTCGGAAAAGCCGGCGCTGCAGGAGATCCTGCCGCGGATCCCGATCACGGCGCGGCTCGCCGGCCTCGCGCTCTTGTTCTCGGCATCGATCGGCATTCCGCTCGGCGTCATCAGCGCGGTGAAGCAGGGAACAAAGCTCGACTATGCGCTCCGCGTCGTCAGCCTCAGCGGATTGTCGCTGCCCTCGTTCTGGCTCGGACTTTTGATCCTCACCGCATCGGTGGCGATGTTCGGCCAGATGCCGATCTTCAATCCGAATCCGCAGACCTGGCTCGAAGCGTTCGCGACCTATGCCGTGCCGGCGGCCGCCGTCGGCTTCCGCAGCGCCGCGCTGACCATGCGCATCACCCGCTCCTCGATGCTGGAGGTGCTGCGGCAGGACTATATCCGCACCGCCCGCGCCAAGGGCGCCTCCGAAGCGGCGGTGAACTATCACCACGCGCTGAAGAACGCGATCTTGCCCGTCATCACCGTGATCGGCATCGAGGCGGCGTTCCTGATCGGCGGCCTGATCGTCACCGAGACGGTGTTCAACATTCCCGGCGTCGCGCGCTTCCTGGTCGAGGCGATCCGCTGGCGCGACTATCCGATCGTGCAGAATCTCGTGATGTTCATCGCGGTCGTGGTGGTGTTCGCGAATTTCACCGTCGACATGCTCTACGCGGTATTCGACCCGCGCATCAGATACACGGACTAGGAGACCGGCTTGGCTGCGATCGACTTCGACGTTGAACTGAGGCGGGCCGGCGCATATGCGACCGGCGGCTGGCGGCGTGTGCTGTTCATGGCGCAGCGGCATGTGCTGGGCGCGGCCGGCCTCGTCATCATAACGGTGTTCGTGCTGACCGCGATCTTCGCCGACTTCATCGCGCGCTACGATCCGCTGACGGTCGACTCCGCCCGCGCGCTGGCCCGCCCGAGCCTCGCGCACTGGATGGGCACCGATTCCTTCGGCCGCGACGTGTTCAGCCGCATCATCCACGGCGCGCGGATCTCGCTCGCGGTCGGGCTCGGTTCGACCGCGCTCGGCGGCACGATCGGCGTCATCGTCGGCCTCACCTGCGGCTATCTCTCGGGCTGGGTCGATCTCGTCTTCCAGCGCGTCTCCGACGTTCTCCAGGCGCTGCCACTGCTGGTGCTGGCCCTGGTGATGACGGCGGCGCTCGGGCCTTCGCTGCCCAATGTGATCATCGCCATCGCCATCCCCCTGATCCCGACGGTCGCGCGCGTCATCCGCGCCAATACGCTGGCGCTGCGCGAGCAGCCCTTCGTCGAAGCCGCCAAGTCGATCGGCATGAGCGAGATGCGGATCGCGCTGCGCCACGTGCTGCCGAACACGCTGGCGCCGCTGATCGTGCTGGCGACCGCGCAGCTCGGCTCGACCATCCTCACCGAAGCCTCGTTGTCCTTCCTCGGCCTCGGTATTCCCGAGCCTTATCCGTCATGGGGGCGCATGCTGTCGGAATCCGCCGCCGAATATGTCCGCACCGCGCCGTGGCTCGTGATCTTCCCGGGCATCGCGATCAGCCTCGCCGTGTTCGGCGCCAACCTGTTCGGCGACGCCCTGCGCGACATCCTGGATCCGAGGCAGCGCGGCTGATGGCGGACAAATCCGATCTCGTGCTCGACGTCAAGAACCTGAAGACGGTGTTCTTCACCAATTCCGGCCTGTTCAAGGCCGTCGACGATCTCTCGTTCAATGTCAGACGCGGCGAGACGCTGGCGATCGTCGGCGAATCCGGCTGCGGCAAGAGCGTCACTGCGCTGTCCTTGATGCGGCTCGTGCCCGATCCGCCCGGTCGCATCGTCGGTGGTTCCGTCACGCTCGAAGGCACCGAGCTGCTGTCGCTGGACGAAGCGCAGATGCGCGCGGTCAGGGGCAACCGCATCTCCATGATCTTCCAGGAGCCGATGACCTCGCTCAATCCGGTGATGCGGATCGGCGACCAGATCGTCGAGGCGGTGCGGTTGCATCGGAGCATCACGTCGAAGGAGGCGCAGAATATCGCGATCGAGATGCTGCGCCTGGTGCGCATTCCCGAGCCGGCACGACGCGCGCGGGAATATCCGCATCAGCTGTCCGGCGGCATGCGCCAGCGCGCGATGATCGCGATGGCGCTTGCCTGCCGGCCGGCGCTGCTGATCGCGGACGAGCCGACCACCGCGCTCGACGTCACCATCCAGGCGCAGATCCTGGCGCTGATCCTCGACCTTCAGAAGGAGCTCGGCACCGGCCTCGTGCTGATCACGCACGATCTCGGCGTCGTCGCGCAGACGGCGCAGCGCGTGATCGTGATGTATGCAGGGCGAAAGGTCGAGGAGGCCAGCGTCGAGTCGCTGTTCGCCTCGCCAATGCATCCCTATACGCGCGGGTTGATGGCCTCGATCCCGGCCGTCCCGGCCTCCGGTGTCCCGGCGCAGGCGCGGCTGAACGAGATCCCCGGCACGGTGCCCTCGCTGGTTGGGCTGCCGAAGGGCTGCGCCTTCGCGCCGCGCTGCAAGCTCGCCATCAAGCGCTGCGAGGCCGAGTATCCGCCGCTGGCCGACTGGGGTGGCGGCCATCTCGCTGCCTGCTGGCGCGCGGAAGACGCCGCGGAGGTGGCATGACCGAAGCGCTGCTCGAGGTCACCGACCTCAAGAAGCACTACCCGGTACGCGCCGGCGTGTTGCGCCGGCAAGTCGGCACCGTGCATGCGGTCGACGGCGTATCGTTCGCGGTCGGGACCGGCGAGACGCTCGGCCTCGTCGGCGAATCCGGCTGCGGCAAGTCCACGGTGGCGCGGAGCGTGCTGCGGCTGGTCGAGCCGACCTCAGGCCAGATCCGGCTCGACGGCGAGGACATCACCCATCTGTCGAAGACGGCGCTGCGCCCGCACCGGCGTTCGATGCAGATCGTGTTCCAGGACCCGTTCGCCTCACTCAATCCGCGCATGACGGCGGGCGACATCGTCGGCGAACCCATCGCCGTGCATGGCCTTGCAAGCGGCAAGACGCTGGAGGCGCGCGCCGCACAGCTGTTCGAACAGGTGGGCCTGCGGCCCGACCAGATGCGCAACTTCCCGCATCAGTTCTCCGGCGGCCAGCGCCAGCGCATCTGCATTGCGCGGGCCCTGGCGCTGGGGCCGCGCCTGATCGTCTGCGACGAGCCGGTCTCGGCGCTCGACGTCTCGATCCAGGCGCAGGTGATCAACCTCCTGATCGACCTGCAGCGCCAGCACGGCTTCTCCTACCTCTTCATCGCTCACGACCTCGCCGTGGTCGCCCATATCAGCCACCGCGTCGCGGTGATGTATCTCGGCCGCATCGTCGAGATCGCCGAGAAGGACGAGCTGTTCCGCAACCCCCGTCATCCCTACACGCAGGCCCTGCTCGCGTCGGTGCCCATCGCCAACCCGCTCGCGAAGAAGCTCGCGCCACTCGTCGACGGCGACGTGCCGAGCCCGGTCAATCCGCCTTCAGGCTGTGCGTTTCACACGCGCTGCCGGTTCGCGATGGAACGCTGCAAGACCGAGCGGCCGGCTCTGGTGGACGCTGGAGACGGGCACCAGGTGGCGTGCTTGCTCAATGAGGGGACGGGGCGCGGCCGGTAGGCCGCAACGCCCGG
The DNA here is from genome assembly GCF_015291725.1 of Bradyrhizobium sp. CCBAU 51765. Taxonomy (GTDB): domain Bacteria; phylum Pseudomonadota; class Alphaproteobacteria; order Rhizobiales; family Xanthobacteraceae; genus Bradyrhizobium; species Bradyrhizobium liaoningense. The sequence goes on from NZ_CP030038.1 coordinate 8,267,479, forward strand.
ATCACCGGCCAAGCCGCCAACGCCGCGGCCAGATGCTTGAACGTGTGGCCCGAGACGATGTGCCCGGTCGCTTCGAACACTGTCGCGTCACCGAGTTCGAAGAGTTTCGCCAGCACATAGAAGAAGATCACGCCGCCGAGCGGCACGCCGAGCGCACCCGGCAGGGGTCGTGTGAACGCCAGTCCCACGGCGAGAGCCATGCCGCCGAACTGCACGACCGCCCATGGCGTGAGATTCTCGTGTGCCACCCAGGCCGCGAGCAGGCCCGCAACCATCATCAGCACCAGCACCGCTTCGCCTGCGCGCACGCTGATTCGCTCGCTGGCCGCGATGCCAAGAAAGCCCGCGAACGCCACCGCCATGCCGACGCGGTCGGCCACGAGCCGCTGCGGCATGTCGGGGTCCAGATGGTAGAAGCCTGAGCTCAGGCAGGTGAGGATCAGTCCGATGAAGAGCCAGCCTGCACCCACGGGCGCATCATTGCGGGCGCGCAGCCGCTCCGTGCCCCAGACACCCATCGCAAGGAAGGCGAGATTGCTCAGCACGTCGCCGGCATTGGGCACACCCAGCCAGGGGCGGGTGTCAACGAAATGCGGGATGTGCCAGGCGGCGGCAGGCAGCGCAGGTGCGAGCAGCACCACCAGCGCAAGGACGAGCAGCGTGCCAACGAGGCATTTTTCGCGGACCGTTGGTACGGCGAACGGCAGCCGGCTGGACACTGAGGGGAGCGCGGCATCCGTCTCTCGGGCGGGATCAGTTGCGCGCGGCATGCGAGCCTCCATGCAAATTGAACAATGTTCACATTTGTCGCACGAAAATGAACACCGTTCAATCCGAATTGTGCGACAGCACGATTCACGACCTATCGTATTGAAATTTTTGGTATTTTGTTGATCATCAGGCGACAGGCACGGCGCTAGACGCCGTTGCCCACCCGATACTGCATTCGCGACGCTACCCCGCCGCGATCTCCGCCACGATCCTGCCTGTCGTCACCTGCTCGCCTTCGGCAACGTCGATCGCCGCGACGACGCCGTCGAGGCCGGCCTTGTGGACGTGCTCCATCTTCATCGCTTCCAGCGTCAGCACCGGCTGGCCCGCGCTGACGCGGTCGCCCGGCTTGACCAGGACGGCGACAACGCGGCCGTTCATGGCGGCGCGGACCTTGCCGTCACCGCCGTTGCTTGCTGCAGCCTTCGGCGCCGCCAGCGTGAGATCGATCGCCGCAAGCGGGATGCCGCGATGCTGGAGGTAGAGCCTGTCGGCAGCGCGCAGGAATTTGGCGCTGTCCATCACGCCGTCATGGCGAAAACGAATCGCACCGGCATCGAGCTGCTCGATCTCGAACCTGTCCTGACGGCCATCGGTGGCGACGGTGTAGCTGCCATCGCGCTCGCGCGTGACTTCCAGCTCGTGGACGTGGCCGGCGATCTCGAGTTTCGCTGGAAGCGGGAACGTTGCCGACAGACTCCGACCACTCTGCCAGGCAGGCGCGCGCGGATTTGTGACGTAGAGCAGCAAGCCCGCCAACGCCGTATCGAATGCAGCACCCCTGCGCGGCGCCAGCAGCTCGTTACGATGCGCACTGATGAAGGCTGTCGTCGCCTCCCCCTTGGCAAAGCCGGAGTGACGCAGGCAGGACATCAGGAACGCCTGGTTCGTGGTCACGCCAAACGCCGTGAGCTGCTCGAGGCCGACGATCAGCCGTCCCCTCGCCTCCTCCCGACTCGCACCATGGCTGATGATCTTGGCGATCATGGAATCGTAGAACGGCGGGATTTCGGAGCCCGACTGCAGCGCGTGCTCGACGCGGATGCCGTCGGGCACCTGCCAACGTGCCATGCGGCCGGACTGCGGCATGAAATCCTGCGCGGCATCCTCCGAGCACAGCCGCACCTCGATGGCATGGCCTTCGAAGCGGATGTCCTGCTGCTTCACCGGCAGCGGCTCGCCACGCGCGACGCGCAGCTGCAACTCGACGAGATCGAGCCCGGTGACCGCCTCGGTCACGGGATGCTCCACCTGGAGACGCGTGTTCATCTCCATGAAGTAGAACTCGCCACGTTCGTCGAGCAGGAACTCCAGCGTCCCCGCGCCTTCGTAGCGCAGCGCCTTTACCGCGGCGACCGCGACCTCTCCCATCCTCGCGCGCAACTCGGGCGTGACTGCGGGCGACGGCGCCTCCTCGATCAGCTTCTGGTGCCGCCGCTGCACCGAGCAGTCGCGCTCGCCGAGATGGATGGCGTTGCCGTGGCTGTCGCCGAACACCTGGATCTCGATATGGCGCGGGTTCTGGATCGCGCGTTCCAGGATGACGGTGGGGTCGCCGAACGCGGCCTTCGCCTCGGAACGCGCACTGCGCAGCGCATCGGGAAACGAGGCCGCGTCGGAGACCAGCCGCATGCCGCGGCCGCCGCCTCCCGCGACCGCCTTGATCATCACGGGAAAGCCGATCTTTCTGGCTTCCGCGAGCATGACCTCATCGCCCTGGTCTGCGCCCTGATAGCCGGGCACGATGGGGACGCCGGCCTTCTTCATGATCTCCTTGGCGCCGGCCTTGTTGCCCATTGCCTCGATCGCCTGCGGCGACGGGCCGATGAAGACGAGACCGGCCTCCTTGCAGGCGCGGGCGAACTCCTCGTTCTCGGCGAGGAAGCCGTAACCGGGATGGACGGCATCCGCGCCGCTCGCCTTCGCGGCTCCGATGATCGCGGGAATGCTGAGATAGGATTGCGCCGGAAGCGCTTCGCCGATGCGCACGGCCTGATCGGCCCGGCGCACGTGGAGCGCATCGCGATCGGCATCCGAATAGACCGCGACGACGCTCAAGCCCAAGCGCCGCGCGCTCCGCATCACGCGCAATGCGATCTCGCCGCGATTGGCGATCAGGACCTTGAGGAACGGCCGGTGCTGCACTGATCCGTTCCTCATGGCCGGGCCACCGAAAACTGCATGCGCTGGGGTGTGCGCGCATCGCCCTCGCGGCAGATCGCAAGCACTTCGGACAGCACGGCGCGGGTGTCGCGCGGGTCGATCACGCCGTCGTCGAGCACGCGTGCACTGGTGGAGAACACATCCATCTGGCCGTCGAACACAGCGACGATCTGCGCCTTCATGGCGTCCAGCTTGTCCTTCTCGATCGGTTTGCCGCGGCGTGCTGCAGCGGCTTCAGTCACGATCGCCATGGTCTCGGCCGCCTGCTCGCCGCCCATCACGGCAGTCTTGGCATTGGGCCAGGAGAAGCAGAAGCGCGGATGGAAGCCGCGCCCGCACATGCCGTAATTGCCGGCACCGAACGAGGCGCCGCAATAGATGGTGATCTGCGGCACCGTCGCCGACGTCACCGCCTGGATCATCTTGGAGCCGTGCTTGATCATGCCGGCTTCCTCATAGGCCTTGCCGACCATATAGCCGGTGGTGTTGTTCAGGTAGAGCAGCGGTGTGCGGGTCTGGCAGCAGGCCTGGATGAAATGCGTCGCCTTGTTGGCGCCGGCGGGATCGAGCGGGCCATTGTTGGTGATGATGCCGATGGCCTGCCCTTCGATGCGGGCGTGGCCGCAGACCGTGGCAGGCCCATAATTCGGCGCCATCTCGGTGAAATCGGAATCGTCGATGATGCGCGCGATCACCTGCTTCATGTCCACGGGGCGCTTGTGGTCCATCGGCATGATACCGAGCAGTTCGTCCTGGTCGTAGCGCGGCGGCTTGAATTCCGGCGTCGCCCTGCCCGGCCGCTCCCATTCCAGCGCGGCCATGATCTCGCGGGCGATGCGCAGGGCATCGCGGTCGTCCTCGGCGAGATAGTCGCCGAGACCGGATACCTGTGTGTGCATCTCGGCGCCGCCGAGCTCTTCTTCGGTCGCAACCTCACCGGTCGCGGCCTTCAGCAGCGGCGGTCCGGCGAGGAACGCACGGGTGCGGCCACGGACCATGACGATGTAGTCGGAAAGACCGGTCTGATAGGCGCCGCCCGCGGTGGACGAGCCATGCGTGACGGTGACAACCGGCAGGCCGGCCGCGGAAAGGCGCGCCAGATTGCGAAAGATGTTGCCGCCGCGGACAAAATCCTCGACGCGGTAGCGCAGCAGGTTTGCGCCGGCGCTTTCGACGAGCTGCACGTAGGGCAGCTTGTTCTCCAGCGCGAGCTCCTGCACCCGCAGCGTCTTGTCGAGACCGTAAGGTTGCAGCGCGCCGGCATCGATGCCGGCGTCGTTGGCGCTGACCATGCAGCGGATGCCCGAGACGAAGCCGATGCCGGCGATGACGCCGCCGCCGGGCACGCTCTTGTTCGGATCGGGCACGTCGAACATGTAGCCCGCGAGCGTCGACAGCTCGACGAAGGGCGCACCGGGATCGAGCACCAGCGCGACGCGCTCGCGCGGCAGCAATTGTCCGCGCTTGTGGAAGCGATCCTTGGCCGCGGCCGACGCCGCCCGTGTGCGCTCTTCCAGCGCGCGCATGCGGTCGATCAGCGCGAGCATGCCGTCCCGGTTGGCGTGGTAGCCGGCGCTACCGGGGGAGATGGTGTTTTCGAGAATGGACATGACAGACCTTGATCGTCATTCCGGGGCACGCGAAGCGTGAACCCGGAATCTCGAGGTTCCGGGTTCGATGCTACGCATCGCCCCGGAACGACGGGAATGCTCAGCGATTCGTCCCAAAGATCTTCCGCGCCTCGGCCGGGCTCGCGATCTCGCGGCCGGCACGCCGTGCACAGGCGGCGACGGCTTCGATCAACTGGCCGTTCGAGGTCACCTTCGTGCCGTCGGCGAGATAGAAAGTGTCCTCCAGCCCCGTGCGGAGATGACCGCCGAGCTCGGCGCAGCGCTGGTGCAGCGGCCAGATCTCCTCGCGGCCGATCGCGGTGACCTGCCAGTTCGCCTCGGGGCGCTTCAGCTTGATCAGGATCGGCAGCAGCTCGGGATCAGCAGGCATGCCGGAGGCGACACCCATCACGAAATTGTACTCGAGCGGGCCGTTGTACATGCCGACCTGGCGATACATGCCGACGCAGCGGACGATGCCGACATCGAAGCACTCGAACTCGGGGATGGTGCCGACCGCGTTCATGACGTCGAGATAGTCCTTCACCTTCTCGACCGCATTGTCGAACATCATCGGCGGCCACGCCCAGGTGTTGTCGGCCTTCACTTTGAGGTAGTTCAGCGAGCCGGCGTTGCAGGCGGCGATCTCCGGCCTGGTCTCGCGGATGCAGTCGAGCGCGCCTGAGTAGTTCGGCCCCGACACGCCCGAAGTGTGGTTGATGATCACGGCAGGGCACGCTTCGCGGATCGCCTGCTGGATCTCCTTGCTGACAGCGACCTCCCAGGACGGCAGGTGCCCCTTGTTCGGCGCCTGCTGGCGCAGATGGATGTGCATGATGGACGCGCCGGCGTCGAACGCAGCCTTGGCCTCGCGCGCCATCTGCTCAGGCGTCACAGGCACGTTGTGCTGCTTCGGGTCGGTGAGCACGCCGTTCAGCGCGCAGGTGATGACGGCCTTGTCGCTCATGCCACTAATGTCTCGCACGTTGAGAATTCAACGCTTGCGATCATGTGACGCGCGACATGCGGCTTCTTGCGCGGAGAAGCTGGGAAAGGACGAGCTTTGGTAGGGTGGGCAAAGCGAATCGTGCCCACCATCCTTGTCAATTTCCGAGAGCTGGTGGGCACGGCGCAAGAGCGCCTTTGCCCACCCTACGAGAGCTCCGAGAGCGGTGCCTAACCCGCCTCTGCCAACCGCACCGTCTCGGTGCTGCGATAGATCGCCAAGTCCCGCGAGCCGACGAAGATCGCACGCGGTTTCAATCCGTAGAAGCGGCGGATCGAGTGACTGAAATGCGTCGAGTCGGGATAGCCGATGTCCTGCGCGAGATGGGCGAGGTTGAGGTCCTGGTTGGCGAAGTGCAGCAGATGCCGCGCACGCTTCCAGGCACGGAAGGAGCGGAAGGAGATGCCGGTCTCCTCCTTGAACAGATGCAGGAAGCGCGATGCCGAGAGGCCCGCCTCCGCCGCACACGTATCCGCCGTCACCGGCTCGCCGGAGAAACGCCCGATGCGGGCGACCGCACGCATCACACGCGGATCGAGCACGCGGCGCGGCAGCGCCTCGCCAAAGCACATCTCGTCGAACTCGGCGGTGGTGATGTCGCCATAGCGGCGCTGGCGCAGCAGCGCGTAGGCGGCGAGGATCTTGCGGGCATAGGCCGCCTTGTCCGGACCGCACAGCCGCTCGGCCAAAGCCTCGATCACGCCATCCGGCATGCTCTCCGGCTCCAGCGTCACGCTGATGACGGTGCGATAGTCACTGGCGATGGTGTGCCGCTGGTTCGGCAGGGTCACGACCAACTCGTCCGAGGTCTGGACGTCGTCGATCGTCAGATGCAGGCTGCCCTTCACCGCGACATAGACATGGCAGCTACCGGGGGTGCGCTTGCGGGGCCGGCCGAGCAGGCCGGCATAGAATACCCGCTCGGGCGTGATCAGCATCAGATGGTCGGATTCGCGACCTTTATCTTCCATTGGGGTCCTCCTCGCGCGGCTCTCTGGCCGCTGCGGACGGAGGTCACCTTAGCGGAAATTTGGGCGCTGTCACGATAGGATAGCGCTGTCATGAAAACAGGCGCCATCGTTCCGAGTCGGTCGGCAGGACCGAGCCGGGAACCTCGATATTCTCAGGTGCGCAATGGCGCACCGGAGCTCGATGCTGCGCACCGCCCCGGAATGACGGAAACTTACGCCCTCACCCTCGCTGCAACATTCTGCTCGGCACCAGCCTTCTGTTCCGCAGCAACTGCGCGCTTGAAACCGTCGCGCTGCTGCAGGCGAGCCCAATAGGCTGCGACATTTGGCCCAAAATCCTTGGCGAGGCCAATGTTGCTCGCCAGGCGAAGCGCGTAGCCGATCACGATGTCAGCGGCGGTGAAGCGGCCGGCGCACAATGTTTCGGCATTCGCCGTCGCTGCCTCGACGGCGCGCAGTCTCCCCAAGAACCATTTTGCGTAGTCGCCGGCAACCTGCGGGTTGCGGCGCTCCTCCGGCTCGAGCTGGGTGTATCGGAGCACCAGCGTCTGTGGGAAGGTTAACGTGGCGTCGCTGAAGTACATCCAGTTCAGGAAGGCGCCATAGGCGGGATCCTCCGGTCCGACCATCAGCGGCGTCGGTCCGTATTTGATGCCGAGATAATGGCAGATGCCGGAGGATTCGGTCATCTTCGTTTCGCCGTCGACCATGAAGGGAATCGTGCCCAGCGGATTGAGCGCGAGATATTCCTTGGCGAAGACGCGCGGCGGGAACGGCAGCATCTTCAGCTCATAGGGCAGCCCCATCTCCTCCAGCATCCAGAGCGGGCGAAACGAGCGCGCGGCGTCGCAGTGATAGAGCGTGATCATCAGGCACTCCCTTTGCTGCCGGGCAGCGTACCCATCATCTTGCACAGGACCATCAGCATGACCTCGTCGGCGCCGCCGCCGATCGAGGTCAGGCGGCTGTCGCGATAGGCGCGGCTGACCGGCGTCTCGTTGGTAAAGCCCATTCCGCCCCAATATTGCAAGCAGGCGTCGGTGAGCTCGCGGCCGAGGCGGCCGGCCTTCAGCTTGGCCATGGTCGCAAGCCTCGTCACGTCTTCGCCCGCCACCAGCTGCTCGGCGGCACGATAGATCAGCGCGCGCAGCAGCTCGACCTCGGTCTGCATCTCCGCGAGCTTGAAGTGCACGACCTGGTTGTCGAGGATGCTCTGGCCAAAGGCTTTGCGATTGCGAGTGTACTCGATGGTCTGGTTGATGATGTATTCGTGCGACTTGAGGCAGGCGGCCGCGCCCCACAGCCGCTCCTCCTGGAACTGGATCATCTGGTAGGTGAAGCCCTTGCCCTCCTCGCCGATCCGGTTGCGCTTGGGCACGCGGACATTGTCGAAGAAGATCTGCGCGGTGTCGGAGGAACGCATGCCCATCTTGTCGAGCTTGCGCGCGACCGTGACGCCCTTGCTCTTCATGGGCACGCAGATCAGCGACTTGTTGCGGTGAACGGGCCCGTCGCCGGTGTTGGCGAGCAGGCAGATCCAGTCGGCCTGGGTGCCGTTGGTGATCCACATCTTGCCGCCGTTGATGACGTAGTCGTCGCCGTCGGAGCGCGCCTGGGTCTTGATCGAGGCGACGTCCGAGCCCGCGCCGGGCTCGGAGACGCCGATGCAGGCGACGTAATCTCCGGTAATCGAGGGCGCCAGAAATTCACGACGGACCTCGTCCGAGCCGAATCGCGCCAGCGCGGGCGTCGCCATGTCCGTCTGCACCCCGATCGCCATCGGCACGCCGCCGCAGGTGATGGCCCCTAACTCCTCTGCCATCATCAGCGCGTAGGAGTAGTCGAGGCCCGAGCCGCCGAACTCGACCGGCTTGTTCAGGCCGAGGAAGCCGAGATTGCCCATCTTCTTGAACAGCTCGTGCGCCGGGAAGATGTCGGCCTTCTCCCATTCATCGACGTGAGGATTGATCTCGTTCGCGATGAATTTCTGCAGGCTGCGGCGGATGTCGTCGTGGTCGGCGGTGAATAGCATTTTGCTCCTGTCATTCCGGGGCGGCGCGAAGCGCCGAACCCGGAATCTCGATATCATCGGACTCATCTCTGGGTCCCGGGTTCGCGCTGCGCACGCCCCGGGACGACGGTTATCACAACCCCATCTGCCTCGACGCCAGATCCTTCATGATCTCCTCTGTGCCGCCGCCGATGGCATTGACCTTGACCTCGCGGTAGATGCGCTCGGCCTTGATGCCGCGCATGAAGCCGGCGCCGCCGAATATCTGCACGGCCTCCGAGGCGCAGAAGGCCATGGTCTGCGTCGCCTGGTTCTTCATCATGCAGATTTCCGCGACGGGGCTTTCGCCCTGCTCGAGCCGCCAGGCCAGCATCTCCAGCATCGCTTGCGAAGCCGCAACTTTCTGCGCCATGTCGACGATCTTGTGCCTGATGACCTGGTGCTGGGCGAGCGGCTTGCCGAAGGTCTTGCGCTCTTTCGCATAGGCAACCGCCTCGTCGAGACAGACTCGCGCGAAGGCGGTGCAGCTTGCCGCCATGCCCATGCGCTCGCTGTTGAAGTTCTGCATGATGATCTTGAACCCCTGGCCCTCCGCGCCGATCAGGTTCTCGGCCGGGACTCGGCATTGGTCGAAATGCAGCGTCGCGGTGTCGGAGGCCCACCAGCCCATCTTCTTCAGCTTCGTCCGCGACAGGCCGGGCGTATCGCCTTCGATCAGGAGCAGGCTGACGCCGCCGGCGCCCACGCCACCGGTGCGCACCGCAACAGTCAGATAGTCCGCACGCATGCCTGAGGTGATGAAGGTCTTCTCGCCGCTCACGACGTAGTGATCGCCGTCGCGCCGGGCCCGGGTGCTCAGGTTCGCGACATCGGAGCCGCCGCCAGGCTCCGTGATCGCGAGCGCGGAGATCTTCTCGCCGGACAGCACTTGCGGCAGCACGCGGGCCTTCACCTCGGGCCGAGCCGCGCGCGCAATCGGCGGCGAGCCGATGGTGTGGCTCATCAGGCTGGCACTGACACCGCCGGCGCCGGCGCGCGCCAGCTCCTGGCTGGCGACGATCTTCATGAACTGGTCGGCGGTGATCCCGCCATATTCCTCGGGGAAACCGAGCCCCAGGAGGCCGATCCCGGCCGCCTTGCGATAGAGCGCGCGCGGGAATTCACCGGCCTCGTCCCACTCATGGGCGAACGGGGTGATCTCCTTCTCGACGAAACGGCGCATGACGTCGCGAAAGGTGTCGTGCTCGGCGGTATAGAACGGGCTCTTCATTTATCTCGCCCTGTTGGCGGATTCGCTCGTCCACCATGGCTGGAACATTTGCCATTCACTTGCGCGGAGTGGCTGGCCATGGGAGTCGCTGCACCGCAGCCTATGGCCTAGCAACTCCACGCAAGACGATTTTCGTCCCGTACAGGCTAACTCTGGCTCAAAAAAACGTTGCTGCACAGACTCCGGCTAGCGCCACACCGGGCATGCTGCACGGGCAGCAAGAGGGAGGGCGGCACCGACCGCCGAGGGAGGAATTCTTGGCCGTTCGCTACTACGACTGGATTGCCCATCATGGCCGCCGCACGCCGAACAAGGTTGCGGTGATCGACCTCGCAAGCGAGCGCCGCTTCAGCTACTTGCAGCTCGACGCCCGCGTCTCGCGCCTTGCCTCCTTCCTGCGTCACACGCTGAAGGTCTCGCGCGGCGACCGCGTCGCCGTGCTGGCGCTGAACACGACCGATACGCTGGAGGTGCAGTTCGCCTGCGGCCGACTGGGTGCCATCTTCGTTCCGCTGAACACACGCCTCACCGTTCCCGAGCTCCAGTTCATCACCGCCGATTGTGCGCCGAAGGTGATGATCCACGATGCCGACCTCGCCGAGACGGCGCTCGCCGTCGCAAAGCTCTGCAACGTTGCGACCAGCCTGCTGCTCGGCCCCGGCGGCACCTATGAAGCCGGTATCGCCGCCGCGAAGCCGCTCGACCGAGCCGAAGACGTCACGCTCGATGACGTCTCCACCGTCATGTACACCTCGGGCACGACGGGGCATCCGAAGGGCGCGACCATCACGCATGGCATGACCTTCTGGAACTGCGTCAATCTCGGCGGCCCCGCCTGCATCGGGCCGGCCTCGGTGCTGCTCACCGTGCTGCCGCTGTTCCACACCGGCGGGCTCAATTGCTACACCAATCCGGTGCTGCACGCCGGCGGCACGGTGATGATCATGCGCGCCTTCGATCCCGGCACGGCGCTCGGCCTGATCAACGATCCCGCGCAGGGCATCAACGTGTTCTTCGGCGTGCCCGCGATCTACCAGTTCATGGCACAGCACCCGGCCTTCGCCGCGACCGACCTCAGCCGGCTGATCGTCGGCGGTGTCGGCGGCGCGCCGATGCCGGTGCCGCTGCTGAAAGTGTGGGAGGCGCGCGGCGTCGCACTTCAGCAGGGCTACGGCATGACCGAGACCTCGCCGGCCGTGCTGGTGCTCGACCGCGAGGATGCCGCGCGCAAGGCCGGCTCCGCCGGCAAGCCGGTGCTGCACACGGAAGTGCGCATCGTGCGTCCGGACGGCAGCGATGCCGATATCGGCGAACTCGGCGAGCTCTGGGTCAGAGGCCCCAACATCACGCCCGGCTACTGGAACCGGCCGGAGGCGAACAAGACGTCCTTCACCGACGGCTGGCTTCACACCGGCGATGCGACCCGCATCGACGAGGAAGGCTTCTACTATATCGTCGACCGCTGGAAGGACATGTACATTTCCGGCGGCGAGAACGTCTATCCGGCCGAGGTCGAGAACGTCCTGCACCAGCTCACGGCCATCGCGGAGGCCGCCGTGATCGGCATCCCTGATGCTCAATGGGGCGAGGTCGGCCTTGCCATCGTCGCGGTCAAGCCCGGCCAGAAACTGACGGAGACCGAGGTCTTCGCCCATTGCGCGGCCAATCTGGCGCGTTTCAAATGCCCGCGCCAAATCCGCTTCGTCGAGGCGCTGCCGCGCAACGCCACCGGCAAGATCCACAAGCCGACCCTGCGCAAGGAGTTCTCGGTGGCTTCCGAAGTGGACAAGAAGGTCGCCAATGCCTGACCAAAGCGCCCCTCGCGGGCGCTTTTCCTTTTTTGAAGTGCCTGCCCTACCAACAAGAAACTCCAGGGAATTTCCATGAAGAACAAGAAAATCGCGTTACTCGCCGCAGCAGCAGCCCTGACCTTGCTTTCGGTTCAAGGCGCTTACGCGCAAAAGAAATACGACACGGGTGCCAGCGACACCGAGATCAAGATCGGCAATGTCGAGGCCTATTCGGGTCCCGCCTCCGCCTACGGCATCATCGGCAAGACCGAGGAAGCCTATTTCAAGATGATCAACGACCAGGGCGGCATCAACGGCCGCAAGATCAACTGGATCTCATATGACGACGGCTACTCGCCGCCCAAGACCGTGGAGCAGGTCCGCAAGCTGATCGAGAGCGACGAGGTGTTCCTCGTCTTCAACGCGCTGGGCACGCCGACCCAGACCGCCGTGCAGAAATATCACAACGCCAAGAAGGTCCCTCAGCTCTTCCTCGCAACCGGCGCCAGCAAATGGAACGATCCCAAGGGTTTTCCCTGGACCATGGGCTTCCAGCCGAGCTACCGGGTCGAGGCGCGGATCTTCGCGAAATATATCCTGCAGGCGAAGCCCGACGCGAAGGTCGCGATCTTCTATGCCAATGACGATTTCGGCAAGGACTACGTCGCCGGCATCAAGGAGATCTTCGGCGACAAGGCCTCCTCGCTGATCGTGGCGGAAGAGAGCTACGAGACCACCGAGCCTTCGATCGATTCCCACATCGTCAAGCTGAAAGGAACCGGCGCCAACGTCTTCGTCAACATCTCGACGCCGAAATTCGCGGCGCAGGCGATCAAGAAGATCGCGGAGCTCGAATGGAAGCCGATGCACGTAATGACCGACGTGTCGATCTCGATCGGCGCGGTGATGAAGCCGGCCGGGCTCGATGCGTCGGAAGGGGTACTGTCCGCGAGCTATCTGAAGGACGCATCGGACCCGCAATGGAAGGACGACGAAGGCATGAAGAAGTTTCTCGCCTTCATCGACAAATACATGCCGGGCGCCAACGTCTCCGACACCAACATCGTCTACGGCTATGCCGCCGCGCAGACCCTGGTTCAGACCTTGAAGCATTGTGGCGACAACCTGACGCGCGAGAACGTGATGAAGCAGGCCGCAAGCCTGAAGGATTTTGCCCCCGACACGCTGATCCCCGGCATCAAGATCAACACCGGCGCCAACGACTTCGCGCCGATCGAGCAGCTCAAGATGATCCGCTTCAAGGCTGGTCAGTGGGAGCTTTTCGGCGACATCATCAGCGCCGAGACCGGAGGCTAGAGCGTTTTCGAGCGAAGTGGACACCGGTTCGCGTCAAGAAAACGCGTCAAAACAAGAATCTAGAGCCCCGTTCCGATTCCATCGGAACGGAAAAGGCTCTAGAGCGGAATGGCTTTAGGTTGAATCGATTGCCACGGGCTCGGTGCAACCTCTCCCGCTTGCGGGAGAGGTCGGCGCGAAGCGCCGGGTGAGGGCTCTCTCCTCTTGGGGATTGTCCCATTGCGGAAGCCCCCTCTCCCCAACCCTCTCCCGCAAGCGAGAGCTTTGCTTAATTGGACGCGGGGGAGTGATTGCCGCTGTTGGGCGTTTTTTTGCGTAGCGTTGGACGTCGGCGGCATCGAAGGTTTGCGCTTTCGTGGTCGACTGATTGGGTTGGGCGGTCATGCGGCAACTCCCGCAGGAGACAACGCCACCCATCGTTTGAGATTCATTGCCAGGCAGATCAGGCGCAGATGCGTCTGGTTGCGCGCCCAGCCCAGATAGCGGGCGCGCGCCCAGCGGTAGCTGCCCTTGAGGCGCGCGAAGACCTGCTCGACCGGTGCGCGGCGCTTTCCCACGGCACCGTTGAAGCGCTTCTGCCGCGCGGTCAGCGGATGATGCTTGTTGGGCCGGAACATCAGTCGCGGCTTGATGCCTCGCGCGCGCAGGCCGCTACGGCGCTCGTGCTTGTCATAGGCCTGGTCGGCATAGACCGCCTTCTCATCACCACAGACCAACTCGTCGGCGGGCACCGTATCGTTGACCGCAGCATCGGTCAGCTTGCTGCGGCGGATGATTGCCGAGCCCTGGTCGATGCCAACATGGGCCTTGTAGCCGAAGTATCGTTTGCCGCCCTTCTTGGTCCATCGCGCATCCGGATCGCGCTTGCTGTTGACCAGTTTGCTCGGCGCCCGACCGTCCGGGCCGGGGGGCTGCGGCTCCTCTGGTGGCTTCGGCGGCTTCACCGCCGCCGGGATCAGGCTCGCGTCGATTAGTGTACCCCGCCGCACCACCAGCCCATGCGCATCGATCTGGCGCAGAATCTCACCGAACAGCCTCTCGTCCAGGCCGGCCCGCTGCAAACTGTCGCGGAAGCGCCAGATCGTGGCGTGATCGGGTGTCTCATCGCCGAGCACAAAGCCGCAGAAATCGCGGAATGAGGCGCGGTCATCAAGCGCCTCTTCAAGCTCCGGATCGGACAGCCCGTACCATTGCTGCAGCAACAGCGCCTTGAACATCACCAGCCGCGGATAGGCCGGCGCCCCACGCTCCGGTTCCGGCAGACCGCCTAGCACGCCCCCTACCGCTGCCCAATCGACCAAGTCCCCAATCCGTCTCAGCACCGGATTGCCTTTTCCCCGTCGCGACACCAGCGCGTCCGCAAAGCTCGGTTGTCCAACCTGTCGATAGGCCATTCCCGTCCTCCCTCAGCGGTCTAGGGAATCGCAGATTCGCGAATATGCAAAGCTCTCGCAAGCGGGAGAGGGAGCGCACCTCCATCGTTGCGCGGGCAAGTCTCATTTCATCGCGCTTTAGTCCGGACCGGTTGAATATTCCCCGGCGGATTGCCGGCCGAAAGGCCGCTATCTTCTTGTGTACGAGCGACGAGGCTATGCCGGCAGGAAGAGCGCAAAAGGCTCCTCCACCGTGCGACGCAGGTGCTTCCGGTACAGCTCATAGTTGGCATCGCCGACGGCGACCCGTCCCAACGACGGCTTCGCGATATTCCTGATCGGCACATAGGCGATGGGCGCGGCGATCGGCGTGAGCTGGGAGCCGGGGCCGGCGCGGAGCGTCGAGATGATGCCGTACATCTCGCCGGCAACGGTCGGCCGCGACACCGTGATCACGCGATGCTGGCCGTGCTTGATGATGACGAGGTAGATGAAGCCGGACTGATGGGGAACGGCGACCTCGCCGGTGTGCTCGTAGGCGGCGTCTGTCCGATCGCCCTCGCGGAAGACCAGTGAAGAGACTTTCGGCTCCCAGGCGATCTCGGTGCGATAGGCGAAGATCGCATCCTTGTCGCCGAACGACGGCCGCAGGGTGATGTAGACGTCCTCGAGCCAGGTCACGGCGCGATGCGCATAGGAGCCGAGGCTGTCGGGCGCGACGTCGTTCGCCGCCGGAGGCGTCACCACGATGGCACTTTTGCGCAAGGAGACGCCCAGCGCCTGCTCCAGCCGGACCGTCGTCGCCAGCGTGAACGGCCGGCGGCCGCCGAGCACTTTCTCCAGCGTCGACAGGCTGAGCTTGGCCTGCTCGGCCAGCGCCTGCCGGGAGATCCGGCGTCTGGCCAGCTCTTCGCGAATGGTCTCCGCGATCTCGCGGCTCTGCTCGTCCGAAAGCTGCTTGTCGGCCTGCATTTGCATCATCAACCCTGCCCTGGGAGCGCCATTCTAGCAGGGCGGACAAACCAGCACAAAACCGCACATGGCCGCCCGGCGACGGCCTGCTCGCGCCGGCCGCGGCGGAACATTGCAGATCATTCTGCTCGCGAAATCAGCCTCTCCAGGCCGATCCTGAGGGCCAGCAAACAGCCAACGGGAGCAGGCCAAATGGAAACCTACGACGCAGCCGACAGTGACGAACACCCCCTGCTGGGCCGGCTGATCAAGCTCGGATTATTCCTCCTCGCGCAGGGCGTCGCGGTGATGCTGGTGGCCTTCGTGGCCCTGCTGGTGAGCTTCGGGACGGGCTGGTCGGCAACAGCCGAGCAGGCCAGCCTCCTCCAACCTGGCGAGGCACGGTCGGGCAGCCTGCTCCTGAAGGACGACGGCGCCACCACCGAGGCGATCCGTCTCGGCACCGACATCGACATCACCGTGTCGGGTCCGACGCTGCGCGCCCGCGTCACGCAACTGTTCCGCAATCCAACCAAGGACTGGGTCGCGGCCACCTATGTCTATCCGCTCGCGGCCAATGGTGCCGTCGACACGCTGAAGATGGTGGTTGGCGACCACGTCATCGTCGGCGACATCAAGGAGCGGCAGCAAGCCCGCGTGATCTACGAGCAGGCGCGAAGCGCCGGGCAGAAGGCGGCGCTCACCGAGCAGGAGCGCCCCAACATCTTTACCAATTCGGTCGCCAATATCGGTCCCGGCGAGACCGTGCTGGTGCAGATCGAGTATCAGGAGCCGGTGCATCAAGCCGGCGACGAATATTCGCTCCGCGTGCCGCTGGTGGTCGCGCCGCGCTACAATCCGGCGCCGATCGTGCAGAGCGTCGACTTCCGCAAGGACGGCTCGGGGTGGGGCGCAGCGACGTCTGATCCGGTTCCGGATCGCGACCGCATCTCGCCGCCTGTGCTGGATCCCGCCAGACATGCGCCGGTCAACCCGACCAACATCATAGTGCGTCTGAAGGCCGGCTTTGCGCTCGGCGAGGTCAGGAGCCACCACCATAACGTCAAGGTCGAGAGTCCTGACAACACGACGCGTATCGTCACGCTCGCTGATGGCGCCGTCCCCGCCGATCGCGATTTCGAGCTGACCTGGAAGCCGGCCGCCTGGATGGCGCCGTCCGTCGGACTGTTCCGCGAGCATGTCGGCGATTCCGATTACCTGCTCGCCTTCGTCACTCCGCCCGCCGTCGAGCAGGCAACGCAGAAGCCGCTGCCCCGCGAGGTGGTGTTCGTGATCGACAATTCCGGATCGATGGGCGGCACCTCCATCGTTCAGGCCAAGGCGAGCCTGCTCTATGCCCTCGGCCGGCTCCAGCTGAATGACCGCTTCAACGTGATCCGTTTCGACGACACCATGGACGTGCTGTTTCCGGCTTCGGTGCCGGCGGATGCCGCGCATGTCGGCGAGGCGACCTCATTCGTCAGCGCCTTGCAGGCGCGCGGCGGCACCGAGATGGTGCCGGCGATGCGCGCTGCGCTCGCCGACAAGATCAGCGACAGCAGCATGGTCCGCCAGGTCGTGTTCCTGACCGATGGCGCGATCGGCAACGAGCAGCAATTGTTCGAGACGATCACGGCCATGCGCGGCCGTTCGCGCGTGTTCATGGTCGGCATCGGCTCGGCGCCCAACACCCACCTGATGACGCGCGCCGCCGAGCTCGGCCGCGGCGCCTTCACCCATATCGGCTCCGTCGAGCAGGTCGAGGAGCGCATGCGCGGCCTGTTCGCCAAGCTGGAGAATCCGGCGGTGACCGGCCTCACCGCGCGATTCTCGGACGCCAAGGCCGACATCACCCCGGCGATCATTCCGGACGTCTATCGTGACGAGCCGCTGGTGCTGGCGGCCAGGCTCGACAAGCTTGCGGGCTCACTTGAAATCAAGGGACGCGTCGGCGATCGCCCGTGGTCGGTGACGCTGCCGCTGCAAAGCGCCGCTGAAGGCAAGGGCCTGTCAAAGCTCTGGGCCAAGCGCAAGATCGGCGATGCCGAAGTGGCGCGCACCATGCGCGAGATGACGCCCGAAGAATCCGACAAGGCGATCCTGGCGCTGGCGCTCGACCATCAGATCGTCACGCGGCTGACCAGCCTCGTTGCGGTCGACAGGACGCCGAGCCGGCCCGAAGGCGAGCCGCTCAGGCTCAGCGACTTGCCGATCAATCTGCCCGCCGGCTGGGATTTCGAGAAGGTGTTCGGCGAACGCCCGCACCTGACGCCGACACAGCTGCGCGAACGCCATGCCGACGCGCACAACCAACCGTCAGCGAGGCAACCGAAACCCGCGGCACCCGACACGATCCGCCTACCAAAGACTGCCACCTCGGCCGAACTGAATATGATCGCAGGCCTGATCCTGATCGTGCTCGCCCTGATCCTGTTCGTGTTCAACCGGCGTCGGCGCTTGCTCACCGACGCCGCTTGAGAGAGGAGCCCCCAACTCCTCTGTCAGCGCGCGCGGCTGCCCGTCCCCTACAAACGGCCGCGCGCGCCTTTTTCTTTGAAGGTCATTGCGAGCGTAGCGAAGCAATCCAGCCTGCCTCCGCGGAAAGTCTCTGGATTGCTTCGCTTCGCTCGCAATGACGGGTGTGGAGACAATGCACCGCCTCATCTCCCCTCTGGTCTTGGTACTCGTCGGCCTCTTCCTGTTCGGAGACGGCGCCTACATCCACGCCAAGGCATGGCTCGCGCAGGTGCTGCTGGAGCGGGCGTTCGACCGAAGCATTGCGACGGGACAGGCAGTGAAGCCATGGTCGTGGGCCGACACATGGCCGGTCGCGCGGATCGAGGTCAAGCGGATCGGTGCCAGCGCCATCGTGCTGGAAGGCGCGAGCGGACAGGCGCTCGCTTTTGGCCCCGGCCATATCCACCAAACGGCTGATGCGGGTGAACGCGGGATTGCGGTCTATGCCGCCCATCGCGACACTCATTTCCGCTTCCTGCGGAATGTCATCATTGGTGACATCATCGATGTCACAGGTCGCGACGGTCGACATTTCAGCTATCGCGCGGATTCCTCGGCCGTGGTCCGTTTCGATGCATCGGGCATCGACGCCACGACACAGGGCTTCGAGCTTGTTCTCGCGACCTGCTGGCCATTCGACGCCGTCACCTCCGGCCCCGAGCGCTATGTCCTGCATGCAACATTGGTTGGAGCCGACAGGTAGATCACTCACCGAGCTGACGACACGCGCCAGCGTCGCTCATTCCACCGTACGGCATACCACCCCCAAGGTTGCCACTCCGAAGGACTCGCCATAGAACGGGGTGGCACTCGACCAAGAAGAACAACAGGTGAGATCACGGCATGGAAGCCCAGGTGTCTGCTGCGTCCGCGTTCCATCCATGGTCTCCACCGTCCGATGCCAGCGACATCGTCAGGGGCATCCACGCCATGCTGCACCCGCGCAACATCGTGCTGGTGGGCGCAACCGACAAGCCCGGCAATTATGCCGAGCGCATCTGGAACAATCTGGTCAAATACGGTTTCGAGGGCGGTCTCTATCCGGTCAACGCCAAGCGCGACGCCATCTGGGGCGTCCCCTGCTACAAGGATTTTGCGAGCCTTCCCGAGAAGCCCGATCACGTCCTGGTGCTGGTGCCGGCGCGCTTCGCTGTGCAAGTGATCCGGGACGCCGCCGCGGCCGGCGCGCGTTCGGCCACCATCGTCACCTCGGGATTCAGCGAGTTGCAGGATGACGAAAGCCAGAAGCTCGCCGCCGAACTGCAGGCGGCCGTGCGCGAGACGGGCCTTGCCGTCACCGGCCCGAACTGCCTCGGTAATCTCAGCGCCGGCGAAAAGCTCTTCACCAACATCGACGATCGAATCGTCACCATGGAACAGGGCGCGGTGGCGATTGCCGGGCAATCGGGCGCGATCGTCATGGCGATCCGCCAGGCGCTGGAGGATCGCGGCGTCGGGGTCGGCTACATGGTGACGACAGGCAACGAGGCCGGGCTCGAGACGCCCGACCTGATGCGCTATTTCGCAGAGGATCCGAGCATCAAGGTGATCGTCGTCTACCTCGAAGGCGTGCGCAATACCAAGGCCTTTCGCGACGCCTGCAAGGCGGCGCGCGCCGCGAGCAAACCCGTGATCGCGCTCAAGCTCGGTGCATCCGAGGGCGGCCGCGCCGCGGCGATGGCGCATACCGGCGCGCTCGCGGGCTCGATCGAGACGTTCGACGCCCTCGCAACGCGTGAAGGCGTCATCCGGGTCGGCGGGCTCGACGAGCTGATCGAAACCACCGAATGCTTCGTGCACGCTGCCGTGCCCAAAGGCGGCCGGCTTGCCGCCGTCACGCTCTCCGGCGGCAAGCGCGGCATGCTGATCGACGCATTCTATGCCGCAGGCCTGAATTTCGCGCCGCTGAGCCCGCATGTCAGCTCGGAGCTGGCGAAGATGCTAGGTCCCGGCTCGATCGTCGGCAATCCGCTCGACGCCGGCTTTGCCGCGGTCGTCGACCCCTCCGTCTATATGAGGTCGATCAAGCTGATGATCGACGACCCCGATATCGACATCGTCATCGTCGATGCCGAACTGCCGAAGACGCCGCACGAGCTGCGCGAGCGCAACTTGCGCATCGTCAACGAGATGGCAGGCCAGGCCGGCAAGCCGGTGATCTATATCAGTGCGATGTCGATCGGCTTCACCGAGTACACCAAGGACTTGCGCAAGTCGCTGCCGCATCTTGCGGTCATGCAGGGCATGGACCGTGCGGTGACCGCGATCAGGTCGCTGCTCGACTACGCGAAGCTGCGCAAGGAGGTGCCCGACATCGTCTCGAGCTCGAAGCCCGCCGCGCGCGCCGTGCTGGAGAAGACGTTGAAATCGGCGACTGGCGCCGCACTCGACGAGGTCGCCTCGAAGAAGCTCCTCAAGGCTTACGGCATTCCGATCTCGAAGGAGGCGATCGCACAGACGGCGGCTGAAGCGGTGAAAATTGCGAAGCAGATCGGATTCCCGGTCGTGGCAAAGGTCGTCAGCGCCGAGATCCTGCACAAGTCCGACATTGGCGGCGTGGTGCTGAATCTCAACAGCGCGGCCGAGGTGAAGAAGGCCTTCGCCGACATCACCGCGCGGGTCAGGAAGCTGAAGGGCAAGCCGAAGCTCGACGGCATCCTGATCGCGCAGCAGGTCAAGGCCGAGCTCGAACTCGTGGTCGGCGCCTCGCTCGATGCCGAGATGGGGCCTGTCGTGCTGTTCGGCACCGGCGGCGTCGACATCGAGCTGATGAAGGACGTCGCCCTCGCCGGCGCGCCGCTGGACGAGGCCGAGGCACGGCTCCTGATCGGCCGCACCAAGGCCGGCATCAAGATGCGAGGCTATCGCGGCAGGCCGGCCTTGCACGAGGCCTCGGCGGTGAAGGCGCTGGTCGGCCTCTCCAACCTGATCGCGGATGCCGGTGACCGGATCGCCTCGATCGACATCAACCCGTTCCTGATCAACACCAGGACGGGCGTGGCCGTCGATGCCCTGATCGTGCTGAACAATGCTGCGGCAAGGCGCGCGGCTGGACATTGAAGTGCGGCAGGGTGGATCAGCGCAGCGTGATCCCAGACCGATCCATCCACACGCGAGGCGTCGGCAGTTTGCGTTTCCGCCTTGGCGGCTGCGGCGGGCGAGTCGTTAACCCGCCCGCTCTAATTTGACGGCCAAAGCTCCATCCAGGCTCCTTCCAACTTCACCGCTTTGGCCGTAGAATCGTCCCTGCATGGCGCGCGCGAGCAATCTTGTGATCGGAACGGCAACGCTGGCGGCGATCGCCGTGGCGTTCGGCGGCCTGCTCGGCGTGCAGAAATGGCGCACCATCCAGAGCCGCAGCCAGTTGCGCGTGGTATTCGAGGGTGGTTCCGCCAGCGGCCTGCGCCGCGGTGGCCCGGTCAATTTCGACGGCGTGCCCGCCGGCCAGATCCTGTCGATCAAGCTCGATAGCCCCCGCAGGATCGTGGCGCTGGTGATGCTCGACAACACCGCACCGATCCGCAAGGACACCGTGGCAGGCATCGAGTTCCAAGGCCTCACCGGCGTTGCCGCGATCTCGCTGATCGGCGGCGCGCCCTCCGCGCCGCCGGTGCCGCTGGACACGGACGGCATTCCCGTGCTGACGGCCGATCTCAGCGACGCCGAATCCATCGTCGAAACGCTGCACAGCGTCGACCGCACGATCGTGAACAACGCGCCGGCGATCAAGGATGGCCTGCGCACGTTCGAGGGCCACACTGCCGACCTCAGAGCCAAAGGCGCGGAAATCGATTCGGTCATGAGCAAGGTCGACAGCGCCTTTGCCGGATTCGACAAGGCGGTCGCAAAGATCGAGGGCGTGGTGCCGGGCTTCGTCGACGGCAAGGCCGACGAGCTCCTGGAGAAGATCCAGGGATTGCACGAGCTTGCCGACACCATGAAGAAGAAGTCGGCGACCTACCTCGAAGACATCCGCCGCTCGCTGCTCGACGTCAGCGAGACCGCCAACAAGATGAGCGGGACACCTGCGCCCCCGCGTCCGCCGCGCAGGCCCGAGCAGAAGCGGTAGTGCTCTTTCATACCCTCCCCAGCAAGCGCAGGGCGATCGCATTTGGGAGTTTTTCCCTGCGGCCATCCTTCGAGACGCCCGCTTTGGGCGGGCTCCTCAGGATGAGGGCGGAGTGCGCGGCAGCAGTTTCAACGAGCGCCGATGCTGATTAGCCTCATCCTGAGGAGGCGCGTAAGCGCCGTCTCGAAGGACGAGGCGTGCGCGCAGACCGCCGCCACAAGTCATATGCGATAGCCCTGCCCGGAGGGAGAGGGTAACGCGGCATCCGCGACGGTTCAGTAATTGCTGGCCGCCGCCCCGTTCGGAATGCCGTCGATCGGGCATTCGTCCGTGCCCGGGGTCGAGCGGGTCATCGCTTCCACCATGTCGCGCGTGCCTTCGGGGTCCTTGATCCAGTTCTTGTAGAAATCATACGGGCACGCCGCGACGCCGCGCGGGCTGTCGCCGGAATTGATCATGCCGGTGTAGCCGCGGTGGACCAGCTTGTAGAGATGGTTCTGAGACTGGCCGTTGCGGCGTGCATCGCGGATCAGATGTTTCGAGAGCTGGGCGTACTGGATGCCGTAATCCTCCTCGCCGCACTCGCCGAGGGTGCGGCCGTCGAAGCCGATGATCGCGGAATGGCCGAAATAGGAATAGACGCCGTCGAAGCCGGCGGCATTGGCGACGGCGACATAGACGTTGTTGGCCCACGCCATGGCCTTGGAGATCATGACCTGCTGCTCCTTGGCCGGATACATGTAGCCCTGGCAACGCACGATCAGCTCGGCGCCCTTCATGGCGCAGTCGCGCCAGATCTCCGGATAGTTGCCGTCGTCGCAGATGATCAGGCTGACCTTGAGCCCTTTCGGCCCCTCGGACACATAGGTGCAATTGCCGGGATACCAGCCCTCGATCGGCACCCAGGGCATGATCTTGCGGTACTTCTGCACGATCTCGCCCTTGTCGTTCATCAGGATCAAGGTGTTGTAGGGCGCCTTGTGGGGATGCTCCTCGTGGCGCTCGCCGGTCAGCGAGAACACGCCCCACACCTTGGCCTTGCGGCAGGCCTCGGCGAAGATCGCGGTTTCCTCGCCCGGCACCATGGATGCCGTTTCGTACATCTCCTTGGAGTCGTACATGATGCCTTGCGTGGAATATTCCGGGAAGATCACGAGGTCCATGCCGGGCAGGCCGAGCTTCATGCCAACGATCATGTCGGCGATCTTGCGGGCATTGTCGAGCACCTCGGCCTTGGTATGCAGCCGGGGCATCTTATAATTGACCACTGCAACGCCGACCGTGTCGTTGCTGCTGGAAATATCGCCGTGAAGCATGTTGAGCGCTCCTGTACTTGACTCGTTGTTCTGGGTCGCCGCCGATCAGGCGGTCGCGCGGGTTAGTGGCTGATCATCCAGGGCCGCGCCGTCGGAAAGCCCTTGGCGCCGCTCCTGGTCTTGGTCATCAGACGCGCCGGCTTTTTCCCGTCCGTCGCACTCTTGTCCTTCACGGTCTTGCCCGAGGAGCAGCAGCCGCAGCCGGGGCCATGCGAGGCCTTGTACTGTGCGAGCGTCTGCGGCGCATGCGTGCTGCGCTCGTTGACCGCGTGCGCCTTGCGCTTGTCGGACGGCATGCAGAAGAAGTTCGGCGCGGTCAGGATGACGCGGGGCGCCAGCGTCTCGCAGTGCGGGCAGCTTTGCGGATCGTCGCACTCCGCCATCGGGCGAAGGTCCTTGAACGGACCGCAGTCGTCACAAAGATATTCGTAGACCGGCATTGCATCATCCCCACGCTGTAGCTCGTTCAACACACCTGGCGGCGGATGCGGGGCGGCAAATACACGCCGTCCCGCATTCCGTCGTGCAGGGATTACTTGTCCGGTGAGATCGGCATCTGGATATCGCCGGTGATGTGCTTGATGGGCCCTGCCGCCGATGGCATCACGTCGAAGTCGAAGATCTCGGTCGGCAGCCACAGCGTGGCGCATGCGTTGGGCACGTCGACCACGCCGGAGATGTGGCCCTGGCACGGCGCGGTGCCGAGGATCGAATAGGCCTGGGCGCCGGAGTAGCCGAACTTCTTCAGATATTCGATGGCGTTGAGGCAGGCCTGGCGATAGGCGATGTGGACGTCGAGATAGTGCTGCTTGCCGGCCTCATCCACCGAGATGCCTTCGAAGATCAGATAATCCTTGTAGTTCGGCGTGATCGGCGACGGCTTGAAGATCGGGTTCTTGATGCCGTATTTCGACATGCCGTCCTTGATCACCTCGACCTTGAGGTGCAACCAGCCGGCCATTTCGATGGCGCCGCAGAAGGTGATCTCGCCGTCGCCCTGGCTGAAGTGCAGGTCGCCCATCGAGAGACCGGCGCCGGGGACATAGACCGGGAAGTAGATCTTCGAGCCGCGCGAGAGATCCTTGATGTCGCAATTGCCGCCATGCTCGCGCGGCGGCACGGTGCGCGCGCCTTCTGCGCCGATCTTGGCTTTCACATCGCCCTTGGCGCGGCCACCATGGGCGGTCGGCGCGAAAGGCGGATTGGCAAGGCCGGGCACGCGGGTCGGATTGGTCGAGATCAGCTCGGCCTCGCGCTTGTTCCACATGTCCAGCATCTTCGGATCGGGCAGACAGCCGATCAGGCCGGGATGGATCAGGCCGGCGAAGTTGACGCCGGGCACGTGACGGGACGAGGTGTAGAGGCCCTTGATGTCCCAGATCGACTTCTGCGCCAGCGGGAAGTGATCGGTGAGGAAGCCGCCGCCATTCTGCTTGGAAAAGAAGCCGTTGAAGCCCCACAGGCTCTCCTTGAGCGGCCCCACGTCGAGCAGGTCGACGACGAGGAGATCACCGGGCTCGGCGCCCTTGACGCCGATCGGGCCGGAGAGGAAGTGCACGATCGACAGGTCGATGTCGCGCACGTCGTCGGCGGAATCGTTGTTCTTGATGAAGCCGCCGGTCCAGTCATAGGTCTCGATGATGAAGTCGTCGCCGGGATTGACCCAGGCCACGATCGGGATGTCGGGGTGCCAGCGGTTGTGCACCATGTCATTTTCATAGGCCGATTTGGTGAGATCGACCTTGATCAGTGTCTCTGGCATCGAGAGGCTCCCCTTTTACTACGGTTGGTTAGACGGACAGATATTTCGAGACCTGCGCGGCATCGACGGCATCGCGCCGATCGTCGCGGACGATCTCGCCGTTCTCGATCACCAGCACGCGGTCGGCGATGTCGAGCGCAAAGCTCAGGACCTGCTCGGAGACGACGATAGAGAGGCCTTTCTCATCGCGGATACGCTTGAGGGTGCGCGCCATCTCCTTGATGATCGACGGCTGGATGCCTTCGGTCGGCTCGTCCAGCAGCAGCACTTTCGGCTTGGTCGCGAGCGCACGCGCGATCGCGAGCTGCTGCTGCTGGCCGCCGGAGAGATTGCCGCCGCGGCGATCCTTCATCTCGAGCAAGACCGGAAACAATTCGTAGATGTCGCCGGGCACCTCGGAGCCGCCGGAGACGACGAGCCCGGTCTCGATGTTCTCCTTCACCGTCATGGTGGAGAAGATCATGCGGCCCTGCGGCACATAGGCGATCCCCTTGGCGACGCGCTCGTAGCTCTTGAGGCTGCCGAGCTCGGTGCCGTCCATCGTCACCGAGCCGCTTTTGGCCGGCAGGATCCCCATCAGCGACTTCATCAGCGTGGTCTTGCCCATGCCGTTGCGGCCCATGATCGCGACGATCTCGTTGGGCGCGACCTTGACGTTGAGGCCGTGCAGCACCTCGCTCTGCCCGTAGGCGACGTGGAGATCGGAAATTGCCAGCATCGATTGCTCCTAAGCTCGGCATGCCTTCCTTCTCCCCTTGTGGGAGAAGGAGGTGCGGACGAAGTCCGCGACGGATGAGGGGTATGCATCGGCGGATGTGAGAGGCAGTTGGATGCGCGGAGAGATACCCGTCACCCGGATCGCATCTGACGATACGATCCGACCTCTCCCACAAGGAGAGAGGTGCACCGTCCGAGTTGCAGCTGGCTCACTCGATTTCGCCATGTCTCAATGGCCCAGATAGACTTCGATGACCTTGGGATCGTTCTTCACCTTCTCCATCGTCCCCTCCGAGAGGATCTGGCCCTGGTGGAGCACGGTGACCTTGTGCGCGATGTCCTCGACGAACTTCATGTCGTGCTCGATCACCAGCACCGAGCGGTTCTTGATGATGCGGTTGAGCAGCTCGGCGGTCTTGGCGCGCTCCGACACGCTCATGCCGGCGACGGGCTCATCCAGCATCAGCAGGTCCGGGTCCTGGATCAGCAACATGCCAATCTCGAGCCACTGCTTCTGGCCGTGGCTGAGCTCGTCGGCATAGGTGTTAAGCTTGTCCTTGAGGAAGATCATCTCCGCGACCTCCTCCACCCGGTCCTTCACCAGCTGGTCGCGCTGAAAGGTCAGCGAGCCGAACACGGTGCGACCGCGGGGAAACGAGATCTCGAGGTTCTCGAACACGGTGAGATCCTCGAACACCGACGGCGTCTGGAACTTGCGCCCGACGCCGGTCTGAACGATCTCGTTCTCCTTCATCTTCGTGAGCTCCTTGCCACGAAACTGGATCGAGCCCGAGGTCGCCTTGGTCTTGCCGCAGATCAAGTCGAGCACCGTGGTCTTGCCCGCGCCGTTGGGACCGATGATGACGCGGATCTCGTTCTCCTCGACATAGAAGGAGAGATCGTTGACTGCCTTGAACCCATCGAACGAGACGGTCAGTCCGGAGACCGCAAGCAGGAATTCCTTCGGCTGATGACCGACGAGCATGATCTACCTCCTCACTGCCAGCGCGGCATCGGCATCGTGATGACCGACGAGCATGATGGTCTCCTCATTCTGCCGGTGCGCCGTCGGCGACCGAGTTGCCGTTCCAGCCCGACTTCGGCTTGCGCGCAAACAGGCGATCGATGCGCGGCTGCACGTAGTCGGCCCACAGCCCGGACAGGCCGTTCGGGAAGGCAAGCACGACCGCGATGAACAGCGCGCCGAGGCCGAACAGCCAGAGCTGCGGGAAAGATTCCGACAGGCTGGTCTTGGCGAAGTTCACCAGGATGGCGCCCCAGATCGCGCCGAAGATCGACGTCCGCCCGCCGACGGCGGTGTAGATCACCATCTCGATCGACGGCACGATGCCGACGAAGGACGGCGACATGAAACCGACATTGAGCGCGAACATGGCGCCGCCGATCGCGGCGAAGACCGCGGCCATGCAGAAGGCAAAGATCTTGAAGTTGGCGACGCTGTAGCCGGAGAAGCGGACGCGGTCTTCCTGCTCGCGCATCGCGACCAGGATGCGGCCGAGCTTGGTCAGGCGGATGAATTGTGCGATGCCGATGCAGGCGAACAGCAGCACCACCTCGACGAAGTACAGGATGACCTTGGCGTGGTCGGGCCGGATGTCCCAACCCTTGAGCGTGCGCAAATCGGTCATGCCGTTGATGCCCCCGGTGTAGCCCTGCTGCCCGACGATCAGGATGGTCAGGATGGCGGCGACCGCCTGGGTGATGATCGCGAAGTAGGTGCCGCCGACGCGGCGCTTGAACATCGCAGTGCCGATGATCAGGGCGAAGAGACCGGGAACCAGGATGATGGCCAGGATGGTGAAGGTCAGGCTGTGAAACGGTTGCCAGAACAACGGCAGCGACGTGATCTGATTCCAATCCATGAAATCAGGAATACCGGGCGTCGACTGGATCTTCGTGTTTTCGACGCTCGAGGCCTCGAGCTTGAGGAACATCGCCATGCAGTAGCCGCCGAGGCCGAAGAACACGCCCTGCCCCAGGCTCAGAATGCCGCCATAGCCCCAGCACAGCACGAGGCCGAGCGCAACGAAGGCGTAGGTCAGGTATTTCGCGACGAGATTGAGGCGGAACACATCCAGCGACAGCGGCAGGATCACGAACAACACGGCGGCCAGGACGATGAAGCCCGTGAGTTCGGATCGATTGAAGAAGCGTGAGTTGATGATCATGACTTGCCTGCTTCTCGTTATTTGCGGACTTTGAGGGCGAACAGACCCTGCGGCCGCAGCATCAGGATGCCGACGACAGCGAGCAGCGTGAGCACCTTGGCCATCGAGCCCGACATGAAGAACTCGAGGGTCGATTGCGTCTGCGAGATCGAGAAGGCCGAGGCGATGGTGCCGAGCAGGCTGGCGGCGCCGCCGAACACGACGACCAGGAAGGTATCGACGATGTAGAGCTGACCGGAGGTCGGCCCGGTCGATCCGATCATGGTGAAGGCGCTTCCGGCGACGCCCGCGATGCCGCAGCCGAGGCCGAAGGTGTAGCGATCGACCTTTTCGGTGTTGATGCCGACCGCGCCGGCCATGATGCGATTCTGCACCACCGCACGCACCTGGCGGCCCCAGCGCGACAGGTAGAGAACATAGGCGACGGAGACGGTGATCAGCACCGTGAGACCCATCACGAAGACGCCGTTGATCGGGACTTCGATGCTATCGGTCACGTGCAGCGAGCCGAGCATCCATTGCGGCAGCTCGACGCCGACCTCGCGCGCGCCGAACACGGAGCGATAGGCCTGCTGGAGCATCAGGCTGAGGCCCCAGGTGGCAAGCAGCGTGTCGAGCGGGCGCTTGTAGAGATGCCGTATCAGCACCCACTCCACCAGCATGCCCAGCGCGCCGGATGCGATGAAGGCCAGGATCATCGCGAGGAAGAAGTAGCCGCCGAACAGGCTCGGCATGTAGGCCTGGAAGACGTTCGAGGTCATCCAGGTGACGTAGGCCCCGAGGATCATGAACTCGCCATGGGCCATGTTGATGACGCCCATCTGGCCGAAGATGATGGCAAGCCCGAGGGCCATGAGGACATAGACGGAGAACAGGATCAGGCCGGCAAAACCCTGCATGACGAAGATCGAGCCAAGGTCGCCAATCGAATAATCGCCGAACATCTATGTCCTCCGTCGAGATGGGATCCCGCGTCGCGAGCAGGTTCGCGACGCGGGGGCTTGAGGCATGGACTTGCGATCCACGCCAGGGAGCGGCTTGGTGTCGGGAGAATGCGCGACGGATGCCGCTTACTGGTAACCCTTCGGGAACGGATCGGGCTCGACGAGATCGGCGGTCTCGTAGATCAGCTCGAACTGGCCATCCAGCTTGGCGCGACCCACCCGGGTCTTCGACCAGAGATGATGGTTCTCGTGGATGCGGACGTAACCTTCCGGGGCCCCCTTGAACTCGACACCGGGCGACGCCGCCGCGATCTTGTCGACATCGAAGGAGCCAGCCTTCTCGACCGTCAACTTCCACAGCCACGGCCCGAGATAGGCAGCCTGGGTGACGTCTCCGATCACGGTCTTCTCGCCCCACATCTTCTTGAAGGCGGGCACGAAGGCCTTGTTGTTGGGATTGTCGAGCGACTGGAAGTACTTCATGCAGGCGTACGCACCCGCAATGTTCTCGCCACCGATGCCGTCGATTTCGTCCTCGGTGACCGAGATCGTCAGCAGCGGCTGCTTGGCGAGGTCGATGCCGGCGGCCTTGAGCTGCTTGTAGAAGGCGACGTTGGAGCCACCGACGACGTCGGTGAAGATCACGTCGGGCTTGGTGAGCTTGATCTTGTTGATGACCGAGTTGAACTGAGTGCTGCCGAGCGCATAGTACTCCTCGCCGACGACCTTGCCCTTCAGGACGTTCTCGACGTGCTTGCGCGCGATCTTGTTCGAGGTGCGCGGCCAGATGTAGTCGGAGCCGATGAAGAAGAAGGTCTTCGCGCCCTTCTCCTTGGCGATCCAGTTCAGGCCGGCGAGAATCTGCTGGGTCGCCTCCTGGCCGGTGTAGATCACGTTCTTGGACTGCTCGAGGCCTTCGTAGAAGGTCGGGTAATAGAGCATGCCGTTATACTGCTCGACGACCGGCAGCACCGCCTTGCGCGAGGCCGAGGTCCAGCAGCCCATGATGGCCGCGACCTTGTCGTTGACCAGCAGCTTCTTGGCCTTTTCGGCGAAGGTCGGCCAATCGGAGGCGCCGTCTTCCTGGATGAACTTGATCTTGCGGCCGAGGACGCCGCCGGCCGCGTTGATCTGCTCGATCGCGAGCTTTTCGGCCTCGATCGAGCCGGTCTCGGAGATCGCCATGGTGCCGGTCGCCGAGTGCAGGATGCCGACCGTGACCTCGGTGTCGGTGACCGCAAGACCCGTGGTGTTGACCGCCGAGGTCGCCGGGGCCTGCGCAAAGGACGCCCGCGGCAGCATCGTGATAGCCGGCACGGCCGCCATCCCCATCAACAATTTGCGCCGAAGCGGCGACAATAGGCCCTTGTTTGCTTCGTCTGACATGAGCACCCCACTTTTGTTCGAGAACGCGCTATTGGTGGCCGTGAGGATGGCTCGAATTTATGCAGCGCAAGCATACGCAAGATCGCGTATACTGCACCGCAAAATGCCGACGTAGGCTTCTGGTACGGAATTTGCGAGGGGTCCGGGTCCGTATCGGGAGTGGGGTTCAGTGGCAGGGCGGCAGCGAATAGACCGCGTCAGGCGCCAGTACAACCAATGGGTCGCCAACCAGACTCTGGAAGACTACGCCCTGCGCTTCACCGCCAAGAGCGCACGCCGCTGGTCCGCCGCCCGCGTCGCCAACACGGCGCTTGGCGCGATCTCGTTCCTGGCAATGGAGGCGATCGGCGGCACCATCACGCTGAACTATGGCGTCACCAATGCGACTGCCGCCATCCTCGTGGTCTCGATCATCATCTTCTGCTGCGGGGTGCCCATTGCGTATTATGCGGCCAAGTGCGGCATCGACATCGACCTGCTGACGCGGGGAGCCGGCTTCGGTTACATCGGCTCGACGGTCACCTCGCTGATCTACGCTTCCTTCACCTTCATCTTCTTTGCGATCGAAGCCGTGATCCTCGCGTCCGCGCTCGAAATGTGCTTCGGGATTCCGCGGCCGGTCGGCTATCTCATCAGCGCCGTCGTCATCATCCCACTGGTGGCCTACGGCATCACGCTGATCAGCCGCTTCCAATTGTGGACGCAGCCCTTATGGGTGATCCTTCACATCATTCCGTTCGCGGCGATCGCCTGGCACAACCCACACTCCTTCACGGAGTGGCGCAAGTTCTCGGGCGAGCACGGCGACCTCAACGGACATTTCGATCTGTTGCTGTTCGGCGTTGCGGCCTCGGTGGTGTTTTCCCTGGTGGCGCAGATCGGCGAGCAGGTCGACTTCCTGCGCTTTCTCCCCCGCGACCGCCGCGCCTCGAGGGTTTCCTGGTGGATTGCGCTGATGAGCGCAGGACCGGGCTGGATCGTGCTCGGCGCGCTGAAGCTCCTGGCCGGCTCGTTTCTCGCCTTCTTTGCGCTCAGCCACGGCGTGCCGCCCGAGGAGGCCGCCGAGCCGGCGCATATGTATCTCGAAGCGTTCCGCTATGTGCTGTCGCAGCCCGAGCTCGCACTGGCGTTGACCGGCACCTTCGTGATCCTGTCGCAGGTCAAGATCAACGTCACCAACGCCTATGCCGGCTCGATCGCCTGGTCGAACTTCTTCTCGCGTTTGACCCACAGCCATCCCGGGCGCGTGGTCTGGCTGGTCTTCAACGTCATCGTGGCACTGCTGTTGATGGAGATCGGCGTCTACAAGGCTCTGGAGCAGACGCTGGCGCTCTATTCGAACGTCGCAATCGCCTGGGTCGGCGCGCTGGTCGCTGATCTCGTCGTCAACAAGCCGCTTGGATTGCGACCGCAGCAGATCGAATTCAAGCGCGCGCATCTCTACGACATCAATCCTGTCGGCGTCGGCGCGATGACGATCGCAACCATCGTCTCCATCAGCGCCTTTTACGGCCTGTTCGGACCTACCGCGAAGGCGCTGTCGGCCTTCATAGCACTCGCCGTGGCCTTCCTCGCCGCGCCGTTGATTGCCTGGGCCACGGACGGCAAGTACTACATCGCACGCAAGCCGAAGCGGAGCTGGCAGAACCTCGAGGCGATCCAGTGCTGTATCTGCGAGCACGCGTTCGAGCCGGAGGACATGGCCTCCTGCCCCGCCTACGCCGGCCCGATCTGCTCGCTGTGCTGTTCACTGGACGCGCGCTGCCACGATCTCTGCAAGCCGCACGCTCGAATTCAGGCGCAGGTTTCGGAGACGCTGGGCAAGCTGATGCCGCAACCGATCTACGCCCGGATCAACTCGCAGCTCGGCCACTATATCGGCGTGTTCGTGGTCTCCGCCGGCCTGGTCGCCCTGGTGCTGGGACTGATCTATCTGCAGACGTCGGCGAGCGTCCATGGCGAGAACGAGCTCGTCTCGGACGTGCTGTGGAAGGTGTTCTTCTCGCTCAGCATCATCATCGGCGTGGTTGCCTGGCTGTTCGTGCTGGCGCAGCAGAGCCGCCGCGCCGCCGAGGCCGAGACGCGGCGGCAGACCACGCTGCTGATCCAGGAGATCGACGCGCACAAGCGCACCGATGCCGAGCTCCAACGTGCCAAGGAGGTCGCCGAATCCGCCAATTTGGCCAAGAGCCGCTACGTGGTGGGCCTGAGCCATGAGCTGCGCTCGCCGCTGAACGCGATCAGCGGCTATGCCCAGCTGCTCGAGCAGGATACGACACTGGGCCCGAAGCCGCGCGACCAGGTCCGCGTCGTCCGCCGCAGCGCCGACCACCTGTCCGGCCTGATCGACGGCATTCTGGACATCTCCAAGATCGAGGCGGGGCGGCTGTATCTGTCGCGCGACGAGGTGCGCCTCGGCGAATTTCTCGAGCAGCTCGTCGGCATGTTCCGCCTTCAGGCCGCGGCCAAAGGCGTCGATTTCGTGTTCAGGCGGCCGGCGTCGCTGCCACTCGTGGTCTATGCGGACGAGAAGCGGCTGCGTCAGGTGCTGATCAACTTGCTCTCGAACGCCATCAAATTCACCCAGTCAGGCAGCGTGCAGTTCGTCGTGCACTATCGCAGCCCCGTCGCCGAGTTCGAGGTGATGGACACCGGCCCGGGCATCCGGGGCGACGATCTCGAACGCATCTTCGCGCCTTTCGAGCGCGGTGCGCTTGGCGTCTCGCAGCCGCAGACCGGGACCGGCCTCGGCCTCACCATCAGCCGCCTGCTCGCCGGCGTGATGGGCGGCGATATCAAGGTCGTGAGCACGGTCGGCACCGGCTCAACGTTCAAGGTCAAGATTCTGCTCTCGGAGGTCACCAATCCGCAACGCATCGCGCCGGTCGAGGCCCCGGTCTCCGGCTATCACGGCGCGCGCAAGACGATCCTCGTCACCGACGACGACCCCGTGCACCGCGATCTCCTGCGCGAGGTGCTGACCCCGCTCGGTTTCATCCTGCTCAGCGCGCCGGACGGCGCCGGCTGCCTCGCGCTGGCACAGCATTGCCGGCCCGATCTGTTCCTGCTCGACATCTCGATGCCTGCCATGGACGGCTGGACCGTCGCCGAGGCCTTGCGCGCGAGCGGCCATCACCAGGCGCGCATCCTCATGGTGTCGGCAAGCGCGTTGGAGGCGCACGGCGCTCCGCTGGCGCAACCCTTCCACGACGGCTATCTGATGAAGCCGATCGACATCCCGCGGCTCCTGGAAACGATCCGCCAGCTGCTCAAGATCGAATGGCAATACGGCTCGGACGAGATCGCGGTACCGTTCTGGCGTCCCGAGACCGGATCGAAGCCGCCGGTGCGGCACATCGAGGCGCTGATCGGGCTCGGCCAGATCGGCTACGTCAGGGGTATCCAGTTGAAGCTGGACGAGATCGGCAGCGAACATCCTGAGCATGCCGACTTCGTCGCGCAGATGCGGTCGCTGGTCGATCGCTTCGATCTCGACCAGTACATGGCCACATTGAAGACGTTGCACGCGTATGAACATTGAGTCGAAGAAGCGCGACGTCGCGCTCGTTGTCGATGACTCTCCGGAGACGCTGCGGCTGCTCACCGACGCGCTCGACGGCGCCGGCATGACGGTCATGGTGGCGCTCGACGGCGCCGCGGCGATGCGCATCATCGAGCAGATCACGCCCGACATCATTCTGCTCGATGCCGTGATGCCCGGCATCGACGGCTTCGAGACCTGCCGCCGGCTCAAGCGCGATGCCGGTCTCGCCAACGTGCCCGTGATCTTCATGACGGGCCTTGCCGAGACCGAGCACATCGTGCGCGGGCTTGAAGCTGGCGGCGTCGACTACGTGACCAAACCGATCGTGATCGAGGAAATGCTGGCGCGCATCCGCGTCCATCTCGGCAATGCCCGGCTGACCCAGAGCGCGCGCACCGCGCTCGACGTCTCCGGCCGGTTCCTGTTCGCGGTCAACCGCCAGGGCAACGTGCTGTGGGCGACGCCGCAGGCGCAGAAACTGCTGTCCGACCATCACGGCGCGCAGGCCGACGATTTCGCCCTGCCGCCAGCGCTGCTGCAATGGCTGGAGCAGGCCAGGGCCAAGGGCAGCTCGAAGTCGCAAGGAGCTTCCTTGCCCGACAATCCGCAACTTCGGCTCTTCTACATGGGTGAGACCGCGCCGAACGAATTCCTGCTGCGGCTCTCCAGGGAATCCGGCACCGCTCTGCCACCCGAATTCACCAGCGAGCTCGGCCTCACCACGCGCGAGGGAGAGGTTCTGGCCTGGCTCAGCAAGGGCAAGACCAACCGCGACATCGCGCAGATTCTGGGCCTCAGCCCGCGCACGGTCGACAAGCATCTCGAGCAGATCTACGCCAAGCTCGGCGTGGAGAACCGGACGGCCGCGGCGGCCATTGCGGCGAATGCGACGAGGCGGAATTCGTAGCGGCGGTGCGAATGAGTTGGAGCGCCGCTAGCCCAGCCAACAGTGTCGTCCCGGACAAGCGAAGCGGCGCGCAGATCCGGGACCCATAGCCACAGGGAGATATTTGGCGAAGACTCGGAGTGGCCAGCTCACTCTATAACCATCGCCTGAGAGCATGGGTCCCGGGCTCGCTTCGCGCCCCGGGACGACAGCGGAGTGTGTGGCGATCGCTAACCGCCCCTTACGTCGGGATCTTCAATTGTAAACGAACGCCTTGTCGTCCAGGTCCGTCTTCGGGATCTCGTCCTTCTCGGTCCAGTAATCCTGGCTATGCTGCCATTCCGGCTTGTCGCCGCGCTTGGGCAAGAGGTCCATGTTGCGCATCATGTAGCCGGGATTGAAGTTCTCCGGATCGATCCAGGGCAGGATCGGCATGTTGTGGTCCTCGGGACGCAGCTTGACCTCGACCTTCCTGGCACCTTTCGCCTTCATGTGTCCGAGCAGCCTGCAGACGAAATCGGCGACGAGGTCGACGCGTAGCGTCCAGCTGGCGCGGAAGTAGCCGAACACCCAGACCATGTTGGGCACGCCCGTGAACATCATGCCGCGATAGGTGACGGTGTCGCCAAAAGCGAGCGGCTTGCCGTCGATCTCGAACGCGATGTCGCCGAGCGCGGCGAGGTTGAACCCGGTCGCGGTGACGATGATGTCGGCCTCGAGCACCTTGCCCGATTTGAGCTGGATGCCGTTCTCGACGAAGCATTCGATCTCGTCGGTCACGACCGAGGCCTTGCCGCTGGCGATGCCCTTGAACAAATCGGCATCCGGCACGAAGGCGATGCGCTGCCGCCACGGCCGGTATTTCGGCGTGAAGTGGGTCTCGACGTCGTAGTCCGGGCCGAGCACGGCGCTGATCTGGCCGATCAGCTCCTTCTTGACCTGCTCGGGCTTGGACACGCAGAGCTTCGTGAACGCATCCTGCTCGAACAGGATCTTGCGCCGCACGATCTCATGGATCCAGGCTTCGTCGACCTGAAGCCGGCGCAATTCTTCCGCGATCTCGATGGCGTTGCGGCCCAGGCGGAAGTAAGTCGGCGAGCGCTGCAGCATGGTGACATGCGCGCATTGGTCCGCGATGTTCGGCACCAGCGTTGCCGCCGTCGCGCCCGAGCCGATCACGACCACCTTCTTGTTGGTAAGGTCGATATCATCGGGCCAGGTCTGGGGATGGACGATGCGGCCCTTGAAGCGGTCCATGCCCTTCCATTGTGGCGTGTAGCCTTCCGAATGGCGATAATAGCCCTGGCACATCCAGAGGAAGTTGGCGGTGAAGATCTTCGGCTCGCCGGTGTCGGTCGTCACCGCCTCGATGGTCCAGAGATTCTGCTCGCTCGACCAGCTCGCCGAATTGATCTTGTGCTTGTAGCGGATGTGCCGCGCGATATCGTTGTCGTCGATCACCTCTTTCATATAGGCGAGGATTTCCTCGGCGGTCGCGATCGGCGGGCCGACCCACGGCTTGAAGCTGTAGCCAAAGGTATGGAGATCGCTGTCGGAGCGAATGCCGGGATAGCGATGTGTGCTCCAGGTGCCGCCGAATGTTTCCTGCGTCTCCAGGATGACGTAGCTCGTGCCCGGAAGCTGCTTCTGGATGTGATAGGCGCTGCCGATGCCGGAGATGCCGGCGCCGACGATCAGCACGTCGAAATGTTCAGAAGCCTGTTTGGCCGTGGCGTGACTGCGAACAGCGACATTCATTGTTGTTTCTATGCCTTGCTTGTTTTTGTGGCCGCCCTTGACCGGACGGCGCGTTTCCTCCGCGCCGGGCAGTTTCGCCCGCCGCGCTTCCGCTACAAAATGACATAGATCAAGTCGCGGTCAAATCACAGCGCCGCACCCCAGCTCCGCGCGGTCTGCAAAATCCAGTCGCGATAGAGCGTGAGCGGCGTGACGCCGGTCAATCCGCCGCAACCGGCGGCGCCGTTCGGCCCTGTCGACCAGCTGATGATCCCGACGAGCACGGGACCATTCGGCCTGTCCTCGAACACGGGGCCGCCGGAATCGCCGGTGCAGGCGCCAATTCCGTCGCGAACACCGTTGGTTACGGGATCAACCAGACGAATCTGGAGCGTGCCGGGCTGCCCGGTCGCAACGAGGCCGGCTACGCGCGTCGTGCCGCCGCTCTTGCCGTCACCGCGCACGGTGACGCCGATGCCGGCAATGACGAAGCGGCTGCCGACCTGAATTGGAATCGTCGGCGTGCCGACCGTCACCGTGGATTTTCCCTTGAGTGGAATATCCAGCTGCAGCAGCGCCACGTCGGCGGTGGCACGGTGCGCCTGCATGGCCTGCATGTTGAAATTCGGATGGATCGCAACGGCGCGGACGTTCAGCAATTGCGGCTGGCCGTCGGCGCCGCGATCGACGATCTTGTAGTCGGCGCCGGGCTGCACGCAATGGGCGACCGTCAACACCAGCCTCGGGGCGATCAGGCTGCCGGTGCAGAAATTGCCGCGCGAACCGACGATGGTGACGACGGCGCGCGCGACACCATCGGCCTGCGGCGTGCCGCCGCCGACGATGGCGTGGGCAGGCGTGGCGAGCAGCAGCGCTGCTGCGATGAACATGGCGAGCTTCTTCATGGGAACACGCTTTGGCGACAGCATCAGTGAAGGAGGGAGGCTTCGGACTGGCTCTTGCCGATACCGCATGCTAGCCCTCTTGGAAAGGAATTGACGAGGACAGGACATTGACGATCGAGGCTGTGATCTTTGATTTTGGCGGCGTGCTGACGAGCTCACCATTCGAGGCGTTCACGCGGTTCGAGACCGAGCGCGGCCTGCCCATCGACATCATCCGGCGCACCAATGCCGCCAACCACCTGGAGAACGCCTGGGCCAAGTTCGAGCGGGCCGAGGTGGACATCGACACCTTCGACGAATTGTTCGCCGCCGAATCGCTCGCGCTCGGCGCAGAGGTGCGCGGCCGCGACGTGCTGCCGCTGCTGCAGGGCGACCTCCGCCCTGAAATGGTCGAGGCGCTGAAGCGCATCAAAGCGCAATTCAAGACCGGCTGCATCACTAACAACCTCCCGGCCAATGCGATCGGCAGCCTGACGGGACGCTCGCTTTACATCGCCGAAGTCATGGTGCTGTTCGATCACGTCATCGAATCCGCCAAGATCGGACTGCGCAAGCCCGACCCGCGCATCTACCGGATGATGGTCGAGACGCTGAAGGTCGATCCGCAGAAGTGCGTCTATCTCGACGATCTCGGCGTCAATCTGAAGCCCGCGCGTCAGATGGGCATGACGACGATCAAGGTCACAGGCGGTGCCCAGGCGATTGCGGAACTCGAGGCGGCGACGGGATTGAAGCTGAGCTAGCGCGCGTCATACTCCGTCATTGCGAGCACAGCGAAGCGTGCTCGCCAAAGCTCGCGGCGGAATGAAGTGGTGGGCACGGCGCAAGTGCGCCTTTGCCTACCCTACGAGAGCTACTTCGCCGCAGCGGCGATCCGTTCGGGGAATGCAGACGCCAGCGAGTCACGATCCGCCTTCAGCACGCCGCGTTCGGTGATGAGGCCGGTGACAAGCCGCGCCGGCGTCACGTCAAACGCGTAGTTCGCGACCGGCGAGTTCTCCGGCACGATACGAACCGTCTCCAGCCTTCCGTCGGCGGTGCGGCCGGTCATGTCGGTGACCTCCGTGCCGCTGCGCTGCTCGATCGGGATGTCGCGGATGCCGTCATGGACGGCGAAATCGATCGTCGGCGACGGCAGCGCGACGTAGAACGGCACGCCGTTGTCATGCGCGGCAAGCGCCTTCAGATAGGTGCCGATCTTGTTGCAGACGTCGCCATTGGCGGCGACGCGGTCGGTGCCGACGATGGCGAGATCGACCATGCCGTGCTGCATCAGGTGCCCGCCGGTATTGTCCGGGATCACGGTGTGCGGCACGCCGTGATGGCCGAGCTCCCAGGCCGTCAGCGAGGCGCCCTGGTTGCGCGGGCGTGTCTCGTCGACCCAGACATGGATCTTGAGGCCGCGCTCATGCGCGAGATAGATCGGCGCCGTCGCCGTGCCCCAATCGACGGTGGCGAGCCAGCCGGCGTTGCAATGGGTCAGCACGTTGACCGCCTGCCCCGGCTTCTTGGCCGCGATCGCCTCGATCAGCTTCAGACCGTTGCCGGCAATGCCGCGATTGATCTCGACGTCCTGCTCGACGATCTCGTCGGCACGCGCATAGGCGGCTTCCGCCCTTTCAAGGGGGTCGATCGGCGCGAGCGTCGCGCGCATCTCGTCCAGGGCCCATTTCAGATTGATCGCGGTCGGCCGCGCCACGACGAGCGTGTCATAGGCGCGCTTCAGGCCTGCATCCGAGGCATCCTCGCGCATCGCGAGCGCCATTCCATAGGCGGCCGTCGCGCCGATCAGCGGCGCACCGCGCACCAGCATGTCGCGGATCGCGACGGCAGCGTCCTTACAGGAGGTCAGGCGCGCGATGACGAACTCGTGCGGCAACCTGCGCTGATCGATCGCGCCGACCGACCAGCCATCGCGCTCGCGCCAGATGCTGCGGAAATGCTTGCCGTCGACCTTCATGGCATTCTGCCTTTCACATCACGCCCGCAGGATGCGCCCGGCCACCGCATCGAGCTTCTTCAGAAGCTCCGGATCGCGCGCCTCGGGCGCCGTGATCAGCGCCGTGTCGAGCGCACGGTCCGAACCGATCGGGCATGGCTCGTGCTCGCGCGGAAATTCCTTGGCCAGCCGCGCCACCAAGGCCTTGGCCTTATCGGCGTTGGACGTCAGCACGCGGATGATGTCCTGGACGGTGACGGCGTCGTGATCGGGATGCCAGCAGTCGAAATCAGTCACCATCGCGACGGTGGCGTAGCAGATCTCCGCCTCGCGCGCGAGCTTCGCCTCGGGCATGTTGGTCATGCCGATCACGGAATAACCTGATGTCTTGTAGGTCATGCTTTCTGCGTAAGTGGAGAATTGCGGCCCCTCCATGCAGACATAAGTGCCGCCGCGCGCGACCGCGATGCCCTCGGCTTCGGCCGCCGCCGCGAGATGGATGCGCAGCCGCGGCGAGACCGGATGCGCCATCGACACATGCGCGACGCAGCCGCGGCCGAAGAACGAGCTCTCTCGCTTGTAGGTACGGTCGACGAACTGGTCGACAAGAACGAAAGTCCCGGGCGGCAGTTCCTCCCTGAAGGAGCCGCAGGCCGAGAGCGAGATCAGGTCGGTGACGCCGGCCCGCTTCAGCACGTCGATATTGGCGCGATAATTGATGTCGGAGGGGGAGAGCCGGTGGCCCTTGTCATGCCGCGGCAGGAACACGATCGGCAGGCCGGCGATGGAGCCGCGCCGCAAGGGTGCAGACGGCTCGCCCCAGGGGCTCTTGATCACCTCTTCGCGCGCACCCTCGAGGCCCGGGAGGTCATAGATGCCCGAGCCGCCGATGATACCCAATACCGCCTGCGTCATGCCTGCTCCAACCTGTCCGCCATGTGTGACATGGTTAAGCTATGCCAGCTTTGCGGCGGTTTTGAAACGGGGCTGGAGGGGCGATGCCGATGGTGTGAGGGGCCAATGGCCGCACACTCGGTGTCGTCCCTGCGAACGCAGGGACGACACCTGTGGTCTTGACTAGGCCGCGGTCGCCGGCTGCAGCTGGGTCGCGATCATCCGCTCCAGCGTCTCGACGGACTGGAAATTCTCCGGCGTGATCTCGGACTGCGGAATGGTGAAATCGAACTCGGCTTCGACGCCGAGCATCAGATTGACCATGTCCATCGACGTCAGGCCGACATCAACGAGCTTGGCGGAAGACGTGACGTCTGCGATGAGTAAATTCTGTTCGAGGATGCCCTTCACCAGCTTGATGATGCGATTGCGCACGTCGGTATTGAAGGCCTGCATCGGCAAATTCCCATCTGTCTAACGAGGTCGGACCGGACTGCCGGCTACGATGGGCACGGCTTGCCGGTCCTGCAATGGGCGTCACCAATACTTCGCGTTTCTTAGTAAACGATGACTCAGATTGTCCGGAATTCAGGCATCTTCCAGAGTCCTAACGCGATGCTGGGAAATCCGGTGATGCAAACAACCGGCCCTTAACTGTTCGTCCGGAATTGGGCTTTGTTTACCCTCTATTTCATCGACGAATTTGAATTAAATCCGTAGCCTCGTCTCACAAGCAAAGATGGCCGGAGGATCACCGGCGGCATCGCGAATGATGCCGGCGATCCCGAACGGCAAAACGGAGGCGGACGAGCATGAACGTGCGTGAAGCGGTCCTTACTGTCGATGAGATGCAGACGAGCTTCCTCGAGCAGGGCCCCTCCCTGATCGAGCGCGCCGCCCGGACCGCCGCCGCTGCTGCGGCCGACGCAGACGGGGTCGACCGCGACGCCCGTTTCCCGCACAAGGCGTTCGAGGTCGCACGCGAGCAGAAGCTGCTCGGCGTGATGGTTCCGGTCGAGTTCGGCGGCTTCGGCGCTTCGATCCATGACGTCACCGACATCTGCTACACGCTCGGACGCGCCTGCGCGTCCACCGCGATGATCTACGCGATGCACCAGACCAAGGTCGCCTGCATCATCAGGCACGGCCATGGCATTCCCTGGATGGAGACCATGATGCGCCGGGTCGCCCGCGACCAATGGCTGCTCGCCTCCTCCACCACTGAGGGCCAGAACGGCGGCAACATCCGCGCCAGCGCCGCCGCGGTCGATCATGCCGGCGACACCGTCTCGCTGACGCGCGACGCCACCGTGATCTCGTACGGCGCCGAAGCCGATGGCCTCGTCACCATCGCCCGCCGCGCCACCGATGCCGTCGCCTCCGACCAGGTGCTGCTGGCGCTCGCCAAGGACGATTATTCGCTGAAGCGGACGCTGGGCTGGGAAACGCTCGGCATGCGCGGCACCTGCTCGACCGGATTCGAGCTGAAGGTCGACTGCCCCGCAGACCGCGTGTTCCCTGAAGCCTACGACAAGATCCACGCCCAGACCATGACGCCGTTCGCGCATCTGTGCTGGTCGTCGGTCTGGGCCGGCATTGCCGCTGCGGCCGTGACCCGCGCGCAGGCCTTCATCCGCAAGGCGGCGCGCTCCTCGGGTGGACAAATGCCGCCGGCCGCGGCGCATTTCACCGCCGCCAAGATGTCGCTGGCCAAACTCCGCGCGCTGATCGCCGCCAACATCGATGCTTTTGCCGTCGCCGAGCATGACGAGCGTGCGCTGAGCTCGCTCGACTTCCAGTCCTCCATCACGCTGCTGAAGGTGCAGGCCTCCGAGCTCGCGGTCGAGACCGTGATGCATGCGATGCGCACCGCGGGTCTTTCCGGCTACCGCAACGACGGCGAGTTCACCATGGGCCGCCATCTGCGCGACGTGCTGTCGTCGCCGATCATGATCAACAACGACCGCATCTTGGCCAACGCTGCGACGTCGACGCTGATGAGCGGAGTGCCGGCGAGCCTCCGCGACTGAAATGCCTCGGCGGCTGAATCAACAAGAACAATTTTGAGATAGCAGGACATCGAACCATGAACATTGCCGTCCTCCCCGACTCGCCCGCCACCGCGCCGCAGATGATTGATCCGCTCGATCATCTCGCCGACAAGCTGTTTCACCGCATGGGCGCCGACGGCGTCTACGCCCGCACCGCGCTCTATGAGGGCATCGTCGAGAAGCTTGCCGCGCTGATCACCAGCCATCGCGAGACCGGCACCGAAGTGATGCGCTTCCCGCCGGTGATGAGCCGCGCCCAGCTGGAGAAATCCGGCTATCTCAAGAGCTTTCCGAACCTGCTCGGCTGCGTCTGCGGCCTGCACGGCACCGAGCGCGAGATCAATGCCGCGGTGAGCCGCTTCGACGCCGGCGGCGACTGGACGACCTCGCTGTCCCCCGCCGATCTCGTGCTGTCACCCGCCGCCTGCTATCCGGTCTACCCGATCGCGGCGAGCCGTGGCCAATTGCCGAAGGGCGGCCTGCGCTTCGACGTCGCGGCGGATTGCTTCCGCCGCGAGCCGTCGAAGCATCTCGACCGGCTGCAATCGTTCCGGATGCGCGAATATGTCTGCATCGGCAGTCCCGAGGACGTCGCCGATTTCCGCGAGCGCTGGATGGTGCGCGCGCAGGCGATCGCCCGCGATCTCGGCCTCACCTTCCGCGTCGACTACGCCAGCGATCCTTTCTTCGGCCGGGTCGGCCAGATGAAGGCGGTGAGCCAGAAGCAGCAGCAGCTCAAGTTCGAGCTCCTTATCCCGCTGCGCTCGGAAGAGCAGCCGACCGCCTGCATGAGCTTCAATTATCACCGCGAGCATTTCGGCACGACCTGGGGAATCCAGGACGCCAACGGCGAGCCGGCCCATACCGGCTGCGTTGCCTTCGGCATGGACCGTCTGGCCGTCGCCATGTTCCACACCCACGGCACGGATCTTTCCGCCTGGCCGGCGAAGGTGCGGGACGTCCTGGGCTTGCAGCCGCATGTCGCGGCCGAGGCTCATGGCGAAGGCTGGCGCTAAGGTAAGAGGTCGACCATTTCCACGGGCAAGACGAGCGTGATCCATACCAAGGTCCGATGCCGCGAGATCACCGAGTCCGACGTCGAGAGGATCGCGGACCTGCTGACGCGCGGCTTCGTGGGACGTTCGCGCGAATACTGGGTTGAGGGCCTGCGCCGGCAGGCCTTCCGGCCCGTGCCGGAGGGCTATCCGCGCTTCGGCTACATGCTCGACGACGGCGGCACGCCGGTCGGCGTGCTGCTCTTGATCTACACGGCGCGCAAGGACGGCGAAGAGACCGCCATCCGATGCAACCTGTCGAGCTGGTATGTCGACCCGGCCTACCGCAACTACGCCCCGC
Source organism: Bradyrhizobium sp. CCBAU 51765 (assembly GCF_015291725.1). Taxonomy (GTDB): domain Bacteria; phylum Pseudomonadota; class Alphaproteobacteria; order Rhizobiales; family Xanthobacteraceae; genus Bradyrhizobium; species Bradyrhizobium liaoningense. The sequence goes on from NZ_CP030038.1 coordinate 8,310,924, forward strand.
TACTGACCAAGATCGCCCAGCGGCACAAGGACGTCACGTATTTCAACATCAGCCCGGCGCCGTGGACCTGGCCGATCATCGAGACGCAGGGCTTTCGCGCCTATTGCCGCGGCATATTCTTCTCGGTCCCTGCGCTGTCGCGCGCGCCGCGCTGGAGCGCGATCGAGGTCATCCCGCCACACGCCAAAGAGATCAAGGGGCTCTCCGACACCGAGGCCGAGCTCCTGACGCGGCATGCGCGCTACAATTGCCTCAGCCTCGTCTGCCGCACGCCGAAGGGAACGTTCCCCTTCATCCTGCAACCGGTTCGCATCCGCCGCGGCTTTATCGCACCGCCCGCGATGAAGCTGATCTATTGCCGAAGTGCCGAGGAGTATGCCGAATGCGCCGGCCGCATCGGCCGGTTGCTGCTGCGGCTCGGCAAGATCTCGGTGGCCGTCGATTCCAATGGCCCGATTCCCGGCCTCGTCGGTCTCTATACCGAACGGCGCGGCCGCAAATACTTCAAGGGCCCGCACCGGCCGCAGCTCGGCGATCTGACGGATACGGAGCTTGTGCTGTACGGGCCTTAGGGCAGCGCTCGGCCCTGTAGCCCGCATGAGCGCAGCGACATGCGGGAACGGTCGCCCCGAATCTCGCTCCGCGCATCCGGCTACAGGCTATCGCCTTGTCGGCTGGCCATTTGCGCACGCTCTCACCATCGCCGGTCACCCTCCGTAAACTACAGCGCTTAAGGGAATTTTCCGGCCTCATCGCTACCCTCGGCGGCTGAATTAGGTTGCATCAAGTCTATTGCCTGCCGAGGTCCCGCCGAGCCCATGATGTCGACCCGCGACAACGAGCCTGGTGCACGCCGCGAGCAGGGCCCGGACGCCCTGGTCGTCCTGAGCCAGCTTGCGCTCGACCACATGGAGCAGGGCGTCTGCGTCTACGACGTCGACAACCGGATCGTGCTGGTGAACCAGCGCTATCTCACGCTGTTCGACATGTCGGCCGAGATCGTGCGGGTCGGCACGAGCTACCGAGAGGTGCTCGCGCACAGCGCGAGGCGCGGCAACTTTCCGCAAGACGAGCTCGACGCGTTGTATTCGGCGCGGATCGCGCAGATCGCCGCCGGCAAGCCGTTCCGGACCGAGCAGCGGCTTGCGAGCGGCCTCGTCATGTCGCTCGATCTGAAGCCACTCCCCGGCGGCGGCTGGATGACGATCTGCGACGATGTCAGCCGCCTCGCCCGGCTCGAAGCGGAATTGCGCTTGCAGACCGAGCGCAGCCAGCACGCCCTCGCCAACATGTCGCACGGCCTCATCATGTACGACGTCGACAGCCGCGTCGTCGTCTGCAACGAACGGTTCCTGAAGCTCTACGACCTCGATCCCGAGATCGTGAAGCCGGGCGTTCCGCATTGCACGGTGATCGAGCACTGGATGTCGCGCGGCAACCTGCCGGGCATGTCGAACGACGAATTTTACGAAAGCCGGCTGGAAGATGTGCGCCGCAGGAAGGCGAAGACCCTGCTGGTGATGCGTTACGACGGACGGATGGTCCAGGCGGTCTCCCGCTTCCTGCCCGACGGCGGCTGGGTGACGGTGCACGAGGACGTCACGGAGCGGCTGCAATACGAGGAAACGCTGAGGCAGCAGAACTTCATCCTCGATGCGGCGCTGGAGAACATGGCGCACGGCCTCGCCTTCTACGACAGCGACATGCGGCTTCGGGTCTGCAACGCCACCTACCGCAAGATCTACCGGCTGTCGCCGGAGGAGACCAGGCCCGGCACGCATCTCGCCGAGCTGATCGAACGTTCGATGGCGAAAGGTGCATTCTCCTCCGAATACAGTCCGCAACAGCTCCTCGAAGCCGCCTGCACGAGCATTGCGAAGCGCGATTCCTCGCCAATGCGCCGGCGCATGGCGAACGACACCGTGGTGTCGGTGCGCTACTGCGCACTCGCCGAGGGCGGCTTCGTCGCCACCTATGAGGACATCACCGAGCGCGAGCACGCGGTCGAGGAGCTGAGCGAGCAATATCGGCGCTTCGACGCTGCACTGAACAACATGAGCCAGGGCCTATGCATGCTCGATTCGAGCCTGCGCGTGATCGTCTGCAACCGCCGTTATCTCGAGATGTACGGACTGTCGCCGGAGATCGTGAAGCCCGGCGTCTCGATGCGAGAGATTATGGAGTACGGCTGCGAGCTCGGCATCCATCCGAACATGACCGGCGCCAGGCTCTATGCCGACTATGTCGAGAGGTTGCGCGAGGGCGAGCACACGTTGCACCGGCACCTGAGCGACGGCCGCATCATCAAGCTCAATCACAAGCGGATGGAGCACGGCGGCTGGGTCGTCACCTACGAAGACGTCACCGAGCGTCACAAGGCCCAGGCCCGGGTGGCGCATATGGCGCAGCACGATTCGCTCACCGACCTGCCCAACCGCACGCTGTTCCGCGAGAAGATGGGCGAGGGGCTGAACCAGGTCGCGATCGCCGGCGGCGCCATGGCCGTGCTGTGCTTCGACCTCGACAACTTCAAGACCGTCAACGATCGTCTCGGCCATGCCGCGGGCGACCGATTGCTGCGCTGGGTCGCAGCGCGCCTGAAGGAGAATGTCGGCGAGCACGATACCGTCGCGCGCCTCGGCGGCGACGAGTTCGCCATCCTCCAGCGCGGACCGCAGCCGCAATCGGCCGAGGAGCTCGCCCGCCGCCTCGTCGACATCATCGGTCATCCGCCGCCATTGGAGAGCCAGTCGATCCATGTCGGCGTCTCCGTCGGCATCGCGATCGCACCCGACCATGGGCTCGATGCCGACGAGCTGATGAAATGCGCCGACCTCGCGCTGTACCAAGCCAAGGCCAGGGGGCGCGGAGCCTTTCAGCTGTTCGAGCCCGAGATGGAGGAAGAGGCGCGCAGCCGGCACGCGTTGGAGCAGGATCTGGCCGGTGCGCTCGAACGACATGAATTCCACCTGGTGTTTCAACCGCAGATGCGGCTCGACTCCTGCGAGCTCACCGGCTTCGAGGCACTGCTGCGCTGGAAACATCCCTCGCGCGGCTTCGTCTCTCCGGCCGAGTTCATTCCGATTGCGGAGGAGAACGGGCTGATCGTACCGATCGGCGAATGGGTGCTGCGCACGGCCTGCGCGGCCGCCACGTCCTGGCCCGATGTCACCGTTGCGGTGAACCTGTCGCCGGTGCAATTCCGCTCCCGCGGACTGGTGGCGATGGTCACAAGCGCGCTTGCAGAAGCTGGCCTGCCGCCGCAACGGCTCGAGCTAGAGGTCACGGAGACGGCGCTGCTCGATGACAGCGAGGCGACGATCGAGATCCTGCACCAGCTCCGCACGTTAGGGGTGCGCGTCAGCCTCGACGATTTCGGCGTCGGCTATTCCTCGCTGAGCTATTTGCGCAAGTTTCCCTTCGACCGCATCAAGATCGACCGCTCCTTCGTCGGCACGCTCGGCGAAAGCCCGGAGAGCGTTGCCATCGTCCGAACGATCGCAAGCCTCGGCTCCGTGCTCGGCGTCGAGACCACGGCGGAGGGGGTGGAGACCGAGGAACAGCTCGATTTCGTTCGCGAATGCGGCTGCACTGCCGTGCAGGGCTATTATTTCGGCAAGCCCTGTCTCGCATCGGAGGTCGGCCGCACCATCGAGAGGCTGAACATGGTCCGGCGCGTGGCCTGACGGCTTCTCCCCCTCAAATTCCGCCTCTCGGCACGCGGCCGAACGACGAATTGTCGCATGTGCCGGTTCTGCCGGCATGGCCCAATCGATGGCCGCGCGCGGTCCGCGCAATGCGCTTTTCTTCTCCCTCGATTTCAGGAACAATCGCCTCACAAGAACAAGAGGCGGCGACCCAAAGGGGCCGCTGCGAGGGAGGCGTTTCGATGTCGGGATACGTGCTGAAGACGATCGCATTTGCCGCGGCGTACGCTGTCATGGGCGCATTGTTCCCCACTGCCGCCAGTGCGCAGGACTATCCGAGCAAGCCGATCACGTTGATCGTGCCATGGCCGGCCGGCGGATCGACCGATATCTCGATGCGCGCGATTGCCGACAGCGCCTCGAAGATCCTGGGTCAGCCGATCGTGATCGACAACAAGGCCGGCGGTGGCGGCACGGTGGGACCGGCGACCATGGCCGCGGCCGCGAAGCCTGACGGCTATACCATCTCGCAGATCCCGATCACGGTGTTCCGCCTGCCGCTGATGCAGGAGGTATCGTGGGATCCGGCGAAGGACTTCAGCTACATCGTCCATCTCACCGGCTACACTTTCGGCGTCACGACCAGTGCGGAGTCGCAGTTCAAGAGCTGGAAGGACGTAGTGGAGTTCGCAAAGGCCAACCCGGGCAAGGTGACCTACGCCACGCCGGGCGCCGGCACCTCGCTGCATATCGGCATGGAGCAGATCGCTGCGATGTCCGGCATCAAGCTGACCCAGGTCCCTTTCAAGGGCGGCGCAGAGACCAACGCGGCCGTGCTGGGACAGCACACCATGCTTCAAGCCGATTCGACGGGATGGCGGCCGCTGGTGGACGCCGGCAAGCTGCGGCTCCTGATGGTGTGGACCGGCGCACGCTCGCCGAACTATCCCGATGTGCCGACGCTGAAGGAGCTCGGCTATCCCATGGTGTACGATTCCCCGTTCGGCATAGCCGGCCCGAAGGGCATGGATCCCAAGATCGTCGCCAAGCTGCACGATGCCTTCAAGAAGGCGATCGACGACCCGGCAGTCGTGGCGACGCTCGCCAAATACGACATGGTTCCGAACTACAAGAACACCGAGGACTACAAGAAGTTCGTCGTCGAGGTCACGGCCTCCGAGCGCAAGGTGATCGAGACGCTCGGGCTTGCGAAGAAGTAGAGCTGAGCTACTTACGCGTCCCGGACGCGGTGCAGCGCTTCTTCAGCGCTGCACCGCAAAGCCGGGCCCCACCTTTTTCCTAACTTCATGGGCCCCCGGCTCGGCAGCGCATCACCATAGCGCGTTGAAGACGCGCGTGAACGCACTTACGGTGCTGCGCCGCGTCCGGGGCACGAGAGGGAATCGATGAGCAACCAAACGAACGTCAAGCTCCGCCTCAGCAATTCTGAGCTCTGGGGCGGACTGATCGGGCTCGCGCTTGGCGGCTTCGTGATCTGGTCGGGCTTGAAGCTCAGGCTCGGCACCATCAACGATCCCGGTTCGGGCTACGTGCTGTTCTATACAGGCATCCTGATGTGCGTGTTCGCAGGCGCCATCATCGTCTCGGCGGTCACCGAGGGCGGTCCGACACTGGCCTCGCGCTGGGAGAATGTGCGCTGGAGCAAGCCGCTTCTCGTCATCGCCTGCCTCACTGCATTCTCGTTCGCGCTGGAGCCGCTGGGATTCCTGTTGTCGTCGATTCCGCTGATGCTGCTGCTGTTGCGGCTGATCGATCCGGTGCGCTGGACGTTGGCGGTCCCGATCGCCGTGCTGGTGCCATCTGGCATGTGGTGGGTGCTCAAGCGGCTGCTGTTGATCCAGTTGCCCTCAGGCCTGTTCGGGATCGGTTGATCGCATGGATACGCTCGTCAATGTGGCCCATGGATTCGGCGTCGCGCTGCTGCCGATCAACCTGCTCTACTGCTTCATCGGCGTCTTCATCGGCACGCTGGTCGGCGTGCTGCCGGGCATCGGGCCGATCTCGGCAATGTCGCTGCTGCTGCCCGTGACGCTGTCGGGGACACCGGAATCCGGCATCATCATGATGGCCGGCATCTATTACGGCTCGATGTATGGCGGCTCGACCACCTCGATCCTGGTCAACATCCCCGGCGAGGCGGCCTCCGTCGTCACCTGCATCGACGGTCACCAGATGGCGAAGCAGGGCCGTGCGGGCCCCGCCCTCGGCATCTCCGCTTTCGGCTCCTTCGCCGCGGGCACGTTTGCGCTGATCGCCCTGATGCTGGTGGCGCCGAAGCTTGCCAGCATTGCCATCGCCTTCGGCCCGGCCGAGTATTTCAGCCTGATGGCGCTCGGCCTCGTCGTGCTCACCTTCCTCACCCAGGGATCGATGCCGAAGGCACTGCTGATGGCGTGCATCGGTGTCGTGCTCGGGCTGGTCGGGCTCGACAGCATCACCGCGCAGCCGCGGCTGACCTTCGGCCGCATGGAATTGATCGACGGCATCGGCCTCGTGCCCGTCGTGATGGGCCTGTTCGGCGTCGCCGAAGTGCTGCTCAACACCGAGCAGGCCATCAAGCGCGACATCATCAACACCAGGATCACCCATCTCCTGCCCAGCAAGGAGGACTGGAAGGCCAGCGCAGGTCCGGTCGGCCGCGGCACGATCCTCGGCTTCTTCCTCGGCATCCTGCCGGGCGGCGGCGCGGTGGTCGCGTCCTTCGCCTCCTATGCGCTGGAGAAGCGGCTGTCGAAGACGCCCGAGCGTTTCGGGCAAGGCGCGATCGAAGGCGTCGCGGGACCGGAATCGGCGAACAATGCCGCGGCGGGCGGGGCCTTCATTCCGCTGATGACGCTCGGCATCCCGCCGAATGTGGTGATGGCGCTGCTGCTCGGGGCCTTCGTCATTCACGGGCTGCAGCCGGGACCGTTGCTGATCACGCAGAACCCCGGCCTGTTCTGGGGCATCGTCGCCAGCATGTATATCGGCAACGTCATGCTGCTAATCCTGAACCTGCCGATGATCGGCATGTGGGTGCAGCTGCTCAAGCTGCCCTACAACATCCTGTTTCCCCTGATCATCCTGTTCACGATCCTCGGCGTCTATTGCTCGAGCAACAACGTGTTCGACGTCCATGTGATGATCGCGTTCGGGATCATCGGCTATTTCATGCGCAAGCTCGGCTATGAGCCGGCGCCGCTCGTGCTCGCCTTCGTGCTGGGGCCGATGATGGAGAATAATCTGCGCAAGTCGCTGATCCTGTCGCAAGGCGATCTTTGGACCTTCGTGCAGCGGCCGATCTCGGGGGTGTGCCTGACGCTGGCGCTCGTGCTGCTGATCGCGCCGCTGCTGCCGTCGCTGCGCAAGAAGCGCGAGCTGGTGGCGCTGGATGAAGGGGCGTGAGGAGATCTCGTAGAGACTGGTAGGGTGGGCAAAGCAAAGCGTGCCCACCATTTCTTTCTCCGATCGCGGCGAGAATGGTGGGCACGGCGCAAGCGCGCCTTTGCCCACCCTACGATATCTCAGATCGCCGCAGGCAGCACATTCTCCGGCGCGCGCCACGGCCGCTCGGCCGAGGCGAGCCCGATCAGGCGGCCCTGGATGTAGTCGCAGCCCCACTCACGCAGCATGCCTGCGGCTTCCTCGTCCTGCACCCATTCGGCGACCGTCTTGATGTCGAGGCGGCGGGCGAGGTCGATCAGGGTCTGCACGAAGGCGCGGTCATCGGCGGAGCGGGTGATGTTCTGCACGAAGGCGCCGTCGATCTTCACGATATCCACGCCGAGCTTGCGCAGGTTTCGGAACGAGGTGTAGCCGGCACCGAAATCGTCGATGGCGATGCGGCTGCCGAAATTCTTCAGCCGCGTGACGAAGCCGCGGACGTCGTCGATGTCCTGAATCGCGACCGTCTCCGTGATCTCGACGATCAGCCGTTCGGCAACGCCGGGATGCGCCAGCATCAGCGACTCGATCCCCGCCCACCAGTCCGGATCCATGGTCGTATCCGGCGAGATGTTGAGGCTGAGGCTGATGCCAGGCGCAGCAGCGAGTTCGGCGACCACGAGCTCGAGCACGCGGTGATCGACCAGGCGGATCAGGCCGAGCCGCTCGGCGACCGGCACGATGTCCGGCGCGAGCAGCACCTGGCCATCGCCCTGGTCCATCCGCACCAGGCACTCGTGGAAGGCGCGTTCGCGCGAGCTGGCCGAGACCACCGGCTCATAGGCGAGCTTGATGCGGCGCTCGTTCAGCGCGGTGACGATCTCGTCGGTGACGCGGATGTTGACCCGGCGCTGCGCGTCGCGCGCGGCATCCGGGCGCCACGCGGCGAACGAGCCGGCGCGGCGGCGCTTAGCGGCATCCAGCGTTTCATGGGCGCGGTTGACCGCTTCATCGGTGTTTCGGGCATAGCGCGGCAGGCTGACCGCGCCGATCGAGGCGGTGACCGAGACCGGGCCGGATTTCGTCGGCACCACCTCGTCGCGGATGCCGGTGAGGAAACGCTCGGCGGCGACGTTCATGTCGTCGACGGTACAGTTCTTCAGGATCAGGCCGAACTTGTTGCCGGAGAAGCGCCCGAGCACGTCGCCGCCCCGCAGGCGCGTACGAATGCGCTTGGCGACATCCAGGATCACGGCGTCGGCGACGTCGAAGCCGAAGGCGTCGTTGACGCGGGCGAGATGATCGATGCCGACCAGCATGAAGGCCGCGGTCGAGCGGAAGCGGGTCGTCTCCTCGATCGCCTCGGCCAGTGCCGCCAGCAGATGGGAACGGTTGAGCTCGCCGGTCAGGGGATCGAGCCTGGCCAGCTTGGCCAGCTCCTCGTCGCGGGCGTGGCGCTCATTGTTGATGCGGACGGAGCCGATCGCACGTGTGGGGCGACCATCGGGGCCCGCGAACCAGCGGCCGGTCTCCTCGACCCAGATCACGGGATCGGAGGCGCTCATGCGCACGCCGTACTCGACCCGGTAAGGCGTACCGCCGGCGCCGTGCACGGCGGAGGTCTGCGCCAGGGCCGCGGTCCGCAGCGTTTGCGCAGGCTCGATCAGCTTGGCGAATTCGGCGCCGGTCGCGAGCCGCTCGGCCGGGATGCCGGGAAAGATGCTGGCGACCTGCTCGCCCCAGACGATGGCATCGCTGGCGATGTCCCAGACGAACACGGCCTGGCCGAGCGCGGCGAGGATGTCGGAGGCTTGCGGCAATGCGGGAGTCAAAATCGCCTCGTTCTGGGACAGTGGAGAAGTCCTGAGCCGGCACAGGATAGAGCCAGATTCGCCCCCGACCCTAGGCAAAGTTGATAAACAATTTGGAAACCACGTTTCCCGGACGTGGGGAACCAAACCGGCCCGCGCGGCATAGGCCTTGCGAGTACAGGACTCGCACCGGCGCCTGCGTCCCGAAACGCGACAATCTCGCCGGATCAACGGTGATTGCGATGTTGAGTACCGATCGATCGGACGCGGCTGAGAACGGCGCAGGCACAGCCCTGGTGCCGCTGATGCCGACGTTGCAGTGGGTTCACAAGGCGCCGCTGCCCCGCCCCGATCCGAGCTTCGTCACCCAGCTCATCGCCAACGCCGAACATCTGTCCCAGACCAGCCGGCTCCGCCGAGCCTCGTCCGAAGACGCGAGGACGGCCTATGGCAGCAAGCGGCCATTGGGAAGCGTCAGCGCGCGGACGCGGCAGGTGGCGTAAACCGCCTTATGGGGCAATTTTCGCCTCACGTTCGCTGCGCCTCTCCCCGCCTGCGGAAGAGGTCGACGCGCTCGGTCAGCGTGGCGGCGCGTCAGGGGACGACGGCGAGCCGTTGCCCGGCTGAAGATGGGGCGAGGAAATTTCCGGCGAGGATGAGCCCTGCACCGGCTTTGGCGCAGGATGATCCATCAGCACGGATTCGGCGACGGATTGCGCCGAGGGTGCGGGCGGCGCCACCGGCGCCGGCTGAGGCGCAATCACCGGCTCGAACCTGGAGGCGGCCTCCGCATCATCCGCCGGCGCTTCACCCCTGCGCTTGGCCTTGCGTGGCGCCGGCACCGTCGTCTCGGCGACATAGGTGACGCGGCGACGCGTGCGCTGGGCAATGCCGGCGAAGAAGTCCGCCATCGCGAGCAGCACCAGCAGGAAAAAGGTGGAGTTGCCGAATTTGGGCCACATCACGAATTCGGCTGCGGCCGCCCCGAAGACGATCAGCGACAGCAAATGATCCATCAGGAATTTCGAGCCCGGCCGCGCACCCTTGACCACCTCGAGCAGCAGCAGCACCACGCCGAGCGCGAGCAGCAGATCGGCGAGGGTGACCGGCCAGCTCTCGCCCGTGATCATCGGTACATTGAACAGCACGTCCGAGAAGGACACGCTGGGCATCAGGAAGGCGATGATGTTGTAGACCGCGAGCGGAATCAGAAGCAGCGGGAAACCGACCATCGGCGAGATGCCTTCTCGATCAAGATATCCGGACAGAGCAATGCAGCGGCGAAGCCTTTGCTCCGCCGCCGTCACCGTCTAGCTCATGGGTTGGCCGAAATCACGCGGGTTCAATCATCCCGCCTGAGGAAAGGTCCTGCCTTCAGGACTCTTTCTTCTTCAGGACCTGACGGCCCTTGTACATGCCGGTCTTGAGGTCGAGATGGTGCGGACGACGGAGCTCGCCGGAGTCCTTGTCTTCCACATAGGTCGGCTTCTTGATGGCGTCAGCCGAGCGGCGCATGCCGCGGCGCGACGGCGAGGTTTTTCTTCTCGGAACGGCCATTTCAATATCCTCTAGGGATTGGTGTCATCAGGGCATCGTCCACGGAGGGACGGCTCAGCACCCGCAATACGAGGCGAGCTGAATGCCGATCAAGGCCGCGCTTATAGAGGAAGGCTGGCCGTAAAGCTAGGCTCTTGGGCCGGAAAATGCGCCCGGAATGGGCCAGAATCAGCGATTTTCGCGCCAGCAGGTCGCAAGCGAGCTCGCCTGCCCCCGCGCCATATAGGTTGCCGCCAGCCGCCGGACGCCCGGCCCGGGGGTCCTGGCGCTGCGTTTGACCGGATTCGGCAGGATCGAGGCCAGAAGGGCTGCCTCCCGCGGGGAAAGGCTGGCGGCCGATTTGCCAAAGGCATAGGCGCTGCCTGCCTCGACGCCAAACTGGCCCTGCGGACCGAACTCGGCGATGTTGAGGTAAATCTCCAGGATCCGCGGCTTGGGCAGGACGAGATCGATCCAGAGCGCCAGCGGGAATTCCAGCGCCTTGCGAACGAAATCCCGCCCCTGCCAGAGGAACAGGTTTTTCGCCACCTGCTGGGTGATCGTGGAGGCGCCCCGGAACGGGGTGCCATCCTCCTGCGCGTCGTCGATCGCCTCGCGCAACGCGCCCCAGTCGATGCCGTGATGCTTGCAGAAATGGGCATCCTCGGCCGCCACCACGGCGCGCGGCAGATAGGGCGACATGTCAGCCAGATCGATCCACGTCCGCTGCATCGGCGCGCCCCGGAGCGAACGCCAGGCCATCAGCGTCGAAACCGGATGGCCGGTGCGGTAGAACGGCGCGATCACATAGGGCGCGAGAGCCGCGACCACGAGCGCCAGGAGAAGGATTTTGACGATGCGCAAGTCGACCTTTCCGACGCAAAATGAAACGAGGCCCACGGCTGAGCCATTAAGTCTGTGATAATCCGGGCCTTTTCCAGCTCTTTTTAGCCCTTCCAAACGATTGACTGGCGCGGGCGCATAAAGGATTGTCCGGCCGAATTTTAGTTCTGGAGCCCTACTTGATGACCGGCACGTCCCCGTCCGATTTCGCCAAACGTCTGGACAAGACCGCTGATGACACCGAGGCCCTGCTCGGGCGGCTATTGTCGGACGATATCCTGCACGACGAGATCGCCCGGCCCAAGCGACTGATGGACGCAATGCGCTATTCGAGCCTGAATGGCGGCAAGCGTCTGCGGCCGTTCCTGGTGGTCGAAAGCGCCGCCGTGTTCGGCGTCCCGCGCGAGGCGGCCCTGCTCGCCGGCGCGGCGCTCGAATGCATCCACTGCTATTCGCTCATCCATGACGACCTGCCGGCGATGGACAATTCGGACCTGCGCCGCGGCCGCCCCACCCTGCACAAGAAGACCGATGACGCCACCGCGATCCTCGCCGGCGACGGCCTGCTGACGCTCGCCTTCGACATCATCACCCGCGACGAGATCCATCGCGACGCCAATGTGCGGCTGCTCTTGACGCGTGCGCTGGCGCGCTGCGCCGGCATCGGCGGCATGGTCGGCGGCCAGATCCTCGACCTCGCCGGCGAAGGCCGTTTCGGCGGCAACGAGCCGATCGACGTCGCCCGCATCCAGCAGATGAAGACCGGCGCGCTGCTGCGCTACGGCTGCATCGCCGGCGCGATCCTCGGCCAGGCCTCGCAAAAGGAATATCAGGCGCTCGACGATTACGGCCGCGCGCTCGGCGAGGCCTTCCAGATCGCCGACGATCTGCTCGACGTCGAAGGCGATGCGGCCGCGCTCGGCAAGCCCTCCGGCCAGGACGCAGCCCTCGGCAAGACCACCTTCGTCACTCAGCTCGGTATCGAAGGCGCCAAGCAGCGCGTGCGCGATTTGCTCGCGCGCGCGGACAACGCAGTGTCGATCTTCGGCGACCGCGCAGCCGTGCTGCAGGCCGCCGCGCGATTCGTCGCCGAGCGGAAAAACTAGCGCGCGCCGATGGCGGCCGGCGGCAAAGAGGATCCCGTTCTTGTCCGCTTCCGCCAGATGTCGCGGCCGATGCGGCTGCTCTATGCACGGCCGCGGACGTTCATTGCGCTCGCTGTCGGCGTCCTCGTCTGCCTGCTTCTGCCGGGCACGCATCGGCTGGTGACGCGGCTCCTGTTCGGATGGGACGCGCTGATCGCGGTCTATCTCGGGCTGGTCTATGCGATGATGCTCTGCAACGACCACCGGCACATCCGTCGCGCCGCCGCGATGCAGGACGACGGCCGATTCGTGATCCTGCTCGTCACGGCGACCGGTGCCTTCGCCAGCATCGCGGCAATCGTCTCCGAGCTGGGCACGCCGCAGCGCGGCGGCCTGGAGCTCACGATCGCGATCATCACCATCGTACTGTCATGGGCTGCGGTGCACACGACCTTCGCGCTGCACTACGCGCATGATTATTATCGCGACGGTACGGCAGGTGGCCTGCAGTTTCCGAGCGGCGACAAGGAAGACCATGCCGACTATTGGGATTTCGTCTATTTCTCCTTCGTGATCGGCATGACTGCGCAGGTCTCCGACGTCGGCATCACCGACAAGACCATTCGCCGCACCGCGACGGCGCACGGCATCGTGTCCTTTATCTACAACACGGCGTTGCTGGCGCTGACGGTGAACATCGCGGCGAGCGCGATCTCGAAATAATCCGTCGTCCCGGCCCTCGCCGGACGATCCAGAAACCAGCGGTCAGTAACACACCTCGACGTTGGGGTCGTTGCCGGGGCCGCCGCCGCCGCGATATTCGAGACGGCAACCGCGATGGACCGGACGACAACCGGTGTTATTGCAGTAGACCTGCCCGCGACTCGTCGCGCGGCCGGCGGCAGCGGCAGCAATGCCGGCAGCGGCACCATAGCCGCCCGCCGCCCCGCCAGACTGACGACGCTGCCGTGCGGGGCGCTCGTCGTCGCGTTTCGCGGTCGCAGGCTTGGCCGGCTTGGCCGCACGCTGCTTCTCGCATTCATTGTCATCGTTGACCGCATAGCCCTCGCGGCAGACGATCCTGGTGCATTTGTCGCCATCAGCCTTGAAGCCGTGCTCGCATACCAGAGGACAAACGCGAGACTGCCTGGCCTTGACCGTATCGAGCGCGTCGGTGCTTGCCACCGTCACGTCGAGCCTGGTGCCGGCATAGCGGTTGAACTGCGACAGCGATCGCCGCGAGGACGTATTCCAGTTGCCGTCGACCTGCCCGGAGAAACACCCGACGCGGCCCAGCTCGGTCTGCACCGAGCGGTTGAGATCGGCCAGCGCGGTCGCCGGGGTCAACGAGGCGACGTTGGTGCCGGCGGGGCTTGCGTTGCTGGCCGGCGCAGCGCTCGGGGCCGCAGCCGCGAGATTGACGCGCTGCTGCTCGGCGGCGGCGGCCTGCTGCTGCGCCTGCTCCTTGGCTTTCCGGGCGGCAAGCTGTGCCTGCTCGGCGGCCTTCGCATCGGCCGCAGCCTTGGCCTGCGCCTCCTTCTGCGCGCCGAGCGCAGCAAGACGATCGCGCTCGGCCTCGGCCTGCTTCGCCTTCTCGATAGCCGCCGCATGAGCCTGCTCGGCGCCAATCTTCTCGAGCTGGAGCTTGGCGAGGCTCGCGTAGAAGCCGTCGGGATGCCGAGCGAGGAACGCTTCCCACGCCAGCCCGTTGCCGACCTGGAGCGCGAGCTCATAGTCACGGCGGATATCAGCCTGGGGATTCGCCGCAGGCGCGACGGCGGCCACCTTGACCGGCACCAGCGGCACGTCCTCGCCACCGAGCGAACCGTAGACGAACGGCTCCTGCTTGTTGCCCGTCGATTTGAGCACGTCGTCACGCACGAAGCCGAAGGCGCGGCGGACGTCGAGGCCCGGCGTCGTCAGATGCTTCGACAGCGCGACCGTGAACGGGCTGTTGGCACCGTCGCCGTCCTGCGCCGTGAACCCGGCCTTGGCCGAATAGGCAATCAACGTGTTGGGGCTGCTCGGCTCGACCTGGGCCAGACCACGACCGATGCCGCGCGCGGCAATCGTACGCTTCATCCTCTTGCCGAAGGGATTGTCGCGGCAGGCATCGAGGATCACCAGGCGGAGCCGCTTTGCAGGCTCGACCGCGACCAGGACACGGTCGAGCGTGAGCGCCTCGTCGTACACATCGGTGTCGCGCTCGAGCCTGGCGTCGACGGGAATCAGGTAGTTCGCGCCCTCGACCTCGATGCCGTGGCCGGCATAGTAGACCACGGCGATATCGGCATCCCGGGCCGCGTCGGCGAAGTCGCGCAGCACGCGCCGCATATCCGGCGCCGGCAGGTCGTGCCGGGACTCGACGAGATCGAAGCCCGCCTCCCTCAGCGTCTTCGTCATGACCACCCCGTCATTGACGGGATTGGCAAGCGAGGGCGCGTGCTGATAGGCCGAATTGGCGAGCACCAGCGCGACGCGCTTCCCGGCCAAAGCGGGCCCGGCACCGAACAGCAGGCCGAGGACGACCAAAAGCGGACAAAGTCTGAGCAAACTGCGCATGACACGACTTCCGATGGTTCCGGGCCGCTCGGGCCCTTTGGGACCAATTAGCAACATACCGCTGGCTTGTGATGGAGGTCACGAAGGGGATGCCGACGACAGGCCGAAGGCCCCTTTGTTTGTCGCGCCACCGTGGTCGCGGTTCGCCGACGAATGGCCGCGCGGTCCGGGCTCCCTCAGACAACCCCGATGTGCCCCCGATATTGCGGCAGATTGTCCGTGATCTCGTGCCAGGACGCCTTCGAGCCGACGAAAATATGGGCGCTGGGCCGGATCGAGGGGGCGTCGACCAGGGTGCCCATGGCGACATGGACCCATTGTCCTTCACGCACCCGGGAATAGAGCAGCGAGCCGCAGCGGGCACAATGCGCATCATGGGTGGTATCGTCGCCGAAAATCATCCGCTGGTCCTCTCCGCGGACGATGCGGAGCTTGTCTTGCGCGATGCCGGCGAACGGCTTGAAAGCGGCTCCGGTGGTGCGACGGCAGTTCGAGCAGTGGCAGTTCATCGCATAGGAGAACGCATCCGCCACTTCAAAGCGCACGGCGCGGCAATAGCATTCGCCGGCGAGGATACGAGCGTTCGAACTGTCTGATCCGGTCATGACGATTGCCTTCCCGCAAGCGGCCCACAGACCCATAGCGCATTTTGACGTATACGACTAAGTTCGCCCCGCGCCATCATGCAAAGGAATGACTCATGAACCAGGACCGGTCGAGCGTCGAAGCCGTCGTGCAATCCTATTTTGACGGGCTCTATGAGGGCGACGCCGAAAAGCTCGGCGCCATCTTCCATCCCTCCGCCGATCTGCGCTGGGTCGAGAAGGGCGAGCTCCAGGTTCTGACCGTGCCCGACTGGCTCGATCGCGTTCGCAAGCGCGCCTCGGCCAAAGCCGAGGGCAAGCCGCGCGAGGACTTCATCGTCACCATCGACCGGTCCGACGACAAGACCGCCTTCATCAAGGTGCGCTGCCAGCTGCCGCCGCGCTACTTCACGGACTATCTGGTGGCGATGAAGCTCGCCGACGGCTGGCAGATCGTGTCGAAATCGTACAGGTACGACCTGCGGGAGTGAGTCCTCCCGATCTTCCGCTGCCCGAAATCTGTCGCACTCGTTCTCCATTCGTCATTGCGAGCGAAGTGAAGCAATCCAGAATTTCGCCGCAGAGGCCGACTGGATTGCTTCGCTGCGCTCGCAATGACGGTGCGGATAAGGCGTCCGCTACATCCCTACACCGTCTGACCCACGCCAAAGGTCTCCCATGCTTGTCGATCGCCGCTCCCTGCTCGCCTCCCTGTGCTGGATCGCCGCTTCTCCCGCGCTCGCCGCGGAGGCGCCGGCCGAACTCGAAGCCTATGAGCGCGACAGCGGCGGGCGCATCGGGCTCTATGCGGAAGACCTTGCGACCGGCAGGAAACTCGCCTGGCGCGCCGACGAGCGGTTCGTCATGTGCTCGACATTCAAGGCCTCGCTTGCGGCCTGCGTGCTGGCGCGGGTCGATCGCGGCGAGGAGCAGCTTGCGGCCATGATCCCTTACGGCAAGGCCGATCTCCTGGAATACGCACCGGTCGCCAGGCAAAATCTCGCGGCCGGCAAGATGTCTGTCGGCGAGATGTGCAAGGCGATCGTCGAGCTCAGCGACAACACCTGCGCCAATCTGCTGCTGGCGCGGATCGGCGGGCCCGCCGCGCTGACTGCATTCTGGCGATCGCTCGGAGATACCACCTCGCGGCTCGACCACAACGAGCCGGAGCTCAACCGCTCACGGCCCGGCGATCCCCGGGACACCACGACACCCGCGGCGATGGCGGGCAATCTGCGGCGGCTGGTGCTGGGCGAAGCCTTGTCGGCGCAATCGCGCCTCCAACTGACCGACTGGATGGTGAATTGCAAGACCGGCGCGAACCGGCTGCGTGGTGGCCTGCCGGCGAGCTGGAAGATCGGCGACAAGACAGGCAATAACGGCAAGGATGCGTCGGGCGATATCGCGGTCGTCTGGCCGAAACCGGATGCACCGATCCTGATCGCGGCCTATACCCAGGGCGGCACGCCGAATGCGGCGCAGATCGCGACTTTGTTCGCGCAGATTGGACGGATGGTCGCCGGCCAGCTGGCATGAGCAGCGCCGCATTGACCTTGCGCGCGCTTCCGGGTCAAGACAGGCCATCATGGAAGCGAAATTTCAGACCTTTCTCATCCTGCTTGCCGTGCTGGCGGGCGTCGCGCTGGCCGCGCGCCGCTTCAACGTCGCCCCGGCCATTCTGCTGATGCTGGCCGGCGTCGGCCTCGCCTTCGTGCCGGGCATGCCGCCGGTCGAGCTGCCGCCGGAACTGGTTCTCTTGATGGTGCTGCCGCCGCTGATCTACTCGGCGAGCGTCGCCATGAGCTGGCGCGAGTTCAGGAACAATTTACGCCCGATCGTGCTGCTCGCGGTCGGCGCGGTGATCTTCACCGCGGCGATGGTGGCGGCCGCCACGCACTACATGATCGGCCTGCCCTGGACCGTCGCCTTCCTGCTGGGAGCCATCGTTGCACCGCCCGACGTGGTGGCGCCGCTCGCGATCGCGCGCCGTCTCAACATGCCGCGCCGGCTCCTGGTCATCCTCGAGGGTGAAGGGCTGGCCAACGACGCCACTGCGCTGATCCTCTACCGCTTTGCGCTCGCCGCGATCATGGTCGGACATTTCTCGCTGCCGCTCGCGGCCGGCGAGTTCCTCCTGATCGTCGCCAGCGAGATCGCCTTCGGCATCGGCGTCGGCTGGCTCTCCCTGCGCTTCCGCAAATGGTCGGGGGATCCGCAGGTCGAGCTGACGTTGTCGCTGATCACACCCTACGTCTCCTACTGGCTGCCCGAGCATGTCGGCGGCTCCGGCGTGATCGCGACCGTCGCCTGCGGCCTCTACGTGAGCTGGAACGGGCCGCTGCTGATCTCGTCGGCAACGCGCCTGCAAGGCATCTTCTTCTGGGATCTGGTGATCTATCTGATCGAGGGCATGCTGTTCCTGCTCACCGGCTTCCAGATGCGCGCGCTCTACGAGAAGTCGAAGTCCTTCCCGCTCGAC
This sequence comes from Bradyrhizobium sp. CCBAU 51765, assembly GCF_015291725.1. Classification (GTDB taxonomy): domain Bacteria; phylum Pseudomonadota; class Alphaproteobacteria; order Rhizobiales; family Xanthobacteraceae; genus Bradyrhizobium; species Bradyrhizobium liaoningense. The sequence goes on from NZ_CP030038.1 coordinate 8,328,855, forward strand.
GACATTCTCATCGCGACGGCAGTGGTCCTGGTCATCGTCGTGATCGCGCGCTTCGCCTGGCTCTACCCCGCGACCTACCTGCCGCGGATGCTCAGCAAGTCGCTGCGCAAGCGCGACCCGTCGCCGCCATGGCAATGGCCGTTCGTGCTCGCCTTCACCGGCGTGCGTGGCGCCGTGTCGCTGGCAGCCGCGCTGGCGCTGCCGTTCACGCTGCCTGATGGCGAGGCCTTTCCATATCGCGACCTGATCCTGTTCGTCGCCTTCGGTGTCATCTTCGTGACGCTGATCGGCGTCGGCCTGACGCTGCCGCCGGTCGTACGCTGGCTCGGCGTCGCCGAGGCCGGCCGCCACGAACATGCCGCCGAGCACGAGGCCGAGATCGCCGCCCGCCGCCAGGCGCTCGATGCCGCACTGGAATCGCTCGACGCGCTGACCGCGCAGAAGGAAGTATCCGAAGAAGTGATGCGGCTGCTGCGCGCACGGCACGACATCCGCGTCAACCAGCTCCCCGACTCGCTCGATCCCAACCACCACGACGTCTCCGCCGCCGGTACCGCGCTGACCCGCGAGCTGATTGCCGCCGAACGCAAATTCATCCACGGCCTCCTGCGCGAGGGCCAAATCACCGACGAAACGCGGCGGCGAATCGAACGTGACTTGGATCTGGAGGAGGCGAGTCTGGCAAACCGGGAGTATCGGAGAATGCCGCTGTAGCTTCTCGTCATTGCGAGCGCAGGTAAGCAATCAGGAGTCCTTCCGCGGAGAATCTGGATTGCTTCGCTGCGCTCGCAATGCCAACGCGAAATAGCCAAACTCGCTACCGCGTCTCGCAAAACTCCCTCATTGCAGCTGCCACGGCGCCCGCGACCGCTTCGTGCCGCTCCGCCGAGTTCAGCTCCATTTCCTCGTCGCGATTGATGATCGAGCCGGCCTCGAGCAGCACCGCGGCGCTCCTCGTCCGCGACAGCACGATGAGCCCGTCATAGCGATAGACGCCGACGTCCTTGTCGAGCAGCTGGCGCCGGTAGCGGCCCATCACCGGCAGGGTGTACTGGCTGGCATAGCGCAGGCCCTGCTCCTTCAACTGCCTGCCGATCATCCGGGCCAGCATCAGGCTGGTGGCGAAGTGCGGATTCTGCCGCGACACGAACAGCGAGTGCCCCGAAAAACGGTCGCTGAAATAGCTCTTTGCGCCGTCGAACTCCCAGGTCTCGAGCAGCTTGTCCGGCACCGAATCGTGATGCACCGACAGGAACAGATCGGTCCGGCCTTGATTCGCGGCACTGATGCGCTTGAACAGGCTCGGCCGAGCCTTGCCGTCCGTGACAAGCAGGCGGGCTTCGGCAAAGCCTTCCGACTTGAGCTTCGCCGTGATCAGTCTGGCGAGGCGGAAGTTGAAGCCGAACTCAGGATCATTGCGCGCGCTCAGCGCGCCGTAGGAGTCCGGGGTGTGCCCGACGTCCACGACGATCCTGAATCTCGGCATCTCGCATTTGGCCGGTGGCGACGGCTTCGGCCTGGGTCTTGCAATCTTTCGTGCGGCAGCCGCCTCGCCGGCATCGACAAGGGCGAGCGACGACAGCAGGATCGACGCGACCAGCCCGGCGATGATGCTGCGCGATTGCCCCAAGCGATACTCCGCTGCCGCGACCCGCGGGCGGCGACGAAGCCCGCGAGTTGTTTTCGGGAAGATTGGCGCGGGAATTGGAGTGCGTCAACGCAAGATAACGCTCGTGTCCCGGGCACGAGAGAGATCAGACCGGCCTTTCTCCCTTCACCGTCACGCGCGTGCCCGAGCGCGTGTGCGGCCAGTAGTCCCACATCGCGCGGTGCTGGGTGCAGCGGTTGTCCCAGAAGGCGATGGCGTTCTCGGTCCAGCGGAAGCGGCACTGGAACAGCGGGTTCTCGGCGTGCTGGTAGAGATAAGCCAGCATCGCATCGCTCTCGTCGCGCGGGATGCCGTTGATGTGGCGGGTGAAGCCGCGATTGACGTAGAGCGCCTTCCTGCCCGTGACCGGATGCGTGCGCACGACGGGATGCTCGGCATGCGGATAGGACGGACGATCGGCGACGCCGTAATTGGCGTAGAGCCCGCGATAGATCGGTTCGCCATCGTGCAGCGCGGTGAGCCCGTCGAGATAGGCCTTCATGCGGTCCGACAGCGCCTCATAGGCCGCGTACATGTTGGCGAACAGCGTGTCGCCGCCGCGTGGCGGGCATTGCCTGATGTAAAGGATCGAGCCCATCGGCGGCTCGAGATCGCAGGACACGTCGGAATGCCAGCCCTCGCCATTGGCGCGCGGCGAATTCTTGTCGGCGTAGATCTTCATCAAGGCCGGGTCTTCGTCCTCGTGGGGAGCTGCGGGATGGACATGCAGCTCGCCAAACTTGCGGCCGAAGGCGAGGTGCTGCTGCGGCGTGATGTGCTGGTTGCGAAAGAAGATGACGAGATTCTCGGCGAGCGCACGGTGGATCTCGTCCATCTGCCGGTTGGAGCGGGCATCGTCGGAGACGAGCCTGCCGATCTCGACGCCCGAGATTTCCGCGCCGATGATGGGTGTGAGCTTTTCGACGGCGATGGTCTCGTATGGCGCGCCGTCCTCCGTCGTGTGGCGATAGCGCGGGCCCTGCTTGCCGGCGAGTGAGCTCATGGCGTGTCTCCCGATCGTTTTGATTGGGAGTCATCGTAGCCGGGATGGAGCGAAGCGCAATCCGGGAACGACCGCGCAAAAAATAAGGCGGGTTGCGCTTCGCGAACCCGCCTTGCAATTCCAATATTTGAGCGAGCCCTATTCCGCCGCTGATACCGGCACCTTGGCGCCCTGGCCGTAGCGCTGGTCGATGTAGTCGATCACCAGCGCCTTGAAGTCGGCGGAGATGGTCGGGCCGCGCAGCGTGCGGAACTTCTTGCCATCGACGAACACGGGCGCGGCCGGGGCTTCGCCGGTGCCCGGCAGCGAGATGCCGATATTGGCATGCTTGGATTCGCCGGGGCCGTTGACGATGCAGCCCATCACCGCGACGTTGAGCTCTTCGACGCCAGGATATTTCGTCTTCCAGGTCGGCATCTCGTCGCGGATGAAATCCTGGATCGAGCGCGCCAGTTCCTGGAACGTGGTCGAAGTGGTGCGGCCGCAGCCGGGGCAGGCCGCAACCAGCGGCACGAAGGTGCGGAAGCCCATGGTCTGCAAGAGCTCCTGGCCGACCTGCACCTCGCGGGTACGGTCGCCGCCGGGCTCCGGCGTCAGCGAGATGCGGATGGTGTCGCCGATGCCCTGCTGCAGCAGGATGCCGAGCGCGGCGGAGGACGCCACGATGCCCTTCGAGCCCATGCCGGCCTCGGTGAGGCCGAGATGGATGGCGTAGTCGGAGCGCGACGCGAGATCCTGGTAGACCGCGATGAGATCCTGCACCGCCGAGACCTTTGCGGAGAGGATGATGCGGTCCTTGGGCATGCCGAGCTCTTCGGCGCGCGCGGCCGAGAGCAGCGCGGACTGCACCATGGCCTCGCGCGTCACCGCGCGCACGTCGCGCGGATTGGGCGACGCGGCATTCTCGTCCATCAGCTTGGTCAGGAGCTCCTGGTCGAGCGAGCCCCAATTGGCGCCGATGCGGACCGGCTTGTTGTTCTTGTTCGCGATCTCGATGATGTCGGCGAACTGGGTGTCGCGCTTGTCCTTGAAGCCGACATTGCCGGGATTGATGCGGTATTTCGCCAGCGCCTCGGCGCAGGCCGGATAGGCCGCAAGCAGCTTGTGGCCGATATAATGGAAGTCGCCGATCAGGGGCGTCGTGATGCCGCGCTTGGCGAGGCCGTCACGGATGTGCGGAACGGCGGCAGCGGCCTCCTCACGGTCCACGGTGATGCGGACCATTTCGGAGCCGGCGCGCGCGAGCGCTGCGACCTGGGCGATGGTGCCGTCGATGTCGGCGGTGTCGGTGTTGGTCATCGACTGCACGACGATCGGCGCACCGCCGCCAACGGCGACGTTGCCGACCTTGACCTGAGTGGTCCGGTGCCGGGGCGCGGGGCCCGCGACGTCGGAATCGAGGGGATTTTCGAGCTTGTTCATGGGGTCCAAATATCAGGTTTTGGTGACGTTCAGCAATGCATCACGCGGCGCCGCAGCCACTTGGCTCGGACGGTTAACCAGAAAAAGCCCAGCAATTACAAGTACCGCAGCGGCCCCGAATGCCAGGCTCAGGGTGTCGTGCATGATGAAATAGCTACCGACCACGCCAAACAAAGGGGTGATGAAGGTAAAAGCCGACAATTTGCTGGCCGAATAGGCCTTCACCAGCGCGAACCAAAGCGTGAACGTGGTTCCCACCACCCAGATCGCCTGGAACGCCATCAGGCCGATCGATAGCGGGGCCGGCATGTGCGTGATGGATTCGCCGAACAGCCAGGCCGCCAGCCCCAGGATCGGGATCGAGGTCGCGACCTGATAGCCCAGCGCCTTCTCGGGTGCGGCGAAGCGTAGCCGCGTGCCCTTGGCGACCAGCGTCGTCGCGGCCCACAGCGCAGCGCCGCCGACGATCATGAGGTCGCCGAGCAGAACATGCGAATCGACATTGGGCTGCGGCACGCCGATCGCGAGGGCGACGCCGGCAAAGCTGATGGCCAGGCCCAGCCATTGCGAGCCGCCAAGACGCTCGCCAAGCACCTGGTAGGAGCCGAGCGCGACGAAGAACGGCGCCGTGTAGAGGAACACCACCGCACGCGAAGCAGACGTGAAGCGCAACCCCTGGAAGATCAGTACGAACTCGATGCCGAACATCAGCCCGGCGATCAGGCCGGGCTTCCAGGTGCCGTCGCGTTCGAAGAAATTGACGCCACGCAGGGTGCCGATGACGAACAGCACCGGCAGCGCGCCCATCGAGCGGATGGTGGCCTGGAGCATCGGCGGAATGTCCGGCAGCACCAGCTTCACCGCGATCTGGTTGAACCCCCAGGTCAGGCACAGCATGAGCATCAGGGCAATGGCGCCGGCACTGAGGGGGCGTGCGGCGGAGGGCACGATTTGAGCTGAGGACATTTCTTCCCGAATACCGGCTTGGCGCCGTTGTTGGTCTATGCAGTCTTCTGACAATGGGTGCAGACGCCCGTGATCTCCACCACGGACAATTTGGGAGCGAAGCCCGAGGCGCGCGCGGCCGCGTTGAGATCCCCTGCAAAGGACGCCGACGGGATCTCGCCAACGAGGCCACAGCGCTCGCAGATCAGGAACGCCACAGCCGAGGTCGCATCGTGATCATGGGCGGCACAGGCGAGATAGGCATTGCGGCTCTCGATGCGATGCACGAGGCCGTTGGCCATCAGGAAATCGAGGGCGCGATAGACCGTGATCGGGGCCGGCCGCGCCATCGACTTGGCGAGCTCGTCGATCACCTCGTAGGCGCCGAGCGGGCGATGGCTGGAGAGCAGCGCGCTCAGCACCTGACGGCGAATTGGCGTGAATTTCTGCGCACGCTGCTCGCACACCGCCTCGGCATGCGCGAGCGCATCCGCGGTGCAGCGGCGGTGATCGTGATCGGGCGCGGGAAATACCGGGTTTGCGAGGGTCATGCGGCCGACCTTTTAGCATTTCGGCCCGGGAACCCAAAGCACGACACTGCAAACGGCTGCCAGCCATGCCCGCGCTGCGGGACAGCCACCCGCTAATCCGCCATGAAATAATCATAAGCTTGCTTATGATATCTCCTGCTTATTGGAGACCAAGCTCATGACCCGCGGGTCTGTCGACCAGAACTTCCTGTTCACGCTCGCAGAGCTCTACCGCCTGCTGCGCGTCTATGCCGACAAGGAGGCCTCGCGGTTCGGCATCACCCGCGCGCAATGGGCCGTGCTGGCCAAGGTCGAGCGCAGCGAGGGCATGAAGCAGTCGGAGCTCGCCGAACTGCTCGAGGTGCAGCCGATCACGCTGACGCGTCTGATCGACAAGCTCTGCGACAACGACTGGCTCGAACGGCGCAGCGACGCCTCGGACCGCCGCGTCAAGCGCCTCTATTTGAAGAAGGCCGGCCGGCAGCTGCTCGGCCGGATGACCGGGCTCAGGTCCGAGATCACCGCCAACGCGCTCGGCGGCATCAATCCGGCGGATGCCCACCGTCTCCTCACCCAGCTCGAAACCATCAAGGAAAACGTGCGGACCGTGATCCAGGCCAGCGGTGCGGAACAAGCGCGTAAGGAGCAGCGCTATGGCTGATCAGATTCTCAAGTTCCAGCCCGAGCAGAAGAGCGAGGGCGGCAAGCCGGCGAAGAAAGCCGGCGCCGATCCGCGCCGCCGCCTGGTGGCGGGCCTGCGCCGCTATCGCCGTTTCCTGTTGCTGGTCGTGCTGCCGGTCGTCGTCGCCATCGGCGGCCTCACCTTCTATCTCAATGGCGGACGCTATGTCGGCACCGACGACGCCTATGTCGGCGCGCAGAAGGTGCTGGTGACGCCCGACATCTCCGGCAAGATCCAGAAGGTGGTCGTGAAGGAGGGCCAGCTCGTCAAGCAGGGCGACGTGCTGTTCGAGATCGACCCCGTGCCGTTCCGCCTCGCGGTGGACGAGGCCAGAGCACAGCTGACGCAGGCGCAGACGACCTATGACAATCTCGGCGCCAACATCAAGATCTACGGCGACATGCTCAACCTCGCCCAGCAGGGCGTCGACCTGAAGCAGCGCGACGTCGAGCGCAAGCAGGCGCTGGTAAAGAACAGTTTCGGCTCGCAGCTCGATCTCGACAACGCAGCGAATGCGCTGGTCACGTCCGGGTCCATCGCGCAATATGTCAGGCAGCAGCTCTCCACGGCGAAGACCCAGCTACTCGGCGATCCCGACCTGCCGCTGGAAAAATTCCCGGCCTATGCGGAGGCCAAGGCCAAGCTCGACAATGCCGAACGCAATCTCGACCACGCCGTGGTGCGCGCCTCGATGGGCGGCGTGGCGACGCAGGTCGAGCAGATCCAGCTCGGCCGCTACGTCGCTGCCGGCACGCCGGTATTCACCATCATCGACGTCGCCCATCCCTGGGTCGACGCCAACCCGAAGGAGAGCGACCTCACCTACGTCACCGAAGGACAGCCCGTGACGCTCGAGGTCGACGCGTTCCCGAACCACGTCTTCAAGGGCAAGATCGGCTCGCTCTCTCCGGGCACCGGTGCGCAGTTCGCGATCCTGCCGCCGCAGAACGCCACCGGCAACTTCGTCAAGGTGGTGCAGCGCGTGCCGATCCGGATCTATTTCGACGAAACCGACAAATATGTGCGGAAGCTGAAAGCCGGCATGAGCGTCTATGCCACCATCGACACCGGCCACAAGCGCTCGCTGGCCGGCCTGTTCGGCTTGTCGGCGACCGCGGGCCAGGACAAAGACCACGACAAAGATCAAGACTAAGAAAGACCGAGCTCGAGACTGCGACAAGGACTGATCCGATGTCCGACGCCAATGCCAGCCTGATGGTCCCCGGCCTGCGCCGGAACATGGTGACGATCTGCGCCATGACCGCGACCGTCATGCAGGCGCTGGACACCACGATCGCCAACGTCGCCCTGCCATACATGCAGGGCACGCTGTCGGCCTCGCAGGACCAGATCAACTGGGTGCTGACCTCCTACATCGTCGCCGCCGCAATCATGACGGCGCCGGTGGGCTGGATCGCCAACCGCTTCGGCCGCAAGCGCATCTTCATCATCTGCTCGGCCGGCTTCACCATGGCCTCGGTGCTGTGCGGCCTCGCGCAGGACATCAACCAGATGGTGCTGTTCCGCCTGCTGCAAGGCGTGTTCGGCGCGGCCCTGGTGCCGTTGTCGCAGTCGGTCATGCTCGACTATTACACGCTCCAGGAGCGCGCCAAGGCGATGTCGATCTGGGGCATGGGCGTGATGATGGGCCCGATCATGGGGCCGTCCCTGGGCGCCTGGCTCACCGAGACCTATTCCTGGCACTGGGTGTTCTTCGTCAATCTGCCGTTCGGCGCCATCACCGTGCTCGGGCTGATCCTCTTCATGGACGAGACCAGGAAGGACCTCAGCCTCAAATTCGACTGGTTCGGTTTCGCCGCGCTGGCGATCGCGATCGGCTCGCTGCAGCTCGCGCTCGACCGGGGCGAGCAACTGGGCTGGCTCGAATCCAACGAGATCCTGGCGGAGTTCATCGTCTCGGCCGTCGCCTTCTATTTCTTCCTCGCGCATTCGTTCACGACCTCGACCCCGTTCATCCGCTTCGCGCTGTTTCGAGACCGCAACTTCGTCACCGGCTGCGTGTTCATGATCGTAATGGGGCTCGTGCTGTTCTCGACCATGGCGCTGGCCTCGCCCTACATGCAGAACGTGATCGGCTATCCCATCATCACCGCCGGCCTGCTGCTGGCGAGCCGCGGCATCGGCACCTTCTTCGCGATGATGCTGGTCGGCCGCATGATGCGTTATTTCGAGGCGCGCACGCTGATCATCTCCGGCCTGACGCTGACCGCAGGCTCGCTGTTCCAGATGACCGGCTGGACCGACCTGACCCAGGTGCCGGAGATCGTCACCGTCAGCGTCATCCAGGGCTTCGGCTTCGGCCTCGTCTTCGTGCCGCTCTCGACCGTGGCGTTCCTGACGCTGTCGAACGAGCTGCGCACCGACGGCACCGCGATGCTGACCCTGATGCGCAACGTTGCGAGCTCGGTCGGCATTTCCGTCGTCATCGCCGAGCTGACGCAGGGCACGCGGCGGACCTATGCGATCCTCTCCGAGCACGTCAATCCGTTCAACCACGCGCTGCAGATGCCCAGCGTCAGCGGCATGATCAATCTGTCCACCGACCTCGGCCGCGCCATGGCCGACCGGATGGTCAGCGTGCAGGCGCAGATCATTGCCTTCGCGCACGACTACCAGCTGGTAATGGTCTTCATCCTCTGCACCATCCCGCTCGCGTTCCTGATCGGCTCGACCAAGGCCACGCTGCGCAAGCAGGCGGCGGGGCCGGAGCATGCAGTGATGGAGTAACGGATCGGCCTCGTGCCCCGGACGCAGCGCAACGCTTCTTCAGCGGTGCGCTGCAGAGCCGGGGCCCATGCCCACGGCACCGTGGATCCCGGTCTGCGGCGCAGCGTTACACGCCGCACCGCGCCCAGGATACGAGAGTCTTACAATAACTCCTCGCAGCCGAGATCCTCGACCGCCATCATCACCCGCTCCAGATTGTTCCACCAGATGCCCGGCGGGAGGTTGATGCTCCATTGCCAGACCGGCTTGGTGATCTGCCACAGAACCGACCAGCGATAATCCTGGTCGAGCGCGCCGCGCGTGTAGCCGGTTACCCCGTGTGCAAGCAACGTCTCGTGGTAGCGATTAAGCAGCACCCGCTCGAGCGCCTGCCGGCGCTCCGGATACCATTGCAGTGCTATCATGTAGCCAAGATCGCTAGTGGGCACATTGATGCCCCACAGATCGAAATCGAAGATGCGCACGGTGTCCGCCACACCGGCACGCGGCAGCAGGAAATTCCAAGTGTGGGCGTCGCCATGGACAATCGTGACATGGCGGCGCGATTGGTAGCGCTGCGATAACCGGGCCGACTGTTCGATGAGACGACGGTAGAGGATGCGCCGCTCTTCACTGAGGCGATCGCCAAGCTGATCCGCAAAGCGGTCGTAATGGCCGGCGAAGGTCTCCATGCGCGTTGCGATGTCCTCGGTGCTCGCCCAGGTACCGACGGTTTCGCCGAGGCCAGCATGATCCCACCACACCGCATGCATGCACGCCAGTGTTGTGACAATGGCTACAGCCTGATCGCGCGACGGCGGCAGCGTCGGCACGGTCGCAACTTCATGGCTGTCGGTAAGGTCTTCGAGCAGGAGATGCCAGGCCCCGCTCCCCTCGTCGAAATACCCATCGAAGCAGCGCGGCACGAGTCCCGGCATGTTCGGCGCGAGCTGTGTGTAGAAGGTCACCTCGTGACGGCCGCGATCAGCAAGCGTCCCGGCGAAGGCAGCATGCGCCATCTTGAGGATCAGCGACTGCGGAGCGCCGGCGGATTCGCCGACATAACGCAGGCCGAGACGGATGATATGCGACACGACGGTATCGCGCTGATGCAGCACCTTCACTTCGCGCACCGCGCCGGCGTCCAGCACGCCGCCCCGGCGCAGCGCGGCCGTCAGTCGGGCGGGCTCAACGACCGCCGGCAATTGTGGAGGTGTCATGAACCACGATGCCCCTGTCCCGTGCCATACTGCACAATCACACTTCCGGGCGCCAGCGGCGGAGCTGATGCCAGCCTCAAGCCGCCGCCGTCGAGTCGCGCACGGTTCGCACCACGACCGACCGCAGCTGTTCGAGATTGGCCGCCATCCCGGCGATCGCCTGCCTGACGTCCGCGGCGCGCTGGTTGACGGAGGCGGCATCGCGGCTGACATCGCCGATCTTGGCCGAGACCTCCTTCGCCGCGGAAGCCGATTCGGAAATCGACCGCGCGATCTCCCGCGTCGCGGCATCCTGCTCTTCCATCGCGGCGGCGACCGAGGTCGCCACGCCGTCGATTTCGACGATGTGGCCCCCCATGGCCTCGACGGAATCGACCGCGGCCTGCGTCGAGGCCTGGATCTCCGCAATCAGCCGCCCGATCTCCTCGGTGGATTTGGCGGTTTGGTCGGACAGGGATTTCACTTCGGCTGCAACCACCGCGAAGCCGCGGCCGGCTTCACCGGCGCGCGCCGCCTCGATCGTCGCGTTGAGCGCGAGGAGGTTGGTCTGGCCCGCGATGCCGCCGATCAGGTCGGAGACCTCGGCGATCTTCTTCACCGACCCGGCCAGCGCCTGGATGGTCGAACGCGCCTGCTCGCGGCCGGCGACCGCCGATTTGGTGACGGTGCTGGTGCGCGCAACCTGGCCTGCGATCTCGCGGATCGAGGCGCTCAATTCTTCGGCTGCAGCCGAGACGGCCTGCGAGCTGCCGAGCGCCTGGGTCGAGGCCGCCGCGACCGCCTGCGACTGCGCGGAGAGCGACTTTGCGATCTCCGACAGGCCGGAGGCGGCCCGCTCGACGCCTTGCGTCGCCACGGTCGCGGTATCGACAGAGCGGCCGGTCTCGCGCTCGACGGTTTCGGCCATCTGGTGCAGGGCGGAGCGCTTGGCAAGCGCCGCCTCCTGCTCCTGCCGCAACTGCTCCTCGCGCAGACGGGAATTCTCGACCGCCGCCTGCTTGAACACCAAAAGCGCACCCGCCATCGAGCCGACCTCGTCCTGGCGGTGCGCGAACGGGATGTCGGCGGCGAGATCGCCGGTCGCGAGCTTCTGCATCGTGTCGGTCATGCGCACGATCGGACGGACCACCCCGAGGGCAACTCCGAGCAAGCCCGCAGCGATGAAGGTGAGAACGGCGGCGGACACACCGAGGAGGATATAGAGGATGGAGCTGTCGCGGTCCGCGGCCAGCTTCTCCATGGCCGCATTCTGCTTGTTGGCGTTCTCGACGATGCTGTCGATGACGGCGCGATGCGCGGTATAGGCGTCCTTGAGCTGCGCATAGGCGCGCTCGGAAACAGCTGCGTCCTTGGCCTTGAGGGCCGGCAGGAGCTGGTCGGACGCCTTCCAGAATTTCTGCACCTCCGCGTCGGATTTCGACACCAGCGCGGTCTTGAGGTCGGCCGAGAGGCTGGAGGAGACCCAGAACGCCTTGCGCTCGTCGTAATCCTTGCGGAGCTGGACCAGGCGCTCGCCATGGGCGGCCAGCTGGTCCGGCTCGCGCATGGCCAGCGTCGCCTCGAGATAGGCTTCGATGACGTATTCCGGCGGCGGCAGGATGTCGGCGATGAGGTCGTTGCCGAGCTTGATGTCGGAATAGAGCGGGCCGCCGACCTTGAGTTCCTTCAAGGCGTACAGGCTGGTCGAAACCACGGCGGCAAAACCAATAGCGAGCACGATGCCGAACGCGATGATCGCCGAGGACAAGGACAGGCGAAATTTCATGAAACAATCCGGGTCGACGTCGAAACTGTCGCCACCCTAGACGAATACGGTAAATATGGGATTGCTTCGCACTGGAATTGTATCGCCCGAACCCCGCACAACTACGGGAATTGGACGTCGAGCCATCGGTATTGAGTCAGCGAGGCTGACGCACAAACCTGGAAAAGTATGTTTGAGTCGGATGGGTAACGCTGCGCCAGCTCCGGTACGCCGAATGAGATATGCGTGCCGAGGAGCAGGCCTACCCGGCACGCCTTGCCTTCACACGTCGAAGAACACCGTCTCGTCGTCGCCCTGGAGCCGCAGGTCGAGCCGGTAAATCGCCTTGCCGGCCTCGCGCACCGCGGTCAGCGTGGCGCGGCGGTCAGCCGGGACCAGCGCCAGCACGGGATCGGCCGCGTTGCCGGCCTCGTCGCTGAAATAGATGCGGGTGTAGAGATGCCGCAGCATGCCGCGGCCGAACACCGCAAGCAGGATGTGCGGCGCCTGCGGCTTGCCGTCGGGATCCGGCACCACGCCCGGCTTGATGGTGTCGAAGGCGTAGTTGCCGTCCTTGTCGGTGCCGCAGCGGGCAAAGCCGCGGAAACTCGCATTTGGCAGCGCACGCTTGTCCTGCGGGTCGGCGAAGCGTCCCTGCGCATCCGGCTGCCAGATCTCCAGCATGCAATCCGGCACGGCGACGCCGTCGCCATCGAACACGCGGCCCTCGATGCGGATGCGGTCGCCTGACACGTCGGGGGTCAGGGTCGAGTTGGTGAACGCGTCGTTCCAGGCGTACTCGCCGGTCGGCGTCAGGCCGTATTTGAAGAACGGACCGACGGTCTGCGAGGGGGTGATACCGTCAGGCTTCACAGACTCTTGCACCTTAGTGGTTCTCCATAGGCGTAGCGTTCTTGCCGCGCAGCACGATGTCAAAGCGGTAGCACAGCGCCCATTCGGGCTGGGTGTTCTCGAGATCGAACGAGGAAACCATCCGCGCCCGCGCCTTCTCGTCCGGCACCGAGTTGAAGATCGGGTCGAACGGAAACAGCGGATCGTTCGGGAAGTACATCTGCGTCACCAGGCGCGTCACGAAGGAATGGCCGAACACCGACAGATGGATGTGCGCCGGCCGCCACGCATTGTGATGATTGCCCCAGGGATAGGCGCCCGGCTTGATGGTGACGAAGCGGTAGTAACCGGACGCATCGCTCACGGTGCGGCCGGCGCCCGTAAAGTTCGGATCGAGCGGCGCCGGATGCTGGTCGCGGACATGCACGTAGCGGCCGCAGGAATTGGCCTGCCAGATCTCGACGAGCGAGTTCGGCACGCCGCGGCCGTCCTCATCGCGCACATGGCCATGCACGATGATGCGCTCGCCGATCGGCTCGCCACTGTGCTGGGTGGTGAGATCGCTGTCGCCCTCGCGCACGGTCTCATGGCCGTAGACCGGGCCGGTCAGTTCCGACAGGGTGTGGCGCATCGGGATCAGCGGCTTGTTCGGCGCGCGCTTGATCGAGCTCTTGTACTCGGGCGACAGCGGCAGCGGATGCGCCTTGTTGCTGTCGACGGGATAGATGAATGTCATGGGCGAACTCCTCCCCGGCCATTTCGGTCTGGCCGGTCAACGCTCCGCCGATCATTATAGAATATAACTAATCTAGGGAAGCCGGTTTGGCAGGCGTCCTGCGCCCGGCAGGATCGCGCTATTTGATCGGCGGACGCGGCAGCACGGCCTCCCCCGCCTCCAGACGATAGGTGTGGTCGAGCGAGTACCAGGGCGCCGCAACATCACGTGCGGTCGGATGCGGCGTGTCGTGGCGCTGGAACTTGCCGATCAGCGCCTGCGTCACCCCGAACTGCACGTCGCTGTCGATATGCGGGTCGGCGGGATCGTAGACCTGCGAGATCAGCACCTTGAACCCGGGCTTGAAGATCAGGGCGTGCAGGTGCGCGGGCCGGTAGGGATGCCGGCTCTGCGCCTCGAGTAGGCGGCCGACCACGCCATTGGTCGGAATGGGATAACCGACCATCATCACCGAACGAAAGGAGAAGCGCCCATCCGCGTCGGTCGTGAACTTGCCGCGCAGGTTCATGTCGGCCTGCTCGGGGTCCTGGTTCTCGTAGAGGCCGACCGGCGAGGCATGCCAGACATCGACCTCGGCGCCGGCGACGGGCCGGCCGTCCCTGTCGACGACGCGGCCGCTGACAAACAGCGGCGCACCCGGCGTCTCGGAACGGACGATGGAGCCACCGTTCTCCACGCGCGGCGAGTTCAGCCGCCAGAACGGCCCGAGCAGCGACTGATCGGTTTCGGTATTGCCCTGATCGCCATTGTTGAGCAGGCACACCAGCGGCGAGACGCCGAGCGAGCCCGCCATCAGCACCACCTCGTTATGCGTGTCGGTGGTGAGCTTGCCGAGCTCGGCGATGACCGCGGTGGCATCGCGAAACTCCTTCTCGGTCAGGCGGACGTCGCGCACGAAGCCGTGCAGGTGCTTGACCAGGGAGACCATGATCTGGCGCAGCCGCGGATCGGTTGTCCGTTCCATCACGGCCAATGCCGCGGCCGTGACGTCCTGCTCGCGCTCGATGATCATCAGATGGCCCTCTCACCTTTCGTCATGGCCGGGCGTAGCCGTCCGAAGGACGGCGTCGCTTGCGCTCGCCTATGCCCGGCCATCCACGATCTTCTCACAGCACCAAAAACGTGGATGCCCGGGACAAGCCCGGGCATGACGAGTGCTGGGCACCGCCCCGGGATGACAGGACGCTGCGCGTCCCGTCAGTTCACCTTCTCGATCGCGACGGCCACACCCTGGCCGACGCCGACGCACATGGTGGCGAGCGCGAGCTTGCCGCCGCGCTTCTCCATGCCGTGCACGGCAGTGAGCGCGAGCCGCGCGCCGCTCATGCCGAGGGGATGGCCGAGCGCGATGGCGCCGCCATGCGGATTGACGAAATCGGCATCGTCCTTGACGCCGAGCTGGCGCATGCAGGCGATGCCCTGCGAGGCGAAGGCTTCGTTGAGCTCGATCAGGTCGAAATCGCTGATCTTCTTGCCGAGCCGCTCCATCAGCTTGCGGGTCGCGGGCACCGGGCCGATACCCATGATGCGCGGCGGCACGCCGGCCGAGGCGAGGCCGAGGATGCGGGCGCGGGGCGTCAGGCCATGCTTCTTCACGGCCGCTTCGGACGCCAGGATCATGGCGGCAGCGCCGTCATTGACGCCGGAGGCGTTGCCGGCCGTGACCGTGCCGGGATTGCGCACGATCGGCTTCAGTTTTGCCAAGCCTTCCAGCGTGGTCTCAGGGCGCGGATGCTCGTCCTTGTCGACCGTAACAGGACCGGCCTTGCCGCCAGGAATGGTGATCGGGATGATTTCCTCGGCGAAATAGCCTGCCGCGATCGCGGCGCCTGCGCGCTGCTGCGAGCGGATGGCGAAGGCGTCCTGGTCGGCACGCGAAACCTGGAATTCCTCGGCGACGTTCTCGCCGGTCTCGGGCATGGCATCGACGCCGTACTGCGCCTTCAGCAGCGGATTGATGAAGCGCCAGCCGATGGTGGTGTCGAAGATTTCGGCCGAACGCGAGAAGGCTTCCTGCGCCTTGCCCATCACGAAGGGTGCGCGCGTCATCGATTCGACGCCACCGGCGATGGCGAGCTCGATCTCGCCGGCGCGGATGGCGCGGCCCGCGGCGCCGACTGCATCAAGACCCGAGGCGCAGAGCCGGTTCAGGGTCTGGCCGGGAACCGAATCCGGCAGGCCCGCCAGCAGCAGCGCCATGCGCGCGACGTTGCGGTTGTCCTCGCCGGCCTGGTTGGCGCAGCCGAAGAATACTTCGTCCACCTGCGCCCAATCGAGATTGGGGTGTTTTGCCATCAGCGCCTTGATGGGGGCGGCGGCCAGATCGTCGGCGCGCACCTTGGCGAGCGACCCGCCGAAACGGCCGATCGGGGTCCGCACGGCATCGCAGATAAAGACGTCACGCATCGTTGTTCTCCCTGAATGCCGCGGTCCGGCCAAATTCTTCAATGTCGGCGGAGTTTTAGGAGGGCGCCCGCGGCAGGTCAATTGACGGTTTCGCGGGGCAGACGTCATTCCGGGGCGCGCCATTTGGCGCGAACCCGGAATCCACTTATCGGCGTGACGTGCGGCCCGATGGATTCCGGGTCTGCGCCTGCCGGCGCACCCCGGAATGACGACCGAGAATGTGGCAGCACTGCGCGCCCCACACGGACAACGTGGAAAACCTCCGCATCCCGGCCAAAGCGATAGGAGCAGGTACCGAAATTTTGTAGGTTGCGCCGCCCATGACGATGCAACAGCCGATACCCGTTCCGCCCCCCGAGGACACGCCCGCGCCGCAGGCCGAAGCCGCCGCGCGCGTCACGCCGATGATGGAACAGTACCTCGAGATCAAGGCGGCGCATCAGGGCCTCCTGCTGTTCTACCGGATGGGCGACTTCTACGAACTGTTCTTCGAGGACGCCGAGATCGCTTCCAGGACGCTCGGCATCGTCCTGACCAAGCGCGGCAAGCATCAGGGCGCGGATATCCCGATGTGCGGCGTGCCGGTCGAGCGCTCCGAGGACTATCTGCATCGTCTGATCTCGGCCGGCCACCGCGTCGCGGTCTGCGAGCAGACCGAGGATCCCGCTGCGGCCAAGGCACGCGGCAACAAGAGCGTGGTGCGTCGCGGCGTGGTGCGGCTGGTGACGCCGGGCACGCTGACCGAGGACACGCTGCTCGACGCGCGCGCCAACAATTACCTGCTCGCGATCGCGCGCGCCCGCTCCTCCGCCGGCGGCGACCGCTTCGGCCTCGCCTGGATCGACATCTCGACCGCCGAGTTCATGGTGACGGAAGCTTCCGGCGGCGAGCTCTCCGCGACGCTGGCGCGGATCAACCCGAACGAGGCGATCGTCACCGACGCGCTCTACAACGACAACGAGCTCGGCCAGATCCTGCGCGAGCTGCCGGCGGTGACGCCGCTGACCCGCGACGTCTTCGACGGCGCCACCGCCGAGAAGCGGCTGTGCGACTACTTCGCCGTCGCGACCATGGACGGGCTCGCCCAGCTCACGCGCCTGGAGGCCACCGCCGCGGCCGCCGCCGTCACCTATGTCGACCGCACCCAGGTCGGCAAGCATCCGCCGCTGTCGCCGCCCGCGCGTGAGGCTTCCGGCGCGACCATGGCGATCGATCCGGCCACACGTGCCAATCTCGAGCTGACGCGGACACTGGCCGGCGAGCGCCGCGGTTCGCTGCTCGACGCCATCGACTGCACGGTGACCTCGGCGGGTTCGCGTCTGCTGGCGCAGCGCCTGGCGGCGCCGCTGACCGATGCCCCGGCGATCGCCCGCCGGCTCGACGCGGTCAGCGCTTTCGTTGCCGATTCCGCGGCACGCGAGGACATTCGCAGCATATTGCGCGGCGCGCCCGACATGTCGCGAGCATTGGCTCGGCTCTCGGTAGGCCGCGGCGGACCGCGCGACCTCGCCGGCATCCGCGACGGCATCATCGCCGCCGATCAGGTGCTGACGCGCCTCTCTGAACTGGATGCGCCGCCGCAGGAGATCACGGCGGTGATGGCGGCGCTGCAAAGGCCGTCGCGCGAGCTCGCATCCGAATTTGCCCGTGCGCTCGACGAGCAGCTGCCCCTGATCAAGCGCGACGGCGGCTTCGTTCGCGCGGGCTATGAGCCCGCCCTCGACGAGGCGCGGAACCTGCGCGACGCCTCACGCCTCGTGGTGGCCTCGATGCAGGCGCGCTACGCCGACGACACCGGCGTCAAGGCGCTGAAGATCCGGCACAACAACGTGCTCGGCTATTTCGTCGAGGTCACCGCCCAGCACGGCGACAAGCTGATGTCGCCGCCGCTGAACGCCACCTTCATCCATCGCCAGACGCTGGCGGGACAGGTGCGCTTCACCACCTCCGAGCTCGGCGAGATCGAGGCCAAGATCGCCAATGCCGGCGACCGCGCGCTCGGCCTCGAGCTTGAGATCTTCGAGCGCCTCTGTGCGAAAGCGCTCGAGATCAGCGACGATCTGCGCGCTGCGGCGCAGGGTTTTGCGCTGCTGGACGTCGCGACGGCGCTGGCCAAGCTCGCGGTCGACGAAAACTATGTGCGGCCCGAGGTCGATGGCTCGCTCAGCTTTGCGATCGAGGCCGGCCGCCATCCCGTGGTCGAGCAGGCCCTGAAGCGCAACGGCGAGCCGTTCATCGCCAATGCCTGCGACCTGTCGCCTGCGCCAGCGCAGAAGTCCGGCCAGCTCTGGCTGCTGACCGGCCCGAACATGGCGGGTAAATCGACCTTCCTGCGCCAGAATGCGCTGATTGCCTTGATGGCCCAGATCGGCAGCTTCGTGCCGGCCACGCGCGCGCGGATCGGCGTCGTCGACCGCCTGTTCTCGCGCGTCGGCGCCGCCGACGATCTGGCCCGAGGCCGCTCCACCTTCATGGTGGAGATGGTCGAGACCGCGGCGATCCTGAACCAGGCCGGCGAGCGCGCGCTGGTGATTCTGGACGAGATCGGGCGCGGCACCGCGACCTTCGACGGCCTCTCGATCGCCTGGGCCGCGATCGAGCATCTGCACGAGAGCAATCGCTGCCGGACGCTGTTCGCGACGCATTATCACGAGCTGACCGCACTCGCGGCCAAGCTGCCGCGGATGTTCAATGCGACGGTGCGGGTCAAGGAATGGCAGGGCAACGTCGTGTTCCTGCACGAGGTGCTGCCGGGCTCGGCCGACCGCTCCTACGGCATCCAGGTGGCGAAACTCGCCGGCCTGCCGCCGGCGGTGATCACACGCGCCAAATCCGTGCTCTCCAAGCTGGAGGCGCAGGACCGCGGCCAGACCGCGCGAGCCTTGGTGGACGACCTGCCGCTGTTCGCAGTCCCCTCGCGCGCCGCCGCAGAAGCCGCGCCGCCGAGCGAGGCCGAGTTGCTGATGGAGGCGGTGAAGGCGCTGCACCCCGACGAAATGTCGCCGCGCGAAGCGCTCGATGCGCTCTATGCGTTGAAGGCCAGGCTGCCGAAGCAGTGACGGTTCCGTAGGGTGGGCAAAGCGGAGCGTGCCCACCACTTCAATGGAGAGATCGGGAAGAGATGGTGGGCACGGCGCGCAAAGAGCGCGCCTTTGCCCTCCCTACGATTCTCGCTACGCCCTCGCCGCGATCGCCGCGGCCTCGGCGGCCGCGCGCTGCATGCTGGTCGACATCTCGTTCGTCACCGTGCTCTGCTCCTCGATCGCTGCGGCCGTCGAGGTGACGTATTCGCTGACATTGTTGATCGCCTGCTTGATCGAACCGAGCGCACTGACGACGTCGCCGGAAATGCTGTTGAGGCTGCCGATCTCCTCGCCGATCTTGTCGGTGGCCTGCTTGGCCTGATTGGCGAGGCTCTTGACCTCGGAGGCGACCACCGCGAAGCCGCGGCCAGCCTCGCCGGCGCGGGCCGACTCGATCGTGGCGTTGAGCGCGAGCAGATTGATCTGCCCGGTGATGTTGTTGATCATCTCGACGATGCCGCTCATCGCCTGCGCAGCTTCGGTGAGGCGCTGGGCCTGTGCGTCGGCGGAGGAGACCTGGTCAACCGCACTCATCGCGGTTTCGCGGGATTTGGTCATCGCCTCGGAGATCTCCCGCACCGAGGCGTTGAGCTCCTCCGAGCCGGCGGCGACCGATTCCATCATGCCGCGGACACGCTCGTTGCCCATGCGGACCAGCACCTGCCGCGTGGTGTCGGTGGCGTATTTCACCACCTTGAACGGCTTGCCGTTGAGATCGAGGATCGGGTTGTACGAGGCCTGGATATAGACTTCCTTTCCGCCCTTGCCGATGCGCTTGTATTCGGCCGCCTGGTATTCGCCGCGATTGAGCGCGGCCCAGAACTCGCGATAGCCGGCTCCATCGCGCTCCGAAGGCTCGACGAACATGCTGTGATGCTGGCCCTTGATCTCGGCCAGCGAATAGCCGAGCGCGCCGAGGAAGTTGGCGTTGGCGGTGATGATCGTGCCGTCCATGTTGAACTCGATCACCGCCTGCGCCTTGTCGATGGCGGCGATCTGACCAGCGAGATCGGCGTTCTTCAGCTTCTCCGCGGTCACGTCGGTTGCAAACTTGACGACCCCGTACGGCTTGCCGCTTTCGTCGAGCAGCGGATTGTAGGAGGCGAGAATCCAGACCTCGCGGCCGCCCTTGGCGATCCGCTTGAACTCGCCAGCCTGATAGTCGCCGCGGTTGAGCGCGGCCCAGAATTCGCGATAGGCCGAGCTGTTGCGTTCGGCCTCCGCCACGAACAGGCTGTGATGCTTGCCCTCGATCTCGGCCAGCGAGTAGCCGAGCGTCTTGCAGAAATTCTCGTTGGCCGTGACGACGGTGCCGTCCAGCCTGAATTCGATGACGGCCTGAGCGCGGCTGATGGCGGCGATCTTCGACGCATCCGTCATGCTCCGGATCTTCTTCGCAGTGATGTCAGTCGCAATCTTGGCGACCATCACCGCCTTGCCGTTGCCGTCGAGCACGGGGTTGTAGGAGGCTTCGATCCAGACCTCGCGGCCGTCCTTCGCGATCCGCTTGAACTCGCGCGCCTGATACTCGCCACGGTTCAATGCAGCCCAGAACGCCTTGTACTCGGCGGTGCCGCGCTGGTCGGCCGGCACGAACATGGAGTGATGCTTGCCCTGAATCTCGTCGAGCCGATAGCCGAGGGCGTCGAGAAAGTTCTTGTTCGCCGTGATGATCGAGCCATCGAGATTGAATTCGATCATG
This sequence comes from Bradyrhizobium sp. CCBAU 51765, assembly GCF_015291725.1. Lineage (GTDB taxonomy): Bacteria > Pseudomonadota > Alphaproteobacteria > Rhizobiales > Xanthobacteraceae > Bradyrhizobium > Bradyrhizobium liaoningense. The sequence continues at coordinate 8,349,555 of NZ_CP030038.1, forward strand.
GCCTGCGAACGGCCGATGGCGTCGAGTCGTGCCTGTGCATCGCTGTGGGACTTGCGACCGAACATAAAGGAATCTCCATCTCGAAATAGCCTGGACGGCTCGTGTGGGGGAAACAACAGTTGCAGCGGCACAGCCGTATTCAAATCGACAATTCCCGCGCGTCCCTGCACTCGGATGCAGCTCGGACGAGTTCGCGCTCACGGCAACGGACGCGGGTACGCTGGCTTATTCGTAGATGAAAAGCGCGAAGAAAGTTCTAATAGATCTGTCGGAAATCGGCTGGAGCCAAAGCGATACTGGCGCGCATCGAAGATCAACTGCAATCGCGGCTGCGATTTGAAATGACGCATCTCGATCAATGGCTTGTGCGTACGCCGCGTTGTGCCGGACATGTCTGGGCCAGCGTTTGCGCGACGCGGTGTCGCTCCGTTCCGTAGTCTCACGGTGATCGCGCCTTCCGTATGGCGCGCCCACGTTGCCACAGCGTCAGGTTCCACAGCACGCAGGTTGCAAGGGCAAGAGAAAGACCGGTCGCCGATCCGAATTGCGCCACCGCAACGTGCATGATGGCGATCGCCATGCCGAAGCCGAGCAGTCCCCAGGCGGAGTTGGCAAGCACCGCGGCCGTCGGCGGGCCGCCGATGCGCGGGTGCAGGATCACCATCATGCTGGTGAACACGACCGGAAACAGCGCGATGATACCGCTGATCCGCGGGCCGACCCATCCTGACGTCGAGACCACGATGGCGACGAGGGTCGCAACCAGCAGAGCCCGCATCGGGACGTCGTACCAGCGGCGCGTCACCAGCGGCATCTTCACGTGGCGATACCGCGCCAGGATCGGGATGCAGATGCCGAACGCGATCAGGTTGGCAGCAAGTCCCGCGGCGAGCGACCAGTCGAACTGGCGGATGATCGATGCAAGCACGATCCAGACCGCGACGGCGCTTCCACAACTCACCACGAGATTGTGCCGCTGCGACAGCACGACATAGGTGAGACACATGAAAATCGTCGCCGCATTGACCGGCAGGCTCGCCAGCGCACCCTGCGCGATGAAGGCGGCGTCATGATCGATCGCGAGGAAGACGTAGGATGGACCGGCCGATACCGGCAGGGTCGCAACCAGCGCGCCGATCACAGGCCCCGCGCGTTCGGTGATGATCGACGCCGACACCACGAACGCCGCCGCGATCGCCATGCGCAACAGGAGGACGAGGACGAAATGGAGTTCGAGGGACATTCTGTCTGTCATTCCGGGGCGCGCGACGCGCGAGCTCTGGTGCGCAATTGCGCACCTGAGAATCCATAACCACAGGCCGTAGTGGTTTGAGAGCTGGACTGGAGCAACGACCGTTCGAGATCACGACGGCCTGGGCTTGTGGAGGACACCAATTGCTGGGATGACGACCTGCGCCTTCTACATCCGCTGCATCGACACCGACACCTTGGGGCCGTTCTTGATGGTCTGATAGACTACGCAATAACGCTCGGTGAGCTTGAGCAGCAGGTCGAGCTTGTCCTGCGGCGCGTCGGTGTCGACCTCGAAGCGCAGGCGGATCTCGGCGAAGCCGACCGGCGTCTCCTTGTCGATGCCGAGCGTGCCGCGGAAGTCGAGATCGCCCTCGGCGTAGACGTTGCCGGTCTTGAGCGGCACCTCGATTGCGGTCGCAACCGATTTCAACGTGACGCCGGCACAGGCGACCAGGGCTTCGAGCAGCATGTCGCCGGAGCAGAGCTCGAGGCCGGAACCGCCAGTGCCCGGATGCAGGCCGGCCATCGCGATCGCACGGCCGGTCTCGACCTTGCAGGCAATGCCTTCGCCGTCGGTGGAGCCCTTGGCCTTCAGCGTGATCAGCGCGGCCTTGGGATCGGTCTTGTAGCGCTCCTTGATTGGGGCTTGCATCTGGCGCAGTTGGACAGCGTCCATCTTGTTTTCTCCCGGCATGTCGTTCCTCACAAGCGGTATAGAAGGCGGCCGGTTTCGTGTCAGCTCATGATTGATGGGAGCTGCCATGAGCGACTGAAATCGAGCCAAAAACAAACGTATTTTCATGATGTTACGCTTGAATTAACGAGCAGCGCCACAGACCGTCCGATCTGCATGACCGAGCTCATCGGTCGCTGGCTTGCGAATGTCTCGTGACAGCGCCTGTCACCTCTTATATCCGGAGGGACATGGACAGCATCGCGACTGAGCAGAAGGCCGGGGTGGACGATCGTTTCGACACCGCGCGGATCACCGCCGCGGTCGATGCGCTTGCCGAACAGTATCAGGGACGCGAGGACGCGTTCCGTACGGCGATGGCGCAATTGCTCAAGGCGGAACTTATCGCGGCGCGCGCCGCCGCGCAGGCGATTCTCTTGAAGGACCGCCACGGCCGGCGCTGCGCCGAGCGGCTCTGCCACGTGCAGGACGAGATCATCCGCATCCTGTATTCGGCGGCGACGCGCCATCTCTACCGCTCGCCGATCCCGAGCGGCGCCGAGCGCATGGCGGTCGTGGCCACGGGCGGCTATGGCCGCGGCCTGATGGCGCCGGAATCGGACATCGATCTGCTCTTCATCCTGCCCTACAAGCAGACCGCCTGGGGCGAGCAGGTCGCCGAGGCGATCCTCTATTGCCTCTGGGACATGGGGCTGAAGGTCGGTCACGCCACCCGCTCGGTCGACGAATCGATCCGGCAGGCGCGCGGCGACATGACGATCCGCACTGCGATCCTGGAGACGCGCTTCCTCACCGGCGACAAGCCACTCTATGAGGAGTTGGTCGAGCGCTTCGATAAGGAAGTCGTGCAGGGCACCGCGTCGGAATTCGTCACCGCAAAGCTCGCCGAGCGCGAGGAGCGGCACCGCCGCGGCGGCCAGTCGCGCTATCTGGTCGAGCCCAATGTCAAGGACGGCAAAGGGGCCTTGCGCGACCTGCACACGCTGTTCTGGATCGCCAAATACGTCTACCGCGTGCGCGACACCCACGAGCTGGTCGCGCGCGGCGTGTTCGACGCGCAGGAATACCGCACCTTCCGCCGCTGCGCCGATTTCCTCTGGTCGGTGCGCTGCAATCTGCATTTCTACTCTGGCCGCGCCGAGGAGCGCCTGTCCTTCGATCTCCAGCGCGAGATCGCCATCCGCCTCGGCTACACCTCGCATCCCGGCATGCAGGACGTCGAACGCTTCATGAAGCACTACTTCCTGGTCGCCAAGGAGGTCGGCAACCTCACCGCCATTCTCTGCGCCAAGCTCGAGGACCAGCAGGCCAAGCCTGCCCCGGTGCTGAGCCGGATGATGGCGCGCTTGCGACCGACCGCAGCGAAGCGGCGCGTCCCCGACAGCGACGACTTCATCGTCGACAACAACCGCATCAACGTCGCCGCGCCGGACGTGTTCAAGCACGATCCGGTCAACCTGATCCGCATCTTCCGCCTCGCGCAGAAGAACAACCTCGCTTTTCACCCGGATGCGATGCGCGACGTGACGCGCTCGCTCGGCCTGATCAACGCGGGCTTGCGCGAAAATCCCGAGGCCAACCGGCTGTTCATGCAGATCCTGACCTCCGACAACGCGGAGATCGTGCTGCGGCGGATGAACGAAACCGGCGTGCTCGGCCACTTCATCCGCGCTTTCGGCAAGATCGTCTCGATGATGCAGTTCAATATGTATCATCACTACACCGTCGACGAGCATCTGATCCGCTGCATCGGCTTCCTCCAGGACATCGAGCGCGGCGGCATCGAGGAGTTCGCCCTCGCCAGCGATCTCATGCGCAAGAGCCGGCCCGAGCACCGCGCGGTGATCTACATCGCGACATTGCTGCACGACGTCGCCAAGGGCAGGCCCGAGGATCACTCGATCGCCGGTGCGAAGGTCGCCCGACGGCTGTGCCCGCGGCTCGGCTTCAGCCCTGCCGACACCGAGCTCGTGGCGTGGCTGATCGAGGAGCATCTGACGATGTCCACGGTCGCGCAGTCGCGCGACCTCTCGGATCGCAAGACCATCGAGAATTTCGCCGCCGTGGTGCAGTCGGTCGAGCAGATGAAGCTCTTGACCATCCTGACCACGGCCGACATCCGCGGCGTCGGCCCGGGCGTGTGGAACGGCTGGAAGGCGCAGCTCTTGCGCTCCCTGTACTACGAGACCGAACCGGTGCTCACGGGCGGGTTCTCGGAGGTCGACCGGGGAAAACGTCTTGCGGCCGCGCACGCCGAATTCCGCATGGCCTTCGCCGAATGGCCGAAGGACGAGCTCGACGCCTATATCGCCCGGCACTATCCCGCCTACTGGCTCAAAGTCGAGCTGCCGCGCAAGATCCGCCACGCCCGCTTCGTCCGCTCCAGCGAGCAGGCCGGCCACAAGCTGGCGATCAATGTCGGCTTCGACGAGGTGCGCGGCGTCACCGAGCTGACAATCTTTGCCGCCGACCATCCCTGGCTGCTGTCGATCATCGCGGGCGCCTGTGCCTCGGCCGGCGCCAACATCGTCGATGCCCAGATCTACACCACGACCGACGGCCGCGCGCTCGACACGATCTCGATCTCCCGGGAATACGACCGCGACGAGGACGAGGGTCGGCGCGCCACGCGCATCGGCGAGATGATCGAGGACGTGCTGGAGGGCAAGCTGCGTCTGCCCGAGGTGGTGGCGCGGCGCACCGTGCGCAGCAAGGCACGGCCGTTCGTGATCGAGCCGGAAGTGACCATCAACAACCAGTGGTCCGACCGTTACACCGTGATCGAGGTCTCGGGCCTCGACCGGCCCGGCCTGCTCTACGAGCTGACCACGGCCATCTCCAAACTCAATCTCAATATCGCCTCGGCCCATGTCGCGACCTTCGGCGAGCGCGCGCGCGACGTGTTCTACGTGACCGACCTTCTGGGCGCCCAGATCAACGCGCCGACGCGGCAGGCCGCGATCAAGAGCGCGCTGACCCATGTGATGGCCGGCGACAAGGCGGTGCAGCCGGCGGCGTGAGGCTCACCGTTCGAGCCCGACTCTCTCTTTCGTCATTCCGGGGCGCCGCGCAAGCGACGAGCTATGGTGCGCAATTGCGCACCTGAGAATCCATCGAACCACTGGTTGCGCGGACAAATGGATTCCGGGCTCGCGCTGCGCGCGCCCCGGAATGACGACGGGGAGAGATCTAGACCTCAACCCCCTCATGCCGCAGCAGCCAGCGCTTGCGCTCCAGTCCGCCGCCGTACTTCACCAGCGAGCCATCCGCGCCGATCAGGCGGTGACAGGGCAGCACCACGCTGATCGGGTTGGAGCCGTTGGCATGGCCGACCGCACGAACGGCCTTGGGCATGCCAATCCTCGCGGCGAGCGCGCCGTAGCTCAGCGTGGTACCCGCCGGGATTTGCCCAAGCGCGGTCCAGACCTTTTGCTGGAACGGCGTGCCGGCGATGCGCCACGCGATGGCGGAGAGCTGGCCGAGTTCGCCTTCGAAATAGCCGGACAGCGCCGTCCGCATATCCGCAGGCGCAGGCTGGTTGCTCAGATCCACGGCACCGTAATGCAGGCGCAACAGCCCGCGCATGCGGTGCTCGTAATCCTCCCAGTCGAGCGCGCGCAAGTCACCATCAGCATCGGTGACGAGCAGCGCGATCCCGATCGGCGTCGTCAGGCGGTCGAGGCCGAAGCGTTCAGGCGTCTTGATTGATCGAACGGGCATCGCGGCACCAGGCAATCGAAAACACACCCATCGCACTTGCCATGCCGGCCGTGCTAACGTCCACCCGAAAGCTGACGCTTTTGGGGGAGCTGACCTTGATCCTGATCGCCAATGTGCTGGTGGCGCTGGTCGCGGCACTGCACGTTTTCTTCCTGATCCTGGAGATGTTTCTCTGGGACAGGCCGCTGGGCCTCAAAGTGTTTCGGAATACGCCGGAGAAGGCCGAGATCACGAAAGTGCTGGCCGCCAATCAGGGCCTCTATAACGGCTTCCTCGCTGCCGGCCTGCTCTGGGGCCTCATGCACGGCAATCCCGCCTTCGCGCTCCAGATCAAGGCGTTCTTCCTGCTTTGCGTGATCGTAGCCGGCGTCTATGGCGCAGCGACCGTCAGCACGCGGATTCTGATGGTGCAGGCGCTGCCGGCGGCGGTCGCGCTGGTTGCGTTGTTCTTGGCCTGAGACGCTACGGCGCAGCGCCGCGATCCTTGCGCCGCGGCGAACCTTCCTCCACAATCTTCGGCAGCGATGGCGACCGTTGCAATCAACGGGGAAAGACCATCGGCCGAAAATTCCGTCAGGAGGAACAACCCAAGATGAACAATCGCAGAGCCTTCATAGCTGCCGCGGCGGCGCTCGCCGTCGCGGTCTCCACCAGCCAGGCCCTCGCCCAGAAGAAATACGACACCGGCGCGACCGACACCGAGATCAAGATCGGCCAGACCGTGCCGTTCTCCGGCGCCTATTCCGTCTACGCCAATATCGGCAAGACCCAGGCCGCCTACTTCAAGATGATCAACGATCAGGGCGGCATCAACGGCCGCAAGATCAACCTGATCCAGTATGACGACGCCTATTCGCCGCCCAAGACCGTCGAGCAGGTGCGCAAGCTCGTCGAGGGCGACGAAGTGCTGTTCACCTTCCAGCTGATCGGCACCGCCGCGAATGCCGCCGTGCAGAAGTATCTCAACGGCAAGAAGGTCCCGCAACTCCTCGCCTCCACCGGCGCCGCGCGCTTCAACGATCCGCAGAACTATCCCTGGACCATCGCCTACAATCCCAACTACGTGTCCGAGGGGCGGATCTACGCCAAGTACATTCTCAAGGAGCATCCGAACGCCAAGATCGGCGTGCTCTACCAGAACGACGACATGGGCCGCGACTATCTGGCGGGGCTCAAGAGCGGCCTCGGCGACAAGGCTGCCAGCATGATCGCCGGCGAGGTCTCCTACGAGGTCACCGACCCGACCGTCGATTCGCAGGTGGTCAAGCTGAAGTCGATGGGGGTTGATCTGTTCTTCGACGCCTCGACGCCGAAATTCGCTGCGCAGGCGATCAAGAAGCTTGCCGATCTCGGCTGGACGCCTGTGCACATCCTCGACATCAATGCGAGCCCGGTGTCGGCAACGCTGAAGCCGGCCGGTCTCGACATCTCCAAGGGCATCATCTCGACCAATTACGGCAAGGACCCGGGCGACCCCCAGTGGAAGGACGATCCGGGCGTGAAGGCCTTCTTCGCCTTCATGGACAAGTATTTCCCGGAGGGCGACAAGCTCAACACCATCAACACCTATGCCTATTCGGTGGCCGAGCTGCTGGTGCAGGTCTTGAAGCAATGCGGCGACGACCTGACGCGTGAGAACGTCATGAAGCAGGTCGCCAACATCAAGGGCTACACGCCGAGCCTGGCGCTGCCGGGTATCAAGATCAACACCGGCCCGAACGACTACCGCGTCAACAAGCAGATGCAGATGATGAAGTTCAACGGCGAACGCTGGGAGCTGTTCGGACCGATCATCGAGGACACCGGCCCCTCGGGTTAGGGGAAGAGAGGACCTCTTCGTAGGGTGGGCAAAGACGCGCAAGCGTCGTGCCCGCCATCTTCTCCACGACAGACATGGTGGGCACGCCCCGGGATGCGCATTCGCGCTCCCGGGGCTTTGCCCACCCTACGAACTCAGGTCGGTATCTCGCCAAAATTCTTTCCGACCGGCAGCACGGCATGACGGATCAGCCGCGAATCCTCCACCGCGGCCTGGCGGTGCTTCACCGCCTCGCGATAGACGGGATCGCGGATCATCTCGACGAAGGCGGCGACGCTGGGATATTCGGCGATGAAGCAATGGTCCCAGCGCTCCTCCTGCGGGCCGATCAGCATCAGCTCGAACCTGCCCTGCCAGACGATGCGGCCGCCGAGACGTTCGAACACCGGGCCGCTCTCGCGGCCATAGGCCGCATAGGCCTCCGCGCCGCTCGCCTTGCGGCCGTCCGGATAGGCCGCCTCTTTCCGCAGGCGCACCAGATTGAGCATGTGGATGGGGCCCGGGCGGTCGTTCTCCCGGAACTGCGCGAAGATCTCCTTGGTCGGATCGATATGGCCCATGCGAGCTCCCTCTTTATTTATGCGGACGATCCTAGCCCCGGCGGCAGGGGAGCGGAACTGCGGCGGGCGAATGCCCCACCTCCTAATCACGCGTTAACGTCAGGGTAACCGGGCCTTAAACAGCGACCGCTAGCGTGCGGCGGGGCGGACTGACCGGGCGTATTGCGTATGGCGTGGGGAAAGAAAAAGGGTGCGCGGAAGGAGCCGCTGTTCGGCTTGCCCGCGGCGCTCGCCGATCTGCGCCTGACCGCTGCGGACCGCGTTCCCGGCGGCGACGACAAGCCGAAGAAATCTGCCAAGACATCCACCAGGCGCAAGAGCGAGGATGCCGGCGACGAGCCGCCCCGCGAACGAAAGGCACCTGCCGGCCGCAGCGGCGCCAAGCGCCGCTCGAAGTCACGCGGCGGCTTCAGCCTCGGCCGCCTCGTCTATTGGGGCGCGGTGCTGAGCCTGTGGGGCGGCATCGCCGTGATCGCCGTCGTGGTCTATGTCGGCGCCCATCTGCCTCCGATCCAGTCGCTGGAGATTCCCAAGCGGCCGCCGACGATCCAGATCGTCGGCATGGACGGCAGCATGCTGGCGCAGCGCGGCGAGATGGCCGGCGCCAATGTCGCGCTAAAGGACCTGCCGCCCTACCTGCCGAAGGCGTTCATCGCCATCGAGGACCGCCGCTTCTATTCGCATTTCGGCATCGATCCCGTCGGCATCCTGCGGGCCCTCGTCACCAACGTGCTCCATCGCGGCGTGTCGCAGGGCGGTTCGACGCTGACGCAGCAGCTCGCGAAAAACCTGTTCCTGACCCAGGAGCGCACCATACAGCGCAAGCTGCAGGAGGCGGAGCTCGCGATCTGGCTGGAGCGCAAGCACTCCAAGGACGACATCCTGGAGCTCTATCTCAATCGTGTCTATTTCGGCTCCGGCGCCTACGGCGTCGAAGCCGCCGCGCAGAAATATTTCGGCAAGTCGGCGAAGAACGTCACGATTGCAGAAGCCGCGATGCTGGCCGGCCTCGTCAAGTCGCCGTCGCGCCTTGCGCCGAACCGCAATCCGGAAGGCGCCGAAGCGCGCGCGCAAGTCGTGCTCGCGGCGATGGCGGACGCGAAATTCATCACCGACGCGCAGGCCAAGGCCTCGATCGGCCATCCGTCCTACAACGTGAAGCCGGCCGGCGCCGGCACGGTCAATTACGTCGCCGACTGGATCGGCGAGGTGCTGGACGATTTGGTCGGCCAGATCGACGAGAGCATCAAGGTCGAGACCACGATCGATCCGAAACTGCAGAGCGTGGCGGAAGCCGCGATCATCGACGAGCTCGCGGCCAAGAGCGTGAAGTTCAACGTCAGCCAGGGCGCGCTGGTGGCGATGACGCCCGACGGCGCAGTGCGCGCCATGGTCGGCGGGCGGAACTATTCCGACAGCCAGTACAACCGGGCTGTGACCGCCAAGCGGCAGCCGGGCTCCTCGTTCAAGCCGTTCGTGTATCTCACCGCGCTCGAGCAGGGGCTGACGCCCGACACGATGCGCCAGGACGCGCCGATCGAGGTCAAGGGCTGGAGACCCGAGAACTACACCCACGAATATTTCGGCGCGGTGACGCTGACGCAGGCGCTGGCGATGTCGCTCAACACGGTCGCGATCCGCCTCGGCCTCGAGGTCGGGCCGAAGAACGTGGTGCGCACCGCGCACCGGCTCGGCATCTCCTCCAAGCTCGAACCCAATGCCTCGATCGCGCTCGGCACCTCCGAGGTCTCCGTGGTCGAGCTGGTCGGCGCCTATGCGCCCTTCGCCAATGGCGGCCTCGCGGTGGCGCCGCATGTCGTGACGCGGATCAGGACGCTCAGCGGCAAGCTGCTCTACATGCGCCAGCCGGAGGAGCGCAACCAGGTCATCGAGCCCCGCTATGTCGGCATGATGAACGCGATGATGCGGGAGACGCTGATATCAGGCACCGCCAAGAAGGCCGAGATCCCCGGCTGGCCGGCGGCCGGCAAGACCGGCACCAGCCAGGATTATCGCGACGCCTGGTTCATCGGCTACACCGCGAGCCTCGTCACCGGCGTCTGGCTCGGCAACGACGACAACTCGCCGACCAAGAAGGCGACCGGCGGCGGCCTGCCGGTGGAAGTCTGGACGCGCTTCATGAAGGCAGCGCATGAGGGCGTGCCGGTGGCAAACCTGCCGAGTTCACCCGGCGGCTGGGGGCTGTCGAACCTCGCGCAGGCGGCCTCGCAGGTGTCGCCGCCGACGGCCGCCGCACCGGCACCCACGAACGCGGGCGGCTACCGCCCGCCGCCTCCGACGCGCACCAATGTGCGCCCCGAGGCCGCGGCCGGGCTCGATGGTTGGCTGATGGACCGGCTGTTTGGCAGGAACAGGTAGCTTTGCTTGAGGTCCCGGTAACCTCAAAACAAAAACTGCGAAAACAACCCCATGCACAGTAGAACGCGACGTCCTGCGTGACGCGGGGTCGATCGCTCGAAGCATTTGATGCGACGGGATTAATCGGGCAGACGGCGAAATCGTCGCGAAGTGTGGCGAAAATCGAGCTGAGCGCGCTGATGCTGCCTCGTCCTCAGCTGTCATTCCCCGCGCAGGCGGGGAATCCAGTACGCCGCGGCCTCTCGGCTCTATAACTGCTGCCTCTGGAATACTGGGTCGCCCGGTCAAGCCGGGCGACGACAGCGCGTGTTTGGCTACGCGTGAGTCCTAATCCTCAACGCCATACCGGTGCAGATCATTGCCGTAGGTGTCGAGCCACTTCTTGGCGCGCTCCATCGACGGGCAGACCTTGCCGCACACGCGCCAGAACCGCGCCGAGTGGTTCATCTCGACGAGATGAGCGACTTCGTGGGCGGCGAGATAGTCGAGCACGAAGGGCGGTGCGAGGATCAGGCGCCAGGAGAACGACAGCGAGCCGGCCGAGGTGCAGGAGCCCCAGCGGCTGGACTGATCGCGGATCGAGAGTCGCTTGACCCTGACCCCGAGCTCGGCGGCATAGGCTTCCGCCGAACGCTGAAGATCGCGGCGGGCCTCGCGCTTGAGGAAGTCGCCGACGCGGCGATCGACATGCTCGAGGCCACCGGCGACGCAGAGAATGCGTTCACCGGACTCGCGCGTCTCGGTCCACACCGTGCCGCGCGTGCCGGCGCGATGAACGATGCGATGGGGCGTGCCGCGCAGCGGTATGACCGTGCCCGGCTGAAACGGTGCGGCCTTCGGCAGGCGGCCGAGACGTGCGGCGATCCACGCACCGTGACGCTGCGCGAAATCCTTGGCTTCCGCGAGCGTGCCGCGCGGCGGCATGGTGAGGATGGCTTCGCGGTCGCTCGGATGAATTCTGAGCGTGTACCGGCGCGCGCGGCGGTGCCGACGCAGCCGAATCGCAAAAAATTGCGATCCGTGGGTGATGACGAGGGTCTTCGGTTCGTGGGGCCGACGATAAAGGAGTGCGCGAGTGGCCATGTCTGTCAGTCCGGGGAGCAGGAGTTCGCCCGGATTCTGCCATAACCGCCGCCAGGGAAAGCGCTCGGCGCAAAAACAAATCATTTGCCCAATATACAGCGGTCAGGCGCCGGGGGAGACCCTACAGACTGGGGTTGGAACCCGCTTTTTTCGCCCCCGCTGGATGCATGCGACACCCCCAAGGGGTGAGGACGGACTCACTCCTATAAAGCTACCTAAATACCGCGAATCCGCCGGGAACTTACCCCGCCGAAAGGCTCCTCCAGGGCCGAAATTTCGACGGGAAAGCCGAAATTCGCGACCAGAGGCGCTCCGATGAAAATCGGAACGGCTCTGGATTCTTGTTCTGACGCGTTTCCTTTACGCGAACCGGCCACTGCTTCGCTCGAAAACGCTCTATTCGGCCGCGAGAGCCTGTAACGAGCTCGGATTCGCAGCGGAAACCATGAAGTCGTGAATCCGCGGCACGATCTCCGACTTGAAACGCGATCCGTTGAACACGCCGTAATGTCCGACGCCCTTCTGGACGTAATGAACGCGACGATGATCGGGGATCGAGCTGCACAAGCCGTGTGTTGCTTCCGTCTGACCGAGGCCGGAGATGTCGTCGTTCTCGCCTTCGACCGTCATCAACGCGACGCGCCTGACCTTGGACGGTTCGACGCGGGTTCCACGATGAGTCATCTCGCCCTTCGGCAGCGAGTGCTTCACGAACACGGTGTCGACGGTCTGCAGGTAATACTCGGCCGAGAGATCCATCACCGCGAGATATTCGTCATAGAAGTCGCGATGCTTGTCGACGAGATCGCCGTCGCCCTTCACCAGATTGGCAAACAGCTGCTTGTGCGCATCCATGTGCCGATCGAGATTCATGCTGATGAAGCCGTTCAGCTGCAGGAATCCCGGATAGACGTCGCGCATCATGCCCGGATGCGGGAACGGCACCTTGGTGATGACGTGGTTGCGGAACCAGTCGATACCGCGCTCCTGGGCGAGGTTGTTCACCGCGGTCGGATTGCGACGGGTGTCGATCGGGCCGCCCATCAGCGTCATCGAGGTCGGCACGAACGGATCGCGGCGCGCCTCCATGACCGAGACGGCTGCGACGACGGGCACGGAGGGCTGGCACACCGCCATCACATGGGTGTTGCCGCCGAGGACGTGCAGCATCTCGATGACATAGTCGATGTAGTCGTCGAGATCGAAGCGACCCTCACTCAAGGGGACCATGCGGGCATCGGCCCAATCGGTGATGTAGACCTCATGCGCCGGCAGGAAAGCCTCGACGGTGCCGCGCAGAAGCGTCGCATAATGGCCGGACATCGGGGCCACGATCAGCACGCGCGGCTGCGGGCTGCGCAGCGGGCGGGTGAACTTGCGATCGAAATAGAGCAGCCTGCAAAACGGCTTTTCCCAGACCGAGCGGATCTCGACGGGGACGCGGATGCCGTTGACCTCGGTGTCGTCGAGGCCCCATTCCGGCTTGCCGTAGCGACGCGTGGTGCGCTCGAACAATTCGCAGGCCGCGGCGACCGACTTGCCGACCTCGGTGCGCGCCCAGGGGTTGAGGGGATTCTGAAACAGCAGCTTCGTCGCGTCGGTGACCGCACGTGCCGGATTGAGAGAGGCATGAGCCATCTCGTACATCCAGTACATCGGCGTCGTCAGGACCGGACTGCCTTCTGCCGCCAGCGGCGGTGCGCCGCCGAACTCACCAATGGGCATTGCTATATTCCTCTTCGCATCGCAGCATACTGCCGAATGCGTAATATTGCGTCAATGCATGGTTCCGTACATCTACGTAGCCGAAGACGGCCAAACCAGCCTGAATCCACGAGAAAGTGACATTATTCGCCTCCCGCCAGCAGCGAGCCGTGCTTTCTGGCGCTGCGCAAAAGGGCAAGGAATGCCCCAAAAGATGCAAGCAGGAGCACTCCGTTGATGGCCAACGCAGCCAGCATCAGATCGGTCCTGAAGGTGTGCTCGATCAACAAGGCCCGCATTCCCTCGAACACGTAGGTCGGCGGCAACGTCCAGGCGACGTATTGCAACCAGACCGGCAGCACGCTGACGGGATAGTAGATGCAGGCGAGCGGCATGATCGCGAACATCAGGGTCCAGACGATGCTTTCGGCGCCAAGGCCGTTTCGCAGCACCAGACCCGAGACGAAGATGCCGACCGACCAGCTCGTGAAGATCAGATTGCAGAAGAAGGCGATCAGCGGCAGGCCAAGGGCATAGACGTTGAAGTGAAACAGAAACAGCGCGAGCAGCGTCATCGGGATGACGCCGATCGCGAGCCGGATCAGGCTCATGACCATCAGCGACAGCAGAAACTCGATCGGCTTGAGCGGGCTCATCATGAGGTTGCCGAGGTTGCGCGCCCACATCTCTTCCAGGAACGAGATGGAGAAGCCGAGCTGTCCGCGGAACAGGATGTCCCAGAGGATGACGGCGCCGATCAGCGTGCCGCCGGCGCGCGCGAAGAAGCTGGCGTTCTCGGCGATGTAGAGCTGGAGGAAGCCCCAGGTGATGACCTGCAGCGCCGGCCAGTACAGCAGCTCGAGCAGCCGCGGCCAGGACGACAGCAAGAGATACCAGTAGCGCAGGATCATCGCGCCGATGCGATGAACGGAGATGCCGGAGTGGAGGGAGAGCTCGGTCATTGGTGCGGCCCTTGGCCCGGACAGAGCTTCGTCATTCCGGGGCGCGCGACGCGCGAGCTATGATGCGCAATTGCGCATCTGAGAATCCATAACCACAGGCCACTGTTGTCGGGCGAGACGCGTAACTCCGAGTCTTCGCCAAATTCAATCCTGTGGTTATGGATCCCGGGCCCGCGACGATGTCGCGCCCCGGGATGACTGGCTCCCTCCGGGCTACGATCGCATTTCACCTCGCCGCCTCCTTCGCGCCGTTCACCCGGCCGCGCGCGACGTCCAGAAACACCTCTTCCAGCGTAGTGCGGTTGTAGCGGGCCATGATCGCTTCCGGCGCGCCGTCGTCCTCGATGCGGCCGCGCTTCATGATGATGACGCGGTCGCAGAGCCGCTCGACCTCGAGCATGTTGTGCGAGGCCAGCAGAATGGTGGCGTTGTTGTCCCGGCGATAGCGTTCCAGATGCGCGCGCACCCAGTCGGCGGTATCGGGGTCGAGCGAGGCGGTCGGCTCGTCCAGGAGCAGCAGCTCGGGCTGGTTGATCAGCGCCTTCGCCAGCGCCACGCGGGTCTTCTGACCGGCCGAGAGCTTGCCGTTGGCGCGGTCGATGAAATCGGTGAGGTCGAGATCCTCGGCGAGCTTCGCGATGCGGTCAGAGAGATTCTTCACCGCATAAAGCTTGCCGAACACGGTGAGGTTCTGCCGCACCGTGAGCCGCATCGGCATGTCGACATAGGGGCTCTCGAAATTCATCCGGCCCAGCACGGCCGCGCTCTCCTCGGGCATGCGATGCCCCAGCACCTGCACGCGGCCGGAGGTCGGCAGCACCAGGCCCATGATCATCGCGATGGTCGTGGTCTTGCCGGCGCCGTTGCCGCCCAGAAGGCCGGTGATGCTGCCGCGGGGAAGCGTGAAGGAGATATCGTCGACGGCACGGGTCTGCTTGTAGACCTTGACGAGGTGATCGACCGCGATTGCCGCGGACGAGCTGCGATCCGCGACAGTCGGCCGACTTGAAGCCTTGTCATTCTCGGTCATGCTGGCCGTTCTTCTGCTATTGCAGCCGATAGCGCAAGGCTTGTAATGCCTGCGTGGTTCCGCGAGCCCAGCGTTTGTGATCGAGAAAGCACCGCTACATTGTCCGATATGACCGAAATTGCCGCTTCCGACTTCCGCCACGCGCAGCGGCACATCCGGCTGGACACCATCCTGCGGCTGCGTTGGCTCGCGGTGCTGGGCCAGCTGGCCGCGATCTTCATCGTGGCACAGGGGCTGGAGTTCAACGTCGAGATCGTCCCCTGTGTCAGCATCATCGCTTTGTCGGCCGCACTCAATCTGGCGCTCCAGACCGCGGCCAATCCGATGCAGCGGCTGGAGCCGATGCAGGCGGCCGGCCTGCTCGCGCTGAACATCGTGGAGCTGGCCGGCCTGCTGTTCTTCACCGGCGGCCTGCAGAACCCGTTCTCGTTCCTGTTCCTCGCGCCCGTGCTGATCTCGGCCACCGCGCTGCCGGCCCGTTTCACCTTCGGTCTCGGCCTGCTCGCGGTTGCCTGCGCGTCGCTCCTGTTCTTCTTCCATTTTCCGCTGCCGTGGGATTCCGACGATCCGCTGGTGCTGCCGCCGGTCTATCTCGTCGGCGTCTGGCTCTCGATCGCGCTCGCGATCGGCGTCACCAGCCTCTATTCGTTCCAGGTCACCGAGGAGGCGCGCAAGCTCGCGGACGCACTGGCCGCGACCGAGCTGGTGCTGACGCGCGAGCAGCATCTGACCCAGCTCGACGGACTCGCCGCCGCCGCCGCGCACGAGCTCGGAACGCCGCTCGCGACGATTTTCCTGATTTCGCGCGAACTGGAAAAGACGGTGAAGGACCCAAGCTTTGCCGCCGACCTGAAGACCTTGCGCGAGCAGACCCAGCGCTGCCGCGACATCCTGAGCAAGATCACCCAGCTCTCCTCCACCGGCGCGCCGTTCGACCGCATGAAGATGTCGGAGCTGATCGAGGAGGTGGTGGCGCCGCACCGCGATTTCGGCGTCGAGATCAAGGTGCGGATCGCGGTGGCCGCGGCGGCCGAGCCGGTCGGCTCGCGCAATCCGGCGATCCTGTACGGCATCGGTAACATCGTCGAGAACGCGGTCGATTTCGCCCGCACCACCGTCGAGGTGAACGCATGGTGGAACAAGGACACTATCGAACTCGTGATCTCCGACGACGGACCGGGCATTCCGCCCGACATCCTCAACCGGATCGGCGAGCCCTATCTGTCGCGGCGCCGTACCCAGGACGATGGCGGCGGCGGACGACGCGGCCTCGGCCTCGGCGTGTTCATCGCGCGTACCTTGCTGGAACGCACCGGCGCCAAGGTCTCGTTTACCAATCGGACCTTTCCGGAACACGGCGCGGTGGTCCAGATCACATGGCCCAGGCAGCGTTTTGAGGCTATCGAGACGCACGAAGAAACAATAGGATAGCCGCGACCTTGCGTCGCACAACAGGGCCGATCGACCATCGGCGGCCTTGGCACCGCGTGATTGCGAGGCCATATGTCGATGCGCTGGAGAGAGGACAAAACCTTGAACGCCATTGCCGAACTGAACGAACAGAGCGACCGCTCGCTTCTCATCGTGGAAGACGACAAGCCGTTTCTGGAGCGGCTGTCGCGCGCCATGGAAACGCGGGGCTTCTCGGTGACATCATGCGACACCGTCTCGGACGGACTTGCGCAGATCGGCAAGTCGGCGCCGGCATTCGCGGTGGTGGATCTGCGGCTCGGCGACGGCAACGGCCTCGACGTGGTCTCGGCGCTGAAGAAGAAGCGCCCCGATGCACGCGCGATCGTGCTGACCGGCTATGGCAACATTGCCACCGCCGTCACCGCGGTGAAGATGGGCGCGATCGATTATCTCTCCAAGCCCGCGGATGCCGACGACGTCGTCGCGGCACTGCTGTCGACCAGCGCGGAGAAATCCGAGCTGCCGACCAACCCGATGTCGGCCGACCGCGTGCGCTGGGAACACATCCAGCGCATCTACGAGATGTGCAACCGCAACGTCTCGGAAACGGCGCGCCGGCTCAACATGCACCGCCGCACGCTGCAGCGCATTCTGGCCAAGCGCGCGCCGAGGTAGTCTCGGCGTTCACTCATGAGAACGCAGATCTCCGGCCTTGAGGCTGAGGCGGAGATGCTTGGCGTGGTCGAAACGTTGACGTTGACCCGGGATGGCCGTTTCCGCGGAGGGAACGGCCCCAGCGAAAGCCGGGTCAGCTGCGGATGTCGCAACTCGACGGGCGCGCTCCCATAGCTCAACATCCCCAAGGACGGTCGGCCCGGAACGTGCCCGGCCTGACGTCCCGGCGTCGTGTCGGTAAACCCGAGTGTTGGCCTCGCGAGTTCGTTGAACCCGACGTTAACCTCGGACGGCGGATCATCGTGCCGACCTGGCGCGTCGAATATCCACCTGATGTCGAGAGATCGATGGTTCACCCTACGCCGCTTCTTGCATTGCTTTGCTTCTGGACGGTGCGCGCGGTGGTCGTCGGCGTCATCGCCGTAGCCGCGCCGGCCGCGGTGCGAGCGCAGCAGATATTCTCTCCGGTCTGGACGGTGCCGGAAGTCGGCGCGCTGCCTGATGACGCTCATGGCCGGCTCGTGCGGCGCGGGCGCGACCTCATCACTGCGACCTACGCCCATGTCGGGCCGGAGGTGCCGGATCCAGCCAAGCGTTATGCCGGCAACAATCTCGCCTGCAGCAACTGCCATCTCGAAGCCGGCACGAAGAAGTTCGGCTTGCCGATCTTCGGATTGGTCGAGCTCTTCCCGCAATACAGCGCCCGGCTCGGCGCCGAGATCACGATCGAGGACCGTGTGAACTCGTGCATGACGCGCAGCATGAATGGCCGCGCGCTGCCACTCGAGAGTCCGGAAATGCAGGCCATCGTGGCTTACATCAGATTTCTGTCATCCGGCGTGCCGGCCGGCAAGGCATTGTCAGGACTTGGCACCGGATCGATGCCTGAGCTCGATCGGGCGGCCGACCCGGTTCGCGGCAAGGCGATCTACGCGAAGGCCTGTCTCTCCTGTCACAATGAGGACGGCTCCGGAATACGCCGCAGCGTGCCGAGCGTCGATCTCGGCTACATGGTGCCCCCGCTCTGGGGCCCGGATAGTTTCAATGATGGCGCCGGCATGGCGCGGTTGATTACCGCGGCGAACTTCGTGCACTTCAACATGCCGCACGGGACGGATTATCTGAATCCGCAGCTCACGGTCGAGCAGGCATGGGACGTGGCGGCCTACATGATCTCTCAACCGCGTCCGAGAAAAGCCGGTCTCGACAAGGACTATCCAGACCTTGCGACCAAGCCGGTCGATGCGCCTTACGGACCGTACGCCGACGGCTTCGATCAGCAGCAGCATATGTACGGACCTTTCGGTCCGATCCGGGCGATGCAAGCCAAGAAGTAGTCCCGGCGGAAGGGAACTCGGCGCCCTCGCATCACGAGGAGACCGGATCACGTCGCGCTTCGCTCAGCCCGCGCCTATTCCCAGAAATCCGCGTGGCCCTGCGGGTCGACCAGCCGGTTGATCCGCAAGGCTGCCGCCATTGCAAAGCGCACCGTCATCTGCTTGCGCGTCGGTGCCGGCAATTTGTGCTCGGGCGCCTCGCAATGCAGATGCGCGCCATAGGCGTCGGCGATGATCAGGCCGGTGTCATCGGGGAAGATCTCGCACGGCAGATCCTGCGTGAAGGCGAAGAACAGCCGATCGCAATGGGCGCGATATTCGTGCCATTTCTGGTCGGCGCGCAGATCCTCCACCGACGACTTGATCTCGACGATCCAGATCTCGCCGCGCTCATTGAGGGCCACCAGATCGGCGCGCCGGCCCGACGGCAGCGGCAATTCGCTGATGCAGGAAAAGCCGAGCGAGCGCAACAGACGCGCCGTTCCCCGCGCGATGGCGAGCGCGGTCTCCGACTGGCGACGGTCCGGCGGCGGCACGAGGGCAATGTTGCGGGCAGTGTTGTCCATGGGGGGAGGATAGCCGATTCCGTGAGGGGCGGACACTCTCCCGTCGTTCCGGAACCCGCCACTCGGCGACGGGTGCCTGTGGTCGGACACGAAGACCGCGAACGCCGACGAATGGCGTGGTTTGCTCCACCGCTTCAACGGCCGTCATTGCGAGCGCCGTTCTTCGCCGAAAAGAGACGGCTAGGGCGGCGCCACCACCACGCCCTCATTGCCGCGCAAATCCAGCACGCCTTCCAGCCGCTCGCCCTCGCGATCGAGGAACGTCGACAGCAATATCTCGCTGCCGAACCGGATGGCGCTGGTGGTCACAGCGACCGGCTCGGGACCGAGATTGAGCGCCACGATCACCGCCCTGCCATCGACCTCGCGGCGGTAGATGAGGAGATCGCCTTGCGCCGAGATCGGGTGGTAGTCACCGGCGACCAACGGGGGGCAGCTCTTCCGCAGGGCGATCAGGCGCTTGTAGAGATTGAGGATCGAGCGCGGATCGGCTTCGAGATTCACGATGTTTTCGTGGGTATGATCCTCCGGCAGCGGCAGCCACGGCCTCGCCTCCGAGAAACCGGCGAAGTTCGACGAATCCCATTGCATCGGCGTGCGGCAGCCATCGCGGCCGACGCCGATGCCGGGCACGTTCTTCTCGAAGGGATCGCGCAGATCCTCCGGCGCGATCGCGAGCTGGTGCATGCCGATCTCGTCGCCGTAGTAAAGCGTCGGCGTGCCGCGCAACGTCAGCAGCAGCATGGCCGCGACGCGGGCCTGCTCGGCACCGACGCGGCTCGCCACGCGCGGCCGATCATGATTGCCGAGCACCCAGTTCGGCCAGGCGCCCTTCGGCAGCGCCTTCTCGTAATCCTCGATGATCGTCTCGATCGAGCGCGCGCTCCAGAAGGTCGAGAGCAGCGCGAAGTTGAACGGCATCTGCGCGCCGGTGAGATCGTTGCCATAATAGGCCATGAGACGGTGCAGCGGCAGATAGATCTCGCCGATCAGGACGCGGGCGCCGTAGGTATCCGTGACGCGCCGCATCTCGGCGATGACATCGTGCACTTCCGGCTGATCGGTCGAGTACTGCGTCAGGATCTTCTCGTTCGGCGGCCGGCCCTCGACATAATGCGGGTTGGGCGGGTTGTCGCGGAACTCGGCGTCCTTGATCAGGTGCCAGATCACGTCGACGCGAAAGCCATCGACGCCCTTGTCGAGCCAGAACCGCATCACGTCGTAGATCGCGGCGCGGACATCCGGATTGCGCCAGTTCAGGTCCGGCTGCTGGGCGAGGAAGGCGTGGTAGTAATATTGACCCGTGGTCTCGTCGAATTGCCACGCGCTGCCGCCGAACTCGGACAGCCAGTTGTTGGGCACGCCACCATCGGCTGCCGGATCGCGCCAGATGTACCAGTCGCGCCTGGGATTGTCGCGCGAGGACCGGCTCTCGACGAACCAGGGATGCTGGTCGGAGGTGTGGTTCGGCACGAGATCGAGGATCAGCTTCAGGCCATTGTCATGGGCGGCCGCGAGCAGCGCATCGAAATCGGCCATCGTGCCGAACAGCGGCTCGATGCCGACATAATCCGAGATGTCGTAGCCGAAATCCGCCATCGGCGAGGGAAAGATCGGCGACAGCCAGATCGCGTCGACGCCGAGCGATTTCACGTAAGGCAGCCGCCTGAGGATGCCGGCGAGATCGCCGACGCCGTCGCCATCGGAGTCCTGAAACGAGCGCGGATAGATCTGATAGAAGATGCCGTCGCGCCACCAATTCTCGTCGCCTTGAGCCATGCCGAAGACCACCCGAAATCTGCGCCTTGCGCGGGAGAACGCGACAGCATCGCCCCGGTTCAGATTGGCAGACCAATTGGGACGGCCGTGTGACGAGGACCGCGGCTGTTCCCGAAGCTCTCGCCCGAATCTTTTGCGAATCTTTTGCTTGGCGGACCGACAAAAATCGGCATTGTGGCGCCATGACCGAGCAAACTGACACTCAGGACTCCTCGCCACCCAAGGCGGGCGCGATCATCGTTCCCGTGACGCTGTTCGAGCAGAACTGCACCATCATCTGGGACGAGCCCACCAAGAAAGCCGTGGTGATCGATCCCGGCGGCGACGTGCCGAAGATCCTGGACGCGATCAAGCAGACCGGCGTCACCGTGGAGAAGATCTGGCTGACTCACGGCCATATCGATCATGTCGGCGGCGCGGCCGAGCTGCGCGAGGCACTGAAGGTGCCGATCGAGGGCCCGCATGCCGCGGACAAGTTCCTGCTCGACAATGTCGTCGCAAGCGGCGCGCGGTTCGGCATGACCGGCGTGCGCGATTTCGCGCCGGACCGCTGGCTCGACGAAGGCGACAGCGTGTCGATCGGCGACCTGTCTTTCGACATCCTGCACTGCCCGGGCCATTCGCCCGGCAGCGTGGTGTTCTTCAACAAGGCGTTACGATTTGCCCATGTCGGCGACGTCCTGTTCGCGGGCTCGGTCGGACGTACCGATCTGCCCGGCGGCAGTCACGCCACGCTGATCAATTCGATCAAGACGAAGCTGCTGCCGCTCGGCGACGATGTCGGCTTCATCTGCGGCCATGGCGCAGGCTCGAGCATCGGCCAGGAGCGGATGACCAATCCGTTCATCACCGGCGAGATGTAGCAACGAACTCCGCTATCGTCACCGACAGTCCGCCACAAACTCCGCCGTCGTCCCGGACAAGCGCACGCGCAGAGCCGGGATCCATAACCACAGGGAGACGTGGTTACGGGGACTCGGAGTTACGCTTTCGCGCCTCGCTCAATCCTGGGAGTATGGGTTCCTGATCGGCGCGCGCTTGAAGCGCGCTTGTCCGAGACGACAGCGGGGATGAAGCTATTTCATCAACCCCGCGGCCGTGAGCGCGCGCGTGATGATCTCGCCGAGATCGAAGCCGCGAGCCGTTTCGCGCTGCGGCTCGGCCTGCTCTTCGGCAATTGCTGCACGGATCGAGCGGGCGAGATGCGGCGCGGGCGAGAGCGCCGGCTTCGTTGCAGGCTTCATGGCAGGCTTGGCTTCCGCCTTCTTGGTCGCGGCGTCGGGAATCCAGCCGGTGAGGCCGAAGAACTTTGCGATGTGGTAGGACGAGGAGATGCCGGCCTCGATCAGAAATGCGCCTTCGACACCGTAGCGCTGGTCGTTGTCGGCGATCCCGAGCGGCGTGCCATGCGCCATGTCGGTGATGGCGTAGGATTCGACCAGCGTCTCGCCGTCCTTGTTCCACCAGGCCTGGCGCGGATGGCCGTCGACGACCGTCTCCGCCATCGGCGCGTCAGGCAGGTCGTGCAGGTCGAGCCACTGCTTGACGATCTCGTTGGCATTGCCGGGATTGACGGTGCGGTCGGCGCTGCCGTGCCACACCGAGACCTTCGGCCAGGGCCCGCGATGATCCGAGGCGTTGCGCACGAGATCGCCGAGTTCGCGCGCGGGACGCGCCGGGGAATGAAACATGCCCTCGAGCGCCTCGCGCAGATTCGAGGCGATGCCGTAGGGCAGTCCGGCAATGACCGCGCCGGCCGCGAAGACTTCCGGATAGGTCGCGAGCATCACCGACGTCATGCCGCCGCCGGCCGACAGGCCGGTGATGAAGACGCGCCTGGAATCGATGCGGTGCGTCTCGACCATGTGCGCGATCATCTCGCGGATCGAATGCGCTTCGCCGCTGCCGCGCACGGTGTCTTCCGGATTGAACCAGTTGAAGCAGGTGTTGCCGTTGTTGACGCGCTGCTGCTCGGGCATCAACAGCGCGAAGCCATAGTGCCGCGCCAGCGTCGACCAGCCCGCACCCAGATCGTAACCGGCTGCCGTCTGCCCGCAGCCATGCAGCACGACGACAAGCGCGCGCGGCTTCTGCAATTGCGCCGGCACGAACGCGAACATGCGCAAGGCTCCGGGATTGTCGCCGAAGCCAAGGACCTCCTCCAAGGGGCAGGATGAATCGGCGCTGCGATCAAGCTCGGCAAAGCGCAGTCCGTCCAGCCTCGGCAGACGTCTCAAGAGATCGATATTTTTAGCTAGCGACACGGCAGCTTCCTGGTGGGCGACGTACAACGTCAGTCCAACCAGATAGTTGCTGCATTGCAAAATAAAAAGACCGTGCGCTGTCAATCTCGCGAAAAGGCCACGGATTCCCGCAGGAATCCCCACGTATTAACCGCATTGCCTCAACATCGTGCAGATGCGCGGGCATGCAGGCCGGAAATGCGGCGCAAATCATGATGATGTCACAAACGGCCTGAGCGAGACGACAGATCCTGCGCGCGCTGATTGCACGGCTTGGGCGGTTGACAACACCGCGCCGCGAGCGGCCATCAGAGGTCCCCGACCATCAGCGAAGATGATCACGATGAGTGCAGACGCGAGCGACGTCGGCACATCGACATGAAATGTGACGAGCGCGAGCGCAGCAAGGCCTGCGATCTGCAGCGCGCCGCGCTAGATCAACAATCTGGTGTCGCGATGCTCACCTCAGCTCGCATGCCTGCATTCCGCTGCGCGGGACATCGTGCGATTGCGTTCGCGCCATCAGGCACGTAGCCTTGCCGTCTCAACAAACAGAAAATCAAGCCGGAGAGACCCATGGCGCGCCTGAAGTTCGGAGCCTTCCTTGCCCCGCATCACCCGATCGGGGAGCATCCGATGCTCCAGTTCCGGCGGGATCTCGACCTCGTCGAGCAGCTGGATGCGCTGGGCTATGACGAGTTCTGGTGTGGCGAGCATCATTCGTCGGGCTGGGAGATGATCGCCTCGCCCGAGATGTTCCTGGCCGCGGCCGGCGAGCGCACCAAGCGGATCAAGCTCGGCACCGGCGTGGTGTCGCTGCCCTATCACCATCCCTTCAATGTCGCCCAGCGCATGGTGCAGCTCGACCACATGACCGGCGGCCGCGCCATCTTCGGCTCCGGACCCGGCGCGCTCGCCTCGGATGCGCACACGCTCGGCATCGATCCGATGACGCAGCGCGACCGCCAGGACGAGGCGATCGGCATCATCCGCCGCCTCTTCAACGGCGAGCGCGTCACCGCCAAGAGCGACTGGTTCACCATGAACGACGCCGCGCTGCAGATCCTGCCCTTGCAGGAGGAGATGCCGTTCGTGGTGGCCTCGCAGATCTCGCCCTCCGGCATGACGCTCGCCGGCAAATACGGCATCGGCATCATCTCGCTGGGATCGATGACGACGCAGGGCCTGATGTCGCTGCAGCAGCAATGGCAGTTCGCCGAGGATGCCGCCAAAAAGCACGGCACCAAGGTGAACCGCGCCGACTGGCGCGTGCTGCTGACCTTCCACATCGCCGAGACCCGCGAGCAGGCGCGCCGCGAAGCGGGCGCCGGGCTGATGCGTTGGCACAACGAATATAACGTCGGCACGTTGCAGCGGCCGGGCCTCACCGCATTCTCATCGCCCGACGAGGCCGTGGACAAGACCGCCTTCGTCGAGGGCGCCGCGTCCACCATCGGCACGCCCGACGATCTCGTCAAAACCATCAAGAACGTGATGCAGGTCTCCGGCGGCGTCGGCGCCATCATCGGCTTCGTGCACGACTGGGCCAATCCGGAAAATACCCGCCGCAGCTGGGACATGGTCGCGCGCTACGTCGTTCCCGAGATCAACGGCTACATCGACGGTCTTCGCAAGTCGCAAAAATTCGTGATCGAGAACCGCGCGATCTTCGAGCGCGCGGGACAGGCCGTGATGGCCAAGATCATGGAGAACGAGAAGGCCGCCGAGGCGCTGAAGGTCACCGGCCCCGGCCGCGTCGCCATTCCCGCCGTCAACGCCCCGGATCTGCAGAAGGAAGCCGCGAAGCGGTAGGGGCGCGTTGCTGCTGCACCTGCGGCCACGATCTCAAGCAGGCGATATCGGCCCGTGCTAAGCTGATCGCATCAGCCTGGCGCGGGCCGCAATATTGCCGTCGGTCGCGGGGATTCTGTCGGTCAGCCAACCGGAGAAATCGTCATGTCGATGCAGAATGTGGCCCCTGCGCTTCAGTTCACCCCACCCAGGCGCAATGAGCTGACCCACATTCCCGGCGACGAAGGCTGGCCGATCATCGGCAAGACGTTTCAGGTGCTCGCCGACCCAAAGGGCCATATCGAAGCCAACGGCGCCAAATACGGCCTAGTCTACCGTACGCATTTTTTCGGCGAGACCAATGTCGTGCTGCTCGGGCCCGAGGCCAACGAGCTCGTGCTGTTCGACCAGCAGAAGCTGTTCTCCTCGACGCATGGCTGGAACAAGGTTCTGGGCCTGCTGTTTCCGCGCGGATTGATGCTGCTCGATTTCGACGAACATCGCCTGCATCGCAAGGCGCTGTCGGTCGCCTTCAAGTCCGGTCCGATGAAGTCCTATCTCGGCGATCTCGACCGCGGCATTTCTGCGCGCGTCGCGCAATGGAGGGCAAAGCCCGGCGAGATGCAGCTTTATCCGGCGATGAAGCAGCTTACGTTGGATCTCGCTGCGGCCTCGTTCCTCGGCGCCGATATCGGGCCTGAGGTCGATGAGATCAACCGCGCCTTCGTCGATATGGTCGCCGCCTCCGTCTCCCCAGTCCGCCGCCCCTTGCCCGGCACCCAGATGGCGCGAGGCGTGAAGGGACGCAAGCGCATCGTCGCCTATTTCCGCGAGCAGATTCCGCTCCGCCGCGGCAATCATGGCGGCGACGATCTGTTCTCGCAGCTCTGCCGCGCCACCCATGAGAACGGCGCGCTGCTCTCGGAGCAGGACATCATCGACCACATGAGCTTCCTGATGATGGCGGCGCACGACACGCTGACCTCGTCGCTGACGTCCTTCATCGGCGAGCTCGCCGCCAATCCGGACTGGCAGGACAGGCTGCGCGCCGAGGTGCTCGCGCTCGGTCTTGCCCCGGGGGCGCCCAGCAGCTTCGACGATCTCGAAAAGATGCCGCTGTCGGAAATGGCGTTCAAGGAAGCGTTGCGCATCAGGCCGCCGGTGCCGTCGATGCCGCGCCGCGCGATGCGCGATTTCAGCTTCAAGGGCTTTGCGATCCCTGCCGGCACGGCGATCGGCGTCAATCCGCTCTACACGCACCATATGAAGGAGATCTGGCCGGAGCCGGACCGGTTCGATCCGCTGCGCTTCACCGAGGAAGCGCAGCGTGGCCGCCACCGCTTCGCCTTCGTGCCGTTCGGCGGCGGCGCGCATATGTGCCTCGGCCTGCACTTCGCCTACATGCAGGCGAAATGTTTCGCGCGGCACTTCTTGCAGAACATCGAGGTGTCGCTCGCGCCCGGCTACAAGCCGGACTGGCAGATGTGGCCGATCCCGAAGCCGCGGGATGGGCTGCGGGTGACGGTGAAGGCAGTTTAGCCTCTCGTGTCCCGGACGCGCGAAGCGCGAGCCGGGATCCAGAATCTCGCGACACCTTCAGCTTGGAGAGATGGGCCCCGGCTCTGCAGCGTATCGCTGAAGGAGCGCTGGGCTGCGTCCGGGGCACGAGAGCGCCGCTTACGCCCCCTGATCGAACGCCTTGCGCAGAGCCACATAGCCCTGCTGCTGCTGGCTCCAGTTGCGGCCGCCGGTGATGGCGCCGTCGACGACGAGGTCGTGGCCGTTGACGAAGCTGGATTCGTCGCTGGCCAGGAACACCGCGGCATGGGCGATGTCGTCGGGGAGGCCGGCGCGCGGGATCGGCTGCGCGGTCTTGTAGACCTCGCGCATCACGGCCGGCGTCTTCTCCGCGGCATCGGTCGAGAGCCCCAGCGCCTTGCCGAAGATGCCGGTTGCGATCGCGCCCGGCGAGATCGAGTTGACGCGGACGTTGGATTCGCCGAGCTCCATCGCCACGCATTTGGTGAGATGGATCACCGCCGCCTTGGCCGCGCTGTAGACCATCGACGACGAGAAGCCGGCGAGGCGGCCGGCAATGCTGCCATTGTTGATGATGCTGCCTGAGCCCTGCTTCTTCATGTGGGGCGCGGCGTGCTTCATGCCGAGCATGACGCTGCGCACCAGCGTTGCCATTGCCGCATCGAACCGCTCGGCCTCGAGGCCCTCGATGCCGCCGGTCTGCGCCGGCCCGCCGGCATTGTTGAACAGGCAGTCGATCCTGCCGAATTTCTCGACCGCGAGCGCGATCAGCGCCTGCATCTGCGCTTCGACCGTGACGTCGGTCTGGCGGAAGATGCAGTTGGCCCCGAGTTGCTTCGCCAGTGCCTCGCCCTCAGCTACGCGCCGGCCCGCGATCACAATTTTGGCACCTTCGGCAACGAAGACTTCCGCAGTGCGCAATCCGATCCCGCTTGTCGCCCCCGTGATCACTGCAACCTTGCCGTCCAGCCTGCCCATGGAATGTTCCTGTTTTCGAGTGATTTGATGCCAAATGGCGCATGTCGGCCGCCGCCGTCGCCGGAGCGGCCACTATCCCTGCCCGCTTTCGACAAGGCAAGCTATGCTTGTGCAGGCGGCATGCGTAACGTTCTCACGGGCCGCTCGATGTTCGAACGCATATCGCAACTGGGCTGCGCATGGGGAAGCTGATCGACGAGTTCCGCAAGGGCTGGCAGGGCGCGGCGCCGCCCTCGCTCGGTCTGAGCATCTCGTTTGCGCTAGTCTGCCTGTTGGCCGCAACCCTGGTCCGCTGGGGGCTCGCTCAAGTTCGTCCCGACATCTACTTCACGCCGTACTTTCCGGCCGTGTTCTTTGCAGCTGCCCTGGGCGGATTCCGGATCGGCGTGATCACGGCGCTGATCGGCGGTGTGCTTGGAGTCGTCCTGAATTTCGGCGATGCCTTTGCCGATCGCGCGCGCTTTGCCCTGCTGGCCCTTTATTGGGCCGTCTGCGCGATAACCATCTGGGGTGTCGAGCACTATCGCACCATGCTGGCCGAGCAGCGCCGGATCTCCAAACGCCTGATCGAGGAAGAAGAGTATCGCAAGCTGCTGGTCGAGGAACTGCAGCACCGGCTGAAGAACAAGCTGTCGACGGTGCATGCCGTGCTGCACCAGGTGCTGCACGACCACCCGCAGGTCTGGGCCCGGGTCGATCCCCGGCTGCGCTCGCTGGCCGCAACGGACGATCTGATCTCGCGGATCGACAAGGGCGGCTGCGATATCCGCGACCTCCTGATCTCGGAGCTCGGCCCCTATGGCCATGTCCGCTTCACCCTCAATGGCGATCGATTGTTCCTGCCGCCGAAGCTCGCGGTCACGCTGTCATTGATGTTTCACGAGCTTGCCACCAATGCAGGCAAGTATGGCGCATTCTCCTCACCGCGCGGCCTGCTGCAGGTGTCCTGGACCATCAGCGACGACCGCCTGACCATCACCTGGGACGAAACCGAAGGGCCGAGCGTGGACAAGGTGTCCGAGCCCGGCTTCGGCACCAAGTTGCTGAAATCGGCATTGTCGTCCTTCGACGGCAGGACCGAGATCTCGTATCTGAAGACCGGGCTGCATTGCATCATGCAGTGCCGAATCCCGCGAAGCGAATA
This sequence comes from Bradyrhizobium sp. CCBAU 51765, assembly GCF_015291725.1. Classification (GTDB taxonomy): domain Bacteria; phylum Pseudomonadota; class Alphaproteobacteria; order Rhizobiales; family Xanthobacteraceae; genus Bradyrhizobium; species Bradyrhizobium liaoningense. The sequence continues at coordinate 8,378,225 of NZ_CP030038.1, forward strand.
AAACGCGAGAGGTCCGCTCCTCCCCCGCTTGCGGCGTGGCGCAAGCGCGTATGGCATATTGCGCGAGATGAGCACGCGCCTCGTCCTTCGAGACGACCGCTTCGCGGTCTCCTCAGGACGAGGCTAAGCGGCATCGGTGCTCGCGTGATATCGCGCAACACACTCCGGTCCTCATCCTGAGGGCGCGCCCACGGCGGGCATCTCGAGGGATGGCCGCAGGCCGAAATCGCTCCACGCGGATACTTCGCAGTTTCGCTTTGCGCGTTGACCCTCTGTTAATGACGATCGCCGGCGCGCGTCGCATCGTCGCAAGTTTTCTCCAAAACACCCCCGTATTTCTCCTGGCCCCTTAACCAAACTTAAGAGGGAACTGCGCAACATCGCGCCCATTGCAAAGGCGCGCCGAAACAACAAGATTCATGACTTGTATGAACGACAATACATATTCCGGTGCGACTGAAGCCGAGCTCAGTTTTCTCAAGGAAATCGTTAGAATGCTACCTGCCGGCCTCACCGTGCAGGACGCGCATGGCGAGCTTCTGCTGGTCAACGATGCCGCCGCCGCCCAGCTCGGCATGGACGGCAGCCGTCACTCACCCGACCTGGCCCCGCGACAGGAAGCCTGCCGGCAGGCGCTGAGCGCCGGCCAGGCGGTGGTGACAGAGGAGGCGCTTCACGTCGGCGCCGCGCGCCAGGTGCTGCTCACGACCCATCGTCCCGTTCGCCTCGCCGGGCGCGAGCTCCTGATCTCGGCATCCTCCGACATCACCGAGCAGAAGAATTTCGAAGACCAGCTGTTCCGCTCGGCCTATTTCGACGAGCTGACCGGATTGCCCTCGCGGCGCGTGATCGAGCACCGCGCCAACAATCTGCTCGCGACGGGTCACGGCGGCGAGCGTTTCGCGCTGGCCTTTCTCGACGTCGACAATTTCAAGCACATCAACGACTATTACGGCCACCCCGTGGGAGACGCGCTGCTGGTCGAGCTGTCGAAGCGGCTCGGGCGCGACCTGCGCGATTCCGACATGCTGTCGCGCATCTCCGGCGACGAATTCCTGCTGCTGCTCTCCCCGATCCAGAGCCAGGAGGAAGTCGCCGAGTTCATGCAATCGACGCTGGAGCGGCTGACTGCACCGTTCTTTATCGACAATTCGGAAGTCTTCGCCTCGACCTCGGTCGGCATCAGCCTCTATCCCGACCATGGAAGCAGCTTCGAGACGCTGCGGCAGAACGCCGACATCGCGATGTACCGCATCAAGAACAACGGCAAGGGACTGGCGACCTTCTTCGATACCAGCATGGAGCGCGAGGCGCAGGCGCGGATGAAGGTCGAGCAGTCGCTGCGGCTCGCCATCCTGGAAAAGCGCTTCTGCTGCGCCTTCCAGTCCAAGGTCGACATCCGCACACAGGCGGTGAAGGGCATCGAGGCCCTGGTCCGCCTGCGCGACGACGAAGGCGTGATCCAGGCGCCCGGTTCGTTCATCAATCTTGCCGGCGAGCTCGGGCTGATCGACGAGCTGACCCATCTCGTGCTCGCCGAGATCGTCAAGTCGATCGACCTGATCAACGACACGTTCGGCGCGGATACGACGATCAGCATCAACGTTGCCGCCAAGCAGGCCGGCAATCCCGAATTCATGCGCAGCTTCGCGCGGGCGCTGGACGACACCGGCTTTCCGCAGCGATTCATGATGGAAGTGACGGAAGACGCCTTCGTCGCCAAGAATCATTTCCAGGCCGAGATCCTGCCGATGTTCCGCAAGCTCGGCGTCGGCATCTCCATCGACGATTTCGGCACCGGCTATTCCTCGCTCTCGGCGCTGGCCGACATCACCGCGGACGAGATCAAGATCGACCGCTCCTTCATCACCGACATCCATAAGCGCCCGCGCAGCCAGGGCATCCTGCGCGCGATCGAATCCTTGAGCGAAGCCCTCGGCATGACGGTGGTCGCCGAAGGCCTCGAATCCTACGAGGAGCTCGCCTATCTCCAGGCGGCAACGAAGATCCGCTACGCGCAGGGCTACTACTTCTCCCGGCCGATCTTCCTGGAAGAGCTGAAGCTCGCAACGCCCGTATCAAGCGAGGCGCGGGTCAGCGTGGCAAGCCGCCCGATGCAGCAGAACCGCCAGGGTTATTCGCGGGCGAGCGGGTATCGGCGGTAGGTCGACGGCGCTCCAATCTCGCTGTCGTCGCCCGGCTTGACCGGGCGACCCAGTATTCCAGAGACAATCGTTATTGAATCGATGGGGCGCGGCGTACTGGATGCCCCCGGTCAAGCCGGGGCATGACAGTGGGGGTGGGGCGGCACCTCAATGCCCCATTTCCCCCTTTGAAATCGCTACACTTTTGCTAATACACAGGCGGACCTCCCCGAGGTATCTCATGCCTGCCGCCTCCTCCTCGATCAGCGATCCCGCCTATCTCCGTGCTCGCGCGATGGAGACGCTGTTCGAGCGGCTGGAGAAGCTCTGCGAAGGTGCGATTGCGATCGATCGCGGCGGACGCGTCGTCTACGTCAACGAGAAATATCTCGCCGCGCTCGGCCTTGAGCATCCGACCGAGGCGATCGGCCGATCGATCGAGGAGGTCATCCCGAACAGCCTGATGCGGAAGGTGGCCGAGACCGGCGAGCCGATCCTGCTCGACATCATGGAGCTCGGCGGCGAGCAGCTCGTCGTCACCCGCATGCCGATCGAGGACGAGAACGGGACGGTGATCGGCGCGATCGGCTTCGTGCTCTATGATCATCTCGAAAGCCTGAAACCGCTGCTCGCCCGCGTCGCCCAGCTCGAGAGCGATCTGCGGCTGGCGCGGCGGCAATTGTCCAACGCCCGCGCCGCGCGCTTCACCTTCGCTGATTTCGTCGGCAACACGCCGGGACTCGCGCAAGCCAAGGAGCTCGCAAGCCGTGCCGCGCGGCAGAGCGTCACCGTGCTGCTCACCGGCGAGACCGGAACGGGAAAGGAGATGCTGGCGCAGGCGATTCACAACGCCTCCTCGCGCGCGGAGAAGCCGTTCGTCAGCGTCAACGTCGCCGCGATCCCGGACACGTTGATCGAGTCGGAGTTCTTCGGCACTGCGCCGGGCGCCTATACCGGCGCCGACCGCAGGGGGCGCGAGGGCAAATTCCGCATCGCCGACGGCGGCACGCTGTTCCTCGACGAGATCGGCGAGATGCCGCTGCAATTGCAGGCCAAGCTGTTGCGCGTGCTCCAGGAACGCGAGATCGAGCCGCTCGGCTCGGACAAGATCTCGAAGGTGGACGTGCGCGTGATCGCCGCCACCAATGTGGATTTGCGCAAGCGCGTCAGCGACGGCGCGTTCCGGCCCGACCTTTATTATCGGCTCAACGTGCTCGCGATCGAGCTGCCGCCGCTGCGCCATTGCCTCGACGATCTCCCTGATCTCTGCGCCCGGCTGCTCGACGACATCAGCGGATCGGGCGACTACGTCAAGGCGAAGATCACGCCGAGCGCGCTCGCCGCGCTCGCGCGCTACGACTGGCCGGGCAATGTCCGCGAGCTCCGCAACATCCTCGAGCGCGCGCTGATCCTCAGCGATTCCGGGCGGCTGACCGGCGAGGACGTCGCGCGCATCCTCCCGGTCGACACCGAGGTCAGGCTTGCGCCGCCCGCGCGACCGGCCGCAGCGGTGGTGCCCTATGCCGAAGCCGAGGCGGAGTTCGAGAAGCACACGCTCGAACAGGCACTCGCCGCCAGCAACGGCCAGATCACGGAAGCCGCCAGGATGCTGCGGATCTCGCGCGCGACCTTCTACAAGAAGCTCGCCAAGTTCGGCCTCGCGACAGGACCCGCTGCCGTCTGAGTTTCGAGACTCCCCGTGTCCGGAGTCTCGGATTCCGGACACGGTGCCTGGCTACTCTTTGGCTGCAGACATGCGGAAAATGCCGCAGCTTTGGCCACTTTCCGCGAATTGACGGCCTCTGGCGCGGACCTTGCTCTCGTCTGCCTTCTCTCGTGGGGAGCAAGCTGTTCCAGGGCCGATCCCCGCGATAAGATCAATGCAAAACAATAACGGCATGCAATCGAAGGGAGCGGGAGGAACGCCGTGAGCCATCATCCAGCTCTGCCCTACTTGCGCAACTCCGAGAAGGGCAAGGTCGTCTCGGCGAATGAAGCCGTCATGCTGATCCGCGACGGCGACACGGTGGCGACCGGCGGCTTCGTCGGCATCGGCTTTGCCGAGGAGATCGCCATCGCGCTGGAGGAGCTCTATCTGTCCCACGAGGGGGATGCGCCCTATACGCAAGGCAAGCCGCGCAATCTGACACTGGTCTATGCGGCCGGTCAGGGCGACGGCAAGCAGCGCGGCCTCAATCATTTCGGACATGAAGGCCTGGTCCGGCGCGTGATCGGCGGGCATTGGGGCCTTGCGCCGAAACTGCAGCAGCTCGCGATCGCGAACCGGATCGAGGCCTATAACCTGCCGCAGGGCGTCATCACGCATCTGTTCCGCGACATCGCCGCGCACCGGCCCGGCCACATCACCCGCGTCGGCATGGGCACCTTCGTCGACCCCAGGGAAAGCGGCGGCAAGCTGAACGCACGCACCACCGAGGACCTGGTGGAGCTGATCACGCTGCGCGGCGAAGAGTGCCTGCTCTACAAGACCTTCCCGATCGATGTCGGGATCATCCGCGCCACCACGGGCGATCCCGACGGCAACCTCACCATGGAGAAGGAGGCACTGACGCTGGAGGCGCTGGCCATCGCCATGGCGGCGCATAATTCCGGCGGCATCGTCATCGCCCAGGTCGAGCGCGTGGCCGAGGCCGGCAGCCTCAATCCGCGCCAGGTCAAGATTCCCGGCATCCTCGTCGACTGCGTGGTCGTGGCGAGGCCGGAGAACCACTGGCAGACTTTCGGCACGCAATACAATCCGGCCTTCTCGAGCGAGATCCGCGTCCGTGCCGCCTCTCTGCCGGTGATGCCGATCAGCGAGCGCAAGATCATCGCCCGGCGCGCCGCGCTGGAGCTGAAAGCCAACAGCGTCGTCAATCTCGGCATCGGCATGCCCGAAGGGATCGCCTCCGTCGCCAATGAGGAGCGGATCATCGATCTGATCACGCTGACGGCGGAGCCGGGCGTGATCGGCGGCATCCCGGCGAGCGGCATCGATTTCGGCGCGGCGATCAATACGCAGGCGGTGATCGACCAGCCCTACCAGTTCGACTTCTACGATGGCGGCGGCTTGGATGCGGCCTTTCTCGGCCTCGCCCAGGTCGACCGCGCCGGCAACCTCAATGTCAGCAAGTTCGGGCCGAAGCTGGCCGGTGCCGGCGGCTTCATCAACATCAGCCAGAATGCCAAGGAGGTCGTCTTCGTCGGCACGTTCGGTGCGGGCAAGCAACGCATCGCGGTGCGCGACGGGAAACTCGTCATCCTCGACGAAGCCAAGTCGCGCAAGTTCGTCGATCGCGTCGAGCACGTCACCTTCAGCGGCCCGTTTGCCGCCGCGCGCAAGCAACGCACGCTGTACGTCACCGAGCGCTGCGTGTTCGAGCTCAGGGACGACGGGCTCGAGCTCACCGAGGTCGCGCCCGGCATCGACATCGAGCGCGACATCCTGCGCCTGATGGATTTCAAGCCGCTGATCCCGCGCGACCCTGTGCTGATGGACGCGCGAATCTTCGGCGAGGGTCTGATGGATCTGCGCGAGCGCCTGCTCACCATCCCGCTCGATCAGCGCTTCACGCTGGACGAGCAGCAGAACCTGTTCTTCGTCAATCTGGAGCGCTATCCACTACGCAGCAAGGCCGAGATCGACACCATCGCGTCCCTCGTCGAGGCTAGGCTGGCGCCGCTCGGCCGCCGGGTCTACGCCATCGTCAATTATGACAACTTTTCCATCCTGCCGGAGCTGATGGACGATTATTCAGCCATGGTGCGCAGCCTCGTCGACCGCTTCTATTCCGGCGTGTCGCGCTACACCACGTCGGGCTTCCTGCGCATCAAGCTGGGTGAAGCCCTGGAGAAACGCGGCGTCGCGCCGCACATCTTCGAAAGCGCGGAGGAAGCGCAGTCGGACTGGCGCCAGGTCGAGGCCGGCGCAGCGAGGCAGGCCCAAAAATGATGCATGCCCGCAAAGGCCAGCCCGCTCCACCGGAAGGTTCAATTGCAATGTTCGCAAGCTTGTGCAAATCGCTGTTACCGAGAAACTTCAAATCAGGAGGGACCATCGTGCGTCGATCACTCATCATAACAACAACCATTGTCGCGCTCGCCGCGGGCGCCTCCGCACAGGCCGACGATCTCAAGATCGCGCTGATCTACGGCAAGACCGGTCCGCTCGAGGCCTACGCCAAGCAGACCGAGACCGGCCTGAAGATGGGCTTTGAATACGCCACCAAGGGCACCATGACGCTCGACGGTCGCAAGATCGTCGTCATCACCAAGGACGACCAGGGCAAGCCGGATCTGGCCAAGGCCGCGCTCGCGGAGGCCTATCAGGACGACAAGGCCGACATCGCGATCGGCACGACCTCGTCGGCCGCGGCGCTCGCCATTCTCCCGGTCGCCGAGGAGAACAAGAAGATCCTGATCGTCGAGCCCGCGGTCGCGGATCAGATTACCGGCGAGAAGTGGAATCGCTACATCTTCCGCACCGGGCGCAACTCGTCGCAAGACGCGATCTCCAACGCAGTCGCGATCGGCAAGCCGGGCGTCACCGTGGCGACGCTGGCGCAGGACTATGCGTTCGGCCGTGACGGCGTCGCCGCCTTCAAGGAGGCGCTCGCCAAGACCGGCGCGACGCTCGCCGCCGAGGAATACGCCCCGACCTCGACCACCGACTTCACCGCCGTCGGCCAGCGCCTGTTCGACGCGCTGAAGGACAAGCCGGGCCGCAAGGTGATCTGGGTGATCTGGGCCGGCGCCGGCAATCCGCTGGCCAAGCTGCAGGACATGGACCCGAAGCGCTACGGCATCGAGCTCTCGACCGGCGGCAACATCCTGCCGGCGCTCGCCGCCTATAAGGGCCTGCCCGGCATGGAAGGCGCGACCTACTACTTCTACGACATCCCGAAGAACCCCGTGAATGACTGGCTGGTCGCCGAGCACCAGAAGCGCTTCAACGCGCCGCCGGACTTCTTCACCGCGGGCGGCTTCGCCGCCGCGATGTCCGTCGTCGCCGCCGTGACCAAGGCGAAGTCCACCGACACCGAGAAGCTGATCACTGCGATGGAAGGCCTGGAGTTCGACACGCCGAAGGGCAAGATGGTGTTCCGCAAGGAAGATCATCAGGCGCTGCAGAGCATGTATCACTTCAAGGTCAAGGTCGACCCGAACGTCGCCTGGGCTGTGCTCGAGCCGGTGCGCGAGCTGAAGATCGAGGACATGGACGTTCCGATCAAGAACAAGCGCTGAGGTTTTCTTGCTTCACCTCTCCCGCTTGCGGGAGAGGCCGGGAGAGGGCTCTATCCTCTCAGGGGGTCTCGCCCGCGGACACACTCTCTCCCCAGCCCTCCCCCGCAAGCGGGGGAGGGAGCGCAGCGCGATCGCGGATATATCGCCGTTCCATCATTCGCCGGACTCCAATGTCTCTCACCCTCGAAACCCGCGACCTCACCATTCGTTTCGGCGGCCATGTCGCGGTCAACAACGTCTCCTGCACGTTTCGCCCGGGCGAGCTCACCGCCATCGTCGGGCCGAACGGCGCCGGCAAGACCACCTATTTCAATCTGATCTCGGGCCAGCTCCGCGCATCGAGCGGCAGCATCCTGTTCGACGGCACCGACATCACGGGGCAGTCCGCGCCGATGCGCACCCGCGCCGGCCTCGGCCGCGCCTTCCAGCTCACCAATCTGTTCCCGAACCTGTCGGTGGAAGAGAACGTCCGCCTCGCGGTGCAGGCCGCCAGCGGCACCCATTACGACATGCTGCGGCCCTGGATGGTGCGCCGCGATTTGATCGCGCGCGCCGACGCCATCCTCGACCAGGTGGCGCTCGGCAGCCGCCGCGGCGTCGCCGCGACCGCGCTGTCCCATGGCGATCAGCGCAAGCTCGAGGTCGCGCTGATGATCGCGCTGGAGCCGAAAGTGTTCATGTTCGACGAGCCGACCGCCGGCATGAGCATCGACGAGGTGCCCGTCGTCCTCAACCTGATCGCGCAGCTCAAGCAGGACAGGAGCAAGATCATCCTTCTCGTCGAGCACAAGATGGACGTGGTGCGCTCGCTCGCCGACCGCATCATCGTGCTGCATAACGGCCAGCTCGTCGCCGACGGCCCGCCCGCGGAAGTGATCGCCTCGCCGATCGTGCAGGAAGCCTATCTCGGCGTCGCGCCCAAGAACACTGCAGGGGACGCTGCAGGGAGCGCAGCATGACTGACCTACTCAAGCTCTCCGGCGTGCACACCCATATCGGCCGCTATCACATCCTCCAGGGCATCGATCTCGCAGTCCCGCAAGGACAGGTCACGATGCTGCTCGGCCGCAACGGCGCCGGCAAGACCACGACGCTGCGCACCATCATGGGCCTGTGGCAGGCCTCGAAGGGCCAGATCATCCTCGCCGGCGAGCGCATCGAGAGCCTTGCCACGCCCGACATCGCGCGGCGCGGCGTCGGTTACGTGCCGGAGAGCATGGCGGTGTTCTCCGATCTCACGGTGAAGGAGAACCTCGTGCTCGCGGCCCGCGACGGGCCGCTCGACGACGCCCAGCTGGATTGGATCTTCGGCTTCTTCCCGGCGCTGCGCCGCTTCTGGCTGTCGCGCGCGGGAAGCCTCTCGGGCGGGCAGAAGCAGATGCTGTCGATCGCGCGCGCCATCATCGAGCCGCGCAAGCTGCTGCTGGTCGACGAGCCGACCAAGGGGCTCGCGCCCGCCATCGTGATGGCGCTGATCGAGTGCCTGAAGGAGATCAAGCGCAAGGGCGCCACCATCCTGCTGGTCGAACAGAATTTCTTCGCCGCCCGCGAGCTCGGCGACAACGTGCTGGTCATGGACAACGGCACCATCGTCCATCGCGGCGAGATGGCGGCGCTCGCCGCCGACGTGCCGCTGCAGGAGCGGATGCTCGGCCTGAGTCTGGAGGCGCATCAGTGAGTGACATTGCCGCAACCGATCCGCTGCCGAAGCCGAAGCGCGATCTCGCACCGATCCTCCTGCCGGTCGCGCTCGCCCTTCTGATGATTCCCCTGATCGGCTCGACCAGCTCCTGGCTGACGCTGACCGTCGCGAGCCTCGCCATGGGCATGATGATCTTCATCATGGCCTCCGGGCTGACGCTGGTGTTCGGCCTGATGGACGTGCTCAATTTCGGCCACGGCGCCTTCATCGCCGTCGGCGCCTATGTGGCCACGCTGGTTCTGGCCCCGTTCGCGGCGTCCATCCAGGCGGATTCGCTCTGGATGAACCTCGCGGTGCTGGCCCCGGCCGCGCTGCTGTCGATGGCGGTCTCCGGCGCACTCGGCCTGGTCGTCGAGCGCGTGCTGATCCTGCCCGTCTACGGCCAGCATCTGAAGCAGATCCTGATGACGACCGGCGGCCTGATCGTCGCCGAGCAGACGCTCTATGCGCTGTGGGGACCGCAGATCATCCCGATGCCGCTGCCGACGTCGCTGCGCGGCTCGTTCATCCTCGGCGACGTCGCGATCGCAAAGTACCGCGTGCTGGCGATGCTGATCGGCCTCGCCATCTTCATTGCGATCCAGCTCGTGCTCAATCGCAGCAAGGTCGGCCTCCTGATCCGCGCCGGCGTCGAGAACCGCGAGATGGTGGAGGCGCTCGGCTACCGCATCCGCCGCCTGTTCCTCGGCGTGTTCATGACGGGATCGGCGCTGGCCGGCCTCGGCGGCGTGATGTGGGCGCTCTATCGCGAACAGGTGCACGCCTCCATGAGCGACGACCTCACGGTGCTGATATTCATCGTCGTCATCATCGGCGGCCTGGGTTCGATCGGCGGCTGCTTCATCGGCGCCATCCTGGTCGCCATGGTCGCCAATTACGGCGGCTTCCTGGTGCCGAAGCTCGCCCTCGTGTCCAACATCCTGCTGATGGTCGCCATTCTGATGTGGCGGCCGCGCGGCCTCTATGCGGTGACCAGCCGATGATGATCCTCTCAGGCGATCCGCCGAAGAGCCGCGTGCTCACGCTCCTTCTCGTCGTCATCATCCTGGCGCTCGCGGCGACACCGTTCCTGTTTCCGGGTGCGAAGGCGCTGAACGTCGCCGCCAAGATCTGCGTGTTCGCCGCGCTGGTCGCCTCCTACGATCTGCTGCTCGGCTACACCGGCTCGGTGTCGTTCGCCCACACCATGTTCTACGGCATCGGCAGCTACGCCATCGCGATCGCGCTGTACGGGATGGGCCCGAACTGGGCCGCGGTCGCAACTGGAATCGTCGTGGGCCTGCCGCTCGCAGCTCTGCTCGCGCTGGCCATCGGGCTCTTTTCGCTGCGCGTCGCGGCGATCTTCTTCGCCATGATCACGCTGGCCGTGGCGTCCGCCTTCCAGGTGCTGGCCTCGCAGCTGTCCTGGCTGACGGGGGGCGAGGACGGACGCAGCTTCCAGCTGCCGGAGCTGCTGCGCCCCGGCACCGTGCTGATCTCCAAGAGCCTGTTCGGCTTCGAGATCAACGGCCGGATCCTGACCTTCTACCTGGTGTTCGCCGTTTCGGCGCTGATGATCCTCGCCTTGCTGCGCGTCGTGAACTCGCCGTTCGGGCGTGTGCTGCAGGCGATCCGCGAGAACCGGTTTCGCGCCGAGGCACTCGGCTTCCGCACCGTGTTCCACCTGACCTACGCCAACTGCCTCGCGGCACTCGTGGCCGCCAGCGCCGGCATCCTGAACGCGCTGTGGCTGCGCTATGCCGGCCCCGATACCTCTCTGAGCTTCTCGATCATGCTGGACATCCTGCTGATGGTCGTGATCGGCGGCATGGGCACGATCTACGGCGCGCTCATCGGCGCCACCATCTTCATCCTCGCCCAGAACTATCTGCAATCGCTGATGGGCGTTGCCTCCAACGCGGCGGGCGAAGCCGGCCTGCCGCTGCTGCCGGGGCTGCTGCATCCCGACCGCTGGCTGCTGTGGCTCGGTCTGCTGTTCATCGCCAGCGTTTACTTCTTCCCGACCGGCGTGGTCGGGCGGCTGCGCAAGGCCGGCGGCGACAAGAGCGCCGGCAGCTCGCATTAAGCCGTTGGTAATGATGCAGCGCGGCGTTTGCTGCGCGCGCCGCGCAACCGTGACGGGCTTCCCGCTGCGCGACGTGCGGACGCCGTTGCTCAACCGGATTAATACTTGGGTAACTTGCTTTCCTAAGGTTTGCGCCATTTGTGCGGTGTATTCCTGTTCCTCATGTGAGGTGGAATGCGCCAGGTCCTTTCTACGGTGGCTGCCGGAATGTCTCTTGCCGCAAGGAGCGGCTGGGAGGCCTTGGCACGACGTAGTCCCGTCCTGTGGTTGACCCTGTGCGGCGTGTTGCTGGTCGCCGGAATCTTCGCCGTCACGGCCATGGCCGTCGGCGAATTCCGCGAGCGGACCCTCGCCAATCGCGAACGCGAGCTGGAAAACACGGTGCAGCTGATCGCGCGGCATTTCGATCAGCAATTCGAGGATTCCGACGTCGTCGCCGCCGATCTGATCGGGCAGATGAACCTGGCCGACATCAGCTCCCCGGCAATGTTCCGCGAGCGCCTGTCCGGACCCGACACGAACCAGATGCTGCGCAGCAAGATCAGCTCCGTGTCCCATCTGGGCGACATCGCGATCTATGATGCCGACGGCGAGCTGATCAACTGGTCGCGGGCCCACCCGCTGCCCAAGATCAATGTTTCGTCCCGGGCCTACTTTCAGACGTTCAAGACGAATCCGCAGTCCGAAACGGTGCTGCTGGAATCCGTCCGCAGCTTCATCATCAACAAATGGACCACGATCGTCGCACGCCGGTTGACCGGCGCCGACGGCATCTTCCTCGGCGCGATGGTGCGCCGGATCGACCCGGACAGCTACCGGCAGTATTTCGCGTCCGTCGCGCTCGCCGAGGGTACGGCCATCTCGCTGTTCGACCGTCACGGCAAGATGCTGGCGCGCCATCCGCATGTCGAAGAGCTGATCGGGCGCAACCTCAGGGATGCACCACTGATGCGGAAGGTGCTCACCAATGGCGGCCAGCAGACTCTCCGCGTCAGGGGCCTCATCGACGACGAGGAGCGGCTCGGCTCGGCGGCGTCGCTGACGCATTTCCCGCTGGTCATCGTCGGCACCAACACCACGGCGGCGGCCCTTGCGGACTGGCGGCAGCAGACCGGCTTCATGGTCACGACCGCAGCGCTTTCAGCCGGCGTCATCGCGCTGATCCTGTATCTGATCATCCGCCAGATCAACCGGCAGAATCGTGAGGCGCAGGAGCGGATCGAAGCGAAGCGGCTTCAGCTCGACACCGCCCTCAACAACATGTCGCAAGGGCTGATCCTGTACGACGCCGCCGGTTACATCGTCACCTGCAACCGCCGCTACGCCGACATGTTCGGCCTCTCCCACGACGTCATCAAGCCGGGCTGCCACATCCGCGAGGCGATGTATCATCGCAAGGAGCGCGGCGCATTCGACGGCGATGTGGAGACGTTTTGCGCCGACGTGATGAGGATCGTCGCAGAAGGCAGGGTCTCCACGAGAATTCATCAGTTGGCCAACGGCCGCGCCTTCCAGGTCATCAACACGCCGCTCGCGCAGGGCGGATGGGTCGCCACGATCGAAGACATCACCGAGCGCCGCAACCTGGAACGGGAGCGCGACCGCAACTACACCTTCCTGCGCGAGATCATCGACCATATCCCCTCGCAGATCACCGTGAAGGATGCGCGCACGCGGCAATATCTGCTGCTCAACGGCGTTGCCGAACAGCTGTTCGGCCAGTCGCGCCAGGATGTCGTGGGCAAGACGGCGTTCGACATCTTCCCCGAGGCGCTCGCCGCCCGCATCACCGAAGACGACAGCAGCGCGCTGGAATCGGCCAGGGGATTGTTCAAGGACGAGCACGCCTGGCAGATGCCGGGTGTGGGGCCGCGTTACATCACATCGAGCCGGATCGGCATTCGCGATGAGGCCGGCGAACCCCGCTATCTCATCCATGTCATCGAGGACGTCACCGAGCGACGCCGCGCCGACGAGCAGATCGCGCATCTGGCGCATTACGATGCGCTGACCGACTTGCCGAACCGAACCCTTTTCCGCGAGCAGATCGAACGCGAGCTGGCGAAGGTCGCCGGCGGCGAACGGTTCGCGCTGCTCTACATCGACGTCGACGAATTCAAGGGCATCAACGACTCGCTCGGCCATCACGTCGGCGACGAGCTGTTGAAGGCGATCGCGGACCGTCTCCGCGGCTGCCTCAAGCCGGGCGACCTGATCGCGCGGCTCGGCGGCGACGAGTTCGCGGTGATCCAGACCGGGATCGAATCCCCCGCCGACGTGCTGTCCTTCCTGACGCGGATCTACCAGGCGATCCGGCAGCCCTATCGTTGTCTCGGCCATCAGCTCTCCACCGATGCCAGCATCGGGATTGCGCTGGCGCCGCAGGACGGCGCCGATCTCGATCAGCTGATCAAGAACGCAGACCTTGCATTGTACGGCGCCAAGGCCAATGGACGCCGCACCCACCGCTTCTTCGAGCCGGAGATGGACGCGAGCGCCAAGGCGCGCCTGAGCATGGAGCTGGATTTGCGGCAGGCCCTCGTGAATGGCGGCTTCGAGATTCACTATCAGCCGCTGGTCGATCTGCGCACCAACGAAGTATCCGGCTGCGAGGCGCTGCTGCGCTGGCGGCATCCCGAGCGCGGCATGGTGTCGCCGGCGGAGTTCATTCCGGTCGCCGAGGACACCGGCATGATCAACGAGCTCGGCGACTGGGTGTTGCGGATGGCCTGCAACGAGGCCGCGACCTGGCCGGCGCATGTGCGCGTCGCGGTCAACGTCTCGCCGGTGCAGCTCAAATGCGACACGCTGGCATTGCGGATTGCGGGCGCGCTCGCCGCCTCCGGGCTGAACCCGCGTCGGCTCGAGCTCGAGATCACCGAGGCCGTGCTGATCCGCGACGACGAGGCGGCGCTCTCGATCCTGCATCAGCTCCGCTCGATCGGCGTGCGCATCGCGCTCGACGATTTCGGCACCGGCTACTCCTCGCTGAGCTATCTGAAGCGCTTCCCGTTCGACAAGATCAAGATCGACCGCTGCTTCGTCGTCGACATCGCCGAGGCGAGCGGCTCGCCCGTGATCGTGCAGGCGGTGGTGAACATTGCGGCCGCCAGCAGCATGACCACGGTCGCCGAGGGTGTCGAGACCGAGGCACAGCGCGACATGCTACGCGCGCTCGGCTGCACGCAGATGCAGGGCTATCTGTTCAGCGCCCCGAAGCCGGCGAGCGAGGTGCGAAAGCTGTTCGGCCCCGGCGACGCAGCGCCCGTGGCTGCGGTGGCCTGATGGCGAGGTCAAGGACAGCTCCGGCCACAGCCGTCGACGTTGCGGATTCCTACGCCGTACGGCTGATGCAGCACCTGGTGGTGCCCACCTTCGTGATCGACCCCAAGCGCCGTGTGGTGATCTGGAACAGGGCCTGCGAACGATTGACCGGCGTCGCCGCCTCCGAGGTGATCGGTACCGGCAAGCACTGGCAGGCCTTTTACGAGACCAGGCGCCCTTGCCTTGCCGACCTCGTCGCGCTGGACCGTCCCGAGCAGCTGCCGGAGTACTATTCTGAATATGCCGCGCGCGGCCATAACGGCCTCGGCTTCTCCGCGGAGAACTGGTGCGTGATGCCGAAGCTCGGCAGCCAGCTCTATCTCGCCATCGACGCCGGCCCGATCCACGACGAGGCCGGCGGGCTGATCGCGGTGGTGGAGACGCTGCGCGACCTCACCGACCAGAAGCGCGCCGAGATGGCGCTGAAGGAGCTCGCCACCAAGGACGGGCTGACCGGCCTGTCGAACCGCCGCTCCTTCGACCAGATGCTGTCGGACGAATGGGCGCGCGCCCAGCGCACGCAGAAGCCGCTGGCGCTGCTGTTCGTCGATGTCGATCATTTCAAGCTGTTCAACGACCGCCACGGCCACCAGAGCGGCGACGAGTGCCTGCGCGCGGTTGCCGCCGTCGTCAGCCGGCACGCGGTGCGCCCGCTCGATCTCGCCGGCCGTTATGGCGGCGAGGAGTTCGCGCTGATCCTGCCGGACATGGATTGCGACACCGCCTGCAAAGTGGCCGAGGCGATTCGCTGCGCGGTCACGGCGTTGCAGATCGCCCACGGCGCCACGGGCGCCGGCGACCACGTCACTCTCAGCGTCGGTGTCGCCAGCCACATCCCCGGCGGTGCCGACGGCGGCCCCGACCGGCTGCTGGGCGCCGCCGACGAGGCGCTCTATGTGGCCAAACGCCTCGGCCGCAACCGCATCATCTGCGCCGAACGGGTGCTTGCCGAATTCGCCGCCCTCGGCCGGCAGGCGGCAATGGTTCCGGCCCCTGTCCGGCGCAAATCGGCTTGAGCGCATGCGGCGAGAAGCGGTTGCCCACCCCTCGCCAATCGGCTAAATGAAACCCACTGCACCCGTAGCTCAGCTGGATAGAGCGTTGCCCTCCGAAGGCAAAGGTCACACGTTCGAATCGTGTCGGGTGCGCCAGATTTTGCCAGCGGTTTTCATGCCGGCACTCACGTCAACATCGCGACAATCGCCTGGACCTGATCGGAGGCGGACGTCACCAGTCCATCATACGACGTTTGGCCGTGTGCGGCGGCTTTCAGGATGCATTCGGCCACGGCCGCTTTGAGACCGAAGACCGATTGATGGGCCGGCACGTTCGCCATCACGGTTTCCAGGGCCTGACGCATCGTCTGAATGAGCTCGGAGCTGTATTTCATTGGCTGTCCTCCGCGGGCTCATATTAGATCGCGTGCCCATGCTTGCCACTCACAAGCCCGGGATTGCTGTTTGAGATTGTTTGAGAATCAACGTCTCAATTCAAACGCCAGATCGCCGCATTGAGCACGCCGGCAAACGCGACCCACGCCGCGTAAGGTACGAACAAGGCGGCTGCCAGTCTGTCTCGTGACATCTCGAGGCCGATGTAGGTCACGATCGCGGCGAACAGGCCGATGAGGATGACGAGCGCGGCGCCGATCTGGTGCATCGTGAACATGACCGGAGACCAGATGAAATTGAGCGCCAGCTGTGCCGTCCAGACCAGCATCGCCCTTCCCGACGGCGCACGACGATAGGTCCGCCAGCCCGCGACGGCGATCATGATGTAAAGGATGGTCCACGCCACCGGAAACGCCCAGTTCGGCGGCACGAAATCCGGCTTGGCCAGGCCCGCATACCACTCTCCGGGAAGATTGGTCGCGCCGATCAGCCAGCCGATGCCGACCACGGCGACGACGAAGACCAGCAACTGAAACATCCATCACCTCGCGCTTCCCCTGGCCCGATTGTATCATCTTTCCATGAGCGAACCCGACACTGTGACCGGCGCAGCCTCGCCGGTGCGCAAGATCATCCATATCGACATGGATGCCTTCTATGCATCAGTGGAGCAACGCGACAATCCGCAGCTGCGCGGAAAGCCGGTGGCGGTCGGAGGCTCCGCGGAACGCGGCGTCGTCGCGGCTGCCAGCTACGAGGCCCGCAAGTTCGGCGTTCGCTCCGCCATGCCGTCGGTGACGGCGAAGCGGCAATGTCCAGAGCTGATCTTCGTCAAGCCGCGCTTCGAGATCTACAAGGCGATCTCCAGGCAGATCCGCGACATCTTCGCCGAGCACACGGCCATCGTCGAGCCGTTGTCGCTGGATGAGGCCTATCTCGACGTGACGGAGAACCTGCAAGGCATCCCGCTGGCGCGGGACATCGCGCGGAAGATCCGCGAGAAGATCAAGGCCGAGACGGGCCTCAACGCTTCAGCGGGCATCTCCTACAACAAGTTCCTGGCCAAGCTCGCCTCGGACCATCGCAAGCCCAACGGCCAGTTCGTGATCGCGCCGGAGATGGGGCCGGCCTTCGTCGAGACGCTGCCGGTCGGCAAGTTCCACGGGATCGGCCCGGCGACAGCTGCGAAGATGAATGCGCTCGGCCTGTTCACCGGCCGCGATATCCGCAACCAGACGCTGGAGTTCATGAACGCGAATTTCGGCAAGTCCGGCGCCTATTACTATTGGATCTCGCGCGGCGTCGACGAGCGGCCGGTGCGGGCCAACCGGATCCGCAAGTCGATCGGCGCGGAGAACACGTTCTCGATCGACCTCGACGCATTCGACGCGCTGGTCGCCGAACTCAGGCCCCTCGTCGACAAGGTCTGGCGCCATTGCGAGACGACCGGCAATCGCGGCCGCACCATCACCCTGAAAATCAAGTTCGCCGACTTCGAGATCATCACGCGCAGCAGGTCCGTCGCTGCGGCCGTCGCGGGCCGGGACGAACTGGAGCGGCTGGCCTGCGGCCTGCTCGAAGCCGAGATGCCGCTGCCCAAGCGCGTCAGGCTGTTGGGGGTCTCGCTGTCCTCGCTCCAGGTCGGCGGCGATTCGGAGCCGCAGTTGACGCTGGGCATCTGAATCCGGCCGGAGGACCGCTTCGGCGAACGCGACATCTTTAGCAGCGACGCGGCCCAAAACCTGTCGTAGAGACGTCAAACAGGTCTTTTCGCGATTGATGTTGGAATGCTTGCCTTATTGATACGCCTCGGACTGCGCTTCGAAGACCGCCTCGAGGAGCGGCGATTTGTCGACCAATATGTCCGGAGCAGCCTCGGATGGACGCAGATCGCAATGCTGCTCGGCGCCGCCACCTATGCCGGCTACACGCTCTGGGATTGGGTGCTGTACCCCGAAGTGGTTCCGATCACGCTCGCAATCCGCGGCGGCACGGCCGTATTTATCCTGCTGCCGCTGACGGCGCTGCTGTCGCGACGATGGATGAAGCCCTGGGCGGAGACGATCTTCCTCGTCTATTGCGTCATTCCCGGCTGCATCCTGCCCAGCATTTATCTGGTGCTGCCGTCGGGCTTCACGTTTGCCGCGCCCGGCATGATGATGATCATCCTGTTCGTCTCGACCATGCTGCCGTTGCGGATCGGCTCGCTGGCGATTTTCTGTTTGCTGTCGTGGGTGGCGCTGCTGGTCGCCGAGTCGTTCGCGACGACGATGCCGACCGGGCTGAGCTTCATCAATCATTCTCTCGTCGGCAACGCCTACGCGTTGTCGCTCTACGCCGTCGCTGCGCGCGAATACCGGGCGCGAAGACAATTCCGGACGTCGGAGGCGCTGCAGCGGGAAAAGGAACGCTCGGAGAAATCGCTGCGCGACCTGCGCGCGACCCAGGAGCAGCTCGTGCAGGCGGAAAAGCTCGCCTCGCTCGGCCAATTGGTGGCCGGTGTCGCGCACGAGGTCAACACCCCGCTCGGCCTCGCCCTGACAACCTCGACCGCCATGCAGACCGATCTGCAAACGATGGCTGACGCCTTGGGCGGACCATCGGTCCGGCGTTCCGACCTGACCAAGGGCATCGACAGGCTCAAGCAGGGGCTCAGTCTGACCTTCGACAATCTGCACCGCGCATCCGAGATGGTGCAAAGCTTCAGGCAGGTCGCCGTCCATCAGGCCGACGAGGACCGGCGGACGTTCGAGCTCAAGGACTGGCTGTCGGAGTTGACGTCCAAGCTCGGGCCATTGCTGTCGCATCATGGCCTGACGATCGAGGTCCGATGCCCGGCGGGAATCGAGCTCAACAGCTACCCCGGAGCGCTTGCCCAGGTGATCAGCAATCTCGCCCTCAATAGCGCAGGGCATGCCTATCCCGACAAGAGAGGCGGCCGGTTTGTCCTCACGGCCAGCCAGCCGGACCCGACATCCGTCCGCCTCGTCTGCGCTGATGAGGGCGTCGGAATTCCCGAGGAGTTACAGGCGCAGATCTTCGATCCGTTCGTCACGACTGGTCGGGAGAGCGGCCATGCCGGCCTGGGTCTGCACATCGCCTTCAATCTGGTGGCCTCCTCGCTGAACGGGCGCCTGCGGCTCGAGAGCACGACGGGTCCGGGGACTCAGATCGCCATCGAGATTCCGCTCCAGGCATGACTCCCGCGGCCACGTTGGAGCCGCCTCGAAAAGCGAACACAGAGCGCCCGACGAGTGCGACCGTCGGTGACGGATTTTCAGGCCCGCCACCGTTGAAAGTCGATCTGCTCGAACCGCTCAATGCCTCACGTGCTCGAACACCACGATCACGCCGGTCGGTTCGGGCTCATGCGCCATCAGGCGCGTCAGGTCGGAATCGCCCCAATCGGCGAGGCTGACGACCTCGCCGCTCTGGCGGTCGGTGTCGGCACCGGGCGATGCTGCAGGCTCGAGGACCTTGAGGCCCATCTCGTCGACGAAGAAGGTGTGCTCGCCGAACATGCTGTTGAGCTGCGGCATCGCGGGATGTTCGTCGGGCAGCACCTGAGCGCCGAGTTGGTTGACGGTCTGCTTCACCTGTTCGGATGTGAGCTTCATGAGCTGCTCCGTTTCTGTCTGCGGTTTCATTGACCCAGGCGGGAGCATGCGTTCCCTGCCCTTGTCCGCCTGGCTCAAAGTCCCGAACAGGCGCTGCGGACAAATGTTCCTGCAGAATGTATTTTCGTGATCACGCGCGGCATCTGCCGCGCTCGCGGCACGAATTCGTCACGGGATGCACACGTTCTCGCTGTTCCGCGCGCTACTCGACAGCCTCGACGATCCGGATATCGCGATCCGCGCCATCACCGAGCAGGTCGTGCGCGGCCTTGTAGGCCGGGCTCTCATACGCCGCCTTGGCGCTCGCGACGTTGTCGAACTCGATGAGAACGACACGCTCCATCTGGCCGAGCTCGAAGACGGCCGCGGGTATCCCGCGCGCGATCACACGGCCACCCGCCGCTTCGATCGCCTGGCGCGACACGTTGGCATAGGCGGCCATCGCATCGGGGTTCTTGATCGCACGATAGGTCGCAACCCAATAAGCTTTCGCCATTGTTCTTCTCCAGGTTGTTGTGAGTGCTATTCGCCGCGGTTCTCGCCGACCGACAAAGCGCAGATGCGTGACAGATAGGTGTAGGGCAGGCCGGTCTCCCCGGCCCAGGCGTTGAACTGCGCCTGCACCTTGGCGAGATCGCCCTTCGACTTGACCTCTTCGGCGATGTCGAGACCTGCATCGCGCAGGCAGACCACCACGTCCTTGGACGTCACGAAACCGTCCCAGCCGACGAAGCGCAGCAGCATCTGGCCGGTGTTGCCCCCTAGCCGGCTGCCGCGCTTGTTGAGCAGATCGAGCAGGCCGATCTCGTCGGACGATGGCCACTTCGCCAGAAACCTGCCGAAGCTGCCGTGCTGCTTCGCGATCTCCTGCACGAAGGCGGCGTTGTCGCGCACCGACATGATCTTGGCGCCGTTGCGCACGATGCGCGCGTCGCGCAGCAGGCCCTCCCAATAGTCCTCGGGCTGGAAGGTGAGCTTGGCGGGCTGGAAATGCAGGAACGTGTCTTCAAAGCCGTCCCATTTCGAATCGATCACGCTCCAGGCGAAGCCGGCGCAGAACACCCGCCTGGTCATCTCGGCGAGGATACGGTCGTCGCCGAGCTTGGCCAGCCGCTGGAGGTCCGGCTTGGCCGGCATCAGTTTCTCCAGCGCCTTGGGCCCGCCCTTGCGCTTCTCGGCCCGCGCGCGAATGGTCTTGAAGGGGGTCATGTGAACACAGGTATTGAGGGCAGGCCACGACACCAGAATTCGGCGATCCGGTCCAGCCCCCGCATTGCCGCCCCTTGCGCTCTGCAACGGGACGCAGCATGCTGTCGCTCATAGGATTGACGCAAAGGGGCGGCCGGGCTGGTCTGCTTCTTGCTTCATTTTTGGAATTCCCTAACATTTTGATCTCTGGCCGTCGGATTTTCCATGCGCTGCCTGGTCGTGGCCGACCTGCACTATTCGCTGCCCCAGCTCGACTGGCTGGTCAGTGCGGCGCCGCAATTCGACCTTTTGATCTTCGCCGGCGATGCGCTCGACATCGGCTCGATCGTGGACTTCCGCGCCCAGATCGTGGTGGTGAAGAAGTACCTCGCGCTCCTTGCCGCGCAGACCCGCGTGATCCTCTGCTCCGGCAATCACGACCTGGACGAGCGCAGCACCGAAGGCGAAAAGGTCGCACGCTGGATTTCGGAGGTGCGCGAGCTGGGCATTGCCTGCGACGGCGACAGCTTCAGCATTGGCGACACATTGTTCACGGTGTGCCCGTGGTGGGACGGGTCCCTGGTGAAGCAGCGCATCGTCGAACAGTTGCGCGATGCCGCCACCGGGCGGCTGCGGCGCTGGATCTGGGCGCACCACGCGCCGCCGGCGGATTCACCGACGAGCTGGGGCGGCAAGCGCTTCTTCGGCGACGTCGAGCTGGTGCAATGGATCATGCAATACCAGCCGTCGATGGTGATCTCGGGCCATGTGCACCAGTCACCGTTCATCACCGGCGGCTCGTGGTTCGACCGGCTGGGCCAGACCTGGGTCTTCAACACCGGCCTGCAACCGGGCCGGCCGCCGACCTGCATCGTCCTCGACCTCGACGCGGACAAGGCATTCTGGCTCGCTGCCGGCGAAGCCCAATGGATCGACCTGAATGCGCCGCTGAAGCGCCCCGCCGCCCCCGTCGAGGCGCCACCCGACTGGCTCACATTCTTGGATCGGATTTCCGATCCGAGCCTGGCGAGACCTCATGCGGCGGCAGGTTGATCATGCTCTGGAGCACCTCGCCGACCATGGCCAGATGCGTGCCCTGGCCGGCATATTGCCGCTTGAGATCGGCGAGATAGGTGTTGGCGACATTGAGCCGCTGCGCCAGCATCTTTGCGATCAGCAGGGCCACACCCGGCTCCTTCTCAAGGAACGAGGCGGCGTCCTCGAACTCATAGACGATCGCGTCGGTGCAGGCCCGCACGGTGGCGGTGTGCGGCTGGCCCAGCAGCACGGACATCTCGCCGAGCACGGCGCCGGGTTCAGTGACGGTGGCCACCACCATCTCACCCTTGAGCACCTCGAGCTTGCCTTGCATCAGTACGTAGAGGTGGCCGCTGGTGCCACCCTCGTTGACAATCAGCGTGCCGGCGGCGACCTGCCGCTCCGTTCCGCCGGTGCAATAATCCAGGACTGCGCGCATCGCAGAAGCTCCCGTCGCTGCGGACCCCATCGCCCCAGACCAGAGCATGATCCGTGCCACCCGACAAATCAACGCGTCCATGACGGGCGCCACAGCACTTGGCGAGGTGGACCGCGCCAGTCACCAGGGCCGGTATCCCCAAAAACCGCCTCCGTCGCCAGGCCGCGCATGTCCGAGGCCGCGCACCGGCCGCATGGTCGGTGCTGCCAACCCTGCGGCTGAAAACGAACAGCGCGTTTTCGCGTGCCGTGCGTCACACCCGGGAGAGCGAGGGCACCTCCTCCGGCACGATCGCCCGAAGCCCGCCGAAGCGGCGCTCGCGGCCGTGGAAGGCGGCGAGCGCCTCGCTGAGATCGCCCGCATCGAATTCGGGCCACATCCGCTCGGTGAAATGCAGCTCGGCATAGGCGCCCTCCCAGAGCAGGAAGTCCGACAGCCGCTTCTCGCCCGAGGTGCGGATGATGAGATCGACATCGCGAAGGCCAGCCTCGCCGGTGACGAGCTGCGAGAACGCCTCGCGGGTGAGGCTGGTGAGCGCGGCCGCTTTCGCCGCCGCGCTGAGGATCGCATCGCGAGCTGAGTAATCCACGGCGATGCGCAGATGCAGCGCGCTTCCGCGGGCGGTCGCCTCTTCGGCGCGCGTGATCGCGGTGGCGATGCCGTCAGGCAGCCGATCGCGGCGGCCGATCACGGTGAGACGCACGCCGTTCCTGACCAGGCTCTGCACCTCGTTGGCGAGATAGAAGCGCAGCAAGGTCATCAGCGCCGCGACCTCCGCCCTCGGCCTTCGCCAATTGTCCGCCGAGAAGGCGTAAAGCGTCAACGTGCCGATGCCCTGCTTGGGCGCGGCCTCGACGATTCGGCGGATGGTCTCGACGCCGGCCTCGTGGCCGCGCACGCGGGACAGGCCGCGCCGCGTCGCCCATCTGCCGTTGCCATCCATGATGATGCCGACATGGAGCTTCTCGTTGCGCGACGTGGATTCGCTTTGCATTGCAAAGTCTCCGGTCAGTAAAAGGGGGAGAATCAGGTCGAGGCGATACCGAGGCGGCCGAGCGGCGGCGCCTCGCGGCCGGCGGCTTTCGCCGCGTCGCGCACCAGCCGCTCGAGCACGGCGAGATAGTCGAGGAAACGGCGGCGGCCGGCCTTGGTCAGGCGACAGGTCGTGTGCGGGCGGTTGCCCTCGTAACCCTTGGTCATCTCGACAAGGCCCGCCTCCTGGAGCACGGCAAGGTGCCGGCTGAGATTGCCGTCGGTGAGGCCGCAGAGCTGCTTGAGGTCGCCGAATGCCAGCCCCTTGGGATGCGCCATCAACGAGGTCAGAAGCCCGAGCCTCGCCTTCTCGTGGATGACGCGGTCGAGTCCTTCATAGGAGAAGGGCGCGCTGTCAGTCTTCGACATCGTTGTCTCCAGACGCGAAATGCAGAATGGCCGCCATCACCGATTGCCCGATCACGAAGGGCAGCCCCATGGTCCAGGGCGACAGCGTATGGGTTCGGCTTGCCAGCACCACCACTGCGAAGCCGGACACGAAATACCAGGCGCCGGCGAGTGCGACGGTGCGCGGCAGCGAGCGGACCGAGGCAAAGATGCCGAGCGACACCAGGATCTGCCACAAGCCCGGCAGCAGCCACAGCGTCTCGCTCGCGAACTTCCACATCACCACCGCGAGCAGCACGCCGGCAACGCCTGCCGGCAGGAACTGCTCGACGGCCTGGTGGATCATGGCATCCGCCAGGCCCGAATGGTGACGGCGCGAACGCGCCCGCATCTCGATGCCGATCATCAGCCCCGAGAGCACGGCGGCGCTGAGCCAGCCGATGAAGAATCCGAGCGGCTTGCCGGTGGGGTCATCCAGCAGCCAGAACTGCAGAACCGCGGTGATGAGCGCGACAGCGCCGGTCGCCACCATCGTCGCCGGGCCGTAGCCGCGGAAGGCGGTGCCCGCCGCGATCTGGCTGCGGATCGTCACGATGTCGGCCAGCGCCTTGTCGAGATCGCGCATCGGCAACGCCAAATCCTCGTTCCACCCGGGTGTTTCGGGGCGTGATGTCCCGTTACTTTGTATTGCAAAGTATATGGCACCGCAAAGCAAAGGCAAGCCCGAATGTCGCTACGGCCCGACCGGACGCGAGCGGACAACTGGCGGTTGCGTGCTACATATCCTGACGGATAGGATGGACCCGGAAGCGTTCCAGGGGGCTGGTATGTGGCTGAGGTCGTTTGTCGTTGCGTTTGTTTTCGAGGTGATGCTGGCCAGGTTCGTTCATGCGGCGGGGCCTTTCGGCACAATCCACGTCGGCAACTGGAACGGTGGCGCTTTCACCCATGACTCGACCGGCGCGTTCTCTCACTGCGCTGCAAGCATGCCCTACGCCAATGGCATGACCTTGCTTGTCGGCCAGGATTCGAACAACGCGTGGCTGCTCGGTTTTGCCAATCCAGCGTTTCGTTTCAAGAAGGGCGAGAACCTGACGATCGACCTGACCTTCGACGGTCAGGCCGAGGTGAGGCTGTTTGCGACCGCCTTTTCCGAGGTCATGGTCTCAGCCGTTCTGCCGACAAACGTCGCGCGCGCTTTCCAGAAGGCGAGCCTGATGGTGGCGGTGGCAAGAGGCACGCCCTTCCAGTTCAGCCTGACCTC
This sequence comes from Bradyrhizobium sp. CCBAU 51765, assembly GCF_015291725.1. Classification (GTDB taxonomy): domain Bacteria; phylum Pseudomonadota; class Alphaproteobacteria; order Rhizobiales; family Xanthobacteraceae; genus Bradyrhizobium; species Bradyrhizobium liaoningense. Next base: position 8,403,021 of record NZ_CP030038.1, read on the forward strand.
GACTGCCCCTCTGATTGCCGCCGTCAGCAATTGTGTGACCCGGGTCAAGGCCGACGGGCTGGACAAGGTCGGCGATTTCACCAAGATGGCTGCCAAGCCGCAGGCCGCGGCGGACAAGCAGGCGGCATCGCCGGCCGGCGGCAAACCTGCCAGAGCCAAGAGCGGCACCGGCTTCGTGGTGAGCACGAGCGGGCACATCGTCACCAACCACCATGTGATCGACGGCTGCATCGGCGACATCAAGGGCAATCTCACCGGTGAGGCCGCAACGGTGCTGCGCGTGGTGTCGAGCGACGCCAACAACGATCTCGCCCTGTTGCAGGCGCCATCGACGACGACATTCAAGGACTTTGCCCGGATCCGCGACCGCTCGATCCGCTCCGGCGATTCCGTGATCGCGATCGGCTTTCCCTATCACGGGATCCTGACCTCGGACTTCACCGTGACGACCGGCATCGTGAGCTCGCTCAGTGGCATGCGCAACGACTCGCGCTTCCTGCAGATCAGTGCCCCCGTGCAGCCCGGCAACAGCGGCGGGCCGCTGTTCGATAACACAGGTCAGGTCGTGGGCGTGGTCACCGCAAAGATCCCGGCATTGCGCATCGCCGTGGCGACAGGCAATATTCCCGAGAACATCAACTTCGCCATCAAGACCGGCGTGCTGCGCGACTTCCTCGACAATTCCGTGGTGCCCTATCAGACCGCCGAACCGAAAAGCGAGCTCAAGACCACCGACATCGCCACCAACGCCCGGCCCTACACGATGCTGATCTCGTGCAATGCGACGGAGCAGGCGGACGCGAAGCGGTAGCGTGAGCTGCGGTTAGCCTCCGCTGTCATTCCCCCCGAAAGCGGGGAATCCAGTACGCCGCGGCCCATCGATTTAACCACAACTGTCTCGGAGTACTGGATCGCCCGATCGAGCCAGGCGATGACACCGCTGTTGCCGATCCAGCGTACAACTTCACCCGTGACAGCTCGCCCCCTTCGCCGACGGTTCGTACTGGTCGCGCAGGCGCACCCAGTCCATCGGATAGGGCAGGCCTTCCTCGTGACGGCCGAGCGGGGTGAGATCGAGATATTGATAAGCAGCGTTCATCATGTCGAGGCCACGGGCGAAGCAGGAATAGGTGTGGAAGATCTCGCCGGCCTCGTCGCGGCAGAACACGCTGATGCCAGGCAGCTCCGGACCGTAGATCGCGGTCGTGCCGAAATTATACAAGGGCTCGCCGCTCGCAATCTCCTCCTGCGAGAACGTCACGCCGTAATCGCGGTTGAAGTCGGTGCCGCCTGAAGAGACCCAGTCAAAGGTCCAGCCCATCCGCTTCCTGAAAGCCTCGAGCTTTGCGCTGGGTGCCAGCGAGACCGCAGCCATGGACGTGTCGCGCGCGGCAAGATGCGGCACCATGCGCTCGAAACCGTCGGCCCAGAACGAGCAGCTCTTGCAGGCCGCGTCCCAGTCGGGTGCGAACATCACATGCTGCACGATGAGTTGCGGACGGCCTTTGAACAGGTCGCCGAGCGACACGATGCCGTTCGGCCCCTCGAATTGATAAGCCTTGTCGACCTTGACCCAGGGCAAGGCGCGGCGCTCCTCGGCGAGGCGCTCGCGGGCGGCCGTGAGCTCCTTCTCGTGAGCCAGAAGGGCCTTGCGCGCGATGATCCATTGCTCGCGCGAGACGATCTGATGGTGCTGCATGGCGTTCTCCCTGGCGTCAGGCGACGAAGGCGTCGAGCTTGTCGAGGAACGAGCTCCAGCCGCGCCGGTGGTTATCGCGTGCGGTCTCGTCAAAGAACTGGGCGTGATGGAAGACCATCAAGGTACCCGCACCGTCCGGCTTCAGCGAGATGGTCACCAGCGATTCACGCTCCGGCGTCGAGTGCCAGGCCCAGGTGAAGACGAGCAGCTCGTTCGGCACCACCTCGCGATAATGGCCGCCGGCTTCGAAATATTCGCCGTCGTCGCGGATGAAGCTGATGCGGTAGCGGCCGCCGACGCGGACGTCGAGTTCGGCCTGAAGCGTCGCCGGCTTCATGTTCGGCGGCCCGAACCATTGCGCTAGCTGCGCGGCTTGCGTCCAGGCGGCGTAGACCTTTTCGGGCGGCGCGCGGAGCCGGCGCGTGAGCGTAAGGCTTGGACGTTCTGCCGGGCGTTCGGCGGCGTTGGCGGCGGCGTCGGCCATTTCTCATCCTCCACGAAGGCGGCGAGACGATCGAAATTGTGGGACCAGAACTGGGAATAGCGATTGAGCCAGCTCATCGCCTGCTCCATCGGCTGCGCGGTGAGCCGGCAGGCGACCGTGCGTCCGGTCTTCTCCCGCATGATCAGGCCGGCATCCGTGAGCACGTCGAGATGCTTCATGATCGCCGGCAGCGAGACCGGAAACGGGGCCGCCAGCTCGCTCACCGTCAGGCCGTCCTGCTCGCCGAGGCGTGCCAGCAGCGCACGCCGTGTCGGGTCGGACAGCGCCGCAAAGGTCCGGTCCAGCGTCTCGTCCCTATACTTAACCATGTGGTTTAGTATAGACGCGAGCGGAAAGGCGTCAAGCAGGAACCCGTTCGCACGGGTCCGCACGACTGCGTGATCGGGCGAGCGGAGCGCGATCAGTACGGAGCGACAGTTCGCGCGCGCCGGTGCGGCCGCGATTGCGGGACCTGTTGCTGGCCATAGGCAAAGCGAGGATTGCGGTCGCAGAACAGCAGGCGGCCGGAGACGCTGGCCTGGCATTGCTCATAGGTGCTGTAGGCGCATTCGCCGGGATAGTCGTACTCGCCGCCCTGCGCGCACCAGGGATAGTCGCGCGCGGCGGCGGGGGTGCTGGCGGCGAAACCGACGAGAACCATGGTGGCCAGCGCCGGCAGCGCCAATTGCATCATGCGCATGTACCAAAATTCCTCTCTCTGTGACGCGAGATACGGCCCCACATATCATCAGGTTTCGTTGCAGCCTTTTATTCCAGATCAACTGGCATTGAGCGCGCAAGAAAAAAGCCCTGCCGAGCGGCAGGGCTCCATCTCGATCATCACAAGATCGCTACTCGACCTTCAGGCCGGCGAACTCGACGACCTTCTTCCACTTCTCGGTCTCGGCCTTGATCTCTTCGCCGAACGCCTCGGGCGTCTGCACCCGCGGCTCGCCGCCGAGCTCGACCAGACGCTTGGCCATGTCGGGCTCCTTCATCAGCGCGTTGACCTCGGCGTTGAGCTTGGCGACGATCTCCTTCGGCGTGTTCTTCGGCGCACCCATCCCGAACAGCGCGCTGGCCTCGTAGTCCTTGACGGTCTCTGCGATCGCCTGCACGTCGGGCAGTTGCGGCGAGCGTTGCGCGGTGGTGACGCCGATCGCCCGCAGCGAGCCGGAGCGGATGTGCTGGATAATCGAGGGCATGTTGTCGAAGATCACCTGCACCTGGCCGCCCAGCATGTCGGTGATCGCGGGCGCAGCGCCGCGATAGGGCACGTGCTGCATCTTGCAGCCGGTCATGGCCATGAACATCTCGCCGGACAGATGCACCGAGGTGCCGTTGCCTGACGAGGCCATGTTGACCTTGCCGGGATTGGCTTTCACATATTCGATGAACTCGGCGACGTTCTTGGCCGGGACGTCCTTGTTGACGGTCATCACGTTCGGCACGCGCTGGAACGAGGCGACCGGCGCGATGTCGCGCACGAAGTTGAACTTCAGGTTGGCGTAGAGTGAGGCGTTGATGTAGTTGGCCGGGTTGACCAGCTGCAGCGTGTAGCCGTCCGGCTCGGCGTTGATGACCGATTCGGTGGCGATATTGTTCCCGGCGCCCGGCTTGTTCTCGACCACGAATTGCTGGCCGAGCTTTTCCGAGAGCCGCTGGCCGAGCAGCCGCGCCAGGATGTCGGTGGCCCCGCCCGGCGGATAGCCGACCACCCATTTCACCGGACGGGCCGGGTAATCGGCGGCAAGGGCCTTCGACAGCGGGGTGGCTGCAAGCGGACTGGCGGCGAGCAGGCCCAGCGCGGTACGGCGAGTGATCATCTCAAGGGTTCTCCCAGTGTTGTTCTTGAAAGTCGGATAGCTTGAAAGTCGCATCGGTTGTAACAAAGCTTGCTACAGGCGGAAAGTGCGCAGCGCGCATCACGACGAAAGGATGAGACATGCCGGTCAAGGTTCACGCCCTAGATCATCTCGTGATCAATGTCAGCGATGTCGCGGTGACCGCTGAGTGGTATCGCAAGATTCTCGGCATGGAAGTCAAGCTGTTCGATCCTGGCGGCGGCAAGCCGCCCCGCACTTTGCTTGAATTCGGTAACCAGAAGATCAACGTCCGGCAACGCGATGCAGATAAAGTGGAGTGGTTCACCGCCGGCCACCCGACCGCCGGCAGCGAGGATCTGTGCTTTCTCACCTCCGCCACACCGGACGAGGTGGTGGCGCATTTGCAGGCACATGGCGTCGCGATCGAAGCAGGCCCTGGCCAGAGGCAAGGGGCGCGCGGCACGCTGCGCTCGGTCTATTGCAGGGACCCGGATGGCAGCTTGATCGAGATCTCGTCGTACGAGGATTGAGGCGCGCTCTCGCGGCCATTCGGTCGTCATGCCCGGGCTTGTCCCGGGCATCCACGTTCTTCGTGCAGCAAGGCGTGGATGGCCGGGTCAAGCCCGGCCATGACGGAGGAGGAAGGGTTACGCATCACAAAGCTTGCACCCCCGATTTGCTTCACGCGTCGTCCGGTGGCAGGAAGACGCAATCATCAAAAAGCAGCCGCCAGCAAGATGCAGGCTGCACGGGAGGACACATGGCTATCCAGAAAACCGCCGCCGGAATCGTGAGCCCCTTCGACGGGCTCGACGTGCCCTGGCTCTTGAGGATGCGCGCCGAGGCGCGCAGCTCCCATCCGTTCCTGATCTGGGCGCCGTTCGACGCGCCGGCGCGGCACTGGAGCTATGACGAATTTCACGAGCGCGTCGGTGCGCTCGCAGCGGGGCTGGCCAAGCGTGGCGTCAAGCCCGGCGAATATGTGCTCATTCACCTGGACAATTGCATCGAGGCGATGCTGGCCTGGTTTGCCTGTGTCGAGCTCGGCGCCATCGCGGTCACCACCAACACCCGCTCGGCGCCGGCGGAGATCGAGTATTTCGCCGATCATTGCGGCGCAGTGGCCGCGATCACGCAGCCGGCCTATGCGGAAGTCGTCGCGCAGAACTGCCGCAACATTCGCTGGATGGCCGTGACCTCGCATGACGCCGGCACGGCGCCTGCGCAGGCCGTCTCGCGCGGCGACCGTTTCGAGGCGCTGTTCGCCGACAGCGCCGACCGCCCGCAGCGCGCGACCGATCCGCTGGCGCCTTGCAGCGTGCAGTACACCTCCGGCACCACGTCGCGGCCGAAAGCGGTGCTGTGGACCCATGCCAACGCGCTGTGGGGCGCCAAGATCAACGCCGCGCACGAGGATCTGCATGCGAGCGACGTGCACCAGACCTATCTGCCGCTGTTCCACACCAATGCGCTGGCCTACTCCATGCTGGCGACGCTGTGGGTCGGCGGCACCTGCGTGATCCAGCCGCGCTTCTCCGCCAGCCGGTTCTGGAGCGTCGCGCGCGCGCACGGTGCGACCTGGACCTCGACCATTCCGTTCTGCATGAAGGCCCTGCTCGAGCAGGAGATCCCGAAAGACCACAAGTTCCGCCTGTGGGGCACGGCGATCAACGAGCCGCCGGCCTTCGCCGCGTTCGGGGTCAAGGTCATCGGCTGGTGGGGCATGACCGAGACCATCACCCACGGCATCGTCGGCGAGATCGATCAGCCCAACATCCCGATGTCGATCGGCCGCGCCGCGCCCGAATACCAGATTCGCATCACCGACGACGACGGCCGGCCGACGGACGTCGGCGGCACCGGCAATCTCGCGATCAAGGGTATCCCGGGCCTGTCGCTGTTCGCCGAGTACCTTCACAACGAGAAGGCGACGCGCGAGAGCTTTGACGAGCACGGCTTCTTTCTCACCGGCGACCGCGTCGAGCGGCTTCCGAACGGCTACATCAAGTTCGGCGACCGCGCCAAGGACATGCTGAAGGTCGGCGGCGAGAACGTCGCGGCCTCCGAGATCGAGCAGGTGATTGCGCTGGTTCCCGGCGTGCGCGAGGCGGCGGTGGTGGCGAAGACGCATCCGATGCTCGACGAGGTGCCGGTCGTCTTCATCATCCCCCAGGGCGGCGTCGCGGGCGCCACGCCCGATCTGCATGACAGGGTGATGGCCGCCTGCCGCAAGGACCTGGCCGACTTCAAGGTGCCGCGCGAGATCAGGCTCGTCGACGACATGCCGCGCTCGACGCTGGAGAAGGTGGCGAAGGCGGAGCTGCGGAAGATGGTGGGGTGACTTCACCCTCCCCTGAAGGGGGAGGGTAAGCAGGCCGCGCGCCTCTGCAATTGCAACCTCTCGCCTAGAACGATCCCAGCGCCACCGGCCGGAACGCCTGCAGCAGCTGCTGGTCGAGCTTGCCGCCCATGCCTTCCATCATCGTGAACGCGCGGGAGTGGGTGAAGGGCATGCGGTAGGCGCGCTTCTCCACCAGCGCGGCGTAGATGTCGACGATCGTCGTCAGCCGCACGATGTCGCTGATCTGGTTCGACGACAGGCCGTTCGGATAGCCGGAGCCGTCGAGGAATTCGTGATGATGCAGCACCACGTCCAGCATCTCCGGCGGGAAGCCGCCTTGTGCGGCGAGCGTTTCATAGCCCCGACGCGGATGCTGGCGCACCTCTTCCATCTCCTCGTCGGTGAGCTTGCCGGGCTTGTCGAGCAGCGCGGCGGGAACGAAAGCCTTGCCGACGTCGTGCAGCAGCGCGGCTCGGGTCAGGCGCCGCTGGTCGTCCTCGCGCATGCCGAGATGCTGGGCGAAGGCGACGGCGAAGCCGGTGACGAACAGGCAATGGCGATAGCTGCCGACATGGTGGCAGCCGACCGTGGTCAGCCATTCGCGCAGCGAGGAATGCTTGATCGCCTTCAGAATCTTGCTCTCGGCCGCAATGACGTCGTCGAAAGTCAGGGGCACGCCGAGCGGCATCTTCTCGAACATCCTGACCAGCACCGCGTGCGCCGCCTCGACGCCGCGGTTGAGCGTCTTGCCGCGATCGGTCGCGTCATAGGCGGCAGTGTCCGGGAAGGCGGCGCGGATGCGCTGCAGGATGGCCTCGGGCTGAAGCGGCCGCGAGATGGTGTCGGTGGCCCCCAACGCCCAGGCCTGCATGGTGCCGTGATGCAGGGAGTCCGCGAGCACGAACAGCCGCGGCATCGAGCGGTAGGCATCGCCGCGCAGCTTGTTGCGGACCCGCTGCACGCTCTCGGGCGAGCGCAGGTTGATGTCGACCACGAGGCCGGAGAGATCGCGCGCGGGTTGGGCGGGGATGGCCTCTGTCGTCACTGTCGAGACGTCGCCGACCGCTTTCAGAATGCTGGCGAGCTCGCTGCTCTCGTCGCTGCGATCGGAGGCGAGCAGAAGCCGACGTTTGGCGGCGGGTTTGGCTGCGGCGTTCATGACTTCCCCAGGGCACGGGACGGAATTTGGCGTCAGCCTAGGCCGGATCAGGTTCTCTGGCCCTTAAGAGGCGTGCTCAATGGAACCCTTAGGAATCGCGCGCAATTTTAGGGATTTCGGTTCCAGGGCCGGAACAGCAAGAGTGGCGAAAACAACCCCATGCACAGTAGGACGGCCATTGTAAATGCTGGGCTTTTTCGAGCGCCGGAGGGAGGGCTAGTCGAGACATCGGGCTCATGCGCAAGGGCGTGTCGCGCGAACGAAATCATCCCGGCTAGAATGAACGCGAAACAAGAGGGGTGGGAAACAATGCCCAAGATCAATCGGGACGGCGTCGGGATCTACTACGAGGTTCACGGCGAGGGGCCGCCCTTGCTGCTGACGCACGGCTATTCCTCGACCTCGGCGATGTGGCATGGGCAGGTCGATGCGCTCGCGAAGGATCACAAGCTGATCTTGTGGGACATGCGTGGCCACGGCCAGTCCGACTATCCCGATGATCCGAGCGCGTACAGCGAAGCTCTGACTGTCGGCGACATGGCGGCGATCCTCGATGCGGTCGGAGCGAAGCGCGCCATCATCGGCGGTCTCTCGCTCGGCGGCTACATGTCGCTCGCGTTCTATCGCACCCACCCGGAGCGGGTCCGCGCGCTGTTGATCATCGACACCGGTCCCGGGTTCAAGAAGGACGACGCGCGCGAGGCCTGGAACGCGCGGGCGCTTGCCACCGCCGACAGGCTCGACCGCGAAGGGCTCGCGATGCTGAAATCGGCGACGCGCGAACGCGCCACCGCGAGCCACCGCAATGCCGGGGGGCTGGCGCTGGCCGCGCGCGGCATGCTGACCCAGCGCGATGCGCGCGTGATCGAGCTATTGCCCGAGATCAAGGTGCCCAGCCTGATCGTGGTCGGCGCCGACGACACGCCGTTCCTCGCCGCGTCCGACTACATGGCGGCAAAGATCCCCGGCGCACAAAAGGTCGTGATCCCCGCGGCCGGACACGCCGTCAACATCGATCAGCCCCAGGCCTTTGTTGACGCGGTCGCGCCTTTCCTGAAGAACTTGCCGGCACAGGTCGATCAAGCAAGGACGTAGGCGATGAAGCTGATGATGCTGGCTGCGGGCGCGATGTTGCTGTCGGTATCTGCGCAGGCCGAGCCGTTCGGCGCCATGCCGCCGCGCCAGCCCTTCGTCGCGACCTTGTCGAACAACACGCCGCTCGCCTTCGGCATGGATGCCGAGCAGACTGCGCGCGCCCTCGGCCAGCCGCTGCGATATGTCCGCGGGCGTCCCGGCAACGAGATCTATCTCGCGCTGCGCAACATCGGCGGCAGCGGACTGATCCCCTACCGTCACCGCCTGTTCCTGCAATTCCGTCACGGACGGCTGGCAGGATGGAAGGAGGACTACGGCGAGAACTGGATGTGGGAGTGAGGGTGTTGCCCCTCATCCTGAGGAGCTTGCGCAGCAAGCATCTCGAAGGATGAAGGCCCGGCTGCCGCTCCTTTGCCTTTCATCCTTCGAGACGCGCGCAAGGGCGCGCTCCTCAGGATGAGGGGAGAGACTGAGTTCATACTAACCAAGAAGGACAATTCGCGTGGGACAGGACATCAGACTGACCGCCTCCGACAATTTCCAGCTCGGCGCCTATCGCGCTGACCCCTCCGGCACCCCGAAGGGTGCGGTCGTGGTGATCCAGGAGATCTTCGGGGTCAATCACCACATCCGCTCGGTCTGCGACCGCCTCGCCAAAGAAGGCTATGTCGCGATCGCGCCGTCGATCTTCGACCGGACGTCGCCGAGCTTCCAGTCAGGCTATTCGCCCGACGAGATCGCGGAGGCGCGCAAGTTCGTCGCCAATCCGGATTGGGCCGCGATGCTGCGCGACACGCAAGCCGCGATCGATGCCGTGAAGAGCGTCGGCCCCGTCGGCATCATCGGCTTCTGTCTCGGCGGCAGCGTCGCCTTCGTCGCGGCGACGCGGCTGTCGGGGCTGAAGGCCGCGGTGGGCTACTACGGCGGCGCGGTCGTGCGCTTTGCCGACGAGACGCCGAAGGTGCCGACGCAGCTGCATTTCGGCGAGAAGGATGCCGGCATCCCGCTGACCGACGTCGAGACCATCAAGTCGAAACGGCCCGACGTCGAGGTCTTCATCTATCCGGGCGCCCAGCACGGCTTCCATTGCGACGAGCGCGCCAGCTACGACAAGGCCAGCGCCGACATCGCCTGGCCGCGCAGCATGGCGTTCTTCGCGAAGCATTTGAAGTAGGGCGCGCGACTCTCCGTCCTTCCGGGATGCGCCGCGAAGCGGTGCAGGCCCGGAATCCATCGGGCGTCAGAGCCGGTCGAGGAATGGATTCCGGGCTCGCGCTACGCGCGCCCCGGAATGACGAAGGAAGGGTTCGGGCTGAAACCTAGAACCAGCGCTCGCCGACGAACACGGTATCGCCCGGGCTGAGGGGCGTGCCGAGCGGCACCACGGCGCGCATGGCGCCGCCGTTCTCGGTGTGCGTGATGGTGACCAAGTCGCGCTTGGCGCGCGGCGAGAAGCCGCCGGCGATGGCGACGGCGCTCTCGACCGTCATGTTCGGCACGTAAGGATATTGGCCGGGCGCGAGGACCTCGCCGAGAATGAAGAACGGACGATAGGTCTCGATCTCGACTGCCACGGACGGCTCGCGGATGTAGCCGTTGCGCAGGCGCGCGGCGATCTCGCCGGCCAGACCCGCCGTGGTGCGGCCGCGCGCCGGCACGGCGCCGATCAGCGGCATGGTGATGGAGCCGCCGGCGTCGATCGCATAGCTGTTGGTGAGGCCTTCCTGGCCGTAAACCACGACGCGAAGCCTGTCGCCGGCGTCGAGATGGTAGGAGGTGCCATTGCGCACCGTCATCGGCGCGGCGTAGCCGACCGGCATGGGTGCGGGCGTCGCGGCAAAGGAGTTGCTGAGCGCCGCGATGGCGCCGCCGCCGTTGTCGGCCACCACGACCGGCTGCGGCGCAGTGTAAGGCTGGCCATAGGCCATGGAGTCGAGATCGGGACGAGCTTGCATCACCGCAACGGGACCGGTCGTCTGCATGCAGCCGCCAAGGACGAGCGCGGCGGACGCTGCCAAGGACGCCAAGTTCGACCATCGAAACGCGCGTGCAACCGGCACCGGACCCATCCCTCGAAACGAGACAGCTCCAGTGATGCACCGCTTATGGTTAATAAAGCGTTGAGTGGGCGATGACGGTGCCACCCTCCCTGGAGCGCTATCGCATCTGAGATGTGGCTACGGGCACAGGCTGTCTCGCAGCGTCATGGCCGGGCTTGTCCCGGCCATCCACGCCTTCCACACAGCACAAAGAACGTGGATGCCCGGGACAAGCCCGGGCATGACGGCCTCTGCAAAACTGAAACGCCATTCCCCTGCTTCCAGGGAAGGCACGAGGCAGCTCTGTTACGCGGCCCGTGTGCAGTTCAATCCCGGGAATAGCCGATCAGCGGTTTCCGCGGACGGAACAGGATCATCAGCAGGATGCCGAGAATGCCGAGCACGGCGAAGACCGGCTGATCCAGCACGAGGCGGATCACCGAGGTCCAGAGCCAGGGGGCCTTGGCCTCGACCCAGGTGCGGAACGCCGCCTGGCTGGCCTGATTGATGTCATTCCAGAACTGGCCGAACCGGGTGAACCTGAGGGTCTGGTCGGCCACCCAGCGGGCGCCGTCATAGACCATGAAGATGAACCCCCCGGCGAGCAGCAACAGCCCAATCAATCGGAAAAAGCCGCGGATCATGCCTCACCTACGATGGTCGTCTGGTCGGATGACCTCTTGGAACGTTGCCAGCCAATAGCCGGGCGACGGCAGAAATTCAACCTCTTCAGGGCGTTACAGCTCCGTCCAGGCCGTCAAAGGCCGGATCTCCAGCTCCCGAAAGCGTTGACGGTGCCAAAGACCCTCTCTATAAGGGCGCCAATTGGCGGTGGGCGCAATCCTGCCGCCGCTGTTCTTTGAGCAGTTGCAGGCACCTTGAGCTTGAAGCCCTCGAGCTTGAAGACTCTTTGGAGCCTCAGAGACAGCCGCAAGGCCGTCGCTCATGTTCCAGGAACGGCCCAGCAACCGAACACCCTAAATCCGAGCGTCGATTACGCGGTCAAGCAAGCCGGCGCTACCCGACCAAGACGCGACCGGTACCCGCAAAGGACATTGAGACCATGGCCAATACCACTTCCGCCAAGAAAGCGACGCGCAAGATCGCCCGTCGCACCGCCGTCAACAAGTCGCGCCGCACCCAGATGCGCGGCGCCGTGCGTACCGTCGAGGAAGCCATCAAGACCGGCGATCGCGCCGCCGCCGTGAAGGCACTCGCGACTGCCGAGCCCGCTCTGATGCGCGCCGCCCAGCGCAACATCATTCACAAGAACAACGCCAGCCGCAAAGTCTCGCGCCTCACCGCGCAGATCGCCAAGCTCGCCAAGTAGTCTCGCGAAGTAATCTCGCGACATCATCTGATCGGTCGATCCGGTCAGCGCGTCAAACAGCCCGGCATCGCGCCGGGCTTTTTTGTTGACTGTCACATTCACGCAAGCGGTCAAGCGAAGTTCGATCGTGGACACACCGTCTGCGTTATCTTGCCGACGACGTGCAACGGCGTAAGCTTCACCGCGTTGCAAAAACCCCTGCGCCGCGGGCACGAATTGAATCGGCGGCGACGAGAGTTCTGCACACCGTAGATTCACTGGACCGTATGCCGTGGAGTTACCCTGCAAAACGAGTCTCGAAAAGCGATGCACCGATAATCACTTATCGACATAGCAGCGACAAGCATTTGGAAAATTCGCTCACACGTCGGGCGCGTGACGAATTTGTTAAAAAATTTTGGCGGTGGCCGAAAATTGTCACACGCCGCGCGACATTCTCGATTCTGTGCACGGATTCAAAAACTTGCTTCGGAGCCTGTGAACAACTCGCGCGCGGCGTTAACCGAGGTCAAGTTTTTTGACGCCTCAAGTGTGAATCAATTTCGTTGCGAGTCTTTCCGCTTAGTGTATTCCTTAAGTCGTCAGCGGCGCCCACGATCTTCAGACCAGTGCGGTTTAGGAAACGGGGCGAACGTGCAAATCGGCGGCGGTGTGCACGTAGGCGACGCTTCAACAAGCGATGTCGGTTCAAAACCCATAGCAGTATGGGAATGGTAGCTGTTTGTCTGAATGTCTCCAAGCGGGATCTTCTCGCTCGCGCCCGGCGCAACAGGAGAGACATCGCAATGCTATCCCGGCACGCAAGGTGGCGAAGTCGAGCGGACGACCAGTACATTGGGCAGGCATCCGCGACAGGAGTACGGCGCGGTTGTCTTCAGGACACGCAGGACCCTGTCGTGAGTGATCACGGCAGGACGGGGAGGTATCATGTCTTACGGACTCAACGCGGTATTGAAGCACGTTTCCTATTCCAACGATGCCGTTCCAGCTCCGTCGGATCTCCCGCCTCCCGCGTGTGACGGAGCGCCGAGTACGCGCTGACCTCGCGACCCCTCCATCCCAGACATCGCTGATCTGACTTGCGGCGTCCGCGCCGAACGGTCGAGCCATGCCTGACGATGGACTCGCTTGAGGTCGCGCCATTTTCAGGGACCGTGGCAGGAACCCTGCATGGCGCTCACAACGCAACTATATCTCTCGAGAGAAGTTTTCTGACGATGACA